>OZ241967.1:0-2313606 GCA_965204055.1 Bdellovibrionales bacterium | reverse complement strand
GACCTTTGTCCGTATTATGGAGTCCATAAGACTTCAAGATAAAGTCACCCAGAAGACTTTGCACCATGTGGGCAGTGCCAAGACGGAAGAAGGGGTGTCTGCTTTAAAAAAAGTAGCTAATGATATGATTATAAAGCTCTGCAATGATCGCCAACCCGCTTTACCCGGTATGGCTGAGATCATCTACAGCAAAGATCTTTTAAACAAAAAAACTAAGAACCAGAACCAAAAGAAAAAGTCCAAGTCTCCTTCCCTTTTCTCTCTTAAAAAACCATACGAAAAAGCACGTGTTCATCAGGGCATTAAAGGAGTATGTGGGGCTGTCTATGAACAGTTAGGCTTCCACACTCTCATACAAAACACTAAAAAAGATAAGCAGTGGAACGATATTTTAAAATACTGCGTCCTTTCTCGTGTAGCTCATCCTGATTCTAAAAGAAAAACTGTAGAGACTTTAAAAGAAGACTTTAACGAACAGGTGCACTTAGATCAGATGTATCGAATGATGGATAGACTTCACCCCCGAATAGACCAAGTAAAAGACACAGTAGCTAAAAACACCCTCAGCCTCTTTAACCAAGAAGTAGATGTCCTCTTCTTTGATGTCACCACCCTTTACTTTGAAAGCTTTGAAGAAGATGACCTAAGACAGTTCGGCTTTAGCAAAGACTTAAAGTTTAAAGAGACTCAAGTCGTCTTAGCCCTTATCACCAACCAAGAAGGCCACCCTCTAAGCTATGAGCTTTTTCCAGGAAGCACAAGCGAAGGTTCTACCCTTATCTCCACAGTGAAAAAGCTAAAACAAAGATTCACTGTTAAAAAGGCGGTATTAGTCGCTGATAGAGCTATGTTTAATGAAAAAAACCTTAAGCTTATGGAAGAAGAGGGTATTCAGTATGTAGTGGCCTGTAAACTAAAAACTCTTTCTAAAACTAAAAAAGAGGAGATATTAAACCAAGACTTTAAACCCGCTGTTGTGGCCAATGAGTTTCATTGGATAAAGGAGTTTGAGCATAAGGAAAGAAGACTGATTGTCAGCTACTCTAAGAAGAGAGCCAAGAAGAACAAGTCCGATAGACTAAGACTCATTGAAAGACTGATGAAAAAAGTAAAGAACAACCAAATTCCTATAAAAAGCCTTATCTCTAATTATGGAACAAAAAAGTATGTCACAGTTCAAAAGACAAAAGCTACATTAAACGAACAAAAGATAAAAGAAGATAGTAAGTGGGATGGGTTGCATGGAGTAATAACCAACATAAAAGCAGAGCAAACTCCTCAAGAGATACTGACCCGATACAGGAGACTTTGGAAGATAGAAGAGGCTTTTCGTGTGTGCAAACATAATCTTAAGATGAGACCCATTTACCATTGGAAGAGGAAAAGAATAGAGTCCCATATAGCTATATGCTTCTTAGCTTACTCTCTTTCCTATACTATGAAGTATCGGATGGAACAAAGAGGATTAAACTTCAGCATAAGGCAGATGAGAGAGATTTTAAAAAGAGACCAATATAGCCTTATAGAAGATGAAAACAAAAATCTTTATCGTATGCCCTCTAAAAGCACACAAGAGATAAGAGCCATATACGAGGCCTTAGGTCTTAAAAGAGTGTCTAAATTTATCTCCACCTCTTGAACCAAATCTTAAAAATGTGTGGCACCAGAAATTTGTAAGTATCGGAAATCACTCATTTATTGCACTGCGTTGTGTCGAAGTCGGGAAAAGTATGCCGGATGTCGTTCATTCCTCAAAAGCGATTGAAAATAAAAACCAAGTAGCAGGGGTTTTGCTTTTTGCAAAATCCCATATAAATAATTATTTACTTTATCTTAATAAGGAAGGCAAAAGCATTAAAGAGGATCAGATGAGTATTTTAAAGCTGGCGAAATGCCAACCAGATACGAAACCCTTAAAAAGAACAGAAAAACATTATGAAATAGTTAAGTCCGGTTTAGATACTATTCAAGAATATCTTGGAAAAGAAGGTTTATCCAACAGACTGGGAGCAAGCCGAAACCCCAGGAGAAAGCTTTTTAAAAAACTGGATAATATATTTAAAAAAAGTGAAGAAGAAAAACAAATCATAGATGACATTTATCATTACCCTTTGTCTAATGAGGCTGAGAATACTTTTAAAAGAATGTTCAGAAGAAAAATAGAAGATAAAGAAATTTTTAACCTTGTCCGGGACAAACATAGAAATGAAACTCTTGTAAATAAAAGGTCAGCTAAGAAAATGGATGCAAAACCACGGATTATATGTTCAATGGGGCTTTTAAAATCCCAAGTGAAATTAAAACCTAATAATTAATGGCCTATGATAAAACTCTATAATGCCTTGTGTTGTGTGGGGCTGTTAGTCTTTTGACTTTTTATCCACAACCTATTACCTTGGTCGTTATTCCTATCCGTTTTTAAGGAGATGTATTAAGTAGTCGGCTCTGAATAAATGCTCTTTCTCTTCTTAAAAGCTAAGTTGTTTGGCCAACTGCAAAGCCAAGTACTTGGCTTTGCAGTCCCTTGTAGGCGGGAATCTCTGGATTTTTAAGGAGATGTACCAAGCGATTTATTTAGCTAAACAGACTTATTCAGGACGGACTAAGTATTTCCTTAACTGAGTTGGCGGGTTTATGAAACAGGATTATGGTGAAATTAAAAAATCCTTTAAAAGGTATAAAAATGCTTAAGCCTTATTTTCAAAAAGATTCTTTCAAGCTCTATTATGGGGATTGCCTTGATGTTTTGAGCACTTTTCCTGCGGACAGCGTGGATATGGTTTTTGCGGATCCGCCTTACAATTTGTCAAACGGTGGATTTTCTGTCAAAGCAGGAAAACGGGTTGATGTTCATAAAGGGGACTGGGATCAAAGTCTTGGCACAGATAAAGACTTTGCTTTTCATTTCAGCTGGATTAAAGCTTGCCAGCGGGTTTTAAAACCAGAAGGCACAATATGGATCAGCGGAACTTATCATTCTATTTATCAATGCGGTTTTGCTCTTCAGCAGGCTGGTTTTCGGATTCTTAACGATATTGCTTGGTATAAGCCAAACGCCACTCCCAATATCGGTTGTCGCTGTTTTGCGGCAAGCCATGAAACCTTGATATGGGCCTGCAAGGATCCAAAGGCAAAATACACATTTCATTATGAGGAGATGAAACATGGTTCTTGGGGAAAAGACTTTATCAAAAAACCAAGTAAGCAAATGCGCTCTGTTTGGGCTATCAATACTCCATCCTCTTCTGAAAAAATAAATGGCAAACATCCTACACAAAAACCTTTGGAGCTTTTAAAACGAATTGTCAAATCTTCTTCCAATAAAGGAGACATAATATTAGACCCTTTTACAGGAAGTTCCACAACAGGAATAGTCGCCTATCTTTTAGAAAGATCGTTTATCGGTATCGAAAAAGAAAAATCTTTCTTAGATCTATCCATCCATCGCTTTCAGGACTTAAACAAATCTTTTCAGTTAGAACTTTCCCCTTAAAACACTATGGCACAAGCAAACAGCAATTCTTGGAAAAAAATATTTGATAAATACGACATTCATAAGCATTCTTTTGATAAAGAACCCTTTTCTATTTCAGCGGAACAGATTAAAACAGCTTGTCAGGATTTCATAAACACTGGAGCAAAAGAAGTTCGTATACTCTGTACACAAACCCGCCGAGAAGATCGCCCTGATATTTTTAATGAAGTTTATCAAGGACGACTAAGTAAAGAAAGATTTTTCAGAAAGCTTTCTGTGGTAAGTTATCGCAAAACGATGAGCCTCATCTCGCAAATACATTAAAATTTTTAAAGCCGATGAATGAGAAGGAAAAGTAACAGCATTTTTCCTACTGGGGATAAAAAACCTTTCCCGATCTGATTGCAATTTATTTGAAGAAAAATTAGACTTCACACGCGCTTTAGCCATAGCCACCACAGGCACTGTGTTTTTACCCACCTCTTTTAAAACTAATAAAGCTTGATTCAACTGCCCCTTTCCCCCATCTACAACTAATAAGTCAGGATCAATATATTCTGTCCGCCTAAAGCGACGATCCAACACTTCCTTAATAGCAGAAAAATCATCTACCCCCGTTATTGTTCTTATTTTATATTTTCTGTAGTCCTCTTTTTTAGGCAGACCATCTTCAAAAACCACTTGAGAGGCCACCTGATCTTGACCTTGAAAATGAGAAATATCAAAACACTCTATTCTTTTAGGAAGAGTTTTTAAACGAAACTTTTTTTGAATTTCCAATAAAGCCTTAAGCAAAGACTCTTTTTTTGAATATTGCTCTTTAAACCGCGTGCAAGCATTTTTTAAAGTCATATCCATTAATTTTTTTTCCATACCTCTTTTAGGAGAGCGAACATTTATTTTTCGCCCACACAATTTAAAAAGCCCCTGCTCTAAGATAGGAAACAGGTCTTTATCTATCTGCTCAGAAGAAAGTAAAATAAGATCAGGCAATAAATTGTCCATATAATACTGCACAATAAGCCCTGAAAGCCGGCTATCATCTAAAAGCACACTACCAGAGTCATAATAATAAAAACGATGGCCCACAATCGCCCCCGCCCGCGCATGCAGTGTTTGAAATAATATGGCGTTTTTATCTTTATAAAACGCCATTACATCTATGTTTTTTTTCTGCTGACTAACAATAGATTGTTTTTCTCGGCAAAACTCAATCGCTTTTATACGATCCCTTAAACGGCCTGCCTCTTCAAACCGTTCTTCTTTAGAGAGCTTTTTCATTCTCTCTTTCATACTTTTTAAAAAAACTTTGCTCCTCCCTCTCAAAAACCCCAAAGATTGTTTAACCTGCTGAAGGTAACTTTCCCGGCTGACTTTAATACAAGGGGCTGTGCAGTGGCCAATATGATAAGTCAGACAGGGCTTTTTTCTTCCCTTCATAAAATAATTACTACAATCTCTGATTTTAAACTGTTGATTTAAAAACTGAATCATCTGCCGAACAAAACCAACATCTGTGTAAGGTCCGAAGTAAAGTGACCCCCTTTTTTTTACTCTTCTTTCTATATAAAAACGAGGAAAATCCTCTTCCATAGAACAACGAATATAAGGATAGGATTTATCATCTTTTAAACGAACATTATAACGAGGTTTGTGTTTTTTAATGAGGCTGGCTTCCAATAGGTAAGCCTCTACCTCTGTGTCCGTCAAAATATAATCAATACGATGGGTGCGGGGAATGAGAAAAGCATTTTTAAAATTTTTATCATTTGAAAAATAAGATTGAACGCGGGATTTTAAATTTTTAGCCTTTCCAATGTAAACAGGACGATGATGCGTGTCCTTCATTATATACACACCACATTGTTTTGGAAGACTTTTTACAGTTTCTTTTAAACCTTTAACCAGATCCATGTTCCGGCTATTATAACATATATTTTTTAAGAATAAAGCTCTTGGGTTTTTAGGTATAAACCTCTAATTACTCGCCCGTGAAAAAGATTGTTTTTTTGACTGGATTCCCACTTGAAAAAGGCTGAAAGCCTTTTAGGCTTTCAGTTTAGGTTCTGGATACCCGCTTTCAAGGGACTGCAAAGCCAAGTACTTGGCTTTGCAGTTTAGAGATGAAAAGGTTTATCACAGGCAACCAATTAAAGGTCTTTCAGAGGGACAAGGGGGTATGAGGGCAGAACGGCAGAACGGCAGAACGGCAGAACGGCAGAACGGCAGAACGGCAGAACGGCAGAACGGCAGAACGGATATAAATTAAGCGACTTTTTTTAGATGATAATTTTCTGCTTCTTTTTTGTCCAGATCATCTTTTTTGTCCAGATCATCTAAGGAGCTTAGGTTTAAACTGGCCAGGGAAGTGACCCCAGTTAATTCCAGAGAAGATCGGTTTTTCTTCCAGATAGCAATTTGTTTTTTTACATCTTTTAAAACCGTTTTTACAGTGATTTTCATAGTTTCGTCTTTAAAATGAGAGGAAAAAGTTTTAACATTGGAGTGAACAGTCAATTTACACAAATACCCTTTAGGTTCTTTAAAAATATGAAGATGGCAAGTGGATCGGGAAGGGGCATGACGAAGCAAAGACTCTAAATAATCTTTTAAATGGCGAGGATGCTCTTTTTGCTCCATTCCATGAAATTGCATAGTAATACTCATTATTTTCTCCCTAAATTGTTCCTGATATTATCTGGAACTATGTTAAACAAATATTTCTTATTTATTAATAACCTCATTTTTACCTATCGGCGAGTTGATGAAAAAGTTTTAATTTTTTTTCGTCTCTTTTTGAGACAACAGTTAGTTTCGTTTGGCTTTTAGATTGGGCTTTATCTACTTTTTGCTCTGGTTTTTAGCTTTTACTCTGGTTTTTAGCTTTTACTCTGGTTTTTGGCTTTTGCTCTGGTTTTTGGCTTTAAAACCAGCTCTGGCTCCGGTTCTAACACCTGTGCTGGATCTAACACCGGTTCTGGTTCTTCTACCTTTTGCTCTGGTTTTTCTGCCCGATTTTGCTTCTTTGTGCGTTTTTTTAGCTCTTTTTTTTCTTTTTCGATGACTATTATTCACATTCTTTTTAGCTCCCTTTTTTTTAAAAGGACCTTTTAAAGAACCTGAAGAAGATTCCTCATTTTTAAAAATCCAGCTTTCTTTCTTCCCTTTATGTGTGAGCAAATTAAAATCAATTTGTCCCAAATCCACATTAGCGGATATCACCTGAATGGAAACAAAATCCCCCATTTTAAACCTAAACCCAGAAAATTTAGACTTTAGTTCCAATAAAGACTCGTCCAATTCCCATTGGCCATTTAAACTATTTATATGAACTAACCCCTCAATATCATAAAGTCTCAGCCGGACAAAAAAACCAAAACGGGTGACGCTACAAATGGTGCCTTCCATTTCTTCTCCTAAATGCTTCTTTAAAAACCGCGCTCTTTTTATGTCTTTAATCTGTCTTTCCGCTTTTACAGCTCTTTGCTCGCAAGCACTTGTTGTTTCTGCAAGAGATTCCAAATCATGGATTTTATAAGGTAAAGATTTTTTGGCCAGAGCGGACTTTAAAGCGCGATGAACTACTAAGTCACTATAACGACGAATAGGGGAGGTAAAATGAGTATAGTATTTAATATTTAAACCAAAATGTTTCTTGTTTCGAGCACTATAAACAGCTTGTGATAAAGAGCGCAGAATAAGAATTTGCAAAACTTCCGATAAAGAGTGATCCGCAAACTTTTTGATCAGAAAAGAAATCTTTTTTTGCAAATCTGGCTCAGCCAGCTTAAGCTTAACACTTAAGCCTTGGATAAAAGACTCTAAAAGCTTTAAGGATTCTGGCTTTGGAGGATCATGTATGCGATAAAGGGTGGAGGTTTTGTTTTTCCATAAATATTCTGCAACCGCCTGATTGGCAGAAAGCATAAGCTCTTCTATAAGTTGGTGGGAAAAAAGCCTTCGACTTTGGCTTATATCCAGTGGTTCTCCGAGGGAATTTAAACTTATTTCCGTCTCTGGTATTTCTAAATTAATAAAGTGATCTTTAAGCCTTTTTTGGAGGAGCTTTTGGGCCAGTTTTTCAGCAGAAAGCACATTTTCTTTTATACGGGCGGAAACTTTACTATGAAGGCCCGTGGTCGTCTTTTTTAGATCAAGCGTGCTTTTTTCCTGCTCTATTATTTCTTGAGCTGATCCATAGTTTAAACGAGCCTGGCTCTGGATAACTGCCGTATAAAATTGGGCTTTTTTTCGTTTCCCTTCCTTATCAAAACGCATTTCTGCCACAAATGCTAAGCGATCCTCACCTGGCTTTAAAGAACAAAGATCGTTGCTTAATTTTTCTGGTAACATGGGAAGAGTAAAGCCTGGAAAGTAAACGCTGTTTCCCCTCTTTAGGGCCTCCTTATCCATTGCCGAACCTTTTTGGACATAGTGGCTTACATCAGCGATAGCCACATAAAGCGTCCATCCCTTGGAATCAGAAGAAACATAAATGGCATCATCAAAATCCTGCGCTGTTTTTCCATCAATGGTAGCAAAAGCTAATGCCCTTAAGTCTTGCCTGTTATCTAAAATATCTTTTGAAAACGACTTAGGCACTTGCTCTGCCTCTTTTAAACATTCCGCAGAGAAGGAGGCAGGAAGGTTATGTTTTTGCACAACACGAATATTGTCTTCTAAAGCCTCTGGAAACAGGCCTAAAGAACAAACAATTTCTCCGCTTAACCCTTGAGAACTGCCTGGCCAGTGGGTGATTTTTACCTGCACCCACTCCTTAGCTTGAATTTTTTGGTTTTTCTTAAGCTGAAGCCTTAAATCTTCTCCCCATTGAAAGCTCTCATCCCTAATAAGACCTTTTTTATCAGAAAGGGGCAAATATTGCCCCACTAAAAACTCTTGTGATCTTTTAACAATCTGGAGCACTTTACCTGAAAAAAGACCCTTTTGGCGTAACACAGAACTAAGGCTTCCATCCCCGTTTTTAACTGGAACTTTTTCCTGAACTCTTATGTTTTGCCTCATGCGGGAGACGCGACCTGTGGGTTTTCGGGCCTGAATAGCTATCTTCACTTTATCATTGCTCATTAAGCCGAGCATTTCCCTTTTAGGTAGATATATATCAGGATAATGAGGATCTTCAGGAATAAAAAAACCAAACCCATCGGGATGCCTTTTAACAGTCCCTTTAAGGTTCTGAAAAGCAGAGTTTTTTAGCTCTCTTGATGTTCCTGAACGAACTAAAGAGGCTTTTTTACTGTTTTTAACAGACTTAGGCACGCGAAGAAGAGCAGAAAGTTTTTTAATCAAAATTGTCCTTGATGTTTTATTGATTTTTCATTCCTGTTCACCTTACAATAGGGTTTATATGAAAACCAATACAAATAATAACCAGAAAGCTAAAAAAGCACTAAAAGACCCGCCGGCGGGAAATACAGGTTCTTTTGTTTTTACCACTCAGGCCAAAAAAATAGCTGGTTGGGGAAAGAGAAACTCGCTCTGGCCCATGCCTTACGGCACAGCTTGTTGTGGAATTGAGATGATGTCTGTTATGGGACCTCGATATGACTTGGCTCGTTTTGGTGCGGAGGTGGTGCGATTTTCCCCCCGCCAGTCTGATTTGTTGATTGTAGCAGGCACCATTACAGAAAAAATGGCTCCCGTTATTCTTCGGGTGTATGAACAAATGTTAGAACCAAAATTTGTGCTTTCAATGGGAGCTTGTGCCAGTTCCGGCGGGTTTTACAGGGCTTACCATGTTTTGCAAGGAGTGGATAAAATTATCCCTGTAGATGTGTATATTCCTGGATGCCCACCCACACCAGAGGCGGTTTTAGATGGAGTGATGGCTATCCAGAAAATGATTACAGACGAGACCCCTCGTCCTTGGAAAGAAAACTGGAAACCAGGAGTATGGCGATGAAAAGGGGGATGGTAATGGTGGGGACGGTAATAATTTAAGTGTATGACGATGAAACACATTTGGCTATAAAATAAGGCACGGCGATAAACAGGCGTGGCTTTAGGCTATGAAAGACATTTGGCTATGAAAGACATTTGGCTATGAAGCAATCCTTTAAATCTCTTCAGGAAAATTTGTGCCTGAAGTTCCCGCAGGAAAACTTTACCTTTCAAGAGCAATTTGGCGATTATATTGTAATAGCCTCTCCCTCTTGTGTTGTGCCTTTACTGACACACTTAAAGCAAACAGGCCAGTTTGATTTTTTAATGCAAGTGGCAGGGGTGGATTATCCTAAGAGGGAAAAAAGATTTGAAATTGTGTATGAGCTTTTTTCCTCTAAAAACGCCAGCCGACTCAGAATAAAAAGTGTGGTAAAAGAGGGGGAGCAAATCCCTACTGCTCAATTTATATGGAAGACAGCAGATTGGTTTGAACGAGAAATTTACGATATGTTTGGGGTGAGGTTTAAAAACCATCCCAATATGAAACGGCTTTTGACCCATCACCAATTTAAGGGTCACCCTTTAAGAAAAGACTACCCAGCAGATTATCAACAGCACTGCACAGAGGCTTTACCTTTGCATTTCGATAAAGACCCCCCTGATTCCAAAGACAACACCGAGACAAACGGCGAGGCCACTAATAGTAGGGAAAAGGATCTGTCTAACAAAAAGGACCTATCTAACGAAACAGGAACACACAACATAGCAGACGAAGAAAAAGATCTCATCCCTTTAAACATTGGCCCTTCGCACCCTGCTACTCACGGCACTTTACGAATCATGGCTCAGATGGAAGGAGAGCGTGTATACCGAGCAGGGGTTGAGATAGGTTACCTTCATCGCTGTTTCGAAAAAATGGCAGAAACCCATCCCTATAATCAGGTGATCCCCTATACAGATCGGCTTAACTACTGCTCCGCCCCTATGAACAATGTAGGTTATTGCCGGACTGTAGAAAAACTGTTTGGGGTGGAAGTGCCACCTAAAGCAGAGGCCATTCGAGTGATCCTATGTGAACTTTCCCGCATTATCGATCACATTATTTGCATTGGAGCCAATGCAGTTGACTTAGGTGCGCTAACGGGTTTTTTTCACCTGTTTACTTACCGCGAAAAAGTTTACACCTTATTTGAAAAACTATGTGGCGCAAGACTTACTGTCTCTCTTACCCGTGTGGGAGGGATGGCGCAAGAACCCCCTGCTGGGTGGTTTAAAGATGTTCTCCAGTTTTGTGAGGAGATGAAAAAAGGAGTGGACGAGCTGGAGCTTTTGCTCTCTCAAAATCGTATATGGATAGATCGCACACAAGGTATTGGAGCTTTATCCATAGAAGAGGCTATCCAGTGGGGATACACAGGACCTTGTTTAAGAGCCACGGGCATGAATTTAGACTTAAGAAAAGTAGACCCTTATTATCGTTATGATGAACTGGATTTTGATATTCCTACTGGCAGGACAGGGGATGTATATGATCGCTACTTGGTCCGGGTGGCAGAAATGCGCGAATCTATTAAAATTATTGAGCAAGTGGCCCCTCATATTCCACCCGGAGATTACACTCTTCGGGATAAAAATATTGTTCTGCCGGAGAAAAAAGATGTGTACGGAAACATTGAGGGCCTTATGCAACACTTTATGCTGGTAATGAACGGCTTAAGGCCACCAGAAGGAGAGACCTATTCAGCTACTGAATCAGCTAATGGTGAGTTGGGCTTTTATCTGATAAGTGATGGAAGTGGCAACCCTTATCGCTTAAAGGTGCGCCCCCCCTGCTTTGCTATTTATCAGTCTTTCCCTAAACAAATACAGGGAACATTAGTGGCAGATGTGATTTCTATTCTGGGCAGTATGAATGTTATTGCTGGCGAACTGGATCGATAAAAGTCAGAAGTTATTAGTTTAACCATCGCTCTTTTCAATCTCTTCCCCCTTTTTTGAGAGAGCAGAACTTGTTTATCTTTTGAGAAGTAGATTTTAAACATCAGGTCTTGAGTTAAGTTTAAGAAGACGGGGTTATTTAAAATTGGCACAGCCTTTTTCAAAACCCTTATCTTGAAGTTTTACTCTGGGTGGTGGTGTGGTTTGACCAGGGGGTTTTGCGGGAGTCCACCCTGGGCTTTTTTTGCAGGTTTTCCCCCCTAAAGTTAAATAAGCAGAAACTTGGCCACACCATATTTGATAATCTGTAGGGTTGTTATAAGGAATACGGGTTAATACCTGAAGTTTTTTTCCTGATACTGTTTTACTAATACTTAGGCAGTAATATTTATAACTGTTTTGGGTATGCACATCACAAGTCGCGTCTGGGGGACAGGTAAAACTAAGCTTTGATTTTAATTCTGCAGTGTCGTCTGCTTTACAAGGTGTTATTGTTGTCCCGTCTGATCTGATAACACTCCACCCACCCACTATACCAATGCAATTCTTAACCGCATTGGCAAATAGTTTTCCTGAAAGTTTTAAATCTCTTTCTTGAATATTAAAATTATAACCCCGGTAGGAAACAGTAGCTATCCCGCTCACTATTCCAATTAAGGTCAAGACCATAAGTATTTCAATAAGTGTGTAGCCTTTTTTGTTTTTCATGTATTCCTTATCTGCCCGTTCTACCGCCGGCCCCTTCGGCGGGGCCATGTCCTCTTTGGTTTGGGTCGTTTTCCCTGCCGCCTGATCCCTGGCGGGGTGGTGGTGGTGCGCATACCTTGAATCCTTTATTGGTAAAACCTGTTAAGGCTCGACTTCCACACCAAGTTTTATTAGCCCAAGGGTTAACACAAGCTAAACTGCCATCGCTATTGAACCCGCGGACATGCTCATAAGTAGCACATCTTGGTACACCTTTAGGTTTTAAAGGTGAACACCTAATCCGCCCGTTTTCATAAAAACCTACGACATAACTCCCTGCGGGACATGTTTGAACATGTACCCCTCTTGGTAAATTCCCGCAAATAGCAGAACCATTGCTTCTTATTCCCCTAAGATATTTGCCACTTCCGCAATCCATAGACAATCTATTATTAGGTAAATTTACGCATTTAAGAGTACCATCGCTGTTAAATCCATTAAGATAGCGACCACTTCCGCAATGGGCCCCAGCCAGTCTAATGTTATTTGTATTACCTAAAGTTTGTGGGGTACCACCTGGTAAAGAGGGACATATAGGCGTTCCGTCATTATTGATCCCTCTAAAGTATCGGTTTTGGGGACACTTAAGCGACTCTTTACTTAAAATAATACATTCACCACCGCTTGAATTACATATTTGTAAAACCCCTATTTTTTTGCCACTCACAGTCTTTTCTCTTCCTTTGATTCTTAAACAGTTATTACCGTTTACATCGCATATTTTTATATATCCTGAACCCGCTTTAATCATTTTACCAATGTTAATCTGGTTGCTACCTGGCCCTAATGTGGTTTGATGACCTATAGCTATATTGTTACTTCCTGTAGTATGTTGCCAACCGGATTGATAGCCTATAAAGGTATTATTACGGCCCGTGGTGGCTTGTCTGCCCGCTTGTGTGCCTAAAAAAGTGTTTCCCTCTCCTGTAGTGTGATCAGCACCCGCCCTTAATCCTACAAAGGTATTTAATTCGCCGGTGGTGTTTAGGAGACCTGCGGTCTCCCCTATAAAAGTATTTTTTTCCCCTGTGGTGTTTTTATTACCAGCGTATCTTCCTATAAAGGTATTAATATGGCCAGTGGTGTTGTTATATCCGGCCCCAGTGCCTAAAAAAGTGTTCATATTACCTGTGGTGTTTTTAAATCCGGCGGATTCCCCGACAAAGGCATTGTGGTATCCAGCGGTGTTGTTATGTCCGGCCCAAGTGCCTAAAAAAGTGTTCCGTGCTCCTGTGTTGTTATATCCGGTCGCCACACCTACAAAAGTATTCTTTTCCCCTGTGCTGTTATATCCGGCCCCTTCTCCGACAAAGGTATTTCTTTCGGCTGTGGTGTTTTTATATCCCGCTCCCGCTCCTAAAAAAGTGTTCATATTACCTGTGTTAACTTTACCCGCACCAAAGCCTAAAGCTGTGGTCTTTGTCCCCCCGGAGTCACTTGCTCCCCCACAACCCACAAGGGTTTTTTTATTTCCCTCTGTTTCCACCATATAGCAATTTGCTCCCCCGCCAATAATACCTACTACGCTCTCGGTGCAAGTTGTAAGTGAACACTTATCCCCCGCTCCATCACAATGATTATTACTGCAAGAAAAGTCTATTTTACAGCCTATAGAGTAACATCCGCTGGTGTCTGCGCTTGTGCAAACTCCCTTTGTCCCGTCTGCCTTGGGCAAGGTTTCATATCGACCTAAACCCTCTTTGCTGTAATAAATAGAAAAATCTTTGCTGTTTTTAAATTCCAGTTTCTGGATTCTTAGATTTGTTTTAAATAGGTTTTGATTTGCACGACCATCAATTAAGGTAACCCCACCGGCGGTTTGTAAAACATCTATAGAGGTTTTAGGTGAAGAACTGGTTGGGTTTTTTAAATTATGGACACAAGACGCTTTATCTCCTAAAGCTTTACCAAGCTCTGTTCTTAGGTCCCGCTGAATGAGAGCACTATTGACGACTTTTGAGGTTTGCATAGAAACTTCATTCACTTTAAGCACCCCATAGCTGATTGTTAAACCTAAAGCACTAACTAAAAGGACTTCCACTAACCCTAAGCCTTTTTGGTTTAGTAAAGTTTTCTTAAAACCCTGCTGTAATGACGCAGTGCGGGGGGGGGGTAAAATGGGTTTTTTCTCACTTTTTCACTCCCTGATTCTCTTTTATGTAAAGGAACTATGGCTTTCATACACCATTTATCGGTTTAGTTAGCGAAAACTTTAGAGAAAAATATTAATTAGGGTTGTTTTTCTTATAAAAACTTTAAAAAAATGAACCAGCTGGCTTAAACCGCCTGTAAATTGGAGGGAAAAAGGTAAAAACCCACAAAATACCTTGTTTTCCAAAATAAAAACTACTAAAAAATCCCTGATAATCACAAAATGCCAGAACTTGAAAACAAGCTTTAGGGCTGTATTAATGAACAAACGCAATCTTATGAAAAATTAAAGCGGGAATAAAAAATAAACTTTAGGACTGTATATAATGAATTATGAAAAAACAATAGTGTGTCTGGCCAACTCCAGAAAAAAGTCTGGGAGATGTATCGCCGGAAAAGAAATAATCCATAATCAATCCGGCCAATGGATAAGGCCTGTCAGTAACCGACAAACTGAGGAAATATCAGAAGAAGAGCGGATGTTTGAAAATGGAGATTATCCTCAGCTGTTAGATATTATATCCATTAGATTTATCCAACATAAGCCACATAATCTTCAACCGGAAAATCATCTTATTGATTCTAAATCTCATTGGAAAAAAATCAGCAAATCAAACTATAACAGTCTAAACTTTATGACAGATAAACCTCTAAAGTTATGGATAAACGGATTGCATAGTTCTAACGGGCATAATGATCGTTTTAAAGTTACAAATGGCCCACCGTTACACTCATCGCTGTATTTGATTTATCTTGAAAAGTTAAAAATAGAAATATTAAGCTCCTCCTATGGAAAGCGAAAAGCACGGGCTATATTTCACTTCAACAAAGATAAATATAACTTGGCTATCACAGATCCAAGAGTAGAGCATTATTTTTTAAAAAAAGAAAATGGCATTTACAATGTAAATAATGTATATTTATGTATCAGTATTGGATTGGAGTTTGAGGAATATTACTATAAATTAGTAGCTTCTATCATTAAAGATCCGCCATTTTAAATAATTGTGTCTGAGGCACAGAGGATTAAAATCAGCTAAACAAGATAAGTGTAGTTTTAAGAAAATAAAGCCCTTGTAGCTTCAGTAGGGGCTTATATCTTACAAACTAAGGAAAAATAAACATAATGAAAAACACTCTTTTTACAATAGGTCATTCTACGCATACAATAGCCCGGTTTATAGAACTACTTAACCAACATTCTGTTCAAGAAGTGTGGGATGTTAGGTCAAAGCCCTACAGCAAATATAATAAAGCATTTAACAGAGAACTTATAGAAAAAAAATTGCTTAAAAATAACATTGTTTATTTGTTTATGGGTGATAAACTGGGGGGCAGAACAAGTGATCCCTCTTGTTATGACAACAAAGGAAAGCTACAATATGGTCGTGTAGCCAGGTTGTTTGTTTTTCAAGAAACTTTAAGCCAAATGGTGGAAAAACTGAATATGAACAATATCGCACTTATGTGTTCTGAAGGAGACCCTTTAAAGTGTCATAGAATGATTTTAGTTTGCCGGGAATTTTGCCAGAAGGCAAACTGGCCTGAGGTTAAAATCCAACATATATTTCCAAATGGTTCTGTTTTTACACACCGGGAAATGGAAAAAGCACTAATGGATAAATTTAAACTAACCCCGCACATGTTTAGAACCGAAAAAGAATGTATTGAAGAAGCTTACAACCGGCAAGCTCAAAAAATCGCCTACACTAATAAAGAAAGTTCTAATTTTCTGGAAGAACCTTTTTTAAACAATCCCGGTTTTTTTTCTTAAAGATGGGGATGGTTAAAGGATAAAATAAAAACCTATGAAAACTATTGAAACTTATACCATTGGTTTTACAAAAAAAACAGCTAAAGATTTTTTTGAAAAACTTAAGCAGTCTGGAGCAAAGAGAATAGTAGATGTTCGATTAAACAATGTATCTCAGCTCGCGGGTTTCGCAAAAAAAACCGATTTGATTTATTTCCTGAAAACACTATCTGGCATGAACTACATTCATATTCCTGACATGGCCCCAACAAAAAATATCTTAGATGAGTACAAAAAAAACAAAGGAGATTGGACTGTTTACGAAGATAAATTTTTAACACTTATGGCACAAAGACGTATTGAGGAGCAGGATATAAAAAATATTTTGCACCAGGGTTGTTTGTTATGCAGTGAACCTGAACCTGAACATTGTCATCGGAGATTAGTTATGGAATATCTTAAAAAAAAGTGGACACAGGACATTATAAAAGTAACACATTTATAAAAAAGTACCAACAGAACTTATGTAAAACCTATTCTACAGCTATCGGATGGGAAAATGAGTTTTTAGGGCTTTATCCCAAGGGAGGCATTTAACTTTTTTGATTTTTTGTTCCTGCTGATCTAAAGACCACACCTCTGTTAAGCAAGGAGTCTTCCAATCCTTTGCAATTTTACTAATGGCTTTTGTATCTTCTGAGTTAACTTCTTGTGTTGATTTAATCTCTACAAGAACATCTTTTTTACCAGGCCTTTGGATCACCAAATCCACCTCCAATCCATCTTTTGTTTTAAGATAAGAAAACTTATAAGATTTTCTGAAATAGTGATTGAGCTTACAACACTCTGATAAAATAAAATGTTCAAAAGCCTGACCAAAACCATAAGTTCTTGGTCGCAAAGGCACATCCAAAGTTTCCTCAAGAGCTTTTTTCACTCCTAAATCAAAAAGGAAAAACTTAGGGGCTTTGCTTTGCTGTTTTCTAACAGAACAATGATACGCAGGTAAAAAGAAACCAAGCAAAGTGTCCTCTAAAACAGAAAAATAATTTTGAACTGTTTTGTGATCTACTCCAATTTCTCGTGCACACTTAGAATAGTTTATAATCTGTCCGTTCATCTGAGCTGAAACCTCTAAAAACTTCTTAAACGGCTGAACATTTCTTATAATTTGTTCCTGAAGCACTTCCTCTTTTAGATAATTATGAGCATAACTTTCCAGGAAAAGTTTTTTTTCCGATTTTGAGTGAAGATTCCATAGCCTGGGAAGTCCACCCCAACGCATATATGTTTTGAGTTTAAACGGCTTACCATTAGTTTCAAAACAAGAAAGCGGATATAAATAATAAGCCACTGCTCTACCAGCTAATAAATTAGCCTGCCCTCTTTTTAACTTTCGCGCACTGGAACCTGTCATAATAAACTGAACGGCTTTGTTAGCCTCCATTTCCTTATGAACAATATCTAATAATTTAGGAACTTTTTGAACTTCGTCAATAATTACCCTTTTAAACTGCCCTCCTGCAATTAAAAAAGAAAGCCTATCGGGGTTTTTAGATAAAGAGTTTTCCTGTTTATAATCCAGAAGATCTATCCACAAAGTGTCTTTCAAAGGAAAAGTCATTTGTAATAGGGTGGATTTTCCCGTTCCTCTGGCTCCGAACAGAAATAAGCTTTGCCGGGTTTTGAGCTGTTGTAACCTATGTATCATACTCCCTATTTATCGGATATATTGGGAGTGTAGTCAAGGGCTAAAAACAAGCATAACCAGTGGATTGCCAGATAACTGGTAATAGATCTGCCAGATTGCTCGAAACTGTGAGCGAGGCTATTTTAAAACTTGACTATGAAAACCAAAGTAATGTAGCAATAAAGCTTCTTTTACTCTCTAATCCTCCCCTAAAATGGAGGTATTTATATTATTTATTTACAACTTCATGTGGAGAGTGTGAGGTTGTTCTAATTTTTAAAAATTAGTATAAGTAACAGAAATATGAAAAAAATAACAATATTTGGAAATAACACCCATAAAATAATTATGGGTGATGTAATTGAGGCTTTACAAACCATCGGCAACAACACGGTTGACTTAATTTTTATTGATCCTCCTTACAACATAGGAAAAAACTTTAATGGTTACAAAGACAAATGGAATAATGATCAAAATTACATAAAATGGTGCTATAGATGGTTGGACTTATCTATCAAAAAATTAAAGTCAACTGGTAGTATGTATGTTATGACATCCACTCAATTTATGCCCTATTTTGATATTTTTCTGCGCCAGAAACTTTCTATTTTATCCCGCATAGTGTGGTATTATGATAGTTCAGGTGTGCAGGCAAAAAAATATTATGGTTCTTTATATGAACCCATTTTGTTTTGTGTAAAAGATAAAAACAAATACACATTTAACGCAAAAGATATATTGGTTTCAGCAAAAACTGGAGCAAAGAGGAAATTAATAGACTACAGAAAAACCCCTCCTCAAGTGTATAATTCAAAAAAAGTCCCTGGTAATGTGTGGGAGTTCCCCAGAGTGCGCTATCGAATGGAAGAATATGAAAATCATCCCACCCAAAAACCAGTGGCTTTACTGGAGCGAATTATTAAAGCCAGCTCTCTTAAAGGAGAACTTGTGCTAGATCTTTTTTCTGGCACTTTTACAACATCATTTGTAGCTAAAAAATTGGAAAGGCGATCTCTGGGAATAGAGTTACAAGAAGATTATATAAAAATTGGATTAAGGAGGCTTGCTATTCAAAAAAAATATAAAGGTAAAGACTTAAAAAAGGAAGTAAAAAACTATAAACAACCAACAAATGAGTTACAACATGAACTTTCTTTTCTTTAAAGTTATAATTTAATCATGAGTATGACAGTTATGGAACATCAATTTACACTTGTAATTAAAAAAATATTAAATAAGCACTTTTCAAAAATGAGTGACAACCTGTTCGAAAAGAGTCATCTATTACAATATATAAATATCAAAACAAAGTCAGCAAATAGAGATGCGAAAGCACGAGGTAGTTTTGCAAACTTATATGCAATTTATGTCATTATAGAGGATTACTTAAATAAAGAATTTGACAAAAAAGGCAATTACTCAAAGTATGAAGGTGCAGAATTTACTAAACTATTTAAACGACAAAGAGAGTTACCTTTCGGTGCTAAGTTACAAAATCATGCTTTAAATCATCGAATGAATGCAGAATTTGAAAAATTCTTTCCACATTCTGAATATACACCAATTTTAAGAAATTTTGAAACTAACAAATATTGGATTAATGAAAATCTTATTAAAATTAAAGTTGGTAGAAAAAAATATAACTTAGCTTGTGTTGTTCTGGAAATTATTGATCAATATGCACAAGTTAAAAAAGAATCTTTAGAGCAATTTATAAAAAATTGCCTTGCTTTGCAAAAAACCCAGAAAAAGAAATCAAACGAAATGGAACGTTTCATTTTTAATTTACTTAAACCAAATATGGATGCCAGATTATTTGAAATTGTGAGTTATGCTATTTTAAAATATTACTATAATGATCAAACAATATATTGGGGTTTTGAAATAGATAAAATTAAAGAAGATAAATTAATACTTTACAAGACTGGAAGAACAAATGCTAATGATGGAGGTATTGATTTTGTGATGAAACCATTAGGAAGATTTTTTCAGGTAACGGAAACTTTAGATGTAAAAAAATATTTTTTAGATATCGATAAAATACATCGGTATCCAGTAACTTTTGTGGTGAAATCAAAAGACAGTAAACAAAAAATTTTAAAAAAAATAAAAAATGATGCAATAAGAATCTACTCCATAAAAAAAGTAGTAGAAAAATATATGGAGAGTATTGAAGAAATTATCAATATCAATCAATTACATAAATGTTTTAAAATAGCTATCAAAGATGGTTATACTTATAATATTTTTAATGAAATTATTTTGCAAAGTAAAGTAGAGTTTAATTATTTAGAGGGGATGATATGAAAATATCAAATTTAAAAATTAAAAATATAAAATGTTTTAAAGAAGTGGATATTTCATTTGAAAATGAAAATGGAGATATAAAACACTGGTCTCTTATTGTGGGCAATAACGGAGATGGTAAAACTACTATTCTGAGATGTCTCGCACTTGGTTTATGTGATAGATCCAGTGCTGGAGGGTTGCTTACAGAGTTATATGGTGAGTTTTTAAGACAAGGAGAGAGCGAAGGATCTGTGGAGATCATTTTAAAAGATAAAAACAAAAATACAAATTTTTAACTGAAATAAAATTGCGTGGGAACAGTGAAATAGTGTCTCAAACAATATGTAAATTGGATTCTTCTGGCAAAGAAACTGAAATAAAGGAAATGATAGAAGAGAGCAAAATTAGAGAAAAAATTTTTGCTGTAGGCTATGGAGTAGGAAGAGCTATTACCGGCACAAACGATTATGAAGAATACGCTGTTGTTGACTCTGTATACAATTTGTTTAAAGACTCCTCCTTACAAAATGCAGAATTAGGAGTGAGAAGAATCAGTTTTAATAAAAAAAATTTTAACCCTCTTAAAAAATCTTTGAAAAAAATATTAATGTTCAATGATAGTGATGATATAATTCTTTCAGAAAAAGGGTTGTTTGTCAAAACTAAGCAATGGGGAAAGATTTCTTTTAACGCTTTAAGTGATGGCTATCAGTCCATGATTACTACCATTATGGACTTTTTAAGCTGGCGACTGTTATATAAAAGCAAAAGTTTTGATATAAACAAAACTTCTGGTATTTTTATTATTGATGAAGTAGAACAACACCTGCACCCTAAGTGGCAAAGAAACATTATAAGCATTCTTGCTGAGCAATTTCCGAATATGCAATTTATAGGGAGCACACACACCCCTATATGTGTCTTGGGATTAAATGATCTAAAAAGTGGAGCACAGCTTATTAAAGCCTCTTATGAGAATAAGCATAGTGAAGTGGAGCCTTTTGATATGAAGGAAAGCTATAGAGGTTATAGGGTGGATCAAATACTTACTTCCAGCATTTTTGATCTAACAAGTGCCAGAAGCAAAAATATTGAAACAACTCTTGAGGAGTATAGGGATATTTATTTAAAAAATGAGGACGAAAGAACCACGCAAGAGAAAGAAAAGATGAAACAAATAGAACAAGATCTTAAAGACCTCCCTATGTGGGATACTTTAAGAGATAAAAGAATAAGAGAGCAACTATCATCTTATTTAATTAAGCAAACTCAAGGTGCTAAACATGATAAAAATTGAACGCGACACTCCACCTCAAAATACTGTTATGGATAAGCAGAAAAATAAAGAACTGGCAGAGATAAAAAAAGCTATTAGTCAGGGGAACACAATAAAAATTAAAGCTTTATGGACAAAAGACAAAAAAGTTAAAGAATATCTGCATAGCTCTCAACATGGGAAATGCTGTTATTGTGAGCGAAAAAGAGATGAAGGAGGAGACTCAGATGTAGAGCATTTTCGCCCTAAAGCCAAAGTAAAAGAAAACGAAAAACATAAGGGGTATTGGTGGCTGGCTTACGAATGGGATAACCTGCTTATAGCCTGTAAAACATGCAATAAAACTAAAGACACACAATTTCCTTTGCTGGATGAAAGTAAAAGAGCTTTTAAAGAATCAGATGACATAAAAAAAGAAAAGCCTTTTTTGATAAACCCTTTAACAGAAAACCCGGAAGACTTTATAGAGTATGATATTCCTAAAAATAACACAGAACCACTGATGATAAAAACTATCGGGAAAAATGAAAGAGGAAAAAAAACTGTAAATGAGCTAACAGGAATAAACTCTAAAAACGTTATTTCAAGAAGAGTAGAAAAGTTTAAACATTACTTATATTTATGCAAATATCTTGCTTCACTTAAAAAAGATAATTTAAAAGAGAGGACTAAAATAAAACAAGTTAAAAAAGATATAAAAGAAATGCAAGATTCACATAGCGAGTTTGCCGGTATGGCCAGATATTATTTTAATAGTTTGGAAATAAAAAAACTAATAACTTAAGTGATTCCAATAATTTACAGTGTATTGCATTAAATACCAAAAAAGATGTTAACCCACCCTGGCCTCATCGATATGATTCCCTCTCTTTAAAACAGCACAAAACCCCAGTTTTTCGCCTTACTGAAATATGCCAAAAAATAAAAACTGATAAATCCCTTAAATGCTCCACCGCTCTTTTCATCTCTATAACCCTGCTTTCTCTTTTAAGTGTTTGATTTCATCTTCAGTTAAGCCTGTTACTTCAGCAATAGTGGAAATATCTAAGTTTTTTCGCAAGATATTGAGAGCCACCGCCTTTCTTTCTTTTTCCATGCCTTGTTGCATCCCTTCTACTCTACCTTCTGCTCTGCCTTTTTCCATGCCTTCATCAAAAGCATAGGCTTTCTCTGCCCTCTGATCCATAAGAAACTTCTCCCTCGCTTCCTCTTCCCTGCGCAAATCCTCATCCTGTGATAAATCCCTTAAATGTTCTACTGCTCTTTTCATCTCCTCCCCCTTTTTTGATAAAATTTTACATTCCCTCACACTCATGTTTTCAGCTCTCTTTAAAATATAACACCATAAGTCACGAAAATCAAACATATTGTTAAGATCTGATAAATACTCCCTCTGAAATCGGCTTAACTCTACAAACACTATACGTAAATCATCACTTAACCCAAAATAAGGGGGATCATCCAATCTCAAAGAAAAAGAATTGATAAAATTCTTTCTTTGATTCCTGACCAAAGATTTTCTGTCATTAGACACTTTAAACTGCTCAGGCTTAAATATATCAAAGTCTGTAAAAATAAGAGAATAGGCAGGACTGATATTTTGGTATTCTTCCGCTTTTTTTAAGTCTTCAGTGTAAAGTCTAGCCCAATAAAACAAGACTCGGCTTAAAAAGCCTTTTTTTGACATAGATTGTATTTCTACCCGCAAAGCGGGTTACTTATCCATGTTGCTTTTCTCCAGTTGGGCACTTAAACCTTAAAGGTGTGCCAGCCTCTATCGCTTCACATTACTTTTTCACCCGTGTTAAGCTGAACCCTTAAGTCCATTTTGTGTTCTGATTCTCGTATTACTCATTGTGTCAAGTTAATGATTTCAATAACCCAGTTTTAACCCCGTCCAGGGGACACCACGCGCCTGGGGGTTAGCTATTTTATTTTTTAATTGTCTTATTACCTAAAAAAAAGAAAATAAAACCAGATAGACAAAAGACAAATACAGGAATAACGAAGGAGTAAGGGAATGATTGACAAGCTAATAAATGAAAACCATCTGCCAGACAACACACCTTATTTCGTGTTTGATAAAGACACTTTAAAAAAAAGACTTTCACTCCATAAAAAAATAGCTAAACAGGCTAATATTAAATTAATTTACTCAGTTAAATCCCTCTCCCATATAGCTATTCTAAATGAAATTGCAAAATATGTTACAGGCTTTTCTGTAAGTTCTGTGTTTGAGACAAAACTTGCCGATCATATATCAAAAGAATATGGCCCTGCGACTCCTGAAGAAAACTTAAACCAAAACAATACAAAATCAAATTTAACTAAAAAACCGGTGGAGGGAGCTTTAGCTTTATTAAAAACAAAGAACAAATTAACTCAGTTCAAAAACTATAAGCAACAAACTATTCATTTTATAAGTCCTGGAATAAAAACCACTCAATGGAATGAGATTTCGCAAAGGGCGGATTTTATTACATTTAATTCTTTAGAACAATGGGCGCGGTTTAAAGACCATCTACACCCTAAAACCAGTTACGGCCTCCGGTTAAACCCTGAGCTGTCTTTTATCAAAGACACCCGCTATAACCCTTGTAAAAAGTTTTCAAAATTAGGAACCCCTCTTAAGGAGGTGGCACAATTCTTAAAAACCTCAAACTCCGAAAACTCTTTAGAAGGACTACATTTTCATAATAACTGTGATAGTCAAAATTTTTCCGAACTGGAAAAAACTTTTAAAAAAATAGAGTCTTATTTGAACCAATATTTTAAACAGTTTCAGTGGATTAATCTGGGTGGAGGATATATTTTTAACACTGAAGAAAATTTATCTAAGTTTTACGAATTAATACAGTATCTTAAAAACAAATATCAATTTAAACATATTATTATAGAACCAGGCTCTTCTTTAGTTAGGGATAGTGCTTATCTTGTTTCTTCGGTTATAGATATATTTAAAAGAGATGGGGAAAATATTGCTGTTTTAGATACCACAACCAACCACCTACCAGAAGTATTTGAATATCAATATCAACCTAATGTGCTAAACCAAACCTGCCCGCAGGACACAGAAAACACCGAACCACAGGGCGCGGGAGACACTAACCCGAAAGGCACGAAAAACAATAGAGATGCCACTTATAAGTATATATTGGCAGGTTCAAGTTGTTTGGCAGGAGACATCTTTGGAACTTATTTTTTAAAAAACCCGCTTAAAATAGGCTCAAAGGTCCTGTTTAGCAAAGTGGGCAGTTATTCTCTTGTAAAAGCCAATATGTTTAATGGGATAAATTTACCTGATATTTATTGCCTGGAAAATAGTATTGAGTTAAAAAAAATAAAAAGTTACACTTTTGACGATTATATTCGCAACTTTGGAGGCTAAGTTTTTTATGAAGTTTTTTGAAACAGAAATTCTTGTCCCGAAAGCAAACAGCAGTCCACTTTTTCACATTAAAAAAGAGGTCTCACGCTTGTTAGGGGAAAAAGGGTTTTTTCCTGTCAGATTGGTTGTTACAAACAGCCTTGGTCCAAAATATAAATGCGAAGTGGCGGTTTTGGACACAAAACATATAAGCGGTTTTGAGGAGGCAGAACATCTTTTTCAGTTTGAAAAACGACCTTATGAAAACACAAAAAATTTTAATGTTGTTTTGTTAGTCCCCACAGGAATTGGAGCTGAAATCGGTGGCCATGCCGGAGACGCCACCCCTGTTGCCAGGTTATTGGCCAGTGCTTGCGACACTCTTATCACTCACCCTAATGTGCTTAACGCATCTGATATTAATGAAATGCCAGAAAATAGCTTATATGTAGAAGGAAGCACTATATGTAGACTGATGATGGGAGCTATTGGCTTAAAGCAGGTAAGATCAAATAAAATTTTAGCTGTTATATCTGCTAATAAACACCTTATTTTTGAAAACTCGGCTATAAACTCTATTAATTCAGCAAGAGCTACTTTAGGTGTAGATTGCTTGAAGATTGTCAAATTATCCCCAACAATATCTATGAAGGCAAAATATTCTTCTTCCAAGAGAGCTATTGGAGTAATTGAAGACATAAACAATTTGTTTTCCATCTTACGACAAAATGAAAAAGATTATGATGCCATCGCTATTTCCTCAGTTATTAAAGTCCCTACGAACTATCATAAAGAATATTTTTTAAGTGAGGGCAATATGGTAAATCCCTGGGGAGGGGTGGAAGCTATGCTTACCCATGCTGTTTCCTATAAGTTTAATGTCCCGTCAGCCCATTCGCCTATGTTTGAATCCCCTGAAGTGGCTAATATGGACCCTGGGGTTGTAGATGCCAGAATGTCAGCAGAGGCGGTTTCTACTGCTTTTTTTCACTGTGTGCTTAAGGGTTTGCATAAAAGCCCTAAAATTATTAAAGAAAAAAATCTACTCTACTCCCATGATATTATTTCCGCCAAGGATATTTCTTGTCTGATTATACCGGAGGGCTGTCTGGGACTACCCACTCTTTCTGCTCTGGAACAAGGTATAAAAGTTATTGCTGTTCGAGAAAATAAAAACTTAATGCAAAATAGTTTGTCCGATTTGCCGTGGAGGAAAGGACAATTTTTTCAGGCTGAAAATTATTTAGAGGCTGTCGGTATTATGAATGCTATTAAAAGTGGGATAACCACTACATCTGTTAGGCGACCTTTAAAAACCTTACAAGCAAAGGGTGAATCCAAGAGCGACAAACTTAAGAAACAAAAAGCAGATGAATCAAATCACGACAAACTTAAGAAACAAACACAAGATAATAAAATGAGGACTAATAATATTATTGGCATGAGAGTAGAATAATGGGATGTGAATAAGTATGTTTAGTTCAGTTAAACGCTTGATACATTTCCTTAAAAGTCAAAAGATTCCTGCCTGCAAAGGACGGCAAAGAACGGCAAAGCCAACAACTTAGATTTTTAGAGGGGAAAAGGTATTTTATCAGAGCCAACTAAATAAATATAGTGAAAGTATTTATTCAGAACAAGCTTTAAGAAAAAAAATAACAGGAATTACATTATGAAAGAACTCGCAAAAAAAAAATTTCAGCTATCAGAAGAAGGGCTGGCTTTTGTAAAAAAAGAACTCACCCGCTACGAAACCAAAAGATCGGCTATTTTACCCTGCCTTTACCAGGTGCAAAAGGAAAACGGAGGATGGGTCTCACCAGAGGCCGTTTCTTACTTAAGCCAAGTGATGGATATTCCCACAGCCTATATTAACGAAGTGTTATCGTTTTACACTATGTATAACAAACATCCTATAGGGAAACTTCATGTTCAGGTTTGTTGTAACCTATCTTGTGCTATGAACGGCGCGAGAGAGGTAGCAGAACACTTATGCAAAAGCTTTAATGTAAAAGAGGGGGAGATGAGTGCGGATGGTTCTGTTACCATAAACCGGGTAGAATGCCTGGGGGCCTGTGATATAGCCCCTATGGCTCAAGTAAATAACCAATACATAGGTCCTTTAAAAAAAGAAACTGTAGTAGAGGAAATAAAAACACTTCTTAAAAACGAGTAAAACAGGGAAATAAGTTTGAAGCTTTTAAGTTTTTTATGTTATAATGATAACATGCAATCCAACTTAAGGAAAAAAACAATGGAACACAAATTGTTAAGTGAACATTATCATAAAAAAGATTACCACACCCTTACAGGATATAAGTCCTTTGGAGGGTATAAAACTTTGAAAAAGACTCTGGCCGAAAAAAAACCAGAAGAGATTATCCAAACTGTAAAAGACTCTGGCTTAAGGGGCCGGGGAGGGGCGGGTTTTCCCACCGGGGTAAAGTGGGGGTTTTTACCTAATAACAATGAACCTCGCTACCTCCTTTGCAACGCAGATGAAGGAGAACCAGGCACTTTTAAAGATCGCCTGATTATGGAAAAAGCTCCCCACCAGATGATCGAAGGAATGCTTATCTCTGCTTATGCTATTCAGTCGCATAAATCCTATATATACATTCGAGGGGAATATCAAAACTGCATTCAGATTGTAAAAAAAGCGATTCAAGAAGCTTATTCCAAAGGTTATTTAGGTAAAAATATTTGCGGGACGAATTTTCACCATGAAATGGATATTTATATAGGAGCAGGGGCTTATATTTGCGGAGAGGAAACAGGTATGATTTCTTCTTTAGAAGGAAAAAAAGGCCAACCCAAACTAAAACCTCCCTTCCCCGCAGTTCAAGGTTACTTAGGAAAACCCACCATTGTAAACAATGTGGAGACCTTAACAGCGGTAGTGGTAATTATGCAAGACGGAGTAGATGCTTTTCGCTCTATCGGAACAGAAAAATCTCCAGGCACTAAGTTTTTTTCCGTAAGTGGTTGTGTAACTAAACCTGGAAACTATGAAACACCCCTTGGTTACCCATTAATGGATTTAATTAAATTGGCGGGAGGACTTAAAACAGACAGAAAATTAAAAGCAGTTATCCCAGGTGGTTCTTCTGCTCCAGTCTTAACAGCTGAAGAGTGTGAAAAAGCTCGCATGGATTTTGAATGCTTAAGTGAGATGGGCAGTATGTTGGGATCAGGGGCCGTGATCGTGATAGATGACTCTTGCTCTATGGTAGATATGCTTTCTGTGATTGAAAAATTTTACCACCATGAGTCCTGTGGTCAATGCACCCCATGTAGAGAGGGAACAGGCTGGCTTTCCAAGGTTATAGACGATATTTTAAAAGGCCGTGGGCGAATGCAGGATTTAAAATTGATCCAGGGAATTTCAGAAAATATGATGGGCAAAACAATATGCGCACTTTCAGATGCGGCGGCCCTTCCAGCTCTTAGTTTTGTCAACAAATTTTGGGATGAATTTGAGTCTCATATAAGGCACCAACAATCCCGTAAAGCAGTTCTTTAGGACATAAAAGATTAGAGGTTTGTCTGTTGCGTTGCGCATCCTGCGCCTGTTGGTTGGTCGGTCGTCGGCACCCTCTCCTTATTAAAGGCCACCTGTCGCACCTTCTCCACGAGCATCAAAAGCCCCTTCTAATAAGCCATCTTTTCTTTTAGAAACGGCATAAACCTTAGCAATAGAATCCCTGGTTTTAATATAATGTCCCCTTTTCCCAAGCACACTTAAAACCAAAGGTGAAAAACGATTTTTTTCCACAAATAAAACCCGTGGTAAAAATTGATGATGCAAGCGAGGAGACTGAACAGCAGAGTCCAGATCTAAGCCGTTCATTAAATGACGATACAAAGTTTGAAAAACCGAGCTGATAATCATAGGCCCACCCGCCGCTCCTAAGGCCATTACTGGTTTTCCAGCCTTTTCCACAATAGTGGGGCTCATAGAGCTTAAAGGGCGATGTCCTATTTGGACCTTATTGTTCTTACCCTGTATTAAGCCAAATTGATTAGGTTTTCCGGGGCGAGTATTAAAATCGTCCATCTGATTATTTAAAACAATGCCATATTTGTCTGTAACCACAAAAGAACCAAAGTTGCCGTTTAAAGTGAGAGTCATAGACACCACTTCCCCAAGGTTGTTCATTAAAGAAAAATGAGTTGTGTCTTTTGATTCACGAAAGAATAAGGTGTCTCTTAAAACCGAAAGTTTTTTAACCTTTTTCAAAGATATTTGAGAGCTTAAATTTAAAAGTCTTTTACTGGAAAGCCAGTGCTTTAAATAAGGTGCAGGGTTTTTTAAATCTCCCATTTGGCTTCGTGGACGAAAGGCAAAAGCCAAAATCTCCCCTAACAAATGCCATTCACTGACACTGTATAAAGAAAGCTTATAAGATTTTTTATGTTGAATCATCTGGGCGGCACGAGCCAAAATCACCCCTCCAGAGCTGGGAAGAGGCATACTATGCACTTTATATTTTCCAAAAGAAAAAGAAAGCGGTTTAAGCCAACGAACCTTATAATTTTTTAAATCTTCAAGACTTAAAACCCCCTGGTTTTTTGATACTGTTTTCACAATATCTTTTGCAATCAGCCCATTATAAAAAAGGGTTTTGTTTTTTCTTTCAATGAGCCTTAAAGCAGGCAGAAGTTTTTTTTGTTGAACAAACTCACCAGGCAAATAAGGTGTGCCATCAGAGTGAAAAAAAATTCTTTGTCCAGAAAGATTAAATTTTTTTACTTTGCCTTTTGTTTTACTCATCCATTGTCCTGAAACTTTAAACCCCTTGTCTGCCAGTTTAATGGCAGGTTTAATAAGTTCGGCCCAAGGAAGAGAACCATATTTTTGATGAATAGCCCACTGGCCAGCCACAAAGCCAGGAACACCCACAGACGCTCCCGTCTTGGTAGAAGAAAGTTTATTTTTGATATAAAAATTTTCTGACACTTGAGCAGGAGCGATTTCCCTAAAATCCAAAGCTTGAATCTTTCCTTTTTGACCTTTTAAGAGAGCAAACCCACCACACCCTAAAGAAACAAAATAAGGATGTGTCACACTTAAGGTAAAAGCACCTGCTATAGTCGCATCAAATATATTGCCTCCTTTGCGGTAAATATCCTTAACAGTCTCAACCAGATGAGTGGAAGGACCAGATACAATAATTTTTTGAGTCTGAACCGGTGTGGCCCAAGCTGAAGAGAAAAAAACTATAAAAAAAATTAATACACTGTATTTCATTTTGCCCCCTTATCCCTTTATCCTTATTAATTAAACTGATTAACCAAGTTGGTAAATAGATCCCCTCTTTCCTCAAAAGAATTAAAAATATCAAAACTGGGGCAACCTGGTGAAAGCAAGACTGTATCTCCAATACGGGATTTTTGATAAGCAATTAGCACAGCTTCTTCAAAAGTTCCAATGACAAAAGTTTCTGAATAATCTCCTATTTGACGATTAATTGTTTCTTTCGCCTCTCCTACTAAAATTAAATTTTTTACCTTTCTTTGAATATGCTCGGCCAAGGGTTTGTAGTTTAAACCTGTATCTTTCCCACCCATAATCAAAATTACATTATCTTCAAACATCTCTAAAGCCCTCATTACAGAATGCACATTAGTGGCCTTAGAGTCATTGTAAAATTTAACCCCTCCCACTTTTCGCACATAACTTAACCGGTGCTCACGACCTTTATAAGAAGAAATCACTTTTTGTACACTTTCCCAATTTGCTCCGTTAATGCGAGCAGTGAGAATAGCCGCCATAATATTCTCGTAAGAATGCCCTCCTTTTATCAAGCTATTTTGGACACTGTAGTACTCAATTTCCTGACTGATACGAACCCGTATTTGATTTCCTATTAAAATAGCACCCCCTATTTTCATAATAATTTGAGATTCCAAAGATTTTTTTCTGGAAAAATACCTTAAGCACCCTTTCTGAACAAAAGGATCTCTTGCTAATTCTAAAATGGCTTTGTCATCTGCGTTTAGAATAATTACTGTTTGATCAGACACATTTTTAAATATTTTTCTTTTAGCGTTAACATACTCCTCCATACTGTGATAACGATCCAAATGATCTTCAGCCAAATTAGTAAATATGATATTTTTAGGTATCATCTCCTTTATATGTTCCAACATAAAGCTGGAAGCTTCCACTACTAAAAAATCTGCTTTTTCCTCCTGATAAAGATACTCACTAAGGGGTTCGCCAAAGTTCCCTCCTGCCCAAACCTGTTTACCGGATTCCTTAAGTGCGCGAAAAATAAGATCGGCGGTGGTGGTTTTGCCATTAGTGCCTGTAACCACTAAAAGCGGGGTTTTTATAAACCGAGAACAAAACTCAAACTCCCCTGTAACTTCTACACCTTGCGTTTTAATATATTCAAACAGTTTTAAATGAGGGGGCACACCTGGACTTAAAATAACATGATGCTTGTCTAAAAAGCTTTTAGGATTATGACCTTCCAGCTCTTTCTGAACAGGTAAATCCTCTACTTGTTCTAAATAATAAACCAGTTCTGCCGATGACTTATGATCACTGATAGTAACCTCTGCCCCGTATTTAACCAAAAACCGGGCTAAAGACACACCCGTTTTTGCTAAACCCACAATTAAGATTTTCTTACCTTTTAATTCGCTTAACTCCACAAACTACTCCTTTTTTCACGATTCTTTATCTTAGCTTTAATGTAGTGAGGCTGACAACAGCTAATAGGCAGGCCACAATCCAAAATCGGACAATAATTTTAGATTCCTCCATACCTTTTAACTCAAAATGGTGGTGTAGGGGAGCCATAGCAAAAATTCGCTTCCCTGTTAGCTTAAAACTAACAACCTGTAAAATAACTGATAACACTTCTGCAACAAATACCCCTCCTAAAACGGCCAAAAGAATTTCATTTTTAGTAAAAACCGCTAAAGTGCCCAAAAACGCTCCTAAACTTAGGCTTCCTGTATCTCCCATAAAAATCTGCGCAGGATAGGAGTTATACCACAAAAACCCTAAGCCTCCCGCTAAAACCGCTACCGCCAGGGGGGTTAGCTCCCCCGCACCTGCTATAAAGGGAATCCCCAAATAAGAGGCCATATCAAAGTGCCCAGCCAGATAGGCAAAAACAGATAGAGCACCTGCGCATACCATAACAGGCACAATAGCCAAACCATCTAAACCATCTGTTAAATTAACTGCGTTTGCGCATCCGGTGATCACAAAGCTTCCAAACAACACATAAAACCAGGATAAGTCAAACGCCATATCCTTAAAAAACGGAATATATAAAACAGGTTCAAGCTGATTTGTGTAAATAAGAACTGTCAGCATTATGCCAGAGAGGCCAAACTCAGATAGCAAACGATACCTTGGGGGTATGCCTTTAAAGTTTTTCCACCGGCTTTTAATAAAATCGTCCCAAAAACCAATAGCTCCAAAACCCACCAACATAGTTAGAGCACCCCATATTAAAGGCTCAGACATATCTACCCAAAGCAGAGAGCTTAGCAAAAGGGCGAACAGCACCAACCCCCCGCCCATAGTGGGAGTGCCACTTTTTTTCTTATGAGAATCTGGGCCGTCAGAGTTAATTTTTTCGCCCATGTCTTTTTTGTGAAGTTTCTTAATAAAATAGGGGGCGAAAAGCCAACACACGAAAAAGGCCGTAAAAAACGCCAAAAAAGAGCGAAAAGTAATGTAACGAAAGACATTAAACACAGAAAGAGAATCAGATAATTCAAAAAGCCACTTATAAACCATAAAAAGCTTTTAACAAAAGCAGGTGGTAGTTGCAAGTGGGTTTATATTTTAAGCAGGACAGCACAAAAATCATAAATCCGCGTCTTTTATAGCCGATCTGGAAATATAATGAATAGTATCATTGATTTCCTGAATAAGAAAAGTCCCTGGTGGATATTGCTTTTCAAGCACAAACTGATCTGCTTCTTTTACGCTATTAAATATTTTCACAATCTCTTGTTCTTTAACAACAGCTATTTTATTCAAATGTTCTTTCATTAAGTAAGGTAACTGACTTTTAAAGTAAGAATAATTTTTATCTATAAGTTTTTTATCAATCATAGTTTTTTATCCTCAGACATTCCTCTAATAAAAAAATCAGAGTCTAATTAGTCGCCCATGAAAAAATATCTTTTCTCTTCTATCATTCCCACGCATGCGGGAAGCCAGAACCTAAAATAAAAGCCCATTAGGAACCAAATCAAAAAACATATCTCCGCCTTCGCGAAAACAGGCTTTTTCATGGGTTACTAACTATTTTATTCACTCTTTTAGGTCCCTATAACCTGCTTTCTTGCAATAATTAAGTATAACATATCTTTTGTGCCTGTCAACTAATTGTTTTAAGGTAGCACGATCTACAAACAAATCGCTGATTTTTCTGGCCTATTTTTTGTCTTAATTTTATAATATTAAAAATTCAATTTATTTTGGCATTTCATCCCATGTTCTGCCTTCAAGCAGACGCCCGGTTTTATGTTTCCTAACCCCACCCCATTGCTTAAAGAAAAACGGAACTTCTTGCGCGATGCACTGATCCCTTATTTCCAAAACCCATTCTGGCTGAATAGGACGCGCTTTCGGGCCGGATTCTCCTCCTACAATTACCCAATCAATTCCTTTTAATTTTAATTTTTTTAGAGGGCCTAATAACGGCTCAAGGGATAAAAATTTTATTTTAGCTTTAGTGTTTAACAAATGATTTATTCTATTTGTATAATGTTTGTTTTCCACACTCACTCCCATCCAAATATTGTTTGTCCATCTTACTTGTTGAGATATTTTTTCCAAACGATCTGCCCTTTTTGTCAAAATTTGAAATTGATGTTGAGGGCACTGATTCATAACTGCAAACACTTGTTGAACAAATGACACAGGAACTTCTTTATGAAACAAATCACTCATAGAGTTTACAAAAATTAATTTTGGCTTCTTCCATTTGAGAGGAATTTCTAAAGCTTGAGGGTGTAAAGTGAGGGCAAAGCCATTTCTATAATTATATTGCCTCATTTTTTGTAATCGGTAAGATAGCTTTTCTGCATAACAATTTTTACAGCCTGGACTAATTTTATTACACCCAGTGAGAGGATTCCAAGTGGCCTCTGTCCATTCAATATTTGACAATGTAGCCATAATTATTGTTGCCCTAAAATATGTTGAGCTATCCTGAGCGCAACTTTTTTCCCTTTTATATTACTTACAGCAAAACACAAATAAAACAAAATACTGTTTTTAGAATTTCTTAATGGTAGAGGGTTATCCGCCACACCTGGAAATATAGCTCTGAGTCGCTCTAAAAAAAATCCTTTAATCTCTTCAAACGAAGCCCTTTTTTCCATCTGGTTGTTTCCTGCAAATAGATTCAGCTGTTGGCTTGGTTGATAAAAATTGTTTTTCCATTCTGCTGATCCAAATAATTTATCTAATTGAGTGCGTAATTTTTTAGGAGTTTCTTTCTGTTTGAATAGCAACCTGTTGACAGCCATTGCTGGAAATAAAACCCATAAATCAACAGCCTTAGTTTTAGCTATAATAGAAATAGTGTTCCACTCTACTTCCATTGCAAAGGGATCTAAAAATAAAATAGCCCGGTGCGTATTCCAGTCGATAGTTGAACAAAGCTCTTTTATATAAGTATTAGCATCTTTATTTTGAAAAGATATTTTTTTAGAAGGAAAATCATCTTCTAATTTTTTAAGCTTTTGAAATGTACGCACATCTTTTTCAACTAATATATATGTATTAAAAATATTTGTGTTTTCCAAAATAACGCGAGGGGACCCTTTCTGAAAATCACTAATAAAGGACGGCATGTCTTGATTTTCTGTGCTCTCTCTATAGCCAGCTCCAGCAAACGCATCAATATAAAGTAGTTTGAATGATTGATTTTTCATTACTTTTTCATACGCGATAACATACTGCTTTAGACATTCCAGTTTTTTTGTTGTCCATGCTCCACCAAAATTTTTCATTTTTTACCTCATTTTCTGTATTTTACTACTACGAAATGCCTTTGTTTGACAAATCAAGTCTTGGAGATCCCCCATCAATATCCCTGCTAAACTACTATGAAATGCCTTTGTTTGACAAATCAAGTTCTGTAGCTTTTCCTTCTTTTTTTAAGAAATTTGCAAGAAAATACTTTTGAAACTTCTTTTGTATTTTCCATGAAGTAAGCTCAAATACACTAAAACTTAAAACCAATACTGTTAAAATCGTTGTATATATAAGCGATAAATCAAACCTTGAACCAATAAAAACAAGAGTAGCTTGCAATATGATAATCGCAATAGTGATACCCCATGATAAATACTTTGCTTTATTATTGCAACGCCAATATAAACGATTTTTTGTGTTTTGTACCGTTTTTCTCTCTTCATCTAATTTTTTTTGTGTTTCTTTATGTCGTCTTTGCTCTTCAGTAAGCTTGCCAGACTCCTCTTTCTTGATTTCATTAGTTACTCGCTTCAGTGTTTCTGTAATAGTTTCCTTTCTTAAGGCTTCTTCATCTCCCATTGTGAGATCCATCAACTCTTGGTCTACATAGATGCTACTACGCAACAACTGATGATCTCTTTCTGTAATTTTTCCTTGTTTCTTAAGTCGTTCTGTTTCATCTAAGTATTTATTCAAAAGCTCTTTAGAAGGGCGAAGTGCTGAATATGAAAACGCCAGAATTTCTATCTCTGGAATACTAACAGCACCCATAGGGGATTTTAACCATGCCATGTTTGCTAAACTGAAACTTGTAATTACACTGGATACTTTTTGAAACTCCTCATATTTTTGCCCATATTGAAAGGCTACCTTTGCAAAGCGGGTATTGCTGGTGACAAGAACAGCTCTAGATCGTTCCACTGTATCAGGAGATCTGCCTTTTCTTAAAATATATACACTGCGCACTGAGTTTATATCGTTTTGTTTCGCCCTTTGATGGTAATATGGCACTTCATCATCGAGTACCTGATCAAAAATTTCTTCATCAATTTGAAATTGATATTTATCAGGATCATACTCTGGTGTTTGCTCTTCTGAAATATGAAATTCAGACAATTTGTCATCAATCTGTTGTGCAAGTAGTAATAGATCAGATTTTGTTTTCCCACTATGTCGCGCTTCTACGACAATACTCCCTCTGCTTTTTTTATTGTCTAAATTGTTAGCGACGGTTTCTATTACTCCTTTAAGCTCATCTCTTGAGTGTGAAAAAACAGCTACTTTGCCGTCAAGCCTGAGCAATAAATCTATCAAGTTTTTTACAGCTTCCTTATTATAATCCATATTTAATCCAAGAATTTGCAATAACAAGGGAGTATCAAAATAAAAAGTAACATTTTTATATGTATCAGGAACCTGCGCCAGATCCGGGCAAGTGAGAGCATTAGCGCACATGTGACCCTGAACTAAAATCATAAAACTTTCAAATCTTTCCGGATTAGTTTTTTGTAAGTGTATAACATATTTACTTACAAGAACAATATCGCCTTTATAATTTTGTTCAATATTTGGTATGGCCGTCCCGCGCAAATACGCTTTCAAGCAGGGAATATTAAACCTTGATAAAAAATCTAATAAGGCTTTTACAGCTTTTTCTTCGGAATCAATAGGTGTTACAGTGGATTTAGAAAATTCAATCAATCCTGAGATAACAGCTTTGATATGCCTTTCCACTTCAGTCTTTTGAGTAGAAATATCAGTTTTAGGCTTTAGATTACCTGTGATTTTATAAATACCACTTTCTTTTTTAATAGGGTATTTTCTTGAAAGTCTTGTTAAAATTACTTGTATGGAACGCTCTGGAATATCTAAACCAAATTTTGTTAAAAGTAGTTCATGTATTTTTCCATCACTAATTATTTCTATATTCTCTTTTGCAAGAATATCTAAAATAAAAGGTTTTAGATAATTCAGGTAATCTTGCCCACGATCTATATTCACTTTCAACATTGCCAGACTGGTAAGAGTAGAGTAATACATTAAAAAAAATCTCCTGTTATTTATTAAAAGCGGATTTGCATTGGTTTATTTTTTCACAAATTTTTACTGCTGGTGGGCCTTGCCTTGCATCAAAATATTCTTTTCTATAATCTAAGTATGACCTACCTTTTATTGCTGGAAAATACTTATCTATCTTGTGATAAATTAACTCTATCTTAGGATTTGAAAGATCGAAAAGTTCTAGAGCTGAAAGACCTATATTTGAAAGATCTGCAAAAGAATAGGCTATCATGCCAAGCAATAGATGATTATCGAATGTAATAGTATTCTCTGTAGAAACACCAATTTTGGGCCTTGTAATATGAACCCCTTTATTTTTATCTAACTTATAATCAAAACCTTTTTTGTCTATAAACTGAATAAAATCATCAACAGTAAATTGTCCATCCAATATTTTTTGAAAAACTTCTTTTTCCTTCATATAAAGACAAATAAAAAAAGAATACGCATCCTGATAAACCCACTTAGCAATTTGTTTTTCGTCTCCTAAAACCATTTCCAGTATTCTGACAAAGTTTTCCACTTCTCTTAAAGTCAACCCAAACATTCTACAAGATAAATAAGCATTATCTCTTCTAACAGCTCCGTTCTCACTATTATACTTTACATTTGTTTTTTGTATTAAGCTATCAACTAACCTTTGGGCTTCTTTATAAGGATCTGGTAGGTTTGTCTCCATCTTAAAAAATTTTTTGTAATAACCTTCAAAATTCAAACTCTGCCCATAAAGACATTTAACTGTGGCCTCCATTTGTTTTCTATTAACAGCTGTAAGAAATACTACATTTTTGATATCAAAAAAATGCTTCATGTCTTCCAAAAAATGAACTGCGTAATCCGGCCTTGTTCGATCCAATTCATCTACAATAATCAGGAGTTTTTTATTTACTTTATTTTTATCATTACCTATCTCAGATATGGATTCCCCGGTTTGCGATGATGACAAATCTTGAGATGACGAAGTATTAAAAGAAGATAGATATTCTGAAATAGCTTTTTTAATTTGCTTAATAGCTGATTTTCTTTGATTAAATTCTTTAAGCACCTCTTCCCCTAAAGACAAAGATTGATTTTGATCTTTTGTATTTTTACTATTTAAGAGGGTTTTAAATTCTTTTAAATTGAGGCCCGTGTGGAGCTGGATAATTTGATTTGCCAGTATTCCAATTAATTTTGTTATTTTATGGTTTGCCAAATTACCAATCACCTCTTTGATTTTAGTCACAGGTGAATTAGCATCTTGCTCTTCTGGATTCCCGCTTTCAAGGGAATGACAATCATTTTGTTTTGTGGGTGGTTCCTGATTGACTTTTTTTGTTCCTAATTGATTTATCTTTTTACCTGGCTTTGCCAACTCTAACTCTTGCTTTTGCTCTAACCAGTTAACAAACTCAGAAAGTATAGCAATAACAGGTTCACCATAAAAATCTGATTCCCAAGCGTTAATAAACACTACATCATAGTTTGATTTTTCGTTATTGATAAAATGTTCAAACATTTTTAAAAAGGTGGTTTTGCCATTCCCAAACTCTGCGTTTAAACTAATGGGGTAACTGCCTTTTTCTCCCAACTCTCCTATAGAAGAATCAGTACCTTTTTCCATAATCTGAAATAAATTTTCTGCAAAAGGTTTTAAGCTTAATTTATCAAAGTCTTCAAATGTTACTGCTTTTTTATTTATCATTTTTTTAATCCTATCCATCATCTATTTAAAAGATATAAAAATTTACTTTTCCATAACTGCATATCACCTGGTTTTATTTATTAGGGTTTTATATACCTGATACCAAGCAGGCTTTGGTGCATCTTCTTCATTCCAATGAGAAGCGATATGCAACCGGATAGCAGACTTAAATAAATACGACTGCAAAGAAAGCACGCCCGTTTCCGGATCTTCTTTTATAGCTCCTGATTTTTTTAATTCCGGGAGACAAGTTTTAGTATAAATATTTTTTTGTTTTTTTTGAAACTCATTTGCTAACTTTGTTTTAGACATAGGATGTGGCAAAAGAGCTAAAACATTTAAAAGCTCATCTCTTTGTCGAACTTTCCCGTTAAAACTATAGAGAGTAGAAAAGTCTTTTTGTTGAAGTTCTAAAGCGGTTTTTTTTATAGCTTTTTCCCAATCTTCTTTGTCAATGTAATTGTCTTCGTCTGTTTCTACTAAATTATGCCCTAAAACTTGAATAGAATGAGGGTATCCGCCTGCTTTGCTTATATTATTTTTGATAGCTTGTTTATCGTATTTGATTTTTGCCTGATCAAAACCTTTTATCAGTATTTCCTGAGCCTCACTGTCGGGCATAATCTCCAATGGCAATATATCAAAACTTCTTTTAGCGGAAGGGTCTCCCTTAAAAAAACGCTGAACTGCGGAAGGATGACTGATAATTAAAAACACAATATTGCCTTGTCCATTTATATCTAAAGTGGTTATGACATTTCTTAAAATTTGCGCCACGCCATCAAAATCCTTAATGTTGTGCATTTCATCCAACACGATAAGCAGTCCATCTAAAGCTTTTTTTCCTCTGATTTTTGATTGATCCTCTTCCATACCTTTAAGAATATTTGTTAATATAGATATGGCATGATCTTTAAGATACATACTGTCTTCAGAACCTTTAACTTTATCCGATGATACTGTAACTCCAAAAGCTCCAAGAGAAAACTTGCCGTCTTTAAAAAAACCCCCTAAATGGGAGCTAAGTCTTTCTATAGAGGTTTTAGGAAGTTGATCTGTCAGCAAATTAAGAGAGGACTGAAGAACTGAGCGAAAAGGTTGCCCTTTTTCTATAGCATAGTAGGTGGTTAAAAAATTTAAGTTTTCAAACTCTTTGTCTTTTTTCCGAGAAATAAACATTATAAATTTTGCCAAAGCGGTTTTGCCTATTCCTCGTTCCCCGGAAATAACAAAACTGGCCGGCAGTTTGTTCCGAACCTGAGACATTTTTCGCACCATATAAAAAACCTGCTTAGCCCGACCAGCAAATAATAATGGCTGAACCACAGAATTTGGATTAAAAGGATTTTTTTTCATAATTGCCGTAAAACTCCTTAAAAATGGAAAAACTGTCTTTTGTTTGGAGATCATTCTATTGATGCGGGCGAGGAAAGTCAAAATTTTGCAGTTTTTCTTGATTAGCAAGATCTTAGTAAACCACCTTTTTTTGCTATAAACGCTTAGTAAACCACCTTTTTTTGCTATAAACGCTTAGTAAACCACCTTTTTTTGCTATAAACGCTTAGTAAACCACCTTTTTTTGCTATAAACGCTTAGTAAACCACCTTTTTTTGCTATAAACGCTTAGTAAACCAACCTTTTTTGCTATAAACGCTTAGTAAACCACCTTTTTTTGCTATAAACGCTTAGTAAACCACCTTTTTTTGCTATAAACGCTTAGTAAACCACCTTTTTTTGCTATAAACGCTTAGTAAACCACCTTTTTTTGCTATAAACGCTTAGTAAACCACCTTTTTTTGCTATAAACGCTTAGTAAAGCCAACAATTTAGCTTTTCAGGTTAGCGGAGAAGAGCGGGATTTTTCACAAACTGCTACAAATAAAATAAAAAACAGGTTTTATTTACCAATTTGATTCTTTTTGGAAAAAGAAAGGGGTTGTGGTATAATGTGGGTATGGAGTTTTTAGAACTATGGCCAATGGCCTCTTTTTTAGCTATTTATACAGGACTTATTTTTTCAGGCTTTAATTGGATGTTAAAATCACAAACAAAGCAAGTAAGTACACAAATGAATGCTCAAATACAGCAAGTAAATACTCAAATACAGCAAGTAAGTACACAAATGAATGCTCAAATACAGCAAGTAAGTACACAAATGAATGCTCAAATACAGCAAGTAAATACTCAAATGAATACTCAAATACAGTCTATAAACGAAAAACTGGATAATCATATCACAGACACAAATAAGAAAATTGATCGTTTAAGTGATTGTTTTGACAAGCTAAACAATCGTTTTGACAAGCTGTATGATTATCTAATACAGGAAAAAAAGAAGTAGTGATTCAATTAGGCTGAGCTGATTGTAATCCCTGAAAAGCTAAGAGAAAGAAGTAACTTAAAAGCTGGATAAGCTTTTAAGTAAATTATCCCTCTGTTATATCTTCAAGCCCAATCCAGACTGATTAAAAAGAAAAGTTTAAAGGGTTAAAGATTTGTAATACTTTTTCTAATTGCATGCGCCGGCTGGCTTTAAAAGCCAGAGCAGTAGAAGAATCCAGTTGAGAGAGAATTTTTTTTGCAATCGCAGAATCAACCTCCTGGGAACAGTAAAACTCCACTGAACAACCAACAGACTTTAAAGCTTTTTTAAAGCTTTCTGCTTGAGAACCAATAAACCAAACTAAATACAGATCATTTTCTGCTAATTTTTTAGCTATTTTGTTTTGTAAAACCTCTAAATAAGAACCTAACTCTAAAAAATCCCCAAGAATTAATATTTTTTTTCCTTCCACCACCGGAGATAAAAAATATTCCAATAAAGCCATCACACTTTCTGGGCTGGCATTGTAGGCATCAAAAAGAGCTTGAGCACCAGAAGAAAGCTTAACCCATTGGTTTCTACCCGAAGGCAGTCGGCAAAAAGAAAGACGCTCCCATATTTGATCTGGCTTTAACCCGGCAAAAAGTGCCAAGCCCACTGCCGACATAAGATTTCCTAAATGAATAGGTCCTGCCACCGGCACAGAAGCCCCCCCCTCTACCCCTTGAATATGGCCACTCACTATCAAGCTTTGTTTTTTTATCTCTTTAATTTGTAAAAAAACATCTGCGGTTTTACCTTGAGAGGAAACACAAAGAGAGTTCCCTGGCCCATAAAGCTTTCGTTTTTTATACATAGTTAAGGTGTAAGGATCACACTTGTTAAAAACTTTTAAAGCTTTTGGGGAGTGTATGTAAATTTGTTCTTTCTCTTTTGCTATGGCGTCTTGCCCTCCCAGTTTTCCGATATGGGATTCTCCAATTTGTGTAATTGTCACAATATCTGGCTTAGCTATTTGACATAAAGCTTTAATTTCCCCTTTTTGATTCATCCCTATTTCTTGAATTACTATGTCTGTCCCCTCCTCCGCAGATAAAAGAGTTAGAGGCACACCATATCTATTGTTAAAGCTTTTAGGGCTGGCCACTGTTTTTTTTGCTTTTTGCAACAGAGTATGGCAAAAATGTTTTGTGGTAGTTTTACCAGCCGACCCGGTGATTCCAATAACCAGCACGCCAATTTTTTCTCTCCAGTAAAAAGCAAGATCTTGTAAAGCTTTTAAAGAGTCCGCCACTTTTATTATAGGAATATTGTTTATAGAAACATCTTTATGGACTACTAAAGCCTTTGCACCACCTTCTACGGCTTGCCTTAAAAAATCATGCCCATCAAATTGCTCGCCTTTTATAGCAAAAAAGATTTTGCCGTTTAAATTTGACTCGCGAGAATCAATAGAGACACCTTTAAAAATGAGCTTAATGGATCCCAAACCAGGTGGGTTTGCTACATCCCCTTTTACAGCAAAACAAAGCTCTTCTAAATTTATATTCATTTTCTTTGGTTATCCTTTTTATAATTTTTCCCTATTTTAGACAAGTATAAAAAAAAAGAGACTGAACAGGAAGGTAGGCTGACCTTTTTAACTTCCAAGTGAAGACAAAAAAGGTTGTTCATGGGGGACCACATTAGCAGATCTACCCCCCGATCAGAAAACATCCCTAACTTTTTCCTTTACTTTTAGGACATATAATGTTTTAATGGAAATATGAACTTAGCAGACATATTAGCTTTTTTTGAGCAATCTATTCCGATCGGGATTGTTTTCCTGATTGCTCACCAGGTTTTCCTGGCTAATGAGATAAAACATATTAGAAAAGACTTAAATAATTATATCACAGACACCAATAAGAAGGTTGATCATCTTACCAATGATATGAATAATCGCCTTGATAAGATGGATAGCCGTCTTGATAAGATAGATAGCCGTCTTGATAAGCTATTTGATCATCTAATAAAAAACAAATAACAAAACAGCTTTCATATTTTTTACCTTTATCCCACTTGATCGCTTGGCTATTGACAAACTGGTCATCCATAGGAGTAGTCCGTGAAAAAGGCTGTTGCAACAAAGTAAAAAGGACTTACTTTGCTTCAAAACAGGCAAGATTCCCGCTTTTTTGGGACTGCAAAGCCAAGTACTTAGCTTTGCAGTTTAGCAAGGACAAACAGGGTTTATCACACTCTACTACATTAGTTAGATATAATTTTTTTGTTCTGGATTAGTAGAGAGCACTCTGTTATTTTAAAAGCCCCTTTAAAAGGGGGTTGGAATGAGGATCTATCGTAAACTTCCACTCCGCCAGAGTGTGAATTCATACAATCCGTTTTCGCTTTGGCAATAGCTTCTTTTTCTGTATACGCACTACCAAGCCCCCATAAACCTTTTAACCCAATTTTAGTGGGATCTTTTCGATCTACTATCTTTTGACACGAACAATTAGCAACAAAAGTTCCCTCGTAACACGTTCCAAGGTAAGTGTTTTTTCCTTTTTCACAAGTTTTTTTTGCAGACTGTTTTGCTAACTCGAAGGATGCTCCTTCTCCGATAACCCATTCTGAAGTCACGACAGAAGCATACACACAAGGAATAAATGTGTTTATCATCGGTTTTAGAAAATTAAACGGAGAATTATGTGAATAAGGACTCTTTTCGCAATGACAAAACACTGTTTTGATCGGGCTTGACTGTCCCACAGTGGCTGATTGTTGAGAGAATTTGCTACAGGCTATAGCAGGGAGTAGAAGAAAACAAAAAATTATAAAGTTTTTCATAAACAGCACTGCTTAAAATAGTCATGAACCTTTGCTTAAAAGCCTATCCAACTTGATAGAGACTTCTTTTTGAAAAACACTTACTTCTGTTTTAAATTGATTCATCTCTGTTTTAAATTGATTCATCTCTGTTTTAAATTGATTAAGATCTGAGCTTAGAGAATCAATCTTTTTATTTGTGTCGGTGATATGATTATCCAGCTTTTCGTTTATATATTTAACATCTCGGCTCAAAACCGCCTGAAATATTAATATAGCAACAACCCCAATAGGGACAGATTGCTCAAAAAAACCTGATATTGCTGATAAATCCATATCCACACTCTATCACTACCCTTTTCCTTTGTCAATAATAATTAAGCTTGGTTTTTAAAACTGACTGTTTATGCGATTTTAAAGAGAGAGGATCATATCGATATGGGGTTTTTCAGGTGCAAAAAAATAATGATCGCTGTATAAACAAATTTAAAATCACGGGTTTAAGGAAGAAAAACATTCTTTAGCGACTGTAACATCATCAAAAAGCTTTCTCTTTAAGCCAACAAGCTGTTCTTTTTCATGGCCTTTTCCGGCAATAAGGACAATATCTTTTTCGTTCGCCAGTTTTAAAGCTTGATAAATAGCCTGCCTTCTATCTATCTCTATAATAATTTTTTTCTTATCTATAACTCCCTTCATACAATCTTTAATAATATCTTTTGGATCTTCTAAGCGAGGGTTGTCTGAAGTAAGAATCACTAAGTCTGAAAATTTTTCTGCTACTTTAATCATAATCGGACGTTTTGCTTTGTCTCTTTCTCCACCACAACCAAAAACTGCGATCAAACGACCCTCTTGCTTACTTGGGCCTGTGCTTTTACTCGCTAAAAAAGAAGAGGGGTTTTGCGCAGTATTGTCTGTAAAATTACTAAAAGTGCACGAACTACTAAAAGTGCGAAACCCGTGTAAAAAAGACAAGGCAGATTCCAAAGCCCCCGGGGTGTGAGCATAATCTACAAACACCAATGGAGTTTTATCGGGGCACACCCTTTGCATCCTACCAGGCACACCAGGAAAGTCCTTTAAAACCTTAACTGCCTCTTCTACAGAAAACCCTGCGGAGTGAACACAACATAAACCCGCCACCGCATTAGACACATTATAAGCTCCAGGCATAGGTAAGTAAGCCTTTAACTTTTTTTTGTCAAACTGCAAATTAAACCAAGAACCTGAAAGATCACTTGATAGGATTTCCCAGGAAAACCGCGCAGAGCTTTGCCCGTAGGACACATAAGGAGTTTTAATCTCCCTTGCCAGTCGCACACCATAAGGATCATCAAAATTTAAAACCGCCAGAAAATGTTTTTTATTGATAGCACCAGAAGAGTTAATAGAATTAACAGCTTTAACAAAGCCAGCAGAAGAGCGAGGGATTTTAAATAATTTTTTTTTGGCTTGAAAATAATCCGACATATTGGAATGATAATCTAAATGATCTTCAGAAAGATTAGTGAACACTCCTACATTAAAGTCCACCCCTTCCACCCGCTTTTGGTCTAGCCCAATGCTTGAAACCTCCATTACTAAAGCTTGCGCCCCTTTCTGGTAAAAACGATTAAGCAAACTATAAAGCTTAACTGGATCGGGAGTAGTGAGTAGGCTTTTTTCCTCTTGATTTTCAAATTTATTTTTAACAGTACCTATTAATCCTGCACGCCAGCCCAAACGAGAAAATAAAAAAGAGAGCATACTAACTAAAGTGGTTTTGCCATTAGTGCCGGTTACTCCCACACAAAACATTTTTTCCGATGGATAGTCGTAAAACTTGTTTAATAACACAGGCAACACAGCTCGTGTGTCAGGGACCACACAAACTTTGCTCAAAAAATTTGTTTCAAGATTTTTTTTGTGCTCTACTACTAAAACTTTAGCCCCTTTTTTTATAGCCTCCTTAAGATAATAATGCCCATCGGCCCTTCGCCCTTTAAGGGCTACAAAAACAGAATTAGGCACAACTTTTTGAGAGTTCGAACATACAGCAGAAATTTTATGAGGTAATTTTTTACCTTGCTCTCCACACAAAGAAAATAAATACTCTTCTATACCCATTTGCAAATTTTCCTTAATAAAACATATACACTTTTTCACAAACTACTATTTTAATTCTGTTCCTTTATTTAAGATATTCATATAATCTGTATAAACAAAAATTTTATTGTTATGTTTCCCTGTTAATTCTTTTACTAAACCTAGTTCTTCCAGAGTTTTTAAAGACCTTAAAACAGTTTGAAGAGAAATTTGAGATTCTTTTACAATATTTTTTGTATTAGAGATAGGCCGAGTTTTTAGATAATTAAAAGCTTTTAACACCCCAGCTGTGTCTTTATCCTGAGCTTTTATTTTTTCTTCATCTGTTTTAAAAAGAGTAACTAATTTTTGAGCTGTATCAAAAGCCTGATGAGCTGTATCATATACACCTGTTAAAAAAAACTCAATCCAGGTTTCCCAATCTCCATTTTCCCGGACAGTCTGAAGTAAATCATAATATTTTTTTCTATGAATTTTAAAATACAAACTTAAATAAAGCAAAGGTTCTTTTAAAAGACCAGTTAAGCACAACATAAAGGTAATCAGCAGGCGACCAAGCCTACCATTGCCATCTAAAAACGGATGTATGGTTTCAAATTGAACATGGACAATGGCCACTTTTATCAGAGTAGGTAGTGGGAATTTTTTACTGTGTAAAAATTTTTCCAGCTCCCCTAAACAATCAGAAACATATTCTGGGGGAGGGGGAACAAATATAGCATTACCAGGACGAGTCCCGCCTATCCAATTTTGAGAAGTCCTGACATCTCCTGGAGATTTTTCTTTTCCACGACCACTGGCCAGCAGTTTACCATGAATTTCACAAAGTAATCTTCGAGATAAAGGCAATTTTTTAATTTTCTCTAAACCATAACTCATAGCGGAGATATAATTAGCTACCTCTACATCATCGTCTTTTGCTTTTTTGTTTTCCGGATCATTTTCAAACAATAAAAAGTCTGAAAAGGAGGATTGAGTTCCTTCAATCTGAGAAGATAAAACCGCCTCTTTCCTGGTAAAGGTATGTAAAAATAAGTCGGCAGAGGGTAGATTGGTCCTTATCCCATTTAACTCACCTAAAGAAACATTTGCCTTGTCTAAAAGATCATAAAATTTCTCTACCTGAATAGGAGGATCAGGTGGCAACTTATGCGGAATGTAACAACGATAAGTCTCGCCCCCCACAGACTTTTTAATATAGCTTCCTACTCTCTTTTGTTTATTCATATTAGTTTATCCATAATGTTAAGAATTATAATTCTTACACTTCCAAAAATTGACGCTTCTGGAAGTTCAAAGCAACATAACTAACACTTTTGGAAGTTTAAAGCAATATACTTCCAAAAATTAACAGTTTTGGAAGTTTAAGCAACATAACTAACACTTTTGGAAGTTTAAAGCAATATACTTCCAAAAATTAACAGTTTTGGAAGTTTAAGCAACATAACTAACACTTTTGGAAGTTTAAAGCAATATACTTCCAAAAATTAACAGTTTTGGAAGTTTAAGCAACATAACTAACACTTTTGGAAGTTTAAAGATCGCCCTACTCCCCTCGTCACTTAAGAGTAAAGGGTTTATTTGTTTAAAAGCTTATCTAACTTAGATTCTATACGATCCATACGGGTTTCAAACTTGGATTCTATACGATCCATACGGGTTTCCAGCTTATCAATCTTTTTGTTTGTGTCGGTGATATGATTATCCAGTTTTTCGTTTATATGCCCTATTTGGGTATTCATTTGCCCTATCTGAGCATTCATTTGGGTATTCATTTGCCCTATCTGAGCATTTATTTGAGTATTCATTTGCCCTATCTGAGCATTCATTTGAGTATTCATTTGCTTTGTTTGTGATTTTAACATCCAATTAAAGCCCGAAAAAATAAGCCCAGTATAAATTGCTAAAAAAGAGGCTATTGGCCATAGTTCTAAAAATTCCATACCCATATTATATCATAACCCTGTTTTTTTGCAACAAGAATCAAAATACAGGATATTTCAAAAATAGGTTCAAGTGTCTTTTACAAGAAGAGGGCTAAAATAGTCTGGTTTTTGCTGATTGTCTGCCCGCGTAGTGACTATGTTGTTTTCTTTTGGGAACATTGATCAGGGATTCCCCAAAATTAAGAAACTGATGCAATTTATGAGGCATAGCGATCCCGGTGATTCCTGGGTAAAAAACAGCATGGCCCTTGCAATCCCCACAGAATAAACATCTAAGAGGAACACCTTATGCAGTTCGGAGGACATCAAAGTTTCCACTTAAGAGACCAATGGCTTTATAAAGGAATTTACTGGACAAATAAATCTCCTCAAATTCTTTTAAATAATCCTAAAAACACTCAAAAAGCCATGCAAAAACTTGGGGTTGGAAAAAATATGGTGGATTCCATAAGATATTGGCTTAAAGCGACCAGACTTATAAACCCGGATAAAGAAAAAGGCATTATACTAACGGACACAGCACAAACCATCTTAAAAAAAGACCCTTATTTTGAATGGGATGGCACACTTTTTTTAATTCATTACCTACTGGCAACAAATAAAGAATCAGCCACTACATGGTATTGGTTTTTTAATCACTTTTCTGCCAGAGAGTTTGATAAGCCCACACTGGAAAATGCTTTTTCTGCTTACATTGCTATTAAGACAAACAAAAAAATTAAAGATAACACTCTTCAAAAAGATCTTAACTGCCTTTTAAAAATGTATCAGGCAGTGGAATACAAAGGCAGAAAAACTCCTGAAACAGAAAATCCATCTCCATTTGCTAAATACGGTTGGATTAAAAAAACTGGAGAATGTTTTATTCGAAATAAACTAAACATAAACGATTTTAATATTCATATCTTTGCCCATATCCTTTACATATTCTGGAACAACTACTTAAAATGTGAGTCCTTTAAGTTAGAAGATTTACTTAAAGAAAGCTCTCCTGGTCGGGTGTTTCTTTTTTCGTTGGAAGAGGTAAGCGAGCTTTTAGAAACCTGCTCTAAAAAAAATAATTACTTTAATTATTCACGAACGGGCGGTTACCTTATTGTTCAACCTAACAAAGAACCATTAAAATTAGCTTTAAACAATTATTACAAAGATATGAGTGTTTGATATGTTTGTCTATTTCTTATCAAAGGGGATTATCAACTTACTCTTTCTACATAAGGAAAAAATTAATGATGAAATTGATCTATCCCTCCTATTCAGACATTTTACTAAGTATAAGGCAGTTGTTAAAAGTAAATGGTTTTAAGGAAGGTTAAGTTTCACTCTGATTAAAAAACTGGAAGCTTAAATAGTCGGCCCTGAATAAAGTAGTTTAAGGACAGAAATAGCTTGATACAGTTCCTTAACAGTTAAAAAATTCCCGCTTTTAAGGGAATGATGGAAGAGAAAAAGTATTTATTCAGATGAACTAAATAAATAAAAATATAGGATTCAATGAAAAAACATATTAATAAAAACTTAATTCAGCTAACTGAAAGTTATAATCGATCAACTAACTTAGAGCTGGATTTTAAAGAGCCTGATCGTTTAAAAAGTATTTATCTTTCTTCTAAGTTTCAAGAGGGATTAAAAGAGGTGTTGCTCTCTGTTTTAGAAAAAAACTCAAAACACCGCGTCCGCGTATTAAGTGGTTCTCCAGGGCTTGGAAAATCCACTTTTGCTTTACTCACTGCGCAAATACTTTCCAAAAAAAATCCTAAGTTTATTAACCTTTTAATGAGTAAAGCTAATGAAAAATTACAAGCTGATTTTAACCAATTTCAAAACTTAAAACACATAAAACTTTTGCCCATTTTTATCAATGGTTATGAAGGGGAGATTGAGCAAGTATTTAAACACAATTTAAAAAAAGCCTTGTCAGAAAATAATCTATCACTTAAGCGGACCTCCCAAAACACTTTAAAGTTTTACAAAGAGAGTTTAAATATTTTAAAAACAAAAGGCTATAGCGGTGTATTTGTTATTTACGATGAGTTTGGAAAATATTTAGAAAAAGCTTTACACAACCCTACAGATCTTAATATTCAGTTTCTGCAAAACTTTGCAGAATTTTGCGATCGCTCTGGAGAAAAACAGTGCCACCTTATGCTTATTACCCATTTATCTGTCTCTCAATACGCCCGCCAACTACCTATTAATATCCAACAAGAATGGGCTAAAGTGGAAGGTCGATTTCAAGAATCTGCTTTTTATGATAAAACCGCAGACTATTATAAAATGATTTCTGCGGTTTTTAAAAAAAATATTTCAAAAACCTATCCCCCTATGGCTGAAAAATATAAAACTTACATTAATAAATACCTGGCCCATTTTTCCGCAGACGCGTTTGAAGGGTTTATAAATTTAAAAGATATAAAGTCTATTATTCTTAACTGTTTCCCTTTGCACCCAAGTGTGTTGGCCCTTTTGCCCCATCTCTCTAAAAAAGTAGCTCAAAACGAAAGAACCCTTTACACCTTTTTAACCCGTAATGAAGATCACTCTCTTAAAAAATTTTTAGAAGAGTGTTTTACATCTAAAGGGTATGAATGGAATAATCTTTTTAAAAAAATCCAACCTGGAAAATTAAAAACAGGTAAACCACAACAGGATAAAACACATCCTAATCTTCTTATGCCCTATCATTTGTATAAATATTTTCAATCCCTCATCGGAAAAGATATTGGTATTGGAGGGACTTATAAAATTCAACTTATGGTAGAAGAAGCTTTTAAACATGTTAATAAAACTGATGAAGTTTCAAAACAAGTTATAAGCCTTATGGCTCTTTGCTCTGTTATTAAAGACACTTACTTTGCGCCTTTGACAGAAGATTTTATTATATCTTGTTTTAATCAAGACTATTTAAAAGCAGATATTAAAAAATCCTTGGCGTATCTTAAAAAGAAAAAAGTAATTTTTTATAACAAAAACACAAAGCAATACCTTTTACAAGAAGGTTCTCCGGTAGATATTGACGAGGAAATTGCTAACCTCAAAACCACTACTTTAACCAGTAAAAACTTGGTTCAGGTTTTAAAAAGATATTTTAAAACCGATTTTATTATACCAAAAAAATATAATTTTGATAATGCTATAACCCGGTTTTATAGAACAGAAATTATTTCTGTTGAAGAGTTAAAAGGTTTAAGAAAAAAAAACAATGTTGATTTTTACAAAGAAGATGGAAGGCTTTTTTATATAATCCCCTTTAACCACGATGAGCTGGTTTACGCCAGAGAGGAAATTCAGAAAATTTTATCTACTTTAAATGTTTTTTTACTACCTAAACAATTTATAGAATGTAGAAAAGATATTGAAGAGCTAAACGCCGTCGACTGTTTATATAACAATAAAGAAATTTTATCAGCCAGCCCGTTGGTAAAAAAAGAACTGGATCGCCATAAAGAAATATTGCTTTCTTCTATAAATTCTATTCTAAAGCCCCTTATTGGTTATATGGAGCTTTCGGTTTATGTTGTGTATCCAAAGTTACATTGTTTATCTACTGACCTTCAAACTTCGTCATTTCTAAAAAAGGCAGGCCCGCACAAAGGACACAATATGCCTCACAAAGGAAAGGGGCGGAAATCTAATCATAATTTTTCTTCTTCGTCAGTCCTGCAAAAACAGGAATTTAATCAAATAGGGAAGGAGATAGCTCACTTTAAAGAACTGGAAAGGTTTTTAAGCGCGTTTTTTACAAAAGAATACAATAAATATGTGAGCTTTAATCTGGAATACATGAATCGCCATAGTGTTTCAGGGAGTATCACTTTAGGACGAAAAAAATTTTTAGACACTTTAAGACTTTTTAAAGAAAACCCGAAAGGGAATATCAGTAGTTTGATCAAGGGCCGGGGGCCAGACTATGTGATTTTAGATACTATGTTAAGGCTTTCCAACTTTAAATACCATTTGGTTAAAAATATTTATGAAGTATCTCCTAAGTCAGAGTATTATAAGTTTTTTAAAGAGTATAAACAAATTCTCTCTCAACACCCAAAAGGCATTAGTGCCAACAGGCTGTTAGATATACTGGTATCCCCACCTTATGGTTTTCGTCTGGGGGTGGTTCCGGTATTTATGGCCTTAGCCGATTTGTGCTTTAAACAACCCGTGAGCCATTATTTTGACTCCATGTATGTAAAAGAATTAGACGGCGATCACTACGATCTGTTAATGAAGTATCCAAAAAAAACGGCTATTCATTACATCCCTATAGACAATAAAAAACAAATTTTTTTAGATGGGCTGGCTAAAATATTTAAAGCAGAAGGGGTAGGTGTGCGATCTGTTATTTCTGCTTTAGTAAAATGGAGAAAGACCATCCCGGATTCTACAAAAAAGGCTGTTTCTTTATCTCAACCTGCGCATAAGTTTCTTGTTCATGTAGATTCCTCTAAAGAACCGGATAAACTTCTTTTTAATGAAATCCCAAATTGTTCTAAAAAACAAAGCCGGACAGATAAACTACACTCTTCTACCTTGCTGGATTCGTCAGGCCCGCTTGGTGCATCAGGCCCGCTTGGTGCATCAGGCCCACTTGGTGCATCAGGCCCGCTTGGTGCATCAGGCCCGCTTGGTGCATCAGGCCCACTTGGTGCGTCAAGCCTATCAGAAAAGAAAAGCCAAGTTACCTATTTTATCCCGCAAAAGCAGAAATCCCACGAAACACAATCTGAAATTTCAAACCAGACCATAAAGGAAATACAAAACATCTTGTTAAAATTAACAGCTATTAAAAAAGAAATTGACGGAATATATAGAAAATTACTTTTACGGATGGAAAAAGAACTTTCTGGTTTTATCTCTTTTATAAATGAGCAATGTTTAAACCACTCTGCAAAAGCCAGTAAGCTGAAGACCGAGAATTTGTCTAATACTATTTTTACTCGACCTATGAAAAATCAGATAAATAGGCAGGGTTTAGACTTTGCTACTCTTCCAAAATCAAACAGTTTGCCCCTAACAAAGAAAAAACTTGTTGAGGCTTTAGGAGATCAAACCTATTTAAACCAAATCCATCTTGAAAAGAATACCACTTTAGAGCCTGCTTTTTCTACAAGCCAAACCCTACAGGATAAAAACTTAAATCAAATTAGTATAATTAAAATTCTTCAGGATACTTTATCACAAATAAAAAATTATCCTTTTAGCTCTAACACTAATCGTTTTATTGGAAGAGTATTAAACTTTCCTGTCTCTGGGCATAAACAATATTTTTTGGAAACAGTGGGGGATGTGTTAACTGGTTCTTCTCCCCGGTATTGGGATAAAAAAGGTTATTCCATATTTGAGTTTGCTTTAAAAAAGGTTAAAACAGAAATTGAATTAGGTGCAGAAATAGCTAACCCTCAGTTTAAAGGGCAATCTGTGTTGGCTTTTATTGATCGGGGACAAAATAAAAAAACATATCTAAAATTAGGCACACGATTTGAATTGGAAAAACAACTTGCAGGTGCATTGGAACAAATAAACAAAACATTAGATTCTTTAGATGAGATAGACCAAAAAAAAGTGGTTTTAGCCTTGTTAGAAAATATCAGCCATACTCACCATAACAACCATACTCACCATAACAACCATACTCGTCATTCCCGCAAAAGCGGGAATGTAGACAATCCAGAGAACTCTCAAACTAAACATATAAACAAAACCCATAAAAAAGATCGAGAAACCAATGTTTAATTTTAATTATGATAAAAACAGAAGGCAGGGATGCCTAAAAAACTCATGGAGGAGTTATGTTATTTAATGATTTTAATTACGACAAAAACAGAAGGCAGGTTTGTCCTCTGTCTGGTGGCAAAGATTCAACCGCTATGGCTATTTTCTTAAAAGAGAGAGTGCCTAATTTAGAGTATGTTTTTTGTGATACCGGTAGTGAATTGCCGGAAACCTATCAATACTTAGATAAACTGGAAGCTTTTTTAAGCCAAAAAATTGTGCGTTTAAATAGCGAGAAAAACTTTGATTATCTATTAAAACAGCATTCAGATTATTTACCTTCTCCGCGAGCCAGGTGGTGCACACTGGAGATGAAAATTAAGTCTTTTGAAAGATATATCGGAGAGGATTTGATAGAAAGCTATATCGGAATCCGTGCGGATGAGCTAAGGCAGGGTTACATTTCTAAAAAAGAGACTATTTTACCCCGTTATCCGTTTAAAGAGGAGGGAATTGACCTTGACGGAGTTAATAAAATTCTGGAAGAATCAGGTATTGGCCTTCCAAAATATTACGAATGGCGGGCGCGATCGGGTTGTTATTTTTGCTTTTTTCAAAGAAAAATTGAATGGGTGGGCTTGTTGGAAAAACACCCTAAGTTATTTAAAAAAGCCAAGTGGTATGAACAGCAAAACTACAAGGGCGATGATGTGTCTTTTACATGGGTGGATGGCATGCCTTTGGAAGAGGTAGAAAAAAATAGGGAGAAAATTAAGGCCGACTATCAAAAGAGAATGAAAAAAGCACGATTAAACCAAAAAGGTAAACATATAACCGATGTTTTTAAAGATGTCGTAAACGAGGATGATCAAGAGGACACCTGCTTAATTTGCGACTTATAAACATGGAGGAAACAGGAAAAATGCAAAAAAATAAATTCACAAATATCGTGTTTATCGGTAATAGTGGAAGATCATTACTAACCACTTTAGGAACAGTTATAGATAGAGAATTAATTATTCCCTCCTATCAGCGTCCTTATGCCTGGGCAGAAGATCATATAGAAGATCTATTTAATACAATTAGAGCCAGTTTTGAATCAGATCAAGAACATTCTAAAATATCCAGTAAACATCCAGTTTTTTTTGGTTCTGTTATTTTTTCCTCAACCCAAGATGAAAACAAATATCTTGTTATAGATGGCCAACAAAGAGTCACCACTTTTTTGCTTATTTTAAGAGTTATCCATAACAATCTGAATGATGATAAATCCCGAATACTGAACAACCTAAAAGCATTAGATCAGGAATTAGATAAAGCAGAAAAAAAAGGTGATATAAAAAAAGTAAAGGATATTTTTGCGGATCGCATGAAGTTGGAAAAAGAGCAAGACAAATTAGATGCACTGATTAAAAAAATAGAAAACATTTTACAAAAAACTAATATATCTCGTGACAGTTCTATTTCGAAAGACGAAAGCACAAAAATGGAAAGTGAGTATATAAAATACATTACTGGCGCATCGTTTAAAAGCTCAAAAGATTTTGAAAAAAACAAAGAAAAAATATCTAATCGTATCGAAAGCATTATAGATGATCTACCTTTTAATTCCTCTGATGAGTATACAAAATATTCTCAAATAGTGGATTATATTTTAACTATGGTAAAATTTTGTTTATTATATATCTCAGGAGAGCAATCTGAAGAGTATGCTATTGATGTTTTTAACACACTTAATACCACCGGAGAACCTTTGACAGGGTTTGAAGTGTTTAAATCCAAAATTATACAAATGGGTCGGAATATTGGAAAAACCCAAGATATTGAAAATAGCTTATTTGATATTGAGAGCATAATTAAAAAGCAGTTACCAAAACGAAAAGATATTATTACTCACACTGGAAAACTCTTATTATATTTAGCTATTCATAGGGATGATTACCAAAAAAAAATATTATCAGATAAAAAGTTTAAAGAACAAAATACCTATATTAATATGGTTTTAAAGCAAAACAATGCTTTAGAAATATTAAAAGATGTGCGAAATATTAATAGCTTTGTTGTCGAAAACTGGTTGCCTAAAAAAAGTTCCAATCGATCTTATTCTGAACATTTATCTTTTAAAAGTGCTGTTTTTGCTCTTAAAGGTTTTGATTTTTTACGAGACATTAACCACGACAGAGTAATACCTGTAATTTATAAATATAGTAAACAATTTTTAAATAATAAGTTTAGTATAAAAAACTATCAAAAAATTATTGAATTATGCACTGCTTTTTCCTGCTTATGGAGAATGGCTTTTAATGGAGGAGCTTCAGGTATTGATCAAGAATATTTAATTATCGCAAAAAAGTTAAAAAATACACAAAATATCCTCTCTGCTCAAGCTATTATTAGAAAAAGGTTTGAAAATAAATTTTCCAAGAAGGAGAGCTGGCTTGAGCAAGTAGGATATAGTGAACTCAATAAAAATAAAAAAATTACAAAATTTCTTTTGGCTTTAATGGGTTTAAAAAACTTATCCGTATACTCTTCTTCAGATTGGGTTTCACTTCCTATATGTAACGATAGAAACTTTGTTAATCGTTTTGGCAATATTATTTTAATTCCAAAGAGCAAAGAAAAAGAGTATAAAAATAATATAAACCAGTATTTTCCGAAACTGTTAAAAAATGATTTATTTACATCTAATATATATAGTGGGATAAATATTGACTTTACAAGAGAGGAAGTAGAAGGCAGAACAAAACAATTAGCAGAGTTGGTTTGGAAAAAACTGGCTATAGATATTTTAAATTTTAACTAATAGTATATAACAAAAAGGAGGGAGAAATGGAAGGGGTGGCTGTTACCAGAATTAAAGATCAAAACTTTCAAATGCTAAGCTGTTACCATATCGCAGACTACAAAAAAGATGAAAATAAAGTGGTTTTTAATAAACAACATGTAAAGCGACTACTAAGTCCTCTTAAAGAAATAGAAGGAGGGCGCATTGCTATTAATAAAGTAGAAGAACAGGCGAAAGATTTTTTGTTAAAAAATTTGCAGGAAGCCCCTCAGATTATATTATGGAAATTTAAAAGTGAAAGAGAAACAGAATACGGTATAGCTTTCCAAAAAGTGGGGACAGTTATATTTGCCTTTCTTTTAACCCCTCTCACTGACGATGAATTAAAAGAAATAGAACGTCAATCAGAAGGAGTAAGCTATTGGACAGGAGATAGTGCTGACCCATTTACAACAAAAAAAGATTTTATCCAGTAATAATAAAGGGAATAATTTTTTGTCCAAATTAAAGAAAAGATGATGGTTTTTTAATGGAAACGGCTGGTAAAAAAACTTAGAACCTTTTTGATCCCTAAAAGTAGGGGACCAATAAGTAATATATAGGTTGTGATTTGAAATGATTTATTTTGATTATAATGCTACAGCACCTTATTCCCCCTCTGTGAGGGACTATCTGGAACAAAACCTTTTGCAGGACTGGCAAAATCCCTCGGCTGTTTATCCGCCAGCACGGATCATGGACCAGCAAATAAAAGAGTGCAGAAAGTGGATTGCAGACTTTTTAAATTGTTCGCCTAAGAATTTGTTTTTCACAAGTGGAGGAACAGAGGCCATTAATACTGTGCTCTCCCCGGACACTTTAAAGCTTAATGGTGTGTCTTCTATTATCAGCTCCCCGTTAGAGCATCACGCAACACTAAAAAAAATAGAGTATTTAAAAACTTTTAATTTGGATTCCCGCTTTCAAGGGACAAGAAGAAAACGATTTGCCTTCCTGTTTAGCAAAAACAGAATTAACAGCAACAAAGATGAACTTGACAGCAAAGAATACGAAAATGAAAGTAAACACGAACACACACACAAACACGGACACGGACACGGACACGAACACACACACAAACACGGACACGGACACGGACACGGACACGAACACGGACACGGACACGAACACGAACACGAACACGAACACGAACACGAACACGAACACGAACACGAACACGAACACACACACACACACGGACACGAACACACACACACACACGGACACGAACACGAACACACAAACAAATACACACACACACACGGACACGAACACGGACACGGACACGGACACGGACACGAACACACACACAAACACGGACACGAACACGGACACGGACACGGACACGGACACGAACACACACACAAACACGGACACGGACACGGACACGGACACGGACACGGGAATAACAAAGTACAAATCCATTGGGTGGGTAACAATGACCAAGGAGAAATTAATTTAAGTGAGCTGGAAGAACTTTGCACAAAACACCCTTACTCTCTTTTGTCTCTTCTTTCTGCCAACAATGAAACCGGGGTCGTAACAAATATAAAAGCCATAAGCCAGATTGCTAAAAAACATAACTGCCTTATTCATGTAGATGGGGTTCAATCTTTAGGGAAAATGCCATTGGACCTTACAAACTTAGATGTGGATTTTGCCAGTTTTTCTGGTCATAAAGTAGGTGCTATGAAAGGGATTGGCCTTCTTTATGCCAAAAAACCTTTTGCCCCTCTTTTGCACGGGGGTGAGCAAGAAAGAGGCTTAAGAGCTGGAACTTATAACTTTCCTGCTATTTATTCTTTAAAGCTTGCCCTACAGGATGTTGATTTTCAAAAATGGGAAAATGTCCAGCTATTAAGAGATTATTTTGAAAAGGCTTTGCTAAACGAATATGAGGGCACAACACAAGGTGAGATTCCTATTTTCAAGGGACAGAAAAAAGAAAACGATTTGCCTTCCCATTTAGCAGAAACAGGAAGGATAGAACCAGACACAAACACACAAACACACACAAACACACACACACAAACAAACACAGACACAGACACAGACACAAACACACACACACAAACAAACAAACAAACACACAAACAAACAAACACAGACACACACACAGACACAAATACGGGAAAAATGCACCGAGCGGAAACAGCAACAAAAAAATACACAGTAAATTGCCAAGGGGCAAAACGTCTCACTAATACTTCCAATATTTACTGTAAAGGCATAAGTAACCAAGCGGTTTTATTGCATTTGAACCGAAAAGGAATATGTGCCTCCGCAGGATCTGCTTGCAATGCCGGCTCTCCTGAACCCTCTCATGTGATTATGGCACTTAAAACAAATTTTAACTCAAACCCTACTAACGGAAAAAGATCACAATCTAAACCGGCTTATAGGATTAAAACATTAGGAGGAGATGAGGATTCTTTAAGAGATTATGCTCGCTCTTGTATACGAATCTCCCTATCCCCCACCAATACAAAAGAAGAAGTAAATTTTTTAATAAACTCCTTGAAAGAACTCTCCCATAAGCGGACAGATCACACAATACCCCCTGCACTTCAACCCTAAAATCTTTTTTTAGTATGATTTTTTTTAACTTGTAAAAAAATGTTTTTTCTGACTGTAAAAAAAGAAGGAGATAAGGATACAGGATTTGCAGAGTATGCCTTACAATTTTACTCTATAAACCAAAACTACAATATCTTAGAAGTCTATAAAAAAAGCCTGTCCCAAAAAAGCAAGGATATGTTATTGTTTTTGATTCCAGCTCCAAAGCAGGAAGGACTGTTATATAAAAACAACCTTTTTCACAAACGACTATGCCGTATATTTTTTATACAGGCAGTTGAAATCTTATACTGTTTATGTTTATAGAATAATAGAAAATGTTATACTTAATCGCCCGTGAAAAAAATTGTTTTTTTGATTGGATTCCCACTTGAAAAAGGCTGAAAGCCTTTTAGGCTTTCCGTTTAGGTTCTGGATACCCGCTTTCAAGGGACTACAAAGCCAACAACTTGGCTTTGCAGAACCAACAACTTGGCTTTGCAGTTGGAGATGAATAAGCTTTTTCACAGGGAAATACGTAGGTGTTTAAATAAACTAGAGTTTAAATAAAATAGGGTATTATCCTTTTAAAAAGGATGTAGATCAAAAAAGAGATTTATATTATGAAAAAAATTATAATTTTTCTGAGTTTTTATTTCTTTAGCCTGCCAGCTTTTAGTATCCTTGCCCTAACTGATAGTGGCCCTGGATTTGGCTTTAACGAAGACCCAGCTATAACAAATTTAAAACATTTAAACAATGTTCTTCAGGAATTTACGAGAAACAAGACCATATCTATTAAACTTTATAATAGAACAAAAGCCTCGATGTTGGAGATTTTACTTGTAATAAAAAATTTTAACCCACCTCTTTTATTTACAAACCCTGAACTTAATCATATAGGCTCTAATAAAGGCGAAGCATTTTATAACCGGGATTTAACAAATGTTGAAATAGTGTCAACCTGGAAAATGTCAAAAACAGAGAGAAAAAAGCAAATTAAATCTATTGAAATAGTTTTAGCCAGAATCCTTACTCAGCACCATAGTTTTATACTTTTTAATAAAATACAAAAGCCCGCATTTAAAATATTGCGAGAAATTATCAAAATTCAAGGTCTATCATTTGAAAGTTATAATCTATTTTCAGGCGACACAATAGAAGTACTACCTTATAAATTAAGAATGAATATTTTTAGTTTATTGCAATTAGAAGAGCAAAGAGGAGGATGTAAAGACAGTTTTTAATCTTATAACCTATCTTAAAGCAAATCACCTCCTTTTTAGAAGATAGCTAAAAAATGAGGGGCAAGGACTAGTTATTCTTTTTATTTCCTGCACATTTTAGAAGATAACCAAAAAATGGGGGGCAAGGACCTCTTAAAGCGCGTTTTACCCGTTTTTTAAGTTTAAGAATGTGTTTATGAACACAACTAAAGTCCAGTAAAAATTATTTTTTAAAGTCTGACCTCAATGATACCGATTCTTTATAAAAGAAAGTCTATAACTGAATCTTGTTGTTAGTTCAGGGGTAGATAAAGGTTGTTGTAACAAAGTTAACAGGCTTACTTTGCTCTAAAACAAGCAAGATTCCCGCTTTCAAGAGACTAAAAAGTAGGCAAGCTTTGCTTTTCTAAATTTAGACACAGTAGAAGGACACAAACAAAGTAGAAGGATAAAATGAAAAATATATTGATTAAAGGACAGAAATTACAATACTTTGCAAAGTGGCTTTGCACTACGCTCGCCAGTCGATATTGTTATAAGTTATTAAAATTATTAAAGATTCCCCCCCCCCCCCCCCCGCACCGCGTCATTTTTTTCAGTGCGGTTCATCGTCTGATATAGTTGTCCGTAAAAAAACTTTGCCTCTACATAAGAAGTATCTTTCTAAAAATGTGTTGGTCCTAACTCGCTTAATAGGCTTTTTGATTTTGCTTTTTGCACCAGCTTTTTTGTTTTCAAACACATCTACTACCGAATGTAAGATTGGGAACACTACACTTAATGTTCAAGGTGATAAATGTCCTGCATTAAATACCGGAGGTGTTCGGTTTTATAGTCAAGAGTCAGCCAGAGAATGCACATCAGACATCAGAACCGCAAAACAACAGGAAGGATTGCAGTTTCATACACCAAACCAAGGAACAGGTTTTTGTGAGGTAAACCTTGGAGCTAAAAAAGAGCCAGAAGCATTTCACACCTACTTTGCCACCTTATTTACACCGGACGAGATAGCAGGTGCCAATACCACTGAAAAACAACAACGACTCTGGGAAAAACTAAACAATAGCTTTCACGGAGGAGAAATAACTGAAGAACAGTGGAAGAACGCAAAAGCATCCATGAAGAAGTTTTATGATAGTTGTATAGAGCATGCGAATCAAGGCCCTGGATTTTCTTGTCATGCAAGAGATTTCTCTTCACTCAGAAGTGTAAACGAACTCTTCCAAGGCCGTTCTTCAGATGGAGCTATAAAATTAGGAGTGAAGTTTACCCACGGTAAGGTGGGAGCATTTAACACATCAAACGACAGCGATATAGATGGCAAAAAAATAACAAAAGAACATGTTATCCTGGATTATGCAAAAGCCCTTGATCTGGAAGGCTTAGTATATACAGACAAAACTCCTCCTTCTGATAAAGATAGAGGAAGAGCTACCTTTGATACTCACTCTGCTAAACATATAAATCTAAAAGATTCTAAGTTAACAGGGGTCACTTTTGCAGTAAAGAATTTAGAAAGCATTGATTTAGAAAATGCTACATTAAAGACTTATGTATCACCCATCACAAAACGACAAAAATTTGTAAAAATCGGACAGTATAGAGAAGATGATGGGAGGGGTGAGCTTAAGCCCTATAGAATGACTGTCCAAGGTAAAGCGAATTTAAAAAATGTGACAGCCCATAACATGACTGTGGAAGAAGTGAATTTTAAAGGTGAGGTGGACTTTGAGGAAGGAAAAGCCGAGGGAATAATCATGAAGAATGTTGCTTTTGAATACAATAATAAAAAGGTAAGTTTTAAAAAAGCTAAGATGATGGGGGCAGATCTTAGAAATTTGAATGAAGAGCAAAAGATAGCCTATAGTCTGTCAAAAGGACAAAATCCAAAGAAATTTGATTTTACAGAGGCCGATTTAACCGAAGCTGATTTAAGTAACTCTCTGTTTTATGACAAAGCTATTTTTAAAAAAGCCATATTAGTTAGCGCAACGCTTAAAGAAGCACAGTTAGAAGGGGCTGATTTTACAGAAGCAAATTTAAGATTTGCTGATTTAACAAAGGCTAACTTAAATGGTGCAAATTTTGAAAAAGCCAACTTAAGATACACCGATGTTAAAGGGGCAAACTTCAGAGGGGCAAACTTCAATGGGGCCGATATAAGAGGTATGAAAAACTTGGATGATAACAATGTTGATTTAACTAGAGCTGATTTTACGGGGGCTCTTTGTTGGCCTGAACAATACTTGATGTTAAAAAATAAAGGTGCTGGAGAGTGCTCAATAGAAGAAAGATGCAGATATCTCGGAAGCCCCACAATGATTCAGACGCAGTCAACAAATAGTTGTCAGGACTTAGATGATGAACATAGGGACAAAGACAAAGGCTATTGCTATGCCGTTGTCCGGTGTGCAGGGAAGGACATACCCCCTGTTTCTTTTAGAGCTTTTTGTTCAACTCAAAATGGAGTATGTCCCGATCCGGAGCTTTGTGCGGACGAGAATAAACCTGAAGAATATGAAGTCTTTCTTAGCAAAGAAGAAGAACGTTTAGAAGCAGAGAAACAAGATACAACAGAGGGCTCAAGAGAGCCAACAGGTGTTACACGATAAGCTGGAGGTTTGTTTTGAATAAAATTTTTATTGTTTTTTTAATTTTTGCTTTCCATTACTGGACTATGGCTGAAGACATAGTAGATTGCACCATTGCACAAGAGATGAACCACTGTGTCCAGACTTTATTAGGTGACGACCCCGGTGATTCAAATAAGCGGACAGACACCGAGAGAATATCAGTAGCATCAGATAAAAATGCTGGATTATTTACAACGGACGACTATAAAAAAGTGATGTGGTGTAAGTATATAGGGGATCCGGTTGTTATAAAAATAAAGTGTGGCACTTACTGTTATGCCAGAATTAAATGTGGGGTTAGTCATGGAAGAGCTGTAGATGAAAAATTTCAAGCTGGGAGTTTTTGTAAAATCGCTGAAGGAAAAAAACAATGCCCCCCCCCTCATGAATGTTATCAGCAACCTCTTGAAGATAACCCAAACATTGCAAGTGTAACAAGAGTTAAGAATCATACAGGAACCGTAGGTACAGCTTATAAAAAGAGAAAAACTTTTAGAGCTCTTGAGAGAGCAGAGTTTGAAAGAGACGACGACGATAATCTATTAATGGCCCATAGCACTGAGGATCAACTTATGGCCAAGGTTGCTGAACTGGATAAAGAGAGTGAAAACACAATTAAAAGTGGCCACAAAACAGCGCAATATAAACAAACAGGAACAAGAAGCCCTCAGTCAGCTGGGGGGAGCGGATCTGGAAGTTCAATCGGAGGGTTTTTTGGTGGTATATTTAACTTTTTTAAATGTTTGTTTGGAAGTAAAAACTGTAAAAGAGGAAAATAGTGGTGGCTCTGGCGCAAAGGCAACAACTTGGGATAATATAAATGACAGGAAATAATTATGTGGCATAAAGACAAATGAGGAGTATTAAGGAGTAGGTAATATAATATACAACATAAAGATACAGACAAATGAGGAGTATAAGAGGTAGGTAATATAATATACAACAAAAAGTTAAAAACCAAAAAAAGGAGTAAGAAAATGAAATTAATATATAATTGGGTAATAAACACCTTTAAACTGAAAAGGAAAGCTTGCTACTCTTTAGTCCTGCATCTTTTAAAATCCAGACTGTTCCTGCTAAAAAGGGGTAAAAAAGATCACCAAAGCTACTTGGTTAAAACCTGTTTTTTTGGGTTATTAACTTTAATGTTAAGTCTGGGTTCTTTCTATGGTCATGCTTTTATTGTGGGTCCTGTTAAGGTCACAGGTGTAGTGGTGAAATACAATAAAAAAACAGTGATTTTAAAAAGTGGAGGCCAAAAAGTTCGTGTCCCCAGAAAGTCTATCCCTAAAAAATTTAAGCTCAGGACCGGTAAAAAAGTTTATGCTCTGTTGGAAGTGGAGCCTTTACAAAGCCAGATGAGAAAAGAAGCTAAACAAATGAGAAAACAGGCTAAAAACAAAACCAAAAACAAAAGAACAAAACGGAGAACAGCCGGTGCGCGCTAAAAGCAAGCTTTAAAAACCAAAATTGTAAATGTGAAATTAATCAACAGCGCAAGAAGAACCAGCCCACCAGGGAAAAAAATAGATAAAGCCGTCATTTTAAAATGAGCTGGATGGTTCGATCTGAAGGCAGAGGAGAGGCCGGAGCAGGAATGGTGCTAAAAACCAACCCGGAACCTTTTACCCTAAGCCTCACTTTTTCCTGCCTCGCTTTTTGATAAGCCAACCTTAAGCTAAGCCCTAAAAAGTCTGGGGTTTTTCCCTCCTGAGAAGACAAACCACGGGGAATGTCCTCTGGTTTTTTATCTATTTTTTGAGACTCCTGCAAAATATTTTGCTCACTCACTAAAATAGGAGAAAGGCCCGATTGCCGGACAGCATACTCCGCTACTTTAGAAAACACAGGAGCCGCCACAGTAGAACCATAAAACTTCTTTTGTGGTTGATGAACCACCACATAAATTACAAACTTAGGATCATGGGCAGGAATAAAACCTGCGAAACTGGAAATATACTGATCCTTTACATATCCTCCGCTTTTCATATCCACCACTTGAGCTGTGCCCGTCTTGCCCGCTGTTTGAAATCCTTTTACCCGCGCCTTACTGCCTGTGCCCCCTTCTGAAACCGCTGATATCAGCATGACTGTCATATTTTTAGCTTGCTCCCTGGAAAGAGCCTCACCTAAAACCTGTGGCTTAAAAAACTTTTTTCTGCCGTTTTCCTTATAATAAACCGATTCCACAAGATAAGGCTTCATTAACAAACCGCCGTTTGCGATAGCAGAATAAGCTGTCGCCATTTGCAAAGGAGTAACAGAAATAGCATGGCCAAAACCAATGGTGGCAAGCTGTAGCTTTTTCCAAGGGGGTTTGTGCAAAATACCCGCGTTTTCTCCAGGAAAAGTAATACCTAACTTAGAACCAAAACCAAAATCTTTTAACCCCTGATATAAAAAATTATCCCCTAAAGCCAAGGCCACCTGAGCCGCCCCCACATTAGAGGAATAAGACAAAATATCCCTTAAACTAACATCTTTAAACTGGTGTGTAGACTCAGCCTCCCGGATAACATGACCATCAATTAAAAGCTTACCCTCCATACCATCATACACTGTAGAAGGAGGAATGTCTTTTTTTAAAGCAGACGATATAATAAAAGGTTTTAAAGTACTGCCTGGCTCAAAAGCATCTGTAACAGAGCGGTTTCTAAATAACTGAGGCTCTGATTTAAAAGGTTGATTGAGATTAAAAGAAGGAGAATGAGCTATAGCCAAAATTTTTCCGGTCTGAGGCTCCATAATAATCCCCAAGGCAGACTTAGCAGAATATTCTTCAATAACTTTTTTTAATTCTTTTTCAAAAAAAAACTGTAAGTCGCTATCAATAGTAAGATAAATGTCAGCCCCGTTTGTCCTTAGTGTAATGAGGTTGGTATTAATGTCTGAAAACAAAGGACGACCAAACGCGTCTTTCCTGGTCATCACTTGTTTTTCCTCTCCACTTAAAACCTTATCATAGCTTAATTCCACACCTTCCAACCCATGCCCTTCGCGCCCTACAAAGCCCAATGTCTGAGCTAAAAGAGAACCATTAGGGTATACCCTTTTAGGTTCTTCTAAAAAAGCTAACCCTCTGATTTTCCAAGACTCCACAAGGCGAGATTCTTTTTCGCTGATATGCCTTTTCAGCCACACAAACCGGCGATTTTTATCGGAAATTTTTTTATAAATTTGCCTCCGCGGAATTTTTAAAAGCCGGCTTAACTTTTGAGAAGCCCGGCCGGGGTTTTTAATCCAAGAAGGATCTGCAAACAAAGATTGAGAGGCCACTGTGATAGCTAATTCCCGACCTTTTTGATCATAAATAATCCCTCTCCTGGGTTTTAGTTTAATAACAGTCTGAAAGTTTTTTTTCTTTGCTGTAATAAGTTTTTGATCAGGGAAAAACTGAAGCCATGCCCCTCGGATAAAAAAGGCAAAGTAAAAAAAACATAAAACAAAACAAGTAAAAACAATTCTGGATTTCATCCGGTTTTAATCCTATATTTCTATAAAGTACTTAAACCCTATAAACAATAATCCACAATCAGAGCAATGCCAATACAACCTATTATTTTTATAAAGCACTTAAACCTTAAATTCCCATAGAGATTTTTTTTAAACAAAAATAGGGACACCACCACAAAAAAAGTAAACCCTAAACAGCCCACCCTTCAAAAATCCTATTGGCGCACAACCGCCTTTTCTCCAATAACCAGGATCACCTGCCCTTCTTTAGCCCAGTTTAAAGTCATTCTGGAGTGTGCCCATTTTTCCAGCCTCTCCGATCGAGTTAAATGAGCTTGCTTCATCAGGTTTTTATAATATTGATCTTGAAGTGTGCTGTAGGTACGGGATTTTTCCAAAAAATCGTAGTTCATATCTCTTAATCGCATTTTAAAAAAAACCAGGACAAACAAAAAGCCAATTACAATAACCACATTAAAAAAAGGTTTAAAATTATGTTCAGACAAGTCGGACATTTGATGCTCCTTTTTCAAAATTTTTCAAACACACGGAGTTTCGCACTCCGTGCACGCGGATTTTTTTTTATTTCTTCTCTGCGGGGCTTAATCACTTTTTTAGTGAGGTTTTTTCCTTCCACTAAGTGTGCCTGCTTAAAAATGTTTTTCACAATTCGATCCTCTAAAGAGTGAAAAGTGAGCACAAAAATTAACCCTTTTGGGTTAAGAAACTGAATCATCTTTGGCAAGCTTTTTTTTAAACCCTCCAATTCATTATTGACCTTTAACCGAAGAGCTAAAAAATAAGGGGTGGCGGGGTGTGTTCCCTTTTGTCTCCAGCCTCTGGTTTTAATAATTAAGTCTGAAAGCTCCTTTGTGCTCTGGATAAGAGCTTTTTTTCTTTGCCTAAGCAAAGCCTTAACAACAGGCAGGGAGTTATGAATTTCCCCGTATTTGTAAAATAAGTCCATCAGATCTTTTTTACTCCAATGATTAACAATATCCCGTGCAGAAAAAAGCTGAGATCTATCCATCCGCATATCTAAAGGACCATCTTTATAAAAACTAAACCCTCTTTCAGCCCAATCCACCTGGGGGCTACTGACCCCTAAATCCATAATTATTATATCAAAACCTTTTCCGTTCAGAAACAAAGGAAAATGATTTTTTATCAAATCTGAACAATTATGAAAATCCGCATGCAAAAGATGCAAAGTGCCTTCTGGAAAATGGGGTTTTACATGTTCCCTTCCCCACTTTATGGCGGATAGATCCCGATCCAAAGCTATTACTGAAAAAGAAGAGTGGTGATTCAAAATAGCTTTTGTATGACCACCTGCTCCAAAAGTGCTGTCTAAAACCCATCGCTTAGGCAAATCAGAACTTAAGGCTGGCAGATGAGAAAGAATTTCCTCTAAAAACACAGGTTCGTGTTTAAATAACTCCACACTCATTATATTACCACAAGGTGAGGGAAAAAATGCTCTTATTTAGAAAGGGTCTTAATGAAACCCAACACCTCTTGAGCATGACCTGCCACTCGGACCTTTCGCCACTCCTTAACCACCTGGCCGGTTTTATCAAGAACAAAAGTGCTTCTTTCAATGCCTAAAGTTTTTTTGCCATAAAGGTTTTTTTCTTTAATCACATCAAACGCCTGGCAAAGCAAGCCCTCTGAGTCACTTAGCAGATCAAAACTATAGTTATATTTTTTCTTAAATTTTTCGTGAGATAAAAGAGAGTCTTTAGAGACTCCTAATATATGGGTTTTAATAGATCTGAATTTTTTATAAAGCTCTTTAAACTCTTTTCCTTCTTGAGTGCAACCAGGGGTGTCATCCTTAGGGTAAAAGTAAAGAACCAGGTGTTCTCCTGCAAAATCGTTCAAACAAAGCTTTTGGTCCCCTGTGGCGGGAAAAGTTATTTTAAGAGTTTTTTTGCCGATAGAGGTTGATTTTTTTAAAGACATATTTTTCCTGCTTATTTTTTTACAGCCTATTTCTAAAACCAGGTATTTAAAATTTGTAAAAAGGCAACTAAATTATTTGCCTTTTTTAATTATTCCAGTTAGATTTTCATTAGATTTCTATAAATCCCACAACATATTTTTAACCCCCAACTAAAGAAATAGTCAATGATTAATGTAAAAACCTCTATTCTTATTACCGCTGAACAAATACAAAAAAAAGTGCAAGAACTGGCTCAAACTCTTAACAAAAAGTTTGAAAACAAAGAAATTGTGGCTATTGGGATTTTAAAAGGCTCTTTCGTATTTTACTCCGATTTAATACGTGCCCTTTCCTGCCGGATATTTTGTGATTTTTGTGCCACATCCAGTTATGGAAAAAAAAGAGAACCTTCTAAAGAAGTTAAACTCACTATGGATATAGGAACAGATATCTACGGGAAACACATCCTTTTAGTAGAAGATATAGTGGATAGGGGCCTCACTTTACAGTTTTTACAATCCCATTTTAAAAATCGAGAACCTCTTTCTCTTACCACTTTAGCCCTGATGGCTAAACCTAAAACTGTCCGGCAAAAAACTTGCCAATTAGATTATATCGGATTTGAAGTAGAACAAGACTCTTTTTTAGTGGGCTATGGCCTGGATTATCAAGAACAGTTCCGCCATCTTCCCTATATCGCAGAAGTCAGTAGTTTAAATTAGTTGGGTTTTGATTGGGTTTCCATTTGTGTGTTAAACTGGATCCAGTCCTCATCTGTCCATTTTTCACTTATTTTTTTTTGCTCTGTGGAGGCTTTTAAACCGGTAGAACCCTCTAAACCGGTAGAGGCTTTTAAGCCAGGGGGCAGGCGATTAAAAAACATTTTTCTTCGCGCCCTTGATAAATTTGCGAACCTTAAAGGCAAAGGCTCACCAAGATAGTTCATTTTAAAAAACAAAGGCCAGTCAAAACAATGCCCAGGATCTACCTTACCCCTATAACTCGCAATGTGCTCATGCCCTAACACCCGTTCTGGATTTTTTAAAGCTGGATAATGTTTTTTTAGTTGCTCTAAAATCATTTTAAGGGCCTTATATTGCTTTTTTGTGTATTCAAACAAATTGCCATTTTTATTTACTAATTCTATTCCAATGGAAAAATCATTAAACTGTCTCCACTTTTTTTCCCCTTCTTGCCAGTAGCTTTCTCCCGCATGCCAGGCCCTAAAACACCTGCCTTTCAGACAGGAAACCAGCTCATAAACCTCGCCAGCCTGATTCACCAACAAGTGGGCAGAGGCTTGAGAGCTTGGATCTTGAAAAATATCCAAAGTTTTTAAAAAACCCACACCCGTGTAATGAAGAATCAAAAACTCTACCTCTATTTCTACGGGATCATAATTGCATAAAAGCGATTTTCTATGGATGACAAGAGACATTTTTTCTATTATATAACTATTGAGATAATATAATGCAACAGAAAGGATTAAACTATGACAGAGTTTTTTTTTGAAATTAGTCTATTTGCAGGCAAAATTTTTATTGTGGCCACTTTAATAGGAGTTCTGATAACCTTATCTGGTTCAGCTCTTTCCGAACACAAAAAATGGAAAAAGAAAAAAAAATTAGAGGTGGAAGATATTGGGGAAACTCTTAAAATTTATCGTCTAAAAGTACAAGCTGTTACACATTCTGCAAAAAGCTTAAAAAAACAACTTAAAAACTTAAAAAAGCAAAAACAAAAAACCGAAAGCGATGATGATCAATCCCGAGCCTATGTATTGAGTTTTAAAGGGGATATGGAAGCCTCTCAGGTAGAGCTTTTGCGAGAGGAAATCTCTATTTTACTTAAAACCGCTGATCCCAAAAAAGACGAAGTGATTGTAAAACTCAACAACCGGGGGGGGATGGTCCATAGTCATGGCTTAGGGGCCAGCCAATTAGAAAGACTGAGAGAAAGCGGGTTTAAATTAACCGTCTGCGTAGATGAAGTGGCGGGAAGTGGAGGCTACCTTATGGCTTGTGTGGCCCATAAAATTTTATCTGCCCCCTTTGCTGTTATTGGTTCTATTGGAGTATTGGCGCAAATTCCCAATTTTTACCGGTTTTTACAAAAACAAAATGTGGACTATGAAGAACATTCTGCAGGGGAGCACAAAAGAACACTTACTTTATTTGGAAAATCCACAGAGGAAAAAAGACAAAAACTAAAAGAACAGTTAGAAGAAGTGCACACCCATTTTAAAAACTACATTTTAAAATACAGACCCAAAGTAGATTTATCCAAAATCGCAACAGGAGAGCACTGGCTCGGAGTAAAGGCCAAAGAGTTGGGTTTAGTAGATGAAATTCAAGTGAGCGACAACTACATTCTTTCTTTATTAGATACTAAAAAAGTATACGCCATCAACCTAAAAGAGGAAGAGCTAACCAATATCCAAAAGTTACTTTCAAAAAAAATAAAGCAAGTAGGAGTTTCTAAATGGTGGGGGTTTATAAAAAAACTTAAAAAATTTTTTTAAGCCCAGCTTATTTATAAAACTGTCTTAATTTTGGTTTGGACGACAACGAAAGGCCACGCGAGCAGGGGATCCAAAAGACACTTGGTCTACTACAACAACTTGACGACCTTCCACCCGAAACTTAACATTTCTTCCATCCACCTTAAGATACACACTCCGCACCACAGGAAAACAAGGAAGAGGAATAGGGGGGGTTGATAACAGTATATCCGCTATAGGGCCTAACTGGCTGTTATAATCTGTAGAGCAAATAGAACCAATATGACCTGTCCTGATGTTTCCATACTTGGATATTATATCAGAAGAAGGTTTAGAGACTTCCGCGTAAATACGTCCTTCCACACCTCCTGACTGAGTTCTGCAACTACTATCTCCTGGTTTTACGATAATAGAGTGCACAGAAACTATAGAAAAAAGATTCTTGTGACTGGATTTTCTAAAAAAAGTTTCTGGTTCATCATAAAGTTCTAAGGGAGGCACACTACCCACTCTTCCTTCTGGAACTTGACCTCCATAACTTCTTTCATCTTCATCTGAAATAATAATCACCATAAAAAGAGAGTGTGGCCTAAAAAATGCATCATTTTCTGCGTTATCTAATGCCATATTTAAAGCATAAATACCTCGCTCATCATCCATATTATCCACAACGGGTTTTATTTTTTCCTGAAAGTACTGCACATTTTGCCTGTGCACTAAAACATCATTAGACGGGTTAGAAAGAAATTTTTTACCATTAGGAAATACTAAAAACCGCCCATTGTTTTTACCATATCCCACATCTGTTGTCGTAATGGCTATCTGATAATCCATCTCTTTAATATCATCTAAAAAGGAGTTAAACTGATTGGCAAGGCCTACCAGTTCTTGTTCCATAGATCGGGAGTTATCCACAATAAACAAAATATTAATTCTGCCTAACCGAGTGGTAATAGAGTTATTAGGCTTATAACGGTTACGACTATCAGAGGAATCGTCTGAATCATCACCTGAATCATCGTAATCCCTTGAACCCCTTGAACCCTTTGAACCCTTTGAACCCCTCCGTACCTTCCGATCCCTCGATCCCCTCCGACTCCTCGGATTCCTTAAGTCATCTGAGTCATCTGCATCGGGTGCAGAAAGATTATTAGGATTGTTTCCATCATAAACATCCCCATCGCCTGTAATGTCTGCAATGTCTGCAATATCTTCAATATTATTACCACAATCCACCCCTTCTACATTTTGATCACAAGTAAAGTTCGGTATATCGGTAAAACTTAAGTCCTGGCAACCCACAATATAAGAAATAAGGATACCCGCCCCGATAAAACCGGTAAATGTCAAAATCTTTTACATATTGTTTTCCAAGATGGTTAAAAAGTTTCATATTACTTTTAACGGAAATTTAAGAGAAAAAATTAAATATTTTTACAGAGTTTTTTATAAACCAAAGCCCGACAAATTTGCCCCTCCTGCATGTATTTTCTTTCAAAAGCGGTGCTGGGGAAGTTTGTAATACGAAAGTCTTGTGTTCTTTGGATACTTAAGTACTGGTTCATTTTCTTTTTACATTCTTCATAATAATTTTTGTTATTTGTTCTGATTTCCAGCTCTCCCTTAATTTTTAAACATTTAAGTAAATAAAACATAAAAGGCCGGTTAAACCATCTTAGGTTACTTTGTTGAGATTTTTTATAAAGATTGGGATAAAGAATATATACTTTGCTCAAACTATTTAGTTCCACAAAGTGTGTGATCCACCAAACTGCATTAGTATGAAAAACCCATAAATTAGGCAGTTTTAGCTTTTGAGAGTTTTTTAAAAGGCGATAAAATAAAGCCCGACTTTTCTCAATAGCTATAAACTGAATATTAGGCTGAGACCTGGCTCTTTGGAGAGCAAACTCTCCATTTCCAGCACCAATTTCCAGCTCTTTATCAAAAACAGATGATTTTAGCTCCTGAGGGACTGTTAAACTGGGTTTTGGAATAAATTGTGGTTTAAATGCTCTCATATACTTGATTACTATTTGCTTTTTAACTTATTTCCTAAAAAATTAAAACAAGTGTTTAAAAAATAAACAAAGAATATCAGAGAACTAAGCTCAAAACCGGGCAAAACCGCCTAAAGTCTGTGAATGGTTTTTGCATGTATACCTTTTATAGAGGAAACTTTTATCAAGGAGTAGAAAAAATGAGAACCACTTATTTAAAAGAACATTATGAACAAAGAGAGAGCGAAAAAACGGATTTTTTAAGAGAGCAAACAGAATGCCCTATTTGTCATGGGGAATTAGATATTTTTATAGAATGTATTGGCCATCACCAAATTAAGGAAGAGGCCCGTTGTACTCAGTGTATGGCTTTATCCAGAGTGCAAGATCACCTGCTCCACTAAACTAAACTGAAACCATTATGGCAGAGAAGCTTTTTATAATTGTGCAAGATCACCTGCTCCACTGATACTGAGACAATCGCCTGTTATAATAATGGTTTTAAGTCTTTACGGCTGAAAAATAAAGCCAGGACCAAAAAAATATCTAAAAGACAAATTTTAGACAGTTAAATGTTAAAATTTTGACATATTATATTTGCTAAAAAGTCTTATTTTTCGATCTAAAAAACCTGGAAGAGGGTTTTAATAACATAGATTGAGTGAAACAAGTGCTAAAAAACCAGTAAATTTCGGCTTTTTTTGGACATTTCAGGTTTTTTAATAAAAAACTTGACAGAAAAAAAAAGATTTCTTATATAGACTATGGCTTTTGATCTCTAATTGAATACTCTATACAAACATACTCGATTTCTTATTTAAAAAAGACCATTAGGCCACTACAGAATAAAAGTAAAACAAAGAAGGTTGGAAAAATGATTAACTTCAGTAATGATAATTTTATATTTAAAGGTTTTGATCCTTCTGATGATCTTAAAGTTTACTGTAAAGAAATTTACAGTCGGGTGGAAGGCAAAGCCCCCAGTGAGTCCACAAAAATCGCTTTTATCAGCAAAACTAATAAAGGATATGAAGGTTCTTTTAGGGTGACATCTGCGTCCGGTATATTTAAAGCTAAGTCAAAAAACACAGAGGCTAAGTCTTTGATTGATGAATTATATAAAAAAATGTCTCTTCAAATTTTGGACTGGAGTAAAACCCGCGGGCTTAGTTTCGAAGAATAAAAAATTCATTATCTTAAAAAAACCACAATGAATCAGCGGGAAAATCCCTTTTTTAATATTTCCTTTAATATCGTGATACCTATTATTATTTTAAATAAAGGTCACCTTTTTTTTGGTCCTTCGTCAGGGGTTTTAGTGCTCCTATTAGCCTTGTTTTTTCCGATTTTTTACGGCGGTTTTGATCTTATAAAAAACAAAAGAAAAAACATTATTTCTGCTTTTGGCACTTTAAATGTTTTGTTTACAGGCGGTCTGGCCCTTTATAAATTGGATGGGATATGGTTTGCTGTAAAAGAAGCTGGGTTTCCTTTGTTAATAGGGGTGTTTGTTTTTATATCTGCTTGGACGAAAAAAAATTTTTTTGAATATCTAATATTTAGCTCTCATCTTTTAAAGTGGGATCTGATTGCAAAACAAATGTCCCCCTCTTCCCCTGCAAATCCTATTAAATCCTTGTTTAAACAATCTACTATTATGTTCTCTCTTTCTTTTTTTATCAGTGCTGTTTTAAATTTCGTCTTGGCCATTTATATTTTTTCTGAAAAAGGAACAGAAGATCTTTCTTCAGAAGAAAAAGAAATTATTTTAAACCAAAATATCGCAGATATGACCTGGTTGGGTTTTTTAATCATAGGACTCCCCTTAGCTGTTTTCGCGCTGGGCATTTTTGGATGGTTTTTAAATCGACTTACAAAAATCACCGGACTCCCCCTGGAACAAATACTAAACACTAAAAAACCCAACTAATGAGATAATAGACGACGAGGGCATCTTCTTTTTCGAATAGATATTTTTTTAGGTGGTAAAAAATCCTCTCCGGGAGGAGGAACTTTTTGTTTCATATAAATTAACTTAATGCTTTTTACAGCCTTATCTGGATGATTTTTATTCCATTTATGACATAAATAAAGTAAATAATTCTTGCTATATTTTTTATGCTCATAAACCAGGTTCTCTAACATTTTCCTAAATCGAAAGATAGGAAAACGAGTGTCATACCTTTTAGGCTTTTTCATACTTAAAGGTTTTCCCTCCCTCCAAAGATCTATTTTTTCTTCTGTATCTTTTCTAACCGCAGAAAGGATAATCCAACCCGTGGTGTCCATAGGTTTTGGAGCAAACATATTCCAATACTGATACAAATGAAAAAAAGCTCCAAACCCATTCCATTTTGTAGACATATACTGAGAATAATACTGAAAGTTTACAGTTCGAACATTCCAAGCTAATATATAAAAAAAAGAAAAAAAGAAAAAAACGGAAAGTAAAATAGATAAACCCATTTTTTTAAACTGTTTTTCCTCTTCTCTTAATTTTGGCAGAAGGTAGCCTAACCTCCTCCTGTGTTTAGCTGTTGTTCCATAAAATCTATCGCCTGCAAAACTAACCCACTTAGATCTTAATAAAGGCGCGAGATAAAAAAACAAGGGTGAGCGAGAAACTAAGATCGAAAAAGCCTGCCACCTGCCATGCCATCCTGTTTCTGGATCAAACACCACCCAAGAGTTTGTTTTTTCCGACTCCTTTTTAGCCTCCTTATCCGATTGAATAGTAAAAACCAAAACCTTTTGTAAAATAAGAAAAGTATGAATTAAAAAGATAGTTTTTTTGCAAAAAGAACAATCCCCATCATAATAAGCTTTAAGCGTTTTTTTTCTTTTAGAAAAATAATACTTTATTTTTTCCCAAAACTCAGAGGGTAAAAGGGCAAGCCACCCAACCATACAAATCCACGGAAAAAGCCCAAGATGTAAAAACACTCCCAAAGAAAGATGAAATAAACACATACAAAAAATGAGTGCTGTTTTTACACGCCATAAAAATCCAAAAAATATAAATACAAAACCAGCCTGGACTTCAATAACATAATAAGTGATAAAAGAAAGCACGCGCATAAGACCAGGATATTGTAATAAAATATCACCCCATATTGTTCTAAAATTTTCAAGTTGTAAAGCGTAGTACACTCCTTGATTGGTTTTCCATATCTCATCTGTTTTTAATATATAGGCAAAAAAATACACCAACAAAATCTGAAAAATAAAAGCTATAGAATTTATAGAAAAAACGGGTTTTTCTTTTTGATTGCGTAAAGCTCCCTCTATAGAAAAGTATTTCCCTAAAGGGAGGCGCAAAGCCCAAAAAAGCAGAAGACAAAGCAACACATCTCCTGAGTTAAGAATTAAAAAATTTCGAGAATGAAAAGACACCAATAGCACCCACGATCCCAATAAAGCCCATTTTGTTTTATATCCCACTAAGAGCATTAAAAAAAATATTATAGCTAAAATAAAAAGAGCTATCTGGTATCCTAAAAGAGGTGTTACAAAGTTTAAAGAACTGGCAACAGACTGAAAAGATCCATCGCCTAAAAAACTTTTAAAAGGTAAAAGCCCTTTTTCACTATAAAAGAGAGTAAACCAGGGAAGACGGGTGCATAAAAAATCCACTAACAAAATAATTCCCACTCCCACTCGAAATAAAGTCAGAGAGCGCGGGTCTAAAGAGAAGTTTTTTTTAATCTCTTCAGCTACTAAAGCCATTAAAGGTGTTTTTTTTTGGACCCTTTTTGGGTTTAAATTTTCCACAGCTTATTTCTCTTTTTCTGGTCTACCCTATTGTAAGTTATTTGACCTACATAGTTTTAAAACGGAAAAATTTTTTATTCCACCGGAGATCTTCCAAAGGAGTGAAATATACTCTGAGCCACCTCTTGGTAATGAGGTGCGCATATATTAAATACCTGGCCTCCTGTCATTAAGCTTAAGTCCGCTATCTTTTTAGAAAAAGCCCCCTCTGGAAACCAAAACTGCTGATCCTGATTTTGTTTTAAGCAATCTTCATCCTCTTCAGTAATAATAATTCCATACACTTCAAATCTTTTTTGAACTCCATAAGTTTTTCTAAACTGTTCTATTACTTCCTTAGGTTCAACGGCTCTAAAATCTCCTCCTCTTTCTTTAGAATTGCTGATAATAACTACTGCTAAGTCGGCAGACTTTCTAAAAAATCCCTCATTTTGGATAAGAGCGGATTTTAAAGCTTTTAAAGGTTGTTCCTGCAAACCCTGACAAAAAGGCGGTAGGTGACAAGGTTGGACACTTTCCTTTTGCCCTTCATTGTTTATAGTTGTGTATTCTCCAAACTTGTGTTTTGAAACACTATCTAAAAAAATTTCATTATAATTAGACACTCTTGGATTCAAATAATGTAACTCCAATATCTTTCCATTTAACTCCAGGGGCATAGTCTTTCCTTTTAAAGCTCCAATATTAAATAAAAAGAAGCCTGTTTCTCCATGATCTGCATCAGTAAGAGCCAGTTTCCAATCTAAATCTTCAAAGAAGTTTAAAAACCCGCTAAATTTTTTCCTAAATTGCTTTAAATGATGGCTCATAGATTGAGAGGTATCAATAACAAATAAAATATCTAAAGGGCGAGGGATAAAGACCTGGGCTGGCTTATCTGCTTGTCCTTCCATTGTTATCCCCGTAATGGAAAGTGTTACGGATAAAGGAGAGCTATTAGACGAGGGTAAAATAGGTGTTCTTTTTTTCTCTAAACCCTGATCCAATAAGTTTTGATCCTTTTTAAGAGATTCAAAGTCCGTGGGTTTTGAAACTACTAAAATAGGAACAGGGTTTTGAAGATTTGCCACAGGGGAGGGAGGGCTTTTTTCTTCTACTGGCTGAGGGAGTTGAAGAGGGGGCTTAGGCATATAGGGTTCAGTATTTGAAGTGAGATCAATAAAATCTACTTGGCCGTCTAAAATAATGAGCTGTTCTTTATTAGGATTTTGGTAAACCCGCCGCTTGGGTCTTTTTCGTCTCACTTCCTTTTTTTTCACCCTGCGAACTTGATTTCGATTGGCTATGGGAGTAGATAAATTTTCTCGAAGGTTTTCTTCTTCTGCACTAAAAAAATACACCTCTTTGTTGCAAGAAATAAGAAAAATACAAAACAGGATAAAAAAATATTTCATGCTTAATTTTCTTTCCCTTTAGACGAAGTGGATACTGTATATCTTAACAACTTAAACTTAAGGTATAAAAAGCATAGCAAAAGAAACAAAGATAAGAACCTGTTATAAGTGAACTGGACTACTGGCTTATTATATAAGTCTTGTTCTTATTATAAAGATCGAATAATAACACCTGCTAAAGGAGAATAATCTGGCTCACAAATACTAAGTGCTCTTCCTCCTGTAACCTGGACAAACTGATGAATATTGTGACTATAAGCCACTTCTGCAAACTTATATTGTTGTTCCTTATTTGTTTTAAAACAATTTTCATCTCCAGGAAAAATAGAAATACTGTATATTAGTATTTTTTTCTTAAGCCCGTATTTTTTCTGAAACTGGCGAATAAATAAATTGGCTTTTTCTTTTTTAATATGTATGTCATCTCCATTTGTAAAAATAACACCTATGAAAGTGGATTGCTCTCTGAGGAAGTTTTTATTCTCAGAAAGAGATTTTATAAGAGAACCTATAGGAGATCGAATATTGCTTTGGCAATAAGGAGGCAAGTCACAGGGATTGATATACTGATGGGGAGGGATATGTTTTACATCTCCTTTTTCATATCTTTTTAAAGTGTCCAAAAAAATCTGCTGATTATTTGCAATATAAGGGTATAAAAATCTATATGGTAAAATATCTCCATTTAACTCTAAGTTCATAGCTTTTCCGCTAAATAAATCCCGACTATAGTAAGAGTGAGAGGGAAAGTCATAATCGGCATTGGTAAAGGCTATTTTCCAGGAAATAGGAGAAAGATAAGGAACAAAATTTCTAAAAGTTTTATTTACAGAACTAAGATATTCCACCATAGAGTAAGAAGTATCCACTACAAATAAAATATCCGCTTTTTTCTTATTATCTAAAACCCTAACTTCAAGAGATTCATCTTCTTTACTATTTTGGGTATTATTACTTTGACCCTCTCCTTCTTCCTCCTCTAAAGAAAGTGACTTATCTGTTCCCTCTATAGGAATAGGGTCGGGAAAAAAGCCACACCCGCTAAAAAGGATAAAAAAAAAGAGAAGTATAAATAAAGCACTTTAATATATGACTCTATTCAATATTAAAATTTCTACTTGCTAAAATCCAGAGTGATTTGATTTGCTAAAGAGGTGTAACTGCTACTGCAAATACTATAATTTTTTCCACCTGTAAGCTGAGCAAGCCTGGCCAACTCTGTTCCAAATAATCCTTCTCCCATCGCCCACCAACCAGAGGAGTGTTTTTTCATACAGTCTTGGTCTTCTCCGGGGATCATAATAATTCCGTAACCAATAAATTTTTTATTATCCTGACCCCATTGCTGATTAAATCCATCTAAAACATCTTGAGCTGTTGCTCTAAAATCAGGTCGTGTGCGCTCCCCTTCATCACTGTCAGAAAAAATAACTGCCACTACATCTGCCCCTGGACGAAAAAAGGAACGATTTTGCACAAAAGCCGATTTTAATGCTCTTAAAGGCTGTTCATTCCCCGACTGACAACCTGGAGAAAGAAGGCAGGAGCTTTTTTCTTGCTCCATTCTGTCATCAAGGTATTCATAAGGGTCTTGTAGTCTTAAGGTGTCTATAAAAACAGTATCATAATCCACTATATCCTTTGTTAAAAAACGTGTTTCCCACAAAAGCTTACCATCTCTTTCAAGACGCATAGCCCTTCCTTTATCAGGGAATAAAAAACCCCCATAAGCCGCTACTGTGAACATGATTTGCCAATCTAAAGACTCTAAAGCTGAGGTAAAATGAGCAAAAGTAGAGCTTACTTTCCTTAAAAAAGGCATCATAGAACCAGAGGCGTCCACGACAAATATAATATCTACTTTCGAGTTTCTCTTTCTGGTTACAACCGGAACTAAAGCCGTAGCTGATACTTCTCCCACTAAATCTTGATTAATGTCTTGAGTGATGGGTCTTTTTCCTTTTCCTATTTTTTTCACTTCCACTTCTTTTTTCAAATCCCCAACCCAGGGAGGCTCTTCTGAACTAGTAGGAGAAGTAGGAACGGGTTTTGGTACCACCATATCCTGCACTACTCTCTTATGGGGAGCGGAGCTTCTCCGTTTGCCCTTGCCTTTTCCTTTTGGAATCCTGATTTTATTTTTAGAATCTGTTTCTCCCTCTGTCACTCGTGAATTTAAGTCTCCTACATAATCAGGAGTAGAAGGACCCTCAAATCCAAGAGGAAGGTTACAGGCCACAAGAAATACTGTAAAAAAAAGAATGATCAACAACCGCATTATTACCTCCATCTATATCTATCGGCCTCACTATAAACAGACTAAAGTAAATAAAGCTCAAAACAATATGAGATCAAAAAAAACAGCCTTTAGGTTTAAGCTAATAATCCAGTAAACAAGAATTTTTTAATTTTAAGATTCAAAATTTAAGACTAAAGTATACATTCTCAGTCTTGGAGGGTTTTTAAATGGACCAAAAACCCCGACTATATTCTAAATTAAATTTTTTTGTCCGATCCGGGTGGACTGTTAATTCTATTACCGCCGGAGAGGAAAAAGAAAGCACGCGTGGCCAGTGATCAATAGAATAGTAATTAAGATTCCACATTTTAGCCCATTCTTTAAACTGTAAGCTATGTGTGTTTAAAAATAGGGGATCAGAAAATAAAGAAGAAAAAATTTGCCCGCCGGTGTTATTAATAACCACCAAAAAAATATCCATAGTTTGATCTATTTGTTTTAACACCCAAGGTGCGCTAAGATCATAAAGACAGCTTAGATCTCCTATTAAACACCAGTTTTGCCGATCCGGTTCTGAAGCTCCTAAAAAAGAAGATAGAAGACCGTCAATCCCATTAGCCCCTCTGTTCCCCAGATATGTTAACTTCTTATCTGGTTGATAACCACCAGCCAGGTCCCATTCTCTTATGGGGAGGCTATTTCCTAAAAATAAAAGAGATTTTGCAGGAATTTTTTGAGAAAAATCTCTTATCAAAGCCGGTTCACTTAAAGGATGTTTTTTTAATAATGTGTTTAAAAAAGAGCTTTGTTTTGCATCCTCCTTAAATATATCCAACGGTTTTGCTATTTCCTTAAAACCACCTTCCTCTGAGGTTTCAGAAGATTTTAAAAACACTTTGCTCCATTTAAAAAAAGCAGAAAAAGGAACTACTGCATGAAGGCGACTAAGCCCCAGATAGGGTTGATCGCTTACAGACAAAATAGGAATAGAGGAATAAGTTTTTTCTAAATCCCGCCACCACCTGGCAATAGGTCTTCTGCCTATACGAATAACACTATCTATTTTTTTATTTAAGACCAACCATTTTAAAAATCTTTCACCCGATTTTAAAATAAAAGGGTTTAGCTTTTGAGATTCCCGCAAGCCGGACAAAGCTTCTGCATAAATTGGGAAAAAAAGATCACTTAAAGCTTTTTCAGTGCCTTCTCTCACACTCTCTGGCAACTCCGCCACAATACACAAAGGCTTTTTTATTTTTGAAAAAAAAGATTTTATTTTCAAAGAGCATAAGCCTGGATTTGAGGGAAAAGGGCTAAGTATAATATTGAACTTATTTTTAGGGGTTTTCTTTGTTTGAACATTATAATATACTGATGATTTTTGTTCTTTCTTAGTTTGTTTCTTTTTTTGTGATAAAGAAAACTTTAAAGGTTTTATTTTTTTATCTATTAAAGGTTCATCAAAACAAATATTGATATGGCAGGGTTTAGTTTTGGCCCATGAAGATAAATCCAGCTTCTCTGGATTTTCCAGATCCCAGGTTTTTTCTACATAATGGGAAAAGATCCCTACTTGCTCAATACTTTGAGGAGCTCCGGTCCCTCTATAAGAAGAAGGCCGGTCGGCTGTGATCAAAACCAAAGGAACATCAGAATAATAAGACTCGATAACAGCCGGAAGAAGCTCTGCCACGGCTGTGCCAGAAGTAGTAATAACAGCGACAGGGGCTTTTTCTCTCCTGGCTCTTCCCATCGCAAAAAAACCAGCTGATCTCTCTTCAAAAAAAGAAAATATTTTTAAGCCTTTAGCTTTAGACACTAAAGAAACCAGCGGGGCGTTTCTCCCTCCAGGGCAAACGCAAAAAGTAAACACACCATGTATATTCACAAGTTGATAAATAAGTGCTGAAGACAAATCAATATTTCCTAAAGTTTTTGTCCGTTCCTGAGATAATTTTTGGTCCATAATTCCTATGTCCTACAACACGCAAGGCAAAGCCCGTTTTAAGTTTAAAACAAAATATCTTTTATAACCTGACGCTTTTTTTTAAGCTCTTTCCATTCCTTATCTATCTGACTTTCTTTTATTAGACCCACGCCTGAGCCTATATAAGCCCTGTTTTCCCTAAACTGAATATTACGAATAGCCACCATACAAAAAGCTTTTTTACCTTTTGTTACTCCAAAAGGTGCACCAAAATTATACCTCGGCTGAGATTGATCTAATTTAGCCAACAGATCTAAAGCCTTTTTTTTAGGCACACCTCCTAAAGCCGGGGTGGGATGCAAAATAAGGCAAAGCTCCTCAAAAGATATATCTTTTTTTAATTGCAATTTAAAGTCTGTTCTTAAGTGGCTGAGATTTCTTACCTTAGACACATAGGTATCGGAAAGCTCACTTTCCCCTATTTTAGATAAAGAAGTTTTTAATTCCTCCACCACTATTTGATGTTCTTTTCGCTCTTTAGGGTCTGTTAGTAACTCCTGCTTAGGGTCTTGAGCTGTGCCGGCTAAGGCCATTGTTTGAAAAAGTAAACCGTTTTTTTTAAAAAGCCACTCTGGGGTTAGACCTATTATAGCTTGTTTTTCTGACCAAAACGCATACACATAGCCCATAGACGAAACCGCACCAGAAACCAAACGATAAATCCAGTGCAGTATATCCTGTTCCTTAAGCACATACTTTGCTGTTTCAAAAAAAACGGGAACTACTTTTTTTAATTTACTTTGTGTAATGGGGTTTATTTGTCTTAGAGCTTTTAAAAAAAATAGTTCAAAATCAGAAAAACAAGGAGGCTTCCAGCACAGATCCGATATATTGATCTCTACACTCTTTATTTGATCTCTCAAAATTTGATCTCTCAAAAGATCTAACAACTCTCCTTTAGAAAAAAAAGCAACTACAGAAGGGATATACCAATTTGCTGAAAGAGATTCAGAAAGAAAAAAAGGAGGATGAAATAAACTCCATTTATTTTTAGCGGGTTTAAAAGAACGAGAAAAAGGGCCTTTAGCCCATAAATATTGATCTTTATCTGTTTGAATCAAAAAGCCTTCTTTGTGCTCTGGATTTTTATATATATTGTTTCTTTGCTCTGTTTGATTCATATCTTTTGAGATCTCAATACCCTTTTTTCGCGAACCAGACTTTAGAGCCAAGGCTTTGGTTATACAGTATAAAAGGTTTTATTTACAGCCGGCAATATTTTTTTAATCTGTTTCATTAATTGTTTAAATTGTCTAAAATCCAAAGACTGATAGCCATCCGATAAAGCCTTTTCTGGAGAGGGATGCACTTCCAATAAAAGACCATCTAAACCCGTTGCCGCTACAGCCTGCGCCATATTAACCACTAAACTCGCATCTCCTGTGCCATGTGAGGGATCCACAATCACCGGCAAGGTAGACTCCCTTTGGGCTATTAGAGCACCTGATAAATCTAAAGTGTTTCGAGTACTGGTTTCAAAAGTGCGTATACCTCTTTCACAAAGAATCACTTTTTTATTTCCGCCTTGAAGGATATACCCTAAAGCCCCTAACCACTCTTTTATTAGAGCAGAAAAAGCTCTTTTTAACAAAATCGGTTTAGGTTGTCTTCCAAGCTCTTTAAGTAGTTCATAATTATACATATTGCGCGCGCCGACCTGAAATATATCCACTACGGAAGAAAGAGCCTCTATCTGTCTGGGGTCTGTAATTTCAGAAACAAAGCTCAAAGAATATTCTTTTTTTAAAGAGCGAATTAAATCAATAGCTTTTGTTCCTAAACCTTGAAAAGAATCAGGATGAGTGCGCATTTTATACACCCCTCCCCGGAGGTAAGAAATATTTTCCTCCTTTAAAACTTTAATTATAGACTGCATTTGTGACTTGGTCTCTATGGAACAGGGGCCGGCTATAACCAAGAAGGGCCTGGGAGATTTTTGAAAAAAGGAATAGTTGTTTTTTGTCATAATTTAGTTTTTCTAATACTTTGAGAGAGTTATACTAATATAACTATAGTAAAAAGAGAGAAAGCTCAAACAAAACTACATTATTACTAACCTAATTAAAACCTTTATGGTCTTAAAGAATTATGAATTTATCTCATTTTGAAAAAAACAAAAAAATATCTTCGGCAGAAGTGAAAAAAATCTTCAGCTCTATAGCCCTTAATTACAACCGAGCCAACAGGTTTATTACCTTAGGTATGGACAAAAGTTGGAGAAAAAAATTAGTGCAGTGGAGCCAAGCTCCTGAGTCTGCAAAAATTTTAGACTGCGCCACCGGCACAGGGGTGTTGGCTTATGAATTTCAAAAGCACCTGGGACCGGACGCGCAAATAACAGGTGTAGATTTTTGCGAGGAAATGCTGAAACAGGCTTATAAGGTTAGGGAGCAAATTAAAAATATTTTTTTTAAGCAAGCGGATGTTCAAAAACTTCCCTTTGCAGACCATACTTTTGATGTCTGCTCTATGGCCTACGGGCTAAGAAATATAGAAGACCCAGCAAAAGCCCTTAAGGAAATGGCCCGGGTTACTAAAAAAGGGGGAAATATCTTAATTTTGGAAACGGGCGATAAACCTACCTTTTTTTTAAAACCGTTTTTTTACCTGCATTTTCGTTATGTTGTACCTTTTTTAGGTGGGAAAATTACAGGGCAAAAATCAGCTTATCAATATTTGCAAAAAACTTCCCAGAGTTTTCCCTCTCGTCACTTTCTCTTAAAACTCCTGCAAGACACAAAATGTTTTGATAAATGTGAATACAAAACTCTGTTTTTTGGCGCGAGCTTTATCTACAAAGCCCGTGTAATATCTAAATAACAAAAAGGGGTTACCTGCGCTTTAATCCGTGACCAAAACGGACTGTCTCTTGAAACATAGATTTGGCTTGCTGACTGGCCAGTAAGCTCTTTTGCTCTGCTACGGAAGGTTGAGAAGACGAAAACTTAAGTTTTTTTAATGTCCAAATAGCCATGTGTAAGGTTTTTATCTCTTCCTGTTTTTCTGGCAACCTGGAAATAATCCGTTGAAGACTTAAGATACAGTCATCTACTTGTCTAAAAAGCGGGACATTTATATTCTTTGGAGGCTGATATGCCGGTTTTTTAAATTTAGGCTTTGGTGGAGGGGGGGGAGCACTGATTTCTTCTTTTACTTCCAGCCCAAAAGTTTGAACCAGCTCGCTGGGTTTTAAACCAGGCTTTAAGTGCCCTTTTTTTCCAAAAACCTTTACAGGTTTTTCCATGTCAGAGAAATAAATAGTAAGCTTTTCACCTTCTAATATTACATTATTTTTTCCCCGGACAAACCGAATGGTTTTATCCTCGTTTTTAAGCTCAATGACTTTATGCTTTGGGTTAGGGATAAGACTGGTATGGGGTAGTTCAACAAAAAACTTTTTCATATCAAAGAAACACTATATTTCATACCACTGATTTTGTCCATATTTTTACTATATATAAACACTGCGTCATTTTATAAGCTTAGAATCTATCCAGGAAAGAAAGGGCCTAAAACCTTTTGATAGAGGGATAAACACCACACAAGGGCAGGTATAACTATGATGATTTATTACCACCTCTTTAAGACTTTCAAACTTATCTTTTCGGGTTTTTAAAATCAAAACCACTTCTTTTTCTTCTCTATATTTGCCCTCCCACTCGTAACAAGATAAAATAGGTGGAAAAATATTTACACAAGCTACTAATTTTTTATCTAAGGCGACCGTGGCTATTTTTTTAGCCTCTTCCAGGTTCTTGGCTGTGACATAAACAAACCCATATTGTTTCATTTTAAAACCTGTTCATTGTTTTTTTTCTCATCTGCCATCGCTCTAAGGCGTATTGCCTCATATCCGCCACGGAATCAAATTCATCCACAATTTCCACACCTAATAAAGTTTCCACTGCATCCTCCAGGGTCACCAAACCAGTTAAAACGCCATAAGAATCCACAGCAATAAAAATATGTTCTTTTCTCTTAATAAACTGATCTAAAACCGCCGCCACCGAAATTTGATCGGGAATAGAGTGAATAGGCTTCATATATTCTTCCAAACTGATGTCAAATAAGTCATGTGAGTAAGCCTCCAGGATTTTATAACGATGGATAAAACCCACCACTTGATCTAAACTGCCCTCGTAAACCGGAACCCTGGAAAACCGAATGGGTTGATTTTTTTCCATAGCCTCTTTTATTTTTATTTTCTTTTCAAAAGCCAAAATCACCGCCCGAGGGGTCATTATTTCAGACACTTTAAGAGTATCCAACATAAGCAGATTTTTAATCACCCGACTTTCTTTTTGCCCTATAGCCCCTTCGCTTGCTCCCATTTCTGCCGTAACAATCATATCTTCCCTGGTAATGGAGGTAACCTTTTTCCTGGTGAGAAGGCGATTTAACTTTTCTGAAAACCACACCGCCGGATAAAGAGCAAAAATCAGAGCGGTTACTAAATAAGTTACAAGAGGGGCCAGGGTGCGCCAATAGTTGGCCCCTATGGTTTTAGGGATAATTTCCGACACTATTAGTATAACAAGAGTTAAAACAATAGAAGCTAAAGTTACAAACTTACTCCCATACAGAGTATGAACCTGAGCACCCACTCCAGCCGCCCCCACCATATTGGCAAAAGTATTTAAAGTTAAAATAGCAGAAAGAGGACGGTTGACTTGACTCTTAAGAGACTTCAGTAAATTTCCATAAGTCTTCTTTTTTTTGATAGTGGCCCGGACATATACAGAAGTAGTGGAAAGCATAACCGCTTCCATGACAGAACAACAAAAAGACACCACCACTGCTAAGAAAAAATAAACAAACAATAAGGTCATACAGTTCCTATTGCGCTATTTTCCTGATCCATAAAAATACGTGTCCCTTGCGCCCCTTTTTGTCCTTGATACTTCCCTTTATAGGGATTTTTAGTTTTTTGATCCATTTTACAAAATACAATTTGACATATTCTTCTCCCAAAACACAAACGAATAGGCAAATTATTGGCATTATAAAGCTCTAATGTAAGTTGTCCTTTAAACCCCGGATCCACCCACCCCGCATTTTGGATAAAAAGCCCCATACGACCTACAGAGCTTCTGCCCTCCACAAAGGCGGTTAAATTATTTGGCAGGCGAAGAGTTTCGATAGTGCCAGCCAGAACAAAAGAATGAGCAGGGGCTAAAAACTCGTCCGATTCCACAGTTTGATAATGGGGTGCGGAGTTAAAATCCAAAATATCAGCTCCCCAGTGCTTAATAATGACAAACTTCCTTCCCAGTCTTAAATCCACAGAAGCGGGCTGAATGGAGTTTTTACCTAAAGGATCAATCAACAGCTCTTTACTATCTAAACGGGCCTGAATACTGGCGTCAGAAAGAATCATACTTTTTCCTTATTATGATTTCCCATAAAGGTCTACTGAAATATCTGAATACAGGAAGAAAGAGAAGAATCATGCTTTTTTCTCTCTCTTTTTTTCTTTTTCCGCACTCTCTTTAATCAGCTCTTCTTGCACATTTCGGGGGGCCTGGGAGTATCTGGCAAACTCCATAGTAAACTCCCCTTTACCCTGAGTAGCAGATCGAAGCTCTGTGGAGTAGTTAAACATTTCTGCTAAAGGGACTTCCGCCTCAATAGTTACAAACTGACTCATAGATTGAGTGTTTTTGATGATACCCCTTCTTTGATTGATTTGACCAATAACATTGCCCTGAAACTCATCAGGAGCGGACACTTCTAGCTTCATAATAGGTTCTAAAACCGCCGGGCGGGCTTTAGAAAAATATTCACGAAAAGCGGACATTGCACAAATTTTAAAAGCCAATTCACTGGAATCTACATCATGGTAGGCCCCATCCGACAAAATGGCCTGCACCCCTACAATAGGAAAACCTATTAAAGGGCCTTTTTTCATTTGTTCCTGAAAACCCCGATCCACGGCTGGTATATATTCCTTGGGAATCCTTCCCCCTGTTACCTTACTTATAAATTCATAGTTTTTTTCCTCTTCTACTGAAAGGGGATTAAAAGTCCCAAGAATTTTAGCAAACTGTCCCGCTCCCCCTGTTTGTTTTTTATGGGTGTACTCATACTCCTGAGATTTTGTAATGGTTTCCCGATAAGCCACCTGAGGTTGGCCCACATTAACTTCACATTTGAACTCTCTTTTCATTCTTTCTATATAAATATTTAGGTGTAACTCTCCCATACCGGAGATAATGGTCTGACCTGATTCCTCATCCCTATGCACTCGAAAAGTGGGATCTTCTTTTGTGAATTTCTGCAAAGCTTTGCTAAAGTTTCCTGTCGCACTTCGTTCTTGAGGCTCCACAGCCATAGAGATAACTGCATTGGGCACAAACATAGAAGTCATAGTGTATTGCACACTTTCCGAACAAAAAGTATCCCCAGTGGCACAATCAATGCCAAAAAAAGCTACTATGTCCCCCCCTTGGGCAGAATTAATTTCTTCTGTTTCATCCGCGTGCATATATACAATACGAGGCACTTTTACCTTTTTTCCCGTGCGAACATTGTAAATAAACTCTCCTTTTTGGACTTGGCCCTGATAGATCCTCATATAAGTCAACTGCCCAAAGGGAGTGTTATCTAACTTAAAAGCCAGACCCACAAAGGGCTTTTTAGGATCGGGTAACAAAACCACCTCTTTTTCCTTTTCTAATTGGTTAAAGGCTTTGTTTTCTACTTCAGAGGGGTTAGGTAAATAATCCACCACCGCAGACAAAACAGCCTGAACACCTTTATTTTTAAAAGCCGATCCCATAAAAACAGGGGTAATATTTAAAGACACTGTGGCTTTTCGAACAGCCTTTTTTATTTCTTCTTCTGTGGGATCTTTTTCACTTAAAAACTTTTCTGCTAAGGTGTCGTCAAAATCCGATAGAGCCTCAATCATTTTTAGCCGATACTCCTTTGCCTTATCTTTTAAAGACTCAGGAATATCTTTTTCAACTACTTTTTCCCCTTCTTCCCCTTCAAAATAAAGGGCTCTTTTTTTTACCAGATCCACCACTCCTTCATGTTTTTCTTCTAAACCTATTGGGATTTGCATTAAAACCGCATTATGACTTAATTTTTCTCTCAACATTTCACACACCCGAAAAGGGTTTGCACCTGCTCGATCTAACTTATTGATAAAAGCCACACGAGGCACTTTATAACGGCGCATTTGACGATCCACTGTAATGGACTGAGACTGCACCCCCGCCACCCCACATAAAACCAAAATCGCTCCATCTAAAACCCTTAAAGATCTTTCCACTTCGATTGTAAAATCCACATGGCCTGGGGTATCGATAATGTTTATGTCATAGCCATCCCAGCTGACATTGGTGGCCGCAGATTGAATAGTAATTCCCCGCTCTCTTTCCAGATCCATAGAGTCCATTTTAGCTCCCACTCCGTCTTTGCCACGCACATCGTGGATAGCATGAATCCGCCCGGTGTAAAACAACACTCGCTCTGTTAAAGTGGTTTTTCCAGAATCAATATGCGCAGAAATCCCAATATTGCGCACTTTTTCAATATTCCATTGTTTGCTCATTTTTTTCCTTATTTCTCAAATTAAACCTTTATTATTATGCCACCTGAGCTTGATTTTCAATAATATTTTTTAGTATATTTTTAAATAAACAATTATGACCCCTGAATCCGTTTTAAAAAAGTTTTTTGGACTAAAAAAATTCAAAAAACCTCAAAAAGAAATTATATCCTGGGCTTTAGAGCAAAATCATTCATTAGTTATTATGCCCACAGGCTGGGGCAAAAGCTTATGCTACCAGATCCCAGCCCTTATGAAAGAAGAGGGTTTAAGCTTAGTGGTGTCTCCCCTAATTGCCCTTATGAAAGATCAGGTGGATAGCCTAAAACAAAAACAAATTCCAGCAGAGTCTCTTCATTCCGCCCTTTCTAAAAAAGAGAGAGACAATGTCCTTAAAAACATTCCTAAAAATAAATATCGCCTGCTTTATGTTACCCCAGAGAGATTTCAAAAAGCAAACTTCCTGAGCAATATAAAACAGCAAAACATCCCTTTTATGGCTATTGATGAAGCTCACTGTATTTCTAAGTGGGGACATGATTTTCGCCCCGATTATTCCCGATTAGGGGAAGTAAGAAAAGACTTAAAAGAACCTCTGACTATGGCCCTTACCGCCACCGCCAGCTCTGCCACACAAAAAGACATTTTAAAAAGTCTTGGTCTTTCTGAAAAAACCAAAATTTTTAAACAAAGCATTTATCGCCCTAATCTTTATTTTGGTGTGCAACACATAGTGGGGACAGAAAATAAAATTTTAGAATTAAAAAAGATGATAAAAAAACAGCAACCGGCCACTATTATCTATTTTTCCCTTATTCATACTTTAGAAAAAGTGGCAGAAGGGTTTAAAAGCTTAAACATTCCTTTTGTCAAATACCACAGTCAAATTCCTCCAAAACTGAGACACCAAAATCAATCTACTTTTTTAAAAGGAGAGGTTCCCGTTATTATGGCTACCCCAGCTTTTGGGCTGGGTATTGATAAAAAAAATGTTCGCTTGCTCATACACTTTGAAATACCCAGTAGTTTAGAGTCTTATTATCAAGAAGCGGGAAGAGCGGGAAGAGATGGAAAGCCCAGCTTTTGTTTCTTGTTTTATGATGAAGACGACCTAAGTATTAGTATGGATTTTATTAAATGGTCCAACCCTTCGCTTTCTTTTATTAAACAGGTTTTTTGGATTATCCAAGACAAAGCTCTTGAGGTCAGGAGCTTAGGCGTGGATTATATTCGAGAGCAGTTACACTTTAAAAACCGTCGCGATTTTCGGGTAGAAACCGCTATTAATTTATTAAAAAGTTGGAACTATCTCATAGAAGATAAAGAGGGTTTTCATATTGTAAATAAGAAGTGGCCCCCTACCTCTTTATGGGAGGAAAAAGAAAAACATCAGCTGATTCATCTAAAAAACACAGTGGAATATGTAAAAAGCCCAAGGTGTAGAAAAAAAATTTTGAGCTTCCATTTTGGTGAAAAAAACACCCCCGATTGCGGGTTTTGTGATAATTGCTCAAAAGCTACTGAGTCCGACAGGAAAAACCCTATTTAGTCGGTCGTGATAAACCCTGTTCATCTCCAACTGTAAAGCCAAGTACTTGGCTTTACAGTCCCGCCTTGAGCGGGAATCTCGCCTGTTTTAGGACAAAGTAAGCCCTGTTTACTGTGTTGCAATACACTTTTTCACGAGCAACTATTTAGTGAGGATTATGCTCATAGATATAAAACCGGGCACCAAAAGACACAAAAGTTTTGGGCTTTTGAAAAAAACCTCCAGAGACAATATAATCAGTCCAATTTTTATAATTGCTTTGATACACTAAAAACACTTTCCTGGGGCTTTTTCTTAGAGATCGGTAAATGTTTTTTAAACAGGAACTGAGTATAGTTTCATCAAAAGGATGAAAAAAATAAAAAAAGTTATCTTCCTGATGAACCGGGTAGTTTACCACATCTTGATTCATTAGATGAAAGCTGTTTTTACCCGTTTTTTGGATATAATTTTGAATATTTTTTTTAGCTAAATTAAACAAGCTCGGACTAAATTCCAAACCCTTTACCTTATAAAAAGCTCCACACTCCATAGCTAAAATCATAGCCCGACCCTTGCCCGCCCCATAGTCTACAAACACAGAGCGAGAAGGTAAGTTTAAGCTTTTTATTAACTTAAAAAAAGGGATAATCGGGGTGGGAATATAAAAAGTGGAGTGGGCTTTATTTGCCAGATCTTTTTCAATAAGATTCATATTCATCAGATTAAAAGAGCTTTTTCTGTGAGAGACAAACCATAGCCATTCTATAATGAAGTTAAAAGCAAAAGAAAGGTTGGAATAAACCCCCCTATGACGAACACACTGAAAAAACACACGCAATACTTTTTTAAAATCACTAACCATATTTTATCTATTAAACCGGAAATTTTTTTAAAAAACAAGTTAAACTAATAAACCCTCCTTAAAAAAGCCTGTTTGACTTTTCCCCTTATTTTGGATTATTATACAAAAGAGGGGGGTGCCACCTTTTGAATATAAAAACCAGGTATAAAAAAGGCTTGAAAATCATGTCGTATATTAAAAAAACTTTAACCGCAGGAGAAGTGCTTATTGTTTCTAAAAAGCTTCATTGGCTTTTTTGGATGGCCCCTTGGCCTCTTTTTTTAATTGTTTTTTGTATTGGTTCTTCTGTGTTTCTTTTAATATTCCTCTTTACGGAAGCCAGTAAATTGGATTTTGTCTTTTCTTGGCTGATTTTTGGACCATCCTTTATAGGATTACTTTATTACTTTATAAAATATATTTCTATTGAAAATGTGGTCACAAACAAACGGGTTGTTTTTAAAAGAGGCTTTATCTATGTGGATACAGATGAACTAAGAATGGAACGACTCGAAAACATACAGATTAAACAATCTCTTTTAGGCCGGATATTTCGCTACGGAGACCTGGAGTTTAAAGGAACAGGCGGATCAGCAGTGGTTTTTAAACTTATAGCCAACCCTATCTCCACAAAAAAGAAAATCGAAATCGCTCTCTCACGCAAAGCGGGGTAACTATCCCTGGCCCGCATTCCATTGACTAAAACTTCTAAAACCTGGCCCGCTATATCCCCTATACTCACTCCGCACGCAAGGCAGATAACCTGTAAAAAATTCACACTCAAAGAGAAAATATAGACAAAAACAAAGCCCTATAGTATGACTTTGTAAACTTATGTATGTTCCCTATAAAAAATCTCTTATTAAGCCGGTGGCAGACAAATTACCCTCTCCCCCTCTTGTATCATCCTCCCCGCTTTGGAACGAAAACAAGGTTTTTTTGCAGACCTTGTTTATTGTTATTTTTTTATTTTTTTCTGCCCATGCTTACTCTGACTTAAATTTTTTTTACGATAAAACCGGAGCTTTAAAAAAATCAGCTTTAACTATCCAAGGCCAACTTACTTACGCCACCTTATACCAAAATGGCAATATGCTTAAGGCCTTATCTGAAGCCCAGACCCTTTTGCGTGCCAACATGTCCCCTTCTGCCATAGAAAACAAATTACAATGGAAGCCTTATCCAGGATCTGTAAATGAGTTTCTTAAAATAAGAAATCTCTTATATGTCAAAAATCTTTTTTACAGCAAAAATAAATATCTAAACCCAGATTATGAGGAGTTTTCTGGGCAAATTCGATTTGCTTTAGAGCTTGGCTTAAATCTACACACTGCTTTTGAAAAAGCCCGTATGACCGCGCCTAATCAGTTTATTCGCCCGGATGGATGGGTAAGCGGATACACTGGTCCTATTTATGGATTAAGACAGATGATCCACAGGTTAAAAAATGATGCTTACACATCCTCTACAAACAAAAAATCAAAATACTTAAGCTTAGAGGGGCAAGCCCGTTTAGGTCAGGCAATAAATGTTCCAAACCTTTTAACTTTGTATAATTATATCACCTTGCTTAAAAACTTTGAGGGATTTTCAAAAGAGGTCTCTTATGAGTTAAGAAGGCTTGCCCATAAATTAGCTCAAACATGGAGCCCTTTTGATGGCTCACTTCAGGAGTTAAAACAAGAAACTACCTACTTTCTGGATCCAGAGGGGAGGATTCGCCCGGAAATAATTACAACCACGGGCCAGGCCCAGATAGCCAGAAGATACTATAACGGAAATATGGAAAAAGCCTTCGAAAGAGGAGAGGCCATTTTCGCAACATATAATGTGCCATTTTTCCCCCTCCTTTGGATCAAAGTCAAAATGACTTCTGATATTTTTTTTAAAAAACAGGCCCGGCTCTATAGTGCAGATGGCTCTCTTAAAAATATATATAAATACCACGCAGGCCAGGCCCGATATGCTAAGGACTGGCACACAGGAGATATGTATGATGGATATGAAGAGATAGTTTTGCTCTTAAAAATTCCTGAAATATCCCGCCCCCCACTTCACGCGCCCGTGAGTTATATACCCAGTAGTTTGGAGTTTTTTACAGGTATTGACACAAGAAAAGTGGTTGAGCATTACATACAACTGGCTATAAAGCGACACTTAGGCTGGACCCAATACCTTATAACTAAAACCAGTAAAAATTTTCAAAATAAAAGAGAAATGTTTGTGGCTTCCAATGGAAAACCTAAAAAACAGTGGCAAGGAGTAGCCGGACAAATTAAATACGCAAAAAAAAAGACAGAGGGAAGTATGTCAAAAGCTAAAGAAGTAGAACAATATGTGTTTGGAAATGAACCAGGTTTAAAGTGGAAAGATATATTTTGGACATCCGCAGAGGAAGTAGAAGAAATAATACAAAGGTTTTTGGATCCTAACGGCCAGGTTAAAGCACAATATCTGGCAGAAAAGGGGTATTTTTTATATGCAAAACAATACACTAAAAGAGATCTGGATAAAGCTTTTACGCATTTTACTTATTTGCCTGAGGAACTTCAAAAAAAGCTTAAGTGGCAACAATATAAAGGTTCTATTGAGGATTTTAACAGAGATTCTGCTTTGTTTCTTCAATATCCGGGAAGGGAGGGATTATTAAAATTCGCCAAGGAATTTTATAAAGGCTCTATTATACGGGCTTACCTGAATATCTTAGCGATTTTTAAAGGTGATCACAAAGCTTTATACAAGAAAACAAAGTGGCTCCCCTACTTTAACCATCTGGTAAACTTAAGAATAAATAACCAGATCCCTTTTTATGAAAGAGACCAAAAACTCTTAATCCTTAAAAACGGAGCGGTTAACCCCATATACAAAGGAATGAAGGGTTATATTAGATTTTCCGAACAATATTACAAGGGAGATATGTTTACTGCTTACTATAATGCAAGGGCTGTATTAGGGCAGTGGAGTCTCGCAGACTCTATGGATTGGCATTTATTTCCGGGCACTACGGCAGAGTTTAAAAGTATGGCTGATTTTATGTCCCATCCTGATACTTTAAAAGACGGAATTGAGGCAAAAATCGCCCTGGAGCAGAAGGGGCTTATTTCTTTACAGGAAGTAAAACGAGTGGCAAGAGTTTTTATGGCAAAAAACGACATAGTTTCCTATTATGCAGAAAGAGTAAAAATGCAAATTCAGGCTTTTATAGAATTTAATAATTCCAGTTTATGTAAAGAGGCTTTTTAAACTAAATCAACCCGGCAAATCCAATAAAAAAACAGTTTTTGATAGAAAATAAATATAAGTTTTGAAATTTTCTGGGTTTTATTTTATACTAATAGTGGTCCGGGAAAAAGATCGTTTTTTTAACAAGGCTTATAGGTGACAAATTTTGAAAAATTTAAACAAATATATCTTTTTATTTTTATTTGTGGGAGGGCCTTTTTTTATCTCCATATCTTTTGCAGACACATCTTCCGCAAAAGCGACACTTTCTCCTTTTGAATACTGCCAAAGTTTTGCCCTTAAATACGCAGAAAATCTTTCCCACACCTACATGGAAGGTTCTTTAAAAACGGAGAAAGAATTTTTAGGAAACGGAGGAAAAGAAGAGGTTTTAGCAGGCTATACTTGCGAGTTTCAGACCATGACCCAGGAAGGGAGCTATAGAAATATTTTTATCACTCTTTTTTTAGTGGAAGAAAAAACCTTTGCCCGGATTATTCAGGATCCCAGATGGAGCATTATCCCTATAGCCCGCATAGCAGACTCTACTGATCCAGAAGAACTTTTAATGGGTTATGGTGTGTTTGCAAGCCATGAAAAAAGCCCCCCTCTTACACCTAAAAAACCTCCAGCTAACCTTAAAAGAGGGCGATCTGTAGAGCAGTATTGTAACAGTTTTGCAAAAGCTTACAGCCAAAAATCTTCTGCCAGCTTAAACAAAAGCTCTTTATCTCTTTCAAGGGAAAACCTCTTGGACAAAGTAGAAAAATGGGTGTCTAACTTTTTTCAACCCCGAGGGTCTAAGTTTATTGCTGGATACAAATGTCAATTTGAAATTAGTTCTCTCGAAGGTAAAAAAACCGAAGAGGTTTTTATTTATATTTTTTTGACAGAAACCTATAGTTTTGCAGAATACACAACCAGCCCTGAGTGGCAAATTATCCCCATAGAGTATGTGCAAGATCCTTTGAGTAAAAAAGAAGGCTATGCTATTTTTAAGTTCTTAAAAGAAAATGGGGATTTAATATTCGAATCCATTAATGGGAAGTGATTTTATGAAAAAATTATAAGTTTTAATCCCTGAAAAATACACAAAAAGGCGGTTTTTGTGGGATTTTCATACATCTAAGGGGACTGTTTCCACTATCTTTAAACCATAACCTTTAAGCCCTACTCTTTTCTGAGCCGAATTAGTAAGTAGGCAAAGCTCTTTAACCCTTAGAGAACGCAAAATTTGTGCTCCCACTCCATAGTCTTTTTCGTCTGCCATTAAAGGAAGAAAAGAGTTTTTTTGTTTCTCGCCCGCTTTATAAAAATCTAAATAGGACTGAACGCGGTTTACCAAACGATTGGCTACACTTTCCAAACACAGGTAAAGCAAAACCCCTCTTCCCTCCTGGTTAATTTTTTCTAAAGCAAAACGAAGATATTTTCCACTCTTTGTTCTTTGTCCTCCAAACAGATCTCCTGTGACACAGGCCGAGTGCACTCTGGTTAAAACAGGCTTTCCATCTCCTATGTCTCCTTTAGAAAACGCTAAATGTTCTCGATTGTTTATTTTGTCCTGAAACACCCGGACAGTAAATCCTTTGCAAATATCGGACTGAAAAGGAGCAGAAATTTTTTCCTCCACAAAGCTTTCGTGCGTGATGCGATAGTGAATTAAATCCTCAATCGCTCCTATTTTAATTTTATGTTTTTCAGAAAATTTTTTTAAATCCGGAAGACGTGCCATAGAACCATCTTCATTGATGATCTCACAAATAACCGCAGAGGGATTAAGACCTGACAAGCGACAAAAGTCCACGCTTGCCTCTGTATGACCTGCTCTTTTCAACACCCCTCCTTTATGAGAGCGAATAGGAAAAACATGGCCTGGAGTAATAATATCCGTTTTTTTAGAAGAGGAATTAGCTACTACTTTTATGGTTTGTGCTCGATCGGCGGCGGAAATACCTGTGGAAATGCCTTTTGCTGATTCTACACTGACTGTAAAAGCGGTTTTATTAGGTGACAAATTTTTTTCATGATCCACCATGAGGGAAAGCCCAAGACGCTCGGTTTGTTCGTAAGTTAAAGCTACGCAAATAAGCCCGCGCGCCCTAAGAGACATAAAGTTAATGGCCTCAGGGGTTACAAAATCTGTTGCTAAAACCAGGTCTCCTTCGTTTTCGCGGTTTTCATCGTCCACGATGATAATCATTTTTCCTGATTTTAGATCTTTCATTAATTCTAAAACAGTATGAAACATAATACACACTCCTCATTTTTATAAAGACCAAGTAATAACCTATTTCCATAGATTTTACCGCTTTTATAGGAATAACTAAAGAGGCAGAAGGCGGTTTTTTTAAGCTATGGACGAAAAAAGCCCTTGGTTTTCTCCACCAAGGGCCGTGTTTTATTTAATTTTATTAACTATTTTCTTTTATAACCTGAAGGTTTACCTCTTTATTGTGTGATTTCAAGGGGGTTACAGTTTTCGCTGGCACTTTCAGCCTCTTTAAGTTCATAGCCAATTACATGTCGACTTTCTGGTGGACCTCTTGTCACTTTTGAGTTGTAACTTACTTCATAGTTTTTAAGCTCACATTTTCCTGAATCTAAGCTGGAGGCGTGATCGCATAATACTTTTGGAGCACTCAAATCCCCTGCTGAAATTTTAAGACTTTTTGCTTGGTTTTCCGTAACCACTGCACATTCATTAACACTTTGTAGCAGTTTTCTAAGGTTTGAACCAGAATCAACAGACACGACATGACTACTACCCTGCTGGCTGGATTTAAACAAAATAGTGTATTTAGCCTGCTGGACACATTGGTTGTTTTCCCATTTGTAACCCTGGCTGGCTTTAAGCTTACAAGCCTCCTCAGGAGAAGCGGGTTTCGTGCAGGTGTTGTTTTCTTTATCATAAACATACTCATCCCCTTTATCCTTGCACTCTTTTTCATCTTTAGTGAGGCACTCGCCCTCACTCTCCCCTTCTGCCTTAACATATACATAGTCTGCGCCTTTTTCTTTACATGTTTCCTCAGCGGATTTGGTGTCTTTTTCTTCACCACCACAACCCACAAGTAAAATAAGAAAAGAAAAACTTAAAATTATAAAATAGTTCATTTATATCTCCTTTTGTTTTATATTTTTTATTTTTAATGATTTACTACCTAAGAGGGTTTTAACCAAAGCCACTATCCTTATTAGGTGTAAAAAACCTCATATATTTATGAGGTTACACATTGTTTAAACGCTAAAAACAACACTATAAGTTTGTCAATCCTTAATTTTTAATAACTTGTTCTGCCTTAAAAAACAGTCTTTTAGACGGGGTTTTAACCCACCTGGCCTGCAAAACACGGAGAACAAAGCTCTAAAAAGCACTATAGGAAACAAAAATATAGCTTTTTTTATGGGATAAAAAGGGAAACAAAGCTCCGCAAATAGACGGAGAACAAAGCTCGCTCATTTTATGAGAGGTAGAAAATGGGATAGATAATCCACTTCAAAAGTTAATAAACTCCCTGGCCTTTGATCTGACAAGTTCAAATTAGAACGATTTAAGGTTTCTGGAATAAGACACAAAAAAAGTCGGTCTTTTTGAACCTCATTTATTGTTAAACTCACCCCATTAAGAGAGATAAAAGCTTTTTTCCAAAAGCGATTTTTAAACTCTATCGGAATTTTAACCTCCATTAACAGGCTTTCTCCTTTAGGATTAAGGTTTACTACTTTTGCCATTCCATCCACATGGCCACTCATAAAGTGTCCGCCCACAAAATCCCCCACCCTTAAAGCCGGTTCCATATTAACTTTTTTTCCTGCCAGTTTTTGCTTATTCCAGCTCGTGATTTTTAAGGTTTCAAAACTTAGATGAAAGCTCATTTCCTCTAAGGAAACTTGCTCTAAAGTTAGGCAAACTCCATCCACCGCTACGCTATCTCCAGGTTTTAAGCCAGAAAAAGCTGGATCGGCAGGTTTTTTTACCTTTATTTTAAGCCCTGTTTGGTTGCCTTCCTTTGCCTGCTCTGTTACTTGTGTAATAGAGCACACACCTTTTACAATACCTGTAAACAAACTTTTTCTCCTTTATTTAGACTATTAGAAGCCCGTGATAAACCCCATTCTTCTTCAAACTTAAAAGCCAAATCGTTGGCTCTGCAAAGCCAAGTTGTTGGCTTTGCAGTCCCTTAAGAAGCTTTTTTACTTGGGGGCTTAAGAATTTCAAGGTTTAAGTCGTTAGCCGTCACATGCAGAACCTGATCCTCCTTTAGCTCTTTAGAGATAATCCGGTCGGCTAAAGGATTGAGCAGTTTTCTTTGGATCACTCGCTTTAAGGGGCGTGCCCCATAGTCCGGATCAAAGCCTCTTTTGGCCAGATAATCAATGGCTTTTTGATCCCATTTTAAAGAAATGTTTTTTTCTTTTAATCTTTTTGCCACATTTTTTAGCTGGATAACCACGATTTTTGCAATATGCTTTTCAGACAACTGGTTAAATTGAACAATCTCATCCACACGATTTAAAAACTCAGGGCGAAAATATTTTTTAAGCTCTTTGATAAGGGCCGTTTGAGAGCGAGGAGAACCCGCTTTAGAAGAAAATGGCTTTTTTTGATCGAAGGAGTCCACACTTTTAAAATCTTTTTTTGCCTCGGACGGGGGAACAATATTAGATGTCATAATTAAAACAGTGTTTTTAAAGTTTACTTTCCGGCCTTTAGAGTCTGTTAAATGGCCATCGTCCAACACCTGGAGCAAAATATGAAACACCTCCGGATGGGCTTTTTCTATTTCATCAAATAGCACGACTGAGTAGGGTTTTCTTCTAACCGCCTCTGTAAGTTCTCCCCCCTCATCATGCCCAATGTATCCAGGGGGTGCACCAATGAGCCGGGACACTTGATGTTTTTCTCCATACTCACTCATATCAATACGGATAAGGGCGTCCCGGGAATCAAACAAAAAATCAGATAGCGCGCGGGCTGTTTCGGTCTTTCCCACTCCTGTAGTCCCAAGAAAAATAAAACTCCCAATGGGGCGTAAAGGATCGGCAATGCCGGCGCGCGCCCGGCGAATAGCCGATGACACTAACTCTATGGCCCTGTCCTGACCCACCACCTGAGTGCGCAGTTTTTCTTCCATATTAAGAAGTTTTTTTGATTCAGATTCCAGCATTTTGCTGACAGGAATGCCTGTCCAACGGGCAACAGCCCCTGCTACCTCTTCTGGTCCCACCTCTTCATTTAAAAGATTTTCAGAAGAATTAGATTTTGTGTGCTGGGTTTTTTCTAAAAGCCGTTTTTCCAACTCTGGAAGCCGGCCATATTTAAGCTCCGCTACTTTATCTAACTGAGCCTCTCTTTCCGCCTTTTCTATAGATAGGCGGGTTTTTTCAATTTCCATCTTTGTTTTTTTAAGAGAAAGTATTTTTTGTTTTTCTTCGTCCCAGCGGGCTTTAAGAGTGGAGTATTTTTTATTTAATTGCTTTAACTCTTGTTCCACAGTTTTTAATCGATCTTGCTCTCCTTTTTCTTTTTTTAACGCTTTTTGCTCTACCTGGAGGTGGGTTATTTTTCGCCTCAGTTCATCAATTTCTGCGGGCACACTGTTGATTTCAATATTGAGGCGACTCGCGGACTCATCTATTAGATCAAGGGCTTTATCCGGCAAAAACCGATTATTAATATATCGATGAGAAAGCTTAACAGCAGACTGAAGAGCGGAATCTTTGATCCGCACCCCGTGATACACTTCGTATTTTTCCTTAAGTCCTCTTAAAATGGTAAGAGCTGAGGCTTTATCCGGTTCTTTGACCAATACCACCTGAAAACGTCTTTCAAGAGCTTTGTCTTTTTCTATAAAATTTCTATATTCCTCTAAAGTAGTGGCTCCAATGGCTCTTAGCTCGCCCCGCGCTAAAGCCGGCTTTAGAATTTGCCCAGCGTCCATTGCTCCATCTGTTTTGCCCGCTCCCACTAAATTATGAAGTTCATCAATAAACAAAATAATCTCGCCCGCACTTTCTGTAACTTCTTTAATAATAGCTTTTAAGCGGGCCTCAAAAGCCCCCCGAAAATGGCTCCCCGCTACAAGACTTGCCAGATCTAAGGCCACTAACTTTTTCTTCCAAAGGGCCTGAGGCACATCTTGTTTGATAATTCTAAGAGCCAGGCCTTCTACAATAGCGGTTTTTCCAACCCCTGGTTCTCCTAATAAAACGGGGTTGTTCTTGGTCCTTCGAGCCAAAACTTCAATTACCCGGCGAATTTCCGTATCTCTTCCTATAACTGGGTCTAAACGACCTTCTTCTGCTAAAGCTGTCAGATCTCGGCCAAATTGAAACAAAATTTTCTGGTTTTTGTTGTCTTTTTCCATATTATAAAGATGAGATTAAAATAAGTTTTGTCAATCAAACCCCTGCAGTTTTAGTGTCTTTTTAGTTATCTCCCCCTAAAAATATATTTCTCCATTGACAGCCCTTTAAAGATTCCACAAAAATAAAAAAATTAGATATATTAAATTAAGTTCTTTAGGTCCTTGCTTGAACAAATAAAATTTCTTAATAACTGGTTTTAACCCATTTTCATAAGGAGTAAAATTATGGCTGTAAAAAAAACTAAAAAACCGGCTAAAAAACCGGCTAAATCCAAAAAAAACACTAAAAAAACAGCTAAAAAGAAAAAATTAACTAAAAAAACAGCTACTGTTAAAACTAAAAAACCGGCTAAATCCAAAAAAACAGCTAAAAAAACTAAAGTGTCCTCTTTGCCTCCCTCTGAAGAAACTAAAAATATTATTAAACCCGGTGACAGCTCAAAAACTTCCCCCTTTATTCCCTCTTTAGACTCTCCAAAGGAAAAAGTGGAAAATTTTTCTCCGTTTGAAGAGGAAGAAGATAATACAGACTTTATGGAGGAATCAGAAAATGACGAAGACTTAGACGATGAAGACTTAGACGATGACTCCAACTTTGACGATCCCGAAAGTAGCGTTTTTGAAGAAGACCCTTTTAGTGAAATGGATGATGATGAAGACCAGATTTTTGATGATCCCTCCATTGGTTTATTTGATGATGAGGATGAGGAAGAACTAAGAGACGAAGAAGACGATTACATGTAAAAATGGACCTTTATCACAAGTTTTTCCGATTGAGTTTGATTTCTGCCCATTCCTTTAGCGGGGTTAAAAAGTGGGCCATTTAGGTTTTTAGTTTCTTTATCCCGCGGAAAAATGGCTTTTAAATAAAAAATTCCTGTTTTCAGGCTTTTTAGCGGGGAAAAAGTCGGGCGTGATAAAACCCTTTCATCTCTAAACTGAAAAGCCAAGTTGTTTTAGCAAACTTAAAAGCCAAGTACTTGGCTTTACAGTCCCTTGAAAGCGGATATCCAGAACCTAAACGGAAAGCCTAAAAGGCTTTCAGCCTGTTTTAAGCAGGTATCTAATCAAAAAAACAACCTTTTTCACAGACAACTATCTATATAATGGATTTGAATATTAATATTTTTTTTGCAAGTTTTAAGTTTTTTCCTGGGTTATTAAGCTCCTTAAACCAAACCATTTAAAGTTAACTATTTAAAATCATTGTGATTTTTTAAAATTAGTTTTTTTTTGGAAAAACTTGACAAAAAACACGCAGTGCGAAATAAAAAACTTTGCAATTTAAAAAAATTGTGCTTAACTAATGGCAAATTAACACCTAAGGAGGATATAAAATGAAAAAATTTATAATTATGAGTCTGACTCTTCTTGCGTTTTCTCTCGTCGGTTGCGGCAAGAAAGATGATAAAGATAAAGAAAAAAAAGATTGTGAAAAACAAGAAGGCAAAGTTTGGAATGACGAAGACAACAAATGCGAAGACAAAGAAGAAGATCCAGCACCCACAACAAAAGCAAACTGTGAAAAAGATGCCACTAAAGTGTGGAACGAATCTGCCAATGACGGAAAAGGAGCTTGCGAAGATAAACCTGCTGAAGCTACTAAATATACCATCACTAACAAGCTGGCCAGTTCAGCAAAAGTAGAATCTGGCACAGTTTCCTTAGATATAGCTCAAAACGCATGTGCTAATGTCACAGCAGAACAATGGAAGGATTTAAAAGTGTCTGTTGCAAATGTAGCGGTTTGTGACAACTCCAATATGAAAACCGATGACGATGCTACTGCTAATGATGAAAGTGACGACTGTCCCGCCGCTGGCAACAAAGACCTGAAACAAGAAGGAACCCCAGTTGCAAATAAATTGGCTGACGCCGCTTCTGCAGGTGCTAACTGCAAAGATCTTGCCGCCACCCCCGCCGCCAGTAATTAAAAAATATACAAACTATTTAAAACTAAAAGCCTTCTCTTAAAAGAGAGGGCTTTTTTTTATTTTAGTATTTTTACTTTCCAAAACTGTATTAGCCAAACTCCCCTTAAAAATGTTACTAAATAGCCAAATGGTTAGCGAGGGTGAACAGGGTTTATCACAGACGCTTAAGTAGTCCGTCCTGAATAAATGCTTTTTCTCCCTTTGAAAAGCTAAGTTGTTGGCCTTTAGGATTAGCCCTTTAAGAGCCAGTGATATTGAAATCTGAAAAGCCAAGTTGTTGGCCTTTAGGTATAAAATTTAAGGAGAGGCAAAATCATGCAAACTTACCTTGAACTATTAAAAAAAGTATTGGAAACAGGTAATAACCGCCCAGATCGCACAGGCACGGGCACAAAAAGCCTTTTCGGCCATCAAATGTCTTTTGATCTTAAAAAAAACTTCCCTCTGCTCACCACTAAAAAAGTGCATATTAGATCTATTATCTATGAACTTTTGTGGTTCCTAAAAGGAGACACCAACATTAAATACTTAAAAGAAAACAATGTTCGGATATGGGATGAGTGGGCAGACGAAAAAGGAGAGCTAGGGCGCGTTTATGGTGCACAGTGGAGAGCCTGGCAAACCCCAAGTGGTAAACCTTTGGATCAAATATCTCAGGTTATCAAAAATATAAAAAAAAATCCTTATTCCCGCAGGCACTTAGTAGTGGCTTTTAACCCAGGCGAGATGGATCAGATGGCCCTTCCCCCTTGCCATGCTTTTTTCCAGTTTTATGTGGCAAATAAAAGTTTATCCTGTCAGCTTTACCAAAGAAGTGCAGATCTGTTTCTGGGTGTGCCTTTTAATATCGCCAGCTACTCTCTTTTGACCTTAATGATGGCGCAAGTTTTAGGTCTTAAACCTGGAGTTTTTGTGCACACTTTCGGAGATGTGCACCTTTACCTAAATCATATTGAGCAGGCTAAAGAACAACTTAAAAGAGCACCAAAGCCCCTGCCCATTATGAAAATTAAGCCAGAAACAAGTATTTTTGATTATAAGTATGAAAACTTTAAGTTGATTAACTATGATCCTCATCCAGCTATTAAAGCTAAAATTGCCGTTTAGTTGGCTATGAACAAAATAATTTAAGGACAAAAATGGCTTGGATCACATTTCCTTTTTCTCAAAATCAGCAAGATTCCCTTCTGTGCAGGCAGGACAGTAAAGACAAACAAGAGGTTTTTCATAATTTAATAATCGCCGTTTAGGAGCAAAAAAATATGAAATCAAAAAAAGTTTTTTATTCTCATATCTGCGCGGTGGCAGAAAACAACACCATTGGATTAAAAGGAGATCTACCTTGGAATATTCCTGAAGACTTAAAGTTTTTTAAAGAAAAAACCAAAGGAAAAGTGCTTATCATGGGGAGAAAAACTTTTGAATCTTTAGGAAAACCTTTGCCCCATCGCCTTAATTTAGTGATCACCAGGCAAAAAAATTTTGTTACCGGTTTAAAGTATCTTTTTACAGAGGCCGAGGCAATAAACTGTATAAGCGGACTGGATAATAATCCCACTAACTGGACAAAAAAATTATCAAAGGGAGTAGTGTGCTCTTCTCTTTCCTCTGCCGGAGATTTTTGCGAGCAAGAAAAGATATTAAAAACTTATGGGAAGGAGATTTTTATTATTGGGGGGGGAGAGGTTTACCGGCAAAGCCTATCTCTTGTTAAACGTATTTATTTAACCCGTATCCATAAAGAGTATCCAGGAGATGCTTTTTACCCGGAAATTCCAAAAAAGGAATTTAAAGAAATAGGGCGAAAAAAAAGGGAAGGCGATCCTTCTTATTCTTTTATTACCTACGAAAGAATTTAAAAAACAGTTTATTAGTCTATAATAGTAGAGCGTGAAAAAGTATGTTGCAACAAAGTAAACATGGCTTACTTTGTCCTAAAACAGGCGAGATTCCCGCTCAAGGCGGGACTGTAAAGCCAAGTACTTGGCTTTACAGTTGGAGATGAACAGGGTTTATCACGGGCTACTATAATAAGCTTTTACCCGCTGAAAAGCCAAGTTGCCCACTTTTTTGTCTAAAAGAAGATGGGAATCTCTAAACTTTTAAGGAGATGAACCAAGTCTTTAACTTAACTAAACAGACTTATTAGAAATAGAGCAAAAGCCCTTAAACCTGCACATTGTATTCTCTTAGACAGTCGTTAAGAGAAGTTTTTTTATCCGTTTTTTCAGATCGTGTACCTATAATTAACGCGCAAGGAACATTAAACTCCCCGGCAGGAAACCTTTTAACTCGACTTCCAGAAATAACCACTGCATTTTCTGGCACTTCTCCTTTATAAACCGATTCAGATTGAGTAGCATCAATGATGCGGGTACTGGCCGTAATCAAAGTGCCTGCTCCTATTACGGCGTTTTTTCTAACCACTACTCCCTCCACAATAATAGAGCGACTTCCCACAAACACATGATCTTCAATCACCACAGGGCGGGCCTGCAAAGGCTCCAATACTCCCCCTAATCCCACTCCCCCGGAAAGGTGCACATGTTTTCCTACTTGTGCGCAAGAACCTACTGTGGCCCAAGTGTCTACCATTGTTCCCTCATCCACATACGCCCCGATATTTACATAAGAGGGCATAAGCACGGTGTTTGGAGCAATGTAGGCCCCTTTTCGAACCAGAGCATGTGGGACCACACGCACCCCCTCTTGGCCAGACCACTTTCGAAGAGGAATTTTATCGTAAAAACAAAGATCTCCGGCGGAAAAGGTTTGCATTTTCCTTAAGCGAAAATAAATGAGGATGGCTTTTTTAATCCATTCAAAGACCTTCCACCTACCGTTTTTAGATTCACACACGCGGAGCTGGCCCGTGGTTAAGTTTTCTATCACCTGATCCACTTCAGAGGATACTATCTTTAACTTTTCTGGACTTTTTATATCTTCAAAAGCGAGAGTTATTTTTTGTTCTATTTCCTTCATTAATTAATGCCTTTTTGCTATATTATTTGCCCGTGTAAAAATCTATCTATTTAGTCGCCTGTGATAAACCCTGTTCATCTCCAACTGTAAAGCCAAGTACTTGGCTTTACAGTCCCGCCTTGAGCGGGAATCTCGCCTGTTTTAGGACAAAGTAAGCCATGTTTACTTTGTTGCAACATACTTTTTCACGACTGACTATTTAGTCGCCTGTGCAAAACCCTACTACTTCCGCTACAAAGCCAAGTTGTTTGGCCAAGTTGTTTGGCCAACTGCAAAGTCAAGTACTTGGCTTTGCAGTCCCTTAAAGGCAGGAATCCAAGAACCTAAAATGAAAGCCTAAGGTGATTACTTTAAGCTCTTTAAAAAATATAACCTGGATTTTTAAGGAATCAATACTTTTTTTAAGTTTATCTTAAATTGGTTTTTACATATCTGATGAACCTTTGTTTCAAATTTTCCGGTTTTTCCTGTCACAAACAGATTTACTAAAGGAGGGGGAGGGCTTGGTTTTTTTTTACTTTCTGACCCCGTTTTACTCCCTCTAAAAAGGTTTTCTTCAAATGGTTCTTCTTCCGGGCCTAATTTTTCTAAAGAGATTTTAGGGCTTAAATCTTTGGCCCTAAATAGGCTTTGCCTCTTTAAGTCTCGTATCAAAAATTCCAAAGGGCCTGAGGCCTTTTTCCCTTCTCCAATATATTTTTCAATAGCCAGTTTTAAATAAAGATAGTGCGTGCAACCCATTATAATTGTATCCACTTCTTTTTTTAAAAGAGGATCTAAATACTTCTGAAAGAGATTTTTTAAAGTATTTTCCCGCTGGAGCGGTAAATAGCCCTCCGCAATATGCAGGTCTTTTTCCCCCGCCACTCGCAAACCTTTTGCTCCCACAGGACACGAGCTTATCTGCCACCCCCCTTTTTCCACAAAATCAGCCAATAGGGGACAGGCTTTTTGATAAATTTGAAGGTTTAGGTTTAACTTTTTTGCTTTCTTTAAAAAAACCTGAGAGCTAACAGTTCCTTTTGTGGCTAAAAGACCCACTTTTTTATTTTTAGAAACCTGGTTGGCTTTTTTTAAAGCCGGACCAATAACCCCTATTACCGGAACAAAGTAAGTGCTGGATTTTTCTAAAACTGAAGTAGCGGTGTTGCAGGCCACAATCACCCGCTTTGCTCCCTTAAGGGTTAGAAAATTTATGTTTTTTTTCACTAAAGCACGAACAAAGGCCGGATCTTTTTCCCCATAAGGAAAATGGGCCTGATCGGCTAAATAAATAAAACTCTCTTTCGGAAAAGCTTTGCTTAATTCTTTAAGAAGAAACAAGCCCCCGATGCCAGAATCAAAAACCCCTGTCATTTATTTTTAGTCTCTATATAATTTTTTTGCTGAATGACATACATAAAATATAAAATAGAATACAAAAAAATATAAATTAACATCTCAGCATAAGTCTGTAATACAAAAACTGGGCTTGCCACCCAAAGGGAATCTATTTGTAAAATAGGTTGTTTTACAGCAGTAGTACAAACATAAAATGGGAACTGAATCAAAACAACTAAACTGAATATCCACCAGCTTAAACCTTTAGATAACTCTTTAGAGCGTTTTAAAGCCGATAGTTTTCCAGCCTCATAATCGGGATCAAAAAAAACCACAAACCCAACAAATATATAATGAACTGCTTTAATAAGACCTGGAATTATAAAACAAATAAGCCCTGCCATTATAATGGCAAAAGCTTTTAAACCCTCCCATAAATAAAGCCCTACTTTTTCTTGTGCAAAACTTAAAAGCTTTAAAGCTTTTGACTCTTCACAAGTCCTGTTAAAAAGAGAGCAGGAGATCATAAAAAAAACCACTGTCCAAAGAAAAACCACAGCAAAAAACTCAAACACTATAAAGTTAAAATGCTCCAAACCAAAGGTTTTTGCGAACCAAATTCTTAAAGGGGCTAACACACAAATCAAAATAAGAAGGGGGAAGCTGATATCCGACACCACTCCAAAAAAATGTGTATTGGTGCTAAAAAAACTGGACCGAATGACATCAAAACCTAAAAGTTTTTTAGCAGATGGATTTTTATTCTCTAAATCAAAGCCCATATTAACATCCTTTGTTTAGTGTTTTACTCTTCTGATATTCATACATAAAATACAAAACAGAAAAAAGATAAGTAAAAAAGAGGCTTATAATATACACATATACCACTAACACAGGATAAAGAACCCAAAAAGAGTTTATTTTAAGAAGGCCTTTTAAAAAAAATCCCGGAACAGCTTGAATTAAAAATGGAAACAAAAAGGCCAGACCGAATATCCACCAGCCCAAACCTTTAGATAGCTCTTTAGATCGTTTTAAAGCTGAGACTTTTTTAGCTTTGTAATCGGGATCAAAAAAAACCACAAAGCTAAAAAACATATACTGCACATTCTTAATAAGGCCTGGGATAATAAACAAAATAAATCCTAAAAATATAATCCCAGAGGCTTTTAACCCCTCCCATAGCCACGGGTAGGTGATCTCTTTCGTAAAAGCCCAAAACTTTAACTTTTGTTCTTCAGGGTGGGTTCTATTAAAAAGACAAAGGCTAATCATAAACAAAACCACCACACTTAAAGAAAGATACATAAAGATAGAAAACACTTTAACTATAGTGTGGTCCGCACCAAAAAGTTTAATATACCATAGCCAATTAGCCACAAACACACAAACCGAAAGAATTAAAACAAAGCTAATGTCCCTTATTAATTTAACAAAATACTTGTTTGTGCTCAAACAGGCATTTTGAACGATTTTCCATCCAGGAATCGTTTTATTTGCTGACGGCGGACTGGATTTAGAATCAAAACTCATACCCTCTCCTTTTTTTAAGCCGATCTATATGATTTTTTTAACAAACCGGACAATAATAGCAAGTTATTCATAAAACCCTTTGTTTTCTTGAAAAATGGGTCCGTAAAAAAGCTCTCAAGTGAGAAGACTCACTAAAAAAGGGCCTTTATTTCCTTGAAAAATAGGCCTGTAAAAAAGCTCTTGCCTATGCTCACCTAAAAAATATTGACATATTTTCCATAAAAAACCAATGTATTTTTATATGTGCCCGAGTGGCGGAACTGGTAGACGCACAGGACTTAAAATCCTGGGGTTTTGTAATAGACCGTGTCAGTTCAAGTCTGACCTCGGGCATATACCTATAAAAAACCCGCTTAAAGAAGCCCCCTACAAGCTACATTAATTGGTCAATTTTATTTTTTAAACCCTCTTTGTTTATTCTGAAGAAAAACTTATTTTGTATTGTTTCCATATTAAGAAAACCTTTACTTAGCAGATATAATAAGTTTTTTCTTGCAAATTCACGAGACTTTTTTACCTCCTTAGAATATTCTTCAATGGTAAGTTTTAAAAACTTATTAATAGCCAATTTTTGCAATAACAAAACTTGATCTGTTGTAATGGCCAGATCTTTTTTTCTCAAAGCTATCTTTATTAAATAATCTACTTTATTTTGAACCAGCTTTAAACCCTTGTCTAAAGAGTTTAGAAAAAATATAATAAAATAAGTTATATCTAAATCATATTCTTTAACTAAATTAAACGATTTTTCATACTGCTTTCCACTCCTTTTTAAATCAGATGATATAGAAATTAAATTCATAAAGTCTAAACGATTTTTTATAGAGTAAAAATAAAATAAAGTTCTGGCGGTCCTGCCATTTCCATCAAAAAAAGGGTGTATATAAGCTATAAAATAATGTAGCAATATCCCTGCTAACAACCCATCATATAAATAACGAGTAGGTTTGTTTAACAAAGCAATCACTTCTTCCACACTGCGATCTATTTTTTCAAAAGGGATGCCTTCGTGTGCTCCTATATACACTTTATCATTTCTGAACTTCCCTGCTCCTTCCTCTAAGGTGTTATTTGTAATTATTTTATGAATTTTTAAAACAGTGTTTTTTGACAAAGGATATTTATGATGGTTTTTGATCCAATTCATAGCGGAAAGATTGTTAAGTAACATATATTCATCTTTATTTTTTGGTTCTTGCTCAGATAACAGTAAAAATTTTGCCTGTGCGCGCGTGCTGTTAGCCCCTTCATAAATAGCAGAAGCTAAAGCTTCTTCTACATACATATCCTTAAGAAATTCTGTTTTTATTTGCGCATAGTTTTGAATTTGAAACCATAAATTATCTCCCATACTCCTTATATTATAAATTTTTTTCTTAATTAAATCAGATTCAAAAAACCAAAATTTTTTGTTTAGGCATGACAAAAAAATAGGAACAGCTTGCCGTTTTCGATAATCTTGGATTTTTTTTCTTAATTCTGGCCACATTCGTTGAGAAATACCTAATTTATTTAGTCTGTATTGAATATCGTTCACAGGTAAATATTTTTTCTGAGTGTATTCAATCCATACCGGATTGTTTAAAAATTCAAAGGTTTTTTTAATATCCATTTTGAAAAACTCTTAGTTTGAAATATGTTTAGATTTTATTCTACAACAAATATAGAAAAAAGTTGTAGGAAAAGAGCGTGTTTTGAGCAGATTTTTTATAAGTGCTGATAATAAAAGAAGATTTTTCTACAACTCAAATTGTAGCTTTACGAAAAACTACTTTAAAATAGACTTTTTTACGAACAAAACCAGTTACTTAGGAGTCCGTCCTAAATAAATCGCTTGGGTCACATCTCCTTAAAAGTCCGGAGACTCACACCTGATTATTAACTAAAAAGGGATTTTAAAAAATTTCCTTAAAAAACTTAAGTAACTCTTCAAAAGAGGCTTTGTCTGCTTTTTCGTTATAGGCAGTGGGAATGTTAAACTTTTTCCCATTTTCTGTGGCCTGAGGGTTAGTGAACCCATGCTTCGCATCCGGGTAACTTATAAATTTATAATCCGCACGCGCTTTTTCCATCTCCTGTTTAAAACTCTGAACATGATCATCTGGAATCATAGAATCAGCCTCCCCATGACAAACCAAAATTTTGGCTTTTACACTATTAGGCTTAGCGGTTGTGCGGGCCTTTAAACTCCCATGAAAACTCGCTACCCCTGTAACTTCCGCTCCCATACGAGCTAAATGCAAGGACAAAGCCCCCCCCAGACAATAACCTATAGAGGCCGTTTTTGTTTCATCCGTTTGTTTTAGATCTTTTAAAGTCTTTAAATACTCCAACATTCGCTCAGAGGTTTTATCCATATCAGAAAAAAGCTGGTTCATAGCCTGAGCCGACTCTTCTGCTGTATTACCTACCCAACCTTCTCCATACACATCTAAAGCCAGAGCGCAATATCCCAGCTCTGCCAACTTTAGAGCCTTGTTTTTTGTGTGCTCTGTAAGCCCCCAAAACTCAGGTATCACTAAAACCCCTGGCTGAGGGCTTTCCAACCCAGCAGGATATGCCAGATAAGACTTCGATTTGTGATCACCTAAGTGTATGGTCAATATTTCTGTATGTGTTGTGCTCATTTTTCTATCCTCCTTTTTAAAAAGTTACTTAAGAGAATGAACCAAGTTATATTTTTTAAATTATTCCCTCTTAAAAAAAACTCTTTCACCACGGCTAAACTAAAAAGCCAAGTTGTTGGCTTTTAAAGCCCGCGCAGGGTGCGGGAATCCAGCCAAAAAAACAATCTTTTTCACGGGCCACTATTATAGAGTGGCTTTTACTCAATTTATCCACTACTTAAAACATATAGCCCTATTTTTTGTCTACAAATTCTTTTTTTCTTGGCTTTTGTAAAGCCCATTTTTAGCTTTTTTTCAGAAAAACCGCTTAAAACAGTCCATCTTGAACAAATCAGCTCTTAATAGCTCTAAAAAGGAAATTTGTTGCTTTCCCATCCCTGTTTGCTTAAACCCGGACAAAACTTAGCAATATGCGTATATAAGTTTTTTTCCCATCCCTGTTTGCTTAAACCACGGACAAAAACCCTACTGGCTCTTAAGCCCCATTAGAGTATCTTACTTTACCACTATTCAGCGAGACAAAACCCCTACTTGCACTTCCACCCCATTAAAGACATAATACTTATAAATAAAATCCAATGAGGCCAAACACTAAAAATAAGGAATCTTTCAAGCTATGGAGTTTTTTAATGAAAAAAAAATCAGTATTAACCTGGAAAAAATATCCCGGTTTTTAAATATCTTTTTACTGATTTTTTTGCTTGCTTCTGGTTTAGCAGGTTTTTTTTTGCACAAGGGCTGGTTTTATCTTACAGGCTTTTTACTCCCTATAAATATTTTAAACGGCTATTATTTATACATTCAAAAGCAACGCGCGCTTTTGGCAAACTTTGGGGTTTTAGCTCTTTTTCGTTACTTGGTAGAAAGTATAGGACCGGAGTTTAGACAATATCTTTACTCCAGCGACATAGAGGAAAAACCTTTTAACCGAACAGAAAGAGCAGATGTTTACAAACAAGCAAAAAACCAGGAAAAATCATCGGCTTTTGGTTCCCTCTTAAATTTTGATCACAAGACTTTAAAGTTAAAGCATTCCTTTTACCCTTTAAATAAAGAAAACCTTAAACCTTTTAAAGTCTGCTTTGGAGAAGAGCGGGACCTTAAAAATTCCTACACCATTAACAAAGCCCTTATGATCGGAGCCATGAGCTACGGCGCGCTGGGGAAAAAAGCTATTCAAGCTTTGTCCCTGGGGGCTAAAAAAGCAGGCATCCCCTTAAACACAGGAGAGGGAGGGTATCCTAAATACCAGTTAATGGGCGGGGCGGATCTGATCTTTCAAATGGGAACGGCTAAGTTTGGAGTCCGAAACAAAGACGGCTCTTTTAACTCTGATCTATTAGAAAAAATCTCTCGCTTGAATCAGGTAAAAATGATTGAGATTAAGTTTTCTCAAGGAGCTAAACCTGGAAAAGGAGGTTTTTTACCTAAAGAAAAAATTACAGAGGAGATTGCTTCACTTAGAGGTGTCCTTAGAGGAAAAGATGTTATATCCCCTGCCGGACACAAAGAATGCAATGGGGCAGGATCTACTGTTCAATTTATTAAAGAAATACAGGAAATATCTCTTTTGCCAGTGGGAATTAAGTTTTGTTTAGGATCAGCTAAGGAAATGGGGGACTTATTTTTGGAGATGAAAAAACAAAACTCCTTTCCTGATTACATAGCCATAGACGGATCGGAAGGAGGCACAGGGGCCGCCCCTAAAACTTTTATGGATGATCTGGGGTATCCTGTTTTTCCGGCTTTAAAAAAAGTGATGGCTTTAAGGGAGGAGTGTCAAGTGATGGATAAGTTTAAAGTTATTACTTCTGGAAAACTAATTAGCGCGGGTAAACAAATGATGGCCCTTTGCTTAGGAGCAGATGCTATTTATTCTGCGCGCGGATTTATGTTGGCTTTAGGGTGTATACAGGCTTTAAGGTGCAACAACAACACTTGCCCAGTGGGTATCACCACCCATTCTGAAAGATTACAATATGGGTTGGACATTCACGAAAAATCCGAACGAGTTAAAAATTATGTTTTAAACTTGGATCACCACCATTATGAAATGCTGGCCGCTATGGGAGAAAAAAAGTTTTCCAACCTCACCTGCGATAATCTCATTTTTCCACAGTAAAAGGGGTTTGAAAGCGGGTAGTATCCGTCTGGAGGGAGGGCTTTAGGACTTAAAAGAAGGTCTAAATTTATCTCCGCTTCTTAAACAAAATCTTAAAAATGTGTGGCACCAAAAATCTGTAAGTATTGGAAATCACTTGTTTATTGCATTGCGCTATGCGGAAGTCGGAAAAAAGGGATTTAAATGGTATAAATATAATCTATGTTAAAACTTTTTTCTTTATTGGTTTTTCTTTTAATAATCACCATCACTGGCTGTAGTCCTGAAGATCCCTCTGAACAAATAAGGCCTACAACTAAAATAACCAACCCTCCCCCTCCTGAAAAATCTTTAGAAGACAAAACACCAGAAAAAATGCCTCTTATTCCCTGTGGAGGAGATTTCACTTCCTTTGTTGAAAAGCTTAAAGAACAGGCTTATCAAATGGGTTATAAACCCTTGGTTGTAGACGATTTTTTTAAAAATGTAGAACAAGACCCCGAAGTTATTAAAAGAGATCGTGCACAGGGAATCTTTAAAAAAACATTTATTGAATTTTCAAAACTGGTAATGTCAGACTATCGGATTTTAAAAGCAGAGCAATTTGCCTCTAAACATGAACAAACTTTTTTGGCTGTTTATAAAAAATATGGTGTGCCACCGGCTGTGTTACTCTCTTTTTTAGCCTTAGAAACCGATTATGGTGTTGTTCAAGGGGATTTTAATACCCTTAACTCTCTTATTACTCTTTCGCATGATTGTCGTAGGCCGGAACTTTTTCAGCCCCATATATTTTCTGCTCTTAAACTTTTTGAGATGGGTAACTTTGATCCGGATTTAACAAAAGGAGCTTGGGCTGGCGAAATAGGTATGATTCAAATGCTCCCCCAAGATATTGTCCTATATGGAATAGATCAGGATGGAGATGGTAAAATAAACCTTCAATCTTCTGTGCCCGATGTGTTAATGACGGCTGGAAATATTCTTAATCAATTAGGTTGGAAGCCTTATAACCCCTGGTTAAAGGAGATTATAGTTCCGAAAAATCTTAATTGGGCAGAAACCGGTCTTCATCATTTAAAGCCAATTACGGAATGGAAAAGGCTTGGTGTTCAAATTCGAAACAGAACAGGACTTGATGACTCCTTACAGGCGACTATCCTACTTCCTCATGGAAGAAAAGGGCCTGCCTTTTTTGCCTTTCCTAATTATCAAATATATTTACAATGGAATAAGTCCTTTATCTACTCTACAACATCTGCTTTTTTTGCCACTTTATTAGCTGGCGAACCTATGTATAAGGAAGGTCACCCCTCCCCTCCTTTATCTGATAATGAACTTAAAAGACTACAAACCGCTCTTACTAAGCGAGGATATGATGTGGGAGGTATTGATGGTATAATAGGGGCAAAAACTCGTGTTGCTATTCAAAAAGAACAAATGAGATTGGGTCTTCCAGCAGATGCCTGGCCCACACAAACACTCCTCTTGCTTTTAGAATAAAATTTTTCACTCATTTCAACCGCCCTCTCTTTATTGATTCTGCGAACGAATTTTTAGATATACTCCCCCCCCTGGAAAGGCAAGAAGTAGGTATTTTCTAAAGTTTTTTGACCTAACCTCACAAAAACCCCTAAAAACCCCATTTTTAAGATATAGGGAGATTGAACCAGAACGAGCCAAAGGGTTTTTTTCAACTTACTATCTTGATTATTTTTGCAAAAGGAAAAGGGCTGTGATATAGTGTGGGTATGGAATTTTTAGGATTATGGCCAATGGCCACTTTTTTAGCTGTTTATACAGGACTTATTTTTGCTGGTTTTAATTGGATGTTGAAGGCACAAACAAAGCAAATAAATACTCAAATAAATGCACAAATAGGGCAATTAAATACTCAAATACAATTTATAAACGAAAAACTGGATAATCATATTACAGACACAAATAAAAAGATTGATTCCTTAAAATTAGAGCTTAATCAATTTAAAACAGAAATTAATACCAGGCTGGATAAGCTTTTAAGTAAATAATCTCTTTGCTATTTCCCAGCCCGCTTATGGTATATTGCCCTTTCAAGTCTTTTTTTTAACCACAAAGCCTTAGAGGTAGATAAGGATCAGGAAATTCAGAATTAAACCAATATGAAAACTTTTGGGTTGTGTGGAAACTCTTTTATCCAAAAATAGTTGAAATGTGTCAAAAAAATATATCTGATTCTGACAGAGCTATTATTTGTAATTATTTATTGGCTGGCCATTCATGGAAACCAGATGCAAAAAACTGGCATACTTTAAAAGAGAAAGAAAAACTCTTTTTTAAGAAAGCTTCAAAAGATATAGGACATCATCCTATAGTTTTATATTCTATTTCAAAATTATTGAATAGTATTGGAAGCTCTTTTAGAAATGAGGGAATATTTTGGATAGGTAATATTATCAAAAACAATCCAAATTTATCTAAAATAGGATTGGAAACAAACACTGTTTTTTACATGGAAAACAGTGTAAGAGGCTATATTTTTGAAAATCGTCAAATAATTAAGAAAGACTTTCATATAAAGCAACAAATCCTTATCATTTTAAATTTTTTAATTGAAAAAGGCTCAGCAGGAGCTTATCGTCTAAGAGAAAACATACTATAGTTGAAGTTCTAAAATAATCTTCATAAGTGTGATAATGAGTTTTTTTCATTTTAGATTAACATAATTTATATATCTCATTGTCTGCACTTTTAATGTAGTTTCTTATAGATGCAGAAGCATAAACAGCTTTTTTATATTTATCTCCTATTAATTTTTGTATGTTTTTGTCTGGTAAAATAATTTTTATTTTTTTTAAATCAGATGAACGAATACTTTTTAAAATTGAACCACTGGATATTCTTTCTAATTGCATCTGGCCATATTTAGAGTTTAAAAAAGATACAATATAATATGGGTTTATATTTTTTTTCACTTTCATATTAATAAGAAAACCAGAAGCTACCCCACCAATTAAATCTGGAGGAATATTAGCAACAATACCAGCATTACCTGACCTTGTAATAATAATATTATTTTCATTTACTGTGTTTTTGATTACTTCTTTATTTTTTCTAAGTGATTTTTTGATATATTTTAAATTTTCAAAATTTATACCCTCTTTTGTAATACTTTTTACTAAAATGTAAGGGATACCTTCTTTTTTTTCAACATATTCAGAAGAGTCATCAATATTAGCTCCATTGTGAATAGATATAATGATTGTTTCTAAATCTACAATCTCATACTGTGATTTGTTAATTTCTTTCAAATTATCAATATATTTTTTTAGATATCTCTTTGCTATGAAGTTATTTTCTAATGATGAAGATTTAATAAAAAAATTACTTTTATTCGATTTTTTACCTTTATAAAAATGAGCTACATAAGGAAGGTCATCTTTCTCAATAGGTCTTCCTTTTTTATCATGACCACAATATTCATTTATTGAAATAAAAACATCCCTGTTTTTGTTTATTCCTTTTCGAATAAATAAAACACTTGTATTAATAGTTACATGCGGACTAAAAGTCTCAAAAGGTAACTCAACTATAGCAAAAAGATGGCCTTTTTGTTTGATATATTGTCTTAAATATGCCTCTTTTTCGTTCCCTAAAATTCCACTTGGAAGAACTATAGCCATTCTTCCCCCTTCTTTTAAAAATGATAGGCATTTCTCAATAAATAAAATTTGAGGTTCTTCTTGTTTCTTTAATTGTGCTGTTTTAAACCACTCATTAGTGGATTTATTATATTTCCACTTATAACCAAATTCAAATTGCTTTAGTTTATTTTCACCACGAACCGGAATTTTTGATCCAAAGGGGGGATTAGTAAGTAGGACATCAAACTTTCCAACTTGTATTTTTTGATTTGTAAGAGGCTTCCACTTAGCGATAGTTTCTAAACTGTCGTCACATACTACACCACTTGTGCCATCTCCTATTAAAGTCATATAGGCTTTTGTCACTTTTGACAGAAAATAATCTTTATCTATTCCTCTAAAATTTGTATTAGCGGTTTTTTGTTTTTTTGTGTTTATTTCATTTTGTGACCAATTATATTCTTTACCTTTTTTTTCTATTTTATTCCAAACATATTTTAATGCCTCAATTAGAAATCCACCACTGCCACAGGCAGGATCAATAATTAAATCCTTATCATCTGGATCCAATATATCAACCATCATCTGGACGACATTTCTTGGTGTAAAAAATTGCCCTTGGCCACCTTTTAAGGCATGTCCAATAAAAATTTCAAAAGCATCTGCAATGACATCTCTCTCTGCCTCTATAAGGCAATAATTTTGAAGTTCACCTACAACATAAGTAATAGAGTTTCTATCTAATTTAATTATGTCACTGTCATCAAAAACTTCTTTATAATTTTGTTTTACTTTATCAAAAAGATTTAAAATTCTTTCTTGAACATCCTTAGCTTTTTCATCTATTCCTGCTCTAAAAGAAATAATGTCATTTGGTTTTGTATATTTTTCATCATAAATTTTACAAAAAATAAGATTGATAAGTTGTTGAGCTAAAACTTCATCTCTTGTTGCTCCCACTGTATTAGCCGCTAAATGGTTTCTAATAGCTTTAAAAGTGGCTTTTAAATTGTGAGTAGGTTTAAGGTCTTTTCGTTTAAATTTTCCTATATCTTCAAATCTTTGTCTGTATCGTGGAATATTGGGGATTTCCTCAAATATAACTTTCCCCTTTTTGTCGTTCTTTCTTAGGAAAAGTCTTTCATTTCCATTAAACCAAACACCTAAAAAGGCTTTTGATAGCCTTAAATAGTCTTGAAGTTGTGTTTTTCCATCTTTTCTGGTTTTGTTTTTACATTCAATAATTATATAAACATCCTCTTCTTGTTTTTTCTTATTTAAAAAGACGGCAATATCTACAGGATATTCTTTTTTTGTATCCGAAGGTCTTACTTTCACTCTAAATTGTGGCCTGGTTTGAATATGCTCTTTTGGATAACCATAGTCTTTAACTAACTGCTTAGAAAAAATTTGAACAGCCTCCCTCTCTTCTGGAGTGGCTTTTACTTTTTGACCAGATATAAAATCAGTAATGCATTTATTTTTTTGTTTACTCATAATGGTTTTACAATTTGTTGCCAGTCAGAAATAAATATCAGTAATGGAAAATTCTTAAGTACTCTTTCTTAAGTACTCTGTTTTGTCCTGAAACCCTATTTGTTAAATTATATTTCTTGTCAATAAATATATAATTTTATAATTGAAAAGTCTCCAAAAAAGAGAGCACGGGGTTTCACTTTAAACTGTAAATTTTCATCCTGCAAAATATGGAAAAAATAAAATAACGCACTGCTACAAGTAGGAAATCTGGAGTTTGACAGTTAATTTGAGAAAAAAGGCTCAAAACCCTGTAAAATAGCCTCTATTCAGGGTTTTTTTGGATTTTCTCCAAAAATTGTAGTATAAAAAAGCCCGACTTAAGGTTTAAAAATAGCTTTTAATTGCTTTTTTTTTCCTCTGCTGGCGGACAAAATTTAAGCAACTTCTTAGGTATTTGAACCTTCGCCACCTGAAACATCTTTGCTGAAACACCGGTTATCTCTGTTCTGATCCATATTATAGCCCCTCTCACTTTAACGGGCACAGCCCGAACTTCCAATAAAGCCTTCATCCCCTGAACCACTGTTAAAGGACGATGAGCTATGCTGGCTGTCTCTGTAGCGGGACTTTGAAACAAAAAACCTCTTCTTCTTAGCTCTTTTGTTAAATGAGCCTCACATAAATACGCAATAAAACACATCACCAAATGTCCCATTATACGCTTATCTGTCCAATGAAATACAGGACGGGCTTTTAAAGTACCTTTTAGCTCCCCAAAGGCATCTTCTACCTTCCAGAGGTCCTTATAATAACTAACCAAATCTTTCGCGCTTTTATTTTGAACATTCGTAATCACTCCAAAAAAACCATCCTTATTTTGGAGAACTAGAAGACAAAAATAGCTTAAAACCTCACAAAACAGCCCTCATTAGAGCTTTTTCGGCCTTTTTCCAAAATTAACTGTCAAAGTCTGGATTTATTGCATTGCGTTGCGCGGAAGTCGAGATAAAAACAGGGGATATTTTATTATCCCCTTGTTTACCACCTTAAGAGAAAAAAAATTAAGCTTTTTTACAGCTTGTAATTTTATAACCTTCACCTTTAGCAGTGCACTTGCTTTCAGCCTCTTTAGGATTATCCGCGCCAATGTCTTCTTTAGTGCCGTCCTTATCACAAACACAGGTAAACACCCCTGTTACGGCAGAAGGCTTAGGCTTGTCATTATCGGTTTTTGAATCTTCTTTTTTGTCATCACCGCCACAAGATAAAAGAAACAAAAATAAAAAATAAATAAATAAGTTTTTCATACTTCACCATCCTTATTTAAACATACAATAGACTGTCAAAGAATCATTTTGTTCTATAGCTACTCGTTGACAAAAATCTAAGCCTGTTTGATATAACCCACTCATATTTGTTGATGAACTCACCTCAATTTCATTTGTTTTGACACAAGTTTTACCTTCTTTCAGATGACGATGACAAAAGCATTTTGCATGCAAAATCTTCTCACCCAAACTTTTCCCTTTTTTTGGATTTATATCTTCGCACTCCTGAAGATTACAATACAAAACAGAACCACTTACTGGTGATTGTTTAAAGCTACCATTCACACCCATAACAGTGGTCACCATTTTACGACAACTATCTTCAGCATCATTCCAAGCGTCTGCAAAACCATCGCCAAAGCCAAAAATAAATTTACTACTCCATTCACTTGCTTTATTAGTGAACTGCCCCGTGGGAGAATTTGGTAGGCATAACCCAGTATTTATATACTGATCAATAGTGGTGGTGCACGCAATCAAAGTTTTCGCCACCGATAAAAAAGGATAAGCCAAAAATAGACTTATCAATACAGTTTTAAAAAGTTTCATATATCACTCCTTTTGTTTTTTTATTTTACTTATTCATAGACTAACGGGGGAGAGGTAAATGTCAATATTATTTGATTTTTTTAGACTTGTTTTATCATTCTCCCATTTAACTATTCGGTCGTGATAAAGTGTTTTTTAATCTTAACATAAGTCTGCAAAACCTTAAGCTTGTGGAAAAAGCAGGTCTCCTCAGACTCTGGAGTTTGACAGTTAATTTGAGAAAAAAGGCTCAAAACCCTGTAAAATAGCCTCTATTCAGGTTTTTTTTGGATTTTCTCCAAAAATTATAGTATAAAACAACCAAACTTAAGGTTTAAAAATAGCTTTTAACTGTTGGGATCATAAGGAAAGTTCCACGGGAGCATTTTCAAGACTTCGCTGAGTGAAAAGAAGTCTCCTGTCACATACAAAGCCTAAGTCCGGCCAATTCACTTTATTAAGCTTATAAACTGCCTTTTTTAAATCCATAGAAGGATCTTTTGGAAAAAGAGCCATAACAGACCCATCATAAGCCTCGGACTTGTGCATAAAAAACGGCTTGGAGTTTCTGGTCTTGCAATTTACATAAATACGAGGACCGTTTTTATTGCAGTAATTTCTCCCCCACTCCCACCAGTTTTTTTCACTAAAGGTTTTTATTCTTCTCTTCATAAGCTCTTTCTTATAAGGAAATAAACTCTTATCCATTAAATTATAAATCATACGTCTTGTATGACCTGTGCGTGCCGTAAAAGAACACACCATATCTTTTAATTTTTTTATCCAACTCAATGCCTACAGCTTCTTTTAAATATTTTAAAAACGCACCCCTTCCACAAGATGGCTCTAACACAGAACCTTTATTTTTGCGAAGGGCTATCATTTTCCGAACAATATTATCCGGAGAAAACACTTGACCCAAATTCTTTACAGCCGGTAGCGTTATTTTTTGATTGTTCCTTAATAAAATCATTATGATTATGTCAAAATTCAGGTTTATTTTAGATGCTTTTTTAGCGTATCAATAACAAATAGCTTGAGCAAGAAAATATATATTATAATCCAGTCCTATGTCTAAACAATAAACTGGGAAAATTCCCTAAAATCCACCACTTATTGCCCAACTTAGTCCTTGCACTTCACTATAAATCAGCATTATAACCCATAGAGGAGAGTGAGAGTATGAAGCAAACAATCAGCACTGTATTTAAAAAATGTGTGAAAGCAATAGAAAGAGGCGAACTTATTAAAAGAGCCAATCAGACTGATAAAGAATTTCATTTTCAAAACTGGTTTGCCGATCGTTTGAGGGAAACCGGATTAAATTTTGAGATTGGCGGAAGAAACAGCTATCCGGATTTCAGAATGGTCAGATCATCTGAAGGCTATGAATTAAAGGGACTGGCTTATCCTGGCCGTGATACCAGTTTTGATAGTAACAGCCAAGTTCCAACCGGATTTCATAATGGGAGAAGTATTTATTATGTTTTTGGTAGATACCCTAAAAATCCTGACGAAAACAGCTACCCAGTTATTGATTTTGTGATTTGTCATGGAGATTTTCTGAATATTGCTCACGAATACACTCATGAAAACAAAAGTATAAAAGGATTTGGTGGTTATGGGGACATTATGATTCGTGACCGAAAAATGTATGTTGCACCCACTCCATTTCATTTGATAAAGGGGTTGGCCCATCAGAAGACTCTCATTCTTCCCTCAGAAATGAAAGTCGATAAAAATATGGTATCCATAGGCCGTCTTATACGAAAAGAATCCTCTCAGCTGATAGTTGGTTATGCCTTTAACTTGAGAACAAACAAAATCAGCTTGAAAAAAATTCCTAATCCGTCAGCAGGAAAAAAACATATTTTTCAAGCTTGGAGGACCCATCTTTCCCCTCTAAATGAAATTTCTCTAAAAGGAGATTAAAATGCGACTTATTGAGACAGATAAATTTGATTTTGAGTTCCTCTCTCGACTTGCGGAGCGAGAAAGCTGGCGAAAAGAAATCCATCGCCCTGTTTATTACCTTCATAAGTGGTGGGCAAAAAGACTGGGTTCTGTTTTTCGAGGCATCCTCCTTGGTAGCCTGCTCCCGGAAAAGGAAAATCTTCCTGATAATTTTTATTCTTCGCTCAGTTTTCCAAATACAAATGTTTTTGATCCCTTTATGGGTTCTGGTGTAACGGTAGGGGAAGCTCATAAACTGGGTTTAACTGCTTTGGGGAGAGATATTAACCCGGTGGTCGCTGAATCTACAAGGATCGCTTTCGGCCCTATGGACAAAAAACGAATAAATCATGAACTGGAAGTCTTGAAAAAAACCGTTGGACAAAAAATTCTCAAACTATATCGCTCCCTTGATACTAAAGGATCTCCTTGTGATGTATTGTATTATTTTTGGATTATGCAGGCGGAGTGCCTAAAATGCTTTAAATCTATTGATCTATTCTCTTCCCGTATTATCGCAAAAAATGTTTATTCCAATTTAAAACCAATAGCACAAATTCTTTGTCCCGATTGTGGCAATATATTTCCTGGTGTTAAAGACTCAGAGAAAATTATATGCTCCACTTGTCATTCGACCTTTTCACCAAACGCAGGAAATGTTGATCGTTCAAAAGCAAAATGCCACTCTTGCCATTATATTTTTCCTATAATCTCCGCTTTTGGAAAAAATAAAAAGCCAAAATTCAGACTCTATGGAAAATTGGTTCTCACAAAAGAGGGAAAAAAGGAATATTTGAAATCCACTAAAAAGGACTTAACTGGTTTTAATAAAGCTGAAGAATGTTTAAGAAAAGAAATTAAAGAAGGATTGATTGATTTGCCTACTCTAAAACTGAAAAACGGCTATAACACCAATCAGGCTATAAATTACGGATTTGAGTCATGGAGAGATTTTTTTAACGACAGACAACTCCTGGGTCTTGGATGGCTCCACAGAGCTATTACAAATATTACTGATAAAAGTATCCGTGATTTATTTCTTCTATCTTTTTCAAGTGCGCTGGAATTTAATAATATTTTTACTTCTTACAAAGGGGAAGGCACGGGGGCGGTCCGACATATATTTTCTCACCATATCCTTAAACCGGAGCGGACTCCAATTGAAGCTAATATATGGGGAACGGCTAAAAGCTCCGGTTCATTTTTCACTCTGTTTCAAAACAGGGTAAAAAGAGCGACAATCTATCGCCAAGAACCGAAAGAGATAAATGTCGCAAAAGGTGCTAAAACTTTAACATGCTCCCCTGCTTTTTCCGGAAAAGTCAGCGTTAACTGGCCAACGAAAAAACTCTTGTCACCTGGTAAAATCTATCTTTCATGTGGAGATTCCTCCAAAACCCGATTGCCGGATAAGGCTATTGATCTTATTGTTACCGATCCTCCTTTTTTTGACAATGTTCATTATTCAGAGCTTGCCGATTTTTTTTATTCTTGGCAACAGCTTGCTCCAAGGGGCTTTATAAGTAGAAGTGGGACGACAAGGTGCCCGGACAAAGAGGCTCAGGATCGAGATCCTGTGAATTTCACAAAAAAATTGCATTCTGTATTTTGTGAATGTCATCGGGTCTTGAAAGATAATGGATTGTTTATTTTTACTTATCATCATTCCAAGAAAGAGGGATGGCAGTCCGTCGCAAAAGCTGTCCTTAAATCAGGCTTTTTTGTTGTCAACTCTCATCCAGTGAAATCAGAAATGTCTGTAGCAACTCCTAAATCTCAGGCAAAAAACCCCATTCAACTGGATAGTATTATTATTTGTCGAAAAAATAAATTCAAACCTAAGAGACAAGGGCTGGAAGGTGTTATCCAAACCGCTGAAGAAAAAATAAACCGGCTTAAAACATCTGGTTTTTCTCTTTCTGAAAACGACAAAAAATTAGTAAAATATGGGCAACTATTAACCTATTTGAACTCCGAAGAAGAAATTGCCCTACTCCCCTCCTTTTTAGAAGAACAAACGCCAGATAAGCCTGCTCAGCTATCTTTGTAGAAAGAGCTTAATATTCATCTATTAGAATTACAAAGAATAAAAGGATAAAGTGGTAGGGGCTGAAGGACTCGAACCTTCGATCCTCCGGTTATGAGCCGGATGCTTTAACCAACTAAGCTAAGCCCCCCCAATGTTTATATTCTGTAACCCCACATGGGTTTATATTCTGTAACCCCACATGGGTTTATATTCTGTAACCCCACATGGGTTTATATTCTTTTAATAGTTTGCCATATCTGATATAAACCCCCAAACAATTTGTACCGGCAGTTTTTGTAATGGTAAAGGGGTGGTTTTGAAAACTTGTGATTAAGATCTGCAATCTGACTCCATTCCTTTTTGGAAATAGCTTCCGTCTCCCACTCCTCATAACCTTTGTTGTCCCTGTAACGACGAACTGTGTGCCTTTGCACCACTTTGTGCCCTTTACAATGAACATAAATGTTTTTTTTCATTTCTTCGGCATTATCACAATGTACCGTGCCCTGAGCTGACACAGTTAAAAAACCATTCCTTTTGACAATAATCTTTTTTACCCAACTCGCCCGCGCATGATAAGTAGGATAAGCCCCTATGTCTACAGTCTTCAACCAAGGATCAAAGTCAAAAAATAGACCCTGGTTACTGTTTCCCTTCGTGCAAAGCATGGAATCACAACCCGTTAGAAAAATCAAACAAAGCAAAAGAAGAGGGTTGGTAAAAAAGAAAGGACCAGAATAGCTAAGTTTTTTCATCCTGAATCTTCTCTCCTCAATGATAATACCCACAATAAATAGTCCGTGAATAAATCTTTTTTTGACTGGATTCCCGCCTAAAAAATACTGAAAGCCTTTCTACCTACTCTTCTTCATCCACATCCATTTTGCTATCGGTTCTGATTCCATATCACCACATCAAAAAACAAGGCTACTCTTCTTCATCCACATCCATTTCGCTGTCGGTTCTGATTCCATATCACCACATCAAAAAACAAGGCTACTCTTCTTCATCCACATCCATTTCGCTATCCGTATCCACAAAGTTTTTTAGTCTATCCGATCGGCTTGGGTGCCTGAGTTTTCGAAGAGCCTTGGCTTCAATTTGACGGATCCTTTCTCTGGTTACATTAAAGTCTTGCCCTACTTCCTCTAAAGTGTGATCGCTTTCCTCTCCAATTCCAAACCGCATCCTGAGCACTCTTTCCTCCCGAGGGGTTAAAGTGGAAAGCACCCTCCGAGTTTGCTCTATGAGATTTAAGTTCACAATAGCAGAAGAAGGATTGATAACTGTTTTATCCTCTATAAAATCCCCAAGATGAGAGTCCTCTTCCTCTCCTAAAGGGGTGTCCAGGCTAATAGGCTCTTTCGCAATACGCAAAACTTTTCGAACCTTATCCACAGGCAACTCCATTTTATTGGCGATCTCTTTAGGTGTAGGCTCTCGGCCTAACTCCTGAATAAGATATCGAGAGGTTCGAATTAATTTGTTAATGGTTTCTATCATGTGAACAGGAATACGAATAGTGCGCGCCTGATCGGCAATAGCCCTTGTAATAGCTTGACGGATCCACCAAGTAGCATAAGTAGAAAATTTATACCCCCGGCGATATTCAAATTTGTCCACTGCTTTCATTAAACCCATATTGCCTTCCTGAATCAGATCTAAAAACTGCAAACCCCTATTGGTGTATTTTTTCGCAATAGAGACCACCAATCGCAAATTTGCCTTAACCAATTTCGATTTAGCCTTATCCGCCTTCTGCTCTCCTATCCAAATAGCTGTGCAAGTACTTTTAATCCACTGATGATCCATCCAGGTTTCCTTTTTTAGCCTTTGAAGACGACCTTTTGCATCTTCTGCGGAAAGATAAAATTCCCGGAATTTTTTAAAGCTTAAGCCCGTTTCCTCTCGAACACGAAAGGTCTCTTTGTCACTCTTATACATTAAAAAATAAGTTTCTTTTAGATGATTAAAGTCTTTGGAAAAAGTTTTTTCCACAGAGGATTTTACTCTTTTCTCCAACTCCTCCACCCGGTTTAAGAGGTTATGAAACTTCATAGCAATCCGGTTAATGATTTTTCGATTAAAATTAATGTTTTTAAATTTCTTCATTAATTCCTGGTTTAGTTTCCCTATCTCTTGCTCTGCTTTTTCTCTATCCAATGATTTTTCTTTTATTTTTAAAAAATGTTCACTGGCTTTTTTCTGATATTTTTTCACCTTTCCAATAAGCTCAAAAATTTTATCTAAATATTCTTCTTCATTGTATCTTTGCTCTTCGTCTTCCAACCCTCTAAAAATAGCCTTCACCTTCAATCTTCCGTGGCGCAGATGCTCCCCTAAGCGAATCACTTCACTTGTTCCCATAGGACACATTAAAATAGCGCGGATAATTTCTCTTTCTCCTTTTTCAATCCTCTGAGCAATATCCACTTCCCCTTTTCTGTCTAATAAGGACACTCCTCCCATTTTCTTTAAATAAAGGCGAACCGGATCATTGTTTCTAACACCTTTAAGATCCTCCTCTTCGTCATCTTCTTCTTTGTTTTCTTCTGGAAATAAGATGTCTTCTGGCATCTTTCCGTTTTTCACTAAGGACGGATATTTTATCTCTATGGATTTTTTTTCTAATGTGAGCATAAGGGCATCCAGTGCTTTTGCATCTGTCAGCTCAGGGGCTAAGTGCTCGTGTAATTCATCTATATGTAAAATATTTTTATTTTTTTCGGCCAGAGCTATTAGTTTTTTCAAACCCTTTTCCATCAAATCCATCTGGTGCGCAAGAGACACATTAGGGAAGATAGCTCCTGAAATATTTGTTTTATCTGATTTATCTTTCATTTTCTCTCCCTGTTTTCTTCACTTTTTTAGTCCATTCCATCACTTTCATCAAATACTTTTCCTCGTTTTCCTGATCTACTCTCATGTGGGCAGTAATATTTTTTAAGTTTAAATGCTTTTGGTCCTCTTCCACCTTGTTAAGACAATCTCGAATAAAAGTTTTTGTTTTTTCCTCGGATAAATATTTTAAAGAGGGATATTGACCCTTTTGCAGGATATCAGGCCCCTCTAACCGGCCTGCCACCATTTGGGCCAATGCGGGAAAATACTTTAATTCCTGCGTGCTATATTCCTGTATTATATCAAAAAGCTTTCGAACTCCTGTATGATTTATCTTCTCAATTACTCCTGATTTTTTAATTTCTCTATAGTATTTCGGATTTTCCAGTGCCAATATCAAAAGATATATTTCCGATTTAGTCGCAGACTCAAGAGAAATAAGCTCTTCCGTTTTTTCCTGTCTCAGAGCAGAACCCTCTAAACCCTTTAAATTATGGCTTTTTTCTACTAATTTCTGACCTTTTTGGTCTAAAACCGCCTGTTTTTTCTTTAAAAAAGACTGTTTTTTCTTTTTCAAAGCTTTTTCCAAAGCTTTTTTCACTAAACTCGCCTCTTTTCCAAAACTATCTAAAAATTGAGTGGTATAATACTCCCTCAGTGCGGATTTTTTTATGAAAGATAGCCTATCCGCTATTTTTTGAATCAAAGAAAGCCTATCCACCCCACGCGGATAGTTTTTAAGCTCCTTTAAAAACAAATCTAAAAAAAGATCTTGTGCGGAGTTTGCTTTTTTCCAAAAAGCCTCCGGGCCTTTTTCACGAATAAAAGCATCTGGATCCTGCTCTTCCAATTTAAGCCTTTTAGGAGCAAGGCCAGCGGAAAGCAGGACATTTAAACTTCTTTCTGCGGCTTTTTCTCCCGCTTTGTCTCCATCAAAACATAAAATCACCCTTTCCGCATATCGGGAAAGCCATTTAGCGTGCTCTTCAGTTAAGGCAGTTCCTAAGGTGGCCACAGCATTTTTAACCCCTCTTTGATATAAACTTAAATAATCTGTATACCCCTCTACCACCAAAGCTTTCCCCTTTTCCCGAATAGCAGGGGCTGAATTTTGCCATCCATAAAAAATTTGGCCTTTATGAAATATCTTTGAGTCCACACTATTGATATACTTAGGTTGTTTTTCCTCAAAAGTTCTCCCGCCAAAACCTAAAACCTCCCGGCCATTATAAGCAAAGACGGGAAACATAAGGCGATCTCGGAAAAAATCATAATAAGTTTTTTTTCTTTTAATCAATCCTATTTGCAAAACTTGTTCTACATTAAAGTTTTTTTCCTTTAGATGAGAGTAAAGAGTCTCCCAGGCAGGGGGAGCATAACCTAATCGAAAGTTTTTAACTGTCTCCTCTGAAATCTCTCTTTGTTTTAAATACCTTTGAACGGGATGGCGATCGGGCAAAGCATTTAATTGCTCTTCAAAAAACTCTAAAGCCGATAAATTAATTTTTAAAAGCTGGTTTCGCTTCTTGTATGAATTATCTAATGGATCTTCTTGAGTATAGGGCAAAGAAATACCCGCCCTTTGTGCTAAAAATTTAAGAGCTACCTGGAAACTAAGATTTCGCTTTTCCCGAAGGTAAGTAAAAATATTTCCAGCTTGCCCACAACCAAAACAATGGTAAAGCTGAGGTTCTGGTGAGACAGAAAAACTGGGGGTTTTTTCATTGTGGGAGGGAAAAGGACAAAGCCCCATATAGCGCGTGCCGGAGCGCTTTAAGAAGGTGTCCTCACCAATAATATCCACAATATCATTGGCTAAACGCACCCGTTCTATAAAATCGGGAGAAAGTCTCCTCATATAGCCTGCAATCTTTCTTTTACCAACTCTGCTAAACGGCGATTATCTACAGAACCACCCGCGCGGGATTGCGCTGTTTTTATAACTCGACCCATATCTTTCATGGAAACCGCTTTCAAAGATGTGATAGTTTCCTCAATAAGAGATTTTAACTCCTCTTCCGAAAGGGCCTTTGGCAAATAAGACTTTATGATTTCAAGCCTGTTTCTTTGCTCCTGAGCGTCGCCCTCTCGCCCTGCTTTCTCATAAAGCTTTAAGCTTTCTTCGTATTGCTTTATCTGTTTTTTTAAAATAACCATTACATGAGATTCCTCTAAGTCAGCTTTTTGTTCGATTTCCTTGTTTCTGCACTCTGCATAAACCAGTTTTAAGGCCATTAGCTTGGAAGGGCTTTTTTCCTTCATGGCGGATTTCATGTCAGTTAAAATGCGATCTTTTAGGGAAAGTAGTTTTTCCATATTAAACTCCAAATCTTCTGGTTTTTTTTAACGATCTTCTGCGGGCGTTTAAAGCTTTTTTCTTTTTAGACACACTGGGCTTTTCATAAAATTCCCTTTTTTTAATTTCAGAAAGGACACCAAATTTTTCGCAGGATTTTTTAAATCGCCTAAGAGCTTGCTCAAAATGCTCCCCTTCACGAACTTTTACACGAGGCACGGATAACTCACCACCTTTTATTTTTTAATTTTTATACTTTGTTCTTTAAGCCTATCACGGATAACAGATAACAACAGTAAAAACAAGTCTTATTCTAAAATATAGCCCTATTGATTTTTAATCTGATTAAACATTTCCATAAAATCGTCTGCAATCCGCTCTATATGAGCCTCAGGAGCCTGGCGATTGATAAAAGGGTGGAGGGATGATCGTTTTTTATACTGCCGGTTTAAAATGGAAATTAAGAGTTTTTTTAAACTCTGGTCACTCTGCTCCCTAACTGGAAAATCTAAAAAATCCTGATTTATTTCATGGATTAATATAAAATAAGCTAACTCCACATTTTTTCTTTTTTTCGGAGATAAGTTTTCCACAAACTTCAAAAATCGGCTATGAAACAAAATCCGGTCTTTGTTATTATAACTTAACAAACCTCCCTCTGTATGAAGCAGATCGTGGTCATAAAATCGCGCTGGATTCATCCGTTGATCACCCACTTCTTTAGGTCCTTTAGACAAACCAATCGGGTAAATTCTATAAGGGAACATTCTGTTTATAGTCATAATCCCCAACATCCCATTTTCCACTATGACTGGTAACACTATGAGTGTGGGAAAGGCTTGTTCTGTCCCTCTACCGGATAAATGGTCTCCAAAACTCATAACCCCTCCCTCCTGGACAGTATTAACACGGGAAAGCTGGCGATTAAAATCCAGCCAATAACGATAAGTAACAGCTTTTTCACGAAGAGCTTTTTTTGCTGAGCTTTCTATTATTTCCAAATGATTTAAAAGAGCTGATTTCACTGCTTTATCTACAAGGGATAATATCCCTTCTCGGATATGATTAATATGCTTATCTATATCACGGGCAAAATACTCAATATGTGTTTTATGGGGGTTGATATTTTTTTCTCTCAAGTTTTGCCCCACCTCTAACAATTCATACGCTTCATACCATCCTTTAGTCCAAGCTGGGCCATATCCTGAAGGCTTTGCCGGATATTCTTTAAAAAGATCCATTTCCTCTAAAGTGAGGATCTCTTTTTCAACTTTTAAAGCAGAAAATACAGGTTTTATTATATCAATCGATCGCGCCTGAGGATATACCAAGGTCTCCTCTCTCCTGTTGGCTATAGCTCCTTTTTCATCTATTTCGATGATTTTGTTTTTTATATTACCGGTTTTTGGATCCAAAATTTTTGCCAAGAACTTGTAATCCGAAATTTTAATCTGTATTTGACCCATTACAATTTGTCTGCCCTCCTTATAGATAAAATAACTTCCTTCCTCTGTTCTGTTTATCTTTTGAAAATTCCGGTGAAAGAGCAAGGTATCACCCAGATTATAAGGAAGGCCCACAACTTGACTTTGCCTTAAGTCTGCTATTTCTGTATCTGAAAAACCTTTTTCTTTAAGAACATAATTCCCCAGAGTAATGGCACTTTTTTCCAATTTTGAAAAGAAGTTAATAGGTAAAATTCTCAAACCCATTTTGAAAAAGTAAGCCTCATTTGCTTTGCTTATAGCTGTTATTTCTTCCTCACTAAGTGCCCTGCGTAGGCTGGTTTCCGCTCTTGTTTTGATATCCATTACACTGTCTTTGAAACCCTTAGGAACTTCCTGCTCTTCCCTTATAGAATCTGGTATTTTAGTAAAAGCCTCCTTCTGACATCTTTCAGAAACAGAAGAAAAAGAAAAGGAATGTAAAATTATACAAAACACACACAACAATAATTGAATAATAAAAATCTTCATTTTCTTAACTCCTTAAATTGTTTCTCACAGTTTTTGTTTTCATACTGACTTGTTTAAGGCCGACTAATATAATACTTTTCCAAAAAACCAAAGATTTTTTTTTATTTGTATTTTTTATTTGTATTTTTTACACAGTCAAAAAGACAAAATTACACCTTTTAAGGAATAAGCCTTTTGAAAGAAAACTCAGAAGATCTTTTTTTTATGAAAAAAGCCCTTGAGCTGGCGAAAAAAGCGAGAAGTAAGGGAGAAGTACCTGTAGGGGCTTTGATTGTGCGGGAAGGAAAAATTATCGCAAAAGCCTTTAATCAAAAAGAATTTTTTAAAAAAGCCACCGCCCATGCAGAAATTTTAGCTATAGAAAAAGCCTCTCTTAAGTTAAAAAGCTGGCGACTTAACGACTGTACCCTTTATGTTACCTTAGAACCTTGCCCGTTATGCGCAGGTGCTATTTCCGCTTCACGGGTTAAAAAGCTGGTTTATGCCTGCCGAGATCCCAAAGCGGGGGCCGTTCATTCTCTTTACCAAATTACTCAAGACCCAAGACTTAATCACCGTGTAGATGTTGAGGAGGGGGTTTTAGAAAAAGAGAGTGCAAAGCTTTTAAAAAAGTTTTTTAAAGAAAAAAGAAAATAATTTTATAAAGGCGTAAGATAAAAAAACTTACGCCCTTGTTTAAAAAAGTTTTTTAAAGAAAAATATTCTCTTTACAGAGAACTTTGTTACTGAGGTTTACTCCCCGCTTTTAAAGCTAAAGAGTTTTTACCTGGCATACTTTTTCCCTTTGGTTCACTTTCGAGGAGGGCTTTTGTTCGAACATTATAAGCTTTAAAAACGGCTTGCTGGATTTTATTTCTTACTAAAGGATTTTCGTCTAAAAAGATCCGGGCCATATCTCTTCCTTGACCAATTTTATTTCCACTAAAGCTGTACCAAGCTCCCGATTTTTGCACAATTTCTTTTTTGCACGCCAGATCCAAAAGCTCAGCGGACTGGGAAATCCCTGCTCCATACATTAAGTCAAATTCTGCCCGTTTAAAAGGAGGGGCCATTTTATTTTTAACTACTTTCACCACAGTTTTATTCCCTATCACCTGATCCCCTTTCTTGAGGGCGGCTACTCTCCGGACATCTAAACGCACAGAAGAATAAAATTTTAAAGCGTTTCCACCTGTAGTGGTTTCAGGGTTTCCAAACATTACCCCTATTTTCATCCTAATTTGATTAATGAAAATCACCAAAGCCCCACTGCGGTTAATAGCGGCAGTGAGTTTTCGAAGAGCTTGAGACATGAGTCTCGCCTGAAGGCCCATGTGAGAGTCTCCCATATCCCCTTCTATTTCCGCTTTAGGAGTCAAAGCCGCAACTGAATCCACAATTAAAACATCCACCGCACCAGAGCGAACCAAGGTTTCTGTTATCTCTAAAGCCTGTTCTCCCGCATCGGGTTGAGAGATCAGCATATCAGGCACATTAACCCCTAATTTTCCAGCGTAATTGGTGTCCAAAGCATGTTCCGCATCTACAAAGGCCACTTGGCCACCTGCTTTTTGTGCCTGAGCGGCTGTAGTAAGAGCCAAGGTGGTTTTTCCAGAGCTTTCTGGCCCAAAAATTTCCACCACTCTTCCTTTAGGCAAGCCTCCAATACCCAGGGCAATATCTAAACTAAGTGAACCAGTACTATAAACTGGCACATTGTCGTAAATAGACTGCCCCCCTCCTAATTTCATAATGGAGCCTTTTCCAAATTGTTTTTCAATGGCCGTAATAGCCAAATCCAATGCTTTTTGTTTTTCGTTCATCATTTTTTGCCCTCCTATTGACTTTGTGGTTTTTGTTCGCCCATTCTTATACAAGATTGCAAAAAATCCAATGCAAAAATAGCGGATTCCTGCCGTATGTCCTGACGATTTTTTTTCTCTATCTTCTTTTTTAACAAAAATCGTTTCATTTTCTGGCCAGTAGGGCCTAAAACCCCCACAAAAACCACTCCTACCGCTGGATCTTGCTCCATTCTGCCCGGACCCGCTACACCTGTAATGGCTAAAGCATAGTCACTTTTATAGTTTTTTTTAACGCCTTGTGACATTAATCGACAAACAGATTCATTTACAGCCCCCTTTTCAATCAACAATTCTTTTGGCACAGATAGGTGCTTTATTTTAGTGGAGTAAGAATAACTGACCATAGAACCCAGAAAAAAACGGCTGGCCCCTGGTCTTATGGTCAAAAGATAGGAAACCAGCCCCCCGGTAAGACTTTCTGCCACAGCCAAAGTCTTACCGCGATCTATAAGCAAAAAATGTATTTCACCCGCTTTTTGCTCCATCTGCTTAAAAAAAGGGTTTTTAAAGGCAACCATTTTTGTCCAAAACCTCCTTTAAGTTTTTTAAGACCCTCCACATATAACTTAAATCCTAATAATATGGAATTATTTTAAACTTATCTGTTTAGTCCGCCGACATAGAGAACATAATGGAATTAAATATCAATCAACTACTTATAGAATTAGCCCAAAAAAAAGGGAGTGATCTGCATTTAAAAGTGGGAGCACCCCCTATTATGAGAAAAGAGCATAAACTTTCTGCCTTAAACTCATCACTTCCTTCTATTAGTTATCAGGTGATAGAACAATTGGTGTTACCTATCTTAAGTGACACCCACCAGGAAAAACTAAGAAGCCAAGGTTCTGTAGATATAGGGTATGGATTAAAAGAAGTGGGGAGATTTCGTTTTAATATTTTTTTTCAAAGAGGGAGCTTGAGGGTGGTTATAAGACGCATTCCCCATGAGATTCCTAATTTTAAGGATTTAAACCTCCCGGAAGAAATACTAAAAATAGTAAATAAAACTGAAAGGGGCTTAATTTTAATTGCAGGAGCCACAGGAGTGGGAAAATCAACCACTCTGGCAACCATTATCAACCACATCAATAAAACCAAAAACAAACATATCATCACTATTGAAGATCCTATTGAGTTTCTTATTCAGGACTACCATAGCCTTATCACTCAGCGGGAGTTAGGAGTGGATTGCTATGATCCCAACTTAGCTTTAAAAGCCGCTTTAAGGCAAGATCCTGATATTATCTTGTTTTCAGAGCTGAGGGCTAAAGACACTATTGCTACTGCCTTAAATGCCGCAGAAACTGGACACTTAGTACTTTCCACTATTCATACTCAGGAAGCCGCAGAAGTGGTTAATCGAATTTTAAGTGTGTTTAGCCATGAGGAACAATTGGGGATAAAATTAGTTTTAAGCTCTGTTCTGAAAGCCATTTTTGCTCAAAGACTCCTCCCTAAAAAAGATAAATCAGGATACATACCCGCTGTAGAAATCCTTATTAATAATCCCAGGATACAAAAAGAAATTGAACAAAATGCTTCTACAGAAAAAATCAGAGAAATTATGAGGCAAAGCCAATCGCACTGGGGCATGCAGATTTTTGATCAGCATCTTATTAAAATGTTAAAAGAGGGTGTGATTTCTGAAAGAGAGGCTTCCCGGTGTTCTTCCTCCCCAGAGAAAATAAAGCTGGCCGCCTCCAATATCTCCACAGATATTAATTATAACCAGTTCTCTGAAAACGCTCCTAAACCCATCTTAAAAATAAAAACTTAAAAACCCCTTTGTTTTATCACAAATTTAATCCCACTTTGTATATTTCAGACTTACTTAAACCTTAAAAAAACCCCTTCGGTTTGTCACAAATTTAATCCCACTTTGTAGACTTTTAAAAACTCGGACCACATTTTAAACCGTTTTTAATTGGAAAAATATAGACAAAAAGCCTTTTTGCTTTTATCTTTAACTTTTAAAGGTGGTGGACTATAAATAATGTTCTTTTACTCTTATCTTTCCTTCCTGCTTTAAAACGGGAATGAGCTATTAAACTGGCTTTTTCTTCTTAAGGCAAGGACACTTAAAGTAAAGGGACTTCAGGTAATGGAAACTTCAGGTAATGGAAAAAAAACACTCTGAACAATTTTTACAAGAAAAAATTAAAACCTATTTAAGTTTTCGTTCTCACTCAGAGCATGAGCTTAAGTTAAAATTAAAAAACTTTGATAAACAAGCCGTAGAAAAAGCCCTTAACCAGGCAAGGGAAAATAAGTGGCTTTTAGATCCAAAAGAGCTGGCCCAATGTGTAGCTGAAGAGTTACACAGAAAAAAAAAAGGATGGCTTTTTATTCAATCCACTTTAAAAAAGAAAAAACTTCCAGAAGTGTTAAAGCAAGAGAACTTGGAAGAGGAAAAATGCCTTTATTGGTTAACTAAAAAATCTTCTTCTGAAAAATCCCCCTCCCCGGATTTTTTAAGAAAAATGTATCGTTTTCTAATTTATAGAGGATTCGAGAACCAGACAGCTAAAAAAGCCATATATAAATATTTCCACAAAAGGGTTTTTTAAACTCTAAACATAAGGCGGACGCGAAATAAATTATGAAAATATACAGGAGAGGTTGTGGAGATCTTCTCTAAACATAAGGCGGACGCGAAATAAATTATGAAAAGCTAAAATATGAAAAGCCAGGATATTAGAAAAAAGTTTCAAAATTATTTCACGGCTCACGAGCACCTCTGGGTTAAAAGCTCCACTCTTATACCGGATGGAGATTCCTCCCTGTTATTCACTAATGCAGGAATGAACCCGTTTAAAGATTTCTTTTTAGGACTTAAATCCCCCCCTCACCTTCAACTTTGCAGTATTCAAAAATGTATGCGCGCGGGCGGAAAGCATAACGATCTGGAAGAAGTAGGTTATTCTCCTTATCATCATACTTTTTTTGAAATGATGGGAAATTTTTCCTTTGGTTCTTATTTTAAACCAGAGGCCATAGACTACGCACTTCGTTTTCTTACTAAAGAACTTAATCTGCCTAAAGAAAACCTTTGGGTAAGTGTTTTTGAGGAGGACCAGGAAAGTTTTGAAATATGGAAAAAAAAACAGGGCTTTCCTGAAAAAAAAATATTTCGTTTAGGAGAAAAAGATAACTTTTGGCGTATGGGAGACACAGGGCCTTCAGGCTCTTGCTCAGAAATTTATTACTATGGAGGATCTAAAAAAGATCCCTCCTTAAAAGATATGACAGAAGTTTGGAATTTGGTCTTTATGGAATTTAAGGAGTTTTTTAAAGGCAGAACAAAAGTCCGGGAAAAACTTCCCGTGCCTTGTGTGGATACAGGCATGGGCTTAGAAAGACTTTCCACCGTTTTACAAGAAAAACAAAACAACTATCACACAGATCTTTTTAAAGACATTTTAATAGCTATAGAAAAAGCTTCAGGAGTGAAGTATGACTTTACCAGGGAAGAGAAAACAGAAGAGCAAGCTGAAAAACAAGTGGCCTTTCGAGTAATAGCAGACCACAGCCGAGCCGTCTCTTTTTTAATCTGTGATGGTGTGTTGCCAGGTAGTGAGGGGGCGAGTTATGTTCTAAGACGCATTTTAAGACGGGCGTTTTTTTACAGTCATAAATTAAAGCCCAAAGGAGAGCTTTTGTCTGAAGCCGTAAACCCAGCCCTTGATATAATGGCTAACCTCTATCCTGAACTAAAAACGGAAAAAAATTTTATTACCTCTACTATAAAAGAAGAATATAATATATTTAACCAAAGTTTAAAAGAGGGACAAAATGTTTTTCTTAAAAAAACCAAAAAACTTTTTGATAAAAAAATCCCCGACAATATGGTTTGGGATCTTTATAGCACTTATGGTTTTCCACCCGATCTGACTCGCCTGATTGGAAAAGAAAAAGGATTTAAAGTAAATGAAAACTTTAACCTGGAAAAATTTAAAAACAAACAGGTTCGCCCTTTTCAAAAACCAAGTATTAAAGCAAGCTTAAAAGCTTTTTTAGAAGGTCCGGGTTTATACTTTCAAAAGACTGAAAACGCTTTCCTCACGAAACAGGCCAAAAAGAGTATGCAAGCGGGATTTAAGTTTTCATCTGAAAACCCCCTTCTTTCAGAAAAAGACAGAGAGATAGAGAGACAAAAAGCCTCCTTCTCCTCTCTTAAAAACAAAACAGAATTTACAGGCTATAAAAAAGATGAAGAAAAAGCTAAAGCTTTGTTTCTCTTGGCTATCGAAGAGCCTTTAGAAGAGGCTACAAAGGGGAGGGCCGTTTCACCAAACCAACCCCACCACCCAAGGGCTTTAGAAGAGGCTACAAAAAGGGAGGGAGGTTTACCCCCTGCCCGATTTAACCCCTTTCCTTTGCACTATGTCCAAAAAGATCCAACCGGAATGAAAGGACAAAAAATGTTTTTAAATGATCCAGCTCCTTCTTTTTTAAAGGAAGAAAAAAACCAAAAAAACATAAAAGAGCTATGGCTCATAACAGATAAAACCTGCTTTTACCCAGAAGGAGGTGGACCAAGAGGGGATAGAGGTTTTATAGAATGGAGTTATACAGATTCTAATGGGCAAGAACAATTAGGGAAAGCTTTTGTAGTGGATTGCCAAAAAACAGGCCCCTTTATTGCCCACAAAATAAAAATACGAGAAGGAAAGTTAAAGTTAGGGCATATTTGTAAAATGAAAGTAGATCCGGAGTGGCGAAAGCTTATAGCCACAGCCCATTCTGCCACTCACCTTTTAAACCACGCTTTAAGAGCTTTACTTGGAAAATCAAGTCAACAGATGGGTTCTCTTGTGGAGCCTGGGAAACTGAGGTTTGATTTTAATTCAAAACCCTTAAACGATAAACAATTAAAAAAAATAGAACAAAAAATTAAAAACCAAATTCAAGCGGGAGTGGGTGTAACAGACAACACCTGCTCTTATGAGCAAGCCATAAGAGAGGGGGCGGTTTTTTTGCCTGGAGAAAATTATGAAACAAAAGTGCGCGTTATCAGAATGGGACAAAGTTTTGAACTTTGTGGAGGTATTCATGTTAAAAACACGGCAGATATTGAAGACTTTAAAATTATTTCTGAAACGGGTGCTCAGTCCGGTGTGCGCCGGATCCATGCCTTAACCAGCTCTGTTTTAAAGAAATGGCTTAAGCTTTTAGCCAAGCAAAACCAGGAGCTAAGAGCTTATATAAACACCAACCCACAGGTCATGGGAACGGGTGAAAGCGAGGCTTTAGAGTTTTTTTCTGCTAAAAACCAAGACCAAGGGTCAGAAGCTCAAAACCCTTTTATCCATTGGTTTAAAGAAAAAGAGGAGGAAATAAAGCACTTGAAAATAAAATTAAAACAAAATGTTTTTTCCAAAGACAGCTCCAAAAACCCTGAAATAAAGCTGGAAATGACCAACACCAAAAACATAAAAAAATATTTAAACCAAACAAACCCTGATATCACTTTTCAAGCCTTGCAAAATGAGGAACTTAGAAAATACTTAAACCTTTCTCTTCCTAAACTAGAAACCAAAGTAGAACAAGACCAGCAAGAAAAAAGTTTTTTAGAAACACAAACTCTTAACGAAAAAGAAAATCCTTTTATCCCCCTTTTTAGAAAAAAAATAGAAGAAGTAAACCAACTTAAAAAACAAATAAACACTCTATTAAAAAAAGATATAAAAACCATTATAAAAAAGGCTATACCTTTTCAGAGGCAAAACATAAAAGGCTTTCTTCTTATAACTTCTTTTCCGATAGAGGATAGAAAAATCTTGGCGGATTTAGTAGATCAGCTTAAGTCTTTTTTGCCAGGCCCAGGTTTAGTGGGGATTTTAGGGGAGTCGGAAAAAAAACAATATCCTATTGTTTTAGCTTTGTCTAAAGACCTTCAAAAACATATTTCTGCTGGAGAGCTTTTAAAAAACCATCTGGCCCCACAATTTAACGGCAAAGGAGGGGGGCAGGCCCGTTTTGCCCAAGGGAGCCTAACAATTAAAAACCTTAAGGAAATGGAAAAAGTTTTATTAGACATTTTAAACAATAAATAAAGAGGAAAAATATTGAAAAAAGCAAATAAATTAGACAGGGCTTCTCTCACCCCTCCTGTGCAGGAGTTAATTAAGTGGTATGAAAAAAATAAAAGAGCTTTTCCTTGGAGAAAAACCTGGAGAAAAAAAGAAAAAAACCCTTACACCATATTAGTTTCAGAAGTTATGTTGCAACAAACCACGGCGCGTGCCGTGATTCCTTATTATGAAAAATTTATTAAAAAATTTAACACTTTAAAAGCTTTAGCAAAAGCTCCTTTGAAGTCTGTACTCCCTTATTGGTCAGGCTTAGGTTATTATTCCCGCATTAAAAATTTGCATAAAGCTGTGCGGATCATTAACAAACAAAACTATTTTCCAAAAACCTATAAAGAGCTTTTAAAACTGCCTGGCTTTGGCCCTTACACTGCAAGAGCGGTAAGCTCTCTGGCTTTTAACGAAAAAACAGGGGTGTTAGACGCCAATGTGATTCGAGTCCTTACCCGTGTTTTAGGTTTTAAAAAAATTTGGTGGAGTCGGGATAGCCAAATTATCCTTCAAAAAGAAGTAGATAAATGGGTTAAAAAATATCCTTCTTCATTAGTGAATCAGGCTTTAATGGAATTAGGTTCTTTGGTCTGCACACCAAAAAAACCCCTTTGCATAGCCTGCCCTATTAAAAAAAACTGCAAAGCCTTTGAATGGGGCCAAGTGGATAAAATCCCCTTAGTTAGAAAACAAAAGGCAAAAGAGATATGGGTTTACCAGCCTACTATTTTAAAAAAAAACAATCATTTGACTTTAGTTAAAAATCATTCCCTTCCGGTTTTAAAAAACTATCCCGTCTTTCCTGGAAAAGTTTTTAACAGTAAAAAATCACCAGTAAAATACCACTTTATGCACTCTATTACCCACCACAATATTTATGTTCTCGTCCAAAAAGGAGGGAAAGTTAAACCTTCTTCTAAAAATGGACTATGGGTAAAAACAACAGATCTGAAACAAAAAAACCCCTCAAGCCTTATGCAAAAAATCCTTTCCCATAGTTAAAAAGCTTAACAGGGCTTATCCCGGACAATTAAATAGCTCTCTTCCCTGATTTTTAGACTTGATTTATCCAAAATTAACAGTTACAATAAAAACTAAGTAGTCTAAAAACATTGGAGGAAAAATATGTATCCATCCATCCCACAGATTTTAATTATTCTGGTTATTTTGCTTTTGCTGTTTGGACATAAAAGAATACGAGAGTTTGGAAAATCTTTAGGCGAGGCTTTAAGAGATTTTAAAAAAGGTTTGGAAGGCAAATCTGATGAACCAAAGCCAATGGTTCAGGAAAAAGACAAAAAAGATTTTTCACCCCCTCCTGCTTCCTCCCAAAATAGCTCAAACCAGGAGCATTCAAACCAGGATAATTCAAACCAGAATAGCTTAAAAAAAAGCCCCTCTTCTTAATTTGTTTCATAGACTCCCACGGCTTAAAGTTGTGGTTCGCTCTGTTACAGATCCTTTACAGGTCTGATCCTGAGTGCTACCACATTCAGGAAAGTTCATAAGAAAACAGCTTCTCCAAAGGTGGGACTTTCTAGATCATCAAATGGACCGCGCTTTAGTATCAGCCAGACGCCGGAATTTACAAATTGTTGTCTGTAATAACAGTCAATCTGCTTGACGGTTCTCTATCTTTTTCTGTATTTTTTGTGCTTTTTTTAAGGCTTTTTGAATCTCTTCCCCATCAAACAAAGCATACACTTGATTGCCGGTTTTGATTTTAAAAAAAGCCGGGATGGCCGTTCTTGGCACAGTGGTTCTTCTTCCTTTTTGGGAAAGAGTGACTGTGGTTTTATTGTAACTTATAATAATGCCCTCTACTTTAGCAGAACCCACAATGGCCGAAAAAACGGGTAAGGACAAAAAACCAAAAAGTATAATAATAAATATTTTTTTCATAAAGCACCTCCTTTTTTTGCTGACTTTAATATTAAAATAATTTTCTTAATTTTTAAAAAACCTAAACAAAACCAAAAAACCCTTATCTTATTTTATCTTGCCTTGTTTTACCTTATCTTATTTAACAGAACCAGAACCCGCTGGTGAACTTCTTGTTGGTGAGCTATCGTCTGACTCGCTATTGTCTGACTCTCCGGTTTTAATATCTTCTGAAATAAAATCTTTTACCACTATTTGTGCTTGTTGGTTGCTTTCTTTAACACAATCATCTGCTGACGGACAACTTTCTCCACTGGCACGACAGAAAACCTGTATATTAGTAAAAAGTTTTCCATCTAATTCACATTGGACATAACTTTGACAAAGTTTTAGATTGTTACATTCTTTAAGCTTCATAAATACAAAATGAGATTCATACGAACAGTTTTGCAAAGCTTTAGAATCATAACCTAAGGCTTGAGCACTGGCATTACCAAGCTGGCCTAATTTATGTTTTTTCCCAGCTCTGACTGTAATTTCCTCATCTGGATCCACTCCAAACCCTCTGTAGGCAGTATCCACTCTATCCGTAAACCTAAGTCCTGGTATATGGCTCACTAACCACTGGGTTTGCTCTGGTGGTAAAGCGGCAAAATAATGTTTTGCAGGGCCAGGGGGATTTGCCAAAGTATGAAATCTTTGCTCTCCTGATCTTGTATCTGTAACAACTACTTTTAAAGATTTTAAAGGTTTTTCACCTGAGATATATCCTTCTACAAACCCGCATTTTACAAAAACCTGCACCTCTTTTTCGTCGATAGGATGATTGTATAAACTATTACAACCCACTGGGTCTTCGGCCTTTACAACCCAAGAAAATATAACAAAAGAAAAAACAAAAATATTTAGTTTGCAAAATTTAATATAGTCTCCCATGCTCCCCCCTGTATTTTAATATAAGTTTCATATAATGCTTCGTGAAAAACTTTATTTAACTCCTTTGTTATTTTTGCACCGGCGGAAATTCACACCGGTTTTAGAGTAAAGTAAGTTATATTTGCCTTATTGCAACATACTTTTTCACACTTTACTAACAGTTTAGCACAAAAACGCCAAAGATAAAGATAAAGATAAAGATAAAGATAAAGATAAAGATAAAGATAAAGATAAAGATAAAGATAAAGATAATACTAAAGTCCAGGTTTAAAAAAAAGAAAAAATCTAAAAAACCTTATTTAAGACCAGCGAGATAAAACAGTTTCTAAAATATCTTCTGCCATAAGTTTTTCTTTTTTATAAAGCTCTAAGGATTTATAAGCACTTCTTCCAAAAGGGCTTTTTACTCCTAAAGAAAGCATATCTGTTTTTACACCTTTTAGCGCGAGCTTATGCGCCACTAAAGCCCCCATGCCTCCCTTTAAACAATGATCTTCTAAAGTAAGCAAACGAAAATCTGTCCTTTGAACACAAGCCAAAAGAGTGTCTGTATCTGGTTCATTGGCCTTAGAGGCATTAACTACTATCACCTTCCACCCTTTTTCTGAAAGCTTAAAGCCAGCTCTTAAAGCTTGCTCCAACAAAGGTCCTAATGCCCAAAGGGTGATGGCTTTTCCGGTTTTTCTTCCTCTGGTTGTTTTTTCTCCAGAGGTTTTTAATTCCGAGTAAATGATTTGCGCTTTACCCAGCTTGTAGGGATAATCTTCCGGTAAATAAGACGGAGCAAACACTTCTCGACCCAGAAAGAAAATTTTTGTTTTAGGAACTTGGTCTTTTTGATAGGCCAAAGCAAAAGATTCTATAGCTTGAGTCATTAAAGAAAAAGCCTCCGCACTTGAGCTTAAACTGTAAACATCTGTCATAGGCAATGAGGAAGTGTGGCTTAAATAGGTTAAGCATTGGTGGGACGCGCCATCGCCCGCAGACTGAAGCCCCGCATGAGAGAAAACCGCAATCACTGGGGCTTGAGACAAATTAGCCATAAACAAAGGAAGGGATCCCTTTGTGACTCCAAATTGCGTAAAAGTATCTACCACGGGAATAAAGCCCTGTTTAGAAAACCCAGCCCCAAGGGATATCATATTAGCTTCTGCCACCCCTACATCAAAAGAATACTTAGGAAATTCTTTCCTAAAAAGCAAAACCCCTGTTGAACCTTGCAGATCTGCACTTATAGACACTATAGGTAAACCTCGATCTTTACGACAATAAACTAAGGCCCGACCAATGCCCTCTTGCGCTTTTACTTTTTTTTGATCCAATAAGGTTTTTAAAAAGTTTTTATCTAATCTTCCCTCTTGAAAGAAACTTTTAAAATCAGCAAGCTCAGAAGACTTATTTAACAAGGGCTTATTCTCTTGCCCAGCCAGCGATTTTATATCTAAAGAGAGGTTTTTTTTGCCCGTGATTAGAGAGGGCTTTGGCCCTTTAGACTTTGGATCGCGCAAGCTTAAATCTAACTGTCGAAGTTCTTTAGCCCATTCTTTAAATTCATCTGGTATATCTGGACTGGCATAAATTTCTTCCAAAAAATCGTTTAGTTTTTCTGTGTTCTTAAGGGGAAATCCGTGTCCACCATGATGGGCTTTTGCTGTTTCTTTTGTGCCATAGCCTTTGATAGTTCGGACACGAATAAAAACAGGTTTTTCGGATAATGTTTCTGGCAAGAGGGCCAACTCTAAACCATCTACTAAAGCCTTTAAGCTATGGCCGTTTTTGATTTCCCTTAGATCCCATCCTAAAGCTTTTAAAGATCTAAAAAAAGGATCTAAGGGAAAGCTATCTTTATCGATACGCCCGCTGAGCTTGGTGTTGTTGTCGCTTGCAATTACAATAAAAGGGTTCATTTTTTTAAAAAATCCGGGAATAGAACTAAAAGCCTCTTTGGCCTCGCCTTCCATACAAGCTCCATCCGACATTAAAACAATAGTGGATCGCTTGAGCTTTGTAAGAGAGTCCGCCATACAAAGCCCCTGGGCTTGAGCCAAAGTGGAGCCTAAGGGGCCGTTGCTTAAGTACACCCCTTCAGGAAAAAGATGCGCCTCTCCGTGCCCCGTCAAGGGACTGTTAAGAGATCTAAAGCCCTTTAAATCTGAAAAACTGAGCATTCCGTAATTAGCTTTAAGGGCATAGAGTCCGTTTTCCGCATGGCCCACATCGTTTATAATATGAAATAAAGAATACCAAGGAAGGTTTTTTTGATTGGCATAGTGAAACACCAACCCATAAAGCGCGCTCACCACCTCTGCAAAAGCAGAAGGTCCCCCCCAGTGGCTGGCTGCCCCTCCTAAAACCGCCTGCATATCCATTAAAGCTAAGGCCATACGATTGATACGAGGATCTGCTAATTTAAGAAGTTTCCCTTGCTGACTCTGAATAGAAACAAAATATTTAGGAGGGTTTTTACTTTGTGGGAAAAGTAACACTTTTCTTTTAAAATTATTTATAGGTTTTTTCATAGTTTAGACCACACCTTGGTTTTTTATATCTGTCAAACTCCCATCCGCTTTCATAGGAAGGGCTTTTTTTTAAAATTCCTCTTTTAAAGAATCTCGTAAAGTGTCCCTCACCGTTTTATAAGCTTTTTTTACTCCGCCTAAGTTTAGGCGAAAACGATCTTTATCCATTTTTTCTCCGGTTTGCTTATCCCATAAACGACAAGTGTCACAAGAGACTTCATCTGCCAACAAAGGAGGGCTGTTTTTATTTGAATTTTCTAGTTTTCCAAACTCTAATTTAAAATCAATAAGCTCTATTCCTGCTAAGTTAAAAAATTTTTTTAAAGTTCGATTTACCTTAAGAGCCTGAGCCTTTAAAAGCTCTGCTTCCTCCCTCCCAGTCACAAAATGAAAGCTTATAGCCTGATCCATACTAAGAAAAGGATCTCCTAAGTTATCATTTTTATAATAAAACTCCACTAAAGGGGTTAGAAGAGTTTTCCCTTCGGGAAATTGAAACTTTAGGGCGGTGGAACCAGCTAAACGATTTCTCACTACTACTTCTAAAGGGATAATTTTAAGTGGCTTACAAATCATTGCCGTCTTCCCCATATCCTCTACCCAATGGGTTTTTATCCCCTGTTTTTCTAAAAACCGAAAAGCCAATGAACTGGTATCTCGGTTTAAAGCCCCTTTACCTTTAAAAGAAGATTTTTTTTTTCCGTTAAAAGCGGTAAGGCTTTCTTTAAACTCCATCCATATCATCTGAGGATGATTTTTCACTTTGTAAAGGCTTTTGCCTTTTCCTTCACAAATAAAATCCGACTTTACCCATTTCATTTTATATTCTTTTAACCTTTATTTTCCCTATTCGTTAGACATAGTTTTTTCGATTTTTCTAAAAATTTTAAAACATGTTGTTTCCTTAAAAATTTCTTTATATTTCCGATAGAGTTTAAATATTAGCCCGTGAAAAAGCCTTTCCCTTTAAATCTCTTTTAAGAGCCTTCGCGTTTGCTCAGCAATTTGTTTTTTTCGTTTTTCTAAAGAAAATTTTTCTTTAATCTCTTCTGGGGAAAGGTATTTTAAAACTGTTTCATTCTTTAGTAATTTCTCTTGCAAGGATTCTCCTGGTTTAAGAGAAAAACTTACCTTTTGAATCAAATTATAAGCTTTTGCTCTCAACATACCTTTTTGTAAAAGAGCCGATAACACTAAAGAGGAAAACATAACCCCTCCTCCTGATTTTAGATTTTTTAACATCTGACGAGCATCCACCACCAGATCTTCCATCACCTCTGCCATGCGGTTTAAAGCAAAATCACATAAAATAAAAGAAGTAGAAAACATCAGCCTTTCCACAGAGGAATGAGAAATATCCCTTTCATGCCATAAAACACTGTTTTCTAAGGCTGGGGTCACATAAGCGCGAATCAAGCGGGAAAGCCCAGTAATATTTTCGGAATAAATAGGGTTTTTCTTATGAGGCATGGCAGAAGATCCGGTTTGACCGGGGGCAAAACCTTCAGACACCTCTCCCACCTCTGACCGCTGAAGGTGGCGAATTTCCACCGCCAGCCTCTCCAACCCACTGCTTGTAAGGGCAAGAGATAAAATCACTTGAGCGTGGCGATCCCTTGGCACAACCTGTGTGGCTGTTGGTTCTGGAGTAAGTTTAAGGATTTTACAAACTTCTTGCTCTAACTTAAGCGGAAGAGTGCTGTAAGCCCCCACGGCTCCGCTAAACTTCCCCACCATAGCTTGTTTAAGGGCTTGAGACACTCGTTCTTTATTTCGCTTAAGCTCCATTAAGTGGCCTGTCAGTTTCCAACCAAAAGTAAGAGGTTCTGCCACCATGCCATGTGTCCTACCACAACAAAGGGTTTCTGTATGTTTGTTAATTTGCGTAATCAAAATTTTTTCCAACTGGGAAAAAGAAGTCTTTAAAACTTCGCCTGCCTCACGCAACAATAAAGATAGAGCCGAGTCTAAAACATCAGAAGAGGTAAGCCCTAAGTGCACATAAGAACCTGCCTTCCCGCCCACTTTATCCGCTACTTCCCGAACAAAAGCGGTTACATCGTGTCGGGTTTTTTTCTCATTTTCCAATATGTTATTTAACTTAAAGTCTGCTTTTTCCTGAATGGTTTGAGCTATAGAGGCGGGAATGAGTCCTATTTCAGCTTGGGCACACGATACGGCTTTTTCTACTTCCAACATTTTCCGAAAGCGATTTTCTTGGGTCCATATCCGACCCATTTCCTTTCTTGTGTATCTTTTAAGCATGATTTTTGTTCCCTTGTTTCCCTGTTCCCTTGTTCCCTTGTTTCCCTGTTCCCTTGTTCCCTTGTTCCCTTGTTCCCTTGTTCCCTTGTTCCCTTGTTTCCCTGTTCCCTTGTTCCCTTGTTTCCCTGTTCCCTTGTTCCCTTGTTCCCTTGTTCCCTTGTTCCCTTGTTCCCTTGTTCCCTGTTTCCTTAGTTTGTGGCGACCAAAAAAAAATTGTTCTTTTACCTTTAAAGCAGGCAATAAAACTTTATACCCTTTTACTGAAACCTATCAACACAATAACTAAAACAAATTTATTTGAAAATCAACCCTTAAATTCTTAAGTTATTTCAACAATGACAATGCAAACTTACCTTCAGCTTCTTTGAAAATCAACCCTTAAATTCTTAAGTTATTTCAATCCCTATAAAGGGATCATACTTATCTCCCCTTCCATTTATACTTTACCTTTTATAAAGCAAATCATAAAATCAAAAGGTTCAAACAAAATCACCATAATTTTTAAACAAATTTCAAAACTCCATTCCTTTTAAGCAGGTTTACTCTTAAATAGTCGGTCCTGAACAAATACTTTTTCTTCGCTGAAAAGGAAAGCTGGCCCACTTTTGCAATCCCTTGAAGGCGGGAATCTCTGGGCTTTTAAGGAGATGTGACCTAAGTGATTTATTTAACTAAACGGACTTATTCAGAGCCGACTAAATATATTTGTTTTGGATCCGTTTTAGAATAAAAGAAGATTGCCTTATAAGGGAATAGGCATCCATTTTCCCTGTCCCTTCTGGGTTTAAATGCAGTAAACGGGAAGAAGGGGGAGGAGTGAACCTATTTTTATACAAAACAAAATACTCATGACAAAAATCTGGTTTTAGCAAACCTTTTATAGAAAAGCCAGGGAATAAAATATTAAGCCTCTTGAGGGCGGGTTTTAAAAGCTCGGATAAAAAAGAATTGTTAAATCGCTTTTCATAAGGGCAGGTAAGCCACAGATCCACCAAGCGAGAATGAACAGGGTTTTTTCTTAAAATCATACTTTGCTTTAAAAGATCCTGGGTTAAAAACTTATGTGATAAGGTATGGACATTTTCGGATTTGTAATCGGGCAAAACCCATAGCCACGGGGGGATAATGTGTTCAAAAGCCCCTTGATTCCAGGATAAAGAAAATCTCCGCCATATTTTTAAAGGCTTCTCCCACTTAGGAAAAATCAAGGGCATATATTTAGAAAACCCCTTTAAAGTTTCCGGGCCACTTAGTGTCCATATTAGGAAGTCTGCTTTTTTTTCTTCTTCATAAAATTTTAACTGAATATATCTTTTTTTTAACTTTAAATGGAAGGGTATTAAATTTTGACCGTTTTCTATTAGTTTTTTGTTAATGTTTTTCCTACTTCGAGCTTTGTTATCTTTTTGTCCTATATCGTTTTCTGTTAGCTCCAAAGCTTCTGAGGTAATAAATTCCTCTATCCACTTAACACCTTTTGCCTTTAATGAAGATTTTACCTCCTCAAAATATCTCTGAGAGGATTCTCTTAAAACATAGTTTTCTAAAAATGGACTTAAATTCAGCGGGTTTTGATCTGCTTTCCGCGGGGAAAAATAATTTTTAGCCCATTCTGCGGAAAGGCTAAGAATTGAGTTTGATTTTATCTCTCGCTTTAGGGTTTTAGGGTTCTTAATACTTATTTTTTTAGAAAAATCTCCTTTTACAGATGGGGTGAAAGCAGAATAAAAACATTCAAAGTCTTTTCTACTTTTCTTAAAAAAATTTCTTAAAGGTCCTTGAAACTCCACAGGACCTTTAGGGGTAAAAAGAGAAAAACCTTTTGGAACAGGATAATGGTTATCCTCACACAAATATTGTTTTTCCAGATCACTTAGATGGGAGGGCAAAAAAACACCAAAAGGGCCTTCTCTTTCCGCAGAAGAAAGGGTGGGTAAAAGAGAGGTCACATCAAACACTGTTACTTTAAAACCGATTCTTTTAAGCTCAAGAGCCAGGTAAGCTCCTCTGCCATAGGCAGAAACCATCACCACTTGACGAGAGGAAACAGCTTTAACAACATCTTTTTTTACTTTTTTCATCAATCACCCTTTTTTTATTGATTTCTAAAATCCCAGTCAGGAGAGTCTTTTACCCCTTTTAAAAGATTGCAATCTCTGCATAAAATTTGCAAGTTATCAAAATCCAGCTCCCGTTCAGGATACTTGGATCGAGGCTTAACATGATCTACCTCCAAATTATTTTTATTGCCACAACGGCCACAAAGGGGAGGGAATTGTTGCTGTACCCTTTTCCGTAAAGCTTTCCACTCCTCACCCTTATAAAAAGAATCTGGAATATTAGAGTACATTTCTTCGCCAGGCACAATAGTTCGATAAAGCTCCTTTTTCTCTTGCTCATTAGGCTCTGAAGGCAAAAGGGTTTGCTCCCTCATTTGTTTTTTATTTTCCAAAAGACGATTCAGAACAATGTCAAAACTTTCATCCCTATAATCAGGATGAACGGCCAAAGGATAATAAACAAAAACAGGCTTTTTTTGTCCTATTCTGAAAATACGATCATTACTTTGATCTTCCACTGCTGGATTCCACCATCTTTCCAAATGAATAATATGGTTTGCAGACACTATATTAAGCCCCACCCCGCCCGCTCTGGGAGAGATAATCATAATATTAAAACCATTAGTTTGACCAAATTGATCTACTGTTTTCTTTCGAACCTCCCCCGGCATATCTCCATTTATAATCTTGACTTGCAAATTCCATCTTCCATCACAAATGCTTTTTATTTTTTTCTGTAAGATTCTATTCTCAATGCAAATTAATACTTTTTCTGTTTTGTTTTTTATGTCTTCTAAAGTTTCAAAAAGAAATTTTAGTTTTGCACTGGTTCGGATAAACTCCTCATCCGAACCTTCAAAACAATCTTGCATATAAATAGAAAACCGCTTTAGCAAAGAGAGAGCCTGAAGGCTGTTAGAGTATTCCTTGTTTTTAGCTTTTCTTATTATTTCTGAATAAACCTCTTTTTGCGTATCTGTCATATTTAATTTTTGTGTAATAATTTTTCTTTTCGGCAGATTTTCTAATATATTTTTTTTAACCCTCCGTAATATAAACGGAGGCTGGATTTGAGACAGTCTCTTTTGAATTTCCCACGCAGAATGATCTGTTTTGTTTTTTATATATTTATTATGAAAACTCTTTAATAAACCAAGAATTTTTGGATATAAGCAATCCGATATGCACCATAGATCCACAAAGCTATTTTCAATAGGGGTTCCTGTAAGGCCAATAGAAAAATCACTTTCCAAAGCTTTAGATGCATCTGTCATCAATGAATTGGGGTTTTTTATTTTTTGTATCTCATCAAAGACTAAAACCCCCCAGGAAATTTTAATAAAAAAGTCCTTATGATGATCTCTTACAGACTCATAAGTGGTTAAAACCCATTCAGATTCCTTTATCTCTCTAATGATATCCTGCTCACTGTTTTTACGGGCTTTTCTAAAAAACTCACCGTAGGCTTTGTATTTCCTGCCTAACCCCCCATATTCAGACAAATGTATTGTATGCTCATCCTGCCAGTTTTTTAAAAGTCCTGTCGGTGCAACAATTAAAATGGGTTTTTTATTTTTTAAATTTCTTTGATACCAGTATAAAAAAGCCAGAGTCTGAAAAGTTTTTCCAAGCCCCATATCGTCTGCTAAAAGCACGCCAGGATTTCCTTTTATAAAGTGCTCCTCCAACCACAATACCCCAGTTTTTTGATGAGGAAATAAGGTAAATTTATTTTTTAAGTCTGTAGGAATATTTTGCGAAAAATAAGGGCGTCTTTTTATACTGGATTGATATTCTAAATTGTCAATATTGTCTTTGATAATGGCCACCATTTTAGAGATTTTTTGTTTCTTTAGATTTTCAAATGAAGGAGTCACTTTTGCAAACTCTTGAATAATTTTATCTTTTACATTTTTAAGCTCAGAGATAACTACATCATTTACGGGAATCGTTTGACTGTTATAAATAATACTTTCTTTTTTATCTTGTTTCGCCTCTTCTAAATTCTTAATCAAAATACTTAAGTCATCGGGAGCAAAATGAACCAAGTTGTCTTTTATGGTTATAGCTATATCGTCTTTTGGAAACCAAGGGTTTTTATTATCTGGATCAATATAAACACCTAATTTTGGAATCCACTTTCCAATATGAGAGATGCGGTCACTTTTAAACTGATCTGTTTCAAAAAAAATATTTTCCAGTAATTCTTCTGACAGATTATTTGATGTCTCCATTTTTATTCTTTTCATAGGGCTTAAATAAAAAGCCTGTCTTTTTTCCTGTGGTTCTTGATTTACTTTTTTAATGACTCTTAAACAGGCTCTTAAAGGCTCTGACACCTGTATATAATAGTTTCCCACTTTATAGTAAGGATCTACACTATTTATATTTAAAAAATCTTCTTTAAAGTCTTGAGATATCCCGACTGGTAATTGATGAGTAAAATTTGAATCGTTGTTATTTTCTCTACTATAAACTAACTCAGGTGTAATTTGAAAGTTTTTATCTGATAATTTTTTTTGATCTAAACAAAAACGATCTGCTTTAACAAATTGAATATCTAACAGCTCTGGATTGTCTAAAGTAACTTCTTTAGGCACATCCTGAATAACTTTAGACCAAAGGCTTAATCGTTCACCGGGTTTTTTTATTTCAGGAGATAGTTTTTCTAAATTTTCCAAAAACTGAAAATGAGGGTTAGTTAAGGTAAAGGTTTTTCCATCCAAATTTAAGATTGGTCCTGTTCTTTTTACTTGGTAAAAACGCAGTGACTTTTCATTTAAAAACTCCATTTCCACAGAAAAAGCCGGAGTTATGGGCCGGCCCCTTGTTCTTATTTTCAACCGATAAGGATATACTGGAGGAAGGCCCAATTTTTTAATTTCATGGAGGTTTAAGTCTGCAATGTTTTTACTTTTTATTAGAACTTTGTCTGAATGAACTTCTGCTGACGCTATGCTAAAAACGGTTTTAATGTCTTCTGTTAGTTCCTGTTCTTGGAAATGAATAACTATATATTCCTCTTTTACTTCATATTTCATAAACAAAATTTCTCCATTAAAAAATCCTTATATCTTTATACCATACACTATCCAGTTAAAAATTTTAACCTGGGTTGTTATGATAATTTGAGCCTAAAACACCTTTAAAAAAATCAGCTAAAGAGCGGGGCTTTATCTATAACAAAGTGGCCAGCTTATACTGAAAGTTTTAATAAATATACTCTTTTTTATCTCACTTTATCAATTTTTTTTCGCAAATTTTCCGGGCAAGGAAGGCCTGTATATTTTTTAATATAGTGACTTAGTTTTTTTTGCCAATAATATTTTTCAGGATAATGATGAGTTATATCCTTATCCGGTTTTGTAACCAGTGTTTTTCTTAAATATTCTTTTTTATAAAAAACCGGTTTGTATTTATTTTCTTCCTGCCAAATTCTTATACTTCCGTTATAATTCCATTCAGAAAGTGTCAGATCATTTATCCGAAAAAGCAGAACCGAATGAATAGGGTTGGCCCTACGGGTGATAGTTCCATAATCGTTAAAGTCTTCTTTTAAAAACTTTAAACGATTTTTATAAGCCTCTTTTCCTAAAACAATCCAAGCCTCCCCTATATGACCAGCATCCCAATAGTTCTCTATAAACTCTTTTCTATAAGGCCACATTCTATCAGAATCTGGGTTCTGCTTGGCAGTATAATCTAAAAGAGAGAAAAAATCTTTTATAGTTTCACTCACTTTCCATTTTTGAAAAACACTCTTTTCTTTTGGTAGTGCTATCCATTTTTCAGATTTAAATCGAGGGTCACCGATATGTTTATCCAAAAACTGTGTGATTTCTTTCTTAACAAAAGGTTGAGGAGTTTTATTTTCAAACGGAAGTAATAAAGTGGAAACAATAGGTTTAATATCTTTATATCTTACTGCATCAGTCTGAAGAGAGAGAGAAGACGACACATCAAAATACTCCAGAAAACGATTTAATAAGGTTTCACTTTCCAGGTTATTAACATCATTAACTAAGTAGCATAATTCTTGCACAATGCTTTCTCCTATACCCTGGGATAAATGTCTTTCTTTTATCCAAACTTCTGGTAAAAGTTCTTCTATGTTTTTACCGCTGTTTAGTATCTGCCAGGCGATAACTTTTGGACCTGATTTTTCAATAAGTTTAAATTTTTTATTTGCAGTAATTAAAAGTTGATTTCTTTTTTTGTTTTTCTCTAAAGCACTATACACCTTGTCTAACCTCTGGAACAACAAATTTCTTTCCTTAGGATAGTAATAAAGTAATTCTAATATAAGCTTTTTTAAAACAGACTGTTTGTTTTTTTGAATAAGGATATTCAGAAAATCATCAAACTGCTCTGGATTTTCATACACACCTTGTTTTACTCCGTCATTTGGGTTTGAAAACAAAATAAAAAGCAATTCTCTTAATTGCCTTTGTGACATTCCTTTAAAGGTTTTATGTCGCCTCCAGTACTCTTGGCTTTCGTTGTAAATTTTTTTCAAGCTCTTAAGCTTAGAGGGTGCTATATCTTCAAAATCTCCCAAGTTTTTAATATTTCTTTTTAATTGGTTTTGAGATTTTTCTATACTCTTTTGTTTTTTTTCCCATTTTATATCAAAAAAGTTTGCTTTAAGGTTTTCTTTAAAAAAATCTTTTAGAAAGTATTTCATATATTGCATCCTTGACTTTTTAGTAATAAATACATTAAACTAAGTGGGCAGTGTAGAGTATTATTATCCCGGTTTATTAGTTAAACTCAATATTGAACCTCTTTGTTCTTAAAGTGCTTACTTAATCCTGCCGGCTCAGACACAATAAATCGTATATCAATGCGACGGTCTGACTTTTGAGCCTGATTTCTCTTATCTTTCATGGAGGCACTTCTTCTTAAATTTCCGTAAGAGGTCACTCCAAATAAAGGCTTTTCTTGTTTATTTACTAAAGCGTAAAAACGATTGCCAGACTCTTTTGTATGCTTTTCCCCTTTTATAGGATCATACCCTTTTTCTTCTTCTTTATAATCCAATAAAAATACAAATACCGTTTGCGCTCTTTTCATCGCCAGGTCAAGATTAGTTTTTATCCCCTCCTTTATTAAAGAAGCATATTGGCTTATGGGTGTAGCGTCTGCGTGACCTTCAATTAAAATAGAGTCGATTAAAGCCTGTTTTTTGAAGTGAGTTGGTTTATTACAATGAGCCTGCCACTTTTTTAAAGTGGTTTTTTTAGCCTTATTTTTAGGCCAACGATTTTTTGTTTTTGGACTATCTAAATCAGAATAACATATTAATGCATTAAATATTTTTTTTATTTTTCTAAAGTGGTTTTTTCCTTTTTCGCTCAGCTTATACTCACCTTTATCAAAATACTGAACATCAGTTAATTTTAATACTCCATTTTTTTTGTCAATTTCAACCTGTATGTTTTTTTGCTCCATTTCTGTTTTTAATTTTTCAAGAAGCAGGCCTCTTTCCAAGATAGGTTTTGACAGATCTTGTTTCTTGTCCTGATACTCCATCATAAATTTCATCAGAATCAAAATAAAAATAAACAAAAGCCCCATCATCAAATCACTGATAGAAAGGGCATAATGGGAATTATTTTTCATAATTTACTAATAGTCTCCCCAAATTCCTCAACAGCATCTTTTAATTCGTCAACCATACTGGCCACATGATTTGATATTTGAGCAAACTGCTGATTTAATCGATCGACATGCTCTATACTACTTTCAGAAACAGATCCCAAACCTGCTTTTACATTTTCAAAAAGTTTTGCTGTTTTTTCATCAACAGCTTCAAATCTTTTTTCATATCTAACCCATATTTCTTTAAGATATTCATTAGAGCTGTTTATTTGCTGAATATACTTAGGCATTTTATTAGTCATATCCGAAACAGAAAAAGATACTGATTCCAGTTTCCTTGACAAATCATTTAAAACGCGAATATATTTTTGATTCCCTTCTGCAATTTGTGTTTGACTTTCTACCACTTGATTAAACTTTTCTGTGGCAGATTTTATATTGTCTGTTGTAATAATATTTATCTCTGTTATGGCTTTTTCGAGACGACTGGCAAAAGAATGAAGATTTTTTACTGTTTCATCAAAATGCTCTTTATACACAGCTTGCGATTGCTGAGTTTTTTCTAAAATTTCTTTGTTTATGTTTCCAAGATTAGACATAAGGGATTGGCTTACATTACCCATACTGGATAAAAGCGTTTTTAGCTCTCCTGAAGAATCTGTAAGGGTTTGGTTCATACCTTCTTTTAAATTTTTCGTGATTTCCAAAAATTCACTTTTCATTTGTCGCATAGAGTCCTTAAGAGATTCATTAATCTTTTGTTGGTTTTCCACATTGGATGTGTTCATTTGGTTTATAAGACTTTTTGTCATCTCTTCGTTTTGTTTTTGAGATTGCTCTAACCGGGAAATAAGAGGAGGAATATTGTTTTGTAAGGAAGTAAGGGTTTTTTCCAGGTTTTCTCTTTGTTTGGTGGAGAAATCTCCCATTCCCTGGGTTATCTTTTTGGATATATCTTCAAAAAATCTCTCTGAAATATTTTGATGGCTTTGTGAGATAGCACTATGAATTTTATTTCCCATTGATTGGACGCTTTCTTCAATTTTATCCCCTATTTTTAGAGCAATGTTTTGACTCATATCTCCCAACTCTTTTTCCTGTTGATTAAGTACTTTTAATTGTTTTGTTAACAAATGCTCTTCTGTTATAAATTTTAGACTTTTTTCCAATCGGAAATTAAACTTGGTTAAAAGGCTTTGTAAGAGAGAAACTCTTTTATCCGATATAAAATTAAATATTAAGCTGAACAAAAGCCCGAAAACAGAAGTAAAAAAAGCCACTCCCGCTCCTGAAATTAAAGTTTCAACAGCCTGCTCAAGATTCTTTTCCATACCTTTCAACTGAGGTAGAACACGAATGATAGATACCGAAAGCCCCACAAAAGTGCCTAAAACCCCCAGTCCCACAAGGATTCCCGGCATAGATTCCACCAATTTAAAATTAATATTTACTTTTTTTAAAAGAGCAGAAAAAGTAAAAAACTTCTCTGGCCGAATGCTGTTTTGAAAAAAAGGTTTTTCCTTGTTTCGTTCTGGTTCTATTAATTGTTCTGTAAACTCTATCCAAAGGTGAGTAAAAAGACTATCTTCTTTGCTAAAAAAAGGATTAATTTTATTGTGATACAGCCTAACAAATTCATTTCTATGATCTTTTGCAGGCAGTTTTTTGATAGCCTCTTCCAGTTTTTTTTTAATACTCTTAGTTTCTCTCAAAAAAGAAACAAGACTAAAAAATCCCAATTTCTTATTAAGTGGCCAAAATCCTAAAACAGCTATATAAACAGTAATAACGATAAAGATGATAGTTATTGTCAGCGATACCGGATCCATAGCGTCCTCTTAATAGAATAGATATATTTTTTTTATTTTCGGGAGGAGAACAACCTGAAGTTTTGACTATTTATTTCTCACTGTTTTATTTCCACCTCGGAAGCCATCAACAAAGATTTCAGCACAATAAACTTCATCAAAATACAATTTTAAACTAATGTTTTTCAAACTTATTTCCAACCCTGCCTAAAGTAAACACCTTTCCATACCTCCACTCTTTTTTGACCGACTTAAATAGTGGGTTTAGCAAAGGCTTCTTTATAGGTTGTTTCATATTACATTTTATTTAACAAGTAAAAAAGTCTTCTTTTGACTGGCTTTCCACCTTAAAAAAGCTGAAAAGCCTTTTAAGCTTTCAACTTAGGTTCTGGATTCCCACAGACGCGGGAATGAATACTTTTAGAGTATTTTCAAGGTGATCTCAGTATTTCCGAGTGGCCCCGGAAGTATCAGATTCATACGCAAAAATAATAACTAAGGTAAAAATAAGATAGATTGCATAATTTTAATATGCCCTCAAAAGGAGGATTAAGTTAATGAAAGGTTGACAAAAAGCTTTTTTTGCATAACAACTTTGCACACAATGAAAAAAAGTAAAAAGTTTCTACACGATCATTTGTTCAAAGAAGTCTACTCTCAATCCAAATACTGCGTAGACATCTTAAGCCTTGTGTTCTCCAAAAAGGAAATGAGCCTTTTTGATTGGACCACCCTTAAAACAGAAGCTACTACTTTTGTTGATAAGCAATTTAGAGAAAAACGAATGGACCTTCTGGTTTCTGCACTTTTTAAAAACTCCAGGAAGCCAGCCAAAGTGTTGTTCTTAATGGAGCACAAAAGTCAGGAAGACCCGGAACTATTGAGGCAGTTTTTAATGTATCAGGCAGGTATTTATCAAAACACCCGTGATCCGGTGCTTCCGGTGTTTATCAACCAAAGTCCAAACAAAACTTGGAAAGGAGCTTTAGATTTTCACGATTTTTTAGACAATTTTGAAGGAGAGTTAAAAAAGAGGTTTAAAGAAAATGTGTTAAATTTTTGCCCCAGGGTATTGAATATTCAAGCTTTAGATATAGATAAGGCTAAGGGCTTGACAACGCGTCCTATTTTGTATATTTTAAAGCATATATGGAACTTAAACGATAAAAAGATAAAGGGACTTTTTACAATAGGCCGTGGTTTGAGTCAAAGTGAGCGTGAGGCTTTGATTGTGCGAGCAGTGGATTATGTTCGGCAATATGATCCCACTTTTACTTGGAAAATAGTAAGGGAGATTGAACAAACCACAGTCAAAAAGGAGGAAAGAGTTATGGCACCATTATTGCAGTATTCATTAGATGAAGCCAGAGAAGAAGGCTTAAAAAAAGGACGACTGGAAGGTATACAAAAAGGCATGCAAAAAGGACGACTGGAAGGTATACAAAAAGGCATGCAAAAAGGACGACTGGAAGGCATGCAAAAAGGCATGCAAAAAGGTATGCAAAAAGGCATGCAAAAAGGTATGCAAAAAGGCATGCAGGCAGTGGCTTTAAACATGCTAAAAGAAAAAGCAGATCTATCTTTTATCTCCAAAATGACAGGTCTTTCTGAGGCAGAGATCGAAAAGCTTAAAACTCGTTCTTGAAAAATTGTTCATCAAAAAGAGAATCAGAGGTTATATAATTTGATTTTTCCAAAGCCGGGTTAAAAATATACGCCAAGGAAGAATATGAATATTGTCCTTGGTTCGTCTTTCTTCTTTATCTAAAGAAACCACAATATACTTTTTTAACAAACCCTCCTCTTTAAGAGCACGCAACCCCTTAATATGCCGATCTTGAACCAAAGAAACGGCCTTTATCTCCATTGCTAAAGCCGGGGACACAATCAAATCCACCTCCATTTGAGAAGTAGATCGCCAATAAGCCATTTGCAATCGTTTTCTAAAATAACTTAAAAAAGCACGCACTTCCAGCACAATAAAATGCTCAAAAGCTTTTCCAAATAACTCACTGTTTTTTTTTATTTCCCCTCTTTGGCAAAGCGCATTGGTTACCCCTATATCAAATAAATAATATTTTGATCGCGTAATGGCTTTTCTCTTTTTTGTTTTTACAAAAGAAGGCAAATAAAACCCCAATAGAGTATCGTTTAATATTTCTATATAGTTTTTTAAAGTCCCTGGAGAAACCTGTAAATCTCTGGCAAAACCCTCATAATTTATTTCCTGACCATTAGATAAAGCTATAGCATCTAAAAATTCTGCAAAAGCGAGTACATTTCTGGTCCAAGATTCATTTTGAACTTCCTCTCTTAAGTAAAGGCGAACATAATTATCTAACTCTTCTTGATAATCCGAGCTGTCGTAAATAGGAGGTAGCCCCCCGCGATTCAGATATCGGATTAAATTAAAATTAGAAATTTCAAACCAGGTTAAAGGAAAAAGCTCTGCCCGCCAGGCGCGCCCGGCCAATAAGTTGACTCCTCCTCTTTTAAGTTTCCGAGCACTACTTCCTGTTAATAAAAATCGCTGGTTGGTTTTTTGAATAAGACGATGCACTTCATCTAAGAGAGAGGGTTGTTTTTGTATTTCGTCAATAACAATAATTTTATGTTTTGTTGCTTTGCCCTCCTCTTCCAACAGCCGGGGTTTTTTAAGTAACTTAATATGTGTTTCTGAGTCCAATAGATCGTATACTTTAGCTTTCGGAAGAGTCCGGCCAATTAAGGTGGTTTTTCCCGTCTGTCTTGGACCAAATAGAAAGAAAGACTTTTTTTTAAGCAAGTGAGAAAGGTTTAAAATTCTTCTTCGCATATTGGTTAAGTTCCTTTGTTTTGAGATTCTTATTGTGGATTATCATCATATTCCATAACTATATTGTGGATTATCATCAAAGTCAACTATTATAACATAGTCGGTCGGGAAAAAGGTTGTTAGAACAAAAATAGGCGTGGATTCCCGCGTGCGCGGGTATGACAACAAGGATGAATGGAGTTCTTCACGGAGGACTACTTAATCAAACGTCCGGCCTGAAGGTGAAGCACCTGATGAACCTTTAAAGTTTTTATTTCCTCTGGACTGTGAGAGATAACAAGGGTAGAGGGTTTTTCCTCCTCTAAAATATTTTTAACCAAAGCAATAGCTAAAGCTTTAGTTTGATTGTCCAAAAAAGAAAAAGGCTCATCCAAGATTAAAAAATCAGGGTTTATTATTAAGGCACGGGCTAAAGCCACCCTCTGCCTTTCCCCTCCTGAAAGAACTTGCACGGGCTTTTTTAAAAGATTAGAAATTTTTAAACCCTCCACCAAGTAGTAAAATCGTTTGTAACTCTCCTGTTTAGAGCTTTTTCTTGCTTCTGCTGGAAATAAAATATTTTGTTTGGCATTCATATTAGGAAAAAGCTCAAGGCTTTGAAATAAAAAAGAAATCCTACGCTCAGGAGGAGAAAGCTTAGCCAAATCCCGCCCTTTAAAAATCCACTCAAAACCTTTTTCTAAAGGTTTTAATCCACAAAGTGCTAAAGCTAATGTGCTTTTGCCGGAACCAGAAGGCCCTGTAAGAGCTATAACTTTCCCGTCCGGCCATTCCATAACAGGAATATTTAATTCAAAATTTTTGGCTTTAAAAACCAAGTTTTTTATGACAGACAAAAAAGCTCCTTACAAAGTTTTTTTAATTAAAATGATTTTTTCCTTAAACCAGGTTTTTTATGACAGACAAAAAAGCTCCTTACAAAGTTTTTTTAATTAAAATGATTTTTTCCTTAAACCAAGTTTTTTATGACAAAAAAAAGCTCCTCCTGCAAATAAAGAAAAACAAAACATACCTGTAAAAATTAATAGCCAGGTGAGGGCAGTCGAAAGCTCCAAGCGATAAGAAGAAAAAAGATCTTTTATCAATAAAGCCAGGTGCACCTCTGATCCGGCCACAATAGAAGAATAAGCAAAATCTCCACAAGCCCAAAAGGCTGATACCCCTGCAAGAAACAAAAAACCATAAGAAACTTGAGGAAATATAATTCTTATAAAACTCATTAGACGACCGGCCCCCATTAGATCAGAAACTTGAATTTGACTTTTAAGCCGTCTTAATAAAGACTCCCCCATTAAACGATAAAGAGCTGGCAAAAAAAGCAAACTTAAACCTAAAGACCATTTTAGGCAAACTTCAAAAGGGCTATCTGAACCTATTAGTAAAAAAGCAAACCCCATAAAAGCCGTGGAAGCTCCAGAGTAGGCTATTAAAAACCGGCGCAAAAAAAGATCCCGCAAGCAAAAAGCCACAGCAGAAAGCAAGCAGAAAACAAAAACTCCTGTTCCCACCGCCACCAAAAGAGATCGGCCTAAGGCTTTTAAAACAGCTTCTTTGATGGAAAACAAATCCTGCCAAAGAGAAGGGGAGGCAAAAACATCCCCTAAACCTAAAAAAATTAACAAAGAAGGAAAAACAGGTAAAAGGCAAAAAATAAAAAAAGAATTTTTTTTAACCAGCCCAGGCCAAAAGGATTTTATAGTTTCTGGAGCTTTAAAAAAAATAGGAATATCTTTATAAGAAACTTGCCCATAAAAGGTTTTTTTTTCTGTCTTAAGACTCCCTCTCTCCTTGCTATAAAGTAAAATAAAAAACAAAAAGATAAATACTGTTTCCACAAAAAATAAAAACAAAGCCTCTGGCCAATGAGAAGGGTTTTTAAGTTTTTCGGCGATAAAAACTTCCAAGGTCTTACCTGTTTTGCCTCCCACTAAGAGAGGAACAGAAAAACTGGTAAAGCAAAAAGAAAACACTAACAAAAAAATAATTAAAAGATCTTTTCTCCATTCAAAAAATAGCATTTTTTTCAAAAAAGCTAAGAGGGATAACCCATGTAAAAAAGCCCAATAAGAAAGATTATCCCTTTCAGAACAAAACAAGCGAAACAAAAAAACAGAAACTAACCCCGTGTTCATCCACACATGAACCCATAACACAGAATAAAAAGAAAATGGGAATTTAAAAAAAAATTCTGAAACATTTATCCAAGCCAGCACGGGAATCAAAGGAGGGAGCAAGGCCGGCAAAAGGCAAAACAGTTCAAGACCCAAAGGGTTTATCCGTTTTTTAGTTAGAAGGCAAAGCCCAAGAGCACCAAAAATGCCAAACCCAATAGAAAAAAATGTACTTAAACTGGCTTGTAAAAAAGTGGAACACAAAACTTCTATCCAATCAAAATCCAAAGAAATAGGAATAAAAGGTACCTTAAACAAAAAAACAAATACCGGAAAAAGCACAAGGGATATAAGAAAAACAGACATTAGTTTAGCCTCCCGCCAGTTAAGGGGGTATTATTAACCTCCCTATCCGAAAAAAATTATTTCATAAACTTTTCCCATTCCTTAAGCCGTTTTTCCCGGTTCTTAAAAAAAAGATTTAATTGATCATAAGAAATTAAATCTTTGGGAGATAGGGATTTTATAAGAGGCTCTTTAGAGTGAGAAGAAACAGAAGAAACAACAGGAAACATATAGTTTTTATTTTTCAAAATATTTTGTATTTCTGACTTTAATAAAAAACGGACAAACTGCTGGGCCAGTTCACATTCTCTACAAAAACCAGATACCCCAGCCAACTCCACCTGAAAAGGATGGCCTTCTTTAAAACGAACAAAATAAAAATCTTTTTGCTTTTGATCTCTATGATAGAGTAAAGAGCTTAAATAAGAAAAACTAAGCCCCACATGACCCCTTTGAAAAAGGGAATAAGAAGTGGACCAAGAAGGAGGGAGGCCATAAAGCCTGTTTTTAAAGGATTTTAAAAACTCCCCTGTTTTATCCTTAAAAACCCACCATATCCAATAATAAAACTGAAGCCCTACTGTGCTACTTCGAGGAGAAGGAAGAGAAATATCGTGCTTAAACTTTTTGTCTAATAAATCTAAAAGGCTTAAAGTGACCATTTTCTTACGGGAGATAAAACTCATGGGAGACCAATTATAAGGAACAAAATACTCTGATAAAAACTTACGCACAGGCAAAATAAACATTTTTTTTTCCACTAAAGTTTTTTTCCAGGGGAGATTTTGGATTCGGGTTATATCTGATTTTACATTGGAAGAGGAAAACTTTTTTTTATCAACGGAAATTTTTGCGGGTGAAGAATGTTTAAAGGGAGCTTGAAAGGAGCTTTCCACCTTAGAAAAAGACAGCTGATCCAGTCCTAACACCACATCGGTTTTAAACCCATCTTTTCTTAAAGAAAGCCTTTGCACAAACAAAGTAGAATCCGGCACTTTAATCCATTTTACCTGGCAAGAGCATATTTGTTCAAATTTTTTTTTTATTTCCTGGCCTGGGCCAAAAACATTTACAAAAGAAGAGTAAGTCATTACTCGTAATGTTTTTTTAGGATCTACTGATTCTTTAGAAAAGAAAAAGTATCCTGTTCCCCCTCCCAGAATAAAAAAAACCGCCATTAAAACTTTTTTCAAAATAACCTCTCTGGTTCAGTAGGGGGCCTGGAATAAGTCCTTTTAGCTTAAATGGTCGGCACTGAATAAGCCTGTTTAGCTAAATAAATCACTTAGTACATCTCCTTAAAAATCAAAAGATTCCCGCTCCTCAAAGGACGGGAAGGCAACAGCTTCCTTTCTCGTTTAAGAGAAGGAAAAGCTTTTGTTTAAGCCTTTAAGTGTGCTTTGCCACATCTGTTTTAGGGCAAAGCTCTTGCAAAAAACAAGTTCCACACTGGGGCACACGCGCTTTACACACCTGCCTTCCGTGTAAAATTAAAGCATGAGAAAAATAAATCCAATCGGCTTTAGGAAGTAGGTCACATAAGTCTTTTTCTATTCTATGAGGATGCTTTGACTTTGTGAAACCCAACCGATAAGAGAGACGACTAACATGAGTATCCACCACCACCCCAGAGCTAATGTTAAAAGCTGTGCCTAAAATAACATGAGCGGTTTTTCTGCCTACCCCTGGTAAAGTGAGCAAATCCTCTAAACGATTAGGCAAAACCCCTTTAAACTCCTTTTGAATTTTTTGGCAGGCCCGCTTAATGTTTCGCGCCTTAGAGTGAAAAAAGCCCGTAGAGTATATTTCTTTTTCCAAGGTTTTTAAAGACACTCTCGCAAACGCACGAGCGGTGGGATATTTTTTAAACAAAGTTTTTGTGATCTCATTTACCCGCTTATCTGTGCATTGAGCACTTAATATAGTAGCCACTAAAAGCTGAACAGAATTTTTATGATAAAGAGCGCATTCCGCTAAAGGGTAGTATTTTTTAAGTAGACTTAAAACCCGCTTGGACTGATATTTCTTTTTACTTAATTTTTTTTTCATTTTTTTATTCACTTTTTTGTAACTTGAGTATCCGGCTTTTTACATCCATCACCAAGACGCTTTGATCCCTTTCGGAAGGCTTACCATCTAAAAAAGTTTTTAAATTAAAAAGTATTTGATTCCTCACCTCGTGTGGAGAAGAAGAGGACTCCGTTTTAAAAGATTTTTTAAGAGTGGCTAAAGGGTAAGATTTCCCCTCCCGCGATTTACAAAAGAGGATTCCAGGACTTAATACCAATAGACGATCCCGGCTGTTTAAAGACACAGCACGGGTTTTAAGCTCCCGTTTTTCTACCTTCTCTAAAGAAATAGCAGAAACTTTTAATTGCTCTATTTCTTCCGTCTCCGCATATTGAACAAAAGCTAAAATATCTCCTATCAAACAATAAGACATTTGATAGGTTTTTTGACATATATGAGCGTAAAAAAGATCTGTTTTTTCTTTTAAAGCAAGAGATAAGCCCTTACCTGTAGGAAAAAGGGATGACATATCCATCTTAATCTCTTCGATTAAACGCAGGACAAACTTATGAGGCTTAAGATGATCTATTCTTTCCCCTCGACTCATCATTTTTAATCGAGCAGAAAACATTAAAGCAGACAAAGCATGAGAGGAACAGCTGGACATAATAATACTAAAAGACTTACTGGCTGGATGAGGCAGAACCTCGTAAAAGTCTTTACTTTTTCCTTCTTTTTCTGCCGGACAAAATTTAAAACTAAACTCTAATCCGGCAATAACCGGCAAATCTACGGGAAGCAAAATCTGGTGGATCTGATGCGCTACCTTTAACTCAAAAGAAAGCTTATTCATTACCTCTTTCATCATAAGCTGACTTTGCTGAATCGCTTTCCGGTATTTAATTAAAGTTTGTTCTTTTTCCTGTAAAAGAGCATTAGCGGATTCAAACTTTTTTCGCCAATCTTGAAATTCAGACACTTTGTCTCCAATAAAACCGGGACGGCCATTTTTTTAATTTACCCACAAGAGGTTTTTCTGCTGATAAAAGACACTCTTTTAACAGTTCAATTTCTTGTTCAGAATCTCTAATAATATCTGTATTTATTTCATCAAAAGAGCTAAGAACTTGCTCAAACTTCTTTACACCTGTAAGGTTTTTTACCTCTCCTAAAGATCTGCAAGATCTTAAAATAGATTTAAAGCTTAGGTCTTTTCCTTCTGACAAATAAACGGCAAAAGAGTTAAAATATCCTTCAGACATATCCTTAAAACTGGTTTTGTTTTCTTTGTTTCTAATATCAAAATCCAACAAATCATCTGCTCTTTGAAATAACACTCCCATAAGCTTTCCCACTTGACTTAAACTTTTATGCAAGCTTTTTTCATAGCGATGAACAACTAAGAAGGGGGCTATTAAGCTCCACTGAAAAAGAGAAGAAGTTTTTAACTCATGCACTTTTTTTAACTCCTGCATAGTTTCTTTGTTTTTTAGCATATCCTGCATCCACTCCCCTTTTACCAGGTTTTTTAACATATCTGCGGTCATTTTCATTAACGGGATATTATTCATCTCCGCTGTATCGTGAGAGGCTTGAGCTAACAAATAGTCTCCGGCCAACACAGCTTTTTTCATAGAATGTTGCATCCAGCTGGAAAGAGAGTTTCTACGAATGGGAGAGGCGTCAATCACATCATCATGTAAAATAGACGCTTGATGGATATATTCCACTATCTTACCTAACTTATCGCTTTTTTCCTTAGAGATATTTAAACTTTCCGCTACCTGACTCGTCATAACAGCCCTTAAAGCTTTTCCTCTGGAAAACAAATTTTGATAGAGATGGGTCATCTGAGGAATTTCAGGAGAAGAAGGCCCTGACATTAAATCCAAACTCTTTTCTTTAATCATTTCGTTAGAACCCTTAATAAAAATACATATAACCCTGATCTTATATTATCCTTAATAGGGATCAAGCAAGCCTTCTTTAACAAAAACCCTATTTCCAGGACAATGTAGCTCAAATCTCCCTCACTCAATATCAAAAACTTTTAAGTAAGAAAGCCTAAATCTTTTAGTAAAGTGGGTTTTGAAATTTTAGAAATACCTGTCCAAGGCAGTTCAGGAACAAAGTAAAACTGTTGAATTTTCTCAAAAGGGGACACTCTTTTATTAAATTGTTGAATAATGTCAGACAAAATATGAGGCTTAAAAGTGTCAGAAACCAAGGCTATCTGAAAACCCTCTCTTTCACTTGGCAAAGCTAAAAGAAAGCAATGTCCTGAAATGGATTTTTTTAATAAAATCTTCATTAACTCCTCTTCTAAAGCTTTTATATTTACTTTTTCTCCCAGTATTTTTATTTGACTTAATTCTATCCATAAGTAATTGTTTTTCACCCGTCCTTTATCTCCTGTAAAATACCAGCCCTTTTTTTTAGGATCCTGAAACTCCGCTTTTTGATTAGGAACAAGAGGCACAAAGCCAGTGAAAAGGCTTTCTGATTTAATGACGATTTCCTGCTGGACCACTCGAACTTGAACATGGGAAAGAATTTTCATTTTCGCAGACGATGCTCCTCCCTCGGAAAGAGCCTCTATTTCCTGAGTAGCTACTTGAGAAGCGCATTCTGTCAAGCCATAGGAAGGAAGAAGGGGCCAACTTAAAGATCTTGCAGAGCTATATAAAGCCTTATTTAAAGCTCCTCCTCCTACCACCACAGCGCGAAGAGAGGGGGGAGGTTTTATTTTTTCTTTCACGAGATCGTATATTTGGGTGGGAACTAACGCCGTTAAGGTGATTTGATGTTCCTCTAAAAAGGCCCTAAACCCACGACCAGACCACTTTCCCTTATAAGAAACATAGGAACTATTTGCTATGTGCGCGCGCGCTAAAATGGAAAGCCCTCCCACATGAAACAGAGGAAGCAAAACCCCCCAACGATCTTTTGCAGTGGCTTTAAGATGTTTATTTACAACCTCTGCGGAAATAAGGAGAGCTTTTTTAGAAAGAGCTGTCCATTTTTCCTGCGACCGCCCAGAAGTAGCCAGCCATATATGTGATGAGAGATAAGGAAGACTTTTTATATAAGATATAAAAATCTTTTTTTTCGCATGTCGGTCATTAAAAAAAACGGCAGAGCTTTTTGACTCCCAGTCTACTTTTAAAGGGTTTATTTGATAAAATGACATTGTTCATAATAAGTTAAAAAAACCCTCCTTCTCTAAAAAAGTGCTTAACTGTGGAGATTTATCTTAGGAATATGCGCCCCTTTTACAGTTTTAAGCTTGTTAGCGATCACATTATCGGCCGCTTTTTGGCATATTTTTTCAAATTCCACATTTAAAGCCTGAATAGCCTCGTCTGAAGTTTTTAACCCACGAGTTTTGAACAGATCTTTAGTTTTTTTAACTATAATTAAAGACATTTTTTTCTCCTTTTTTAATTTAAGTGAATTATTTAATAGTTATTATAAATAAACTGGCCCTGTGTCCAGAAAGAAAACAGGTTTTTTTTGAATTTTAGACAAAAAAATCATATTTTAGACTGAATTTAACCGATTTTAGCAGTTTTATATCTTATCTGACACCTTTTGAACCACCCCGGCCTTGCTTTTTTTGGCCCTTAGGGGGGGCTACAACTATGGCATCCGCGACATTAGCCACCACATTGGCCACATTCACATCTCTGCTGGCGGTTTTATCCACTGAGCTTTCACTGGCATATTCACAAGCAGCTGATTTTTTGCCATAAGCGGAATCCACAGGTCCCACATTCGAAAAAACACTTAGAGATAGCAAAAGCAAAACTCCAGTGATTAAAGAATAACGCAACATATTATACTCCTTTTTATTTATTAATTTTATCGGCAGAATTTTTATTTTTTCAAGTTTTTTTATATTTTTTTTAAGTTTTTTTCCTAAATGCCATATTTAAAGACATTTTATTTATTTTTTTCTACAAAATACGAAACTTTAATTTCTGCTTCAGGCTCTAAACCAGCTTTAAAAGTTAGTTTTTTGCCTTCAAGGGTCCAATCCGCCTGACTTTTTCCTTTTATAAACTCCACTTGGATTTCTTCCGGCAAAACCGGTTCATAGTCTAAATCAAGGCTCTCTATCAGATTTCTTAAAAGATGAGATATTTCCCGCAAAGGCGGGCCGTAGTTTGTTTCACATAGAGAAACATTTTTGCCCTGAGTGAGTTCAGCCAACTTGGACACTTTTTCTCCATAAACAGAATTAGGAGAGTGTGCTTTTTGTAGGTTAAGGCACTCCTCATCTTGAATTAGCAAAGCAAAAGAATGAAAAGATTTTTCAGGAAACCATTTTTTAAAACTTTCCACTACTTCTTTAGCAGATGTGGCCTTATCAGGATCTTCCACTCGCTCATCCTCATCTGTCACAATAAAACTGACAAAACTGGCAGAATCTCTAAGCGAGGGGCTGGAACTACCAGAATCCGCCCGCTGAAGCTTTAAACGTTCCAGACTGGATTTAAGCACACGAAGAGGTTGCTCTAAAGATCCCTGACAATAAGGAGCGGATGAGCAATCCTCGCTTAAAGTTTTAGTTAAAGTATCTTTAAACACATTTATATAATCCGGGGTGGTGGCTGTTAAAGACTTTTGATTTAACCTTTTCCCCTTATATTCCAGATCCATAAATTGACCGAAATGGGGAGCTTTGCCTTTATAGTTTTTCCAATCCTGCTGAGGGGAAAAAATCATCATTTCCTGACCTGTCTTAGGATCTTTTTCGTAATCTCCATGATCTGCGGTAGTAAAAAGCATTTGCCAATCGCTTACGGAAATTTGAGACATTAGATCGGAAAACGCCTGACCTAAGCGAGATAAGTCATCCCACATAGAAGGAGACACATCCACCACAAATAAAAAATCAATCGGTTTTTTTGCTAACTCTTCTACTAAAAAGATCTTTACTTCTTGCTGAACACAAATGGTTTTTCCGTTAATAACTTTTTCTACACACTCTGAGGAGGAAGTCTGTTCAGGGGGAGGGTCTTCCTTTTCTTCTCCTTTTTTTAAAAACTGCACTTTAGAACCACAAGAAAGAAAAAAAAATAAAAAATAAAAAAATAAAAAAGCTATCTTTTGCAAAACTTGCTCCTTTTAAAGCTATCTTTCGTATCTATAACTTACTGTTACTTCTGTATTGGGTGCGACATCTCCAGAAAATACCAATTTTCTCCCATAAAGCTTCCAGGAAACCCCTAGCTGTTCCGGTTTTAAAGAAACTTGCACTGTATCAGGAATATAAAATATTTTACTTAAGGTAGGGGATTGTGCCAAAGCTCTGGTGATTTTTGATATTTCCGCCAAAGCCACACCATAGTCTTCAGAACAAAGAGAAATATTTTTTCCCCCTGTTAATTCTGCAAGACGACCCACAACCCGGCCATAACTCGCTAATTTATCTTTATTATAACACTGTTCATCCTGAATGCTGATACTAAAACCAAAGAGACGCTTTTCCATCCCTTTAAAAGTTTGTTCATAAGTTTGAATCACCTGTTCTGCGATGGTGGCTCTTCTAAAATCTTCCCTTCTTTCATCTTCATCGGTGACTAAAATCACCATTGTATCCCCTTTAGGTTGAAAAAACTCACGAACTTCCTTATCTGTTTTATAGCGACTGATGGTAGCCTTAAGAGCACGAAGAGGTTGTTCATTGTTTTTTTGACAAGTGGGAGGCCGATGGCAATCAGAAGGATCTGCCCTGGTAAGGGTATCTTTAAAAACTTCTTCATACCTTGATGTGTTTGAAGTGAGAATAAATTGATCTAATATTTTACCATCTCTTTCCAACTTCATTAACTTTCCAAAACGAGGTTCGTTACCTGTGTAATCCTCCCATTTATCTGGTTCGCCACTTACTACATTATAATGGTCCCCATGATCCGCCGTGGTAAAAGCTATTCTCCAGTTTTTATCCGAAACATGAAATAAAAGGGAGAGCATATTTTTCCCAAGATTTTTTAAGTTGTCATCCATAGACTGAGACACATCCACTACGAATAAAATTTCCAATTCTGTTCGATGAGAGATTTTAAAAACTTCTGTTAAATGACCTGGTTTTTCCTCATATCTGTTGGTTAAAAAGGGACGGCCCTCTTTCGAAGACTCACAGTTTTGGCTATTACATTCTTCAGAAAGAGAATGATTTTGCCAGTCCATCACTGGCTGAGAGGTTTTTTTTCCTGTTGCATAAAACCCTATTTGGCTACAACCCACAAAAAAGAAACAAAAAAAAAGTAAAATAATATTTATTTTCATCACTTAACTTTTTTCGGAAAAAAGAGAACAAACCTTTACATTTATTACTTTGTTCTTAAAATTAAGACCCTTTTTAGACTATTTAAGACCCACTAAAGCCTGTAAGACTTAAACCAGTTTAAACCAGATCATGTGTGAGTGGAGAGTTTTTAAAACAAATTTAAGACTTTTATCGGGCAGTAGGTGCTCTTTGGTCTGGGCTTTCTTCCTCGGCTTGATCAAAGTTATCAAAAGCCTGCTCAACCTGTTTGAATAAGCCGGAATGCCACTCCACGATGGCGTTATTTTTCCTGATTTTATTTTGAGCCAAACCATTAAGAAGAGGAAACTTTTTATTTATCACTTCTCTATCTGTTTGAGCCATACCCTTTAAATATTGACTGACTTTAGACTGTTTTAACTCTTCCTCAATCCATTGCTCCAGACTTTTTTCTCCCACTTGCACCTGAAGCAAAATAACAAAAAGGGAGGCTAAAGCAATTTTAAGCCAAAAGATAAAAAATCTAATTAAAAAACCACTTATTAGTAAAGTCATAAGAAATCTCCTAAAAAAATCAAAAAATTATTACGTCGCCATTGCTATATGTTCTTCCGGCTGAACAGCAGAAAACACGGCCCGGACTATTTCACTCGATTTAAAAGGTTTACTTATAAAGTCTAAAGCCCCTAAAAGCTCAACTTGAGTCTGAATCAACTCCGTCTTAAGGCTGGAACAAACAATGATTTTTGTTTCGTCACCCATCTGATTAATTTTATTTATTAACCACAAACCATTTTGCTGAGGTAACACCAAATCCACTAAAACCACATCCGGCTTTAAAGATTTAATGCAGGAAAAGGTTTTTTCTCCTCCCGTGCCTGCCATACCCACTGTTTTAATACCCTCTGAGGTAAACACCAGGTCCAGCATTTCTCTTAAAAAATCAGAGTCTTCTACTATAAAAGCACGAATAAGGTTTTTCATAAATAAACATATCGGTAAATAAAGGTTTAAAACTAAAATATTTTTCCCGCCGTAAAAGCGGACAATCAAAAAAAAAGAGGGGGGAAATAAATATCCCCCCTCTTTAATTAAAAAAAATCAAGACTTTATATTTATTTATTACATCATAGGCATTCCGCCACCCATGCCACCACCCATTCCGCCACCGGCTGGAACAGGAGGTTCTTCTTTTTTAGGTTCTTCGGCGATCATAGTTTCTGTTGTGAGCATTAAAGAAGCCACAGAAGCGGAATATTCTAAAGCAGAACGAACCACTTTTTTAGGATCAATCACCCCTGCTTTTTGCAGATCTTCATACTCTCCTGTTAGAGCATTAAAGCCATAAGCCCTTTGGTCTTTTTTCTGCTCATCCAGGACCTTATGCAAAACAATGGCCCCATCTTTTCCCGCATTAGAAGCAATTTGACGAATAGGAGCTTCACAGGCTTTTTTCACAATATTTACTCCAAATCGCTCTTCCTCGCTCACTTGCAAGTTATCTAACACCGCAGAAGCTTTTAAAAGGGCCACCCCCCCACCGGGAACAATACCCTCTTCCACAGCGGCACGCGTAGAGTTTAAAGCGTCCTCCACCCGAGCTTTTTTCTCCTTCATTTCCACTTCAGAAGGGGCTCCGACATGAATGACAGCCACCCCTCCGGTGAGCTTAGCAAGCCTTTCTTGAAGCTTCTCTTTATCATAATCACTGGTGGTCTCTTCTACCTGCGCTCTAATTTGAGCAATACGGGCTAAGATTTCTTCTTTTTTTCCAGCTCCATCTACAATAGTGGTATTGTCTTTATCTATAACCACTCTTTTAGCCTTACCTAAGTGATTGAGGGTAACATTTTCCAATTTGTCCCCCGCCTCTTCACTAATAACCCTGGTGCCTGTTAGGACGGCAATATCTTCCAGCATTTCTTTTCGGCGATCTCCAAAACCAGGAGCTTTTACGGCCGCTACTTGCAAAGCCCCTCTCAGTTTATTAACAACCAAGGTGGCAAGAGCTTCCCCTTCTACATCTTCGGCAATCACCAAGAGCGGTTTTGTGGATTTAACCACTCCCTCTAAGGCTTTTATCATGTTGCTCATAGAGCTGATTTTTTTGTCATAGATCAAAAGAAAGCAGTCTTCTAAAACGGTTTCCATTCTCTCTGCATTGGTCACAAAATAAGGAGACAGATAACCGCGGTCAAACTGCATTCCCTCTACAACATCTAATTCCGTTAAAGAGGTTTTGCTTTCCTCTACAGTAATCACCCCTTCTTGACCCACTTTTTCCATAGCTTGAGCTATAATGTCCCCAATTTCTTTGTCATTGTTGGCAGAAATCGTCCCCACTTGGGCAATTTCTGTTTTCCCTTTGACTGGGTTAGCCCATTTTTTAAGCTCAGAAGTTACTGCGTTTACGGCTTTGTCTATGCCTTTTTTGATTTGAGTGGGATTGTGATGAGCAGTAACATACTTCAACCCCTCACAATAAATGGCCTGCGCTAAAAGTGTAGCACTGGTGGTGCCGTCGCCGGCTTCGTCATTGGTTTTACTGGCCACTTCCTTCACCATTTGAGCACCCATGTTTTCAAACTTGTTTTTTAGTTCTACTTCTTTAGCCACTGTTACCCCGTCTTTAGTGATAACAGGTGAACCAAATGATTTTTCAATAGCCACATTTCTACCTTTCGGACCTAAGGTGACTTTAACCGCATCGGCCAGCACATTCACCCCACGGGCAATGGAATCTCTGGCTTGATCTTTAAATCGTAATTGTTTACTCATTATATTTTCCTCCTTATTTAATTGTTTAGTGTTATTGTTTAACTACTCCATAAATATCTTCTTCTCTCATCATCAAAAGCTCTTCTTTTCCCATTTTAAACTCTGTTCCTGAGTATTTTCCAAAAAGCACCTCATCTCCGGGCTTTACTTCTAGAGGTAGGCTTTTTCCCTCATCGGTTACGCGTCCTTTCCCTATAGAAACCACTTTTCCCCTTTGAGGCTTTTCTTTGGCGGTGTCGGGAATAATAATGCCCCCAGCAGTTTTTTCCTCTTCAGCCAATCTTTTTACGATAATGCGATCGTGTAGAGGACGGATATTAATGTTCATAGTATTTCTCCTTTCTTTTTAAGGTTTTTTCTTTAAACTTTTGAAATCTATATTATGGTTCTCAAAGGGGCTTCTCTCAAAAAGATGCTTTTCAAATTGTTTATAACTCATGCTGTCATTTTAATATGGAAACTACACCCTTTTTGTCAAGCAGAGCAAGAAAAATAAATAAATAAAATAAGCTTTAGAAAGTGGATTTCAAAAAATTCTTTTTATATTAAGGACTTAAGCAAATCCCTTATTATAAAACTTTTTTCAAAAATCCCGATGTAAACCCCAAAGAACTGCGAGCCACTTCTTCTGGCGGGCCTTGAACCAATATTTTACCCCCTTTCGGCCCAGCCCCTGGCCCTATATCAATTATATAGTCTGCCTGGCGAATCAAATCCAAATTGTGCTCAATCAGTAAAACACTGCTCCCCTGGCTCACTAAGTCCTTTAAAAGCTTAAAAAGCAATTCCACTTCTTGAAAATGAAGCCCCACTGTAGGCTCGTCCAAAATATAAAGGGTGTTTTTTAACTGACCATTCAAAAGCTCACGAGCCAGCTTTAGCCTCTGAACTTCCCCCCCGGAAAGGGAAGCGAGAGTTTGCCCAAGAATCAGGTAATCTAAGCCCACTTTTTTTAATAGGGAAAGAGGTTTCCATATCGCCGGAAAGGAGACAAAAAATTCACTGGCCGAGGCGACTGTCATATTTAATATCTGATGAATATTTTTATTTCTCCATTTTAAACTTAAAATTTCTGGTTTAAATCTTTTGCCTTTACACTCTTCACATAAAATCCGCACGGGATCCATAAACACCATTTCTATTTCCTGATATCCCAGGCCAGAGCACTCAGGACAGCGTCCTCCATCTACATTTAAGCTGAAAAGCCCTGGCTTAACCTCTAAAAAGCGGTTCTTATTATGATAATCAGCTATAATCTCTCTAATGTGGTTATAGATCTTAAGATATGTAACGGGGAGGCTTCTTTTCGTTTTTTCTACCGGGGCGGAATCTAACCACACCACCCGTTTAAGGTATTGATTGCCTTTTAATTTTTCGTAAGCTTCTCCTGCTAAAACTTCTAAGCCCAAAGAACGGGCTAAAGCAGGATAAAGGGTCTCACTTATTAAGGTGGACTTTCCAGATCCACTGACTCCTGTCACAGCCACTAAACGATTAAGAGGGGTGCGAAAACACACATTTTTTAAGTTTCGCCCTTTGCACCCAGAAATTTCCAAAAAATATTTATACTTTTCCGGATCTACGGATTGAGCAAGCCCTCTTTCCTTTTTCGGACTCAAAAGAAAAGAACGGGTTAAAGAAGATTTATTATTAAAAAAAGCTTTTTTCTCTCCCGCAAACATCACCTCCCCCCCTCTTAAACCAGAACCAGGACCCATTTCCACTACAAAATCTGCTTGTTTTATCATATCTGGATCGTGCTCCACCACTATTAAGGTGTTTCCTTTTTGTTGGACTTTTTTCAACATATCTATCAGTCTTAAGCTGTCTTTAGGATGAAGGCCCACTGTAGGCTCATCCAACACATACAGGACTTGGGAAAGCCCTAAGCCTAATTGATGAACCAGGTTCAACCTTTGAAATTCCCCACTGGAAAGCGTTTTAACCGGGCGATTTAGCTCCAAATAATTAAGCCCAATATGGGATAGCCCATCCAAAATAAACTGGATTTTTCTAACAATTTCTCCTACTTTTTTACTCTCTTCTTTAGACAAAAAAACCTTTTGGAAAAACTTTCTAAGGGCATCTACATTCATGGAAAGCATTTCTGTAATAGTTTTCCCACGAAACACCACATAAGAAACTTCTTTTCTAAGCCGGCTCCCCCCACATCCTGAACAGGGGGTTTCGCTTTTATATCGGGACAAAAACACTCTGACATACATTTTATATTTTTTACTCTCCAAGTAATCAAAAAAACCCTTAATCCCCATAAAATGAGAATAGCCCTCCCATATTTTTTTTCTCTGGTCCGAAGGCAATTTTTCCCAAGGACAGTGCAAATCGATATGTTGCCTTTTACAAAAAAGCTTTAGACTTCTAAACTCAAAAGTTGCAGAAGGCATTGTAAAAGGCGAAACAGCCCCTTGTATTAAGGATTTTTTTGGCTGAGGGATTACTTTTTTTTCATCTAAAATGAGATGGCTCCCAAATCCTTTACAAGCCAGGCAAGCCCCAAGGGAGGAGTTAAAATTAAAAAACGAAGTTTGAAGAGGGAAAAAAGGAAACAAATAAGCACAATAAAGACAAACCGGTTTTTCGCTTAAAATCAAATTTTTATGGTTTGATTTTGTTTTCCGTTTTAATCTACCTGGCGGTTTATCTGTTGGTTTATCTGAAAGACAGGTTACTAAAGCCTCTCCTTTAACAGCCTGTTTATTGTATCTCAGAAACACTTTATAAGCGGTTTTTAAAGAGTCTGTTAACCGATCTCTATCTTTAAAAGTCAGGCGATCTATAACGATATAAAACTTCTTCGAGGGAAGAGGTTTTTGAGAAGATCGAAGATCCTCAATTTTTGGAAGACGGGTTTTGGTTTGTTTACGCACGATTCGATAAAAGCCCTCCTTAAGAAGTTTTTTTTTAAGATGAGCAAAGGAAAGCCCGGTGGCTGAGGGACAGACGGGAACAGATATTATCCCCTTCCCATTAGGAAATATTTTTTGTAAAAGTTTTGCTCCCTCTATGGGAGAGCGGGGGAGGAGGGGTATTTGATGCTCAGGACAAAGCATTTGCCCAGTATGAGTAAAAAGTAATCGTAAAAAATCGGCCAGCTCTGTTAAAGTGGCCACTGTAGGACGAGAAGAGCGAACCGAGTTTTTTTGCTCTAAAGCCAAGGCGGGGGGGATGTTATGTATACTTTTTACAAGGGGCTTTGGTAGTTCTTGAATATATTGCCTTGCATAGTTGGAAAGGGTTTGCGTGTAATGCCTTTGCCCTTCAGCAAAAAGGGTTTGAAAAGCTAAAGAGCTTTTGCCTGAACCACTTGGACCACATACGACTGTAAACGTACCAAGAGGGATTTTTAAGTTTAGCGATTTTAAATTATTTTGTTTCGCCCCTTGGATTTTAATATATTTTACCTGTTTCAATTATTTTATCCTTTATTACCTGGAAAAATCTTCTCTTAAAAAATCTTGATCTTCTTCTTCTTTTTCTTTATTAAACTCTGTTTCAGCCTTAGGTTGAGTGCCTTGCAAAAAAGCCTGATGAACAATCTCTCGAGAGCGGGAGGAAACCAACCCCCCCGTTTCATTATCAATATAAGTAAAAACAATGTCTTCTGGTGTTTCAAAATCTTTTTTTTCTAACTCCTCTGTATGAGCCGACTTCATAAAATTAAGCCAGATAGGAAGGGCAGATCTGGCCCCTGTTTCCCCTCGGCCCAGGCTTTTTTCATCGTCAAAGCCCACCCAAACTCCTACCGCTATTTGAGGGCTATAGCCCAAAAACCAGGCGTCATAATAACCGTTAGTAGTGCCCGTTTTTCCGGCCAGGGGCCAGTCCATCTCCCGCGCCGAATAAGCTGTGCCTTGAGGCTCCCTGATAACGGCCTTTAATAAAGTGGTCATTATAAACGCCGTTTGTTTTGAAATGACTTGCTCCGGATCGGAAAAGAAAAAAGAAGGAAAAGAAGGTGGAGGGGAGCTTTCTTTCGGATCTCTTGTTTCGGCAGAAGAGTTTAAAGAGGGGGGGTCTTCTTTTTTTTGCTCATGCTGTTTTTTTTGCTCTTGTTCCTTTTCTGCTTGAATCATAATTTGTCTTTTTTCTTCCATTGTTTTTTCTAAAACTTCTAATTCTTCTAAAAACCGATCGTCCAAACTTAACGGGCCTAACAGCGGATTCCTATTTTGATCCCCTACTTCGTAAAGAAGAAGTGGTATTATTTTCTTCCCCCCTCGGCCCAAGATAGAAAACACCTTGGTCATTTCGTAAAGTGTAACACTACTTGAACCCAACGCTAAAGTATAATCAGGGTTAAGGGGGCTAAACAGGCCAAGTCTTTGAGCGTAATTTCGCACCCACCCCACACCTATTTTTTCAATCACCTTGACTGTGGGAACATTCATAGAACGAATAAGCGCGTTTCTAAATAAAATATCACCGGAAAAGCGTCTGCCATAATTATCCGGCTTCCAGGTTTTGCTTTCCTCTTCTTCCTCTTCTTGATTTATTGTGTCTTCTGCTTGAGGGGGGTTTAACATTTCTTCTGCCTCTTCTTCTTCATACACCACCGGCGCGTCTGTTATTAAAGTGGCGGGAGTAAAGCCTTTATCCAAAGCGGATAGATACACAATAGGCTTAAAAACAGATCCCGTCTGGCGACCTGCCTGATAGGCCCTATTAAACTGAGAGCGGTTAAAATCATACCCTCCTACTAAAGCTAAAATATCTCCGGTTTTTTGATCAAAAGCTAAAAGGGCCCCTTCTACTACTGGTTCTTGCTCTAAAGAGACCAATATCTTTTTGACGAGAGAACGAGGGGACTTTTCACTTGCTTTTTCTTTTGGATTTGTTTTTTGCCCCTCAAAGTCGGCGGGAATTAAAGAACCTTCTTTATTTTCTTCTGCTCGGACCCAGATCAGATCTCCTTTTTTAAGAGCTATCGAGGGTTTTTTAAGAGAGAAAAATTTAAAGCTCACTTTGGGATCGGGTTTTCTCGCCCACTTCATATTTTCCAAAGGTAAAACCCCTTGAGTCTGAAAGGGGAGCTGAACCAAAACTTGTTCATTTTCATCATCCACCTCTTTGACCCAAGCTTTAAAAATCTCTCCCGGTCTAATGCCTTTTAAATGTTTTTCCTCCTCTTTTTCCATCCCCTTTTCTTCCCTCCCCTTTTTCTGGGGAATAAGGTTTTTTTCAAGCGGGCCGATAATCCGAAACTCCCGTCTTTTTTCTATTAGCTTTTCTTCTTCTTTTTTAAAAAAATCTTTTAAAGACTCCTGCTCCATAGTTGCAATAGGCCCTCTAAAGCCCTGTCTTTTGTCCAACTCCCTTAAACCCGCTTTAAGTGATTTTCTGGCCAGTTTTTGAAGAGAAAACTGCATAGCGGTTTTTATGGTAAGCCCGCCGGTGAGTAAAAGCTCCTCATCTATTTTTTTTAATAGTAACTGCCTCACTGTTTCTAAATAATAAGGAGCTTTTTCATGGTATTTGCCTCTCGAAAAAACCTTTAAAGGGGCGGTTTTTATCTCTTCTGCTTTTGATGATGAGATATAAGACTCCTCTACCATTCTTTGTAAGACATAAACTTGTCGCTCTTTAGCTTTTTTCGGATTATAAATAGGAGAAAACCGGCTTGGGGCCTGAGGGAGACCAGCTAAAAGTGAGCTTTCCATTATAGTTAAGTCTTTAACTTTTTTCCTAAAATAAATTTCTGCCGCCATGCCCACCCCATAGGCCCCATGCCCCAAGTAAATTTGATTAAGGTAAAGATATAAAATATCTTCTTTACTTAAGTGTTTTTCTATCCGCATAGCTAATATGGCTTCTTTAAGTTTTCTTTTATAGGTTTTTTCTGAAGAAAGAAGGAGGGAGCGAGCTACTTGTTGTGTGATGGTGGATCCCCCTTGCACTTTTTTTCCGGCTCTAAGATTGGCCAGGAAAGCCCTAAAAATGGCTTTAAAATTCACCCCCTTATGCTCAAAAAACCGACCATCTTCGGCAGATACAAAAGCCTGAATTAAAGACTTAGGAAATTCCGAATAGGACACCAATATTCTTCTTTCTTTAAAAAACTCGCCCACTTTATTTCCCTCTCTATCTAAAACTGTGGTAATAAGAGGGGGTTTATAGTTTTTAAGACTTTCTACAGACGGAAGCTCCCTGACAAGAAAAAAAAGGTAGCCTGCGTAAACAAAAACCAAGCCCCCCGTCACAATAAAAATGAGAGCAAGAGTAGCCTTTTTAAAGGATCCGGCCTTTTTTTTAAGGGATTTTAGTAAGGTTCCATGGTTTTTTTTATTCAAAAGGCTTTTCTCCCGTTTTTTGCTTTAAGGCAATATATATTATTAGTCCTCTGTGCAAAAGTATATTTAATTATGTTCACGCCCCTGGCTCGGACTCACTGCTCGGGCGAATTAAAACTTGGCATTTTGGCATATTTTTCCCCTAAACGCAAAGTTTTGCTTTTTTTATTGCGGGTTATGGGTGAAAAAAACATTAAAGTAAAAACTTTTTCCTGCCGAATAGGGTAGTTAGTCGGGCATGAAAAAGTGTGTTGCAACAAAGTAAACATGGCTTACTTTGTCCTAAAACAGGCGAGATTCCCGCTCAAGGTGGGACTGTAAAGCCAAGTACTTGGCTTTACAGTTGGAGATGAACAGGGTTTATCACGGGCCACTAATTAAAATCTTAAGTTTTGACATATTTTTCTAATAGACGCAAAGGGTGGGGGTTTTTTTAAGTTTTATGAGCTAAAAAAACATTAAAGTAAAAACTTAATTCTGCCGAATAGATGATAATAGCCCGCTAAAGTGTTTTAAAAGGGAAGTAGGAAAGTGCTATTACCAATACTTCACCGCTCGGGCTCAAACATGCGTTTTGCCACAGAGCAGACTTTCAGTCGCTCTGTGTTCAAAGCCGAACTCGCCTCGCGGTGAGTATTAGCAATAGCTTTTTCATAAATCAACATAAGAAACAGGAGAAATAAAAAAATGAGAAAAATACTAAAATTAAATAGTCATCTTTGGAAAACCATTGAAAAAGGCTTTTTACTGATTTTTAAACCAGGTGAGATAGGTTTAAAATCACTCCTAAAAACTTCTTTTAGAAGTCCTTTTGGTTTTTTAAGCCCGCTGAAAATAGTTTTTTTATTCTTACTTTTTTCTCATTTAAGTAGTGCCACAGAAATAGATGGTTGTAAGTCAACAGAAGGGAGACAACTCCGCTTAACAGACAATGACTTTAACAATCAATGTCTAAAGGAGGAGGCAGATGCACAGAGAAGATGGAGGATTGAGGATGACAGGCGAGAGGAGGCAGATGAAAGGGCCAGAAGGAATGAGGATGAAAGAAAACGAAAGGAAGAAGCGAGGGAAAGAAACAATGCTCTTAAAGAGCAACAGAGAATAGTCAAAGAGAACAGAAGAGAAGCCAAAGAGAACAGAAAAGAGCTGGAACAAAAATGCGAGCAAGCCGAACAGGATGCCAAAGAAGCCTTGGAGGAAAGCCAAGATAAACAAGCTGATTTGCAAGAAGAGTTTTATGATTTAGAAGAAAAAGTTACAGATTTAGAAAAGCAAAACACAGAAGGGCAAGAAAGAATAAACCAAGCCTTGGAAGATTTAAAGAAAGCCTCCAATCAAAATATCCAAAACTTAAAAGACGAAATGGGCCGGGAGCTAAAAGGAATAGAGGGGGAAATAGGAAATTTAGAAAATGCTTTAAGCCAATTATATGATGCCGTGGAAGAGGCAGAAGAGCAAAGGCTTACTGCTTTTTACGCCCGTAGGAAACAAGAAAATGAACTTTACAGTGCTTGTTTTTCAACAGCTCTAAAGCAAACGGAAGACGAAAAACTTAGGTTTTATAAAAGAAAAAAGTCAGGAGCTTTACAGAAAAAACACATAGGGGCTTTAGTTCAAGGGGGAAAAGCGCAAGTAAGGGGCACATTTTCCGGAAGATTTAACTATTTTTTAAACCTTTGCTTAAACAATCAAGCCGCTTTATTGAAAAAGAAAAACCATGCCAACGAATATAAACTGATGTTGGAAAAACTAAAACGTAAAGAAATGAGAATAGAAGATAAAATTGCAGATGTTCAGATAACAATTAACCACTTAAAAACTTCAGGCAAACAAGAAGTGTTAAAAAAATATAAAGAGAAAATGGCTATGGACATTAAAAATTTTGAGCAAGCTTACTCGTCCCTTACGCAAAACCATCAAAGAAACACAGCGCAAATTATCCAAGAAGTTGGAAAAATTAAACAACAACAAGCCACTGTCTTAATGAACCGCGCGAAAGCCATCCCACAACAAACCAGAAATCAGCTTGTGGAAAATCAATGTCAAGGGCTGGATATGTTAAATATGTTCCCCTCTACTCCCACCATTCCCACTCTTCCCTATGCTCCAGGAAGTGGAGAGCTTTTTCAGTTAGGAGGGGGAGGCGTGCAATAATAAGTCGTCTATGAAAAAGATCCTTGCACAGTAGCAAACAAAACTTACTTTGCTTCAAAATAGGGAGATTTCCGATCAAGCGCGGGACTAAAAAGCTAAGTGCTTGGCTTTTTAGTTTAGCGAGGATAAACAAATCAGCAACTTTTACCTTGGCTATTTTTCAAGCCCAATCCAGATTGACACATTGAGCAAAAAAAAAATTATAGGCAAAGACTACTCTCTTTTGAAAAACTAAACTTTAGTATGAATACCCAATATCGGCGTCAATCCCTATTTCAGAAAAAAAGCAGGCGAAATAGCTTGCAGAAAAGCAGAAACCCTGTAATTATGGATTAAGTATGCAAAATATGTTAAAAGGACACAATCCTATTGCGATTGCAAATCATTTTATAGATTTAAGTCAACAAAACGGATTGACTTTAATGCAACTTTTAAAACTATCTTATATTGCTCATGGCTTTAATTTAGCTCTTTTAAATAAACCTTTAGCTGATGAATATGCTGAAGCATGGAAATTCGGTCCTGTATTTCCAAGTATATACCATGAGTTTAAATATGAAAAACCAGGGCTTATCAAAGATAAAGCGAAAAGAGTCAATACAAAAACTAACACCTTAGAAGATTTTATTGTGGATTTTTCCGAAAATGAAAAAATAATTATGAAATTTACATTTGATAAATACGGCAAACTGGACGGCTGGAAGCTCTCTGCAATAACTCATGCAAAAGGCACTCCTTGGCACACAGCTTGGAAAGAGGGGCAATATATCAGAGGATATTCCATAAAAAATGAACTCATCAAAGAGTATTATAAAAATCTCATAAGCTCTAATCAAAATCCATCTTAAAGATTTCAATCAATATGAACAAGAATAACTCTCAAAAAATAAAAGAAGATTTATTAGAATCAGCAACAAAAGCATTGTTTAAAACACTGGAACATGTATCTGATGATACAAAAGAAAAATACAATGCCTCTGCAAAAGATTTGGAAGAAAAACAAAAAACAGAAAGTCATAAAGAAGCTCTTGAAAAGCAAGAAATAGCAGATCGAGAAAGCAAAAGAGAACTTAGAGAAAAATATGCTAATAAGATGTTTTATTATATGTGTATATGGTCTTTTTTTATTGTTATAACAGTCATAATTAATGGGTTTGGATTCTTTGGTTTTCAACTTAACAAATGGGTTTTAGTTACTCTTATTGGTAGCACAACTATAAGCATTTTTGCTATTATTCGGGCTATTATTGAAGGTATTTTTAAAAGTCGATAAAAACTTCTTAACTCATGAAAGTATAAACAAGCGAGTCCAGCATCATCTAAAGTGTGTAAAAGAAGGAACTAAAAACTTCCAAAATAAAACCCCTATTTTTTAGAGAGGAAATTTCCAGAAAGGCCGGCCTGGCTTTAAGAAAATCTTTAATTCTTAAGCAAAAAAAGAGAAAAGAGAGTGATGGAATAGGGCTTGAATCCGTTTTTATTACAGGTGGATGACCACGGTAAGGACTTTAGGCTTCCAAAAAATTAAATTTTTGGCCTGCTCACCATCCTCAGAGGCAGTCTCCCTTCTATTTTTTGTAGGATTCACCTTTTGTCACTCTCCCTCCTTTTTTAAATCAAATAAATATTTTAAAAACTGTTTTCGCAGGGCTTTTTTTGTAGCTCTGTTTCGCGTTACTGGCCTTGCTCGCCCTTTTCCCGCGTTTTACAACCCTTAAAGGGTGTAGATTTTACTGCTACTGGTTTCGCGCACCCATTTCATATCATCTAAAAAATCCGTAGTTTTAAATTTCTACAGCTTTAATGTTATTAACATAAAAAAACCATTCTGGCATTGACTTTAATAAAAATATGTCCGTATTTTCTTAAGAGTTATGAAATCAGATTCTTTTTCTCAATTTGAAACAAATAAGGGCCTTCCTTGCCATTCTGTATCAGAAATTACCAACCTGATTCAGGATTGCTTGGAGTCCACTTTTTCCTCACCCCTTCAAATAAAGGGGGAGGTTTCCAATTTTACCGCCCATCTTTCTGGGCATTGGTATTTTACTTTAAAAGATTCTGCCTGCCAAATTCGAGCGGTTATGTTTCGCCAGGCCAACCAAAAACTAAATTTTAAGCCGGAAAAAGGGGGAAGCTTAGAGGTCGTAGTCACAGGGGAAATCAGCGTTTATAAACCCCGCGGAGAGTATCAGATTATATGCCATAGTATGGAAAAGCGCGGGCTGGGTGCACTTCAAGAACAATTTGAAAAATTAAAAATAAAACTTAAAGAAGAAGGGCTTTTTGAAAAAAAACAGGCTATTCCCTTTTTGCCTCGTCATATTGTTATTATAAGCTCTCCCACAGGGGCCGCTATCCAAGATATTTTAAACATTTTAAAAAGAAGATACAAAGGGGTAAAAATCACCTTAGTCCCCGCACTGGTGCAAGGAGAATTAGCTCCAGAAAGCTTAATATCTGCTTTAAACCAAGCTAAAAAATTAAAATCTGCTGATGTTTTAATGATCACCAGAGGGGGCGGGAGCTTGGAAGATCTTATGGCCTTTAATGATGAAGGGCTTGCCCGTGCGATTTTTCAGTTTCCTTTACCTGTGATTTCTGCCGTGGGGCATGAAATTGATTTTACAATATGCGATTTTGTAGCAGACTTAAGAGCACCCACCCCTTCAGCCGGAGCAGAGTTAGTGGCGCAAAATGCACAGGAGTTAAGCCAGAGAGTGCAAAAAATGAACACCCTTATTCACCAAAGCCTAAAAAGGGAGCTTTCTCGATTAAAAGAAAAACTAAATAGTTTAAGCCAAAAACTTCTCTCCCCCCCTATTTTTCCTGAAAAAAAAATACAGGAACTAACACAATATATAGACGAGTTAAACACGCGCTTAAAGCAAGCTCTTTTTCAGCAAAACCAGTTAAAAAAGGAGCAATTAAGGAGCCTTACCTCTGTTTTAGAAAGCCTAAGCCCTTTAAAAGTATTAAGCCGGGGTTATTCCCTTGTAAGTAAAAACGGCCAAATTATAACTCAGGCTCAGGCCCTTAAAACAGGGGAGGAAGTGCATATTCAGTTTTCTAAAAGCTTTGCTTTAGCGCGCATCAATAAAACAGGCAAAGGAAGTGATTTTACTTTAGAGCATTCAAAAATTTTTATGGATAAACATACGAATAACAATAAACAAAGTGACTAAAAGGAGGTGCTAACAACATGGAATTTGAAAAAAAAATAAAAGAATTGGAAAACATAGTGGAAAAACTAAGTAGTGGAGAGCTTTCTTTAGAAGATTCCCTAAAATTTTTTGAAAAAGGGATAAAAATTTCCGCAGAGTGCTCAAAACAATTAGAAAAATCAGAGGAAAAAGTGCAAAAACTTATCAGCATAAACGAGCAAGGAAAAGCCCTAACAGAAGATTTTGAAGAAGAAAACTAAGCAATTATTTTATCGTGCCGGGCTTGTTATAAAAACTTAAAGCTTGTCGGTTTTTATTTCTTATATTATATTTTGTAATTGAAAAATTATTTAGTTGGTTCTGAATAAAGTAGTTTGATGACAAAAATCGCTTAATACATTTCCTCAAAACAAGATTTCCACTTTCAAGAAGAGAGGAAACATTTATTCAGGGCCGATTATTTATATTTTATTCTTAACAAACCACCCCTTTTGTATCTATGTCATATAAAAAAAAATCAAACAAACTGAAAAAAGCTCCTTCTCATATCTGTGCACTTTCTGTAAATAAAGCCTCTAAAAACTTTCTCCTTCAGTTTGAATCTTTTTTAAAAGCTTATTTAAAAAGTTTTTCTGTGCATAATTTTAAAGGGCAAAGGCAATTAAAGTCTGCTATGGAATATAGCCTTTTTTCCGGAGGAAAGCGATTTCGCCCTTTATTGGTGTTTGCCACAGCCCAAATAATGAAAATTAAAACTTCTGTCGTTTTGCCCTGGGCCGGAGCACTTGAGATGATTCACACCGCCTCCCTAATCCATGACGACCTTCCCTCAATGGACAATAGCCCTTTTAGACGAGGGCGAGTTACAACCCACCGCCGGTTTGGAGAGGCTATGGCTTTGCTCGCCGGGGATTGCCTTTGGGTGGAGGCTTTTCGACTTATCAGTAAAAGCCCAAAAGAAAGTGCGAAGTGGCTTAGCCTCCTTTGCTCCGCGGTGGGGTTTAACGGCTTAATGGGGGGGCAGGCTTTGGATCTAAAAGCTCCTTTAAAACCAAGTAAAAATTACTATAAAAAAATGCACTCTATGAAAACAGGGGCTTTAATCTCTGTTAGTATAAACGGGGTTTTAGCCCTTAAGCCAAAGAACCAAGCAGACCACTTAAAAAAGGCCGGCACGCTTATAGGCCAGGCCTTTCAGATATCAGATGATTTGCAAGATGAAAAAGAAGAAAAACAGGTTTCTAATCTGGCTCAAACTTTAGGCCCCAAAAAAGCTAAAAAAGATTTGCTGGCCTTAAGTAACAAAGCTTTAGGTTTAATTGAGAGTTATAGCCAAGACCCTTCTACCAGATTTTTAAAAGAATTAGTTATTTTTAATAGAAAAAGAGCTTCTTAAAATAAAGTTTTTTGGCAAGACTTACTTTTTGAAAGTAACCTTTTAAGCTTTAAAAAGTGAACTTAACCCCCTTTTTTTAATGTTTAACCTTAAAGTTTTCAAATTAAAAACAATACTTTTTTTTAAAATTCCTTTTATTTCGATCTATAAAGTTTTATAAATATACAATGTATCAAAACCTTTTATTTAATAACCTGAGAAAACCCTCGTTCGCTTAAGGAAAAAAGATGACACATTCCCCTAAAACTAAGCTAACCTCCCATAGACAAAGAAATGACAGGCCAAGTACTTGGCTTCTTTGCAACTCTGCAAAAGCGGGAATCTCACCTGTTTTGAAGCAAAGTAAATCCTACATACTTTTTTTCAATAACCTTTTTCACGGGCTACTAATTAATCTTTTTAAGATAAAAAATATCTTAAAAAAAACTAATTTTAAAAGCACGCCTTATTTAATAACTCATGTGTTTTTTCTTATCCTATGTTTTAGCCTAAGTGCTTGTCATATTCTTTCCCCAAAGGAGCCAAAAAAAGAAAAACCTACTCAGCCTACAGAACTGATTAAGCCGGAAAAAATAAAAATAGGGCTTTTTATTTCAGATGCGGGGGCAGGTACTTTTTCTGCTCTTCCTTTGCTTAAGCTTTTTCAACAAAAAAACATTCCGTTTGATTTCACAGCCGGAACAGGTTTTGGAGCTTGGCTTTCTGCCTTTTACGGAAAAAACCAAAATGTGGATGACATAAAATGGAGTCTCTTTAAGTTAAAAGAACAAGGGATATTTGAAACAAAATGGTTCAGCAAAAAAGAAAAAAAAGCGAAAGTTTTTAAAAATCTCATAAAAGAGACTTTTTCCTCCTCTCTTCCTGTTCCGTTTGTATGTCCGGCTGTTAATAACACTGGGCAGATATTCTGGCAGAAGGGGAAAAGTCCAGACAAAGCTTTGCTAAATTGTTTAAATTATATCCCTCCTTTGTTTTTTAATTTTGGAAACAAAAGGGTATCAGGAAGTCTTTTTTCAGTAGATCAAACCTTAAAACATATTCAAGAAAAAGGAATAAGTATTCTGATATGGATTAAACCCTCTTTATCTATAAGCAAGGGGTCTGATAAAGCTCTTACTCTTTTTTTAAGAGAATTAAAAGCCCACTTAAAGTATGTTGAAAAGCAATACCTTGCTTGGAGTAAAATTTCTAAGGATAAAATGAGGAAAAACCAGGAGAGGGGAGCTTATAAAACTGAGAGGGGAGCTTATAAAACTTTAAGTCAAGTCATAATATTAAAGCCCAGTGCGCGTGGATTTTCCTATCAGGATTTTTCTCAGTTAAACCATATAATGAACCCCCCTATTCCAGAAAGAGAGAAGCAAAAAATTATTGACTTAAAAAATCTCATCAAGCAAAGAGCTAAAAAAAAATTTTAATATAAAAGGACAAAAACCGGTGATTTTATCAGGACAAGGGGCCAGTTTTATGAAAATTGTTTAATTTGTAAGTGCTTGAAATGAATATATAAATACATAATCAAAAGATAGTATGCAAAAAAACATTCTCTCAATAGAACAATCTTTAAGAAAAAAGGTGAAAAAGGCACTGTTTTCTCAAGGATATTTTATTCAAAATCACTCATTTTGTCTTCCTCCTGCTAATAGAGAAAAAATAAGAAAAATCCATAGCTTACCCAGAGCAGAAAAAATCCACAACAGTATTCGTTTTATAGAGGAGTTTACACCTAAAGCGACGGAGTTCATAAAAAACAACTTTGAGATAGATATATACAAAATCAAGCCAAAACTAATTCAAATTAAAGAAAGAACTAAAGAGGCTGATTTGTTTAGATGGTGGAATTTAGTATGGTGGAGTCTTCCTTATGAAAAAGCTTACGGCAGGCAAATGAGGTTTCTGGTTTGGGATGCTTACCATGAAGCCCCTATGGGATTGATTGGCCTGCAAAGTCCTATTCTTAAATGGAGTGTAAGAGATAAATATCTCAATATAGCTCCTGAAAAACGAGATGTGTTGATAAATCAATCTATGAATGCGCAAAGATTGGGAGCTTTACCACCATATAATAAATTTTTGTGTGGAAAGCTTATAGCGTCTTTAATGACTTCAAATTATATCAGAAAATCTTTTAATAAAAAATACAAAGAGTATGAAACTCTGATAATGAAAAGGAAACTTCCTGCTCGATTGCTTTTTATTACAACAACCGGAGCTTACGGAAAAAGCAGTGTTTATAATAGGTTGAAAGATGTTCATGGGAAAATTTGTGAGTTTATCGGTTTCACAAATGGTAGCGGTTCATTTCATATTCCAGACAGTATTTATGAGGAACTTATCCTATATTTAAACAGAAAAGGATTAACAGCAAAAAGATCGTTTGGAAATGGCCCTTCCGTTAAAATGAAAAATATAAGCCAAGCTATGAGATTATTAGGTTTCCAAAATGGCTCGAATCATGGAATCAAAAGAGCTGTCTATCTTTTTCGTTTTGCAAAAAACCTTGAAAATATCCTTGAGTATGAAAAAAGACCTCTCTGGTATAACAGAACAGATGCCGATATAATTGATTACTGGAAAGAAAGATGGGCTGTGAAAAGAAGTCCTTTAAATTGTCCTGAAGAAAAGTTAAACTTCTCAAAAAAAGAGTTTATTTCTAATCTAAAAAAAGATATAGCTCGCTGTAAAAATCTCATAAAAAGTCGTTTCTGATAGTGTCAGAATATAAAAGTTACATCTACTCACTAAGAGATTGGAGGTTATAGTATGGAATTTAAGACAGAATATCCCAGATTACCGGAAGATTTAATCTTAAAAATATTAAATTCTTCAAAAAGCAAAGTAAAAAAATTAAATCATATATATAAAGATCAAGCAGAACTTCTAAAAGAGAGCATACGAAAGCTAAAAACAGAAGATCTTATTAGAAAGTTGCCAGATGGGGATTATACAGAATCAATTATAGCTGTTGATGGAGGAAGTATTATAGATAAAAATAGTGGAACGAATATGTTGTTAGCTGTAGCTGTTGGTGTGGAAGGGTTTAACTCAAACCCCAGCAAAGGTTGGGGTAATCAATATGATTGCTGGAGTGAAATTATACCACATGAAGAAGCCTCTGCAAGATTATGTCAGGGGATCATGTTTCTAATGGAGCTGAATACCATTGAAAGTGCACCTCATAATATTAAAATAATGGATGGAACTCATTTTACACCAATTTTAAAAATTAATAGCTTATTATCGGCAAAAGAAGAATACGCAACTTCGGAATATATAGAATGCTTGAAGAATTTTTTAAAAGATAAATATAAAAAAACAATTCCTGATATTCCAGATATGATTGGTAAAATTTTAGAAGATAGTTCTATTGTTGCAATGCCAAAATATAGTTCTTCAACAGATATTATTAAATCTGATAAATATCTTCATTGTTTTTCTAAAGACATTACTGTAGATGATAGATTTTTCTTCAGCTTAAATTTAGAAAAAAATGAATATACAAAACCTTTGTCTGTTGGTCAAAGCGCAGAAGAAAGACGTAAAATATGGAATGATCTACATATCCGTTGTAATATTGAAATTGAAAATCAATCACTATTAAATAAACAATTAGAAAATAAGTTAACACCTGTGAAAACCCAAACAGCAGATAATAGACCTCAAGAATCAAAAATTTATTTTACTTATTATAAACCTTATGACAATAGCTCAGCTTTTCGGATTGAATGTAAAAAATCCATTGCAGAAAATCATAGAGATTTTGAAAAACTATTACGCAGTATAAAAAGACAATTATGTATACCTCATATTCAAGAGCCTTTTCCTCAATATTTAGCAGATATGATGGCCAAAAGTGTTTCAGGTGGATTATATGCTTTGCAAGATGCAGTTAAATTCTCAAAAGAGTTAAATATTGATAATAAATTTAAACCATATATTTTTAATTCTTATAGGAGCTAACTATGAATGAAAATAAAAATACTTCTCTGGAAAAAATTGGTGTTACAAGCTCTCCAAGTACAACAACGGAAATTAGTATAGACATTACTTCTACAAATGAACATCCAAATCCCAGTTTATTAGGTAAAATGGTATTTGTTAAAATGAAAGAAGCTGGACAAGAAGTTCTTACTCTCGGACAGATTACATCTGTAGAAACCAGAAATAGATGGCATGAAGATATGGCTTTTAAAGGAGTTATAAAACAACAAGGTAGTTTGCCAAATTTAAGTGGAACAGCAGATACACGTTTAGCTAATATTAGTGTTCAATCTTGTTTTACTCATTTCCAAGGTAATATACCTCCTACTGGCCATGTTTTAGCTATTTCACCATCTACAGGACAAAAAGTTGAAAAAATGAACGACAGTTTTATGAGAAGCTTAGTTAATGGATATGGTGAGGCCATTCAATACATTGGCACTATATATGGATCAGAAGATGTTAATATGCCAATGTGGTTTAAACATTTTGGGAAAACAGAAGAAGATGGAGATTATACAGCCGCTGGGGATGCTCTTCATATTGGAGTTTTCGGCAAAACAGGATCGGGAAAGACGGTCATGTCGTCCTTAATGCTTCTTAGTTATGCAAGAAATAAAAAAATGAATATATTAGTTTTTGATCCACAAGGGCAATTTTACAAAGATAACGACTTATTGCCCAGTAATAAAAAATTAAGTGAAGCAATACAAAGCATTGGAGCAAAATACACAACATACAAACTAATTAAGGATATTTCCTTACCTAATGATCTTGAATTATTTGGCAATTTATTATTGGAAAGTGGTTATATTAGACAAGCGTTCAATCTTACTACAGATGACAAAAAAGAGGATATGAAGAGGCTTATTGTGAATTATCTGTTTAATAATAGAATAAAATATATTAGAGATCTGGTTTTAAATAATATGTTAGATTACTTACAAAAAGAAGAAAATGTAAATAGAATTTATCAAAGACCGAATGATCGTGCGAGGTTAACACAGTCTATAAAATCAGCAAAAGAGGATCAAATGAGCCAAAGAATATTTGATCGAATATATAAATTATTCACTAAGGGAGAAACAGACATAGAACAAGTTATAAAGAAAGTTATATCTCCTAAAGAAAAAGGAAATTTTGTGATAATTGACACCAGTATATCAGATAAAGATACAGATAAATATCAACCTCTTTTCCTTGAACTTATTGAAAAAACAATTGTAAAGCAATCTGAAGAACTTTATGGATCAGGTCACGAATTAGCTAATACGCTTGTAGTAATGGATGAAGCTCATAGATTTATTTCTAAAAACCCTTCTTCTGAATTAAGAATAAAGGCATTAACAAGAAATATAGTGGATGCCGTCCGCACAACCAGAAAATACGGAGTAGGACATATGTTTATTACACAAACATTGGAGTCTTTAGATGATGAAATTGTAAAGCAGTTGCGCATTCATGTTTTTGGTTATGGATTGACCACAGGTGATGAATTAAGAAAGATAAAAAATACTGTTAATAGTGACTCAGCTCTTAATTTATATAAATCCTTTATTGATCCGAGCAATACAAAAAAATATCCATTTATGTTTTTAGGAGCTGTTTCTCCTTTATCTCTCTCTGGTTCACCTCTTTTTATAGAAGCTTACAATAAATTTGAAGCTTATGAAAAAAATAATTTCATATCTGATAATGATCATAAAAACTCACCTGGTAGTGCATAAAATATTTTTTAACTTATCGTGTTACATTAAAATCAAAATGAACAAAAAAGACAAATTGTAAAAAGAAGGCTTAAGATAATGATCATTTTGCAAAAAAGAAAAACACAAACAACAGCAGTCACAGAAAAACCAAAGAAAAAAAAGAAGAAGTAGTTGCCAGATGGTTGAAACCATAATTTAATGGGCTTATCGCTTAGCATGAAAAAAGGCTTTGTTTTCAGTCAAGCATTGTGCTTTAATTGAGAAGCTGAAGGTCCCTAAAACCAGGCTTACCGGAGAGGTTTTAATATATGTCCCTTAAAAAAGATGAAAAACTGTTACAGCACTTAAACAATAAAATTACACAAGTTTATGAGAAACACCAACAGGAAAATTGGGACGGCTATGGAGCTAAGCCGGTTCAACATTGGTCACAAGCTTTAAAGTTTGCCAAAAAGCTGTTTCAAGAATCCAGATTATTTATTGAAAAAGTGGACATTACTCCTGAAAATGACGGTGCGATTTGTTTTGAGTGGTTTTTATCTCATAAACAATATGTAGCTATCTCAGTAAAAGACGATAACCTTATTTATCATTATCAATTAGAAGAAGAAAAAGGTTGTGGAGAAACCAATTTTGCCGGCAAAAAAATGCTGTTTGAAAAGATAAAACAAATAAGCTATGGATTTAGTTAATTGGAGGCCTTTTTAGCAAAGGAAATTTTAGGTGGAGTCAGACACTGATAAAGGACAGCACCGAAGACACGCCAATATAACTGGCTTTAATAGCTGGACTGATGCAAAAATCAGACAAACAGCACAGGAGTTGGCAGAAAAAGCTGATTTATTGAAATTGCCTATAAATAAAGAGTGATATAAAGTCAAAGATATGAACTCAGATTCTTTTAATATGGAAATTTATAAGAATAGAAGAAAAAAGCTTATCAAAAGTATGCCGGAAGACTCAGCTCTTATTATTCCCTCCTGGCCAAAAAGCAAGCGATCAGGGGATGTGGAGTTTCCCTATAGACCCTCTTCTAATTTGATTTATCTGAGTGGCTTTAAAGAACCTTTTTCTTTGCTGATGATCTTATCGCGCCCAATAGAAAAAACTTTTTTGTTTGTCCAAGAAAAAGATCCAGAAAAAGAACTTTGGACCGGCCCGGTTTACGGACCTAAAAAAGCCTTAGAGACCTTTCAAGTGGATGACTGTTATTCTATAGAAGATTTTTTAAAAAAAAGTGGAGAGGCTTTAAAGAACTTACATTTTCTTTATTACCCTTTTGGAGAAAATCCTGACTGGGACAAACAAGTAGAAAAACTTATCTCGCTTTTAAAAAGCAAAAAAAGAGTGTCTTTTTCTGTTCAAGATCCTGTGCACTTAATTGTTCCCCTTAGAATGAAAAAAGACCCTGAGGAAATAAATGCCATTAAAAAAGCTGTGTCTATTTCTTCGGCAGGGCATATTGAGATAATGAAGTTTGCGCGCCCTGGCTTAAACGAAGGGGCTATTTATGGCAGGTTTTTATTTGAGATCCAAAAAAGAGGAGCCCATGCTGAAGCTTACCCCGGTATCTTTGCTTCAGGACCTAACGGCTGTATTTTACACTACATCAAAAACAGTCGCCAAACCCAGGACAAAGATTTGCTGTTAGTGGATGCGGGAGCAGAGTATAATTACTATAGCTCCGACATTACCAGAACCTTTCCCGTTAATGGAAAATTTTCTAAAACGCAAAAAAGGCTTTATAACAAACTGCTTTCCGTTCAAAAACAAATTATTAAAAGCCTTAAACCTGGAATATTTTTTAAGGATATTCAAAAACGGTTAGTTAAGCTTTTATCTCATCTGATGAGAGAAGAAGGGTTACTTTCTGGATCTTTAAAAGAAATTATTGATCAAAAACAATATATAAAATATTTTCCTCATTCTTTTGGCCATTCTTTAGGTTTAGATGTGCATGATCCCGTTTTTTCTCCTACTAAAAATATTCAATTAGAAGAAGGCTTTGTTCTCACCATAGAGCCTGGACTTTACTTGCCAGCTCATGATTTATCCTTAAAGCCAGATCTAAGAGGGCTTGGTTTTCGAATTGAAGACGATGTGCTGATCACCCAAAAGGGAGCAGAGGTTTTAAGCCAGGCCGTCCCTAAAGAAGCAGAGGAAATAGAAGCTTTAATGCTTAAATAATCATAATAATTCAGTTTAATTGCATGTTTTTTACAATATTCAAATAGTTTATAATCCTTACAATAAGCAACAGCTACTTTGATTTCCTTCAAACCTTTAGATTGTTTTAAAAGAATATCAATCAAAAAGGGAGGTTGTATATTTGTTATCAATTTCATTTTAGCAATCTATATTCCATATAATTTTTTTAGGGTGCTTTGGTCCGCAAGTTTTTTATAGCAACTTTTATCAACAAGATTTAATTTTTTATTTGCAATAATAAGATTCTCCTCTAACAGTTACAGATAAAGATGGGGGTAATGCAAACACAACATTTCCGCCTTTTTTACTTGTTTTTATTTTTCAAGCCCAATCCAACTCATACTCAATCTATATGAGCCAGCCATTTTCTTCCTGCTTTTACATAGTCTGGATTAATCTCTATTCCTAAAAAATCCATTTTCAATTTCTTAGCCATAACACACTCAGAACCAGAACCCGCAAAAGGAATTAAAACTCGTCCACTTTGGCCGTTAATTCGAGATTTTAAAAGTTTTTCCGAAAGAGCTAAAGGTTTTTGGGTGGGGTGCTTCAAGGGACTCCTCTCTTTAAACCCCTTTCCCCCTGCTAAAGCTGGTATTTTAATCACATCCCTTGGTAAAGCTCCCTTTTTATGCCCATTGTAAATAGTTTCTTTAGAGCCAAACCGACTTTTAACCCCTTTTCTTACTTTGCCGATACATTTCTTATAAGCGGGAGTATAAGGTTCTCTTATTTGATCTATTTCTAAATGAGGTTTTTTGTTTTTCCAAAAGCAAATTAAAGTTTCATGGCTCCTTTGCCAAAATTTTAAAGACGGAACTGTTTTATTAGTATAATGCCAAACCAGCCATTTTTGATTTTCCAAAGGAAAATGAACAGAAATATGAGCCAGTATTTCAGAAAAACCATAAACATACAAAAGACCACCGGCTGTTAAGCGGTTAAGGCAAAGGTTTATCCACCTGCAAGACCACCTAATATAGTCTTTTAAACTTAAATTATCTTGATTGTTACCAAAGTTTTTTCCTATGTTGTAAGGAGGATCAGCAATAATCACATCAAACAAAAGATCAGGATCCAACTTTTCAAGAACCAAGACTGCATCCCCCCGGATAATCCTATTTAAACAGGCCTGGTTTAAACGACCTGGATTTAAACGGACCTGGTTTAACCGGGCCTTACGCGAGAGGGAAGGCCCTTTTAGATAAGCCTTTTTTAGCCTTGTTTCTCTCTCTTTTTTGTTAAATAAGGTTTTAGTATCACAATAATTAATTTCCGAAGTATTTAAACTATAACAATATAAACCAACGGCTTACAAAGACAAACCTTTAGTCTGACACAACACAAAATACTCTATTGGTCCGCAAAAAAGCTTGTCCTCGCACAGGCAGGTCTCTTGCAATTTTATTTTGAACATTTGTCTAAAGAAAACACCTGTTTTTTGATGAAAAATCTTTCAGGGGCTGATTTTAAGGTTTTTAATTTCTTTTTCAGAAAGCCCCGTGATTTCAGAAATAACAGATAGCTTAAACTTATTCTTCAGCATATTTAAGGCCACTGCCTGCATACCCTTTTCCATGCCTTTTTGTATGCCTTCTTCCATGCCCTTTTCCATGCCTTTTTGTATGCCTTCTTCTCTGGCTTCATCCAATGAATACTGAAGTAACGGTGCCATAACTCTTTCCTCCTCTTCTAATGTGGTTTGTTCAATCTCTCTTATTATTTTCCAACTAATTGAGAGTAGACTTCTTTGAAAAAATGATCGTGCAGAAACTTTTTGCTTTTTTTCATTGTGTTTAAAAGTTTTTAAACAAAAAAAACTTTTTGTCAATCTCTCATTAACTTATCACCCTCTTTTAAGGACTATTAAAATTATACACTCTATCTTTTTCTATTACCTCAGCCGGCATTAAACCAGATTTTGTTTTTTAAAGTTTCTTATACATTGCCAGACTGTTTTTATAAATTTGAAGGGTTACAAGGTTCTCACAAGACGAAAGCCGACAAAGTTGAACCTGAAGGCTGGAAAGACGTTGCCACGAATCGCGGAACGCAAGTCCTGCGCGGTGTAGTCCCAGCTACCGCCACGAATAACCCGAAACGAACCAGAAGTCTTTAAAGGGTCTCTTCCCCCTGGTAAATTACCCGCATACTTATCCTGAACCCACTCCCATACATTACCATGAACATCATATAATCCCTTGCGATTAGCCTTCTTTAAACCCACCTCGTGAGTTTGGTTTTCGGAGTTACCACTATACCACGCATAATCCTCTAAATCTGAAGCATCATCCCCGAATGAGTAAGCTGTTGTCGTGCCACCCCTGGCGGAATACTCCCACTCCGCTTCTGTCGGCAAACGATAACAACCCGCTGAACTGCTTGGTGTCCCATCACAACCACTTAAGCCTAATGCCTTATTTAACTTCCCTATATACTCCTGCACATCACCCCAAGATACCATCTCCACCGGATGATTAGGGCACATATCGTTTTCAGCATCATAATCATTATTACAGTCATCCTCTGATTTAAACCGAGAAGGGTTGCTCCCCATCACCTTAACCCACTGGCTTTGGGTCACTTCCTTTGTCATTATCTCAAACGGCTTTGATATTGTCACCTGCACCTGAGCTTCATCATCATCATCTCTATTGCTTTCATATGCAGGACTGCCCATTGTAAAACTTCCGGCTGAAATCTTTTGAAAAGGAACAGAAAGTATCCAATGCTTAGGTGCCCCGTCTTGTTCTACTGAACCTTGAGAACCTGCATTTTCTGTATTAGTTGTAGTCCCTGCTGTTCCTGTTGTCCCTGTTGTCCCTTCAGTTCCTGCATTTTCTTTGTCTTCATCAGAATTGCTGGAATCATCACCAGAGCACGAAACAAGCAGAAAACTTAATATTAATCCCATTAAAACATTTTAAAAACCCGAGCTTTGATAAATCTCAAGTTTAAAACTTTTAAATAGCGAAACCACATATAAATACCTCCTTATTATAGTTAATTAAGTATAAGTTAACCTGTTTAATACACTCATCTTCCTTAAAAGTCAAAAGATTTCTGCTAAAAAACAAAATCAGATTTAGAGTATGGAAACAACCCACTGCGAGGGTCATACAGCTTTATATAAATGCCTTAATGAAACTGAAGATAATAAAACAACTTGCTTCAGAATAGATAGATAAACCTCATCCTTCCTATTGTAAAACACTTAAAGTCTCCCGACTTTATTTCAGCAAAGATGTTTCAGGTGACGAAGGTTCAAATACCTAAGAAGTTGCTTAAATTTTGTCCGCCAGCAGAGGAAAAAAAAGCAATTAAAAGCTATTTTTAAACCTTAAGTCGGGCTTTTTTATACTACAATTTTTGGAGAAAAGCCAAAAAACCCCTGAATAGAGGCTATTTTATAGGGTTTTGAGCCTTTTTTCTCAAATTAACTGTCAAACTCCAGAGAAACAAGTTTCCATTTTTCAAAAAAAGACCTAAAGTCTCCTATGCCGTGCCACCCTACCCCCCGATCGGAAAACATCCCTAACTTTTTTCTTTATTTTTAGGACATATAATGTTTTAATGGAAATATGAACTTAGCAGACATATTAGCTTTTTTTGAACAATCTATCCCGATCGGGATTGTTTTCCTGATTGCTCACCAGGTTTTCCTGGGTAATGAGATAAAACATATAAACAAAAAGCTGGATAATCATATCACAGACACCCATAAGAAGGTTGATCATCTTACCAATGATATGAATAATCGCTTTAATAAGATAGAAAATGATATGAATAATCGTTTTAATGATATGAATAATCGTTTTGACAAGCTTTATGATCACCTAATCAAAAACAAATAACAAACCAGCTTTTATATACTCTGCCTGTGGCCAATCTATGGGGGGATTATGCAGTTGCTCCCGCAAGGCTTACTTTGTTTTTCTATGGTTTTTAAACTGAAGTAAACTTTGTATAAGCTGTGTAAAAAATACACACGCCATAAATTTTTTACTAGACAAAAAAACCTTGACTGGGCAATAAAGTAAATATAAGTATGTATCTTATAACCTTTAACTTTTTTATAATCGGGAGAACAAAAATGAAAAAACTAAACCTGTTACTTAAAGGAATCTTTAGCGGAATCTTCTTGTTGCTGTTTTTAAATACTAAAGCTTTAGCGGAAGAAGAATATATTATAACTTTACAAGCTGATGCCAGGCTATATTTTTCCTCAAAAGATGAGGGGGGGGAGTGGATTTCCGGATCCCTTAACCACAAAGGAGATTGTATGCGCTTAACCTTAAATCAATTTGCAGACCTTGCGATCACCCATACCATCCCTATAGGTGATAAACAGGTTAGTTTTCCTATATGCGACACTCGACACTGGCAATTTATGAACTTTAATATTAATAGGTGCAAATACACAACACATAGTGATGACTGGGAATGTGTTAAATATTCTGATTCTGTCCATGCTTGTACTCCAGGAAACTATGATCTTATACAAATACCAGAAGTCCCTTTTATTAGAATGAACTTAACCTCAGAGGAACCTTTAGTGGATCCTTTCTTTATAGAAGAAAGCTCTGTTAATAAAGGTGTGACTTGCCTTAATTCTTTATTGGAAACAACCCACTGCGAGGGTCATACAGCTTTATATAAATGCCTTAATGAAACTGAAGATAATAAAACAACCTGCTCCAGAATAGATAAACCTCATCCTTCCCATTGTAAAACACTTAAAATCTCTTCTGTTTCCAAAGATTAAAGACTTAAATAGTTAAGTGTGAAAAAAACCCTGGCTCATACCCACCACGAGGCGAGTTCGGCTTTGAACACGTCGCGTATGGAAGACGTCGCGGGCGTGGCAAAACGCATGTCTGAGACCGAGCGGTGGGTGTGAGTCAGGGCGTGGATACAATCAAATAAACTTTATCACGGAGGACTAATTATAAAAGAATGACTTATTTTTGGATAATGTGTGTAAAGATTACATATAGGTTGATTTTTTTTAAGTTTTAGAGAAAAAAGTTATGAATTGGCTTTAAAAAAATATATACTTGCAAACTTAAATAGTCGATTCAGTCTAACTTTATAAGGAGAACAAAAATGAAAAAACTAAACCTGTTACTTAAGGGAATCTTTAGCGGAATCTTCTTGTTGCTGTTTTTAAATACTAAAGCTTTAGCGTATATTATAACTTTACAAGCCAATACCCAGCTACTTTTTTCCACATACGATGAGGAAAGAACGAAACGGCTGGTTGGATCCCTTAACCACAGAGGGGATTGTATGCGTTTAACATCAGCTCAATTTAAAAACCTGGAAATAAAAATTGTTTACAGTTACAGGAAGTTCGATGAGAAGAGCATTAAGTATGATCTTTACCCAATATGTGATAGTTCAGACTGGCAATACATTAATGAACAAGAATGCACATCCCTCTCAACAAATAGAAACCATATATGTCTTAAATATCCTATTTCTGCTTGCGGTGCTCCAGGAAACTATGACCTGGTGCACAAATATCAGAACCCCTTTTCCTTAAATCAGAAACCCCTTTTCCTTAAAATGGAGTTAACTTCAGAGGAACCTTTAAATGTAGTGGAGCAAATTGAAAATTGTAAATCACTTAAAAGATCCAAAACCCGCAAAAGTAAATAAAAAAGTGTTAAAAATAATGAACGTGGGTTTTACACGGAAGAAGACTTAAATAGTTAAGTGTGAAAAAGACCATCAAACTAAGTCTGGCATTCCGTTTTGAATAAGCCAATTCCTTTTTTTCGCCAAGGATAAAAGCTTTCTTTCAGACTCGTAGTTTCTCTCCCCCTCTTTAGCCGTAGAGAGCACAAGCCGGACCGGGGAGGCATATTCTAAAAGAGCCTGATCAGACAAAGTGTTGCCAGCCGAAAAAATAGGACGCCCATCACCTGCTTTCTTTTTAAAAGCCCCAACCTTTTCTTCCCGAATAGGAGGAGGGGTTACCAGCTCTTTTGTAATAATACCTTCTCTTACTAAAGTTTCAACCCCAATAATATTTTCCGCCCGAAGGCCATAGCTCAGAAGGGCTTGATCTAAAACCCATTTTAAAGAAGAGCTGACTATAAAAACATTAACATTTTGACTTAAAAGCCAAGTTATTAACTGTTTTTGAAACAAAAAAACTTTAAAAGGTCTCTCCCTTAAAAAATCAAACACCATCTTATTTATATGCTTAAGAGAAAAACCGGCTTGAATTTGCGCTAACCAACAAAGAGCCTCTTTTTTTCCTTTAGTCTCACAAATTTGATCAAAAACTTCTTGGGGATGACGAGGAGTTTTTTTCTTTAAAAAACCTTTTTCCACCTGATAAAGAAAAAAGTTTTTTCCCACATCACCAGGCCAAAGAGTGCCATCGGCGTCAAAGGCCACAGAGAAAGAAGAAGCCTTAGAATTTTTAAGAGCTTTTTTGATTTGATTTTTTACTGTTTCTAAAATATTTTTTTCTAAATGATCTTTCATAGTCTGTCCCAATTAAACAACCTTAAATAAAATAAATGATCTTTCATAGTCTGTCCCAATTAAACAACCTTAAGGAGATTGATACAAAATAAACTGAGAAGGAGGAGACCATAAAAAAGAAACAACCCAACCCACTATCACAAAAAACAAACACCCTATAGCATAAAATAAAAACCGCCGGGTTTTTTGATTTTTTTGATTAAACGATATTTCTTTTAAATTTTTCGGTAAATCCGCTTGAGAAAGAAGATCACAATACACTAAAGCTTTTTCCTTTAAAGGTCTATTTAAGAGGAAAGAATCAAAATCTCTTAACCCCTCTTGTTTTAACTCCTCGCCTAAAATTAAAAGCCCTTGCTTAAAACGATAAGAAAGAGTCTCTGGATGGATTTTTAAAAACCAAGCCCCTTTTTCTAAAGAATACCCCAAGATCCCACACACCACTAAAGGCAACACCTCTTCATAAGAAGATTTTTTGCAAAAGTTTTTCCAAGGGAGTTTATCTCTTTCTTGAATTTCACTTTTTTTCACCAAACTTTCATCCTCCAAGCCTTCATCCCTTAAGCCTTCTTTCACCAAGCTTTTTTTATTTCTTTCAAAGACGAGCTGGCTGTTTTTTATAAAACCATCAGGTAAGGCTTTTTCTTCTGAAACTAAAAATCGGCTTTTTTGCAAAAACTTAAAAGCTTTTTTCTCGTCACAAGCCAAAAGAAAATAAACTATTTTGTTTAACATAATAAGTCCTGGAAAAAGTTATATTGCAACAAAGGAAACAGAGATTACTTTACCCCAAAACCCGCTTGGATTCCAGTTCTAAAGTGTAAATAACCATCCGTGAAAAAGCCTGCTTAGTTAAGAAGTTGCTTGGGTCACATCTCCTTAAAAGTCAAGAGATTCCCGCCTACAAGAAACTACAGAACCAACAACTTGGCTTCTAAGTTTAGCGAGGGAGGATAAGCTTTTTCACGGACTATTAAATAGTAATAACCCTTTTTTCACCGGCCATTAACATATTTCTTAGACAAAAAATATTAAGTGATAGTTAGTTCCCTTAAGAGAGCCAGCTGATCCAATACCTGTCCCGCCCCTCGCACTACACAAGAAAGCGGACTTTCCGCCACAGAAACAGGGAGACCTGTTTTTTCTCTAAGCAAAATATCTAAGTTATTTAACAAAGCTCCTCCTCCTGTTAAAATAACCCCGTTATCTACAATGTCTGCGGCCAATTCAGGAGGAGTTTTTTCCAAGGCCATCTTAACCGCGTTCACCACCTCGTTCAGGCTATCTTGTAAAGACTCATTAATTTGAGTGCTACTTATAGTAAGGGTTTTAGGCGCGCCCAACATAGTGTCCCGGCCTTTAATTTCCATTGTTTTTTCCTCTGACCCAGGATCGGCTGTGCCAATATTAATTTTTATATTTTCCGCTGTTCTCTCTCCTATCCAAAGATTTTTTTGCCGGCGCACAAAATTAATAATAGCTTCGTCAAATTTATCCCCCGCCACCTTAATAGACTCACAGTGAACAATGCCATTTAAGGAAATAACCGCAATACCAGTAGTCCCCCCTCCAATGTCTACGATCATACTGCCCCTGGCTTCTGTAATAGGAAGCCCCGCTCCAATAGCCGCGGCCATAGGCTCTTCAATCAGATAAACTTCCCTGGCTCCCGCAGAATATGCCGATTCTTTTACGGCTTTTTTTTCCACCTGTGTAATTCCAAAAGGCACACAGATAATTATACGCGGGCGAATCAAACGGCGAGAAGGGGTGGAAGATCGAGTGATAAAATGTTTAAGCATTTTTTGCGTAATTTCAAAGTTAGCTATCACTCCATCTTTAATAGGGCGAATAGCTTTTATACTCCCAGGAGTTCGGCCCAGCATAAACTTAGCTTCCCGCCCTACAGCTAACACTTCATTTTCTCCACTCACAGTCTTTTTTACCGCCACTACAGAAGGTTCATTTAAAATAATGCCCTGCCCTTTCGCATATACCAAGGTATTGGCTGTGCCTAAGTCAATAGCCAGATCCTGTGAGAAATAATCATATATCTGATTAAAAAAACTCATATTTACGCCGTATGTTTATAAGACACTCCACACTTTAACGAAAACCTCTTTATGGGTTTCCTCATAAAGATTAAAGATAAATATCACATATCTTTAAAATATTAACTTTTTACTTGTTTTATTTCTAAAAGTCTATACCCAAAGGGCAAAGAGACTAAAACCCATGAAGTTCAACCATCTCCCAAAAAACAGGGTTTTTAGCCTTTTATGAATGGAGACTTTAAATCCTTGCACTTAAGTTCAACCATCTCCCAAAAAACAGGGTTTTTAATCCTATAAACCTTTACTTTTTAAGCTTTTCCCGGTGGTGCAGGGCAAGTTTAAAGGCTTTTAAAGAAATATCCTGATTAAATCGAATATTGGAAAAAGTATATTCTTCCTCATTTTCTGAGTTTTTCCATTTTAGCCAAACTCCTAAAATCAAATTTCCATCCATTTTTACAGAAAAAGAGCTGATTTCAGCACTTTTTTGAACAGGTTTAAAATGTAAAATCCATGTTCTGCCTTTAGGTCGAGAGGAGATAAACCGAAAGTGTTGAAATAATAAATCCGGGGAAAAAACCAAAGAAAGGGGATATTTTCTTTGGTTTTTTGAAAAGCTCACTTTTTCCACTTGTTTTTTTGCACCAGCGGGAAAAGATATATGCCACAAAGCCTTTCCATCAAAAAGAATTTGAGTGTTTAAATGATCTCTTACTTTCAAAATAAAATGGCCCTTGGATATTAAAATTTCCCCCTTAGATTTTTTTGTTTTTTTGAGTAGCTTTAAATAAGTTTTTTTTTTAAATCCCATTTTAACACCTTTATTTTGCGTGTATTTATGAATGGCTTTTTTTAAATCATCAGAAGAAAAAGAAAACGCAGATGGGGAAATAAACCCACTTAACAGGAGATAAACTAAGAAATAAGTTTTCATCCCTGCCTTCCTTGACAGCCTGTTTTTAAAAAATCAGAGCGGTAGGTGAGGGTGAAAATCATAAAGTCCTTAGGTTCTCCTAAAGTTTTATAAACCGCGTGAGCTGTAGCCCCTGTGGTTAAAATATCATCCACAAAAATAACTGAGCTTTTTTTTATAAAATTTTCTTCCTTTAAAAAAACCCGGGTTTTTTTTCTTTCTTCACGGGTTTTTTGTTTTTGAGAAGAAGTTTTTAAAGATTCTCGTAAAAGCGGGGTTTTAAGTTGAAAGCCTGAAAGACGAGAAAAAGCCTCTGCCAATAAAAAAGCATGATCTTTAAAATCATAGAGAGAATGGGCTGGGGCCGGAACCAATACAGCTGTCTGCGGGAGAGGGCGGATCTGAAAAATCCGGTCCAAAAAAGCTAAAACCAGCTTATTAAAAATAAACGGAGGTCCTCCTTTTTTTAAACTGGTTAAAAGCTTGCGAATAAAAAAATCATTTTCCCTTCTCCAATCAAAAAGCCGAATATGAGTTAACCCTTCCTGCTCCCGAACCATATCTAATGGGGAAAGGTAACAATTTGTTACCTTCTTCCAACAATGAGAGCAAAGCCAGGCCACGGGAGGAAACCCCCAACCACATATTGAGCAATTTCTAAGCCAAAAAGAGAGATTTTTTTTACTTTGTTCAAGGTTCATAATTGCTTCTTCTTTCACATCTAAAAGGTTGTTAAGAGTTACTTTTGCTACATATCTTTTTGCTATACACTTGGGTTTAAAAAATCCGCTTTGCAAAAATCAGGCCAAACACTTAAAAGTCTGAGGAAAAATCTTTTTGAGGAGCTTCGCTCCATAAATCCTCCAGACGATAATACTCCCTTTTGTAATCATAGAAAATATGCACCACTAAAGCCCCATAGTCCAACACAATCCACTCTCCTGTTTCCTGCCCCTCTAAAGCCTTAGCAGAAAACAAAAATCGCTTTTTAACCTGTTTCTGTAAATAAGTAGCCAAAGCCCTGGTGTGTAGAGGGTTTAAACCCGATGCCACCACAGTAAAATCAAAAGGAATTTTAGGAAAACCCGTTAAATCAAAAGTTCTTACTTTCTGGGCTTTTTTTTCCAGCAAAACTTCTGCAAAAAATTGAATTATCTTAGAGTTTTTATGTTTCAGAACTTGGCTTATAGAAGCTGAACCCTCTAAACCTACTGAACCCTTATCTTCTTTTTTATCGAGTTCAGATTCAATGCCCATAGAAGCTGAACCCTCTAAACCTACTGAACCCTTATCTTCTTTTTTATCGAGTTCAGATTCAATGCCCATAGAAGCTGAACCCTTATCCTCTGCTCGAACGCTGGTTTCCTGACTTAACAAGTAAGGGTTTTCCCGTTTAATCCACTGATCCACTAAAGAAGGAACTAAGTGGTCCACTGCTTTTTTTTGAGAGGCAAGTTCACGAATTTGAGAAGAGGAAACCTCTTTATCCTTTAAAGAAAGCCAGTAAATATTTTTATTACCTGCCTGCGGGCTTTTATATTCTGCAAAAGGGAGATTCTTATTAGAAACATATTTCTTAAAAAAAAGTGGGGACGATTTTTCCCATTCATAGCCTTTTCTACTACAAACCACTAAGTGGGTTTTTTTTAAAAGAGTTTTAAAGTTTTTCCATTTATCAAACTTAGCCCATTGATCCAGCCCCATGATTAAAAAAATCTCTTTAAAGGGACACTCCTTTTCCAAAGACTTTATAGTGTCAATAGTGTAGCTTACCCCTTTTCTTTTTATTTCTCGATCATCCACTTCCACAAAAGAAAAGCTTTTAAACACTTTATGAACAAGGGCTAATTTTTTTAAAGGAGAAACTTCTACTTGAGGAGATAAAAGAGGATTTTGAAAAGTAGGTACCACTTTTATCAAGTCAAAATTAAACTGCTTTTGCACCTGAACCAACAAGTTCAAATGCCCTAAGTGCGGAGGATTAAAGGACGCTCCAAAGACTCCCAGAGTAGATTTTACAGAATAATCTTTTTTTCTTTTGATTTGACGGGGTAAGATAGGAGAGGTTTTTAACTTTAAAGTTAAAGTTTTTTTAAGGCCCGATTGGCCAGGTTGCGCAAACTGAGGGGCTTGCTGGCGAGAGGATTTAAAAAAATGATTTCCCTTCCCCCCTTTTCCTCCTTTTAGCACACACCAGCTTTTATCCTTTAATTCTTTTAATTTTTGACCCGTAAGATCATAACAAATAGTATCTTTAGGAACATAAAGGGTTAAATTTTGGCCTTTAGCTCCCTTTTTCTTGTCCCCCTGCCCAGGCTTTCCGTCTCCTGCTTTATAACAAACCCGGGACTTTAGATGAGAAAAATCCCTTAAGTCACTCTTAGGGGCTAAAGTTAAGTCTCCCCCATCTCCCCCATCTCCTCCGTCTGGGCCGGCCCTTAAAGATCTGCGGGTTCTTTGAAAATGAACCGCTCCTCTTCCCCCCTTTCCAGAGGAAAGCTGAATTGAAAAGCTATCTACAAAAGATTTTTTTTTATAAGATTTAAAAGGAGGGCTTGAGCACACTGACTTTTTGCTTCTTTTTGCCTAAATTTTCAAACTGCACACGGCCTTTAACTTTAGAATAAATAGTCCAATCCCGACCCACACCTACCCCTTGGCCTGGATAAAAACAAGTTCCCCGTTGGCGCACCAAGATAGTTCCGGGAAGAACCATCTGACCGGAAAATCGCTTAACACCCAACCTTTTACTCTGAGAGTCCCGACCATTTCTCGTGCTACCTGAAGCTTTTTTAGAAGCCATATTTTATTTCTCCTGACTATGGTTTGCGATTTCTTGTTTTTTCTCTTTTAAAACTTCTATTTTTTCTCCCTGTGGAGTAAAAAAAGTTTCTATATAAACTTCTGTAAATTCTTGACGGTGGCCTTGAGTTTTTCGATAACCTTTTCTTCTTTTTTTCTTAAAAACCAAGATTTTTTTGCTCTTCCCATGTCTAACCACTCGCCCCTTTATTTCTGACTTTTCTAAATAAGGCGCGCCAATTAAAACCTGGCCCTCTTTTGACTTAAAAGCTAAAATTTGATCCGACCTCCACTGAGCACCCACTTCCTGATCTATTTTTTCCATTTTGATAAACTGACCAGGGCATACGCGATACTGGTGTGAACCTTTTTTTACTATGATATACATAAAAACCCCTTCACTTTATCCATAACAATAGAAAAAGCTTAGTTTGTCAATAGCTTAAAGTCAAAAATCCGGCTTTTTGACCCAACCTCGTCCCTCACAATGAGAACAAGGTTTGCACATTTTTTCTAATAAAGAAGAGCTAATTCTTTTCCGAGTTAGCTGAGCCACCGCCAATTCCGACAAACCAAAAAGCTCTGTAGGAACAGGATCTTTTTTAAGTTCCTGAGAAAACTCTTCCATTACCTTTTGCCGAGAGCTCTCTATTTCCATATCAATAAAGTCAATAATAATAATTCCTCCTAAGTTTCTTAGGCGAAGCTGAAGGGCAATTTCTTTTACCGCCTCTCGGTTGATTTTTAAAATATTTTCTTCTGGGAGGTTTTTTCCCATAAAGCCTCCTGTGTTCACATCCACCACCACCGCCGCTTCCGTCTCTTCAATAACAATAAACCCACCGGATTTAAGTCTCACTTTCTTGCTCAATAATTTCTTTAATTCTGATTCCAAATCATATTTATCAAACAAAGACCTCTGATAGCCATCATAAAAAGAGAGTTTATGTTTATGCTTTGGCATAGTTTGATCTAAAAAACTTTTAAGATCTAAAAACATTTGCTCCTCATCCACTAAAATCTGATCCACCTCTTCTGTTAAAAAATCCCGGAGCATTTTTCGGGAAAAAGATATTTCAGAGTAAACAAGCCCTGGAGTTTTTCTGGCTTGATATTTTTCCTGAATATCTTTCCACCGGGTTTTCAAATTTTCTAAGTCCTTTCTTAATTCCCTCTCACTTACTTCCTGAGCTTTTGTTCGAACAATAAGGGCAGAATCAGGGTTTAAATTTCTCACTTGTTTGATAAGTTTTTCTCTTGTTTTAATGTCTTCAATTCGTCTGGAAACCCCAATATGAAAAGGGGAACCTGGTAGATAGACCAAATAAATGCCTGGCAAGCTAATTTTATCACTCACCCGCAGGTTTTTGCTTTTTAGAGGATCTTTTACCACTTGAACCATAATTTGTTGGCCCAGTTTTATTTTTTTAAAAAAGGGGTTAGGATAGGAAGAGGGAGGAGTAAGATCATCAAACACATTATAGTTTTTTTTGCCCATATAAAGAAAAGCAGACTTTTTAGAACCAAGATTTACGAAGCAAGCCTCTAAACTGGGTTGTTTTTTAGTGACTTGCGCTCTATAGATAGAACCCACATAAGAGGGGTTAAAACTGTTTTCTAAATGAAAATGGGATAAAACCCCGTTTTTTAATTGAGCTATACGAATATAAGAAGGCCGGACATTGATCAACAAAAGGTGTTTTTTTAGACCTCCTTTTCCTTTTTTCCAAAGATTCCACATAAAATCATCCTGAACTTTCAAACTGATTGAGTAAGTCTCATAAAAAACCAGTTTTTATACAACACTTTTCTTTGGGAAAAAAGCTTTTTTAAAGAAAAAGTGCCTAAAAATGATATAGAATTATCTTTGCGTTTTGACCTTTTAGGCTAAGACAAGGTATGGAGAAAGAAATAAGGATATTTTAAATATAGGAAGAAAAAATGATATTATTAAAGCAAAAGGGGGGGTTTTGAAAAATAACTCTAATAATTCAAGCCCTCCTGGGAAAAGCCGAAACTCTTACCAAAAACTGTTGGAATTAAGAGAAAAAAACAAACAAGCCCGCGCCGGGGGAGGGGAAGAAAAAAAGGCCCGACAAAAAGCAGGGGGCAAACTCACAGTTAGAGAGCGTCTTAACCTTCTTTTAGATCCAGGAAGTTTTACGGAGTTGGATCGATTTGTCACCCACCGTTCGGTTTATTTTAATATGGAAAAAACCCTGATCCCAGGAGATGGGGTTTTAACAGGATATGGAAGAATTAACGGAAAAAAAGTTTTTGTCTATGGCCAAGACTTCACGGTCTTTGGTGGTTCTATGTCTCGCACGCAAGCAGATAAAATTTTAAAAGTAATGGATTTAGCTCTTAAAAATGGTGCACCCCTTATTGGCCTTAAGGATTCCGGCGGAGCACGGATTCAAGAAGGAGTGTCCGCGCTGGGAGGTTATGGGGACATTATGTTTAAAAACACCCGGCTTTCGGGAGTGGTGCCTCAAATTAGTGCTATTATGGGGCCTTGCGCGGGAGGAGCGGTTTACTCTCCGGCTTTATCTGATTTTATCTTTATGGTAGAAAAATCCAGTTATATGTTTCTCACCGGCCCGGATGTTATAAAAGCCGTTACCCACGAAGAAATAAGCAAAGAAGATCTGGGGGGATCTAAAACCCATACAGAAAAATCTGGGATAGCCCATTTTTCCTGTCAAAATGACAAACAATGTTTAATGATGATTAGAACGCTCTTAAGTTTTTTGCCAAGCAATAACTTGGACGATCCTCCTCGCCCGGATCCAAAAGATCCTGTGGAAAGGCGATCAGAAATGCTTAACCAGCTTATTCCCGATCAGGCTAAAAAACCTTATGATATGAAAATTCTAATTAAAGAGGTAGTGGATGATTCTTTTTTTCTGGAGTTAAAAGAAAATTTTGCACCCAATATTATCACGGGGTTCGCTCGTTTAAATGGCTACAGTGTGGGCATTGTAGCTAACCAACCCCAAAACCTCGCTGGGTGTATTAATATTTCTGCCAGTCAAAAAGCCTCCCGATTTATTCGATTTTGTGATTGCTTTAACATTCCCATAATCAGTTTTGTAGATGTGCCAGGGTTTTTACCCGGCACAGATCAAGAACATGGAGCTGTTATTTCTCACGGAGCTAAGTTGCTTTACGCTTACGCCGAAGCCCGCGTCCCAAAAATCACTCTTATTACCAGAAAAGCCTATGGAGGGGCCTATATTGTTATGGGATCTAAGCATTTAGGGGGTGACATTAATCTGGCCTACCCCGGAGCCGAAATCGCCGTAATGGGAGCAGAAGGAGCGGTTAATGTGATCTTTAAAAAGCAAATAAAATCCGCAAAAGATCCCGAACGGGAAAGAGTAAAGCTCTTAACAGAATATGAAGCCCTTTTCAATAATCCCTACCGAGCGGCGGAGCTGGCCTATATTGACGCTATTATCGAACCTTCTCATACCAGAGAGCACATAGCAGGGGCCTTAGATGTTTTACAGGACAAAAGAGAGAAAATGCCAGAAAAAAAACATGGAAACATTCCTCTGTAAATAAAACAAAAAGGAGTTTAATGTTTAAAAAGATCTTGATTGCCAATCGGGGAGAAATCGCTATTCGAGTGATCCGCGCCTCCACCGAGCTTGGAATTAAAACCGTAGCGGTGTATTCAGAAGCAGATAGAAACAGCCTTCATGTTATGTTGGCGAGCGAAGCTTATTATATTGGCCCGGCAGAGAGCGCGCTTTCTTATCTCAATATTGATAAAATTGTAGAAGTCGCCTTAAAAGCGAAGGCCGAAGCCATCCACCCAGGCTATGGCTTTTTAAGCGAAAGCCCCGAATTTGCTAAAGCAGTGGAAAAAGCGGGTATTCATTTTATTGGACCTAAGGCCGATATTATTAAGGCTATGGGAGATAAAATTAATGCTCGAAAACTTATGAAAAGCTATGGCTTGCCCATTCCACCGGGAGTAAATCACGCCCTAAAAAACATAGAAGAGGCAAAAACTCAGGCTAAAAAAATAGGTTACCCCGTCTTGCTTAAAGCCAGTGCAGGGGGCGGTGGAAAAGGCATTCGAAGTGTCTATAATGCAAAAGATATGCCTAAAGCTTTTAAAACCTGTAAGCTGGAAGCTAAAAACTTCTTTAAATCCGAAGATGTGTTTATGGAAAAACTAATACAAAACCCTAAGCATATTGAAACACAAATTCTGGCAGACACACATGGGAATGTTGTGCATTTATTTGAAAGAGAGTGCTCTGTCCAAAGAAGACATCAAAAATTAATAGAAGAATCTCCCAGTCCCAATTTACCTAAGGAAATAAAAGAGCAAATTTGTTTTCTTTCAGTCCAAGCGGCACGAAAAATAGGTTATACTAATGCGGGCACTTTTGAATTCATATACGACTCACAAGAAAAAAAGTTTTACTTTTTAGAAATGAATACCCGCCTTCAAGTGGAGCACCCGGTGACAGAGCTTATTACGGGAGTAGATATTGTAAAGGAGCAAATTTTTATTACTGCCGGACACAAACTCAAAATAAAGCAAAAAGATATTCAACAAAAAGGCCATGCCATTGAGCTTAGAATCTGTGCTGAAGATCCTAAAACCTTTCTTCCAAGCCCTGGGAGAATCCGCCGATGCAGAATCCCCCAAGGCCCTTTTGTGCGAGTGGATGGCTATTGCTATATGGGATATAAAGTTCCTATTCACTATGATCCTTTGCTGGCTAAATTAATATGTTGGGGAAAAGATCGAGAGGATTGTATTAACAAATTACAAAGAGCAATAGCTGAAATTTCTCTTACAGGTATTAAAACTAATGTGGAGTTACATAAAAATATTTTACTGCATAAGTGCTTTCTAAACGGTACTTACACCAATAATTTTATAACAGAAGAGATCAGTGGGAAAAACCGAAAAGAGTTTTCCAGCTTCGTGGATGAAAGAGTTTTTCTTATTGCCTCCGCCATTACCGCCTATAGACAAAATAAGAAAAAACCTGCCCTAACCAACAATAACCTGTGGAAAGAAAAATCCCGCCGGGAAAGCTTGAGGTCCTAATGCTCTTTATAGCTTGTATGGATAATAAACAATATGAAATTGAAGTCCGAGAAAATATTGCAGAATGGGAGGTTTCCTTAACAGATAAAAAAACGGAAAAAACGGAAACTTATCGTTTGCTTAAAAAAAACTATCAACAGGTGGGTGAAGTAATAAGCTTTATCTTTAACCACCGCTCCTATTTGATTGACATTGTCCGAAAGGGGGATGATTACACTGTTTTTACAAAAGGATCTCATAAAACTATTCAACTCCTGACAGAAGAAAGAAGGCTTTACAATGAATTAGCAGGTTCAGGGCCTGGAAAAGGGGAAACCGTCTTAAAAGCAGGAATGCCAGGGAAAGTAGTAGAGGTGCTTGTTCAAACAGGAGAAGAAGTAAAAGAGGGAGATTTGCTGTTAGTAATGGAAGCTATGAAAATGGAAAATGAAATTCGAGCGGGCCATAGTGGCAAAGTAAAAAAAATTTATGTAAAGCAGGAGGAAAATGTAGAAACAGGATCCCGTTTGCTTTCTCTTAAAATAAAGTGATTTTTTTAAGTCAAAGAACGGCCTTTTATAAAAATACCAGGCTTATTGGTTTTCCTCTGCCAGTCCCTTTTTCTTTTTTTGAAAAAGACAGGCTAAATAAATAGACCCTTCATAAAGAACTATTAAAGGAAATAACAATAAAAAAAGACTTAACACATCCGGGGGGGTTAAAAGAGCTGATAAAATAGATAAAACTACGATAGCTTGACGACGATATTTTTTTAAAGTTTTAGGCGAGATAATACCCTGCCTACAAAGAAAAATTAAAAGGAGTGGCATTTCAAACACTATGCCAAAAACGAGAGCAAAACGGGTAACAAAAGATAAATAATTTTTAATAGTGATAAAGGGTTTATCTATCCCCCCTCCAAAGTTCATTAAAACAGAAAACACAAGAGGAAAAACCACAAAATACGCAAAGCTTATTCCCAAAAGAAACAAGACTATGCTAAAAATCCAAAAAACTAAAAACACTTTTTTTTCTTTTTTATAAAGACCGGGAGAAATAAACTGCCAAAGTTGATTTAGCCAATAGGGGCTGGAGAACAAAAGGGCAGAAACAAAAGCCACCTGAAGATGCGCCACAAAGTTATCTAAGGGAGCTATAAAAATAAGCCCGCCGTTTGTGTCTTTTAAAAAAGGTTTAAGAGGTTGCCTTAAAAAGCTTAATATTTTATCACTTAGGAACCAACAGATTATAAAAGCAGGCAATAATCCTAAAACACTTTTTAAAAGTCTTGTCCGAAGCTCCGCAAGATGCTCTTTAAGAGAAGCTTTGCCTTTCTGATTCGCCAAATATTCCGCCTTTTTCTCGCTTTGTGATTTTTTTTATTTTACTTATGAAAGTTATTAAGAATCTTTTGCCGGCTTTGCTCCCTCACAAGTTGTTTTTGATTTCTCTAAAGAGGGGTTTTCAGGCTTAAGCTTCCATTCCTTCTCTAATTTTTGAAAAACATTTTTCATTTCATAAATAAAGCGAGCCATCCGCCGGGCCATTTCAGGCAACTCCTTTGGTCCAAATAAGACCAAAAGCAGTAAAAAAACCACAAACAATTCTACAAATCCTATACCTGGCATTTTTTGTTTTCCCATTAGTGAGAGTGCTTTTTCCAACTTTTTTTAAAAGGAATGTTAATACCTTTTTTTATAATATCCCGGGCCGTTCCTTGAGAGCCTGTTTCCATGTATTGATCCAATAGAGAAAGCAAATCTTTTTTTGAGGAATTTTCTTCTCGCATTTGAAACAAAACAAAAACCAAATCAGAAAAACGAACTGCCAATTCCTCAAACACTTCCTTGTTTTGAAAGATAGAGAGACTCCGATAAGCTTCCCGGCCCATATTTATATAATAATCCACTGACACCATTCTTTTTTTCAGAGATTCCCGAAAAAAACCGCTGATATATAAGCTGGTATCTCCCATTTTCTTTAAATGACTTGAACGGGAAAGATCGGAGTGATGACTGTTTAAATAAAGCTCTGCCAAAGGCTTTAATTGTTTTTTGCCAGAGGAGTTTACAGTAAACAAATGATCGGAAACAACATAAAACTGTAATAGTTCGCATAAATAGTTTTTCACCGGCAAAGACACTTGAACACCGGTTTTTTTTAAACTTTCCTTTACCCAAGAATGAAAAAAATCTGATGAACATTTTAAGACATCCAGCTTTGACATAAAACACTCCCTTTTTTATTCCTATTTTCTTAACAATTATAACAGAAAAAACCTTTTTTTTCAAAAAACGGAAAAGGAAAAAAGCCAACACCCGTCAAAAGCCTAAAAACACTTGCTTTTTCTTTATGAAAAGGGAAAATATATTTACGGTTCTGAAAGTAACCCTCGTTCAGGAGAAAAGGAATGCAAAAAAATACCCGTCGCCCAAAACCTCGAAAAATGAGAAAAAAACCCCTTCCCGCCAAAGAGCTCCACTCCAAGATAGAAGAAAAAACAGGTTTAAAAAAATCTCTCACCAATGAGCAAAACTGGAAAACTCAATACGAGGATTTAAACAAAAAATACCATTTTCTAATGGCAGAATACGCCAACTACAAAAAAAACTCTTTAAAAGATATGGAAAATTTAAGAAAATACGAAGGGCAGGATATAGTTCAACAACTCCTTTTTAGAGTCATAGACCCCTTTGATCGCGCCTTAGGACAAAAAATCACCGCACAAAATAGAGATGATTTTAAAAAGGGGATGCTTATGATTTATGAAAACCTTAAAAATCTTTTAATAGAAAAAGGAATTAAAGAGATAGAATGCAAAGGCCAACCTTTTGATCCTGCTTTCCACTTAGCCTTAGATTCTGTCCATAACGAAGAGGTACCCCCGGAATACATTTTATATGTTATTAAAAAAGGCTATGTTTTTAACGACAAACTTATTCGCCCAGCAGAAGTGATTGTGGCTAAAGAACCTCTAAAAACTAAGGAAACCCGTGAGTGATAACCCGTGAGTGATAAAAAAAATTATTATGAAATTTTAAAAGTATCTCCTTTAGCCAGCCCCTCTACTATTAAAAAATCTTATCGGAAGCTGGCGAAAATCCATCACCCGGACAAAAACCCCAATAACCCCTCTGCCGAAGAAATATTTAAAGCTATTAATGAAGCCTATGAGATATTAAGCGACACTTTTAAAAGAAAAGATTTTGATCGACAAATAAAACAGGAAAAAGAAAAAGCAGAAAAAAGCAAAACCTCTCCCTCTTATATGTATGACTCCTACCACACCCCTTTTAAAGGGCCTGGAGAAAACCCATACCCTCAAAACCCATCTTATTTTTCTCCCACTGAGAGAAGAAACAGTAAAACAGACCCTTTTTCTCAAAAAAATCTGTTTAAAAAGAAAGACTCACCCCCGCCTCCCCTTTGTGGAACAGTGAAAATCTCCCTGGAAGAAGCCTTTTTAGGGTGCAGAAAAAAAGTTTCCGGACAAATTGGACAAAAAAAAGGGACTTTCTTAGTGAAGCTCCCCCCTGGCGTCCAAGAAAAGCAAATTATAAAACTTAACACTCCTCCAGGCTCTAACAGCCTCTATGTGTCTATTGCCTATAAAGAACATACTTTGTTTAAAGTGGCAGGAGATAATATTTTGTTAGACTTACCCATTCCCTGGACAAAAGCCCTCTTAGGGGGAGCGGTGGAAATTCCCACTTTAAGAGGAAAAGTGTCTTTTAAACTTTCCGCGCCTATACAGGCAGGACATGTTATTCAATTAAAAGGGCAGGGCTTTCCCTCTCTGGAAAATCCAAAAAAAAGGGGTAATATGCTCATCACCCTGTTAATTGATGTCCCGGCCCATTTATCGGAAGAGGAAAAAAGGGTGATAGAAAATTTTCAAAATAAAAATCTTCTATGTCCAAAAGTCGCGGAATTTGATATAAAAGCAAAATTATTTCTTAAAAACCGAAAAATATAACAACAAACGAAACTATGTTAATTATTAAAAATAAAAAAGATTCCCCATTTCAAGGGACTGCAAAGCCAAGTACTTGGCTTTGCAGTTGGCCAAGTACTTGGCTTTTTAGTTTACCAATCACTTGGCTTTTCAGAGGCCACAACTTGACTTTTCAGAAAGGGAGTAAAAAAGATTTTTCCATCTTTTTTTACCTGCTTTTTCTCACCCTTTTTCTTCCCTCCTGCACATTGCTTTCCGAAAGCAAAAAACCTCTCTCTGCCCAAAAAACTCAAAAGCCTTTAAAGGCTAAAAAAACAAAAAAAAAGAAAATCACTTCTGAATCTCAAATCGTCCAAAAGCTGAAAAAAAAAGTATTATCTGAACCTCTAACCCCCAAACAAGTTAAACAACTTAAAACCATTTTAAAAAAACAAAAAAATCCCTCGCTTAAGGATTCCGTTAAAATGATCTTAGGCCAACATTTTTTAAAAAAAACCGCTTATAAAAAAGCCTTATCTTATTATTCTCAAGTAAACAAAGCCCCTTTAAGGTCTCAAGCTCTTCTGGAAATCGCAAAAATTTACTATCAGACTAAAAAAACAAAAAAAGCTCTTCATTTTCTCAAGCTCTTTCTGGAAAAAGAACCTTCCTCTAAAGAGTTATTAGTGGAGGGTTACTTATTAAAACTGACCCTTATCTTAGAAGATCCTTCTCCTAATCATATAGAGTTGTTAAAAACTTATTGCCAACTACTCTCTTACGAAGAAAAACAACCCTCTATCTACAGAGAAAAACAACCCTCTATCTACAGAGAAAAACAACCCTCTATCTACAGAGAAAAAGCAAAAAATCTTATTTTTAAAATAAAAGAAAATGTTTTATTAGATATTAAATCAGAAGATTTTATTGAACCCGTTAAAGAGTTTGTATTTTTTCGAGTGGGAAAAATTTTATTTTATAGAGAAAAATTTAAAACAGCTTATTTTTATCTTAAAAAATTTTTACGATTTTCCACAGAAAGCACTTTAGAAGAAAAAGCTTTAAAATATCTTCAGGCTATTGAATCCCGAAAAAAGGTAAATCGAAAGCACATTGGAGCGATCCTACCCCTTAGTGGTCCTTCTGCCTCTATTGGAAAAAGAAGTTTGAACGGATTAAAAATGGGGTTAGGTTTTTACCGAAACAAAGAAAGCCCCTTTCAGTTAATCGTTTTAGACAGTGAGGGACAACCCGACCGGGCTAGAAAAGCTGTCGGGACCCTTATTACAAAGCATCATGTTATAGCTATTGTGGGAGGAGCTTTAAGTAGTACAGCTTTAGCTTTAGCAGAAGAGGCCCAAAACTTTGGCGTACCCATCTTATTAATGTCACAAAAATCCCATCTCACAAAAGCAGGACCTTATGTTTTTCAAAATGGTTTAACAGCTAACTTGATTGTCCAAAAACTTACAAATTATTTAATGGATGATCTCTTTATTAAAAACTTTGCCATTTTATATCCCAATGATCCGTATGGAATAGACTATGCTAATGCGTTTTGGTCTGCCGTCCAGCTAAAAGGAGGTAAAATAACGGCTGTACAATTTTATAAACCCGGTGAAACAGACTTTAACGGCCCTATAAAACGACTAACTGGCCTTTACTATCTAACAGACAGAATAAAAGAATATAAAGAGAAATTAGAATCCTGGTACTCAAAAAAATCTTCTTTAACAAAGAGAAGAGCCCCTCCCCCGGAAAATATTTTAACACCAATTTTAGACTTTGAAGTTTTATTTATTCCAGACTCCTTAAAAGCTTTAAGCCTTATTGCCCCTCATATTGCCTATAATGATATAAAAGATATCAAGTTAGCAGGCCCTTCTTTATGGAATCAGAAAAAATTTTTAAAAACCCACGCAAAATATATTGATAACATTGTTTTTCCAGATCCTGGCCTTTCTACTGAGCAATTCAAACAAACTGATTTTTATAAACAATTCCACAATATATTTAATAAACGACCTGGACTGTTTGAAGTCTTAGGTTATGAATCCGCTTTGGCCCTAAACCAGGTTATTTCCAGCGGAGCGGACACCCGCCAGGAACTGCGGAAAGAATTATCTCAGCTTAAAAGTTTTCACGGGGCTACAGGAGAATTAACTATTTCCCCAAAAAGAGAGTTTTCGCGCTCTATGAATATTTTAAAAATGGAAAAAAATATTTTATCTATTGCAAAGCCCACCCAGTTATAAGTCAAGGACTTGGCTGAAAAACTATTTTTTTAACTGTTTTTATCTGGACTTCTGATTATATTTTAAAGTTCTGTTAAGAGTTCTCTCAAGCTCCGCGCGATTTATCCGAAAAGACATAATAAATAAGGAAAAACTTATGGAAAATAAAATTCATATCCCGGACACTTTACCGCTTCTTCCTTTAAGAGACGCCACCGTTTTCCCCTATATGCTTTTATCCTTGTATGTGGGAAGAGAGAAGTCTAAAAAAGCCATAGAATCCGCTTTAAACAAAAGCCGTATGATTTTTCTCTCTACTCAAAAAAATGTGGAAGAGGAAATAATAACAGAAAACTCTGTTTTTAAAATGGGCACAGTCGCTATTATTCTAAGAATGCGCGCCTTAAAAGATGGAAGAATGAAAGTTTTAGTGCAAGGTCTTACGCGAGCCTTGATTCAAGATCTTTATGAAAAAAACTCTTATTATGAAGTAAATATTCAAGAAATCCAGGACTTGGAAACCCCTAAACCTTCTCCAAATATTTTAAATTTAATGAACGAAGTTAAAGAAACACTTAAAACTATTACCGCCTTAGGGGGGCCTTCTTCTCCTGATTTGCTCATGATTTTAGATGAAGTGCATCAACCAGGGAGGCTGGCAGATCTTATTGCAGGACATTTTGAGTTAAAAGCGCGCCAGACACAAAATATTTTAGAAACAGTGGATCCAGAAAAACGTCTTATTCAACTTCATCGAGTTTTAATTAAAGAAGAAGAGATTATTCGTATGCAAAACCGCATTAAGAAAATGGTAAAAAACAATTTATCTAAGTTTCCTAATACCACTAAACTTCCCCACACTGATCCTCATTTTTCTACTTCCCCCACTGACTCCAAGACGGAAGAGATTCAAGAGCTTATTCAAAAAGTAAGATCTGCAAAAATGCCAGACCGGGCGCGAAAAGAAACTTTAAAACAAATTTCCCGGTTAGAAAAAATGCACCCAGAATCTAGTGAAGCCTCCATGATCCGAGGCTATTTAGATTGGGTGGTGGAACTTCCCTGGAGCAAAGGAACAAAAGATTCATTGGATCTGAACCGATCCAAAGATATTTTGGAAAAAGATCATTTTGGCCTCAACGAAGTAAAAGAAAGAATTTTAGAATTTTTAGCTGTCAGACAACTTAAAACAGATTCTCAGATAAAAGGGCCTATTCTTTGTTTTGCCGGGCCACCGGGAGTAGGAAAAACTTCTCTTGGAAAAAGCATTGCTACGGCTATGAATAGAAAATATTGTAGAATTGCCTTAGGGGGTGTAAAAGATGAAGCAGAAATAAGAGGTCACCGCAGAACCTATGTGGGAGCTATGCCAGGAAAAATCATTCAAGCTCTAAAGCAAGTGCAGTCCAACAACCCTATCTTAGTATTAGATGAAGTAGATAAATTGGGTTCAGATTTTCGAGGGGATCCTTCCTCTGCTATGCTGGAAGTTTTAGATCCTGAACAAAATTGCGGTTTTAAAGATCACTATCTTAATCTTAATTTTGATTTAAGCCAGGTCCTTTTTATTGCTACTGCTAATCTTTTAGAAAATATTCCTCATGCTTTAAAAGATCGTATGGAAATCATTTCTCTTTCTGGTTACACACCAAAAGAAAAAGTAGAAATTACTAAAAAATATATTATAAACAAAGAAATAAAAAATCATGGGATCAACAAGTCTAATATCTCCTTTACAGAAAAAGGTATCCAATACCTTATATCCCATTACACTAAAGAGGCGGGCTTAAGAAATCTCAATAGAGAAGTGGGATCCCTTTGCCGAAAAATAGCAAAAAAAGTGGTTATGGGAGAGGACTCTCTTTCTCTTATTACTCCAGAAAAAATTACAGAGCTATTAGGCCCAGCCAAGTATTTAAAAGAAGATCAACTAAAGAAAAGTAAAGTGGGAGTGAGCACAGGCCTGGCCTGGACACAAGCAGGAGGAGAGATTCTCTATGTGGAGGCTATTCGCATTAGCTCCTCTACACAAAAAGGCATTATTTTAACTGGTCAGTTAGGAAAAGTTATGGAAGAATCTGCTCAAGCCGCTTATTCTTATGTTCGAATGTATTCAGAAAAAACAGGGATTCCCTCTAACTGGTTTAAGAAAAATGAAATCCACATCCACCTGCCCGCAGGGGCTACCCCTAAAGACGGGCCTTCCGCTGGAGTTACACTGGCTACAGCTCTTATCAGCTTAATCACCAACACACCTGTTAGAAAAGATATTGCTATGACAGGGGAAATTGGCCTTCAAGGGCAAGTGCTACCTGTAGGAGGTATTAAAGAAAAAGCCCTTTCTGCTTTAAACCACGGTATTTTAAATGTTATTTTGCCTTTAAAAAACAAACCCGATGTTGAAAATAAAAACTCAAAAGATTGCACTTTAAAAGAGCTAAGACAAAAAATAAATTTTATCTTTGTAGAAAATTTAGATGAAGTGTTTGCTATCGCACTGGAAAAACAAAGCTCTCGTCCTCTTAGAGAAAAACCTGCGGTTTCTATTGCCTCTTAAATAGTAAAAATAAAATTAAATAAAGAAGGAGCAAGACCTGTGAGCAAAATAACGGCTGTTAAAAACCATAAAACCGGTTTTAAAAAAGGCGGGAAGAAAAAAGATTTTTTGCCCTCTATCTCAGACCCCATATACATAAGAGCTATGGGTCTTAAATAGTAAAAAAGGGCGATGGTAGAACCTAAAATGGTCCAAAAAAGCATCCACCAAAAACCTTGATCTAATAAACTATGAAACAAAAACAACTTGGCAATAAACCCACCTGTGGGCGGAATCCCAGCTAAACTTAATAAAAAAAGAGTTATTAAACCCGCATGAATAGGGTGTTTATAAGCTAACCCTTTTAAGTTCTCTAAATCCAGATCTGGTGAACCGGGTTTTTCAAAAGGTCTTAAACAAATAAAAACCCCTATAGTCATACATACATAAACTATCAAATAATAAAAAAGAGCCTCTTGTCCGGTCTGAAAACCCACAGAAAAAGAAATAAGTATCATAAACAAATAACCAGAATGAGCCACAGTAGAAAAAAGCAACATTTTCTTAAAATCTTTTTGTAACAAAGCCACAGTATTGCCAAATAAAACACTTAAGACCGCCATCCACTGAAAAAGAGATAAAAGCCCCAACAAATGACCTTTAGCAAAAATATTCTTTATCCAATCAAACAACAAAACAAATACCACCACCTTAAAGCCCACTGCCATAAAAACCAATAAAGGGGTAGAAGAACCTCGATAAACTTCTGGTAACCAAAAATGAAAGGGAAAAATAGCCACTTTAAATAAAAAACCCACCAATACAAGTACCAACCCTAAAACTAAAAGGCGGGAGTGGTATATGAGTTCTGGGGTTTTTTGAAGAGCTGATTTTAAATCAAAATGCCCTACAGAAGCCAAAACAAAAGAAATTCCATAGAGCAAAATCGCTCCTGCTACAGAACCTAATACAAAGTATTTGAAACTGGCTTTTAAAGCCTCAGACCCTGAGCGCGAAAGGGCTATGAGTAAATAAAAAGTAAGAGACGCCATCTCTAAACCAATAAAAGCCGTAAGTAAATTATTAGACCAAAGCAAAATCATTAAACCTATAAGCGCGCCGGTTTTTAAAAATAGCCCTTCAGAAAAATTCTTCTCATTTTCTTGAGGATGATGAATGCTCATAACTATTACAAAAGCTCCAGCTATAAGTAAAAGCAAGCTCGCTAAAGCCCTGTGTTGATCCAAAACTAAAGCAGAGGAAAAAAGTTTATATGTTGTGTCGTCTAAAACCGGACCTTTAAAAATTATAAGAAAAAAAGAAGTAAAAATACCGGCCAATACAAAGCTTGAAGAAATAAAAGAAGAGTATTCCTTGTTTCGGTTTAACAATTTAATGCTTAAAGGAATTAAACTAAATAAAAAAAGAGACCACAAAGGAGCAGAAAACATAAGATCATTCATTTTCACTGCTCCTAATGGAAAGCTCATAGTTTTGCCTTTGTTCTTGAATATAATTTAAGGAAGCCGAGGAGTATTTAAGAAAAGCTTTTGGAAAAATCCCCATTCCAAACACCAAAAAAACAAAGGGCAAAATAATAAATATCTCCCTTTTAGAAAGAGACCAGCTTTTTTGAGAAAGTGCACTTACGGCCCCAAAAAATACACGATGAATAAGATATAACATATAACTGGCCCCTAACACCACTCCTGTTAAAGCCAACGAAAAGGCTCCCCAATTTCCTAACACATAAGGGTCTCCCCTTCCTGCAAAAGCTTGTGTAAAAGCTCCCATTAAAACTAAAAACTCAGATATAAAGCCCCCGGTAGAAGGAAGAGCCATAGCAGAAAGGGAAAGGATTATAAAGAAACAAGCCGTAAGTGGCATTTTTTGAGCCAGCCCCCCAAAAGCCAAAATATTTAAGTTATGGGTTCTTTCATAAATGATTCCCACTAATAAAAAAAGCCCGGCAGAGGACACAGCATGAGTGAGCATTTGATAAAATCCACCTGTTAAACCGTAAAAATTTAAACTAAAAAGCCCCAGCAAAACATAAGCCATGTGAGACACAGAAGAATAAGCCACTAATTTTTTTATATCCGTTTGTGCCAGAGCCATTAAAGCCCCATACACAATACCAAAGCCCGCAAGTAAAGAAACAAGAGGGGAAAAAAGCTCCACAGACTCTGGAAAAAGGGGTAACACAAACCTCAAAAACCCATAAGATCCCATCTTTAAAATGACCCCTGCTAAAACAGCAGAACCAGGAGCAGGGGCCTCTCCGTGTGCTAAAGGAAGCCAGGTATGAAAGGGTGCGAAGGGCAACTTTATGGCAAAAGCTAAAAAGAAACAAAAGAACAAAATATTTTGGGTGCTAAAAAGATCTGTTTTTATAAATGGTAAATCTAATTTATAAAAATCCAAAAGGCTTGCACTTAAAACCCCTGTAGTTTGAAAAACAAGCCCCATTAAAGCCACTATCCCGGCCAGCAAAAAGAGGGAACCAAACCCAGTATAAATAAAAAATTTAAAGCTGGCATATATTCTTTCTTTCCCTCCCCAAATTCCAATAATGAAATAAAGAGGAATAAGAGAGCTTTCAAAAAAGATATAAAAAAGCACTGTGTCTATTGATAAAAAAGTCCCCATGACAGAGGCACTTGTAAAAAAAAGACAAGCGTAAAAAAGAGATTGTTTTTTTTGAATCAAATTCCAAGAAGCAAAAACACAGATGGGGTTTAAAAAAGCAGTTAAAAGGACAAACCAAAAGGAAAGCCCATCTATGCCTAAAAAATATTTTACTCCCAAAGCGGGAAACCATGAAAACTTTTCTACCAGTTGCAACTCAAAAGAGTTTGAATCAAAAACTAAAAAAAGTAACAAACTAAATAAAAAGTAAACACCAGAAAATACCCCGGCACTTAAGCGACAAAGCTTAGGACTTTTTATAAAAGATAGAATCAATCCACAAAAAACAGGAAAAAAAATCAAAAGACTTAACATAATTCCTCTACACTTAACCAGGTTTAAAAATACCTGGGTTTAAAAAACTCTTTAAAAAACCAGAGTAGCTAAAATACAAACCAGCAAACCCAACACCATAAACAAAATATAGTTTTGTGTATGTCCTTTTTGTAAACTTTCAAACAAGGTTTTTAAGGAAATAACCCCTTTTTGAAGCAGTAAAATAAGTCCTTTCAGCAGTTTTTCATCCCCCCCCTGCCAAAGCTCATGGCTTATATTTAAAACCGGCTGAACAATCCGGGAATGACAAAATGGGGCTACCTTTAGCTCTGATTCAAAAAATTTAAACACAGCTTGATTTTTTTGCTTTAAAACTTCAAGCCATTTTGTTTTGCTAAGGTAAAGCCATCGGGTTATTCCCACAACTAATAAAATTAAAAGGGTAGAACCTGCCATTAATAAAAATTCTATAGTAAGTGAACCTTTAAAGGGGGTTTGAAAAACTACTGGTTTTAAATACATTTCCAATAGATGCGGAATATGAACAGGCAAGTGCTCGCCTATTAAATGAGGAATCCCCAAAAGCCCTCCAAAAAGGGAGAGAACGGCTAAAATGATTAAAGGAAATCGAAAAGAAAAACCTTTTTCTTCATACTTTAAACTATGGGATTCTTTAAAGCTTTTTCCATAAAACACCAAAACCATTAATCTGGTCATATAAAAAGCAGTCAGCAAAGCCGTCAATAAAGAGAGAGCAAATACTCCAAAGTGCCCGCTCGAAAAAGCAGACCATAAAATTTCATCCTTGCTAAAAAATCCTGAAAAAGGAGGAAGACCTATAAGAGCTAAAAATCCCACCATAAAAGATATATAAGTAAGAGGAAGTGGCTTTTTTAAACCTCCCATACGATAAATATTTTGCTCCCCTTTTAGAGCGTGGATAAGGGCCCCTGCGGACAAAAATAAAAGAGCTTTAAAAAAGGCATGAGTCATTAAATGGAAAAGCCCTGTTGTAAAAGCCGTAAGCCCTAAAGCTACAAACATATATCCTAATTGGGAAATGGTAGAGTAGGCTAAAACTTTTTTAATATCACTTTGGGCAGAAGCTATAAGAGCTGTTAAAAAGGCCGTCACCCCGCCGGTCCAGCAAATAAGAGTTAGCACCTCTCCTGCCTCAATAAACAAAAAATCCATTCTCACTATCAAATAAACCCCTGCGGTCACCATAGTGGCCGCATGAATCAAAGCGGAAACCGGAGTAGGCCCTGCCATAGCAGAAGGAAGCCAAATATAAAGAGGAAGTTGTGCAGACTTTCCCACCGCTCCCATAAATAAAAAAAAGCCAGCCCATTTTATAGAAGTTAAATCCATAGCCCCTGTGGATAAGGCTGTAGATAAGGCTTTAGACAAATCATTAAAATTTAAAGTTAAAAATTGCTGAAATAAAATAAACATTCCCAGTAAAAAACCCATATCTCCAATACGGTTGACAATAAAAGCCTTCATTCCGGCAGAGGCTTTTTTAAGGTCTTTAAACCAAAATCCAATCAATAAATAAGAACAAAGCCCTACTCCCTCCCATCCTAAAAACATAAGAAATAAGTTATCTCCTAAAACTAAAATCATCATACTGAACAAAAAGAGATTCAAATAAGAAAAATACTTAGCCGGACGCCGATCAGAGGACATATAGTAAGCACTAAAGATATGAATTAAAAAACCCACCCCTGTTATAATTAAAAGCATTAACATACTTACAGGATCTATCAAAAAAGCAAAAGACACTTTAAGAAAGTCCACATTCAGCCACTTAAAAAAAGAAACAGTTATATAAGGAAGATCTGAGGAAGTTTTTTTTAAACAAAAAAATAAACCTATCGCTGACAAAAAAGATAAAAAACAAGCTCCAGCTCCTATGAAAACCGCTGGCTTAATATTTTCTCTTCGCCATCTTAGGCCGTTTAAGATAGCCCCTATTAAAGGGGCCAACAACAAAAAAGAAACCAATACCATTATCATATTAAAGAATCTCTTTCCTGATGATCGTCTGTTTGAAAAAACTTAGTCCGGCTAATAAGCACAATTAAAGCTATCCCTACTCCGGCAGAAGCGGCAGAAATGGTCATAACAAAAAAAGCGACTATTTGAGCAGAAAGCAAATCATAAAATTGGCCAAAAGCGACTAAAGAAAGATTAACCCCGTTTAGCATTAACTCTACACTCATTAACATAACAAGCAGGTTCCGCCGAGCCATAACCCCAAAAAGCCCCACAACAAACAACAGAAGAGAAATGATTAAAAAATGATTTAACCCCAAAGACATATCTTTATCCTTTTTCCGAAAGAGAAGACTTTTGAGAGCGACACAAAACCGCCACCCCCACTGCTATCAATAAAAGCAAAACCCCTAAAGCCTCAAACACCAAAACATATTCTGTCCAAAGCAAGTGGGAGAGATCTTTTGTAGAAGTTATTTTTAGCTCCTCTGCAGAAAGAGGGTTTAGCAAATGAAGAGAAAGAGGAAAAAGCCCTGCCACCAGACCCGTTAAAAAAAATACGGTAAAAAGAGAAGGCCAAAGTCTTTTTCCAAACCGCACCGGGTCTTTTTTCTTTAAATCAAAAAGCATCATCACCATTACAAACAACACCATTACGGCCCCTGCGTATACCACTACTTGGACTGTAGCCAAAAAATGTGCACCCAAAAGAAAAAAAAGCCCCGCCAAAGCCAACATAGACAGAGCTAAATGCAAAGCACAAACTACCATATTCCTATGAAAGACCATAACTAAAGCTCCATAGAGTGCTAAAAAAGAAAACAAATAAAATAAAAATACTGACATATTTTTCTTACTCTATTCCCATCTCATTAAAAAAATCCAGATCCCAGTCAAAAAAGTGTTTGCTAAAGCCCAAGGCAGAAGGGTTTTCCAACCCAGATCCATTAATTGATCATATCGAAAGCGGGGCAAAGTCCATCTTACCCATATAAATATCCAAAGAAAAAAAAGCCATTTTAATATAAACACTCCGTGTAAAACTAAAGAAGTCAACAGGCTCTTCCCTGTAGGAGAAAAAGAGGAAAAAACCTCATTTAATTTTTCAGGAGTTAAAAAAGGCCATAAAGTATATCCTCCAAAATAAAAAGTCACCATTAAAGCACAAGCTACCAACATGTGACCATATTCTCCCATATAAAACATAATGATTTTTACACCACTATATTCTGTATGATACCCCGCCACTAACTCTGCTTCTGCTTCCGGCAGATCAAAGGGGAGGCGATTGGCTTCGGCAAACAAAGCCACAAAAAGCAAAAGCGCGCCTAAAGGCTGATAAAAAATACCCCAGTTAGGTAAAAAAGAGACTGTAACAGGTTGCCCGAAAAAATGAAAAGAAAGAGGGCCTGTTTGCACTGCTACTATTTCTGAAAAATGAAAAGTGTTAAAAAGAAGTAAAACCCCTACAAGAGAAAGGCTTAAAGCTAATTCATAACTTATAGCCTGAGCGGCGGCTCTCAAAGCCCCATAGAGAGAAAACTTACTTCCTGAAGACCAACCTGCCAACAAAAGGGCATACACCGCCAGAGAGCTGGCCCCTAACACAAACACAATACCCACATCCAGGACAAAAGACTGAAAATAAAAAGTATAAGGCCCCCAAGTTTTACCTAACCACTGAAAAGCCTCCACCTCCACGGGAGAAGAAAGCGGAATAGCTCCAAAGGCCAAGACGGCAGGAACAAGAGATAAAACAGGCGCGAGGTAAAAAAAATTCCGCCGGACTTTATGTCCTAAAAAATCTTCTTTACATAAGAATTTTACAAAATCAGCCAGATTCTGCACAAGACCTAAAGGGCCAATACGATTAGGACCAAACCGGTTTTGAATAAAAGCGGAGCCTCGCCTCTCTACCCAAACCAAAAGAGGCACCATTTGCACCATTAACAAAAATAGGATCGCGATTTTAATAAAATTAATCCCTATTTCTAAAAAATCTGTTCCCATTAGTCTATATTCCTTAAGCTTCTGTTTACACAAACCCTTTAACTATTACACCTTTTTTGAGCTTTCCCCACTCTATTTCCAATGAAGGGCTTTAGAAAATATCTCCCAAACCAGACCATATATAAAAATAATAAGAAACACCAACATAGCCAAAAGGGCCTCCGTTTGGCCTTGCTCTAAAAAATCTCTAAAAGATAAAGCCCAAGGATAGAGAAAAATAATTTCTATATCAAACAGAATAAATAAAATAGCCGTCAGATAAAAATGAATAGGTAGACGAGTACTTTTTCGCTCTTCCTCTTTTAAACCACATTCATAAGGAAGGCTCTTAGATAGTGGGGCCGGACCTTTAGCCTGGGCTGAAAACCACCTGGCCACTGTTAACAAAATCGCGCCAAAAGTGATCACAATCAGGATACAAACTAAAACAGGTGCTAAAGAATTCATATTTTTATACTTTACTGAATTTATGTTTTTATACCTTTTTTATAGCTCTTCTGTTATATCTTAATGTATAAAAAGCAAAAAGCGCAAATAAAACTATCTTAGCTCTATTAAGCCTCACCGGAAATGGGAAAAACCCCTCCTGCTAAAGAGTTTAGCAAGTATGAACAACAAAGGCCTTAAAAGTTGAAACAAATGCAAAACCCGATTAATTTAACCTGCCCTTTTACTCAAGACGCGTTTACTGATAAAATTAATCTTTTAAAACCTAATCAAACAAAAGAAATCCCAGCTAAACCACACCCTTTTCTTATTGCTCATTTATTACATAATTTAGATAATAAAGGGCCTTATGTTTTAATTTCCTCTAAAAAAAGCCTGCTTTTAAAAATTCAGTCGGGTTTGCTTTTTTTAGAACCCGTTAGGAAAGTCTTTTTTTTAGAACCACCGGATATGTCTCAGAAAAACTTAAAACCCTTTGATCAAGAGGGACAAAACTTTCTTAAATTTATGGTCCAAGCTCAAAAAGCCTCTAAATCAGATGTGTTTCTCTTAAACCCACAAAGCCTTTTTAAAAGAGCTTTGCCTCCTGAAAGCCTTAAAAAAAAGTATTTTAAGCTAAAAAAAGGAGACCAACTGCCCCCCTCTTTTCCCTTAATGTTAAAGAGCTTAGGTTATCAAAGCCGAGAGCGGGTAGAAAGGCCTGGTGAATTTTCCTTAAGAGGGGCTGTAGGAGATGTTTTCTGTCTTTTATCTGGCCCTTTGCGCATAGAGCTTATAGGGGATGAAATTTTACAAATCAAAAAATTTAACACACAAACTCAAATAAGCTTTCAGGAAATAAACTCAGCCCTTATTGCTCCAGCCCAAGAATCAGGTGTTTATGACAAAAAAACCGCCATTCAAAAAAAACCCGCGAATTATAATATTTTGGATCACTTTCCCTCCTCTCCTCTCCTCTGGATATTAGAAGAATCTGAGGAACAAACACCTAAGACCCAAAAAACCGAAAGAAAAGAACAATACTCCTGGGAGTGGAAAAGAAAAAACTTACGAACTTTGGTCTTTGTCCCTCCTCTTAAGGTCTCCTCTTTAAACGACCCTGGTTTTTCACCCAACCTTTCCCGTTCTTTAGAAATAAAAAACCTTATGGATGAGAATGGGATAAAAAAAATCTTTAAAACCTCTGCTTGGCCTCAGCAAATAAAAACTTTCAGAGAAAAGGGCTTATTGGTTTTTTTTTCTATTGACCAGGAAAAAAACTTAACGGGCCTTAAAAAAGGTTTATGGACTAAGGGATTAAACCTTAAACCTGAGAAAAACTGGCTGAAAATGAAAGAAGAGCAAGAAAGAAATGCTCTCACCCTGCATACCATACAAAGCTTTGCTTCAGAAAACCTGATATGGGAAAAAGAAAATATTTTATTATTAAAAGGAGACTCTTTTTCTCCGGCTTCTTTAAACTCAATAAAAGAGTGGAAAGAGGGAGAGGGTATTTTTTTAAGTAAAGACACTAAAAATCAAGAAGTTCTGGAGAGCAAGGAGAATCAAGAAGTTAGGGGTTTTTATTTTGCAGAACTTAAAGTAGGAGATCTGGCTCTTCATAAACAATATGGTATTGGACTTTTTAAGGACTTAACGGTTTTAAATGTAGGAGGCAAAAAGCAGGAGTTTTTAACTTTAGAATATAAAGATAAAGATCTTCTTCATGTGCCTGTCTATAGCTTGCAGAAGGTGCAAAAATACTCTGGGCCTTTTTCTTCATTAAACCAACATTTATTGGATAAATTAGGAGGAAATAGATGGCAAAAGGCAAGAGAAAAAACAAAAAAGCAAATTAAAAGCATCACTCAAAATCTAATGAATTTATACTCTCTTAGAGCCCAGCTTAAGAGAAAAAAGTTTTCCATAAAAACCCCAGACTTTAAAAAATTTGAGGCTGAGTTTCCTTTCCAAGAAACCTTAGATCAGCAAAAAGCCATTGAAGAGGTTTTGCGAGATTTAACGGAAAAAGAAAACCCTGCTGATCGGCTGATTTGCGGAGATACAGGCTTTGGTAAAACAGAGGTGGCTTTAAGAGCCAGCTTTAAAGTTATAGAAGAGGGGTTTCAAGTGTGCTTGATAGCCCCCACCACTCTTTTAAGCTTTCAGCACTTTGAACGATTTAAAGAAAGATTTTTAAAGTGGCCGGTGGCCACACGCTTGCTAAACCGCTTTACTCCTTTAAAGGAGAAAAAACAAATTTTACTGGAAATAAAAGAGGGAAAAACAGATATTGTAATTGGCACTCACCGACTCTTAAGCCGAGATATTCATTTTAAAAACCTGGGGCTTTTAGTTATTGATGAAGAACATTTGTTTGGAGTAAAAAGCAAAGAAAAAATTAAAAACTGGTACTCTCATGTAGATACCATTAGTCTTTCTGCCACCCCTATCCCTCGCAGTTTTAGTATGAGTCTGGGAGGATTAAGAGATATGAGTTTGATTAATACCCCCCCTAAGAACCGAAAACCGGTGGAAACTTTTATCAGCCATTTTAATGGAGAAGATATCAAACAAGCTGTCAAAAAAGAGCTAATGAGAGGTGGACAGGTGATTTTTATTCATAACCGCATTGTGGATATTTATGAAATGGAAAGAAAATTAAAAAAGCTTCTGCCCTTTGCTCGCATCCGGTGCGCACATGGCAAAATGAAGGGGTTACAAGAAGATATCGTGCTGGATTTTTTTCACCAAAAATTTGATCTTCTTCTTTGCACCACCATAGTAGAATCAGGAATGGATTTTCCAAGAGCCAACACTTTGTTTATTCATCGAGCAGAACAATTTGGTCTCTCTGCACTTCATCAATTAAGGGGGCGGGTGGGTCGATCAGATAAAACGGCTTATTGTCACTTGTTAATAGATCCCAGGAAAAAAATTTCCAGTGAAGCTTTGGAAAGACTTAAAATTATTCAAGAGAACAATTTTCCGGGTGCGGGCTGGCGTATCGCCCAATATGACTTAGAGATGCGAGGAGCCGGAGAGCTTATGGGAAAAGAACAATCGGGTTTTTTACGCGATATAGGCTATGAAATGTATTTTGAGCTTTTAAGAGAAAACATTTCTGCTTTAAAAAACAAAAACTATGTGCCTGTTCCAGAACCTGAACTTAAACTTAAAGTTCCAGCCTTTATTCCTGAAACCTATATCCCTCATAAAAAAACCCGTATGGTTTTTTATAAAAAGCTCTCGCTTACCCTATCGGAAAAAGAAATAGAGGAATTAAAATCAGAGCTTAAGGATTTTGCAGGCCCTCTGCCAGAGGAGACCAAAAACCTTATCTTATTAAGTCATATTCGGGTTATAGCTAAAAAAGGACATGTCCGAGAGCTCTCCCACAAAGCCCCTTTTTTGGACATTAATTTTTCTGAAAGCACACCAGTTCCTCCAAGCAAAGTCCTTAAATGGATTGAACAGGGCCTTTGTGAATGGCGAGACAAACAAACCTTAAAGTTTTATACCACAGGGGACAGGTTGGAAGAGGTATTGGAACTTTTAAAGAGATTGTTTGTTGGAATTTAAGTTTTTTTAATTTTCGCTATCTTTCATACTAACTATATCAGCTGGAAAATACATCACTGATTCTTCTGAACAGTGTTTCCCTTTTTTTATATAAGGTGTGACACAATATATTGTAAACCCTGGATATTTAAACAAATGTTCCACATCATAGGAATTAAAAAACCACTCATGTTTAACCTGATGATGATCTTTTTTTATCTCAACACATTTTACCAGATTGGTTTCACTTGATATAAGTCTTGTAAAAATATTTGCCTCTTTTGGATATTCCGTCATTCTTGCCCCTTGGCAGGTAATCCAAGATTTTTCTTCTTCTAAAGAGCTCTCTTCTTTAGATAGACCAGAAAAAGAAAACACAACCAGGGAAACAAAAAATATTAGTTTTTTCATTTTATTTTTTTCCTTTCTTTTATAACTTATGGCTGTTTAGTCGGATTATGGTTTATAATAGAGGATCAAGTCCGGGTTTATTAGGACCTTTTATTCCTCTCGCACAGTATATATAACCTAAAATAATAGCATTTGTTATCATTTTACTTAAAGTTTTAAAAAAGTTCTTTGCTTTTGTTCCTCTCGCCTTAAAGTTCTTACTTCCTCAGGAGAAAGATGGGGGTTTTTAAGTTTGTTTAAAATCTCCTCTAAAGCTTTCTTTGTTTTTTCTTTATCTAAGGCTTTTTTAGTTTCTGCTGTTTCTGCCAACACTACTACCTTCTCCGATTGAACCTCCACATAGCCCCAACTTAAAGCTATTTCTTTAAATTCTTTTTCTTCAGAAAGGCTGTATTTTAAAACACCAGATCCCAACATAGAAACCAGTGGGGCGTGGCCAGGCAAGATCCCCATCTCCCCTTTTTCTCCAGGAATCAAAATCTCCTGGACAGGAACAGAATCTAAAATTGTTTTTTCTGGCGTAACTACTGTTAATTTCATTTGTTGAACTCTTATTTTGAATCCTCATTAAAAAACTTAGGACAAATGCCCCCATCACCGGTTTTTGTTAAATCTTCTATAAAATTGGTATCTAAATTGGAAATATTATGTATTTTAATACCGTTGTTCTCATAGAGGTCCTCACATATAGCTTGCATATATTCCTTTACAGAAGGCCCGCAAAAAGCATGGGTGGGAACAAGCGTAAAGATTTTGTTTTCAACAAGAAAGTCTCTATATCCACTAGAGTATTGGTGGTTTTTTCCATATATGGAGATATACTGTTTACATAAAAAATATTCCAGGTAATTTTCCTTTTTGCACAAGTTATTTGTATTTGCACTCTCTAACGGTTCTGAATAATGATATTTTCCGAGATCTTTTCTGGGTTTGCTGGGACACTCAACTTGCTCAAAAATACTATCGGCTGAAACTTTAAACGAGAGAAAAACGCCAAGACCTAAAATTATACTCATAATACAGTTTAGTTTTTTCATAATACTCCTCCTTATTTACTAAGATTTTTAATTAAGTTTTTAACAAACTATGTAATAGTTTTAAAGCAAAAACCTTGTGGTGTGAAATATTTACAAGCTTTTTAGCTTTTTAGCTTTCTCCAAGGCTTCTTCATAAGTTCCTACCATATAAAAAGCCTGCTCTGGCACATTATCACTTTCTCCACTAATAATTTTAGAAAAACCATTTATAGTGTCTTTTATGTCTACATATTTTCCTTTCATACCAGTAAAAGGCTCTGCCACAAAAAAAGGTTGTGATAAAAACTTTTGAATTTTCCGCGCACGAAAGACCACTTGTTTATCTTCTTCGCTTAATTCATCCACCCCCAAGATAGCAATAATATCCTGAAGTTCCTCATACCTTTGTAAAATTTCTTGCGTCGCCCGGGCCGTTTTATAGTGCTTCTCCCCTACCACTTCTGGAGTCAAAATACGAGAAGTAGAGTTTAAAGGGTGCACTGCCGGATAAATTCCTAAAGCCGCTATCTCCCGATCCAAATTAGTGGTGGCATCTAAATGGGTAAAAGTGGTGGCTGGGGCAGGATCGGTATAATCATCGGCAGGAACATAAATAGCCTGCACAGAGGTAATGGAACCTTTTTTAGTAGAGGTGATTCTTTCTTGAAGTTCTCCCATTTCTGTAGACAATGTGGGCTGATAACCCACCGCAGAGGGAATACGACCTAAAAGAGCAGACACTTCAGCCCCCGCTTGAGTGAAACGAAAAATATTATCCACAAAAAGCAAAACATCCTGGCCCTCTTTGTCTCTAAAATACTCCGCCACTGTCAAACCGCTTAAGGCCACACGCGCTCTGGCTCCCGGTGGTTCATTCATTTGCCCATAAACCAAAGCGGTTTTATCTAACACCCCTGATTCCTTCATTTCTAAATACAAATCATTTCCCTCTCTGGTTCTCTCCCCCACTCCAGAAAAAACAGAATAGCCTCCATGTTCGCTGGCGATATTTCGAATAAGTTCCATAATAATCACAGTTTTTCCAACCCCAGCCCCTCCAAAAAGCCCTACTTTGCCCCCTTTCATATAAGGAGCTAAAAGATCCACTACCTTAATCCCCGTCATTAAAATCTCCTGGCGGGTAGATTGTTCTTCTAAAGAAGGAGACAGGCGATGGATAGGCCAACTTTGTTTTGTCTTAACGGGCCCAGCTTCATCCACAGGGTCACCGGTCACATTTAAAATTCTCCCTAATATCTCTTTTCCCACTGGGATTTTTATTTTATCTCCCGTATTTATCACCTTCATTCCTCGCACCAAACCATCGGTTGCCGACATAGCCACAGTCCGACAAAGGTTATCTCCAAGATGCTTAGCCACTTCTAAAACCAGGTTTTTTTCTTCTATCTTTAAGGCTGTTAAAATAGGGGGAAGATGACCTGGAGGAAACTCCACATCTACCACCGGGCCAAGCACCTGCTGGACCTGACCGGGTTTATTAACATCTTTTTTATCAATGTCTGAGTTATTGACGCCGGGTTTTTTAGCACCGGGTTGATCAATAGAATCATTTGCTAAGTTGGATTTTTCCAAAATGGTTTCTCCTTTGTTTTATTTTGTTTTTTGCTCAGCGCTTATGTTCTTTACCCACTCTTAAGAGCTTCTGCACCAGAGCTAACTTCTATCAGCTCTGTAGTAATGGCACTTTGTCTCATTTTATTAAAAGTCAAGGTCAAGCGGGAAATAATATCTTGTGCGTTTTTAGTGGCGTTTTCCATAGCCGTCATCCGTGCTCCATATTCTCCTGCTACACTCTCACACATACAACGATAAACCTGCACGGTAAAATGTTTTTTTATTAAGTGCTCCAACAACTCTTTAGGAGAGGTTTCAAAAATCAGATCTTTAGAAAAACGATCCTGCTGACTCAAAGGAGCTTGAGACAGATCCAGTGGCAAAAACACCTCCCTTTGAACTTTTTGAGAGATAACAGACTGAAAACTATTGTAAATAAAGTAAATGGCATCGTGCTTTCCTTGGTTAAAATTTTCCATAAGCTTATGAGCCACCCGGCCCGCCAGAGGATAAGAGATCTCTTTATCTAAATTAAACATCTCATCCACAGGGGAAAGCCCCCTGAATTGAAAGTAACTTTTAGCCTTCTTTCCTATAAAGAAAAAATCCACTTCATATTCTTTATGAGAGTAATAAAACTTTTCGGCAAAGCGACAGATATTATTGTTAAATCCTCCGCAAAGCCCTCGATCAGAGGTAAGAACCACTAAAAGGATTTTTTTTAATCGGAGAGGTTTTTTTAAAAGCGGATGGCGAATATTGCAGGAAAGAGCCACATCCGCCATAACAGATAAAAGGCTTTCCGCATAAGGTCGCAAATTTAAAATACGCGTCTCTGCTTTTTTTAATCGAGCCGTAGCTACCATTTTCATAGCCTGTGTTATTTGCTCTGTGTTTTTAACACTTGAAATACGATTTCTAATTTTTTTTAAACCCGACATTTTTTTTCTCAAATATTTTAATAGGTTTTATCTCGCCTGGCGTTTTTGTTCTTTTTTTTTTAATACTTTATTCTTAAAAAAATTAGGCTTTAAAACTTGCAGAAAATTCCTGAAGAGCTGATTTTAGTTTTTCTTCTGTTTCTTCTGTGAGCTTTTTATCTTCTTTAATTCTTTCCAACAATTCTGAAAATCTGGTTTTTAAAAATTGTTTTAATCCTTTTTCATAATCCAATACTTTTTTTTCAGGAATAGAGTCTAAATAACCCTTAGTGGCAGAGTAAATAATGGCCACTTGCATTTCTATATCTAAAGGATCTCCTTGACCTTGTTTTAAAATTTCCACCAACCTTCTTCCTCTTTCTAATTGAGCCTGAGAGGTTTTGTCTAAGTCCCCTGCAAAAGCGGAAAAGGCTTCTAAAGCGCGAAATTGAGCCAGATCCAGTTTTAAACTTCCCGCCACCTGCTTTATAGCCTTAATCTGAGCAGAGCCTCCCACACGAGAAACGGACTTCCCAACATGGATCGCAGGTCTTATGCCTTTATGAAAAAGATCTGTCTCTAAAAAAATTTGCCCGTCCGTAATAGAGATCACATTTGTAGGAATGTAAGCCGAAATATCTCCAGCTTGAGTTTCAATAATAGGAAGAGCAGTAAGAGATCCCCCCCCCTCTTGATCACTCATCTTAGCAGATCTCTCTAATAAGCGAGAATGAATATAAAAAATGTCTCCCGGAAAAGCCTCCCTTCCCGGTGGGCGCCTTAAAAGCAAAGAGAGCTGGCGATAGGCTTGAGCCTGCTTAGTGAGATCATCGTAAACAATAAGAGCAGGTTCTCCTTTGTCTCTAAAATATTCTGCCATAGCCACCCCAGCATAAGGAGCTAAGAACTGTAAAGGAGCTGGCTCAGAAGCGGTTGCTGATATTACGGTCGTATATTCTATAGCCCCTGTTTTTCTTAAAACTTCCACCACACCCGCTAAAGTAGATCTCTTCTGTCCTATGGCCACATAGAAACACTTAACCCCTTTTCCCCTCTGATTAATAATAGTGTCTATGGCCAGGGTGGTTTTTCCCGTTTGCCGATCTCCAATAATTAATTCCCTTTGCCCTCGGCCAATAGGAATAAGAGCATCAATGGCTTTAATTCCTGTTTGAAGAGGCTCAAAAACAGGCTTACGGCTGATAATTCCTGGAGCTTTTCTTTCTACTTCTAAAAAATTTTGAGATTTAATGGGACCCAGACCATCTAAAGGACGACCCAATACATCCACTACCCGCCCAAGAAGAGATGGTCCAACAGGAACTTGAACAATCTTTCCTGTCCTTCTAACTTCTGCCCCCTCAAAAACTCCTTGATCCTCCCCTAAAATCACCACTCCCAGGCTTTCTTGCTCTAAATTGAAAACCATGCCAAAAAGATCATCTGAAAAAGACACCAACTCCTGAGCCATAGCCTTTTTTAATCCATAAACTCGACACACCCCATCCCCCACCGAAAGTACCTGCCCTACTTCCTGAAAGGAAAGTTTTTTTTCATAATTTTGAATTTGTTGTTTTAATATTTGGCTAATTTCACTCGCCTGAACAGTGGTCATAAAAATTTCTCCTTATTTGATTTTCCATAGAAGTTAAATGAAAAAGTAAAGTGTCGTTAAACAAGCGACCATCATTTAAAAGCACTTTCATTCCTCCTATAAGATTTTTGGTTTGATGTTCCTTTAAAATGACTTTCTTTTTTAAAAAGCTCTCTATTTGTTTTATTAAGAGGGCTTTTGTTTCCGCAGAGGGGGGGCGAGCAAAAGCCACTTCCACTTGTACTTCTCCCTTTATTTTCTGTTCTCTATCTATGAGACAGGTTAATATGGATGGAAGCTCTTTCCACCTTTTTTTATCCAAGAGCAAAAACAAAAAGTTTTGGGTTAGTTTATGAAATTTAAAGCTCTTAAAAAAACTCCTTAAAATGTCTTTTTTTCTGGATAGGGGTTGGATAGGTGAGAGAAAAAAGGTTTTTACTTCTAAAGACTGAAAAGCTTTATTTAAGATCTTTAACTCCTCTAAAAACAAAAAGAAGTCTTCTTGAGGTCGATCTGTAAAGCTCAAATTTAAAGCCTTTGCATAAGTATAAGATAGAGAGCTCACATTTTTTTCCATTTTTGAATCATCTGATAGTTTAATTTTTCCACGGTAGAGGTGCTGAGCTCTAAAAGTCTCTGTTTAGTTTTTTTCATCACAGATGATAACAAACGATTTTTTAGTTTGTTTAAAGCTTTTATTCGCTCCCTTTTTAACTCCTGCTCCAACCGAACCTTTAAGTTTCTAAAATCCTCTTTTTCCTGAATCTCCCATTCCTTTTTTAATCGATTTAACGCCTGAGCCACATCGGAATCCATGTTTTTTTCCTTTTGAACCAAAGCTTGCACTTTTTCTTCCCATAAGAGACATGCTGATTTTTGTTTTTTCTCCAAATCATAAGCCTTACTTTTATACTCCAAAAAATCAGATTTTTGTCTTTGTAAAAATCCCGGTAATTTTTTTCGCGCTAAATAAAACACAATAAAAGCAAAAAGAGTAAAATTAAAAATTTGAAAAAATACAAAGCGATAAGGGATGCCCCCCTCACTTCCTGCTAAAGCCAAAGCAGGATAGATCCAAAATGCCAATAAAAAAATCCAACTCATTTTTGTTCCTTTAAAAATTAAGGTAACCCTTGGGAGCTTAAAAGTATAAAAGTATTTTCTTCAAGAAAGCAATCGTTCTAAAGCTATTTTAGCTAATTGATTGGTCTCTGACTCAAAAGTTTTTTCTGCAGTTTTAATCTCTTGAAGAAGAGATTTTCTTTTTCGCGCATATTCTTCTTTAAGAGTAGCTTTAGCTTTTAAGCTATCTTTTAACATTCCTTGCTTTAAAATCTTACTCTCCTCATCATACAATATGTTAAATTTTTCATTAAAGGCTTTAGCTTTTACCTCATACTCTCTTTCTAAAACCTGTTTTTTCTTTTTCCACTCTTCGGCTTTTTTCATTCGCTCAGAGGTTTCTTTTTCCCTTTGATTTTGCAAACGCACATAAGGCCGAAAAAGCAGATAAGAAAGAAAGGGGTAAAACAAAAGAAAAATCAAAAACTGCGCGAAAAAAGTACCATCTACACCTAAAGCCTGTATTAAAGAAGTAAACATTTTTTGCCTTTTTGACCTAAATGAGTTTAAGCTGGAAGTTTTTTTACAACAGCCCCTTCAAATAAAGCCCCCTCTTCCATATATAGCTGAGGAGTGTTTAAGACACCATAAAATTCTGAACCTTTTATTAAGCGAATTTTTTTTGCCTGCACTTCCCCTTTCATCCACCCCTTTAAAATAAGCTCTCCTACAGAAACTTTGGCCGTCACTCTGGCAGAAGACTCCACAATTAAAGTGCCTGCACTTACAACTTCTCCTTCAAACCGCCCACAAAGAAGAGCTTTTTCCTCAAACCCTAAACGACCTTCAAAAAAAGCCCCGCGTGTTAAAATAATATTGGTGTTTAATTTCATCCTTTTTTCATTCCTTGCTTTAAGATCTGGCTTTCAATAAAAGATCCATTAAATGCCTTAATTCCTCATCTGAAAAAAATCTAAGCCTTAGCTCTCCTCCTTTTTTCTGAAATTTAAGCTTTGCTTTAACTCCCTGCGTGCTTTGAATTTTATTTAAAGCCTGGGTCTGCCATAGCTTTTGTTTTTTTGTTCTATCTGCTGATTTTCTTTTTTTTCCAGCTAAAAGACTTTGGGCCTCTCTTACCCCTGTTTTGTTTTTAGCAAAATGCCTTGCCCATTTTATTTGAGCGGAAGCTTTTGTTTCCTGCAACAAAATTTTTGCTACAGCCAAAGAAAGCTCCTTGTTTAAGATCAACGCCCGCACTTCTCTTGGCAAATTTAAGATCCGCAAATGATTGGCTAAAGTGGCGCGTGCAAGACCTAATTGTTGAGCCAGCTGTTTTTGTGTCAGTTTATGCTCTTCCAGAAGTTTTTGATAAGCCTGAGCCAGCTCTATAGGGTTTAAATTTTCTCTTTGAAGATTTTCCACTAAAGGCAAAAAAACACTGTCTTTTTCCAACACCCGGACGGGAACTTCTTTTAGGCCCGCCTGAGCAGATGCTCTCCATCTTCTTTCCCCTGCCACAATTTGATATTTCGCACCCGTCTTTTTCACAATAATGGGCTGAATTAAGCCGTTTTTCTTAATGGAATCGGAAAGAGCTTTTAAAAATTCTTTGTCAAATACTTTCCGAGGCTGATTAGGGTTAGGTTCTATTTGCTCAATTCCTAAACGAGTGGCTGATTTTTTCCGCTTAGTAATAGAGGAATCAGGAGGGAAAAGGCTATCCAGCCCTCGACCTAAAACGGGCCTATCCCCGGAAGAGGAGGAGCGGGGGGAGGGGATTTTCCCTGGCGGAGGAGAAAAGTTTTTAAAGCGCATGGGTAACACCTTTCTGAGTGTTTGGAGATAAGGCCATTTCTTGGCCGGAGATCTGCTTGCAAAGCTCTCCGGCCAACTGTTCGTAAGCCATAGCTCCCTTACAATAAGGATCATAATGAAAAATGGTTTTTCCAAAACTCGGGGCTTCGCTTAACCGCACATTTCGAGGAATAGTTGTTCTAAAAACCTGTTCTCCAAAATGTCTTCGAACTTCCTGCTCCACCCGATGACTTAAAGAGTTTCGAACAGAAAACAAAGTCAGCAAAATACCCTGCAACTTTAAAGCGGGATTCCATCTTTCCTTAACCTCTCTGGCTGTTTCCAACAAATAGCTTAAACCCTCTAAAGCATAATATTCGCATTGCAGAGGAACTATAAAATAAGAAGACGCTGTTAAAGCGTTTAATGTCAAAAGACTAAGAGAAGGAGGGGTATCAATAAAAATAAACTCATAAGATTTTATTTCTCGCAAAACTTTTTTAAGAAAAAAAACTCTTTCTAATTCTCCCACCAGCTCTACTTCCGCTCCTGCTAAAGCTTTATTCGAAGGAACAAGGTCCAAATTAGAAACATCTGTAGGACAAAGAACTTCTTTTAAGGAACATTTCCCCATTAAGGCCTGATAAATGCCTTTTTTAGAAGAAATGCCTAAACCACTGGAAGCACTTCCTTGAGGATCAAAGTCTATAAGCAAGGTCTTTCTGTTTTTTAAAGCCAAAGCAGAAGAAAGATTGAGAGCTGTTGTGGTTTTTCCCACTCCCCCTTTTTGATTAGCTATACTGATTATCCATGTCATTTTATTTCTTCCTTAAAAACCTTTTTTAAAAGTAAATTACACTTTTGATTAGTCGCCCGTGAAAAAGCTTACTAACCTTTATTTCCGCATTCGCTTTAAAGAGGCTCATTCCTTTTAAAACTTAAAATGCAAAAGCTGGCTAAACTCCCCTAAACAGCCGGTTTAATAAATATTTTAAAGAAGCTCTTAAGTCACTGGAAAATATCCCTCAACCATAAAGTGAGGGCAAAAACATATATTTTAAAATCAGAAAGCGGTTTTTTATCAAATCAACCTTAACTTAGGGCTGGTTCAAAGCTGACCACAAAACTACTTAATTTGTCCAGACTAAAAGTGGGGTTTGACCAACTATGACTATCTGTGTTGAACAGTCAAAAAAAGGGAGCTATGACGCGCTGGTCTATATTTTATTGTAAGAAAGAGGGCTTAGATATATGGCCCTTTATCTTGTTTTTTGTATTAGCAAGGCTAAAAAGGAATTATAATTTTTAATCCCTTGGAAAACATCCCTAAACTTTTTTAAAATTCAGAGGTCACTTTCCGGGACATTTTTTTTCCATTAAATCAATGGCTTTTGTTGACAAGTCCAGTATATGGCTAAGCATATCATTTATTTTTATGTTTTCGTCTTTTAGCTCTGCGACATCTTTACTTAAATTTTCTTGGTTTTTTCTTAATTCTTTTGTCTTTGCGTCCAGCTTTGCGTCCAGCTTCGCATCCAGAATGACATTAAAACCAACAAACAAAAAGGTCATAAAAACAATAAAGACACCTATAGCTTGTAAAACTATTGACAAAGATTCCATATCTCCCACTTTCTTATCTTAGTTTTATTAAGTCCTTATAAATTTTAAGACAATTCATTGAGATTGTCAACAATTTTAGTTAGTTACTCTGTATGTGGTCAAGATATGGGGGGATTATAAAGAAATACTCAATACGGCTTGCTTATCTATGTCCCTTTTACCGGTCTGACAAAAAAATCACGAAATAATGTAGAAAATTCTTTACCCATTCAAATGTTCCCCGGGGAACATTCACACAGCGAGGGAGTTATCCTTAATCTATAAAAGCTTTTGCATTTTAAGCAAAACTCTTTTTCCTGGTAAATGAGAATGGTTGTATTCTTTAACAGCCTTAACTTGCCATAATTTTTTAGTGCTTTTATCTGTATTTTCCCACTCCTTTTTCCAATGAGAAGTCTGAAGATGATAATAAAAAGCCCCTTTCCTAAAACAAGGCCCTGTCAACAAAAGCCTTTTACTTAAAGGAAAAAAAGCTTTAGAAACGGCACACTTAATGGCTTTTTCTCGCTGAATAGTCGTATGCTTTACCTCCACATTTTTTAGATTCAACTTCCAACATATATATTTCAAAAAATCCGCTTTTTTCCTGTTAGACTCAAAAAGCCAAATCTCCCGATCGGGATCTAAAACCGCGAGCAACACCCCAGGGAAACCTGCTCCAGAACCAATGTCGGAAATACACCTCTGACTGGAATCCTTAAGCAAAAGCTGGCCCGCCAAATAAGAGTCCAAAATCAATTCCCAACAAAAATCCACCCCTTTTTTACGGGAAAAAAGCGGGATTTTTTTGTTAAATCGATCAAGTTCCTTTGCATAAACTTCCAGTTTATTCTTTTTAGAAGAGCTTAAAAAAAGCTTTTTCCAATCAATAGATTTCATAATTTCTAAAATTTAAAATAAAAACACCTTTATTTCAAAAGCCTTTTCCTAAATGTTCCCCGGGGAACACCTGCAAAGCAGGTCACTTATCCATGTCCCTTCTCCTAAGTTTTGCAAGTAACTCCTTAAATGCACCTGCTCCCGCGCTAACCCATACCTGCAAAGCAGGTCACTTATCCATGTCCCTTCTCCTAAGTTTTGCAAGTAACTCCTTAAATGCACCTGCTCCCGCGCTAACCCATACCTGCAAAGCAGGTCACTTATCCATGTCCCTTCTCCTAAGTTTTGCAAGTAACTCCTTAAATGCACCTGCTCCCGCGCTAACCCATACCTGCAAAGCAGGTCACTTATCCATGTCCCTTCTCCTAAGTTTTGCAAGTAACTCCTTAAATGCACCTGCTCCCGCGCTAACCCATACCTGCAAAGCAGGTCACTTATCCATGTCCCTTCTCCTAAGTTTTGCAAGTAACTCCTTAAATGCACCTGCTCCCGCGCTAACCCATACCTGCAAAGCAGGTCACTTATCCATGTCCCTTCTCCTAAGTTTTGCAAGTAACTCCTTAAATGCACCTGCTCCCGCGCTAACCCATACCTGCAAAGCAGGTCACTTATCCATGTCCCTTCTCCTAAGTTTTGCAAGTAACTCCTTAAATGCACCTGCTCCCGCGCTAACCCATACCTGCAAAGCAGGTCACTTATCCATGTCCCTTCTCCTAAGTTTTGCAAGTAACTCCTTAAATGCACCTGCTCCCGCGCTAACCCATACCTGCAAAGCAGGTCACTTATCCATGTCCCTTCTCCTAAGTTTTGCAAGTAACTCCTTAAATGCACCTGCTCCCGCGCTAACCCATACCTGCAAAGCAGGTCACTTATCCATGTCCCTTCTCCTAAGTTTTGCAAGTAACTCCTTAAATGCACCTGCTCCCGCGCTAACCCATACCTGCAAAGCAGGTCACTTATCCATGTCCCTTCTCCTAAGTTTTGCAAGTAACTCCTTAAATGCACCTGCTCCCGCGCTAACCCATACCTGCAAAGCAGGTCACTTATCCATGTCCCTTCTCCTAAGTTTTGCAAGTAACTCCTTAAATGCACCTGCTCCCGCGCTAACCCATACCTGCAAAGCAGGTCACTTATCCATGTCCCTTCTCCTAAGTTTTGCAAGTAACTCCTTAAATGCACCTGCTCCCGCGCTAACCCATACCTGCAAAGCAGGTCACTTATCCATGTCCCTTCTCCTAAGTTTTGCAAGTAACTCCTTAAATGCACCTGCTCCCGCGCTAACCCATACCTGCAAAGCAGGCCAACTATCCATGTCCCTTCTCCTAAGTTTTGCAAGTAACTCCTTAAATGCACCTGCTCCCGCGCTAACCCATACCCGCAAAGCAGGCCAACTATCCATGTCCCTTCTCCTAAGTTTTGCAAGTAACTCCTTAAATGCACCTGCTCCCGCGCTAACCCATACCCGCAAAGCAGGCCAACTATCCATGTCCCTTCTTACCAGTCTGACAAAAAAATCACGAAATAATGTAGAAAATCCTTGGGGAACACCAAAAAACCAGAGAGTCTAAAAGAACCTCTTTTCTGTGTTCTTATTATGATTTAATGAAAAAAATTGCGGGTTTTAATCCCTAATAAGATAAGGTATTATAAGGGGGGTATAATGAAAAAAATCTTTTTAGCTTTAGCTTTGTGTATAGGATGCGGTTCTCCCAAGGAAAGAACTGAATTTTTTTATAAGTGCGAAAAACTGTTTGTAAAGGCAAGGGAAAAAGTTATTTCAGCAGGTTGTCCCCTTAACCCCACGGATAAGAGATGTAAAGCCATAGCAAAGCAAGCTCTCCAGGCCTATAATGATGAATGCCCTGAAAAATAATCAATAATACAACTACACTTAAACAAGTTTTTTTGTGCGACACTTCGCCCAACATCCTGTTTAGATGATAGATGCAAAGCAATACTCAATACGGCTTATGAACATGAAATATGCAAGGATTATGAAATGGCCGAAGATAACACAGTCTGTCTACCAGATTAAGTTTTTATGGGCTACAAAACTTTATTAAAGACCAGTCCTTTTCCACACCCCTTTTCCTAAATGTTCCCCGGGGAACACCAAAAAACCAGAGAGTCTAAAAGAACCTCTTTTCTGTGTTCTTATTTATGATTTAATGAAAAAATTACAAGTTTTAATCCCTAAAAAGAAAAAAATCAAGGTTTTTATAGGAAATAGGCTTATTCTGTGCTATAAAACGTATATGATTTTATTAAACAAAGGTTCAAACTGGATATATTTATGTTTTGTGATTGTTTTTCTTTTCCCTGAAAAAGCATTGTCACAAACAAACCATCCGCGTTTAGTGTGTAAAGAAGATTTTGAGCTTATTCCGATAAAAGGCACATTATATCAATATAATTTTACAGAGTCTATTTTTCAATATGAAATCGTGCAATGGAATCAATACCCGCTTGGAATATGCAAAGAGAAAGGGATCCCAGAAGAGCGAGTTATGACTGATAAACAATGGGAATGGACGCTGGAGGCTATTGAGCGCATTAATTCCGAGTGGTTTTTATTTCAAGTGAATAAAGTAACCCATAAATTTGGAGACGAAGGGATTTATTGGAGAATAGAGGGGGTTCCTAAAACACTTTTTAAATGGGGGTGTAACGAAGACAAATACAATGTTGTTTATATTTCAAAGAATAGAATAAAAAATAATCCTTTAGGGATGATGACTTCAATGGATACCATGTGGGACGGGAGGCAATTTTATTATACAGTGGAAATGGGGATTTATAAAGAAAGATGGCACTTATAGGTATTGGAGCAGAGCTCTTTGGATAAATGTAATAACACATGAGTTACTCCATGTTTTAGGCGTTCCTCATCTTAGCCCAAACAAAAGTCTTATTATGCCTAATCGTATGGGGTTACATCACAATATAAACCCTTGTGCCCCAGATACAAACCTTTGCCCTTTTACCGAGTATGATTTTCAAGAAGTACTTGATAATTTTAATTGGTTTTATTTTAAACCAGAGATTAAGAAAAGTGAAGAAGATAAAGATATAATAAGGGGGATATAATGAGAGTTTTAATTTTAGTATTGTTTTTATCGGCTTGTGGAAGGATAGTAAAAGATGATGACTTTTCGGAGTGTGGTTTTATTATAAATGACGCGTGGGAAAAAGCATTGGCAAAAGGTTGCCCAACATCCTGCTTAGATGATAGATGCAAAGCCATACTTAAGCCAGCGTATGACCTATGTAAAGATGAAAAAATGGTAGACGAAGATAAAACTACCTGTCCCCCAGATTAAGTTTTTATGGGCCACAAAGCTTTATTAAAGACCAGTCCTTTTCCACACCCCTTTTCCTAAATGTTCCCCGGGGAACACCTGCAAAGCAGGTCACTTATCCATGTCCCTTCTCCTAAGTTTTGCAAGTAACTCCTTAAATGCACCTGCTCCCGCGCTAACCCATACCCGCAAAGCAGGTCACTTATCCATGTCCCTTCTCCTAAGTTTTGCAAGTAACTCCTTAAATGCACCTGCTCCCGCGCTAACCCATACCCGCAAAGCAGGTCACTTATCCATGTCCCTTCTCCTAAGTTTTGCAAGTAACTCCTTAAATGCACCTGCTCCCGCGCTAACCCATACCCGCAAAGCAGGTCACTTATCCATGTCCCTTCTCCTAAGTTTTGCAAGTAACTCCTTAAATGCACCTGCTCCCGCGCTAACCCATACCCGCAAAGCAGGTCACTTATCCATGTCCCTTCTCCTAAGTTTTGCAAGTAACTCCTTAAATGCACCTGCTCCCGCGCTAACCCATACCCGCAAAGCAGGTCACTTATCCATGTCCCTTCTCCTAAGTTTTGCAAGTAACTCCTTAAATGCACCTGCTCCCGCGCTAACCCATACCCGCAAAGCAGGCCAACTATCCATGCCTCTTTTTCCTAAAATGTTCCTCGGGGAACATCCACTGAAAAGATTGCCACAGTTCTTAATAAATCAGGGATAAAGGTCCGTGGAGGTGGAAAATGGGTCAAGACACAGGTTATTAGAGTATGCAAAAGGAACAGGCTATCAGTATCAGGGTAGAGTCACCCCTTATTTAAACTCATTATAAACACCGCACACTTCCTTTACGCACACCATCCAATAAACCACAATCAAAATAATGCTCTTCATAAAATTTTACATAAGGGCTTTTCTCTACATAAGCTTTCTCTGGTTCATAAGGATATAAAAACTTGTCCCAATCCGCACACTCCCCACGGAAAAAAATCCACTGGTAAATACTTAAAGTGGTTGGTATAAAGGCCACCTTTACTATAAAGGGTTTCCATATTATAACCGCACCTTTCCGCTATGGGGGCACGGGCTGGTTTAAGTTATTTTAATGTTTTAATATCCACTCTAAAATCTACAGGATTGCACAAATTAGGTTTCCTGGGTGAACCGTGAATATTCTCTTTTCCAAGCTTTATTTTTACTTTTTCCTCTCCAAAAGCTATCAAAGGAACAAATACTAAGCCTGACAATAAGATTATTGCTTTCATAATCATATAATCGGAAAAGTCCAGGGGTTCTTTAGATTTTTTTATTTTTTAAACCAGAGGATCGCTTATAAGAGTATATCTTAGGTGAGTCTAATGTTTCTATAGATAAAAAAGCGGGGCTATAGGAAGCGTCTTAAATAGTTTTCATAAGTCCTGAAGGGGCTAAAGCTATACTTTAAGGAAAGTTTTTTATACTGCTTTTTTTAGGAGAATCTATAAGAATTTTTAAATCATTCTTTACAGAGTCTAAATCATTCTTTACAGAGTCTAAATCATTCTTTACATAAGCTAAAGTATTCTCATACTTAGCCATATTTGAGCTTATAATTTTATCATTTACATAAGTTAAGACCACCGCGTGCACAGCAATAGAGGCAATAATACCCCCCACCACTATTGAAATGATTTGCCACTTCATACTAAAATGCTGTAATATTTTTTTATCTACCTGACTATCAATACGAGCATCAATACGAGCATCAATATTCTTTACAATTTTTAACAGTTCCGCAAAAACCTCTTTTTCCATAAATACCTCTGTATTTTATTATAACAAACAGTGTTTTAAATACTATATTTTTCTCTTATTGAGAATGAGACTTAATTTCAGCCTCTTATTATAATTGCATAATGAATCGGAAATGAAAGGGAAATGAAAATGCTTGCTATATAAAAAATACCCTTAAAATCAATAGTTTAAACACATTGTGTTAGGATATGAAGTGAAAATAACTTGAAAATGAACAAGCTTTTAGAGATAATGTTTTAAAATAAGCAAGTTCTTATTTTAAAACATTAAAAAGCCCGTTTTTAGGGCAAATAAAAAAACATAATACCAACTTATTTTGAAAAAAAGTTCTTTTAAGAGCCATAAAATGATTCATTATAAAATGCCCGATCATTGGATTAAGTATGATCTTCAGGCTATATCCCCAGCCCTTATACTGGCTAAGTCTGCTGTTTCAGCTTTAAAAAGTGCCTCTTCCTTTCCTTTAGATCAACGGGAAAAACTTAAACGGCTACAGCTTAAAAGAGAAGTAGTGGGCACCTCTCGTATAGAGGGAATTGAAGTCACCGATGAGGATTTTCAAAAAATCTTTTCTAATACCTCATTAGAAAACCAAAAAACCCGATCTCAAAGACAGGTTTCAGCTATAATAAAAACCTATCAATGGTTAAACTCTCTTCCTACAGATCAGCCTTTAGATAAAAAGTTAATTTTAAACATACATAAAAATATTATTACTGGTGCTGACGGTGACCGTGTTCCCCCTGGCATATTGAGGAAAGCAGACCAAAATGTCCACTTTGGGTTTCCTCAACACCGAGGAGCAAAAGGGGGTGATGAATGTAAAAAAGCTTTTAATCAACTCTTAGAAGCTATCCCTCAGGAAATAAAAAAACATGATCCGCTTATACAAGGGCTATCTATTCATTATCATCTGTCTGCCATTCATCCGTTTTTAGATGGCAATGGACGAACAGCCCGGGCTTTAGAATCTTTTATTCAGCAAAAACAAGGGTTAAAAGAAGAGCTTTTTATTTCTCTTTCCAATTATTATTACGAGGAAAAACACGATTATTTGAATACATTAGCTCAAGTTCGAAAGGAAAATCATAACCTCAACTCTTTTATCCTTTTTGGACTAAAAGGGGTTAAAGAGCAGTGTCAACACTTGTTAAGTGAATATAACCTATATATTGAAAAAGCTATTTTTAAAAACTTCTTATTTAAAGCTTTTAGTATATTCAAAGGCACAAGGCGCGAATCAGTAGCTAAAAGGCAACTTGAAATATTAAAGCTCTTGCTGAAGTCAGATCACACGACAGATGATTTAGAAAACAAAACTCTTCTTTTTTATCAAAAGCTCAAAAAACCCAGGCAGACTTTTGAAAAAGATTTAAAAGAGCTTATCGAGTGGGAGATTGTCCATAAGTCAAAAGAACAAAACAATTTTAAAATTTGCCGGGAATGGCCTTCTAAAACCCGTATGCAGGAATGGCGAGAACGCCATCCCAGTTCAACACCAAGCAAAATAAGAAAGTTTTAAAGCAAGCTCCGTGCATAAGCTCAATTCAAAAAAACTGGTGATTTTATCTTTCTTCCAACACCTAAAGCCAAAAAAACTTGAATTACGAGCTTTAAGTGTGATATAGTGTAGTTTTGGAGGTAAAAATATGGAAAAAAAAGAATTATTTACAGTACTTGGGTTTATAATCCTCTATACAGGATTTATTTTTGGCGGGTTTAACACTCTATTAAATGCCAAAATTGATCCTTTAAAAGAAACTTTTAATGCCAAAATGGAGTCTCTACAAACCCGCGTAGAATCAGAGATAAAGTTTATAAAAGTAGCACAAAAGGAAATGAAAGTAGCACAAAAAGAAATGAAAGAAGATATAAAAGAAATAAAGAACTTTTTATTATCTGGTAAAACGGCCTCAACTAAGTGACCAATACTTATTGTTCTATAGGGTTTGGTTATTTTTCTTTAGAAATCAATTTTAAATGAATGCGTAAAGCCTGAATAGCGGAAGGAGGTATGCCACTGATGCGCCCTGCCTGGGCTAAGGTTTGAGGTTTAATTTTTTTTAACTTTTCCAAAGCCTCTAAAGAAAGTCCTTTTACTCTATCATAGTCCAGAGGAGGAAGAACTGTATTTTCCCATTTTTGGCTTTGCTCAATAAATTGCTCTTGCCTAACAATGTATCCTTCGTATTTAACTTTTATCTCTACAGCCTCAAAAGCTCTATTACTTATATCTTTGATTAAAAACTCTTTGTTTTCTAAAACTCTTTTTGTATTGTTCTCCTTAGACTGTTTAATCTTTCTCTTAGCCTCTTTCTGGAGTAATAAAAAACTTTTCATTTTTTGAAAGCTCATCTCTGGCCTACAAAAAAACTTTTTTAAAGTTTGGGGCTGGTTTAAAGCAGGAACTTTTAAGCTTTTAAGCTTTTCATTTGTTCCTTTATCAGGAACTACTTGCGTTTTTTCTAAAAAATTTAAAAGGTGTTTTCTTTGCTCTATTTCCTGCTTTAATACCTTTTGCTTTTCAGCAGAAAGAAGACCTTGTTCAACACTAAAACTAAAAAGCCTTTCTAAAGCATTGTCTTCTCTTAAAACAAGACGATGCTCTGCACGGGAGGTGAGCATACGATAAGGTTCTTTTGTTCCTTTAGTAACCAAATCATCAATTAAAACCCCGATATAAGCTGTATGTCTTTTTAGGACCAAGGGGGGGTGGCCTTTAACTTTGTTAGCGGAATTGACTCCCGCTACTAAACCTTGTCCCGCTGCCTCTTCATAACCACTGGTTCCGTTAATTTGTCCTGCAAAAAAAAGGTTTTTAAACTTCTTAGTCTCTAAGGTGGGATAAAGTTCCAAGGGACATAAAAAGTCATACTCCACTGCATAACCTGGTCTTAAAATTTCCACCTGCTCTAACCCTTTAATAGTTCTTAAAAATTCAAGCTGAATGGGAGCTGGTAAAGAAGTGGAAAGCCCTTGCAAATAAATGGAAGATCCGCCTAAAGTCTCAGGTTCCAAAAAACTCTGATGCTTTGTCTTTTCAGCAAAACGAATAATTTTATCCTCCACACTGGGGCAATACCTTGGACCTTGACCTTCGATAGCCCCTGAGTAAAGAGCCGAAAACTTTAAGTTTTTTCTAATAATCTCATGGGTTTTTTCATTGGTATAAGTGAGATAACACTTCACTTGCGGAAGTTTTAACTCCTTTGTAAAGAAACTAAAGGGTCTAAACTCTTTATCCCCGCTTTGCGGAATAAGGGCTGAAAAATTAATACTTTCTTTTTTAAGTCTTGGAGGAGTGCCTGTTTTTAAACGATAAACAGGAAAGCCCAAGCTTTTTAATTGGTCAGATAAGCCCGTGGAGGATTTTTCCCCAGCTCTCCCTCCGGCTTGCTTTTGAGAACCTATGTGCATTATACCCTTCATAAAAGTCCCGGTGGTTAAAACTACCGCGCGCGCACCAATTTTATCGCCCTTGTCTGTCACCACCCCCACACAACGATCTTTTTTAAAAAGAAGAGATTTTACCTCTCCTGACAAAAAAGAAATATTTTCTTGTTTTTCCAAATAACTCCTGACAAAAGTGCTATATAAGTTTTTATCGCATTGCGCACGCGAGCCTCGGACGGCAGGACCTTTAGAGCGGTTTAAAAGCTTAAACTGAATACAAGCCGAATCAGCGACCCTTCCCATAAGCCCACCTAAAATATCTATTTCCTTTACAATATGCCCTTTGCCTAATCCTCCTATAGAAGGGTTGCAACTCATATAAGCTGTGCGACTTAAGTCCATTGTCACCAACAAAACAGAGGCCCCCTTTCGAGCAGAAGAATAACTGGCCTCTACTCCGGCATGCCCACTTCCCACTACCACCACATCAAATATTTTCATAAATTATGCTCTCTTTTTTATTTGCCAATGCAAAATTCCTTAAAAATATTTTGGATCACTTCCTCACTATATTCTTTGCCTAAAAGCTCAGATAAAATAGTTAATGCGGATTTTAACTCAAATGCGATAAACTCCGGTGAAGACTTTTGATTTAAAAGATTTTCTGTTTGCTCTAAAAAGTATTTTATTTTTTCCAAAGCTTGGTGTTGGCGGGGAGTGGAAAGAAAAATATCCACAACTCCCTTTTCTGATTTTTTATACAAAAGGTTTTTTAACTCCTCTATTCCCTCCCCAGTTTGAGAGCTTACCCAAAAATTCTTTAAAAGGTCTTCTTCTGGAGAAAAAAGCTCTTTTGGAAACTTTTTTTTAAAAAAAGAATGAACAGATTTTAAAAACTTCTTCCTTTCTCCGGGAGAAACTTTGTCGGCTTTACTAAATACTAAAATGGTCTTTAAAGGTTCTTTTTCTTTCCCTGTTTCCAGGCCAAAAAAACTTTCCTCCTTTAAAGGTAAAGTGCCTTCTACTAAAAAAAGACACAAATCGGAGAGCTTTATTTCCTCTAAAGCTTTTTTTATTCCTTTTTGCTCTAAGGGATCCGGATCCACCCTAAAGCCTGCACTGTCTTTTAAACAAAATTCTCGACCTTTCCATAAGAAACGGGCCGATAAAACATCACGCGTAGTTCCTGGTTCTGCTGTTACAATAGCTCTATCCTCTTCCAACAAATAATTAAACAAAGAAGATTTTCCAGCATTAGGTGCACCAGATAAAACAACTGAAAACCCCTCTCTATTTATTCTTCCTTGCTCAAAGCCTTTAAGAGCTAATTTTATATCTTTTATGGCTGACCATAAAAGCCTCTTTTGCTCCTCTAAAGAAAAAGGTTTTATATCTTGATCACTAAAGTCAATTTCTGCCTCTATATGAGAGAGAAGCTTTAAAAGTTTTTTCTCTAAAGTTTTTAACCTGAGAGAAGATTTTCCCTTTAACCCCCTTAATGCTTGCGCATGTGCCTTAGGAGATCGGCTTTGGATGAGTGCTAACACACTTTCTGCTTGCAAAAGATCTATTTTTCCGTTCATAAAAGCGCGATAGCTAAACTCTCCTCTTTTAGCCAGCCTGGCCCCGCTACTTTCAAGGGCCTCTAAAATGGAAGAGACCACAAAAGGACTGCCATGAGAGCTTATCTCCACGCTCTCTTCTCCTGTAAAAGAGCGACCTTTTTCAAAACAAAAAACCAACACCTCGTCTAAATCTTGACCTTTTTCAGGATGCAAAAGAGTGCCAAAATAAACTTTTCTATGGTGAATTTGAGATGGCAAAAAAGGACAAAGTTTCTGGCTTATTTCAAAAGCTCTTTTCCCACTCACCCGAATTAAAGCCAGTGCCCCTTCTCCTGGAGGAGTGGAAAGAGCACATATTGTGTCTTCCTCTTGCTCATGCGGTAAAAAAGAATTGTAAAAAGCTGTTTTCTTCATTAGAAAACCTCTTTTTTTTAAGCTTGGGCTTTCATAGGCAACCAAGTTATTTTTCAGCAGAATATTTCTTAATGGGGCTAATACAAATATTTTTATAAAACCCCTCCCCCACAGAAGAAGTTTTTACCTCTCCTGTTTCTGTTAAAAATTGATGCACTTTTCTTCTCTGAAAGGGAGATAAAGCTTTCTTGAAATATACAGGTTGACCTGTAAAAAGAGCTTTTTGCTTTAATTTTTCCGCTAAATCCAGGAGTTTTTGCTCTCTTTCATCAAAGAAATTTCCAGAATCCATTTGCACGAAAACATTTTGACCAAAAAAATGGTTCTGGACCACTCGATTAAAATAGGTTTGCAAAGCTAATAACAACCGTCCGTCTTTTGCTTTCAGCAACCCTTCGTCCTCCCCAAAAATATCTATAAACACTTTTCCTTCTTTTTTTTGTTTCAGCTTCAAAGAAAGAGAAAACCCCCCTTTTTCCAATAAATCTTGTAAAAGTTGTTCTATTAAAACCTCTGGAGTTTTATCTTTTCCTTTAAAAAATTTTTTAAACATAATTTATTTTCCTTTCTTTTTGTTTTCCTCAAGTTTTTTAGAGGTTGATGACACCTTGTTTTTCTTATTCAAATACACCTGTTGAGCTAAGCCAAATACTGTGCTGACCAACATATAAAGTACCAGGCCACTGGGAAGGTTTATCATAAAAAAAACCATAAAAATAGGCATAATCTGCATAGCTTTAAGCATTTCTTTATTCATGGTCACAGGGCTTATTTTTTGCTGAATAAACATAAAAAAACCCATTAAAACAGGCAAAACATAATAAGGGTCTTTCCAGCTTAAGTCTTGAATCCAAAACACAAAAGGAGCTCTATATAGAGAGTAACTATTAGAAAGAGCCTTCCAGAGGGACCAAAAAACAGGGATTTGAAGCAGTAAAGGGAGGCACCCGCCCAAAGGGTTGGCCCTATGGCTTTTCATTATAGCCATTACTTCTTGATTCATCCGTTGAGGGTCTTTTTTAAACTTTTCCCGCGCTTTTTGTATTTCCGGGTGGGCTTTTTTCATTACTTCCATAGATCGATAAGAAGAAATCACCAAAGGTAAGAGAAGTAATCGAACTAAAAGCGTTAACAATATAACAGACACCCCCCAATTACCCACTATAGAATAAAAAAAATGCAAAATTTGAAGAATGAAGCGGGAAAGAGAGCTAAACCAGCCAAAATCCACCCAATGAATCAAGGAAGGATATTCTTTTTTTAAAAAAGAATAGTCTTTTGGGCCCATAAAAGCTTTATAAGAAAGCTCAAAAGGCTTATTCGGGTTTAAAACAAAGTGATTAATCAATCCTACATAGTTTTCCTCTTTCTTAACAAAGCGCGCTTGAGGCAAAACATCTGAGCTTTCTTCCAGCCAGGCCTGGCCAAAATATTTAGTTCCTGTGGCCAATACCTGTACTTCAGAAAAAGGAGACGCTTTTTTTAATTCTTGGTAATCTTGTTCAGACAAAATAGGAGCTTGTTCAAAACCACCAGAAGAGGACATAAAAAAGGACAAAAAATCGGGCTGGATAAAAAAAGATAAAAACCCTTTTTTAGGTTCTGCCTTTTTAGTTTGAACTAAAATAGTGCTAAGACCCGGCATACGATCTAACTGGCCTTTTACCTGAATTTTTGTTTGAACTACAAACCGACTGGCATCCACATATAAGGTTTTCTTAATTTCTATTCCCTCCCAAAGGGTTATTCCTTCCCAGGAGCTTTCTGATTTTTGTTTAATATCAAAATAAAGTGCTTTATCTGGCCACAAGCGAGTTTCAAAAGGAAGCTCCTTTTTTCCAGAAAAAAGCCATATTGGATTTCCTTTTCGGTCTAAAATTTGATTCAAAATCACATTTTTAAAGCCCATTCCTTGAGAGGAAATATCAAAAGAAAAGCTTTCGCTCTTAAAAGAAAAAATTTTTTCTTTTCGGGGAGGAGAAGGGTCTTCTTTTGTAAAGGCTTTTTGTAAAGGCTTTTTTTTAAAGTTAGAATCCTTAGAGGGGTTTTTTAAGTCCTTACTTTCTTCTGAGGAGAGGGCAGGGGGGGTAGGTTTTTTAGGATACTTTTTTCTCATATAAGCATCCCATGCAAACCAGGCTATAAATACTAAAATTACAGATATTAAGGTATTTTTATCTAAAAAATGCTCTTTTTCTTTCATCTGAATCCTCTTTTATAAAAATTTTTTATTTTCTCCTGGTTCTCAAAAAAGAAGAGGAGTTTTTAAAAGAGGTTTTAAGGAAGAGGGGGGAGGGAACTGGATCCAAGCCTTTTGGACCAAAAAAATGACATTTAAAAAGCCTTTTTAATACTAAAAAGGTAGCTTTTACGGGGGTATAAGAGGAAAAAGCCTCTTCTGCATAACAAGAGCAAGAAGGATAAAACCGGCAAGCCCCTCCAAAGTGAGCAGAAAAAAACACTCTATAAACCTTTATAAGAAAAATAAAAAAAGTGGACATTTTTATAAACCTTTACAAAGTGTTCTGGTTTTTTGGAAGCAAAGCAGAAAAACCAGAACAAAATTTCTCGTAACTCATGTTTTTATAAAGAGCTTTAAAGCTTCTTTCAAACCCCAACAATAAATCTAAACCGGGATAAGATTTCTCTCTTAAAAAAGAACGCGCCCATCTTTTAAAACGGCTTCTTTGGGGGGCGTTTCCTATCCAATGTGGAAAAACAAAAGCAAACCGGGCATAAGAAAGGCCATTGTTCCGATAAACCACAAAAAAACCCTTTTTCTTTTTATAAAAACCCTCTTTTTTAAGCTTTGCAAAATCTTTCTTTTGGGTTATGGAAGCCCATTTATTTATTGATTTGTTTGTCATAACTTTTCCCTCAAAACCCAATTTTTTAAATGTTTTTTTCTGAATCTTAGGTTTTGGTTAAGTCCAAAAAACTCTTTTTAAAGTGGTTTTTTTAGTGATCCTATTTATTACCTACAGAGACACATATTTGTTTTCGACCTTTGCGCCTCCGGCGATTCAAAATCTCCTGACCAGCTTTATTAGCCATACGGGCGCGAAAACCATGCGCATGAGTTCTTTTTTTTCGACTGGGCTGGTAGGTTCTTTTCATAAGTTATCCCTAATTGTGACGCAAGTTATAAAAACATGTTTTGTCAAAATTATCAGCTGGAATAGAACCATCTTAATTATGACGCGATCATAAAAACATATTTTGTCTCTTCCCGTCAAGCCAAGGACTGTGATAATTATATCTCCCGCTTTGCCCTAAAAAACATTTTTGCTTTTTCGGAGGTCTCTTGTCTGAAAAATATCTATGGAAACAAATAAAACAAACTTTACAAAATCGATCTCCCCTCCTCCGATCTATCTTAAACAGTGTTACTTTAGAAAGCTCTCCTCTTGAGGGAAAAGAAAGGCTTGTTCTCCGTGTCCCCTCTCTTTTTCATCAAAATGTTCTAAAAAACCATTTGTCTGACATTCAAACACAAATGAAAGAAGGAGGAAGAACTTATAAGTCCATTTTAATCAAACCCCTTTTAATCAAAAACAGTCCAAAAAACAGTCCTGTTCGTTTGTCCTGTCCACCTCCTTTTTTTTCAGAAACTAAAAAAATTAAACAAGGTGTCTTTTTTAATCAATGGACTTTTTCTTCTTTTATTCAAGGACCTAACAATAGTTTTGCTTTTTCTTTGGCTCAAAATGTCGCAAAAAGCCCTAAAAAAAACAAAACAAACCCTCTTTTTATTTATGGGCCATCGGGGCTTGGAAAAACTCATCTTTTACATGCCATTGGCAATACGGTAGAACAACAAACCCCTCATTTAAAGGTGCTTTATCTCCCAGCAGAACGATTTTTCAATGATTGCATCGCGCATATTCGTAAAAACGAAATGTCTGCTTTCCGTAGAAAATATAGAAACAACACTCAAATTCTTTTATTGGATGATATTCAAATTTTGGGAAAAGGAGAAAGTACTCAAGAGGAGTTTTTCCACACATTTGAGCATCTCAAGCAAAACGGCTGTCAAATCGTTTTGGCCAGCGATCAAAAGCCCAAAAACATAAAGGGACTAAAAGAAAGAATAAAAACACGGTTTGAGGGAGGGATTATAGCAGATATTCAATTTCCAGATAAAGACACAAAAATAGCTATTATCAAAAATAAAGCTCAAAAAGCCCAGCTCAACCTGTCTGAAGAGGCTATTTCTTACATAGCCCATATTCCCACCTTTTCCATAAGGGAAATGGAGGGGCAAATAAATAAAATAAAAATGTATTGCGAGTTACAAAGAAAACCCTTGTCTTTAAAACTTATTCAAAATCTCCTACCAAATGAGCCTCCACCGGTTTATGAGAAAACTCTTTATTGTCTTTCTCCTCAAAAAAAGCTCGCCCTTAAAAAACTTAAAAAAGAGATCTGCTCTCATTTTCATATTAAACTTTCAGATTTAAGGTCTAAATCTCGAACAAAAAATCTTATTATGGCCAGAAACCTTGCAATATATCTAAGCCGAAAAGAACTAAAGCTTTCTTTAAAAGAAATAGGAGAGCTTTTTGGCCGGCGAAATCACAGTACCATATTAAACAGCCTAAAAAATATAGAAAATCAACAAAAAACAAACCCACAAATATCCAATAAAATTAAAGAGTTAAGAATTTTTATCCACAAAAATAGTTTTTAATTGTTGAAAACTTAAAAAGAAGGGGTTTAAAACCAAGAAATAACTCTCTTAAGCCCCTTTTTTCCACAAACATTTTTCTTTACTTTTACAAATAATTTTGCGTGCTTATCCATTAATAATTTGTTATCAACAAACCCTACTACTACTAATTAATTAATTAATGCATAGTCGAAAGAGGTTTTTTATATGTCTCAAATAAAAGTTTTTGTTGAACAAGAAGACTTTTTTCAGCTCATCTCAAAAGCATACGGTTTGATAGAAAAAAGAAATGTTATGCCTATTTTGTCTAAAATACTGATTAGCGCGAAAGAAGATAAGCTTTCTTTACAAGCCACAGATCAAAACAATAGTTTACAAGGGCAAATTTCTGCAAAAGTAGAAACTCCAGGAGATACTGTAGTGGATGCGCAAAGCCTCTATGATATTTTAAAGGAGCTTTCAGAAGGGGAAGTTCAGTTAAAAGGGCAGAGCAATCAAAAAGTAAAAATAGAGCAAGGGGTTTCTGTTTTTCACCTTTTAAGTGTAGATGTTCAAGATTTTCCTGCTTTTCCTCCTTTTGAAATGAAAGATTCTTTTCGAATAAAACCCTCTGATTTGAGAAATCTTATTGAAAAAACAGCTTATTGCTCTTCTGTAGATGAAACCAGTTATCATCTAACAGGTGTTTTCTTTGAAGGGACAAAAAGGATCACAGGAGAGAATAAGGCAAAAGGAGAGCTTTGTTTTCGGTTTGTGGCCACTGACGGCCACCGGTTAGGGCTGGCGGAAGTGAGTTGTGAGAAACCTCCTCTGGAAAAAGGGGTTATTATCTCTAAAAAAGGGGTGCAGGAGATTAAAAAACTTATTTCTTACCCCTCTTCTGATAAGGAAGTAGAAGTGGCATTAGATTCTCCTCGGATACTTTTTAAATATGGGGGAGCGGTATTGAGCGTTAAATTAGTGGAGGGAGGGTATCCTAACTATCAGCCTTTTATACCTAAAAGCAGTTCTATATCTGTTGAGCTAAATACAGAGAGCTTTCAACAAACATTAAGAAGAGTGTCTCTTCTCTCTAATAATCGGTTTAAAGGGGTAAATTTTAATATTAAGGCAAAAAAAATACAGATGGAAGCAGAAAATCCGGACTTAGGTTCTGCTAAAGATGAAGTAGCTTGTATCAGAAAAAAAGGACAGGATTTAAAAGTGCGGTTTAATGCGCGATATGTGTTGGAGGCCTTAAGCACAGTCCCTACAGAGAAAGCTTTAGTGGAATTTGGAGGAAGGGAAAAGCCTTGTGTTGTCCGTCCTCTCTCTAAAAAAAAGAAGGATCAAAACTCTATTGCAGTAGTTATGCCCATGAAAATATGATGGTTTTAAAAAAACTGGAATTATATTGTTTTAGAAACTATAATCAACTTTGTTTTTCTCCTGCCCATCGAACTTTAATAGTGGGAGATAATGGCCAGGGAAAAACCAATTTATTGGAAGCCTTAGCGATGTTGACTTATGGTCGCTCTTTTCGCGCCCATTTTCCAGAAAGTCTTATCCAGGAAAAAAAAACAAAAGCTTTAATTTCTGCCCAGGTTTTTAATAAAAGTAAAAGTCTTATTTTGAAAATGTCTTTGCAAAATACGGGAAAAAAGCAGTTTTGGATAAATGAGAAAAAAAGTAGTTTTTTTCATATCAGCCAGGAAATGCCCCTTATTTTATTTAACCCAGAAAGCCTACTTCTTTTAAAAGGATCTGCTGATTTGAGAAGAGATTGGTTAGACCAATGGCTTATCCTTCAAGGAAATGCCAATGTGGTCTTAGATTTTAGAAGGGTTTTAAGACAAAAAAACCAACTTTTAAAACAAATTCAAAAAGGGGTTGTTCCTTCTAATAAAAAATCCACTCTTTTTCTGGAAAGTTTAAATGAGCTTTTTATTCAAAAAAGCTTTAAACTAAGTGCTGTTAGACAAAGGTCTTTGCAGGAATTGGAGGGTTTTTTTAATAGATCTGCAACCTTTTTTTTTAAAAAAGATTCCAGCACCACAAAAAAACCGCTTTTTTTTCTTAGATATTTAATGAAAGGGATAAAAGAGGAGGAAAAGGAAAATAAACCTTTTTTTAATCAACAGGTAAGAGGAGCTTGTTCTCGAGAGCAGATAGCCGGAACCAGCCTTTATGGTGCTCATCGAGATGATTTTAAAGTTCTTTTTCAAGAAAGGGACAGTCGTTACTTTTGTTCTCAAGGTGAGCAAAGGGGCTTACTTTTAGCTTTAAAAGTTAGTCAAGTTTTATGGCTAAATGACACACAAAAAAAAAACAGCATTTTGTTATTAGATGATGTTTTTTCAGAAATAGATAAACATATTGTTTTAAATCTGTTATATTTATTATCTGAGATTCCCTCTCAGGTAATATTAACCTCTGTTAAAACCCCTTCTTTTTTAGATAGGAAGAAGTTTCAAGTTCTTTACTTGTATGAAGGGACTTTGAGAAAGGAAAACTTAAGTGAAAGAGTTTGCGGAGACCAAAAAAGACTCCTCTAAAAATTTTTCTAACAAGAAGGCCTATACAGCCTCTTCTATTCAGGTTTTAGAAGGACGGGAGGCTGTTCGAAAACGTCCAGGTATGTATATAGGGGATGTAAGCCAAAGAGGTTATCATCATCTCGTGTATGAGATTGTAGATAATTCTGTGGATGAGGCTCTGGCGGGATTTTGCTCTGAAATTTTGGTCACTCTTCATCCACAGGAAATGGTTTCTGTAGAAGATAATGGCAGAGGTATTCCTGTGGGAACGCATAAAGGCCAAAAGAGTGCTTTAGAAGTGGTTATGACTGTTCTTCATGCGGGTGGGAAATTTGATCATGACTCTTATAAAGTATCTGGTGGTCTACATGGGGTGGGAGCTTCTGTAGTAAATGCTCTTTCCTCTTTTTGTTCTGTAAGGGTAAAAAGGGATGGGAAAATGTGGCAACAAGAATATAAAAAAGGGCTTCCTACAGGAGTTTTAAAAGAGTTAGGTTCCACTCATCAGACGGGAACTTGCACCACTTTTCAGCCCGATCCAGAAATTTTTAATGAAGATGTGAAGTTTGACTTTGAAACTTTATCAGCCCGCTTTCGAGAGCTGGCTTTCCTGAACAAAAATTTAAAAATTATCCTAAAAGAGGAAAGATCTGATCCTCAAAAGTCACAAACTTTTTTGTTTGAAAAAGGGCTGGCCGATTTTATCTCACATATAAACAAAACCAGATCTCCTCTTCACACTGAGGTTTTATTTTTTGAAGGAACAAAAAAAGAAGTAGAAATGGAAGTGGCTCTTCAATGGAATGACTCTTATTCAGAGTCCATTCACACTTATTGTAATAACATTAACACTATGGAGGGAGGGGCGCATTTAGCAGGTCTTAGAAAAGCCCTTACTCGCTCTCTTAATAGCTATGCTCAGCAAAAAGGTTGGATGAAGGACTTTAAAGGAACTTTAGAGGGAGAAGACATTAGGGAAGGATTAGCTGGTGTGCTTTCTGTTAAAGTAAAAGAACCCCAGTTTGAAGGGCAAACAAAAACAAAATTAGGTAATAGCGAAGTGCAAGGTTTAGTGGAGTCTTTTGTTTTAGAGGCCCTTTCAGATTGGTTAGATAAAAACCCTTCTTCTGGAAAAAAAATTGTTGATAAGTGTATGAAATCTGCTATGGCCCGCTTAGCCGCCCGGAAAGCCAAAGAGCTTACTCGCCGGAAAACCGCTTTAGATGGAGGAGGATTGCCTGGAAAAATGGCAGACTGTCAAGAAACCGATCCTGCTAAAGCCGAGCTTTTTTTGGTAGAAGGAGATTCTGCAGGAGGGAGTGCTAAACAGGGAAGAGATAGAAAAACTCAAGCTATTTTGCCTCTTAGAGGAAAAATTATCAATGTAGAAAAAGCTCGGTTTGAAAAAGTTTTATCTAATGAAGAGATAAGAACTATTATTATGGCCTTAGGGATGGGGATAGGAAAACAGGAAATGGATATTTCTAAAATTCGTTACCATAAAATTATTATTATGACAGACGCAGATGTAGATGGTTCTCATATCCGCACCCTTCTTTTAACTTTTTTTTACAGACAAATGCCTGAAGTGTTAGAAAGAGGGTATGTGTATATCGCCCAGCCCCCTTTGTATAAAGTGAAAAAAGGGGCTGATGAAAAATATTTAAAGGATGAAAAGGCTCTTAATCGTCACCTTATAGAAAAACAACTTTCTAACACTTATGTTTTGAGCGGGGAGGATAAAAACCCTCGGACAGATGCCTTGGAGTTTGTTTTAAATATTCAAAAGCGGAAAAACTTTTTAAAATCTTTGCACTCTGAAGTGGAACAAGAAGTTTTGAGCTTTTTTTCTTACACCGAAGAAGAGCTTACCTTTTTGCTCTCTCATCCAGAAAAATTTAAAATAAGCTTTGAAAACTTTAAACAGTTTAGAGAAAAAAAGGAAAAAATAAGCGTTATATCTTTAAAAGAGGAAAAAGCTAAGGAAGGAGAAAGGGTTTTTATTATAGAAAACAAACAATATGGGAAAAAAACCCAGGTGATATTTGATCAAAAAAGAGCAGAGTCTTTAAACTGGAAGCAGTTAAGAGAGGTTTCCTTAAAACTTAAAAAGAAAAACCCTCTTCCTTTAAAAGTGGTTTGGGATAAGACAAAATTAGACCAGACAGAGGAGTTTCAAAGCTATGAGAGTTTTTATGACCAACTAATGTTGTTAGCTAAAAAAGGAGTCTCTATACAAAGATATAAGGGGCTTGGGGAAATGAACCCAGATCAGCTATGGGAGACCACCTTAAATGTGGAAAACCGAAGGCTCCTTAGAGTCACTTTAGAAGATTCCATGCAAGCGGATGAAACCTTTAGTGTACTTATGGGGGAAGTAGTGGAACCCAGGAAACAGTTTATTTACGATAACGCTCTTTTAGTGGGGGCTTTAGATATTTAATATTTAAAAGAGGAAAAATTTTGAGCAAGATGGAACAAAATATTTTTAATGTAGATATTAATCAAGAGATGAGAGAATCTTATCTTCAATATTCCATGAGTGTTATTGTGGGGCGCGCTTTGCCAGATGTAAGAGATGGGCTTAAGCCCGTTCATCGTAGAATCCTTTTTGCCATGAAAAACTTAAAAAACACGCATGACAAACCTTATAAAAAATCCGCTCGAGTGGTGGGGGATGTGATTGGAAAATATCATCCTCATGGGGATGTAGCCGTATATGACAGTATTGTGAGAATGGCTCAAGATTTTTCTATGCGCCATCCCTTAGTAGATGGACAGGGAAACTTTGGTTCTATAGATGGAGACGCTCCTGCGGCCCCGCGGTATACAGAGGTTAGAATGACCCCTTTAGCGCAAACCCTCTTAGAAGATATTGACAAGGAAACCATTTCTTTTGGCTGGAACTATGATGACACCCTTTTAATTCCCCAAGTGTTGCCTGCTCGTTATCCTAATCTATTGGTTAATGGAAGTGAGGGAATTGCTGTGGGCATGGCTTCCCGAGTCCCTCCTCATAACCTGGGAGAAGTGATTTCAGCCTGTGTGGCCTTTATTGAAAACCCTGACATTTTAGAAGAAGAGCTTTTAAAAATCGTGCCTGGTCCCGATTTTCCCACAGCAGGTATTATTAAATCACAAGCCGGTCTTTTTTCTGCTTATAAAACCGGAAAAGGAATTATTACTATTCAGGCTAAAGTGGATATAGTTCAGGAAAAGGGAAGAGACTTGATAGTAGTAAAGGAGCTTCCTTATCAAGTAAACAAAGCGCGTTTGATAGAGAATATAGCCACCTTGGTTAAAGAAAAAAAAGTAGAGGGCCTATCTGATATAAGAGATGAATCTTCCAGAGAAGGTATGAGAGTTGTGATGGTTCTAAAGAAAAGAGAAAACGCAGAAGTAATATTGAACCAGCTTTTTAGGCACACTCAACTAAGATCGCGATTTGGAATTATTTTTCTGGCGTTAGATCATCAAAATCAACCTCGGCTTTTTTCTTTAAAGCAAATGATTAAGTCTTTTGTTCAGCATCGTTTTGATGTGGTTACTAAAAGATTGATCTTTGATTTAAAAAAAGCTCGGCAAAAAGCCCATATCCTGGAGGGATTAAAAAAAGCCTTGGACTCCCTTTCTGAGGTGATTAAAATGATTCGACAAGCTAAAGATGTGGCTTCTGCGCGCCTTAAGCTTATGGAATTTTTAAAGCTTTCTAAAGAACAAGCGCAAGCTATCCTGGATATGCGACTTCAAAAGCTTACCAACTTAGAAAGAGAGAAAATTTTTCAAGAGCGGGAAGAGCTTTTAAAAGAAATAGAGAATATAAAAACCACCCTTTCTAAAGAATCGGCGTTGTTTAATATAATAAAAGAAGAGCTTTTAGATATAAAAGAAAAGTTTTCCACACCTCGAAAAACTTTAATTCAAGCCAGTGAAGAGGATATTTTAGAGGATAAAGATCTGATTCCCAAGGAGGATGTGTTAGTCACCCTTAACTCAGATGGGGGAATTAAACGAATCTCTCTTAAGGAGTATCGGCTCCAAAAAAGAGGAGGTATGGGGCTTAAAGGAAGTTCCCTCACAGGAGATATCAGTGTCTGGAAAAGCCTTTGTGTAAACACACACAGCATTTTGCTGGTTTTAACGGATAGGGGAAGGCTTTATTGGTTGGACGCTTTTCGTATTCCTCAAATGAGTAGAACCTCTAAAGGGCGATCCATTAAAAACTTAGTTCAATTTCAGGCAGATGAAACCGCTGAGGTGGTCTTACCTTTAGACTCCTTTTCCTGTGAAGGAGCGCATCTTTGTTTAATGACTAAAAGGGGAGTGTTTAAAAAATCCTCTTTAAAGCTTTTTTCTAAACCGCGAAAGGGAGGAATAATTGCGGTGGATATGGATAAAGAAGATCAATTAGTTTCAGCCTGTATTAGCACAAGCGGAGAGGATATTTTTATTTCTACGAAAAAAGGTTTTTGTATTCGTTTTGCAGAAGAAAGTGTGCGTCCTATTGGTCGAACAGCCAGAGGAGTTAGGGGAATTACTTTGAGGCAAGGGGACGAGGTTATTAGCATGGACAAAGTGGAAAGAGACTCAAAAATCTCTTATATGACAGTTACAGAAAAAGGATATGGAAAAAGAACTTTTTTAAAAGAGTGTCGATCTCAAAGAAGAGGAGGTATGGGTATTACAGCCCATAAAGTAATGGAAAAAACAGGAGATGTGGTTTGTTCTCATTTAGTAGAGGACTTTCATCATCTGCTTGTGATGACTAATCAAGGACAATCCATTCGATTCTCTTGCAAAGAGATTTCTATTATTGGTCGTTTAGCACAAGGGGTTCGTTTAATAAAATTAAAGTCAGGGGAGCAGGTAAGGAGTGCCAGTCTTTTAAATCAAGAGGAAACTTTGAAATAAATGTCTTTGAAAAAATTATGAAAATTATAAAAAAAAAGTCCTCCTTTTTTGCTTTCCAAAACCGGGAGCAAAACAAAAAAAAGCTCATAAACCAGGCCCCAATAAGCCAAGCTCTTTTAAAGAGTCTCAAAGTTGGGCTATTACTATTTTTTCTGCCAGGGTGTTTTTATTTTATCTCTCCTATTAGAAAAGCGGAGAAGGCTCTTAAAAAAGGAAACTGTGAACAAGCCAGAGAATTTTTTATAGAATCGCGAAAAAAAAATATGAAATTTGCAGAAAAAGCAGGAAAGCTTTGCCAACACAAAAATTTAAGAGAAACCCTTTGGTTTTATCAATATCTTTCTTTAAGAGAACCAGATGAAAAAAAAAGCCTAAACTTTAAAGAAACCTTAGCGGATCTTTACTTTAAAGAGGCAAGAGATTATGAAAGAGCTTTGGAGGTTTATTTTTCTTTGAGGGAAAAAAGCTCTTCCACCTCTAAAAAATGGTTTTATTCTTTTCGTGTAGCTCTTTCTTATTATGAGATGGGAAAATGGGAAATGAGTTTAAAGGAAATAGACGGTTTGTTAAAACAAAGTGTGTCAAAAGAACAGATTAAAGTTCTTTTTCTTAAGGCCCGGACACTTTTAATGCAGAAAAAATATAAAAAAGCAGAGGCAGAATTTAGAAAAATTAAGGAAAAAGATTTTAAGTTTTTTAAAGAAAATAACCTTTTTCTTTATCTATCTTTCATATATGAGTCTAAAAAGGAGTTTCAGCAAGCGGTTTTGGAATTAGAGAGTTTTCAGAGCACATCGGAGTTTTTAGCAAATAAGATAAAAAGGCTTAAGATAAGAAAGAATAACCAACCCGGGGTGGGTTTTGGCCAGAGGTTATAACCTTTTCCTTTGGGGAAAAAAACATAAGAAAAAGTCAATGAAAAAAAAAGCTTTTTTATTAATGGGTATGGGACTTGAGGTTGGAATTTTGGTTTGGCTTTTTGTCCATATTGGTCAAAAATGGGACCGTGAGTTAAACACAGACGGATGGATTACAGCCGGGTTAGGGGTTTTAGCTCTGCTCTTATGGTTTTTCCATTTAATAAGGATCTTAAAAAACAACACTTAAACTTAAGCAGGAATTTAATGACACATTTTGAGTGGCTTATGCTTTTTTTAGATAGTGAATATTTACATATCGCTAATATGCTCTTGGTTTGTTTTTTGTTGTTAGGGCTTACTTTTTTGGCCCGGCGGGCTATAAAAAAATCAAACGATCCTCTTATTCCTTCGGGTCGATTTTCTGTAAAAGCTTTTTTGGAAAACTTAACAAAAGCCATTACGAGTTTGTCTGATTTAGTAGTGGGACCAAAAGGGCGGGGATTTGTTCCTTTTTTTTCAAGTCTGTTTTTGTTTATTTGGCTAAACAATTTGTTGGGGCTTATTCCAGGAATGGGATCGGCTACAAATAATGTCAATACCACATTGGCTTTAGGAGTGTTTTCTTTTTTTGTTTATAATATTTATGGTTTTAAAGAGCATGGCTTAGCTTATTTAAAGCAAATTATGGGGCCGGTTTTGTTTTTAGCCCCTTTGATGTTTGTTATTGAGCTTATATCTCACATTGTGCGTCCTTTAAGCTTGGGGCTTAGGCTCTATGGCAATATGGTGGGAGATCATACAGTTCTTTCTGTATTTTTGGACTTAGCCCCCTTTTTAGTTCCGATTATTTTCTATTTTTTAGGGCTTTTTGTTTGCACTATGCAAGCTTTTATCTTTACAGTTTTAAGTATGGTCTATATAAGCATTGCTTTGTCCCATGACCATTGATTTGTTCTTATCATTAGTGTAAAAAGTGTTTAACAATTAACTTTAAAAGGTTAAAAAACAGGAGGAAAACATATATGAAATCAATTTTTGGAAAAGTTTATTTAATGGCCACTCTTTTTGCTCTGCCCTACTTTTGTTATTTTGCAGAAGGAGGCGAACCAGGGGCCTTAAGTGCTGAGCAGGAAAAAGCTCCTGCTATAGAGGAAAACCAGGTAAACCTTAGTGCTGAGCAAAAAAAGCCACGAGCAGGCAGAGGTCTTTATGCCTTAGCGGCCGGGGTGGCTATAGCCTTAGCCTCTTTAGGAGGAGCTTTAGGGCAAAGCCGAGTGGGAGCTTCTGCAATGGAAGGCATCGCCCGCAACCCCCAGGCTCAAAAAATTATGCTTACTCCTATGATTATAGCTTTGGCTCTTATTGAATCTTGTGTAATTCTTTCTTTTGTTATTGCTATGAATATAGCGGCTCAAATTCCTTAAAAGAACTGGAAAAATCACGACCAGGAATTTGAAAAGGTTATTTTATGTTCAGCAAGCGGAAAAAATCCCTTTGTATTTTTTCTTTGTCTCTCTCTTTTTTTCCGCCAAACCGGAAAGTCCATTCTTTTTGGGTGTTGGAAAACCTTGCAAGCCCCCAGGCTTTGCCCGGAAAGCTTACTCGAACTCCATCTATTAAGGAGAGGTGGGCTAACTTTTGATCTTTGTAAAAATTTTTTAAGTTTTTAAGCCGTTTAAGATGGGTCTTGTCAGAAATAGGCTTTCGAATTTCTGGAGTTTCCACCCATTTCTTTTTAACAATTAATTCTTCTGGAGTTTTTCCTGCTCTTAAGCATATATTTATCAATCTCAACAAGCCGTAAATTCCATCATCTATAGGAAAAAATTCATCGCGAAAAAAGAAATGGCCACTTAACTCCCCTCCAAAAATAGCTTTTTCTTTTATCGTTTTTTGCCGTATTAAACTATGCCCCGATTTCCACATAATAGCTTTTAAGTTTTTCTTTTTTAGGAAATTAAAAAACCAATCCCCACATTTTACATCCCCTATAATAAGTGGTTTTTTTGATTTTGCCGGTTTAATAGATCGATTAAAAATATCAGAGATAAAAATAGACATTAGTTCGTCTCCTTGTAACACTTTTCCGCTTTTTCCAACAATAACTAAACGATCTCCATCTCCATCAAATGCTACTCCAAAGTCACATTTTTTTTCTTTTATCGTTTTTTGCAAATCTTTTAAGTTTTTTTCCAAAGAAGGATCAGGAGGATGGTGGGGAAACCGGCCATCTGGCCGGGTGTAAAGATAGTGAATTTTTAAAGGAAGATTAAGAGTTTTAAAAACTTTTTTAGTTAAGGGGCCACTGGCCCCATTACAACAGTCAATAGCAATGCTTTTAAGAAAAGAGGGCTGGTTTTTTTTAGAAAAGAGGGATAAAGAAGTCTCTTTTTGATGAAAAGCAATGTAAGGAGATTCCATATCAAAAGGAATAATTTTTCCTTTCGGTCGGGAAGAAAGTAGATGATAAGGTTGAGTGAGGGTTATTTTTTTGAGCTTAAGAATTTTTCTTCCAGAGAGGGTTTTTTTGTTTAAGATCATTTTAAAGCCGTTAAAGTTTAAAGGATTGTGACTGGCGGTCACCATAAAAGATCCGTTTATGTTTTTTATGAAATAACTGGCAAAAAAACAGACAGGAGAAGGCACAAGCCCAAGAAAGCGCACTTCGGCCCCTGCGGATTTTAAGGATTTTGCCACCTGCTCCACAATTTCTGGACTGCTTAGGCGAGAATCATGCCCTAAAGCCACCACTGGTTTTTGAGAGCGAGGATAAAGATGCACAAAAGAGAAAGCCAGGGTTTTTACAAATGAAAGATCAAAGTCTTTTTTATATATTCCTCTTATGTCATTTTTCCGAAAAATATCTTCATTCCATTTTTTCATAATTTTTTCCTTAAGAGCTAAAAAACTTATAAAGGATTGTTTAAAGACCATATTGCCCATAGCAAGGCTTTTTTCATGGAGTCTGCTTTTGCTAAATTTTTTCCAAAAATATCTTGAGCAGTCCCGTGGCTAACACTGGCCCTCACAAAAGGAAGACCTAAACTAATTTGAAACCCTTTTAGGCCGTGGATCATTTTAAAAGGAATTAACCCTTGATCATGGTAAAGGCAAAGATACATAAAATATTTTCTCCAGTTTTCTTTGCAAAAGGCAACATCGGGCACTAAAGGTCCTTTTACTTTATCTTTCCATTTTTTAAGCAAGGGCTTAAGTAAAAGCTCTTCTCTTCCAAGCAGACCGGCCTCTCCAGCATGAGGGTTAAGCCCTAAGATGGAAAGCTTTGAGTTTTTTTTCGAAGAAGAGGTAAAAGATGGAAAAGCCAAAATATTTTTTTTAAATTTAAGACAAAAAGAGATGCACTTATGTAAATCATTGTCTTTCCACTTTACTTTTTTTAAAGGAATATGGCCTGTTAGTAACACCACATTAAAATACTCTCCTAAAAAAGCCATAAAAACAGAGTTTTTTTTGGAAAGCTTTTTTAATAGCTCTGTATGGCCTCTTTCTTTAAACTTTTCTTTTTTCATCTGTGTTTTGGAAAGAGGTCCCGTTACCAAGGCATGAGTTTTTTTAAATTTGAGACAAAGTTTTCCAGCCTGCTCTACCCATTTGGTAGGAGTGGGTGGGCCAGCTATGTCCCATAAAATGTTATTTTTTAAACCCTTTTTCTCCTGAAAAAGCGGGGGTTTAGGGTTTAATTTTGTTACCCGTTTAAACTTTTTATCCACTGCTCGAAATATCCCTGGTGGGGTTTTAATATCTCTCCACAGGACAAATTGTGTGTTTTTCAAAGGTCCTATCTGACTTAAGGCTTTAAGGCTGACTTCTAATCCGATGCCTTCCAGATCTCCTGTTGTGATATGAATGGTTTTCATGTGTTGATTTTAATAAATGAAGTTTTCTTTTTTTGCTCCAACCAGTCTCTAAGCTGTTTTTTAAATCGCGCATTAAATAAAAGTCTGAAAGCTTTTTCTCTTCTTTTTTTGTTTTTCACTGTGATAACAGGCTCTTTCCAAAGGGCTTTAAAAATATGGTGACCAGTAGGAAGGGATAAAACAGTGGATATACCGCCTATGGAAAGGGGTTTGATAGCTTTTTTAACCATTGGGCTAAGGGTGGAAAGCTTGATTTTTTTTAAAGTTTCTTTTTTCTCTCCTTTTTGGCTGGGCTTCCACTTGTTAAAAAAAGAGGGATTTTTTGTGAGCAGGAGATAAGTTTCATGGGCCTGTTTTTGCCCCTCATGGGTGGGAGGGAAAGACAAATAAGTCAAATCATACTCAAAAGAGGTAAAAAGGGGTTTTCCTTGGGTTTGAAGAGTATACTCATTTAACTCTTGATCGGAAATTCTTATTTTTTCCATAACCTCTTTTTGGATGAGGAGGTTTCTTAAGATAGATTTTTTTAAAAATGCCTTATAAGAAGAAGAGGTAAAATGGTTTTTAACTAATTTTCGGCTGAATGCTTTTTTGGAAAGCCCCATTTTTTTTCTTTTTTTATTTAATTCCAGTTGAAAATGGTTTGGTTCTATTGGAGTTTTTGGAGCAGAGCTATCTAAAAGTTTTTCATAAACTAAAAACTCTAAAGTTACTGAGTTTTTTTGTTTAAGCTTTGATTTTTGAAAAAGGGAAAGTAAGGGAGAATCTTCCATAAACCCCGATTTTAATCTTTTTTGTGCCTCTTTTAAATCCATAAGGCTTATCATTTCTCCTTCTACTGTGGCCAGGGTTTTTTCTACTATTTGTGCTAAAAGAGGAAAACTATAAAAAAAAGAAAGAAAAAAGATAATTAATTTATAAGGCATAAGTTTTTACTTCAAGGGTTAGGTTCCTTTGTTAAGAGCTTATCGGGCGGGGATAAAAAAGTCAAATGCCCTTTATAGCTAAAGCCTTATGGCCTTGATTTTTTTTAAATGAGATTCATTTTTTAACACATGGGCTTTCGCGCTTTCGGTGTCTAACCATTTCGAAAAAAGAGCTTTTCTTTTTTGGGCCAAAAGAGTTTTTCTGATTTGTTCTTTTACCTCAGAAAACTTTAAGAGATGGGCCGGTTTTTTATCTAACACTTGGACAATATGGTAGGCATAAGGGCTTGAATAGACAGGGCTTATTTCCTTTTTTTTTAATGTAAAGGCTTTGTCAAATATTTCTAATGTGCCTTTTTCTACCCACTCAGAAGGGGCTATTTGTGAACTTTCAAGAAACTTTTTAGATAGCCAGATCAGATCTTTTTCCGGCTTTAAAGCTTGTTTTATTTTTAAAAGCGGGGCTTTTTTTTTATGGAAGAGGTGGTGAATAAGAATACGAGGCTTTCTTTTAAAAAGATTCAAATGGTTTTGATAATAATCTCGCATTTCCTTTTCTGTGGGGGCTTTGGCTGGCTCTGCTATTTTTTGGTTCACTTTTTCATAAAGCAATTTATTTTTTATTTTTTTTTTCCACTCTTTTGGGCTTATTTTTTTTCTTTTTAAATAGAGAGCAAAAACCTCTTCCCGGCTAAAGCCTGTTTTTGTTTTTTCTAAGGCCTGACTTAGTTCTTCTTTAGAAACGACAATCGAATGGGCTTTTGCCCACTCATAGATTAGGTTTTGTAAAAGCAATTCTCCTATAAGTTGTTCTTTAATTTGTTCCATATCAAACTTTTTAAAATCTCTAATATTTAAGGATTCTATTTTTTGGGCCAGCCTCTTTGCAAATTGTTGAGAAGTCCATTTTTGGGAGTTAATTTGCAATACTATGGTTTCTTTATAAGAGAGAGGGCAGGCAGTTAAGCTTAAAAAACTTAACATAATCACCAGTTTAAGAGAACACAAATAAATCATTAGGGAATAGAGTTTAACATATTTAAAGTTTTTATTGCAAATAGGGCTTAAGAGAACACAAATAAATCATTAGGGGATATTGTTTAGGAGGGCCAGATTAGTTGTAATTTTGAACTTGGATTTTAAGCTTTCGAAATACTTATTTAAAGCTTGAGTTCTTTTTTGATCAAAATAGGTCGCTTTAATTTGCGTGCGATTAGCCTCTCCAAACGGAATTTTACGATTGAGTCGGACAATGTAAAATCCGTTGCCCGTTCTGATAGGTCCAGAAATTTGCCCGTTCTTCATAGTTTTTAGTTTTTTATAAATAGTAGGATAAATAGTGTGGCGGGATCGGGGAATGCTAAGCCTTCCACTTATACGATCATCAGAATAAATATCTACTAAGTGAGAAAAGGGTTTCTTGCTTTTTTTGACTTCTGCATGGATTTTTTGAGCACGGGTCAGGGCCGATTGTATTTGCTTAGGTGTAGCGTTCATAGGGAAAGTGATGACAATAAAATTGATGTCAAATTCTGGATTTTTTTTGTAAAACTTTAGCATAATATTTTTAGATAATTTTTTAGCAGTTTTATCTACTTGCGCCATTTTTCTTCTTAATTTTTTTTCTGCCAAAGTCTTGTATAAAAGTTGCTCAAAACCTTCTTTTAAAAGAGGATCTTTGAACATATTTCTTAAAGCCGGATTTTTAATTAAAGTAGGATCATTGTAAGCCTGTTCTACTCCCACTCGATAACGTAGATATTCTTCAAAAAATTGTTTAACCGGAGGGGTGTTAGGAGCTGTTTGTTTAACGGCTTTATAAGTTGTGATAAACTCTTTCAAAGTGATGGTCACAGTTACAGGCCCCTTTTTTCCAGAATAAGAGATAGTGGCCAAACTTTTAGCCCCTGAGGGAAAAAGAAAACATATAAAAAAAAGGGAAATAATAATATGATGTATAAACATAAAAAAACCTGAACTTCAGTATATACTTAATTTTGGTTTCAGATCAAGAAAAGAGGACCTTTGTCGGGGTTCTTTAATTTTAATCGGGATAATTTTTTGTTTTCTTGGATAAAAGCCTTTTAAAAGAGCTTTAATCGCTTTCTTTCCGCTCTCCGGCACCAGACTTTTTTAATTCTTTAATAAGAGCAGGCAGAATTTCAAACACATCCCCCACCAGACCAATATGACTTTTTTGGAAAAAAGGAGCTGAGGGATCTTTATTAATAGCTACAATGGTTTTAGATCGGCTCATTCCTGCTAAGTGTTGAATAGCTCCTGAAATACCACAAGCAATATAAAGATCGGGGCAGACCGTTTTTCCCGTTTGCCCAACCTGCATGGAATGGGGGCACCAACCCGCATCGGTAACGGCGCGGGAGGCTCCTACAGCCGTAGTAGGCCCTAAAAGCTCGGCCAGCTCTTCTAAAAGCTTGAAATTTTCTGGCCCTTGCATTCCTCTTCCCCCAGAAATGATAATTTGGGCCTCTGTCAGGTCAGCCCTTTTATTTTTGGTGGGAGTCTGTTTTTTTTGCGTTAAAGCAAAGGTTTCTTTTTCTAAAACCCTTCCCTTAAGTTGTTTAAAAATAGCTTTGTTGCTTTTTGAGCTGATTTTAGGGCCTTTTATTCTCTCAGGTCTTATTAAAATGATGGGAGGTTGAGTAAGGGAAGGGGTTACACTTAAAACGGCTTGGCATTTTCCAGCATAGAGGCTTTTTTTAATAACCCACTTTTGTTCTGTTTTTTGAAAACTTAAAGTGTCTGAAACAAAAGGGCTATTTAAGCGAACAGAAACACGGGATAGTACCTCTAAATTATATGGAGAAGAGGAAGATAGGATTAAATTGGGTTTTTGCTCCTCTAAGAAAGGGGATAAAAATTCTGCCAGGGCTTCAGGGTTCAGACTGGTTTTTGGGTGAAAAAAAATCTCTTCAGCCCCTTCTTCCTCTACTTTCTTGAAAGAACCTTCTTCTACCCCTAAACTAAGAGCTTTAACTTTCCAATTTTGCCGAATGGCAAAAGACACCAGATCCAAACTAAAAACTTTAGGCTTATGGTCTGAAAAATCAATAAAAATAAGAGCCGTTAATTTATTTTGTATTTGAGAGGTCCTTTGCTTTTCAGAAAGTGTTTTTTCTTGCAGATCCTCTTTTTTTAACTCAGAGGCTGGAGCAGGGTTTTCTCCTTTTAACGGGAGGGCAGTTTGGTGAAGTAAAGAAAGAAGAGTGTTAACCTGCTTTTCTACTGGTCCGGAAATTATAACTGGGGAGGGAGGCGGGGGAGGAGGTTCATAAGAGTGAAAGTTTAAATCTTTAGGAAGGTTTTTTAAATCAGAGAGGGAAATTTCTTGCAGAGGCTTTTTTTTGGCGCGCATAATTCCAGGTAAAGTGGGGTAGCGAGGTTCATTAATACCTTTTTCCACAGTAATAAGGGCAGGCAGAGATAAGGCGATCTCTTCTTTTATTTCTGGTTCTATATATCTTTTGCAAAGCCATTTTCCATCTTCTATTTCTTGGAGTTTCATAATATATCCGGCATGGGGAACTTTTAATCTTTCTGCAAGCATATAGCCTGTAGCACCATAGTTTTCATCAATACCCACTTTACCCATTAAAATCAGATCCCAGTTTTCTTCTTTTATTTTTATTGTTTGAGCTAAAGCTTCTGATACGAAAAAAGGGTGTTTATTGTTTGGAGCTTTTGAAGGGGGGAGGATTAAATAAGCTCTGTCTGCCCCTTTAGCTAAGGCCTGGCGAAGGGCTTTTTTAACCCGCTCAGGTCCAAGACTTAAAACTACTACCTCTGTTTCTGGCTTTTTTTCTTTAATCCGCAAGGCTTCTTCTAAAGCAAACTCGTCATAAGGGTTGATTATCCAATCTATTTCAGATTCCTCGATACCGGATCTTTGTTTTTGTAATTGAATACGGGCCCCAGTATCCGGGGTTTGTTTTAGACAAACTAAAATTTTCATATTTTTTAATTTAAGGTGAGTTTAAGGATTTACAATAATAAACTTCTCCTAAAGCAAAACGGCTTTCCCCTGCTGGTCCTTGAGAAAACACTAAATTTCCCCGGTTTTTAGCCGCTTCATTTTTAAGTCTTATGCTCCAATCCACTCCCCAGCTAAAGCGAGGAACTTTTATTTCTGTTAGGAATTGACAGTTTTTTATCAAGTTAGGGTTTGAGGTAAGACGGACCTTTTTTCCTCCATCGGAGAGGCGAATACAGGCACTTAAACTGAGCAATATTAAAGTGAAGGAAAGGAAAAAATAAATATTTTTTTTCATTAAGCTTAAATCACCCCGTGCAAGATATGGTGTCCCCTTTTTTAATCTTGAATAATAAAGAAAGTCAAATATACTTTAAAGAAGTTTTATAGAAATAAGAGCTTTTTTCTGTTGGCTTTTTTAAAAGGCAAAAGAGTAGGAGAATTTAAAGGGATTGCATTTATTATGAAATATTTTTTTAAGTTTTCTATTGGGCAAAAGTATTTAATGGGAGTGACAGGGCTTTTACTGGCTGTTTTTTTATTGTTTCACATGTTGGGAAATCTTTTGATTTTTTGGGGTGAAAAAACTTACAACCTTTACTCCTATCAACTTCAGAATCTAAAGCTTTTATTGATAGCGGAAATGGGGCTTTTGTTTTTGTTTATCCTTCATATTGTGTTAGCTTTAGTACTCACTTTGAAAAATCGTTTAGCCAAGGGAAAACCCTCAGTTTATCCTCTAAAAGGGGTTAAAGCCACTACCTGGAGACAAAAAAGTCTTATTGCTCAAGGAGCGGTGATTTTGGTTTTTGTGATTTGGCATCTTATCTCCTTTAAATTTGGGGTGCATTATGAAGTAACTTATGGGGAAAAGACAGTCAAAGATATGTATCGTTTGGTAGTGGAGGCTTTTCAAAACCCTCTGACAGTTATAGGGTATATTTTTTCTTTATTGATACTTTCTCAGCATTTGCTTCATGGGTTAAGCTCTTCTTTTCAATCTTTAGGTTTTCATCATCCTGTGTTTAATGTCTGGATCAAAAGAGGAAATGGGGTTTATGCGGTGTTGGTTACCTTGGGCTATGTGTCTCTTCCTTTGTATGTGTTTTTTTTCAAAGGAGTTATAGAGTGAGTTTTTCAGCTAAAATCCCCTCTGGCCCATTGGAAGAAAAATGGGATCGCCATCAATTTGAACAACCTTTAGTAAATCCTGCTCGCCGGAGAAAATATCAACTCATTGTGGTGGGAACAGGGTTAGCGGGAGCTTCTGCCAGTGCCACTTTGGCCGAGTTGGGCTATCAAATAAAAACTTTTTTTATTCAAGACTCTCCGAGGAGGGCACACTCTATAGCCGCTCAAGGAGGGATCAATGCCGCTAAAAATTATGTAGGAGATGGAGACTCTATAAAAAGACTTTTTTACGACACAATTAAAGGGGGAGATTTTCGGAGTCGGGAAGCTAATGTGTATCGTCTATCTCAAATATCCAATCAGATTATTGATCAAGCTGTGGCCCAAGGGGTGCCTTTTGCCAGAGAGTATGGAGGTTTTTTGGCCAATCGCTCCTTCGGAGGAGCGCAGGTGTCTCGAACTTTTTATGCTCGCGGGCAAACAGGTCAGCAACTTTTGTTGGGAGCCTATAGTGCCTTAATGAGGCAAGTGGAAAAAGGGGGGGTCCAGCTTTTTCCTCGGCAAGAAATGCTGGACCTTATCACATATAAAGGGCAGGCCCAAGGAATTGTGACCCGCCATCTTTTAACCGGAAAGGTCGAAAGCTATTTTGCGCATGCTGTGATCTTGGCCACCGGTGGGTATGGCAATATTTTTTATCTTTCCACTAACGCGATGCACTCCAATGCCAGTGCGGTATGGCGTTGCCATAAAAAAGGAGCTTTTTTCGCAAACCCCTGTTTTACACAAATTCATCCTACCTGTATTCCGCGCACGGCCCCCCATCAGTCTAAACTGACTTTGCTCTCTGAGTCCTTAAGAAACGATGGACGCATTTGGGTCCCTAAACAGGCAAAAGATCCACGCCCTCCAAAGGCCATTCCTGAAGAGCAAAGAGATTATTACTTGGAAAGAATTTATCCTAATTTTGGCAATTTAGCCCCAAGGGATTTAGCTTCTCGCCAGGCTAAGTTTCAAGTGGACAAAGGCTATGGCGTAGGCCCTACAGGGGAGGCGGTGTATTTAGATTTTCATTCGGCGAGAGAGAGGCTTGGAAAAAAAGCCCTTTCTGAAAAATACGGTAATTTGTTTCAAATTTATGAAAAAATCACAGGAGAAGATCCTTATAAAGAACCCATGCGCATATACCCGGCGGTTCATTATACAATGGGTGGACTTTGGGTGGACTATAACTTGGAAAGCTCTATCCAAGGGCTTTTTGTTTTAGGTGAGGCTAACTTTTCCGATCATGGAGCCAACCGCTTAGGGGCCTCTGCCCTTATGCAAGGTTTAGCAGATGGATATTTTATTATTCCCGTATCCGTTCCCCAACATCTTGTAAAAAGAAAGGAGCTTTTAGAGAGTGAAAAAAATAAAATTTTAGAAGAAAGCCGAAAAAAAGTAGAGAAGAAGATCCAAAAAGTTCAAGACATAAAAGGTTCTAAAACCGCTGACTTTTTTCATCGAAAATTAGGTCGTCTGCTTTGGAATGAAGTGGGAATGTTGAGAACTAAAAAAGGGTTGATTTTAACTATAGAGAAAGTGCGGGAGCTAAGAGAGCAATTTTGGAAAGAGCTTTTAGGGCCTAAGACGGGGAACAATAAAAATCAGGAATTAGAGAAGGCCTTAAGAATGGCAGATTATTTGGAACTTGCGGAATTAATGGCTCAGGACGCTTTGGATCGGGAGGAATCCTGTGGATCTCATTTTCGGGAGGAACATCAAACTTCTGAACAGGAAGCCCTAAGAGATGATAAAAATTTTTGCCATGTGTCCGTCTATGAGTATACTCATAAAGAGAAAAAAAACTGGGTTTCACATAAAGAACCTTTGGATTTTAAATCTGTGCCTTTAAGTGTTAGAAGTTATAAGTAAACCAAGAGGGCTTTGTATGCTGGCTAAATTGGAGGGTATACTTTTGCTTTTTATTCTCACATATAGTTTTAGTGATTAAAATTAGGAATAAAATAATATAAACAGGGGTCAAGAAATGGAGCTTACGGTTAAAATATGGAGACAAAAAAGAGGGGATGAACAAGGACATTTTGAAAGCTATAAGCTTAAAGATCTTTCTCCTAATATGTCTTTTTTGGAACTATTAGACAGTTTAAACGAAACCCTGGCCTGCGAGGGAAAAATTCCTGTGGCTTTTGATCATGATTGCAGGGAAGGAATATGCGGGGCCTGCTCTTTAGTAATCAATGGCCATCCTCATGGCCCCCATACAGGATCTGCGGTGTGTCAGCTTCACTTACGATCCTTTAAAGATAAAGAGGAAGTGTGGGTAGAGCCTTTTCGTGCCAAAGCCTTTCCTGTTATTCAAGATTTAATTGTAGATCGAAGGGCTTTAGATCGAATGATTCAAGCTGGAGGGTATATTTCTGTTAACACAGGCTCCGCACCAGAGGCTAGGAGCTTTCCTGTCCCTAAACCTCTGGCGGAGGAAGCTTTTTCCAATGCCACTTGTATTGGCTGTGGGGCTTGTGTAGCGGTTTGTCCCAATGCCTCTGCAAGCCTCTTTGTTTCTGCAAAGCTTGCTCACTTAAGTCTTCTTCCTCAAGGGCAGGCAGAAAGAAAAACTCGCACTTTAAAAATGGTTCAGCAGATGGAAAAAGAGGGGTTTGGGGCCTGTTCCAATACAGGGGTTTGTTCAAAAGCTTGTCCTAAAGAAATTTCTATAAGCTCCATTGCCCGAATGAATAGGGAATATTTAAAAGCCTCTTTAAAATAGATTAAGAGCTTTTTTTTGAGGAGTTTACTTTATCTGTAAAGCTACTTACTTCAATTAAAGTGCTTGCAAAGGAAATGCAGTCTCCTGGGACCAGCTTTTTTTTAGAAACATGTTTTTTATTAAGCAAAACTTTTTCCGGGTAAAGAGTTTTAAATAAGGTGAAAGTTTTTGACGGTTCAAGAGAAAAACATATATCAGGAGCTTTAGCCTCTAAAATGGGCAGATCTAAACTACCTGTTCCGGCTGTTCTTGGGCCATAGTGGATATGCCATTTGTCTCCTTTTTGTGGACCGGACTTAAATTTCAGAACCAAAGGGGTTGGTAAAGGCTTTAAGTTTTTTATAGGTTCTTCTATGGAAACCTTTTTTAGAGTCTCTATTACCATCTCTTGCCACGGCTTTTGAGGGGGAGGAGCTTTTTTTACCTCAAACTGGGTCTTGCCAATTTGAAAAAAAGCCCCCTCTGTGAGGGCAAAAAAATCATTTACCTCTTTTTCAAAAATGGTGCCATTTTTAGAATCTCTGTCTTTCAAGTAGAATTTGCCTTTTTTTTGGACAATTTCTGCATGAGGATTAGAAGCTTTGGGATCTTCGATTAAAATATTTCCTTTTTCTTGGTTGTCCCGGGTGAGAACCACCCCTTTTTGGACAGAAAATTTTTTACCCTTATGAGGGCCATTTAAAAAATAAATATTTAGTTTTACCATTACTTACTTTTTTAATTTTGTTCCTATTTTGTATATTTTTAAAGGAGTTTTAAAAAAAATTTTCCTGGTCTTGCTGATGTTGACTCTTTGTGTTAGAAAAAAACCTATCCAAAAGTTTGGGTATAAAGGAGATATAAACTTATGAACTATGAATCTGTTTTAGTTATTCAGCCGGCTTTGGGCAAAGCGACTCAAAAAGCCTTTTTTAAAACCTTAAAGGAAACTATAAAGCAGTTTAAGGGGAATATCTACCATATAGACACCTGGGGGGCACGAAAACTGGCAAATAAAAATAAAAAAAGGTGGTCCCAAGGGCTTTATTTTCATTTTTCTTTTAAAGGAGAAAAAGGAGTAGTGGAAGAGCTGGTTCGGAAAATAAAAATGGAAGAAAAAGTCCTATATTATCATTTTGAAAAGCTTTCCTCTAAAAAATCTTTAGAGGAGCATTTAACGGATTTTCGAACACTCTTAGAGGAAACCTCCAGAAGAGAAAAAGAGCGACTATCTAAAATTCAAAAAAGAAAAACCTTTTTATCTTCAAAGAGGGGGAGTTTGTGAGTCAAATGCGAATTATTTTGCAAAAAGATGTTAAAAACCTGGGTCAAACGGGGGATATAGTCTCTGTTAAAAAAGGCTATGCTCGTCATTTGTTGTTCCCTAAAAAATGGGCTGTTCCTTGGACAAAAAGCTCCGCGGGAGAAGTTAGGCATAGAAAAGAATGGATAGAGATTAAGAAAAAAAAAGCTTTAAGCTTAAGAGAGGCCCTTTTAAAAAAACTAAAAGGTCTAAAACTTTCTTTTTTAAAATCCGCAGACGCCTCTGGCAAACTATTTGGTTCTGTAACCGTGTTTGAAATTTCAAGAGAGTTGGAAAGGCAAGGTTATGAAGTGGATAAAAAAGTCATAAAATTGGATCATCCTATAAAACAAACCGGAGATTTTGAAGTTTTATTGGATTTTGGATCAGGTCTTAAGACAGAAATAAATATACAAGTTTCTCCATTAACAAAAAAGGTCGATAGACCCGAAGTCGATAAACCTAAGACGGAAGAAACAAAATCAGCCGATAATAACCCACAACCCCCTAAACCAGAAGAAGACTAAAAAGGGGGCGGTTCAGGAGGGGGAGAGGTTTCCAGGGGAGAGGTTTCCAGTTGGGGAATATGATTTTCAAAAACTCCAAACCGCGGATCCCATTTTAAAATAACTTTCCCAGTCGGCCCGTTTCGTTGTTTATTTAAAAGCACTTCCATAGTCCCGGCTTTATCACTGCCTTTGTTATAGTAATCATCCCGATAAAGCATCATAATAACATCGGCATCCTGTTCAATAGAACCAGACTCTCTTAGATCAGAAAGCATAGGTCTTCTGTTGACTCTTCCCTCCACCCCTCGATTGAGCTGAGATAAAGCTACTACAGGAATTTCTAACTCCCCCGCCAGGGCTTTAAGTAGACGAGACATTTCCGAAACCTCTCTTTCTCGGCTTTCCATATTTTCTTTAAGACTCATTAATTGTAAATAATCTACAATTAAAAGATCTAGCCCTTTTTGAGATTTAAGTTTTCGGGCGCGGGAGCGAATTTCAAAAGGGGAAAGAAAAGAGGAATCATCCACAAAAAAGGCCACTTCATTTAATTGAGCACTGGCTTGAATCAAATTATCCCAATCCTCAGTAGCTATTTGTCCTGTTCTTAAGTGGGAAAGAGGGACCTTTCCCTGGATGGAAAGGAGTCTCATCAAAATTTGCTCTTTAGACATTTCTACAGAAAAAAACGCTACTGTTTTTTGGTTTAAGCTGGCGGATAAGGCTATATTGAGGCTTAAAGCGGTTTTTCCCATAGAGGGTCTGGCCGCAATGATGCTAAACTCTCCGGGCTGAAAACCAGAGGTCAGATGATCTAACTCTGTAAAAGAGGTTGAAAGTCCTGTAACACTTAGTTTTTTATGTTGCAGTTCTTCCAGTCGCTTAAGGCCTGCTTCCACCATATCTGGAATAGGTAGGAGTTGGTTTTTAGAAAGCCCTTCGGTAAATTGAAAGAGATCCCTTTCTAAAGAATCAATAAAATGCTCCAGCTTAAGAAAGTCTTGGCTTATAGCTCTTTGTCGAAGATCAGAACAAAGCTGAATGATTTTTCTTAAAACAGATTTTTCTTGAATAATGCGTGCGCATTCTTCCGCAGACACTGGGGAAGGGCTTTCTTCTACCAGTTCTGCCAGATAAAGTGATCCACCAACCCCTTCTAATTTACCTTTTTTTTTCAGTTCTTCACTGACTTGCAGAATATCCGCAGACTGATCGGTTTTGTAAAGGGTCTCCATACAGGAGAAAATGTCTCTGTGAGCGGGTTTAAAAAAATCCTCTGCTTTAAGGATTTCCATAACCTCATCCCAAGTTTTTTCCTGCCCTATCAATAAGGCGCCTAAGATAAATCTTTCTCCTTCTAAAGAGGAGGGAAGAAATTGGTCTTCTAATCGAGAAGGGGCTTTTTTGTTCTTTTTAGAAAAAGGCATCACAAAATAGGACTTTATAAATAAAGGGTTAAGTTTATCAACAAAAAAATTGGACTTTTGTTATGAAACTTCTTTTTTTACACTATTTTTAATGAAAGCAATGTTTTATGGATATCGAGCGGATATTGTTGGTTTGTTTTGGCTGGCAGGAGGTCTTTTTTTAAGCTTGGCTTTAGGCAGTTACTATCCCCTGGATCCTTCTTTTAATTCCATAGGAACAGTATTAATTTCTGCGCGAAACAAGTGCGGTTACTTAGGTTCTTTTCTATCTGATCTTTTATATCAAGGGTTTGGACTTTCTGCCTGGGTTTTTGTCCTGTTATCTTTAAGGCAGGCTTTGTTTTCTTTTCAGCGGAAGATAAAGGAAAAAGAATGGATAAACACCTTAACAATTCTTTTTTTAAGTTTGTTTGTTTGCTCTGCTTTGTTGGAGCTTCACCAACCAGAAAAAAGTTTTTTTGAAGGGCATATTTTACCAGGAGGAATACTGGGTCGAACTATTATTCAAACCACCTACCCCCTTTTGCATTTTCCGGGGCAAGCTCTTTTTCTCTGGTCCCTCACTCTCATTCTCTTTGTTTTGATCACAAAAAGCTCTGTATTTTCTTGGATCGAAAAAAGCGGAGGTCTTTTAAAAACAAGTAGTAACAATTTAATGGCTTTTATGTCCCGCTCCTTAATTTGGGCTTTTTCAAAGGTTAAAAAACGATTTGCCCTGGTTTTAAGCTGGGCGGTTTTTAAAAAAATAAGGCAAAAACCCTTATTAACACCCTCTTCCCCTCTCCCCCCTTCTTCTCTCCCTAAGTCATTAGACAAAGGCCCGCTTTTTTCTTCAGTCTCTAAGGCAGAAAATTATTTTTTTCAGGAAGAAGTTTTCGAAGAGGATAAGGCTTTAAAGGACGAAAATTTAAAAGAAGGTGAGTCCCCATCAGATCCTGCACAAATAAAATGGATCAGGCCACCGACCGAGCTGTTAACAGCCTCTGCTTCTCCTGGTGTTCAAAGAAATGCAAGGGAAATTCAGGCAGATGCCAACCGGCTACAGGAAAAATTAAAACAATTTTCCATAAGTGGAGAGATCACCAATATTCGAACAGGCCCAGTTATCACTTTATTTGAATTTAAACCGGAAGATCATATTAAAGTGGCTCGCATTACTCAGATGGAAGATGATCTAATGATAGCTCTTAAGAGCAAATCTATAAGAATTATAGCCCCCATTCCTGGAAAGGATGTGGTGGGTATTGAAACCGCTCATACTAAACGACAGATGGTCTATTTGAAAAACCTAATAGATGAACCTGTTTTTTGGGAAAACCACCTCACTTTGCCTTTGGTTTTAGGCCAGCATGTGGATGGGAGTCCGGCTTTTTCAGACTTAGGAAAGATTCCCCACCTAATGGTGGCAGGCTCTACGGGTTCTGGAAAGTCGGTGTTTATAATTTCTTTTCTTTTAAGTTTACTTTTTCGCTATACTCCTCGTGATTTGCGTCTTTTGCTGGTAGACCCTAAGAGGGTGGACTTAAGTGCTTTTAGTGGGCTTCCTCATCTTTTGGCCCCTCCAGCCAGGGAAGCTAAGTCGGCGGTGGTGGCTTTAGAGTGGTGTTTAAAGGAGATGTATAAAAGGTATCGATCTCTTTCTCGTTTTCATGTTCGGGATCTGGCAGGCTTTAATGAAAAAGTAAAATCTTTAAGTCCAGAGGAGATTCAAAAAAAGGAGGAGGAAAACTTAGCAAAGGAACAAGAAGATTGTTATTTTACTCCTCAGCCTTATATTTGTGTTGTTTTAGAAGAGTTTGGAGATCTTATGGCTTCTCCAGAGCGCGGGCGAGTGGAAAGCTTAGTAGTGCGCCTTGCGCAAATGGCCAGGGCTTGTGGAATACATTTGATTTTATCTATGCAAAGTCCCAGAAAAGATGTAGTAACGGGCCTGATAAAAACCAATATTCCAGGGCGCATTAGTTTTAAAGTTTCTTCTCGAATTGATTCCCGCATTATATTAGATGAAGGAGGGGCGGAGAGACTTCTTTCTCAAGGGGATATGCTCTATTTAGGGCCAGGCCAGTCTCAGCCGGAAAGGTATCATGGCCCTTTTGTCCGGGAAAAAGAGGTTTTGTCGGTGGTTCAATTTTGGAAAAAGCAAATGCAGGAAAGCCCTTATGTGATAAACTTTTCTAATGAGGAAAAAATTTTTAATAATATATTGTCTGATTCAGAAGAGGATCAAAAATACGAAGAGATATTTTCTTATGTATCTGATCTTAAGGAGGTAAGTGCCTCTCATTTACAACGAAAATATGGCTTAGGTTATCCCAGGGCCGCTCGCCTTATTGATCGTTTAGAAAATGAAGGGGTTGTGGGTCCCGCCAGAGGAAGTAAACCACGGGAAGTCTTGGTTCACAAATGATTTGTATCATATAATATAAGGAAAAAATTTTTATGGATTCGTTAAAAAAATTTAAAGGAATTATAACCGCTTTAGCCACCCCTTTTAAAGAGGGATCGGTAGATGAAAGCTCTTTTAAAAGACTGCTTGAGTTTCAAGCTCTTCAGGAAATAGATGGTTTTGTCTTAAATGGCACGACAGGGGAAAGCCCTACCCTTTTACCTGGTGAAGTAGAAAAACTTTTTGAATGGAGTAAGTTAAAGTTTCCCAATAAACCACTTATTTTAGGAGTAGGAGGAAACTCCACTCAAAAAACTTTAGAAAATATCAAACTGGCAGAAAGTCTAAAAGCAGGTGCCCTTTTAATTGTGGTTCCTTATTACAACAAACCTCCACAAGCAGGGCTTTTAAAGCATTTTAAAACTCTTGCAGAAAAAAGCCTTTTGCCGGTGATTTTATATAATGTGCCCGCCCGCACCGGGGTGGGGCTTTCTTTAGAAAGCACTGTGGAGTTAAGTCGCCACCCTAATATTATAGGAATAAAAGAGGCCAGTGGGGACTTAGAATTAGGTAAAAAAATCATAGAGAAAGCCGATAAAAACTTTTTAGTCTTAAGCGGAGATGATGAAACGGGTTTTAAGCTTTGCGCTTTAGGGGCTTTAGGGATTGTATCTGTTATAAGCCATATTTTGGGAAAGGAAATGAAAAGTTTTTTTCAACAAATAAAAAAGGGTAAAGCCGAAGAGGCTTTAAGAGAGTATGATCAAAAATACGGAGAGCTTTTAAAAAGTATTTATTCAGAAAGCAATCCAATAGGAATTAAAAAGGCTTTAAAGTTAATAGGGGTTTTTGATTCCGCAGAGCTTAGGAGCCCTTTAGTGGCTTTAGGAGAGGAAAAAACAAAAAAATTAACCCAAGACTTAAAACGAGCTGGATTTTTAAAGTGAATGCTACTTTGCGTAAAACTTGTAATGAATGTTGAATTATTGCTATTATTATAGAAGCTCGTGAAAAAGTATGTTATTTTGACTTAATTCTCGCTTGAAAAATGTTGAAAACCTTTTAGGCTTTCAGTTTAACAAGGATGAACGGGGTTTTTCACAGGCGATTATATCGTGTGTGATAAACAGAAGTTTTTATTTCTCATTCATCTAACTGGTAAAAAAATACAGGACAAACTTTTTATGCAAACTGATCTTCCTTTTTTAGATCCTTTGTCTCATGCTCGCCCCGCTCCCCTCCTTTATAAACAACTTGTCACTCAAAAAAGGCATAAATTGATTCAAGCGGATATTTTAAAAAAATCGGTCCTTAAAAAATCCAGTGTGGATTTAATTGTTACCTCTCCTCCTTATAATGTGGGAAAAAAATACAACGAAACCCCTTTAAACGATGCTATTAATTATGGGCAATACCTGGAATTTACTAAAAACTGGCTTACAAATTGTTTTTATTGGACGCGGGATACCGGAAGGCTTTGTGTCAATGTTTCTATAGATAAAAACAAATACGGCAAGCAGGCCTTATCCGCCGATGTAACCACTTTGGCTATGCAAGTGGGTTGGAAGTATCATGCTACTATTTTGTGGAATGAGGGAAATATATCTAAAAGAACGGCCTGGGGCTCTTGGATGTCGGCTTCGGCTCCTCATGTAATAGCTCCGGTGGAGGTGATTATTGTGCTTTATAAAGAAAACTGGAAAAAAAATTATAAAGGAAAATCTGACATAACGGGAGAGGAATTTAAAAACTGGGTCTTAGGGAGATGGGATTTTAATGGAGAAAGTGGAAAAAGAGTGGGCCACCCCGCCCCCTTTCCCCGTGAGCTTCCGAAAAGATGTATTAAGCTTTTTTCTTATGTGGGGGATGTCGTTCTGGATCCTTTTTCAGGAAGTGGGACCACTTTTATTGAAGCTTTAAACTTAGGTAGAAAAGCTTTAGGGCTTGAGATTGAGAAAAAATACTTAGAACTATCACTCAGGAGAATAAACAAAGAATGCAAAGTCAAATTAAAGAAATTACAACCGGAAAAAGTAAAAAAACATACGACAAACTGCTGGGAAATATAAAAACTCTCACTATAAAAAACTATGAAAAAAAATCAAAAAAAGTTTTTAAAAATTAAAGTAGGCCTAAGTGGCGCGAGCGGACGAATGGGTGTAGCCGTTAAAGAACTAATAAAAGTCCCTCAGTCTGGTTTTTTGCTTACAGAAAAAATGCCCCCTTTAAACTTAGAAAACTTAAACGCGAAACAAATAAGAGCAGGATTTGAAACATGGGATGCCAGGCAAGTAACAGGTGTGATTGACTTTTCTTCCCCTAAGCTTTTTAGCGGAGCTTTAAATTGGTGTGTAAAAAATAAAAAACCATTTGTAAGTGGAACTACCGCTTTAAAAACTTTGGAAAAAGAAATAAAACGGGCCAGTAAAAAAATACCTATTTTTTATGAAGAAAATATGAGCTTAGGAATTTGGCAGATAACAAAATGGATTGAAGGAGTTACTCATTTAAGCGAGAGCATTTTGTTAGAGGACATTCATCATAAAGATAAAAAAGACAAACCCAGTGGGACGGCTTTAAAATTAAAACGGCATTTTCCTGCCTTTGCAAAAGAAAAACTAAAAATAAAAAGCCTTCGGAGGGGAAAAGAGTTTGGCATTCATCGTATTATATGGAAAGGCTCGGAAGAAGAAGTTTTGTTAGAACATAAAGCCCTTAGCCGAAGACTTTTTGCAAGTGGAGCTTTAAAAGCTTTAAAGTGGCTTATAGATAAACCCTTAGGGCTTTACTCTTTTGAAGATATTTATAAAAACTAAGAAGAGGTAAAAAAATCATGCAGTTTTTTTTAGATACAGCCGACTTAAAACAAATAAAAGAAATTAACTCCTGGTTTCCCTTGGATGGAGTAACCACTAACCCCACTTTAGTGGCAAAAGCGGATATTGAACCTCAAAGCCTTTATCGCTCCATAGCAGAGGCCATCGAAGGGCCGATAAGTGCTGAAGTTCTTTCTACTTCTTCTGAGGAAATGATAAAAGAGGGCCTAAGGCTATCAAAAATTCACCCGCAAATAGTGATAAAACTTCCCCTTACAAAGTCCGGCCTTTTAGCTTGCCGGGAGCTTTCAAAAAAGAACATTTCCACTAATTTAACGCTTTGCTTTTCTGCTCTTCAGGCTCTTACAGCGGCCAGGGCGGGGGCAACCTTTGTGTCTTTATTTGTGGGTCGGTTAGATGACATAGGGGTAAACGGAATGGAGATAGTTTCTCAGGTTGTAAGTATTTTTGCTCAGTATCAGATAAAGTCAAAAGTCCTGGTGGCAAGCATTCGAAATGTGTCCCATGTTTTAACTTCTGCAGAATTAGGTGCGGATGTTGTAACCATCCCCCCACTTATTTTTTCTCAGATGATTTATCACCCTCTTACAGATAAAGGGCTTGCTCAATTTTTGGAATCAGCGGGTAAGATTAAAAATAAAAAGCTTGCTTAGCTTTTAAAGTGCGTTTTAATAAAGTATGTTAAAGAAAAGAGATATTTTACTCTTAAGTTTTTTTCTTTTTATCGGATTTGTGATTTGGCTTTTTCCCAGGCTCCTGCCTGCGTTTAAGTTTTTAGGATTTTCCGAACCTCTAATTTTATAAAGGTTTTATAAAGTTTGTCCTTGACTCGCTTTTTTTCGCTCCCTCCTTAAGAAAGAAGTAAGGTATAAAAGTTTCCAAAAAATACTTGACTCACCCGGTGGTTTTTTTTCTCACATAAGGATCGGGCTTAAAGGTTCTTCTTTCCAACTTGTATTCTTTTACTTTAGACACCAAGGCCGCCCGTGAGATGCCTAATTTTTTAGCTACTTTAGTCTTGTTCCACCCTTCTTGTTTTAAGGATTGAGAAATCATTTGTCTTTCTAATTGAGCAATGGCTTTTTTCATAGCTTTTCCGCTATGGTTTGTGTTTAAAAAGGAGACCAGGTTATTTTCCTTGTTTCTGATTTTTTCGGACAAAAACTCTTCCTTAATATAAGGATCATTTCCTGTAAAAACGGCCAGTCTTTCTGCTTCATTTTGAAGTTCCCGGACATTTCCGGGCCAAGGGTATTGACGAAGTTTTTCCAAAGCTTTTTTAGTAAATATTTTGGTGTGCTCGCTAAAACGATTGATAAAAAAATCCGCCAATAGTTCAATATCTTCTGTTCTTTCTCTCAATGGCGGGGCTTGGATATTGATGACATTTAGGCGATAATAAAGGTCTTCCCGAAAAGTTCCTGCTTCTACCATTTTTTTAAGGTTCTTGTTAGTGGCCGTGATGATACGCACATCTACAGTTTTAGGTTCTACTCCTCCCACTGGAAAAAAAACCCCTTCTTGGAGAACTCTTAAAAGTTTAACCTGCATAGCTGGAGAGGTATCTCCCACCTCATCTAAGAAAAAAGTTCCTTTATGAGCCATTTCAAAAAGCCCTTTTTTATCTTTGTAAGCCCCTGTAAAAGATCCTTTTACATGGCCAAACAGTTCAGACTCCAATAAATTGTCATTTAAAGCCGAGCAGTTTTGAATCACAAAGGGCTGGTTTTTTCGGAGGGAATTTTGGTGAATGGATTTGGCAATAAGTTCTTTTCCTGTTCCGTTTTCTCCTTGTATAAGAATGGTGTTTTGAGAGTGTTTGATTTTATCCAACAAGTTATAGAGTTGACGCATCACAGTGGATTTTCCCACCATATCTCCATAAGAAAGGTTATGAGATTTAAGTGGCTCTCTTGTGAGGTTAGTTTTTTCTATAAATTCTTTTTGAACGGAGGCTATTTCTTTTGCTATTAATTCCATAAGATCTATGAAATGATTTTTGTTTTGCTTAGGTATGTAGGGGATATACTCGGTTTTTTCTAAACATTTTGAAAGCCCCTCTTTAAACCAGACCTGAGTAATTTCATCCAGGGGTTGATTTTCTTCTGAAAAAGAGAACCCTAAAGCCACCACAAAACCGGTTATATGAGAAGGGCCTAAAATAGGAACAATGAATAAATTTAAGCCCGTGCCAGGCCATTTTTCAAGAGAGCTTTGTTTTCGATTTTGCTTGTGAATAATCTGGAGGGTTTTAAAAAAAACCTCTGTTAAAGTGGGTTCTTCAAAGAGTTCTTGGATAAGAGGATTTTGAAGATTTTTTTTAAAATCGGGTGGCAACTCAAAAATATTTTTTTCATCCAGGATTAAAACATCGGTTTTCCACCACTGGTAAATAATGCCCTTGGTTTGTTTGACCACATGAAGATTTTTTAAATCATTCCAGTTAAACATAGGTTTTTCCTTTTTCACGTTCCACTATATTAGTAATCGTCAACTAAGTGTTTAAACTTTAAACATTTTTTAGATTAGAGAGAAGATTTTTAAGCTTTAGGGCTTAGAATTAGGCTTTATGTCTGGAAATGAGATTAGAAGACCTAAGTAGTAAATGGTGTGGCTCGGGACGGAATCGAACCGCCGACACAGAGATTTTCAGTCTCCTGCTCTACCGACTGAGCTACCGAGCCAATTATTATGTTTGGCTTAAAGGCTTTTAAAAGCCTGTTTAAAATCGGCCTTTAAATCTTTTATATCTTCAATGCCCACACTTGCACGAATTAAAGATTCTGCTATGGGATGAGGCGAGGTAGCATGAGTCATACTGGCTGGGTGTTCCACCAAAGACTCTACCCCTCCTAAACTTTCTGCCAAAGTAAAAATCTTAAAACCACTTAATACTTTAAAAACTTGGGCTTTAGACCCTTTAAGGTAAAAACTAAGCATACCTCCAAAGCCTGACATCTGCTTTAAAGCTAATTTGTATTGAGGATGGGACTTTAATCCAGGGTATAAAACTTTCTTAACCTCTTTTCTGCTCTCTAAAAATAGGGCCAATTCCATTGCATTTTTTTCATGCTCTTTCATTCTAATAGAAAGGGTTTTTAAACTCCTGAGTAAAAGATAAGAGTCAAAAGGGGGTAAAATAGGGCCTAAGGATTTACTGAGAAAAGCCAGCTCTTCTGCCAGGTCCTTACGATCAGTAACCACCACTCCCGCTACAATATCTGAATGGCCACTTAAATACTTAGTAGCGGAGTGCAAAACCAGATCGGCCCCCATCGTTAGAGGTTTTTGAAAAAAAGGACTCATAAAAGTATTATCTACAGAAAGCAGGATCTTATGTTTTTTTGTCCAAGCACTAAGTTTTTGAATATTGATTAATTTAATTAATGGATTAGTAGGGGTTTCTATCCAAACCATTTTTGCTTTTTTAGGAATTTTTAAAATATTTTCTTCTCGAGAAAGATCCATTAGCTGAACATTAATTCCGCGTGGCTCTAAAATTTTCGTCAATATTCTAAGGCTTCCCCCATAAAGATCCTCTTCGGCTACCAGCAAATCTTTTGGTTTTAATAATTCAAATATCAAAGAGCTGGCCGAAACCCCGGAGGCGGTGGCAAAAGAAAATCGTCCCTCTTCCAGGGAAGAGATACAGCTTTCTAAAGCTTTTCGGGTGGGGTTTGCGACACGGGAATATTCATAGCCTTTGTGTTGGCCAGGCCGGGTTTGCGCATAAGTGGAAGAAAGGGTGATGGGAATCATAACCGCGCCCGTGGTGGGATCAGGAGCTTGTCCGGCATGAATGGCCCGGGTGGCAAATTGTTTATTTCGAGAAAGATTTTTTTTCATAACTTTAAAGTTAAAGCATAAAACGAGAGCATAAAACAGATTTTTTTAATTCCCTTTAAAAAGAAATAAAGTCCCTGCTCCTAAAATCCACAGGTAAAAAGCAAAATAAGGAAAAAGATCTTTTTTTAGAGAATGAATAAGCCCTTTTAAAGCCAGGTGTCCAAAAAACCAGGAGCTAAAGAAGGCTAAACTTAAAGCTCCTATCGAAAAATCTTTTTTCTGTGGGTTTTCAATCCATTCAAAAACAGACCCTCCCAATATAGCGGGGATAGCCAAGAGAAAACTAAAAAAAACAGCTTGTTTCTTGGGCCATTTTAAAAAAAGAGCTATGGCAATAGTCCATCCTGAGCGACTTATTCCTGGAAAAAAAGCCAAAGTTTGTGCCATTCCAATAAGGAAAGCCGTTTTAAGTGCAGTGCTTTTTTTAATAAAAGAAAAATCCATAGGATTTTCTGGTTTAAACCGGGTCAAAAAAAGCAAAATCCCAGTTAAAAAAAAACCCCCACCGGTCCAGCTCATCGTATCGAGGGATTTTTCTAACAAAGGTTTCAAGGCAAAGGCCCCTAAAATCCCTGGCAACAAACCCATAGCGGTAAGGTAAACCCACCCCCCCTCCCCTTTTAGAGAAAAAGGGTTTGCCAAAAAGTCTTTTAAAATATTCCATAAAGGTTTTCTATAATAACTTAAGATGGCCATAAGGCTTCCTAAGTGCAAAACTAAGATGAGAAACAAATCAAAGTTCGAAACTTTTAAAAAAAAATTGAGCAGGACCAGGTGTCCAGAGCTGGAGATAGGCAAAAACTCAGAAACCCCCTGAACCAGGCCCAATATAAAGGAATGTGTGTATTCTGATAAATTTAGTGAGGACATAGTTTTTTATTTTTTTAAAGGGAATTAAAAAAAATCTCGATCTGTTAAAATTATTTTTTCTCCGTTAATGAGATGAATATATTTTTCTCCACTGGTTTTTTGATTTTTCCATTTTAGTTTATAAGAACCGGGCTTTTTGACGCGGATATTCAAAGGAGGATAACCTTTAAACCCGGCCATTTGCACATACACCCATTTTTTTGTGCGAATTAAAACTTCTGTGGGTTTATCCTTAGGGATATGTTTTCCATAAGAAATAAAAGGATTGATAGCAAATAAAAGGAGGAAAAACAAACCCCCACGGATTAAACCACTTGTTAAATTGTAGTAAGATCTTGGAGGTTTAAGGGAAAAAGAAGAAGAAAAGGGGAGGGCTTTTTTTTGGCCTGGTAAGCCATCTTTGAGAAATAAAGCCTGGTGGGCTTTTTCTCCTAAGGAGGTTCGTGCCTCCGGGGAAAAGGAAAAAGTTTTTTCTCTTCTGTTGTGAGGAGAAGGATCTAATAGAGGATCTCTTTTACTTATAAAATGCTCAGGTTTTAAGTGGGGATTTTCTTTTAACCCGTCCCCCATCAATACCTTTTCCAATACTCCTAAAGAAAAAAGATCAGATAAAAATCCAGCAGATTGACCTTTTAAAAGCTCTGGGGCGGAAAAAGGTTTTGTGCCATATAAGGCTTTGTTTTTATAATTGCTTAAGCCGTAATCTGTTAAAAAAACCTGGCCTGTTGTATTAACTAAAATGTTGGAGAGACTTATATCCCCATGTGCCAGGCCATTTTTTTTAAGCTCTTTTAAGCCAATGAGAGTTTGCGCTAAGACACAGGCTATTTCTGATTTATCGAGAGAAGTGCTTTTTATTAATTGTTTTAGATTGACTCCAAAAATGTATTCTAAAATTAAAGCAGGCTTGGAATTAAACTTTTCAAAAGAAAGAGCTTTTACCAGGTGAGCACTTTTTCTACCTCTTAATAAGGACTCTATCTGTAAAGCCGGCAAAGAATTTTCTTTTTTTTTAAAAAGCTTTATAACCACGGGCATTTTAATTTTGAGATCGGGATCAAACCGTTGAGCCAGGTACACTACATTAAAAGGGCTTTCTCCTAAAATTTCTAGGGTCTCATAAGAGCACTTAGAGGTAATAAACCGAAAGGACATGGTGGTTTTTTTAAATAAAAAAACTGGAATGTCAAAACAAACTTAAAAATCCTCTAAAGAATGCCATTTTAATATATGTTTTAGCTCTTGATCTCTTAGCTGATATTCCATTAGTTTTTTGGCCTCTTCTATTTTTTTGCGACAAAAAGGGCTTAAATTTTGTTTTTGTAAAATACTTTTTATATGTTCCGGCTGAGTCACCTTTTTAGCACTTTCTTCACACTTTTCGTTTAGATAGGGAAGGGATAGCAGAGGAGAAGAAGAGGGCTTTTCCATAAAACTTCGCCATTCATAACAGCCGTCTGGCACAGTTTTTTTTTGGAGCTGTAAAAGACAAAGGATTTTCCACTCTTCCTTTATTTTTTGCTCTTCTATTAGTTTCTCCAGCTCCTTTAGGGTTCTTGCGGACATCCATTTTTCTGGTCGAGCGGAAGTGAGAGAACAAAACAGACTTAAAAAAATCCCTATAAAAAAGTTTTTCATTATATTTCCTCCTTATTTAATATTAGCGGATGGATATCTTTAATTTTGTGATAAGCAAAAATCGTGCCAAATATTTTTTTAGGCTTTATATTTTTCAAAATATTTTCGGTTGTGACTAAAAATTTGCAGTCAGCTCTAATAACAAAGGGGCCAGTAAAAGCAAAAAGAAAGCGGGGGCTTGAAATAAAAAAAGAGGAATAAGAGAAATAAACGGCAATTTTTGGATTTGGCGGTCCAGATCCTCTAAAGCCGCAGATTTTAATTCTTCTTCCAACTCATTTAACAGACTTAATACAGGTTCTCCTTTAAGTCCTCTTTCTAAAATGTCTAAAAGAGTTTTTCTGTAAGGCTTTTTAGCGAGTCCAGGGTCTTCATAAATTTTTCCCGTTTCTTGATGATAAAGCCATTGTTTAAGGGAAATAGCAAAATCGCAGTCGGGATAATTTTTTAAATAAAGATGAATGGCAGAGCGAATAGATAAGCCATTTTTAATGTTCATCTGAATTTGAAGCAGAGCGTTTAAAGGGGGTGCTAAACAGTCCATTTCACTCTCCTTCCGCATTGAAATAAAATAATAAGTCCAGTGAGAAATAAAAAAAGAGATAATAATAAGATATGTATGTATTTTAAGCCGTATTTATGAAGGACAAAGAGGAACAGCCCTGAATAAAGAACCAGTAGAACCAGGGACTGAGCACGAATTTGAAGCAATGCAGACTGTGATTTTTTTCGAAAAAGAGATCGTACTTTTACAGCCTGTCGCAAATTTTCTAAATGTTCTAAACATTGTGGGGATTGATCTGCCCTTTTTAGTTCTTCAATCATTTCCTGCATAGGGGACCAACAAAATTCTTTCCTAAGTTTTTTAGAAAAGGAAAGAGTTTCCAGTATATCTATAAAATAATTTTTAAAATGTTTATGTGAAAGCCCTGCTAAAGCAGATTTGAAACCAGATCGAAAGCCCATTCCTATTTTAATTTGAGCGATCAAAGTATTGAGAAATAGCTCAAATTGCTGATAAAACTGTTGTTTCCATATAAAAATGAGAAGGATTTGTGAAAAAAAAGTTAACATTAAAGGTGTATAAAGTGCCAGCAATTTAAAAAACAAAACCGGCCAAGTGAGCCTGGAGAGAAGAAAAACCAGTAAAATATTAAAGACCCACCAAATTTTCCAGACCATTGGGGATAAAAAAGTGAGAAATATACTGCTATTAAGAATATTCCATAAGCTTTTTAAGCAAATAAGAATATGGCAGAAAAGTAATAAGGATTTTTCGTCAAACATTGTAAATATTATGACATGCAAAATAGAGATCATTTTTTTATTTGACTGGAAAAGAAAGTGGAGTGACACTAAAAAAAATCGGTGAAAGTTTTTTCATCGAAAAATCATATCAGCACTCAACATGAGGAGGAGCAATGGCTGGAAAAAAAACAAAGAAAAAAGCTCGCAAAAAAGTAGCCAAAAAGAAGGTAAGAAAAAAAGTTCGTAAGAAGAAGGTAAGGAAAAAAGTTCGTAAGAAGAAGGTAAGGAAAAAAGTTCGTAAGAAGAAGGTAAGGAAGAAAGTTAAAAAGAAAGTTCGAAGGAAGAAATAAATTTAATATGGTTTTTTAAAGTCAGGCCCCTCTTTTTCGGGGGGTCTGTTTTTTTCTCTGTTTTTTCCAGGATCAAGACCACTGCTCTCAAAAATTAAAAAGGTTAGAGCTTTAAATATTTTGCCTCGCGTTATAAAAAAGGGGAAGTAATGAAAAATAAAATTTCTATTATAGGTGGGGGTTTTGTTGGATCCACTTGCGCTCATTGGATTTTGAGTCGAGATTTAGGAGATATTGTTTTATTAGACATAGCAGAAGATCTGGCAAAAGGGAGGGCTTTAGATCTTTTTCAAGCGAGCACTTTAACTTCTTCCCGTTTGCAAATCAAAGGAACAAAAGACTATCAAGAAATTCAAGGTTCGGATATTGTGATTATTACGGCGGGTCAGGCCAGAACTCCTGGCATGAGCCGGGACGCCCTTAGAGATATAAATGCTAAAATAATAATACAAGTTTGTAAGCAGATAAAAATAAAAGCCCCTAGGGCTTTAGTCATTGTGGTTACTAATCCTTTAGATGTCATGGCTTATCTTTCCTGGAAAACTCTTAAGTTTCCTTCTTCTCGTGTGATAGGTATGGCGGGGGTTTTAGATAGTGCGCGGTTTAAAGCTTTTGTCGCTCAAGAATTAAATATCAGCCCACAAGAGGTTTCTGCTTTTGTTTTAGGCGGACACGGAGACGAAATGGTTTTATTACCTCGTCTTTGTCATGTGGGGTCCCTTCCATTAACAGAGTTATTGCCGAAAGAAAGAATTAATGCTTTAGTGGAAAGAACGAAAAAAGGAGGAGCGGAAATTGTTTCTCTGCTTAAAACCGCTTCTGCCTATTACGCCCCTGCTTTAAGTGTAGTGGAAATGGTTGAGGCTATTTTAAAGGATCAAAAAAGAATCCTTCCCTGTTCGACGCTTTTAAAAGGGGAATATGAAACCCGGGGCTTATTTATGGGGTCCCTTTGCCTTCTTTCCGCAAAGGGAGTGGAAAAAGTTATGGAAGTTTCTTTGACGAAAGAGGAAAAAGAGCAATTTAAAAAATCCGCTTCTGCCGTTCGGGAACAAGTGGATAAATTAAGTGTTATAAAAGGTTGAACTAAAAATGGAAATTCATGAGTATCAGGCTAAGGTTTTATTAAACCAATTTGCCATTCAAACTTTGCCGGGTCAGGTAACAGATACAGCTGATCAGGCTTTTAAAATAGCAAATGAAATGTCAGGGGCTAAAGGTTGGGTGGTTAAGGCGCAAGTGCAGGCTGGAGGGCGTGGCCTGGCGGGCGGGGTGAAGAAAGCTCACACCCCTCAGGAAGTAAAGGAAATTACTTCTAAAATGATAGGCCAAAAACTTATCACTGCGCAAACAGGTGCGGAAGGGAAAATTATTCATCAAGTGCTGGTAGAGCAGATCTTAGAAATTGAAAAAGAATTTTATATGGCCTTGCTTTTAGATAGAAGCACTCAAAAAGTGTGCTTGATAGTTAGTTCTCAAGGAGGAGTGTCCATAGAGGAAGTAGCTAAAAAATCTCCAGAAAAAATTTTTAAAGTGGAAATAGATCCTCTTTTAGGTCTTCTTTCTTTTCAAATCATGGAGGTCTTAAAACACTTAAATTTACCCCTTTCTTTTTTAAAACCACTTAGTGCTTTTTTACACTCTCTTTATAAACTGATGGTAGAAAAAGAAAGTACCTTGATAGAAATAAACCCTTTGGTTTTAAGTAAACAAGGGGAGTTGATTCCTTTAGATGCTAAAATGAGCTTTGATGATAATAGCCTCTTTCGGCAAAAAGAAATAAAATCTCTTATGGATTTAAAAGAACTGCCTTTAGAGGAGCGAAAAGCGGTGGCGCATGGGCTTTCTTTCGTGAAAATGTCTGGGAGCATTGGTTGTATGGTGAATGGAGCGGGGTTAGCTATGGCCACAATGGATATAGTGAGTTTAAAAGGGGGAAAGCCGGCTAATTTTTTAGATGTAGGGGGAGGTGTGGATAGCGAAAAAATTGATGTAGCTTTTCAAATTTTAAAAGAGGACAAACGAGTAAAAGGAATATTGGTGAATATTTTTGGAGGCATTGTCCGCTGTGATTTAATAGCAAAAGGGCTTATTAAAGCTTGTCGTCTTTTGGACATAAAAGTTCCAGTGGTGGTGAGGCTTGAGGGCACAAACGCAGATAAGGCGCGTCAAATATTGGCTGAATCTGATCTGGATCTGAGTTTTGCAGACCGATTAGATACCGTCGCAGAAAAAATTATTTCTTTGGTGAAAAAATAAGTAATATAAAGAAAAAAATTATATTGTAAGATAAAAAAATCAAAAACAGGTTAAAAATATGAGTATTTTAATTGATAAAAACACCCGGCTTATATGTCAGGGGTTTACTGGCAAGCAGGGCAGTTTTCATTCTCAAAAGGCTTTGGAATACGGATCTTTTTTAGTAGGAGGGGTTACCCCTGGAAAGGGAGGAACAAACCACTTAGGTCTTCCTGTATTTGATACGGTTCTTTCTGCTAAGCAGGCCACAAAAGCTAATGCCTCTGTTATTTATGTGCCCCCGGCCTTTGCTTTAAGCGCCATTATAGAGGCGGTGTCTGCTGATCTGGATCTGGTGGTTTGTATTACGGAGGGCATTCCTTTAAGTGATATGATAAAGGTTAAGCAATTTATGAAAGGGAAAAAAACTCGATTAATAGGTCCTAACTGTCCAGGAGTGATTACTCCTAAGCAGTGTAAAATTGGAATTATGCCAGGCTATATTCATCGGGAAGGACCGGTGGGGGTGATCTCTCGATCAGGCACTTTAACTTATGAAGCGGTGTGGCAATTAAGTTCTTTAGGTATAGGGCAGAGCACCTGTGTGGGAATAGGAGGGGATCCTTTTCCTGGAACAGACTTTGTGGATCTTTTAAAACTTTTTAAGGAGGATGAGCAAACTAAAGCGGTTGTGATCATTGGAGAAATAGGAGGAGACTTAGAGGAGCGCGCTGGGGAATACATTAAACGAGAATTTAACAAACCCGTGGTGGGGTTTATTGCGGGATCTTCTGCTCCAGAAGGAAAACGAATGGGGCATGCGGGAGCTATTATCAGTGGAGGCAAGGGAGATGCTAAAGGAAAAATAAATGCTTTAATTTCGGCAGGGGCTTTTATTGCTACCTCTCCTGCTGAAATAGGTCAAACTTTAAAAAACAGGAATATTTTATGATAGAAATTACTTTTTCTATGATTAAACCAGATGCCGTTTCCAGAGGTTTAATAGGGGCGATTCTTCAGAAATTAGAAGCTCAGGGCTTAAGAATGCGAGCGGGAAAATTACTGCATTTAGATAGACCCCTTTGTGAAACTTTTTATCAGGAGCATAAAACAAGACCTTTTTTTTCTTCTTTGGTGCAATTTGTGCTCTCTGGCCCGGTTTTTGTGATGGCTTTAGAGGGGGAAAATGCGGTGGCCAAAACTCGAGAGATCATGGGACATACCAATCCTGCTCAGGCTCTACCAGGCACTTTGCGTGCTCTATACGGAGAAACTATAGAAAGAAACTCCATTCATGGAAGTGACTCAACAAAGAGTGCGAAAAAAGAGTTAGCTCTTTTTTTTAAGGAAGAGGAGTGGAGGAAAAATTGAGGAAAAATTTTATTTTTCTTTTGTGTTTGTTTCTTGTTTCCTGTGTGTCTAATGAAAAACAAACAAAAAAATCGGAGCTTCATCATAAGTTAGCCATCTCTTATATGAAAAAATGCCAATACCCTTTAGCCCTTTCGGAATTAAAAAAAGCTTTAAAGGCAAAACCTAAAGATCCTTTATTGCATCATTCTATTGCTCTTCTTTATTTCCAATTTAAAAAATATGGAGAAACAGTTAAATATTTTAAAACCGCTTTAGATCTAAGACCTAAGTTTACGGACGCCAGGGTGTATTTAGGGCGAAGCCTTATTGAAACAGGAAAGCTTAAGGAGGCCTTAAAAGAGTTAAACAAGGCGAAGGAGGACTTAACTTATCCCCATTCTGAAAATATTCATGCTCATACGGGGTTGGTGTATTATAAACAAAAAAAATACGCTTTAGCAGAAAAACATTTTAGTGTGGCTCGAACTATAAAAAAAGAGGATTGTTTTTTAGCTTTGTATCATGCTAAAAGTTTTTATTTTCAGAATCAGTTAAAAAAAGCTTTGGCCATTTTGGAACCTGCTAAAAAATGGTGTAAAACACATCTGCCCCTTTGTTTTCCTCCCTCCTATGACGCCTACTTTTTTTCTGCTTTAGCTTATGATAAATTAGGTTTAAAAAAGAAAGGTTTTTTTAATTTAAAAACTTTTTTAGGCCAGGCTAAAGAGAGCCCCTATTTACCAGAGGCGGAAAAACTAATGAATAACTTAAGAGCGATTCCCTCTTCTTCTGGAAAACTTAAAGAACCCTCGATTTTGAAAAAAAAACCTCTTAATGGAGGGAAAAACAAAGAGCAAAAAAAACAGGTTAAGTAAAATGTACTCTCATCAAAACTTACTGCACTTAGGGCAAATTTTAAAAGAAAGAAGAGAAGATCAAGGGCTTTCTTTGCGCAAGATTTCTGAGTGGACCAAGATCAGTGCCAGCACCTTACAGGCGATTGAAGAGGCTAAGGCAGACTCTCTCCCGGCTTATGTCTACTTAAGGGGTTTTATTTTGTCTTATGCAAAAGCCTTAGGTATGGATGAAAAAGAAGTGGAAAAAGAACTAAAAACTCTTCTCTCTCCTAAAGAACCAGAAGGGATGAGTCCTCCCTCTTCCCATTCGCCAGAAAGTTTTATTGAAAAAGATATGCGTCTTACGCCTATCATTTTGGCGGTTTCCATTTTATTTGTCATATTCTGTATTTTAGCCCTTTCTTCTTATATATCTTCTTATAAAAAGGAAAAAACGAGCGAAAGCTCTTTTTCACTTGAGGAAAAAAGGGAACTTAAACCCCTTAAAAAACCCCTTTCTCTCACAAATAAAAAGGATGTCCAAAAACCACCAGGCCGGGAAGAAAAGCCTTTACCTGAATCCTCTTCTCTTCCTCTTAAAAAACAAGTTGTTCAAACCCAGCCTTTAGAAGTGGTTGTCAAGGCTATAGGAGAGGTTAAGGTATTTTATAAAGTGGACAAGGGAGCTATGGAGGAAGTATCTTTATCAGAGGACCAGTTTGAGGTTTTAAAAGCCCAGGAAAATATTTTTATTCGGACAAACTATTCTGATTTAGTTTATATTTTTTTAAACGGAGAGGACCAAGGCCCCTTTGGTAGTGGTGGGGAAAAGGAAAAATATTTTTATCCTGAAAAAGAGATTAAAATTAAGAAAAAATTAAAAGAAAAGGAAAGGTAAAAAAATGAACTTTGTGGCTTTAGATGTAGAAACCACAGGCACTTTAGCGTATGTGGATCATATTGTGGAATTAGCGGCGGTGCGCTTTTCAGCGGGTAAAAAGCAGGAGAGTTTTTCTACTTTAGTAGATCCAGGTGTTCCTATTCCTGAGTCGGCTTCTCAAGTCAATGGCATTACAGATGAAATGCTAAAGGGTAAGCCTGTTCTTTCTTCGATATTAAACTCTTTTTCGGAATTTTGCGGAAATGATATTCTTGTGGCGCACAATGCTATTTTTGATTTTCAGTTTATCTCCCAGGCTTTAGAAAAGTGTCGCTCTCCCTCTTCTCCCTCTGGTCTTCTTTTTGACACTTATGCTCTTTCTAAAAAAGTTTTTCCGGGCCTTAGCAATTACAAGCTTTCCACTTTAGTGGAGCACTTAAAAATTCCTGTCTCTCACTTTCATCGGGCGGAGCAAGATGCTTATGCCTGTGGGGAGCTTTTTAATTTAATTTTACAACAGATAAATAGAGTGCGGGAAAATGGGGTTCATCAAAGAGATCTTATTAACCCATCTAATATCACTAAAAATCAGGTCTTATTGGATTTAAAAAAATTAACTCAGATGGCAGGAAAAAAAGTACTTAAGTTTCCCGCTCCAAAAGCTTTTCAGCTTTCTTTATTTGACGAAACCCTTTAGAGAGAGGGGCATTCGCCAGCCTTTTCCAAAAGAGCGATCCTTGATTTTTAAGATCGGAGGGGATTGTCTTCTTTTAAACTCACTTTTTAAAATTTTAAGGTATATTTTTTTTTCTAAAGAACTTTTAGGATCTTGATTTTTCTCTATTAACCGGTGAAGAATAGGATCTAAAACTTTATATGAAGGAATATCATCTTCGTCTGTTTGGTTTTTTTTAAGCTCTGCGGTGGGTTTTCTTTTTAAAATGCAGGCAGGAATTTTAAGATAGGAGGCCAGTTTATACACTTCTTCTTTAAATAGATCTCCTATGGGCAAAAGCCCGCCGGTTAGATCTCCATATAAAGTGCTATAACCTAAGGCCAACTCACTTTTGTTGGCTGTGCCTAACAAAAGGCTTTCGGGTTGGTTGTTGGCATAAGCCATAAGGAACAGGCTTCTTAAACGGGACTGAATGTTTTGTTTGGTCACATCTGCTGGGGGATGGGAGGGGTTTAGGTTTAAACTGTTGATTTTTAAAAAATGAGAATAATAGCTTTCTATAGTTTGAGTGAAGAGCGGGCAATTTAGCTTTTTAGACAGTTCATAAGCGCATTTTTTAGACAGAGGGGAGGTAAAAGGGCCTGGGAGAAAAAAAAGCTTTACTTTTCCTTTCCCTAAGGCCTGGTGGGCAAGAACCGCCGTAAGGGCTGAGTCCACTCCCCCACTTAACCCTATATGAACGCGCATAAAACTGTTTTTTTCTAAAAATTCTTTAATTCCAAAAGTAAGTGCATCCAAAATCCTTTTTTGTTTGGAGATGGGAGGGAATTTTAAAGCGGGATTCAGTTTGAGAGTATCGTCCTTTTCAGAACCAGTTTGGTTAAGCCTTGTTTTTATGTGGAGGGAAGTTTCTTTATTTTGTTCTAAAGCGGGATTCAGTTTGAGAGTATCGTCCTTTTCAGAACCAGTTTGGTTAAGCCTTGTTTTTATGTGGAGGGAAGTTTCTTTATTTTGTTCCAAAGCGGGATTCAGTTTGAGAGTATCGTCCTTTTCAGAACCAGTTTGGTTAAAAAACATTAAACTTTCTTTAAAAAACGGGCATTGGCTTAAATTACCCTTTTTATCCATAGCAAAGCTACCTCCATCAAATATTAGTTCTTCTTCTCCGCTTATGCTATTTACATAGATCAGGGGGCTTTTATATTTTTTAACCCAAAGGCGAGCTTGCTTTACGCGGTTTTTTTGTTTTTCTATAGTGAAAGGGGAGGCGTTTAAGCTTATGATAAGATGGTTTTTTTGGGTTTTTAAGCTTTCTGGATCTTGCCAAATCTCTTCACAAATCAGCACCTGAACTAAAACCCCTTTTAATTTAAAATAGTTATTTTTTAACTGGCCTTTTTTAAAATATCTTTTTTCATCAAACACATCATAGTCTGCCAGGTATTCTTTAGAAAAAATCCGGGGGGGTTGATTTTTTTGTAAGAGAAAAGCTGAGTTTCCGGGAGGAACACCATAGCTTACGGCCCCTAATAAAAGGGTTAGGTCTTTAGGCACTTTTTTATGGATAGTTTGAAGGGAATGACGAATTTTTTTTAGGATATGCTTTTGGTGGATGAGATCCATAGGGGGATAACCACTTAACACCATTTCTGGAAAGATCAAAAGATGGGCTTTTTCTTTTTTAGCTCTTGCAATAGTTTGAAGTATTTTTTTTTCATTAGAGGAAATAGCTCCTACAGAAGAACTAATTTGTGCGATCCCTATTTTCATAATTTTTGTTTCCTAAAAAGTGAGTCGGGTTTTAAATTTCTTAAAAGCTTTGCAAATGTCAAGTGGTAAGGGGTGTTGAGTGAGCCTTATTTTTTGTAGCTTATTTCATAGATTTTTTAACTGTTGTGGTTTGGCTTGCGATTAAAAACACTAAGACGGCGATCACCAGAATAATCAAAACCACTCGAAATATATTGCCAAAACTCCATTTGCCGATTTTTACATCTTGAGAGGTTTTCTTTTGCTTTTTTTTGATGATAAAGCGACTTTTTTTTTCTTTTTCATTAAACGGCTTCTTTTTTTTAGCTCCTGTGCTACTGAAAGCAATAGGTGTGTTTCTTTTTTCTTTTTCTTCTCTTTCCTCGTCCATATAACCGTAAGAGGCAACGGCTTTAAAACGTTGGCCGGAGTATCCGGGCTGGCTATTTGAGCTTGAAAGATTGTCTCTAAAACCTATGCCTTTTTTTTTCTTTTTTCTTCTTCGGCCCCCGGCCCCTCCTCCTCCCTTTTCTGAGTTCTTATTTTCATCAAGGAGGCTTTCGGAGGAGGAGTTTAAAGAAATCAAATCCCCTTCCGGACTATATGATCTTCCTGATGAAGAAGATTTCCCCTTTTTTCCTTTTTTATTATTGTTACTATTATTATTTGTGTTGTTTTCACCATAGTCAGAGTTTTCTGATTCTCCACTATTTTCGCCTCCTCCCCCCCCTCCGCCTGTAGAGGAGGAAGCTCCAGAAGAAGAGGGGGTGGGGGAAGCTCCAGAAGAAGAGGGGGTGGGGGAAGCTCCAGAAGAAGAGGGGGTGGGGGAAGCTCCAGAAGAAGAGGGGGTGGGGGAAGCTCCAGAAGAAGAGGGGGTGGGGGTGGTAGTAGAAAAATTGGCTTGGATTCGGTCAACCCAGCAATCAGGATGTGGTCTATAGGGAAGGGTTGCGGTTTGTAAAAGGCAGGCGATATATCCATCTGTGCCTACTATGGAATTGGCCCACGTATGTATACCTTGATCTTTTCCCATAAATTTAAGCATAAGGACAGTAAAGACAAACACTATAACAGTTAAAATCAGCACATATTCCACTAAGGCCTGGCCTTTTTTGTTTTGGTGGGGATAGAAGGACTGACCCCCGCTTTCTAAGGGAATTTCTTTTTTTCTTAAAAAACTTTTAAAAATCATTTTTAATCCTAAAATATTAGTACTTTTTCTTTCGTATCGTCCCGTCCTAACATTAGTTCCCTGTGGAACACGTATAATCCTAAAAACCCGGGGCTTTTTCTTTCGTATCGGTTTTTTAGCCTCAAAATCCAATAAAAATTGACTTTTTATAAATGGTATATTAATCTAATAGCTCAGATCCTTATGGAGGGGGTATGAATTATAAAGTTATTTTGTCTATTACAAGTGTTTTTGTCCTTTACACAGGCTTTGTGTTTGGTGGGTTTAGCTGGATGTTAGGTGCTAAAATTGATCCGCTGGCAAACAGAATGGATCGTATGGAATCAGAGCAAAAAGAGATAAAAGCCGAGATAAATAGTATAAAGCTGGAGCAAAAAGAGATAAAAGCCGAGATAAATAATATAAAGCTGGAGCAAAAAGAGATAAAAGCCGAGATAAATACTGTAAAAACAGAGATAATGGAAATAAAAGCCTTAATTTTATCCACAAAGACCGCCTCCACTAAATAGTCGGTCGTGAAAAACCTTGTTCATCTCCAACTGCAAAGCCAAGTACTTGGCTTTTTAGTCCCGCCTTGAGTGGGAATCTTGCCTGTTTACTTTGTTGAAACACACTTTTTCAAGGACTATTAAATAATCAAATTTTTTTAAAAAAAGACTAAAGTTTTGTTTTTCCTCGCCGATTAGCTTTTATATGGACTATGGAGCAAAAAAAACATTGAAAAAAGGAGGAAAAACCATGAAAAAACTAAAATCAACAGCTCTTAAATTATGGAGAGACGAATCCGGCCAAGGCACCGCCGAATATGTCTTGATCCTGGTGGGTGTTGTAGCCCTGGGGTATATGTTTAAGGATAAAATTGTAGGAATAGTAAAAGGCAAAATGAGCGATGTAGGGGGTAAGATCACCAGCTTTAACCCTTAAGTTTTAAGGTCATTTTATTGACATTAGAATTAGATGAATCAATTTTAACCTTTTGAGGTTATTTTATGCTGACCACTGAATTAGTATTATTGCTCGCCCTATATGCGGGTCTTATTTTGGGACTTTTTTTTGGTCCAAATGGGGTGGTGAGTACTTTTCATGACAATCTTCCTTTGCTTTCTGCTCGGATAGAAAAGCATGTTGTAACGGGGCGGGGCTTTAATGTAGAATGGAGAGAACCTTAAAAATTTCTTTTTAGTTTTTGGCATATCCCTTTAAAAGTTAAGAAATTCCAGCTCTTTTGCAGTTTGTCAACCATTTGGGCTTTTCAGTTTCCAAGCTGGCAGGCCTTTTTCAGGTTGGTAGGGGGAGAGGGGTGTTTCCTGGACTTCTATTTAGTAGCCCGTGATAAAAACTCTGTTCATCTCCAACTGCAAAGCCAAGTACTTGGCTTTTTAGTCCCGCCTTGAGCGGGAATCTCGCCTGTTTTAGGACAAAGTAAGCCATGTTTACTTTGTTGCAACATACTTTTTCACGACCGACTATTTATAATAAGTCCTTGATTTTTTTGGGTTTGTTAGGGAAAATATTTATTAGTAATGAGTCTATTTTTTACTTATATTTTACCGGCCTTTATTTTGCTTTCTGCTGTCCTGGACGACTTAAGATCCAAAAAAATCCATAATTATCTTATCTTGGTTTTGTTTGCCTTATCTATTGTCTCTATTTTAGTGGTTCAGGGGGTGGAAGGGCTTTTTCCTGCGTTTTTAAAAATGCTTATGGCCTTAGGAATCACCATCCCTTTAGTCTTGTTAAAGGTGATAGGGGGAGGGGATATGAAGCTTTACGCGGTTATGGGCCTTATTCTTGCTCCAAGGGCTTTATTTATGAGCTTGATCTTGGGATTTTGTTGGGGGGCGGTTTTTGGTGTTATAAAAACCATTTTAGATAAAAGGACTGGATTTATGTATATGAACTTTCTTTCTTTGTTAAAGTTAAAAAAGCCTTCTTCCGATACTTTAAATAGCTTCCCTTTTTCTGTAAGTTTATTTTTTGGATGGCTGAGTGCATTTTATTTTCTGTAAAACGAGCGAGGGATCAGGTGTATTGGAGGTATCGCATGCAAAAGTTAAAAGATGTCCCTGGGATAAATAGCCCCCGCAGTGGGGTAGCGAAGGAGCAGGTGCATTGGAGGTATCGCATGCAAAAGTTAAAAGATGTCCCTGGGATAAATAACCCCCGAAGGTGGGTAGCGAAGGAGCAGGTGCATTGGAGGTATCGCATGCAAAAGTTAAAAGATGTTTCATGGATAAATAGCCCACGCAGTGGGCAGGCGATGATCCCGACTTTGACAGTTAATTTTGGAAAAAGGCCGAAAAAGCTCTAATGGGGGCTGTTTTGTGAGGTTTTAAGCTATTTTTGTCCTCTGGTTCTCCAAAATGTAGTATAAAAATATACTCGACTTTAGTGTTAACGCATCCTGTATAAGTGTTGTTTTTTTTAATGGTAGTGGTAAAATAAAACCATGTTCATTAAAAAAATCAAATCCCTTAAGGGAGACACTTACTTACAACTCACTAAATCTTACCGAGATAAAGGCAAAGTTCGTCATAAACCCCTCCTCTCTTTAGGTAAACAAGGAGATGGCACCATAGAAAGCCTGGTCCAAGCTGTTTCACGTTACTCAGGAGCTATGACTATTGAAAAACTGTCTGAAAACTTAAACATTGAAAAAACTTTTATTCTTGGTCCTCTTATTATTTTACAAAAACTATTTGAAAAATTAGGAATCAATCAAGCCCTTGAGGAATTACCTAAAGGTTCAAAAACAAAGTGGGATATTCAAAAAATTCTCTTTACCCTTGTAGCTGGCCGTTTTGTGGAGCCTAGTTCAAAGCTGGCGGTTTTTGAAAGAGGACAACAGGCTTTTTATCCTGGATTAGTGGTGCCGGATATAAAGCTTCATCAGATTTATAGAGCTTTAGACTTTTTGGCTCTACATAAAGATAATATAGAAAAATCCTTATATTGGCATAAACGAAACTTATTTAATTTACAAGTAGATGTAGTTTTGTATGACTTAACTACTTTGCGCTTTGAAAGCCAGAGAACAGACTTAGGAGAACTTAGACAGTTTGGTTACAGCAAAGAGAGACGAGGGGATTTAGTCCAAGTGGTCTTAGGTCTTTTGGTAGATAAAGAGGGGCTTCCTTTGGGTTTTGAAGTGTATCCTGGTAACACTTTTGAGGGCAAAACAGTAGCTGATATAGAAAAAAAATTAAGAGAAAAATTTAATGTTGGACGATTTATTTTTGTTGGTGATCGGGGGATTTTTTCCAAAAAGAACTTAGAGAGCTTAGAGAGAGGTCAAGGGGAGTTTATTGTAGGTATGAAGTTAGGAGCAATAAAGAATCGCCATAAGGATTTTTATAATAAGAGTCTTTTTCAAGAAGTCCAGCCGGGGGTTTTTGTGTATGAGACAAAGTATGAGGGTAAGAGACTTATCATCACTTGGTCAGCTAAAAGAGCTAAGAGAGATCAGAAGGTTCGTGAGGAGATTTTATCTAAAATTGAGAAAAAGTTAAAGTCTCATAGTGTCTCTATTCAAAGTTTTGTGACCCACGAAGCTTATAAAAAATATGTTTGTTTAAAGAAGGGAGCTAAAAAACCTGTGTTAAATCAACAAGCTATAGAAAGAGAGGCTATAAAGGATGGTTTTTTTGGAGTGATTACGAATGTTCAAAATAAAAGCGCGAAAGATTTGGTTAGTTATTATAAGGACCTCTGGAAGGTAGAAGATGCCTTTGGGGAGCTAAAAGGTACTTTAAAAGCCCGTCCTGTATTTCATTGGACAGATAAGCGTATAATGGGACATTTGGTGATGTGTTTTATTGCGTATTTATGTGAGGCTCATTTAACAAAAGAGCTAAGAAGAAGAGGTTTTTTGTTTCAAAGTCCCGCTACAGAGACAGCCAGCATAGCTCATCGTCCTTTAACAGTGGTTCAGGGGATGAAGGCTTTATTGGAAGTTCGGGCTGTGCCCGTTAAAGTGAGAGGGGCTATAATATGGATCAGAACAGAGATAACCGGTGTTTCAGCAAAGATGTTTCAGGTGGCGAAGGTTCAAATACCTAAGAAGTTGCTTAAATTTTGTCCGCCAGCAGAGGAAAAAAAAAGCAATTAAAAGCTATTTTTAAACCTTAAGTCGGGCTTTTTTATACTACAATTTTTGGAGAAAATCCAAAAAAACCCTGAATAGAGGCTATTTTACAGGGTTTTGAGCCTTTTTTCTCAAATTAACTGTCAAACTCCAGTTTTACCTGCCTTTATTTTGCTTTCTGCTGTCCTGGACGACTTAAGATCCAAAAAAATCCATAATTATCTTATCTTGGTTTTGTTTGCCTTATCTATTGTCTCTATTTTAGTGGTTCAGGGGGTGGAAGGGCTTTTTCCTGCGTTTTTAAAAATGCTTATGGCCTTAGGAATCACCATCCCTTTAGTCTTGTTAAAGGTGATAGGGGGAGGGGATATGAAGCTTTACGCGGTTATGGGCCTTATTCTTGCTCCAAGGGCTTTATTTATGAGCTTGATCTTGGGATTTTGTTGGGGGGCGGTTTTTGGTGTTATAAAAACCATTTTAGATAAAAGGACTGGATTTATGTATATGAACTTTCTTTCTTTGTTAAAGTTAAAAAAGCCTTCTTCCGATACTTTAAATAGCTTCCCTTTTTCTGTAAGTTTATTTTTTGGATGGCTGAGTGCATTTTATTTTCTGTAAAACGAGCGAGGGATCAGGTGTATTGGAGGTATCGCATGCAAAAGTTAAAAGATGTCCCTGGGATAAATAGCCCCCGCAGTGGGGTAGCGAAGGAGCAGGTGCATTTTAAGAGTGATTTGCCAAACCGCCCCCCTGTTTCATGGATAAGTAACCCCCGAAGGTGGGTAGCGAGGGAGCAGGTGCATTGGAGGTATCGCATGCAAAAGTTAAAAGATGTTTCATGGATAAATAGCCCCCGAAGGGGGCAGGCGATGATGGAGGCTGTTTTAATAATGCTTTGTTTTATGGCGATTAGTTATTGGGCCTTAGAGATTTTTAACACTAAGAAACCAGTTGTTGAATTTATCACTAAGCCTTGGAAAACCATTTCTGGTATGATGGAGTCTGGAAGTTGGAAAGAAAGGGGACCGGGGAGGTCAAAACACCCCAACCATTTTAATGAGAGGATGTATTCGAGGAAGGGAAAACCACCTAATTAATAAGTAGACTATGGTTCAAAATTATTACAAATTTGCTTGCCATTTATTAATTATTTAATATGAAAAAAAATCTTATTTTATCCCGCCGAGGGACTTTGACTATTCAATTTGTGTTAGGCTTTGCTTTAATACTGGGCTTTGTTGGGCTTTTTTGGATTATGACTTTTACTTTGGCTATGAGCAGTATCACGCAATATATTACTTTTGCTTCGGCTCGAAACTTATTTCTAAGCTCGAAGGATATACATTCGCAGAGGGTACAGGCGAACAATGTGTATCAGGGTTTAAAGGGTAAATTCAGCTCCCCCCCTTTTTTTGGTAACGATACGATTAAAATTTCTGATGATATAATCAACACGCGTGGTTTAAATCGGCTTGATTTTCCTTCAGCAGTCCCTCCTAACTTATTTTACGGGGTTTGGACAGAGTTTAACCCTAAAATTTTAACATTAAAACCTTATTTTGGAGATGTGGAAGAGGACGCTGATTTTTTTAAGACTACTATTGGTTCTTACCTGGGGCGTGAACCAACTGTAGAGGAATGTGAAAATTTTGATAGGGGGAGATGGCCTGCAATAAAAGCCGTATTTGAGAGTAGTCCCCGTCCCCCTGGTAGCCCTCGTTTACCCTCTTCTGCTACAGTGCCCCCATTCACAATTTTTGATAATGGTTGTTAAAAGGAGAAGGGATAAATAACCCCGATTGTTAGAGGAGTATTTTATGCAGGTATATTTAAAAGGTCGTTGGCTAAAGCGGAAAATTATCCCAGGGATAAACAACCGGGGTCTGGCTATGCTGGAGGCTTTTTTTATTATGTGGGTGATGTTTATCTTTATGGCGGTGGTTTTAGGCTCTTGGGGTCTGGCTCATACAGCGGTTTTACATTCCATTTCTGCCAGAAACTACTCTTTTTTTCTGTTTAATAACCGCTCTGATCTTTCTTATCTTAGGGATTTTAGTGCAGATACTTCTGGATATCGTACTTTAACTCAAGTTAATAGCAATAAATACCACAGAGAAGATGTAAGTGATGGGTTGGGATATAGATTTGCTTATATTCAATCGGACAAAGACCCTCTCCCCTCTGGTAGTGTTAGTGGTATGTATGCCACTTTACGGCGAGTGGATTTTAGACCAACCCCTCAATATCGCTCTAACCGATCGGGTTTTTTAAATGTGGGTGAGCACAATCAGATTTTTACTGTGATTCCAGATCGAAATCGCAGAAAAAAAGTAGGACCGGCTTGGATTATGGTAGGTTACGGAATTTGCTTAAGTGCTAAATGTGGCGATTAAACCATAAATCCTCACGCTTTGCGTGAGTAGCGTGTGGGCGGGAGCATTTTAGTGGTGACTTGCCAGCCTAAAAAAAGGGGCATGGATAAATAACCCAAGAAGTGGGAAAAATATTAATTCTTAAAACCTTTTCTTCCGATAAAAAAACTTATGAGGGATGATTTTCATCTCCTGTGTTTTTTCCAGGCCTTATCTCTTTGTTTTTATTAAGGCTTAGGTCCTGGTAAAAGGGTTTTGTTAAATAGTTTGTAGTGGGAACTTAGCTTTTCAGTGTGGAGCAGAAAACTGGAGCAAAAAAAATGAATAAAAATGAAACTTTAACTTTATGGCTAAGCATTGGTTCTGCGGTTTTTGCGGTTATGCTTCTTTACAGTTACACGCAGGAAAAAAGTGCTGAGGTCTCTAAAAAGTTTGGGGCTATGACTTCTGTAGTAACGGCGGTGCGGGAAATAGGTGAGATGGAGACAGTGGATGACTCTATGATTGAGTTAAAAGAATATCCCAGCAGTTTTGTTCAGCCAGAGGCCCTATTAACTATGGAGGAGGCTTTAGGTCTGGTGGCTTTAGCTCCTATTAGTGAAGGGGAGCAAGTTTTAAGAACCAAGATCACCCGCCCCGGTCCTACCACGGGTCTTTCTCTTCAGGTGTCTCCCAGTAAGAGGGCTTTAACCATTCCCATTGACGAAATGAGAGGGGTAGCTAAGCTTTTAAAGCCAGGGGATAGGGTAGATGTCATTGCCGCCTTAGATGTAAAAGAAGGATCTGGCCAGAAAAAAGAAATAAAAACCATAATGCAGGATGTGGTGATTTTAGCTACTGGGATTAAGGTAGTAAACGAACTTCCAAGGGTATTTGAAGAAATAAGTGGGGATAACTTTATTCGGAATATCCGGTCGGCCACGGATTTTAACTCTATTACTATAGAGGCTGATCCTAAGGATATTCAAGATCTGGTTTATGTGCTTTCCACCTCTCCTGGAGCTTTGTTTCTTTCTTTAAGGCATCCCAGTGATCATTCTCTTAAAAGCCATTTACCGTCTTCCAGTTTAAACTCTTTATTAGGAAGATCATCAAAACGAAAACCCTCTGGGAAAAAAAACAGCAGTCTTCCTAAGCTTTATAGGTAGGTAAAAAATAGATAGGTAAAAGTAGGAATATGAGAAAAATTTTTATAAAATATTTTTTGGTGGGAGTGTTAGGGTTTTGTTCTTTTTCTAAGGCCTTAGCAGTAGGTATGGAGTCTATTCCACTTTATGTGGGGGTTCAGTATGACTATAAGCTCTCTTCCGACTTAAAGGGAAAAAAGCTTAAATTTAAAGGCCCTTACGGACGATTCACAAACTTAAATTATAATTTTTCGGCTGGGGTTATTCGCTTTACTCCTAAACGGGTGGGAATAAGTGCTTTAAACATTATGGACTCAAAAGGTCAGATATTAAAAAAGCTTACTTTGAGGGTGGGTAAAACCGATCTTCAGCAATCTGCAACAGAAATTCAATCGCTTTTAAGGACAGTGGACGGCATTCAAGTTAAAATTTTAAATAATAAGGTGGTAGTGGATGGAGAGATCTTGGTCCCAAGGGATATGAGACGTATCCACGATGTAGTGCAGGAGTACAAGGGCAAGGCCACTTCTCTTGTGACCTTAAGTCCTCTGGCTCAAAACAAAGTGGCCAAGTTTATTGAAAAAGAGATAAACGATCCTAACATTACTGTTAGAGCTACGAATATGGTATTTATTTTAGAGGGCTTTGTTTCTAAAGAGTCAGAAAAAAAGCGCGCTTTTGAAATTGCACAACTTTATCTCCCCGATCATATTGTAGACAGAGCCATTAGCGAGAACAAGGTTAAAGAGTGGAAGAGAACTCCTGTATTAAATTATATTCAAGTTCGAACAAAAAAGAAGGATGAAAGACCTAAATTGGTTCAGCTGATTGTGCATTATGTAGAATTAAATAAGGACTATGCCGATAGCTTTCGTTTCCAATGGACTCCACAAATTGATGATACCCCTACTAAGTTTACTTTTCATACAGGAAGTTCGGGCTTAGGGGCTATTGGTGGGGTATTGGCGGGCACTATCAATAACTTTTTGCCCAAGTTAAATTGGGCTAAGTCTTTTGGCTTTGCCCGGATTTTACATTCTGCTAATGTGATTACAGAGTCGGGTAAGCTCGCCACTATTACTTCTAAAAAACAAACTCCTTTTCAAGGTTCTACGGGAAAAGATGGGGAACAGACTGTGGAAATGGCAGAAACAGGAATTGAAATGAAACTTACCCCTCATGTAATTGGTCCAAGGGGGGACAGTATTCAGCTTACCGATGTGGGGTTTACTGTCAGCAACATGGTAGGTTCTACAGGCGGAAAACCTATTACCACCAGTCGAACACTTAACACCAATATTCATGTTCAAAACGGGCTGAGTGCAGTTATGGGGGGGGTTATTAGTAATAAGACCTTTTCCGATTACAATCGGGAGCCTCCGCAAGGAAGTTCCAGGCCTTTGTTTACTTTTTTAGCTTCTAAGAAGTTTCATCGCTCTCAAAGTCAGTTTGTGGTTTTTGTAACCCCGATTATTAAAACTTCTGCCAGCTCTGGGGTGAAAAGAATTAAGAAAAAGTTTAAACTTTCTGGCAGATAAATAAAGGGAGGATGGGGGTGCAGGCAAATGCGTTGCTTAGCACCCTTTAAGTAAAAATATGTCTTTAAATCCAAAATGTCATTTAATTGCCGTGGCAGGAGGCAAGGGGGGTGTGGGAAAAAGCGTTCTCTCGGCCAACCTGGCTTTTGCTCTTCAAAAGGAGATGAAGACCCAGGTCTTGCTCATTGATTTAGATGAAAAAAGCTGTGGAGATCAAAGTGTGATAATAGGGCTAAGGCCTAAGAAAACAGTTTTAGATTTAACCCGTTTTTCGGGTGTGATAAGTGAGCAAAATGCGAAAAACTTTTTAGCTTATCATAAATCGGGTTTGGCTTATTTAGGGGCGGTAACCGGGCCTGAGCAAAACTTGTCTGGCGATCAAAAGCTTTTTGAAAAACAGCTTTATGGGCTTTCTCAGATTTTTAAATACATTGTGGTGGATGTAGGTTCTCTTTTAAATCCTTTGCAATTTTCGGCCTTAGAGTTATCAAGTGCTATTTTAGTGGTGCTTACCCCGGAGGTTTTGGTGGTTAATCAAACCAAGCGACTTTTAAACGAGATGAGCCAGGCCACTTTACCCTCTCAGCTTTTTCAAATTGTGATCAATCAATCCGCGCCAACGGGGCTTTCTACTCAAGCTATATCTAACGGCTTAAGGTTGCCTTTAGTGGCGGTTTTACCTAAGGATGAGGCCACCTCTTCTCAGGCTCTTAGTTCTTCTCTTCCGTTTGTTTTGTCTCGTCCGCAAGCTCCTCTTTCTCAGGGTTTTCACGATATGGTTAGAAGGTTAGTGGGGGGGGTGTTACAGAGAAACAAAAACCTTATTCGTCCTAAAAAACCGGCTGTTACCTCTTCTGGGACAGAGGGTTTAGCCTCTAAGGACACTTTTTCTCCCACTCAGGGGAGAAAGAAAAAACTTACCCCTTTAACGATTTTAAAACTGCAAATTCACACAGAACTAATAAAGGAGATGGATCTGAAAAAGGATCTCACTCAAGCTAAAGACGAAGCTTCTAAAAAAGAATTGAGGGGTAAAACACAGATTGTGGTGTCTCGTTTAGTGGACAAAAGAGGCCAGGGCTTAAGCCGTCAGGAAAGAAGTCAGGTAATAAAACAAGTGTTGGATGAGTCTTTAGGGCTTGGCCCTTTAGAGGAGTTACTTTCTGATCCTGCGGTAACAGAAATTATGGTAAACGGCTCGGATCAGATTTTTTGTGAAAGAAGCGGGAAACTTCTGTTAAGTCCTATAACTTTTACCTCTAATCAGCAATTAAGGAATGTGATTGAAAGAATTGTCACCCCTTTAGGGAGAAGGATTGACGAAAAAACCCCTTATGTGGACGCAAGACTCCAGGACGGCTCTCGTGTGAATGCGGTTATTGAGCCTTTGTCTATAGACGGCCCGGCGGTTACAATTCGTAAGTTTCCTCAAGATCAGGTTCAGATTGACGATTTAGTGAGCCGATTTGGTTCTATGACTTCTGCAATGGCCGATTTTTTTAAGATCTGTGTAGAGCAGGGTTTAAATATTGTTATTTCTGGGGGTACAGGAAGTGGTAAGACCACCCTTTTAAATGTGCTTTCCAGTTTTATTCCTGCTAATGAGAGAATTATCACTGTGGAGGATGCGGCAGAGCTTCAGTTAAAGCAGGAGCATGTGGTGAGGCTTGAGACTCGCCCGGCCAATATGGAGGGCACGGGGGAGGTGAGTATTAGGGACTTGATTCGAAATTCTCTTAGAATGAGGCCCGATCGCATTGTAGTTGGGGAGTGTCGAGATGGGGCCGCCTTAGATATGCTTTCTGCTATGAACACAGGGCACGATGGTTCTATGACCACTGTTCATGCCAACAACCCCAGGGAGGCCTGTTCTCGTTTAGAGACTTTATGTTTAATGGCGGGTATGGAATTGCCGATAAAGGCTATTAGGGAGCAAGTAGCCGGGGCTGTAAACTTAATTATTCAAATAGGCAGGTTGAGTGACGGTACCAGGAAGGTAAAAAATGTGGCAGAAGTGTGTGGAATGCAAGGAGATACTGTGACTTTACAGGAGATTTTTCGATTTAAAGAGGAGGGCTTTGACAAAAACCGAAAAATTTTGGGCCAGTTTCAGGCTATGGGTATGATCCCTACTTTTATTGAGAAATTTGAGCAAAGGGGTTTAAAAATTCCTCGGTCTTTGTTTACCACCAGCTCTTCTGCTCAAAAAACGGCTAAGCCCTCTTTGTTAAATGTTGGAAAAGCGGGGGTAAAAAGACCCGTAATGGGTAAGCGTCCCCCTTTGCCTAATCGTCCTTCTCCTTCAGGAGTGAAAAAGGCCGGTTAGTTTGCGAGTCGTAAGTTTAGCGAGGGGTATAAAAAGGAAGTAAAAATGGAAATATTAAAATCTTTTTTTCTTAAGCCCTTTGTTTTGTCCCTGGTGGTGGGGCTTTTGGTGTTTGTGTTTTTTTATATTCATTTCCCTAAGATCATAAGTTTTTTTAAGGAAAAAACTCTTAACTCTCAAAAAGAGATCTTAAGGATTGCTGACAGAATGATGATCAAGGCCCCAGAGGAAAAAATGATCCTCTATCTTTGGATTTTAGGGCTGGGGTTTGGATTTTTGGTTTTTTTGGCTTGTTGGCCTAATCTTCCGTTGGGTGTGTCTTTAGGAGCTATTGGATTTCTTGGCTCTTGGGTGGGGACTCATCAGCTTATGCGGGCCAGGTGGGAGGCGCGGTCTAACAAACTGGTAAACGAGATGGTGGAGGGGCTTACCATTATGACCAATGGGGTAAAGGTGGGTTTAAGTGTCACCCAGGCTATGGAAAGAGTGATTAAAAACATGAAAGGGGGGGTGTTGGCGGAGGAGTTTCAGCTCTTGCTTAACAAAACGCACTTAGGTATGAGTGTAGAGGAGGCTTTTTTAGAGATGGAAAAAAGAATCGACCGCCCCGATGTTACCATGATGGTGGTGGCCATTAATATTTTAAAAGAGACGGGGGGTAATATTGCAGAAACTTTGGCTGTTATTGCTGAAACCATTAGAGGAAGGCAAAAAGTGGAAAGCAAGATCCAAGCTCTTACGGCCCAGGGCACTATGCAGGCGATAATTATTTCTGTTGTGCCTTTTGTGATACTAATAGGGATGTTTGCAACAGATAAAAGAAAAGCCGAATTGATGCTTGGCACGCCTTTAGGCTTGCTTTCTTTGTTAATAATTATGAGTTTAATTATTGCAGGTGGATTTTTGATGAAAAAAATGGTTACAATTAAGGTCTAATAGTTTGTGATTTTTTAAATAACAAAATCTTTTAAAGGTTTTTAGCATTATAAAGCTCAAACTATAAAAATTTATGATTTTTTAATCCGTATAGAGGAGGGTATATATGAAGCAAATAATTTTTTTGGGTTTTTTATTTTTTGGTTTTTCGGCCTTAGCCCTGGTGGACACCAAAAACGCTAACTACACAAAAACTTTTGTGGATATAGCTCTTACAGGGACGGGCCTTCCTATTACAGTGGAGCGCACTTATAACTCCCGCTCTCTTTATAAGGGAATGTTTGGTTATGGGTGGTGTTCTAATTTAGAGACTCGTTTAGAGGTTATGCCGGACAATACCTTAATGGTGGTGGAATGTGGGGGAGGTTTGGAAATTCCTTATGTTTCTAAGTCGGCTAAAGGCAACCGCTCGGCTTTAATTCAAACAATTATGGCAGAGGTTAAAAAGAAAAAAGGGCTTTCCAAAAAATATGTCAACCAAGTAGAAAGGGATTTAAAAAAATCCCCTCTCCTTCAATCTGAACTCATTAGAGCTTTCCGTTTAAGGGGAAAAGCACAAAGTGGCCAAAGTTATCAAGCTCTTGGTCGCCAGGGGGACTTTATTCGATTTACAGGAAGTCAGTATCGGCGCGCTCTACCTAATGGCCAGGTGCAAATTTTTAACAAAGCCGGCGAGCTTATTCAAGAGCAAGATAAATCGGGAAACTGGGTCAAGATCCAAAGAAAAAAGGGCCAGATTGTAAAAGTCCTGGATAACCAGGGAAGAAGCCTCCAATTTCGAAGAAACAAACAAGGGGTTTTAACTATAACAGGACCTAAAAAGCTTAAAGCTACCTATGTTATTAAAGCAGATAATTTAGTAAGTGTGACTAACAGTAAGGGAGAAAAATATGAACACTTTTACGACAGTCACCACAACCTTATCAAGAATAATTATCCTGATCACTCTTATGAGGCTTTAACTTATAACAACAATCGGGATTGGGTAATGTCTTTTAAAGATCGAAGGGGTTGTAAAGAGCGATACAAATATATCACCAACAAAAGAAACAAAGATCATTACTGGACAGATGTGAAAAAAGTTTGCGGAAAAAGAGTAACTAATATTAGCCGTTACGAGTTTTGGAATCGGAAAAAGAAAAACGGAAGCAAGTATCTTTACCGCGCTCGGCAGAAGGTAAATGGTTTGGTAGCCGACATTACTTATGACGGAAAAACAGGCTCGCCTCTTTCTGTGACCAGGAACCAAGTTACTACCCGCTATGCTTATTATGACAATGGATTTTTAAAGTCCCGTTCTACGGCGAGCACGAAAGTGATTTTTTCTGAGTATAATAACAAGTGCAAAAAACCCACTCAGGTGGTCTTACAAAATCTTCGAAATAAAAAAGTGAGCAGGGAGGTTAAAACCCAAATCACTTACGATCCTAAAAAATGCCACTTGGTCCAGGCTAAACAAACGGGCACAGGCAGGTGGGTGATTGTAAAAAGGGATCATTTGGGGCGCATAGCGGAGATGCGGGATCAGAGCAAAAAAAGAATTTTAGTTTCCTATAACGAAAAATTAAGCAAACCTCAAAAGATCACACGCCCAGGGGTAGGTTCTATTCAGGTGTTTTACGATAAAAATGGTCAGGTGGATACGACCAGGACAAGGACCAATCCCACAGTGGCCGCACAGGTGGCAGGGGTTTTTAACGGATTTTTAGAGATCATATCTCCCGTAGCCAGAGACATTAATATTTAAAAAGAGCTGAAGGATTTTTTGTAAGGGTGATTAATTAAAAAAAAGGAGATTAAGATAAGATGAAAAATAAATTTTTAAAATTTTGTGTTTTAATTATGGTTTTTATAAGCTCTTTATCTTTTGCAGAAGTGGTGTGTGAGTCCCCAGAGACTGTAGGAGGAGAAAATGGCACAGAAGCAAATAATATTAAAGCCAACTGCAATGTTCATAGTACGGATAATACAGTTTCAGTAAGCGGGAGAGACGTTAATGTTAATCAAATAGCAAAAGTTTTAGAGGCGGGACCATCAGACACCAAAGATTCAAGTGGTGCTACCCCGGATACCCCGGATACCCCGGGTACCCCGGGTACCCAGTAATCGCCCCTTTGTTAATACTCCAGACTACAAAATACTTGGTTTTTAGCTTGTTTTTGAAAATGGGACAACTGCGGGAAGTATTTTTTTAAAGGTTTCCATATCCAAACTCATATCAAAACCCTTTTCCTTTGTCTAAGGAATCAAGCAGGGAGTATTTTTTAGTATTGCCAAGCGGTATTTTTTTGTGCTATATGTAAAAAAGAATAAGGATTATAAAGATGAATTTAAAAAATGTTGTTTTAGTTATCACTCTTTTTATTCTTCATACAGGCTTTGTGTTTGGTGGGTTTAGCTGGATGTTAAGCGCGAAAATGGATCCACTTGCACACAGAATAGACCGTATAGAAAAACAGATGGATCACATAGAGTTAGAGATAAAAGAAATAAAGTCTTTAATTTTATCCAGCCAAAAAACCGCTTCAAAATAGTAAGGGATTTATAAATAAAGCCAGGTTGCCGAGATTTTACTTTTTCTCTCTTTTTTCTTGCATTATATAATCATACAGCTTGTCAAAACGATCACTAAGCTTGTCAAAACGATCACTAAGCTTATCAAAACGATCACTTAAACGTTCAATCTTCTTATTTGTATCTGTGATATGATTATCCAACTTTTCATTTACAGACTGTATTTGAGCATTTATTTGTTTTGTTTGAGCATTAAGCATCCAATTAAAGCCACTAAAAACAAACCCTGTGCAAAGGACAAAAACAGTAACTGCGGGGAGTATTTTTTTAAAGGTTTCCATATCCAAACTCATATCAAAACCCTTTTCCTTTGTCAAGGTATGTAAAATTTATCTTCCTGTTTAAAGATCGGACAATCCGGGTCGCTTTTTTTATCCTTTTTTCCCAGTCTTTAAGAAGGGTTTAAATTTTTTTTTTGGTATTTTTTCTTAAAAAAATCCTGTTTTTATACCTTTTTTGCCCCTCTTTTTAAGTTATATGGGCAGGCCTTCTTTTTTTGTCCCCTTTTTTGCAAGGTATGTATATGAAGGGTTTGTAAAAAAAACTTGTCCTACTGAACTGTGTAAATAGAAAGCCGGAATTTTTTTGGATGAGGATGTGTCTCATTTTTTTCCTTAAGCAAACATACTTTTTACAGGCAATTATTAGAACTGATTAACTTACTCTTTTAAAAAAAAGGCCAAACAGATGAAGAAAAAAACTTTAAGCCAAGCTCAAAAAAAAAGAATAATCCAGTGGGAAATTCCCCATTTGATTAGTCTCATTGCAAAAGAGCATAAGGTAGTTTTTGCTTATTTAATTCTTCCGATTTTTACTTATGTTTATCAAAAAGATTGGTTTGTTTTTGGAAAAAAGCTGGCTTTTCCTCTTTTTTTGGAAGAGCAATTTTTAGGTATCTTGTTATGCTCTCGCTCTCTTTCTTTGCACTCTGCGCGAAAAATCAGAATATCTATAGACCACTACCTGCAAAAACAAATAGAAAAACCCTTCTCCCTATGTCGTTCTTCTCATGCAGAGGAAACCAACAAGCTAAATCGTCTGCTTTTTCAGTTAGAGAAAACAGAGGGCAAGCAGATAAAGAGGCAGGAAGCTTTTTCAGAGTCTATTACAGTAGCCAGCAGAAGTTATAGGGAGAAAGGGGCAAATCAGATCCATGAAAAAACAAACCAATATTTCCCCCTTCTGCTGAGGCAAAACAAAAAAGAGGAGGTTTTAAAGATCGCCCATGATCTTTATTTAAAAACTACCGATTTTGCTTTTTTAAACACAGAAGATTTAAAATGGAAAAAAAAGGTGTTTCAGGAAATGCAAGGGGTTTTTGTATGTGTGCCTTCTTTTAGAGATCTTTCTCCTTTTCAAAAAAAGGTTCTTAAAGAAGATCTGGTGTCGAAAAAGCTTTCCTGTAAATTGGTCTTAGGTTTTTCAAAAAAAGATTTAACACCTAAACAGTGGCTTACTCTTTTTCCCTCCGTCCTCTAACTCTGAAAGGAAGGCCAAAGCAACTTAGCCAGCACGTGGACACAATCGCCAGTTATCTAAAACCCCGAAAGGAAGGTCAAAACAACTTAAGCCTTCCGTTATCGTTGTTTCATTTTTTCGTAATTCTGAAAGGTGTTGTGGGCACAAAAAAAGCCGTGGCCAGGGAAAAATAGGGGTTTTATAATCACTTTTTATTTCTCTTTACCGCTCCCCTTCTTTTTTTTCTATCTGGGTCTTCGTTTAAAATTATAGCTTCTTGAGAATGAAAAGCAGAAATCTCTAATCTCTCGATACGGGTATTGTATTGATCATTAACAAAATAAAATAAAAATCCAAAAAAAGAGGTGAAGGTAACACAAAAAACGACTATACCACCAATCCCCCAATATTTCATTCCGGCCAGGTGTTTATCAATTTTGTTTTCCAATTTTTCAGCTAAAGCAATATTCTCTTTTTGTATAAAATTCTCTAAAGAAGACAATAACATCTTTTCGCTATCATTCATTTTAAAACTCCTATTTTTAAATTAGTTTAATAATACATTGGCTTTTTATGTCAATATGTGTATAGCAAAATATTCTACCATAGTTTTATTTAGCCCTTTAGTCTTTGAAAAAATAGGCTTAAGGGCTTGCTATTATTGTCCAAACCTTTTATAAAAAAATCAAATTATTTATGAAAAAATTTTTAAATAAAGCTTTAAAAGGGGAAACATATACTAAAACTCCTTTAACTAAAGAGGGGAGCGAGAGAAAGTATTTTCGAATAAAAACCAAAAGCAACACTTATGTTTTATCTCACTCCTCAGTGGAACAAAAAAAGCTCTTTTTAAAAACACATAAGATTTTTTCTAAAATGGGCTTAAATGTGCCAAGGATTTTTTTTGTCCAAGATGACTTTAACGATGCTCCTCCCTCTAAAGATGAAGCTTCCATAGCAGATAAAACCTGTAAAAATATTTTACAAGAAGACTTAAGCAACCAAAGCCTGGAAAAAGAGGTCCAAGAGAGCAAGTCTTTTCCTCTGGCTTATTATAAAAAAGCCTTGGATCAAATTATAAAACTTCAAAGTTTCTCTCAATTAGATTCAAAAAGATTTTTAAATAAACTACCGTCATCTGATAGGGCAAGCCCTGGTCTTTTTACAACGGATTTAACAGGATCGGAAAAAAAATTTGAGGGATTTTTAAACGAGATGCTGTTCACAGAAAAACACCTGATAAAAGGATTTTTTAAACTTAAGTTGGATCATTCTTTAAGAAAAAACTACCTAAGGGAGTTAAAAAATATTTCTCAAAAATTAAAATCTTTTCCTCATCGGCTTTCCCACCGAGACCTGCATAGTCGAAATATTTTTATTAAAGATCAAAAAATCTTTCTAATTGACTTTCAAGATACAGGGTTTTTTCCCCGGTTTTATGATCTCGCAAGCCTTCTCTACGATCCCTATGTGGCAGAACACTTAAGAGACGAGATAAGAAAAAAACTCTTTCACTATTTCCTCCTGCATATTGCAGAGGAAAAAGGGCATGTTGCAGAGGAAAAAGGGCATGTTGCAGAGGAAGAACTTTTGATCACAGCTCTTCAAAGGCTTTTTAAAGCCACCGGCAATTTTGCCAGCTTTTATATTTTAAGAAAAAAAAAATCGCATTTAAAATATATCCCTCCGGCTTTAAAACAAATAGAGCACTTGCTTAAAAAACAAGATCAATATCCGTTTTTTTTGGAGCTTATTCAAAAGCTTTTACGGACTAAAAAGTCGGGCGTAAATAAGTCTTTATTTTGATGGGATTCTTACTTGAAACAAGCTGAAAGTCTTTTAAACTTTCAGTTTAGGTTCTGGATTCCGCCAGCCCGTTTGCCAACAACTTGGCTTTTTAGTTTGGCAGTGGTGAAAAGGTTTTATTATGTTAAAATCAAAACAAAAATTTTCAGCTTTTTTACTTTGTGCAGGTAAAGGTTCCCGGTTTTACCCTCATACTCGCCTTTTGCCAAAGCCCCTTATTCCTTTTTTAAACCTACCCCTTTTAGCTTATAATCTTTATTTGTTAAAAACTTTAGGAGTAAAACAAATCTCGGCTAATGTTCATACTCATCCAGATCTTTTAAAAAGCCAATTAAATGAGTGGACTAAAAAAACTCATCTCCCCTCTCCTTTTTTAAGTCACGAAAAAAAACTTTTAGGTTCAGCCGGAGGGCTTTTAAAAGTAAAAAGCTTTTTAGAAAAGGAAAAACATTTTTTTTACCTCAATGGGGATAGCTTTATCTTCTGGGATGAGGGACAATCTAAAGAAATTAACTCTCCCTCCTCTGCTTCTACTAAAAACCAGTATAGCTCAGACTATAAAGAAACAAACTATGAAAACTTTTACCGCTCTCATGTTCAAAGTGGGGCCCTCGCCAGTTTTTTGGTTACTACTGCCAAGCCGGTAAATTACAAAGGGGGATACATTTGGGCCAGGCCAAAAGGAGAAGTTTATTCTTTCACTCAACCCCTCCTGCCAGAAAAAAGCAACATAAAGCCTTATCATTGGACCGGCTTAGCCCTTTTTTCCCGTTCTATTTTTAAAGAGATAAAATCAGCCAGTATAAAAGAACCACCTGCTTTGCATATTTTTAACGATGTGCTATCGAAACCGGCTTTAAAAAAGCATTGCCGGGTGTATTCTTCTCCCTGTATAAATACATGGGATATGAATCAGTTAGAAACTTATTTAAACAATGTAGGGAAAGCCCTCTTTTTTTTACAAGCTGGTAAAAAGGATGGCCCACCAGGGCCAGGTTCTTTTCTTAGAAAAATTTTAAATTTTTATTCCCCCGGCTGGGATCTCTTTGAAGGCGAAAATTATTTTTCCGCTACTCCCGTCAACACTCCGCCAAAAAATCCAAAGGACATTTTGTTTTGTGGAAAAAATGTAACAGGTTTAAAAAACCTCCTGGTTAAAAACTTTGCGGTGTTAGGAGATGGAGCTTCTGTTGAGCTTGAGCTTTTGGATTCTGATCTTAAAAAGTCTGCTTTTTTCAGGAAAGAAAGAGGAGGGGTTGAGCAAAAAAATAGCTTTAGAAAAATCAAAATAGAGCGGGCGGTCTTGGGAGAAAAAGTTTCTTTAAAAAGCTCTTTAAAACATTCCCTAATGTTAAAATAACCACCTGGAAGGTTAAAAGGGCAACCTTAAAACAGCAGTAATTTTTTTTTGCAAGAGGCTAAAAGCTATGGTATAGTGTGAATAAGGCCCGCTTAAAAAAGGAGGAATTATGGACGGACACGCTATTTTAATGACGGTTATTGCTTTTTCTGCCGTGCTTACAGTGTTGATTACTATTTTGACTTTTATTTTTAATAGTCTTTTGAATCCCGTAAAGGAAAATCAAGCCCGTATGGAAAAAGAACTTAATCAGTTTAAAACAGAAATTAAAGTAGAGGTGAGTGATTTAAAAGAAGAGGTGAGTGATTTAAAAGTAGAGATGAGTGATTTAAAAAAAGAAGTAAATGCCGTAAATACCAAGTTAGATAAGCTTTTAAGCAAAGCTTAAAATTCCTCTGTGGTTTTAAATTCCGCACTCTTTATTATTATCTCAAGTCAGGTCCAGCTCAAAAAAGCTCGATAAATTCCTGCTTTTTTCTCTTAGTCTGGTATCTCCGGTGGATTATTTGAAATATGTTGTCTTGGCTCACCCCTACCCTATCTTTCCCTCTTTTAACAGACATACCAGCTACTTTAGTTGAACCCTCTTTTGATCCTTTGCCTCCAAGCCCGGCGAGGCTTCTTCCCGGACCTCCTCCAAACATTCCAGCCCCTCCTCCTGAGCCTCCCGTGCTTCCATAGCCTGCAAAGCCCCCGCCTCCCATAGAAGGACCATTGCTTTCACTATCTGAATCAGCTAATAGATCTCCATCATCCCCTAAGGCTTTTGACACCTGGTCTTCTATACTATCCATTGTGGCTTTAAAGGCCTTACCACTTGGCCCGTTAATAAAAGCCTTTACTTCTGGGGAATCCATATCTCCTGCAGAATAGGTCTTGCCATCTGGTGTGGTAATGGTTTTATCTACATGATTCCACTTTAAGCCATGATCCTCTAAAGTTTTTTTAAGGTTGTTTGGATCAATTTCAACGTTACTACTTCCAACTTCTACCTTTATTGGTTTTTTTTGATCTTTACCAGGACCTGGGGTAGGAGGACCTGGGGTAGGAGGACCTGGGGTAGGAGGACCTGGGGTAGGAGGACCTGGGGTAGGAGGACCTGGGGTAGGAGGACCTGGGGTAGGAGGACCTGGGGTAGGACCTGAGGTATTACCTGCAGTATCATCTGTAGTATCATTTAATAACCCTGCTGAATATTCATCGGCAATACCTTCATTGTTTTTAGAGGCCATACCTAAGAGCATTCCTGCTCCCGCTAAGCCTGCGGAAACCATATACCACCTTGGAGCTTGACTACAACACCCAGAAGGACATGAGGCACTACATCCCGCCCCCTTTATCCCAGCGGCTATTCCTCCGGCTACGGCTATCAAGCTGGTCTTTTTTTGTTTTTCCGCGGCTTTTTGAGCTTTTTCCGAGGCGGACATAGCTTTGTCATCCATCTGCTGGTTAAACTTGTCAATATCGGCTAGCGCATCTACTCTATGGCCTTCGTAATTTTCATCTATCCATGCCTTCTGCGCCTTTACTTTAGCAGAATGGCAGGACTCATATATAGGTGTTCCGTCCTCTTGTTCATCTATTTGTTCCACTTCCACTTTGTAAGGGGAGGGGTTTGGGTTTGAGGCTGTTTTAGGAGGCTGATATTGGCAATTATCCACCCCTCCGTCTCCTGTTTTATTAAGTTGTTTATTCATTTCCTGATGAGAACGCGCTCTTTCTACTGCTTGTTTTCTTCTCTTGATGGCTTGATCGCAAGGTTCGTATTTCACTTCTCCATCTTCGGTTCGGTTAGGTAAAGCGCGAGGCGTAATAATTTCCTCTTTGTCGTCGTTATATATGTTGGTCCATTTGCAAGGCGTGTCCGCACCATAGAGCGCGAAACAAAAAGCCAAGGAACAAAAAGCCACCCAGAAATAAAAACCCAAGGAACGAAAACTCCAGGATAGAAGTTTATAAAAATCCAAAATGATGGAATGATTTTTTATAATGTTCATTTCTCTTACTCCTTAATTTATTTATATTTTAAACTGGTCATCTATTTTAGTCGCTCGTGAAAAACCCTTGTTTCATCTCTGCTTCACGGGCGACTATTTAGTCGGTCGTGATAAACCTTTTCACTACTTCTGTCATTCCCGCCTTGAGCGGGAATCTCGCCTGTTTTAGGACAAAGTAAGCCCTGTTTACTGTGTTGCAATACACTTATTTCACTGGCGACTATTTATATTTTATTATCGACAGTTAAGTTTGTTTTTGCAAAGGCTTTGAAATCTCTTGGTAATTCTTTCAAAAATATTTTGGTGTGCCCCGCCCGCCTCACTGGCAGAAACCCTGGTTACTCCCTTTTTTTCCTTTAACTCTTTTAACTTTTTTTTGCTAAGTCCAAGATTAGCATACCCGTTTCCACTTTCATTGCTCCCCCCTCTTCCGCCATAGCCTGCAAAGCCTCCTCCTCCCATACTTAAACTGGAGTCTTCTCCACCGCCCCGGCCTTTTCTTTTAAATCTTCCATATCCTCGTCTAAACCCTCCCCTTCCAAAGTTAGAGAATTTTTTACCACTGGATCGAGATCCCGCTTTATTCCCTGAGGGGTTGTTGACGTTGGAAGTGTCCACTGCGTCTGTTCCCCCATCTGAAGACCCGGGCATATTAATACGAGAATTGTTTGAAACTTCCTCCTGTTCTCCTCCTCCTACCTCTTTCTCTTTCTCTTTCTCTTTCTCTTTCTTAGCGGTGTCATTACCATCGTCATCATCGTCATTGTTTGAAGTTTCTTCTTTTTGAGCATTTTCCGTAGTCATTGTAGGCTCATTTTGTGTGTGTTGATTGTTATTAATTGGGGGTGGGGTTGGGGGGGGGGTTGGATTGAGCTCAGCAATTGTCCGGGGGATGCATTTTTTGGTTTCAGGATTCCATTCCCCACCCTTATCTTTGCACGTATCTTCTGGCATAATACATTCTTTATTTTTCCAGTGGCCTCCATCTTTTTTACATTCTTTTTCAGTGCGCATAGCCTTTGCCTGCCATTTACACATTTGCGCATTAATAGCAGAGGTCATTAAAGAGGTCATATTTTGCATCATCTGATCTGACTTCCCCTTTTGAGCTGTGCAATGGTTTATAGATTGCTTTAGATTTTTAATCTCTGATCCAATAGTTTCAGCTGTTTCTTTAAATTTTATAACTGAGGAGGATATATGAGCTGTTTCAAGACAGAAGTTTTTAGCTTCTAGGTAGGCTTTGCATCGCTCAGCTATTTTATTATTGCAAGTTTTCTTGCAGGCAGAAATTGCCATACTACATTTTCCACTGGCGGCCATTGAAAGCCCTGCTCCCGTCCCGGCCATCATCTGTAAAGTTTCGCACATCCCGGACATATCTTTTCCAAAGCCCTGTGCACCCGTAGCAAAGGCGGGTCCTACTTGTGATATAACAGTGTTCATATTCTGCATTGTGGAAAGAGCCGTCCCTCCCAGGCAAGTGGTGGGATCGGTGCAACAAGTTTCCGCTGTGCTTTTTTGACTCTCGCAATCCACATTCTTTTCGTCGTGATTTGAGTAAGAGCTATCTTTATCTTTAAAATCCCATCCTCCTACAAGATCAGGCTCTATATTACCACCAACAGAAGTAGGCTCTGTACCTGGAGTGACAACCTGGTGATTACTATTTAGGGATTGTCCTTCTAAATTCTTTCTATGAAGTTTTTTATCTGGATCTTTACTGAGGCCACAAACAGATTCCACATTTGCATTTCCTTCGCAGGGGGTTGTTGCAAAAGCTAAAGGGGTAAGAAATAACAAAAATAGAGTAAAACTTAAAAACTTATTCATTAGGTTAAAATATCGGCAAGGGTTTTTAAAAACTTTAATACTTTTTTGACTCTTTAAAGGGAATTTTTTTAAATGGATTATAAAACATTGGTTTAGGACCCTTTTTTATAAAATTTTATACTTGGTGAAAGGGCTTTTTTTAAAAAAACTGTTTAAAAAACACACACTGTCTATTTTTTATAGGGTTTAAGCCTGTTTTCCTTTATCCCAGGCGCGTGTTTAAAAGAGACACACTGTCTATTTTTCTTTTCAGACCTGAATAATAGCTTGAGAAAAACTTGTTCACCCTCACTAAACTTAAAAACCAAATTGTTGGCTCTAAAAAACCAAGTTGTTGGTTTTTTAGTCCCTTGAAGGCGGGAATCTTGCCTGTTTTGAGGCAAAGTAAGCCCTGTTTACTGTGTTGAAATACACTTTTTCACAGACTACTATATATTAAAAATATTGAAAATATTTAATATAAGCTTGACTATATATTAAAAATATTGAAAATATTTAATATAAGCTTGACTATATATTAAAACAACCAATATAAGAGAAAACTATGGTATTTCATCCTGACAAGGCTTTTGACCTACCTCCCCTCCCTCCGAACCTTAAAGAAAAAGACCTGTTTAATCCGAAAATAACACAACTTGTTATAAAGGCCAACAGATCCATCAGCGAGCTGAAAGGGGCCTGCCATGCCTTGCCTAATGCCTATGCCCTTTTGTTGAATATACCTGTTTTACAGGAGGCCACCTCCAGTTCGGCCATAGAGGGTATTCACACTACAGTGGAAACTCTATTGGAGGCACAAATAAAGGTGAAAAAGGATCAGGACCCGGCCAGCAAGGAAGCATTAAGATACAGGGAAGCTTTAAATGCGGGGGTTAAGTCTTTTAGAAAATACAGATCTCTTTCCACCAGAACTATTTTAACTATACATCGTAGGCTTTTACCCCAAGGGGGGCTGTTTAAGCAACAGATGAATAAAATAGTTAGTGGAAAAAAAGCTATTTACACACCACCCTCTCCGGCTCACATTGCCATTCTCATGGGTAATTGGGAAACATATATTCACTCTTTAAATGGCATCGACCCTTTAATCAAAACAGCCATTGCCCATTATCAATTTGAAGCTATACATCCTTTTTCTGATGGCAATGGAAGGACAGGGCGAATACTAATAGTTTTGCAACTGCTGTTATATCAACTTTTAGAATGGCCGGTCTTATATATCAGTGGTTACTTGATAAAGCACAGAAAGAAATATTATTCCTTATTACTTAATACCAGCAAATCTGGAAAATGGATTGAATTTATTACTTTTTTTCTTATAGCTTTTGATAAACAGGCAAAACAAACAAAGAAAGTGATTATGGATATAATTAAGGCACGGGACCGTTTAAAACAAAAACTCAAAAAGGAGCATCAATTTATATATAGCCGAGATTTCTTGGATCATATTTTTTCCTACCCTATCACCCATGCCATTTTTATGGCCGACAAATTAGACATTACTTATCAAACCGCCAGTAAATATTTGTCTATATTGGAAAAAAACAAAATATTAAGAAAGAAAAAATCTGGAACATATAAGCTTTATTATAATCCCTATTTATTAGATTGCCTCAAAACTTAAATAACAAAAGCTTACATTAGAAGTCCGTGATAAACTTCATATATGGCAGTAGTTAAAGAGTGTGGCCTCTGCTTTTGTTTTAATAGTTTTTTACTGGCCTAAGTGATACATGTCGGGGTAATTTCTGCCTTCTTCGTTTAAGTCCATGCCGTATCCCACGACATAGCGATCATCAATGGCTTTTCCAATATAATCAGCATGCAGGAGAGTTTTCCGGTGCGAAGATTTATCCAATAAGACCACCGTTTTTAAAGAGGCCGGTAGGGCCAGTTTAATCCTCTCTTTTAAAAAAGAGAGCTGAAGACCTGAGTCAATAATTTCCTCCACAATCAAAACATCTTTACCTTTTAAGTTAAGGGAAATGTCTTTTGTGATTTTAAAGCTCTTCTCTCCTGTTCCTGTATTTTCTATCAGGATAAAATCCACCTGAGTAGGAAGGGTAAGCTTTCGGATAAGGTCGGAGAGAAAAAAAACAGAACCTCTTAAGGGGCAAATGAGAATAAGATCATCTTTTTCGGCATAATCTTTTTCAATCTCCTGCGCAAGATTTTTTATAATCTCTTGAATGTCTTTAGCCCTTAAAAAAGGGATAAGTCCTTTTAGCATTTTTTGTTTTCCTTAAAAAAAGAGGTCAAAGAGTATAAATATTTTGTGCTTTTAAAAGCGCGTTCATAGCGGTTTGGTTGTTAGGTTCAAGTTTTAAAACATTTTCCCACTCGTTTATAGATAGGGGCAGGTCTTTATTTGCAAAATGCCATTTAGCCTTTAAAAGCCTTGCAGGTATGTTTTTAGGATAAAGCTGAATAAAGCTTTTTAAATATTTTTCAGCCAGTGTTTTTTGATTCAGTTTCCAAAGGAGCTTGGCGATCTCTATTTTAACAAAAGGAGTAGAAAAACTTTTATCCGCTTTAATGTATTCTGTTAAGGCTGGCTTAAGCTTATCTTTTCTTAAATAAACCTGGGCCGTTTGGCTATGTTTTTCCATAAGCTCTTCTTTCCAGCTCTCTTCTTGAGCTTGGCTTTTAAGGCGAAGGGCTTTTTCGTAAACTTTACTCGCCCTTTCATACTGGCCTAACTCGTTTAGCGCAATGCTTAGGTTTAAAAAATACTCTGCCCGCGCTTCCCTTTCTACAGCTTTTTGAAACTGCTTTAGGCTTTCCTTAAAAAAGCCTTGCAGAAAAAGAGCTATCCCTAATAAGTGATGAGCTTCTGCTGTTTTTCCTACCTCTGTAAGGCCTTTTTGCAAAAGAACTTGGGCTGGACGATATTGCTTTTTTTTTAAAAGTTCCCGCGCCCTTAGAGAGTAATCCTTAGCTTTTAAAAGTGAGGAAAAAGGTTTTTTAGTTAAAAAAGGCTCCATTTTAATTCCTTAAAACTTTTTTATATGTTGGTTATATAAAGTTTTAGTAAATAAATCAAATATTTATAGTCCCCGTCTTGGTTTTTTGGATCAAGGTTTTTAATGTTTTTATTGAAGGCAGATCGTTTAAAGAGGCAGAGGGAAGCTCTTTTTTGGGCAAGAGAAAACCATATTTGTTTAGAAGTTTTAGCATATAGGGCCTGGCAGAATGAGGACGAGCTTTTTTAAGATGAAAACGGGCAATCATCCATTCTTTTTTAGCTAAAAGGGTTAACAAAACTTCCCTTTTTTTTTGAGTTTCCGCTCGATAAGGGCTTTTAGGAAAAAGCTTAAGGTGTTTGTTTAGGTAAAAAAGAGTTTTTGGAGAAAGGCTTAAGTCTCGATCTTCGGTTTCGGGCATTTGATGAAAATAAGAAAGGCTTAAACGAAAAAGAGCATGATCATTTTTTGGATGATCAGGATGGAGTGCAAAAAAGTTTTCATAAGCCCCCGCGGATTTTATCCACTCTTCCTTGGCAAAATAAATATCTGCAATGGCCAGATCGGCTTTTTTTGCATAGCGGGAATAAAGAAAACGGCTTTTTAGTTGTTTAAAATAGGTTAAAGCTTCTTTGTAATAGGATTTTTTTCTTAAATTTTCTGCATGTTGAAAAAGCTCTTCTGCGGTAGGGTTTTTCTTTAGAGACTGAAGGCCCGCACAACCGGCGCAAAATAAAAAAACCAAGGATAAAAATTTCATAATATACTCACTCTTAATGATATTAAAAAAAAATACCTTTAGCATAGAAAATCAAAGAGTTCAAATCCCTTTTTAAGGCTGGCTAAATAGTGTCGTTTTTAAGTTGGGTGATATGTTCATACACTGCCAGGGAGGTGACTTTTAAAGCGTTGGCAACAGGGATGCTGATAATCATGCCCAGGATTCCCATAAATTGCCCCCCTAAGATAATAAGCAAAACCACTGTTACGGGGTGTAGGTTTACAATCCGTGCCACTAAAATAGGGACTAAAATACCGGCATCAATCAGTTGTGCCACTAAATACACGGCTACTAAAAGAGATAAATCCCAGGTTTCATAATGGTTTACCAAGGCGATAATCACTGCCGGAACAGCCCCAATAAGAGGGCCAATATAGGGAATTAAATTGGTAAGGGCGGCAAAGCCTCCGAGCAGAGAAGCAAAAGGAAAAGAGATCAGGCTTAAGCCTAAAAAAGTCACCAGTCCCACTATAAAAGCCTCTAAAAACCGAGCACGGATAAATTGCCCTAACTGCTGGTTAATCTGATATTGCAGATCCAGCACCATTTCAAACACACTGTTAGGAACAAGCAACATAAATCGCCTAAAAATTTTATGGCTATCTTTTAGCATGAAAAAAGCTAAAAAAGGGGCGAGCAGTAGCACACTTAAAGCTTGCATAAGCAAAGAGGGCAGATCTTTTAAAATCACCTGGCTTAGGGAAAAAAGCTTTTCTTTTCCTTTTTCCTGAAGAGGAATATCCAGCCTAAGCCAGTTTTTAGCCTTTAGCTCCAGACCTTCCATTAAGCTTAAAAGCCCCTCTGAGTAGCGGGGCCACTCTGTTTGTAAATGATTAATTTGCTTAGAGATCAGAGGAAACCCCCATATTCCAAGACCGCAGGTAAGGCTTATTCCTGTAAGAAAAATAAAGATCAAAGCCCCATTGTAGCTAAAGCCCGCTCTTTCTAAAGGGGATATTAAGGGACGGGCCAGATAACTAATAACAAAAGCCAATAGAAAAGAAATAAACAAATTATTGACTAAAAATAAGACAGATCCAGCCACTATTAAAAGGCCCATAAAAACCAAAAGCCTTATAATATTGATTTTTTTAAGCTTTGTTTTTTGTTCTGTGGTTAAAGAGATCATATTTTTTCTTTCCCGTGTTCTGGGCTTAAGTGGTCAAAGTTACAAGCCGTGGTAATAAGAGGTGCTCCTCTTTTCTTCCCCGTGTAACGGGGCGGGGTTAGTTTTCCATAGTTTGTTTAAGCTGAACTAATTTTTCTCCGGCTTTCCCCAGTCGTTCTCCTAAAATTTCTGAAAGCTTCATTAAGATATTTATACCCGTCCTGGGGTTTTTTTCGATAAGATTTAACAGATCAGGACGAAAAAAACCTAAAAGTTTACACTCCTCTTGAGCTTGTGCAGACACCGGATGATAACCTTTTTCCTGGGCCAGGCAAAGCTCTCCAAAAAAATCCCCCTCGTTTAATTGAGAGATCACTGCCGTTTCTTGACCGCTTAAGTTTCCGTGCAAGATATTCACTTTTCCGCTTAAGACAATATACATTCCTAAGCCCTTTCCTTCCTGAAAAATAAACTCCCCAGGCACAAAAGATCGTTTGTGCACTAAATGACTTAAAAGCTTTAGCTCTTTTAAGCTTAAGCTTTCAAATAAAGGGTTTTCTTTTAAAACCATTTCAATGTTTTTATCTATTTTTTTAAAAAGATTTTTCCATAAAAAATCAATCATCATAGTTTTAGTCCTTTTAAAATAGTCTTACCCTTTAAAGAGGCTTAGGCCAATATTTTTATCTATATTATTGTTTTAAAGTCGCTTTTTTTTAGGGTTTATGGGCAAAAGATAGGAGGACTTTACCCACCCCCTGTTTGCAGAAATTTGTACATGGCTTAAGCCCTCTTCCTGATCATGAAAAAGTGTTCTGGTTAGTGCCCCCGCTTTTATCTCAAAAAGAATAGGGGCCTTAGGGTCTGGCGCACTTAAAGCTAAAGAGTCTTTAGTGAGAGAGCTATAATCCCTTAGCCGGTGAAAAAAATAATACCCCCCTAAACTCTGAATGATAAAAAACAAAGGCCAAATTAAGGTTCTTACTTTCTTAAAAAGAGCTAAAATGAGCAACATCCCGCTTAAAGCCATTATACTTAAAATAAGATCTTCTGGGATCCAAAGCCAAAAATACTTTTTATCGTTTAAGTTTTTTAAGAAGGTGCGTGTGGGGGTGTGATAGGGGTTTTCAAAAAGAATTTGCCTTAAATAGGCGCGCGCGAGATCTTTTTTACCCGTTTGCTGGTAAAAAGAAAGGGCCAGGTTAAAACGGCCTGGCAAAGAATCAGGATAACTTTTTAAATAAAGGGAAAAAAGCTTTTCTGCTTCAGCAGGTTGGCTTTTAAGTGTTTTTAAGCCTTTATCAAAGATAGCTTTGGCAGTTAAGAGGGAATTTTGGTTTGTTTGTTCCTGGTTTGTTTGTTCCTGGTTTATTTGTTCCTGGCCTGCACTTAAGAACATTGTCCAAGAAGCTAAAAAAATGAGACTTTTCTTAAACATAGTAATTTTTTTCTTAACATAGCCTTTTTAATATGTCTTGGCTTTTTTTGCTCCTGGTTTGCTCTGGTTTGATGGGTTTAGAAAATAAGCTGATTTTTTTCAATAAGGGTGTTTCTTTAAGAACAATATATGATACCTTAAGAACCCTTGAGGATGTTTTTTTAAAAAGTCGTCCATGAAAGAGTATGTTAAGTAAACTACTTGATATATCTCCTTAAAAGCCAAGTACTTGGCTTTTAAGTTGGAGATGAACAGGGTTTTGCACGGACGACCAAAATAGGTAAGAAAGCAATATGAAAACAAAAGAAAACCTGATTCAAAGGCTATTAAATACTTATAGGGAAGCTCAATCCAATAAATGGAAAATCACCCCCCCCGATCCTAACAAAAAACAAAAATCCGCGCGCCTTATCCAAGAAGTTGAGACTTTAAGAGGACGTCCTCTCCTTTACCCTTACTTAGGGGCAGGCCGAGGCAAAGGGGTGTATGTAGAGCTGTTAGATGGATCTATAAAGATGGATCTCTTGGGCGGAATAGGGGTGCAAATTTTGGGTCATGCCCATCCCGATCTGATAAAAACCAGTTTAGACTCTTCCTTAACAGATGTTTTAACCCAAGGTCACTTGCTTTTAAATCAAGAATATTTAAGTTTAAGTCGAAAGTTAGTGGCTTTAGTGCAAAAAAATTCTCGCTTAAAACATGTATGGCTTACCACCTCAGGAAGTATGGCTGGGGAAAATGCTCTTAAGATAGTGAGGCAAAAACTCTCCCCCAGAAGAAAAATTTTAGCTTTTGATCGCGCTTTTGCAGGTCGCACCACCTTAATGTCAGAAATTACGGCCAATCCGGGAATAAAAGAGGGTTTACCCTCCTATAACGAAGTTTTAAGAGTGCCGTTTCACGATCCTAAAGATCCAGAAAAAAGCCTTAAGACCTTAAAATCCCATTTAAGAAAACAGGGGCAAAATATATGTGTTTTTGTGTTTGAAATAGTTTTAGGAGAGGGGGGATATAAATCGGCTCCCCCGGAGTTTTTTAAAGCCCTCTTTAAAGAGTGTAAAAAATACCAAATTCTGCTTTGGGCCGATGAAGTGCAGACTTTTTTAAGAACCGGCGAGTTTTTTGCATTTGAAAAATGGGGTTTAGGCGATTACATTGACATTTGCACAGTGGGAAAAGGGTTGCAATGTGCAGGAACTTTTTGGACTGAGGAGCTAAATCCTAAGCCTGGGCTTATTTCTGGCACAGTGAGTGCCTCCACTCCTGCTTTAAAAACCGGCCTTAAAATTTTGGAGATTTTGGAAAAAAAATACATAGGCGAGAAGGGCCTTATTTCTCAAGTGGAAAAACACTTTAAAGCTCTCTTTCACACTTTAAAAGAAAAATCTCTTATAAAAGACTATGATGTGTTTGGCCTTATGTCCGCCTTCACTCTTAAAGATAGCTCTCAGGAAAACACAAAAAAGTTTTTAAATAAGCTTTTTCAAAATGGAGTGATTGCTCTTTCTTGTGGAAGAAAGCCCGCTCGAATAAGATTGCTTGTGCCTGCCAATATCCAGTTAGAGGATATAAAAACTTTTAAAGAAGTTTTGCTGAAAACCCTTTAATTTTTAAAAAAGGAAAAAATGTTTATTATTCAATCTGTAAGTACTAAAGATTATCCGGCTTTAAAAAAATTAGCTAAAAAGTATGCCCTTTTAAACTTGCCTTCTGCTCCTTCTCTTTTAAAGAAAAAAATTGAGCAAAGTGAGAAATCCTTTTCAGAAACTTTACCCCCCAAAAACAGAAACTTTTTGTTTGTGTTAAAAACCCAGGAGGGGGAGCTTATCGGAAGTTCACAGGTTTCAGCTCAGTCTGCAACAAAATCAGCTCCTTCTTATTCTTTAAAAATTTTTCATCCCCCGTCTCCTCTTAGGAGACAAAAATCCAAGCTTAAAAAAACTCCTTTTTTAAAATTAAAAATTATAACAGACGGACCTTCTTATTTGGGAGGCTTAGTTTTGGAGAAAAAATACCGCGGACACCCTCTAAAAGCCGGCAAGCAAATAAGCCTTATTCGATTTTTATGGGCAGGCATGCGACCTCAGGTTTTTAAAGATGTTTTTCATGCAGAGGTGGCTCCCTTTTTAAATAAGCAAGGGAAAAACCCTTTTTTTGAAGAATTTATTTTTCCCCGTATCGGACTTTCTATGAAAGAAATTGATTACCTAACCTTGACAGACAAAGAAAAGCTTTTTTCTTCTTATCCTAAAGAAAAGCTTTTTTTATCCGATCTTCCTTTGTCTGTCAGAAAGACTTTAGGAAAACCAGGCCCTTTAAGCCAAAAGGCAGAGGGACTTTTAAAACAGCAAAATTTTTCTTTTGCAAAAGAAGTAGACCCTTTTGATGGTGGGCCTTATTTGCAGGCAAAAAAAGAACATATCCCTTTCATTCAAAATACAAAAAAAGTTTTTTTAAAAAACCTCTCTTTAAGAAGAACGGCTCTTCTTGCTCAATCTTTTAAACCCCAACCAGAAGAAATAAAAAACGGGCTTTGGGGGAAATTAAAAAACGGGCAGTTTTTAGGAGGTTTAATGGAGGGTTTTTTAAACGAAGATGAGCTAACAGTTTCAAAAGATTTTTTAAAAGAGTTTTCTTTAAAAGAGGGGGAAGAGGTTTTTATCTCCCCATTTTAAAGAATGAGCTGGTTTTAAAAAAGCCGTGACTTTTAAGTCTTTTTCCTCTTAGGATGAGTTATGAAAAGTAAATGGACAAAAAGTAAAAATATAAAAAGTAAAGGGGATTACATAAGTGGTAAATTTTTAAAAGGCTTAAGCGCGCAAGCTAAAACCCATACTGTATTTTCTCCGGCAGATCTCACAGATAAAGTGTTTGAGTTTTCCTCAGATCCTAATCATATAGAAAAAGCCCTAATCTCGGCTTATAAAGCTTATCCCTCCTGGTCTGCTCTCACTCAACCGGTGCGAAATCAATACTTAAAAAAGCTGGCTCAAATTTATAAAAAACGGGCAGAAGAAATAGCTATCCTTATTTCCAGAGAAACAGGAAAGCCCCTGTGGGAAAGCCGGCAAGAAGCAAGGGCCCTCTCACAAAAAATTGACATTACCTTGAATGAAGCTTTGCCTCTTGTTCAAGACACCTCTTTTTCCCCTTTGCGTCCAGGCACTTTAGGAAAAATCACCTACCGATCCAAAGGAGCTTTTTTGGTAATAGGTCCTTTTAATTTTCCAGCGCATCTGCCAAATGGACATATTGTGCCCGCTCTTTCGACCGGCAATACAGTTATTTTTAAACCTTCGGAAAAAACCCCCGCTGTGGCAGAAAAATTGGCAGAGTGTTTTCATCAGGCGGGTTTTCCTCCAGGGGTGTTTAACCTCGTTCAAGGGCCAGCGGATATCGCTCAAGCTTTAACCTCTGCGGGAAGCTTGGCTGGAGTTTTTTTTACAGGTTCTTATGCTGTGGGGAGAAAAATAAAAAAAGCCCTCTTGGATCAACCTCAAAAAATATTGGCTTTAGAAATGGGAGGGAAAAACCACGCTCTTATCTGGAAAGACGCTGATCTTAAAATTGCGATAAGGGAAACATTAAAAGGGGCTTATTTAACCACAGGGCAAAGATGTTCTTCCACGGCCTGCCTTATTTTGCATAAAGAGATAAAAGAAAAATTTTTAAAAGAGTTTATCCGGTTAAGCCAAAAAATAAAAATTGGACACTTTAGAGATAATTCTTTAATGGGACCTTTGATTGATGAAAAGGCGGTTAGACGATTTAAAAAAGCTTTAAAAGAGGCCAAAAGAGAAAAAGCTTTTATTCATCTGTTAGGTGGTCCGATAAAGGGATTAAACGGCCATTATGTGTCCCCGGCCGTGGTGGAACCTAAAGAATACAGCCCTCATTCTTTTTATCAAAACGAAGAGCTTTTTTTGCCTTTTTTGTCTGTGTATTGTGTCTCCAAAAAAGCGCAGGCCTTGGACCTTATAAATCAATCGGCTTATGGGCTTAGTCTTTCTGTTTTTTCAGAGGAAGAAAAATTTGTGAAAGAAATTTTAATTAAAGCCCAGGTGGGGGTTTTTCATTGGAATTTAAGCTCTTGTTCGGCCAGCTCTCACCTTCCTTTTGGGGGCCTAAAAAAATCAGGAAACGATCGCCCCACCGGTCTTTTTGCCGTTCATTCCTGCGTAACCCCAGTGGCTTGTTTAAAAAAAGATTTTTTAACTAAAACAGATGACATAAAACCTTTTTTAAAGGATTAAGTGTGTGGGCATGAACAGGGCTTTTTTACAAGGGAATATTTATTTTGGTTATTCTGGTTAGGTAATTTAAAGGGAGGGTTATGAAATTATTTATAGGTTGTTTGTGTTTTTTAAGTGTGAGCACTTTAATCCTTAACCCCTCTGCCCTTTCAGAAGAAAAAGAGGTAATTTTACGGGTAAAAAAGGGTATGTCTCTAACAGAGACAGCTTGGCTTTTAAAAAAAAACGGCCTAATAAAAAATATTTTTTATTTTAAAGCTATGGCTTATTTAAGAGGCAAGAGTGCAAAAATCAAAGCCGGAGAGTATAGTTTTAAAAAATCAGCATCTTCTTATGAGATATTAAATACTTTGGTAACCGGACAAGTAAGACTTTATAAAATTACTTTTCCCGAAGGATATAATATATACGAAATGGCAGAGGCTTTGGAAAAAGAACAGTTTTTAAAGAAAAAAGCTTTTCTCTCTCTTTGTCATAAAAAAGACTTTATTTATAAACTATTAAAGTTAAAAGTTAGTTCTTTGGAGGGTTATCTTTTTCCTGATACTTATTATATTCCAAAGCCTGTAGATCCGAAAAAGCTGATTCATAAAATGATAAAAAATTTTTTTAAAACTTTTAAACAAATAAGCCAGGGAAGGGTAAACCAAAAGGGCCGAAGAGGGCTTAAGCTGACTCAATATGAATTGGTGATCTTAGCTTCTATCGTGGAAAAAGAGACCGGCCAAGCCTACGAGCGGGCGCGCATTGCCTCGGTTTTTTACAATCGCCTAAAAAAGGGTATGCGGTTGGAAAGCGACCCTACTATTTTATACGGAATGATGCAGGAAGCGGGAAAGCTTATCCCCCTTAATATTCGAAAAAAAGATATTTTACGAAAAACCCCCTATAACACTTATAAAGTGTCTGGTTTTCCCTTAAGCCCTATCAGTAACCCAGGCCAGGGGGCTTTAAAAGCGGTGTTTGAACCAGAGGAATCTCCTTTTTTATATTTTGTGAGTCGAAATGACGGCAGTCATCTGTTTTCTAAAACTTATAAAGAGCATAAAAAAGCAGTAGATCGCTATCAACGAAGTTTAATGAAATCTCGTTAAAAATCAGGCCAAGGGGGCAAATCATTTGTCATATGGCTCACACCTGTTAAAGCCTCTTTGGAAATCATTTTTACAGAGTAACCCATTCTTCCGCCGTAAATACAGCCCGTGGCAATTTTTCCTTTAGAAGGCGGGTTTGAATGTTTATCCACTCTCGAACCTGAACTATGTGCCCACATATTACAAGTTGCAAAAAGGGTTTCGCCTATCAAGCTATAATCATTAGTAGCTTTGTATTTATTTTTAAGAGGATTCCAACCGGTGAGTAAGAGGTTAAAGTTCCCTATTTTGTAAAAAGGTCTTTTGTTTTTTAGGGGTTCGATTGGAGTTTGTAAGAGGGAAGATTGCCACACAGTGTCTTCAGACCCTAACCCTAACCCTCTGTCAAAATTATTATTACTCCCCACTTGATATAAAAGGCTTGATCCTTGAGGCTCACTAGCACCAGGAGCGTAAAATGTGCCCAAATCACCCCTTACCTTTATCGTAGAAAGAAGACTTTTGATTTTAGGAAAGTAAGTCCACTGATAATAAGGTAAAATGGTAAAATAAGTTACATCAAAAAGATCGGGTGATACGGCCATGATCTCCCATTTGCGCTCAGGAATCTCCGTACTACCTAAATTGTGATCTCTAACCAAGGGGTCTCCATCATCTTGGGAATCATTTTGGAAGTTATCTTTGGCGTAATTCAGAGTGTTTTTCGAGGCCCGCGGATTCTTTTTTATATGAGTAGCCCAATACCAATGCACATAAGATGATCTTAAGCCAAATCTATCCCCTGGGTAGCGGGAGTAATTGGGCGTAGTTCTGGATTGGTCTGCTTGGTTAGGGTGGATGGGGCGAGAGCGACTACTGTCAGGCAAAAGAGGATCTTTATCCTTATTTGGACCTATAGTGCCTCCAAAGGGTTTAGCAAAGGCTTGGGCTTTTAATTTAACCTTTCCCCTTCCAAACGGAAGAAAAATTTGACTGTGATAATCTAATTCCGCTTTTACTGCATAAAAAATCATAAAATTACGGATTTTGCTAAGGCCTGCTGAAGCCCCACACCAATCTTGATCCCTTGCGCAAACATGCCAATGCTGGGTATTGCTCAAAATGCGTTGAAGTTCAATGACGGGTTGATCATTTACCACCTCACTTGGAGGGTTTTGCAAATAGTTGAGTTTTTTTGTACAACCTCCGCGTCCTATAAACTCTGAGTAAAGCCCTAAATGATGAAGGGGGTTATCTTTAATCCACCTCTGAGGTTCCACAGGACTTGGATGTTGGAGAGAGCTAAACTGTTTAAGGTCGCCTGCCTGGTAAGACTCTTTGTTGATAAAGGTTAAATTTTTTTCAAAAGTTTTTCTAACCCCTTCTTCAATATCATGGCCATCTATATCTTTTCCCTGGGCCATTAGTTTTGCAAGCTTATATATCATAGCTTTTCTTACGCTTTGGTCCCAGCGATATTTCACAAAAACATGCGCACCTAAGAACCAGGAATTAAAGGAGTATGTTGCACATGTCTGTGTAAGTCGTCCTCTAATATTCCGGGCCAGGTTTTGGACACCGGTTATAGCACTGGCAAGCCCTCCTAAAGCTCCTGCAATATTAGGTATGCTGGGTGCGTGGATGGTGGTTCCCATTTTTGTGCAAAGCATATCGTCACCAGTTGCACTGAAACTTCTGCCCCCCCCATTGGTAATAGGGTTTCCCCACCATTTATGGCCTACACAAAAAAAATAAGGACCAGGAGCTTTTGATGGTCCAAGAACGGGAAGAAAATGCTCTTGTTCAAAGGGGCTTGCAAGATAAGGGCGAAAAGTATTGGTTATACCCACACTCCCTAACACTCGGTATCTCCAAGTCATAAGTTTCCAGGACTGGCGAATTTGGTAGTTAATATGGGCTATAGCGTTTAACATTTCTGCTTGTTTCATAGCTCCGTAATAAGTGGCTATGTCTACAGAGTTTTGTAAGTTAATTTTATCATGCACACTTAAGGTTATATTAAGAGATAGGGCAAAGAGCACAAATAAAGCTTGAAAAATTAAGATAGCAAAAATAGATAACTGCCCTGAACAGGGCCGGCTTTTTTTATGTCGGTTTTTCAAAACCTCCCTCCTCCTTAAAGCGAGAATCCTACCATAGACCACGATGGTATAATTTTATTAAAGAAAAAAGAAAAGTCAAAGCAAAACCTTTGAAAATCCCTTTTTTTATTGATAAAAAAACCAGACTATGCGTCTTATTTTCCGGCGGTTTTTTTTAAGCCTTTTGGCTTTGGTTGCTGTTTTAAGTTTCAGTTTTTTCTTGATCCATCTCACTCCTGGAGATCCGGTAGATATGATCTTAGGAGATCAGGCCCAGGCCTTAGATAAAGCACACTTAAAAAAAAGCTTGGGTTTAGATCAAAGTTTATGGAAACAATACACCCGGTTTTTAACAAATGTTTTAAGAGGAGATCTGTCTTTTTCTTTACACTCTAAAGAACCTGTTTCAAGGCTCTTGTTAAGAGCTTTCCCCGCCACTTTTCAGCTTGCTTTTTTTGCCCTGCTTTTAGCGATTCTTTGGGGTCTACCTGCCGGAATTTTTTCCGCTCTAAGGCCGGGGGCTGGAGAAAAAGCTTTTTCTTTTGTAGCTGTTTTGGCTATGTCTTTTCCTGTATTTTTTTTAGCTCCCCTTCTAATATGGCTTTTTGCCCTTAAGCTTTCTTGGCTTCCGGTGAGTGAAAGAGGGGACAGCTTTAAATATTTTATTTTACCGGCTGTTAGTTTGGCTCTGCCCTTAGGGGCGGTTTTGCTTAAGATGAGCCAGTCTGCTTTAGAGGAGACGTTAAAAAAAGATTATATCCGAACGGCGCGCGCAAAAGGGCTTTCTTTTTTTCATGCAGGCTTAACACATGGTTTTAAAAACGCCCTTGTTCCCATTGTAACCATTTTGGGGTTACAAAGTGGAGCCCTTCTCACTGGCACAGTGATAGTAGAAAGTATTTTTGATTGGCCGGGTTTGGGACTCCTGTTGTTAGAGTCCATCCAAAGAAGGGATTATCCTGTGGTCCAAGGCGCGGTTTTTTTAATTGCCACCATTTATGTGTTGGTAAACCTAATAGTGGATATAGTGTATATATTAATTCACCCTAAGATGACCCTTTAAAAAAAATAAAGCTTGTTTAGTCTGTCCTGAAAAAATACCTTATTTCTCCTCTGCGAAGACAAGAATCCTGGATTTTTAAGGAAATAGGACCCAAGCGATTTATTTAACTAAACAGACTTATTTAGGATATTTATGCAATACCTAAATTTTTATTGACTTAGCATATTTTACATAATATTATATGGAAAATAAGGGGTGTAGTATGGAAGGTTTTAGTATTGTAAGATTACTTGATGAGTTTTCCTCTACTGGAGTTTTTGGTATTCTTTTGATTCAAGTGTGGATTTTAAATGAAATGCGCCATATCCGAAAGGACTTAAGTAACCATGTAACAGACACAAATAAGAAGATTGAAAAACTGGAAACCCGATTGGAAACAGAAATAAAAGATGTGAAAACAAAATTAGATCAACTAATATCTTCTTTTCTAAATAAGAGGCAATAAAAATATTATTGGTTTTCTGTGCCCCATTCTGTTCAAGGCATTAGCCTCAAAGAACTATGAGAAAAAAAATTAATATAAAACTCAGCACTGGTTTAATAGGTTTTTTGATCATTGTTTTATTGGCTCTCTTGGCCGATAGCCTCCGCCCCTATAATCCTTTAGAGATGGATCTGGAAAAACTTTTGGAACCTCCCAGTTTTGCCCACCCTTTTGGCCTGGACGAAAATGGCTTAGACCTTTTAGCTCAAGTTCTTAAAGGGGCACGCGTTTCTCTCTTGGTGTCTTTTTTAGTGGTGTTTATAAGTCTTTTAGTAGGGCTTTTGGTGGGATCGGTTTCTGCCTACTTTGGTTCGTTTTGGGATCTTGTGCTTCAACGAACAGTGGATATGGTGCTGGCTTTTCCCAGATTTTTGTTGGCCTTAGCGGTTTTAGCTATGATGGGGCCTGGGTTATTTAACTTAATTTTTGCGATGAGCCTTTCTACCTGGGCCGGTTTTGCCCGGCTGGTGCGGGCAGAGGTTTTACATTTAAAAAAAGAAGAATATGTTTTAAGTGCACGCGCCAGTGGGGCAAGCCCCTTTAGAATTTTAAGTTTGCATATTTGGCCTAATCTTTTTGGGGTGTTATTGGTGCAGGCTGTATTTTCGTTGGTGGCAGTGACAGTAGCTGAAGCGGGCTTAGGCTTTTTAGGTTTGGGCGTGCCCCCGGAAATTCCTACTTGGGGCAAGCTCTTAAGTGCAGGAAGGCAAGTTTTAGGAACCGCTCCTCATTTAAGTGTTTTTCCAGGGCTTGCTTTGTTTTTTTTGGTTTTAAGCTTTCAACTCTTAGGGGATGGCTTAAGAGATTTTTTTGCCTATAAAAACTAATAAGGACGAGGAAGTATAAATGAAAAAACTTGGGCCTTTAATATGGATGGGTATCAAAGGGCTTTCTCTTTTAGAGGAGGAAAAAAAAGCCATTCAAGAAGAGGAAGTTTCAGGCCTTATTCTCTTTAAGAGAAATATTAAATCTCTCCCGCAGGTTTTTGCCCTTTGCCGGGAAATCCATAGTTTAAACCCCGCCCCTCTTATTATAATGGATCGAGAAGGAGGAGAAGTAGATCGCCTGCGCCATTTAAGAGAATACCCCCCTTGGCCCGGACTAACGGCTCTAACACAAGTAGCCTCCCTTTCAGAAATAGAAAAAACAGCTTTTTATATGGCACAGGAATTAAAAGCCTTAGGGGTATGTGCCAGTTTTTCTCCTTTAGTGGATGTTCCTTCTGCCCTTAACCCGCTTTTTAAAGGAAGACTCTTAGGTAACACCCCTCAGGAGATAGCAAACAGGGCTTTTGCTTATCTAAAGGGCATTAAAAAAGCAGGTCTTGCCTCCTCGGTAAAGCATTTTCCAGGACATGGGGGGGTCCGGGAGGATTCTCACCTCTGCTTGCCTGTAGACAAAAGAGCTTTTGAAAGCCTTAAAAAAAAAGACCTTATTCCCTTTAAAAAAGCGATTGATTTTAAGGTGGAAATAATAATGACCGCCCATGTTCTTTATTCTAAAGTGGACTCTTATCCAGCCACTTTGTCGGAGGTTTTTTTAAAAAGAATTTTAAGAGAAAAAATGAAGTTTTCTGGCTTAATTTTATCAGATGATTTAGATATGAAAGCCCTAAGCGATAGAACGCAAGAGCAAGGGATGGCCTTAGCTCTTAAAGCCGGTGTGGATGTTTTATTAAAGTGTGCACCAGTGGAAAATCTTAAAGAGCTTTTGCATAAAACCCAGATGATTTTAGAAAGAGAAGAAACGGAACAAAGGTCTAAACAAAAACCAGATCTTAATTTTTTAATTTCAAAAAAACTTTTTCGACTCCAAAGATTTAAACAAAAATATCAACGGCTTAAGCCTGTTTCTTCTTTTGAGACTTTAAAAAACTTAACCCAAGATCTAAAAGTTAGAAAATGGTGTGAAACACTAAATAAAAGAATTAGAAATTAAGGGGCTTGTTTTTTCCTTAAAACCTCGGTAAGTTAAAGTTCAGTATGAATCGTTTTGTAGCTTTTTTTCTAATATCCTTTACCCTGCATATCACTTTAGGGGCTATACTGCTGGCTCAAACTGGAATTTTAACTGGTAAAGGCTCAATAGAGGGAACAAACCCAGTAATAGAGATACCGGAGTTAGAGGAAAAAAGCCCTTCTCCTCCTTCCGAAAAAAAACCTTCCCTAACTAAAAAGAAAAAAGCTAAATCTAAAATCAAAGCAAAACCCTTACCCCCCTTAGAAAAAATAAAAACTAAGCCTAAGGCAACAAAGAACCCTGCCCCCTCTTTATCCGCCCCCCCCTCCCTGCATAAAAAAAATAAAGCAAAAAAAGAGTCTGCTGGACCAGTAGTAGAATCAGTAAAAACCAGCACTCAACCTTTAGCCCCTCCCCTTAAGACAAAGGAGAAACCACAACCTGCTCCCGTAGAAAGCAAAGAGGAGTCAGTAGAGCAAGAGCCGGAATTAAGGGATGAATTAAGTGGATCGAAGGAGTCATCAGAAAAAAAACCTGAATTAAGGGATGAAGGAGAAGAAATTAAAGAACCTACTCAAGAAAAAGAGGAAAAAGAGGCAGATGAGTCACTGGAAGAAGCAGGAGAAGGGGAATCGCTGGAAGAAAAACCTAAGAGTGAGCCGGAAGGAGCACCTAAAGAAAGCCCTTTAAGTTACTACCCTAAAGGGAAAAAAGAGGAGGGATATAACATTCCCTCTTATGTGGAAGGAGGATCCCGCCTTCGTCTTCCTAATCAGTTAAGGCAACAAGAGGGAAACCCATTACCTGTTTATCCTAAAGAGGCTTTGAAAAAAAAATGGGAGGGCTTAGTAGAGGTTTTATATTATGTAAACCCAGCGGGCTTTGTGGAAAAAATTCAGCTCAAAAAATCCTCCGGCCACGCGCTTTTAGATAACTCTGCCTTAAGAGCCTTAGCTCGTTATCGCTACTATCCGGGCCAAGAAGGTTGGGTTCGTCATCCTGTCCAGTTTTTTTTAGATAGGGAAAAAGAAGTGCTGGAAACCGCCCCCTTAGGAGAAAATAAAAATTAACTTTTTTTTATTTTTTTATAAAAGGTTTGGTAAAGAGCATTTTCTTACTAAACCAGTTTTTTCATGAGGTTATTTAAAAAGATCCGTGCACATTTAAGGTGTGAAGTATCTCCTTTGTTTTTTGTTGGCTAAGCCCGTAATCTAAACCAAAATTTTTAGCGAACACTCCCACCCCCCCGGCAAGTAAAAAAACCTCATCGGTAAATTGCCACTGACTGCTTAAGCGAAAAACCAGAAACTTTGCTACAGTAAACATCCCTCCCCCAGCTACACTCCATTTTTTATCCGGGTTATAAAGAGTGTCTGCTCTTAAACTGAGCCATTTATAAGGCTCAAAGGCCAACCCCAATCCCCATTTTCTTTCTCCCTTATAAGCCCCCTCTAAGGGCAAAATAGGACCGTAGGTAACACCTAAAGAAAAAGGCGATCTGGGAGGCTTTATTAAAAGGCCGGCTTGCAGATTCCAATTCGTGGCTTTATCTGTCTCCCACCTGCTCACATTTAAACCCAGGCTAAAACCAGACAAAAGTAAACCGGCGACCCCTAAACTCATATATTGAGCCCCTGATTCTCGCTCTCGAAGGTAGCTGAAAGATATAGGAAAAGAGGAGTTTTCCATGATAGAAAACCCCCAAAAGGCCTTGCTCTCCTTGGTTTTGAATCCGTAAAAGCCCTGGCTATGTAGGGTTTGAGCATGAACTATGCTCGCTGGGTTAAGCAGATGGTATTCCGCCCCTTTTTTTGTGACCGCTCTTCCCGATCCACTAAAAGATAAAGCCAAAGGCCCCTTAGGGGTTAGAGCTACCACAAAGGGACAAAAGAAAAGCAGAAACAGAGGTTTTAAGTAAAACAATTTTTTTATTTTTTTAATAGCTTTTTTCACCTTTAACTTTGGGTTTTCTTTCGATTTTATCTTGCCTGGTTATCCCTTGGCTTGGGCGGATAAAAGCTGATCCAGCTTAATTTGAACACTTTTTATTTCTGATTCCATGCTATCCATGCGTTTTTCTATACGCGCTTGATTATCTTTTAAAGTCTCAATTTTTGTATTAAAGTTGTCCTTTAAAGGTTCAATATTTGTTTTTAACATAGCACTAACTCCTCTTAAAAGGAAGGCCAGCACAGCTACTAAAAAAACACTTCCTGTTAGTAACAAAGCCAATAAAGCCGTTAATAAAGTCACATTTAAAGTTATTTCCATGTTTTAACCTCTTTAAAAAGTGAGTTTAGTCTCTTATGCAAAAACAGTCAATTTTTATTAGTTTTTTCTGACACAGATAGAAAGATAGTGAGGGCAAAATGCATAGCCCTCTTGAACATTTTGACAAGACTCTTTACTGGAGGCCAGCCGATGAAATCTACTAATATAACAAACTCCGCTATTTGTGTTAAGATTAATACATTTGTCCCTAATATTAATATTCCAACTATCTCCTAAGACTTTCCTCGCTACAGTCAAAGCCGGTCCGTTGGGGGTGGTGGTGGGGCATAAATCTTCATCTGGTTCAACTTTAAATACGCCTTCCGCTTTTTTAGCCGATTCTAAAGTAGGGTATTTTTCCTTATATTTTGCATCCTGTATGCGACGATCATATTCTCTTTTTGCGGACCAGGCCTTATCAGGGTGGCGCCTTATTTCAAACCTAAGAGATTCTGGGCAAACCCAAGCTTTTTGAGAAGGGCCTTCTGGTAGTTTTTTTTCTGAAACAGAGTTTAAATGGTATCTATTGTTCCCTCGATCGTGCACACCTACTTTATACACTCGTCCGTAAAAATCTATCCCCTTATCTCCTCCGGTTTTCTGTATGATTCCCGCATGCCCTTTATAAAATACCCCTAATCGCCAGCTTTCATTCAGCCCCTGCGCGAAACCGGAAATTTTTTGTCCAAAGCTCAAGTAGGCAGAAATACCTTCTCCATCGATCTCCCTTAAGCGAGTAGCCCCTGTGGCTATCAATTCGTCTAAGTGTCTCCAAAGACTGATCCCAAAAGGAATGGTATAGCCGGCGGCTAAAAAATTAGTTTTAGAGCGATAAAAAAAGCTCGCAAAGGCCCTATGTTTTGTGGAGCTTTCAATAAGGGCTTTTAATTCGCTATCAGTCATAATGGCTTTTTTTCTTAAAAAATATTCGCTAAGCCTAAGACCACTTCTTTCAAAATAAGCCCCCGCTTTAAAAGAAAACCCATTGAAATTGTGCTTACAAGTCATAAGGGCCAGAGTATCTAATTGTAGATCATAAGGAAAATAGGTAAAGGCTTTGGGATCTTCTGGTTCTGGTTCAACTTCTTCCTCTGTGGCCTCCTCATCCTCTGTAATAACCTTATTTCTTTCTTCTTCGTTTTTTGGTTCAGGGGGCAGGGGAGCGGTTTCTAAATTGGAATTAAGTGCATTTAAAATGGCTGCTTTTTTACCGGCCGCTCCTGAACAAGCACTTAAGAAAAAAGCACTCAGCAAGAAAAATAGAAAAGGGGGCAAAAATAAAACAATATTGTTCAATATGACCTCTTTGATAGAGTTAAAATTTCTTGTAAAACAAGCTATAAATTTGTTTAATCTATCTCACTTATCGGAGGAAAATCTTAAAACATGAGCAAAAAATGGTTTGTTTCCCTCACTTTATTGTTTTTTTTAGTAAAATCTCCTGCTTATATTCCCTCTTATTCCCTGATTTTATCTCATACGGCTTATTTTCAAGGGCAGGGGGGGTATCGTATTGATCAAGAACTTTTTTTTAAAGGACCTAAATCTTTTTCCTTAAAAGAAATATGGTGGGTCAAAGGTCCAAATTTTATCCGCCTGCATGTCCTTTCGAAAGAAACGGGAAAAGTGTATTTTCGCTTTATTTATGGGAAAAACAAATTGTGGTTTAAGGATGAAAAAGGCCGGCTTAGGAGTAAACTCCTTTCTCATTATCATTTAGAAAGACCTTTCCACTTAAGAAGTGCTAAAGAGTTAAAAAAGCTTTTCTCTCTTTGGAAAGTAGCCCCCTTTACATGGGAGGATAGAAATAAGCAAGGATCTGATCCTTTTGTTCGTCTCAGTCGCTTAGGAGGAGAGACACAATATGAAATAGGTTTTAAGAATAAGAAAGCCCGGCTCTATGTGAAGCAAGATGAGTTTGTTATTCGTGCCTGGAAATGGGAAACAGGAGAGCACTTAAGTGCTTGGGATTATAAACTTTATCCCAGGCGATTTTTTTTTCCTTCCAAAAGGCTTTTTCGTGAGAACTCAAAAGAGGTGGAAATACAAGTTAAAGGGGTTAAAAGCCTTCCCTTGACAAAAAAATGGTTTCATAAGAGCGTGCTTAAACCTAATTCATTGGACCAAAATCTTCCGACTATGGTTCAGAAAAGAATTAATGAGTTTTATAGAAAGTTTAGATAATGAAAAACCAATCTCTATCCCATTTTTCTTCTTCTAAGAATTATCACTATGAAGTAGCCTTGCCTTTAGCCATAGACAAAAACTTAATATATTCCTCTAAGGAGATCTTTCAACCAGGGGAAAGTGTATTTGTTCCCTTAAGGAATAAAAAAATATCAGGAGTGGTTTTAACCCGCCAGCGGGTAAAAAAAAACCACCAGTCCCGCTCAACTAAAAAATCTTTTGAGATAAAATCCATTTTATCCCGTGATGAGGAGCGAGAGTTGATTCCCCCTGCGCGCTTAAAATGGCTTTTTTGGCTTTCGGAATACTATCAACATAGCCTTGGCCTGGTGGCGGATTTAAGTTTTCCACCCCCTTCGCCTGCCCGTTCAAAAAAAAAACAGAGCCAAAAATCCAACAAATCTCTCCCTTGCCCCTCCTCCTCTTTGGTTTCGTCTTCGGAAAAAAAAAAATTAACAAAGGAACAAATAGAATGTCTAAAAAGGATTCGGCAGTATGACGAAAATAAATTTTTAGTTCATCTCCTGCATGGGGTAACAGGATCGGGCAAAACAGAGATTTATTTTCATCTCATAACCTCCGCTTTAAAGGAAGGAAAAAGGGCTTTGATCTTAGTTCCAGAGATAACCCTTACTCCCCAACATATAAAACGGTTTTCCCTTCGTTTTCCGGGTCAAGTGGCTTGTTTTCATTCTGGCTTAAGCTCTAAAAAAAAGCATGAGCAATGGCAGGAGTTAATACGAGGAAATAAAAAAATTCTAATTGGTCCCCGGTCTGCCCTTTTTTGTCCTCTCCCAAGGCTTTCCTGGATTATTGTGGATGAGGAGCATGCATCCCACTTTAAGCAAGAAGAAAAATTAAAATATCATGCCAGAGACTCAGCAGTTTATTTAGGAAAATGTTTAAATATTCCCGTGGTGTTGGCTTCTGCCACTCCGAGCTTGGAGAGTTGGTGGAACGCGCAGACAGGAAAATATGTTTACCATAGTTTAAAAGAGCGGGTCTTTAATACACCTCTTCCCAAGGTGGAAATAGTGGATATGAGAAAGGAGAAAAAAACTAAGTCCCTCAACTTGCCTTTTTGGTTAAGCGGTCCGCTCTATTCTGCTTTAAAACAGTCTTTGAAAAATGGAGAGCAGTCCGCTTTGTTTTTAAATAGAAGGGGAGAAAGTCCTTATGTGTTTTGTCGCGCTTGCGGGCAAAATTTTACTTGTGTTAACTGTGATATTTCCCTTACTCAGCACCAAGAATCTCATCTGCTTTGCCACTATTGTGACTATAGGGAAGAAAAGCCCGTGCTTTGTCCGGGATGTGGACAAGAAAAGCTTTTTTCTTTTGGTGTCGGTACTGCCCGCTTGCAAAAAGAGCTTAAAAGCCTTTTTCCCAGAGCGCGTATTGTGCGGGCTGATCGAGATGAAGTGAAAAATCACAAACAATGGGCTAAAATGTTAGAGCAGGTGGAAAATAGGGAAGTGGATATTATGGTGGGTACTCAAATGATAGCTAAGGGCTTGGATTTTCCTCACTTAAATTTGGTGGGGCTAATTTTAGCAGATCAGGGATTAAACTGGCCTGATTTTCGAGCTGTGGAAAAAAGTTTTCAGCTGATAACACAGATGGTGGGTCGATCAGGACGGAGAAAAAAACCTGGCCAGGCTATTTTACAAAGTTTTAACCCCAATCATTCAGTGATAAAGGCTTTAAAAACCGGAAATTATGAGGCATTTATGAGAGAGGAGTTAAAGTGTAGAAAAAAACATGGTTATCCCCCTTTTGGAAAGCTTTCTTTAACCCGGGTAGAGTCGCTTTCTTCTAAAAAAGCTTATCAGTCAGCTCAAGCCCTGCGAGATCTTTTAAAAAAAGTAAAAAATCTTCAAGTTTTAGGGCCTGCTCCAGCACCCTATTTTCGCCTAAAAAATAAATACCGATATCATCTTCTGCTAAAAAGTGCCAATCCTGCTCAAATAAAACAGGCCGGTTTAGTGATAAAGAAACTAAAAAAGTCCGCCTCTCAGATCTCTTTTAACCGGGATCCGGTGTCCATGTTTTAAATCTTTTAAGAAACAGAGTTTTTATTAAAATTAGGTTGCTTTAGCTGGAAAATTTATGATAAATCATTAAAGTTTAAGAGGAAACAAGTAATGCAAACCGAGTTAAATATAAAAAATATGCTTTCCGCTGGCATTCATTTTGGCCATCAAATCCAGAAGTGGAACCCTAAAATGAAACCTTATGTATATACTTCCCGCGGAGGTATCCATATCATTAATTTGCAAAAAACATTGAGTTTAGCTCAAAGAGCACTAAAATTTGTAGAATCTGTAACAGCGGAAGGGGGAGATTTTATTTTTGTAGGCACTAAAAAACAAGCTGTGCCTTTTATTCGCTCCGCCGCTCAGTCCGCGGGGCAGTTTTATGTTAGTAAAAGATGGCTTGGGGGAATTTTAACCAATTTTCAAACCATTAAAGTTAGCATTGATCGTATGAAAAAAATTGATCAGATGAGAGAAAGAGGGGATATGGAGCCTTTTTCTAAAAAAGAACGTGCTCAAATAGAAAAGGAATACCTCCGGCTGAATAACTATTTAGAAGGTATTAAAGATATGAAAAAAAACCCTTCAGCTCTCTTTGTAGTGGATATTAAACAGGAAAACATTGCTGTTGCGGAGGCCCGCCGTCTTCATATCCCCGTGGTGGCTTTAGTGGACACTAACTGTGATCCGGGAAAAGTAGACTACCCCATTCCAGGAAACGATGATGCCACCCGCTCTATTGAATTTTTTGTTAATTTAATTAAAGAGGCTTGTCTAAAAGGGCAAAAAAAATGGACAGAAAAAGTGAGACAAAAAAACCCGTCTGTGGAAAAAGAAAACCTATCTCCAAAAACTTTACCTTCTTACTTAGAAAAAAAGGGACGAAAAACCGATCAAGGTCCCACAGTAGTAAAGGTGTTTAAAGCCAAAAGTAGAAAAATGGTAGCGGCCGGAACGGCGGAGGATGTGGAAATCTCTATGGAACTTGCGGAAAAAAAACAACCTGCTCAGGAAGTAAAAGAGGAAAAATAACTTATGAGTGTCGCAGAAATTAAGACCTTAAGGGCTAAAACCGGTGCAGGAGTGTTAGATTGTAAGAACGCTCTTTTAGAATCTGGTCAGGATTTTGAAAAAGCCTTAAAGTGGCTTAAAGCGCGAGGGTTGGCTCGAGCAGAAAAAAAGTCTTTAAAACTAACTAAAGAGGGTAAAGTGGCCTCTTACTTGCACGGAGAAGGTCGCATTGGAGCTATGGTAGAGGTTAATGTGGAAACGGATTTTGCTTCCCGCGGAGAGGATTTTAAGACTTTTACTCATCAACTTTGTCTACATATAACTGCTATGAACCCTCTCTTTATCAGCCGAGAAGAAGTGCCTAAGTCTTTGTGTGAAAAAGAAAAAAACATATTTCGAGAGCAAGCCCTAAGAGAAGGAAAAAAAGCCTCTGTCCTGGATAAAATAACAGAGGGCCGGATGAACAAATGGTTTTCAGAAATATGTTTGAAAGAGCAAATTTTTTTAAGCAGTATGCAAACCGAGCAACCTAAAACAGTGGAAGAGAGTCTAAAAGATCTTATTTCAAAGCTTGGGGAAAATGTGGTCATTCGCCGGTTTGTTCGTTTTGAGTTAGGAGAGCAAATATCAAAAACCAGTGAGGAGTCTTGTTGAGCACGCTCAAATACAAAAGAGTTTTAGTTAAAATTAGCGGAGAGATATTAAGCGGAGAGAAAGGTTTTGGTATTCATTCTGCTACTTTATCGCGCTTGGCAGAAGAGTTAGCAGAAGTACAGGAAATGAAAGTTCAGCTGGCTTTAGTAGTAGGAGGAGGTAATATTTTTCGAGGCAAAGGAGCTGAATCTCAAGGGATAGATAGAGCCACTTCTGATTATATGGGAATGTTGGCTACTTGTATTAATAGCTTGGCCCTTCAATCCGCCTTAGAAAGAAAAGGAGTGCAAACGCGTGTGCAAACCGCCCTCCCTGTTTCCGAGGTGGCAGAACCTTATATTCGCCGAAAAGCCCTCCGCCATTTAAAAAAAAACCGCATTGTTATTTTTTCTGCTGGAACAGGCAACCCTTATTTTACAACAGACACCGCCGCGGCCCTTAGAGCTATGGAAATGAATGTGAATATTTTATTAAAAGCGACAAAGGTAGATGGTGTGTATGAAGAAGATCCAGAAAAAAACAAAAATTCTAAAAAATATGATGAATTAAAATATATTGAGGTTTTAAACAAAGGACTTAAAATTATGGATTCGACCGCAGTGAGCTTATGTATGGACCATCAAATGCCTTTGATAACCTTTAATTTAAAGCAAAAAGGAAATATTGCTCGTATCGTCCAAGGAGAAAAGTTAGGAACCCTTATTCATTAAACGGGAGAATCAAAAAATGGATATGACAGCCGTTAAAACAGAGACAAAAGAGCGGATGCAAAAAGCGTTTCAGCATATTCAAGATAAAGTAAAAAAAATCCGCACGGGTTCTGCGCACAGCTCTCTTTTAGAGGGAATAAAAGTTCACTCTTATGGAAGTGAGCAAGAGCTAAAACATATTGCATCCATTGCCTGTCCAGACTCTCGTTCTCTTATTATTTCCCCTTATGATCAAAACACTTTAAAAGATATTGAATCTGCCCTTATAAAAACCGACTTAGGTATGACCCCTCAAAGAGATGGAAAAGGGATTCGGCTTAAGGTGCCAGAGCTTACAGAAGAAAGAAGAGAGGCCCTGATTAGAGCTTTTAAAAAAGATGTGGAAAAATCGCGAGTGGAGTTTCGGCAAATTCGAAAAATAATGAACGAGAAAGTGAGAAAGGCCCTTAAGGAAAAACTTATTGGAGAAGATAGGGCAAAGGAAACGGAAGGGGATATTCAGGAGTTTACAGATCAATTTATAAAAAAAGTAAATGAGCTTGCGGAAAAAAAACAAGAAGAGCTTATCCGTGTTTGAAAGCCCACTGGACTTTCATTTAGCCGTTATTATGGATGGCAATGGGCGTTGGGCTAAAAAAAAAGGTTGGCCACGTTATTTTGGGCACTTTCGTGGTGTCCGGGCCCTCTTAAAGATAGTTAAATCCTGTTCTCAACTTGGTATTCCTTATTTAACTGTGTTTGCGTTCAGCACAGAAAACTGGAAAAGATCTTCTCAAGAAATATCTGTTATAATGAAACTCATTCAGCGTTCGCTTTCCAAGTATCAAAGGGAATTGAATCGATATCAGGTTCGCCTTCGGGTTTTAGGAGATTTAGAGGAGCTAAACCCCTCTGTTAGTAAGCTTTTTAACCGTATGGTGGAACAAACTAAAGAAAACCAAGGGCTACAACTCATAGTGGCAGTAAATTACGGTGGTCGAAGAGAGATCATTCAGGCTGTAAGAACAGTAGCTCATAAAGTAAAAGCCGGGGAAATAAAAACAGAGGACATAGGGGAGAAAAGTTTTTCGAAATATTTGGCCTCATCAATATTTCCTCCTCCTGATATGATTATCAGGACGGGGGAAGTGAGCCGGCTTTCTAATTTTTACTTATGGAGTGCAATTTATTCTGAAATTTATGTAACCCCTGTGCTCTGGCCCGATTTTAATGAAGAGGAGCTTTTAAAAGCTTTAGAGTTTTACACAAAAACTTCCAGAAGGTTTGGGGCTTTACCCAATGAAGAGTAATAATTTTCTTTTAAGGGTTCTTACTTCCTTAAGTTTAATAGCCCTATTGATAATAGGGCTGTTTTTTTCTTCAAAAAGCCTGGTTTTTTTAGTGTCTTTATTTGTGGCGGTTTTAATTTGGGAATATTATGGGTTGGTATTTTATAAAAAAAAGGCCCTAAAAACTTTTTTACCTTTTGCCGTAGGGATTTTTGGGGCCTATTTGTTTTTTGCTTCTCCTTGGGTTTACGCGCTTTTAAAATGGGGATCATTTTCCAACTCCTTCCCTCTTAAAAAAACTTCTTTTTTTATATCTACCTCTTTCCTGTCCTGGGCTATGCTCTTGTTTTATTTGTGGTTTGTGGTTTGTTTTTGGAGTTTTTATTTTTGCTTAAATACTTTGATAGCGGGTTCTAAAAAAAATCTATCTTGGGTTTTTAGCCTTTTGGCCTGGTTTTATATAGCTTTCCCGGCCGGTTGGTTTTTAAATATGTTTTTGCAGGAAAAAAAAACATTATATCTCATATTGTTGATAATGGTTGTTTTTACGGGAGATATTTTTGCGTACTTAGGTGGCCGGTGCTTAAAAGGAAAAAAATGGGTACCTTCTCTTTCACCTAAGAAAACCTGGTCTGGTCTTTTCTGTGGTCTTAGTGCAAGTGGGTTAGTGAGTGGAGTGGGATTTTTTTTTCTAACAGGAACGGCGAGCTTTTTTAGCTTTTTAGCTTATTTTTTATTTGGGACATTAGGTTTTTTTGTCGCTCAAACAGGGGATTTGTTTGTGTCTTTGTTAAAAAGGCGGGCAGGAGTTAAAGATAGCGGTTTTTTGTTACCTGGACATGGGGGCGCGTTAGATCGTCTGGACGGATTTTTACTGGCCTTTCCCTTTATGTGTTTTTGCATGAATATTTTTATTTAATCCCTTAAGTAAATGCTTTTTTGACTTTTTTAAAGATCTATCTAATAATTACAAAATGACTTCTTTTTTCTTAAATATATTTTTTTCTTTATGGGGTATACTCACCTCTCTTTTCCCTTTCGTGATTTTACTTGGAATATTGATTTTTATCCATGAGTTAGGACATTTTATGATGGCCCGGTTTTGTGGGGTCAGAGTAGAGGTTTTTAGTCTGGGTTTTGGAAAAAAACTTTTGAAATGGAAAAAAGGGGACACCATTTATTGTATCAGTCTTTTCCCTTTAGGGGGATATGTCAAAATGTTTGGGCATGAATACGGAAAGGAAGTGGAGGAAAAAGAAAAGCCTTATGCTTTTTTGCATAAAAAACTTTGGCAAAGAACATTAATTGTGTTGGCCGGTCCTTTGATGAATTTTTTTCTGGCGGTTCTGATTTTTGCAAGTATGAGTATGACAGTGGGAGAAAAAAAAATCGCCCCCGTAGTAGGGGAGCTAAACCCCTCCTCTCCTCCTGCTCTGGCGGGTTTGGTTTCAGGGGATCTTCTTATCTCTATTGCGGGTGTTCCTGTTTCGAGCAAGAAGGAAGTGCAAGATGTTATTTTTAAAAAACCTAACCAAGTATTAAAAATAAAAGTTAAAAATCCAGAGGGAGAAATAAAACTAACAGAAGTTTTATCTAAAGAGGCTAAAGTTCCGGGCCCGTGGGGTTTTTTAGAAAAAGGTGGTGTAGTTGAAGGTCTTCAGTTTACCGCTCCTTTAGCGGTGGTGGGGGTGTTTGATCCTCTTTTGCCGGCCGGGCAGGCAGGTTTAAAGACTTTTGATAAAGTGTTATCGGTAAATGGTGAAAAAATTAAAACAGCTAAAGAGTTAATGAGGGTATTAAATCGCCCGGTTTTAGATCCCGATTTTTCATATAAACTGACAGTTCAAAGAGGAAAAGAGCAAAAAACCCTTAAATTCAAAAAGCCGGTAAATTATAAAGAGGGTGGGCGGGCTTTAGGTTTAGCCCCTGTAGAGCTTTTTATTGCCGATGTAAAAAAAGGAGGTGCAGGAGAGAGAGCTGGTTTAAAGCCAGGGGATTTTCTTTTTAAGATAGATGGAAAAGAAATTTTAAGTTGGGATTTTTTTGCTAAAGCGGTTAAAGGTTTTAAAGAAGAGCAAGGGGCTTTAAATATAGAAGTTAAAAGAGCAGGAAAAGACATTTCTTTTTCTGTTCAGCCAGAAATAAAAACACAAATTATTGGAGGGATAGAGAAAAAAGATTATATGTTAGGTGTAGTGGCTCAGCCCTCTTATGGTTTTTTAGGAGATTTAGGTTTTGAAAAACAAAACCCATTAAAAGCCTTAAGCTTAGGATTTAGCAAAACCTTTCATTGGTGCGCTTTAGTAGCTTTGTTTGTTAAAAAGCTTATTACAGGGGAGATTTCCCGAAGGACTTTAGGGGGGGCTATTTCCATAGGCCGAGCCGCTTATGATAGCTATTCTTATGGCCTTCAGTATTTTTTAAATCTTATGGCGGTTTTATCTGTTCAACTTTTTTTTCTAAATATTTTACCCATTCCCCTCTTAGATGGAGGGCACTTATTGTTTTATGCAGTGGAGTTTATCAGCGGAGCCCCTTTAAGTATGAAAAAGATGATGATAGTTCAGCATGTGGGTTTGTTTTTTCTCTTGTTTTTGTTGATATTCACTACTTTTAATGATTTGCACAACTGGCTATTTGTTTGGTAAAAAAAACCTTTTAAGCTTTAGGGTGTGTAGATTATGATTTTCAATACTTAATTTGCTTAAGCCCCTAGGTAAAAAACCTTTTAAAGCTTAGAGTGTGTTAGACTAATATGGATAAAAAATATTGTTTCTTGCTGGAAACCACCAGCCCTAAAGGGTCTTTAGGATTATATTCTTACTTTAAACCCTTTCCTAAAAAAATGGATATTCAGCCCATAGAGGTTAAAACCTGGGAAGGTTTATCTCATAGTGCTTTTATTACTTCTGCGTTTGAATCGCTTTTTAAAACTTTGTTGGTTTTAAATCCAAAGCCAAATTTAACAGAGGGCTTTTTAGCTTTAGGGGTTGGACCGGGCCGGTTTACAGGAACGCGGGTAGGGGTTAGTTTTGCTAAGACCCTAAGTTTTGCTTTCCGTATTCCGCTTTATCCCGTTTCTTCTCTTAAAATACTGGCAGAGTCTGAAGAGAAAGAGGAAAGGCCCATTTTGGTTTTGTTAAATGCTTTTAAAAACAGTGTATACATGGCCCTTTACCAACGGAAGCACTTTAAATTGCAGGAGCTTATTCCCCCTCAAGTGGTGTTAGCTCAGGACTTGTATAAAAAACTTTTACCGGCAGAGAATAGATGTTCTATTTCTTCTGAAAAGAGCTACTTGTTGAGATCAAAAGAGGGAAAACTTAAAACCAGGTTGTTTAAGCAAGAATGGGTTTGTGTGGGGGATGGGTATTTTGCTTATAAAAAAGTTTTGTCTAAAGAATTAAAAAAGCGACTCGTGATAAGAGAAAACATTTTTCCAGAAGTAAAATATCTGGCCCAGGTGTTGCAATGGGAGTTTGAAGTCTCAAAGCTTATCTCTTGGAAAGACCTTAAACCTATTTATTTAAGATCACCTGTTCCGCTTATCACTTAAAAGAGTTAAGTGTTTTTATTAAATTTTATGTGAGAATAAGACAGATGAAAAAATCTTTTTTGGAAATTTTAGTTCAGCCCGGAGAAGAGGGTTTAAGGTTAGATAGGTTTCTCACTCCCTCCTTTTCTACCCGCTCTTATGCAGAAAAGCTTATTAAACAAAACCGGGTGAAAAAAAAAGGAGGACTTAAGAATTTTCCGGTTGTTAAACCTTCCCATAAAGTAAAGGCTGGGGAGTGTTATCTGATTTCTTTTCCTATCACAAAAGAAGACTCCTTTCTTGAGCCGTTCTCTTTTTTTATTCCTATTTTATATGAAGATGAACATTTGTTGGTGATAAACAAACCCGCTGGAATCGTTACCCATCCGGGTCCTGGACATGAAAAAGACACAGTAGTAAACGCTTTGATAAAAAAAACGGGTTTATGGCAAGGAGCAGGCCCTTTAAGGCCCGGAGTGGTGCATCGCTTAGATAAAAATGTGAGTGGTTTACTGGTTTTAAGTAAAACCAGTAAAGCCGGAGAATTTTTGAAAGAGCAATTTCAATCCAAAAAAATTAAAAGGTTTTATCGCGCATTAACATTGGGAAAAGTGACACAAAAATCCGACACTTTAAGTAGCTTTATAGGGCGACACCCCAGAGATAGAAAAAAATTTTACTCTTTTAAAGAAGAGCGCGAGGGAGCAAAAAAAGCAATCACTCACTATCAGGTCTTGGAATCTTTTCAGGATAAAATTCATCATATCCAATGCCGATTGGAAACAGGCCGGACCCATCAAATACGGGTTCAGTTAAGCGGTGCCGGTTTACCTATTTTAGGAGATGAGCTTTATTTTTCCAGGAGGCGGAGAGCAAAAGCCCTTAGTGCCTTCTCTTTTAAAAAAAATACTTTTTCTTTTAACCGTATAGCACTTTATTCTGCTTTTTTAGAGTTTACTCATCCTGTTGGGGGAAAAACCTGTTCTTTTTCTCTAAACTGGCCGGAGGAGTTGCATTTTTTTATGGAGCAGGTGAATTTTAAAAAAAACTTTTTTGAAAAAGACTTAAGTCCAGACTTTATCACGGGTGACTAATTACTTCTCCATGATAAACCCTATTCTTCTTCGCTGTCATACCCGCGAAAGCGGGTATCCAGAACCTAAACTGAAAGCCTAAAAGGCTTTCAGCCTTTTTCAAGTGAGAATCCAATTAAAAAAACAATCTTTTTCACGGGTGACTAATTAAAATATTTTAACTTTCAAAACCTTTTAGCCGATAGGTATCAATATGAAAAAGTGGTCCTGGATATTTTTTATTTTTGTTTTCTTTGGATTAAATGTTTTTTCCATTTATGTTTTATTTTCCCCATCTGCAAGAAAATGGGTGAAGAACCAGGTTAGACCTAAACAACAGAAAATGTTGTCTGTTGTCTATGGGGATTTAATGCACAATGGTTCTGCTATAAAGGTGGTAAAGCTTAAGGCTATTACAGGCATTGTGTTGGAGTTTTACTCTTCTTCGGAAAATGGCATTCGTCACTTAGTGACTCGTGTGGAAATTCCGAATGCGCGGGATGGTTTTTTTGATCACCGTGGGCAAGCGGTTCAGCTGGCGGTAGTAGATTTAGATGGAGACGGCAAAATGGAGCTTTTATCTCCTACCTTTGATGAAACTTTACTCGCCCGCTTAAACCCCTATCATTATTCTTCTGAATTAGATGCTTTTATTCCTTTTATCTTTTCTGAATAGAAAAGGACGACTCGTTACACCTGGCTATCTTGTTTCTGGTTGTCTCTACACACTGAATAGAAAAGGACGACTCGTTACACAAATTTAGGCCAAAGCTCAAACAGGCATTCCCTCCAATAAAGTGGTTGGTTATGAGGAAATTCCATATTCACTTCGAAATTTCCTTTATCTAAACGTTTAATGCCCATTACTTTCCCCTCCAGATCCATTTCCATGTCCGGGATATACATATCAATATTTTTATACCAGAGCGTGCGCAAATCCCACTGCCATTTAAGAGAATCTATCAATAGATCTTGGTAATTAAAAATCAAATTAAAACCCTTAGGGCTTACTTCCTGGACTAAAGCTTTTTTAACAATAAGATTTTCTTCATAGGATAAGGCAATGGAGGTGGCTTTTACCCCTTTTGCTTTTTTAGTTTCTTCACTAATAAGTCGCATTGTCATGTTCTTTATATCCTCGTCTGTATTTTCTGGTCATCATAATCTTAAGATCTAAGCCCCTTTGTCCTTTTTGCGACACTTAGCACCTATTGTCCCCTGCTTTTGGGGCCCTATTTCTTACCTATCGGTTGCAGGACCAAAGTCTTTAAATATTTTTTTAATTTTTTTCTATATTGTTTATTATTAATATGGCTTAAGCTTATTTTTACTGAAAATTCCCGCCTTTTAACACAGTTAACACCATTTTTAACAGGGTTTTTAAAGGTTCAAAAACCGTCTGCCCGTTTTTTGCGCAAGCTGTAAAGTCTGGATGGCTGTAATGGTTTAAGGCAGAGCGCATTTGAGTTACAGAATAAATATCTAACAAATCCCGTTTATTGTATTGGATAACCATAGGGGTTTTTTCTAAAGATACTCCCTCTTCCAGGAGATATTGTGTTAAGTTCTTAAGGGAGAGTTTATTTTCTGACATTTTTTCTTTTTGGGAATCGGCCACAAAAATCACTCCATCCAGGCCCTTTAAGAGCAATTTTTGAGAGGTTTCAAATAAAGAATGACCAGGAATGGTATAAAGATGAAATCGGGTTTTGAACCCTCGAATAACCCCAATATCTAAAGGCAAAAAGTCAAAAAACACACTTGGTTTTGTTTTTAAAGGGATGGAAAACATCTCTTCTTTTTGTTCTTGAGTATGGTGGCAGATCCATTTTATATTGCTGGTTTTTCCCGCCCCCGCCGGACCGTAATAGATAATTTTACAGTGAATTTCTTTGGAGTTGTAATTAAAAAGGGACATGTTAATCAGCTTTTTATGGGGTTTTACACAAGCTCTACTCTATTTTCCAGAGCGCGCCCCAGGGTTTGTTCGTCAATGTAATCAATATCTCCACCAAAAGGAATGCCATGTGCTAATCGGGAGAGTTTGATATTTTTATCTTTCATTAATTTTCCAATATATAATGCTGTTATATCTCCCTCCATGTCTGCATCTAAAGCTAAAATAATTTCCTTTATTTGTTGTTGATCAATTTTTTTTATAAGGGACGGGAAAGTTAAATCATCAGGAGTGATATTGTTTAAAGGGGAAAGGGTGCCGTATAGGACATGATACTGCCCTTTAAATTTTCCAGAGGCTTCTACCCGAGCAATATCAAAAGGTTCCTCTACCACACAAATCTGGTCTTTTCTTCGGGTGGGGGAGGTGCATAAGGCACAAAGCTTTTTGTCTTCGGTTAGGGTTAGGCAACCCTCACAAGTTTTAATATTGGTTTTTATATCTGTTAGGGCTTTTGTTAAAAGTTGAATTTCTTGATGGCTTTTTTTTAGGAGCCACCCTGCAAAGCGATGGGCACTTCTTGGGCCTACCCCTGGCCATTTTTTTAATTCATGGATAAGGCGATCCAAAGAAGGAACTTGATGTTTATAAAGCATGGATGGGACCTTTTTTACTTTAAAAGTGCTATGCTTTTAAAGCTTTGTCAATTTTTCTGGCTTTGGTTTTTAAAGTAGAAAAAGGCTCCCGAATTTCTAAAATATCTGCGGAAAACAGAGTTTGAATTTGCTGAATCATAACATTTTCCTGAATTTTTGTGGCTCTATGTTGTGTTTCATCTAATTTTAAGGTTTTGTTGGTTTTGTCGTGAGTTTGAGAGGAAGGGATTGATAAGGCCGTAGTATCGGTTTTGTCGGTTTTGTCGGTTTTGTTGATTTTGTCGGTTTTGTCGTGAGTTTGAGAGGAAGGGATTGATAAGGCCGTAGTATCGGTTTTGTCGGTTTTGTCGGTTTTGTTGATTTTGTCGGTTTTGTCGTGAGTTTGAGAGGAAGGGATTGATAAGGCCGTAGTATCGGTTTTGTCGGTTTTGTCGGTTTTTATTATTTTGTTTTGTGTTTGAGAGGAAGAATCTTCTTTTTTTTGGGTGTTTATTTCAGGTTCTGTAGAGGAAGTGGAGTTATTAAGAGGAGGAGGTTGATTAGCTTTTTCTTGCTCTTTTGCAGGCAGGGCTTTTTTACTTACTCCTCCAAAAATCTGTTCTATGTGCGGGGCCTGGCTCATTTTCAACAACAGAATTTCCAAAAAAATTTTTGGATCTTTTAATCGACTCATTTCCCATGAACCTTTTAAACTCATATCTAACAAGAGGTGTATGTCTTCGGGGGATTGAGCTTCCCCCCATTTTAAAAGTTTTGTTTTTTCCTCTTTAGAGAGAGGAACGAGAGAGCTTAAAGTGTCAGAAGTAGAAAACTTTAACAACAGTAGATTCCTTAGCTCTTTTATTAGGCTTTGCAAAAAATCTAAAGGTTCCTCGCCTTTTTCATGGAGTAAGATTAAGTTTTTTAATACCTGGTCTGGTTTTTTTTCTATAAGGCTTTTTAAGGTGTCCATAAGTAAATGGCGATCAGTAAGCCCCAGTATTTCGCTTACATCTTGTTGGTCAAATTTTTTAGGGCAAAATGTGATTATATGATCTAAAAGCCCTTGGGCGTCTCTCAAGGACCCTCTACCTGCCTGTGCGAGTATCCAAAGGGCGTCATCTTTCGCCTTCGCTTTTTCCACTTCTGCTATTTTTTTAAGCTGTTTATAAATTATATCGTCTGTAATTTGTCGAAATGGGAGAATTTGACAGCGGGATAAAACCGTGGGTGGGATCTTTTTCATCTCTGTAGTGGCCATAATAAAAAGAGCATGAGGTGGTGGCTCTTCCAATGTTTTTAACAAGGCATTAAAGGCACTTATAGAAAGCATGTGCGCTTCGTCAATAATGTATATTTTATAAGGCCCGGCCGGAAGATAGGTTACCGTTTCTTTAAGCTGTCTAACTGCTTCTACTCCATTATGGCTTGCACCATCAATTTCTATAACATCCAGGGAGCGACTTTCATCAATATCCTGGCAGGTTTTGCAGTTATTGCAGGGGATAAGGTTTTTAGTTTGAGGGCAGGAAAGAGTTTTAGCCAAGACCCGTGCCGTGGAGGTTTTACCAGTGCCTCTTGGGCCTGCAAAAATCAGGGCTGGATGCAAACGATTTTCTTTTAAAGCATTTGTTAAAATGCGAACCACAGAACTTTGTCCAACCACATCCTTAAAAGTCGCTGGCCTCCATTTTCGGGCTAAAACTTGATAAGACATAAAACCTCTCCGGGATCTTTAATATATTTATGAAAAAAAGAGTCATAAAACAAGGTTTTTTAATCAAACCTCTTTTATTTAAGAGTGTAAATAATCGGTCCTAAATAGCTCTTCGTGATAAACCTTTTCACTACTTCTGTCATTCCCGCCTTGAGCGGGAATCTCGCCTGTTTTAGGACAAAGTAAGCCATGTTTACTGTGTTGCAATACACTTTTTCATGGGCAACTAAATAAAGTAATTTGAGGACAAAAATCACTTTGGTCACATCTCTTTCTACTGAGATTGGGAGGGAGAAAAGTGGGTAATGTATAAAGACACTTTCTGGCTGGAACCTTTAGGGAGTCGGGCGCGCCAGTTTTCCATATAATGGGGAATGCGGTCTCTTAGTAGTTCCGGGTTAAGCTGTTTTATTTTTGCATAAGGTTCATGGATATAATGGGCCAGAGCACGCAAATTAACCCCACCGGGCAAATAAAAAACCTCATATTGATAAGGGACTTTAATTTTTAGATAATTAAACCCATAAAGGGAAGGGGCTTTAGCAATGGTAATGGCGGCGATAAGCTGAGGAACATATTGAGAGGTTTCATAAGGAAAATCGTATTTTTGCGCCAAATCCCAAAAATTTTTTGTTTTATGTTTTTGGACAAGATGCGTTAACCTTTGCTCTCCCATATTATAGGCCGAAATAGCCAGCCACCAATCTCCAAACTGTTTATAAAGGGATCGAAGATACTGGCAGGCCGCAAGTGTGCTTTTTTCAAAATCCCTTCTTTCATCTAACCAGAGGTTTTTTTTGAGTCCAAAACGTTGAGCCGTGGGTTGAATAAACTGCCAGTAACCCACGGCTTGGGCAGAGCTTACCGCATGTGGCGAAAAGCCACTTTCAATCATAGATAGATAAATGAGATCTTCTGGAAGATTTTGTTGTTTAAAAATCTCTTTCATTAGTGGTGCATAACGGTAAGATCGCTCAAGCCATATCCGAAAGCGATCAGAATAACTGTTTTGAAAGAGGTGGATCCATTGTTCCACCCAGTAATTGTGTATGAGAGGTAAATCAGAAAAAGGGTTTGTTACACGGATCGGTTTTAAAATCAGGTTTTGTTTGAATCTTTTCGCGAGCACGGAAGGATGAAATATAAAGCTAAAAAAACAAAGATAAAAAAATAAATTTAACCAAGTGGTTTTTCCTCCCGGACTGCCTAATTTTTGAGGTCCTGGTTTTTTAGAACCAAGCCCTATTTTTAGAACCTTTTTCATAATAGTTTCTTTTTTCCTGTTTTTTTTTAAAAAGCAAGTCGGTATGAGTTATAACTTTTAGAGGTTGACACTCTAATTAGTGGGATGTGAATTTTTTTTTTTGACTGGATTCTCACTTGAAAAAGGCTGAAAGCCTTTTAGGCTTTCAGTTTAGGTTCTGGATATCCGCGGGAATCTTGCTGGTTTTGAGGCAAAGTAAACCCTGTTTACCACGGCCCTTTTTCCCGATCGACGAATTAAAAATCTACTAAAAACCCATAAAAATTGGGTTTTTTATCTAAAATGTGTAATTTTTTTAATATTTTCACTTAAATTTGACAAATCATGTAATAAGCATTATTTTACAGCCTGCTCTGTGTCGTATTTTTGAGGTTAAAAGGACACAGGATGTTTAAAAGGCAAGGAGGTCTATTATGTTGGTGCTGACTCGTAAAGTGGGAAGTAGTATTGTCATTGACGGTCAAATAAAAATTCAGGTGGTTCAAGTCAAAGGTCGCCAGGTGCGTTTAGGAATTTCAGCTCCCAGAGAAACTAAAGTGCACAGGGAAGAAGTGCAGGAGCGGTCCCAGAAAAAAAGGGAATTGCAACCCTCTGCCTCTCCAGATTGTTTACCTCTTTGAAATAAGTTTATTTTAATTTCTGCGTTGAGTAAATTCTTAATATGTTTCGAGCAAACAGGTAATGTGATTTTCCTTACGATGACGGAAAGTGCTTATGGAAAATTTAGAAAATAAAGAAATTTCTTTAAAACCTTTAAGCAAGGGCTTAGGATTTTACGATCCCCTGTTGTTTTCTGACACTAAAGGTCAAAAAAATGTTCCTGGTGGTTCAGATGTTCCTGGTTTAAACTCCCCTTCCTTTATATTGGAAAAATTGGACTTAGAAGACTTAAGTGCTTATGAAAAATTACTTACTTCTTTAGAAAAACCTTATTTAGGAACAAAAAAATCCCGGTTTTTGGAGCAAACTCGGAAAACTCCTAATGCGAAAACTTTTTCTTCTAATTCCGCTCGCTCTTCTGTTGGCTTTTCTCATAACCCTGCTGGCTCTTTTGTTTCATCCAGCTCGTCGTCCACTAATAAGCTAAACCAGCTGGCTCCCCCTCCTCTCTCTCATAAAACTTCCGCTTTGGTTCCCCTCTCCTCTCCCTCAGCTTCTCCCTCTCCCATAAGTACTTCCTCTTCTGTTCCTCTCTCTAAGGAACAGGTTGCTCCTCAGAAAGAAAAAAAGGTTTTAAAGTCGGAAAAATTTTTTTCTGGTTTTAAAGCTTATTTAACAGATGCTTTTTTTGTTTCTTTGTTATTTTTCCCATCACTTATGTTTTTTGCTTATTTAACAGAATCTGAACCCTTAATCGCTTTAAAAGCTCTTTGGCCAAAAGTGTTGACAGTGTTTTTTCTCTTTGCTCAGGTGTATTGTTTTTTGTGTAGGCTATTTTGTTTTGAAACCTTTGGAGAGGCGTTTGCCAGAATAAGGCTTTTTAGCTCTCAAAAAGAAGTTCATCCTCTTAGGCTTTTTTGGCGATTTTTACTTTCCTGTTTGACCGGGGTGGTTCTTATACCTCTTTTGTCTTTGATTTTTAGAAAAGACTTTATGGCCCGTTTAACAGGACTTTATTTTCAGGAACACAAAAAATTATAAACCTCCTCCCCTCTAATTAGCAGGTTAAAATGAGTGTAAAAAAACAAAAATGGATAACTGTTAAAAAATATCAAGATATTCGCCTGGAAAAAACTTTAGATGGCATAGCCAAGATCACTATCAATAGACCTGAAGTGAGAAACGCTTTTCGTCCGCAAACCGTAGGGGAAATGAAATCCGCTTTCGAGTGGGTAAGAGACGAAAACTCTATCGGAGTGGTGATTTTAACAGGAGAAGGTAAAAAAGCTTTTTCCGCTGGCGGAGATCAAAAAGTAAGAGGGGATGGGGGCTATGTAGGAAAAGACGGCGTTCCCCGTTTAAATATCTTAGATGTGCAAAAGCAAATCCGAAGTCTTCCTAAGCCTGTGATTGCTCAGGTGGCAGGTTATGCTATTGGAGGGGGACATGTTTTGCATGTGGTTTGTGATCTGACTATAGCCGCCGATAATGCTTGCTTTGGCCAAACCGGTCCGAAGGTGGGATCTTTTGATGGAGGGCTGGGAAGTGCATATCTTTCGCGTATTGTGGGTCAAAAAAAAGCACGAGAGATATGGTATCTTTGCCGGCAGTATGGAGCAAAAGAGGCCTTGGAAATGGGACTTATAAACTGTGTGGTGCCTTATGAAAAATTGGAACAAGAGACCTTAAAATGGTGTAGAGAAATATTAAAACATTCTCCAATGGCCCTTCGTTGTTTAAAGTCGGCCTTAAACGCCGACTGCGATGGCCAGCAGGGCTTAATGGATCTGGCGGGAAATGCCACTTTGCTTTATTACCTTAGTGAAGAGGCGAAAGAGGGCAAAAAAGCTTTTTTAGAAAAAAGACCCCCCAACTTTTCTAAATACCCTCGCTATCCCTGATGGTTTTTAGATAAGTTGTGCGTTGGTGCCAAGGCGGGAAGCTATCACTTAAACTCGGGGCAACATACTTTTCATGGGCTAATATTTAGTCAGTCGTGAAAAACCCTGTTCGCCCTCACTGTCATTCCCGCCTTGAGCGGGAATCTTGCCTGTTTTAGGGCAAAGTAAACCCTGTTTACTGTGTTGAAATACACTTTTTCACGGACGACTATTTAGTATAAAATTAAAAGCTTGTTTTTTTATGAAGTGGAAATATATTTTTTTATCTGCCCGGTTTAAGCCTTTGATTTTAGGTATAGGGCCTATATTTATGGGTCTTTGTTTGTCTTTTCAATTAAATGATTTTTCTATTAAATTTCACGGGCTAAATAAATTTTTTTGGCTTTTAAACGGATCGGTTTTTTTATCTGTTGTTTTTATTCAAATAGCCACCCACTTTTTTAATTCTGCTTTAGACTTTATAAAAGGGGTGGATACTCCTACTCGAAAAGGCCCTAAAAGTTTAGTACAAAAAGGCCGGCTTGTCCCTTCTTCTTTGTTTAAGGCGGGTTTTTTATGTTTGTTTCTATCTACCTTAAGTGGTCTTTACCTGGTGTCCGAGGGGGGTTGGCCGGTTTTTCTAATAGGGGTTTTAAGCTTAATTTTGGCTTATTGTTACACAGGCGGACCTTATCCTCTTTCCTACACTGGTCTTGCCGATTTTTTTGTGCTTTTATTTTTTGGCCTAATCCCTACCTCTTTTGTATTTTATCTAAATACAGGTGCTTTTAGTGAAGCCTCTTTTGTAGCAGGGCTTAAGTGTGGGCTTTTAGCTTTAAGCCTCTTGGTGGTGAATAACTTACGGGATAAAGAGGAAGATAGCTGTGCTGGAAAAAAAACCTTGGTGGTTAGGTTTGGAAAGAAGTTTGGGATGGGGGAGTGGGTGCTTTCGCATTATCTGCCATATCTTTTAGGAGCTTATTGGTTTTTTAAAGGCTTTGTTTGGGCCGGCGGGTTACCTTTTTTGCTACTGCCTTTTTCGATACATATCCACCGGCTTTTTCGAAAAATTTTTAGCTCTCAGTTTAGATTAAATGATAAACCGGATGAAAAAGATTTATACAAAACACTATTTATTAACACTTTGCTTTATTATGGTTTATTTGTTTTTTTATGGTGTGTGGGAATAATGATTAAATAGTCTTCCATGATAAAGTGTGTTGCACAGAAGTAAACAGGATTTATTTTATCCTAAAACAACTGACCGGATTATATAAATATGGAATTATCAAATATCAAAAGCATTTGGTTCGCTCCTTATAAGCTTAAGTTTAAAGCTTCTCCTAAAACCCGTTTAGGGGCTTTGTTAAAGGTCCAGTGGTTGAGCCAAACCGGCTATGCCGATCTTCATCCCTACCCGGAAAAAGGAGAGGGAGATTTAAAGTTTCACTTAGAGGAGCTAAAAGAAAAAAGGTTTACCTTTTTAAGTATAAGGGCTTTATGTATAGCTTTTGAATCTGCTCGCGCAAGGGCTAAAGGGCGCGACCTCTTAAGTTCTTTAAACTTTCCTTTAAGCCACTATTTAATTTTAGATGTGGAAAACTTTTCTCCCACCTCTTTAGAAAAAAAGCTGGCTCAGGGGTTTAAAGTTTTTAAGGTAAAATTAGGTCCTCCTTTAAAAAAACAAAGTGAAAAGCTTTTAGAACTTGTGAGAGCCGGCGGAGGGAGTGTGAAATGGCGATTGGATTTTCATACTAACTTAAGCAGGCGTAAGTGGCAGGAGTGGGAAAAAGAGTATATATCTAAAATTCCTCTTAAGAACTTAGACTTTATAGAAGCCCCGTTTGATTATGAAGAAAATCTTTGGTCTAAGCCTTTAGCCTTAGATGTGTGGGGCAGGGAAAACACTTTGCCTGTTTCCGTTTTGGTATGGAAAAGTGCCAGAAAGGCTTTACCTGAGCTTTTAAAAAAACAAGCAAAAAATCTTTTTAAACGAGTGGTGTTTACACACTCCCTTTCTCATCCGTTAGATCAGGTAGCGAGTGCTTATTTTGCCGCTCGATTTTATAAAATAGCACCCAGGTTTAAGGAGGTGTGTGGCCTTACACAAGATATTTATGAAAATCACGATTTTACTTTGCCGGATCAAGGGCCAGTGTTTCCTAAGCTTTCAGGTGTAGGTTTTGGTTTTGATTCTAACCTCTGGAATCAGGTGTATTGGAAAAAACTTTTTTAAAGGGAGAAAGTTTTACTAATGCTGGGCCTTGGTTGGCGCGCAGTCATCCCCTCGCTGTTAAGATATTTAGCCCTGTTATTCTTGGCATTTGCGCGCAGTCATCCCCTTGCTGTTAAGTTTTAAAGCTAAAAAATTTATCTATGTTCCGTCCCTTTTTTTCGGGTAAGATACGCACCAGATACAATTTTCCTAAGACTTCTATCTCCGTTTTGATCTCTTGCCTCTTTAGGTGTTCGAAGCACTACGCCTTCTCTTATATGCGAAACCCCTTCTACGGCGGTGTCTCCGTCTGCCAGTTTATTGGCACGATCCAGTTCTTCTGGCCCCGGACACTTTGTTTCTCCTAATAGAGGAACAGAGAACACTTTGGCCTCTTTCGCGAGATCTTTTACATCCGCAAAATCGGCATACTGCCAAGGGTCTGTTTCTTTTAGCTTAAAAATAGCGTCAAAGAGATAAAACACGGGTTTTTGATGGCCATAGTTTAGATCTTGCACCCTTTTACCCACAATTTCTCCAATAGCTCCTCTGGCCTCAGCATTAGGCCATTGAGTTGTAAGTGCGGATTTAAGGGCGGAAAGATGAGGGCTTAAGGTTTGATGGTAAAGGTTGGTTTCATTAAACTTTAACCCCAGGTCTTTTCCTGAAAGCCCCTTGGAAGAGATAATGACTTTTTCTGCAAAAAAAACCACAAGGCATAAAGTGCCATGAAGTTTTTCCGTAATAAGAACCGGTGTGCCTGGTAAAATAGCGGATGGATCGGACTTCCAGTTTTCCACATCGTAGCGCGGAAGTTTTATGGGGCTTGGATAAACTTCGCCCGCCATCTGGATAGGAATGGGGGGTTCGTACTTGGTAATACCTAAAAATTCTTTTGCGTCTTCTCCTGGGTTAAAAGGTTTTATCTCTCCGGTTTTAGGTTTTGTAAGCGCACCGTCTTTTAGAGGCAAGATCAAACCTTGAGAGAGCACCCCTCTTAATCTTATCGCTTTTACTCGGTTTTTTTTGGAACCGGAAAGTCTTCCTTCTACCCCTAATATTTTTTGAAGTTCCTCTGGCACTAAAGCTTGCTCTGGGATATAGGCAACCCGTTCTCCAGCTTTGTGTTGGTTTTTTCCTACCACAATTTGCCAGCCACCAATCCGAGCCACATCTAAGCGATCCGCATTGGGGTGCGCTGTTACCTCGTCCAACTTTTGTATTTTTACCTGAAATTCCGCCAAACCCTTTTCTCCTTAAATATTCTATTACTACAAAAAATAACAATTTTAATATATTTAGTCAAATTAAAAAACTATCAGAGTTTATTTATTTTTTGGTTATATTGATGAACAATCTCTGCTTTTGTAAACCAGGCCACACCCCCGTTGGCACAGGAGTTTCCTTTCCACGGCAGGGTTTTAAATCTTTTTTTGAGACGAGCCTCATTGATAATAGCCTTTATAAAATACCCTCTGTTATTGGGATGAACATGTTGGGTTATTTTACTGGGAGAAGCTCCAAATATAAAAAAATCAAAGTCAGGAGGTTTGGAAAACAAAAAATCGTTTGTTTGAGCTTTTTTAGGATCAAACCTCAAATCTTTTCCTTTAGATTTATCAAACACAAAAAAAGAACAAGGGATATGCTTTTTCTTTCCATTAAATATAAAACAATCTTTCCCTAATTCTTTAATATTTTTTATTCTCCAGGTTTTTGGTATTATTTTTTGCCTACTGTGTTTATTATAAGTATTAGGCAATATAAATGCGATAGTTTGAACATTATTATAAGAAAACGCCCGGTTTAAAAAGGCGTCACTCAAAGAATGATATTTGCCAAAAGGAGGATTGCCAATCACCAGGACTTTTTTGTATTTAGGACTTATTTCAAATAGAAACCAATCCTTTTTGATGATAGATTTTTCTTCTGGGGCTATATCAATCCCGATTTTGTTTTTATGTTTTATTTGTTTTAAAAACGCCCCATTGCCGGCACTGGGTTCAACAATGTAGTCGTATTTTTTGAGACTATGCGATACAAAAGATAAGCATTTTTTGACTGTTTGCTTATTGGTATAATATTTTTCTAAAGATAGTGTTCTTAGAGAAAAAATATCCCCCTCCTTTTTTAAGATTTCAATCGTAGCGTATAATAAAAGAAAGAAAAAGGGTATATTTACGCGCAGAGTAAAACTTATATTTTAGCCTTTTGGCTTATAATCAGGGGATCGAGCCTGAAAAACAAGCTGTTTTAAAAGCTTTAAAATGCTAACAAAAGCTATAAATCAACTCCTTTTTCACTGAATAATCCTCGTTAAAATTGTAAGATATTCAAGACTTTAAGCAGGCTCTTTTTTTATTGGAATATTATAAAATATTTGATAAGTTTTATAGCTAAATAACAATAAAACCTTCCTATGGCGTGGCAAGCTACAGGGTATCAAATTGTCTATAGCTAATATTTAGGAACGTAGTAAGCCACAAAGAATTAAACCCTAAAGAGGTTAAAGTCCATAATGAATCAAGTTATTTATGATACAATAGAAAGCCAGAAAAGACAACAAGATGTGCTATCTTATCAATTTAAAAAAGATAATGGGATTTTTTTTACAAATAAAATTGAGATTGTTGATTCTGTTCTCGATATTATTAAGTTCAATAATGGTATTGTAAATAAAAAAATTTTAGATCCTGCTGTGGGTAATGGGATTTTTTTATTGAGGATAATTGATAAAGCATATCAATATTGTTCATATAAAAAACAAATTAAAAATTTTATAGAAAATGGTTTGTTTTTTATTGATGTAGATCCTAAAAAAATAGAAAAGACAAAAAAAAATATATTGTAAAAATCAATGAGATTTTAAATAATTTTTTTAATTTTTCAAAAAATGAAACTGAACAAATAAATTTATTTCAACTTATTTAAAGTCTTAACTTCAGATTTTTTATTTTTTTCTATTCGTTAATGATATGTCTTTCTAATTCTTTGATATGCATTGTTATAAATCCTTAAGTTAGGAAAAAATATATCAGAGGAATAAGAATGCCTATGGCACAAAAAATCAGCTTATAATGAAAAGTGTAAGCTGTGGAGTGAGTGTCAGAGGTTTTTATGTTTTTTACTTCCACATAAGGAGAAGGGGACCTACGATACCAGCCTTTGACTGTTACTTTTTTTCCTTGAAATTTTTTATAGCGAAAAAGAGCAAACAAAATATTCAAACCAAAAGGTTCATGGTTAAGATAAATAAGCCCCGTTTGGTCTCTTAACACCAGATCTTCAGAAAAGATATTTCCCGCTTCTCCTCTTCCCAAGATATACCCTGTTAAAGTGACAGGATAAGACTTAACAGGCGAAACTTTTATTAGTTTTAAAAGGGAGGCAACCGAGTAGCGCGAAAAACCATAAAAAGGATAAGCAGATGCCAGTCGAATAAAAGCCCCAAGAGAAAGCCCTAATATTCCCGCCACCCCTACGGATATTAAAGGTTTAATATGTTGTAAACTCACCCCTTCCTCTTCTGCGCCAGCAGAACTGATTAAGGCAATAAAGTGGGAAAGGTTATAGTCCGCAAACCACAGATAAGATAACACCCCTCCGATGCCTAAAATATAAGGGAGAGATAAAACAAAAATATCTGATAGAAAATCATCCCAGTAGCTTTCCGGTTTTTCATGATCAAAAAGCAAAAAAGGCTTTTGCTTAAGAGAAAGAGCATAAGATCCAAGCGCGTTAATTCTTTTAGCCGTTAAAGGGTGAGTGGAATGAAGTTCATAATAAAATGCCCAAGGACTCCAAAGATCCCACCTCATAATCTCTTGGACAGTCTGAGGATTAAGGGCCTGTTCTTTTCCTTGTGAGGCCAGGGCTAACTGTTTAGAGCGAGCGACACTCATAATATTTAATGTCTCTACCCCCTTAATTTTATCCTGATAAGAATGGGTCTGGCTATCTTCTTCAGAATCAGAAGAGGAAGGCTGAGCACTCAAAAGTCCGTAAGAGATTTTGACTAAAGCGGTTAAAAGTTTGTTGGGTTTTTGAGTAGCAAAAGCACTAAAGCGATCCGCGTAATATTCTCTCACTCTTGAAACAAAAAGAACCATGTATTCTGAGATCAGGTAAAATATATAAGACACCACCATCGCTATCGCTAAGGGAGCTTTGCCCTTGTCGTTTTTACTGTCACTGGATTCCAGATAATATTTTATATTGCGGTAAATGGTATACAGTAAAATAGGCACAACCTGAATAACAGTCATTACTAAAAAATCCCAGTGTTTAATATGCCCTAACTCGTGCGCTAAAACGGCTTCTGCTTCTTCTGCGTCTAACAGATCAAACATCCCCCGCGAGAATACCACCCTTGCGCTATAAGGGGTTCTGCCGTAAGTGTAAGCTTGGGGAGAACCATCTTCAATAATTCCCATTTTAGGTAAAGGAATATTGTTTTTATCACAAAGTTTAAGAAGGGAATCTTTAAAATGTGTGGGAAGTTGATCGGGATCTACCCATTTTAAGGAACCCAAAAGCCTTAACTGCCAGTCCAGAGTAATGGGGGAAAAATAAAACTGAGCCAAAACAAATAAAAGCAGACCCCCCACCCCTTGAAGAAGAGAAAGCGTATTTATTTCTATAAGAAAAATAACCCCTGCCAGTAAAAGGCCATAGAGCCCAAAACACACAACACCTGTAGTAAAAAAAAGAGAGGGAATTTTTACAGGTAAAGCCGAAAACTTTTTTTTATTAGGTTTTTTTGCGGAAGAAAATAGCCGATCCGGTTGAAGGGCTTTAAACTCTTTTCTTTTATGAAACTTCTCAAACTCCGGTGCATCCAAAAACAATCCGCCACAAGCTAAACATTCCTCCACCCGAAAAGGAAGGCCCGGAAGTAAACCCACTTGCATAGAAGAAGGACATTTAGGGCATTCAAAAGGCACTTTATAAGGCTCTTTTAGGCCATTTTTTTCATAATCTCTAAGAAGTTTTTTATCCTGAACAAAAAAATTTAGCTCCCCAGGATCTAACCAAACCCCTTTACAGCTGGAACAAACATCAATCAACACTCCTTTTTGAGTCAGAGTTTCTTTCAACTGGCTTTTGCACTTAGGGCATTTTATATCTTTTTTCATCAAAGGGCCTTGGTTTTTTTAAAGTTATAATACTACTTTAAAACTTTTGTTCAAACTATTCTTAGGGATTAAGGCTGGATTTTTTTTGAAAGTCCTGCCAGTTTAAAATAGGGATATTTAACTTATCTGCAATTTGGTGTTTCCTGGAAAGGGGTTTCCCTTCCTCTTTTCCCATCAGCAAAAAATCAGTTTTTTGGCTGACCGAGGTTTGGACTTTCCCACCCAGCGACTGAATAAGCTTTTTTACTTCCTCGCGCGCTAAAGGGAGACTTCCTGTTATAACAAAGGTTTTTCCTTCAAAAACCAGGTTTTTGGTACTATTTTCTTTTTTTGGTGAAACGATTTCCACACCTAAAGAGAGTAAACTTTTAATTTCTTTTATCAAGGTTTTTCTGGAAAAACTCTCTCTTAAAGATTGGGCAGATACCTCTCCTATGTCTGGGATTTTTTTTAATTCCTCTTCTTTCGCTCTTAAGAGAAGGCCAAGAGCTTTTTTCCCTGGGTTTTGAGAGTTTTTAAGGGAAGTTAAAAACAAGCTCTCTTGATCTGGTTCAGCAGAAAGAGGGTCTGCTTTAGTTGTTCGGTTTTTTTCCAAATTTTGTTTTAAAGGACAGGGATTTTTTTCTGGAGGAGGGTTGGAAAAAAACTGGCTTAAGCTATGGGCCGTTTGTTCTCCAATGTGGCGAAGGCCTAAAGCAAAAATCAGAGCCGGAAGGGTTGAGTGTTTGCTTTTTTCGATACTTAATAGAACGCGCTCAGTAGATTTTTCCCCCATACCTTGTAGAGTTAAAAGTTTTTCCTTCGTTAAGCGATAAATATCTGAAAACTTTTGAACCAGCTTTTCTTTGTAAAGCTTTTCCATAAGTTTTTCTCCAAGGGATTCTATATTCATAGCTTTTTTAGAGGCAAAGTGAATAAGAGATCTTAAAGCCTGAGCTGGGCAAAAGGGGTTTTCACAAAAAACAATGTCTAAACTTATGTCTACTGGGGAGGCACAGGAGGGGCAAGCCTTCGGTATTTTAAAAGCCTCCAAAGATTTTTTTCTTTTAGAGAAGTTTACTTTAATCACTTCAGGAATCACATCCCCCGCGCGACCTATTATTACAAAGTCTCCCTCTCTGATATCTTTTTTTTTGATTTCTGCGGGATTGTGTAAGGTGGCATGGGTGATGGTAACTCCTCCTACTTGCTGAGGTTCTAAATGAGCTACGGGAGTCAGCACGCCCGTTCTTCCCACTTGGATAACAATTTCTTTTATTTTGGTTTCTGTTCTTTCTGCTGAAAATTTACCAGCTCTTGCCCAGCGGGGGGATCGACTAATGGCCCCTATTTTTTCCTGCTCGGAAAAAGAGTTTATCTTTATAACAATGCCGTCTATTTCAAATGGCAAAAGAGGTTTTGTTTTTTCCATAAGGTAAAAATACTCCAAAACTTCCTCTTTATTTTGAGAGAGAACACAAGCTGTAAAAACTTTATTTTTTTGGGCTTTTTTTCGAAAATTGTTAAGGTTCATAACTGGAAAAGCAGGAAAACCAAAGCTTTTTATTTTTGTTAAAAACTCACTTTGACTCTTTAAAGGTGCTTTAAAAAAACCTACAGAATGCGCAAAAAATTTTAACGGCCTTTGAGCAGTAACAGCAGGATCTAATTGGCGAAGGCTTCCGGCTGCCATGTTGCGAGGGTTGGCAAAAAAACTTAAACCTTTAGTTGCTCGATTTTCGTTTATTTTTTTAAAGTCTTCTTTCAATAAAATCACCTCTCCCCTTACTTCTAAAATATCTTCTTTTGTGGGTATTTTAAGGGGAATAGAGCGGATGGTTTTTATGTTTTCCCATACATTTTCCCCTATTAGGCCATCTCCTCTGGTAAGAGCTTTTGTTAAAAATCCTTTTTCATAAAGCAAGTTAATAGCTACTCCATCTAATTTTGGTTCCAAAAGAAAATCTACTGTTTTAGACTGAAGATTTTTTAAAGTTTTTTCATAAAAAGATATAATTTCTTCTTTATTGTAAGTGTTTTGAAGAGAAAGCATTGGTTTTTTATGGGAGGATTTTTTAAAGTGTGAAAGGGCTTTTCCGGGGACTCTTTGGCTGGGAGAGTCAGGGGTGATTAAGGCCGGGTGTTTTGTTTCTATTTTTATTAGCTCGGCAAAAAGCCGGTCGTATTCCCGGTCGGTTATTTCTGGCTGGTCTAAGTTGTAGTAGAAATGATCATGTTTTTGAATGAGTGTGCGAAGCTTTTTTAACCTTTGAGCAAGGGTTTTTCGTATCTTTACTTCCTTTTGTTTATTAGAAGGGTTTTTCTCTCTTAAGGGTTTAGCCTTAAAGAGGTTGTTTTTTTTGGGGCGGGATGGTTTTTTTTTGGATAAGGCCATAGCTTTATTATATATTTGGTGAGAGTTGTTTTTTTAATAAATAAAAGCTTAAAAAAGTTATATTAGAGTTTGACACACTTAACCTGGATTTTCAATAATATTTATAATTTAGTAGCCGATGAAAAAGGTTGTTATTTTGATTAGATTCTCACTTGAAAAAGGCAGAAAGCCCTTTGGGCTTTCCGTTTAGGTTCTGGATACCCGCTTTCAAGGGTCTGCAAAGCCAAGTACTTGGCTTTGCAGTTGGCCAAACAACTTGGCTTTTCAGTTTAGAAAGGAGAATACATTTTATCACGGACCACTAATTAGAAGGTATGTTGTCGTAGGGTTTATGAACCCGATAAAAAAATAAAGGTTTATTATGGATAGAAATCAGCTTACTAAAACCGCGCACTTGGCCCGATTAAAATTATCGGAAAAAGAAGAATCTGAGTTTACAGAGCAATTAAAAGTGGTATTTGAATATTTTAATCAAATTTCCTCAGTAGACACTCAAGGGGTGGAGCCTTTGATATATCCTTTAGAGGGGTTGGAAAAGTCTCTGTCTTTAAGGCCGGATAAGGTTCAAGCCTTAGAAAATCAAGAAGAACTTTTGAGTCTGGCTCCTGAGCGGTTGGGAAATGAGTATAAAGTTCCGCCCGTAGTAGAATAAAATAGTCGGATGTGAAAAAGCAATGTTTTTGACTGATTCCCACTTGAAAAACGTTGAAAGCCTTTTTAGGCTTTCCGTTTAGGTGCTGGCTTTCCGCCGGTGCGGGACTAAAAAGCCAACAACTTGGCTTTTTAGAGCCAACAACTTGGCTTTTTAGTTAAAGGATGAACAAGGTTATTCATGGATGATTTAGATTAGAATATGGAATAAAAGTTTAAAATGAGGTAGTAGAGGTTTTTCACAAACTACCCCTGTTTGATTAAAAATTTTAGAGTGGGATAAAAATGGATCTGCTTAATTACAAGGTAAAAGATATAATCTCTTTCATTCGGAATAAGAAAATTTCTGCCAGGGAGCTTTGTCAGTTTTATATAGATCGTATTGAAAAATTTAATCCTAAATTAAATGCTGTGTTGACCCTTAATCCTTTATCTCTAAAAAGAGCTAAAGAAATAGACACTTATTTTCATAAGTATAAAGACCTTCCTTTAGTGGGGATTCCTATTTTATTGAAAGATGTTTTTTGCGTCCAGGGTTTAAAAACCACAGCGGGATCAAAAATACTTAAAAACTTTATTTCCCCCTATTCTGCAGAAGTGGCTTTGCAGTTAGAAAAGGCGGGTGCAGTTATTTTAGGTAAATGCAATCAAGACGAGTTTGCGATGGGAGTGAGTAACGAAAATTCGGCTTTTGGCCCAGTCCTTAACCCTTGGGATAATAATTATGTGCCAGGAGGCTCCAGCGGAGGATCTGCTACAAGTGTAGTGGGGGGGCTTTGCGCTATGGGAGTGGGAACAGATACGGGGGGTTCTATTCGACAGCCCGCTTCTTTTTGTAACTTAGTGGGGGTTAAACCCACTTATGGTCGGGTAAGTCGCTATGGCATAATTGCTTATGCTTCCAGCTTGGATCAGGCTGGCCCTATGACCATGTATGTGGAAGATAGTGCTACTTTGTTAGAGGTTCTTTCAGGAAAAGATGAAAAAGACAGCACCTCTTCCGCTGAATCTGTGCCTAAATGGTCTGAAAACTTGAATAAAAATTGCATTAAGAACATGAAAATAGGTTGGATTAATAAATCGCGGTCGGAAAAATCTTGCTCCCCTGAAACTTTTAAAATTTTACAAACAGTAGAAGAGCTTTTTAAATCACAAGGTGGGGAAGTGGAAGAGGTGGACTTTCCTTTAATGGATCAGGCCCTTCCGGTTTATTATCTTATTTCTACCAGTGAAGCCTCCAGCAACTTAGCTCGCTACGATGGCATTCGCTATGGAAGTCGGTTTGATTTTCAGGATAAAATTAACAATCTACAAGAATTTTACAGTCAAACCCGATCGGAGGGTTTTGGTAGTGAAGTGAAAAGAAGAATCATCATGGGAACATATTGCCTTTCCAGCGGTTATTATGACGAATATTATAATAAAGCCTCTCAAATTCGTCGCCTGATAAGAGATGGGATTTTAAAAATATTTTCTAAATATTCTCTTTTGATAGCTCCTGTTTCTCACTCCACTGCTTTTAAGTTGGGGGAAAATCCTGCGGGTTCTTTATCTTCTTACCTGATGGATAGTTTTACAGTGTTAGCCAATTTAGCTGGTGTGCCTGCCCTTTCCATTCCAGCGGGTTTTTCAAATGATTTGCCAGTAGGAGTTCAGCTGATAGCGGGGCCTTTTAAGGAACAAACTCTTTTTGACTCGGCTTTGTTGATTCAGGATGAAATAGGGGCCTCAGGCCAAAGGCCAAAAAACTTTAGGCCCTAATATATAAGGATGTTATGTATGGAAAAGCAAAGTCAAAACAAAGAACAGGAAAAAAAAACCTCGTCTGAGGGTTTGACCCTTTTAAAAGGTTGGGAGGTGGTTATTGGTTTAGAGATTCATGCCCAGCTTTTAACAAGCAGTAAACTTTTTTCTTCTGATCCTGCTCATTTTGTGGAAGAGGAAAACAAACACATTCATCCGGTAAGTTTAGGTTTGCCCGGCACCCTTCCGGTCTTAAATCACCTGGCGTTAGAATACTCTACTCGTGTGGGCTTAGCTTTAAATTGTCATATCAACCTAAAATCTGTTTTTGCCAGAAAAAACTATTTTTACCCCGATCTTCCTAAAGGATACCAAATATCTCAGTATAAAAAGCCCCTTTGTGAAAACGGGTATGTGGAGTTTGAGTGCGATGGAATGAGAAAAAAAGTCCGGATCCAAAGAGTGCATGTAGAAGAAGATGCTGGTCGCTTCCATCATAAGGGACATTGTTCTTTAGTAAATTTTAACCGCTCAGGTGTGCCATTAGTGGAGATTGTTTCTGAACCGGACTTAAATTCCCCTAAAGAGGCAGGGGAGATGGTTCGCGCTTTAAGAAAAATTTTAAAATATTTAAAAGTATGTGATGGCAATTTAGAGCAAGGCTCCATGCGTTGCGATTGCAATGTGAGTGTTAGAAAAACAGGTGAGCATGCACTCGGTGTTCGTACAGAGCTTAAAAACCTTAACTCTTTTAAGTTTATTGAAAAAGCTATTGAATACGAAGCTCATCGGCAGATTTGTGTTTTAAAAGAAGGAAATAAAGTAGTTCAGGAAACCCGACTATATGATTCTTCGAGGAACAAAACTTTTCCTTTGCGCTCTAAAGAGGAGGCAAGCGATTACCGTTATTTTCCTGACCCAGATCTGCCCTCCCTTGTTTTAAACGAGGAATGGATTGAAAAACAAAAAAAAATATTACCAGAGTCTTTTTTGCAAAAAGCAGATCGTTTTAAGGCAGAATATGAGCTTTCTTCTAAAGAGGCTTTTTTGATTACGGAGGAAAAAGAGCGCGCGGATTATTTTGAAAAGATGGTAGAGGCAAAAGCCGGAGCTAAAATGTCTGCAAACTGGCTTATCAATGAAGTGTTGGCACGTCTTAATGAGGAGAAAAAAAATATTACCTCTTGTCCTGTAGAACCTAAGCAGTTAGGGGAGATGATTAAAATGATTGAGCAAAGGGAAATTTCTGGAAAAATGGGGAAAAAAGTGTTTTCCAGAATGTGGAGCACAAAGGAAAGTGCTCGATCAGCTGTGGATAAGTTAGGGTTAAAAAAAATAAGTGATATATCGGTTTTGTCTGCAATGGTAGATTCCACATTAAAAAAATTTCCAAAGCAGGTGGAAGACTATAAAGGCGGAAAAGAAAAAATTTTTGGTTTTTTTGTAGGAGAGATTATGAAGTCTTCAAAAGGCCAGGCCGATCCAGAACAAGTAAATAAAATTTTAAAAGATCGGCTTAAAAATTGAGAGTGGCCACTTTGGACATAGGTTCCAACACTTCTTTATTACTGATAGCAGAAGTTTCTTCTAAAAACTTAGACGAGTCTCACATTCTGGAGGACAAATTATTTTTTACCCGTTTAGCAGAAGGGTTTTCTGCTGGGAAGATATTATCTGGCCCAAAAATTACAAATCAGGCCTTAAAAAGGCAGGAAGTGTTTTTTCAAAAAGCAAAAGAGCTTATCCATCAATATTCTGTGGAAAAAATAAAATGTGTGGCCACTGCCGCGAGTCGTAAAGCCATAAATGTCCAAGAACTACTATCTCAAGGAGAAAAATATGGCTTTTCCATTAAAATCATTTCTGCAAAGGAGGAGGCTAAGCTCAGCCATAAAGGGGCTTTGTTTCATCTGCCTTTTACAGAGGAGGAAACTGTTGTAATAGATATAGGTGGAGCTTCTACAGAAATCAGCACAGTTCATAAAACACATAGCTTACCCATAGGATCCGTTAATTTAACAGAGAGATTTTTGCGCAAAGATCCTCCAGGTAAAAAAGAAATATCCTGCCTTATGAAAGCGATAAGGCAAGAAATTCATTCCGTTCCCTTTTCTTTTTCTAAAAATTTGACTTTAGTGGCTACAGCTGGAACCCCCACCACTTTAGCCACCTTGAGTCAAGAAACAGAGCAATGGGACACATTGCATGGGGAAAAATTAAATATTCAGCAAGTAAAAGAGTGGTGGGAGCATTTATTTCAGCTCTCTTTTGAAAAAAGAAAAAATTTAAAGGGCATGCCTATTTACCGAGCGGATGTTCTGCCCGCGGGCCTTAGTATATTAAAGCAACTTATGAACCAGTTTCAATGGGAGGAATGCGTTATTTCTATCACAGGATTAAGATATGGCCTGCTATGTCAATTTTAAAAAACCCTTAAGCCTATAGTCCAGATTTTGGGCCTTTGCATTAGACATTGTGCTTTAGTCCTGCTTGAGTTAACTTAAAAAGTGTGTAAATAATTCACAGTCACTAAAGAAAAGCTTTTTTCTTTAGTTTATGAGTTAACTTAAAAATATAACAACTATGATAAAACATTTGATATATACCTTTTTTCTTTTCATTTTCCTTTGTCTACTTTCCTCCTGCACTATTTTTAACTCTGAAGAGGATTCCGATCTTACAGAGGAAGAGGATTATTACACAGAAGGAGAACAAGAAGAAATAGATGAAGAAGAAGTAGTAGTAGAACAAGGAGAAGAAATAGCGGATGAGGAATCTATACCAGAGGAAACAGCTGATTTAGATCCCACTATGGATTCTGAAGAAGAAGTGGAATATATTGATGCAGAAGACGAAGAATATCTATTAGAGCAAGGAGAAAATATAGCTGTTGAGGAAGATGACCCTATAGTAGAGCCTGCAATAGATCCTACAGTAGATCCTACAGAACTGGAAGAACCAGAATTAGCAGAAAATGATAAAAGTCCAGACTTTTTTCCAGCAGATTCATCAGAGCCTCCCTCCTCTCCCTCTTCTTTTTTTCCGCCAGTAAAGAAAAATATTCCTTATAAAAAAGTCAAAACAGAACCTTATCAGAAAGCTGGATTTCTGATTAACGCAGTATATATCGTTAGATCAGGAGAAGATATTAAAGCTGTAAGCCAGAAACTTTTTGGTTCAGATCAAGTCGGCCAGCTCTATGCCATAAATCCTCATTTAAAAACCCGGAAAGTAAAAGTGGGAGATAAAATTTATTACTCTTCCCCTAATCGTCCTGAGGATTCCAGTCAGTTACTGTTTTATTTTGAGGACAGAGGTCTTCAGCCAACTCTCCATCAGGTTCAAGCTGGGGAAAATATTAGAACAGTTGCAAAGAAGTTGCTGGGACACTCGAATAGCTGGAAGGAAATTTGGGCTACTAATCCCGATTTGCAATCTAAAGGGGTTTTAGAGGATAATTTGGCTATTAGATATTGGCCAGATGGAATAGGTGGAGGTGGAGGAGAGGCAGAAGTTTCGCCCCCTACTTCAGAAGAGGAGACGGTGCCAGAAGACTCCCCTCAACTCCCGGAGGAACAATCTGTAGAAACGTCTGTTGACGACGACGATCTGCCTTTAGAAGAAGAGCCATCATCAGATGAAATGGCTTTAAATGATCCCTCCTCCGTCCCTCCTGAACCTCCAAATGCTGAGCCTCCTTCGGATCCTACTTCTGCTATAATGGGAGAAGAAGAAGATAAAGGCCCTTTTTTAAGTCGTTTTTCTCAAACAGATATGATGGCAGGTTCTGCTTTGGCTTTGATTGCTTTGGTTTGTGCTTTTGTCATTATCAAAAAACGCAGAAAAAAGAAGGATTTTGACTATACAGCCGCTAATTTTGAGTTAGACACATAAAAAAATGTATTTCACGATTGACAAATAAAAAAGAAATGCGATAATTTCTTAAAATGCTTTACCATAAAACTCTATATATCATTTTCATATAGTCCATAAAAGAGGTTATATTTAGGGTGAGTTAAAGAAGATATTTCTATCTTCATCTGTGTTATACTGGTCTTGTTTAAGTTTTCATGCTTGCATGATCTCTTAAGAGGGAAAAACCTTGGGAGTTTAGTTCTTTCCAAAGCCAGTTTGGTTTTAATCAACAATCAGTAAATATATGAGTAATTCTGAAACAGATAAAAGTAATAAAGCGCATTTCTCCAAAAAAAGCGGGGAAAGCTACGGATCTATGGATCGTTCAGATCGAATGGATCGAAAACATATCCGTCGCGCAGTTAATCGCCCTCGTGGGCGATACCGCAGTCCTCATGGAAATAGCAATAATGGCAATAATAACGACAACATAGGTAATAAAGCCCAAGCTCGATCTTATCGCTCTTTTCGAGAAGATATTTCTCACCACCCCCCTCCACCAGAGGTGGATCTTTCTGACATTAATTTAACGGAACAGGAAAGAAAAGATCTGGATTTTAAAAACTTGAGATCCAAAGATATAAGAGAAGTAATGACTTTGGCTCATAAATTCAAGATTGAAAGCCCGGCGGGGATGAAAAGACAGGATATGGTTTTTGAGATACTGAAACGGGCGGCTCAGTTAGAGGATATTTATGGGGGAGGGGTGTTAGAAATACTGCCTGATGGCTATGGCTTCCTTCGCTCCCCGGATTATAATTACTTACCTGGGATTGATGACATTTATGTCAGCCATTCCCAAATTCGCCGATATAGCCTTAGAACAGGAGATAGTATCACAGGCACCATTCGCCCCCCTAAAGGCGATGAAAAATATTTTGCGATTTTAAAAACCGACAGTGTAAATTTTGAACCCCCCGAAAGAGCAAAAGAAAAAATTTTATTCGACAACTTAACCCCTCTTTACCCAGATGAAAGACTTAATTTAGAACGAAATCCTGCAGAATACACCACTCGAGTGGTCAATCTTATGTCTCCTTTAGGCAAAGGTCAAAGGGCCTTGATTGTGGCTCCTCCGCGCACTGGAAAAACCGTCTTGCTTCAAAATATTGCTGGTGCCATATCTAAAAATCACGAAGAGGTGTTTTTAATTGTTCTACTTATAGATGAGCGTCCCGAAGAAGTGACAGATATGTTGAGAAATGTCAAAGGAGAGGTGATTTCTTCCACTTTTGATGAGCCTCCCACGCGCCATGTGCAGGTAGCGGAAATGGTAATGGAAAAAGCAAAAAGGCTTGTGGAGCATAAAAAAGATGTAGTGATCCTTTTAGACTCCATTACAAGGCTTGCGCGCGCTTATAATACGGTTATTCCTCCTTCTGGGAAAATTCTTTCTGGAGGGGTGGATTCCAGTGCCCTTCATAAGCCAAAAAGATTTTTTGGAGCGGCCAGAAACATAGAAGAGGGAGGGAGTTTAACCATTATCGCCACCGCTTTAATAGATACAGGTTCTCGAATGGATGAGGTGATTTTTGAAGAATTTAAAGGCACAGGAAATTCAGAAATTCATTTAGACAGAAAACTTATGGAAAGACGAGTTTTCCCTTGTATGGATATTAATAAATCGGGCACTCGAAAAGAAGACCTCCTTATGCCGGAAAGCGAACTAAACCGATTATTGATTTTGCGTAAAGTGTTGGCCCCTATGAATGTAGTAGACAGTATGGAATTTCTTTTAGATAAGCTTAAAAAAGCTAAAACCAATCAGGGCTTTTTAGATAATATGAGTGGATAATTTTGGATTCTACTCATATAGCTCCCTCGCTTAAACAAACCGATATGTTTGAAAAATTGGATAAAATAAAAATAAGATACCATGAGCTGGAAACCCGTTTATGGGATAGCTCCTCCCCCCCTTTAAGTCGGACAGAAAGAGCGGAGCTTATGAAAGAGCGTGCCTTACTTGAAAAAACAGTTAATCTGTATGAACAATATAAAGATATAAAAAAAAATATTAAATATTATGAGGAGGTTTTATCTTCTAAAAAAGAAGAAAGCGATTTTTTAATCCTGGCCAAAGAAGAACTTAGCTCCTTAAAACAGCAGGAAAAAAAATTATTGGCGAGCTTAAAACAAGCTATAATTCCTAAAGATAAATGGGATGAAAAAAATGTGATCATGGAAATTCGTCAGGCCACAGGGGGTGATGAGGCCGGTTTATTTTGTGAGGATCTTTTTTTACTCTATTCTCGTTATGCGGAGAAAAGAAATTGGAAAGTGGATATTTTATCTTCTTCTCCAGGGAATAGCGGAGGTTTTAAAGAAATTATTTTCTCTGTTTCTGGATCTTTTGTATATGAAAGCTTAAAATATGAAAGCGGAGTGCATCGCGTGCAAAGAGTGCCCAAAACAGAAACACAAGGTCGGGTGCATACTTCCACAGCTACTGTGGTTGTTTTGCCTTCTGTAGACGCAAAGGCTCTTCAAATTCATCTTTCAGATATAAGGGTGGACACCTTTCGCTCCAGTGGTTCTGGTGGACAGCATGTAAATACTACGGATAGCGCGATAAGAGTGGTGCATTTGCCAACCAAGATTACAGTGCAGTGTCAGGACGAAAAATCTCAGCATGCCAACAAGGAAAAAGCTTTAAAGGTGCTATATGCCCGTTTACATGACATGGAGATGCGACAAAAACAAGAAAAAGAATCTCAAAACAGACGATCTCAAATTGGAACAGGGGATCGTTCTGAAAAAGTAAGAACTTATAATTTTCCCCAGTCTCGTGTGACGGATCATCGAACCGGATTTACTTTATATCATTTAGAGCAGGTGATGATGGGGGAAATAGAACCTTTGCTTAAGTCTTTAAAATCTAAGCAGGAAAAAGGGTTTTTAGAGGAAACTTGTAAATGATTCAGGAGAATTTAAACCAGGTAAATTTAAGCCAGGCAAAAAATCTCGGAAAAGCCTTTCTCACTCAAAAAAAGGCTATTCAGACTATTGCTTCTCATCTTTCCTCTTATCGGGAGGTGAGTCGATTAGATCGTGAGCTACTTTTAAGCCATATTTTGCGTTGCTCCAGATCAGATCTTTATATTCGCTATGATCAGAAATTAAGCCAAAAGCAAAATCGGCAGTTTTTAACCCTATTAGGTATGAGAAAAGCGGGCTGGCCTATAGCCTATATAATCCAAAAAAAGGAATTTTATGGATATGAATTTGTAATTCAGCCAGGAGTGTTTATTCCTCGCCCAGAAACAGAGACCCTTGTTTCTGCTGTATTGTCACAATATAAGAAATGGGAGAAATTAAGCCTTATGGATTTTGGTTCAGGTAGTGGCTGTGTGGGTTTGAGCTTGCTGGCTCTTATGCCAAGGGCGCGATTGATAGCCTTGGACTTAAGTGAAAAGGCATTAAAGATAAGTAAAATAAACGCCACAAAGCTTAGGGTAATGGATCGCGTAGTTTTTTTAAAAAGAGATCTTTTAAAATGGAGGCCAGCTAATGAAAAAAATAAAATTGGAAAAATAGATGTTATTTTAGCAAATCCTCCTTATATTGCCTTTAATGATCACCGCGTGCAAAAAGAAGTAGTGGCTTTTGAGCCAGCTCAAGCCCTTTTTTCCGGGGAAGGAGGGTTTTTTCATATTCGCTCCTATTTAAGTTTGGCCGAGCAGATACTTAAACCCGGAGGACATTATTTTTTTGAGATAGGTGCGGGTCAGGATATATCTTTTTTGGCCCTTAAGAAAAAAATGCAAAAAGTAAAAGAGTTTCAAGATATGTCTTATATAACTCGTGTTGTTCAAGTGCGGAAGTCTAATGGATAAGATCAAAGTTATAGGTGGAAAAAAGTTAGAAGGACACGCGGTTGTAAGTGGTTCAAAAAACTCTGTTTTGCCTCTTCTTTTTTCCAGCTTATTAGCAGACGGAGAACATATTTTTCATAATGTTCCTATCTTAAAGGATGTGGAAACCTCTTGCCTTTTGTTACAGCATTTTGGTTCGGAGATTGAAAGGGATGGCTCTACTTTAAAAATAAAAACTAAAAAATTAAAATCTTTAAAAGCCCCCTATCAGCTGGTTCGGCAAATGAGAGCGGGCATTCTTTCTTTAGGTCCTTTGTTAGCTCGGCATAACTTTGCGGAAGTGAGCTTGCCAGGAGGGTGTGCCATTGGAACCAGGTCTTTAGATTTACATCTAAAAGGTTTTAAAAAATTAGGTGCTCATATTGAACTGATTAAAGGGATTATCTCTGCCCGGGCAAAAAAAAAGTTAAAAGGGGCACGTATTCTATTGGATTTTCCCACAGTGGGAGGAACGGAAAATCTTATGATGGCGGGCGTCCTTGCAGAAGGTCCAACAATTATTGAAAACTCTGCTCGAGAGCCGGAGATTGTAGATCTGGCAGAATACTTAAATAAAATGGGGGCTTTAGTCCAAGGGGCTGGAACAGATTTAATCCAAATTACTCCTAAAAACTCTCTTTTTCCGGCAGAGCATAAGGTGATCCCCGATCGAGTGGAAGCGGGAACTTTACTTTTAGCAGGGGCTATTACAAAAGGAAATATTTGTGTTTCCCCCTGCCTGCCAAGCCATTTAGAGGCATTACTTTTAAAATTAGAAACGGCGGGTTTTTTTATAAAAACCCGTGAAAACTCTGTGGAACTTTCTTCTCCAGATCATTTTTCCGGCGTGGATATTGTGACCTCTCCTTACCCTGGATTTCCCACAGATCTCCAAGCTCAATTTATGGCATTAATGACACAAATAACAAAGAGTGTGGCCTCTATCCGGGAAACTGTTTTTGAGAATCGTTTTATGCACATTCAGGAGCTGGTTCGATTAGGGGCTAATATTCATTTGGACACTCACACGGCTTTAGTAAAAGCAGGAAAGCCTTTGCAGGGCGCGCCTGTGACAGCAACAGATCTAAGGGCCAGTGCTTGCCTCATTTTAGCGGGCCTGGTCGCAAGTGGGGAAACCGTTGTGCATAGAGTGTATCATTTGGATCGCGGATATGAAAACTTAGAGAAAAAACTATCGGCTTTAGGGGCTGATATTAAGAGATTAAAATAAATTCTAAAAAAACCTTTAAAGTGTGGTAGAATTATAAAACTATGAGTCAGAATAAACTTTGGCTAATTAAAAATAAAACAGGCCGTATTCAAGGTCCTCTTTCCACAAAAGAAATTATTGAGCTTATCAATGAAAAAACAGTGGAAGGGGAAGAAACCATTGCTGAGTATCCGGGAGGCAAGTGGAAGCCTATCTCTGTTGAGCCCAGGTTTTACGAAAAGCTCTTAGGAGTTTTATCCCACCTGGAAAGGGCTGGGGGGGAGGTAGAGCCCTCTTCATCTCGTTCATCTCGTTCATCTCAACTATCAGATCCTGTTGAATCCCCGGGCTATATATCTTCTGAGACTGTGGTTATTTCTGCCCATGAATTAAAATCTATTCGCAAAAAAAGGAAAACCCAAAACAAAAAAAGCAACTCTATTCCTTTAAAAAGAAAACTTTCTAAGGAAGAAACAGTTATTTATCAGCCGGAAGAAGAGGAAATGACAAGTTTTTTAGAGGAAGAAGAGTTTTTAAAGGAACAAGGAAGGGATAAAGCTCCCCCCTCTTTAGGGAACCGGAAAAAAAGATGGTTTTTTGTTTTGGGAATTTTAGGAATACTGGCTATTTTCTTTTTATGGGAAGAAGAAGAGAAACAGTCGAAACAAGAATATGTGAGATTAATAGTTCCAAGAAAAAACCAACCCGCTTTATCTCAAGAGCAAAGTGATCTTTTGATGAAAAAAGCCCTTTTGCAATATTTTCGAGGGTCCGTTTCCTCTTACATGAAATCGCAAATTTTGTTGGCGGAAGCAATAGAGGGAGATCTTAAAAACACTTACAAAATGGCCTGGCTTTGTGCTGTATATTTAGAGCTATGGCCTTTTAGCAGACAAGATCTGAAAGCCACAAACGCCTTATCTTTTTTAATTAGTAAAACTTCTTTACTTAATAAAGGAGGGGTGAGATCAGGGCTTTGCCACTCTGTGGGCTTGATTACTAAGGGGAAATATAAGGATGCTAAGAGTATGGTGGAAAGCTCTTTAGATGGACTAAGTGGGGCCACAACAGATGTAGAATCGCAAAAATTAGTTCCTCTGTTTTATTATTTAAAGGCTCGAATTTTGTATTATTTAAACGATTACTCCACTATGGTTAGTTATTTAGATACTATTCAAAAAATGCTTCCGAAATGGATTGCACCCTATATTGTAATGGCGGAGGTTTTGGTTAAGCAAAATAAAATTGCAAAAGCGTTGGTTTTATATAAAAAAGTTATAGTTTTGGATCCAAAGCATAAAGAGGCTAAAATTAATATAGGGTTATTGGAGTATAAGCATTTTAACAAAGTAAAAAAAGCGGAAAACCTATTAAAAGTGGCTTTAAATGATCCTGAAATGGTTTATAACAAAACTCTTTCAGCTGGTTATTTTGTCTTGGCAGAGATAAGTTTAAAAAAACAGGATACCAGTCAGGCCCTGGAATACGCCCGATGGGCTTATAGTTATAATCCCACTAACAAATCTGCCGAAAATTTAATTCGTCAAATTGGAGGTGTTGCACAACTCCAGCAAACGCGAGTGAGAAGTCATCAGCTGATTTACGAAGCGGATCAGCTGGTATTAAATAATAAATTTCGCTCTGCTATTGGATATTATAAAACGGCGTTTGAAGTGGATGGGAAGCAAAACGAGATGGTCGCGATTAAAATGGCTAAAAGTTACTGGGCTTTAAGTTTTTCTGATCAAGCTATTGATTGGCTTAAAAAGGCTATCAACATCAACCCAGTTATGATGGAGGCTTATGTGTTGATGGCAGAATATTATTCCGAAAAGTATGACTTTCATAATGCCAATAAGATTTTAGAAATAGCTTTTAGGAAAGTCCCCAGAAGTTATGAATTATACAGAGGAAAAGCTTATGTGTCTTTAAAAAGAGAGGATTACTATAAGGCCATTCAGTATGCAAAAAGAGCTTTAAAAATATATCCAGCGGATATGGAGTCGTATGTGATTTTGTCCTCTGCTTATGGAAAAATAGGGGATATTAACGAGTCTTTAGCTTCTGCTACAAGAGGTTTAGAAGTGGATCCTAATGCCATAAAAACCCAAGTGGCTTACGCAAAAGCCTTAGGAAATGTTTATGGCGTAGATACGGGAGTAAACTATTTTCAAAAACTGGTAGAAAACTACCCGTTAGTTATGGAATACCGTATGGAATTAGTAAAATATTTATTTACAGATGAACAGTATAACAAAGCAAAGGAGGTTTTGCTTAAAATTATTGAGATTGAGCCAAAATATAATTCAGCCTATTTTTATCTGGGCCGGATTTTAATATTTGATGAAGATTTTGCAGGAGCTTACTCCGCTTTTTTAAAATCCGCTATTGTCAATCCTTCAGATCCTCAGCCCACCTTTTATATTGGCCAGCTTCGTTTGAAAGAAAAAAAATATCCTGAGGCTAAAAAACAATTTAACAAAGTACTGGCCTTAAATAAGCTCTATCCTAAAGCCCATTATTATTTAGGAAAAATTGCCTTTTTGCAAGGAGATTATGAATTAGCTATTGATCAGGCGCGTTTAGAGAGTCGATCCCATCCTAAAAGGATTTCCCCTTATTTGTTAGCAGGAGAATCGTATGAAAAGATGGAAAAATTTTTGGAGTGTGCGAGAGAATATCAGAAGGCGATTGAGTTAAACCCAGATAGTATGGGATTTTATGTTAAAACTGCACGATGTTATAGAGGAGCTGGTCATTTGGATTTAGCAGTAAAAATTCTTAAAAAAGCAAAAGGGGAAGATGGAGATGTAAAATCGGGCGATCCTCATTTGTATAAGGAATTTGGTATTATTTACGAAATCAGAGGGGATTACCAATCCGCCGCAGGTTTTTATTGTAATTACTTAAATTTAATGCCCAGGGCACCCGATCGGCGAGATATTGAAAAAAGAATGAAGAAAATATCTAAATTAACCGGGAAAGTTAAGGAGAGTTGTGGCTAATTTTTTTAAATAAACAGTCGGACTTTTTTTTAAGAGGGAAAACTCCCTTGTTTATAATTTTGAGAGAAAAATATGTTAAAATCTGGAAAAAAAGTGTCTTTTATTAAAAAATACATTACTTTTCTTTTTAAACTATTTTCTACAGTTTTTTTTGCTTTTTTGCTCTCCTTAATCGGCCAGGCATTACTGAATTATAGCTACTTTTCCTTTGTGTTTATCTTTTTAACAGTGAGTTTTGCCTTTTTTACTTTGGTAAAAAAAATGGGGTTTTTAGGAGTTTTATTAGTTGATGTGTTTTTTATTTTAATAATTGTGCTGGCAAAGGTATATATACTTATAGCCGATGGGGGATAAAAAAATAAAGAGCAGGAGAGGTGGCAGAGTGGTTGAATGCACCGGTCTTGAAAACCGGCAGGCCTTCACAGGCCTCGTGAGTTCGAATCTCACCCTCTCCGTAAAATGATGTTATAATATGATAGAGTAAGGAATAATATGTTTTGGAAAAAACGAATAAGTAAAAAAGATAAAATCCAAGAAAATTTATGTGATCAAAAGTTAAAAGGAAAATCTTTGGGTGTTCCTCAAACTTTTTGGAACAGATTTTTCCACAAGAAAAAAATGGATATTTCTTGGTATGTGAAACTTAATATTATGATAATGAGTTTTTTGTTTGTTTTGTTCTTTATAAAGCAGTTAAATACTCCAACTTTTAAAGCCAGCTTAAACAAGATGTTTTTTACAACAGACTCTCAGGATCAGCTGGTCCGGTTAAAGATCATCCCTTCAAAACCAAAGAAAAAAACGGATTTAAGATAAAGTTATTGACAAAAAAGCCCTTTTCTTTTAAAATTTGATTTTATAAAATTGTGGTGTAGCTCAGCTGGTAGAGCAGATGGCTGTTAACCATTTGGTCGGGGGTTCGAATCCCTCCACCACAGCCAATTTTTTTGTAGGTAGATCCCTCCACCACAGCCCATCTTTATCTTTCTAAAAACTTTTTTATTCCTCTTTCATTAAATTGCCATTGGAAGTAGGAAGGATGGTTTTTTCGTTTTCAGAAGAGATATTTTGGCTTAAAGCCGCCCTCACAACCCTTTCAGGAAGTGTTTTGCGCTGAAAATTAATTCGGGGTCGGGGGTTATATATACCTGTCTTTATACCTGCCTTTAGGTTATCATTTTCCTCTATAGTTATTTTTTCATCCATTATTTGTCCTTTAAACAAACCTTTTTCCGCTAAATAATTAGAAAAACTTCCGTCCCCATTTTTAATAATAGATTTAAGAAGACCTAAGGGGGCGGAGCAAGATGATTTTTTTTCAGCTCCGAAAATAATTTGAGTTAAAGTGTCCGAAGTAATATCGTCTTTTGTTTCATTGTCAATAATTTGTACCTCCTCTTCATTGCGGATCATTTTGGCTATATCATTTAAAACGACATACGAGCTTCGCGCTGTGTCGTAAAGCTTGCGGTTGCCATATCGTTTAATGACCTTGGCTTTTGGAGAATGATCCGTTGATGTTGTTCTATTGATGCTTTCTTGATCCACTCTTTCCTCCTTATTGTTAAGATTTTAATCATCCTTAGGAATTTGTAAAAACTTCCTTGTTTTTATTGGAGCGTATAATAAAGAAAACTCTCTTAACTTGTCAAGATATGTTTTAATTTTTTTTTAATGGGTGTAATAAAAAAAAATGGTGTAGCGAAAAAGTGAAAAAAAAATATTAATTACAAAACAGTAGAATTTTTTGATAGAACTAAAAAAATTCTTTTTCCTTAAGTAAATACAGACATTTATCCGTATTTCTTCTATTTCTTTATTTTTAAGGTAAAGTGTTTTTTTTATAGACCGATATATAAAGGTATATGAAAAAAATATATTTTTTATTGCTTTTTATTCCTTTTATAACAGCTTGTCATAGCTTGTCTATTCAAAAATCTCTAAAAAGCACAAAAAAAAATCAGGATATAGTAATAGATCAGGCTTACCTGCGGTTTCAGGCGGATTGGCATTATATAAAAGGAGAAGAGGAATCCTTGAGGGGATCTAATATGGAGGCTATTAATTCGTTTAAAAAGGCCCTTATTTATCATCCCCGGTCTTTTTCCCTCAGGTTTCGCTTAATGGATGAATACTTTAGGGCCGGATTTTATTTTGAGGCTTTTAAACAGTGCGAGAGTCTGTTAAAAAAAGGGCCGGGTAATCTGGCATTACATTTAAAAATCGGGGAAATATATGAGAAAAGTCTAATGTATGAAAAAGCCCTTGTTGAATATGGTGGGGTATTGAGAAAAAAACCATATCATATAGAGGCTTTATATAGAAAATCTTTATTATACCTTAAAAAAGGAGAAAGTATTAAGGCTCTGCCTCTTTTTATCACTTTAAGCCGGATAGAGGAAAAAAACCTGCATAAAATCCACTATCTTTTGGCTCAGCTAAATAAAAAAGTAGGTAGAAAAAAAAAGTTTTTGTTTCATTTAAGAAAATCCCTTCAGTTTCAACCTAATTTTCTATCTCCTGCTTTGGAGCTGTTTTCTTTTTATCAACAGGCAGGGAAAACGGACCAGGGGGTTCTTATTTTAGAGGATTTTCATAAAACCTCTGGATTTTACCCTCAAATTTCCCTACTTTTATTTCGTTTTCATGCTGAGAAAGGCCATTGGAGTAAAGCGATTGAGTATTTAGAGCCTTTTGCCTCCGCTCAGCCAGGGAACTGGGCTTTAAACTTGCAACTGGCCTGGATGTGGGGACAAAAAACGGAATATAACAAGGCCCTTTCTATTATAGAGAAAATAGTGTCCACGCACCCACGCGCATCTTCTCGCATTTACATTTTGTATGCCAATTTGCTGGAAAAAACCCGCGATTTTTCAAAAGCCCTAAAAATACTGTCTCAGGCCTCTAAAATATTCCCAAAAAATGCAGATATTTTATTTTATAAAGGATTTGTATATGATCAATTAGGTAAGCCAGATCAGACTATAAAATGGATGAGAGCTGTTTTAAAAATTGACACTAATCATATAGAAGCTCTTAATCATTTATCTTTTGTTTATGCGGAATTAAATAAAAACTTAGAAACGGCAGAGAAAATGATCGTAAAGGCCCTTTCTTTGGCACCTGATGATAGTTATATTTTAGATACCGCGGGTTGGGTCTTTTTTAAAAGAGGAAAAATAAAAAAAGCTTTGCAATATCTTGAGCAGGCCTATCAAAACAATACTTCAGAAGGCCTTATTGCCGAGCATTTAGCGGAAGTGTATTATCATTTAGACCGAATTGACAAATCTATTTCTTTATATAAAAAAGCTATTGGATTGGAGACCAATGAAAGCAGAAGGAAAAAACTGGAGAAAAAGTTGCTGTCTATTCAGCTATCTGTTTAAGTCCTTGCTTTTTTTTGCTCTATTCACAGGCCTTTTATCCTGTAAAACTTTTTTTAAAAAAAAATCACCTATTCCTCCCTATTTGGATTCTTATACAACAGGCACTTTTTCAGGGGCTTTGCTTATCTTTCAGGGTAAAAAAAAGCATTATTTTTCCGCGGATATTTTTATATCCGGGAAAGATAAATTGCGTTTAGACTTAAGTGCTTCTTTAGGGATTCCTGTTTTAACTATGTTATGGCATAAAGAGAGAGTTACCCTTTTATTTTTGCAAAAAAAGGAATTTTACAAAGGTTCTGATCTGAAAACGGTTTTGCCGTCTTTTTTAGAAAATTTTGAATACTTCTTTTTTAATGAAATATTTTTTGATCGAAAGCCTATTGGTAAAAAATGGAGCTGTGAAATGTCTCAGGAAAATCGCCCGGTAAGATGTCAATATTCTAAACAAGTAGTCCAATGGAAAAGAGGTGATAGAAGATCACTTACTTTCAAAAGTCCCGACTTCAGTTTTACTTTTCAGTACTCTTTATTTTCTCCTAAAGTAGATGATGGCTTATTTACTGTTCAAATACCACAGGATTTTAAGCCTGTTTTCCTGCTTAAATAGAGTGTTCACTTTGGGAGTGGACAAAAGCTTATAAATTGCTGTATTTTAGATTTTAAATTAGCCAGGGTGGAAAAAGATTTCTTTTTAATGGCTATAGGTTCTTAACACCTTGGCGAAAAAAATCTACTGGAAACCTGATAAGTCCTATTTTAAAGAGTGTATTTAATAATGATAGAATCTTTTTTCATTCGTCTTTTTGGTGCTCATCACGAAAGGGAATTAAAAACTTTTGTCCCTTTAGTAGAAAAAATCAACTCCTTAGAGCCGGCCTTAAAAGCTTTATCTAATGAAGACCTTAAGACGAAAACCGCAAAATTTAAAGAGCAAATAGAGAAAGGCCAGCCTTTAGACGAACTTCTACCGGAAAGTTTTGCCGTTTGCCGGGAGGCTTCCAGACGGGTGTTAGGGCTTAGACATTATGATGTTCAGCTGATTGGGGGTGTAGTTTTACACAGGGGGCAAATTGCAGAAATGAAAACCGGGGAGGGAAAAACCTTGGTGGCTACCTTGCCCATTTATCTCAATGCCTTAGGGGGAAAGGGCGCGCATGTAGTGACCGTAAATGATTATCTGGCCAAAAGAGATACGGAGTGGATGGGGCAGGTTTATAATTGGCTAAGGCTTAGCACAGGAACTATTGTCCATGATTTAACTGATCGGGAGCGAAAGCAAGCCTATGGCGCAGATATCACTTATGGCACTAACAATGAATTTGGCTTTGATTATTTAAGAGACAATATGAAGTTTGATTTAAGCCACTGTGTGCAAAGAGAGCTAAACTTTGCTATCGTAGATGAATGTGACTCCATTTTAATAGATGAGGCCAGGACTCCTCTTATTATTTCCGGTCCCAAAGAGGATTCCATAGAAAAATATCATCATATTAATCACATTATCCCTCAACTTATAAAAGATCAGGATTTTACTATGGAAGAAAAATCCAGAACAGTTTCTCTTACGGAGGAGGGTAACGGCAGAGTAGAAAATTTATTAAAAATAAAAAATCTTTACGATATAGCTCATATTGATCTGGTTCACCATATTTATCAGGCCTTAAAAGCTCACTATTTATTTAAAAAGGATGTAGATTATATGGTTAAGGATAATGAGATCGTGATTGTAGATGAATTTACAGGGCGACTTATGCCGGGTAGACGTTGGAGTGATGGCCTGCACCAGGCTATCGAGGCCAAGGAAAAGGTTAAAGTAAAAAAAGAAAATCAAACCCTGGCCTCTGTAACTTTTCAAAATTATTTTAGGATGTATTCTAAGTTGGCTGGCATGACAGGCACCGCAGAAACTGAAGCCGTTGAGTTTGATAAAATTTACAAATTAAAAGTCTTTGTGGTTCCCACCAATAAACCCATCCGGCGAGAAGATGCAAACGATGTTATTTATAAAACGGAAAAAGCTAAATTTAGGGCGATTGTGGAGGAAATAAAAATGGCTCACAAAGACGGCCAACCCGTTTTAGTGGGTACGGTCAGTATTGAAACCTCAGAAAAACTGTCTGCGGTTTTAAAAACAGAGGGCATAAAGCACAATGTTTTAAACGCCAAGCACCATGAAAAAGAGGCGGAAATTGTGGCTCAAGCAGGCCGGTTTCAAGCGGTTACTATTGCTACAAATATGGCAGGTCGGGGAACAGATATTGTCTTAGGTGGAAATCCTGACTTTTTGTCTAAAGCAGAATTAAGTGAGTCAGCAGATGAAGAACTAAAAAAACGATCTCTTTTAAAGTTTCAAGAAATTTGTGAGCAAGAAAAACAAAAAGTGCTAAAGGCAGGCGGTCTTTATATTATTGGCACAGAACGGCATGAATCTCGGCGGATTGACAATCAATTAAGGGGCCGATCGGGCCGGCAAGGGGATCCAGGGGCGTCCTGTTTTTATTTATCTTTAGAAGATGATCTGATGAGAATTTTTGTTGGCGGAGAGATGATGCAAAAAATGATGAAAGTGCTCAAATTTCCCGATGACGAAGCTCTTACCGCTAAAATGGTCACCAAAGCCATTGTGCGTGCTCAAAAAAGAGCGGAAGGTCGTAACTTTGATATTAGAAAAAGCCTTTTAGAGTATGACGATGTAATGAATCAACAAAGAACAGTCATATATAAAACGCGCCGAAACATTATGAATCTAAAAAAAGTAGAGCGACAAATTTTGGATTTTCTAAGTGAAGTCACCTCTGGCCTTTTAGATACTTATGTGGGAGATCAGACAAAGCCTGAGCACTGGAATTTAAAAGGGCTTAATCAGGCGGTTTATCAGCAGTTTGGTTTTTTGCTTCCAGAAAGTATTTCTATCGGAGACCAAGTGTTACAAATCCATAAACCTAATATGGATAAATGGGAAGGACAAAAAATAAGTGCCGATCCTATAGTGGCTCTTATAAAATCAGAGGTAAAAAAACATTATGACTTAAGAAAAGAAGAGATGGAGGAACACTTTCAATCTGTGGTTCAACTCATTTTGCTTCAAACTTTAGATATGAGATGGAAAGAGCACTTGGAAAATATTGATCGCTTAAAAGAAGGGATAAACCTTAGAGCTTATGCGCAAAAAGATCCTTTAGTGGAGTATAAACAAGAGTCTTTTGGTTTATTTGAAAAAATGAATTGGCAAGTAGCTTCAGAGTCTATTGAAAAACTTTTTAAAATTAAAATTCAAGTAGATCATCCAGAGGATTTTAAATTACAAAGGGACTATGATGAAGCGGACTTAGATTATGAACGGCCTCAGGTAAAAATCTCTCTTCCTTCTCCTCGTCAGGAGGAGGAGGCCTCTCAAGCTCCCCCTCCTGGGGCCCCATCCAGAACTTTAAATCGAGCGGAACGTAGAAAACAAAGACAACAATTAAAAAAGAAAAAGATCAAAATATGAAACAAATATGCCCTTGTTGTAAAAAAGAATTTAACCCTCCTCCTCCTTTAGCAGATGGAGGGGATATGGGCAACTTAGTGGCTTGCGAGCATTGTAACTCTACTCTTAAATGGATCGATGGCGCGCTTAAGGTAGTGTATGAGTCAAAACCTGCTCCCTCTATTTTAGAGACGGCAGAAGAAGAGGAGCAAGAGGGGTCTCCCTTATCACAAGAAAGTCCTAAAGCTGATTTAGGAGAAGAGGTTGCCATTGCAAAAAATCCAGAAAGCACAAGAGAGCAAGCTAAGGGAGAATCAGGTTTAGTGGAGGAGAGTTTGTCGGAAGAGAATTTACCGGCAGAAGATGTAGGTTTAGCAAAAGAAAATTTGCCAGAAGAAGAGGCAGGTTTATTGGAAGAGAGTTTGCCGGCAGTAGAGGGTGAAGTTTTAGCAGAAGAGTTGCCGGCAGTAGAGGGTTTATCAGAAGAGGACTTGCTTGCAGAGAGAAGCTTATCAGGAGAAGAGCAAATAAACAATCAAGCTGAGGTGTTAAAAAAAGAAGAGGGGGAAACAAAAGATCAAGTATTTAATGAGAGTGCGAAGGGTGAAGAAAGGGAAGGAGAGGAAGTTGTTAGTGCAGAAAATCTAAAAGAGGAAGAGCAATGGGATGATTTACCTCTCCAGGAAACGGATCAAGATTTTTCCGATGTGGAAAAATACGGCAACGCTCCGGCCAGCTCGGAAAAAGGTTTTTTACGCTATGATCTTCAAATTTCTGGATTAGATTCTTTAGAAATAGAGCAAGAGGTTTTATCTGTCTTGGAAGATCCTCGTTTTAAATGGTCTGCAAAAGAGATTTTGCGTTCTCAAAAAAAAGGGGTATTGGAGATAAAAAACTTAAACCCTGTAAAAGCTATGTGTTTAGTATCTGGTCTTTCTTTTTTATCTGTTCAACTCAGATGGAAACAATACATGGCTTTATCTGCCCCCACCGAAGGGGAAGAAGTTGGGGCCGAAGAGGAAAACCCCCTTGAAGCAGATCCTACACAGTAACCTTAAACCATTTCATAGGGGTAGTTTTCATGCCCTGGTGTAAGGATTTCCAGTTGCTTTTTTTAAAAAAAGCAATCATAAAATATCAAAAATCCATAGATGTGTTTAGTGGAGTAGACAAGATAGGTTGCAAAATGTGCCTCTTTAAAAAAGACGAAAGCGACCTTTCGATCGCCTCGCACCTCCCAGTCGAAACCGAAGAGGGATGTTGTTAAAAATACCAGTTTTAGCTATATTATATATTAATTTTATAGGTTTTTTCTATCTTAGGCTACTTTACCCAGCTTTTAGCCTCCGCTAACCAGCCTTTTTATCTGATTAGTTAAGATTGCATTTTATTATAAGAAAGATCATTTAGAAAAACTTTAAAACTGTGTTTTTATGCAGTTTTCAAGGCTTGGTCTGCAAAAAAACTTTAAACTATTATTTAAAACAGCCGATAAAAAACAATTATGAAAGTCTTTTTGATAATTCTTTTATTGCCGATTATGAGTTTTGCCTCACATCCTGAAATATGCAAAAAAGTAAAAACCGCGTTTTCAAAAATCGATAGCGACTTAAAAAAGATCGCTCCAAAGATTAACAAAGCTAATTCTGACTTGAATAAAGCCTTAGCTGATTCAAACCAAGTAGAGGCTGATTTGCTTAAGGCTTCAACCAACTTTAGCAATGCTTATCTGGCTGACGATGAGGGCAAAATATTCCAAGCTGAGGCTGATATATCTCAAGCTAATTCTGACTTGAATAAAGCTTTAGCTGATATGACTAAAGCTTATACAGACATGGCCAAAGCTTATACAGATATGGCTAAAGCTTATGCCGACAAATCAAAAACCTTAACTACTTTTAAGATACCCACTTCAGACATGGCCAAAGCTTATGCCGATATAGCCAAAGCTTTTACTAATAAGGCCAAAGCTTATACCGATACAGCCAAGATTGAGACCCATTATAAAAAAGCTCAGGCCGCTTATTATCATAAAATTTATGCTTATGAAGTAACTGCTGATTATCCTAATACCAATATGGATATGGAAAAGATTAATGATATGTTAAATAAGGCAAAAGATGAGTACACTAAAGCTTTTACTAATTCACAAAAAGCCAGGGAAGATAGGATAAAAAATACCGATTGGAAACAAGCGTATACTTATTGGAAACAAGTCGATACCAAATTTAAAAAATATTGTATATAAAAGCCGTTAATAGTCAAAATATGATCGGTCACTTCAGCCCATTTATGTTGGCCAAGCAAGATGTCGCTACTTAGAATCGTCCGTGATATTTCCGTGTGCTTTAGTAGGGTGTCTTTTTTGACTGGAAAAAAGAGGATGGGAACTTGAATTTCTAAGACACTGTAATTTTTGAATATTGCTATTTAAAAAGGATTTGCTCTTAGCGCAAAATTCAAGTGCGGAAAGAGAAAATACTTTATTCGCTACTGTGGAAAAACAATTTAGCTTCGCGCTATAACCCCATATCTCTTCTTGGCAAAAAGTGAGAGCCACCGGCCAGAATTTTTTGCCTGTCATATTGCTTTCGCATTCTGCCCTTCTTTTAGAAAGAGAAAACATATTGTCGCAAAAATCCCTTATATCGTTTTTTTTAACAGAGTTTATTTCCCGAAACCCGCGCGCCTTTTGTTTTTGATAAAGTGAGGCGTGAATTTCATAGTCTTCTAAGGTTTCTGCCTCTACCATTTTCTTTTTGTAGTTTGGATAAGGGGTTAGGGGCCCTACTTTTAAAAGTCTGCCGTCATCAAAAAATACATCTTGTGTGTATTCCTGTGAGTGCTTTTTAAACTTATAAGTCCATCGATCTTGCCCCTTTTTTCGACCCACAAAAGTGGGTTTTCCAAGCTCAATTCGGACCTCTTGCTTGGTCCGCCCTGGTTCTATTTCCTGTAAGGCCGTGTAAGTGCTTGTGCAACCCATAAGTAAGAGTGAGCTTATAATCAGAAGAAATGTCCATAAGTAGGCCCGTGGGTTTAATTTTTGCTTCATAAAACTTCCGTTTTTACACACTTTTAAAGTTTATAGTTTAATTTTTCTTGTTTTCTAATTTTAATTTGTCAAAATAGCTTTCATCAGGAGTTGCAAAAACCCACTCCTTTTAGGTATAAAAAAAATCAATCATTAGTCCAACTTAACTCAAACGGTTTTTTAATGTTAGAGAACCGATTAGGGCTATCAATTAAAATTTTAAATAAAATATCCGATTTTGGAAAGCTTTATTTGAAAAAAAGGAAAAAAAAAGCTAAGGAAAATTTATGAACTACAATAAAAATGGATTAATAGTTTTATTAATCTCCGTTTTTTTTAGCTTTGGATACTTTGCCTACTTGGTGTTTTTTTCTCCACCGATGGATTTAGCAGAGATAGAAGAGGATTTAAAAGATTCTGCCTCTTTGGAAAATCAAGAGGAACAAGGGGTAAAAGAGTCCTCAGACAAAGGCCCTACAGAATCTACCACTAAAAACCCGTGGGTTTTTAGTGAAACCTTGGTGAATCAGGGTGGAAAGCTTTATCAAACTTATTGTGCCTCCTGCCACGGAAAAACAGGCCAGGGCGATGGTTTGGCCTCAGCTGGCTTAAAACCCCCACCCAGAGACTTAGTAAAAGGAGAATGGACTAAAGGCGGGGACTCCATATCTCTTTACAAAACTTTAATCCAGGGTATTGAGGGAACATCAATGGTTTCTTTTTCTTATTTGTCTGTATCAGATCGTTGGGCTTTAGTGCATTATATGCGCTCTATTACAAAAAATAAAGTAGAAGATGATAAGGAAAAATTAGCGGAGTTTGCTAAAACAGCTAAATAATCGCCTGTGAAAAAGTATGTTGCCAAGACAGTAAAACAAGACTTACTTTTTATCTCAAAAAAGGCGAGATTCCCGCGCGTAATGGAATGACAAAGTCAACACAACTTGGCTTATTAGAACAAGACGAATGAGGTTTTGCACGGACGATTAAACAGGTTAAAAAAATGATGAGAATAACAATAATAACAACAATTTTATTTTTTAGTGTTTTTTCCGTGAGTTATAGCCCGGAAAGGAAGTTTTCCCCCTCTCAAACACCAGAGGAGTTAAAAGGGCTTGAGATTCAGGAAAAAACGGGAGCGACTTTAGACTTGAACTTAAGTTTTACAGACGATCAAGGAAAAAAAGTTAAGCTTAAGCAATATTTTAACCAACCTGTTTTACTTTCTATTGTGTATTATCGGTGTCCTAATTTATGCGGTTTGCACTTAAATGGCCTTTCCGAAGGCTTAAAAAATCTACCTCAAAATTTTAAACAAAAATTTAACTTTGTGTTACTTAGTATGGATGATAGAGAATCCTCAAAATTAGCTTTAGAGAAAAAAAGAAGTTATATAGAAAAATACAATTTACCAGCAGAAAGTACTCATTTTTTAACAGGTTCAAAAGAAAACATTTTAGCTTTAAGCCAGCAAGTGGGTTTTCGTTTCCGGTGGGATGAAAGCCAAAAAATATTTGCCCACTTGCCAGTAGCATACACTTTAACCCCTGCGGGAAAAATTTCCCGCTACCTTTATGGTGTGGTGTTTCCATCTCAAACTTTGCGTCTTTCTCTTGTGGAGGCAAGCCAAGGGAAAATAGCTACCATTTTAGACAGAGTCTTGCTTTTTTGTTTTCAGTTTGATCCTAAAAGAATGCGTTATTCCTGGTATGCCTATAATATTATGAGGGCTGGAGGGGTTTTGACCCTCTGTCTTCTGCTTTGTTTTTTGCTCCCCGTGTGGATAAGAGAAAATAAAAAATCAAGAAGGAAGGAAATAGGTTAAATGTTAAAAGTTTTGGTTTACTCTTTGTTAGGGTATATGTTTTTTATAGGCCAGGCTTTTGCAGTCCGCTGGCTTCCCGCCCCCGCTACAAAATGGGCCGAAGAGTTTGATAAACTTACTTATTTTTTAGTAGAAATTAGCGTGTTAGCCTCTCTTTTAGTGATAGGAGGATTTGTTTATTTTGCTATTCGTTACCGCCGAAAATCAGAAACAGATAAAACCCCGGTTATCACTCATAATTATTTATTGGAATTTTTATGGAGCTTTATTCCTTTTTTGATTTTTATGTTTGTTTTTGGATGGGGCTGGTTTTTATACGATAAAATGAGAGATCATCCTGAGGGGGCTTTGGAAATTCATGTCTATGGTCAAATGTGGCACTGGGATTTTGTATATAAAAATGGGAAAAAAACCCGTAAAGTCTTAACTGTGCCAGTGGGGAAACCTGTTAAGTTGGTAATGAGCTCAAGAGATGTGTTGCACAGTTTTTTTATTCCCTCTTTTCGTATCAAGCAAGATGTATTGCCTGGGGCCTATACCGCTTTATCTTTTACAGCTAAAAAGAAAGGAAAGTTTCCGGTGTTTTGTGCAGAATTTTGTGGCGAAGGGCACTCCCGCATGTTAGCCGAAGTACATGTTATGAGTCTTAAGGAGTGGGAAGAGTGGCTGATTAAAGATCCTTTTAAAGGGCTGACTATGCTTCAAATAGGGGAAAAAGTATTTCAACAGACCTGCATAGCTTGTCATACCACTACTTCAGAAAAAAGAATTGGTCCTGGGCTTTTAGGTCTTTTTGGTTCAAAAAGAGAATTTGAAAAAAACAAAAGCCTAACAGCAGATGAAAACTATATAAGAGAGTCTATTTTAAACCCCTCCGCACGGATTGTGAAAGGGTATCCCAACTCGATGACCCCCTTTGCTGGTCTTTTGAAAGAAGAGGAGATGACAGGTTTAATAGAATATATTAAGTCTTTAAAAGAAAAAGAACCTTCTACTGAGAAAGATAAACGATAGACAGTTTTTGACTTTGTATAATATAAAGAACCTTCTACTAAGGAAAAACCAAAAGGAAAATAATTATGAAAAACTACCTAAATGAAAAAAGTGGGCTTTTATCTTGGCTTTTTACTTTAGATCACAAAAGAATTGGCGTCTTGTATATGATAACTGTTTTTAGCTTTTTTTTGCTGGGTGGGATTTTTGCCCTTCTTATGCGACTTGAGCTTTTTATGACGGGTGAGACTCTTATTTCCGCCGGAATTTATAATCAGTTTATGACTTTTCACGGAGCCATTATGGTTTTTATGGTTATTATCCCTGGCATTCCTGCCTTTCTCGGAAACTTTTTTTTGCCCTTGCAAATTGGAGCAAAAGATGTGGCTTTTCCAAGGATTAATCTGCTTTCCTGGTATTGTTTGATAACGGGAGCTATGGTGGCTCTGTGCTCTCTTTTTTTTAATGGTGTGGACACAGGCTGGACTTTTTACACTCCTTATAGCATCCGCACAGACAATGGAACAATATGGGTGGTATTAGGGGCTTTTATTATGGGGTTTTCTTCTATTTTAACGGGCCTTAATTTTATTGTGACTGTTCATAAACTGAGGGCTAAAGGTATGGGGTTTTTTCAGATGCCCCTTTTTGTTTGGTCGCTTTACTCCACAGCTATTATACAAGTGCTGGCTACCCCTGTTTTAGCTATCACTTTGCTTTTGCTTTCGGCAGAAAGACTTTTAGGGGTAGGTATTTTTGATCCAAAGTTAGGGGGGGACCCTGTGCTGTTTCAGCACTTTTTTTGGTTTTACTCTCATCCCGCAGTTTACATTATGATTTTGCCGGCTATGGGGGTTATTAGTGAGCTTATTACTGTTTTTTCTCGAAAGACTATATTTGGCTACAAGGCCATTGCCTTTTCCAGTGTGGGAATTGCGGCCGTAAGTTTTTTTGTTTGGGGACACCACATGTTTGTAAGTGGTCAGTCCGAGTGGGTGGGGGTTTTGTTTTCTTTTCTGACTATGTTGGTGGGAGTGCCTACGGCCATTAAAATTTTTAACTGGGTAGCTACTATGTATAGGGGATCTATTAAGTTTGATTCTCCTATGCTTTACGCCTTGGGTTTTTTGTTTTTGTTTGTGATTGGAGGAGTAACAGGGATCATGCTGGCCACTCTGGCTTTTGATGTGCATGTGCATGACACTTATTTTGTGGTGGCGCACTTTCACTATGTGATGGTGGGGGGAACTTTAATGGCCATTACAGGGGGGCTTTATTACTGGTTTCCCAAGATGTTTGGCCGGGTATGTAACGAGTTTTGGGCACGGATAAGTTTTGTTCTTATTTTTGTAGGTTTTAATGTGACTTTTTTTCCACAGTTTATTTTGGGCTTTATGGGTATGCCTCGCCGGTATCATGATTATGCCCCTGCTTATGAACCTTTAAACCAACTTTCCACTGTAGGATCTTGGATGATTGGCTTAGGCTTTTTAGTGGTGTTTTTTGTAGTTATTCAAGCTTTATTAAAAGGGGAAAAAGCAGGTCCTAACCCTTGGGGTGCGGTTACTTTAGAGTGGAAAACAGACTCCCCTCCTCCTCATGAAAATTTTAAAAAAGCCCCCGTGGTGACCAATAAAAACCCATATCATTATGGTTAGAGTAGCCTGTGTATATATTTATTTTTATTAGGTTAAACAAACACAATATGAAAGAAGATGCATTTTATAGGTATAGGTATGGGTAAACACTTATTATCTTGCAATAGAAAGTGAATAATTTTATGTTAAATTTCAGTAGTCAAGGATAATTAGGAAACACACAATCTTAAAAAAGGCATATATATAAATGGATCCAAGCATTTATACTGAATCCATAAACAGCTATAAGGATCAGAAGCTGTTAAACCTTGAAGCTGTGGCTTTGCTATTAAGTATTTCACGGGCTACAGTCCGTAATTGGGTAAAATGTGGTCATTTGCCTTTGGTTCACCGGAGCCCTAAAGGATATCTCTTTTACAAAAAAGATATTGAAAATATTAAATTAAAAATTTTAAGTGGTAAGTTAAATAAATTAAACTATCGCGCCAATAAAATTAAATCCTATAAAACCTGTATTCCTGCAGAATATGCACATAGCAAATCTAATCAGGACAAATTAAATAGTATTATTTCCTTTATAAAGGAAAACAATATCAATGTATCCACAGCTTTATTTTTGGTTAGTTTAAATTTTCTAAAGGCGCAAAATGTATTGTCTTCGGTTAGTGTTCCAGATCTTTTGCAAAAAAGAAAACTATGTTTTTTAAACTCACAAATCCAAAAAGAAGTTTTTATGTGGTTATCGGATATTAAACTAAAAGATTTAAAAAAACATTATTCTTTTCTTTTAGACTGTGATCTTCCGGATCAAAGAGATAGTCTTGGAACTTTATATCAGTCTTTACTGTTTGAGGGAAAAAAGTCCTATAGTGGTTCTTATTACACTCCTCCTGGTATAGTAGACAACATGATAAAGCCTTATGCAAGACCGGACTCTAAAATTTTAGATCCTTGCTCAGGAACAGGGCAGTTTTTATTAGCTTTTGCAGATAAAGTCAAAAACCCTTTAGACATTTACGGTATAGACTGCGATAAAATCGCTACTAAAATATCCCGCTTAAACCTTTTAATAAAATTTAAAAATAAAAAGTTTATTCCTAATATTTTTTATAAAAATACTTTGCTTGATTTTGATTCACCCGTTGCATGGGATAATTATGATAAAAGTATAAAAAAATTTGATATTATAGCGACAAATCCTCCTTGGGGTGCGCGTTTTTTAACAGAGGAAAAAAAATTTTTGAAAAATCTTTACCCTGAGATAAGTTCTTTTGAGTCGTTTTCTTATTTTTTAAATAAAAGCCTTAACTGGTTAAAGCCTAATGGGGTGGTCTCTTTTATTTTACCGGAAGCCATTTTAAATGTAAGAGCACATAAAGATATAAGGAAAATTATCTTAACTAAAGCTCGTATTATAAACATTACTTATTTGGAGCGTATTTTTAAAAATGTTTTTACTCCCGTTATTCAGCTGGATTTAAAAAAAGAGAGCAAAAAGGTCCATAGTAAGAAAACCCATTCAACCAGGGTATATATCCATAAGAAAAAATATTGTTTATCACAAATTAAATGGTTGGAAAACCCGGGTTTTATATTTAATATTCACGCAAGTCCTTATGATCGTAAAATTATTGATAAAGTATATAAAGAAAAACATGTTACCTTGAAAAAAAGCGCGGACTGGGCTTTAGGTATTGTGACAGGCGATAACAAAAAATTTATCAGTGATAATAAAAAACCAGGGTTTGAGCCTATTTACACTGGAAAAAATGTCCAAAAGTTTATTTTAGATACCCCTTCTTCCTACATTCACTTTCAACCTGAGAGGTTTCAACAAGTCGCTCCAGAGGAAAAATATCGAGTTAAAGAAAAACTGATTTATAAATTTATTTCAAAAAATTTAATTTTTGCTTATGATAATTATAAAAGATTAACTTTAAACAGTGCTAATATACTTATCCCTGAGATTCCTAATTATCCTATCAAAGTCATTGCTACTCTTTTTAACTCTTCTTTGTATCAGTTTCTATTTCAGAAAAAATTTTCCAGTATAAAGATTTTGAGAAGCCATATTGAAGATTTACCACTTCCTTTATGGGATCAAAAAACTTTTTCTAAAATCACAAAATTAGTGGATAAAGTGATACAAAATCACAGTCCGTTTCAGAAATTAGACAACTATATCATAAATAAATTTTTATTTTCAGAAAAAGAAAAAAATTATATCAATAATGAAAAAAAATAATTATGGAAATTTTAAAAAAACACTTATTCTGTTCTTAGAGGGTTTGGTGAGCAAGGGGCGCGAGGGATTATAAAAGCATAAGAGAGAGCAAAAAAATAACTTGCTAAGATTTTTAGTTAAGGGTAAGGTTTTTTTATGAAAATTGTAACAGTCAAAACCCATCCTTTGGTTGATGAGGGTGGAAGTAAAAGAGGTATTTAATTATGAGCAAAGCAATAGCAAAGGCGCATCATCCCGCCCATCATTTTGAAAGTGCGAGTCAGGAGAAATCGGCCTGTAAGCTGGGTATGTGGCTCTTTTTATGCACAGAAATTCTGATGTTTGGTGGGCTTTTTGTGGGTTACGCCCTTTACAAAAGAATGTATCCAGATATTTTTCTGCAAGGGGCCACTTTTTTAGATTGGAAATTAGGGGCGTTAAACACAGTGGTTTTGCTTATAAGCTCTTTTACTATGGCCTTAAGTATTTACTATGTGCAAAAAGGGCAAAACTCAAAGTCTAAAACCTGTTTATGGCTTACTCTTCTTTGCGGATTTGTTTTTATGGGGGTAAAGTATATTGAATATTCCCATAAACTTCACTTAGGTTTAGCCCCAGGTTCTTTTTTCTCTTACACAGAAACAGAGACTTTAAAAAATCTACCACTTTATTTTTCTTTTTACTACTTAATGACAGGGCTTCATGGTTCCCATGTGTTAGCCGGTATGATAGCCATTTTTTGGCTTATTTTGCGCTCTCATAAAAAACATTTTAATCCTTCTTATTATACTCCTTTGGAATGTGTAGGGCTTTTTTGGCACTTAGTAGACTTAATTTGGATTTACCTTTTTCCCTTGCTGTATTTAGTAGAATAATTTTTTTTAAGATAAGGAGGACAAATGTCTTTGGAAAATCATGTTGTGCCTTTTGCTATTTACGCCAAGGTGTTGGCTGTTTTATTGGTTTTAACAGTTTTAACTGTGGCGGTGGCTCAAATGGACTTTGGCGCGCTTAATGTGCTAATAGCAATGGGTATTGCTACTATTAAGGCCGTTTTAGTCTTGCTCTTCTTTATGCACTTAAAGTATGACAATAAACTTTTTCCGGTGATTTTTCTTACCGGTGTGTTTTTTTTAGTGATTTTGTTTTTGTTTTGCGAGTTAGATATTCTTACCCGTGTTCCTGAATCCTCTGTCCTGTAAATTTTTGCCATTAAGGATTTAACTATGAAAAATATACATATCCCCCAGCAAGAAAAAGCTGTTGTTTATAGGTCTTTTAAACACTTTTCAAATTTTGGATCAGTGATGTTATAATATTTTCCATCAAATTCAAGTATGTATTCTTCCATTTCACTTAAAGATTTATCTACAGGCTGGACATGTTTAATAATGCACTTTACCTCTTCTTTTGTAAAAGGAGCATAATCCACAATAGTGTAATGAGGTGATTTACCACAAGCCGAAATCAGTAAAAATATAGCTATCCATTTCATTTAATCTAATCTCCTATAAGGATTGGCAACAAGTTATACTTTATCTCATAATCATGGTTCTTAAAAAATTTTTTAATATCTTTATCTGTAGGATACACTCTTTCTCCTCTTCTCGTGCAAGGAAACATGATATTATTTGAATCTGTAGTGTGTTTTAGACCAATGGCATGGCCTAATTCATGTAATGCCACTGTCAAAAAATCTATTTTATCAGAATCCACTGTTTTAGGCCAATTCCAGTTATTACTGAAAGGATTATTTTCTTCAAAATACCATTTTTTCCCTGTGTTTAGGTTTATATGTGCTCCTTTAATTGTATCGGACACCCAATACCATTTATCAAAATATTCTGTTATGCCATTTACTTTTATTGGAAGTAATTTTTCTGATAACCATATTATATAAGGAGATTCCTCATAATCCGAATAGTTGTCAGTCACAATAGAATAGGAAAACAATTTTTTAGGGTATTTTTTAGGTTCTGTAAAATTTTTTTTCAAAAAAGACTGATATATCTTATTCCATATAACAGTTGCATAAATATACATAGTTACCTTTTTATCATTCATTTTGGAATCAATAACTACAGGAATAGGAAACAAAGGGTCATGCCACTTAATGGGCTGGCTAAGCGTAAAGTCTGCCTTACATTGCGTAAATCCTCCTCCACCTATGTCTATAGTGTCAGCGTATGTAAAATATACAAACAGCAAAAGAGCAAAAATAAGAGACCATTTCATTTTACAGATTATAATTAATAAGATATAATTACTCAATCCTTTTAAGGAAAGAGTGAAAAATATACATATCCCTCCTTAAAGCTGGAGAAAATTTTATGAGTAAAAACCAAGTTTATCGCGCCTCAAGTTCTTTAAGTATTAAAGATTACTTTAAGCTCACAAAGTCCGGTATTGTATTCTTTGCTTTACTTAGCGCAGGCGCGGGCTACGCACTGGCTATAATCACGCATCCTTTCCCTTTAGATTTTGTTTCTTCTTTGGATTTTCCATTTTTTTGGCTTATGGCGGGCCTTTATTTAGTAGTGAGCGGAAGCTTTGCCTTAAACCAAGCTTATGAATGGCGTTTAGATAGTTTAATGAAGCGCACAAAAAACCGCCCAGTCCCTTCAGGAAAACTGACCGCTCTTCAGGCTTTTTCCCTTGGGATTGTAGAAGTAATATTGGGTTTGTTTTTGCTTTTAGCCTTAAAACCTTTAACCGCTGGCTTAGCTTTGCTGGCCGTTTTGCTTTATAACTTATGTTACACTATTTTTTGGAAAAAAAATTGGGTGTTTTCAGCCGTCCCTGGAGCTTTACCAGGGGCTTTGCCAGTAATGATTGGCTACTCTGTTGTGTCTTCTTTTGTGTTTTCAGCAGAATGTTTATATCTTTTTTTTATTCTCTTTTTATGGCAAATGCCTCATTTTTGGTCTCTCACTTTGCGCTATAAGGAGGACTATAAGTCAGCAGGTTTTCCTGTGCCCCCTCTTCGTCTGGGTGAGAAAAACACCCTTCGCTATATGAGTTTTTACTTACTTTCTTATATGGGGCTGGCCCTTATCTCTCCTTTGTTTTTTAAAATGAGTGTGGTGTATGTTTTTTTGCTGATTCCTTTTTGTGTAAAAATTTTTTTAGAGTTTATAAAATTTTCTAAAAAATTAAACTTCCGACCTTTTTTTCTATGGCTTAATTTTAGTGTGCTTTTGTTTCTTTATGCACCCGTGCTGGATCTATGGCTTTACTCCGCCCTTCACTAAGATCACAATTTTATATCTTGCGCGTGGTAAAATCCGCTCTCCACCGAGACTACTATTTTAGTAGCTCGTGAAAAAGTTTGTTTTTTTGATTAGATTCCCACTTGAAAAAGGCTGAAAGCCTTTTAGGCTTTCCGTTTAGGTTCTGGATACCCGCTTTCAAGGGTCTGCAAAGCCAAGTACTTGGCTTTGCAGTTGGCCAAACAACTTGGCTTTTCAGTTTAGAAAGGAGAATGAGGTTTATCACAGATTACTATTTCATACTACAGGACAATCTGGCCTTGACTATTTTATACTATAGTATAAAATAGCCAGCATGAGACGCTATATTGAAAAAGATATATTACAAGATTTATCTAAGAAAATGGTTTTTTTAGGAGGGCCAAGGCAAGTGGGCAAAACCACTTTAGCCCAGCATATTCTAAAAAACTTTTCTTACAAGAAACTTAAAAAAGGGCTTTATTTGAATTGGGATTTTGATGAAGATAGACACCGCATTGTTGAAAAAAAATGGGACGAAAACCATCAGCTTATTGTCTTTGATGAACTTCATAAATACCGGCTTTGGAAAAATTGGATTAAAGGCGTGTATGATAAAATGCATCTTTTTCATCAATTTTTAGTTACGGGGAGTGCGCGCTTGGATCTGTATCGCCGGGGAGGAGATTCCCTTTTAGGTCGTTATCACTACTGGAGGCTTCATCCTCTTACTTTGGATGAATTACCAGCAAAGATGAGCTTCAAAGAGGGGTTTAATCGGTTGATGACTGTTGGAGGTTTTCCAGAACCTTTTTTAGGAGGAGGAGAACGGTTTGCCAGAAGATGGCGACGAGAGCGATTTGAAAGAATTATAAAAGAGGATATTAGAGATCTGGAATCTATCAGACGCATCCAAGATCTTAATTTGCTGGTGGACATACTGCGCCGAAGAGGGGGACAACTTATCAATCTATCCAATATAGCCCAGGAAACACAAATATCCCATAGGACTGCCCGGCTTTGGTTGGAGGCTTTAAATAAAATGTATCTTTGTTTTTCTGTTTTTCCTTATACAAAAAATCTGCCACGAGCTGTGCAAAAACCACAGAAAGTGTATTTCTTTGATAATGCTGATCTTATTTTAGAAAAAGAGGAAGGCTCGCGTTTTGAGAATCTAATAGCTACTCATCTTCTTAAAAAAATTCACTACCTCGAAGATAGCACAGGTTTTCGGTGGGAATTAAAATATATCAGAGACAAAGAGGGACGAGAAGTAGATTTTGTTATATTGAAAGAAGGTGCAATATTTGCTTTAATAGAAGCTAAACTTTCTGAAGAAAAGATTTCTAAATCACTTAAATATTACTCCGAAAAACTTAAACCAAAGCATTCTTTGCAAATAGTAGCTCATATTAAGAAGGAGTATAAACAAAACCAGTGCCGAGTTTTATCCACCCAAACGGCCCTCAAGGTTTTGTTTGACTCTACTTAATAGGATCAGAAAAACTTTTTTATAAAGTATGTTGTTGCAGAATAAAGATATTGTTAGACAATCTATTTTAAATTGATTTTTTAGCAGTTTTGGAAAACCAATAAATCAAAAAAGCGCAAATTAAATTGATTAGAGTTAAAAGAAAAAAAATATCTACGGAAGTTAATCCAAGATAAAAAAGCAAGATAAGGCTTCCTGCCGATAAGACCATAAAAAAAGCATCAAAAATATTGCCCGCAGAAATCACTCTGGACAAATGCTCTTTAGGAGAGATGATTTGCAAAAAAGTCATCAGAGGCACAAATAATAAACCTCCTGAGAAGGCAATCATAATTAAATCAAATATCACTCTAAAGTTTTTTATGTTTGTAATAAAATCTTTAAGGGAAACAGGGGAACTGCGCGTCCCTATTAAATAATTTTGCAAACTCAGATCTCCTAAAAACAAACTTAAACCCAAAGCCCCTATGGGTGCTAAACTTAAATTTAACCCCTTTCTGGAGATTTTTTTGCAAGTCATACAGCCTAAGCCAATGCCGATGGAAAAGAGGGTTAATAAAAAAGTCACTACTTGTTCATCCCCTCCTAATATTTTTTTTCCGTATCCTGGTAAAAGAGTTAAAACAGTTGCTCCATAGAACCAAAACCAGGCCAGTCCCAAAGTGGTGTAAAGAAGTTGCTTTTTAAGAAAGATATAGCGAATTAAACGCCAGGTAGAAGTAAAAGGGTTGTATTGAAAAATCAAGAGGGGAGTAAGAGAGGGCACTTTTAAAATAAAAAAACTAAAAAAGAGTCCTATTCCCGCTAAAATAAAAATTCCTAAACTGGTATAAAATACTCCCTGCTCAGGGAAGGCGATCACAAACCCACCCACACTGGTGCCTAATAAAATAGCTAAAAAAGTGGTGGCTTGCAGATATCCGTTAGCTGATATAAGTTGATCACGAGCTACTTGTCTGGGCATGTAACTATATTTTAAAGGGCTAAACAAAGTGGATTGAAGTCCCATTAAAAATAAAGCTAATAAAAGAAGAAGAAGGTTGTTGGTTAAAAATCCGATACTGGCCAAAACCATCACAAAACATTCCAGGATTTTTATGTAAACAATCCATCTGGCTTTTTCATATTTATCTGCTATTTGTCCGGCCAGGGCGGAAAATAAAAAAAACGGAAAAATAAAAACTCCGCCAGCCAGTGCAATAAGCTGTTCCGCACTTAAAGTCCAAAACTCAAGAGATTGAAAGGTGATTAAGATAATAAGCGCGTTTTTAAAAAAATTATCGTTAAAAGCTCCAAAAAATTGAGTGAGGCATAAAGGCCAAAACTTTCGGTTTGTTAGTAAATTATTACTCATTGTAAAGTTTAATTAGAACCCATTTGTTTAAAGTTTGGACTATCAGGTTGTGCATCCGGGTGCGCTTTTTTAAAAGCCGAAAAATTTTGACATATTTCTTCTAAAGCTAAAAGTCTGGGAAAGTTTTTTAAATTCACATTAAACCTTCTGGCATTATAAAGCTGAGGGATAAGAAAAACTTCTACCGCGGTCAAACTGCGCCCCACAGCAAAAAAACTCTGTTTATTCTCTAATACTTTTTTCTCTAAAGCCCAAAGTCCTTCTTGGATCCAAAAAGCGATCCATTTTTTTTTCTCTAACTCTGTGATTTGCCACCTCGTTTTTAGATATTTTAATACTTTTAAATTTTGTAAAGGCTGAATACTGCTGTTGATAATTTCGCTTAAGCTCATTATTTGGGCTTTTAAAGTTTTGGGAAAAAGAGCTGGTTTAGGATAAAGCTCCTCTAAATATTGTAAGATAGCCATTGTTTGTGTGATGGGTTGATTGTTGTGGATAAGGCAGGGGACCCTTCCCTCTGGGTTAAGTTTTTTATAAGATTTACTGTTTTGTTCTCCTCCTCCTTTTAATAAATGAACAGGGATATACTTGAAAGGGATATTTTTAAGATAAAGTGCGATGCGCACACGATAAGAGCAAGAACTTCGATAATAACTGTAAAGATAAATATCCGACTCTTTTTTTCCCGGATCATATTTAAACAGCATTAAACTGCCTCCTCATTTTTTGCTCATATTAAAACTTTTACATATTTTCACTGGTATGGCAAACGGCACTTAAGCTTGCCATTTTATTTTTCGGGAAGAAGCTTTATTTAAGCGATTCCATATAGCTGGCCAGGAGCCTCTGTTTTTTTTGTTTTTAGGCTTAATAATATAAATAACATGGTTTGGATTTTGAGATAGTTTATTTAGCCGGTGGTAAAGTGTTCGGGCACTTAAGCTTGCCGAAGGGCTTAGTTTTAGCTCTTTAAATATTTTTCCAGGGAAAAAGGGGGTTAACTTTTTTTCCACATCTTTTTTTAAAAGGAGGAGGGAAGACTTTGTTTCTATGAGTGTTAGGGGTTGAGCTGGTTGGTAGTGCTTTTTTGATTGCCCTGGGCTTAGTGAAGAAAAAGCTCTTTCCACCTGCCAGTTTTTTACTCCCTCTTTTTTGAGCCAGTTTTGTAATTGATTTTTTGAAACCCCTCCTGGCCTTAGAATTTTTAGGACTTTGTTTTTAAAATCGGGTTCTATGACAGTGGACTCAATTCCTACCTTTGAAGCTCCTCCGTTTAGCACAGGAACCTGACCTTTAAAAATATTATAAACCTGTTTGGCATGTGTGGGACTTAGCTGACTAAAAAAATTGGCACTGGGGGCGCAAACAGCACCTGTTGTTTTTATAAGTCGCAAGGTCAAAGGATGTTTGGGTATTCTAAGGCCCACTTTTTCTTGTCCGGCAGTGATAAGAGGATGAATAGCATTGCTTTTTTGTAAAATAAAAGTGAGCGGTCCTGGAGAAAAATGCTTAATCATTTTCTTTAATAAAGGATGATGGACTGTGTGAAAAGAGCGCATTTGTTCAGCACTTGCGCAATGAACAATTAAAGGATTAAACAGAGGTCTTTTTTTGATCTGGAAAATTTTTTTAAGAGCAGACAAATTCCAGACAGAACCAGCTAATCCATATACTGTTTCTGTGGGGATAGCCACCACTCCCCCTTTTTTCAAGATATGGCAGGCAGACAGAAAAGATATGTATTTTGGTTTCATTGATATAAGACTTCTATGGTTTAAAAATTTCTAATTTACCACTGCCTAAGTGGCTTTTTTTATAGGTTACACCTGCTATAGATCTCTCATAAATTTTTAACTTTTAATTTTATCATTTTATAGATTTGAGGTATAAAAAAAATCAAAACCGCAATAAAAAAAATCAAAAGTGCAATTATAGAAACAGTTTGTAAGTTAGCGATAATAGTTTCTCCATAAGTGGAAATAACCAGGACCTGTGAGGGGACTACTAATAAAGCCACCCCACCGTTAATGAGAATAAATTTGTGGATGGGAATGCGAACTATTCCGCAGGTGAGATATCCTATAAATCTAAGCCCAGGAGTGAATCGAAAGATCCCACTCACCCAATATCCATATTGGGATATCCAGGAGTTTATTTTTTTCTTTCTTTTTTGGGAGATGATTTTTTTTATTAAGGGCTGATTGATAATTTTTTCCCGGAAGATAAAACCCAGCATATAGACCAGCAAATCACTTAAAAAAACGGCAAGAAAACAAATGAGGGCTGTAGTAGAAGGGGAGACAGGGGACTTCGAACCTTCGAGAGCAAAAAGTGGAGGAGGGTAAATTTCCGGGTGTGCACCCATATACACCACTAAACCGGCAGAAATAATCACCACCTCTTCTGAAATAGGCACACCAAAGGTGGTTAAAGTCATAATAAAAATAATAATACCATAAAAAGCCAGAGGATCATAAGCAAAAGCTGTAAGAAAATGCAATATAGATTGTTCAATATTTTCAAACATAGATAGACCCTGTTTGATTGTGTCCGCTTCCACTTAATTAGTGGCCCGTGATAAACCCTGTTCATCTCCAACTGTAAAGCCAAGTACTTGGCTTTACAGTCCCGCCTTGAGCGGGAATCTCGCCTGTTTTAGGACAAAGTAAGCCATGTTTACTTTGTTGCAACATACTTTTTCACGACCGACTAATTAGACTTCCGTAAAAAAAGCTCTTCTGTTTTCTCTCTTCTTTATCATATTGTTTCCTACGGGCAAACTGAAAAGCTAAATTGTTGGTTTTTCGTTTCCCCTGGCACGCAGGAATCTATGTAGTTTTACGGGAATATTCTTTTGCTCATTTCCCATTTTCTGTATAAAATAAAATCTCAAAGGCTAAAAAATACGAGGTAAAAAAAATTGAAAACAGTTTTATTTTCTTCTGTAGAGGGCAACGGGCAGTGTTTAGACGGAGGGGCTATGTTTGGAAATGCTCCGCGCGCGCTTTGGTCCCGTTGGTATCAGTCCGACCCTGAAGGTCGCATTCATCTATCCACCCGCGCTTTACTTATAGAATCGGAAAATATGAAAATTTTATGTGAAACAGGGATCGGTGCGTTTTTTGAACCTAAATTAGCTGAAAGATATGGAGTACAAAATAGCGAAAGCCACGAATTACTAAAAAGTTTAGCAGATTTAAAGGTCCAAGAAGAAGAAATTGACTATGTCATTTTATCCCACTTGCATTTCGATCATGCAGGGGGCCTCCTTCCCTCTTATCAAGATCAAAAAGCGGGCAAAAAAGAGCTTTGCTTTCCTCGTGCTCGTTATGTCGTGGGGAAAGAGGCTTTTAAAAGAGCCTTAGCACCTCATTTGAGGGATAAAGCTTCCTTTATTCCGGGTCTTGCAGAAAAGCTCAAACAATCTGGTCGGTTGATGATTATTGAAAACAATAAACGGCCCCCTGTTTTGGAAAAAAATCTTTCTTTTGTGTTTACAAACGGGCACACCCCTGGCCAGATGCACACTTTGTTTAAAAATGAAAAAGGGGAAAAGATTTTTTTTGCTGGGGATTTAATTCCAGGCAAGGCCTGGGTGCATTTACCGATCACTATGGGCTATGATCGCTTTCCAGAAAAACTAATAGAGGAAAAGCACAGTCTATACCAAAAATCCGAAACACAAAATTGGCAGTTTTTTTTCACACATGATAAAGACATTGCTTTAGCAGGTATTAAGCGAAATGAAAAAGGTCATTATGAATCTTATAAGGAAAAGGGAGTTTTTCAAAGAAAGAGCTTTAAAGATCTTTTTTAAGGTGATTTAATAGGTGATGGCAACTGTCTTCCAATAAAGCAATAATATTCGAAAAACTTTCTGTTTGGCCATAGTACGGATCAGGAATAAAGTCTGATGGTTTTTTTTTACAAAATCGAGCCATCTTTAAGACTTTCTTTTTTTGCTCTATGTTTTGGGCTAAAGATATAACACTTTCGTAGTTATGATCATCCATTGTGATAATCCAGTCAAACTGATTAAAGTCCGCCTTTTCAAAGGTTCGGCTTATACTGTTGATATTATGTCCATTGACTTTAGCTTGTTTTATCATTCTACGATCGGCAGGTTCTCCAGCATGATGGGGGGAGGTGCCCGCAGAATCGCAAGTGATCTTTTTTAAAAGACCTTCTTTTTTTAGTAGGGTGTTCATAATAGCTTCTGCCGCGGGAGAGCGACAGATATTTCCAAAACATACAAACAATATCTTCATATTTTTTTACTATTATTTTGTTGGGTTAGAGAAAATCCAGGTTGCCCGTTAAATAAGTATAAGTTTTCTGTTTTAATAAAATCTATATTATTTTCCTGAAAATCGGAAAGGATTTGCACAATGTCTGAATGTTTAATAGGAGATAGCCCTTCTCCTTTTGTGAAGCGACAACGCCAATGATCGGAAAGTAACACTTTTGATGATTCTTCTGGCCAAACATTAACGCCGCGGGAAGAAATATCCTCTAACTTTAAAGAGCTGGTTATTTTTTGGACATTTTCTGCAAGGGCTTTAGGGGAAATAGGAGTAGCCTCTAAAAAAATATCTACACCTACCAAGGTCTTTTTTTCCGTTTTATCTTTTTTTAAAGCCGGGCGAGAAAGAGGGGTTTGTTGTTGATAGGTAACGGCTTTTAATTTTTTAGGCTTTTCCTTTAACCTATCTATTAGGGCAGAAGTAAACTCTTTTGTTCTCACTTTTTTTTGGCTTAAATTTTCTTGATAAATATCGTAAGTGTGTATGCCATCTTCCAGGGTTTTAAGCCAGGCATTTTGGATATTTTCTGCTATGTCTTTTTGTCCTATATGGAGCAACATTAAAACAGCAGATTGCAGAAGTCCTGAGGGGTTGGCTATGTTTTGCCCGGCCCTTCGAGGAGCAGATCCGTGAATAGCCTCAAACATGGCATACTTTTCTCCAATGTTGGCAGAACCCGCCATACCTACTGAACCACTGATCTGAGCGGCCACATCAGAAAGAATATCGCCATATAGATTAGGCAAAACCAGCACATCAAAATTTTCTGGAGAATCCGCAAGCTTTGCAGAACCGATATCCACAATCCAATGCTCTTTTTTAAGTTCTGGGTATTGTGCTCCTGTTTCTTCAAAAATTTTTCTAAACAACCCATCTGTTTTTTTCATAATGTTGTCTTTTGTAAAGCAAGTGACTTTTTTACGCTTGTGTTTAAGTGCATATTCGAAAGCAAAACGATGGATCCTTTGCGAACCAGATTTAGAGATAAGCTTTAGACATTGAAACATTTCCTGAGTTTGTTGGTATTCTATACCAGTATAAAGCCCTTCTTCGTTTTCCCGGATGATAATCACATCCATGTTCTTATGCTTTGTGGGAACAAAAGGATGATAGGAAATACAGGGTCGTATATTAGCGTAAAGTCCTAATTTCCGGCGAATGGTTACATTCAAACTCCTGAACCCTCCCCCCTGCGGGGTGGTAATGGGAGCTTTTAAGAATACTTTTGTTTTATAAAGAGAATCCCAAGATTTTTCCTCTATACCGGTTGGAATACCTTTGTTATAAATGGTTTCTCCAATTTCAATCACTTCTGGTTTAATATTAGCTCCTCCTGCATTAAGAATTTTTAATACCGCCTCCATAATTTCCGGGCCAATGCCGTTTCCGTAAGCGATGGTTATAGGTGTTGCCTGAGACATAATTTTAATCCTTTCTTTATATATAAAAACAAATTTTCTAATATAATCAAGGGAAAAGGTTTTTTTGGAAATTTTTAGAAAAAATTAAGCCAGAAAAGGCTCTTTTGATAAAGGCCATAAAGTTCCTCTCGTGGTTTTAGGGAAAGTTCAAAAATTTATTAACCATCAAGTATCGTAGTCCACTTGCACCAGACGGGAGTTGGGCACAGCCTGACAGGTAAGAATTTCATGGTTTTCTATGTTTTCCTCTTCCAATATACCTTTTTCTTCCTGGTAGATTCGCCCTTTTTTTAGGACCGCCAGACAGGACATGCAAGACCCAGAAAGGCAGGAAAAAGGGGGAGAGTGACCAGCAGAAAGGAGCTGTTCTAAAATAGGAATATCGGGCATAGCCTTAATTTCAAAAGTTTCTTTGTTCAAGATAGCTTGTATAATTTCCGGCTGAGCCTCTTCACTGGCTCCTTTTTTTCCTGTGAGTATCACTTCCTTATGTTTTTCGGATTTTAAACCAGTGGGGTTTTGGCTTGTTTCTTTAAGGGAAGGTGTGTGTTCTGCTAATTTTGTTTTTTGCGTTGATGTGAAAAAGCTTTCCTTTCGGATTTGTGTTTTCTGGACTTGTTTTTTTGTTAAAAAGTTTTGCGCCACTTCCATAAAACCCACTGGGCCACATAGGTAATACAGGTGATCGGGATGAGATACCTCTTGGTTTAAAAAATATTTTTCCAAGTATTTGGTGTTCAGCCTTCCATAAAAATCATTCCAAGAGGGATTTGCCTGGCTCAAAATATGTGTAATGTGGAATCGATCTTGGTAGCGAGCAGACCAATCTTTTAGCTCTTTATGGTAGATAATAGAGGCAGGGTCTTTGTTGGCATAAAGAAGACTCACTTTATTTTTTAGATCACTTATAAGTGCGGTTTTTATAATAGAAAAAAGTGGAGTAATGCCACTTCCGCCTGCAAACAAAAAATAATGCTTTGGCTTAAGATCTTTTGCGGGTTTAAAAAATCGTCCAGCAGGTTTTCGGGATAAAACAGTGTCTCCTGGTTTTAAATAGTCTATCATATAGTTGGACACAACTCCTCCCTTTACTCGCTTAACAGTGGTTTTTAATTCTTCGTTTAAAAGGGGACAAGAAGAAAGAGAGTAGCTTCTTAAAATAGCCTCTTCTTTAATAAAAAAATTAAAAGTAAGAAACTGAGCGGGGGTATAGATAAATAAATCTTTTAGCTCTTCTGGAATTTCAAACACAAAAGAACAGCTATCTTTTGTTTCTTGTATTTTTTTTTTAACTTTTATCGGATAAGTTCTCAAAGCAGGTCGTGTGGCTGAGTTTAGATGTTTCATAAAATGTTTTAATCCTTAAGGATAGGTTATACTTTTTTTTCTTCTATCCATTGGATAGGAGATATAAGAGAGATTTTATTATCAGAATGAAATTCTATTTTCAACACCCCTCCAGGCATTTCTACAAAAATGCAGTTTAAATTAAGAAAGAACTTACGATGAACCTGGGCCACCGCTAAAGCTCCTGTTCCGCAGGCGGGGGTAAAGCCTTCCACCCCTCTTTCAAAACTGTGGGCAAAAAGCCAGGCTGTGGAGTTTGAGCTATTCCTCCCCCCCTTTGCCTTTTTTAATTCGTAAAAAGATACATTCATTCCGTTTTTATGGTGAGTAGTGCTGTTTCTTAACAGTTTTGCAAGCTTTGTTTTTTGCTCTTCCCTTTTTTTGTTTGTGTTGAACCAAAAGGGGTATAAGTGGGTTTTACCTTTAGAGGTTTTTCCTGTTTGGTCTTGTCTGCTGGAGTTTTCACACTTAAGTACTTTCAAATCTTTTGAAACTTTGATTACAGCATGGGGGGTTGAACTATTTATAAACCAGTAAGGAATTTTTTGATTATGAAAAAGCACTTCAAAAGGGCCTTGAATGTCCTGGCTTTGTTTGAGGAGGATTCGAGCGGATTGGTTTACCCGTTCTCCTTTTATTTTGCCGGCTTTGGTTTTAAGCCAAAAAGAGGATATATTAGATGGAAGAAGATTTTTTTTAAAAACATAATCGGTTACACAGCAAGCGGCATTTCCGCACATTTCCGCCAGTGAACCATCCGCATTGTAAAAAAGCCATTTAAAATCAGAAGTTTTTGACGGCTGTAAAATCACCAAGCCATCGGCTGAACCTTTTTTTTGGTTAAATGCACTCTGACGGCTCTGGCAAAAAGCCTGAGCTAACTTTTCCCCTTCCTTTTGAGAGGGAGGAACAGCAGTAGGAGGAAAATAAGCTATCCAAAAGCGGTTTCCAGCTCCACTCATTTTTGTCCATATTGTTTTGTTTTTGCGGGTGTTCATGGTTTGGTAGTATGTTTTGGTTTTTTATATTGTCGAAATAATCTTTTTTAACGGGCCTTTAATGTAGCAGAGAACATCAGAAGTTTCAAACCAGACAATTCCATTCCCGGCTATTGCTTTAATGTGGCAGAGAACATCAGAAGTTGGTTTTTCCTGATTGCTTTAATGTGGCAGAGAACATCAGAAGTTTCAAACCCCCTAAAATATACAAAAAAAGCTTGTTTTAAGCCTAAAGCCTTAAGTTTTAATACATTTGGACCGATAAAAATATGTATTGTGGGCAATATAGTGCTTGTGCCATGAAAAGGGTAAATTTTTAGAGGTAATGTAAAATGGAGAAAACACGGGTTTTTATCTTTTTGAGTATTTGTCTTTTTTTTGTTTTTTTATTTCATAATTGTGCACCTTTAACAGAGCAAGGAGGTTTTAAGGAAACCCAGGTAAGTGTTTTTAGCGTGGGAAATCCCAACAATAAAAATACCGAAGAAACAAAAGACAAAGAAAGTGAAAACAAAGAAGAAAAAGAGGGTGAAGAAAAAGACGATGAAGAAAAAGAGGATGAAGAAAAAGAGGGTGAAGAAAAAGACGATGAAGAAAAAGAGGGTGAAGAGGATAACAAGCCCAGCACTAATGATCCCGGAGAAGAATTTTTTGATTCAGAAACAGAGGAAAAAGGTCCAAACCCTATTACCAGAAGGTTATATTAAACCTGTTTTGATGGGTCGTTTTTTAAGTTTTTAGTTATTTTATTGCAAATAGGGAAACTTTTTAAAATGCTCCATTTGCCGGTTTCTTAAAGGGGAATCAGCTTGATTTATAAGTTGTTTGATGGCGTGCTTTGCCTTATTTTTTGCATTTATACAAACATCAAACAAGTTATCGCCTTCCGATTGGATTTTAATATTGAGAATTTCAGGAGCCAGAATAAAAGTAACAGAATATTTGAGTGAAGTTTCCTCTTTTTGATTTTTTTCTAAAATCACAGCAATAGGCCCTTTAGCCAACAAAGGGCTTAACTCTAAAGCCTGTTGATACACAAAAGCTTTTTCCTCTCCAGAAGGTTCTATTAGTTTATGGTTTGTTTTGTCTTTCATCATAGTATAATTATGTGCTCTTATGGCTGTTTTGTCAAGTTTTCCAGTAATTTTATCTCTTAAATAGAAAATAAGGTGACAATATTTTACCTTTTTGATAGTTAGCTGTGTAAAAATTATAAGCCTGTGTAATTTTTTTCGGGTAAGAGGGAAAAGCCTTTAGGTGGTTTTATGGAACAAAATCAAATCCGTTTGTCAAAAAGTTGGAAACAAAAATTAGGACTTGAGTTTCAACAGCCTTATATGAAAGCTCTAAAAAATTTTCTAATTAAAGAGATAAAATCAAAAAAAACTATTTACCCATCTCCTCAGGAATATTTTTTCGCCCTGGACACGGTCCCTTTTGAAGAGGTGAAGGTGGTTATTCTCGGCCAAGATCCTTATCATGGTCCAGGACAAGCACATGGCCTTTGTTTTTCTGTTCGTCCCTTTGTGCCTCCGCCTCCGTCCTTGATAAATATTTTTAAGGAACTGCAGTCTGATCTCAATATTTCAAAGCCTCGGCAAGGATGTTTAACAGCTTGGGCTAAACAAGGGGTCTTGCTTTTAAATGCTACTTTAACAGTGGAGGCGCGCCGAGCTGGATCTCATCAAAATAAAGGGTGGGAAATTTTTACAGATCGGGTGATTCATCTGCTAAATGAGGAAAGGGAAGCTTTAGTGTTTATGTTATGGGGCAGTTTTGCCCAGCGAAAAGGGGGTTTTATTGACACAAAAAAACATTTGGTCTTAAAAGCTCCTCATCCCTCTCCTTTTTCTGCTGACAGAGGTTTTTTTGGTTGTGCTCATTTTTCTAAAGCCAATGCTTACTTAAAAGCGCGCGGAAAAACAGAAGTGGATTGGAGTCTTCCTGATTAATCTATGTGGTCTGAGATAGACTCCCACGGCTTTAGCCTTTGGAGTTTATGTGTGATTATTTAAGTTTGAAGGCAGGGGGTTACTTCAGGGTGATGGACTAAGTCTATTAGGATGTGATTATTTGAGAGCAAAGTGGGTTTTTATTTTGCTGATGGTATTACCCTTTTTCGTGTTAAAAAGAACCAGCTTCAATACATTCTCCATTTTCCCCTGTGATCTCACAGCCATCAGGGTTAGGAATAGGAGACGGAGGGCCCCGGTGAATCTTTTTTTTTAAGTCGTATGTTTTTTCAGAAGAGGGTTTTTTAGAAGAAGTTTTTTCAGAAGAAGTTTTTTCAGGGTTATAGTTTTTTTTAGGGGTGTATATTTGCAGAAAATATATAAAACATAATGTCGCGATAGGAATAACGATGGTTAAAAAGTATTTAAAACTTGTTTTTTTAAATTCCATTTTTTATATCATCAGCAAATAGTTTAGTTGGTATTTTATCATCAAGGCTTGTGTTTTGGCAACAGGAGCTATAATGATTCAAGCCTTTGGAGCAAACGGGTTTAGGTTTGATCTGATAAAGTGAAGGAAAAAGGGCTTTTGCAGGCAGAAAAAGCTTTTTTTAGCTCCGCTTTTTTAGTATAAAATAACACCAGGTTATCAATCAGATGATAAGATGAGCAGAAACAGCTTAACAGGTAAAATAATGAAAGTTCATGCTATCCGCTTTAGTATTCTTTTTTGTTTCCTCTTTTTTTCTTTTAATTCGTCTTTTGTGGGGGCCGATCAAGGCTACTCTGATTTATCTCCCGTTTCTCAAACCGAGGAATCAGGCCCTGCTGAAAAATATGTGGAGACTTTTCGTTTTAATATAAAAGCAGGTGTTAGGCATCAATTTACCTTTGGATGGGAAAAAAAAATATGGCAACTGCCCGTTTTGTTGGAGCTGAAAGTGCCCGTTCTGACGACTAGTGGCAATATTAAGTGGTTGATTCAGTTAGGGGGTGGTTGGATGCAGATGATGACGCAGGGTTTAAGCTGTAGTGAGTTTTTTTATGGCGCACCACCTAAACCTCCTGAACCTCCTTTTGATAGTGAATTTTTTCAAAAAATTTACAGAAATCATTTGCAAGAATATAAGGAGGAAACAGAAGGTTGCTTTTTTAAAGAATGGCACATTATAGAGGCTTTTCCTTATGTGACGGCTCAAACAGGATTGCAGTATGATTTTAAATCACTAACCCTTGCTTTGTTAGGAGGGGTTATGGGAGGGTTTGGAGGTTTAGACACAGGAGGTTGGATGGGTCGTGCGTTAATAGGTTTAAAGATGTCTGATGTGTTTTACTTAGAGGCGGGGGCAGACACCCTATACTATGGTGATTTTTATTGGGGGTTTTCTCTTTCTTTGGGGTTTACTCTTAAAAAATGGTGGGAAAAACTTCCCTCCTTTTAAATACCAGGAGGAGGTAAAATGAGGAAGTTATTATATGGGGCAAGTTTAAGTTTTCAAGGCTTAAGAGCTTTTGTTGTTAACTTTTTTTGTTGGTTTTTATTTTTGAGTCTTATGGGCTGTTCCACAACAGCTATAAAGAGAAAATATTGTGAATCTTTGAATGTGTATGAGAAAGGGTATGCGGATGGAGTAAAAGGTCTGCCGTCTCAATTTTTTAAGTCTTATGAACAAGAATGTGGCGACTATGTGGAAGTAGAACCAAAAAAAATACAATATAACCAAGGTTGGAAAAAAGCGGTAAGCTCTTTTTGCACAGAAAAAAGCGGTTATGAACTGGGGCTTAAAGCAGGCCAATACCAAAAAGTTTGTCCCAAGGAAATTGAGTCAGAATTTTTGGCAGGATACAAAAAAGGGGATCGCAAATGCCTTTATGAAGAGGGATATAGTTCAGCCATAGAGGGTAAAGAACAGGCTTTTAAGCAAAGTGCTTGTCAAAAGTTAGAAGGGGAATTGAGTGAAAGAGAATATAAGGCAGGACGTGAAGGGGGGCTTAAGGTTTTTTGTGGCTATAAAAATGGCTACAAGCTGGGTTTAGCGGGCACGAGTTATAAGATAATATGCTCTAAACAGACGGGTTTTTTTAAGGGCTATAAGGCTGGGGATCGTAAATGCCTTTACCAAGCGGGCTACGATCAAGCTCTTAAGGATAAATCTTCTGATTATCAGGGAAGTATTTGTGCAAAATCAGAGGGAAAGCGAAGCGAAAGAGAATACAAAAAAGGCAGAAGAGCAGGGCTTAAGGTTTTTTGTGGCTATAAAAATGGTTACAAGTTGGGTTTAGCGGGCACGAGTTATAAGATAATATGTTCTAAACAGACGGGTTTTTTTAAGGGCTATAGGGCTGGGGATCGCAAATGCCTTTACCAAGCGGGCTACGATCAAGCTCTTAAGGGTGAGGTTTTTTCTTTTGAGCAAAGTGCTTGTCAAAAACTAAAGGGAAACAAAAAGTCTTATAGAGCAGGTCGTGTGGCGGGGGTAAAGGTTTTTTGCACTTATAAAAATGGTTATAACTATGGCTTAAAAGGAAAGACATATCACAATATTTGTCCTAAAAAAACAGAAGATAACTTTTTTAAAGGCTATACTTTGGGACTTCAAGAATACAAGGCAGAAAAACGAAAAGAGGAAATTTTACAGATGGAAAAAGCGCGCCTAAGGGCAGAGGAAAGATCCCGGCAAGAGGCTTTAGCTATAGAAAGAGAGCGTATAGCTATAGAAAGAGAGCGCGTAGCTGAGGAAAGGCAATCGAGGCAGGAGGCTTTGGAACTTCATAGAGAGAAAATGAAAACAGAAGAAAGAGCAAGAAGGCTTAAGGGGTATCGTCTTTGTTATTATGATTCTGATTGTCCTTCAGGCCGTAGGTGTCAATACAATTACGCTATCCGGGAAAATGTCTGCATAAAAAATTAACATTTAATAGGAAGCAAAGGTGGCAAAAAATATTCATCAATTCCATATTTGGGATGGAGCGCGTATGAGTGGTGGCAATGTTTTTAGAACCCACCACAAGAGATAAACAGCGCGCGCGTGATAAAGCTACATTCAATCGATTTTTGTTCAGTAAAAAAGAGATTCCTCTGGGCGCGTCCTGAATAGTAGAAGCCGTAAGAGAAAGTATACAAACCGGGGCCTCCTGACCTTGAAACTTATCCACAGAGGCCACACGGGCCAATGGGTCTCCTAACTCCTGCTTTATGCAGGCCACCTGCACATTATAAGGAGCTACAATTAAAATGTCTTTTGGGGTTATAGGTAGAGTTTCCCCTTCCCTATTAACCCATTTTGCTCTTAATAATTGTTTATAAAGCTTACCAATCGCTTTAGCCTCCTCTATCGAGCTGTGTGTGTTTCCAGAATGCTCCACAGGGACAAAACCTATTCCCGCTTCCGGGATCTGAAGGGAAAAACTTTGTTTTAGTTTGTTAGGAAAAAGAATTTTTTGTCTATTACAACTGGAGTGGGTTGTAAGCTTTTCGTTATAAAAATGATTTGAAATAAATTTGCAAATACAAGGGTGCATGCGATAGGAAATAGGCAAAAACACTCCTTTATCTTGGGAAATAGTGGCCCTCCCTTCTGTGTAATAAGTGAGAGCAGAATCCCCAGAATTTCCTGGATGGCGCGCCCTAAGAGGTTGATCTAATTGGCTTTGGTCTCCAATAAGCACAATGTTTTGGCTTGCGCGTGCACCCGCTATTAAATTAGCAAGACTCACCTGAGAAGCCTCATCCACAAATAGGTAATCATAAGCGGACTCTTGTTCTTCCTTTGAGAAAAAAAAGGTAGTGCCTCCCACCACCTGAGCACTTGGTCGGACCTGGTTGTTTCTAACCAATTCTACTGGCAGGTTTTTAAAAAAAACCTGTTCTTCTTCAGATTCTGTTGAAGATTTTACTTTTTGACATTGGAAACAAAGTTTTTCCTGGTTTTGCTCAATAAGGGTTTTTAAAACATTTGAAATGGCTTTATGGGAATTAGCGGTCACCCCGATTCTTTTACCTGCTTTTATCAAATGTAAAATAATTTGAGTCGCTGTCCGGGTTTTACCTGTGCCTGGGGGACCTTGAATACAAAAAACAGAATGGTTTAAGTTTAAAATAAGATTAGATATTTGCTCTAAAATAAGTGGCCCTTGATGGTCCGGTAGATCTGGTTTTTTTCTTAGTAAAAGATCATGAATACATTTTTTTAAACCAAAGTAAGAAGAATGGGGAGAAAAATCATTGGCGGTTTTAAGTAAAGACTTAAAAAGGTTCAATTTGTAAAAGTCGTTTTTTGCTGGTCCTAAAGTAAAATATTTATCTAAAGGGATACGGGCTTCCTTATCCGCTTTGAGCCATAAAACCCCTTTTATTAAATCTAATTTATGAAGAGTATAAGTGTTTCTTATATCCTCCTTCTCTTTTTCCTTAAAAAGAACTATGACTTTATCCTCTTCTTTAAAGTGAATTTCCTGTTCTTTTTCAAACCGGATTTTATAAAATTCTTTGTTAAATTCCACCACCTGGCAAAAAGCAATGGTGTTTCCATCTTCCAGCCCTTCTTCTTCAGTCTTATCTCGCCGGGAAAAGTAATCCCACCACTCTGGCTTATCTTCCCTTATATGAAACATTAATAAATTCGCTAAAAGCTGGGCTATGTCATTTTTTTGGCTTAAGAGTGCAGTGGCTTTTTTTTCACACTCCCCTTTAATTCCTGCTCTGCTATATTCTTCCTGTTTTTGCTCTTCCTCCTCGGCAGTAAAGTATTTAATATTATGTATTTCTTGTTGTTTCCATAAGAACTCACAAAGTTTTTTTGTAGAGACGCAATCTTCTTGATTGTATTTTTTTATTTTTTCTAAAATAGGAGAGTTTTCTTTGTTGTCTGAAGATTGTAGAAAATCAAAAAACCAGACAATAGACTCTTCCCCAGTTTTTACTTCTGTCCCTCTTTTTTGGGAATAAAGTTTTTCCACTTCTTTTAAAGAGTAAGAAAAAACACCTACTTTAAGACCTTGAGTGACTATTCTGTATAAATCCACAAACACTTGACCTCTTAAAAGGTTATCCATCTCTTGCTCTCTTAGGCCATATTTTCCCATAAGTTTTTTTAAGGTGGTAGGTTCATAGTGTCCGTAATGGTAAATGTGCATTCCTGGGTTTTTCTTCCACCGGATGAACACCCAATCCATCCATTTTTGAAAAGTTAGAGCTTCTTCCTGCTTGCTTAAGGCTAAAAAATATATAAACCCAGGATCTTCATGGATGGTATTACCATATAAATATTCCAACCCATCTGTGCCTAAAAGGGGGTAGCCTTCTATATCAAAAAACACATCTGCGGTATGAGGAGGGGGAAGGACCTTAAGCCCTTTTCTTCCTTCTATATGAGAAAGGACTTCAAAATCCGGTTGGTTTTTCCCTTTAGAGTTTAATTGTATTTTTGCTTGGTGCTTTAAATTTTTAAGGATAGCTCCAGGGATGCCAGTTATGGAAGGCTTTTTATTTAATCTCGCAAGCTTTAAGAGAGTGTGTACTCCCTCTCGTTTTAAAATTGCGCATTGGGAAGATCGAATGCCCGCTGTTAAGGAAATATCGTCTAATTGATTCAGCCTTTTTTTGGCAAAAACACTCCAGTCCCTGTGTTGGTTAGTTTTGTTGGGTATAGGGATAGAATGAGGAGAAACCTGGGAATGGTAAAGTAAAAATTCTTTTTTTAAAAAAAGATAAAAGTAAAAAAAATCGGTCGTTTTAAAAAAATGTTCTTTTTCGTCTTTTGTAACTACAGCAAACTTAGGTGGTAACACTTGCTGAAGGGACTGCAATATATCACAGTAACAGCAAAGCTGAACCAGGGCTTGGGGCTTAGGATGTCTGGCGATTTTAAAGTCATAAGGAATATAGTAATAATTTCCTAAAAGGCTTGCGCCCGATTTTTTTATTAGTAGATCTGCATAACCAAATAGGTTTTCTTTTTGGATAGCCGCCTGGTAAATTTTTTCTTCTCCCCTTTGCATAGCTTTGTAGGTTTGCTCAAGGGCCAGCTTTCGGGTGTCTTTTTTGACTTTAAAAACCATGCTTTCTTTTTCCATTTTGTGGATAAGCTCTTCTTCGTGCTGGTTTCCCATATCTTTTATAAGATCATAAAAAGGATCAGGCGGGTCGCGGTGTGCCTCCAGCTCTTTTAAGGTTTTATCTGAAACCATTTTTTCAAAATGATCCATATAAGAGGAAAACTTGGACTCAAAAAACCGAACCAGATCGGTGGGGGAAAAAGTGATTTTACCTGGAAAAATATTCATAAATTAAGACTCTAACAAAGAAATATATTAATTTACAACCCTATAAAAAAGTTATAATAAATTTTTGAATATAATATTGAAAGTCGGACAGAAATTTGCTGAAAATAAAAAAAATATAACTTATGGAGCAGTGACTTATATTAAGTAGTTGGCCCTGAATAAAGTAGTTTGATGACAAAAATTACTTAATACATTTCCTCAAAATCAGCAAGATTCCCGCTCAAGGCGGGACTGTAAAGCCAAGTACTTGGCTTTACAGTTGGAGATGAACAGGGTTTATCACGGGCCACTAAGTAGTTGTCCATGAAAAAGGTCCTTACAACAAAGAAAACAGGACTTACTTTGCTTCAAAATAAAGTTCGCAAAGGATTGACAAATGCAAAACCAGTTAAAAAAAGAACTTAACAAACGAGGGGTTTATTTTCTCTCAAAACTTCCTTCTTATAATCAAGTTTTAAAAGCTGTGGGCGAAAAAAGCTCTAATAAAGAATTAAAAAATCAAAATTGGGCAGGTTGCAGTAAATTGTTGGTGATTTGCGACCGAAAATTGCAAAAAAAAGAGGAAGTAAAATTATGGTTAAAAGATTATTCTGTATATTTTGTTTCTGCTGGGGAAACACTAAAAAGTGTGGAAGCCTTTTCAGGCCATATAAAAAATATTTTAAAAAAAACAAAAGATAAAAAAGTGTTTGGGTTTATCAGTCTCGGAGGGGGCAGTGTGGGGGATTGGGCAGGCTTTCTGGCCAGTGTGTATAAACGAGGAGTGCCACTTATTCATATTCCCACCACTTGGCTTTCCGCTTTGGATTCTGCGCATGGAGGGAAAACGGCTTTAAATGTGGGGCTTTTTAAAAATTTGTTGGGCTCTTACCATTTTCCAAGCTCCGTGTTTATTATAAAGAGACTTTTTTCCTCTTTGCAAAAAAAGGAGCAAGAATCCGCTGAGGGAGAGCTTTTAAAAATGGCCTTAATAGTGGGTGGTGATTTTTATGAGAGATTTAAGAAAAAAAAGTCTAAAGGCACTATAACAGCTTTTTTGCCTGAGGCTATTTTGGCCAAATTAAAAATAGTAGAAAAAGATCCTTTTGGTAAAAAAGGCCACCGGGAGCACCTTAACCTGGGTCACACTTTAGGACATGTATTGGAATCTTATTTTAATCTCCCACACGGAAAAGCGGTCCTGTTTGGCCTCTTTTTTGCTATCCGGTGGAGTGAAAGTCGGGTTACTCTTTCTGATTCTTTTTTAAAAAATATGTTTTTTTTAAAGAAAGAGCACAATCCATTAAGTGTTTATTTAAAGCAAATACCAGAAAAAGTATTAAAAAAACTTCTTGGACAAGATAAAAAAAGAGTGGATAAAGAGAATATTAACTTTATTTTTCTAAAAGGTCCGGGACAAGTTTTTTCAGAAAAAGTTTCTGTGGGAGATATAATAAAAGAAGTAAAAAGGCAGGCTCATTTTTAAACAGCCGTGTAATTATTACATTTTGCCCAAAATTTTATTGCAAGAGAGGTTAAAAACATATATTCCTATTTTCAAATGATAAATTATTTCAGAGTTAACCTGCTAAGGCAGGTTACTTTTTTAGTGCTTTGTTTTTTTACTTCTTCCGCTTTAGCTTGTGAAGATGGTTTTGCTTCTTCATCTGTAGCAGTGAAGGAGTTAAGTATTACGAAGCTTCGCTCTCTTGATCCGACAGTAATTCGAAACTTACCACAGGAAGAAGTGCAAAAACTAAGTGCAGAGCAAATTAGAGTGTTAAGTGCTCAACAAGCGGAAAGTGTTCCTATTGAATATCTTTCGATTTATCAGATTCCATTTTTTACAGCTGAACAGGTTAATGTAATTCTTTCTAAAAACTCCCGCGAAAAATCGACGGCAACATCTCCTGAGGCTCCTTCTAAAACCCAGACCTTACTGGAAGGTTCTCCTTTTGTGGCATCTGTTTTTATACGAAATCATATAGATAAAATCACCCCCGCTAACATAAGCATATTGCCTCTTCAGCAAATTCAACTTTTGTCAAGTGTTGATATAAAAAAACTAAGTGTTAAACAGGTCCAAGCTCTTACTTTTTCACAAATTCTGGCCTTTGGGAAAAAAGTGGCGCATTTTTCTTCAGAGCAGATTCAAGCTTTTGACGAAAATATTAAATATTTTTTACCGGAACAATTAAGTGCTCTTTCGCACAAGCAAACCGTCGCACTTACTGTTAAACAAGTGGCGGTTTTAGGGGAGGAGCAAAGAGCAAGCCTCACCTATTTAACCAATGTTTTATACTGAACTATATAAAAGTTCAAACCAGGTAGCTTAAGTGTATGCCTTTTTATTTTCTTGGTAAAGGTCCTTTTTCAAAATCCCTGCTCCAACGTGCTTTAATTGCAAAGAGCTATTTTCCTTATTTACAAATTATAGGCGATAATCAATGCAATGATGTGCTTTCCCTAAAAGAGGGGCTTAAAAATCTTAAAAATCAAACTGTCATAAATTGTTTAAATGGGGGGGCTGTTTTGCGCTTTTTAGCTTTAAGGGTCAGCCGGGAAAAAGGAGAGTTTGTTTTAACGGGTTCTCCAAGGCTCTTTAAAAGACCTCTTAAAGAATTACAAACTGTTTTAAGTCAGCTGGATTGCGAAACAAAGGTAGATGGAAACAGCTTAAAAATAAAAAGTAAAGGATGGCAGGTTTTAGGAGATGCTGTTACTGTTTCTGCCAGTCGATCCAGCCAGTTTGCCTCCGCCCTTTTTTTAAATAGCTGGAATTTAAAACACGATTTGTTTATTAGCATAGAAGGGGATAGGGTGTCTTTTTCTTACCTTCAAATGACTCTTTCTTTTTTACGATCTCTTGGAATGCAAATTAAGGGGGAAGAAAAGGAATATTTTATTCCCGCCGGACAGAAAATAACTCAGAACATTTATCGAGTAGAACCAGATATGGGTGCTCTTTTCGCATTAGCTGGTATGACTAATGCAGGAGGGGAAGTGGTGTTTACGGACTGGCCAGAAAAAAGCCTTCAGCCGGATTTTGTATTTCCATCCCTTTTAGAGGATATGGGTTTTAAGATCAAACACAGGCACAACACTTTAAAAATTAAATCTCCTAAAAAACAATTAAACCCCATTAAACGAAATCTTAAAAACAATCCTGATCTATTTCCGGTGTTATCTGCCCTTTGTGCAGTGGCCGGTGGAGAAAGCTCTCTTTATGGCGCGCCTCAACTGCTTTATAAGGAGTCTCATCGTATTAAACAAACAGCCCAGATGTTGCAGTCTGCGGGCCGGAATGTTACAGTTTTAAAAGATGGATTGATAATTAAAGGAAGGACGGGTTTTTCCGCGAAAAAAAAATATTTATTTGATCCCAAAGAAGATCATCGTATGGCAATGGCTGGAGCGGTTTTGCAAAAAGCGGGATGGCCTATTAAAATTTTACACTTAGAAGTGGTTAATAAAAGTTTTCCTGATTTTTGGTCTATAGTAAACTCTTCCTATTCAGGCAAAACAAACTCGTGTTAAAATTTCCCACTTTATATAAAGGAGAATATAAAACTATGATTTATTTAATTGTGGGACATCGAGGAGTAGGAAAAACTTTTCTCCTTAAAAAACTAAAAAAAAATTTTAAAAACTTTTACGGAATAAAGGTGACCCAAGCAAAATACCGGTTTTTGGACCTGGATCAGCAAATAGAAAAAAAAACGGGCCAAAAAGTCGCAGACTTTTTTTCTGCAAATCCAAGCAGAAACAAATTGCAAAAAAACTTTCGTGAGTTGGAAAAACAAACCCTTAAAGAACTAATTGATCAATATAAAGTTCTAAAACAGAAAGTGTTTATTGCTGTAGGTGCGGGCTTTAAAGGCAGTGTGCCCTCTTTTTGCCATGTTATTCATCTTATTCGCGAAACAGACAGCGCGGGTCGGGTGTTTTTAGATCGCCCGCGCTTAAGAAGAGACAAATCCCCTTATGAAGAATCTAAGGCTTTCTATCTAAAAAGAGAGAATTTTTATAGAAGTATAAAAACGGAAAGTCTGGTCTTGCCGGAAGGGGACCTGGAATTTAAAGAAGGGGAAAAACTTTTATTAGGATTAACTTCTATTCCTCTTAAGTCCATTATAACTTTAAATAAAAATAGTTTGCCAGCTCTTCGGGATAAGTGGTTGGATTTTATAAAAAAAAGAATTTCCTGGGGACTTTCTTTTTTTGAGCTAAGAGATGATGAATTAAAAAATGAGGAATTAGAGTTTTTATTAAAAATTATTCCTACTGAAAAGCAACTGCTTAGTTTTCGAAAGCCTGGGGATTCTTTTTTTTTAAGTTATATTGATTTAAAAACAACCTTTCCAGCTGGTCCCGTCTATGATTGGTCATTAGAAAAAGGCAAACCCCTTATTCCACCTCCGGTTTTATCTTTGCACAAAAGAAATAAAAAAGAGACTCTGGATAAGAGCTTTCAAAAACTTATGGCTGAAAAAGCTTTTCATTTTAAACTGGCTTTGCCTATTTACTCTTTTAAAGAGCTTATGCAAGGGCACTTGTGGTTTTTAGAAGATCCTGTTCGACGTTCTTTTTTGCCAGTGTCTTTAGGTAAAAAAAAATCTGGCCGGTGGCGATGGTATCGGCAGATTTTCGGCCCTCAGATGAAGTGGCATTTCATTAAGGAGTCTCTTTCTGGCATAGCTGATCAGCCTTTTTTATATGAGCATTTACTTTCTTTAAGGGCCTACCCTTTTTTTTTTAAAAACAGGAAACCTTTAGGTCAAATTCCTTTTTCCGCTGTTTTAGGTGATCCTATTATTCATTCTGCAAGCCCGGCTTTTCACCGGGAGTTTTTTAAGCAATATGGATTGGCTTTTGTAAAAATTCCCATGAAGGAGGAGGATTTTACAAGAGAAAATTTATGTGTTTTAAAAAGCTTTGGGCTTGTTTTTTCTGCTGTAACATCCCCTTTAAAGAAAAAAGCTTTTAAAATATGTGATTCAGCAGATTTTTCTGCCCGTGAGGTTAGGTCCGTAAACACTTTAATACTTAAAGATCAAAAATGGATAGGGAGCAACACAGATCTATATGGTTTGCAAGCTTTACTTAAAGAGGCAGGAATCAGAAAACCAGAAAATTCAATGTCTAAAATAGTTGTGTGGGGAGGAGGAGGAGTGAGAAAAATTTTGGAAAAGGAATTACCTTTTGCGGATTTTTATTCCGCCCGCACGGGACAAAAAAGGGACTTATCTTTTTTTAAGAGAAATTCAGATAAACACTTTACTTTAGAGGGGGGGGCGGAAAGCTCTCTAAATGGCCCGCCCCAGCAGGGTTTACCTTTAGATATAATATGGGCTTTAGGTCGATCCCGGCAGGCCGATTGTGTTTTTCCTCCTTCTTTTTGGAAACCTCGGCGGGTGGTAGATCTGAATTATACAGAAGACTCCCCTGGTTTGGAATACGCTTTAAAAGTGGGTGCGGAATATACATCAGGAAAAACTATGTTCTTAAACCAGGCCAAAAAACAACAAAGTCTTTTTTTGAGACACTATAAATTAAACAAATAGTGTAAAAATTATAAACATTTATAAATATTTATAAATTGCTTGTGTTGTTTTTATTTTTGTGCACTACTACTAAGAGTCAGTTTTGATTTTAAACTTTCAAAACCTAATATTCTATTTATGATTGATATCTAAACAATCAAAGTTTTAGAAACAATATAACATATAAAGTAAGAGGAATCATTTAAAGATGAATTTTTTACACTGTTTTAATTTGAGATTTTTAATCTTAAAGCCAGCAGGCTTTTTAAGCTGTTTTGTTTATAAATTTATAAAAAAATATTTGTTTTTTATTTTTTGCACACCGATTTGTGTTTTTTTAACAGGAGGAAATATCGAACGGGCGCAAGCTATGCTTAAAGAAGAAGTAATTTTGGAAAATGTGAGAGTAGTGCGACCTATGTATCAAAAACCTATTTCCTTAAGTCCTTCTGTTTCAGCCTCTTTGTCTCCTTCCCTCTCCCCGGAAAAAATTAATCATTTAGAATCCCTATTGAAACAGGAGGATGAAGCTAAAAAAGAAGAGGTTTTAAGAGAACTTATAGCCTTAGGTAGACAATCCATTTTACCTGAAACAACTATCAATTTGTTAATGAACCTTGTTTATTATAGTCAGGCAAATTATTTTTTACAAGAGCTTTCCGCCAGAGCTTTAAGAGCAACTGCGAAGTGGGGCCCATTTCCTGAAGATATAATAAGTAAAATGGAGATGGTCGTGCAACACTACATCTGGCCTCTTTATGTGCGAATAACCTTTATACAAATTTTAAAAGAGCAAATACAAAAACACTCTCTTGCTATTGTTGAGGTTTCTTTGTTTGCACATATCGTATCTAATAAAAAAGAAAAGCTGGAAATCAGAAAAGAGGCTGTGTATCCTCTTATAGAATGGGCAAAGCATTTTACTTTGCCAGATTCTATAATAAAGAATATGGCGCAAATTGTTGTGGATAAAAAAGAAGATGAATTATTAAGGGTAAATGTTATTAAAATTTTTCACCCTTCAGCAAAATATTCTGTCATTTCTCCTGAATATATAGGCTGGTTTGAGAAAATTTTAGAGGATAAAAACGAAAATTACTTATTAAGGCTTTCGGTAATGGCTTTTATTGTGGAAATAAGCGAGCATCAAAACATTCCCTTTTCCGTATTAGACAGCCTAACGCGTATAATTTATGGTAAAAAAACTCACACGACTTTGCGAAGGAGTGCTATTCAGTCTTTTTTTCGAGTAGCTAAAAACCCTGTTTTTCAAACAAAGGCTACTTTAAATGTTTTGCAGTATATTTTTTATAATACGGCCCATTCCAGAAGTATTAGGTTAAAAGCAAGGGATATTTTAATCGAAGTTTATTCTTATGATGTGAGGGAAAGCTCGCTATGGATCAGATTTACACATTCTTTAAAAAGACACTGTATTATGGCTTTTCAATAAACGAAAGGTAAAATTAAAGATGGGTGCGAATATTTTTGGAACTTATTTTCAGATACTCACTTTTGGGGAAAGCCACGGCCCGGTTCAAGGGGTGGTGGTAGAGGGTTGTCCCGCTGGTGTCCCCTTTTCCTGGGATTTATTAAAAGAGTGTCTTCAAAGACGTAGGCCAGGGTATTTTCCCTGGGTGTCAGATAGAAAAGAAAAAGATGAGCCGGAACTTTTAAGCGGAGTGTTTGAGGGCAAAACTTTAGGAACACCTTTGGCTTTGATGGTGAGAAATAAAGACTGCAAACCCAAAGATTATCTTAGTGTAAGAACAAACCCTCGTCCGGGACATGCTGATGATGTGTGGAAAAAAAAATTTGGTCACACGGATTACCGCGGGGGTGGACGTGCTTCTGGTAGAGAAACAGTGGCCCGGGTAATGGGAGGGGCTGTTGCTGAAATGTTTTTAAAAAGCTTGTGCAGGGATTTAAAGGTTAAAGCTTGGCCTCAGCAAATTGGGCCTTTTTTTAGAGAGGTATTTGATTCCTCTGCGTTTAGTCGATCTGAGGTTCAGGAAAACTGGTTTGGGAAGAGCACAAAGGAAGTGGAAAAGTTTTTAATTCAAAAAAAATCAGAAGGGTTAAGTTATGGTGGGGCGATTCAGGTGGAGATAGAAGAGCCTCCCAGTGGTTTGGGTCAGCCTGTTTTTCAAAAATTAAAGTCAGATCTGGCTAGTGCATTTATGAGCATTGGGGCTTGTTATGAAGTATCTTTAGGAGACAAGTTTACCTCAAATCCATCGGGAAGGGGGGACAATAAAAACTCCCCTTTTTTTCAAGAAGATATTAGTCTAAAGGAAGGAAGTGTTTTGCATAAATCTAAAAACGCAGGGGTTTATGGTGGAATTAGAGGGGGTATTTCCACCGGAGAGAAAATTATTTTTCAGTTAAAATTTAAACCACCTGCTTCTGTGTTAAAGGTGGCTAAAAAAGGAAGGCATGATCCTTGTATTGTTCCGCGTGCTGTGCCTGTGGTGGAGGCTATGGCCTGGTTAGTGATGGCAGATCATGTTTTATGGGCCAGGAAAGATTGCCTGTTTTAAGTAGACAGTTCTGAATAAATACTTTTTAGAAATGGAAAAGCCAATTTGTTGGTTTTTTAGCTTCTTGAAAGTCAGAATTTCTTAACTTTTAAGGAGATGTATTAAGTAATCATCCATAACAAACCTCTTCTGCTTTTTGGCTATAAAATTTTAAATCTTCAGAAATATTTATTTTACAAGATTGAAAGAGAGTTTCCATATCTAAGTGGTCTCGGATCATAAAACAACCGTCATTTATAAGATTCAAATTACCTCTGTATCCTGCGTATAAAGGGCTTCCCGGTAAAACCGCTATAGGAGTGCCTGCGTTCAGTGCGTAGCGGGCGGTTACCATAGTTCCACTCCTAAGTTGAGCTTGGGCTATTAGTATGAGATGAGATAAACTAGAGAGAACTTTGTTTCGGGTATGAAAGTAAGATTTCTGCATACAAGCCGCTGGGGGGAAAACACTTATAAAAGCCCCTCCTCCATCGAGAATGTGTTTTTCCCATTTTTTTAAAACGGCCGGATAATACTGTTTGACTCCACAAGGAAGAAAGCAAACAGTGGGTTTTTGGGTCGCTAAAGAAAGAGCATGTGCCTTTTGATCCACCCCTCTCGCCCCTCCACTCATAATACATATCTTGTCCTGTCTTCTTTTTAAAAACACATTTAAGTGTGTGTCCATCCATGTTAGGGTATCTTGGTAAGGATTTCTGCTCCCCACTATGGAAAAAAGAAAATGATTTTTCCAGCAATTTTCTCCCTTCCAGCTGATTATGAGTGGGGGTTTTTCCATTTTGAACAGCTGATGAGGGTAGTCTATATGAAATGGCCAAGTAATTTTTGCACCATGTGCTGAACATTCTTTTTTGGCTTGCTCTGCTTTTTTCCCCCAAAGCTTTTCATTTCGCAGGTAGTGTTTGGTTTTGGGATGGGATATATACCTTTGTAGATGATCAATGGAATGGATTTTTTCTTGGTTTTTAAACACTCTTTTAAAGTCCTCTAAACTTAAGCTTTGATTTTGCCAATTTAACAAAGCAAGATATTCCATATAAGATTTCATAAGTTTTAACCTCCTGCCCCTCTGGGCTTTGTTTGTGTGTATAAAATACTTACAAGCAAAATCCGTGCCAAATAGGGCTTAAATGGGTAATAAAAATTATTAAATAAAGAACCAGAGAAAAATAATAATAAAATTAAGCACTTATAAAAATAATTATTATTTTTATAAGAAAACCCATATTGTAAGTTTTACACTCATTATAGGTGGATTGGGGGTAAAATCTATTTAAGATTAAAAAATTCTTTTACTTTAAATAGCAGTAGGTTATATTGGTTGCTTGCAGTAGGTTATATTGGTTGCTTTAAGTTAACATAATTAAGGAGTTCTGCTTTGTTCTTTTATATTCGTATTTTTTTCCTAACAGGTTTATTCTTTTCTTTTTTTGCACAAGGCCAATCTTGCGAAGAGGCTTTTATTACAGGCTCCCGTTTATATTATGAGATTAAGCAAAGTCAAATAAGAGAAGCAAGTAGGCAACTACACCCTACTAACGCAGATCCTAAAATAGATAGATATCGTCAAAACCATAATTGGAATGAAGAACCTAATACTCCTGAGTTGTTAAAAGTGGCCCTTCCTAAAGATGTTCACTTTCTCAAATATCAACAGTTTGAGCCTTCTGCTCCTACAGCTGTTAAGTTTGATCAGGCAGGGAGTGCTTTAATAGCCCGGGCGCATTATAATTATCATGGCACACGGTTTTCCACAAATGTGGTTTTTAATCGTCGCGCGCTAAAAGATAATATGAACAGTGATAAAAATTGGCTGGTAGGAGAAAACGCGAAAGCGGCTATTCTTTTTTTGCATGGTGGAGGAACCAGAACCACAGGGGCTCATGTAGCACGAGCTACGGTCAGTCATTTTGATAATTTACATGTTGATGTGGTGGCTATTGATCTCCCCTGGCACAATCAAGGGCATCGCAATTATTTAAGCTTTGAGTCTGAGATTCGAGTTCTATCGAATTTTGCTAAAAAATTTATTCCACCCCATGTTCCTTTGTTTGTTTGGGGCCATAGTTACGGTTCTGTTTTTGCAGAACAACTAAGAATGATGACAGATCGACCACATGATGATTTCTTATTTCATAATAATTTAAGAGGTGTGCTTATAATGTCCACCGCGGTGGATACAGCTCCTGGTCGCTCTGCAAAGGAAAAACTGGAAATTTTAGAGGAAGTAATAGATGATGTGCAAGCGAACAGGATCCATGAAGGTGCACCTAGAGAGCGACACGTTTTACAAAATCTGGTTGAGGATGGAAAGATAAGTCCTCTGGGTGGGTTTGCGGCTACGGCTAATATTATTCAGTTTGATCAAACTCTTCCAGAGCATAAGGGCAAATATTGGGTGCCAGGGGTGATGGTTGTAGGTAAATATGACACTTTAGTTTATATAGGCAATGAAGCTCGATATGAAATATATAAAACACACGACAACCTGGAAACTCATTATTTAGATAAACTTATCCATATTTATAACAAAGAGGGATCTCTTGATAAGGTGGGGCATTTATTAAGAGACATGCTGGATCCTAAATCCAGAGTCCCTATTGATCTGTTGATAGTAAGGAATTTTATTGAAGAACAATTACAAGTAAGAGCTGTTAAAAAAGATATTGTGACGGTGTTAAAGAGGTCTAACCAAGATTCTGATATTAATAATTACATTACTCAGGAGTTAAAATATCTGCATTTCTTTAAACAAATAGAACGATTTTTTAGTGAGGATCCGGTTGTCGTGCAACATTTGGAGCCAGACACTTTAACTACTATCCAACAAATTATTGGAAAGAAGAAAAAACCGCCTATCTTGGTTAAGGTGGATAAAAATAAAAATAAAGTTTCAAATTATATCAAGGTTGTGCAGAATTTCGCAAATGATCTGGCGTTTAGAGATTTTTTAATCGATTACAAATTATATGATGATAAAAAAACTACTAATATTAAAACACTGATGGTAGAAAGAGATCAAAATATAAGAATAATAACAGAGATTTTATATCCATATAGTACACCTCAAAGAAGAGTTTTTCATACTTTAAACCAGCTTTTATTTTACCGACCAAATGACATAAATGCAAAAGCTTTATTAGAAGAAATAAAGGCACAAATGACTGTTATTATGAATCCTGCTTTTTTAGCCCGGCTTAATAATAATAATCTTAAAACAGACTTGTTGGATTTAAGCGATCTGTTGGATTTAAGCAGATTGTTATCTGTTGAAAATATAGAGAGTGTAAAAAAGCGCGCACAAGAGATAAAAGAACAATATACAAACATGTGGCCACTGCAGAGTGTACAACCGAATAATATTAGAACATTAAATATTGTAACCAGGTTGTTTTTTTCGGATTCAGTTACTCAGGAGCAAGTTATTTCAGCTCTAAAGTTAGAGCATTTGCCAGAAAAACTCATGAACCAATTAAGTGTGCTTACAGAAAAGCACTTTAAAATTAAAAGTATTTTGACTCAGCTGTATGTACCTAAAATGGAAGACTTACAGCTTGCAGGTCTTGTTCCAGGCCGAGAAAAACGAGTGAAAAATGCTGTTGATAAGCTCCAAGATCATATTCAAGCTACAAAAGAATTTTTTGAATTATTCATAGCAAGTACCAGCAAAGAAAAAAAATTAAAAAAGCAATATAACAATCTTCTTGAAGATGTATTAACAAATATTAAAATAATCCGAACAGCTTTAGAAAAAGCGTCTTTTGAACCTCCGTATTCCTTAAAATCGGAGTATCAAAAAAGTAGAGAGAATTTAGAGAAGCTTAAAGTGATGTTTGAGGAAATGGAGAAAGGGCTTAATGAAATATCCGTCAGTGTATTTGAAAAACCAGATCAGCTGGCGAAAGAAGCCAATATTGATAATATTCTTCAAACCCAAAGAGAGGTTATTGAGAGTTTTTCAGATGTTTTTTCTCAGTATGTGGATAATCGAAGTTTGCTCAGAAAAAAAGCTATTTCGGTTATAGAAAAAGGGGAAATGGGAGAAAATGTTAAATCAGCTGTTATTAATATTTATGGCCCATTTTCTAATGGGGAGAGGCCAAAAGTAGGCACAAAAAGTCTTTATTTGGATTTAGAAAAAGTGATGTTAGATTTAGCTAAAGTGGAGGCGGAGAAAATAAAATACCAAAGATTACTTATGGAAGCTAAGATGGAATATAATATTACATTGTCTTCTATATTACAAATGCTTGAACACACTGCGGGCGCGGAGGGAAAAGGCAAACAGGTTGTTGCTGATCTGGAAAGAGCAAGCAATATAGTAAATATCATAGATATTTCTATGTTTGATGTATTAAGGAAAAGTGTGGTGGTTGCTGAGAAACCAACACCTGTTCAAGAATTAAGAGGATCAGCCAGGGACAAAGCATTTCATTATATAAACAGTGAGGAAAAAGTGTTTAATGGAGCTATTTTACAGTGGAATGGTATGAGCTCCGGTTTATCTCCTATTTTACCAACAGAATAAGAAGTTCCTCTTAGGGGGCCTGGCTTTACCAGTAGCTTCTGCTAACATATATACCTTCTGCTCTCCTCTTGGGCTTATATTTTTAGACCTCTTTAAAATATAACACCATAGCTTTTGAAAATCAAATAAATTAGGTAAGTTTATATTATCTGAACTGGTGTTAAATTTGCTCAACTCCACAAACACAATCTTTAACTGATTATTAAGTATAAACTGAGGCTTTTTATCCGATTCGTAAAGGAAAAGCAGTAATAATGTTACTTAAAATAGTTAAAATACCTTTTTACCATGTAAATTTAAAGTATACTTTTAGATTTACATGGTTATAATATAAAATGAGGGCTTTCAGGCAATCTGCCTAAGAATGGGGCTTTTTTTCAAAAAAGTCTCTGGTCTTAAGCTGATAACAGCCTTGAACGAAGCGAAGTAGACGCGCGAGCAAATACACTTTGGTTTTAAGCTGATAACAGGCTTGAACAAAGGTTATACAACTAAAAAAAGGAAGAACTTACATTCCGGCTGTAACTTTATAAAGAGGTGTCAAAAAAATGCGATATATAAAAAGGTTTGCTTTTGATAGGCTTTTGTATCAATTAAAAAGATATCCTGTGGTGGCTTTGTTAGGTCCAAGGCAGGTGGGCAAATCCACTTTAGCAAAGGCCGTTTTGCGCAAGATTAAAAAAGCAGTTTATTTTGATTTGCAATCCCCCAGTGATCTTCAACGAATGGAAGACCCTTTGGCTTTATTTGAACGACACAAAAACCAACTTGTAATTATAGACGAGATTCAAAAAGCACCAGGGCTGTTTTCTGTTTTAAGAAGTCTTATTGATAAAAAAAGAAGAAATGGTCGGATTTTGGTTTTAGGTTCTGCAAACCGTGACTTAATAAGGCAGAGTTCAGAAACTTTGGCTGGACGAATCTGCTATATAGAGATCACAGGTTTTCAAAGAGTAGAAATCAAATCTATGTATAGCTTTAATACCCATTGGACAAGAGGGGGATTGCCCCTTAGCCTTTTAGCCGGAAGTGATGGAGATAGCTTTGATTGGAGAAAAAACTATATTCAAACTTTTTTGGAAAGAGATATTCCTATGTTAGGGTTTGGTGCACTGCCACCTGCTCAAATGGGACGACTATGGAGGATGTTGGCCCATTATCATGGCCAGGTTTTAAATGTTTCCACATTAAGTCAATCTCTGGGATTTTCAGCTCCTTCTTTAAAAAAGTACATTTCCCTGCTTGAGAAAACATTTATTATCAGAACTTTGGAGCCTTATCACCGCAATTTAAAAAGACGGCTGATAAAATCTCCAAAAATTTATATAAGAGACACCGGTTTACTTCATGCTCTTTTAGATATAGAAAATATAGAGGATCTTATGGGGCATCCTATGTGTGGAGCTTCTTTTGAAGGCTTTGTTATAGAAAATCTTTTGTCTCACTTTCCTTTGTGGACACCTTCTTTTCTTAAGACATCCAATGGAGCAGAGGTGGATTTAGTCCTCAGCAAGGGCCAAAAAATAATGTTTTTTGAAATGAAGCTCAACTCAGCACCCAAGGTTTCCAAAGGCTTTCATCTACTGGCGGAAACCATAAAACCTGATAAAACTTTTGTTATAGCCCCTGTAGCTTCCGCCTTTAAAATAAAAAAACTTGTATATACTAACCTGGATGACTTTTTATCTTTAAAAATTTAATTATCCTGAATGTGAGAATGAAAATGGCTTTGTGGACATCTTCTTTTTAATCCGATAATAGGAAATCTCTATATGCAGTCAAAGATAAAGAACCACAGCTTTAGCTGTTGGTATATATTTTGGACAACAGATAAAAGATTTTTTCCAAGATAGACTTCATCAGGATTTAATATGGATAGATATAGAGAAGACAAAAAACTCTCAGGTCAAACAAAAAACACAGAGCACACAGGCCAAACAAAAGAGCAACGGTTAACCATCATGGATAGCTCTCTTTATCCTGAAGTCGGGACAAACAAGCAAATAGTGATGGACTTAAGAGTTCAGCTTAATACAGGAGACAAAATAATATGAAGCGATAGGGGCTGGCACATCTTTAAAGATTTAATTGCCCAATTTGGGAAAAGCAACATGGATAAGTAACCCGCTTTGCGGGTAGAGATGCAATCTGTGTTAAAAAAAGACTTTTTAAACCGAGTTCTGTTTTATTGGGCCAGATTTTGGACAGAAAACTTAAAAAAAGCAGAAGACTATCATCACCTTTGCCCAGCTTATTCTTTAATCTTTACAAACTTTGCCGTATTCACACCTAAAGAAGACCAGTATAAAACCACAGACCCTTCCAACATTATTACTTCTTTTTCTTTACGATCGGATAAAAAGCCTCATTTTATGCTTAATAATCAGTTAAAAATCGTGTTTGTGGAATTGAGCAAATTTAACACCAGTTCGGATATAAATTTGCCCGCTGGCCTGAGAAAAAAATACAAAAACTAAAAAACAAGCTATTTATAAAAAAGTAGCTTTAAATATGATACAGAAAAAGTTAAATACTTCCTTATCAAAAGCTGATAAGGCTATATAGTCCTCCGTGAAAAAGATTGTTTTTTTGACTGGATTCCTTCTTGAAAAAGGCTGAAAGCCTTTTAGGCTTTCAGTTTAGGTTCTGGATACCCGCTTTCGCGGGTATGACAGCGAAGGGGGGAATGGGGTTTATCACGGAGGGCTATATAGCTTATTTGTGTAAATTTTTAGAAAAGGAACAGTGTGGGTTAAAATGGCATTTGATCATAAAACTCTTGAAAAAAAGTGGCAAAAAAAATGGGCAGAAAGCAAGTGTTTTGAGGTGGAAGTAGAGCTCAAAAAGCCTAAGTTTTACGCTCTCAGTATGTTTCCCTATCCCTCTGGATCTGGCTTGCACATAGGACATTTAGCCTCTTATACACCTACAGAGATTGTGGCGCGCTACAAAAGAAGCCAGGGTTTTAATGTGCTTCATCCTATGGGCTATGATGCCTTTGGGCTTCCCGCAGAGCAATATGCAATTCAAACTGGCATTCACCCGTCTGTTATCACCCATCAGGCTATTGATAATTTTCGTCGGCAGTTAAAATCTTTCGGATACAGTTTTAATTGGGATCGAGAAATCTCCACCTGTGAGCCAGAATATTATAAATGGACGCAATTTCTTTTTCTTAAGTTTTTTAAAAACCACTTGGCTTATCAAAAAAAAGTTCCAGTAAATTGGTGTCCGGGCCTTAAAACCATCTTAGCCAACGAAGAGGTTTTGGACGGAAAAAGTGAGCGAGGCGGACATCCTGTTATAAAAAAACCTATTAGACAATGGCTTTTAGCCATAACTAAATACGCAGAAAGGCTTTTGCAAGATCTGTCTCTTTTGGATTGGCCGGAAAGAACTATAGAAGGACAAAAAAACTGGATCGGAAAAAGCCTGGGTGCAAGGGTTTTTTTCCCTCTTGAAAACTCTCAAAAAAAAATAGAGATATTCACCACCCGGCCAGACACTTTATTTGGAGTGACTTTTATGGTTCTTTCTCCAGAGCACCCTTTAACAAAAGAGCTAACCACAAAAGAATATCAAAAGGAGGTGCAGATTTACTCTGAAAAAACCCTTAGTGTATCTGATGTGGAAAGAAAAACTGCAGAAAATAAGACAGGGGTTTTTACTGGAGCTTACGCCCTTCACCCTTTTACCAAAGAGAAAATCCCTATATGGACAGCCGATTATGTTCTGATGGATTACGGAACAGGAGCTATTATGGCCGTGCCAGCACATGACGAACGGGACTTTGAATTTGCGAAGAAATTTAATCTTCCCATAAAACAGATTATAAAAGAATGTTCTGACGAAAAAAGCCAGTCCATAAAACAGATTATAAAAGAATGTTCTGACGAAAAAAGCCAGTCCATAAAACAGATAATAAACAAACCTTCTAACGAAAAAGGAGCAATAAGCAGTGCTTGGACAGGAGATGGACCGCATATCTATTCCGATTTTTTAAACGGACTTTGGACAAAGTCGGCTATTGAGAAGGTGATTGAGGAATTAGAAAAAAACAATTACGGAAAAAAAGAAACTCAATACAAGTTAAAGGATTGGGTTTTTTCCAGGCAAAGGTATTGGGGAGAGCCTTTTCCGGTTGTGCATTTTGCACAAGAAATAAAAGCCGTTAACGAAAAAGAACTGCCAGTCAAACTACCTGAAACCACCCATTATGAGCCATCAGAAAAAGGAGAACCTCCTCTTCAGCGGGAGGCAAGCTTTATAAATTACACAGATCCAAAAACCGGAGAAAAAGGCAAAAGAGAAGAAAGCACTATGCCTGGCTATGCGGCTTCTTCTTGGTACTTTCTGCGTTACACATCTGCTAAGAATAAAAATGCTCCTTTTGATTTTGAAAAGCAAAAATACTGGATGCCGGTAGACCTTTATGTGGGAGGAGCAGAGCATACTGTAGGACATTTACTGTATGCCAGGTTCTGGCAAAAATTTTTATACGATCTAAAAATGGTTTCTCATAAAGAACCTTTTAAAAAATTAGTGCATCAAGGTATGATTTTAGGGGAAGATAGCCAGAAAATGTCTAAATCCCGTGGCAACACTGCTAACCCTGATGCTTTAAGAGATCAATACGGCGCAGACACTATCCGGGTTTATATTACTTTCCTGGGACCTTTAGAAAAAGACAAACCCTGGTCTCCTCAAGGTATCGAGGGGAGCCGAAGGTTTTTAGAGCGCGTGTGGAGGCTTTGCTTTAATGAAAACGGAAAAATCCTTCCAGAAACAGGAACAATAAACCAAAATTTAAGTGTTCTTTTAAACAGAACCATAAAGAAGGTAACAGAAGATATTGAAAGCCTTAACCTTAATACAGCTATTAGCGCGATGATGATTTTAGTAAATGCTCTTTACAGGCAAAAAGTCAGGAGTCACAAAGTCTTAAAAATATTATCTCAATTATTACAGCCTTTTGCTCCCCATATAGCAGAGGAAATATGGTCTGCCTTAGGGGGAGAGGGATTTGTATCTTTAAGCTCCTGGCCTAAATTTCAGAAAGAGTTGACTCAAGAAAAAGAGCGGACTATAGGAGTGCAAGTGAACGGAAAAACCAGAAGCTCCATTTCCTGTGCCAATAGGACTGTAGAATCTGTTGCACTTAAGATAGCCAAACAAAAACCCGCCGTTCAGAATGCCCTTAAAGGGAAAAATATTAAAAAAGTTATTTACAAACCCGGCCAAATTTTAAATATTATCACAGACTAAATAATGACTGGTGAAACAAGGTAAGAAGGTTATGGAAAAAAAATGGACCATAGAGGATAGCTCTAAAATCTACGGGGTAAATGTATGGGGTGCAGGCTTTTTTACCCTTAACGATAAAGGCCATATTGAAATCACTCCTCAAGGGCCAGATGGTCCACACCTGGATCTTTATAAAATTATAACAGATCTGGGAAAACAAAATGTTCGTTTGCCCGTCCTGATTCGCTTTCCCGATATTATCCACTCTCAGATGAATAAACTTGTTACTTGTTTTAACCAAACTATCAAAGAATATGATTATCAAGGCCGGTATCAAGGGGTTTTTCCTATTAAAGTTAACCAGCAAAGTTATGTTATTAGAGATATTGTCAAGTCAGGGGGTGATTATGGGTTTGGGTTAGAGGTGGGAAGCAAACCGGAGTTGTTGATCGCACTCGCCCTTTTAGAAGAGGCTCATCGGATTATTATATGTAATGGTTTTAAAGATGCAGAGTATATTCAAACAGCCCTGCTCTCTTTAAAAGCAGGTATGAGGGTTTTTATAGTGATAGAGAGACTTGCAGAATTACCTATTATTTTAAAAACCGCAAAAAACCTTAAAGTCCAACCCAATATTGGTTTTCGGATCAAACTAAACACACAAGGCTACGGAAAATGGATGGAAAGCTCAGGCTTTAAATCTAAGTTTGGCCTGACAGCCAGTGAGATTGTGCAAGGGCTTGAAATACTAAAAAAGGATTCTGCGTTAGAGTATTTAAAATTACTGCACTTTCATATTGGTTCTCAAGCTCCTTCTATTCACCCCATTAAATCGGCCATTCGTGAATCTGCCCGGATTATGACAGAGCTTTATAACTTTGGGGCACGGGTAGAATACATGGATGTAGGAGGAGGTTTAGGGGTAGACTATGATGGATCAGGGCAGTCTCATTCCTCTACAAATTATAGTGCGCAAGAGTATGTGAATGATATTGTTTACCACCTGCAAAACATTTGTGATGAAAAAAATATTCCTCATCCAAATATTATTTCTGAATCAGGTAGGTTTTTAGTGGCCCATAGCTCTTTGCTGGTTTTTAATGTGATGGATGCTAACTTAATTGAAACCCCTCCCACTTCTGATTTACCACTTAAACCCGGTGCGGGTAAAACTACAGATCCTCTCCCGTTTCAAATTCCACCTAAAACCCATGCTTTTGTTCGAGATCTTTACGAAATATATAAGGGTTTGGAAAAAACACCGGTTAATGAATCCTTTAACGATCTGACTGAAAAAAAGAAGGATATTCATCAACTATTTATCTATGGTGTCCTTAGTTTAAAAGAGGCCGCATTGGCAGAAAACATTTACTCCCGGACCGCCAGCCGGTTAAAAAAATTAACAGAAGGCAAAGAGGATCATGAAGAAATTTTTCAAGCTTTAACGGATGAATTGGCCGATGTTTATTTTTCCAATTTTTCGGTATTTCAAAGTCTGCCAGATTCCTGGGCTTTAGGCCATTTGTTTCCTATTATGCCTATTCATCGCCTGAACGAAAAACCCACCCGAAGGGCCAGTTTAGCAGACTTAACTTGTGATTCAGACGGAAAAATTGCTCATTTTATGAATTATAATTTGTGGAAAAACGAAAAACATTTAATGGCGCATCCCCTAAAAAAAGGAGAACCTTACTATATGTCAGCCTTTTTAACTGGAGCGTATCAGGAAATTTTAGGAGATATGCACAATTTGTTTGGAGATACGGATGCTATTCATGTATCCATTAGTAAAAATGGCAATTACTCGGTGGATCATCATGTGGAAGGGGATTCTATATATGACATGCTTAAATATGTGGGGTATCATAGGCGGGATTTGATGGAAAAAATCCATCAAAAAACAGAGTCTGCTGTGCTGAACGAAAGACTTTCCAGAGAAGAAGCAGGCAGGCTATTAAAAAATTACTCTCAGGCTTTATCTGGTTACACCTACCTGTCTGAATAACTATTAAGGGAGAAACTTTATGGATATAACTATTCTTGGGCTTTCTATCTTGTTTTTTTTAGGCCACGCCCTAAATTGGTTTTTTATAAAAACTAAAATTCCCGATCTACTGATTCTGATTATTATTGGCTTTATTTTAGGTCCTATGGTTACTAATGTTATTCAGCCGGATGTTCATTTAGGGCAAGCCGGAAAAGCACTCTCTATTATTACTTTGATTGTTATTTTGTATGAAGGGGGTTTGCATTTAAGTTTTAAGGATTTAATGGAGTCCTCTCTTTCGGCTCTTGTTTTGTCGCTCCTTAGTTTTTTCTCTATAACGGCAGTTACTACTTTCGCGCTTATGCCGGTTTTACCCATCATGTCTGCTGTGTTGGTGGGTGTGGGTATTGGAAGCACCTCTTCTGCTATTGTGATTCCTATGGTGAAGCCTCTTGCTATAAAAAAACAAACAAAAACTGTGCTTTCTTTAGAATCTGCTTTTACAGATGTATTGACCATTATTATTTTTTTGGGCTTGCTGGAATATCTTACTTCAGAAAACGCAGGGGCAGGAAAACTTTTTATCAGCCTAAGCTCCACCCCCATAGTATCTATTGGTATGGGAGTGGGTTCCGGTATTTTATGGGCTTTTTTAGAAAAAACAACAAAGGTGTCTAAACTGCCTTTTGCTGGGGAAGCAGGTGCACTGCTAACTTACGGAGTTTTGCAAACTATGGGTTTTAACGGGGCCATAGGGGTTTTGAGTTTAGGTTTTACCTTGGCTAATATAAATCTTTTACCCCCTGCTTTTAGAACTTTTTTAGAAGATAAACCCGTATCTACTAACGAGCTAACTATCCTTAGTGCGGTTACTTTTTTACTTAGGACTTTTTTCTTTCTCTACTTAGGACTTTTGATTCAAATAAAGGGAGTGTCTGCTGTTTTATGGGCTTTCCTCTTAACTGTTTTGATTTTTGCCACTCGTTATCTTTCTGTTCGTTTGATATTCAAAGGCAAAGAGACCTCTCGTTTAGATGCTGTAACTGCTGTGGCTATGGGGCCAAGGGGTTTGGCTTGTGCGGTGCTGGCCACCTTACCTATGCAAAGTGGGTTGACTGATGGGGAGTGGATACAAAACCTAATTTTTGCCATTATTCCTTTATCTATTCTTATTACTTCCGTTTTGGTTTCTCTTGCGGAAAAAGAATGGTTTAAACAAAAAACCAAGTCCCTTTTTAAAAATTATGGGGATGGATTTTCTGCACCGCCCGCACCGCCCGCACCGCCTGCACCGCTTGCACCCCCTACTCCGCCTGCAGATCCGGAAACAGATTCTTCCTGGACAACTAAGTAGTTTGCTTATTGTGCTATGTTGGTAGCACTTATTACATCAGGGTGCTCTGTTATATATCCTATTAAGTTTGCATACATTACACCTTCTTCTAACATTTGATTAAGCCTTATAACAGAGTATTGCAAAATCTGCCTTGGAACAGAAACCATTTCACATTCCCCTGATGGTCCTATTGTGCCTGTATTTGTCTCACAGCTAAACACTCCTACGGCTTCTCTTTGCATTTTCTTGAGTCGCTCTTCATTTAACTCAGCTGTTTGATCGCTCCCTGGCTTTGTTCCTCCTAATAAACTGTTATAATCTATCTTTAATGTGCCCGCTATGCCAACATATTGATCTCCCACTCCAGAACCCAATAAGAGAGGTAGCCCTATATTTTCCTGAGCTTGTTCTATAAATTTTTTTGCCCAATAATATCGACAGTCAGTTTGCCCACACTGGGTTTTTTGGAAACCCATTTTTGTTGTTCCTCCATATTCTCCTTTTTCTGCTATGTTTATAACAGTTTCTGTATTAAAACCTTCTGCAAAAGCAGTTAAGCTCTTTTTTAGATTTTCTAAATCTTCATCAGTTATTAAGCCTTGTTTTAGATTTTCTATCTCTTCATCAGTTAGGCCCTGCTTTAGATTTTCTAAATCTTGATCTGAACTGTAATACTCTGTTTTTTTGGCATAATGAAGTATTACACCAGCCCAATAAAGAGCTTCAAAATGAAGGTTCTTAAACACCCCGTTATGCAGATCTAAAGAATAAAGTTTGTGATCAGGCATTTCTCCTAACGAGGTCCAATTATAAAGATGGTTAGGGGCAGTATTGTTATGCTCTTCTCCCTCCTCCATCCAGCCTTTGTTCTGAATCAAATCAAATGTTTTAGTGTTATCTAATACAGACTGATAGGACCCGGAGTTTGCTGAAATAACTTTACTTCCTATACTTACATCCTCATCCGTAACTTTATTATCAAACAGAGGTGTCATAAACTCGTTTTTAACGATTCTTTTATATTCTCTGTCTGCTGAGAAAATAAAAAGCAAGTAGTAAGGTTCTACTTTCTCTATCCACCAGGTGTTAAATTCCTCTAAAGAGGAAGCCTCTGTTAACCCAATATGATCTATCACCAGGTGCAATAAATTACTGTAAACTTTATCCCCTACTGGAAAATGGCCATCATAAATGTTTTCCAATATTCCGGCTGTGTTTTGGCTATGAAGGCCACTGCATATTTCTCCTCTTGTTTTTTCATCTATAGTGGTAATGCGAGGTGGGTAAAAATCGGGATTAGTACCGTTACTCCATTGATCAAACACCGGAGACTTTTTCATAAGCTCATCTGCTGACTCATCAGGAAATAAAATGTCAAAAGCCTTTCGATCTTCTTCTTTACTATCTAAAAGGTTTCTATATTTTTGTAATAGTTCGTTGTGTTTTGTTTTGCTTAAATCTGGGCCACAAAGTGCACTGGCCACAAAAAAATCCATAATGCCGTTTGTTCTGATAAGTTTTAAACGTTTAGGATGTAGCTCAATATCAAAACCTTCCTCTTTAACTTTGGCCAGCTGATTGTGAGAATTTACATAATTCATACCTGGGGTCTGGGGGTTAATTTGTCTGTATTGATTTTCTGGAGTTGAAGCATCTATATATGGGTTTTCTGGAGACAAATCTTGAGCCTTATTTTCAGAAGCCTTATTTATAAAAGTTTGCTCATATAGTTGGGCAAAAATATTATCTGTCCCTAATTGGTAATAGGCGGATAAAGCGGATTGGGGCAATCCGGCTTTAGTTTTTTCTGTTAGGTTCAGCTCGTGAACGCGATTTATTTGTGCTGGTAGTCGTTTTTTTAGTCGTTCTGCTTCTATGATCCACTTTAAATATTCTACCGCCCCGGCTTGGGCTTTTTTCCTCAATCGCTCTTTAGCTACTTCTGTAATGGAGCTATGGTTTAAAAGCTCTTCTGAGCTGGCTAATATATTTTGCTTTTGCTCTGTTAGCCATGTTTTCCATTTACTTAAATAAGTTGGCCACCATATAGCAAAGCCATCCCTTAACTTCTGTTCGCTTTGTGTATAGGGTATCTCTGACAGTTGGTTTGTTTCTGACAGTTGGTTTGTTTCTGACGGCTGGTTTGTTTCAGCTATGTAATCACTAAATAGTTGGTTAAGATCAATATTGGTTTCCTCCGAGGTGGATTGTCCAAAGCCATTAATAATATTATTGATAATATAATTTTCGTTTTGTGTAAGAGCAAAATAACCTGTTAAGGCTTGTGGGAGGTCTTCATTATAAATTATTTCGTCTTTGTTAATTTTATCTTCTAAAATGTTGATTCTATTTACAAGATATGTTGGAATACTGGATATATTATTAATTCTTTCCTTTATAGGGAAGGAGCTATCTTCAACCGAAAGATTGGCTATATTGAAAACTTTTTCTAATTCAGCAAAATGTTCTCTCAAGATATTTTCCGGGTTTTCATACTTTAGAATTTTTTCCTTTTCTACCTGAAGAGCCTCATCCCATTTATCCCCGTAAAAGATTTCAATAGGTATTTCTTTTGTGTTTAAAGAATTTATTGGCGGGGCTAAGTTTGTGGAAAAAGCATTTGGCTGAACTTTCCCTTCTTGAGATGACACCTGTAGAGAGTGGCTTAAGCTTTCAGGATTTTCGCACTCGGCAGAATGAGAAGAGGTTAATAAAGCACGCAAGGTGAATATTCTATCAGTAGTTTTTTTATCCTCCCTTGTCCAAAATCTCCAAAAACGGCTCCAAAAGGATAAGCCTTTACCTCTTTGCTCTTGGGTTTGAGCTTCCTCTGCACGCAATTCTTCTGGCGGTTTTAAAAATCGATTGGGATCAGCAGAAAGGACATGAAGGTTTAGGGCCTCCGGTTGGGTTAAGTTATGGTTTAGTATATATTCATCAAGGGTTTGTAACATCTGTTGGAGAGCGCATTGCGCTGTTGTTTCTTTAACTTCTCCAAAATAGCGCATATTACGAAAAAAGCTTTTTTCTTTTTGAGCTATAAACAAATCTTTATAGACTTTTTGAGCATGCTCGTAAGAAGCAAGAGTTTCTGAAACATATTTATACCAATTTTGATGAGCGGTCATAGCAATTTGTGTTCTAAACTGTCTCCATCGGTCAAACGATAGCCCCATTTTATGTGCAGAAAAAACACTTTCGTGGTAATTACAGTCGTCCCCATTTTCTTCACAATCTAAAAAATTTGTATCTTCATTTGTGGTGTAGTTCACATTGTGGTGTTTCATTAGTTCTTCCATACTTTCTGTTACATCGTTTGCGACTGCTTTTTCTGTCCAAAAGTCAGCCCAAAAGCTATGGGTCACCCAAGTGTCTGTTAACATAAAAGTAAAAAGATTGAGGAAGCTATGGCCCCTGCCACCAGGTTTTATTTGTCGGGTAAACCACTGGGCACTCGACCTTATCCCACCTCCTGCAAACTGGGCTCCTTTTACCACACCTTTACCAACGGGGACAGGCACAAGCCATAACGCCCCCCTTGCCAGTGCCCCTAAGGGGATACGACTGGAAGTCCGAATAACCGCCCCTTTAAGAAAGCCTTGGCCCACTCTTTGACTGATATGTCTTCCAGCTTGAGCAGTTACAAAACCTCCTTTATAAGCTTGATTTACCAGGAAGTGAGAAAGTAGAGAGGCAGAAAGTAAAGAGGCAATCCCTGGCATCCATGTGTAGGCCGTGTGCCCTAACTGATCGAAAAACAAATCACAGTGCATTTGTCCGTCTTTTTGCTTTAGATCAGATGGGCCGAATATGAGATCTGGTTTTAACTCATCCCAACAGGGTTTAGAGTGAGGATTTTGAGAAAAAATAAAGTGCACCTCATGCACAATATTAGAGGCCATCATACCAACAGCCATACCTAATTGCCCTCCTAAAGCAACAGCTATTCTTCTTCCTCTGCGGGCGGTATGGTATTTAATCCCATTTTTCCATCCCCCATTTATGGTGTTGTTGACTCTTAGCTGTTCTAATCGACTGTGCACCGCTTTAGGGTTTTGGTGTCTTGGACCTAATGGGATCTTATGTGCTCCAGGAATTTTTTTAATACCTGGGATTTTTGCAAAAGTAATATTGTTGGTAAGCCATTTAGAGTAAAGGGTATTCATTTGTCCGCTGGCAATTACAAAGCAAAAGAAGCTGAACAAACCAACTGGGGAGGTCATTTCGTAAATAAGGGTTTCCATCCATCGTGGGTCAGCTCTTCCCCCTTTATTAAGGCCCGTCCAGTCTACAGCACTTCCTTTTTTTATAGAATCCATATAGGCTCCTGCGGCCATACTGGCCCCCATAGCAGAATAAAAAACCAAAGATTCTAAATGAAAACCTTTAACTTGGTGCATGAATGTTCCGCCGTAGGTTCTGCTTTGAGCCTGGCGAAAGGCGTTTGTGAGCATTATATCTTGCTGAGATTGCTTGCGCAGTTTTTGTCTTTGATTTTCTGTTAATCCTAAGAGAGCTATTTTTTCCTCTGTTGTCATTTCTATAAAATCTTCTTTTTGTTGCTTTGTTAATTTAAGGATTTTTGCTTCTTGCTCTTTGTTGAGTGCGATAAATTTTTCGCTATCCTCTGGGGTAAGTGCACGCAGATTTCTTATTTGTTCTTCTGTTAACTGAACTCCTGCAAAGTGGAGTAGGTCTATAACATCCTGGCCGGTGATATTAGAAGGCTTAACAGCCTCCCTATCTGCTGGTGAAGTGGGTGGAATCTCTACCTCTACTTTTTTGTCATTTTCTGTGGCGTGTGCAAAAAAGGAGACACAAAAGAAAATGATTAATAATATGCTGATCTGGTTTAATAATTGTCTCATTATGGTTTTTTCGTCCTTGATTATTCATCCGTGAATAAATACTTTTCCTTAACTGAAAAAACCTTTGTTACTTCTTGACTAAACTGCAAAGCCAAGTTGTAGGCTTTTTCACATCCTACTCAATTATTTATTCGTTTCGCAGGCCATTACTATAATGAATTTCTGCTTAATAAAAAATAATTTTTTTGGTGGAATGAAAAGATTTCACACTTGTTTAAAGTTTAAATAGTGGTCTGTGAAAAAGTATGTTTAGTTAAGTCAAATACGGCAATTAAATACGACTTTTACAGGAACTTTTTTAAAGTGATTAACTCGTTTATAGTTGTTTAAAAACTGGACAGTATGTTAAGATTTTGTTAAAACTTATTTAGTCGGGCTTGAAAAGGTCTTTTTCTTGACTGGATTTCCACTTTTGTGTATCTACAGATTTAATGTTGAGGGTGCTTTCTGCTCTTGGATATAAACCACACTTAAAAATCACAAAAGTTGCTTAAAAAACCAGCAAAATGAAACGAATACATATTAAAAAATTTGGTGGCACTTCCGTTGGTTCTATAGAAAAACTGGAACAAGTGGCCGAAAGAATTATGAAAGACAAGCACCAAGGTCAAAAACCTTTAGTGGTGGTGTCTGCTATGTCTGGTGAAACCAATCGGCTCATTGGCCTGGCAAAGCAAATAGGGCCTTCTTATAAAGGGCCAGCTTATGATATGTTGCTTGCTACTGGTGAACAGGTGAGTGTGGCTCTTTTAGCCTTGGCTTTGGAAAAAAGAAAAGTTAAAGCTATGCCTTTGCTGGCCCATCAGGTGGGCATTCAAACCGATGCCCTTTTTTCCCGTGCTCGCATTCAGGAAATTCAGACAGAGTCTATTGAAAAATATTTAAACGCGGGTTATGTTCCTTTAGTAGCGGGTTTTCAGGGGGTAACTAATGGAAGCACCATCACCACTTTAGGAAGAGGGGGGAGCGACACCACGGCTGTAGCCTTAGCAGTAGCTTTTAAACAACCGGACTGTGAGATTTTTACAGATGTGCCAAAGGTGTATACAGCGGATCCCCGTTTAATAGAAAATCCTGCCAGAATTTCGAAACTTAGTTTTGAAGAAATGATGGAAATGTCCTCTTTAGGGAGCCGGGTTTTGCATTGTCGTTCTGTGGAAATAGCGGCAAAATATAAAATCAGGCTTCATGTTCGATCTGCCTATCAGGAAACAGAAGGGACATGGATCTTGCCAAAGGAGGAATTTATGGAAAAACCACTTGTGTCCGCCGTCACACACGATATGGGGACAGTTATTATTAAGATGTATCCCGTGCCATCAGGTTCTCAGTTTATAACCGATTTATTTAATGTGTTGGCCGAGCAACATATTTCTGTAGATATAATATCTCAAAGCTATAATAAGGAGGGGCAGAGGCTGGCTTTTTCTATTAACAAAGAAGATTTGCTAGAAACCAAAAAAATTGTCTATAAAATGATAGATCCTAAAAAAGTAAGTGTTATTGAAGGTCTGGCAAAGCTCTCTATTGTAGGGGTGGGGATGGCTCATCATCCGGGTGTGGCTGGTCGCTTTTTTAAAGCCTTAAACAGTATCGGGCTGGATATTCATTTAGTGACTACTTCGGAAATAAAAATTAGTGCTATTATTGATAAAAAACACCTGTTGTCTTCTGCCAGGGCAGTGCATAAGGAGTTTAACTTAGAAAGTGCCCATACAAATACAGGGGCTTGAGCTAAAAAAAGATAAACAAGCTAATAGAAAGTCAAGTGTAAATATATTACAAATGCAAGGGCTTGAGTTAAAAAAAGATAAACAGTTTTTTTTAGTCCTGCACTTACTAAGAGGGGATTTGTTTTTATAAGGTATTGTTATGGCTTATGAATATTATAAAGAAGAATTGCAAATCATTCAGGGTAAAAAAAAGTATAATCTGCTTTCTTTAGTACGAAAATCCGGCTCACCTCTTTATGTTTATAATCTTAGAGGCTTGTTAGAAAGATTAAAGTTTTTTAAGCAAAGCATTGCTCCCGCTCATGTCCATTACGCCATGAAGGCTAACTCAAACATAGAGATATTAAAAGCTTTTCAGAAAGAAAAAGTAGGGGTGGATGTGGTTTCTGGGGGGGAAATTAACTTGGCCTTAAAAGCAGGATTCCAAGGGAGAGACATTGTTTTTTCTGGAGTGGGAAAAACCGAGGAAGAAATAAAGCTGGCCCTTAAAACAGATATTTTACAATTTAATGTAGAAAGTGTAAGTGAGTTAAAAAGAATCGCCAAAATATCTGCTAATATGAACAAAAAAGCCAGAGTGGCTTTCCGAATGAACCCCGATATGGATGTAGATACCCATCCTTATATTAAAACCGGGTTAAGCCAGCATAAGTTTGGTCTGGAATCGGAGCAGATTCCGAAGTTGAAGGAGATTTTAAAACAACATTCTTCTCATCTATCATTATACGGTTTGACCTTGCATATAGGTTCTCAAATTCAAGATCTTACGGCTTTAAAAACAGGTATCCTTAAAATTAAGTCTCTTTATGAAGAATTGCGCTCAGAGTTTGATTTGCAAACTTTTGATGTAGGGGGAGGATTAGGTATTGATTATAAAAGTCAGGATTGGTCTAAGGATTTAGAGCTTGTAAAAGAGTATGGGTTATTTTTAACAGAGCTTTCTAAAAACCTTAAAGCTCAAATTTTAACAGAACCGGGCAGGGTTATCACCGCGCGATTTGGATGTTTGATCGGAGAAATACAGTATATAAAAAGCAATGCTTATAAAAATTTTGTGATTTTAAATACAGGGACGCATCATCTTATCCGCCCTTGCCTTTATCAGGCATATCATCAGATTTTGCCTCTAAACCGCCATTTTTCCAGTTCCGGACAAATTTCCAAGCAAATTTATGATGTGGTAGGGCCTATTTGTGAGTCATCGGATGTATTAGGAAAAGATCGGGTTTTTTCTAATTTAAAAGAAGGGGATTTTATGGTGGTTTTAGATACAGGGGCTTATGGTGTGGTAATGGCCAGCCAATATAATGCCCAGAATTTGCCAAAAGAGGTTGTGCTTAAATGAAAAAAATTGTAATTTTTAGATATCCAATGTGAACAAAAAAGCGTTTTTTAAACAGAATGGTGAAAAATTTTCACGCTGGAAAAATAAATATTAGTTTATTTGAAAAAAAACTTTTTTTATTTTTTGTTTCGGTATAGATTTGTAAAAAATAAATAATTTTATAGAAAAAAGGAGTGTTAATTATGAAAACTTTATTATCCATAGGTATTTTGTCTGGTTTGTTTATGGTCAGCTCGCTGAGTGAGGCAAGAAGTACTACTAAGCCCATTGCACGCGAAGTAAAAGGGGCTGAAAAATTAACACCAACGGAAACAGCGCGCTTGCAACAAGCGATAGATGCTATCCATAACCGGAATTCTGGATTTTTTAGTAACCCGCGAAACTTACAGGAAGTATATGTAGAAACTCTAAGGATCGAAAGTGCCAGAAGGGAACAACAGCTGAAAGCACAATCAGGTTCAGCTGAAAGTGGTGGACTTAACTTATTGCAAGTTACAACCCAGCCTTCTATTAGTAAGGTGAATGCTCAAGCCATTATAGGGGTTTTAGAGAGCAAGGCAGGAGCAGTAGTGGCAAATAAAAAAGCGGATCTTATGGAGGTTATAACCTCTCAGAAGAAGCCCAACACCGCACTTTCCTTAAAAAGATTGGCTGATAAGATAGCGAACAATGAAAAAGATGTTCGTTCAGAAGATGTTGCAGTAATGTTAGAGTTTGTGGCTAATACAAAAAGAATCGCAGAACGGGTTACAGAAAGTGAAAATGCTCCAGAAAGTTCAAATATTGTATTGGATTTAGCACAACATATACATGATATTGTAACATGGCCTGCGAGTTCTCGTGGAGAGTTTTTGGATTTAGCGCGAAAAACTAATGAAGGTATAAAAAGTGGTGCGGGTGTGCATGTTGCCCTAACCAACGCTTTTGCAAGCAGAGGGTATGACACAACCTCTAAAAGGCTGGCAAGAGCACGCGAACTTAGGGAAAAATGCAGGCGGTAAAATTTTTTTTAACACCCCGTTTATTATTAAAGTTTTTAAAAAAGAAGGCCATTTTTGCCTTCTTTTTTTATGATGTTCTAATATCCTTTAAAAAAGTAGCTTGACAGGAGGTTTTAAGGTGTTACACTAAAGTAACATAATTTTTAGAGGAAGAAGGAGGGCAATATGCCAACCACTCATAAAAGGATCAATCTTACAGTGGTTTTAAAATTGGAAAAGGGAGGGCAATATGCCAACCACTCATAAAAGGATCAATCTTACAGTAGACCCTAAGCTTTACAGCCAGTTAAGGGAACTAAAACAAATTAAAAAAGCCTCTTCTTTATCTGCAATAGTGATTGACCTTACCAGGTTTGCCTTGGAATTGCAGGAAGATTTATATTTTTCTAAAATTGCCGAAGAAAGAGCAAAAGAACCTGTTATTTCACATAAAAAAACATGGTCTGCAAAATAATGTGGAAGATCGTCTATAAAAAATCCATTCAAAAAGATCTGAACAATATCCCTAAAAAAATGCGTAATCTTATAAAAAGAGCTATTGAAGAAAAACTGATTCCTGATCCTGTTAAATATGGAACACCATTGAGGAGAAACTTAAAAGGGTTGATGAAACTAAGAATAGGGGATTATCGAATAATCTATTCTGTTAAAAAGAAAACCATTACGGTTTTCGTGATTAAAATAGGGCATAGAAAAGAAGTATACAGGTAAAGCGAATATTCTTTTAAAAATCAGGAAATGTGATAAAAAGAGATGATGAAAGCATTAGTAACAGGAGCCAGTGGCTTTTTAGGTGGCTGGCTTTGCAAAGCTTTGTGTGAAGAAGGCTTAGAAGTTCACGCCCTTCTTAGGCCCATTAGTGATAAAAGCTCTCTTCAAGATATGGGTTTGCATTTTCATATAGGAGATGTGACGGATCTGGATTCTTTTTCGAAAGCAGGCCAGGGCATGGACTTAGTTTTTCATCTATCGGGGTTAGTGTCTCATCGGGAAAAAGACTTAACAGCTATGCAGGAAGTAAATGTAAAGGGGACAGCCCATGCGATTAAGGTGTGTCGTGTTAAAGGGGCAAAGCTGGTTCATATTAGCTCGGTTGTGGCTGTGGGAGCAAGTGACAAACCACAGGTTTTAAACGAAGAATCCCCTTATAATCCAGCTCTTTCTAAAATGGGGTATTTTCATACTAAGCGGGCAGGTGAAATATTGGTGCAAAAAGCCTCAAAAAAAGGAGAGATATCCGCTGTGATACTTAATCCTTCTACTATTTATGGAGCGGGAGATATGAAAAAACAAAGCCGTAAAATACAAGCGCGGGTGGCAGAGGGGCGATTTCCTTTTTACACTTCAGGAGGGGTGAGTGTGGTGGATGTGCAGTCTGTGGTTTTGGCCTGCCTTAAGGCCGTGGAAAAGGGTCGTAATGGAGAGAGATATATTTTAAGTGGAGATAACATTACTATAAAAAAACTTTTTTCTCTTATAGCAAAAACCGCTGGAGTCAAACCTCCCTTTATTCCTTTAAATAATTTTTTACTTAGGACTTTAGGAGTAACTGGTGCAGGTTTGCAAAAAATAGGATTTAATTTTCCTGTCAGTAAAGAGAGTGCGTATATGGCCCGGCTTTACCATTGGTTTGATCATTCTAAAGCCAAGCAAGAGCTGGGCTTTCAACCGGCACCAGCCGAAAAGGCTATTCAAGAATCTATAAACTGGTGGTTCTTACAAAAACCCTAAGACATGGGATGTTTTTCAAAGAAGGCAGGGTGGATCCATAGGTTGGTGGTTCTTACAAAAACCCTAAGACATGGGGTGTTTTTCAAAGAAGGCAGGGTGGATCCATAGGTTGGTGGCTCTTGCAAAAAAACCTTTAGGCTTTAGGTTGTAAAATGGCGAAATTCTTACCGGAAATTATCAAGTATTAAGAGCTTTTTAGCAATTCAAAAAGTTTTGTGTTAACATAATAACTTTCTTTTCCTAATTTATTTTTTTTCAAAATTTTATCTTCTGTTAGTGCATCCAGGTAACGAGTAGCAGTAGCTCTGGAAACTTTCATATCTTTTTCTAAGAACTTTATTTTAGTATAGGGATGAGAAAAGATATTATTTATCAAATCGTGGGAATAAAACTTATGCTTTTCACGAATAATATGTTTGTATTCAGTAAGCAACTTATCTATTTTTTTAATTAACTTAGTTGTTTCCTGAGAGGTAACAGAAACCGCTTGTAACATATAAATAATCCAATCTTCCCAAACCTCTTGCTCTCTCACCTGCTGAAGTAATTTGTAATAATCGGATTTGTATCTGTTGATATAGCGACTAAGATATAAAATAGGACTGTCTAAAAGCTCTTTACAAATCAAGTAAAGGATATTGATAATACGGCCTGTCCTGCCGTTGCCATCATAAAAAGGGTGAATGCTCTCAAACCAATGATGAACAATGGCCATTTTTATAAGAGGATCTATGGAATTTTTATTAATAAAATTCTCCAGCCGATTCATAAGCTTTGGAATTTTTTCAGGAGAGGGAGGGGTATAAACAATATTTTGTGTGATGTTATTTTTTAATACAGTCCCCGGAAGTTTTCGAAACCCCGGACGATTACTTTTAATAATTCTTTGAACTTTAAGAATGGTATTTAAAGAAAGGCCCTTTTCAGATTTAATTTTTTTACAACCCTCGTCCATTGCTTTTGCATATTTGTAAATTTCTTTATTAGCTGTATTATGTGAATCAAGGTTTATTTGGTGTTTATACATACTGTCTTGGGTGGTGATGATGTTTTCAATAGCAGAGCTTTCTTTTGCTTCCTGAAGTCTTAAATTGGAAAGCAAAATGTTTTCGTTAGGAATGCTATGGGCAATTCCTTTTAGTTCAGCCAAGAAGCGGTGTGCCTCAGAAAGAGCCTTTAGTACTCTAACGCTTTCTAACTCTTCTACTTTTGGCTGTTTTATAGGGTTTTTCATTTTTATCTTCTCAAAAATGTTTGTTTTTGTTGTATATGTTGTTTTATCTTCTCAAAAATGTTTGTTTTTGTTACATATAATGTCTTATCTTCTCAGAAAAGCGTAATTTTGAGAAGTAAATACTTTTTTATCTTCTCAAAAATGTTTGTTTTTGTTACATGTATTCCCGTATCTTCTCAAAAAAAGGTAATTTTGAGAAGCAGATATTTTTCATTTTCTCAAGAATGCTTGTTTTTGTTACATGTATTGTCGTATCTTCTCAAAAAGAGGTAATTTTGAGAAGATTTATTGTGTTGTATCAAAGGTTTAATGTATTACATTTGTTCAGGGGCGGGGATAGAAAGAGCAGACAAACCTTCTTTCAGGGTTTTTCGGACAGCTTGAACTAAAAACAAACGAAATTGTTTTTGCTCTTCATTGTCTAAAGTTCCTATAGGGCAATTTTGGTAAAATCGCGAAAATTTTTGAGCCAGCTCAAAAAGATAATGGCACACTATAGAGGTTTTCATCTGCCAGCTCGCTTTCTCTAAGATGAGAGAAAACCAGGACATCTGCAAGATTAACTGCCACTCTTCGGGGGAGTTAAGATAGTTTATATTAATATTTTTTGTTAGTGTGTTTTTATTATTTTCAAAAGCGTCAAGCTTTTTTAAAAGCGAGCAGGCGCGAGCATGAGCATATTGTATATAAGGGCCGGAGCGTCCGTCTAACTTTAGCCACTCTTTCATGTCAAAGATAATTTTTTTATTTAACTCCTGCTCATTCATTCCGTATTTGATAGCTCCTTGGGCAATAATATTTGCGGTGTTTTTAATTTTTTCTTCTGGCCATTTGTCCTTATATTTTTGTAAAAACGCGGTGGATATATACTTTGTCATTTCCCTTATTAGTTTCATAATAGGGACAATGTTGCCGGCGCGAGAGCTCATAGCACCTGTTTTTAACTGGACAAAATTGTATTTTAAATGCTGAGACTTTTCTCCTTCTTTAGTTAAGCCAATTTGTTTTAGAGTTTCAAAAATTTGTTGAAAATGTGTGGATTGTCGTTGATCTACAATATAAATATTTTCTGAAATGTTATGATCTGCAAACTTTTTTCTGGCCAGATAAAGATCTTTTGTGGCGTAAAGCCCGTTTCCATCTGATTTTAAAAGCAGACAAAACCCAAGTAGCTCATTTAGGTCCAGCCCGATCGCCCCTTCAGAAAGCTTAAGTTTTTTTTGTTGTAACAACTCTTTTACCCATTGGACAGAGGGTTTATCTATTTCTGATTCCCAATACCAATAATCAAACTTCGCTCCTGCCCATTCATAAACTTCATCCATAAGATCTTTGCTCCACCTACGTGTTTGCTTCCATAAGTCGTAAAATTCCCCTTGCTGTTTTTGCAACTGCTGTAAAATTTCTGCTAACTGCTGTTTGTTTTTTTCTTTCTTTGAGGGGTTTTCTTCTTCTTTTTTATATTTTTGGAACGCTTTTGTGTAAATTGCACCCAACCACTGGCCTTTTTGATGAGTGGGAACACCTTTGTTGTAATATTTAAGATACCAAAGACACTTAGCCACATGAGTCCCCATATCTCCAGGGTAAGTGCAGGTGATGACCGGGAAACCTCTTTTTTTCAAAAGAGTAACAAGGCTTAAGCCAAAACAAAGGTTTCGGGTGTGGCCTATGTGCAATTCCTTATGGGTGTTGGGCTGTGAATACTCAATAAGATAAGAGCCTATTTTTTTAGCTGGAGTATGAAAAAAATCATTAGTTAAAATAGAAGTTAAAAGATGGTTCTTTAAAAAATCTTTCTTAAAAAAGAAATTAACATAAGGGCCTTTATTAAGGGCTTTTTCAAACACAGGTGAGTTACTGTTATCATAAGCTTTTGCTATTTGAAGAGCTACTTCTGCTGGTTTTTTTTTAAGCTGTTGAGCAAGGAAAAAACAAGGCAAAGCCCAATGTCCTTTTTCTGTGGCAGGAGGAGGGCCAAAAGTAGTTGCTAAATCATAAGGGGTTATCTTTATTTGAAACAGATTTGTTATTTTTTGAGATAGCTCTAAACATATTTTTTTTGTAAACACATCTAAAAAGAAGTGATTTGACTGTTTTGCTGTAGTTGTTTGAGTTTTTTTATTATTAGAGTTCATTTTTATATTTTTCCTAAAGTGTGGTTTGTAATAAATGACAGCCAAAAAAAACATACTTTATCACTAATTACTATATAGCTACTGAAGATTAATATTTTCTTTATAATTATTCATAGTCAAGAGTATTCTTTATATTTTTTGTCTGAGAAGGTTAATAACAATCATCCGCGAAAAAGAAGGGTTTAATCTCTCCGGGTTGATTTGATACTTTGTCTGAGAAGGTTAATAACAATCATCCGCGAAAAAGAAGGGTTTAATCTCTTAAGGCTTATTTGATACTTTGCCTGAAACTATAAATATATATTTTATGGTTGTGTGATATACACACAAGAACCACCAGATGGTTGATAGGCAAGATGAATCACTTTCGAGTTGGTGTCTGAGATTACTATGTTATTGGATGTGGAAAATTTTTGATATGTGTCGCCACCTCCTGTGTATGAGGGACTGGATCTAGTTAAGGTGTAACGTGTGCCTGCAATATAAATATACCAGGTATTGTTACTAAAATCAAAACCTGGTATTGCACTTATTTTTAACCAAACTTGTGTCCATTGAGGCCTATCTGTCCTGGTTAAAATGCCTGGAAGAACATTAATGGTAGAGGGAGTGCTACTACCCCTAATATCAGAGCCTCCTAGAACATTGGTATCAATAAAAAAACGAGCGGGACGATATTCATATCTCTGAAGACTGGGTTGATCGGCATGGTGATAAAAAGTAATTTCCGCCAGCTTTTGTTCTGATGGAGGATTACTGTTAGGGCATGGGGTAACAGGAGTAGGGGTAGATCCCGTGCCGGAAGACGAACCACTGCCGGAACTACTCCCCCTATCATCATCAGAACAAAAATCCCGAAAACCCTCTTCATCATAATCAAATCCCGCGTCTTTTACTTCTCCTGAATATTCCTCCTCAAAGTGCTTTGCATTATCTAAAAAATCCTCTAAATTATTATCACTTAAACGAACCAAAGCCTTACAATAAGCCGTTAAAGACTCCTCCTTATCTCCGCAAAAATTATCCTCATCTTCGCACCTTAAATCCACATAGTTATCCAAATAGTAAAAGGCAGGTTGATTGCTTTCTTCCTCCTCAGCTATTTGTAAAAAAGTTTTCCCATCCTCTATAGACCGGGTTAATACACGATGCAGATTCTTGCCCCCCACGGCTTTTTCAAAAAGCTCTTCCAACACATCAAAATCACTGTCCTTGTTTTCTAAAGCCTCTGCCAAGGCTTTACTTTCTGCTATAGCTACTAAAAAATTCTTTGTGGTTTGGCGACTGGCCGTTTTTATTAAATCGGCAAACTCTTCTGGATCAATTTGCAAAAAACAACCCAAGGTTTTAGGAGCTATTTCTTGAATTTCGTCCTTATCTTTTGTTTGCTGAGTTAAGGTTTTAAAGGCTTTAACTGTGTTTGTTGGGAGGGCTTGGCATTTTTCTTCATTTTCTTTTTCAGAAAAAATTTTGTCGCAATCTTTTTTGCAAGAAGAGTTTTTTTTGCAAGAGTTTTCTTCACTGGCTTTATCGCAAAACTGGATGTCTTTTTTAACCTTGGTTTCTTTAGGTGTGGACTTTTTTGGAAAATGGGGGGGGGGCGTCATAATCACATCCAGATAGAAAAACATAAAAAAGACTTAAAAGGCCGTATGATATAAAAATCGCGCCAAAGAAAAGTGATTTTTTATTCATATTAGTTTCCTTCTTCAGAGACGACTATAGTAGTTGCCTGTGACAAAGTATTTTTTAATTTTAACTTATAAAAAAATCAAGTTATAATAATGCGTTAACTGCTACTTTTTCACGACCGAATAGCTATAGGGAAAGCCGTAATAATCGAGCAGGGGTATCCTTATTTAATAAAGATGTTCCTGTTTTTAGAGAAGGAAGTCAAAATGTAGGTAATGATTTATTTGACAAAGGAATGTAGGTGACTTTTAAGAAAAAGCTAAAATACGGGTAAAAGTGTATGTTTTACTTGACTTTATGGCTTATTTCGCTCACCATTAGGTGGTTATGGAAAATAATTTAACAAAGCAAAACCTTAATTATTTAACAGAAAGTGGCTTTACAGTAGAACAAGCAGAGGCTATTATTCGGACCGTAGAGCAAAGGGCTGTTAATAAAAGGGATCTGGAGCTGTTGAAAAAAGATTTAAAGCTTTGGACTTTAGGGGTGGTGATAAGCGGGTTTGTTTTATTTGCGGGCTTTATAAGTTATTTAGATAGCAAAACCAGTGCGCGGTTAGACAATATAGAATCTCGATTCAACGAAAGATTTAACAGGATAGACGAAAGATTTAACAGGATAGAAGCAGATATAAAAACTTTATTACTTCTTAATTCTCCCAATCAGCACAACATAAAAGCAGATAAAAACAAATCGGAAGAAAAATAACCTCATAACATGGAAAAAAAGCGGATTGTTTCCTCAATCGCTTTATCCCGTATTGTGTCTGTTTCTAAAAAAAGCTCGTGCCGACCAGCCAACCGTTTGATATGACAATAATTCTGGAGTTTCCCGCAAAACTGGTTTTGGTATTTATTAGAGACTAAGACTTCCTTTTTTGCTTGCAAAATAAGCAAAGGGATATGTATCCGAAGGATTTTTTTCTCCTGCATTAAGTCCTTGGTAGCTGAAAAGCTTTTAAGCACCCAATGATAGCTGGGGCGATCTAAAATTGCTTTTGGGAACTTTGTTTCAATATGTATTCCAAACTTTATTCTGGCTTGACTACCACTCATCAGTTTTCTTTCCATATATCGTGTGTTAATTCCGGGAACTTGTTTTTTGCAAAAAAACCAGCAGGCTAATTTTACAAAGCTTAAAATAAAAGGATCAAAAACAGGGTAACCTATCTGAATCTTTAACAAAGGGGCAGAAAGCACCATTGCCTTAAAATGTTTTTGATCAAGATAGGTTTGCAGATAATCCAGGGCAATAGCACCTCCCATAGAATGAGCTATTAAAAATAAATTATCTTTATTTATTTCTGGATCTTTTAAAACTATCTCTATAAAGGCTTTCATGTCTTTTCTGTAAAAAGAGTAATCTTCTACATAGCCAATATGAGGGTTTGGTAAAAGGCGATCAGAAAAACCCTGCCCTCTATGGTCATAAGTGTAGATGGGGGAAAAACCTTTGAGATGTAAATCATAAAAAAGCTCTGTGTATTTGAGTAAGTTTTCTGCCCAACCGTTTATAAACATAAGCGAGCCTTTTTCTCCTTTGCCTTTTCCAAACTTGGCATAGCGCAAAGTGATAGTGTTTTGTTTTGCCCTGCTGGTATGTTTTACAGTATTTGTTCCTTTAAAGCTTTTAATATGGTAAAAACTTTGATTTTCCAGGAGTTTATAAACTTTTGATATTTCTGACTCTTTGAGTGCAAAAACAGAGCAAGACCATAAAAGAGCTAAAGTTAAGGTAGTCCAGTTTAGAAAGGGTAAAAAATAAACACGGTTCATAGCATCTTATAAACCCCTTTTAAGTGTAATTGCAATATCGAAAAGGCCAGCCTGCCTACTTTTCAGAGGCAGTAGCAGGGGTTTTTCACAAGCTATTAATTATTTTGTTGAACTATCAAAACCCTTCCTGTATCAATAAAATAGGAGTAATAAGTGCTAAAAATTCAAAATCTTTATGTTAAAACATTAGAGACATCTAACTATTCCATTTTAAATGGCATCAACTTAGAAGTTAAGGCTGGGGAAATTCATGCCATTATGGGGCCAAACGGTTCCGGAAAAAGCACTTTAGCCAAGGTGATTGCTGGCCACCCAGAATATGAAATAACCCAGGGGAAAATACTTTACGAAAAAAATTTTGACTACAAAGACATAAGCAAATGGACACCAGAGGAAAGAGCCAGGGAAGGGTTGTTTATAGCTTTTCAGTACCCTGTGGAAGTGCCGGGGGTAAGTAATTTTAATTTACTAAAAGCCTCTTTTAACTCTGTCTGCAAGCACCAAGGAGTGCCGGAAATGGGAGAAAAGGAGTTTACCTCTCTTGTGAAACAAAAAGCAGAATGGGTTGGCCTTCCTTTTTCTTTCTTGCATCGTTCAGTAAACGAAGGTTTTTCAGGAGGAGAAAAAAAACGAAATGAAATTTTACAGCTGGCGATTTTATCTCCTCGTCTAACAGTTTTAGATGAAACCGATTCTGGATTAGATGTGGATTCTATGACCTGTGTGGCGGAGGTATTAAATAAATTAAAAAACAAACAAACAGCGTTTTTGTTGATAACTCATTACAATCGCCTGTTAAATCATATTAAGCCGGACTTTGTGCATATTATGAAAGAGGGAAAAATACAACAAAGCGGAAACCATAAATTGGCAGTAGAATTAGAAGAAAAAGGCTATACAAACTTTTAAATTGTGTAGATTCCAAAACTTTAATGTCTTTTCTGGGCCAATTCTGTTTGGGTTCTTAATAGTTTAAGTGATATAAAGAGTTTACATTATGAAGTGTCTATTATTGGAAGGTATTCATAAATCCGCAGAGGAATATCTGCATGCCCAAGGATTGACGGCAGAGCATGCCAAGGTTGCTCCAGGATCTGATGAGTTGACTCAGCAAGTAAACTGCATGGCATTAGGTGTGCGATCCCGCACCCAAGTTACAGAAGATGTTTTAAAAGCTCTTTGCCCCTCTTTAAGGGTGATTGGAGCTTTTTGTATTGGCACAGATCAAATTGCTTTAGAGTCTGCTGGCAAAATGGGAGTACCCGTTTTTAACGCTCCTTATGGCAATACAAGGAGTGTGGCGGAATTGGTGATCTCACACATTATCGCACTTTCCCGCCAGACCTATAAGTTTAATCACAGTATGCACCAACAGAAATGGAATAAAACCGCCCAGGGCAGTCGGGAAGTGCGAGGCAAAACTTTAGGTATTGTGGGGTATGGTCATATTGGCACACAAATAAGCGTTTTAGCAGAAGCAATGGGTATGAAGATAATGTACTTTGATATTGTTGAAACTTTACCTTTAGGTAATGCTCAACCAGTAAAAAGCTTAAAAGAGCTAATGAGTCGTTCTGATTTTGTAACATTGCATGTGCCTCAAACTCCCTTAACAAAAAATATGATCCAGGAAAAACAATTAAAGTGGCTGAAGTCAGGGGCTTTTCTTATTAATACCAGTCGGGGGACTGTGGTTAACTTAAAAGATGTCCGGCGTGCACTGTTAGACAAACATTTGGCTGGAGTGGCTTTAGATGTGTTTCCTGAAGAACCCCAAAGCCAAACTAACAATTTTATTTGTGAGTTGCAGGGTATTCAGAAGGTGATTCTTACCCCTCATATTGCCGGCAGTACAGAAGAGGCACAAGAAAATATAGCAAAGCAAGTTAGTGCCTCTATTGTAAAGTATCTTTTTCATGGGATAACAGAAGGTGCGGTAAATTTTCCATCACTTAATCCTCCCCTTTTAGATCCATCTAAGAAGAACAAAAGATTGGTTAACATACACCAAAATGTGCCAGGGGTTTTAGGAGATATTAATGGGTTGGTTTCCAATTTGAAAATCAATATTCAGAGTCAATATCTATCCACAAAAGAGGATATAGGTTATTTGATTATGGATGTGGAAGATAGACACACAAAACAACTTTATCATGCTATTAGTTCTTTAAGTACTTCTATTCGAACTTATGTTTTGCCGGTTTGAAGAAATGAGAGGGGTTTAGGAAGGAGATTTTTTTTATTCCAGTTTTGATAGTTTTTTTGTTTTTAAGGGAGAAGAAAATGCTTTTTTTATGTCCGCCGGGGAAAGCAGATAATATTCTCCAGGTTTAAGAGATTTTAGTTTTAATTTTCCAATACCTATTCGTCTTAACACTTTAATTTGAAATCCCATTTTTTCAAACATACGATGTAATTGCCTGTTTCGACCTTCTGCAAGAATCACTTTTACCCAACTATGTGGACTGTTTTTTTTGCGTGTAATTTCTGCATATTCTGCTTTTAGCCTTCCTATTTCTGTCCAAACTCCTTTTTTTAATTTAGTTAATTGAGTGGAGGTGGGACGGCCTTTTAGTTTTACCAGGTAGGTCTTAGGGGCTTTTTTCAGTTTTTCAGCAAAAAAGCCATCGTTGGTGAGTAAAATAAGCCCCTCTGAATCCCAGTCTAATCTTCCTATAGGGAACACTTTTTCTTTTGTTTTTTTAAAAAAATCTGCTATGCAAAGCCGATTTTTAGGATCGTTCATAGTGGTTAAAACTTTTTTAGGTTTGTTAAAGGCTATGTAAAGCTTTGTTTTAGGAAGTAGGATGGGCCTTCCCTCCAGAATAACCTGATCGGTTTCCGGTTGAATTTTTAAACTTGGGTCGCATACCCGTTTGTTATTTACAGTTACAGTTTTATTTTTGATGATGCTGTTGGCTTTTCGGCGTGCGCACACTCCTGAGATCGATAAAAAATGACTCAATCTAATAGGTTTATTTTTCATATAGCTGTTGTAAGTGTTTGCTCCGGTCTGGAAAAAACAATCTAATAGGTTTATTTTTCATATAGCTGTTATACTTCCAGATCTGCGGATTTTTTTTGCTGGTTTCTGAAGTGAAAATCAATATTGGCAGTGAGTAAGAAAAGCAGATGATCATGAGGATATAGATTCTTAAGGGCGGTTTTAGCTTGAGAGAGTATTTGTTCTGTTTCCAAAGCCTGATGATTATAAGGAGAGATCAAGAGCTTTCGGTAGTGATTATAGAGAGTTTGAATAAGCTGTTTATAGTGTGGATCGGATTTAGATTGAATAAAAAAACTTTCTACTTCTTTTAACAAGCAAAAAAGGGTATTTATTTCGTGTAAATTTTTTTGTTTAAATTGATAAGATTTCTGCCAGCAAAAATTTTTGCACTGGTAACCCGTTACTTTTTGCTCTTTAATTTTAAAGTGAATAAAGTTTAAGTGTCTATCTTCCAAAATATGTGGATATGCAGGGTTTAGCTCATATTCGCAAGAATAACGCAATTCGGAAAGTGGGCTTAAGGGTTCTAATTTTCCCTTGTTAATAATTGCTAAAGAGCTGAAACTAAACACATTAAGCCTGCCGTCCGACTTGAGTATTAAGGCTAAAACTCTTTCTCGGCCAAAAGGCAAAACCTGTATCCGATCCCCTTTTGAAGATTGGTTTTGCAAATAAGCGAAAACCATATCTATGAGGTCTTTTTCTCTTTGTAAGCTTATCATCTGCCATTTTGCCCCAGGCGAAAGCTCTTGAGGGTCAAATTCCGTAGAGTAATAAAACTTAAAAAAAGCTGTTAATTCTTCCCGCAAAACTTTTTCTAAAAAGGGGAGATGGCCTTGCCAGTAAGGAAATAAAAGGGCTTTTCTGTAAAATTGGTTGAAAAAGCCCGTTGTTAAAATTTGCTCATTGCGACAAAAATAACGCAGGTAATTATAAATGGCAGTTTGCTCTCTTGTGCTCTCTAACAGTTTTTTTGAAAGATATTGTTTAAAATCAGTGACAGAAGACATGGGAATAAGATAGATTAAAAACAGGGCTTTAGTCGAGTAATTTTTTAAAGGAAATATAGGTAAAAAATGGCCAGAAAGATAATTGACAAGCTTTTTCCACATCAATCAGTGCTTTCTGAAGAAAGTCACCTCGTTTCCATGAAAGATTGGAAAGATCTGGTGTCTCGTGTGGATCATATTCAGACTCAAATAGAATCTAACCATGAAACAATAAATGCTATATATTCTAAAGTCAGTAAGTGGATGGAGCTGATGAGAGATAAAATAAATGCAGTGTCTAACACTCAAGCGGAAATGGATTCCGCAACAAAAAATATGTTTAAAGAGTGGGAGGCTAAATTGCTGAATTGGGTTCAACCAGAACAGAGAAAAGAAGACCAAAGAAGAATTATGGATTTAATGCGCCGTCACAGTCAGTTTATTCAAAGTTATAGCTTGCAAATTGATTCTGTTAAAAAAACTTTATCCAAGAATGAGTATCAAATGTATCAATTATTAGAGCAAATGCGGAGCATGCGTATTGAATTAGATTTTATCAACAGTGAAAAAAGAAATACAAAAGCTCGTAATTCAGGCTCTAATCAGGAAGTAGGTTCTTACTCTGATTTATTTTCTTAAGTGGCCGGTGGTGGTGATTTTTGCATTTCCTGTTTTTTTATTTCCCTTCCTTCTGTGACATAAATTATAACAATCGCTGAAATAACCCCCACTACAATACAAATATCTCCCACATTAAAAGCAGGCCAGGCTCGGCCTTTATAGTGAAAATCTAAAAAATCCACCACATAACCAAAGTGAATACGATCTATATAATTCCCCAGCGCGCCTCCAAAAATACCCGAAAAAGCCAATAATTGATACTTTTGCTTGATGTCTAATTTATGTATGATGGAGACAATCAAAACAAACGCCAAAACGGGTAAAATTAGAAAAAGCAGTAGACGAATTACATCGTTGCTTTGAGAAAAAAGTCCAAACACCCCGCCTGTGTTTCTAACATAAGTAATATTAAAAAATCCGGGGATGATTATCTTTTTTTCTCCTAAATTAAACTGGGTGTGGATCATAAGCTTAGTGGCTTGATCCAAAGCCAGTATGGCAAAAGAGATAGAAAGAAATATAAAATATTTTAAGTAAGTTTTCATAGCACAAAAAAATTGTCATTCCCTGAAAAAGGGAAACTGAAAAGCCCATCTACTTACTTTTCAGTCCCGCGCAGGCGGGTAGTAGGTATCCACACCTGTTTTAAAGCAAAGTAAATTTTATTTGCTTTGTTGTAGCAATGTTCCGCAGGTGATTCCATTTTAGTTTATTCTCATCCAATAAAAAAGTAAATTTTAGGGATTGAGCCTTTTCTTAATAATTTTTTAGGATAAGTTACTTATACATTTAGGACATATTTTTTGAGAGTTCAACTGTTCACTGTAATTCCAGCACCGATCACATTTTTCCCCTTTCGCTTTTTCTATCTCCACTTTTCTTTCTGTGCCAGAAAGTAGTTCCACTTGAGACACAATAAGAAACTCTCTTAGTTCATCGGCTGAGTCTTGCATTTGTTGAAACAGGACTTTTGGCAAGGTCACCCGGACCTTTGTTTGCAGGCCGGAGCCGATGCTCTGGTTTTTTCTTAAATGCTCTATATCAGAGTAAGCTATTTGTCGGATTTTTAAAAAGTGACTGAATTTTTTTTGTATTTCTGGGTTGACCCATTCCGCCGGCACAGATGGAAAACCCGCCAATAAAACGCTTTTTTCTTTTTTCTTTCCGGGAAGATGTTGATAGGCTTCTTCACTCAGAAAGGTCGTGATAGGACTCATTAAGTGCAGGAGATTTTTTAATAGTAGGTAAAGGGCACTTTGCGCAGATCTTCTTTTTATTCCCTCTTTTTTAAAGGTGTAAAGGCGATCTTTTAAAATATCCAAGTAAAGGGACGATAAATCTGTGGTAAAAAAAACATTTAAGTCCTGGTAAATTTTATGGAATAAAAACTGGTTGTAATGGAGCTGACTCTTTTGGATAAGATGAGCCAGTTTCCCTAAGATCCATTTATCTATGTCTCTCATTTCTAAAAAATTTATCTTATCTGTTTCTGGATCAAAATCAAATAAATTTCCTAACATAAAGCGAAGGGTGTTTCTGAATCTTCTATAGGTTTCGCGGACTCTTTCAAAGTTTTCATGGCTAATTTGCAGATCTTGTGAGTAGTCTTCACTACATACCCAAAGCCGTAAAATTTCTGCCCCGCTTTGTTGAATAAGGTTTTCTAAGTTTACCACATTGCCCTTACTTTTGCTCATTTTATATCCCTTAGCATCGTTTACAAAGCAATGGGTGATTAGTGCCTTAAAGGGAGTTTTATTGTTCAGGCAAATAGAGGAGTTAAGACTGGTTTGAAACCAGCCCCGGTGTTGATCACTCCCTTCTAAATAAATATCCGCCGGAAAAGTTTTTTCCCCATATTGTTTTTTAAACACCTCGTGGCAAATACCACTATCAAACCATACATCTAAAATGTCCTCCCCTTTTTCCCATGCTGTGTTTTTGCAACTGGGGCAGGCTTTATTTTTAGGTAAAAGTTTATCTGCGGGCCTGGAAAACCAATATTCAATACCCTCTTTTGAGGTCTCCATTTTGCTACCTATTTGGTTCATTATTGCTACATCTAATAAAGTGTGGTCGCAGTTCTTGCAGTAAAAAACAGGAATAGGCACACCCCAATGTCTTTGCCGGCTGAGGCACCAGTCGGGGCTGGCTTTTATCATAGCTCTTAATCTTTGTTTTCCCCACTCTGGGTAGAATTGAATTTCATTTTCTATTTCAGAAAGGGATTTTTTTCGCACAGGACATTCTTTTTTATCAAATTGTATAAACCACTGATCGGTGGCTCGAAAAATCAGAGGAGCGTTTGAACGAGGGTTAAAAGGGTAATTATGTGTAATTTCTGTTTCCGCAAGGAGTGCGGATTTTTGTCTTAGTTTTTCAATAATTAAAGGGTTGGCTTTAAACACATTTAACCCCTCCCATTCCGGCACAGAGGAAGTAAACGCTCCTTTTTCATCCACTGGAACAGATACAGGCAGGTTGTATGTTTTTCCTACTATCCAGTCGTCTAATCCATGCCCAGGGGCAGTGTGCACACAGCCTGTGCCTTCTTCTTTTGTGACATGGTCTCCTAAAATGATTAAAGAATCTCTTTCTATAAAAGGGTGGCGGGATTTTTGGTTTTCCAAGGTTTTTCCTTTAAAGGAAATAATTTTTTTGAGATTTAAACCGGTTTGTTTTTCAAAATGTTCTTTTAAATCTTCAGCTAAAATTAAAAATTCTGCACCTGTGTCAAACACAGCGTAAGTAAAATCTGATTTGAGACACACAGCTTGGTTAGCTGGTAAAGTCCAAGGGGTGGTGGTCCATATTGTAAGGGAACAGGGCTTTTTTTCCAGGTTCCAGTTTTGAGGGGGATGGGGCAGGGGGAACTTTACATAAATAGAAGGGCTTTTATGTTCCCGGTATTCTACTTCTGAAGAGGCAATAGCGGTTTTAAGGGCAAAGCACCAATAAACAGGTTTTTTTCCTCGGTAAAGAAGATTTTTTTCAGCCACCTTTGCTAAAGCGTGTATCTCCCCAGCCTCATATTGCGAGGATAAAGTGAGAAGAGGCTTGCTCCAATCTGCCAGGACTCCCAGTCTTTCGAATTGTTCTTTTTGTTTTTTTACCCAGTATAGAGCTTCTTTTCGACAGAGAGCGCGGATTTGTTTTGGCTCAAGAGCTGTTTCTGATTTTTCTTTTTTAATTTTTTTTAGTACAGCCATTTCAATAGGTAGGCCGTGGCAATCCCATACAGGAGTAAATGGGCAGTGTTTGCCGGAAAGATTTATATATTTTACCACAATGTCTTTTAGGATCTTGTTTAACGCGTGGCCTATGTGTAACGGGCCGTTGGCATAAGGTGGGCCATCTATAAAGCTGAAAAAGGCTTTGTTTTTGTTTTTGTCTGTTAATTTTTGATAAATATTTTCTTTCTGCCAAAAGTGGATAAACTGAGGTTCTTTTTCTGGGAGCTTGGCCTTCATAGGAAAGCGGGTTTGTGGAAGATGTAAATCATATTTTTTACTCATTTGTATGGCTTTATTTATATTCTTTGTAGGATTTTGTTGTCAAGATTAAAAAATCAGTATGTGTTACAAAGTATGTCACATCTCTTGTAGTTGAAAACTGCCTTACCGGAAAAGTGCCAAGTCTATAGTCTTGATTAACCACCTCCAACAGATTGGATACAGAAACTTAATTAACGCATTGTATTATTTTCTAAGGAGCTGGAAAGGGGCTTTAGACAAAGCAGGAACAGAAGTTTGCGCTTGCCTTTATAAGCTGTTTTGTTGTTAAATTGAGGTTGGGAAAAAGGTGCGATTTTCCTAATAAGCCTCTTTCTACCTTGGCCTATTGGAATCTTTTGAAAGCCTTAGAAGGAGCAACTTTTCTTGCTGATTTATGAAATTTACACTGGATATAAACACTAATCCTTGGACTTACAGGAAACATATTTTAATGAGACAATAAACCTAAGAGGGGAAATATGCCTTTTTTGGATTTTAAGGGAAAATCTGTCATCTATTCACATCATTTAGGAGTTCCTTTTCGAGTGCTTAAAGTGTCTGCAAAAAAATCTCTCCCTCCCACTGGACGAGAAGTGCCTGGCAAGAAAAGGCGCGCACCCAACTTGGATGACAATTTAATTATTCATGGAGATAATCTTCACGCCCTGAAAGCTCTTTTGCCCAGGTATTCGGGGAAAATCAAATGTATTTACATTGATCCGCCCTATAACACTGGAAACGAGGGTTGGAAATATAACGATAAAGTGAACAGCCCCATAATAAAGGAATGGCTGAAACAAAACGGCATCGGGACCGATGACTTAGAAAGACATGACAAGTGGCTCTGCATGATGTGGCCACGGTTGCAATTATTAAAAGAACTACTTTCCGATGACGGGGTGATCTTTGTCAGCATTGATGAAAATGAGCAGTTTCGGCTTATGGCCATTATGGAGGAAATTTTTGGAGAAGAAAATTATGTTACTCAGTTTATATGGGAGAAAAAGAAAAAGCCCTCTTTTTTACATAAAAATGTTGGAGTGGTTACTGATTTTATTGTTTGTTATTTGAAAAATAAGGAATATTCTTTTCCCTTTTCTTTGGAGAAAACAACAGAAGGCAAGAAATATCCTCTTAACCGGGCAGGAAATAAAGAATCTGTGTTGAAATTTCCAAAAGGTTCGGTTCAGTTTTTGTGTGAGGATCAAAAAATAGAGGCTCAGGATATGTCAGAAGGGGAAATAAAGACACATCTTATGGACAAACTGATTATAAAAAACGGAACAAATCTCTCTGAGTTTCGCCTTAAAGGGGAATGGGGCTATTCTCAAAAGACACTGGATTCATATCTTTTGGAAGGAGCTAAAATCAGCATAAGTAAAATACCTTTCCGGCCCAATCATATTAGAAAGGGCGGAGAAATAAAAAAAATGAAAAATCTTTTATCTTTTCTTAACCATTATAAAACCCCTACAAATGAAGATGCAACAAAAGAAATGATAAACATTTTCAGCAAACAGATTTTTACAAATCCTAAACCAAGCGGTCTTATTAAACAACTTGTACAGGCGGTTACCTACAATGATAAAAACTCTATTATCTTGGACTCTTTTGCTGGTTCGGGCACAACAGCTCAAGCGGTTCTTGACTTAAACAAAGAGGACGGAGGCCATCGCAAGTTCATCCTTATTGAGTGTGAGGATTACGCGGATAAAATCACTGCGGAGCGGGTTCGTCGTGTAATTAAGGGTGTTCCAAAATCCAAGGATGAAAAACTAAAGAAAGGCTTAGGCGGTTCCTTCACTTATTGCTCTTTGGGAGAGGAAATCAATATTGAAAATATGCTGAGAGGAAAAGATCTCCCGGACTACAAACAGCTGGCCAGATATGTTTTTTATACAGCAACGGGACGAAACCTGGACACTATTCCAAAAGCTAATCCGGCTTGGTTGGTTGGTGAGACGGAAAATTATAATTTTCATCTTGTGTATAAGCCTGACTTGGATTTTCTGAACGGAAAAGAATGCGCCCTGCACTTGGATCTTGCAGAGACAATAAAAAAAATCAATAAAAAATCAAACAAGATCAGTTTGGTGTTTGCTCCGGCAAGCTATATCAATCAAAAAAACCTTAAGAAAAAATATGGCATTCACTTTTGCCAACTTCCTTTTCATATTCACAAAATTATGGGAGTTTGATAAGTGAAAAAACAGCTATTTTCCTTCTGTTGGGATTTTTAAAAAAATCAGGAGCTTTGAATGGAACTAAAAGACTATCAGTCAGCTGTCCTTGACAGGCTTTCCGTTTTCCTTAAGGTTCTTAAGGAAAAAAGACAGGATACTTTAATTTTGGCGGAATCACGAAAAAGCAGAAAACGGTCTGCATCCTGGACTTCAGGAGATTTTAACTTTTGCAAAAGAGCTTGGGATGAATTAAACGAACAAAGGCTTTTGCCTCTTATTTCCAGAAGAGTCATCGATAAAAAAGAGAGACTGTTTATCTCTAAAAACCAAGAGCAAACGCTTGCGTCCTATAAAAGCCGATTCAGTGGCATGGGTCGCCCTGTTCCCAATATATGCTTTAAAGTTCCCACAGGTGGTGGCAAAACACTACTTGCGACGGCAGGAATAGAGCGAATCAATACTCGTTTTTTTGAGAGGAATACCGGTTTTGTTTTGTGGGTAGTTCCAAGTGATTCTATTTATAAACAAACCCTGAAAGCTCTTACTAATCGAGAAAGCCTTTACAGGCAAACCTTGGATCGTGCCTCAGCCGGAAAAGTTAAAATCCTTCAAAAAACCGACAGCTTTCATCCTCAAGACACAGAAAATTTTTTATGTGTGATGTTGTTGATGCTTCAATCCGCCGGAAGACAGTCAAAAGAAACCTTAAGGATATTCAGAAATTCTGGGAAATTTCCTTATTTCTTCCCGGAAATCAATGCTCATTATGAAAATCAAAAACTGCTTGATATATGTCCTAACCTCGACATTGGAGAGCCTTTATTTCCCGGTTCAAAAAATATATCCATAAAGCAGAGTCTTGGAAATGTCTTAAAACTTGTTCAGCCTTTGATTGTGATTGATGAAGGCCACAGGGCTTATACGGAAAAAGCCAAGAACGCCTTAATGGATTTTAACCCCCGGTTTATTTTAGAGCTTTCCGCTACTCCTAATAAAAAATCTCATGAGAGCAATGTTTTGGTGTCTGTATCCGGCGGAGAGTTGAAAAAAGAGGAGATGATAAAGCTCCCCATTAATATTTATAATTTAAAAAGCAAAGACTGGAAAAAAGCTCTGGCTAAAGGTTACGAAACCTTGCAAAGCCTTTCAAAATCTGCGGAAAAATTACAGACAATCGAGAGTCGCTATATTCGCCCTGTCCAGCTGATAAGAGTTGAAAGAACGGGGAAAGATCAGAGGGAAAAAAAGTTCATTCACGCGGAGGATGTTCGGGAATATCTTATAAAAAACTTTAATGTGAATCCATTGGAAATCAGGGTTAAGTCTGCTTTCCAAGATGAGCTGAAAGATGAAGATTTGCTCTCTGAATATTCCAGAGTTCGATATATAATCACCAAGGAGGCTTTAAAGGAAGGCTGGGATTGTCCCTTTGCTTATATCCTGACAATTCTATCCAAGACAAAGGCCCCTGTGGCCATTGAGCAAATGATAGGGCGGGTTTTAAGACAGCCGGAAACAAGGCAAACCGGCATAGAGGCTTTAAATCAGTCATACATAGTTTGTATGGATCAGGACACAAACCAAGCCGTAGAGGGAATCCGAAAGGGGTTGGAAAACGAGGGAATGGATGGTTTGGCGGGAGAAATAAAAGCCTTGGGTTCAGGGAAAGAAACTATCCGGCAAGTCAATATAAAAAGAAGAAAGCCGTTTAGGGGCTTAAAGATATTTTTACCTAAAGTTCTTCATAGGGACAGAAAAAACTTTAAAGAACTGAGTTATGAGGAAGATCTGCTTTTTCCCATTGACTGGCAAAACTTAAGATTGAGGAGGGATTTTACCCTGTATGAAAACCCCCCTGATATATCTCATACACAGGTTGATATAAAAGAGCAAATGAAATTGATCCACTCGTTTTGTGAAAACGAAGAGGAAAAAGTTTCTGAAGATTATAATAAGGATTTTGGCTTTATATGCCAAAGGCTTTCCGATATTATTCCCAACCCTTGGAATATAAGCGTCACAGTGGATAAAGCTCTGGCCTCTTTAAAGAGAAAGCACGGGAAGGAAAAAATTTATTCTAATCGGTTTTATATTCTGGATTGTTTAAGAAATGATCTTCAAAGTCAAATAAGCCAAAAAACAGAAAAGATTTTCAGAAAGAAACTAAAAAACAATGAGATTATATTTAAGCTTGTAAGCGCGGGAGATTCGGATTTGAATTGGGAAATGGCGAAAACTTTAAATCTCTCTGTATCAGGGGAGGATACATTATTGAGAAGAAAAAGTAACGGAGATTTGCAACTATCTCTTTTTGAGGATATTTACAAGAACGAATTTAAGTTCAATGATCTGGAAAAAAGGGTGGCTTGGTATTTAGACGAGGATTCAGCCATTAAGTGGTGGCACAGGATCATAGAGAGACAGGACTGGTATTTACAGGGCTGGCAAAAACACAAGATATATCCTGATTTTTTGATTTGTGTTAAGTCATCTAAAAACGGCAATGCCTCTTTTTCCATTTTGGAGACAAAGGGGCAACACCTTATGGGGAATCCTGACACGAAATACAAGAAAAAGCTCTTTGATCTTTTTACGGAATACTCTCAAAAATCCATAGACGCCGGAACCATTGAAATCCAAGATCAGAAAATGACTTTTGATCTCATTCTACAAGATGAGTGGCGGAAGGCTTTAAACAACATTTTTAGAACAAGCCAATAAAAAAATTAAAATAGAAAATAAAGAGACAAAACTATGAATCTGAATTTAACAATTAACCTAATACCTTTTGAATTATCTTTTGAGAAAGTAAAAATTTATTACTCAGAAGATACTCAAGAAGGCCATAACACTATTCCAAAAAAACTACTTGACCCTGATAAGTTTAAAGATTCTAATAAGAAAGTGTGTTGGGATCTGGAAGAGTTTGATGGTTCAATACCAATAGAAATTGATAAAGAGAATTTTAAAGTCGTTAAAAATATTTTAAAAAAATCCTTTCGCGATTATTTTTTAGAAAAAAGGCTAATTGTTTATAATGATTTTATAGATGAGCTTATTTTGCTTGAAGAACAAAACCAGTCCAATATACCTGATTTAATAATATATAAAAAATTTACAGTCCGTATTATCCATCCCAAACAACAATATGCTTGTAATAAGCAGAACTCTTGGAATCTCAGTATTTCCTATATGGGGAAAAGTGAAATCACAAAAAAATCTCTAAGTTCTTATGAAAATTATCATAGATTTATCAAAAACGCTCTCGTGGGAAAAACCGTTAAGCCTTTGGATAGGTTGACTACAGAAGAAAAAAAATCTGATAAAACAAAAGCGTATGTAAGTAATAAATTTCGGATACAAATGAATTGGCTAAAGCAGTTCTCTAAACCACCGAATAAATACTCTCAGTTTTATAATGAAGTTTCTGATTTCTATGAGAAATATATTAAAGATCAGGATATTAGTATAAATGACAATAAAAAAATATCCATTTTTACATCGGGCTTTCAGACAATTAGTAATGAGCAAATAATATACGCAAAAAAAGATTCTAACTTATTAATATTTGGTAAGAACAGAACTTATTTTAGCCCTTATTATGGAATTAAAGAGTATGGTCCATATCGGCCTGTTGAACAAGGGCAGTATAGGTTCTTTTTTATATTTCACGAGGATGACAAAGATATTGCAAATAAACTATATGCTTACTTTACAAGAGGCATTAAAGGCTTTCCTGGTCTTTCTCGATTTGTTGAATTAAATATAGATATTGATAAGGAAAAAACAATCAAATTTAGAGAGGAAAATCCTTTATCAGAAATTAAACAGAAGTTAGAATCGTTAAGTTTTGATTCAAATATAAAATATCTGGGGATTTATATTTCCAGAATCAAAAAAGATGATCTTGATCCTAATAAGGTAGGAATCTATTATAAATTGAAGGAGTTATTTTTAAAAAAAAATATCACTTCTCAAGTTATTTATAGAGGTAATATAATCGAACAAAACTTTAATTACTCTTTGCCAAATATTGGAGTTGCTATTTTAGCCAAGCTGGGAGGTATACCTTGGAGATTAAGTCGCCCTATAGAAAATGATTTAATTATCGGTGTAGGAGCATTTAACACAAGCCAGAATACTTACATTGGCACAACCATGACATTTAAAAACGATGGTACTTTTGTTCACTTCGATTCCTCAAAAACAAATTCTATTGATGAAGTTTCAGAATTTCTTAAAAAGATCATATTGAGCATATCAAAAGAGGATATAAATAATTTTAAAAGAATCATTATCCATTATTACAAAACAATGAATAAAAAAGAGAGTAAAATAATAGAAGAAACTCTAAGTCAATTAAATCTTAAAATCCCTTATATTGTTTTACATATTACGGAAAACAAGGATTACATTCCATTTGATACTTCTTATAATGGAAAAATGCCAGTCAGTGGAACTTGTGTTATCCTTAATAATAAAAGGCAGTATCTTTTGTGTAATAATGAGAGATATTCCAATACAACCGGAGCAAAAATTAGAGATTTCCCTTTTCCAATTCAAATAAAAATATCAAAAATGAGTCAAGAAAAGCTTTTAAGAGGAGATATTAAACTACTTATAGATCAGATTTATCAATTTTCAAGAATGTATTGGGTTAGTGTAAAACAAAAAGGGAAACCTGTAACAGTTTTATACTCTGAAAAGATAGCCAAAATGACACCATCTTTTAGTGACAGCAAATTGCCTGATTCAAATACAGCAAAACAAACATTGTGGTTTTTATGAGTTTAAAAAGTTTATTTGAAAAGACAGTGTTTCTTTTTGGTGCCGGGTCTTCAAAAGACGCCGGGTGTTTTTTATCGAAGGAAATGTTGTGCGATCTAAAAAAATCTATACTTGATTATGAAATTCCTTGGCCAAACAAGAACCATTTTCTTGACATATACAATTTTATTATGCAAAGCCTTCTATATCAATATGGTTTAAAAGATACAGAAATAAAAGTGTCTGAAGTGACAAATATTGAGGATTTTGTGTTAGTATTGCAACAAATAATAGATAGAGAATATGTTGTTCCTCCTCCTTTAGTAGGAAATTGGAATAATAAAATCACTCTGTGGGAGTCTAAAGACAAAAATGTTTTTCAAGATTTTTATAACTTTATACATGATCAGCTTATAAATAAATGGACTAAATTCGATAATAAAAAAGCTCAATGTCTTTTAAATCCATTTCAAAAACTCATTCAGTCTGATGAGAAATTTGATTTGCGAATATTCTCACTTAATTACGATATAATACTTGAAAAAACCTTTAACACAGAAAATGAGCATCTTGTAGATACTGGATTTTCTCAAAACAAGTGGATCGGTGACTTTAATGATCCGGAAAGTCCTCAAAAAATAAAATTTTATAAACTTCATGGTTCTATTGACTGGTATTTTGATGATGAAGAGGAAACAATTAAACAAGGAAGAGTTAACCAGAAGCCTTTAATTATTTTTGGTTCTGGCTCAAAAATCCAATCTTACGATCCTTTTTTATCACTTTTAGGGGCTTTTAGTGAAGCTTTAAAAAAAACAAATTTATTTATCGCAGTTGGATATAGTTTTCAAGATAGATATATTAACAATATTTTAATACAAAATTTAAGTTCTGATTTGAATAAGAAAATGCTTATTGTTGATCCAGATAAAAAAGAAAAGAAGGTTTTTATAAAAAGAATTGAGCAGTTTCAGAGGTCTAAATCTATGAATGAAATAGTCAGTTTAACAAAGGTTAGCCCAGATAAAATTGAAATTAACTCTTCTAAAAGTATTGACTTTTTTAAAGAATACTTAAAAGAAGATTGTAGGAAATTAAAAGAATTGGTTGATTCTGTTGAAAAAGGAGAAACAATATTTTGAATTTAAAAAGGTCTTCCGACTTCCATTAAGCGCAATGCAATATCAGATGCTCAAAGGAAAAAACCTGACGGTAATCTTCAAAAGAGAGAATTTGACATTATTGTCGCTAATGGTTCAGAAGTGGTAGAGTATTTGTTAAAAACACAATGTTTATTTGTTAAAGAAGGTGATCAAAACCAAAACACCATCCCAGCTAAAACTCCTTTTTAATGGCTTTCTCTGTATTTAGTTAATTCTATAAGGCTCCAGAAATTATGAGCTTTTTTTAAGCTTTCACCTTGGCTTATGGACTGATTTTCCAAAAAAACAATACTTATGACGGGGCTTTCAATTAAGGTTTCCTCTTTGCCTGCCGATAAGCGAATTGTCTTTAACAATTTTCTTCTGGAAGGTGGGCCATGTTTAATACACAAATTATCAGCCAATACATTTCTGATTTAAAGCCCAGAATACGACGAATACGCAGTAGCAATAACACGGAAGAATCGTTAAGACCTGTTTTTATAGAGCTTTTGAATAGAGCGGGATCTCATAAAAACCTATGGGTCATTGCTGAGGATAGACTGAACAACAACAAAAAACCGGATGCTACAATAAAAAATCTTTATACAGTTCATGGATATTATGAAGCTAAATCTCCTGCCACAAACTTAAAAAAAGCGATAAATACAAAAATTAACAACAATTATCCGATAAAAAACACCATTTTTGAAAATTCAGATTCTTGTATTCTTTATCAAGACAAGCGTCCTGTAAAAGAAATATCAGGAATGTGGGATAATCCAGAACCTTTAAGTGAGCTTTTAGCTCTATTTTTCAATTATGAATCTCCTGAGAAAAGAAGTTTTTATAGTGCTCAAAAACAATTTAATAAAAACTTACCGGCACTTGCAAAAGAGATCAGACAAGAGTTAGTGAAAATGAATGAAAATCAAGAATATATAAAAAAAACTAATGATCTTGTTTCAGAATGTCAGAAGTTTATTAACCCTTATTTTAAAAGAGAGAATGTAGAAGATTGGCTTATTCAACATATTTTGACAGAGCAATTTTTTTTAAAAGTCTTTGATGAGCAACAGTATCACAAAACCAACAACATATCAGCCGCTATAAGTGACATAGAGAAGAAATTTCTTGGAGCAAAAAAGAGAGCAATACTAAGAAAAATCAAGCCATATATGGCTCCTATAACAAGCTATGGATCCAATATAATTGACCTAAATGAGCGACAACTGTTTCTTAAAAATATATATCAGGATTTTTATAATTCCTACAATCAAAAAGTAGCGGACAGACTGGGTATTATATATACACCAAATGAGATTGTTAAGTTTATAGTTCAATCCACAAATCAGGTTTTAAAAAAGCATTTTAACAAAGAGTTGAAAGATAAAAATGTTCATATACTGGATCCGGCGACGGGAACAGGAACTTTTGTCACAGAACTTATTGAATATATTTACCATCAGTCAGACAAACGGACACTCAAATATAAGTATATGAATGAAATCCATGCCAATGAAATTTCTGTTTTGCCTTACTATGTAGCGAATTTAAGTATTGAATACACTTATGAGAAATTGACAAACAATAATGAGCATTTTCCAAACCTTGTTCTTATGGACAGTCTGCAAAATTCTGGTATTTTAAAAGGTCAAATGAGTTTTCAGGGTTATGCTTTTTCAGAGAATCAAAAAAGAGTTAAAAAGCAAAATGAAAAAGACATTCAGATAGTTTTAGGGAATCCTCCATACAACCAGCACCAGAAAAGATTTGATGATGGCAATCCAAATAAAAATTACCCTGAGCTGAAACAAAGAATCAAGGAAACTTATGGGCATATTAAGTCAAAAAAAGAAAAACTATCACAAGACAAATATATCTATTTTTTGAGATGGGCGACAGACAGAATACAAAATCAAGGTATTATATCTTTTGTGGTAAATCGATCTTTTTTGGATGCAGACAGTGGCAAAGGGGTAAGACACTGTTTAGAGCAAGAATTTGATCATATTTATATTTTAGATCTAGGGGGCAATATAAGAACAGGAGACCCGCAGGATTCCAATGTATTTGATATTCAAGCCGGGGTTTCCATTGTTTTTCTGGTTAAGTCAGGAACTGAAAAAAAAGCAAAAATTAAGTATATAAAATTATCAGAACATCTGGAAGGAGATAAAAAATCTTATAAATTAACAGCACTAAATAATTCTTTTATTGATCAAGAAAACAATGGAAAGAAAAAAACTTTTTTAGCAAACTATAAAAATCCAAACCAATATCCATTTAAAGTAATCACTCCTAATAAAAGATATCAATGGTTGAACCAAGAAACACCTTTTGAAGGATTGTCTATTAATGATCTTTTTGAAAAATCTTTTCTTGGAATTGTGACTAACAGGGACAAAGATGTTTATGACTCCAATAAAGAGGCACTAAAGAAAAGAATAAAGTTTTTGATAAAGGATTTAAAGAAAAATCCTGATAATCCAAAAATTAAACTTTCCCTCGACTTAAAAAAGAAAATCAAAAACGAAGCAACAGCGAGTTTAAAATTTGATAAAGAAAAAATATGCTTAGTCGGCTACAGAAAAGATGAAAATAAATATTTTTATTCAGAAAAAATTTTGTCAGACAGGTTAACACAAAACCACTTTGAAGTATGGGGAGAAAATTTAAAGAATAATAACTTAGCTCTTTGTTGGTGTATGAGAAAAAGGAGATTTGAGGTGGATTTAATAAATAAACCTATTTCCAAAGATTATTTTAAACCGGGAGGTTCAGGAACAAGATTTGTTTCAGCAAAAAATATCAATATAAAATGTCATCTATTGTTGAAGAATAAAACAACACGATTTCATTCTCAACAGGAGGTTTTTCTGTATATTATAGGGTTATTTTTATCTAAAAAATACAAACAATATATTGAAGAAAATAATTTCGATATAAAAAATCTTCCAATTCCTCTATGGGACAAACACACAGAATATATAAAAGAAGGAGAAAAAAGAATTTTGTCCTTAGAGAAAAGAAAACCTTAAAAGTAAATTTTTCTTTTGCCCTCTGGTTATATTGATTGCAATTTAATTAGTGTTTGGCCGGAGTGGCAAACTTTGTATCTGCCCAATGCCTTTTTGATTCTCTATAATTTTAATGGCAAGAGTGCTGTTGAGCGTATGTATATAAGTATGATGAATGGTAAGAACTATATCTTGAAGATCATCATCATCTTCAAGCTGACTAATTTTTAACCCAATATCTTGCGCTTCACGAAGTCCGATATGTCGAAAATGGGTCTTCATTTGCTTATAATCTGAAAGTTTACTCACTATTTGCTTGATATTTACCTCTTTATCATTAGAAAACATCCCTGTTTTTAAATATTTTTCTGCTATTTCTTTTGACCATTTAATAGCGTTTTCACAAGACAGTATAAGACTGGGGTGATATTTACTAACAATAGCCTGCCATAATGGAATTTTTTCTGGTTGTTTTTTAATTTCTCTTGCGGCTTGTTCAAATTCGTCCAGTATGGCACCAGCCGGCAGTCCTCCGATTTGAGGATCAATCGGCCCTAAGTTGGATTGTTTTCCCATGTGTATAAGTCTTGAAGCACAGGCAACCACTGTTCCTGCTGACATAGCAATCTGAGGAACAAACACCTCTATATTGGAGTCAAACATTTTTCTTAAATAATCAATCAAAGATTCTGTTGCGGCAACTTCACCTCCTGGGGTGTGAAGTATCAAGTCTAATCCTTTATCGCGACTTAAACCATGAATAACCGCCATAAAAGCATTTTTATCGTTATCATTAATTTCTGTCCCTCTTATACCTGGTTTTTGAAGCCAACCAGAGTAATAGACAATGATATTTCTCTGACGCTTTTCAAACAGTTTTTGAATATATTTTTGCCTTACATTACGAAAAGGATCTATATTTGGATCGCTTTGGATCTCTTTTAAAATTGTGTTCCAGCTGGGCATAATTAACCAGAGCTACTAAAAATTATTTTTTCATTTTTTAAGACAGAAAGTTGTTTAAATGGAGTGTTATAACCTTCAGAATAATCAGGAAGGTTCTCTGTTAATGGTATTCTAAGAGTTTGAAAAACCTGCTCAACTTCTTTTTTTCTCTCTTCTGATATATATTTCCAATCAGAACTTTTAAGTTTTTTTAGTTGATTCATAACTCCTTCCCAAGCGATTGATACCACCACTAACAACTATTGTCTGACAATACTTGTTCGCTGTCAAGATTGATCTTAAAGAGCTTAAAAACTGCTTTTTTGTCTATTTTTAGCGCATTAAATCGAAGTTGGTGGAGGTGTGAGGGATCGCCTACTTCATTCGTTCGCGTCCGACTCACTCATTTTAAACGCTATTCTTTTCCCTGCTCTTCCTGCAGTTTCCCGCTCTATCCTAATAAATCACAGCGAAATCACAGCGTGTTTTTGAGTTTTTTACCAATCAGACGGTTTGTGTATGGTTTCTCCATTGGCAAGAGTGATAATCGCCGGAAATTGGGTAGCTTGAAGAACGCCTGTCCTGATTTTTTTATAAAAAGTCGCTTTGTTTTGCAAAGCTCTTGCCGGCCTTTTATAAGGGGAAATGATCCCTATATTTTTTTTCAATTCATCTCTCACTATTTGAACTGTTGAGGCAAAATCTGAATCATTTGAAATTACTACAGCTGTTTCATATCTGTCTCTAAAGGCATCCAATAATAAGTGAGAGGCTAAATTCACATCAGAGCCTTTTTCCTCAGTATGAATAATGTCTGTAAATTTTTTTCCGGCGATGGGTTGCGCAAGTGGCACTTTTTTAATGTTTGACAGGTAAAATCCATAATGAATCTCGCAACATTCCAGAGATTTCAGAGCGCGTATATAGGTGTATTGTCTTTTATGGCAATCCGGATCATAGGGCTGAGGCGACACTTTAGCGGTAAAATACTTGATCTTTGAAATATTGTGCTTTGGTAATAAAAGTTTGGATAACTTCAATAAATTGAGCCATTTATAAGAGGAGCCTTTTAAACATCCATAATAAAGATTAAATCCATCTATGTAAACAATCGTTTTCAAGAGACACCTGATAAAAAAGCAAAGGCTGTAGCCGTAAGCCACAGCCTTGCGCCCTGCCCGAATAAGCAGGGGCGGTTCCTAAACAGGTTACAATAGTTATTGAATAGGGTCAAATCCCTCTTTCAACAAACCTGTTTTTTTAAAATCGTGCAAGAGATGATTAAATCAGGCTGGATGAACAAATAAAGAAAAGATAGGGTTAAAAAACTAACATTCCGTTTTTTATTAACTTAGAGCTTTTTCCGTGGACAATTAAAGGTCAAAATTATCTTGATTTTCTGCGCGCTTTCGCTTCGCTCCCTGTTTATTGTTTTATAATTGGTGGAGGTGACAGGGATCGAACCTGCGACCTTCCGAATGCAAATCGGATGCTCTCCCAGCTGAGCTACACCCCCTCTTTGTATCAGACTCATCCTTTACACCTTAAGTTTCTTAAAAAATCAAGTGGGTATAATAATAAACAGGCCCTCAAGCATGACCAGTAGATATTTGGTGGTTTAAAAGCCTGGCTATCCATATCCTTTCACAAATTAAGTTAAAGCCAATAGCTTCTGCCCCCATAAGCACAGACTCAAAATATTGTTTTACATCTTCAATTTCATCCATACTAACTTCTGTGTCGTATAAGGAGTCTTCTAAAACCTCAATAAAGCTGATTAAATCCGGCGTGGTTACCACCTTAGGTAGGCGGTTCATATCCAGATCTGAATAAGTAGCAGGTTTAAATCCAATAAGGTTATCTGTTAAAATAACTTTTTTCCCGTCTGAAAAATTAACCTGTAAAAACAAATCTTTTTTTGAATCCTGACGAGGCAAAACCTCTGCAATAGTATTAGTGTTTACTTTTAAATACTTTCCATCCACACTTTGACAGATGATTAACTCATCTGTGCCACTTTCTAAAAACCTCAGTCCTCGGCTTTGGGATATAAAATTAACAATGGACTGCACAAGAGGGTTAGCGGGTTCACATTTTTGTGTTTTCACGAACAATCTCCTTAAATAAAAGTAGTTATTCTGGATGTCTTTTTCCAAAGTTTTTTGCACTCGTAAGTGTCTTGCCCTCAGCTCAAAAGAAGAGGACTTGGCAATGGAAATAAAACTTTTTCCAGAACTTAATCAATCTTGAGCTTTATATTACTTATAATCGTCAAAACCATCTCACGGCTTAAAAAATAATTAAAAGTGTCTCTTAAAGAGACACTTTTTTAAATTTTAAGGGGACTTCACTCCAAAAGTGGTAAAACCAAACTCCCGACCTATGGTCTAAATTTTAATAAAGAAATTGAGAAGATAGCGAAAAACGAACTAATTTTTGGAAATTAGCTACAGTATTTCGGCTTTTGTCAACCCAGTAACCATGTACAACCATTTGCACCCTGTAAGGAGGAAGAGATGTAAGCACAAATTCCTCTTCTTCTGTTTGGTCATTTTGGGTGGCGTCCTGCCCTTCCTGGCGTGTGGATTGCACGGCAGATTTGGCATCATTCTCCCTTTCTTTGTAAGTTGGGGGACCTTCAGGAATGGGCACTCCACTGATAAATAAGGTAAGATTGTTTACATAATCTTTCTTAAGAGGTTCGTACTGATCTCCTGAGTAAGAGTTTTTAGCATTTTTAGGGGTGGGACGCACAATATAAAGAGGGCTGGATCCACAGTATCCAGATCCAATATTGTCTGTTGCTTTTAAAGTTTCATCACCCCAAGTAGCCTCTATCTTGAATTGTAAATCAGTTACTACAAGCCAATAGATTGTTGATTTGTTTACTATCACCAGGCCCATTTTAAACCAATTTTTATCTACTTTTATTGGTGGAATGGGAGCACTCCTGGAAGAGTCATCTTCTTCCTGTGTTTCCTCTTCGTTATCTTCTTCTGAGTCTACTTTTTCCTCTGGATCCAAGCCGTAAATAGTTTCATCTGGGATGCCTCGTCTGCATATTCTCTCTCCCCCTTCGTTTAAAAAAATGAGTGGTTGTACTCCCGTTGGTGCTATAAAAATATCCACTGTATTTTCTGAAGGTCCTGTGCTGTTAGTTTGTCCCGACATACTACAGCCAGCTATTATGATCAAAAAGACAATGAGGGCGAAAAAAGGTTTAAAAAAAAGAAAGCGGGACATAATAATATAAATATTTAAATTTTTTATAACATATCCAATACACTTAATCAGGAAAAAATCTCTTGAGTTCAGCATATCACTCTATTAGTGGGATAGCTTGACTGTCAAGAGATATACATCAACAATATATAAGCACAAGATTAAATCGGCTTGTGCAAGCAAATGGTGGAGGCGACGAGAGTCGAACTCGTGTCCGCAAATCATCCACATTCAGGCAAGCTACATACTTAGTTGATGCAAAAAGTACCGATAAACTGGCACCAACACAATCTATCGGGTTTTTACCAGTAAATTTAAGCTTTTTACCCTGATAAAGCAGTCTAAAGCCGAGACGATTCAATCAACGCCTTCCACCCTTCATCGTCAAAAGGGCAGTCAACGGCCACTTGTTTAAATTAAGCGGCAAGAGCAACTGGAAAAAAGTTGCCAATTAGTTTTTATACATGTTTTTAAAGAGGTCCCCATGTGCCTCTGTATGCTCCTGAAGCTTCATGGCCTGCGTCAAAGCCACTCGCCCCCGATTTTCCCTACTTATAACATATTCAATGAATTTAATAAAGCAGAAAGTCCAAAAATTGGCTTTTTAAGCGACAATTTAGCCCATAAATAGGCTATTTAATATTATGAGGTGCTAAAAACGGGTTTTTTAAGCGACAATTTAGCCCTTTTTATAATCTGGTTTCTTAATAACGGAACGCAGTCCATCAATATGTTCATATAATGAAGGGCTGATAGGTTGCCATAAAGGATCTAATATAAAATCAATACCTTCTCGTCTGGCCAATTTAGCCGCTGGCACAAAATCACTATCACCTGAAATTAAAATAATTCTACCAACTTGTTTTTTTAAAGCTAAAGAAGCAATATCAATTCCTATTTTAATGTCTGTGCCCTTCTGAACAACATCTAAACTAACCTCTTTCTCTGTAAGGCTTTCAACAGTAATCTCTTTTTTTAACAAAACTTTTAAACTATCAGATGAGATCTTCCATTTTTTATAAGTTGTGAGTTGTCCTAACCTAAGAGCTACTTTTCGTTTTTTCTTTAGTTGTTCAAAAAAGTTTTTACGAAAATTATATTCCTCCGTTTTTGAGAAATCTATAAGTTTTTTTGTAATAGGGTGATGAATTTTGAATTGTAGTGGATGACAATCATAGTAAAAAATCCGATATAAATTGTCTTGATGTTCTGATTCATAATGTTCTATGGGTTTTTTATTTACTAAATGTTTGTGGCATATAGTATATAAAAAATGAGCAACTTTTTCAGGATTACGATTATCTTTCTTATATAGTTTTCTATATCTTTTTATAAAGAAAGAACCATCAACAAGGATTGCAGTTTTAATCATAAAAAAATCTCTTGAGTTTGGCATATCACTCTATTAGTGGGATAGCTTACTGTCAAGAGATAGATACACTAACATATATCGGATATTTGTTGTGGTAATCAATAGTAAAAATATATTTTTTAAATATTTTTCAGAAAAAACTGTTAGATATAGTCTATTTTATAACATATTCAATGAATTTAATAAAGCAGAAAGTCCAAAAATTGGCTTTTTAAGCGACAATTTAGCCTTTAAACCGGCCATTTAATATTGTGAGATGCTAAAAACAGGTTTTTTTAAGCAACAATTTAGCCCATAAATAGGCCATTTAATATTATGAGGTGCTAAAAACGGGTTTTTTAAGCGACAATTTAGCCCGTGGTTCGCTCGGTTCTTAGTTTTAGGTAGGCTGGACTAAAATCCAGATTATATTCCTCTGCTTTTGAAAAATCCTTGTTTTTTTGGCAAATCTTTATTTTTTACTGAGAAAATTAGCGAGAAAAGCCACCTAAAAGAATTATATTTTAAGCAAAGCCAATAAAAAATCCGATTAAAATAATATGCAAATATTAAAACACTTTCTTTATTGTTCTTTATTGTGTTGTGCGGTGCTTTTTTTAATGGCTTGCCATTTAGATGAAAAGCCGAACAAAAACACCAATCAAACCACTCCCACTAAGTCTGCTAAACCAGTTAAGACGGAAGAAAGTTCGGTGGATAATAATTCTTTAATATGGTCTGGTTCTTTAGATTTTACAAATGCGGGCAAATATAGAAGTTTTTTAAGAGACAGCAGAAGATGTGACCCTTGCACACATTATATTGGTCCGTATTCTTGTAAAAATTTTGATTCTAAAGCTGATTTAAAAATTCAGTTTGAAAAAGAGGAATTTCCCTCTAAAGCCACTTTGACCATTAAAACTTATTATAATGGGAGTCGTGGATCATTTTTTCAAGGTTATTTAGGAGCTTGTGGTTTTACAGTAAATTTTTTATCTCCTATTATTCTAAAAGGAACAGCAAAATATTGGAATGATTATGAGGGGTTTCATGTGCGTTTTACAGGCACCAATACAGGTTCTATTATTTTGAGAAGTCCATCCACTAATCCCGCTGGGGGATATGGTATTTTAGATGTAATGTTATATTACGGAGGTTCAGCCCGTGAAACCGCAGAAATAGGAACAGCTGAGCTGGAAAACAAAGATATAGACAACTCTGAAGGTGGTAGAACAGGGGGCCGGTGAAAAGTGTAACCTCTTCGGGTTTAATCATACAGGAAAAAAACCTATTCATCTGGAGAAAAATACCTTCCCTTTTCTTAAAAAACTTCTATATTCTGACTTTAAATGTTGAAAAAAGGCTTTTTATGGCTTATTGTTTTGTTAAGGACCTTTTTTTAAGTCGCAGGTGGTCTTGAAAGCTAAAGGCAGTTATGGGAAATTCTGTCTGTTGTGAAAAATTATGTATATTTTTATTTGAGAAAATTTTTTAAGCAAAAAAAGCTTAACTCAATCTTTTTTGAATTTTCTGACTACGCCCTCAAAGTCCAGGTGAGATCTAACCAGTTTATGCGAATATATTATATTTCTCTTTTTACCAGCTTGTTTTTACTTTTTACCTCCTGCATATCATTTGATTTAAGCTCTTTAAAAGATAAAACAGCTAAAGGTGTGGTTTTTATTCCACCTCCTCCTCCTTATAAAAAGTGGGCTAAAAAAAGTGTGGATGCTTTTTGGAAAGCTCCAAAAAATGGCAATATCCTCTCTTTTTTCTCTAACTGCTCTTCTACCGCCCCTTTTGCCTCTTTAGAGCAATTTCAAAAAGATATTTTAGAAGATTTAAAAAGATTTCGTGTCATTTATAGAGATAAAACACATCATCAAGGTCAAAAAGCGCGTTATTTAAAATTAAGCCAATTAGGAGCGGAGAACTTAAAAATCACTGTGGAGCTTTTTTTATTTAAGAAAGAAAGTTGTTTTTACGCTCTTAGTTTTTTAAGTCATGGAACAAAGAATCCTCTTTCTTTTAAAACTTTAGTGTTTAAAAATTTTATTCAGGAGTTTCGCGCGCCATGAGTTGGGTTATGCAGGTTGTGCACTTTTTTGGAGGTATTGTTCTTCTTTTTCGGGATATTGTTTTGGAGCTTAAAACCAGGCCCTTTTATTTTAATCTTTTTATTCGTCAAATTTATGAGATAGGTTGGAGGTCGTTACCTATTATTTTTGTTACTGCTGCCTGTGGAGGGATGGTTTTAACTTTGCAGTTTGGGCTAACTCTTGAAAAATTTGGAGGCAAAATATACAGTCCGAAAATTTTATCTTTATCTATATTCCGGGAATTTGGTCCTGTGTTTACAAGTCTTATTTTAGCTGGTCGGGTGGGAGCAGGAATAACAGCAGAAATCGGTGCTATGAAAGTCACTCAGCAAATTGACGCGCTTTTGGCCTTAGGCACCTCTCCCATTAAAAGAATTGTCATTCCCCGCTATTTAGGGGGGTTGGTGGCTGTCCCTATTTTATGTGTGCTTTCTTGTCTGATTTCCATTATTTGTGGGGCTTTGGTGGGATATTTTGAGCTGAATTTGGATATGCTTTATTTTTTCCGCAAAGCTTTTGACACACCTACTTTACACGATTTTTTTTCTGGTTATATAAAGACTTATTTTTTCTCTTCTTTTATTATATTAACAGCTTGTTATTTTGGATTGAGAGTGAGCCAAGGAACTTATGAAGTGGGAAATGCGACCACAAAATCAGTTGTTTTTTCTTCTGTTTTAATTGTGTTAGGAGATTATCTGTTGACGAAATTTTATTGGATGATGGTGTAATTAGTGGTCCGGGAAAAAGTTATTGTACCAGGCGTTTGATTTAACTAAACTGACTTATTCAGGATGGACTAATTAATCCTCCGTGAAAAAGATTGTTTTTTTGACTGGATTCTCACTTGAAAAAGGCTGAAAGCCTTTTAGGCCTTTAGTTTAGGTTCTGGATACCCGTTTTCCAAGGACTGCAAAGCCAAGTACTTGGTTTTGCAGTTTGGAGACAAATAGACTTTATCACGGAGGATTAATTAGGAGATTATATGCAAAAACCTATAATTGAAGTAAAAAACCTCTATGTTTCCTTTAAGAAAAAAAAGGTTTTAAAAGGGGTGAGTTTTTTTTTAGAAGAAGGGGAGTGTCTGGGATTGATTGGAGGATCTGGAGAGGGCAAATCCACTTTACTTCGTTCTGTTATTGGGTTGGAATATCCCACCAGCGGGAAGATTTTTTTTGAAAGCAGAGATGTTTTAAGTTCCAGTGAAGAGCAATATGTGTTTATCAGAAAAAAGGTGTCTTATGTTTTTCAAGGAGGGGCTTTGTTTGATTCTATGACAGTTTATGAAAATTTGGCTTTTCCTTTAAGGGAGCATACAAATTGGTCGGAAAAGGAAATTCAAACAGCGGTTTTACAGGAATTAGAGGAATTTGATTTAACTGGGAGTGAAAAGATGTATCCATCAGAGCTATCAGGTGGAATGCAAAAAAGAGTAGGTATTGCGCGAGCCACTATTATCAAACCAAAGGTCATTTTATATGATGAACCTACCACAGGTTTAGATCCGTATAAAAAAAGAAATATGCAAAATACTATTATGAAACTGCAAAAAAAAGGAGCAAGTTCTATGTTGGTAACGCATGATATGCCAACGGCTTTAAGGGTTTGTGATCGCATTGCTTTGTTGGGGGATGGAAAAATTAAGGCGATAGATACCCCACAAAATGTGAGAAAAAATAAAGACACAGTCTTAGGTCATTTTATTAAAGGTCTTAAAAAAGGAGAGAACTATGAGTCAGAAAAAGCAAAGAATAAAGCTTAAAGTAGGTGTTTTTATATTAGCAGGTGTGGTGTGTTTGTTTGCCTATGTTGCTTTAATAGGTGACGATAAAACTTATTTCAGTATGGTGTCTAAATATAAAATAAAGTTTGAAACTGTGGATGGCTTGTTTGTGGGAAGTGCTGTGAGGATTAACGGAATATCGGTTGGCAATGTTTCTGATATTCATTTTGTGTCGGAAACAGGAGCTGTACAGGTGGTGGTATCTGTTTTGCGTAAATTTACTTCCGTTATTACGGATAAGTCCACTGCCAGTTTAAGGACAAAGGGTTTATTAGGGGATAAATATATCTCTATTATAACTAAGGGTAAACAAGGCAGGAAGCTGGCTAAAAACAGCTTTATTCCCACAAAACCTGTTCCAGGGGTGTTGGGAACTTTAGGAACTCAAGCTACAGGGGAAAAAATATCTGCTATTTTAGATGAGCTATTAATTTTTACGCGTGCTTTAAACTCTGAGCAAACGGTCCGGCAGTTAAGCCAGATAGCTAAAGATATGTCTCGTATGTTTTCTGAAAATAAATCCCAAGAGATATCTCAAACTTTAAAAATTCTTAACAACATTTTAAAGAAAATAGATGAGGGAGAAGGAACAGCAGGGGCTTTGATCAATAACAAACGTCTTTATAACCGTGTGATAAGCCTTTTAGGGGGGCGCCCTTATCATAAATATCTTCCGTCCTTAGTGGAGGAAAAAAACAAAAACCCGGTTAAAAAAAATTAAGCCCCTTCCTGCAAGATAAAAAGGTAAAAGCTTTAAGTAGTGATAGTATTTTTTTGGGGTTTTTCTTGAAAAAACTCTTTAGAGATTTTTTGTAAGATATGAAAAGAATTTTCTCTTTTGTTTAAAATATCTTTATTGACAGTAAAATAAATATCCTTCACCCATACCTTACCAAAATAGTTGTTGATGGCCTGTTTTAGATCTTCTACCTGAAAGCTTAGCTCCTGAATTTCAACAGAGTTAGCTGACCACAAAACCAGCCGGCCACTTTGATAACTTACGGGTTTAGTATGTTTTAAAATTTCTGTTGAGGCAAATTTTGGCCAATTTTGCCAAAGCTTTATTCCAAACCCCTGATCTGTTTTATTAAGATAAGTCTTAAAAAAAGTGTGTAAGACTTCAGATAAAGGCGCGGGATTTGTATTTTCTTTCATGTTCTTGTTTATATCAAATTAAACTCTTTAAGGGCAAGAAGTGTTTTAGATGGATTCCTCTAAATGGGGGTATAAGAATGGTGTTGAAGAGTTGCGCCGTGTTGAAAATTTTGGTGAAGGATGGGAAGTCTCATTTTATACCCCTTTTGGTATGCTACTGGCTTTTGGCTATTTAAGGCCGTCTCTGTTTATAGGCACAAAAGCCAAAAAGTCCACTTTTTAATTTTAATATCTCATATTTTCCAAGTTTTTCTGATATTTTTTAATATTTCCCTAAAGTCTTGTTCAGGCTGTCCGATAAGCCTGTTTACAATGGTTTTATGGCTCTTACCTGTTACTGAAGCGGAATATAGTCAGCCCCATACCCAGTATAAACAAAAATCTTAAAGAATAAAAAAATCGGAGACATAAAATGGATACCCAAACGAGAGCATTGATTGGGCTACAGAAAGAGCTAAGAAACCTTGCAGACGCCGTCCAACAAAAAAGCCAAACAAAAGTATTGAATGGAATACAGAAAGAGCTAAGAGCCATTGTAAACTTACAATTATATCTTTTATAAGATAAATACCTCTAAAAGAGACTGATAAAAGATTAAAAGACCGCGCACCGCACGGGTTTGATATAGAAAAGGAAGTAAAAATAAAATATAAGGATTTTAAAATTTTTATAGAAAAAATTGCTTATCCTGAAAAAAAGTAAGGTTTATATGATGATGATTCTCAATATCAGTTATTTGCGGTAAAATCATTGACAGCCCATGTAATGGATTGTAAAAATTGCGGTGTTGTGTGTGGTATATTAAAAAAAATATAAAAAAGTGAGGCGAGAAATGTCAGACTCAAAAAAAGATTCAGTCACACAAGCTGATTTTATGTTATTTAAACAGGAAATGAAACATGAATTTCAGCTATTCCAGGAAAGTATGAGCAATAAGTTTGACTTATATCTCTCAAAGATAGATTCCAAAACCGCTGATATAATAAACAAACGATTGGATATATTAGGGAAGTGGGTTCTTGCGGTTGGCACGATTTTTGTTGTGGGTTTCTTTACTTACTTTGAGATTATGCGCACAAAAGTAGACCAAGTAAATAGTGATCGTATTGCACTAATGGAGAATTTTGTTTATGCCTCTCAAATGGATATGATGGGATTAGAAAAACAAAAACACAATAGGCAATCTCCCTTATCCAAAGATAAAAAAATAAAGCGGGTAAAGAAATAATATTTGGTAAAGGGGGATTTATGAATAGACAACAAAGGCCAAAGCAAGAGTATGATTTTATAAGGGAGGCTGTCTATAATATAGCGACTGATTTCGGTATTCAAGGCCGGCCTAATATAACAAAAAGTGTAATAAGCGATATGATTGACTATTGTTTCAAAAATAACTTGCATTCATCACAAAAAGGATACCAATTAAAAATAAACAAAAAGATAAAAGATTTGATCGAACAAGCTCTAAAATCCTAAAGTATAGGCTGGATTGTGCCGATTCAAGGTATATGAAAGCAATTTTTATAATCCTTTTATTTCCCTTTGTAGCTTTTGCTTTTTATGACGGCATTCCATATAAGAAAACTGAAATATGCGAAAAAATAAAAAGCGATCATGAAACAGCGATGGCTAATTATGGTAAAGCTAACGCCAGTTATAAAAAAGCTGATGCTGATTATGAAAAAGCCCTTGAAGATATAGTAAAGTATTGCACATAACCTATTATCCCAAAAACAAGTGATCAGGGGGTGTATACATAAGCATATAGGGGGTGACTCTACCCTGATAGCCCGTTCCTTTTGCATACTCTAATAACCTGTGTCTTAAACCACTGGCCACCACCACGAGGCGGAACTTTAGAAAGATAAAGAGCCCGGACCCATTCAGAGCCAGCGCAACCCTCTTATAAGAAAAACCCTGAAGTCTTAAAGTTTTTATTGTCTGCAACACTTTTTGATCAGCTATGTAGTAGCACGTGAAAAACCCTCTTTTAAGTTTAAGCTGTGGTCTGCAAAACCTTAAGCTTGTTCGGGACGCTTACGCTTGGACCCTCACCGCTTAAGGCTTTGCCGACAAACAAAATAACATAGTAAAAAACCTCTTGATAAAAAGAACAAAAAAAGAAGGCAACCTATTTACTTCTCTTATCAATCTCCTTATATTGTATCCACTTCTAGAAAGTAGAGCATTCACTCCATCACCCAGCTCACCATGTAAAAAATTCCTCTCCATACGACAATCCCCCTTCAAATGACCTATCACTGCCTCTACACTGTTCCTTCGACGTGCCAAACGGCGATGATAACGACTGGGTGATGGTCTCTGACCGCTTACATTAACCTCCAATCCTTCAGGATGATGCTTCTTCCCTCTATAGCCTTTATCTACAAACACTCGCTTTAAACAAACTCCCGTTAAACTTTGCACATCAGAAAGGGCCGGCTTTAATGTTAATACATCGTGCACACTCTCTGTAAAGGACTTAACTCCCAATACCCAGCAAGTCTTTGCAGAAACAACCACACTCACTTTACTGCCAAACTCATACCGCTTATGGGCTTTTCCCTTAGAATAACACTTCACCTCTGGAGCATGAACACTATACACTTTATCCTGATCACTTCTTTTTTGCTCAAACACCGCTTGGCTTATCTCCAATAGCTTGCGCAAACGAACATTATCCTTCCAAGAGGGACACTTCCTTTGAATATCTCTCATCACACGACCTAAGTAAGTTTTTAACCTCCTTTGTTCCCTTTGGGCCTGACGAAATCGTCTCAAGTGGGCTAATCGGGCCTGCTTAAATAAACTCTTTTTTGACTTCCTCTTGTAAGTCTGTCTTAGCTTAATCCCTGACTTCTTACAAAAACGAACCAAAGACTGCAAAGACTTAAAGTAAAGACGGCTGTCTGTTGGAAAAGCTATGGCTTTCTCCATAATGGTTGTATCCACTACAACGGTCTTGAGCTCCCCCCTCTTCAACAAACCCCCTCTTTTAGCTACTTCTATCGTCTCTTGCAATAACAGCTTAAGCTTATCCTCTCCCATCCTCTGCCTCCAACGGGTTAAAGAACTCCGATCACAAGGCACAGTATCTGTGTAATACTCTAAACCGCAAAAATACTGCCACTGGGGGTTTTCTTTAAATCTCTCTATTAAAACCTCATCGCTTAAATTATAGGCATACTTGATGTAATGAAGACCTACCATTAAACGGGTAGCAAGACCGGGGCGTCCGTTATCAGGGTGAAACTTCTCCCCAAAGGACTTATCAAACATATCCCAATCAAAGGCTCTTGATAAAATAACCAAAGGGTGATCTTTATGGGCTACCTCGTCTGTTCTTTTTTTAAACAGATTATATTGCCCGCTGTGAAGATTATTCCTTGGAATCATGGTGCTTTTTCCTTTCCTTATTTTGCAAGAAAATAAGAGATTTATGGAAAACTAAAAGTCCTATACTTAGGACTTTTAGTGCAATTATTTTCCAAACATTTTATAAAAAAATCAAGTGATAACAATGCGTTAACTGCTTTTTCACGACCGACTAAGTAGTATTTGTTACTTTTTTTTAATTAATTTTATTAAGTTTCTCCTGCTCAAACCGATAAGTGATATATAAAAACCATAATTTCTTTAAATAAAAGAAAATCAAGGAGTGAAAAAGTGAAAAAAACCCATTTTACCCCCCCCCGCACCGCGTCATTTCGATTTTTAAAAAAAGGCCAGGTTAACCCATTTGTTTTACTAAGGTTCTTTATATTTTTGTTGGTTTTAGTTGTTAGTGAAAATATTGTTGCTATTGAAACACCGCCTGCTTCTCGTATAAGAACCTTAAAATCTTGGAATATTCGTATTGACTCTAAAGAGCTGGACTTAAGCACTGTTTTTTCTGAAAGCACTATGTTAATGCTTTATGGGCCGGTTGTAGACAATACTTTATTTGTTTCTAAAGACTGTGAACCTTTTTCCCTATCCTTAGCTCGTCAAAAAATTAAAGAATGGGGAGGGGTTACGAAATCCTTAAAAATAAACAAGGCTCAAAGTTTTTTATCTTATGTTACTAAAGCTCAAAAAGGGAAATCAAAAGATAGCCTTATATGGGTTGCCACAAATGGGGACTGTTTGATCGCTAATACAGATCGCCTTACCAAAAAAATATATCGTTCTTTAATAAACCGAGTTAGTAGGAGTGTTAAACAATGATTATTTTTGTTTGTGTTTTTTTTATGGGTTTAATGAATATAGCTCAAGCTCAAACGGATGGAAATATGCCGGGTATGCAACCACCTATGAGTCCGTTCTCCCCTCAAACGGATGGTAGTCAAACGGATGGTAGTCAAACATTTGATAGTCAACCGGCGGGTAACATATTGGCAGACACCTATAGCGATGGATGCGGTTCAGAAACCGATAAGGTAAGAAAGTCTATCAATGCTTTTAGAACTATGGTCAGTAATATAGAAGATAGCGATCGATGTAAAGCGGTAAAAGATAGCTTAGACAATATCCCTGATATAAATGCCATACAAAAGGTTGTAAGCGCAAAAAGTGCTTTACGATATCTAAAACAGAAAGAAAGAGAGTTAAGAGATATAGAAAATAGCTTAAATGATAAACTTTTACCTCCATCTGAAAAAATGCAATTAAAAGCTAAACAGATGGAAATTAAACAGGATTTAACAGTTTTTAAACAAAGAAATATACTTGGTGCAGGTAAAACAGATCAACAAATTAAAGCCAATAGTGCTATTATTGATAACATTGATCAATATTCCCAAGCTTTAGGAAGTGCTATTCAGTCAAAATGCCTTAAAAAAGATAGTGGGGCCACAACACAAGCTTTATTAAGTTTAACAGGGTTAACGGGCCTTATGTTAAGCTCAACCCCTTTAGGTTTAGGGTTGTCTGGAGCTGTTAAGCTTACCAGAAACCTTTTTGCTATTGGAAAAAAATACGACACTAAAGGTTTGGATAAACCCTTAATGGCTATGGGTTTAGGATGTGCTTTATCCTCACTTAATCAAGGGCATTGTGAATTGATAAAAAATAAAAAACTTATAGATCAGGTAGATACAGAGGCTCAATCTTGTATTGATTGTTCCAATAATGGTATAGACCGTGGGGTTGCCTCATTAAAAGGTGTGTTGGATTCTTTTACACCAAGAGAAACAGAGGATTCAGAAGATTTTGTTACCCGGTGGTATGAAAACCAGGAAAGTGAGTCTGCCTTAAAAAGTCTATCTCAATTATCGGATTTAGATAATGACCTTTTAGAAGAACGATCAAGGGCTTTTAGTAGAACAAAAGCGAAGGGATTTAAAGAAAAAATCAAAAAAGCAGAGACAGCTTATAGAGCACTGGAAGCAGGTTATGATAATGACGACACTACAGACGAAGAGATGTCTCAATTAAAAGAAGACTTTATGAATAGCTTTAAGCTTTTAACCGCAACAAATCCAGAGACTCAAAGTCAGGTGTCACATTTTAAGAAGTTTATAGACTATAGTAATAAACAACAAATCCAAAGAGCAATAAAGCACTTTCAGAATAACCCAGATAATACTCCCCAAAACATAGCTAAAAACTTTAATGCTGAAAAAATAAATACAGTCTATGAAATATTTAATATTTCCAGTTTTATAGAAGTAGCGCAAAAGCAAGATGATATGAGACAAGCCTTTGATGGTAGTCACCAAAAAATGAAAAGTTTTTCTAAAATATTTTTAAAAGATGCCAAGGGGACACTTGATTATATTGACAAAGAGATGGCAGTAACAAACCCCTCAGATCGGGAAAAAGAAAAAAGCAAGATGTGTTTAAAACTACTTGGTTTTACACCAATAGACAAAAATATAAACAATAAATGTAAAAACGCCTCGGTCAAACACAGAGGGCAAACCTTTAAGTATATGGACTTTATTAACTTAGGCCATGAGGACCGAGTTTGTGCTGTGCAGGACTTTTTTATTTGCGCGGAAACACAAGAACCTAAATCCCCTGCTTGCCTCGATCACACTAACCGACTTGCTAAAGCAGGACAAAGGCAAGCTACTACACGCCAGCTTACAACCACAAAAACAAACCGCGAAGATTGGGATAAAGGAGGTCAATAATACTTTAACCTTTGAGGTAAATACGGAAAAAATATGAAAAAATTAATCGATACCTTATTTTTTATATTTTTAATCATTTGTTGCTCTTTTGCTTTTGGTAAAGAGTCAAAAACAAAGGATATGGAAGTTTACCTTAAAGACTTAATATCAAGTAGGATAAAAATTAATGGCTATAATTATCAGCAAATAGTATATCAAAAAGTATGCCCTTATATGAGAGGCTTAAAAGATATAGAATCAGCACAAAAAATCAATGGAGACATAAGACAAAAAATATTACAAGAAGTTGTTAAAATTTATGATAAAGCTTTTGATTTTTCGGTTGATCATTCTTTAATATTTTGTGTTTATAACTACTACTCAGCTACAAAGTTAAAAAACCCCAGTGAATTTTTTAAAATTGCACTTAAAATTGTATCCCCTAAAAAACTAAGATTGCTTAAAGATAAGTTTAATACATGCGACCGAGTAGATAAAGAAGGCAATGGGGATGGGGTTAATATACCATTAAAAAAAACTTCTTATCTTATTCCTAAAAAACAATATCAAATAATGTCCCCCTCTCTTAGGTTAAGATATATAAAAGAAATAAAAAAAGCCTTTTTACACTTTGAAATAGATATAAAAAATCAAAGGCAACAAAAAAAAACGGCTTGGTTAAACTTCCTTAATTTTTTTATTCCACCAGCTTTTTCTGCTGTTGTGTTTTCAGAACCTTGTCTTATAGGTGGTAATCTAAACGAGACAGTTTTCTCTGAATATCTAAAAAGAGATATTTGCCCTTCCCGTGACAATCATTGTGATGGTTCAGAAAATAAATTTGAGTGTGGTTTTATATTTAATCATAAATGTATACCGATTGACCCCAACGACTCCATCTCTGAAAGATGTTATAATGCCTCTAAAAACACACCTATTGATCGTAAAGACTATATAGTCGCACGTGATAAACCTTTTCACTACTTCTGTCATTCCCGCCTTGAGCGGGAATCTTGCCTGTTTTAGGGCAAAGTAAACCCTGTTTACTGTGTTGAAATACACTTTTTCACGACCAACTATATACAGTATCAAAGGACTGCTACTGATATTATCAAAGAAAATTGCACTAAAAAAATAGAAGCTTGCGATTATTTTACAAAAAGGCTTATTGAAATAAACCAGTCCTTTGAGCCGGAAAATACCCAAACAGAAGCGCATTGCTCATCAAGTGATTGTGACCCCACTAAAAACGAAGATTTAAACGAATTAAAAAATATAATTCAGAAATATATTGACCTTGATAAAGACTCTTTTACTCAGTATTTTTTAAATACTATTTAGTCAGTCGTGAAAAACCCTGTTCATCTCCAACTGTAAAGCCAAGTACTTGGCTTTACAGTCCCGCCTTGAGCGGGAATCTTGCCTGTTTTAGGGCAAAGTAAACCCTGTTTACTGTGTTGAAATACACTTTTTCACGGACGACTATTTATGATAATTCTAAGTGTGAGTGTGGGCCAAATGGTGGCTGTATAAGAGGATGTTTGAGAGAAGTAGAGAAAGATCAAACCCCCCATCCTATATCAAAATGCGAGGACAACCCAGCAAAAGACACAGGATGGTGTGCGCGCCATGTCTTGGGGGCTATTATGAACACTATTCATAATAAGCTTGCTATTCACTGTAAAGAAAACGCCATTAATACAAACACCACTGCCAGAGATCGGAAACAATGTTTAAAACAGTGGGATAAAGGAAAATATAATATTTGTCAACATAGCTTTGTTTTTGAACATGCTTACTGTGCCCTTAACTTAGATGGCAAATACAAAGACCAGCCTTTTTCAAAAGACGATATAACAGACAGCTCTGTAAGAGAAAATTGCAATAACCACACTAAAAGAACAAATGAAGCATTACTTAATTTTCCTATCATAAAAGATGGGAATAGAATGGAGGACGTACCTTTATTTGAAAGAATCCCACTTGACGAAAAATACAAAAAAAATCCAGAGAGCATTCCAGAGGGTGCGATTATAGTCATGGACACAGATAGCCCAAGTGGCCATATAGAGATCAAAACCAATAAAAAAGATTGTGGGGCAGATAACAAACAAACTTGTTTTTGTAGTGATTTTTGTATAGAAAGACCAAAAATTATGAAAATAAAAGCGATTTTTAAGTGGAATGATAAAATTGTAAACTATGCTAATAACTTATAGTGCCTTACGGGATGTTTTGAAATAGCTCCCCGGTCGATCGCGTGCTGGTCCTCTCATTTTTTCCGCGCCGGAAAAATCCGGTTTTTATCCAGTTTTACAGCTTTTCTGAGGATTTTCCCGAAAAGAGGTAGTAATCGCTTACCCCCCTAAAATCGCTTTTAAAAATCCCCGCTTGATTATTTTTGCAAAAGGAAAAAGGTTGTGATACACTGGTGAAAGTTTTTTAAAAAATACTCCCCGCCATTACTGTTTTTATTCTTTGCACAGGGGTTTTATTTAATAGCTTTAAACAGCTTTTAAATTTTTTTAAACAAAAGGGGTAATTATGGATATTTTACAAGCCCTTTTAATGACTGTTGTAGCGGTTTGTGCTGTTCTTACTGTTTTGAGTGTGATTTTTAATTGGCTTTTGAATCCAGTAAAGGAAAATCAAGCGCGGATAGAAAAAGAGATGAATCAATTTAAAACAGAAGTAAATGACAAGTTTGAAGAAGTAAATGACAAGTTTGAAGAAGTAAATACCAAGCTGGATAAGCTTTTAAGTAAATAAATCCTTTGTTATTTCCCAGAAATTAAGTGCTCCGGGTGGCTTGGCAAATTTTTAAATATTTTTGCACTACTGTTTTTAATCCCTGGTAAAGGGATTCGCAAATTAAAGCATGCCCAATGGAGACTTCTTTAATCTCAGGAATTTTTTTTAAAAGAAAAGCCAGGTTGTTAAGGTTTAAATCGTGCCCAGCGTTTAATTCTATTCCATAAGCTATTAGCTTTTTTGCAGTGGAAATATAAGTTTGGGTTATAGTGCTTTTTTTGAGGGTGAAGAAGGCGTCTGCATAAGCCTCTGTGTAAAGCTCTGCCCTATCAGGACTAAGCTGAACCAATCCTTTTTCCTCTTTTTTTGTCAGAGAAAAAGGATCTATAAACAAAGAAGATCGGATTTTATTTTTTTGTAAGCTTTTAAGAGTGTGGGTTAATAAAGCCCGGTTTTTTTGAATTTTCCAACCCGCATTAGAAGTCAGATCAGACGGAGCATCTGGAACCAAAGTGCATTGAGCAGGCTTTACCTCCTCTATTAAAGTCATAAATTTCTGGCTGGGGTAACCTTCCACATTTAACTCCACTTTTTGGTGTTTTTTTAAGCATTTTTTAATCTGTAAAACATCTTTATAAAGAATATGTCGACCATCAGGGCGGGGATGAACAGTAATCCCTGTTACACCGAAATGAATCAATTTTCGGACAGCCTCTATTAGATCGGGTTGATTTTTCCCTCTGGAGTTTCTGAGAGTGGCAATTTTATTGACATTTACGCTTAATTTGGTCATAAATTCCCCTTTAAGTGGCCTGGAATTTTAACATAAATTTAATAAAGTTTTTATCTTATTTTGTTATAACCTCAAAGGCAGGTTACTAAAAGTAATAAGAGGATTTTCATTTTGCTTTACTTTAGAGTTATTTTTGTTTTATTTTTGGGTTGCTTTTTTGCTTTGCCGGCCACTGGAAAGTCCAGTGTCCGCCGTCCTTTGTTAATAAATGGTGCGGGGGCGTCTTTTCCGTATATTTTGTATTCTAAATGGTTTTTAGAATACAGAAAAGTAGCTCCTGATGTTATGATCAATTATCGCTCTATTGGAAGTGGGGGGGGCATTCGTCAGTTTTTAGCAGGGGCTTTAGATTTTGGCGCGACCGATGTCCCTATGTCAAAAAACCGTCTAAAAAAATCTAAAAAAGAAATTTTACACTTACCCACAGCTTTAGGGGCTGTGGTTATCAGTTATAACCTTCCTTCTTTAAAAACCAAAACTCTTCGTCTAACAGCTCCTGTTTTAGCAGGTATCTATCAAAAAAAGATCACCAAGTGGAACCATAAGGATATTCGTAAAATAAATCCTCAGGTGGCTTTACCGGATAAAAATATTGTGCCGGTTTATCGATCAGATGGCAGTGGCACAACAGCGGTTTTTACAGAATATCTCTCTCAGTTTTCTCCAGAGTGGCTTAAGCAAGTGGGCAAAGGAAAAGCAGTTAACTGGATAACAGGAGTGGGGGGCAAAGGAAATGAAGGGGTGATGGGTCTGGTTCAAAAAATCCCCGGTGCTATAGGATATGTGGCTATGAGCTACGCAGTAAATCGTCACTTATCTATGGCAGATGTGCAAAACATATCTGGACATTTTGTTTCTGCTACCTCTCAGACCGTTGCTTCCTCTGCTCAAGAAATGCTAAAAAAAACAAATAATTTGTTTCCTTCTCTTGTTTCAGCTCAAGGAGTGGATGTTTATCCTATGTCTTCTTACACTTATTTATTGGTGTATAAGGAAATGTTTTCTGAAAAAGGAAAAGCGTTGGTTCAGTTTTTAAATTGGTACTTAAATACAGGGCAGAACTTTTGTAAAAAACTACATTACATACCTCTTCCGCGCCCAGTTATACAGGAAGTAAAAAACAGAATACAGACTATTAAAGTTAATGATAAAGATGATGGTAAAAAAAATTAATAAAGAAAAGAAAAAAGACATCCATATTCCCGATCGTCTGTTTTATTTTATTCTAAAAGGTTTTTCCTGGTCTCTTATCTTTTTATTTTTTTATATGTTGGTTGTTATTTTTCGAATGTCCTGGCCGGCTTTTTCTCATTTTGGTTGGAAATTTTTTATTAATGCCGACTGGAATAACTGGACAGAAAGTTTTGGTGCACTTTCTTTAATATATGGCACAGCAGTTACTTCCTTTTTAGCTTTATTGTTGGCTGTGCCTGTTAGTATAGGGGTAGCCCTTTTCTTAAGTGAACTGGCTCCAAAATGGCTGGCCAGACCTTTAAGCTTTATTGTGGAGATGCTTTCAGCAGTGCCTTCTGTTGTATATGGTTTATGGGGGCTTTTTGTTTTAGCCCCTCTTCTTAGGGATTACATTCAATCTTTTTTATCTAAATATTTTTCTTTTTTACCTTTTTTCCAAGGGGCTTATTATGGGGTGGGGATGATGTGTGGCGGGGTAATTTTAGCCATTATGATTGTTCCCACTATTTCTTCTGTTTGTCGAGAGGTGTTTCGCGCTATTCCTGAATCCAATAGGGAAGCGGTGTTAGGGTTAGGAGCTACCCGGTGGGAGATGTTGAAAGTGGCTGTGTTAAGAGGTGGGTTTACTGGCATTGTGGGTGCTGTTATTATGGGTTTAGGGCGTGCTTTGGGCGAAACAATGGCTGTCACTATGGTGGTGGGTAATGCCATCTCTCTTAAAGCTTCTCTTTTTGAGCCAGCTCAAACTATGGCCAGTATTCTGGCTAATCAATATGCGGAAGCAGATAGTGAACTGCATCTGTCGTCTCTTACGGCTGTAGGGTTTTCTTTATTTTGTCTTTCTTTGCTTATTAACAGTTTGGCATTGCTTTTGGTGTGGAGGATGGAAAAAAAATATGGAAAATAAATCTCAAATATGGTCTCTTTCCTTAAAAGATAAACGGCGAAAGTGGCACAATGTTTTTATGATAGGGTGTTTGTTTTTTTTAAGCCTCTTAGCGGCCGTTCCGTTTTTGTTTATTGTTTATTATGTATTAGGGAAAGGGGCTTCTGCTTTAAACTGGGATTTTTTTACTGAGCTTCCTAAGCCTCCTGGGGAGAAGGGGGGTGGGCTGTCCAATGCTCTTTTAGGGAGTGCTATAGTAGTAGGTATGGCCAGTGTTTTTGGCATTCCGTGGGGTATGGGTATGGGCATTTACCTCAGTGAATATAAACACACTAAAACCGCCAGAGCACTTAGGTTTGTAATCGATTTATTGATAAGTGCTCCTTCTATAGTGGTAGGGATTTTTATTTATGGTGTTATTGTGGCTAGATACGGGTTTTCTGCTTATGCAGGAGCTGGGGCTTTGTTGTTGATAATGTTGCCTGTGGTGGCGCGGGGGACAGAAGAGATTTTAAAAATGATCCCAAATCATATTCGTGAGGCGGGCTTAGCTCTTGGTCTTCCAAGGTGGAAGGTGATAGTTCGCATTATTGTTCCGGGGGCTTTAAGCATGTTGGTTACGGTTATTATGTTGGCGGTGGCTCGTATTGCGGGGGAAACGGCTCCGCTTTTATTTACGGCCTTGGGCAACCAGTATCATGCAAGAAGTTTAAATGAGCCTATAGCCACTTTGCCTGTGCAAATATACGAGCTTTCTAAAGGCCCTTTTGAGCAGATGGAAAAACAAGCTTGGGCGGGGGCTATGGTGTTAGTGTTGTTTGTGTTTCTTATCAATTTTCTTACCAGATTAACCTTATTTTTTTATAAAAGAAACAAAAGCAACAGTTGACTGTTATATTTTAAAGACATCTAACAGTATAAGCGTGAAGGAATGCGAGATTTTATCAAAATAAGCGCGAAGGAATGTGAGATTTTATCAAACAAGGGGGAGGAGATGAAAAGAGCAGTAGAGCATTTGAGCATTTGAGATAAGTTATTAAAATAATTGACTTTATTTCTCCTTTTCAATAAGGTAAAATTATGGTATAAAATCGGTAAAAAATAGGTCTTTTTAAAGTAAGGAGGTAAAATGTCAAATATAGTTCCAGGTTTTGATATAAAAACTTCTATAGGTTTGTTTGATAAAAAAGGAAATGTGAAAATTGATAAAATTTTAAATTTTATGGATATTTCCAGGGAAGAACTGGCAGGGGCCTTTGGTCTCACTGGAGATCAGCTTAGGCCGGACAGAACAGCTAACAGAACAAGGGAAGTAATAGCAGAATTGGCTGGAGCAATAGAATATGTAGCAGGTATTTTTTTGGGCAACGAAGAAAAAACCCGTAAATGGTTTAATTTACCCAACATTCATTTTAGTAACGTTTTACTTGTTTTTTGCTTGAGGGGTTTTTCGCTTTCGGCTTTTTTATAATCAGGGGCAAAAAGTGATTGTAACAAATCTGTTTGTTCCTTGGATAAGCAAACCGCACCTTCTGGACAATCTTCTTGTGTGGTAAAATTATGTGTTAAGCCGAAATGATAGCCTAAAATCGGGATTGCGATTTTTAGTAAAGTATCTTTTTGTTCCTCGGACAGGCAAGATAAATCTTGGCAAACTTCCATTTTTTCCTCTTCAGCTTTGGCAAAAAAGCCTAAGCTTAAAGATAATAAAATAAGTAGTATTGTTTTCATAATAAACTCCTTTTGTTATTCATTTATAATAAGGGCAATATAAGGCATTTTATAAGAAACACCAAAGACAAAATAGGGAGAGAGAATTTTTTACACGGCTGTTTAAATACCCGACAGTCGATCAAAGATAAACAGTAAAATTATGGTTTTCATAATATATCTCCTAAGTGGTCACTGTAAACCTTAATAAAAAATCATTCTCTGTTAGTATGGAATTGGAAACTTTGGCAGAAGATAAAAAACAACCTTCAAAAATTCAGCACTACCAGAAATAGCTAAAACACCGACAACCGACATAACCAATATTTCAACCAAGCTAAAGCCTTTATTGTTAAGTAAGACTCTCTTAAGAAAACCGCAATGACGCAGTGCGGGGGGGGGGGGGGGGGGGGGTAAAATGGGTTTTTTTCACTTTTTCACTCCCTGATTCTCTTTTGTGTAAAGGAATTATCAATTTCATACATCACTTATCGGCTTGATTAGCAGAAACTTAACAAAATTTTTAAAAAAAGTAACAAATATTGCTTATCGGCTTGAGCAGGAGAAATTTAAAAAAAACACCACACGGAGAAACACAATCTTTAACTGATTATTGAGCGTAAAATGAGGCTTTTTATCCGATCTTAAAGAAAAAGAAGTAATAATGTTGGAAATATCTGTGGTTTTATACTGTTTGGCTTTAGATGTGCATGCCTTCAAATCCTGTTGACCAAAAGGAAGTTTTTCAGAAATTACAGATAAAGTTTGTTGTTCTGCACAGTTAGTTTCGTTTTTAGAGCCTATTTTGTCTTTATGTTTAAATACAGCAAAGTCTGTAAAGATTAAAGAATAAGCTGGGCAAAGGTGATGATAGTCTTCTGCTTTTCTTAGGTTTTCTGTATAAAGTCTGACCCAATAAAAAAGGATTCTTTTTAAGAAACCTTTTTTTAAAACAGATTGTATTTCCACCCGCAAAGCGGGTTACTTATCCATGTTACTTTTCCCCAGTTGGGCAATTAAATCTTAAAAGATGTGCCAGCCCTTATCGCTTCATATCTTTTTTTCTCCTGTATTAAGTTGAACTCTTAAGTCCATGACGATTTGCTTATTTGTGGCAATATCAGGGTAAAGAGAGCTATCCGTGATGGTTAACCGTTGTTCTTTTTGTTTTGTATGTTCTGTGTGCTCTAAGTTTTGTGCTCGGCCTGAGTGTTTTAAGTTTTCCGGTTGTTTTGTTTGTATGGTGTCTTCTGTGTATGTTTTTTGTTTCTTCATTTCCAAAAAAGACACATCTGTTATAGTTTTTCCGGGAGGCAGAGGGAGGAAGGTCTTTAACAAGGAGAGCAAGACTTTTTTATCTTTTGAGAAATAGGTTTTAAACATAAGGTCTTGAGTTAAGTTTAAGAATTGGTTTTGTGTTTTTTTTGTTTTCATGTTATTTTTCCTTTCTTTAAGTTATTTTTTTGTTTATCTGTTTGTCTATTTGTTTATGGCGTGTGTGTAGTATCTGTGTATTTAGTAGAGTGTGAAAAAGTGTGTTGCAATAAAGTAAACAGGGCTTACTTTGTTCCAAAACAGGCAAGATTCCCGCAGAAGCGCGGGACTAAAAAGCTAACAATTTGGCTTTTCAGCGGAAGTAGTAGGGCTTTTTCACACTAAACACATTCATTTTATATATATGCAAAATTGGGATCATGTTAAAAAGGGCTTTTTATAGGGTTTTGGGGTGTAAAAATTCGGAAACTGGAAAAAATGATGAAGTGCGGTAAGCGAGTGTTTTTTTGAAAAGATTGGGATTTAAGGGAGCACGGGGGCGGGTGTATATAGAGATATTGGATAAGCCAACAACTTGGCTTTTCAGCGGAAGTAGTAGGGCTTTTTCACACCAAACACATTCATTTTATATATATGCAAAATTGGGATCATGTTAAAAAGGGCTTTTTATAGGGTTTTGGGGTATAAAAATTCGGAAACTGGAAAAAATGATGAAGTGTGGTAAGCGAGTGTTTTTTTGGAAAGATTGGGATTTAAGGGAGCATGGGGGCGGGTGTATATCGAGATATTGGATATTGGTTCTATTTTCCTTATTTTTCTTTTAAGTTTTTAATCTCTTTTTCAGATAAGCCAGTAATTTTAGAAATAATAGAAGCTTCCATCTTGTTTTGAATCATACTTAAAACTATTTCTTTTCTACCTTCTTCTTTGCCTTTTTGTATACCTTCTTCTTTGCCTTGATCAAAAACATAATCTTCGCGTGCCACCTGATCCCGGCGGTTCTTCTCTCTGGCCTCACTCAAAATTTGCCTTTGCTCTGCTTCTGAAAATTTACGCAAATACGCCATAGCCTCCTCCAACTCAGGTCCCCTGCCCGATAACTCTTTAAACTCTTGCTGGCCCATTTTCCTAGACTCTTTTAAAATATAACACCATATATCCTGAAAATCAACTAAGGTGCAGACATTTCCCTCTGTTCGAAACTTGCTTAGCTCCACTGTTACAAACCGCAAATCCCTATTAAAGCAAAAATGAGGGGGTTTATCTGAGCGGATAGAAAAAGAATTACAAGCCATCCCGGATGACACACCTGAAAAGCTATTTGTAGAACCAGAAATAGGCTTCTGGGACAAGTCACCCGTCCTGTAGCGAGGAAATAAGTCAAATGTACTGAATATCAAAGAATAAGAAGGACAAAGTTTTTTATATTTACCTCCTTTTTTTAGCTGGGATATGTAGTTCTTGGCCCAATAAAAAAGGATTCTTTCACTAAAACCTTTATGAGGGAAGGCTTGCATTTCCACATTAACCAATTCTCCAGTATTAAGCTGAAGTCTTAAGTCCATAATAGAGTTTTTTTCTTCTTTTGTAAGATTAGGTAGAAGTGAATCTAATAGGGTGACTTCCTGAATGGAGCTTTTATCTGGGAGAGGAAGGAAAGCTTTAAGCAATGATTTTAAGGCTGGTTTGCAAGTTTTAAAGTAACTTTTAAAATGCCCGTTTTTAGTTAAGCTGATCAAAAAAGAGCAGTTTTCTATATTTTCTTTGTTTTTTCTTATTTTTTTATTTGCTTTTTTCATAATATACTTCTTTTTTGAAAATGTTTTTTTTAGTATTCAAAAGAAGGTATGCAAAATTCGATTCAAAATATGTTTCAAGGAGTGGGATTTAAGTATTAAAAAGTATTTTTTTTATTCTGATTGCTGTAGCACATACTGTGCTAAGCGAGTGATTTCAATAATTTGCAAGAATTTTCCCTCAGTCTGAAATTTTATCAAAAAAACATTTTATTTACAGGAAAGCTTAAAGGCCCCCTCAATCTGAAATTTTATAAAAGGAATTGATAAACAGATAAAAAATTTGAAATTTATTGTTGCTTTAGTTTGTATCCAGGCTGGCGGGATTATTTTGCTATATCTGCTTTCGGTTGATATTGGAATGAGCAAAACGAAGACTGTAGCACACCTTGTTTCAGGGTGCACTATATTCCCTTTTTTTGTTTTGACATTGCTTTTACATATTTTTCAATAAATCTTCTATCTTCCTTGTCAAGATTCCGGTATTTTCTAAAAAAAATCTTCATATCTTGATTCTGCAAAGCATCTTTTAATTCTACAGAATCTTTCTGCCCAGCTAAATAATCTAATGAAACCCTTAAAACTTGGGCTATCCTATAAAGGACAGGAATTGTAGGAGTACGATCCCCTTTTTCAATTTGACATACTGCGGCAGGAGTGATCCCTGCCTTTTTAGCCAGCTGAGCTTGAGTCCAGCCCATTTTCTCCCTTTCCGCTGAAATCCGTTGTTTTATTGCAGTTTCATTGAGTTTTTTCATCCGTTTCCCTTATTTTAATGCTACGCAATATAATATAGCATAATATAAAATTTACGAAAAGGAAATATAAAATTCACAAAAAGTTATATTTTTTTTTAGATTGTTTTCTTGACAAGATATTATCTTTCTGTTAATTAATAATTACTTTAGACATTTTTTCTTTGACAATCAAAGCTTGCTCAAAAAGCCATAAAAATTGAATTTTTAAGAAGTTTTTTAGGAAAATTGGATAAATTACAAAATAAAGGAGATTTGAATGTCCAGAGAACATGTTGATCATAAAGATATTGCAAGCTTCGCAAAAGACAAGGTTAATTTGCCAAAAGATAAAGCTAATAAATACCGATCTCAAGTAAAGCGACTAAGAGAAAAGCTGGAGGATTATCTGGTTGAAAATCCAGACTTCACCTTGAGGAAAATGATTTTATCAGGGAGTCTGGCAAAAGGCACAGCGTTGCGGACGCTCAATGACATTGATGTTGCTTGCTATATAAAGGGAAGTATATCCAATGTGCCTGAATTGTTACAATATTTAACTGAAAAATTATACGATGCTTTTCCAAACTTTAGACCTCATCAGATTAATCCCCAAACGCACAGTATAAGAGTATCATTTCGCGGTTCAGGATTAGATGTTGATATTGTGCCGATTCTTTATAATGATGATCCTGATTGGCATGGTTTTGTGGTAAGTCAAGAGGACGGTTCTTTTCTAAAAACGAATATCCTTCGCCACATTGAATTTATAAGAAAAAGGAAAGGTAAATGCGAACATTTTTCACAGATTGTTCGCTTGATTAAGTTTTGGATAAAAAAAGAAAAAGCAGAAAATCCTAACTTCAAGTTCAAATCTTTTATGGTGGAGCTTATATTAGCTCATATTTTAGACAGTGGTTTAGATTTTTCTGATTATCCTGAGGCTCTTCAATATTTTTTTACCTATATTGGCAAAAGCGATTTGCGGGAACGGATAGAATTTTTTGATTATTGTAATGGATCCAAAAACTTTAATGAGCCGGTTCAAATCATTGATCCAGTTAATATAAATAACAATGTAGGAAGGCTTTATACAAAAGATCAAGCTGATATAATCGTTAATGCTACTTTGGAGGCTGGAGATGCGATTGATGCGGCTCTCATGGCGACAACAAAACAAAAAACTATATATTATTGGCAAAGAGTTTTTGGCTCGTCTTTTTCAACATAAGGAGGAATATAATGACTTATAGTTTTACTGAATCTGTAACCTTTACAGAGACTCATGCAAAATATTTGGCAAGTAAAATAAAAACTGACTTAAAACGAGTTCAGAGATTTTATGGACAGCCATCTGACGATTATATCTTCCAACATTACACTGAAGTTATTATGCTTCTGAAATTCGGTTTTCTAAAATGTATCACTTATGGATTTAAAAAAGAGGGAAAATGGGTTGAACCAACATTAAAATATATAGCTTATGATTTAGCAAATGATCATGGAAACGATGATGATCCCGGAAAAATCCGCCCCGGAAAAAATGTTTCCGGAGCAAGCTTCTCCAGTTTTTTAAAATACAGTAAATTTTGGCACGATCTATCACAAGAAAAACGCAACCAATTTAAAAAACAACTTCCATTTCAAAGAATAGGCGGAGCAGAACCGGAGTTTAATGGGTTTTTATTCCGTGATCTTACATATTCTTCTGGTGGGCGAGCTGTGTATAGAGAAAGTCTAAGGAGTTATTGAGATGAATCAGCCAAGCATTGATGAATTGTTTGAAAAACGCATCATATACCCTGACCCTGATTGTAAGGAGAGGTTGGCTCAGCTTGTAGGATTAGATTCTCATAAAGCGACTTTAATAAAAACAATCAGTTTAATGCTAAACCAGTCTGAAGTGGAAAAGTGGGTCAATAAATATCACCCAAAAGCCAGAAAACACTTTTTAGATATGATTTTTAGAAGCTCTCCATTGATTGTCCTTGAAGGTGATGTTGGCTGTGGAAAATCTGAATTGGCTGAAACAGCAGGAGATGCTGTAGCAAGAAAAGAAGGTATTGATATTACATTGTTCCCATTAAGCCTTTCAGCACGAGGGAAGGGGCGGGTTGGCGAGATGACCCAGTTGTTGTCAAGTGCTTTTGACTGTATAATCTCTGAGGCTGAGAAATTAAAACAAGATAATGACAAGTATACAGGTGCTCTCATTTTTCTTATAGATGAAGCAGACGCTTTAGCCCAATCAAGGGAGACAGAGCAAATGCACCATGAAGATCGGGCAGGAGTTAATGCCTTTGTCCGTGGTATTGATAGGATTAAAAATAAAAAAATCCCGGCGACTGTGATAATGTGCACTAATAGGGTTAATGCTTTGGATCCTGCTATAAGACGACGCTCTACAGATATTTTAACTTTTCATCGACCTAATAAAGAACAACGATTTTTACTGCTCAATCTTTTATTTGAAGGTTTGGAATTTTCTGAGAAAGATATTAAAACTATCTCTGAAATTACAGGAGATAACAATAATCGTTCTTATGGATTTACATTTTCTGATTTAACACAGAAGTTATTGTTCAAAATTATAATTGATGCTTACCCTGAAAAAAAAATCAGTTCGCAAAGAGCTATAGAGATTTCAAAATCCATTATTCCCACACCTCCGTTTAAGGAAAAATGAAGAAGTGCTTTATGAAAAACTGCTCTTTAAATAAAATTTTTTCTTCTATTCATAGTTCTATACAGAATGACTTGGAGATATCTTATAAAAACTTGAATTATCATCCAGTTATAAAAGGAGACACAACAGAAAAAGCATGGCTAAAAATTTTTCAAAACTATCTTCCTAAAAGGTATCAAGCAGAGAAAGCTCATGTTGTTGATAGCAAAGGTTCCTTTAGTGATCAAATAGACATTGTCATATTTGACAGGCAATATTCACCGCTTATTTTTAAATTTAATGAGGCAACCATTGTTCCGGCTGAAAGTGTTTATGCTGTATTTGAAATCAAACAAAAAATCGATTCCAATGCAATTTCTTATGCTCAAAAAAAAGTGGAAAGTGTTAGGAAACTGTATAGAACCACATTACCCATCCCTCATGCCGGAGGGAAACATAAGGCAAAGAAGCCTATTTCTATATATGGAGGTTTATTAGCTTTTGATAGTGGTTGGAAGCCAGCTTTAGGCGAACCTTTGCAAAAAGCTCTTAAAACAGAAAAGAAAACCAGTCACTTGGACTTTGGTTGTATCCTTTCTCATGGCTATTTCTATTATGATCAGGAGATGAAAAACTATAAAGTTTTCAATGAGAAAAAATCAGCGACCTTATTTTTATTTTTTCTTATCTCTCAACTGCAATCAAGTGCTACAGTTCCTATGATAGATATTCAGGCATATTCCAAGTGGATACATGGCAATCAGAAAAAATAAAATTTTCTATTACTTAGCAAGACTTTATCTTTCCCTTTTTTTCTTTCGATGACTGTTTTTCCTGACTTCAGCCTGAATTGGGCCTGAAAAATGGGTTTTCTGAATAAAACTGAGAGTTTTTCTGATAATTTTATAGGTTTATTCTTGATTTTATTCTAAATATGGATAAAATTATACTCATATATAAATAAATGAAAAGGTTTTTATCCATGAACACTACTAAAGAAAAAAATGCAGTTCGTATTATCAAAGCTAATAAAGGGGTTATAAAGGCTAATGAAGCTATAAAAAAGCATATTCATCCAAGAACTTTGTATAGTTTGAGAAATAAAGGAGTTTTAGAGCAAATCTCCTATGGTTTATATAAATTAAAACAAAATAAGATTTCTCATCCTGATTTTGTAACAGTGGTCTTAAGAGTTCCAGATGGAGTGATTTGTTTAATTTCTGCTTTGGCTTTTCATAATCTAACGACACAAATTCCTCATCAAGTGTGGATGGCTGTAAAACGAGGTGCTCATAGACCCAGAATAGATTGCCCTCCCATTTCTATTCATCAGTTTTCTAAAAGAAGTTTTTTTTCAGGTGTTGACAAATATACTTTTGATAAAATCCCTGTTAAAATATACAACCCTGAAAAAACGATAGTGGATTGTTTTAAGTTTAGAAATAAAATTGGTATGAACATTGTATTAGAGGCTTTGGCTTTTTATAGAGAAAGAAAAACATTTAATCCTTCAAAATTGATTCAATATGCAAAGATATGTCGTATTGAAAATACCATAAAACCCTATATAGAAAGCATAATATGACAAGAAAACAAATTACAAATGTTCCGGCCTCTGTAAGGCAGAGGCTTTTAAATATATCCAGAAGAGACAAAAGACCCTTTAATGAAATTATGCAGTATTATGCTATGGAAAGGTTTTTATATCGTTTATCTCAATCTGATTATGTAGATTCTTTTATTCTTAAAGGAGCTTTAGCTCTGCAAGTGAGAAAAGTAAAGAAATTTCGCCCTACTATGGATATTGATATATCGCAAAAAAGGAATAGTGAAACATCTGAAATAATAAAACAAATAAAAAATATCCTATCTATCAAGGTAGAAGAAGATGGTCTTGTCTTTGATTCACAAAGCATACACCTTGAAGATATTAAAAAAGGTGTCCCTTATAAGGGTATACGGGTTTTATTTCAAGGAGCTTTGGATTCAGCAAGAATTAATATGCAAATTGATATAAGTTTTCATGATGTCATCTTTCCTGAACCAATAAAGAAAATGGTTTTTTCTTGCATCTTGGATTTTCCTGCCCCTAAGCTTTGGTGTTATAGTTTAGAAAGTATTGTTGCAGAAAAATTTGAAGCCCTGATAAAGTTAGGAGACTGGAATAGTCGGATGAAAGATTTTTATGACTTATGGATATTATCCAGAGAATATAACTTTGTTGGTTATAGATTATCAAAAGCTATTGAGTTGACTTTTAAAAATAGAGATACTTCTTTAAAACAAGAAATTATAGCCTTTAAACCGGGATTTATACAAAAGAAAGAAAAAGAATGGAGAGTTTTTATAAAAACATTGAGGACAGAAGATTCTCTTTCTTTTTCTGATGTTATAGAATCTTTAAAATTATTTCTTTTACCTATAGTGAAATCTCTTACAACAAAAAAGCTTTTGCCAAAATACTGGAAAGCTCCAGGGCCTTGGGATATTTGATATATAGTCTTAGACAGAAAATCATAATTTCAGCCTAAAACTAAGGACCGCCAAACTTGATTGAATTTGCGATTTTTAGAAATAGCAATATATTTGATTCTTTCTTTTAATGCTTGTTCTTTCATGTTGTTGCCGTCAGTATATAGGGGGCGATATTGTAACGAAGCTTTTCCGAATTCAATACTGCTTCTTTGTTTCGATAAATTCCACGATCCAGTCTTTCTATCAGGCCTTTTTTAGTGTAATAGCTTAGTGAGCTGGCATGAACGCCTTTTTGTTCTGCCTCCCAGGCATGAAACAGGTTTTTTTTCAAAAGGGGTTTTAGTTTTTTAAATTGTTTCATCTTTAAATTTTAACAAACGCACTCAATAAAGTCAAGTGAGGACATTTTTAAAATTTTTAAAGTAGCCTTTAAGCTCAACATCCTCTATTTCTTAAGAACTATTTTTAAGTTTTTTAATCTCTTCTTCAGATAGTCCTGTTATTTTGGAAATAACAGAAAGTTGAAATTTGCTTTGCATCATATTTAAAGCTACTTTTTGCATACCTTCTTCTTTACCTTGTAGTCTGCCTTTTTCCATGCCTTGTTGTATACCTTCTGCTCTTCCCTCTTCCAAGCCTTCTTCTTTGCCTTCGTCAAAGGCGTAGGCTTTTTCGGCTCTTTGGTCTCGTATAAACCTTTCTCTTGCTTCTTCCCACCTTCTTACTTCTTCATCTTGCGACAAGTCCTGTAAATGCTCCATTGCTCTTTTCATCTCCTCCCCCTTTTTTGATAAAATTTCATATTCCTTCTTACTTATATTTTTAGACCTCTTTAAAATATAACACCATAGCTTTTGAAAATCAAATAAATTAGGTAAATTTATATTATCCGAACTGGTGTTAAATTTACTCAACTCCACAAACACAATCTTTAACTGATTATTGAGCATAAAATGAGTATCTGTGTATTTAGTAGAGTGTGAAAAAGTGTGTTGCAACAAAGTAAACAGGGCTTACTTTGTTCCAAAACAGGCAAGATTCCCGCAGAAGCGCGGGACTAAAAAGCTAACAACTTGGCTTTTCAGCAGAAGTAGTAGGGCTTTTTCACACCAAACACATTCATTTTATATATATGCAAAATTGGGATCATGTTAAAAAGGGCTTTTTATAGGGTTTTGGGGGTATAAAAATTCGGATTCCGAATTTTTATTCGGAAACTGGAAAAAATGATGAAGTGTGGTAAGCGAGTGTTTTTTTAGATTAGATGTGCATTTTTAGCTAAAGTTTACTTTTTTGTTAACCGATATGGGATATAAGAAAAACAAACATGTACTTGACAAGGAAAAAAACAATATGAACATAATCGTTTTATCGTTTTATCGTTTTATCGTTTTATCGTTTTATCGTTTTATCGTTTTATCGTCAAGTCAAGTTTTAAGTGTGTCCAAAGCCCGCGCGGTTTTATAAAATCTGTAGCAAGTTTTCTTAAAAAAATTTTATCTTTAATATCTATCTTTTTCTTAGTCGGGGTTATTTCCGGTTGTGGGTATGGTAGGAATTTTTTATCTTATGTTGTCCCCTATGCCTATACTCAAGAACCCCCGGAGTGCAATAAAAATAACTTTCAAGATTTTATTTATCGTGGCAAAAATGAAAATAATCAATTTAACCCTATGTTTCAAGAATCGTATCGTGACAGTTCAGGACGATTACAAGTCCCCCGCATAAAAGATCGCGGGATATGTAATTTAAGCGGTATAGATTTGTCTAATACAGCTTTTATGGAGTTCATAGATAGCAAAGACGCCTATTATAGACACTTACCAGTTTCAGATCTCCAAAAATTAGGTATAAACGAAGTATATGATAATGGTAATATTAGTCTACTAAAAGGAACAAATTTAAAAGTAGCCGAAGCACTACTCACAGATGTTAATTTTGATAATTCGAAGCTAAAAGGTGTATTATTTAGAGGGGCAACAATAGGAAACACAAGCTTTAAAGGAGCTGATTTAACCGGAGCAAAAGGTATAAATGTAAATGGTCAAACTACAGAAAATATTCGGAAAGAAAATGCAGACTTTGAAGGTGCAACCCTTATAGATGCGATTTTTCGTAGAGGACTTGGATACGACTCTGCACACCATTCTATGGATTTAAACTTTAAAAAAGTGAAAGGTAAAGGTGCAAAGTTAAGGGACATAAGTTTTACTAAAAACACATTTTTTGAGGGGGCAGACTGGACTAATGCTGATTTTACCGGTTCAGATTTTAGATTACTTCCCGACTTGCATAAAGCAACAGTAACAGGTGCAAATTTTACAGACGCAATGGTTACTCCAGAACAAGCTAAGTTTTTAAGATCACAAGGTATAACAGGTTTTTATACTAAAGATGCAAAAGATGGTGATTCTACAGACTGTGCTTATAAAGGGGACCTGGCTTTTGTGAAAATAAAAGGGTGTGGGGAGTATTGCTATGGTCAAGCACAGTGTCCAGTTAAGGGATTTAATGCCGAGTTTGGCGTCCATTGCAAAACCAGCGGTGGCAAATGCCCTTCAGTGGATGATTGTATAAAACAATCTAAAGAAACAGCTGGAGTAACCCAAGCTGATGCAAAACCAGCACCCACACCAGAAAAACAAAAAAAAAGTTTTTGGCAGTGGCTTTGCTTTTTTTGTTCTGATGATGATTCAGACCCTCCAGGAAACACAGCTGGAGGCGACAGGACCGGCGGAACAAAATAACAAAGTAACAAGATAACAAAGTAAAGGGTAGTATTATGAAAGCAATTTTATTTTTTATTATGGTTTTATGTTTCTCTTTTCAGGGTTATGGGATGATTGTAGGAAAGGTTAAGATTGAAGGGACAGTGGTCAAGTATGATAAAAAGACAGTGACTTTAAAAAACGACAAAGGGAAAAAGATAAAAGTCCGAAGGCAAGCTATTCCATCGCATTTTAAGCTTAGGTCTGGTGTAAAAGTTCACGCTTTACTAAGTCCAAACATAATCACCAAGCGTCTTAAGCATGGTCCAAAAAAGCAATAAAGACAGTTTGTTTTTCATTTTACAACTATATTGCAGTTTTTTCTGGACACAAATAGGCAATACACATATTATCAGGGACTTATTAGACAATATGAATGCCAAATCTTGGTCCTACAGGCAATACACATATTATCAGGGACTTATTAGACAATATGAATGCCAAATCTTGGTCCTACAGGCAATACACATACTATCAAGGACTGATATGAGCAAGCTTAAAGAAATAGGCAGAGAACAAGGCAAAGGGAATAGACAAGCAAAGTTAAGGGAACAGGCAAAGGTAAAAGGTTATGCAAAAAGATGAGTTAGTCCAAATTCAAAACTTAAGTGCGGGCTTTTTTGCAACGCCCGTGTTAAAGCAAATTAATATGAATGTCCCTGCTCATAAAGTGGTGGCACTTATTGGCCCTTCCGGCTGTGGAAAATCCACTTTTTTGCGTTGTCTGAATCGTATGCATGAAGAAGCACCAGGGGCAAACCTAAAGGGAAAAGTTTTTTTAGAAGATCAAAATATTTACGAAAATCATATTGATCCCGTTTTAATTCGCCGGAAAGTAGGAATGGTTTTTCAAAAACCAAACCCTTTTCCAGGTTTAAGTATTTTTGACAATGTGGCGTTGGGGCTTAAACTAATGGGGGTAAAAAGAAAAACCCTCTATGAGAGAGTGGAAAATTCTCTTAAACAATCCGCCCTTTGGGAGGAAGTAAAAGATATTTTAAAACGACCAGGCCTTTCTCTTTCCGGCGGACAGCAACAAAGACTTTGTATTGCCCGTGCTTTAGCCATTAATCCATCGGTTATTTTAATGGATGAGCCTACCTCTGCCTTGGATCCTATATCCACCGCCCGTATCGAAAACCTTATCCGAGAGCTTAAAAAAACTGTTACGGTTATTATTGTCACCCATAATATGCAACAGGCCTCCCGTATTTCAGATAAAACTGCTTTTTTATTGTCTGGAAAATTGATAGAATATGGAAAAACATCGCTGGTGTTTACTAAACCCGAAAAGGCCAGAACAGAATCCTATATCACTGGGCGGTTTGGCTAACTATGAATAAAAGACAGGGGAATAAAAGACAGGGGAATAAAACAAACTGGGAGATAAAATTTGAGAAAAGTGCAAAACAAATTAGATGAGCGGTTGAATTATATTCGATCCCTTATTTTAAAAATGGGGGGTTTTGTGGAAAAAACCATTTCCAGCTCTTTAGGTATTCTGTTAAGCAAAACAGCTAATCCACCGGCTACTATGGAAGAGCTAAGAAAAAGAGAAGAGGAAATTAATACCCTTCAACTTAGGGTATCCAGAGTGTGTTTTAAAATTTTGGCCAGGGAGTCTCCTGTGGCAGGTGATCTGCGTCTTATTTTAGCTATCGTGAATGCCAATACAGACCTGGAGAGAATGGGGGATCTGGCTTTTAATATTGCAGAGCGGGCAGAATTAGTGAAAAAAGATCCTATTTTAGAAGAAATACTTTATATGTTTGAGGCTATGTTTGATCAGGTAAGCAACATGGTTCATAAATCCCTTGATGCTTTTGTGGCGGAAGACGAAGAAATAGCTCGTGCCATCCTTATTCAAGATGATAAGGTGGATCAAATAAGGAATAAACTAAGAGGGAAGCTGGAGAAAATAACACTTTCTCATAATCGTTTAATCAAACCTTGTATAGACTTAATTATTATAGCTGGAGAATTAGAGAGAATAGCCGATCATTCCACTAATATAGCAGAAGAAGTTATTTTCTTAAAAACCGGTGACGATGTTCGACATCAGGATATTCCAGGCATGGAGGGAGATTAGGAAAACCAGCGACTATGTTCGGCATTTAGGATATTCTGGGCTTTCGCCCTCGGTTTTGAAAAGCAAAAAAAGAAAACTCAGCGACTATGTTTGGCATTTAGGATATTCTGGGCAAAAAAGGAGATCACGAAAAATGAATGATAAACTGTTGCATTCCATATTAGTTGTGGAAGATGAAGAGGATATTCAAAACCTTATGTGCCTGCATTTGTCCAGAGAAGGTTATCAAGTGGATTTTGCACGAACTGGAAAATCAGCTTACAATATGCTTTCTGATCGTTCCTATCATCTTATTATACTGGATTGGATGATACCAGATATCAGTGGTTTGGATCTTTTAAAATGGATGAGAGAGCCTTCTTCTCCTTATAAAAATACACCAGTGTTGTTTGTCACAGCTAAGTCTCACCCAGATGATATTGTGTTGGGTTTAGAGACAGGAGCAGATGATTATATCACTAAACCTTTTGATTTTTCTGTATTTAAAGCCCGAGTGAAAAACCTAATGAAAAGATTAGATTTTATGAGCACTCTTACAAAGTCAGAAAGCCCTGCGAATTTGCAGTTAGGAGATCTCACTTTAGATACCAATGCGAGACGGGTTTTTATAAAAGGAAATGAAGTGGTTTTGACTTTTTCCGAATTTTGTTTATTGGAAATTCTATTGCGGAATCAAGGAAAAGCCCTTTCCAGAAAACAAATGATTAGTTTTATCCAAGGAGAGGATGTTAATGTCACCAGTCGAACCATAGACACACATATTTTTATTTTACGAAAAAAATTGGGGGAGTGTGGAAAGTTTATTGAAACAGTAAGAGGCATAGGATATAGAATAGGGTTTGTTTAAGGAGTAGCAAGTTCGGTATTTACATTAGGATCATCAAGAGGTATGATATAGAATAGGGTTTGTTTAAGGAGTAGCAAGTTCGGTATTTACATTAGGATCATCAAGAGGTATGATATAGAATAGGGTTTGTTTAAGGAGGTGGCTTTATTGCGTTTTTATTGTTAAGTCTTGGGTTTTTTGTTTTAGCCGTGGGTGGTTTTTTTATTCTTTTTCGGATAAAGAAAAAAATTGTGCGGGTTATAACAACAGATCCTGTTTTTTCAGATACTTCTCTTAAGGAGCAGAATGGGGATATAGTATCTCGATTAACTCGTTATAGGGATCGGGTTAAAACCAAGATTAAAAATCAATCAGATCAGATTTTCTTTTTACGAAAAAAATTAAACAATATTGTATCTGGCATCAGGGAAGCCGTTATTGTATTAGATGAAAAAGGGAATTTGCTTTTTTACAACTCTCAAAGCCATAAGCTGTTTTTTTTGGAAGAACTCAATCCTCCTCTTTCCCTCTCTTTTAAAGAAACGGATTTTAAAAATACGGCTTCATCAGAAAGCTTTGCTCCTCAGTATACTTCTTTAGAGCTTAATATAAGTGAGCTCATTCGTTCACCGGATGTGTTAAATATCTTTAAACAATGTCTTAAAAAAGAAACCGTAATAGTGACAGAGTGTGCATTTAGAAAAAAAAATCAATATCTTAAAAGCCAGTTTCAAGTAACAGCCCTCCCTCTTTTTTACAATCAGCTAAAAATAAAAAGTGTGATCTTATTATTTTTTGATCAAACAGATGTTAAAGAGTTCCAGCAGGCTCATATTGATTTTGTTTCCAATGTGTCACATGAACTAAAGACTCCTTTAACTTCTATTCAAGGTTATGTAGAGATGTTAAAGCAAGATCTCTCTCAGAAAAAATTTGATCAGTTTGAAACTTTTTTACAAATCCTATTAAGGAATTGCCGGAGAATGAATGATCTGATGGAGGATCTTTTAAGCCTCTCTAATTTAACTTCACAAACTTATTTAGAAAAAAAGCGACTGAGCACGAAAGAAATTACCAGCCGAGTGATGGAGCGAGTGAAATCTCAAGATCATAAACTACATTATTTTTTTTCCGCTCCTTATGTGATGGCCAATTCTACCTGGGTAGAGGTGGTGTTATATAATTTAATAGACAACGCCTGTCGACACACACCAGAAGAATGTGATGTGTATGTGAGGTGGGAAAAAAGGAGGGATCGAGTTTTGCTTAAAGTGATAGACGCAGGAGAGGGGGTCCCAGAGAAATATCATCAGCGAATTTTTGAACGTTTTTTTAGAGTAGATTCTGATCGTTCCAGAGACAGAGGAGGAACGGGTGTGGGGCTGGCCTTGGTAAAACAATCTATGGAAAGACAGGGAGGTTGCGCGCGTGCCGTTTCTCATAAAAAGGGAGGTATGGAGTTTATATGCGAGTTTCCCAATTCTTGATTTCCAACAATTGACGACTAAATACCTGATCTGAAAAAGGAATTAATTTGTAAATTGATGAATCACCTTTAAAATTTCTGGTTTTGGTTTTTTTGTATAATTGTTTAAAATCGCGCCAGAAGAGTTTTTATGTCCTCCTCCGTTAAACACTTCTGCAATTTTAGAAACATCCCATTTCTTGCTTCTAAAACTTAATTTGTATTTATTGTTTGATAAATGAATGATTAAAACAGACATCTGAGTGGAGTTTACTTGTAAAGCCATATCTAAAAAATCACAAGCATCTTCTATATCCAGTTTGTGTTTGCTTAGCTCCTCTTCTTTAAGTTCTATAACGGCCACCTGGTTTTGGTAAAAATACTCTGTTTTTTTAATAGTTTCAGAGAGCATACGCATTTTTTCTAAAGAAGTGATGCCAAATAATTGGTTGTAAATATGTTCATTGTTTTGGATATAAGGACAAAGCTCTGCGCAAATTTTATGAGATCGTTCAGAGTTTTTTATAAAATGAAATCTTTGAGTGTCAAATACAATACTCACATATAGGGCTGTTGCTATAGCAGGATCTAAACTAACTTTTATTTCCTTCAGGAGAGAATAACAAAGCTCCCCTGTGCTGGCGGAGGAAGTGTCTACTATGGAATTTGAGCTGGGCTTTGGACCTTCTTCCAATAAAGGATGGTGGTCAATATAAATAATTTCCTGACAGTTTTTTTTCAACTCCTCATAAAGGGGCTGGATTCTTCTTAAATCGTTGGTATCAAAAACTAAAGCTAAATCTGTTGGTTCCAGAGGAGTTTTGAGCGTGCAAAAGCTTTCTGTCCATTTCTCAGGTTCTAAAAAATGGTATTTTCCTGAAACTTTATCCACAGTGACGGCTCGAACAGGTTTTTTAATTTTGCAAAGTGCGTGATAAATCCCTAATAAAGAACCTAAACCATCTCCATCGCACATTTTATGCGTGGTGAGGATAATGTTTTTCGCAGAATGAATTTTACGCGCCAATTCTTTAATTTGCTTTTTCGTATTAGACATAACAAAGCCTTGATTATGTAGTTTAATCTTTGTCTTTTAACCTTAACAAACTTTTTTCAGTCGCTTAAGAAAAAAGTTTTTATCTATAAGTGTTCCCTCTATGGGGGAAGGAAAAGGGATAAAAATCGGTAAAAACTTAGTAATTATATATAGTTACAACGATTTTGGCAAATTTTCCTAAAAATTAGGAGGTTATTTTTTTAGACTTTCTGTCCTTGCCTTGGCTGGATTTTTAAATAATATAGGGTTTTTAATAGAGAGGGAAAAAATGTCTAATAGAAAGCCCATGACTGTCTATGGCAAAGCCATGTTGGAAAAAGAATTAAAACATTTAATAGAAGTGGAAAGACCTAAGGTTATTTCAGCTATTGAAGTAGCGAGGGGGCACGGGGATCTGAGTGAAAATGCGGATTATTCAGCCGCAAAAGAACGGCAGGGGCTAATTGAGGGCAGAATTGCCTCTATCAGCTCTACTTTGAGAAATGCAGAGGTAGTGGATCCCTCTCAAATTCGCTCTAACAAAGTGACCTTTGGGGCTTATGTGCATTTGCAGGATGAGGACACAGCACAAAAAAAGACTTATCAGATAGTGGGAGAAGATGAGGCCGATGTTAGCCAGGGAAAAATTTCCATAAACTCTCCTCTGGCCCGTAGCCTTATTGGCCGAAAAAAAGGAGAGGAGTTTGAATTTCAAAGTCCCGGTGGGGGAGAGAGAATTTACTCTATTTTAGATTTTTATTTTAAATAAATTAAACATAATATATGTCATGAAATTTTTTTGGCTAAAACTAAGTATAATTTTAATGGCGAGTGCTCTATCTCTTTTTGTGGTTTTGTCCTGGTTTTTTTCGGTTGAGGAGAGCCGAAGGTTTAATCGTCAAAGTCAGTTCTATCTCTCTGAGCGGTTTTCTGTTCTTTACCGGCATATTCAGCTTTATTTAACCGAAGATTTAAGCCCCTCTTTTTCTCATTTGCAAAAAATTATTTCTTTTTACTCTCCTTTAGCCTCTGATTTTTTAAATCTTTCCAACTCTAAAGAGGACAAAAGTTCAAAAAAACAAAATTTTAACTTTCCAGTGAGTGGGATAGAACCAGACACTCCCCTCTTAAGTGTCATAGAAAGCTCTGGTCTTGTGCTGGCGCATTCTGAGCCTCATTACAGAGGGAAAAAACTTCTGCGCTCTAATCCAGTTTTGTCTTTAATCCAACAATATCCTAAAGGGTGGAATTTGATAAATAATCATCCCCCTCGCCCTGTAATCACTTCTGCTCGACCCATTGTTGTTTCTTCTAAGAAGTATTTTTTAGTGGCCAGCCAACAGGCCCTTAAACCAGGGGACTTTTTTTTATCTTATCTCACAAAGGTTTTGTGGTTTGGCTTAAGTGCAGGCGGGTTTTTATTTTTAATGCTCTTTTTATATTTAAGATCTTTTGCTCAAGCTACGCACTTTTTGTTTCGCCTGTTAGGAAGAAAAAACTTCCTGCTAAATTCTCCTCCAGCAAAATTTTCTGAAAAGCCTTTTCCGCTTAAGGTTCTAAAAGAAAAAGAGCGAAAAAAAGCCCTTTCTCACCTGGTGCGGACTAAAAATGTTTATTTAAAAAGTATTTATCCAGGATTGATTTCTGTTTTGAAAAAGGATCAAAAACGCCCAAAGGAAAGCATATTAAAAGAGCTTTCTTTTTCTGATATTGTTCATAAGGCCATTCATCAAAGCCGTTTAGTGTATCCAGATTGGCAGATAACAAAAGAGTTAAACGCTGATATTAAGTTGCCTGTATTTGCGGATAAATTGTTTCAAGTGCTTTGGGAGTTGATTAAAAATAGTGTTCAGGCTTTCCCGCAAAAGCCAGCCGAAAAGTTAGACTCAGGAGACCCTTCGAAAGAAAAAGATCCCAGTCCAAAGAGCTTAAAAATTTGCACTTATAAAAAACAACATAAATGGTTTTGTTGTGAAATAGAAGACAAAGGCCCTGGGATGAAAAAAGCCACTATGGAACAAGCCTTCGCGCTCCACTGGACGACAAAAAAAGGTTTTACTGGATTAGGGCTCCCGTTTGTGCAGTCTGTTTTATCCCGGATAGGGGGTGTGATAAAGCTTAAATCTTCCGAAAAAGGGGGGCTTACGGTTTGTCTTTTTATTCCTTTAGATTATATAATTCACATCCAATATTTAAAAGAACAAACTAAAGGGATAGAAAATCAGGACTTACAAATAAGAGTTTAATTTTTTGCAAAAGGAAAAGTAAGGCATGGATTTAACAATAAACACAAAAGACCATAAAATATACCAAAAACCACGCGCCGATTTTTTTGGTTGGATAAAAAATCTAAGAAGACACAAGTCTTTTTCTTCCGTTATAGATTTTTTTATTAAAACATCAGATTTTCCTATCTTGTATATGGAATATCAGGAACCCAAGGCCTGGCTTTCCTTAAAATATAGCAACTTTGTTTCTGTTAAAAACTATTTTTATCTCCGTTTACCTGAATCCGATTCTGATTTTGATCCTAACAGGCTCTATAATCCCAGTCAGATACCTGTATTTCATTTACAAATGCGAAAATGGTTTGAGAACAAAAAATACCAATGTTTCCCGCTTGTGTTTAATAAACAAGTGACAGGTATTTTGGTCTATTTATCGGGCTCACTTGAGGAAAAAGAGCGATTTTTTATCTTAAACAGTTATATCCAAAATATTTTGTGGCAGGAAAAATGGGGGAAGGAAAATGTGCGAGATGAGGGGACAAATGCCTTGAATCAAAAAGCTTTTCTGCAACAGCTTTTTATTGAGGTGTCTCGCGGTAGGCGATTAAGCTTGCCTTTAAGCCTAATTTTGTTAAAGTTGGATCAGTTTTCCGCTCTGAAAACTATTTATGGCACTTATAAAACCAATTTGTTTATAAAATCTCTTCTAAGTCATTTTATGAAAGATAGTCGCTTTTATGATATTTTTGGTTCTTGGCCTGAAGGGTATTTGGGATTAATTTTACCTCATACCTCGGAGCGTGGAGCGAGTTTGAAGGCGGAAAAAATAAGATGGTCTGTTCAATCTGCGGATTTTTCAAAAGTATTTCCCTCTAATGGTCGTTTAACACTCAGCCTGGGGTTGGCAGAGTATCCTCGTGTAAACCGATCTGCAGAAAGCCTTTTTCGCTCTGCTTTAAAAGCCCTGGCTTTTGCTCAGAAAGAGGGGGGAGGGGATATGACCGCCGTGGCTACTCCTCCTGTGGGATTTAAGCCGGATTTTTTAACTCAAAACTTTGTGAATCATTTAAGAGATTTGACTTAATGAGAGCCTACCTACAAGTGAATTTAAAAGCTTTAAAAGAAAATATAAAAATTTTATCCAGGTTTTTTGCTGATCAGGATTCTTTTTTTTGTCCTATAGTGAAAGCTAATGCCTATGGTCATGGGGCCTTACAGGTAGCAACAAGTGCTAAGTCAGAGGGGGTTAGAAACTTAGGAGTGATTTCCTTAGAAGAGGCTTTGGAGTTAAAAAGTTTATCCCAGGAAATGAATATTTATATTTTAGGTCCTTTAGATAAAGGTCAGATGGATATAATAGGAGAGGGTAATTTTATTCCCGTAGTGGGGAGGTGGGAGGATTTAGAAAACTTAAGTAAGCTCTCAAAAAAAGAAATACCCTTTCATATCAAATTTAACCTGGGGATGAATCGGCTGGGGTTTTCTTTATCCGAAACAGAGGCTTTAATTCGCTATGTTCAAGGGACTCCTTACTTAAAATTAAAGGGTGTAAGCTCTCATTTAAGCGAAGGAGAGAGGGCCGGAATGGGTAAAAATGGGAAGCCAAATAGCACAGCTCAAGAGATAAATAGGTTTGAAAACCTTTGCAAAAAGTTTGAACAATCTTTTCCTAATAATGGTTTAAAGTTTCATTTATTAAACAGTGCAGGGGGATGGGCCGTTTGGAGTCATTCCCGCTGGAATAATTATATGGGTTTTAGACCGGGTTTGTGTTTGTATGGAATAAAACCTAAAGTGATCTTTTATTCTGAAGAGTCTAAAAAAAAATACCATTCTGTCCAATTAAAACCAGTTTCTATGCTAAAAGCCTTTATCATAGAGTCCCGTGTGTTGTCCCCTGGGCAATCGGTTTCTTATGGGAGAACTTGGATGGCTAAGAAAAAAACGGCATTGGCTGTGGTTTCTATAGGATATGCGGATGGTTTTCCTTATCCGCTTTCCAACAAGGCAGAAGTGTTGTTTCGAGGGGAAAAAGCTCCTGTGGTGGGCCGTGTTTGCATGGATTTTTTTATGATAGATGTAACAAAAATTTTAAAAAAAGCAGTAAAAATACAAAACGGGGAAGAGGTAGTGATTTTTGGATCTCAAAAAAATAATTTTATCTCTCTGGAAGAGCAGGCAGAAAAAGCAGGTTCTATCCCTTATCAGATTTTAACAGGATTAAGGAGTCGGGTAAGGAGGGTATATGTTTAAAAACGCTTTCATTAGTGTCAGCAATAAAGAGGGCCTTTTAGATTTTGTTCGTCCTCTAACAGAAAAAGGCATGCGGGTGGTTTCCACAGGAGGCACAGCTCGTTTGTTAAAAGCAGAAGGTATTTCTGTTGTGGAAGTGAAGGAGGAGACAGGCTTTGCGGAGGTGATGGATGGGCGGGTAAAATCCCTGCATCCCAGGATCTATATGCCTCTGCTTTCGCGCCTTAATCATCCAGAAGATGAACAAGTGTTAAAAAAAGAGGGGCTTTCTCCTTTTGATTTAGTGGTGTGTAACCTTTATCCTTTTAAGGAAAAAGCCCTAAAAGGGGAAGGGGGTATGGAATGGGTTGATGTGGGTGGCCCTTCTTTGCTTCGTGCGGCGGCTAAAAACTTTGAAAGAGTGACTGTGCTATGCGATCCAACAGATTATGATCCTGTTTTGTCGGCAGGAGAATTTCCCGATTTAGAAAAAAGAAAGAAATTGGCAGAAAAAGTTTTTTCTTTATTGGCGGATTATAATTTCCATATTGCAAAGTTTCTTAAAACCTCTCTCCCGTTTAATTCCCCCTCAGTTTCTTCTGTTAATATATGTCATACACAATCTGCTGATCCTGCTGGTTCTTCTCAAGTTTCTAAAGCTTCTGTTAATATGTGTCATACACAATCTGCTGGTTCTTCTCAGTTAAGAAATTGGAAAGAAAAAGGAGAATGCTTTATTAAAGCGCGATTTTATAAAGATCTGCGCTATGGAGAAAATCCCGATCAACACGCCGGTTGGTTTCAGCTCAAGGAAAAAGGTCTACATCAGGCAAAATGTCTTCAGAGGAAAAAGGGACTTTCTTTTAATAATATTTGTGATCTGGACTCTGCTGTTCGTGTCTTGAGGGAGTTTGAAAATCCTTGCGCTGTGGCTGTAAAGCACAACAATCCTTGTGGTGTGGCCTGTGGGGATAATATAGCGCAAGCCGTAGTAAAGGCTTTAAATGCAGATCCGGTAAGTGTTTTTGGGGCTGTTGTGGCATTAAATCGTCCCATTTCTAAGGAGTCCGCAGAGGCTTTGTCCGCTCTTTTCTTGTCTGCGGTTATAGCCCCTGATTACACAGATTCTGCTTTGGAGTTATTTAAAAATAAGAGAAAAAACCTCCTCGTTCTTAAATGGCCAGAAGGAAGACCTGAAAATTTAAGCCCTATTAAATTCCGCTTTGTGGAGGGAGGATTATTGGTTCAAGAAGGTCAAAAGCTTGTGGATAAATGGCCCTCGGATTGGCAATATGTGGGGGAGCGTCCTAACTCTTTTGTTCAATCCGAGCTATTAATGGCCTGGAAAATAGGCTCTCATTTAAAAAGTAACAGTATTGCTTTGGTGTCAAATGGCCAGACCGTAGGTCTTGGTATGGGAGAGGTGAGTCGTATATCGGCTGTGGAAAATGCTCTCCACCGGTGGAAAAAGTTTCATCCTCACTCAACCCCTGTATTGGCAAGCGATGGGTTTTTTCCTTTCCCGGATTCTATAGTAGTTTCTGCTAAGGCGGGTATAAAATGGGTAATTCAACCCGGTGGATCTATGAGGGATAAGGAAGTGTTTTTAAAGGCTAAAAGTCTTTCAGTTAATATGGTTATTACAGGCTTAAGGTGTTTTTCTCATTAATTTTTTGCTGACAAAATCATTTAAAGAGTGGAAAATATATGTATTATGCACGGTAACAGCAAAGATAAAAAATGGCTGGTAAAAAACAATAATCAGATTATTGGCCCTTTTAGTGAAGAGGAGTTACAGCTTGAGCTGGCAAAAGATTATATTTCCCCTTTTGCCACTGTGTGTGTTCCGGGACAACCTTTTTGGGGATTTATATCAGCTTACCCAGAATTTGTTGTTCATACAGATGTTACCAAATTAACACAATTTACAAAAACTTTAAATGTCAATTTCACCAAAACACATAGACTAATATCGGATCATATTTTTAGTGAATCTTCACAAAATGAAATAAGTAATACGATTCAAAATAATGTCCCCCCCCTTCCCTCACAAGAAAAATCAGTAGTTTTAAAAAAGAAAAATAAGAAGAAAGTTCATACAGATTTGGTTGTATTTTTTCTTTTAGTGGTGGGAGTGTTTGGCTTTATTATCTACCAAAGAAACAAATCTTCTCAAGCCATGAGGGGTGAAACGGCTCCCCTTTCTGAACAAGCCCATTTAGGAGCGGATTATTTTTCTGCGGGAGATTACTTTAAAGCTTTTGAAATATGGCAATCCCAACAAAATCAATTAAATCCATCTCATTCTTTGGCTTTTCGAATTTTAAAATTCCAATTAAAAAACGATATTTCTGAGGGAAAAGAATTGATAAATATAAATAACCCGGAGATTATAAACCAGGAAATCCAAAACCTGATTAAAGCTTTGGTGCAATTAAAAATTGATAAACAGGAGTCAGCCAGTAAATTATTTAAGGAGATATTGGCCCACCCGCCGTCACCGGATATAAAGCAATCCGCTTTTGCTAATTTAGCTTTATTGGCTGTCCAAAACAAAGAATGTGATTTTTTTAAGCAATATAAAGAGTCTCAGTTTGCCAATAAAAATCTCATTTCTTTTGCATTTTCTTTTTGTCTTCTTGAGTCTGATCCTAAGTCTTTGGAGGGGAGAAAAAAAGCGCAAACTCTTTTAGAGAACGTAGTTCAAAATCAAGGTGATTATTATCAAGAGGCTTTAGTAGGGCTTGCCTATATTAAGTATCTAAAAAAAGAAGATCCCTCTACCCAGCTTAAGAGTTTATTGGATAGCAATCCCTACTTGACAGACACTTATCGGCACAATGTTTTTATTGATAGAGAAATTTATTCCTGGTCAAAGTTTGTTCCCTTTTGTAAAAAAATTTATTCTACTGGAAAAGAAAATGTGATATTTATTACTTTTTACGCATATTGCCTGTCCCGTTCCTATTATTATGAGCAAGCAGAACAGTTTATAAAAAAAGTAGCCTTAAGCAAACCAAGAGATCCTCTTATTAAAGCTCAGCAAGCCTATATTATGTCTGTCCAAGGTTCTAAAGGAGAATCTGTTTTGTTTTTAGGAACGGCTGTTCGCTTTAATACAGACAGAAAGTACATTCTGCCTTATATTTTGCAAGCTCAATTTTGTGAAAGGAATAAAGATTGGGACTGCGCTGTTCAAAATTGGCAAATTGTTTTGGAAAAAAACCCTCTTTCTGTTTCTGGTTTAGGAGGGCTTTCTTATGCCAAGTATAATCAAGGGCTTTATGAAGAGGCAGGAGAATATATGACTCGTGGTTTTTCGGCAGACCAGACAGATCTTTACAGCCCTTTACTTTTTGTTCAAAGTCAGCTTGAAAAAATAGAGAATTAATACAGGAAATTTATTTAAGACCCCTTATATTATCCGGCAGGTATAAGTGTAATACTCTGTTTGGTGGGTGGCCTCCTCTTTTTTAAGTTGGGAGAAAAAAGGGTATCGCTTAAGCCAGCTATTTTTCCCTGGCTTTTTAGAACCAATAAGGGTTAAAGTTTCTTTAGCTCTGGTTAGAGCCACATAAAGAAGGCGATCAAACTCCTCAAGCTCACTTTTTTTTTGCTCTTCTCTAATTTTTTTATGAAAAGAGGATTTTATTCTTTTATCTTCTTCTTCTAATTTAACGGATAAGGTCCATTTTCCAGTTTCTTTTTCATTGATGAAATATTGAAGTTTTTCCACAGATCTAAAACCAGAGCATACTTTAATAAGGATCACATGTTTAAACTCAAGCCCTTTAGCAGAATGAATAGTCATTAACTGAACGCCTGAGCTTTCAATAGCGGATAAAGCGTTTTGCGAATAATCTGTGCGATCCCCTCTCTCCCTGTTTCGAGCTTCGTCCAGCAAGTAGTCTGTAAAAGACAAAAGATGGCCTGCCTCTTTAGATTCATAATCTTTAAGACAATATATAAACTTCCATAAATTAGCCTCCCTAACTCCTGTTGTGTCTTGATAATAAGATAAGTCCATAAACCCTAAAGTTTCCAGAGCTTGCTGAAAACTATCTACTATTCCTATTTTATGTGTTTGTTCTATATAATGTTTTAATTTTTGAATCACCATAGGAAGAGGTTTTAGATGGCTTAAAAAGTTCCAAAGAGAAGTAGATTTTTGGTTTTTTTCACTTGATTTTTTTATCCCTATCTCCTCCGCTAAGGTTTGATCGGGAATGCGTAGGTAAGGGGTTCTTAAAAGTCCAATTAAATTTTCCTCATCATGGGGGTTAAGCAAAAAACGCAAAAGAAAAATGGCGTCTATAATTTCTCTTCTGTTTTTAAAACTGCCTGCGGAATGCAGACAAACAGGAATAGTTTCTGAGGAAAAAGAGGGTTTTTGCTCTGTGGATTCGGGTTTTGGTCTTTTTAAATATTGAGCTAATTGTTGAAGAGCTTTGTTTTGTCGGCTAAGCACAACTATATCCTCCGGTTTTGCACCTTGTTTTAAAAGCTCTTTAATTCTATTCTCTATTTCTTTGAACTCTATTTCCTCTTGATCTTTTTTTGGATCAGAATGAATAAAAATAAAACGCGCCACTTCTTTTTGCTTTTTGTAAATTTTATTTTCAGATTCCATTCTTTCATAAGTTTTTTCGGAAAAAAAATCGTTCAGGAAAGCTATTAACTCAGGGGAGGAGCGGTAGTTAGTTTTTAAATATTTCATTTGAGTAAATGGTTTGTTTTTAGCTAATTGCTCTTTTTTCTGAAAAACAGACACATCCGCCCCGCGAAAGTAATAAATGCTTTGTTGAGGATCTCCCACGATAAATACCTGACTATTTTGACAAAGTTGGTCTAAAATGTTTTTTTGTCCAAAGCTTGTGTCTTGGTATTCATCTAAAAACCAAAAATCCATAAAATTTAACTGGTTATTTTGTTTTTTAAGAATTTGAAGGGTCATAGTCTCTATATCATTTAGCGTGATTTGACTAAGTGCCTTTTTTCTTCCTTCCCATAAAGGTATAATATATTCCCCTAAAGTTTTTAATTCCTGAAAAAGATGGATAAAGGTAGCTATATAGGCTTTTTCTGTTTTTAACTCTAAGAGCTGATTATCATAAGCTTTGCTTTTTTTATCTTGTGTTTGTGTGATTTCTTTTTCTTTGTCAGTTAAAATAGTTTCTAACTCTTTTTTGTCTATAAAATGGCTTTTTGGCTGGGCTTGCCGATGTCTAATATAACGTTTAACGATAGCGGTTATTTCTTCAAAAGAATAGTGATCTAAAAGTGGGGTGCTTATGTTTTTTTCAAAAATAGCGGACTTTAAAATAGAAATAAAAAGCTCATCTGATTCTTGTTCATTCATAACCGACACTCCAGGGCTTAAGCCAACTTTATATCCATGAGTTTGGATAAAATAATTAAATAAGCCATGCAAAGTGGATACTTGAAAATAAGGGGAATAGTTAATATATTGAATAAGATCCTGGTTTTGGGATTTAAGGGCCTTTACTATCATGCGCTCTTTAAGTTCACGGGTGGCTTTGCGGGTAAAAGTACTTACAGCCACGCGAGGGAATTTGTTATTTTGTTTATAATATTCTAAAACCTGAGTAATTAAAGTTTTAATTAAATAGGTTGTTTTTCCGGCCCCCGCACCCGCTTTTATAATGGTTAGTTTTTCGCTCATATTATCCTCTTAGGTTGGTTTTGTTAGTTTAAGTGGCTGGCTCGGCATATTTTATTCCATCGGCACTCTTCACAAAAAGTTTTTGTTTTAGGCTTTGCAGGAAAATGGCCTTCATAAATATTCTCAATAAAACCACTGGTGGCTTGGTTTACTTTTTTTAAAATAGTTTGCTTTTCTTGTTCTGAAATTAGAGATTTTTTTCTATTACTGCCTAAAAGGCTAATATAATCAGGTTCTTTAAACGCTAAGCCTTGATACTCAAAATTTTTATAGCTTAAGTAAAGGGCGGATTTGACTGGCAAAATAGGAAGATCGGCCAATCCTTGCTCTATCACTTGTATATAAAAAGCTAACTGAAAATTTTTTTCCTTTTCCCAGGAAGGAGCTATGGATCCAGAAGGAAGAGTGCCTTTATAGTCAATAATTTGATAAGACTGATTATCTGAATCTAATCTATCTATTTTGCCAGTGAATAATATATCTCCTTTATCGCTCAAAGATTTTGTTTTGAAACTCCAATAACACTGATAATCTTTTTCGCAAGCTATAGTTTTATAGTTTTTAAAAAATTCTTTTCTACGTTTTTCTTCTTTTAAAAAATTTAAAGCTTTTTTTAACAAACGGGCTTTTTCCTTTTTCCAAATAAGGGGGTGAATTTTTTGAATAAAAGGCTTAAGACTTTTGTTGTTTTTTAAATTTTCTATTATTTGTTCAATCTCTTGTTCAGAAAGTGATTCTTGTATTGTGTAAATATTTTTATTTGTTTCGGCTTGTTTCTCTTCTTCTTTTCTGTTTATAGGGATTTGAACTTTTAATATTTCAAACAGTTTATGTATCAAACTTCCTTTTTCCAGCGCAGGAATGTCCATATCTCTTTTGGGCCTATCCCAAAGATGAAATACTTTTTGAGCGGCAAAAATAAAAGGGCACTTTATATAGCTTTCTAAGGAAGAGGGGGAAAGTCTTTTTATTTCTTTCTGAAAAAAAGGGGCTGGATTTTTATACCCTTTTTCTTCTTCAAGGGATTGTTCTATCAATTTCAACTGAGATTGTTCCATATTGTGGTGGGAAAGAATTTCTTGGACAGATGGTTTTCTTTGTTGCTCGTCCCATAAGGTGATACCAGGTATGTCAAAATGGCGAATGTCTTTTTTATGTTCTGTGGCTTTTTCTAAATAAAGGCATGAGGGGTTTAAAGCAGTGCCTAAAAAATCTGTGGAGGAAAAAGATAGGATAAGGTCTTTTTGTTCTTGGTGAATAAAGCAGGAAATAATATTTTCTAATTTATCAGCTGGTTCAGTTTTTATAAAAAATCCCAGATCTTTTGTAAAGGAGTGCGCTTCCAAAGCAGAAAGGAGGCTTTGTTTTGCTACTCTCATATTTTGTTCACTTAATCCAGCAATATAAATGAGATCGGAGTCGACCCAGCTAAGAGCATTAAAACTAAGACAATTTATACCACTTAAATTACCAGATTTTATTTCTATTTCTTTTTTTAAAATAAAATATTCTAATAAACTAAGCCAGGCAGACCAGTTTAAATGTAAAGTCTTTAAGGAAGAGCGGGTAGAGGAAAAACTCTTTAGGCATTCTGTTACAGGCTTACGGGTGCTTGCAGAAACAGATGGTAAAAGAGTTTTAGCCCACTGAGTAAAGTCTATTGCTAAAACCAGATCTTCTTTTTTTCTTAACAGGTTTTTTTCGTATGCTCCGGGGGGCCATTTTTCTATTTCCCGGACATAGTAAAACTCTGATTTTAATTGGCTAAAGTTTACGTACCTATTTTGATGGGAGGATATAAGTTTCAGACGATCATATTTAAGCTCTCCGAGGTGTGTCCGCAGTTTAGCCAGCCAAAGTTGAATATCAGGAAGACGGCTTAAGGATATGGTTTCGCTTTTATTAACGGGAATATCCTCTTTTTTGAAATAACTTTTAAGGCAGGGCCAGTAATCTTCAATATAGGGAGCCAGAACACTAATTCGGTTTGGCTTAACTCCGCGTCTTAAAGCTTGTTTGATTTGGAAGGCTATGTCTTTTACTTCGGATAGAGGTGTTGCAAACTTTTTAATTTTTAAGGAATTTGGATTTGGACAGGTTTTATTTTTGGGGTAGATAATGGAATGTTCTTTAAAAACTTTCTTAGGTATCCAACCATAAAGAAACTGGATGTCTTTTTGGTGTTTTCCGTCAAAGCATATAGGAACAAGAATTTTTGTGTTTATTCGGTCTGCTATTTGCCGGATAAGCTCTGATTCTAATTTATTGGTGTCAAAGCCTAAATCAAACACAATATTTTTAATTTGTTGTCCATTTTGAGACAAAAAACCTTTCTCAAAAGGGATTTGATCTAATAAAAAAGCTCCAGCCCAGGAGGATTCTATAATTTTTTTTTGTTTTAAATAATCATAGAAATCTGCTGAAAGTCTATACCATCCCATTTTAGAAAGTGTAGTTTTAGGAAAAGTTTTTGCCCATTCCTCCATAAGGTTTTCTCTTAGAGGGTGTTTTAGAAGATGAGTTAGAGCAGACATATACTGGCAAATTAAATTTCCTGTTTTTAGACCCCTTTGCCATTCCTGTTTTTTAGACTTTGCCCATTCCTGATAGATAAAAGTTAAAAAAGGTCGTTCAACAATAGAGCTTTCAGGATAAGTGAGGCGCAGTAAAGAAAGCCAGAAGTCTCCTGCTCTTTTAACAGAGGAGCTATGGACATCTGAGTGTTTTTTTTTTAGATAATTTAAAATAAAAAGCCTGGATTTAATATCCGCAGTAATCCACAAACTGTGGTTAGGGGTAAAATTTTGTAACACCTCTTTTTTTTCTATTACCTTAGTGTAGGGGGCAGGTTTTAGATTCCCGTTCATTTTCTGCTCAAAAGTTACTTCATATACCTTCATAGAATTTTAGATCCTTTTTGTCTTGGTTCTGCCTCGCCTGGTTTTTTTTACCCATCCCGGTTGTTGGCTCTGAAAAGCCAAGTTGTTGGCTTTTTCACCCTCGACTAAAGTCGTAGGAACATCTTATAAAAGATGCTCTACACTTTGTATTTGTAATAATTTTAACAGACTAAGGACCTGTTTTTTAAGCTCTTCTTTTGAGGAGTTGTTCCATACCACATGATCTGCCCTTTTTATTTTTTCCGATTGAGCCATTTGAAACTGCATACGATTTTTAATGTCTGTTTGTGTAAGGGCGCGTTGATTCATCAGCCTTTTTCTTTGTTTTTTAAGATCAATAGCAATTACAATTTTGATGTCAAAAAATGGCCCCCATTTCTTTTCAAATAGTAGAGGAATTTCGTAAAATAAAGCCATTTTTCCTGAAAACCGCAGTTTTTCCTCTTTTTTTCGCATTAAATCCAGGACCATAGGATGGATCAGGGATTCCACTTTCTGTAGGTAGGATTCATCTTGAAAGATTTTTTGAGCTATTTTTTTGGTGTCAAAATTGTTTTCATTGTCTAAATATTTTGGCCCTAACAAATTAAGTAGTTTAGTATAACCTGGATTTTTAGGCCTAAGAACCTGCCGAACTAAGGCATCGGCAGAAATAAAATCCACTTCCTGGCTTTGTAATATTGAACCAACAGTGGATTTTCCAGCTCCCATTATGCCTGTTATAGCTATTTTTCTCATTTAAGATCCTCTTTTTTAAAGCCGATAAAATTAAAAGGAGTATTTTTACTATAAAAGTATTTATTTCTAAAATCAATAAGTGCGTCCTTTTAGAGAAGATAAAAAGGGAGATAACGATTAATTATGAGCTCAAAAATAAAAAAATTTGGAAAATTTAAACTATTGGAACAGGTAGCTCGAGGAGGTATGGCCGAGATTTTTTTGGCAAGTGCAGGATCTATTGAGAATGCTCATAAATTTGTGGTTATAAAAAGAATATTGCTGGGCCACTCTCATAATAAAGAATTTAAAAAAATGTTTCAAAATGAGGGAAAGATCGCAGTCAACCTTAATCATAGCAATATATGCTCTATTTATGAGTTTGGAGTGGTGCGAGACCAGTATTTTATTTGTATGGAGTATATTTCCGGCAGAAATATACGTCAGCTGGTAAGAAAATTAAAAAGCCAGAAAAAAAACCTGGATGTGGCTTTATGCGCCTATATTATAAAACATGCTTGCAATGGTTTAGATTATGCTCATAATTGCGTAGATAGTGTAACGGGCCAGCCCCTTAATATTATCCATCGTGATATTAGTCCTCAAAATATAATGGTGAGTTTTAATGGGGATGTGAAAGTTATTGATTTTGGTATAGCTAAAATAGATGACTCTGAGGCCACAAAAGTGGGAGTGTTAAAAGGAAAATTTGAATACATGAGTCCTGAGCAAGCCAGAGGGAAATCTTTGGATCGGCAAACAGATATTTTTTCATTAGGAAATGTTTTATGGGAAACGCTTGCAGGTAGAAAGTTATTTATAGGGAACAGTGAGATTCAGTTATTAAAAAAAATCCGGGATTGTCAAATTCCTGACCTAAGAAAAATAAACCCTAATGTGCCACAAAGGCTTTCGGAAATTGTTAATAAAGCGTTAAGCGCAAATAAAAACTTAAGGTATAAAACTGTCGCGGAGATGGGCAATGATATTTCTGTTTTTTTAAATAAAACTTATCCTGATTTTACGCATAATACATTTAGTTCGTTTATAAGAGAAGTGTATATAGAGGAAATTAATGAAGAAAGGAAAAAATTAAAAACTTACTCGTCTACTTTGGTTTCGCAAAAACTGCGGATGAAAACAGGAATACAGTCTCAAGATTTAGTGGATAAAGATCTTGTCCCCAGCAGATCCACATTTATAGGACCTAATACAAAGTTAGATAAGGAAGAGGGCTTGGATAGTGCTTCTCAGCTGGATGATTCAGAACTTACTATCAAAACGGACGAAGGAAGTGAGATTTCTGCCGGAAAACATACGGTTACTCAAACAGAGCAAAAACACACTGTTACACAAACAGATATAGATAGTAGTATCGTTGAGGATCAACCTCGTGACATCACAAAAACAGAATTTTCGGATGAGTTAGATCGTAAAACTATGTCCACAGTATGGACAAAATATGACAAAAACCAAAATGAGGGGACATTTAAAAGTAATGTTTCTTCTACGCATAGAAGTATTATTACTAACGATGGATTGGACAGTCGCAGTATAAGTACAGGAGGAGGTCATTCGGACATCTATGATCCTTATTTAAAAATTAAACAGCCTGTTAAGTCTTCTTCTGTTTCTCGTAAAACGGCTGGAAAGCGAAAAAAGCTTAGAAGGAGAGCAGTTATTAGAAAAATAGCAGTGGGATTTGCAGTCTTTGGAATAGCAGGAGCTGGTTACACTTTTCGTTTTGATATTAAAGCTTATGTTTCTAATATAGCGCAAAAATTGGAACAGGTAATAGCTAAACATATAACTTCTACACACCCTATCAGCGATCATCTCCAGAAAGAAGAAGCCTCGTCCCCTACCCGCACTGCTAAAAAACCATCAGAAGAGGGAAGAAATCCAACATCCCTTAATGCAGGTTTAAAAAAAGTGGTAGAAAAAGAAGTTTTTATCAACACCCAGCCTTCTGGCGCGTGGGTGTTTATTGATAATAAAAGAAGAGGAAGACCTACACCCACATCGATAGTAGTGTCTGTTAATAACCCTGTTCGGTTAACTCTTAAAAAAGAAGGGTATAGAGATAAAAAAGTGGTTTTATCTTCTCGCTCTATCCGTGAAGGAAAAGCTAAATTTTCTTTAACTAAACACCGTTACAAGAAGAAAAAAAATGAAACTATTATTATATATTAAATCCATAACGGACTCTTTTTTTCTTTGGAAAAAAAGCTCTATTGGTTTATTTACACTGCTGTTAGTTTGTGGGGTTTGTGTTTCTTCCTGTATGGGTCTGGGAGGTTTAGGTAACCGAGTACAGCATTGCAGTTCGTATAAGTATAATCAAGAAAAAGGGGTGTGGTTAGATGCTACTGGAAAACAGGTGCAATGCACCATTGTTGATAACAATCGCATATTTCCTTATTTTCCTGATAAAGGTTGTGATTATTGGAGAGAGTTCTACAATATAGATCCCACTGTTAAATTTGCAGAAGTTCCCATAAAAACAGGTTCAAGTGCGACGGGTGTGGGCGAGACCTATTGTGTAAAACAAAGGTATATTAGTATAGATAACTCAGGTCAGGTGTTGTTGATAGATGAAGGTGTTTTTTGTTTAAGAGAGCATCCCACTCAAGAAAAAGAGTATATGTTTTCCAGTTGTGAAGGAGTGCAGAAGAAAAACCCCAATGCAAAAAAAGAAAACTAACCAGAACAAATAAAAATGGGATTATATAATAAACTGTGTCAAAAGTGGATTGTGTGATCTTTATAGGGATCATTGATTAAAAATCCAGAGGTTTTTTTTAAAAAAGTTATTGAGAAAATTTGAGTTTATCTTTTAAAAGTAAAAAATCGTTATGTGTGGTTCTTCTTAAAGTTCTGTGTTGCTTTACTGCTTTTTTAGTTTTTATGGTTTGCTTGTTTGAAATACGCATTCTTTTTTTCCCGTCAATAGTTAAAAAAGCACTTTGGTTTTTACTGTTGATCTTAAAAGACATCTCGCAAGTATCTGGCACAATAACAGGTCGGTTTGTCAAACTGTGAGAGCATATAGGAGTAATGGCAAATGCCTTTACTTGAGGGTGCAAAATAGGCCCCCCTCCCGCCAGATTGTAAGCTGTGGAGCCAGTAGGAGAAGATACAATAATCCCATCTGCTTTTACAGAGTAAATATCTTTGTTTTGAATAGAAATGGCTACATTAATAAGATGGCTAAAGGCTCCTCGTTCAATCACCATATCGTTAAGGGCTAAAAATGTATCTTTTGGATCGGATTTTTTTTCTCCTTTAATAGAAACTTCTAATAGTGTTCTTTTTTCTTCTATCATTTTCCCTTGTAAGATGGACTTTAAACAGGAAGTAATAGATCCTTGCCTATGCACTGTCAAAAAGCCAAAAGATCCCATATTGATTCCTAAGAACGGAACAGTATGGTTAAAAACAGATTGCACAGCTTGCAAATAAGTACCATCTCCTCCTAACACCATCACCAGGTCTATATCAGAGTTAATAGGAGGGCTTTTTGCCAGCACAGATTGAGAAAAAACTTTTGTGTCTATATCGTGTTCATTAAGCCATTTTTTTGTTTGGCGGACTGTTTGAGTGATAGGTGAAGAGTGATCTCTATACACAATCAGGACAGTCGTAATGTTTTTTTTAAATAAATTTTGTGTCAATTTTTATCTCTCAAACTGGATTTTTTTGATTTTAAACCAAGCTGGTTTTAGTTTACACCACTTTAGAAAATATTAGAATATCACTTCTGATATAATCATAGTCTTTCCTGCCCAGATCTAAAACAAGAATCAAAGCCGTTTCGATTTAAATAAGTTTATAAACCCTGTTTTTTGTTTTTTAAATGGAAAGGATTTTTGGTTTTTTGTTTTTTCCTGATGATTAGGTATGTTCATGCTCAGCTGTTCTTGCTTTGTTTTTTCTATCGATTGATTTTTTATTTGTGCTCTATAAGCCATAGCCTTTTCCATTAAGATATCTTTTGGCAGTTTTTTAGGTTTTTGATCTGTCCTTTCCTGAACTAAGGAAGAAGGGGACGTGTTTCCTGCAAGGGGTGGGTTTGATTGGTTATTTTCCTGCTCTATTTTTAAATTAGTTTCTCCCCTTGTTAGGTTGTTTTCTTCTGTTAGGTTGTTTTCTCCCTCTAAAGGCGAAGGGGCTGTGGTTTTTTTTGAATTAGACTGGTGTAAATTTTTAGGATTTTCAAAGCCTGTGGCGATAACAGTGACTTTTACTTCATCTGATGAGTTGTTGGTGTCCACTATAGAACCAAAAATAATTTCTGCATCAGGATGAGCTTCTGCGGAAATCAGTTCCACAGTTTGACTAACCTCTTTTAAAGAAAGATCTGGCCCGCCTGTGATATTGATAATCAAACCCAGCGCGCCTTTAAAAGAGGTGTCTTCTAACAGAGGAGAGGAAATAGCCATTTGCCCAGCAGATAAAGCTCTTTCTTCCCCTTTGGCAGAACCTGTGCCTATAATGGCAAGTCCCTTTTCTGACATAATAGTTTTTACATCTGCAAAATCTAAATTAATAAGTCCTCTTTCGTTTATCAGATCTACAATGCTTTGCACTGCCTTTAATAAAATGTGGTCCACACTTTTAAAAGCAGATAGTAAAGAAGTGGATTCATCTGTTGTCTTTAAAAGCTTTTGGTTAGGAATAACAATTAAGGTGTCTACATTTTCTTTTAGAAATTGAATGCCCATTTCTGCATGTCGGCTCCTTCTTTGGCCTTCAAAAAAGAAAGGGCGGGTAACTACTCCCACAGTTAAAGCCCCTTGCTCTTTGGCGATACGGGCAATAACACCTGCTGAACCAGTGCCTGTGCCCCCTCCCATGCCTGCGGTAATAAAGACCATGTCTGCGTCTTTTAAGGCGGTGGCTATTTCTTCGCAGGATTCAATGCCCGCTTGTCTACCGATTTCAGGATTGGCACCTGCTCCTAAACCTTTCGTTAGTTGAGCACCCATTTGAATCACACAATCTAAATGTTCGTGCTCTTCTAAAGCTTGAAGATCTGTATTTGCGGCAATAAACTGCACACCCTTTAAACCCGATTGATACATAGTTTTAAGGGCATTACCTCCTCCGCCACCTACACCTACCACTTTTATGTTGGCTCTCAATTTTGCAGTGGATTCATCAATTTGAAACATAATATCCCTTTCTTTTATAGTTTTTTTTAGGTAAAAACATCCCGTACCCATCGCTTTATTTTTAAAGTTCTTCCATCTGGATAATGGGAGCGGTAATCCAATATTTTTTCATTTTGAATGTAGCATAAAATTCCCAAAGCAGTAGCAAATTCACTTTTGTTTTCAATTTCACTCAGGCCCGGAAACTGTTGAATAACTGCTTTTTTTACAGGCTTTTCTAAAAGTGTTCTGCCTTTTTCCACTAAACCTTTTAGGTTGCTTGCTCCTCCTGTTAAGACCAACCCTTCTTGTAGACGGCTAAAATAACCAAGAGATTCCAGTTGGGCTTTTGCCGACTCAAAAAGCAATTCCGCACGCGCTGTTAAGATGGTATTTATTTTTTCTGGTTGGGCACTGATCTCCCATTTTTGCAACTCTTCTGTAAGTTTCTCATTATCCCATTCTGTGTTTGGTAAAATGTTTCCGTATTCTTTTTTTAGTTGCTCTGCTCTATCTCTAGGGATTTTTAACTCTGCCATAAGATCGTGTGTAAAGTCCTCTCCCCCTATTGGTAAAAGACCGATATAATGTACTCTGGAATTAATCACCACAGTGAAACAGGTTTGGTCTTGCCCTATGTCTAAAACACATACCCCGGATTTTTTTTCGTTTTCACTGAGCAGGGACAAAGAGGTTGCAAAAGGTTGTAATATCATACCTTTTGCGGAACAGCCCGCATAACGCAGGCATTGAAGAGCGTTTTGCACATTGGTTTCAGGAACAGAGATCATCATTACTGAGGTTTCTAATCGCAAGCCGGAAAGACCTAAAGGATTAAAAAAAGGTCCTTCTCTATCCACCGTAAATTTTTTTGGCAGAACATGTAAAAGGCGATGGCCTGTGGGAAGGGGAACTGCTTTTGCAGTTTCTACCGCCTTGTTCAGATCATCTAAAGTGACTTGTCCAGAGGATATGATGGCCATGCCCTGTGAGGAAAAGGTGTGATAGTCTCCACCCATTCCGAGAAAGATCTGGGAGATCTGAAGCCCCGCCATCACTTCCGCTTCTTCTATAGCTTGTTGAAGAGCAGAGGAGGTTTCTTTCATATTAACAATACGTCCTTTATAAAGCCCTTTATGAGGGACGCGAGAGGCCCCCTCTAAAGTTAATCCGCCCGCAGATAAAACACCTATCAGGCATCGGACATTAACAGCTCCTAAATCAATACCAGCTGTTACTTTTTTATCTTCAATGTTAAAACGACCCATAAATACACTATCCTTTGTTTAAAAATTTACAATTCTCAATCATAGTTTCCCTATAAAAGGTAAATGTTACCTCTACTTAAAAGGTTAGATGGCCTGGCCTGTACTCACAACAATTTTTTGAGAGAATCGCGCGTCAATAACGCGCCATTTAATATTTTTTTGCCCCAAATATCTTAAGACGCTATCAATTCTTTTGTTTTTTATTGGTGTTGGGTCATAACCCACTTTTATAGGTCTCCCCGTTTTAGACAAAATAAAGGTTAAGCTTTTTTCCTGAGAGGAGTACTGTATTTCTGAAATTTCCTGACGGCTAAACACCCCTTCATCCGGCATAAGAGAGACAAAACGAATAGCTTGTTTTCTAATTTTACTTTGTTTAAAAAAAACAACACCTCTTAAAATAGGTAGATTGGGAATTTGCTCAAGAGGTAAAGGGGCTAAAGCCTGCCCATCCATAGAAAGAGGGTGTATTTTCCCACTTTCCGGGTGTAATAAAACCAAAAGGGGTTTTCGGGGTTTAATTTGAATAAAAAAACGATTTGGGAAGCGTCTAAGTATCTGGACCTCTCCTACCTGGGGTTCGGATACCACCACCTGCATTAAATCATTTAGAGACACTTTCCATAATTTTTTCCCGATAAAGGGTTTTAATTTTTTGGACAACAAAGCGTGAATTTCATTTCTGGAACCTTCCCATACAGGGGCTTTTTTAAGTATGAGTTGAATTTCTTTGACAACAAGCCATTTATGTCCACCGTAAAAAGCCAGAGTGGATAGAAAAAAAAGGAGACAAATTAATAACGCGTTGGTTGAATATTTGTGGGTTATTTTCATATTTTTATAGTTTATATGAATTTAGAAGTCAGGACAAGACAAGTTTTACGGGTAATCTAAAGAGGCAGATTCTAAAGAAGGCCCGTGATTATGAATACTCAAGACAAGTTTTACGGATAATCTAAAGAGGCAGATTCTAAAATTTTTAATATCAGTTTAGGAAAGCTTATTCCGTCATATTCTGCGGACTTAGGTAGTAGAGAATGGGTCGTAAGTCCAGGTAGGGTGTTGATTTCTGTTAGCAAAGGTTCTGTATTTTGTTGGACGATAAAATCGGCCCGGCAATAAGTTTTAACATCTGAAATAAGAGCCGTTTTTAAGGCTATCTCTTTACACTTTGTGATAGTTTTTTGATCTAACCTGGGAGGAAGAATATACTTTGTTTTTTTTGATTGATATTTACTGCTGTAATCATAAAAACCGCTGGCGGGTTGAATCTCCACAGGGGTAAGAGCTTTTCCGTTTAAAACAGAAACGGCCAGCTCTATTCCTTCAATATAAGATTCCACCAGTATTTTTTTATCGTATTGGAGAGCGATTTTTATAGCGGGTTGAATTTCTGGTTGTTTTTTACAAATGCTAATACCTAAGGTGGAGCCTTCTCTGGCGGGTTTTATAACAAAAGGAAGAGGGAGGGTTATTTCTACCTCTTTCATGTTTTGTTTTTCTAAATTCAGATTCTGTGATTGAGGGGTGGGGATGCCATGCTTGCGGATATAATCTTTAAAGAAACACTTGTCCATACAGAGAGCACTTGCTAATACTCCGCTCCCGGTGTAAGGAATTTTTAAATATTCACATAGTCCCTGTAAAGAGCCGTCTTCCGCGTATTTTCCATGAACAGATAGAAAGGCCTTATCTGGCTTTAAGCGGGATAGATTTTTCCACAAATGTTTATCGGCGAAAAGTTTAGTGTATGGGACGCCTAATTCCTTAAAAGCTTTTGCTACGGCCTGAGCGGACATTAAACTGATTTCCCGTTCTGCTCCTAATCCCCCCTGAATAAGGGCCACTATTTTATGGGATAAAGAATTATTAGATATAGAATTTGGTTTCATGTTGCCCAACTTCTCATGGTTATTTGAGGCAGGCACTTAATTTATACCAATTTTTAACAGAGTCTAATAAAAAATTAAAATATGCTGTTTTGACTATAGAACCAAACATTAAAAAGTCTGATAAAAAAATTAGAATACGCTGTTTTGACCATAGAACCAAACATTTCCGAAAATATCATAGCAAGTACATCCGCTTCCTACTGGTTGCGCATAATAATTTATGCAATAAAAAAGCCCTTTTCGGCATATAGTACTTACAGGATAGGGTTGGGGAACTACAATAATGTTGGGTGTTCCATGATCATGTCCGTGTCCACATCCACTGTGCCCATGTTGTCTTTGACAGGTATCTTCGTGGGCCAGCTGTATTTCTACCTCATTATTGTTAGGGCTTGTTATTGCCTGTGATTCTTGGTTATTTCTTTCATCTATGCTGGTTTGAGCTTCACTGTTAGGGGGGGGGGGTAGGTTTTCTGCTGAAGGGTCTTGAAACTCCACTTCTACTGTATTATTTCCAACGTAAGCGTAAATATGTGGGGCATAAAATCCAAAGCTTATAAAAAATAAAAAAAGAACTGTTTTTTTCATAGTTTTACTCCTTTATCACAAACAGACCATATATTATTTTTTGAGGAATTACCAGATTAAACAGAAAATAATTTCTGTGTCTGAGCCTCTAAAGTGTATTTTTTTCACACTTGTTTATATTTTAGTCGGGCCTGAATAAATATTTCTTCTCCTCTAAACTAAAAAGTCAAGTTGTTTGGAAACTTAGAGTTTCTCTAAGGGCTTTCAGTAATATACAGAGAATCAGCAACAGGGGGTTTGGAAACTTAGAGTTTCTCTAAGGGCTTTCAGTCCCTGGAAAGTGGGAATTTTGCCTGTTTTAGAATGATTTGGGATTTCTAACGAAAACTACACGCCCTGGAAAGTGGGAATCTTACCTACCTGTTTTAAGACAAAGTAAGTCCTGTTTACTTCTGTGCTTTATTTTTTACAAAAACACCATCAAGTTTTAGGACAAAGTAAGTCCTGTTTACTTCTGTGCAGGAATCTTTATTTATGAGGGACTAAGGATAGAGTGTTTGCTCCTAAAGCCATTTTCTTTTTTTAAAGAGCAAAATCATTCCCCCGCTAACCAGAAAAATCAGTGCCCACACTAAGAGATAGCCATATTTCCAGTTTAGTTCTGGCATAAATTTAAAATTCATGCCGTAAATACCCACAATAAAAGTAAGAGGAATAAAAATAGCCGCAAAAATGGTTAACACTTTCATAATCTCATTCATTTTTCTGTTAATGGTGTTTTGGTAAAAATCCATAAGAGAGGTAGTTAATTCATTATAGTAATCAATAACTTCAATAATTTGTATAGTGTGATCTTGAATATCTCTGAAGTATCGAAGATTCTTTTTTTCAATCCAGGGGTGATTGCTGATAATAATTTTATTTAAAGCTTCTTTTACCGGAAAAGCCGTTTTTCTTAAATATAAAAATTCTCCTTTTAAGGAAAGAATATCTATGGGGTTTAGTTTATTGATATGGGAGGTTACTCGTTCTTCCAGGTCTTCAAAAACATTTCCCATTTTTTCCAAAGTGACATAATATTGATCAATTAGCAGATCTATGAGGGCGTAAAACAAATAATCTGCTTTTAAAGATCGGATTTTCCATATTGATTTTCTAAGTCTTTCTTTTACTGGTTCAAAAATATCCGCTTTTGTGTCGTGGAAAGAGAGCACAAAGCTTTTTCCAAAAAAGATGCTGGTTTGGGAAACTTTAATACATGTTCTTTCTGCTTTTTGTTCTGTGGAAACATACTTGATAATGGAAAAAAGCATATTATCTAATTCTTCTACCTTGGGGCGATGGTCTGTGTTTAGCACATCTTCCAACCACAATCTATGGATGCCAAACTGGTTGCCAATTTCTTCAATAACGGCTTTATCGGAAAGTCCTTGAAATTCGATCCAGGTAATTTGACTTTCATTCTTTACATTTTCAATACATTTTTCCAGGGTGGCAGAATGAGATTCAAAAAAGGAATCTTTAGTGTAGTTTATGAGATTGATATTTATTTTTTCTTTATCCCCTTTTTCTCCAATATAAACCAGAGAGCCAGGGTGAAGCCCTAATACTTTTGAACGGGTTTTTAAAAATCGAGCCATTTCATAATCCTTTATAAAGTTTAAGGCTGACCACTATAATAGTGGCTCGTGAAAAAGTCTGTTCATCTCCAACTGCAAAGCCAAGTACTTGGCTTTGCAGTCCCGCCTTGAGCGGGAATCTCGCCTGTTTTAGGACAAAGTAAGCCCTGTTTACTGTGTTGCAACATACTTTTTCACGGGCAACTATAATAGTATCGGCTTTTTGCCTTTTTAACTAAACAAGCCTTAAGGAGAATATTTATAAAGTAATACTTGTATAGGTGCTATGTGGGTGGCTGTATAGGTGCTGTGATGGGTGCTATGTGGGCCAAGGCTTAGACCAAAGCCTAAAGGTCTTATTTGATTAGTGCCTTATCTGAGGTGAATAATTTGTTTAGTGTGTAACAAGTGTTTTTCTATATGATAAAAAGCAGAGGAAGGGGCGAGGTGCGCATAGTCTGGGATCATTAAAATAGTTTTAGAATCACAAAGCCGGCTAAAAAACTCCAGTATGTTGTCGTCAGAAGAAGAGGTGCGGTAATTTTTTAAAATTTTTCTAAAGGTGTCTGTGTTTAAGACAATAAAAATATATTGATCGGTTGCTTTTCGGATAAAGTTTTTAAGCGCGTGCAGTTTTTTAAAATCAGAAACTAAAACATATTGCTGAATTTTAAGATTTTCAGATTTTGAAGTTAATTGGTTAAGGCCCTTTTCCTTTGCGGGGAAAAAAAGTTCATCCCCTTTGATATTTCCTGTGTGTGTGGGGATGTGATGTTTCTTTAAGAAATGGGAAACATTTTCTGTTTTTAAATATTGTAAGGGGATATTTATAAGAGAAACCAGATCGCGTTTTATTTTTTTTGTATTCCTGATATAGGAAAGGGCTTGTGGGATAAGAGTAGGCGTGCGAGATCGCGCCGGGGAATATTGTTGAAGGAGTATGTGTTTTTCATATAAGGCAGATGAGGGTAAAATAGGCGAGTCATTTTTTTGAAAAAGCAATGCTTCTGTGGATTTTTGCCGGATCAGCTCTCTATTTAACTGGTGATGATTGAGTTTTTTAAAAACCTTTCCAGAACAGCTTAGCACATTAATATCTACCCGACTGGATTCAAAGTTGTCTAAAAGTGATTGGATAATATTTTTATGATCTTTTTTTCCGTAAAAGGCGGAATAGATAAGATTTACTCCTAAAACTCCCAGGGTTTCGTATTGTTGTAGGCGCGTTTTATCCAAAAGATTTACATGTAAAATAATTTCGTTGTAAGGTTTTTTGTATTCACTTTGAAACCGGATCCCCATCCAGCCGTGGTGATGAGAAGCTCCAGATCGGTTAGCTGTACTGGCGGCCACTGTGTCCGCAAAAGCAAAAAATTTTGTATTATGCCCTCTTATTTTCGCCAGTCTTTTTTGGAGCAGTTCATATTCATGATCCAGCATTTTAAAGAGCCTTTTTTCTGATACATATCTACCTGCCCTTCCGTATATTTGATCGCTAAAGGTCATATCATAGGCGGACATACTTTTAGCGACAGTTTGAGACGCCTTTCCAGCTTTAAAAAAGTGGTTTACCACTTCCTGTCCCGCACCAATTTCAGCAAAAGTGCCATAAATGGAGGGGGTGCTGTTAATCTTCCGAGCTTTTTCTACTGCTATTTTTTCAATATAAGGCATTTTATGGACCTTTAAAAGAGGGTTTATTAACACAGCGTTTATATAGCTATGGTAACAGATATTAAGTAATATATTCAAAGGTTTTTTTTGTTTATCAATTTTAGGGTGTCTTTAGATAAAGTGTATGCAATGGGCGCGCCGGTGGGTATTTCTACTTTTAAAATCTCCTGATCATTTAAGCTTTCTATATGTTTAACTAAAGCTCTTAAGCTGTTTCCGTGAGCCACTGTTAATACTGTTTTTCCAGCCTGGAGGTTGGGAGCGATAGCTTGTTTCCAAAACGGCAGAACTCTTTGCATAGTTTGTTTTAGGGATTCTCCGTTTGGGGGCTTTGTGTCCGCATAGCGTCTGTCCTGGGTTTGGTTTGGGGTTTGGGTTGGAGTTTGGTTTAGGGTTTGGTTTGGGGTTTGGGTTAAAGGGGGAGGGGGGGTGTTGTAGCTTCTTCTCCAAAGCTGAACTTGGGTTTCTCCGTAAATCTTTGCAGTTTCTGTTTTATTAAGTCCCGTTAGTTTTCCGTAGTGTCTTTCGTTTAATCTCCATGATTTTAAGGTTGGGACCCACATTTGATCCATTTCCTCTAAAATGATCCACATTGTGCGAATGGCTCTTTTTAAAAAAGAAGTGCAGGCCAGATCAAAATTCAGCTGGTTTTTTTTTAGTAAATGGGCAGACTCTTTTGCTTCTTTTTTACCTTGTTCGCTTAGATCAATATCCATCCATCCTGTAAAGCGGTTTTCCTGGTTCCAAAGGCTTTGCCCATGTCGAATAAGAATTAGATTATAAGAAGACATATTTAATATATATCACTTTTATATATTTTTTCAACCCCATTAGAGTTATATAAAAAATTAAAAAATCAGTTTAAAGTTTCATCAGCTCAGTTGTATTATAATACCCAATAGAACACCTAAGAGTGTCATCCCTCCAGCCATTTTCTTTTAGATATTGAGTTTGTTTGATAAGAGCTGTCCCTATAATAGCCTTTTTGTATCAGCACTTTCCCTAAAAGTCAAATTTTATTCTTATTTTTCAGGTTAAAATCACTCTCATTCTCCAGTCAATGTCCTGTTTTCAGGTCCGATCCACTCGATCCACTCGATCCACTTATCGGTTCCATTGTTTAATCTTCACGGGTTTAATTCCCCGTGGCTTGCCACGCTCCTTATAAGGCGTTAGCCTTATTATATGGGGAAGTATATTTATAAAAGTCACAATGTATCGATTTTGCTTTATCATTTAGTATGTCCGATAAAGTATAGAAAGCTTGTGTTGTCGGATAAAGTTTCGCTGGAATTAAAGTGGATATGTAAAGAGATTAGTCAGCGTTATGAGATGGAGTTTATAGAGATAGGTTTAGATGGGGATCATGTTCATTTTTTGATTCAGTCTGTGCCGATGTATAGTCCTACACGGATTTGTCGGATAGTGAAGAGTTTAACGGCTCGTGAGTTATTTAGGCGGTGTCCTGATGTGAAGAAGTTTTTGTGGGGTGGTGAGTTTTGGACGAAGGGATATTTTATAAGCACGGTGGGTCATCATGGTGATGAGCAGAAGATCAGTGATTATGTGAAGAATCAAGGTAATAAGTCAGGTTATAAGAAGATTTACAGTCAGCAACTGCGGTTGTTTTGAAAGCACAGATATTGGCGATAGACAACAGTGATACCCCGTGGCTTGCCACGGGGAGGCTTCATTTTTACTTTACAGGTAATTAGCCATAAAGCTGTCAAAATATAGACACCTTTTGAGAGTTTTTTTGACTTGACTTTAGGATAAACTACTAATAATGAAGAAAATATTTTTTTTTAAAAAAAACTAAAGTAAGTAACAATCTATGACTGCATGATGCTTACTATTCAAAAGAGGGTAGGGAAATAATGATTTTTCCAAGAAGATGTTAAAAACACTACTTTGAGTAGCAACAGTTTTTGTGGACAATAATTTTGGATATTTTTTGCTGGCGATTGATGAGGAATACAATCTGCCAAGTGTTTTTGTCTTTTTCGTTAACACCTCCGATGATATAAGCCGGAGACATATCAATAAAGTAATGGCCGGTGTAGTCTCCAAAAAGTTTTCGTATTTCTGTTGTGTCTTTTCCAATATAGTTTTTTTGGTTTTTAAGAAGAGAGCAGGTCATTTTTGCCCGTGTGGCTTCGTCTTCTTCTGCCTGTTTGAACTGTGCAATATCCAAAGGCAAGGAGCCCCATGTTTTACACACTTTTTTAAGGCTCATGGTCTCCCCTCGCCAGAAGTGTTTAGCCTTTATATACATAACCGGCAAGATAAATAAAAAGATCACGAGGATACTTAATTTTGCTTTTTTAATTTTTTCTTCCTTACTCTGATGGTTTTATTTTTTTTAGATTTCTTCAAAACCACAACTTTGCCCATTTTCAGACTGTCCTGAAAAGCTTTTAAAATCAGTGTATCTGTTAGTTTTTTTTTATTCTTTAAAAGTTTTTCCGCTGTTATCAAACCTAAGCGATTGTTGGCCGTATCCATTGCTTTTTCCTTTGCTGGTTGCTTGGGGTTTTGTTCGTGATCAGAAAGAACTTGAGAGCTGAACTCAAGTCCAAATTGTTTATAAAGCAGAGCTGACCAGACAAAATGCCGGCAGGCATCACTTGCATCATTTGTATTGCTGAAAATGAATAATTTGGAGCATAATTTTTCTGCTTTCAGGCTAAGCTGATATGCCTTCAAAGTTTTTTTTGGATACTTACTGACAAGGGCACGTTCCGCTTTGGTTAACCCAGGATAAATATTGGAAAGTTTAAAAATAAATTTAGTTTTTTTTGTGCTTTTGCAAAGCTTGCCACATGAATTAGAACAATGAAAAGTTCCCATATCCGTATTTGCAGACACACATTGTAACAAACAACCCTCACCTGGTTTTAGTTTTTGACTTTTAAACCAGGTTTTACATTCATTTGCCCCTGCATGAGTGGTTAAAAGAAAGAAAAAAAATAAAGCGTGTCCCATTACAGTTTGTTTAAAAACAAGGCGCAATTTAGAAAAAAGAACCGATATAGTAAGGGTTGTATTTTCAGGCTGATGTAACATTTTAAGCCCTTGTTATCTTGCCGTAAAAGAAAAAAGCTCAAAATAAACCTACCCTTTTCAAAGCCTGCTTATTTAAACCCATATTTTACTTTAATCACAGCAGTTTTTGTGGACAATAATTTTGCTTATCTTTTCTTGATTATCTATTAAGAATACAATTTGCCATGTATCCTGTCCTTTTTTTTTGGCACTTTTAATTATATAAGTGGGGATCATATCACTAAAATAGTAACCACTATAGTCTCCAAAAAGTTTTCGTATTTCTGTTGTGTCTTTTCCAATATAGTTTTTTTTATTTTTAAGAAGAGAGCAGGTCATTTTTGCCCGTGTGGCTTCGTCTTCTTCTGCCTGTTTGAACTTTGCAATATCCAAAGGCAAGGAGCCCCATGTTTTACACACTTTTTTAAGGCTCATAGTCTCCCCTCGCCAGAAGTGTTTAGCCTTTATATACATAACCGGCAAGATAAATAAAAAGATCGCGAGGATACTTAGCTTTGCTTTTTTCATTTTTTACCTCCTTAATGGAATCTTTGTTAACAATACATCGGTAACTAAAAACCGTCAAGCATTTATAGCAGACAATTTAGATTTTTCAATCCGATGAAAGTGGAAATCTCTGGACTTTTAAAAGGGTGTAATCCAGGCAATTTACTTAACTGAATAGATTTTTTCACAGACAGTTTAAGTAATAAATTTTCATTCTCATTTTTTTTGCGCTGTATTCGACCTTAACACGACAACCTGCCCGCTCTTCCATTTATCTTGAAAGGATTTTATCAAGGCCCTTTCGCTGAACTTGTTTTGAATTAGTAGCTTTTCCGCTACTTGAAAACCCAGGCGATTGTTGATCTCGTCCATTTCTTTTTCCTTTTCAGTTTGGTTAGGATCTTTTTCGTGAGCATATACTACTTTTGCACTAAATGAAGGCCCCAGGTTTTTGTATAAAAGCCCGGCCCATATAAAGTGCCGACAGGCATCACTCGCATCGTTTGTTCCGCTAGTTTTAAACAGGGATAAGCATAATTTTTCCGCTTTCCATGTCAATCTGTAGCCTGTTAGCATTTTTTTTGAATACAAGGCAGAAAGGGTACGTTCCGCTTTAGTCAGTCCAGGATACAAAACTGAAATATTAAAAATAAATTGTTCCTTAAGAGAGTTTTTGCAAAATCTACCGCACAAATTAGTGCAACGAAAGGTTTTTGCATTGGTTTTTCCATCTGCGCATTTGAACAGGCACTGCCCCCCTGGTTTGAGGTTGGCAGTTTTAAACCAAGTGTCACATTCATTTGCCTGTGCGACAGGAAGTAACAAAGTAGCACAGCAGATAAACCAATTTCATAACTTTATTTTATCATATATTATAAGATTTTATGACAAAAATAATAAAAAGGGGAAAAATCCTTCAAAAAAGGACTTTGGGCGCAGATTTTGCCGGAAATTCCTTCCTCTTTAGAAAAGGATGTGTTAAACTATGGGAACTATGGGATAAGAGTTTTAGATACCCATGATCCCTAAATGGAGAAAGCGATTTGCAACAGAAGTTTTAAGAGTCGTGGTTTTTTAAGTGGTCTTTAAAAGCGGAATATATTTTGATGTCTTGCGGGGAGTTTATTTTCGGATAATGAATCCAGTTATACCTTGCTCACTTAGGTATTTGCCTAATTTTGAATCCACTATTGCGTTGTTAAATTTTGGCAGATCACGTTTAGAATGATCACTTTCAAGAGATAAAAAAGCAGTCCCCCTAAGCTTAGCTCCGCGGAAATCGGCCCCGTGAAGAATAGCATTGCTAAGGTTGGCATAGTTTAGATTAGCATTCAAAAGAGTGGCATAACTAAGGTGGACATTACTAAGAATAGCATTGCTAAGGTTGGCACTACTCAGGTTGGTGTTATGCAGAGTGGACTGGTTAAGATCGGCTTTTTGGAAGTTAGCTTTACGAAGATCGGCAAGGCTAAGGTTGGCAAAGTTAAGATTGGCTTCACGCAGATCAGCCCCTCGAAGATCAGCAAGATGAAGGTTAGTATGGCTAAGGTTAGCTTCACGCAGATCAGCCCCTCGAAGATCGGCAAGATGAAAATTAGCATAACTAAGATTAGCCTTTCGAAAATTGGCTCCAGATAAATGACACATCGAAGGTGGACTGATCTGCACTATGTTGTGATTTTTAGATTTAAAAACAACATCTTGATAATTATTTATATTGCATTTTTGTCTACCCTTAAGTTCCCTGTAATCAAGGGCAATTATAACTATTGTGGTCATAGAGATTCCTATGAGCGTAGTGAATAGGATTATATACTTAATCATTTGGTTTGTGGTTAAATTCTGGGTCAATTTAAGCCCCCTCAGATTTTTTAATCTTATTTTTTGGTTTTGCTGTTGTCAAAATATTTTTATAAAAACTTTTTAAAACTAAAACTTTTATCGCACTTATTGTTCGAATATCAGCTGAAGGGTTTGGTTTGTGTCAGAATCTTTTTCTTTAGGTTTTTTCTCCAATGCTTCAGGAGCTATTTCTTTGGTGTTGGGAGCTTTTTTTTGGCTCTGCTTAAATGCCTGCACCCTTTGATACTGGACCCCCTTTGGCCAATCAAAATCTTTGTTAGAAAGAGAAGGTAAAATCCCTTTCATAAACATTTTCCAAATGGGCAAAGCCCCCCCTGCCCCCGTTAGATAATGAGAAAGATTGTCGTCAAAACCTACCCATACCACAGTTAGAGACTCTGGTGTAAAACCTACAAACCAGGCATCTTTTTCTTCATTAGTGGTGCCGGTTTTTCCACCCACCGGTAAAGGAAAACTCTTAAGCCCTCGGGCTGTGCCGGACTTTGTGACCTCTTTTAACATACCCACTAATACGGCTGTTTTTTCTGCAAGGATGGTACTTTTTAACTCTAGCCTTTTAGATGATTTAGAAGATTCAGGCTTTTTGGATAACTCAGGTGCTTTTGATGACTCTTTGGCTAAAGACAATTTTTTAGCTAAAGATAAATTTTTGGCTTGGTGAGCTTTTTGCTCTTTCAAGTCACTTAAAGTTTGCAGTTTGTGTTCGTATAAAATTTGATCAGACAAATTTGTTACTTTTCGGATAATGTGTTGTTGTTTGTGCTCTCCCATATTGGCTATAGTTAAAAAAATTTGTGCCACTTCCCAGGGACTTAATTCTAAAGCCCCTAAAATAAGAGAAGGATGAGTAGTAACCTTTTTAGGCCCCCCTAAATTTTTTAAGGTTTGTGCTATAGAATTAAGACCTGTTTTAAGGCCCACTTGGGCAGTGCCCGCATTAAGGGAATGGGTGAGAATGAGATAAAGCGGAACTGGGCCTTTGTAATGTTCTTTGTAGTTTTTAGGACTCCAAGACTGAGAGTCGTATTTATGAGTAAACTTTTTATCTTCCACCATTGATAAAGGGTTTAAGCTTTGGTTTTCCATAAGAGCAGAAAGCAGGACCACGGGTTTCATTAAAGAACCAATTTGCCTTTTCGCCTGAATAGCCCTATTAAACTGACTCACTTTAAAATCTCGTCCGCCGGTAACAGCTCGCACAGCCCCTGTAGAAACTTCCACATTGATTAAAGCAGATTGTAAAACTTTGTCTTTTAAGTTTTTCTTAAGGCGATTTTTTTCAAGCCAGTTAAGGCCCTGCTGGATAGCCTTGTCTGCTTTATCCTGAAAATCAGGATAAAGGGTGGTAAATACCTTTAAACCTTTTTCCTCCGGGAGGTTTAGTTTTTTTATTTGTTTATAAACCGCAGATGTAAAATAAGCAGGAGGGTTATATTTTTTAAGATGGGCTTTTATGGGTTTTGATAGAGCTTTATTTAATTCCTCTTCGTTAATAATTTGTTTCTCAAACATGGTATGTAAAATATGATTTCTCCTGAGTAATATTTTTTTGTTGTTTTCAGAAGGTTTATATTGTCCTGGGGATTTTATGATGCCAGCTAAGAGGGCGCATTCACTAAGATCCAAGTCAGAAACCGATTTATTAAGATAATGTTTAGAAGCTGAACCAAATCCGTAAACGGGAAAAAAGCCACTTTGCCCCATATAGATTATGTTCAGGTAGGCAGTTAAGATTTTATCTTTAGGATCTTTTATATCTTTAAAAATTTTATCTTTAGGACTTTGTTTGCTGAGTTTGATTTCTAACAATAAAGCCATAATTTGCTCTTGAAACTTCCTCCAAAAACTTTTTTCCTGAGTGAAAAAAAGATTTTTTGCCAACTGCTGTGTGATGGTACTTCCCCCTTCTGCTAACCTGAATTTTCGAATATTGTTCCAGATAGCCCTTGTAATAGCTTTTAGGCTAATGCCTTCGTGTAGAATAAACTGATGATCTTCAGCAGAAAGCACAGCTTGCCGGCAATTAAACGGAAAAGCAGACAGGGGTTTAATTTGCCTTAAAACTGGTTCTCCGTTTTCGTATTCTGCAAACAAAATCGGTTCAAGATAAACAGATTCTACTGCTTGATCGTTTTTTTTTAGGAAATAAAGCTGGTTATTTACAAAGCCTGCGGTAAATAAGGTGTTTGTGTGTCTTGCCCTCCAGAGTAGACATTTTTTAAATTGATCAAGAGGGAGAGAGGCCAAAGTTAATGCCTTTGTGTCCGGTGTGGGTTTTATCTTGCTTGGATCATCGTCTGCCAGTTCATCGTCTGCCAGGCTGTCATTTATCAATTCATCCTCTTCGTCGTAGTATATGTCTTTTTCTTTAACTTTTGTGGTGGGTAAAAAGTTGGGGCAATTTTTGCCGGTGTGAGATAAAACGTGCCCTGCCTCTAAGGGTGAAGTGTCGTTAGAAAATATGTAATATCTTTGCTCTAATTTTTCTTTTAGTTTTTTAGGAGAAAGATTTTGCCCTAATGTAACTTTTTCTAAAGCAGTATAATATTTTATAGAAGGAGGAAACCAGCTGGTTTTCAAGCTGTTATTGATGCGAAGGGTTAAACGCAAAACAAGTAAAGAGAGCACTAAACAGATTGTAAGCACACCACCTGCAAAAATAACAAAAATCAATTTTTTTTTCTTCATAATAAAAATGAGAGTTTATCTCTATAGTTGAAAAATCTTACATTATCACTTTTTTGGACAAAATTTTTTTTAGTAAAACCGTTACGGCATATAGAATGGCCAGCCCTTGCCCAAAGAAAAAAAGCCAAAATCACAACTAAAAACATAAAGAAATGGATTAAACACTTTTTAAAATGTGCACTCATGTTTTAATGAATATCAAATATTTGACAATGACTCAATATTTTTTGTAAGTCTTTAAGTAATAAACGGCTCAAGAAATGTTGCTTATTACAGCTATTTTAAAAAAGACAAAGGAGCATAAATTATGCAGTGGACATCTGGTCTTTCTGATTATTTAAGCCATCTTATTTTTGAAGAATGGAAAAAAACCGATTTAGTGAAATGGAAAGCTAACGAAAAAGAAATAGCTAAAAATATTCACCTTATTCTTTTAGAAGACTTAAACAAAGAAAAAGAGCTGGAAAAAGAAGTATCGCAAATGTTGGATGAGTTGGAGCAAACCCATGCGGGTCAATTTGACAGATATAAAATGTATCCTTTGTTAAAGAAGAAAATGGCTAAAAAAAAGGGCATTATTTTGTAATTTAAGGGTAAAAATGTTATCTACTGATAGAAAGTCCCATTGGACTTATAAGATAGTGGAAGGGCTTTTAAGAAAAGGGCTGGTTCACTACAAAGATAAAGATCAGGTGATTCGTGCCACCGCAAGAGCTTTATCTCGCCTGGTTCAGGAGCATGAAAGAATTGAACAAAAAGCACGGGTAAAAATTGCCTCTCTTAAAAGAAATGTCTCAGAAAACAGTATGGAGTGGGAGGCCCTTTATTCTCGCTATTATGAGGAGGAGCTTTCTCGTAGTCACCTGACTGGCCGTTCCTGAAAGTTTTTTTGTGGTTTTTATATATGGTAATGTATGGCAATATATTTTTTATTGACTTTAAAAAAAAAGTATTTTTATATTACTATCCTCACAGAAAAACGCTTATTTATAAAGTGCTGGAATAAAGTTTTTGCCTTCCAGCCCTGTATGGAGGTTCTTAATTTATGGGAATAAAAATAGGAATAAATAAGCCCGTTCGTTGGATTATCTATAATATATTTATTTTACTCGCTTTTTCCTCTCAAGCTTTGGTTTTAGATTGGTCCGGTTCTTATGAATTAGAGCTAAATGTTTTGCAAAAAGGGGATTTTGAGTATTGGGGCGCGAGTGAGATGTTGCATAATTTGCGTCTTAAGCCGGATATTAAAGCTTTTGACAATGTGCGCGTTCGCTCTTGGTTTCAAATTACCCCCTCTTCTAAGCTTGTTAGTAAAAAATTTCTTGCACAAGAAGGCCCTCTTTTTGGTTTGGGCAAGTCCACCGGGCTTTTACCTTTACTTTCTGTCCGGGATTTATATCTGGAAATAGCTCACAATTTTGGGTTGTTTCAGGTAGGTTGGAAGCCTCATCATTTTGGCTTAGGTATGTCCTATAATGATAGCTCAATTCCTTTTAGCCCGGTTTACAATAAAGAAGGAAGTGCCGGATTTGTTTCTTGGAGGGGGTTTATTGGTTCTTCTTACTATGTTCAGCCTATGGTTCATTACATAAGTGAGACAGCTTTTAACTTTTTTATTCAGTTAGGTTTTACAGAAGAAAAATACGGGGTAGAGGTTATGTATAAAACCGCTCCACAAAACATAGTGGAGAAGGAATTACCGGTGGAATCTCCCTCTTATTTTGGGCTTTACGGGTATTATAAGTGGCATCCATTAACTATAGAGTTAGAAGCGGGTAGCGTTTTGTCTGAGGAAACTTATGGTGGAGCAATGGCTGTATCTTGGCAGACTCCAGTAAAATGGTTAGATGTGGAACTAAATACGGGGCTATCTACTTCTAATGGGGATAAGGTTTTTTACTTTGATCCTGCTTTTTCTTCTGTGCTTTTTAGCTTGATCTCAGAATACGAATCTCTAAAATCTGAACAACCGGAATATTTAAAAGAGTACTTACAATATACTATTCATTCCGCTTTATATATTTCACCCTCTATTTCTTTCTCTCTTTTAGACTCTTTAAGTTTGAGACCTATATTTTCTCTTCATCTTTCTTATCCTGACATGGGTGTTTTGCTTTATGATATAGAGCTGGAATTAAATTATCAAATGGCAGAGGGTTTAGTGTGGAATACAAGCATTGGGGTGTTGTTTCCAACAGAGGATCACTGGCATATTGGAGTAATCAGTCAAGCCGCCATTACCTTTTAGGGCATCATAGGGAACTTAATCTTTTATCATCTTGGAAAAGCATCAAGTTATTAATGGCGGTTTGGCTGATTACTCTATTGGTATAATCTTTTAAATTCCTGAGAGTTTACAATAGCTCTAAATTGATTGGCTGATATTCCGTTTCCTCTGGTTCTCCTTTGAGATCGAGCATTAGAGCTGGAAACAGAATAATAAGATGGAAAGGGGCTTTCACTAAAATTTTTGTTCCAGGCGGATTCTAAAAACCTTCTGTCTTGTCTACCCGTGGCGGTTTTATCATTTGTGTAAAAATAAACCGGAAGTTGCGATTTAATATTGTTTAAAGCTGATAGCTTATTATCTCCTAACTCATCTAAATGTCGTCTTAACTCGCTGTATTTTTCAACAGTATCTAAGGCCGAGCGAACAGAAAAATAATCATGAGTAAAAAAATCGGGTCGGTTTAATTCCTGCATATAATCTGAAAGAAAAAAAGATCGTTCCAAAGGATCTTCCTGAGAGGCTAATTGCCATAGGTCTCTTTTTACCTTAGAATGAAAAAACCGAGTTCTGTCTTTAGGATTGGTTATATCTCCTAATTGCTCTTTTCTGCATTCTATTTTTTCTTCAGGAGTTATTGTTCTTTTGTAATGTATGGTAGATCTTTTGCTCACCTCACAGTTGGCTATTTTTTGTTTCAATTCCGCTTTTTTATTATAGGTGTCAAAGGCGTCTTCTACAGCCTCTTCAATTCGATCTTCCTCCTGGCTTAAAATATTAGATAGCCCAGTGCTTAAGGCATTAGAGACCTCTGTTAATTCTTCAATCTTAACTACATCAATAACAGCACTTTCAGAGCAATCACCACAATGATCCGCTTCTGTAATATGCTCTGTTTGGTCTCTAAGCGCGCTGTTAACAGAGATAACGGCTTTCTTTGTCGTAGGATCTGTCTTTATAGTTATTTTAGTTCTCACCTTATAAGTTACTCCTTTATCTTGTTTTCTTGTTGAAAAACTACAATAAATATTTATGTTTTGTTTGTCATTAATGGTTTTAAGTTGAGGACATTTTCTTGCTATAGTCGATAAACTATAGGAAGCAATAATCCTTTGGTTCTTATCGGCCTTATTTTCTGCTCTATTTGAAAAAGCCATACCCGCCAGCCAGTAAAAAAGCATGCCAACCAGCAAACCCAGAGTAAATAAAATAAAAGATTGGTATTTTTTTATCATTGTCTTTTTTTAATCGGTCATATTGAAAAACTACTTTAAATTTTTATTTGATCAAAAAAGCAGTGATCCTCTCAAATGGTCTGGATAGCTTTTTTATAACCTTTAAAACCCGCTAAAACTGGCTTTATTTCTTTAAAAGTTAAGATTTGTCTGTTTTTATTTTTTTGCTGGTCTGTCCGTTTGTTCAGGTTTTTTTCTGTCCGTTTGTTGATTTAGAGTGTTGTTTATCCTGCCTACAGGAGAGCAGTTTGTTCAGGTTTTTTTCCCATAACTTTGTTGGTTTAGGGTGTTCCATTCTTCAAGATAAAGATGAATATCAGAGGGAGGTTTTTTGCTCCTTTCATCAGGTTCAATATAGGTGGCTTTTATTCCATCCCAGCCTTTAAAGGTGTGCGACTGGCTGTTTTTTTCCACTTGACTTTCAGGGGTAAGCTCTATTTTTCCCCCTCCATCTGGTAAATCCACTGCCAACCGGGGCACAGCTAAACCAGACAAAACCCCCCAAAGCTGTTTTTGGATCCACTTAGAATTTTTAATAGAGGTGCGAAGGTGATCTGTGCCCAAAGAAGGATCACACTGAAACATATAGTAAGGTCTGGCTCTTAAAAACAAAAGCCTACGAGAAAGAGCCTGCACTATAGCTGGGTGGTTGTTTAAAGAGTTAATCAGGACCATCTGATTATAGACGGGGATACCATTTTCTGCCAAAATATTTAAAGCTTTAGCGGATGAAGAAGTGATTTCTGCTGGGTGGTTAAAATGGCTCATTATAAAGACGGGCTGATATTTTTTTATCATATTTGCAAAATCTTTGGAAATGCGCATAGGGCATACGGCGGGCATCCGAGATCCAATTCGGATAATTTCAATATGATCCAGTGTTCTTAAATCCTTTAAAACTTTTTCTAAAAGAGGATCTGCTAAGATCAAAGGATCTCCACCAGAAAGAATAACCTCTCTTATACCTAAGTTTTTCTTTATATAGTCCAGAGCTTTTTCATATTCTTTTTTTGGGATAAGGTTTTTATCTTTGGCCGTCCATCTTTTGCGGGTGCAATACCGGCAATAAATAGGGCAGAGATCGGTCACTAAAAATACCACTCGGTCGCGGTAGCGGTGGATGATATGTTTTTCAGGGCTATGGTGTTCTTCTCCTAAAGGATCTTTTAAAGCTTGCCGGCCTTTTATTGTTTCCAGAACAAGCGGTGTAATGGTTTTTCTTAATGTTTTGTGCTCTCTTGCGAGCTGGGCATAGTAAGGGGTACTTTGGAAAGAAAAGCCCTTAGATATGGCAAACCCTTTTTGTTCGTCCGGTTCCAAAGAGAAATATTTTTCATAATCTTCTTTTGTTTTAAGAGAAGAGCGAATTTGCCACTTCCAGTTAAACCAGTCTTTTTTACTTGTTCCTTCTGGAATTTTTACAGACTTAAAATGAAACTTCATAATTTATTATATAGAAAGATTAGCGTATTTGGCAATAAACTTTTTTACTTTTTGGTTTTTAAAAACAACACTGATTTTTAAATCCTCTCCACGACCTTCTATTTTTTGAATTTTCCCCGCTCCAAAATAGGCATGGTGCACAGTCTTCCCCACCTTATATCTTGATCCTAACCCCGCCGAGTGGTTTTTTGTTGTGCCTATATCTTCTGGATTTTGGTAAGGTGTGTGGTGATGAGCATGTGCTCTATTAAAATGGTATTTGTTTTTTCGGGAGTAGAATTTAGTTCTTTTTTTAAAAGATGTTAAATGGATAAACTCTTCTGGTATTTCATCTAAAAAGGGGCTGGCCATATTATACTTCGTTTTTCCAAATTTGTTTCTTTTGTTTGCATAAGAAAGATACAAGTTTTTTTTCGCCCTGGTCATACCCACATAAGCCAGTCGCCTTTCTTCTTCCAGACTATTATCGTCATCGCTTTGAGAAATAGGAAAAAGCCCTTCTTCCATACCTGTTATAAATACAGTGTTAAATTCCAGGCCTTTTGACACATGAAGAGTCATTAAGGTAATACCAGAGGATTCCTTTGCGTCTTGATCGGAGGGTGCGAGTAAAGCCATCTCTTCTAAAAAATCAGGTAGAGAGCTGGTTGCATTTTCTGTTTCAAATTGGTTTATAACATTACCAAGCTCTTGTAGATTTTCCAGACGACTTAAAGCTTCTATAGAATTGTCATTTTGTAAGCTTTTGGTATAACCTGATTTTTCCAAAACTTCTTTGTAAAAATCAGTAAGAGACAAAGTATTTTGAGTTCTTTTTAAATATTTTATTGTGTTAATAAATTCCAAAATTCCAGGGCGGGCCGTCCCTCTTATTTGATTGGTTTCAGATAGATATTTCATAGTTTCGTAAAAGCTTTTTTTAGTTCTCTGGCTTTCCTGTGTGAGCGATTGTATTGTGCTTGCACCAATTCCCCTTTTTGGAGCATTGAGTATTCTTTTTAAAGATACTTCATCTTGGGAATTGGCAATAAATTTCAGATAAGCCAAAATGTCTTTTATTTCCAAGCGATCATAAAATTTCAGATTGCCTACTATTTTATAAGGCATATTATGACTCCTTAAAGTGTCCTCCAACACTCTGGATTGGGCGTTTGTTCTGTAAAAAATAGCAAAGTCTTCATAAGAATAATCCTGTTCCTGGCAATAAGTGTTAATAGTATTGGCCACCATATAGGCTTCTTTGTATTCATCTTCCAGCTCATGTACTTGAATAAGCTGGCCTATAGGATTATTAGTAAAAAGTCTTTTGTCTTTTCTTAATTTGTTGTAGCTGATTAAGGCACTGGCGGCAGAAATAATATTTTTGGTGGAGCGGTAGTTTTGTTCTAATTTAACTATTTTGCATTCAGGGAAGTCTCGATCGAAATTAAGGATATTAGAAATATCGGCCCCCCGCCAGGAGTAAATAGATTGATCTTCGTCCCCTACGACACAGATGTTTCTGTGTTTTTCTGCCAACGTTTTTATAATTAGATATTGAATATGGTTGGTGTCCTGATATTCATCTATAGAAATATATCGAAATTGATCACGATATTTTTCTAAAAGTGCTGGGAATTTTCTAAACAATTTGTAAGTTTCCAGCAATAATCCTTCGAAATCAAAAGCCCCCGCGGAATAAAGCTCTTTTTGATAATAAAAATAAAGCTCTTGAAAACGATTTCCATAAGCCGGAAAATTATTTTTGTCAATATCTTCTGGATCTAGCCCTTGACGCTTGCATAAAGCAATTTGGGAAGAAAAGGTTTTAGGGTTATACACTTTTTCATTTATGTTTAAGTCTCTCATTATTTTTTTTACAAGGGAAAGTTGATCTTTGTTGTCGTAAATAGTGAAAGGGTTTGCTCCGTTGGTAATAAGTTTTTTATGTTCTCTTAAAATTCGGGCGCATAAAGCATGAAATGTGCTAATCCACATTTTTCCGTGGATAGGGATATTCAAGCTTTGAATTAGGTTGTGTACTCTTTCCTGCATTTCATAGGCGGCTTTGTTCGTAAAAGTGACAGCTAAAATTTGATGGGGGAGAGCTTTTTTTTGTTTGATGATAAGGGCAATGCGGTGGGTAAGCACACGGGTTTTTCCGGATCCCGCCCCTGCGGACACCAATAAAGGGCCATCCAGTGTTTGCACAGCAGTCAACTGCCCTGGATTAAAAGTGTGTAATGTTTTTTCAAGAGATGTAGACATTTTGTTTCTAATTTAGTTGTTCTAACTTAACATTGGAAAAATCTGCTTTTTCCTGTATTTTTTTTAAAAATTTTTCTGCTGGTTCTTTTGATTTAAAAGGCCCTATATACACCTTATAAGAATCTTTAGATTTTTTAAAGAAAATTTTCCAATGGGGAAATCGCGATTTTAACTTTGTTGAATTTTCTACAGCAGATTTTTTATTATCATGTTGAGCAACCAATAGAGTATATAAAAGGTTTTTTTCTTCAGGTTGTTTATTTTGATTATTTGTTTTCTCTTTTTTTATGCTCGGATTTTTAGCTTTTAATGGGTGTTCGGCAGATTGGTCCTGATTAGGTTGTTTAAGCTCGTCAGGGGAGGATTTTAAATTAAGGTTGTTTTTTTTAAGAGTTGCAGAAAAATCACGCTCCCTAAGTTGGGCGGATTCTTTAATATCTTTAGGTATAATTGTCCCAGTCTGAGGTTTTTTAAGGGCTGGCTGATCAGACAATGTTTTTTTGTAAAGCTCTACTTTTTCTCTTTGGGTTTGTTCCGCATGAGTGGGTGGAGGATTGTGGGCGGACGGGTTTTGCGATAGCGAGTTTTTAGATATTTTTTTTTGAGCAGGTTGAGAAGGGGATAAAGCCATTTCCCTTCCCAGGAAAAAAGCCAAGGAAAAAGAAAACACAATCATAATAAAAACAAAGGTTAGTTTATAAAATTCTTTTTTCATAATTTGTCCTGTTATACAGGTCTACTTTAATCTCTGGTGTAATGTCAAAAATTTGTCTCTGGTATAGCAGTTTTTTGGCTTTTTTTCATAAAGTTTCTGGTTTTAACCCCTTTTTTCAAGGGTTTTCAAACTTCTTTTAAAACAAAAGTCATAAGGCCCGTATATTGCTTTGTTTAATCATATAGGAGTGGCCTTTGTCAGATAAAAATACTGATTTTTGTTTTGTCCCGGAGGAAAAAAATGCTTTTTCTTCAAATCGTGAAAGTAAGGAAAAATTTTCTTTCTTTCTTAAAGGGGTCTGTTCATTTATTTTGTGTGGGGGAGTAAGTATCTGGCTTTTATCCCCTCCTGTTAGTAAAAACCTAAACCCCTCTCGCACAATACAAAGCACGCCTTCTGTGTCTGCTGATGAGCAGAAAAAGGAGCTGGCTCTTGACTCTTTTTTTGTTCTGCTCAAATCGGACAAAGGAAGTCAATTAACAAAAGTGGAGGTGACTCTTCAGTTAAGTGATCCACAGGTTTTAGAGGAGGTTAAACAGTCCACTGCAACAATAAAAGATCATCTAGTTTTTATTCTCTCTCATCAAAATGTGTCTGTGTTTTCCCATTTAGAAGAGCGACAAAGCTTAGAAGAGGAGATTACCCACCAAATTAATTTATTTCTGGTTTCAGGGGAAATTGAAAATGTGCAATTAAAAGAGACTTTTTTAAACCGCTCAGAGGTTTTAGATAAATAAACAGGGCCGGAAATGTTTATCCGGGCAAATAAAAAAAAGGAGAAATATAATGAGAAAAAGAAAAGTAATGCAAATGAAAAGGCATAGTTCTCATCGAGTCACAATAGAGGAAAGACAAAAACTGATAGAGGAATACACTCCTTTAATTCGTTTTATAGCTAAAAAAATATCCGTTCGCTTACCTGCTAATATTGATGTAGAGGATCTGGTGTCCAGCGGAGTTATTGGTTTAATGGATGCGATAGATAAGTATGATTCCACAAGAGATAACAAGTTTAAAACTTATGCGGAGTTTCGTATTAGAGGCTCTATTTTAGATGAGTTAAGAGCGCAAGATTGGGTTCCTCGTTCTGTTCGAGATAAGGCAAAAATGTTTGAACGTGCTATTGCTAACTTAGAATCGGAATTAGAGCGTCCGCCAAGAGATACAGAAATAGCAGAGCGTCTGGGTTTGACAATAAGTGAGTTTTACAATTTAGCCAATCAAGTCCGGCCCGTAAATATGTTATCTATTGATGAAGTATCTAATTTCAGTAATATGGATCGAAGATCTTTTTTAAATCTTTTACAAAGTGAAGGCGATCCTTTTTCACGCTTAAGTGTGAAGTCCATTAAAACCGCGATAAAAAAAATAATTGAAGAGCTTCCAGAGAGGCAAAGGATTGTGCTTTCTTTATATTATTATGAGGGTTTTAATTTGAAAAAAATTGGTGCTATTCTTAGTGTGACAGAAAGCCGGGTGTCTCAGTTACATGCCCAAGCTGTTAAACGTCTTAGAGTTAAGTTGGAACAAAGATTTAAAGAGCATGAATTAAGAGCCGCCTAATTTTAAGCTGGATAAGACGGATAAGCAGGATGACAGGTTATTATTCCACAATAACAAAGCCACTGAAGCCTTGTGATTCTAAATACTCCGCTTGAGCTTTGGTAACCTTTGCCCCGTTAAATTTCGCCCCAGTCAAATAAGCTCCTGTTAAATCCGCATTGAGCAAAACCGCATATCTTAAATCTGCATTATTCAAAACTATTTATTTATGGCTTTTTTAATTTCTTTTATGTCTTGTTTTAATTCTGATAGTTGTTCTTTTATATCTATTTTTAGATCATCAATCTTTTTATTTGTGTCGGTGATATGATTATCCAGCTTTTCGTTTATATACCCTATTTGAGTATTTATTTGTTTTGTTTGAGCTTTAAGCATCCAGCTAAAGCCTGCAAATATAAATCCTGTATAAACAGATAAAAAAGTGGCCATTGGCCATAGCTCTGATAACTCCATATCTACACTATATCATAGTCCTTTTCTTGTTTCAAGAATAACTAAGCGGGTTTTGAAGGTTTTTTCATATTAGCACCTATGCAGTCAATCAAAACTATTTATTTATGGCTTTTTTAATTTCTTTTATGTCTTGTTTTAATTCTGATAGTTGTTCTTTTATATCTATTTTTAGATCATCAATCTTTTTATTTGTGTCGGTGATATGATTATCCAGCTTATCATTTATAGGTTTTATTTGAGCTTTAAGCATCCAGCTAAAGCCTGCAAATATAAATCCTGTATAAACAGATAAAAAAGTGGCCATTGGCCATAGCTCTGATAACTCCATATCTACACTATACCATAGCCTTTTTTCTGTTTCAAGAATAACTAAGCGGGTTTTGAAGGTTTTTTCTTAACAGTAAGTGTTTAGCCGGTTTTAAAAATTGATCAGTTAAAACAGCGTTTTTATGCAGTTTTTCCGGTGCGAAAAAAATGAGAGGACCAGCACGCGCTCGACCACATAATACTATGTGTTAAAAAAATATTTTGATGTTTTTTAGTGTCTTTTATGCAACGCCAGGCTGTTTTCATGTAGTTTTGAAGGGTAAAATATACTAAAAACACCACTTGTAGTCCACTCCCAGACCTTTACACCCTATATCTCTTCTGGCACTGTAAAAATATGTTTGTAAAAGTTACTACAAAAATCTCAGGGAAAAACAAAGACCGTAAAATTAAATCCTTTCGGATTGTGGAGTCTGTCCGAGAAGGTTTAAAAACAAAACATAAAACAAAACATTAAGAAAAAATCCCAGTCTCCTTCCCTTTTCTCTCTTAAAAAACCATACGAAAAAGCACGTGTTCATCATGGCATTAAAGGAGTATGTGGGGCTGTCTATGAACAGTTAGGCTTCCATACTCTTATACAAAACACTAAAAAAGATAAGCAGTCTAAGTCGGGACAATCCTAAATAAATGGTAGGAGGTGCCGGGATCGAACCGACGACATCCACCTTGTAAGGGTGGTGCTCTACCAGCTGAGCTAACCTCCTAAAAACGAAACTTGAAATAAAACACAACACCAATCCAATCTGCCTATAGTGCTCAATGACAATAAACGAAACTGCAAAAAAAGTAAAATTAATGTTTTTGTATCTGTATGCTGTGCCCTGTGTATCTGGCTTTTAAACCTGAAACTTTTTCAAACCGCCGTTTAAACAGATCCTGAGCTGATTTGATCTCAAGCGCGTTTACCAATGCTTGATCCACATGATCGACAGTAATAATTTCCATCTTCTTTAAAATTTCTAAAGGTAAAGCCTTCTCTTTGTCTTTTAAATCTTTTTCATTTTCTTTTGGAATAATAACTGTTTTAATGCCTTCCCGGTGAGCCGCTAAAATTTTCTCTTTTAATCCACCAATAGCTAATACACGCCCTCTTAAAGTAATTTCTCCCGTCATAGCCACCGTTTTTTTTACGGAAAGACGCGTGCTGGCTGAAACTAAACTGGTAGTAATAGCCACCCCAGCAGAAGGACCATCTTTTGGCACTGCTCCCTCTGGAACATGAATATGAAAATCGTGTTTTTCAAAAAACTCAGGGGAAAGATCAAACAAGGGTCCCCTGGATCGCACATAACTTAAGGCCGCAGAACAGGACTCCTTCATAACATCGCCTAACTGCCCTGTAAAGGTAAACTTTCCTTTACCAGGAATAACAGAAGCCTCAATCGCCAGTAAATCCCCGCCTGTTTCTGTCCAGGCCAGTCCATTGGTAAGCCCTACCTCACTGGTTTTTTCCGCCTTCCCGTATTTAAACTTCTGCACCCCAAGATATTTTTTTACTTTTGCAGGGGTTATAGAATAATTAACATAAGATTTTACCAACTTATGGGCACTCATGGTTTTATTAAGAAGATCGTCTGTCACGCCCGCTTTACCTGCTTCGGTTTTATCTTCCGCTTTACCTACTTTCTTATTAGTCCCTTTGCCTGCTTTTTTATTCTGAGCGGAACCAGCAAAAACAATTTCTTTTACAATTTTTCTGCATAATTTTGCAATTTGCCTTTCTAACTCTCTTACTCCCGCCTCTCTTGTGTAATACCTAATCACTTCTCTTAAAACCTCCTCATTCATTTTTGGAGCATACTCTTTTAACCCATGCTTATTAATTTGTTTTGGCATAATGTATTGGAGGGCGATATTTAGTTTTTCGTTTTCTGTATAGCCTTCTATATAAATCATTTCCATACGATCCATTAACGGGCGAGGGATGCCGTGGATAGAATTAGCCGTAGTAATAAACAATACAGAGGATAAATCATAATCCACTTCTAAATAATGATCCTGAAAAGTGTTGTTTTGTTCTGGATCCAAAACCTCTAACAGAGCAGAAGAAGGATCTCCTCTAAAACTGGAACTAATTTTATCAATCTCATCTAACAGAAAAACCGGGTTACCGTGTTTTACCTTACGCAAACATTGTATTATTTTACCGGGCAGAGCACCAACATAAGTTCTGCGGTGGCCTCGTATTTCTGCCTCATCCTGCACTCCACCTAAGGAGATGCGCGAAAAAGGTCGACCTAAGGCGCGCGCAATAGACCTGGCGAGCGAAGTTTTTCCCACTCCAGGAGGGCCAATAAAACAAATAATAGGACTCTTAGATTTTTCCGTGATGGTTCGGACAGCCAGATATTCTAAAATTCTTTCTTTTACTTTTTCTAAACCCCAATGATCCTCATTTAAAATATTTTCTGCTTGTTCAATGTCTCTTTTTTCTTTTATATAATTTTGCCAAGGGAGTGCGATCATCCAGTCAATGTAGTTTCTGATAACAGCGGCTTCTGCACTCATGGGAGACATTAACTTTAATTTTTTTATTTCTCTCATAGTTTTATCGCTTGCCTCCTTAGGCCATTTCATTTTCCGAGCTTGTTCTCCCAGTTCCTGAACTTCTTTTTGAAAGTCGTCTTTTTCCCCAAGCTCTTTTTGAATGGCCTGAAGTTGCTCATTTAGATAATATTCTTTTTGTGATCGCTCCATTTGCTCTTTTACTCTGGTTCTTAGTTTTTTTTCCACTTTTAAAATTTCAATTTCACGGGTAATATGTTTGAGGACCATTTTTAACCGAACTCCTGGATCAAAAGTTTCCAGAATAACTTGTTTGTCTTCCATTTTTAGATTGAGTTGCGAGGCAATGCTATCGGATAGCTCACTAAAGTCCTCTATAGTGTATATGCGCGCCAATACCTCAGGAGGCACTTGTTTATTGAGCTTTACATAATTTTCAAAAGAGGTGTACACCATTCTTTTTAAAGCGTTGGCCTCTGTTTCCTCTTTAATGTTTTCTATAACTGATTTTACATGAACAGTGAAAAACTTATCCTCTTGAATAAACTCGTCTATATACACACGATGTTTACCCTCTACAAGAGCTTTTACAGTACCATCAGGTAATTTAAGATGTTGGATGATCGTTCCCACAGTGCCAACCTTGTGAATTTGCTCAGGAGTGGGGTTATGGTTTCTGGCTTCTTTTTGAGAAGCCAAAACAATATCTGTTTTTGTGTTCATTGCGTGTTGAAGGGCGTTGATGCTTTTATCGCGCCCTACAAAAAGGGGCATCATCATGTGAGGGAAAACCACTAAATCCCTCAAAGAGAGTAAAGGCAATGTTTGTATGTCTTCTAATTTCATTGGACTCCGGTTAATGTTATTTTTCTGCCGGTTCCGGGTTTAACTATCAATGCTTTCTTTTAATTAACCGGCTGTCTTTTTTTTCCTTTTTAATCTGCTTTCTTCGTTATATTTGTAATGAGTTCCTGTTGTTCGTTTAGTCGCGCGGGGTTTAGCTTTTTTGTTTTCGTATACAATATGAGGCTCTGTTTTTCTTAATATCACATCTTCTGTAATAACACACTTTTGAATGGAAGGATCGGAAGGGGCCCTATACATAAGATCTTGTATAGCCTCCTCAATGACCCCTCTAAGCCCGCGTGCTCCTGTTTTTTTCTTAATAGCCAGACGAGCTATGGCCTGTAAAGCTTTTTCTTCAAAGATAAGCTCTACATCATCATATTGCATTAATTTTTGAAATTGTTTAACTAAAGCATTTTTAGGTTGTTGTAAAATATCAATAAGGGATTTTTCATCCAGAGCTTCTAACACAGCCACCACAGGCAAGCGTCCTATAAACTCAGGAATCAGCCCGTATCGAGACAAATCATTAGGTTCTACTTTTTTTAGCAGATTGTGTGTGGCTTTTAACTTTTCCTCATCTGTTTGGATATTCGCCGCAATACCCATAGTTCTATTAGAAACTCTTTGCTCTATAATATTTTCTAAGCCCACAAAAGCCCCCCCTACAATAAACAATATGTTGGAAGTGTTTACTTGAATAAACTCCTGCTGAGGGTGTTTTCGGCCCCCTTTCGGTGGCAGATTGGCTGTTGTGCCTTCTAAAATTTTTAATAAAGCCTGTTGCACTCCTTCCCCACTGACATCTCTGGTAATGGAGGGGTTTTCTGATTTTCGGGTGATTTTATCAATCTCATCGATATAAATTACCCCTTTTTGCGCTTTTTCCACATTGTAGTCTGCGGATTGCAGTAAATTAAGAATAACATTTTCCACATCCTCGCCCACATAACCAGCTTCTGTTAGCGCAGTGGCATCTGATATGGCAAACGGCACATCTAACAAACGAGCAATAGTTTGAGCCAACAAGGTTTTTCCAGATCCGGTAGGGCCGATCAGAAGAATATTGCTTTTAGCAATTTCTACATCTTCTTCTCTTAGGGATTTGTGTTTTTCAGCATGTATTCTTTTATAATGATTGTGCACAGCTACGGAAAGTGTTTTTTTAGCGGAATGTTGCCCTATAATATAATCATTTAAGTGTTTATGAATTTCTATAGGAGTGGGAATGTCGAGCTTTTTTTTAACTTTGCTTTCTTCTTCTAAAATAAGATCGTTACAAAGCTCAATGCAGTTAGAGCAAATATACACACCCGCTGGTCCCGCAATCAGCTTTTTTACGATTTTTTGGTTTTTCTGACAAAAACTGCAATTATATATTCTTCTTGTGTTCATAATTACTCTACTTTCTAATGGCCGTTAAACTGTTTTGGTGTTGGTTCATAATTACTCTACTTTACTAATGGCCGTTAAATTGTTTTGGTGTTGGTTCATAATTACTCTACTTTCTAATAACCGTTAAACTGTTTTTACGCCGCCGTTTTTTCCTTTCTGGGAAAAACTATGTGATCTACTAAATTAAAGTCAAGGGCCTCCTGAGGACTCATATAATGATTTCGATTCATGGTGTCTGCAAGAGTTTTTATATCCTTTTTTGTGTGTTTAGAATAAATTTCTGTTAATTTTTGTTTTGTAATAGCCATCTCTTTAGCCTCAATCGCTATATCGCTTTCCTGGCCGGAAATGCCAGTTCCTGCCACTAAAGGTTGATGTATCATAACACGCGCATGAGGCAATATATACCTTTTTCCAGCCGTGCCTGCGCAAAGCAACAAAGAACCCATGCTGGCCGCCATGCCAATACAATAAGTGCTAACATCGCATTTAATAAATTGCATTATATCGTATATTCCTAAACCGGCATGGACAACACCTCCCGGAGAGCTAATATAAAAATGAATGTCCTTTTCCGGGTTTTCTTTTTCCAAAAATAGCATTTGTGCCATAATGCTGTTCAGTGTTTCATTGGTAATAGATGAACCCAGCATAATAATGCGATCTTTTAATAATCGGGAATAAATATCGTAACTTCTTTCGCCACGAGGGGTTTGTTCAATAACTATAGGAATAAGAGCCAAGTTGTTCTCCTTTTTTTTCAGGACCAGATTTTTCAGGACCAGAGTCGAGTGGTTTATTTTATATCAATTCATTTTATTTGTCGGGCACTTAGAAAGGCAACTTAAATAACATTGTCAATTTAAAATATTTTTTAACCGGTAGTTAAAAAAAAGCGGGTTTTAGGGTATGTTTAAGTAATATTCTGTTTAATTTGAATCTGTCAATTTCCTGTGTTAGATTGCCAGTCTGCTTTACCTCAAAAGTTAAGTAAACCCCCATTTTGTGTAAATTAAAGGAGGTTATTATGAGAATTTCATTTTCATCCACTCCAGGAACCGGCTCCTGTTTAATTATCTTGGTTTCCAAAAAAGGCCTTGATAAAAAAAAATCCCCTTCTTCTCTTCTCCGCCTAAGCGAACAAATTTTCCGAGAAAAGATATTTAAAGGCGAAAAAAATGAGACTTTATTTTTACCCTGTGCGCGGATAGGTAAAAACCAGCATCTTTTGCTGGTGGGTTTAGGAGCTCCTAAATTCAATAATGAGACTTTTCGCCAGGCAGGAGGCACCGCTTTCAGGGTGTTAGAAAAGCACTCTCTTTCTACTGCGGAAGTAGATTTATCTTTATGCACGGGTCTTTCCAGCACACCTTCTAATTTAGTCTGCTCCCTTACCGAGGGATTTACTTTGGCTTGTTACAGGTTTTCAGAATTGCAAGAAAAACAAAAAGACAAAAAACAGGTTAAAAATATCTTTTTTACGGGAATACCTTTATCTAAAGAACTTAAGTCCAGTATAGAAGAGGGTAAAGTTTTGACAGAAAGCGTTAATTTTGCGCGTCATCTGGCAGACACTCCCGCCAATCTAATGACCCCGGCGATATTAGCTCAGGAAACACAAAATAAATTTCGTGGGCTTAAAAATGTTAAAGTAAGTGTGTGGAACAAGGACCGAATAAAAAAAGAAAAAATGGGGGGACTGTTAGGGGTTTCTTTGGGCAGTAGCCAAGAACCTCGTATGATTATTATAGATTATAAAGGTAATAATGGAAATAAAGGCAATAAAAAAACTAAACCGCTTTGTTTTGTTGGGAAGGGCCTTACTTTTGATTCAGGGGGAATTAGCATCAAACCCTCTAAAAATATGGATGAAATGAAGTTTGATATGTGTGGTTCTGTAGCTGTTATTGGAGCTTTGTTAGCTGTGGCCCGTTTGCAATTAAAGGTAAATGTTATGGGTTTGGTAGGTTCTACAGAAAATATGCCGGGGGCTGGTGCCACTAAACCGGGAGATGTGCTTACCGCTCGAAACGGCAAAACAATGGAAGTGTTAAATACAGATGCAGAGGGGCGTTTAGTGCTTGCGGATGTGCTATCTTACGCCAGTGAGCAAAAACCAGAGTTTATTGTGGATTCAGCCACTTTAACAGGGGCTATAGTGGTGGCTCTTAGCGACACTTATACAGGACTTTTTACCAGAAATCAGGATCTGGAAAAACGAATTAAAGAGGCTGGTTGTTCTTCAGGCGAAAAGATATGGCCCCTCCCTTTAGATGACTTTCATGTAAAGGACATTAAAAGCAAGGTAGCGGATGTGGCCAATATTTCTGCTGGTTATGGAGGAGGTAGTTCCACCGCGGCGGCGTTTTTAGAGCATTTTGTGGATAAAAATATCCCGTGGGCGCATTTAGATATTGCTGGAACGGCCTATAATATCCCTCATCGTCTACCTTATTGTCGCCCTAAATCAGCTTCCGGGGTAATGGTTAGAACTTTTGTTGAATTAGTTAAGCAGTATATCCGATAATATTTTTATGAAGATACTTAAAGGTTGTCAGTTTTTTTTTGGTTTTGTTTTTCTTTGTTCGCTCTTTTTTGCGGGTTATTTTATTTCCCAAAAATCCTGGGACGGGCAGGTTTTTATTTACTTGCAGGACACTGATTCTCCGTCTATTAATGCCAGAAATATTGCCAGCCTAAAGACAGCAGTGCGAAGGGGGGGGCAACTTAATCAAGAGCGCGGGAAAACCTTAATCCGTTCTGCAAAAATAAAACATGCAAAAGATAGTATTCAATTTCACTTAGGTCATTTTTTGGTTCAATCAAAAGGAGGAGGGTCCGTATTGGCCTGTCAAGAGTATCAAACTGTGGACATGGTTTTTATAGCAGGTGGGGTGTCTGTGCATGGTCATGTCCCTAAAATGCTTATGAAGGCAAAATGCAAATTTGATTTAAGTCAGCCTCTTAGAATAGGACCTTTTTTTGTTCCTAAAGCAAAAATTTTAAGCTCCTCTGTAAATAAAAAGTTATTTAAAAGTGCAGAAGATCAAACTATAGTGTTTAGTGATGTGTCCATTCGGTGGCCGGAAAGATGGATTTTAAGTGAAGCTCGTTTTACCAAAGAGGATTCTAAAAAAGATCTTACAGTCGCTTTTTCCTCTAACAAGGAAGAGGACTTTCTAACCCTCACCCTCCGATAACAAATGGAAACCAAGTTATGGATATTATGCAGTTTATCCGAAAACACTATGATCAGGACTACAAACCAAACACCAGAGAGACTATCCGCCGGCAAACATTGCAGGAATTTGAACAAGCCAGAATAGTTGACAGAAATCGTGTAAAAGTTATATTGAATTGGAAAAAACATTTAAAAACTGTCCTGCAAATAAAATATATATTTCTGCTTTTTTAAATATGACAGAACTTCGTCGACACATAATGGATATAGCATGGGAGACAGAAGTATGGACAGCGGATAATCCTGATCATATTATTCATTTTGATGGAGAGCATTTTTTAACTCACACCACTAAAGAACAGCCACACTAAGGAGAATCAATTTGCACACTATAACTAAAGAGGAAGAAAGCCGTATAAAAGGCTATCTGGGTAGAAAGCTTTCGGAAGGAAAGCTAATCCTATTCACAGGTGCGGGGTTTTCTACAGGGGCAAAAGATAAGAACGGCAAAACTTTACCAACATCTAATGAATTAGCTAAAGAAATCTCTAACATAATAGAAATGCCATATTCAAGCGCGGATTCTTTAAAGGAGGTGTATCAAGTAGCTATACGCAAAAAGAAAAATAAAGTCAGTTCATACTTAAAAGAACGACTTGCAGTAGATCCTAAAAATCTTAAAGAAGAGTATAAAACTATAATTAATCAACCTTGGCAAAAGGTGTATACAGTAAATATTGACAGTCTATTTACTTCAGCTCAGGTTAAGTTCAATTTTGATCGCCAAGTAGTTTGTGTCCCTAATAATGTCCAGAGTCAAGGACATGTAGAATCTTTTAAAAATTTAATAGTTACACATCTACATGGAATGTTAGAGGACATTCCTGATAGAGTGACTTTTTCTCAAGAGCAGTATTCTGAAAAAACAACTATTCCTGATGCCTATTATGCTACTCTTGCTTCAGAAATTCTTCAGTTTCCTTTCGTGTTTATAGGCAGTAAATTAACAGACGAACAAGCTTTATGGCATTATATTGATTTAAGAAAAAGAAGAGATATGAGTCAAAGATTGCCAGAGTGTCGTCCTCAATCATTTATTGTAATTCCTAAGCTGTCTCCAGTTAGAAGAGAGCTTTTAAAAGAATATAACATAACATGGATTCCTCATACTTGGGAAGAGTTTTGCGAAAAATTTTTAACACCTTTACAAGAAGAAACTAGAAAAGGTTTTATAAAACTAAAGCAAACTGTTACTGAATCTGTTGTTAAAACTGTTCCTGTTGTTTCAGATTTAATAACCAGGAAATCATCATCAGACGCCACTTATTTATTGGGTGCTGAACCTTCTTGGAAAGATGTGTATTCTAATACAGTGATTGAAAGAAATAAAGAAAAAGAATGGATTAAAATAATAAACGAAAGCGTAAAAACAAATAAAAAAAACTCTACCCCTATTTTTATTTTTACCGGGACTGCCGGAGACGGAAAAACATCTTTTGCAATGAGAATTGCTCTTAATTTTTCAAACAAAGGAAAAACTGTTGGGTGGATTGATCGTAATTCTGAAAATCTCTCCTCATAAAATAAATGATCTTGTAAGGAATACTGAAAATTTGGAATCGCTATTTATAGATACGCCAGATATGTATGGCCGGGAAATTGCTCAAATAATCTCAAGTTTAGCTCTCAGTAAAAAGTTGCAATTTATTGCTTTAGTTCTAAGAAGTACTAAAGTAGATCAGATTATTAAAAGCCCGTTATTTGACCCGACTATTTATACTAAAGAGTTTAATACATACAAGTTAACTGATAATGAAATAAATAAATTATTAGATTTATTAGAAGAAAAAAACCTGATAGGTGCATTAAAGAACAAAAAAAGAGAAGAACAGGTAAATATTTTTAAAAGCAAAAACAAGTATGACAGACAACTGATTGTTGCTATGATAGAGGCCACTTCTGGAAAGAGTTTTACTGAAAAAATATGCGAAGAATTTGAAAGTTTAGATGACGATGACAGGCATATTTATTGCCTTGTGGCTGTAGCAACTGAAAAATCTTCTTCTCTATCAAGAGAAGAAATATTAATAGGGATAGGAGAAGGTAGAGATAACAAAACTATAAATATCATTAACAAACTGATTAAAAGAGGACTTTTTATAGAAAATGATAGTCGTTTAAAAGTCAGACATAGAGTAATTGCAGAAAAGATTTATGACAGATTATCTTCAGATAAACGATTAATGATATACTATCAACGGTTAGTATATATAGTCGCTGTAAGTATTGGTTTAAGTCCTGAACAAAAGAGAATGAAAAGATTATTAAAAAAATTAATTAATCACGAAACTTTGTTTAAGATAAGTGGAATCCCGGAAGCGCAAAAGCTATATGAATCAGTAGCTGATTCATTAAAAAACAATCACCATTTTTGGTTGCAAAGAGGATGCTTTGAGCTAGAACATGGAAAATTAAATATAGCCAGAAATTATTTAAACCAATCATCAAGTTTAAATAATTCAGACCCTTTGGTGAAACTGTCTTTGGCGCACCTATATTTTAAAGAAGCTATTGTCAATTCAAATACAGAACAGGCACACCAATTAGCAGAGGGGGCTTACGACGATATAGTTCAATTAATTGATGAAAGGGGTAAATTAGACCCCTATCCTTACCATGTATTAGGTGCTCAAGGGTTGCGTTGGGCAAAAAAAGGTATTAAAAGTATTGAGAAAAGAAGGGAATATTTAGAAAATTTATGGGATATAATGAAAAAAGGAGTAAAAAATCATCCTCGTTCAGATAAACTGATAAATATACGGGACACAATTAAGAAAGAAGTTTTGGATTTCTCTTTAAGAAATTGATTTAACATAGTCATATTGATCTGGCCCTCATATTCGGACAGTTTGCTAAGCACAAGGCACTCTGTGTTAATTGTATGTGAGCTTATGAACCATGTTAGCAAGAGGTTTTAGAGCTCTGTGCATCCCTATTTTGTGGCCCTGTTCGGCCCTGTTTTGTGACCCTATTCAGCCCTGTTCGCCCCTGTGCGCAGAAAAAAGTATATATCCTTAAATATACTCCCCCCTGGGCCTGATTTTCACTTTCTGGGGAAAAATGCTAATCTACCCTGCTAATCCGCTCCCACAATATAAATATGCCACCTTAACTAAAACATCCCGCACCTCAAAATAGCCTAAAGGTTAAAGATTATCTATGCGCTGGTAGTCTTTTAAGATTATTTATCCGATCTTGTTCTTTATAAAGGTTATATATTTCATTATGTAGTTTTTCCACTATTTTTTCATATCTTAAACTTTTAGGAGCGTAATTTTTTAAAAAATCTTCTATATATAAATTAACAGTCTGTAGACCATAAAGGGAAGGTTGCCCTTGTGATGCTGTTCTTAAAAGTATTATATACGCATTACTAGCTTGAATGCTTATATTTTGGAATTTACTGTTTAATGAATTTTGTTTTTCTACATAATTGTTTGCTATTCTTATTAGTGGCCTATATTTTTTTATAAGCTTGTGGTGTAACTTATTGTCAATCTTTCTGATTATCTTATTTGTTTTAGTAATAAGTTTACCCTTTCTGTTCAGTATTTTATTTCTCTCTTTTCTAAATGCCATAAGCCTGTATTGTAGCTTAAGATGTTTATCTATAATCTTCTTATTACCCTTGTAATTCACTGGGTTGCATAAATTAAACTTCTGTGGTGTGCCATGAATAATCTCTTTTCCAAACTTGATTTTTACTTTTTCTTCCGCGAAGACTATCTCGGAAACAAACACTAAAACCGATAATAAAAATATTGCTTTCATACTTTTTTTTTATCGGAAAAGGTCCAGGGGTTCTTTAGGGATTTTTTTTAAGCCAGAGCAGTTTAAAGTGTCTGGTGGCAAAAAATTGTCACTTGATAGCCAAAGAGAGAGAAGAAATTTTATCAATTCTTTTTCTTTAAGGTTGGATGATCCTCCTCATTTTGGATTAAGTGATGATTTACGGATAGTGTTTGTGGAATTAAGCCGATTTCAGAGAGAATATTTATCAGAGCTTAACAATATGTTTGATTTTCGGGACTTATATTGTTATATTTTAAAGAAATCTAACAATATAAGTAAAAGGGAATATGAGATTTTATCAAAAAAGGGGGAAGAGATGAAAAGAGCAATGGAGCATTTACAGGATTTGTCGCAAGATGAAGATATAAGAAGGTGGGAAGAGGCAAGAGAGAAGTTTATCATGGATCAGAGGGCAGAGAAAGCCTACGCCTTTGATGAAGGCTTGGAAAAAGGCAGAGAAGAAGGCAGAGAAGAAGGCAGACTACAAGGCAGAGAAGAAGGCAGACAAAAAACGAAACAAGACCTTATCAAAAGCATGATAAAAGAAGGGGTGAGTATAACTACTGTATCTAAAATAACAAACTGGCCTGAGAAAAAAATACAAAAACTAAAAAATAACTTACCTGGAAAAAAGTAGCTTTACTGATGACATTTCGTGAGCATACCATAAACATAAGTAAAAGGGGTGACTATATAAGTAACCAGCACCTTAAAAAAACACGAGTAGTTACAAGCACATTATAACAGTAGCTATTATAAGTAACCAGCACCTTAAAAAAACCAGCTAAACAATAAAGGTAAAACTGCCTATTTTCCAGGCCTGATTCATTTAGAAATTCCATTTTCGAATAATAAATTCGGATTCCGAATTTCTATACCCCCAAAACCTTGTAAAAAGCCCTTTTTAACACGATCCCGATCTTGCATATATATAAACTGGACAAACAGACAAGCAAGCAAGCAAACAAACAGACAAGCAAGCAAGCAAACAAACAGGCAAACAAGCAAACAAGCAAACAAAAGAGGAAAATAAACATGAACACACAAAAAACACAAAACCAATTTTTAAACTTAACTCAAGATTTGATGTTTAAACTCTACTTCTCAAAAGATAAGCAAGTTCTTATGTTTTTGCTTAATACCTTCCTCCCTCTCCCTCCTGGGAAATCGGTCCAAGCTGTGTCTTTCTTGGATGTTAAAAAACAACAACCATACCAAGATAAAAAAAAACACACAGGACAAATGAGGACACATAGCAAACGGACAAGAAAGAATTAACCATCTTGGATAGCTCTCTTTATCCTGATATAGCCACAAACAAGCAAATCATCATGGACCTAAAAATCCAGCTTAACACAGGAGAAAAAATAAATGTGGAAATGCAATCTATGTCAAAAAAAGGTTTCTTAAACCGAATCTTATTTTATTGGGCCAGACTTTACACCGAAGACTTAAAAAAAGCAGGAAAATACCAAAATATCAGCCCTGTCTATTCTCTTATTTTTACAGACTTTGATGTCTTTAAACCAGAGCAGTTTAAAGTATCTGGTGGCAAAAAATTGTCACTCGATAGCCAAAGGGAGAGAAGAAATTTTATCAATTCTTTTTCTTTAAGGTTGGATGATCCTCCTCATTTTGGGTTAAGTGATGATTTACGGATAGTGTTTGTGGAATTAAGCCGATTTCAGAGAGAATATTTATCAGAGCTTAACAATATGTTTGATTTTAGGGACTTATGGTGTTATATTTTAAAGAGGTCTAAAAGTATAAGTAAAAGGGAATATGAGATTTTATCAAAAAAGGGGGAAGAGATGAAAAGAGCAATGGAACATTTACAGGATTTATCGCAAGATGAAGAGGTAAGAAGGTGGGAAGAGGCCAGAGAGAAGTTTATCATGGATCAGAGGGCAGAGAAAGCCTACGCCTTTGATGAAGGGTTAGAAAAAGGCAGAGAAGAAGGCAGACTACAAGGCAGAGAAGAAGGCAGACAAAAAACGAAACAAGACCTTATCAAAAGCATGATAAAAGAAGGGGTGAGTATAACTACTGTATCTAAAATAACAAACTGGCCTGAGAAAAAAATACAAAAACTAAAAAATAACTTACCTGGAAAAAAGTAGCTTTACTGATGACATTTCGTGAGCATACCATAAACATAAGTAAAAGGGGTGACTATATGAGTAACCAACACCTTAAAAAACCACGAGTAGTTACAAGCACATTATAACAGTAGCTATTATAAGTAACCAGCACCTTAAAAAAACCAGCTAAACAATAAAGGTAAAACTGCCTATTTTCCAGGCCTAATCCAATCCAGCTCGATCTATTGATGATTTTCTGACCTAATTTGTTAAATTCTTAAAACCACAATAAAATCGATAAATTAATAAGTTTTGACACAAAAAAGCTGTTTTTTTAAAACTTATACACAAATTCTAAAGATTACAAATGTATTTTTTATTTGAAATGCATTAAAGTTAAAGTTATAATACAAAAATAAAGTTAACTGATAGCTTATGTTATTGAAATTCAATGTAATATAAGGCCCTTCGTTCCTGATTCCTGTAACTTAATTCTGGTTCAGGTTGGACACGAGGGCCAAACTTTTTGTTATGGAAAAAATTGCGTTTATTATTGATGGTGGACACTTCACTAAAAGATACAAAGCAAACTTTTCAAGAAGTCCAATAGCAGATGATGTTGAACAGTACATTCTGAAAATTCTCAAATATATACAATCTCATAATAATGCCTACATTTATAGAATATTTTATTATGATTGCCCCCCTTTACATTTAACAGCTTCAGAGCATAGGCCTGATGGTATGACCAGTGAGGACTTTAAAAAAATTAGTAATCATTTTGAAAACACATATAAAGTTATAAGAAAATTCCATGATGAAATGAAAAGAAAAAACTTTTTTGCTTTGAGAATGGGGCAACTCAAATTACAAGGATGGGAGAAAAATCAAAAAAACTATTGGAGACCAAAATTTAAACAAAAAGGGGTTGATATGCGAATAGGTTTAGATATTGCCAGTATCACAGCAAAAAAACTATGTACAAAACTTGTTCTTATTTCAGGAGATACAGATATGATTCCTGCTATGAAGACAGCAAGAAAAGAAGGGGTGCATGTGTATTGGCATAACATGGATGATGGACAGTCAAACTTAGATTTATCCACTCACTCAGATGTAGTAATAACAAATAAATTACTTGATTATAGAGGATAAAACCTACAAACAAAAATTTTTATCGTCCGCCCTCTAAAAGCATACAAGAGATAAGAGTAATATATGAAACTTTAGGATTTAGATGTCTTTAAACGTAAAAATGAAATAGGATTTAAAAACGAAACTAACTCTGAAGAACAACAAACTGTATCCGTAATTTCTGAAAAACTTCCTTCTGGTCAACAGGATTTGAAAGCACGCACACCTAAAGCAGAACAGTATAAAACCACAGATATTTCCAACATCATTACTTCTTTTTCTTTGCGATCGGATAAAAAAACTCATTTTATGCTTAATAATCAGTTAAAAATTGTGTTTGTGGAGTTGAGTAAGTTTAACACAAGTTCGGATAATATAAATTTACTGAATTTATTTGATTTTCGGGACTTATGGTGTTATATTTTAAAGAATTCTAATAGTATAAATATGAAGGAATGTGAGATTTTATCAAAAAAGGGGGAAGAGATGAAAAGAGCAATGGAGCATTTACAGGATTTGTCGCAAGATGAAGATATAAGAAGGTGGGAAGAGGCCAGAGAGAAGTTTATCATGGATCAGAGGGCAGAAAAAGCTTACGCCTTTGACGAAGGCTTGGAAAAAGGCAGAGAAGAAGGCATGCAAAAAGGCAGAGAAGAAGGCATGCAAAAAGGCATGCAAAAAGTGGCTTTAAATATGATACAGAAAAAATTGGATATTTCTATTATCTCTGAGGTAACAGGACTCTCTGAAAAAAATAATTAAAAAACTACAAAAAAACAGAGCTATAGAGAGATGAAAAGAGCTGTAGAACATTTGAGGGATGCCAGCACCTTATAAAACCAGTCAAACAATAAAGGTAAAATTATCCATTTTTTTAAGCCCGATCCAGGTTCTGTGCTAATTGTAACGACTGATCTCTTAAAAACTGATAGTTTAACTATTGTTGAGGCATGTTTAGGCACTCTGTGTTAATTGTGTGTGAGCTTAAGGGCTATGTTAGCAAGAGGTTTTAACCCTGTTCAGCCCTGTTGTGTGACCCTGTTCGCCCCTGTGCGAAGAAAAAAAGCATATCTATTGACATACTTCCTGGACTGAAGTAATTATGCGTCAATAAACATTGACACCTAAGAAGAGTAAAACATATTAATATTAATAGTCGTCCGTGAAAAGCCCCTGATTAGGTAGGTTACTCGCCTAACCAGGAAAAAGGCCCCCCTTAGAAACTGAAAAAGGAGACTTACCCACTTTTTAGTCTCGCTGAAGAGCTGGAATGCAGTCAAAAAAAGTTTTTTTACGGGCGAGTAACTAATGGAAGTTTTCTTTATATGCAAGATATAAGTTTCATAGAACAAAATGTAATCTCTCCTTCCAGGGAGATGCTTGCTTATGAAGTGCTGTGGGCCATCCAAAGCAATGACGAAAAAACTTTAAAAGAAAAAACCCTAAAAGAAATGTTTATTAATTGTACTCCCTCTGAAGTATTAAAACAAATACCACATCAGATTGATCCTTTGTCATTAAAAAAAACTCCTGACCAGATACAAACGGAAGTGCAGGACTTTTTAGCTACTTCTTTATGTCATGAAATTAGAGATTTTTCAATAGTTGTTAATAAAGGTTTTCAATATCCAGAGAACTTAAGAAGTCATTGCCCTATAGGACTATTTTATTACAAAGGGAACTTAGATATATTGGGAACCTCTTGCATTTCAATAGTGGGATCAAGAAAAGCTTCCACCGAAGGAATAAAAAAAGCCAAAAATTTATCTAAAGAATTGTCAGATGAGGGATTTACCATTGTGTCTGGTTTAGCTTTAGGAATTGATACTGTAGCTCATCAGTCAACTATTGATAATAATAAGCCTACTATAGGAGTTATAGGTACACCTATCAACAAATATTATCCTAAAGAGAATAAAAAGTTACAAGATAAAATTGCTAAGGATTTTTTACTCATCAGTCAGGTCCCTTTCTACAAATATGCAAAAGAACCTTTTAATTATCGTAAATTTCATTTTCCACGAAGGAACAAAACAATGGCATCTATTTCAAAAGCTACTGTCATTGTAGAGGCTGGAGACACAAGTGGCTCTCTTGTTCAAGCGAGGGAATGTCTTAGACAAGGCAAAAAACTATTTATATTGGACTCCTGTTTTGACAATCCAAAAATCAAATGGCCTATCACTTATGAAAACCGAGGAGCTATCAGAGTAAAAGAAACTTCAGATATTTTGAGATATATAAATGAATCCAGGTTGGAATAGATTTGAAAAAGAACACTTACTTTACATAAAACCCGATGATGTTTGGATATATGCGAAAGAATACAAGTCGGGCACGGGTTATGAAGGTGGTCCGGTCAATTCTCTTGTTTTGAATTTAAAAAAATCTCCTTCTAAAAAGAACACCCCTGAATGGCCACATCGTGAAAATGCTGTTAGGCAATTTAAAGAAGATGTTACACCATTACTAAAAATAAACCCAAAGGGTGGGGTGTTAACTGCTGTTCCCAGCTCCAAAACAAAAAACCATCCTGAATACAATAATCGATTTGAGGATTTATTTAGGGAAATTTTGAAATCACTGCCACCGGGGTGGTTGGTTGAATGGCCTGTTGAAATAAAAAAAACTGAAAAATCTTCTCACCTCTCCAGAGAGAGAAATCCAGAAATTTTAAAAAAAAACTATATTTGGAAGGGGTTTAAAAACAAAGAGCCTAAAATATTATGTGTTTTTGATGATGTTATAACAACAGGGGCTCATTTACGAGCCATGTCTGACTTTTTAAGAGAAAATGGATACAAAGGAAAAATCATCGGTATTTGTTGGGCTAAAACAGTCTGGGATTAATCAAATAATATAACCTATGTTCTTATCCACGACATTTATTCCTCTTGTGGTTTCTGGGGAAGTCAAAACTATGTTTGTAAAAGTTACTGAAAAAATCTCAGGGAAAAATAAAGAACGGGGTTTATTCACTACATCCTCTATTTTCGTTGAATTAAAAAGTTAATATATAATTACTGTTTTAAACAGTCAATGGATGATCCTCCTCATTTTGGGTTAAGTGATGATTTACGGATAGTGTTTGTGGAATTAAGCCGATTTCAGAGAGAATATTTATCAGAGCTTAACAATATGTTTGATTTTAGGGACTTATGGTGTTATATTTTAAAGAGGTCTAAAAGTATAAGTAAAAAGGAATATGAGATTTTATCAAAAAAGGGGGAAGAGATGAAAAGAGCAATGGAGCATTTACAGGATTTGTCGCAAGATGAAGATATAAGAAGGTGGGAAGAGGCCAGAGAGAAGTTTATCATGGATCAGAGGGCTGAAAAAGCTTATGCCTTTGACGAAGGCTTGCAAAAAGGCAGAGAAGAAGGCAGAGAAGAAGGCAGACAAAAAACGAAACAAGACCTTATCAAAAGCATGATAAAAGAAGGGGTGAGTATAACTACTGTATCTAAAATAACAAACTGGCCTGAGAAAAAAATACAAAAACTAAAAAATAACTTACCTGGAAAAAAGTAGCTTTACTGATGACATTTCGTGAGCATACCATAAACATAAGTAAAAGGGGTGACTATATGAGTAACCAGCACCTTAAAAAAACACGAGTAGTTACAGACACATCATAACAGTAGCTATTATAAGTAACCAGCACCTTAAAACAACCAGCTAAACAATAAAGGTAAATCTTGCAAACCTTGCAAATCTGAAGTATAACTTCAAATATGCAAGATTATATAAAACGAAATCAATTACAAAAAAAGCTCAAAGAGCTTTTGAAAAATTATCCAGCTGTAGCCATTCTGGGGGCAAGACAGGTAGGTAAATCCACTTTAGCTAAACAGTTTCTGTCCGATAAACTGAAGTCAAAAAAAGCAATTTACCTGGACTTACCATTATGGTGGTTAATGTGTCCACCTTTTTACAGTCAATTTAAAAACTTCTGCGACTGGCACACCGAAAAAGCCTTTCCCGACTTCTGCTAAACCGCAATGCAATAAATGAGTGATTTCAGATACTTACAAGTTTCTGGTGCCACACATTTTTAAGATTTGATTCAAGAAGTGGAGATAAATTTAGACACTCTTTTAAGTCCTAAGGCCTCGTATATGGATCTTATTTCTTATGTGCTTTTAGAGGGCGGACGATAAAGATTTTTGTTTGCGTCCTCTATAAGGCTATATTGGTCTCTTGTTGAAATCTCTCTCATCTTCTTTATAAACTTAGAACTTGACTTGACGATAAAACGATAAGCAGACGCCGATAATTAAAGAGTATGTATGGAGTTAAATATTTCTTCAGATTTTGGATATCTGTTTAAGACTGCATTAATTGCTTTTAAAATTTGTCCGAATTTTGTGTGAACCTTCCCCCCTAAGTCCAGTCCTTTTTTCTGTAGGGCTTTTCTGATTTTTTTTATAGGTTTGTCCCGCAGATAGGTGGCTGTCGACAGCTCTTGTGGAGTAAATTGGATCAGATCTTTGATCATGTATATATTATGTGCTTTTAAAGTTCTAAGCACGTATGAGGATGATATTAATGTATTCACAGGTTGAGCGATTTTAAAAATCAAGCTCCTTATTTCCTCTCTTGTTATGGTTGAGGCTTGTTGTTTACCTTTGGATTGGCGTGTTATTTCTTTCATGGTTTGGTTTATTATTTCCAATACTTCCGCTTGTTTTATCTTCTGCCGGTTCATATTCAAACTCAAGCCCCGCTCTGCCAATTTTTCATTGATAGTGGAAAGAGATTTTGGTCCCAAAGTGGGGATGCTTAATATTTCTTTTGGGGTTTTGCGAATCAGATCTGCAATACTTTCTATGTTATTCGATTTCAGTGCTGTAGAAATACGTGGAGTCAAATTCAAATCCTCCACTTTACCTGAAAAAACATCAGAACAGATGGAAGAAACAGCAAAAACCTCCACGCTTATTAAAAACCACAATAAAAAGATATTTCTAAAAATAATCATCGCCATTTGCATAGGGTATAATATTCTTAATATAAAAAATCAAGTATTTTTTAAGGGTGAATTTTTTACACACATATAGCCTGTGAAAAACCAAGCGGGATGAGCAACCAGCTTTTAAATAGCTGTGAAAATTTTACTCATTTCATTTTTTACTGATAGTTTGATTGTTTTGATATATTATGGCAAAAATAATCCCTTAAATAATAGGACTTGCGATTTGTAACAGTAGAACTAAGCAAGCTTCAGGCAGAGGGAGATATAATCTCATCGGCTATGGCTTCTGCCTGCTTTAGCACATTGTCAATGGCAAGCCTTTGCATGTCCGGCGGATAACCGTATTCCCTCAAAGTGCGCTTAACCATCACTTTCAGCTTAGCTCTTACATTTTCCTTAATTTGCCAGTCTATAGTTGCGTTTTTTCTTACCTTCTCTGTTAGAGCAATAGCCAACTCTTTTAACTGGTTCTGACCCATAAGTTCACGTGCGCTTTGGTTGTCTGCCACAGCGGTGTAAAAAGCGTATTCCTCTTCGGACAAATCCATTTTCTGAGGATCTTTATCTACTGCACGAATGTTTTTAGCAATCTCTATCAGCTCATCAATAACTTCTACAGCTGTAATAACTTTATTGTGGTATCGTTTTATAGATTCTTCCAGCATTTCCATAAGGCTTTTTCCTTGGACAAGATTTTTCCTTATTCTTCCTCTAATTTCATCATTCAGCAGTTTTTTAAGTACCTCAATAGCAATGTTCTTATATTTAAAATTTTGCATATCCTGTAAAAACTCATCAGAGAGAATAGAAATATCAGGCTGTTTAATTCCGGCTGAAGAGAAAATATCCACTACTTTATGAGATACAAGGGCTTTATCAATTATTTGGCGGATCACTGTTTCTATTTCTTCATTTGTTTTACTTTCTCCTGTGCCTGTAAATTTTATGAGTCGAGCTTTTACAGCTTGAAAAAAAGCAATTTCCTCTTTTACTGCTAAAGCCTGATCGTGTGGGATAGATAGAGCAAAAGCTTTTGAGAGAGCTGTTACTGAATCAATAAATCGCTTTTTACCACTTTCTAAATTTAATATAAGATCTTCAGCAGATAAAATTAGAGAAAGTTTTTTAGCCGTGTCGACTTCAAAATATTTTTTATAATCAAACCCATGAAACATTTGCCTAACCACTTCTAACTTTTCCCACATGAGATAAAGGGCTTGCTCTTGTGGTACTGTTGGTTCTCCTTTTCCTCCTCCTTCAGAGTAAAAAGACAAAGCTTTTTTTAAATCAGAGGCAATACCAAGGTAGTCCACTACCAACCCGCCGGGTTTATCTTTATAAACTCGATTCACACGAGCAATGGCTTGCATAAGATTATGACCACGCATAGGTTTATCCATATACATAGTATGTAAACAGGGAACATCAAAACCGGTAAGCCACATGTCCACTACAATAACCAGGCTCAAGTCATCATCTACGGCTTTCATTCTTTCCCCTAAGCGGTAACGTTCTTCTTTGTTTGTCCTATGTTCAAAAAAATCAGGACCGTCACTTGCAACAGATGTCATCACTATTTTAATATTTCCTTTTTCCAGATCATCATCATGCCATTGAGGTCGAATTTGGATTATTTCCCTATAAAGATTAACAGCTATCCTACGAGACATAACCACAATTATTCCTTTTCCTTTAAAAACAGATTGTCTTTTTTCAAAATGATAAACTATATCCTTGGCCATTCTCTTAATCCGCTGGTCACTTCCTATAATGGCTTCTAACTGTGTAGTTTTTGCTTTTGCTTTTTGGGTTTCTAAAAGATCTTCTGTTGGCAGTTCTTGATCTAACTCTTTAATTAGCTTTTTGCCTTCTTTACTTAGTTCCACTTTAACCAATCTGCTTTCATAAGAAATAGGCACTGTCGCTTTGTCCTCTACTGCTTGAGCAATATCATAAATATCAACATAGTTACCAAAAACAGCGGGAGTGTTTTTATCTACACTTTCAATAGGAGTACCAGTAAAACCAAGAAAGGTAGCATTGGGAAGAGCATCTCGCATATACTTAGCAAATCCATACACTGTTTTTTTCCCTTTAATGATACCATTTTGTTCTTTATCATCTATAATTTTTGCTTTAAAACCATATTGGGTCCTGTGTGCTTCATCAGCAATAACAACAATATTTTTTCGATTAGAAAGTTCTTCATACACATTACCTTCTTCTGGGTAAAACTTATGTATGGTGGTAAAAATAATACCTCCACTAACCACTTTTAACAGTTCTTTTAAATGTTCCCGGTTTTTTGCCTGTTTAGGTTCTTGTCTTAAAAGAAATCGGTCAGCAGAAAAAGTATCAAACAGCTGATTATCCAGGTCATTTCGATCTGTAATAACAACAAGGGTTGGATTATTTAGCTTGCGCACGATTTTCCCAGCAGAAAACATCATTGTCAAAGACTTGCCTGAGCCTTGTGTATGCCATATAACCCCTCCTTTGCGGTGACCGGAAGAGCTACTGGCTTGAATAACAGACTCTAACGCTTTATTGGTAGCATAATATTGATGATAGCTGGCCAGCTTTTTTATGATCTCAATAGTTGTTATTCCTTTTTGGATTTTCTTTATCTTTTCAAAAGTTATAAAGTTTTGAGTTAAATCTAACAAAGTTTTTTTATTCAACATTCCCTTAATAAGGCTCTCCATTTGTTGTGTTAAATGGGATTCCTCTTTTTTACCATCAATGGATTTCCAAGACATAAAACGATCCCACCCTGCAGAAAGAGAGCCTGCTTTAGCCTCCAGCCCATCAGAGATAGCTAAAATACTGTTATAAACAAACACGGCTGGAATATTTGTTTTATAAGTTTGCAGTTGCCTATAGGCTGACCGAACAGTAGCATTTTTATCTATTGGGTTTTTTAATTCCATAACCACTAAAGGCAACCCGTTGACAAATAATACTATATCTGGGCGGTGTTTGTGGCGACCTTCCATTACAGTAAATTGATTAACAACATGGTATGTATTGTTTTCTGGATTTTGAAAATCAAGCAGTTTTATATATTCTCCTCTGCTCTCATTATTTTTTCGAACACTGACATTTATCCCTGTTATTAGTTTTTCGTGAAAAATTTTATTGTTTTGGATAAGTGTTTCTGAAGAAAATTGTTTGATCTGATTAAGAGCGTCCTCCAGAGCTTCTGCTGGGATATTAGGATTAAGGTCTGTGAGTGCGGAACGCAGTATGTTGTAAAGAAGAGGATCTTCATAACTTGAGCGAAGAGGAGTTAACCTATAAAGTTCTGAACCTGGTTTTTTAGATGGTGATTTGGTTCTGCCTGGTTCTGTTTGAACATACAGGGAGCTTGACTCTGTTTGACCAGAATGAGGGCTTGGATTTAGTGAACTTGTTTTTGATCTTAAATTTTTATTTTCATCAGGAGCAATTTCTGGGCCAAACAAATGTTGAAAGCCTTGTTCTTTGAGTAAGCTAATAGCTAAAGATTCAATATCGTTTTCTGTAATTTTATTCATTTTACTTAGGCTCTGTTTTTTTGGAATTATTATTTTGATTTCTTCGGCTTTATTTCCTAAAAACTTAAATATTTAAAAGAACAGATTGTGAAAAAGAATATGTTTAACATAAAAAATTGCGTTTTAGCTAATTTTACCCAACGGGAGTATGCCTGAAAATCAACCAGTAGTTTAAACTGTTTTTATTATTTTCAGTTATGCGTGCACTAATGCTAAAATATTTTAACAGTATTTAAGCTGTTTTTATTATTTTTATTTTCAGGTTGTTTAAATTAGCGTCTTTTAACTGATCATCAAGTACTTGCTTTATAAAAACCTGTTCAAGGTAGCCTATTATATTTGCCATTTTACTGGCCAGTTTAAGCGAAACAGCTCTCCTACCTTTTTCTATATCACAAATCAGGCTTTTTCTTACTTTTAGTTTTTTTGCCAATGCTGTTTGTGTTATCGCATCACACATTCTCAAGGACATCAGCATATCACCAAAAGTTAAAGCACCTTGGTTTAATTTATTTAAAAACATTTTTGTTTTAATACTCATGTTTATTTATCTCTAACACTTTAACTTGATCTGCCTCTAATTTATAAATTATATATGATTTATGAAGCTGTCCATTTTATAGATAGCTTTTTCTTTTTCTCCACGCAATCTAAAAGGTGAAAATTAATGAGCTGTTGATAAGGGATATTATTTTTTTTGCTAAGAGTTTTAAAATAATCAATTACTTCATGGCTTAAATTAATTCCCACAGTTTTTTTATTTTTAACAGGGCTTTTAACTTCTTTCATTTTTGAAAAATTATACTCTTTTTTCATAAAACCTCCTTTCTTTTTTTGTAGCTTTGCGGGCTGATATAATTCTTACAGCAGGTTTATTTTCCATTCAAATGTCATATAGGTATTGTATATATAATATCTATATAAGTCAATATGAAAAAACAAGACTTTTTAAAAACCATTAAGAGAGCATACCTTAATTGAATCTATGAAATTAGCAACAAAAGTCAGCCCCTAAACAACTTTGCCTGCCAGGCAACAGTATCCCATCACAAACAGAATTAAAAACAAATAGAGAGCTTTTAGAAAATAATACTGCTTCTCGTCCTCTCCTCTAAACTAAAAAGGCCAGCCTGCCCACTTTTCAGCCCTGTGAAAGCGTAAATCTCTGGACTTTTAAAGAGATGTCCCAAGTGATTTCTGCCCTCAAATGACTGTATTCAGGACCGACTCCTTAGGTTTTGTTACTTTAACTTTTAAGCTTTATTTCCTACAAATTTAAATATTTAAGAGAAGGCACTACGAAACAAAATATGTTTAGGAGTCTATCCTGAACAAATGCTTTTTCTCCTCCAAACTAAAAAACCAAGTACTTGGCTGGGCAATCCCGCAATTTCCGTTACTCTCACTCCTCCTATCCAAACTAAAAAACCAAGTACTTGGCTTTGCAGTCTCGCGCTTGAGCGAGAATCCCGAACCTAAACAGAAAGCCTAACAGGCTTTTAGCCTTTTTTAAGAGGGAATCCAGGCAAAAAACAATCTTTATCACAGACGAATATTAATTAAGGCACTTCACTTGACAAAAACTGATTTGTTCTCATGGTATACTGTATTATGCAATATATCCCGGATGGTCCTGATATACCAGAAGAAGTTGAACACGCCCGCCGAAATGACAAACTGGTGTTGTTTTGCGGGGCAGGAATCTCTGCACAAAGTGGCTTGCCTACATTTAAAAATCTGGTGGAAGAAGTTTGTCAAAAACTCAATATAGACATAAAAAAAGAACCTCTTTTAAACGAAGTATGGGAAAGAAAACAATATGACAGCGTTTTAGACTTGATTGAAGGACACCAGCCGTTTTCTGTCTCAAGAGAAACTTTAAGAAAGACAGTAATAAATATTTTAGAGAAGCAGGGGGAAGAAAAACACAAAAAGATCGAAAAAAATACCCAGAATAACCACACCGGCAAGTCTCAAGTGCATAAAGCCCTTTTGGATTTATCTGCTTTACCGGGCAATAAAGGATATAGGTTAGTCACCACAAACTTTGACAGATTATTTTTTGAGGCCGGTCTTGATCCTGCTTTATCAGATTCTGCCCCAAAGCTTGCCCCTCCCAGAAAAGAAACATGGAAAAACCTGACATTTTTACATGGGGTTATTGACGAAAAACATGATCCTGAAGGGAATAATCTTATTCTTACCAGAAAAGATTTTGGCCTGGCTTATTTACACGATAATTGGGCGGCCCGGTTTGTGATCCAACTTTTTCAAGATTTTACAGTGTTGTTTATTGGATATGGAGTAAATGACCCTGTAATGAATTATTTAGTTTCGGCAATCAGCTATGAAAACCAAAGAAGAAAAAGAAATAATATAAAAAACCATTCTAACAATACACTTGAAAATAAAGAGGAAAAAAATAAAACTAAACCTGCGATTTATGCTTTTGCTGGGTATAAAGAGGATGAAGAAGCAAAAGCAAAAGCAAAAAACAAATGGAAAGCCATCGGAGTTGAACCAATACCCTATAAGATCAAAAACAATCCCGATCATTCTATTTTATACAATACCATTAAACAATGGGCTGATTGGAAAACAACTGGACTTTTAAATAAAAAAACCTGGCTAAAAGAAAAATTAAAATCCCCATACAGGGATTTTGATAAAAATAAAGAGCAAAATATTATTTCTTTTCTAAAAACAGACTCTAAACTGGCAGAATATTTTCCACAAATAAATTTTGGTCCTAAAGAAATACAAAAAAACACTCTAAAACAAAATGTAAAGGACCAGGTCACATCAGATACAAACCTTGATCCAACACAGAAAAAAGACCAAGTTACATCAGATACAAACCCTAATCCAATACAGAAAAAAGACCAAGTTACATCAGATACAAACCTTGATCCAACACAGAAAAAAGACCAAGTTACATCAGATACAGCACCTGATCCAATACAGAAAAATAAACCAACTAATTTACCTTCTGTGTCAACAAAAGAAAATGAACTAAAACAACATAAACCAGTAGACATAAGCTGGTTAAAACCGATAAATGAAAGTAGACTGTTGGATAAACTTATAAAAAAAACCGCAATACCAATTCCTCCGGTACCTCAGGTGCCTTTGTGGGAAACCCCATCACCTACAGAATACTGTATAACAAACTGGCTTTTACATCATTTGGACAAAAAAGAATTAATCCATTGGATTATAAACCAAGGTTGCATTTTGAACCCTTTGTTTAAATATATAATCCGCAGGGAAATGGAATATAAAGAAACACTTAAAGACAAAACTCAACAGTTGGAGAAAAGAATATTACTTTTTTGGGAAACAGTTACAAATAATAATTATTTAACTTATCAGCCCATTCGGGAATACGAGATTGATTATGATATTATAAGAGGTCTAAACCAACAATATTGTTCAATCAAAGCTCAAAAACTACTGGAAGCTTTAGAACCTTATATTCATTTTAAACCCGATATTCATTTTGAACCTGATGTCTCAGATGAACTTTTGAAAAAAAAACCTGAGTCTAAAAATCTTATCTACGAAGCTGAGTTACAAATAAACGCGCGCCGTTACCCTGATATAGTATTACAAAATGAAAAAACATTATTATTACATGCAGAAGACTTTTCTAATCTTCTGAAAAAGGCAATGGAGCAGGCAAAGCTCTTTAACATTATTAAAAACGGAGAGGATCTTTTTTATATGAGCAGATCCTCTATAGAGCAACACACACACAATAAAAGATATTATCCCTGGACTTATCTGATTGATTTAACAAGAGATAGTTTTGATCTATCTATGCAACAAAATAAAACTAAGGCCCATTTTTTATTAAATAAATGGCGGTTTTATCCTTATTCTATATTTTATCGTCTTATTTTTTATGCGATCACAAAATATCCAGAATTAAAAGAAGACATAGCCCTTGATTTATTAGAACGCAATCCAGCCCATACTTTGTGGTCCAGAACTTCTCAAAACGAAGTTTTTAAATATCTAAGAAACAGAAAACACTCAAAATCAGCTGTTAAAAAACTTTTTGCTTTAATTATGAAAGGCCCCCCTCGAAGTTTATTTAAAGATATTGATGAAAATACTTTTATTGAACAAAAAGCAATAGATATATTTAAAAGATTAGATTGCTTGAAAAAGGCTGAAGCTTCTTTACCGGAAGAAATAAACACATATTACAATAAAATCCAGAAAAAATATTCATTAACCCCTCCGAAAAACAAAGAAGATGATCGAGGTGATTTTCCTTATTTTCATACAGGGCCTATATTTGTTGGTAGTCAAAACCACTATCACAATTTAACCCTTGAGCAAATATACGATGATCTTAAAAACCCTAAGTCCACACTTTGGTCTGAGGATAAAACAAGGGCATTTCGTTCACTTGCAAAAGATATGCCAGATAAAACTTTTAAGGTGTTGTTAATGTTTAAAGAAGGTGATATAGAAGGTGCCACTTATTGGGGTGCTTTTTTGAATGGAATTACTGAAATAAGCGACATACAAACAAGCAACCAGCACTTTCAAAAAACTCTTAAAACAATAGAAAACAAACCTGACAAATTTATAAACAAATGTTTGTGGTCTTTAATACACGCATGGGATCTTAAAGCTGGACCAATATACTATAAAGATAAACAATATTTTGAAAAATGGTGGAAAAGACTATGGAAGTTAAGCATCACAGATACAACAGATTTTAACTTAGATGATTCTAATTTCTCGATGATCGCACTTAACTCTAAATCAGGTCAATTATCACAGTCTATTTTTCAGGCTTTATGGAGCAAGTTTGATAAAACAATACCAAAAAACAGCAAAATACCAGAAGAGATAAAAAATTATTTTAATACTATTATTAATGGTGCAACAAAAAATCCTTGGGTTATGTTTCATTTTGGCTCTTATTTATATGAGCTTTGGTTTTTAGACAGAGAATGGACTAAAGACAATATAAAACCTTTAATGGATTGGGAACAAGATAAACACATATCCAGGGCTTTATGGGAGGGATATACATACTACATGCACTTAAACCCTGATTTTCTGTCTGACTTTAAATCTGAGTTTTATAAGCTTTTCTTAAACTGCCAAAGCCTTTATAAAACAGGATCAGAAAATTATGATAATGAAAACCGGTGCTTGGCTGTTGCTGATCTATTTTTAATTGCCACTGGTGGTAAATGGTATGTAAACATTTTTAAAGAAGAAACAAAAAATCTTAAACAAGTATTAGATACAGAACTATTAAAATCTCTGGCCACACAGATCAAGCGTCTTTTAAAAGATTCAGGAGATAAATCCTCTATTTTATGGGATAAAAAGATTAAATCTTGGATAAAAGAATTTTGGCCCCATCAAAATAGCAAAAAAACCCCAGAAATAGCTGAAGATTTGTCTTTTATAATATTATATTGCGGAGATAAACTTCCAGAAGCCTTCAAACTCTTAGAAGACAAAATTAAAGGGGTAATCAAAAAAAATAATTATTCCATATTATATTTTATAGAAGAAGACATAAATAATAATAAAAACCAGATGGATTATATTTTTAATCATCCTCAGGAGCTTTTAAAACTTTTAGATTGGAGTCTCCCGGAGACTAATACTTTAGAGAGTTATTACGGAAACAAATTAAAAACAATTTTAAACAAACTAAAAAGCAAACACCCTGAAATAGAACAAGACAAAATATATATCAAACTACTTGAAAAAACACCTTGAGCTATGTTCCTAACCCTTGCATCTATAAACAGCATCTATAAACAAAAAAATTCAATATATTTTATAGTTCAACCATTGTTTGATGCTATCTATTATTTGCCTTTGCTGAATAGGCAACAAAATTGTCTTGGCCTGAACCGATTGAATCAATTTTCTTACTACATAGGGCACACTTTCTGCCCTTCGAGAAGCTTTATCCAATACTTCTTTTACAACAAGTTCCTTATGATAAGGCAAAAGGACAGAGTTGTTAAACAGCTCTATAAAAAATTTTGACACAACTTCGATTACTCCATCAAAAGCAGACACCGAACTTAAAAAAAACAAACCTCTCTGAAAAGGCAATCTATCACTCACATACTGAGATTCTTTTAAAAGAAAAAGCAACATCCGATGATCAACAGGAATATAGGTTTGATTCAGCATTACCAACTTAGCTGTAAATTGAATGGCCTGGTGCTCATCAATAATCACTTCTTTTTTAAGCCAATTAATCATATCAAATAACCTGACCCTTGAAGTATTAAAATCTCTTTTTAAAAAAGCACTCAACACCCCATCTTCACATAAAAAAATGGTGTCCTCTACATTATGGGTTGCTAATATAGGATCTAAAAACTCTTTTCCTATTACTCGTATCATATCTAATTTTTTTTTACGGCTCATCGTAAATCCTACGGGCACTGGTTTTATTTTACAAAATTTCTCCGCCCATTGTTTCATTTTTTTAAGAAACTCAACATTTTTTTGTATTTGTTCAGCCGGAGTAAAATTTTTAACCAGTTTTTCCGTTTTATCAAAACCAGCCATTAGTAGTCCTTCTTTGGAATGAAACTCTGTTTTTTGTATTATCTCTTGTATGGAGTCCATTGTAGATTGGCATATATATAGATTAAATTTACTTTCTTCCAAAAAACTTTCCATTTGTATTAGATGAAGAAAAAATAAAGAAGATATATCCATTATAATATTGGGTTTATGGTCTAAGTATGTTAGTGGAGTGTTATAGTTTTCAGATCCAATAAGAGAGGATATAAACTTATATTTTTCACTTTGAATCAACATATCTATTGTTTCTATAGGATGTGCCCCTTGAATATGTGATACAAATCCGACAGTCGCTTTTCCTTGGTTATAATATTGGCACAATTCTTCTAATTTATTTTGTCTCTGTAAAGTATCTGGCGCAAATTTTTTAAACGCTTTTTCAATACCCGCTGGTGTTTGTTCTTGTATATGCACATGCTTTATAAAAGGCTTTAAGGGGAATCTTTTTTCCGCATGTTCGGCAATCTCTTGAAACTTATGAACATATTTATTTTTAATTTCCACTATTTGGTATTTTTTGTTTTGATATTCAATAATTTCTTTTAATTTTTTACCTAAAAATTGCTTTGATAAAGGATGATCCGGAGTGTATATATCTGCCTCTTTTTCAATAATCATTTCAGTTTCTTCTTGGGTTTCCAGCTCTTTGATTTTTATATAGCAGTCTGTATCTACTATGTCTGGTTTAGGTAACACACTTTTTTCTTCTTTGCGTCTAAAAAAAATCAACCCTGAATATACCTCTTGTAAGCTTGAGTCAGCTGGATACCTCTTAATACTTTGATACAAAATCTCCAAAGCTTTTTGTATGTTTCCTGTTCGGCTGTGCGCCACAGCTAACTTATTTATCAAAGCCACAGACAGCTGATCCAAATTAAATTCCCGGGCCAACAAAGTTTTAGCTAAATCCATCTGATTGTTGTTTACATAAAAAAGAATTAACTCTATTCTGATCAGATGGTTATCAGGGTTGTTCTGAATAAAATTTTTATAATATTGAACAGCTTTTTTTCTATCTCCCAGATCTTCATAAATCAGAAACAATATATTAACAGGATCGACTTGTGTCGGAAATTTTTGACGCAAGCTTTCTGCCAGCTGTATAGCTTTTTGGTTTTCTCCGTTTTCAAAATAAATATGCAACAAAATAGAAATATCAGGATATTGAAGGTTGTTATTTGTGATTTTTTCAAAAAGTGGTTCACACTGTTTATACATTCCAAAACTATATAACTCATGGGCTGTTTGATACATAAATTGATCATTGTTTTTATTCTTCTGAAGTAAATTAAAAGCTTGTTCTAAATTCTTTTTTTGTTGAGCTTTATTTCCTTTACGAGCCTCTATTTTTGATCTTATAATGTAAACAAGAGGGCTATTTGGAGTAGATTCAAATAAAGTGCTTAATTCCTGTTCAGCTTCTTTTATTTGATCATTTTCCATAAACTTATAAATTAAATCCTCTTTTATAAGAGCTTTATCATCTGTGCTTAAAGAATCAAGTTGGCTGGCTTTTTGTAAAACTTTTATCCCTTCCTCTTTATTGTTTTGAAATTTTATATTTGCTAATGAAGACCATTCAAACACATCTCTTTTCTTTTCCGGGATGGTATTTATTCTTGCTTCAATTTCATTATAATCCGCTGTTTTATTAAATCTGAAATTAATATTAAAGCCGTCTGCTTTACTTTTATCATGTATTGCTGTAACAGAAATAGCTTGTTTTCTTAATAAAACAAAAATTATTTTCTTTTGTATGTCATAATCTTCAGGAAAGTGATTTTCAGCTTCTTTAAGAATGCTTATTGCTTTATCTAATTCCTCGTTAAACTCTAAAGCTACAGCATAATTTATATATACATTACAGATAAACGCTTTAACTTTTTTAAGCTCGTTATATTCACTGTCTGAAAGTATTTTTTTATATATGTTGATAATCCTTATAAGCTTGTTTTTATATTGATTAGTAACTTTTCCGGTTTTTCGCACATCAGGGTCTTGCTCAATAATTTGCAACATAATATCAGCATAAGAAGACAACATAATAGGATTGTTTTCAGAGTTTTGCTTATAAAATACATCTGCCTGTTTTTCAGCTTCTTTATAATCTTTTTTCTTGATACTGAAATAAGCCAATGTGTGTGCTGTCTTGGGTTTGTTTTTTATTTCTTCAGGAAGAGTTTTTATAATTTCTTTTAAGCTTTTTCCTTTTTTAAAATTAATTTGCATTTCAATATTGTAGGATTCTTTATTTACAGGGTTAAGTTTTCTTGCCTTATGAATATGCTCTTTAGCTTTTTCCATATCACCGTTTATAAAACAAGCCAGAGCGCAGTTTATGTGTGCGTTTTCATTTTTTTCATCAAACTGCAAAGCTTGAATAGCCAAATCAGCACCTGATTGCATATCCAACATATTTATTTTTATATATCCCATATAAGTTAAAAGTTTGTATTTTGCTTTATTATCCAATATGTCCCATTGATCCTGCTTAATTTTTTCCAACAATTTAAAAGCTGTTTCAGGCTTTCTGTCCATAATATCCTTTACTCTGTTAAGTTCTGAGTGATGGCTTTCACTTTTTATTTCACTTACAAAAGAAGAAGATATAAGAGAGGTGCTTTCGGATTTTTGTCCCCTCGGCACAGCAAGTCCTGCCGGTATATAGTTACTACCGTAATACTTTCGATACACTTTAGGATATTTATCAAACAACTGTTCTATTTCATTCCAGCTGTGTATTTCCACAGAAAAATAATTTTCTTCTTTATGCTTTTCTGTAATCAATCTGGCTGATTCTTGTAGATGCGTGTCTCTTTTACAAGTAGTGGCCAAAATAAACTTTTTTAATGGTGGTGTAAATTTTTTAGCTTTTTCTACTTCTGCATGTAATTCTTGCTTTGTAATTTTACCGGTTTCGTGGTTGCGTTTTTTGCATTGTATTCCTATATTATTCGGAGCAAAAATATCCACCCCCTGTTGAGCTTGCCCTCTGCTTCCATGTCTTTGGGTGAACTCTCCAAATTCTTTTTTATATAAATCAAGACATAGTTGTTCAAAATCTTCTTCATTATCTGGCGGAAGATTTTGCAATTTTGAAGGTCGGAGAATAGGAGAAATTGTATTTTCCATTGTTGGAAAATTTGTAGATGAAAAATTATTATTTTTTTTCTTTTTTCCATAGCTTACAGAGGAATCAAAATTGTTTCCTTCCTTTAGATTTTGACAAAAAAAGTTAAAAGGCCAAATGTCAATTCCCTCTTCTGTTCGTCTTATCGTGTCTCCTGTGTAAACCAATATTCGTTTTTTAACACCTGGTAAATTATGAATCGCTTTTAACCCCTTATAATCTTTAGAGGAAACCTGCGTGCTGGACTTAGCTTCAATGGCAATTAACCCATCTCCTCTTTTTAATAAAAAATCCACCTCTGTTTTTTGAGCTTCTGCTGGAGACCAATAAAACATTTCATCATAAAGAGAACGATAATCCTTGTATGCTCTTAAAATCTGAGCCATTAAACCTTCAAACAGAAAACCTTTTTCCTGATCAGACACAGGACCAAAGTGTTTTGTTAAAACCCGTGTTAAGCCGGGATCAATAAAATAAAATTTCCGGTTTTTTTTCTCTCTTAAGCGCAATTTAGAGGTATATGCGGGAAGGAAAAAACCCAACATGGTATCTTCTAATATGGAAAAATAATCCTGGACCGCATGCCTTGGCCTTTGGCAATCTCTTGCGATAGCACTCATATTCACAGCCTGCCCATGATATAACCCTGCCACTTCCAGAAACCGGGTAAAACCAGGGAGGTCTCTAACTAAAGCTTCTGCTTTAATCTCCTCTTTTAAATATGTTTCAGCATAAGCTTTTAATTTGCTCTCTTTGTCTGGGCCAGACCACACAACAGGAATTAGCCCATATCTTAAAGCTGTGTTTAAGTCAAAATCCTCTTCCAGCTCTTCCGGGACAAAAGGATGAAGGGCGACTTTACCTGCCCGCCCTGCCAGCAAATTTACCCCCGGCACTTTTAGTTTTCGCGCGCTGGAACCAGTAAGGATAAACTGACGAGACGGAGCTTCACCTCTGGAGGATTCTTCAATAAGGCGGTGCACTTCATTTAAAAGTGAAGGGATTTTTTGAATTTCATCCACTATAACAATCAGATCATCATTTTTAACAGCACTAACAGTTTCGTAAAACTTCGATAAATCAGAAAGATGACTTTGATATTCAGATTGATTTAATAGATCGATATAAAGCGCAGATGGAAAAAGTTGCTTTAAAAGCACGGTTTTTCCGCTTCCTCGCAGGCCAAAGAGAAAAATATTGTCTTTTTCAGGTAATTTAATAATCCGTTTTTTATATCTCATTTTTTAAATTTACGGCGTTTTTTTAAAAAAATCAATACAAAAATCGGCGTTTTTTACATTATACCCTTTAAATTCGCTGGGATATCTTATAATCCTATAAACTTCCTGATAAAAAGGGCTTTTTGAGTAGATAAATTCGCCTGAATATCTTAATAATCGCATAAAATTATTGCATAAAAACAGGCTTTTTTTAGGATTTTTAGCCCCTTAAACCTAATTTGAACAGCTTGACCATTACAAACACTATAGATCGGCCTTGAAAAGCAGACAATTTACTTAATCGTCCGTGAAAAAGATTGTTTTTTGACTGGATTCTCACTTGAAAAACCCTGAAAGTCTTTTAGGCTTTCAGTTTAGGTTCTGGATACCTGCTTTCAAGGGTCTGCAAAGCCAACAACTTGGCTTTGCAGTTGGCCAAACAACTTGGCTTTGCAGTTGGCCAAACAACTTGGCTTTGCAGTTGGCCAAACAACTTGGCTTTGCAGTTGGCCAAACAACTTGGCTTTGCAGTTTAGAGATGAAAAGGGTTTATCACGGAGGACTATCACAGACTGAAAAGTCTTTTATACTACCAGCAATGTTATTATTACTTACTTGATTCATTTGTTTTTTTTATTTTCTCTAAAAAATTATCTAACACTTTCTTAATTTTTTCTTGGTTTAAATCATCTTTTTTCTTTTGTTGAATACATTGTATTTTTATCTCACTTACTACCTTCCGCAAAAGATTATTTATATCTTCTTTTTTTAGATTTTTACTTGTATTATTTTTTAAATCTGGTTTTTTTAAGAGTTTTGTAATAAACTCAATCCTATTATCTTCCGGCATATCTTCAACATTCAGTTCACTGATATTGTTATTATTTAAAACATCTTTAACTACTTGTAGAAAAAATTCTTTATTATAAAAATCTTCAATAGTAACTGCCTTACTACCCAGATCTGTATATGTATACCAGTATTCCGGATCCTGCATATTTTTCTTTACCTGTTTCGCCGGCTTATCTGAATCAGAGAGGATAAAGTATTTTCTATTACCTAAATCAAGAATAGCAGTAACAGTTTGGATATTTTTCACCCCACTTATGTAACAGATTCCAAAGTCTTTCCAATCAGAACCAGTCATAAATAATTTAAGAATTTTTTTATCAGTATAGCCTTCCAATAAAATATTTTTTTGTTTCAGTTCTTCGTATATGGAATATCCTATTGCCTGATACACCATTTCAGCAGGTGATATGCCTTTTTCTGTTGCCGGTTTAATTGTAGTATTTTCCTTATCTCTGGAAACAATAAGGTTATTTTCTATATTTTCCGTATCAATCATTGAAATGGAATGTGTAGCATAAACAATCCAGTTGCGTTTACCCAGCTCTATCAATTTATTTCTTAAATCCCTTGCACTACTGGGATGCAAGCCTACTTCTGGTTCATCAATTAAAATTAGTTTTTGCTGTTTTTTTGATACTTGCTCCTCTACACTCATTAAAAGTAAAAAAGAAATTAGTCTGCGAAAACCATCACTTCTTTGTTGGAAATCAAAAGTATTTTTTGAATCTTTTATCCCTATTACTATGTTAGAACCATCTTTCCGAAGTTGCAACTCAACATCTATAAATTCTTTCCAACTTTTTTTTATATATTCATTTGTTTTTTTATTGACCTCATCTAATAAGTTTTTAAAAGAATTAAAACCAAGAGATGATTTTTCAGAAATTTCTTTTCCAATATCTGTTTCCTGAATCCCTGACAACAAAAACATATTCTTTAATGGTATACAAGTATTCGGATCGTTGACAAATTTATCTTTATCAAGGTATTTTGGTAAATCATGCTTTGCTTTGTTATATTCCCATTCAATAACCGGAAAAGAAAAATTATTTGTGGGCAGAATAGAGTTTTCTATAAAGGTTTTTAAATTTTGATATATTTCTTTTAATGTGGTTGGTGATAAATGTCCTCTGATTTTCTGTTGTTCTTGATCTGTAAATGAAATAATTTGATCTTCAGTTAAGTAAGATGTAGTAGCTGGTATTTTTTTGACATCTGGATAAGTAGAAAAAAATTCAAGTTTAAGATGATACAAATTATCCTTCTCAAGAATTAAGCCTTCTGATAAAATATCTTTTTCTAATTCTTCTTCTTGTAATTTTATTAACCATTTTTTTGATTGTTGCTCTTTAACCTCATACACCACATTTGTTGGACAAATTGCAGAACAAAAATTCTTAATATTATATGATGCCCCTGTTATTATAGTGTTTTCGTCTACAAAAAATTTTCTAAGTAATTGTTTGTAGATCTCTTTTAGAGTGTTTTGTTCTATATCAAATAAAAATTTAATATACGCCTCTGAGTCGGATAGTTCTTTTTTATCATGTAGATCAATATTTTTTGAGCTAGACAATAAGCTTAATGCCTTTAATATATTAGACTTACCACTTTCGTTTTTTCCAACTAAAATTTTATGCCCATTCTGAGAAAAATCAAGTTCCATATTCTCTATAGAGCGAAAACCCACTATCTTAACTGATTTTAATGTTAATTTCACAAATCCCTCCCATATCTTTCATTTCTATAAAACTAAATTTATAAAATATCAGTTTATATACATTCCAGTTTAAACTTTTAAATTCTACCATCATAATCTAGAAATTTTTAAATTCCACTTTCTGATAAAAAAATTACTCTTTACAGTTGGATCAAAGTTTGAATAACCTGAAGAGATATGTTTTTGTAAAAAATTAACAACATTAGAATCAACTAAATTATTAACTTCCAATAGAAAACCAAGCCTTTTAAAAATTGCTCTATTTTTTACTTTCTTTATATACTGAATTAACAATTTAATATCTTTATAGTCTGTGTCCCAATATTCCATAAAAAAATCCATCTATAGTTCTCATTCCACCACCAAGTGCCGGATCATTCAAGAGATCAATGATAGTTTTTGAAGGATCAGATCATCAGGAAGAGAGGGCTTGTTCTTTTTTTCCCAAACAGAGACTGAGGGGTCTATTGTTTTTTGCTTAACTTTTTTACCATGTCGGATATTTTTAACGATCCGTATGGAAAGGTGGTCATTATTTTTTTTGACAGCTCTAACAAATATAGGTTCATTATAAGAGCATTAAGAGGGCTTGTCAAATACAAGGACTACTACATTTTGTCCTAATTTTAAAAAAAAATATAACTCAATGGAATGATAAGCTTTTTTTACTGGACCTTTCTCAAACCACCCCCAAAATGCGGAAGTCAGGTAAACCTTCTGCTCTGCCTTCTTTCCTACCTTTTTCTAAACCTTGGTCAAAGACATAATCTTCACGGGCCACCTGATCCCGGCGGTTCTTCTCTCTGGCCTCCTTTAAAATTTGCCTTTGCTCTGCTTCTGAAAATTTACGCAAATACGTCATAGCCTCCTCCAACTCAGGCCCTCTACCCGATAGCTTCTTAAACTCCTCTACCTCTTAAGAATCATTTTTAAGTTTTTTGATTTTCTGTTTAGAAAAACCAGTTACATTAGAAATAACAGAAAGTTTAAAATTACTTTTCAGCATATTTAAAGCTACTTTTTCCATACCTTTTTCCATACCTTCTTTCCTACCTTTTTCCATACCTTCTTTCCTACCTTTTTCCATACCTTCTTTCCTGCCTTTTGCCATACCTTTTGCCATACCTTCTTCTAAACCTTGGTCAAAGACATAATCCTCACGGGCCACCTGATCCCGGCGGTTCTTCTCCCTGGCCTCCCTTAAAATTTGCCTTTGCTCTGCTTCTGAAAATTTACGCAAATACGTCATAGCCTCCTCCAACTCAGGCCCTCTACCCGATAGCTCTTTAAACTCTTGTTGGCCCATTTTTCTGGACTCTTTTAAAATGTAACACCATATATCCTGAAAATCAACTAAAGTGCTCATATCTCCCCCTGACTGAAACTTGCTCAGCTCCACTGTTACAAACCGCAAATCCCGGTTAAAGCAAAAATGGGGAGCTTTGTCCGATCGGATAGAAAAAGAATTACAAGCCTTCCCAGATCGCACACCTGAAAAGCTGTTTGCAGAACCAGAAATAGGCTTCTGGGACAAATCACCCGTCCTGTAGCGGGGAAATAAGTCAAACTTGCTAAATATCAAAGAATAAGAAGGACGAAGCGTTTTATACTTTTCTCCTTCTTTTAGCTGGGATATGTAGTTCTTGGCCCAATAAAAAAGGATTCTTTCGCTAAAGCCTTTATGGGGGAAGGCTTGCATTTCCACATTAACCAATTCTCCGGTATTAAGCTGAAGTCTTAAGTCCATAATAGAGTTTTTTTCTTCTTTTGTAAGATTAGGTAGAAGTGAATCTAATAAAGTGACTTCTTGAATGGAGCTTTTATCTGGGAGAGGGAGAAAAGCTTTAAGCAAGGATTTTAGGGCTGGTTTACAAGTTTTAAAGTAATTTTTAAAGTGTCCGTTTTTAGTTAAATTAACCAGAAGGGGGCGTTTTTTTGTGTTTTTTTTATCTCTTTTTATGTTGTTATTTGTGTTTTTCATAATAAACTCCTTTTCCCCCTACAGGGGTTGTTTTTTTTTAAGTTTTGCTAATCACCCTGGCAGACCCACCACACAGGTTGACCTTTTAATAAGGTATGCAAAATGAGATCCAAAATGTGTTTTAAGGAGTGGGATTGAGTGTAAAGAGGTGTTTTTTTTGTATCCTGACTCTCGTATTACCTGCTGTGTCAATGTAGTGATTTCAATAACTTACAGGCATTCCATCTTCAGTCTGAATTTTTTTTAAAAAAATTTTTAATAGAGAAATTTAAAGAAAATCCCCAGTGGCAGTATTTTTGTGGTCAGGAGTATTACACAAACAAAGCTCCTTGTGATCGGAGTTCTTTAACCCGTTGGAGGCAGAGGATGGGAGAGGATAAGCTTAAGCTGTTATTGCAAGAGACGATAGAAGTAGCTAAAAGAGGGGGTTTGTTGAAGAGGGGGTAGCTCAAGACCGTTGTAGTGGATACAACCATTATGGAGAAAGCCATAGCTTTTCCAACAGACAGCCGTCTTTACTTTAAGTCTTTACAGTTTTTGGTTCGTTTTTGTAAGAAGTCAGGGATTAAGCTAAGGCAGACTTACAAGAGGAAGTCAAAAAAGAGTTTATTTAAGCAAGCCCGATTAGCGCGCCGAAGGAACAGTGTAGAGGCCGTGATAGGTCATTTGAAGGGGGATTGTCGTATGGAGAGGAATTTTTTACATGGTGAGCTGGGTGATGGAGTGAATGCTCTACTTTCTGGAAGTGGATACAATATAAGGAGATTGATAAGAGAAGTAAATGGGTTGCCTTCTTTTTTTGTTCTTTTTATCAAGAGATTTTTTACTATGTTATTTTGTTTATCGGCAAAGCCTTAAGCGGTGAGGGTCCAAACGTAAAACGAGAAGCCCTATTCGTAGGGCTTCTCGCCCGAACAAGCTTAAGGTTTTGCAGACTTATGTTAAGATTAAAAAACACTTTATCACGGGCGACTAAGTAGTCCAATTTTATTAAAACTTTTACAAAAACGGAAGAGGAATATTCCATTTTACAAGCTGATTAATAAGAGTGATAAGCGGAAAACCAATAACAGCACTTTGATCTTTAGTTTCTATTTTTTCAAATAAAGCTATCCCGTATCGCTCTAAAGCATAAGAACCAGCACAATCAAGAGGTTTAGCCATTTTCACATACTTTTTGATTTGAGGTTTTGTTAGTGCGCGCATGGTCATTTTGTTTATCTCTAAGTAAGAAAAAACCTTTTCCTGATAACAAATATGAAGGCTTGCCAACAGGTGATGTGTTTTCCCTTGAAGAGCTATTAAAGATTGAACCGCACGATCTGCGGTAAGGGGTTTATCAAATATCCGTGAACCCAAGACCGCCATTTGATCCCCTCCTAAAACAAGGGAATAAGGGTGTTTTTTTGCTACCTTTTCCACTTTAGCACGGGCTATTTCTTGACATATTTTTTGGACAGAATATTTGGAGCCGATTTTTTTTTTGTAAAAATCCTCATCAATGCCGGAAACTTCTACAGTGAAATCCAACCCCAAATATATCATTTGTTGTTTTCTGGAAGCAGAACCACTGGCTAAAATGATTTTATCCATAGATAAATATCCGCAATAACATTTTTATTTTTACCTTGTTAATATAAAAGTAAGAACGCTAAAGACCTTCTTAACCTTCTTACTTTTATATACGGAGGGGGAGGGATTCGCCTACTCCGTTCGTTCGCCTCCCGCTCACTCTCTGCGCAGGCCCACCTCAGTCGCTCAGAAAATCATCCATGATTTTCTGCCCTGTGTTCTTTACTCCCTTTCAGTCGTAAACAACACAGGTCGCTCCTTCCCTTCAAATCCCTCTCTTGTTAATATAAAAGTAAGAACGCTAAAGACCTTCTTAACCTTCTTACTTTTATATACGGAGGGGGAGGGATTCGAACCCTCGGTACGAGTTATCCCCGTACGGCCGTTTAGCAAACGGCTGGTTTAAGCCACTCACCCACCCCTCCCATATTCTATTAGTGTTCAAAAATTAGCTTACATAAATGAACCTTAAAAATATAGTGTTTTCAACTTGGCACGATCTATTTTCTTCTCCCCTATTAGCTAAAATTACAATATTTTGTGGTTTTGACAATATTTTGATAAATTAGTCTTGTGCTATAGCTCTATTCAAGAGATCACCCTGTTAGACTTATTGCTACCTGTACTTTTCAAGAGAAACCCCATAAAAATGGGTTTTATATTGACTGTTTAGAAAAAAACTTATAACATGTTTAATAAAATAAGGAGAACGCGTATGCCACAATCAACCCCTTCTTTTGATGAAATTCGTTCTATTTTGAAAGAGATATCTCTCAACCAAAAGGAAGCAGACCGACGAATGCAGGAAGCAGACCGACGAATGCAGGAAAGAATGCAGGAAGCAGACCAACGAATGCAGGAAAGAATGCAGGAAGCAGACCAACGAATGCAGGAAAGAATGCAGGAAAGAATGCAGGAAAGAATGCAGGAAGCAGACCAACTAAGAAAGGAAGCAGACCAACTAAGAAAGGAAGCAGACCAACTAAGAAAGGAAACAGACCAGCAAATAAAGAAAACCAGCCGGGAAGTTGATAGAACCAGCAGGGAAATCCGCCAATTAAAAGATATGTTCAGCAATAAATGGGGCGAATTTGTAGAAAGCCTGGTCTCAGGTCGTCTGCTTACACTCCTTAAAGAAAGAAACATAAAAGTAACAGGTATCTTTCCCAATATGAGAGCACATATTCAGAAACCAGGAGAACCAATAAAACATTGTGAGATTGACATCATTGCCCGCAACAGCCACGAGTTAGTAGCTGTAGAGGTAAAGTCCACTTTAGGAGCTAAAGAAGTGGATCATTTTTTAAAAACGTTACAGCAGTTTACCTTGTTCTTCCCAGAATATAAAGACAAAAAAATTTATGGAGCAGTGGCCTATTTAAAGCTTTATCAATCAGCAGACATATACGCCATGAGAAAGGGGTTGTTTGTGATACGGGCTACAGGGGACAGCGCGCGCATTGTTAATGATGATAACTTTAAGCCAGTTGACTTTTCCTCAGTTAGTTAAAAACAGCTTTATAGCAACTTAAGCCTTAGGGAAATATTATAGAAAAGAAGGATTTTTCTCTACTATAATAACTTAAACCGAAAAAAATAGGTTTTTTGCTCTGGATTCTTTACTGGATCCTCAGCAAAAGTGACCCAGTGCGTTCTCTAAAAGGCCTAAAACTATGCTCTTTGGCGAAAGAAAATAAAACTAAAGCCTAACTACAGAAAATACTTGATTTTTTACTTTTTTATGGACAGAATTAACTTTTAAACAAAAAAAAGGAGATAAAAAGTGAAAAAAACAAACTTTTATTTATTGTGTATCATATTCACAGTGCCATTTTTAACTTCCTGTGGACCAGCTTTTTTAAAAAAACTGTTAAAAGATCATCCTGAAATTATTACGGAGTCTATTAAAGCCAATCCTGAAGAGTACATGGAGGCTTTGTCGGAAGCTCAACGGCAATTTATGGTGGAAAGAAGAAAAAAACAACAGGAAAAAGAGTTAGTTGCCAGAAAAGAAGAGTGTGAAAATCCTAAAAAACCGGAAACAAAAGATTCCCGCGTGTATTTTGGAAACAAAAATGCACCTATCACTATTGTTGAGTATTCTGACTTTATGTGTGGCTATTGTGGTAGAGCAGTAAACACAATAAAGCAAGTCCTAAAAGCCTACCCTGACAAAGTGCGGGTACTTTACAAACATAAGCCCATTTTAGGCCCTAACTCTGTAAAATCTGCTGAATATTATGAGGCTATTGGAATGCAAGACTCCAAAAAAGCCAGAGAATTTCATGATCTGGTTTTTGAAAAAAAAGGCCAAGTAAGAAGTGGTGGAGAGAAGTTTTTAAAGGAACTGGCCAAAAAGCTGAAAGTGGATATGAGCAAATTGGAAAAAGACTTAAACTTAGTAGGGGATATTATTTCAGCAGATCAAAGCGAAGCGGATAAATTTGGGTTCTCCGGCACTCCTGGCTTTTTAGTGGGAGGTGTAAGTGTTCCGGGGGCTTTGCCTTTTTCAGAATTTAAAAAGATCTTAGAAGATTGCCATTTCCCAAAATTAAAAGGGAGCAAAAAACAGCAGAAAAAAGAAGCTGATTCTGCTGAAAAAAACGCAAAAGATAAAGAAGAGGAATCACCTGCCGAAGATAAAGACTAAAAAGAACACACACTTTAAGGAGTGTCCAAAGTGAAAAAGTGTATTTTAACTCTTATTGGAAGTAGCCTTTTTATGTCTTGCAGTGCTTACAAAAAATCAGACAATTTTAACAGCTCTTATGGAGAGGTGGAGCAACTTCTTCATAAAAAATCTGGAGCTAAGCTGGTTCTTATTAAAAACAAAGATTCAGCGCGCGGATTTGTAGCCTACTTCAAGACCCCTCCTTATGATGATTCCGGCCTTTTTCATATTTTTGAGCACGCGGTGTTAGCAGGTTCCAGGTTATATCCCTCTAAGTCCACTTTCTTTAAAGTAGCTGATTCATCTATAGTTAGTTTTATCAATGCTTTTACTTCTGCCGACAGCACAGGGTATCCTTTTGTCACCAGGGATCCAAAAGATTTCGAAAATCTACTTTCCATTTATATGGATGCCGTGTTTTTTCCAAAAGCTATCCAAGATCCCAGAATCATAAAAAGAGAAGGATGGCGCTATGAGGTTCACCCTGAAACCAAAAAAATATCTGTCAACGGGATTGTGTTTAGTGAGATGAAAGGAGCATTTAGCAATCCTATGAGATGGTTAGATAGGCATTTAAGTCGCATTCTCCTACCCAAAACTCCTTATGCTTTTTCTTCTGGTGGCCTACCGGAACAAATCTCCACACTTCAATTTAAGCAAATTGTTTCAGCTCATAAAAAATATTATCATCCTCAAAACGCTTTGCTCTTTCTTTATGGAGATATTGATTTCAAAAAAACCCTTTCTACTATAGATAAACAATTCTTAAATCATTTTACTAAAAACAAAGACTTTAAAGCCCCACATATTCCCTTGCAAAAAGATTCTTCACATTATTCAAATCCTTCTTTAGTTAATGTTGATTATCCTGGCCCAAAAGGCCCCAATAAAGACTTTTTAGCCAAAGGTTATGTTTTAGGTCCACTCTCTCTTTTAGAAGAAGATGCCTTAGCTGTTATCTTGCGAGCCTTTGCCTACAACCCTGTGGCTCCTCTTAAACTGCGCATTTTAAAAGAGGGTTTGGCTACTTCTGTATTCGTGCAACGCGGATCTGGAAAAGACAATGCCTGGTCCTTTATTTTTCAAGGAACTGAGAGTGCGAAAAGAGAAAAAATAGAAAATGTTTTGCAAGAAGAAATAGATAAAGTAATCCAGCAGGGGCTGGACCAAAAGATTTTAAATTCTGTTTTTAATCAATGGGAATTTTCTAACAGAGAAGAAAAAAACCAAAGCCATAAAGCTCTTGGTATTTCTTTTCTTGTCAGGAGCCATTGGTTAAACACTCAAAGGCATTCTTTAGCCGAAGAGTTAGATTTTGCCGAACGACTAAAAAAAATTCGAGAGGTTTTTAATGATACAAATTTTGTTAAAAAATTTTTTAAAAGAAATTTTAAAGAAAATAATCGTTTTCGCTGGCTGGTTATGAAACCCGATCCAAAATTTTCTGAAAAACTCCACAGCAAGGTTGAAAAACAAATAACCAAGGCCCTTAAACAAAAACCTCTTAGTGAGTATGAAAAAGAAGACAAACTTTTTCGCCAATGGGTGGCAAAAAAAGAAGCCCCAGAGATTACAAATAAAATCCCTTTGTTAAAACTCTCTGATATAAAAGCCGATGAAAAGCCTATTCCTTTTTATCACTCAAAAATGGACTCCTATCAACTAAGGGAATATCCTCTATCCACAAACGGAATTTCATACATCCAGCTCTTCTTTGACCTAAAAGGGGTTAAAGAGGAAGACTTAAAAAATCTTAACCTCTTTATTAAATTGCTTAAAAAAACAGATACCAAAAATTATCCTTTTCAAGAACTTTCTAAACAGATTCAAACTTACTTTGGAGAAATATCCTTTAACATCACCTCTTATCAATCCGCTAAAAACCCAGAACAATTTAAACCTTTAATGCAAATCAGTGTAAGCTTTTTAAACAGATACCAAGAAAAAAGTATGGCTCTTTTAAAAGAGCTTTTATTAAACAGCCAGTTTTCTCCAAAAGATCGATCGCAAAATCTTCTGGATGAAATAAAAACTTTTATCAGTCATAATATTTCTCAAAAAGCCAGCTTGCTTTCAAAAATATCTTCTACAAAACATTTTTTCCCCTCTCTGGGAGCTTTTGAAGATGAAATACACGGAGGATTGTTTTTAAAATATATTTTGAAATCCCAGATGGACTCTCATCAGATTGTGCCAAAACTCAAACTCCTGCTTAAAGATATTTTTAATCAAAAAAGACTTTATTTCATTAGTAGTGTGGCAGAGCAAGAGCAATTAAAAAGTTTAAGGGCCGAGTTTAAAAAACTTAAAAAAGCTTTGCCTAATCAGAGTACAAAAGATCAAAAATGGCTTTTTTCAAACCAAAAAAACTATTCTGCTTATGCCATCCCCGGAACTGTCCAATATTTGACAGAAGCATTAAATTTTAGAGAGCAAGGGCTAAAATACACAGGTCATCTAAAAGTGTATTCTCAATATTTAGGCACTCATTTTATGATTCCCCGGCTAAGGGAACAGGCAGGAGCTTATGGGGCTTGGTCTTACCCCAATCGATCGGGTTTATGGTTCCTGCGCACTTATAGAGACCCTCACTTAAAAAACAGTTTTTCTACTTTTTCTCAAACAGTGGATTTTATGAAAAAGGAAAAACTAAGTGCAGAAAAACTAAAGCCTGCTATTTTAGGGGCTTTAAAAACATACTATCAGGATCGCTCTGTATCTTCTAAAGCAAATCAGATGACAAACCTTTACCTTGTAGATCTCAGCTGGAATGATTATATTCAAACTAAGAGGGAAATTCTTAACACCCATCCAGAAAGCTTTAGTCCTATAAATAAGGCTTTAGCCCACGCACTTAAAAAGTCCGGGAAAGCGGTAACAGGAAATGCCGAAAAAATAAAAAAAGAAACTCCCGATTTTAAAGAAGTGCTTACCCTCCCTTGAATTAATAAAAAATCCAAAAAAAATCTAAAATCTCCCGGTTTTTTGTGTTAGGTTGTGTATTATGTCTCATACTTCTACCACTCGTAAAATGAAACCAGAATGGCTAAAAGTTCCTCTTCCTACAGGAAAGGAGTATTTTCGCATTCGTCGCCTGCTTAAATCCCTTAATCTGTTTACCGTGTGCCAAGAGGCCAACTGTCCCAACATGGCAGAATGTTGGGGAGGGGGCACAGCCACCATAATGCTTATGGGAGAGCTTTGCACGCGAGGTTGCCGATTTTGCAATGTTAAAACAGGAAATCCTAAAGGCTGGTTGGATCAAAAAGAACCTTTTAAAGTGGCAACAGCTGTATCAAAGATGGGGTTGGAGTATGTAGTTTTAACTTCTGTGGATCGAGATGACCTACCGGACGAAGGGGCGGGGCATTTTGCAAAAACCATTAGCCATTTAAAAAGTCTGGCTCCTGATCTCTTGGTAGAGGTCTTAACACCCGACTTTAAAGGGAGGCGGGATTGTATAAAAACTATTTTAACTGCTAACCCGGATGTGTTTGCCCATAATGTGGAAACTGTTAAGCGTCTAACCCCTAAAGTGCGTGATCGCAGGGCGGGTTATCAGCAATCGCTGAATGTGTTGGCAATGGCCAAGGAGGAAACCCCATACATTTACACAAAAAGCTCCCTTATGTTGGGTTTAGGAGAACAAGACGAAGAAGTAAAAAGTACTTTAAAAGATCTGCGCTCTGTGGGATGTGATGTATTAACATTTGGCCAGTACTTGCGCCCTCAAAAAAGGCATTTACCAGTAGAGAAATATGTTACTCCCGAAAAGTTTAATGAATGGAAAGAATACGGCTTAAGCCAGGGGTTTCTGTATGTGGCCAGTGGCCCCTTGGTCAGAAGCTCTTACAGGGCGGGAGAGTTTTTTATGAAAGCCCTTATTAACCGCCAAGAAAAAAAGAGAATCCAACATAGTTCGCCCGGGCTGAATGAATGATTGATTGACCATCTTTGATCGTGTGTTTAACAATTTAAAAAATATATAACAAACCTTGTGAGTAATAAAATATGAAAGAAAATTCTAATTTAAGCCAAAACATTAAATTGCCTGAATTAGGAGAAGGGGTTACAGAAGGCGAACTTATAAAGTGGCTTGTCTCCAAAGGGGATTCCATTAAAACAGATCAACCTGTTGCAGAAGTGATGACAGACAAAGCCGCTATGGAAGTGCCCTCTCCTTTAGATGGAGTGGTAGAATCTTTTTCCGCTCAAGAAGGGGACACTGTTCAAGTAGGCCAAATTCTTTTAACTATAAAAGGGGCACCGCGGGGCGCAAGTGCAGGACCGGGAAACAATGACTCGCGGGGGGCAAGCACAGGACCGGGAAACAATAACTCGCGGGGGGCAGGAGAACAAAACCTACGGGGCACGCAGGATAAAAGCCCACAAGGCGCGGAAGATAAAAGCCTGCACGGCGCGGGAGAACCTACTAATACAACAGAAGATTCATCTGTTTTAGCAACCCCCTTTACTCGCCGACTGGCACGGGAGTTAGGAGTTAGCTTAAGCCAAATTCAAGGTTCTGGGTTAGCTGGCCGTATTACCAAAGAAGATATTTTAAACTCGCGTGTCGCGAGGGACAAAGCCCTGCGAGGGGCAGGAGACAAAAGCCTGCACGGCGCAGGAGACAAAAGCCTGCGGGGCGTAGGTGACAAAGTGGGTGTGTCACTTAAACAAAACCCCCCCTCTGCACGCACCCAAGGTTTTTCGATACCTAAAGAGGCCCAGCAAAAACGTATCCCTTTAAAAGGGATCAGAAAAAAAATTGCCGAAAAAATGCAAAATTCAAAAACAGTTATCCCTCATTTTACTCTTTTAGAATCAGCAGATGTAGAACAATTAGACAAAGTAAAAAACGCTGTCAAAGACATGCTAAACCAACCGGATTCAAAAAAAATAAAAGTGACTTATCTTTCTTTTGTAATGAAGTGCCTGTTACAAACTATAAAAGAATTTCCAGAGTTAAACGCCAGTATCGATGATTTTTCAAATGAAGTTGTAATTAAAAATTATTATAATTTTGGTTTTGCTGTGGACACTCCCCGCGGGCTTTTGGTCCCTGTGATAAAAGATTTAGATAAAAAATCTCTGATGGAAGTCAGTTTTGAAATTCAAACTTTGGCAGAAAAAGCCAGAGCGGGAAACATTTTACCAGAGGAAATGAGCGGTGGCACCATTACCATCACCAACATTGGAAGCTTAGGAGGAGAATATGCCACCCCTATCATTAACGCACCAGAAACAGCTATCCTGGGGATGTATCGTATATATGTAAAACCCCACTGGGACGGTTCCGCTTTTGTGCCCAAAAAGACAATGAATTTTTCTTTAACTTGCGATCATCGGCTCATTGATGGGGCGGTATCGGCGCGCGCTCTTAAGTCATTTATCCACAAAGTAGAAAACCCCTTAACCCTCTTCATATAAAAACAAATTTGACTTTCATGTTTTTTTAGATTTAAAGCCAAAAAGAGTTAATCAATTAATAACAAGACAAGATTAACCCACTTTTTCCCAACTTCTTCTGTAAACATTTCTTGAGAGGGAGAGGTCGCTATCCCTCCTCTCACAAAATTAAAAAAATCAAATTAATCCTGAAACCATTTTGTCTATAGCTTCTTTATATCTGTCAAGTGGTCCAGGGTTCACCTGTGGATTTGTATTATGTACTTGATGAGGACCAGGTTTTAACTTACTGATGGGAAGCCCTTTATGAGAACATACAATGGCTGGAGAGTGTGCGTCAGGAATGTCAAAGTATTTAAAATTAGTGTAGAAATTATATGGAGGGCTACCAGCCTGGGGGGATATAAAAGGGTTTTTTGGGCAAATAATCGTTAGAGTCCAATCCAAGGGGGAAGAATATTGTCATCCCCCCAACCTTTTAAATATTCTTTGGAAATCATCTTTACAGAGTAACCCATTCTACCGCCGTAAATACATCCAGTGGCAATTTTCCCTTTAGGGTTTTTGTCTTTATTAACACCTGAGGCTGAGTCATGCACCCATAGCTTGCACTTTGCAAAAAGGGTTTGGTCGAGCATGATATTAACAGGCGGGGGGGTTCTAAAATAATTATCACCGTCCAGAGTATATTTATTTTTAAGAGGATTCCAGCCTGTGAGTAAATGACTCAAGTTATGTATTTTATAAAACGGGGCTGGTGTAATGCCAGGATATTTTCTATCACGGAAATTCCTATCAGACCAGACTGTCCCTTCAAACCGGGATGGTTTTAAGTATCCTGAAAGGTCTGTGTTAAAAACTTGATATAAAATACCCGGTTTGTGTGTTTGCCTGCCAGCAAAAAGTGTGCCTAAATCTCCCCTTATTTCTATCCCGCTAAGTAGACCTTTGATTTTATGAAAATAAGTATACATATAATAAGGTAAAATAGTGAAATAGGTTATATCAAAAAGGTCTGGGGAAATAGCCATAATCTCCCATTTACGCGGTAAAAAAGTTTTATAAGCCCCCCCCTCATGCTCGCGAACCAATGGATCTCTATCTGTTAGATATTTTTTTTTTAAGTAGTTCTTTATGTTCTTTAATTCTTTGGGACTTTCCCTTATATAGCCGGACCAATAATTATGAGTATAAGACGATTTTAATCCGTATATATCCCCTGGATACTTTGAATAGTTAGGTGCAATTGTATCATCAAAGTATAAAGGATTGGGATTCATCGGGCGTCCACGATCAGGGAGTCGTGGGTCTTTATCGTTTGTTGGCCCTATAGTCCCCCCAAAGGGCTTTGCAAAAGCCACGGCTCTTAATTTTACATTTCCATTGCCAAAGCCAAAGGGAAGGAAAATTTGCCTTTCATAATCTAATTCCGCTTTTACTCCGTAAAAAATTAAACCTTTTTTTAAATCTTCATTTATTCTGATTTTTCTTAATCCGGCTGATGCTTGACACAGATCTTTGCCTCGTGCACACGCGGGCCAGGGGTTTTCTCTGTGAATTTTATCTTTAAATCCATAAGGATCAGTTATCCCCGCTGGATTTGGTAAATCATGTAACAATGCTAAATCTCTTTTACACTCACCCCCTATCTTGGTAAACTTTGAATAAAGGCCCTTGAGATGGAGAGGGTTATCTATTAGCCAGGAACCAGGATCAGTTATCCCTGTAAGAGAATTAAATTGCTTAAGCCCGTTGGGGGTATCCTCATAATTTTTTTTATTAATATATGTTAAGTTTTTTTTAAAAGATTTTTCTACCCCGATTTTTATAGGGTCTCCATCCATATCTTTGCCGTGCTCCCCTTCAGACATGTTTTTTGCAAGATAATATATCATTGTTTTTCTCATACTTTGGTCTGTAAGATAATGAAAAAAAGTATAAGCTCCAAGTCTCCATGACTCAACACTGTATGTTTTACATAGTCCTGCTATTCGTTCCCTTATCCTTTCAGTCGCGCTTTGCATGCTGTCTAAAAGAGTGGACAAATCACCTAAATTACCTGAGTAAGTAAGTGTACCTGGTATTCGAAGACTCCCTCCATGCCCCATATTTATGCACCACATATCTTCTGTGGTTCTGTATCCAGTAAAACTTGTTGGGGATCCCCAATACTTATGACCTGCGCAAAAAAAATAAGGCCCTGGAGTGGGTGATGCACCAAAAAAAACCGGGAATTTATGCGGTTCTGTTTCTATTGGTCTTGCAGTGGTATATAACCTTGGGTTTATATGGCCTAAATTTATAAAACCCGCATTACCTAAGACTCGGTATCTCCAAGACAATAGTTTCCATGACTGGCGGATCTGGTAGTTTATATGAGCTATGGCATTTAACATTTCCGCTTGTTTCATAGCTCCGTAATAAGCGGCTATATCCACAGAATTTTGTAAGTTAATTTTATCGTGAACAACTAAGGTAATATTTAAAGATAAAGCAAATAACACAAATAAAGCTTGAAAAATTAAAATAAAAAAAATAGAGAGCTGGCCACTATGGGCCGGATTTTTCTTTTTTCCAGATTTAGTTAAGTAAGGTTCTCTTAAACGCTCGCAATGACGCGGTGCGAGGGGGGGGGGTAAAATGGGTTTTTAGTTAGTTTCATATTATTATCATCAGATTTTTTAAAGGGAAATAAACACCAAGCAGGCTGTAAAAGAACAGAGGGTTTATTTACTTAAAAGCTTATCCAGCTTGCTTTCTATGCGATCCATACGGGTTTCAAGCTTAGTTTCTATACGATCCATACGGGTTTCAAGCTTATCAATCTTCTTATTCGTATCTGCACTATAAGTATCCAGTTTTTTGTTTGTATCGGTGATATGATTATCCAGCTTTTCGTTTATAGGCTTAACAATTAGCTTAACCATTGCGACAAAAAAAGATAATTGAGCAAACAAAAATATCCCAAAAGTTACAATAATTGTCAAAACTGAAGTGTCCATACCCATACTATATCACAACCCTTTTTCTTTTACAAAAAGAATCTGGCGAGTAAATCAGCTTTACAGGGTTATATCGCTCTTATCGAGCAAAAACATCTTACATTATATTAAAATAATGGTGTTATTTTTTAAAGAAAGCTGAAAAATATGAGATTTGATCAAAAAAGGAGAAGGAGAGATCGGTAGAGTATTTAAGAGCTTTGTCGCAGTCTGCTGAAAGTTATTTTGATTTTTTGGTGGCAATAGCCACCTTTCTTAAACCCGCAGACTGGACGATATTAATAACGGAAATCACTTTCCCGTGAAGAATGTTTTTGTCTGCGGAAATAACAACATGAGTTTGTTCTGGTTTTGGATTGTCTTTTTTTAGCCTTTTCACCATTTGATCCGGCTCTAACAGCTCTCCATTTAACAAAACCCGGCCATCAGCACTTATAGTAATATTTACTTTCGCAGGACTAACCGCACCCGCAGAACTGGCTTTTGGTAAATCTAATGAAAAACCCGATTTTATTATAAAAGGAGCTGTCACCATAAAAATAATGAGTATAACCAGAATAATATCCACAAAAGGAATAATATTAATTTCCGCTATGGGTTGGCTTTCATCTATTAGTTTGTTAGACATATTTTTCCCCAGTTTGACGGCTTATTTACTGCGGTTTTTAGCAAAGGACAGTAAGGTTTCTTTCATAGATTCTAAATGATGAAAAATCATCTTCAGTTTTTTCTGCAAAAAGTTATATGCGGTGATGGCAGGAATAGCCACAATCAAACCCACAGCCGTAGCTACCAAAGCTTTTGAAATACCTACCATAACCACAGTGGCAGATCCCTCTGTAGAACCAAGAGCCTCAAAAGCCTCCATCACCCCAAATATAGTGCCCAACAAACCAATAAAAGGGGCATTAGAACCTAAAGTGGCTAAAAACCCAAGATGACTCTCCATTTGAGGCTTAAGGGCCAATAAATGAGAATCCATCATTTCTTCCAGACCTCTGTCTCGATTTTTAATAATATGCTCCCAACCTTTTTGTAAAATTTTTCCGGCGGGCAAGAGAGCGTATTTGTCATACACCAGCTTCATGTGGGAGTTTCTGCCACTTTCCAGCGCGGACATCATTTCAGACAGAACAAGAGAGGTTTCAGACAAAAAGCCCTTTATAAAGAAAAACCGATCCAATATAATAGCTATGGAAAACACATTTAAAAGGATTAAAAACCACAAAATTACTTCGTGTGCAACAGAAGAGATAGCCAAAAGCTGATTGATTAACAATGTTATTTACCCCTTTTTAGAATTATTTTATATTAAATAAGTCTAAAGCAAAGTCTATAAAGGACTCAAGTAAAAAATGAAAAGAAAAGTTTTTTTTAACCCGGTCAATAAATTTATTGTCCCCTCTTTAATCAAAATAGGAAAGAGGCTGGCTGGACCAGATGTGTTTTTTTATTGTGGCCTTTATATGATGATTCTGCTTTTTATAGGCACTATCTCACAAAAGTATATTGGCCTTTATCAATCTCAAGTTAAATATTTTTCCTCTTTCTTTTTCTTTGTTTATGGCCTTCCTCTGCCCGCAGGCAGAACAGTTATGGGGATTATTTTAATCAGCCTGCTTTTAAAAGTTCTTCTCTTTAAAAAACCAAACAAAAAAAATATAGGGACAAATGTTGTCCATATAGGAGCTATTTTGCTTTTAACTGGCGGTTTTATTACGGGGCTTTTTAGCAAAGAGGCTTATCTATCTCTTTTAGAAGGGGAAAAATCTAACATTATTTCAGACTACCATAAAGTGGAATTAGCTATTATTTCTAAAGATTCTGGAAAAACCCTTTCCGTCTTTCCAGAAAAACTTCTTATTTCCAACACTGTAATATCAGACAATATCCCCTTTCCCTTAAAGATAAAACAATTTATGAAAAATTCAGAACCTATTAAAAGAGACACCCCGGCGGAAGATTCCTTTAAGGGGTTTGCTAAAATATTTCAACTCAAAAACAAAAAACGGGAAAAAGTAAACGAGGAAAACCTATCGGGCTTAAGTTTTCAAATTCTTAAAGCCGGCCAAACAGAAAATTACGCTGTTCTTGAGCAAGCCCCTATTGACCAAACTGTTTTATGGGAGAAGAAAATCTATATTGTTCAACTTCGCCCTGTAAAAACTTACCTCCCTTTTTCTATAGAGCTTATTGATTTTGAAAAAACAAATTACCCTGGCACCAATAAGGCTAAGTCTTTTAAATCTATTGTTAATATTATGGAAGCCCACACAAAACAAAGGCGGGTCATCAGAATGAACCAGCCCTTAAGACATAAAGGCTACACTTTTTATCAATCTTCTTTTATAGAACAAAAGGGCCAAGAAATGAGTGTTTTGGCAGTGGTCCAAAATAGAGGACGCGCTTTTCCTTATATAGCCAGTTTAATTATGTGCTTTGGTTTACTACTTCATATAACACTTAAACAAACATAACATTATGAACTATTGGATTACTGCTTCACATAACAGTTAGACAAATATAATACTTAAACAAACATAACATTATGAACTATTGGATACACAAAATTTTTTTATTTCTCACAGTAGCAGGATTCGCTGGTTTTTGGATAACTCCCAGTTTTTCGAACAACCAACCACCTACAAAAATCCCTGCTCTACAAAAAAAACAAACAGATAAAGCACTTTCTGTACCCCTCTCTCCTCCTCTTCCACTTGATTATGCCTCTTTTTCCCGTATTCCTATTCTTCACGCCGGCAGAGTAAAACCTTTAAGTTCTTTTGCAAGAGAATATTTATTAGTCTTATATGGAAAAAGCTCTTTGCCAAACTGTTCTGCTGAAAGCTGGCTTGCGGAAACCTTATTTGATCCCCAAACGGCTTTTAAAAGAGAAATTTTTAAAATTTTAAACCCCGATATAGTAGATGTCTTAAACTTAAAGAAAAAACAAAAAAGCTTTTACTCTTTTAACGAGATAACAAAAAGTTTAGATAAAATCCTTACACGCTTAAACATCATAAAAAACAAAAAAGAAGAAGAAAGAACTTTAATTGAAAATCAACTGTTTGATCTTTATGGGAAAACTCTGGCTTACTTTAAGCTTTCCAGGTCTCTTTCTCTTATTTGGCCTTTTTTTTCACTTCAAGATCAAAAGCAAGCTAAAAAAATAGGGATGATTTCCGGCAAACCTTATAACTATTTGGAAATATTAAAATTTCAGCAAAAAATTAAACAAGAGGTACAAAGCAAAATAAAAACAAAACAGTTTAATCAACTTTCTTCCGGTGAACTGGAGCTATTGGCTTTAGCCCGTAAAATAGACATTATGTCCAAAGATGAACATAACGATTTATTCCGCATTATTCCCCCTCAATGGAAAGATAATAAAACACTTTGGCATTCCCCCTGGAGTCTTATAAAAACGGGTAAAGGCTCTCCTGCCAGCGCGGATTATCTTAAAAGTTGGATAGAAATAGAAAAAGCTTACCGCGAAAAAACGAAAATAAAATTGGCTCTGGAAAAAAACCACCAAAAAGCTACAGCCCTTTCAAAAAAATTTGTTAGCTCAAAAATTCTTTTTCTGGAAAAAACTTTTAACGATTTAAAATTTTTTCAAAAAAGCCTTTGTTTTTATATCTTAGCAATGTTGTTTTTCCTTTTCAGTGGATTATTCCGAAAAAAAGAATGGTTGCTTAAGTTTTCGTCTTTTTCTCTTTTAATAGGGGCTTTGATCCACTTAATAGGAATTGTATTTCGAATACTTATTTTAGCTCGCCCTCCTGTAGCCACTCTTTACGAGTCCATCATTTTTGTAGGCTTTATCGTGGTGGCCACCTCCCTCATTTTATACTATTTAGATAAAAAAAAATTAAACAACCTAACCCTCCACTCTTTAGGGCAGAAAAATCATTTGTTTATGGGCGCGATTGTGGGCACTACCTTACACTTGCTGGCCTTAAAATATAAAGGGGCAGAATCCATGTCACTCTTAGTCCCTGTATTAAACTCCAATTTTTGGCTCACAAGCCATGTTCTCTGCATCACTATAGGTTATAGTTTTGCCATTATGAGCAGTGTAATAGCTCATATCTATATTTTCTTAAAATGTTTTTTTAGGAACTCTACCCAGGTGCTTTCCTCTTTAAACAAGAGCCTGAGCGGGGCGGGTTTGTTAGCTCTCTTTTTTTGTTTGTTTGGGACAATCTTGGGAGGGATATGGGCCGATCAATCTTGGGGACGATTTTGGGGCTGGGATCCTAAGGAAAACGGAGCACTTTTTATTGTGATTTGGCTCTTGGTTTTACTACATGGGAAAAGGGCTGGAATATTAAAACAGGACGGGCTGGCTTTAGGGCATATTTTAACTAATATAACAGTAGCTCTTTCCTGGTTTGGGGTTAATCTGTTAAATATTGGACTACATTCTTATGGATTTATTAGCGGAGTGGCTTTGGGTCTTTCTCTTTTTTGCGGGTTAGAGTTAGCTTTTTTTCTCTTTGCTTTGGTAAAACTTTTTTCTTTAAAAAACAAAGCTTTAGGAAACGAAAGCTTTAGGAAACGAAAGCTTTAGGAAAACAATGACAAAAATAATAAAATGGTTTTTATTTTTTTTAATGGCGATTATTGTCGTCTTAGGTCTTAAGTATACAGGGTTTTTAAATATCTTTTCTAAAGAGGATACTCAACCCCCTTCTCTTAAAAAAGAGCAGGCAGAACAGGTATTAAAAAACGATCAATCTGCTTGGTCTGAATCTTCTGTTCCTCAGCTAAATGTAAACGATATAAAAAACAAAAAGTTTTCTTTAGAAAATTTAAGAGGGCAGGTGGTTCTTTTAAATTTTTGGGCTTCCTGGTGCCTGCCCTGTTTAGAGGAATTTCCAGAACTGCTGAGCACTGTTCAGTGGTCTAAAGGAAAAATAGCCCTTGTAGCAGTTTCTAATGACTCTTCTCAAGAGGATATAAAAAAATTTTTAAACCAGTTGGAAAGAGCGAAAAATGTTAATTTAGATCAAAAGGATGTTTATATTATCTGGGATGCTGATCGGAAAATCGCTGGGAAGTTTCACACCATAAAATTGCCTGAAACTTTTATCCTCAGCAAAGATTTAAAAATTATGAAAAAGCAAGTTGGAAAATTTTCTTTTAAAGAATTAAAGCCTCTCCTTCAAGAACTGATGAACCAAGAAAGAAAGAAATAATAAATTAAAGCGCAAAAAATCAAAGTCGTTGTTACAGTCTTTTTAATATATAGTCACTAAGAAAAAACAAAAAAGGGGTTCATTTTAACTTCTAAAGCCTATAAGTTTTGTCATTTTACCTTTCTTTTAGTTTTTTGTCTTTGTTCCTTTTCTGAAAAATTACGCAAATACATCATGGCCTCCTTCATTTACGTCCCTCTGCCCGATAGCTCTTTAAATTCCTGTTAGCCCTTTCCTTGTCATAAACTGCAAATCCCAATTAAAACAAAAATAGGGTGGCTTTATCCGATAAGAGGGACAAGGCTTTGTGTAGTCTTCTCCTTCTTTTAGCTGGGATATATAGTTTTTATCCCAGTAAAAAAGACTCTTTCGCCAAAGCCTTTATGAGAAAAAGATTGCATTTCCACACTAATTAAATCTCCGGTATTAAGTTGCAACCTTAGGTCCATAATAGAGTTTTTTTCTCTATTAAAGTTTTTTCTAAAAAGTTTATATCTCGTTTGATAGTTTTTTTTGGGATTTTATTGTTTAAAGATCTGAAGTTTTCAACATGACATTTTCTTAATTTATCATTCCCACATGGGCAACACCAATGCCCTTTTATTTGTGGTTTTAATAAGTAAGACAAAGCCTTTGAAATACTTTTTTTGTCACAGGGTATACCTAATTTTTCCCCATAAAATTCCAATAGACCTTTTATATTGTGCGAGCGTTCTCCAAAAGGCCACTTATTATAATAAATGTAATAAATCTGTGAGAAGAAAAAGCTTTTAACTGGCCCTTCTAAGAATTTTTTAAATGAAAAAGGCTCATTTGTTGGAAAATAAAGATATCTCTCAGTAGGGTAAAATAAACAAGCGTAATTATCAGGTTCAGGATAAAAATGTGTGTTTGCATCTTTTCTTTTTATTCTGTTACCTGTTTCATATACTTTTGGAAGAGTATCTGGGTAATCATTAGGAAAAATGATTTTTATCAAAAAATCTTCAAGCCACTTTTGTCCACCTGAACCACAATATATTGGCCAAGCTCCAAAAATGACAAATTGGTTATCTTCTATACGGTGACGGAGGCCAGGGTATTGACTGATATCTTCAACAACTTGTTTGTAAAGTTCTTTTTTCACTGTCCACCAAGGTAAAGTCATTTTGTTTGTCCATAAGGCTTAGAGGGAGTCGTGTAACTTGAAACTGCTGATAAAAGAGAAACTTTTTTTCTGTCTTTGTCTTCATCATCTTTTTCCAAAGGAAAATCATCTCCAAACTGCTCTCTCATTATTTTACAAGCCTCTTCCAAACGATCAGAGTTTCTTGCATCCAGTAGAGCTTTATGTAATTTTCGGAACTTTTCTATAAGTTCCTCCATTCCTTTTTTATTTATTTTGCTAAAAACATCTTCGCTGGTATCCGGTTTGTTAGCACAAATTTTATCACTGTTTTTTGCTCTTTCAGCAATAAGTATAAGAGCTTGCAAGTCATCTAAATTACCCTGGGAGTCACAAGCGGGATTTTGCAAGGCTTTAATACAGTAAAGCAGAATAGCCAGACCAATAGGTTTGTCATCAGATTCACCTGCAATCATCAAGTCATTCCATCTTTTAAGATACCGAACCACCCTTTGCAACTGATCTGAACCACTGCCGTCTTTTGTCTCTTTGAATGACTCTCTGGCCTGTTGAATATGATCTTTTATTTTTTTAGGATCAGAAGCTATCCAGTAGCCGTCTTTATGGGCTAACTGAAAGTTTTCAGTTAAGTTATTGTTCTTATATCTGGCATAACATACAAGATCAACATGGTAGCCTACCTGATATATAACTCGAATACAGGGGCCTTTATTTTGCACATCATTTGTGTGGTTTTTGATTGCAGTATAAACCCATTTTCTAACTTCTTTCGCATCGTAATCTGAAGATTTGATATTAAAATCAAGTCCTACATCAATATCATATTCCTTTCCTGAAACAGGTTTTATACCCACTCCGTATATATAGCTTCCTTGATTCAGAACTTCTGGAATAGTTTTTTTATTTTCAGAAAGAGATTGTTTTATGTGATACACAATTTTATCGCGTTTTTCTCTTAACTCGCTGGATTCCACTTTGATATTTTTATGAAATCCCTCTAATTGTTTTTGTATATTAGCCATAATTATTTCCTCCTTTTAGGTCTGGTAAATTAGTAAAAATTGTTTTTAATATGTGGTTTTTATTTTCTCTGATTATCTTTCCATAAATTTCCACTGCGTCTTTTTTTCCCCATTTTATTAACATTGAACAGGTTTGTTCATCCGCTTGATCCATAGAAAGAAGCTTTACCTGCTCCACAGAAGGAGCCTTTTGATTTAAGCGATAGATTGTAATATGTTTCCCTAATTTTTCTAATTGAGCACATAAAAAATCACTAACAAACTGACTGGATTTTGATTGAGCATCCATTGCTAATTCCATAGAACTGATGCCAAATTTCCAACCAAACAATCCTCTATTAATATCCTTATCTGCAATTGTTTGTCCTGTTGGTGGAGCACAAGTTCCAATGGATATAATTTCCACCGGTTGCTCTTTTTTAGAACAAGTTATAGCTTCTACTAAAGCCACCAAGACAGGGTTATTTGCCCATAAGCCCCCATCTACAAAATCTTCGTAAATATTACTGCTTTCCGGATCAGGGATATGTGCAATAGGAAATAATATGGGAGCAGAAGAAGAAGCTAAACATATATCCTTTAATCTCCTGCTATTATCCATATTTTTTGATGGATCATGGGGTGTTTTAAAAACTCTTGGAGAGTGATCAATTAAATTGACAGCGGTAACACACAGACCAATTTGTCTCTCACTATAAATCTGTCCCATTGTTTTATTTTGAAATATATTTTTCAGTTCTTGGGTCAGAATTTTATTGGAATTTACAGCCTTGCGACCATTCTTAAACACCCACCATAATTTTTTTACACCTGTTTTAGAAGGAAAAGGGTCAGTAAATATCCTGTTCCCCTTTTTAGAATAAAGCTCTACAATTTTATTGATGGGAACACCTGTGGCCAGCCCACAGGCCAGGATTCCGCCGGTGCTGGTTCCAACTATCAAATCAAACCCCTTTCCAATGTCTTTATTTTTGTCATCTGACTGAGAAAAGCGATTTACCAGAGTTTGCAGGACTGAAGCTGTATATAGCCCCCTCATACCTCCTCCATCTAAAGAAAGCACTTTATAAGGCTTGATATAGTCTTTGGTCTGCCCTGTCATTTTAGTATGCAAATTACTATTTTCCATTAAAAAACCTCTTTTTATATGTTTTTAAGCTTTTTTTCTAAAAATAAGTAAAGTATTTTATATTGTCAAGCATTATTTTTTGTATATTATATTATATATCCTATTGCCTGTTTGTTATAGAATTACTATACTGAAGCCATGTCCACAGCAGTTAAGTTTGGGCGAATGATAAAAACCGCCCGAGAAAAAAAAGGAATTTCTCAGGAAAAACTAGCTGGAGAGCTTAAAATTAGCCGAATTTCAATCAATAACTATGAGCAAGGCCGGCAAGCTCCGAATTTAGACACAGCTATTAAAATAGCATTATACTTAAATATTAAGTTGGAGGTTTTAGTGCAAGAGATTGACAAATCTTCTTTAGAATATGCTCTTGATGATCTTTCAAACAAAGAATTATCGCATCAATTAAAAGATGCTGTAGAAAATGTAGGAGGAGATAATGAATACAAAAAGGGCTGAGGTTATAGAAAAAAAAGCTAACGAAGCAAGACAAAAATTAACACAACCAAATAAATGCAATATTGATATAGAAGAATTAATGCAAGTGCATAATATTCATTATTTTCCTAAAGTATTGCCAGATAATATTTCTGGTGCATCCATGACTACGAAAAATGAAAAAAAAATTATAGTAGTAAACCAAAATCACCCTGAAACAAGAAAACAGTTCACGATAGCGCATGAGCTTGGTCATTTGTTGTTAAGGCACGATACAGCCTTAAATACACAAGATGCAGGATTAAACACTCAACAAAAAAAAGGTGGTGATCCATCTCAGATATTGTTTCGTAATGATAAAACTTCTGAAGGCTCAGATTGGAGAGAAGTTGAGGCCAACCATTTTGCCGCTTCATTACTGATGCCACGAGAAATTTTGAATAAAGAGATAAACAAATTAATACAAATACATTCTAATTATCTATCTGAACCTGATGTTTGGGAATTAGCTGGACTTTTTAAAGTATCTCCTATATCCATGAGTATCAGATTGTCCAGGTTAGGTTTTATATAACATTATGATTGACAAAAAAATTCATAGGTAATAAACAGTATGGAAATTTCTATTGAGCAAACACAATGCCATTTATTTAACAGTCAGGGCACAGAGTATCAGGTCCGATCAAAATCCAATAAACCACAGTTACATTTTAAGCATCCTAATGGAAAATTGTTTTTAGGAGACTCCATTAAATGGCTTAAAACCCTGGATAATAACTCTGTCGATCTGGTATTTGCCGATCCACCATACAATATTAAAAAAGCAAATTGGGATAATTTTGACTCTCAAGAGGAATATATCAAATGGTCGGTTGAGTGGATTAAAGAAGTGAGCAGAATTTTAAAAAAAGATGGTTCCTTATATATTTGTGGCTTTTCTGAAATTCTTGCAGATATCAAGCACCCTGCTATGCTACACTTTCAATCTTGTAAATGGCTGATATGGTCATATAAAAATAAAGCCAATATGGGAAATGACTGGGGCCGATCACATGAAAGCATAATTCATTTCAGAAAAACAAAAAAAATAAAACTACATATGGATTATATTAGAGTGCCTTATGGAAAACACACTTTAAAATACCCTTTGCACCCTCAAGCTAAAACAAGCCAGTATAGCAATAAAGAAAAAGGTATGAACTGGCGTCCCCACCCTCTGGGAGCTAAACCGAAGGATGTTATAGAAGCACCAGTGATCTGTAATGGAATGGAAGAGAAAACCCTTCATCCTACGCAGAAACCGGAAGAATTAATAAGGAGATTTTTATTAGCATCCTCAAAAAGAAACGACACTGTGATTGATCCTTTTTCCGGTTCAGGCACAACATTGGTTGTAGCGGAACAATTAGGCAGAAAATGGATGGGATGTGATCTTTCCAAAGAATACAATACATGGGCTATCCACAGAATAAGAAACACTTTATATAAAACAGAAAAGGAATGGTTTGAATTTGACAGAAGAAACATAGAAAGAAGGGAAAGCATCCGTTGAACACAAAGGTATTAAAAAAACTTCTTGAAAAATTGAAAGATAAAAGCAATTTCCAAACTCTTGAAGATTTTTTTAATTTTTCCAAAGAATATTTAAGATTTATTGAAACTGGCTTACAAGCTAAAATTGTTTCTCAAAATGAAAATCACTACATTTTTTTTCAATATAAAAAAGATGGACACTTTAATATATCAAGACCTGTGAACTCAAATTTGTTTTTTTTCGCAAATGAATATTTTGAAACAATTTCAAAAATACAAACTATGCTGAAAAGCAGAAGTAAAACAAAGAGAGCAAATTCTGCAAAGAGAGACAACTTAAAAAAATGTATTTATACCACTCAACAAACTGTTGGCACATGTTTAGATGCTCTGCCAGCAGGAGAATCCAATAAAGCAAGAAAACTGGCAGGTGATTACTTTGAGCTTTTTATTCGTTTACTCATCAAATATATGGGGTTTGAATGTTCTTCTGGATGGATGGAGATTCCAGTAAAAGAGTCTAAAACAATTCTGTTTAAGATGAAATATCAACACGATTTGTTAATCAAAAAGCATGGCTCTTTGAAAGTTATTGGTTCAGTTAAAACCTCCAGCAAAGACAGAATTGATAAAATATTTATTGATAAGTTTTTGTACTCAAAACTGACTGGAACTGAGGTGCCTCATATAGCAATTTTCTTAAATGATGTGCAAAGGAAAAACAAAAAGTCAAAAAATAAATATAGTATCAATTCTACCTTTTTATCTGGCCACTTTAAAGGGTATTCTGTTAAATTAAACCCTTTGAATGGTGTTTATTATTGTGATATAAGGCCAAATATGATTTCTGACAGTTTTTTAAAAAAGCATATAAAAACCATTGATTATCTTTTTTGTGAAGATTTATTACAGCTTATAAAATAAACTCTGATTTATCTTGAGTGTCTAAATTTATCTCTACTCTTAAAGTTTTGTGCGTAAAAGAGGTTTTTTCTTGATTCCTGCTCCTCAAAGTGAACTGAAAAGTAGGCAAGCTTCCTTTTTTAGTTTGAAAGTACAAGGTTGTTCACAGACAATTAAAGTAGTCGGGTGTAAAAAAAAGAGTTATAAGGTCTTTACAAGACGAAAACCGACATTAAAGTTCCCTTCGGTAGGTTCGTTGATGCTACGATTTGCAGAACGCAAATGCTCCGGTCCAAAGACATAGCTACCACCACGAACAACCCGATACGAACCAGAATTTCTTAAAGGAGCTTCTCCCCCTAAGAGATCCTTATGATGCTTATCTTGAACCCACTCCCATACATTTCCATGAACATCATACAACCCCCAAGGATTAGGCTTTTTTAAACCCACTGGATGAGTTTTTTTATCGGAATTACCCATATACCACGCATAATCTCCTAAATTGGAAGGATCATTTCCGAACGAGTAAACTGTTGTCGTGCCACCCCTGGCAGAATACTCCCACTCCGCTTCCGTAGGTAAGCGATAACAACCAACCGAACTTGTAGGCGTCCCATTACAACCTGTTAACCCTAAAGCGTTGTTTATCTTCTCTATAAACTTTTGCACATCATCCCAAGAAACTTGCTCCACAGGATGATTTGGACACATATTGTTTTCAGAATCATAATCATCACAGTTTGCCGGTAATTTAAACATAGAAGGGTTCTCCCCATCCATCACCTTAACCCACTGGCTTTGAGTGACCTCCTTCGTCATTATCTCAAACGGCTTTGATATGGTTACATCCACTTGATTTTCATCAGACTCTCTATTGCTTTCACCTGTGGGACTACCCATTTTAAAAGTTCCCGCCTCTATCTTTTGAAAAGGAACAGACAGTATCCAATGTTTTTCAGTTTGTTCCGCTGAACCTGTATTTCCTGCAGAACCAGAAGTCGCTGTCTTGTCTCCCGTGTTTTCATTTTCTGCATTTTCTCTTTTATCACCGGAGCAAGAAATAAGCAGAGCACTTAAAATAAAAATTTTTAGATAAAATATTTTTAAAAAATGAATTTTTAATACTGCCATTCTTAAAATTTTAAAACAGTGAGACATAAATTACCTCCTTAGTAAATTCATTATCTGGTTTTAATTAGTTGCCTATGAAAAAACAAATGAACATATTTTTTTACGGATGATATTAATTAAAGTTTTACCTGCAAAAGCATCCAGGCGGAATCCTCAGCAGAAAGAGCTACTTTTCCGGTCTTTTCGGCCTGTTTTTCACTAAGAGGTGTGACTAAAGCTTTTTCATATCTTATATCCAACATTACCTGATTATTGAAAAAATATCTTAATCCCACGCCAAACCGCTGATAATAATCTCCGTGGTAATCTATATCAGGAATAAGATGATCATACTTAAAAATAAATTTCCACTCAGGTAAAAAATTATAATTCCATTGCGCTAAAAAACCCAGGGAAGTGGCGTCTTCTACTTCTTTTGCATACTGTTTTGTATCAGAAAAAAAAGAAGCCAGGCGGTGGTTTGTTTTATACCCCATAACCGCTTCAGCAATTAAAACCCCAGGCAACCAATCATTTGTTATACTGCCTATGGAAAGCATTTGATAAGCAGAAACAGCAGAAGAGTTTTTTTCATTGTTATGGTAGGAACCACTTACCCCCGCTATCCAACCCCATAGAGCCATATATCTTATATTTAAAATACCACCCCACTTGAGAAGTTGCCCTGTGTCAAACCTTGTTCCGGCAGAACCTTGTTTTCCACCCACAAAAGCTAGATCGTAGTGCAAAGCAGGTGACCAATCTCCTGAAAAAAGCAGTCCCATTTCTCTGTCATTCCAAGTGTTTCTGGTTTGTTGACGAACATAAGTGCGATGTTCATCTGTTAACAGGCCAAAAGGAGCGGAAAACCGGCCCATTGTAATAAATTGAGGGTAAATTCGGTAGTCATCATACAGCTTGACGCGTAAATAGGCGTCTCTAAAGTCTGATACGGGATTGCTAAAGCCCCCGATATTGTGAGAATAAACAAAACGCCATTCCTGACCAGAATCAGTGCTCTTAAAAGGAACGCTGACAGAAGGTAAAATGGCCATTACCGCCATGCCGTTTCGGCTTTCTTTAAGGTCCTCCCATTTCTTTTTAATAGGAGTATAGGCCAGTGCTCTCCAATCTATTCCAAAAAGGTCCTGCTGAGAAAATGATTGCAAAGGGGCTGATTTAGGGCCAAAAGCCTTTCCTGTAACATTTCTGTGTCCACCCCCCACTGGGCCAGAATGGCAAGTTGTGCAACGGTTGGTCTTAAATTGCAAAGTGTATTCTGGCAAGGCCAAAGCCTCTGGCAGAACAAAAAAAATAAAAAAACAGATATGTATTTTTTTCATAATCCTAACCATTACTAAAAAAAAGAGGGGCTGTCTACCAGTTTTAATTCTATAAAGTGCTTTTTTTAGGCTTTAGGTGGTGTAAATTTTAATATCAGCCTTAGCAGTTGAACAACAGGTTCTGAGTTGTTAAGGTTAAAAAAATTAAAAATGGAGGTTTTGAAATGATATATAAAACTAAAGTCTTGTTATTTGTCGGATTTTTTTTGTGTTTTTTCCTCTCAGGTTTTCTGCTAAGTTGTGGTGGCAAACAAAGAACTACAGGTAGCACAGGAACGAGTACTGGTGGCACTGGGACTTCTGGAACAAGCACAGGTTCCACAACAGGGGGTGAAACAACAAGTGGTTCTTCGACTGGAAACGCAGGCCATCCCACTGCTGGAAATGCAGAAAAACCTACTGCTGGAAATGAAGGCACCCCTTCAGATGGCACTACAGGTAACGGCGCACCCGAAGACAACACAAATAAAATTAGTTTTGAAACACAGATAAAACCCCTTTTTCAAAAACACTGTAGCCTCTGTCATACAGCGCAAATGCCTCCTGTAGTTGATTGGACAGACTACAGTGCAACTAAACCTTATGTGGATAGTGGTTCGCTTTTAGAAAGAATTTGGACTTTAAAAGATGATCCGGCAAAATCCATGCCTCTTGCAAATGCTTTTCAAATGACAGATGAAGAAAGAGAGTTAATAAAAAATTGGATAGAATCTGGAGCTACCCCCTGATTTTTTATTAACTACTCGCCCGTTAAAGCTCACTCGCTTTAACGAATATAGACATCTGGTTTATCTGTTTTGTTTGGTTTAGAATCAACAGATTCAGAAGGGATAAATCGTCTGTATAAAAATGGGTTTATAATCACACTACTTACTCCTAAGAATATGAGGATGGAAAAAATATCGGCACTGATATACCCTTTGGAATAAGCTAAGTTAGCTACAATAAGATCCAACACCCCCCTGGAATTAAGAATAATACCTACTTGAAGGGACTCTTTATTTGTAAAGCAAGCCAACCGACTGCCCAACCATGATCCAAGAATTTTACTAACAAAAGCAATGGTCATTATAATCAGCAAAAGTTTCCATTCATTAAAGGCATCAATAGAAAAATGAAGCCCAATATAGGCAAAAAAGATCGGGGTCAGAAAGTGACTGGTAATGGCGTCTAATGTTCTGGTCATGGACAAAAAGGCAGTTGTTCCAATAATGTCTTTATTTAAAAGCAGTCCCCCAAAAAAAGCTCCTATAATAAAATGAAAACCCAATACTTCACTCAAGGTAGAAAATCCTAATACAAAAACAATTCCTAATCCAAAAATGGCCTCTTTACCCAAGTAACTAATAAGTTTGTTAAAAGCTTTTTCAGTCTTATTGGCACGAGAAATTTCTGAGCGCAAAAACTTATTTACCAGCATAATAGCTATAAAGAAGAAAGCCATTTTAAACGCTTTAAGAGAAAAAGTTTTTATAAATTCAAACATGGTATGTGTTTTATCCATGTCAAAAGTGATTCCCAGGAAAAGCAGAGCCACTATATCAATCAACACCACAGAACCCATGATCAGATGCCCTACTTGGGTATCCATTATTTTGAGACTTTGCAAAAAACCCACCACAACGGGCATGGCTGTAATAGCAAAACAAAGTCCCACCACTAATGAGGGGATAAGTTTTAAGTCCATAATGTGGGATACCAGAACGCCGGCTGTAAAAGAGATGGTGAAACTGGTTAGGGCGCATATCAGAGCTTTTTTTCTTAGAGCAGAAAAAATGTCTTTTAAATTCATTTCCAGCCCAGCGGCAAAAATCAGCAAAAACACGGCCAATTCTACAATGCCGTTTAGCTCTTTATTAGGGGATACTAAAGTGGTGAGACCAATTAATAGCCCTCCCAGGATTTCGCCAATGATTTCCTGAAAGCCCATAGACCTAAACAACCTGCCAAACAGGCGGGCACAAATTAAAAGTAAAAGAAGACTGGTAATTAAATTCATGAGTCTAACTTATGAAAACGCATATAAATCACAAAATTATTACTGGCCACAGTTAGGGGAGACATCATTGGAACAAGTTACAGAACCGGGCCAACGGATATTATCTTCGTTCACACAGTAAGGTTGATCCTGAAGATCCCCCGGAATAGCTCCGCACACAGGTTTCCCCCCATCAGCACACTGAGGTGTTCCTGTTCCACATCGGACAGTCTGTTCGGCAATTACAGTGGCAAGAGTTATACTTATAGGTTGCAAACACTTTAGTTTACCCTCAGGAAGAACATTCCCACTCGAATCTACACAACCTACATCAGCATCAGCCACTTTTTTGTTATCTTTTAAACAGGCTGGAACAGAGGACTGATCTCCTTCTTTAATACAAGCTATTTCTGCGGAATCAGGACATTGCACCTGGCCAGTTAGACAAAAAACACGGGTTTGACTATCTTTTTCCCACGCTACTTTATTGCTATTTGATTTTTCCTTGCACTCCACCTTTAAGGATTTATCATCACAAGCCGGATCTGTGTCTTTTAAAATTGTATCCTTATCATCCACACAAACAGGGGTGTTTTTATTATCTTTCATAATACATTTAGCTATGCCACTGCTTTCGCACTTAGCAGATTTATCACCACACACAGCAACCATTTTATTGTCTATTTCTTCTTTTTCATCTTCTTTTTCATCTTCTTTTTCGCAAGATAAGTTTTTACTGCTCAGCGAAAGTTCAAACTCTACATTGTTAGCAGAAGAAGTGTTTGTGTTTTCTGCTGTTTCATTGTCTGATGTGGCCTTGACCTCAGATGTAATTTTATAATGGCCCGCACTGTATTCTTTACTGTAATCCTCTGCTCCCTCTATTCTGATAGTAAAAGGAAAATCCCCTCCTAATCCCAAAAAATATTCATCAAGCGAAACACAGGATTGAGCTTTTAAAGTAACGGTCCCGCCTCCTGATTTTTTAATTTCAAAATCCAGATTTGTTTCATTTGTTATGGTATGGACAGAACAACCAGCTAAAAAAACAAAAGAAAAAATCACAAAAATAGTTCTCATTTTATTTCTCCTTTTTCTAAATCCAACTTAGATAAGTAACCATCTTGGTTTTTCACGGGCGACTAACTTAAAAACTTAAACCCAGCCAAATTCCCAAAGATAAAAACCAAAGCTCTCGAACAACTAAATCATTTACTTTGCCCGATTCCCCCGCAGGCACAGTTATCTTTTCATAAACCAGCTTTGTGCTGGAAAAAAGAGGTTTATAAGCACCTAAGTCCATATTGAGTGTTAATTTATCCATTAAAATAAAGCGATACCCTAAATACAAAGCAGGACCATGATTTATAATATTTACTTGATTGGTGGAATTATTAGATAATTTTGTTAGATTAGTAGTCTTATTGATTTCCGATCCCTTTACTTCTCCTTTTCCCAAAAGCATTAAACCATATCCTAATTCTATATAAGGCCCTTCGTATACGCTCATAGACCATCCGAAACGCAAATCAAATACCACAGAGTTAACCAGGGCTTTTGTTAACAAATTGGTATCTGTTGAAACCCCAAGTTCATTTAATACTTTTTGATGGGTGTTCATAAGAAATTCCAGCGCGAAGCCAGCACCTAATTTTGTATAATATTGTGTGTTCCAATTATATCTTAAGTGCATGCCTGGCGCGTAAAAAGGAACTCCTCCTCCAATGCTTAATTCATATCGATCAGCCCCCGACATAAACCCAAAAGCCGAATAAACAGAAAAAAGACTGGATACTAACACAAGCACTATCTGATTCCGAAACTGGAACTGTTTTTTCCCTCTGCGGAAGAATAAATATCGCAAAACATGGGCACAGGTGCTTATATTAAAAAGCCCCTTCCCACTAACTCGGCCAGGGGATAGATTAACTTTCAAACTCTCTTTTTTTACATCAAAACAGGACAATTTTTTCTTATTCATTTTATATCTCCAAGGTGAAGTTAACAGTATATATTCCTCCGTGATAAACCTTGTTCATCTCCAAACTGAAAAGCCAAGTTGTTGGCTTTTCAGACCCTTACAGGCGGGAATCCAGAACCTAAACTGAGAGCTTAAAAGGCTTTCAGCGTTTTTCAACCGGGAATCCGGTCAAAATAACATATCCTTGCCTGCACGGAGACAGGCTTTTGCATGAGCTTCTATTATACACAATCGCTATGGCTTATATCAATATATAATCATTATTTATATTTACAACTGTTTTTTTACTTTATCATGGGGGGCTAAATAACACAAAACCTGGTCTTTAGGTATAAAGTAGCACCTTATTTTGTTTGTTTTTCCTTTCGCCGGAAGTAATCTTCTATATTTTTTTGAGGTACTCTTTCTAAAGCCAAAGCCTGAGCAGGCACACCCTTTGTAATAACAGAACCTGCCCCTGTAGCAGAACCATCTTCTATTTTTACTGGTGCTACCAGCTGAGTGCCACTCCCAATAAACACTTTATCCCCTATATGCGTGGGATACTTTTTTCCGTCCATACCCAGGTTACAAGTCACTGTTCCACACCCAATATTTACATCCTCCCCCACTTCTGCATCCCCTAAATAACTTAAATGTCCTATTTTAGAGCGAGAACCAAAGTTGGTTTTTTTCATTTCCACAAAATTGCCCACTTTACATTGCTCCCCTATTTTTGTGCCAGGTCTTAACCGAGCATAAGGGCCAATAACAGATTTTGCCCTCACTTCTGCGGACTCCAGATAAGAACCAGCCCGAATAAGCGTCAACTCGTGAATTAAACTATCTGCAATCACACTGTTTGTCTCTATAGCACAAAAAGGCCCAATGCTGGTTTTTCCCTTCAAATACACCCCTGGATAAATAACGCTTCCTTGCCCGACTTGCACAGTTTCTTCCACATAAGTGTTTAAAGGGTCTACAATAATCACCCCTTGACTCATTAGATAATTAAGCTTTCTGGTAAATATTTTTTTAGTAGCAAAGGCTAATTCCCTTTGTGTGTTTACACCAAAAGCAGAATCCTCTGATACAGAAACCGCTATTACTTTTTTCCCTTTAGCGGAAGATAGAGAAACTATATCTGTTAAATAATATTCCTCTTTAGAGTTTTGATTATTAATTTGAGGTAGACAATTAATCAACCACTCTGCTTTTGCAAGATAAATGCCAGCATTAATTTCAGTAATTTTTTTTGACTCATGCGTAAGAGAGTCTTTTTCAGCAATGGCTATGACCTTTTCCCCTTGACGAACAATCCTCCCATAATCTCCTGGGATTTTTTGGACATAAGATCCTACACACAGATCAGCGGATTCCTCTTTAAAAATTTTAATAAATTTTTCTATATCTTTAGCAGAAATCAAAGGATGATCGCCATTTATAATCAAGACAGCTCCCTTTAACTCACTGGCTCCTGCACTGATAACCGCCGAGGCCGTTCCTAATTTTTTGTTTTGAAAAAACACCCGCGCTTTAAAAGCCTCTGCCACAGGTTGAATAAGGTTTTTATGCTCCTCATTGATAACCACGCGAATTTCATCTACTTGCGCACCTTTTAGTGCTATTAGTATACGGGCTAAAATAGGTTGACCCGCCACAGGATGAAGACTTTTAGGCAAAGAAGACCCCATACGGCTTCCTTTACCCGCAGACAAAACAATAGCTGTAATAAATATTTGATCCATTTAAGGACTTTCGCCTAATAATCCTTTAAAGGTCAAGCATTTTATTTCTTTAACAAAACCTTGCTTTTTAGCTAAAATATCATTATCGTTAAATTTGAGCTTTATGCCCCTAAAAAGCAGAACTTCTTATATGGTCGCTTATATAGTCGATCCTGAATAAGTCTGTTTATTAGGACACACATTATTATAAGGAGGGATTTATGTTTATCAAAACCAAAGTGTCTGCAATATTAAATTACGCAATATACTCAAAAAAAGTTTTCTATCGATGGAAAAATGCAAAAAGGGGGTTACAAACAATTATTATTTATATTTGTTTATTATGTGGAGGGACAAGCTATGCCACTTCTACCCAAAATCTTTCTGCTGAAACAAAATCCCCAGCAGAAAATACAAGGTCTGTCCTACTTAGTGCCAATAAAAACCTACCTGCCCACTTAAACTCTACAAATACCTTTCAAAAACTGGCGCAAGATAAAGACCCCCATGTTCGGCAGGAACTGGTTAAAACCCTCGGAGAAAAATCAACTCCAACAGCCCTTACCTTATTACAGACAATGGCAGAAGATCCAGAAGAGGATGTAAAAATAGCTATTATCTCCTCTTTGTTTAAAATTCATGAATCAGCGGTCCAATTTTTAGCCATAACAATCAAAGAAAAGGAACAAAAAGAGTTTAAAAAAACAAGAAAAATAAAAAAGATATATCGAAGCAAATTTTCTAAAAAAAATAAAAACTTTTATTTTCAAAAAATAAAAAAAGCAGATAATAAAGAACAAGCTCAAAAAAACGCTATGGTTCTGGCCAAACAAACAAAAGAAAAAGTGATTGAGCTATTAAGCAAAACCGCTAAAGACAAAGATATCACAGTGCGCGAAAAAGCCGTATCAGCTTTAGGAGACACACACGACCCAAAAGTCCTCCCCCTATTAGAAAAAATGACTAAAGACCCATCTGTAGAGGTACGAAAAGCTACAATAAGAGCTATTGGAAAATTAAAATAGTTGCAGGTAAAAACCATAACTATACTTAAAAAAATATGCCTTACAATCGCAAAAAACAGAAAACCTTAGAAGATCTTATTACAAAAAAAGACCAGCTTGTGTCTTTGAAAAAAATCATAATGGCTATTGGCTTATGTAATTCTGAAGAGGATCTGAAATGTATCACGGAAAAAGAACTACCCAACCTTTGCCAGGTAGAATCTATTACATTTGAATCCAATAAACCAGCCAAAAAATCAAAATACATTTACAGCCATTCTTTTACTTACAACAATGAAACTTATTTTATCTTGTTTAAAAACTCAGCAGGTATTTTAAAAACAGACAAAGGGCTTTTAAAAAAAACAGGACAAGCCCTTGCAGGGGCTATTATTCGCATGGAGCAACAAAAAGATCTAAAGATCAATAAAGAACAATGGGAGTTGGCTTTTGACACCATTGCCACCCCAATATGCTTAACAGACGGACAGGGTAAAATTCTAAGAACAAACAAAACCTTTAGAGAAAAAACTAAAATGTCTAAACAAGAGCTTTCACAAAAAAACTGGTTTACGGTGTTCTTTAAAAAACAAGAAAACGACATCAACCAAAAAACATGGACAGAAAAAATACGAAAAAAACGAATAATAAATGGGAAAGAAGAAGTTTTTGAAATTTCCATTCAAAAAATTTTACAAAATACAGAAACAGAAATTTTTCTAATCATCTTAAGAGATATTACAGAACAAATAAAAGCGGAAAATCAAATTGCAGAGTCTGCTAAGTCTGCTGAATTAGGTATTATTTCCAGCAGTATCGCGCACGAGCTTAATAACCCTATAGCAGGAGTACAGGCGGTTTTACAAACTTTACAAATGCAAAACACGAATAAAGACATAAACGAAGATTTAAAAGAAATGTCTCTTGCCATTCAAACCTGCCAGCATATCATCCATCAATTACTTAACATTCATCGCTGAGAAAAAAATATCCTATATTTTTTAAACTGGACCGTGATAAACCACATTCATCTCTAAACTGCAAAGCCAAGTACTTGGCTTTGCAGTCCCGCGCTGGTGCGGGAATCCAGAACCTAAACTGAAAGCCTATTAAGTGGAAATCCAATCAAAAAAACTTATTTACGGGCTACTAAGTTAGATTGTGGTGATGTGCTATTTAAAAAAAAGCTCCCGGTTTAGATAAATGAGTGTAAAGCATTTCAAACAGAAAGCCTGTTTTCTCTACCCCAGAGAGTTGATAGATCCCCATAAGTTTTCTTTCTCCTCTGTATTTGCCCAGCACAATTAGGTGTTCAATACTGAGTGCTATCATTTGTCTTATGGTGTGTGTGTCCCAAGAGGGAGCCCCCATTTGCACCAGCATTTCCAATCGGGAAAGAGCTTGTTTATGATCTTTGGCGTGAATAGTCCCCAGACTGCCACTATGCCCTGTGGCCAAAGCCATAAGTAGATCTTTGGCTTCTGTTCCTCTGGCTTCTCCCATAATAATTCTATCAGGTCTCATGCGTAGGCTTTGTCGCACCAACTCACTTTGATCAATATCTAACAGGGTGTCTGGGCTGTTGCTATTTCCACGAGTGAGAAGTTTTGTGCTAAATGTGTTGGGCAGAATAAGCTCGTTGCTGTCTTCAATAGTTATTACTCTTTCTGTGGGCGGAAGATATTGCAAACAGGCGTTTAACACGGAGGTTTTTCCTGAACTGGTAGGGCCTACAATTAAAATGTTATTTTTCTCCTGAAGAATTTTTTTAATCAGCTGAATAGCTGTTTCCGGTGCCCATCCCTGATCTTTCAGTCGGGAAAAATTCCAAGGGTCGCGGGGGTGTCTTCTAAAGCTTAAGTGAAAGTCTGTATTCACTACAGGTTCTCTAATTACATGGATGCGCCACCCTTTCCAGTTGCCATCGGCAAAAGGTTGTTTTAAATCTAAGGCTATTCCCGCTGACTCTAAAATCCGGTGAATAAAATTTTGAAAAGTAAGTTGAGATAGAAAGGTGTCTTGCAAGAGGTATAAACTTCCTTTTTGTTCATAAAAAATATGATTTTTCCCGTTGATAATGATTTCTGAGATACTTGTATTTTGGATAAGAGGTTCTATAGGGCCTAATCCAAAAAATTCACTAATGAGTCGAGAGTGATAGGGAGTGGGAGATATGTCTTTTAATTTTTCTGTCATTTTATTTATGTAGGATTCTGTTTCCTGGTTTTGAAGAGAGTTAAGGCGGGAAAAATCTATCTCTGACAGCTCTTGAAGTTTCTTAAAAACTTGGGAGAAAGCCGATTTCAGCCCAGGCTCTATTGGATTTTGAATTGGTTTTGATGTGTGTTGTGGTTTGTGGTTAGGTTTTGTGATGTTGTGTTGTGGTTTGTAGTTAGGTTTTGTGATGTTGTGTTGTGGTTTGTGGTTAGGTTTTGTGATGTTGTGTTGTGGTTCTGGGATGTAAAACATTATGTAGCTCCTTATCGATATAGGTTATAAAAAACTTTAAACTCGCAACTTAAAAATTAATTTTGTTTCAGTAAAAGGGCTGTAATAAAAATATTTAGTCGAGTGTGTTCTTTAATTTTTCCTTTAAAGGAAAGAAGTTTTCCAGCAAAAGGCAGGCGAAAAACTTCCATAGGGGCAGAATGCGCTTTTCCTTTTTGTCGTCGAATGAGTTTGGAAAGCAAAAGGCTTTGTCCGCTCTTCATAGTTACAGAAGAGTTAATGCTACTACTTTTAAGAGAAGGGGCAGATCGAACAGAATGAGCATGATCCACTTCTGAAATACTTGCATGGGTCTTGATATGTATTTTTTCTGTTTGATCTGTCTGGGTTTTAAAACTGAGCCGTATACCATAAGGTTTCCATTTAATTCCTTGAGCACCACTTTCGGGGTTAAAATAGGGAATAGGTGTTTCCCCTCCAGAATGAAAATAAGACTCCTTTCCGCTTTCACTCAATAATTCTGCGGACGATAAAATTTGCGCATGACCTTTGTTTTCCATAGCCTTAAATGTAGAAAGCAGATTTTTAAACAGGCTCCCATCTAAGAGGCGATTTATTGTGTTTTCTCCCCAATCAATATGAGTTTGAAAAGCATGGTTGTTACTACTTTCTACCAGTAAAACTTTTATTTTAATCAAGGGCGGAGAGGGTAGAAGGGAAGAGTCAGGTTGAATTGCAATACCAAAAGGCTTTAGCTTGGTTTGATATAGATTTTTAAGAGAATTATCATCAGGAATAAGAGCCGTTAGGGGTTTTTCCCATAGTAAAACAGGATGAGGGAGGTTTTTGATACTTTTTTGAATGTATTGTTGTAATTGAGGACGAAGAGAGGGAGCTACCTCTGCCTCAAATCGGTAGTTTAAATTAAGTTTGCCGGCTGTTTTAGATAAATCTATAAAATCCTTTAGGCGGTAAACCTGCCCTTGAATGCGGAGTTGATCTTTTTTCCAATAGGCAGTTAAACCCATACGATTGGACAAAAGCTCGTTTACGACAGTTAAATTCTTTTTTTGTGTCTCGCTTAACACCTGAATAAGGTAGAGACGGGAATCTAAATTTAAAAGAACCTCTCCTTTATTTTTAGCCTGAATTATCACAAAAGAACCTCTGTCCTGAAGGGAGATAACACCAGCTTTGCTCAGCCATATTTTTTCGAAAAAAGGACTGGAAAGTTTAATAGTTTGGCCTTTTTCCAGGAGAAGAATTTGTTTTTTTTCTTGTGTTGGTGTGTGTGTGTTGTGTGTCGTTGATGTGAGTATTTCTGCTGATGAGGCTGTTGGCAATAAACCGTAAGAAATTGTTTGCATGATCGATTGATGATAACGGCTTTGTCCGAATGCAAAAAAGAGAAGAAAATAATAAAAATATTTCATTGTTGCATACCTTTTTCTATTCCCTTATTTTTTATTTTTTTCTTGCAGTTTTTTCATCTCTTTTTCAGATAATCCTGTTACCTCAGAGATAATAGAAATATCCAGTTTTTTTTGTATCATATTTAAAGCTACTTTTTGCATACCTTTTTGCATACCTTTTTGCATACCTTTTTGCATACCTTTTTGCATACCTTCTTGTCTTCCTTTTTGCATACCTTTTTCTAATCCTTCGTCAAAGGCGTAGGCTTTTTCGGCTCTTTGATCTCGTATAAATTTTTCTCTTGCTTCTTCCCACCTTCTTAGCTCTTCATCTTGCGACAAGTCCTGTAAATGTTCTATTGCTTTTTTCATCTCTTCCCCCTTGTTTGATAAGATTTCACATTCCCTTTTACTTATGCTTTTAGATTTCTTTAAAATATAACACCATAGCTACACCAGTTTTTTGCAACACTATAGGGATATTAGATATTGTTTCTATTCCCTTATTTTTTATTTTTTTCTTGCAGTTTTTTCATCTCTTTTTCAGATAATCCTGTTACCTCAGAGATAATAGAAATATCCAGTTTTTTTTGTATCATATTTAAAGCTACTTTTTGCATACCTTTTTGCATACCTTTTTGCATACCTTCTTGTCTTCCTTTTTGCATACCTTCTTGTCTTCCTTTTTGCATACCTTCTTGTCTTCCTTTTTGCATACCTTTTTCTAATCCTTCGTCAAAGGCGTAGGCTTTTTCGGCTCTTTGATCTCGTATAAATTTTTCTCTTGCTTCTTCCCACCTTCTTAGCTCTTCATCTTGCGACAAGTCCTGTAAATGTTCTATTGCTTTTTTCATCTCTTCCCCCTTGTTTGATAAGATTTCACATTCCCTTTTACTTATGCTTTTAGACCTCTTTAAAATATAACACCATAGCTTTTGAAAATCAAATAATTTAGGCAAATTTATATTATCCGAACTGGTGTTAAATTTGCTCAACTCCACAAACACAATCTTTAACTGATTATTGAGCATAAAATGAGGCTTTTTATCTGATCGTAAAGAAAAAGAAGTAATTATGTTGGAGATATCTGTGGTTTTATACTGCTCTGCTTTAGGTGTGCATGCCTTCAAATCCTGTTGACCAGAAGGAAGCTTTTCAGAAATAACGGATAAAGTTCGTTGTTCTTCAGAGTTGGTTTCGTCTTTAGAGCCTATTTCGTCTTTATGTTTAAATACGGCAAAATTTGTAAAGATTAAAGAATAAGCTGGGCAAAGTTGATGATAGTCTTCTGCTTTTCTTAGGTTGTCTGTATACAGTCTGGTCCAATAAAAGAGGATTCTTTGTAAGAAGCCTTTTTTTGACATAGATTGCATTTCTACATTTATTTTTTCTCCTGTATTAAGTTGAACTCTTAAGTCCATCACAATTTGCTTGTTTGTGGCAATATTGGGATAAAGAGAGCTATCTGTGATGGTTAACCGTTGTTCTTTTTGGTTTGTGTGCTCTATGTTTTTTGTTTGGCCTGGTTGTTTTGTTTGTATAGTGTCTTCTCTATATGTGTCCTGTTTTTTCATTTCCAAGAAAGACACATCCGTTATAGTTTTTCCGGGGGGGAGGGGGAGGAAGGTTTTTAACAGGGAGAGCAGGACTTTTTTATCTTTTGAGAAGTAGATTTTAAACATCAGATCTTGAGTTAAGTTTAAGAATTGGTTTTTTGTTTTTTTTGTGTTCATGTTAGTTTTCCTTTCTTTAAGCTGTTTGTTTGTTTGTTTGTGTCTTTGTTTGTTTGTTTGTTTGTTTGTTTGTTTGTTTGTGTCTTTAGTCATTCATTATTATATACATGCAAAATTGGGATCATGTTAAAAAGGGCTTTTTGTAAGGTTTTGGAGTATAAAAATTCGGATTCCGAATTTTTTATTCGGAAACTGAAAAAAGTAGTAGCAATGAAGGGGGCGAGTGTTTTTTTGAAAGATTGGTTTTAAGGGAGCGAAGGATCAGGTGTATTTTGAGGGGCTTTTCAGTTAAAAGAAGGGAGCAGGTGCATTTTGAGGGGTGGATTGCAAGAGTATCCAGGAGCAACATGGATAAGTGCCCCGCTTTTGCGGGCTTAGGGTGAGCGAGGGAGCAGGTGCATTTTGAGGGGTGGATTGCAAGAGTATCCAGGAGCAACATGGATAAGTGCCCCGCTTTTGCGGGCTTAGGGTGAGCGAGGGAGCAGGTGCATTTTGAGGGGTGGATTGCAAGAGTATCCAGGAGCAACATGGATAAGTGCCCCGCTTTTGCGGGTAGGGGTTTTATTTTTGTGCTGATAAAATTTGGTCAAGCTTGGATTTTATTTCTTTTATTTCCTTTTCCATACGCATTTCCAGGCTGTCCATGCGTTTTTCCAGTGGACTCAATAAATATCTAAACCCTGCCAGGAGCAAAGCTAAGGTAACAACCACTACACCAGCTGTTTGCAACACTATAGGGATATTGGATATTGTTTCCATTTAAAACCTCCTTCATATTTTGTAACTATATCATATTTTGTCTAAAGCGCAATTTTTTTATTATTCGAGCGCAAAAAAAGCCAGTGGTTCTAAAGTGGCCCGCTTTGCGGGCTTAGGGTGAGCGAGGGAGCAGGTGCATTTTATGAGTGATTTGCAAGAATGGGAAAAAAGGGAAAAGGGGTAGTGTGGGGATAAGTGGCCGACTTGGGGGGGATAATAGTCCAGGTTTTTGAGATTTTTTTGTTTTATAATGGGGCAAGAGTGGTTTTATTTCCAGTTTTAGGTTAAAGCGGGTTTATTTTTTCTAAGTGGGGCTTATTTTTTCTGCAAAATCAGTTATACTTTTTAGATATGGCTGAGTGTCATTGTGTTTTTAGCGATCTTAAAAGCCAATGATTTATTAGTGACTTGCAAGAGTGTTCAGAAATGACATGGATAAGTGGCCTCCTTTGCCGGTAGAGCGGAAGAGCAGGTGCATTTTGAGGAGTGGATTGCGAGAGTGTTCAGAAATGACATGGATAAGTGCCCCCCTTTGCCGGTAGAGCGGAAGAGCAGGTGCATTTTATTAGTGACAAGCAAAATTTTGAAGAAGTGACATAGTATAGGTAATGGTCTTGTGTAGAAGGAAAGAGTGGGGGTAAGAAATATGAAACGAAGTATTAAAAATAACAAAAATGGTTTATTAGCAATCGAAAGACTTTATCTGTTTTGTTTATAAGTTATTGAGGGATATAATTATGAAGTTAGGTTTTGTTTTTAAGTGTTTTAGAAACTTAGTTATGAGATTATTATCTTTTTTTGTGGTGATTTCTTTTTTAGGAGTGTGGTTATGAGAGTATTATCTTTTTTTTGTGGTGATTTCTTTTTTAGGAGTGTGGTTATGAGAATATTATCTTTTTTTGTGGCTGTTTGTTTTTGTTTTTCTTCTTCGGCTTTTTTCTCTTCAGGATCGCAGGGTAATTGTGCGTTGCCTTTGTATTTGGCGGCTCTTCAGGGGGGGCATGGTGGTAAAGGCTATGGGGCTAAAAAAGCTAAGCTAAAGCAACACAGAAGATATTGGATAAGAAGATTAGAACGCAAGATTGAGGCCTTTAACGAATTAAAGAAAAATATGAGGAAAGCCAAAGGTCATTTAGAGGAAAGATTGGATGACGATGATGTAGTCCAGCAAATGATAGAATATATGAAAAATGATGGTAATCCAGACGACGAATATAAAAAGCACTGTGATCCAGATTATGATGATGAAGATTATAGCTTTATTCACAATAACTTTAAATCTTATATAGCTGGCCGGTTTGAAGCTTTGCGCCCGCCTGCAGAACTAATTAGTTACTTAGAAGATTTTTACTTACTTTTTAGTGATAGTTCTTTAGATGGTTTTTTTTCTAAAGGTTTATCTCATCTTCCTTTTAACTTAGCTTTTTTACAAACCCTCACCCAGAAGTCTTTTGAGGTGGTTGTGCCTGAAGCTACAGCTGAAGATGATGTAAGTGTGAAGTGTGATGCAGAGCAATGTACCGGAAAATGTTGCCCTGTTGCTGAGGGTGGAACAGATTGTTTCTCAGGCAGTGCATTAGCTAACGGTGAATGTCCTGCTGTAGAATCAACCGTAGTAGCAGGATCAGGATCAGGATCAGGATCAGGATCAGGAGGTACTCCCCCATCCTCAGGATCAGATATACCCGTTGATAAGCCTGATGATCTACTATTAGGAGAAGCAGTAACAGCGATCACCATAATATCAGCACCTGAGTCTAATGCTAATGCTAATGTAGAAGTAGAAGCAGACGCAGACGCAGGATCAAACGCATCACCAGAAGCAGAAGCAGAAGCAGAACGCGATCCTTCCTCCGCAGAAGAATATCTGGAGTGTGAGACTTGGAGGAAATGGGGACATTGCGCTACAGATGATGGAGCCATTGAACCCAAAATTTGTAAGGATCAAGCAAGAGTAAACACATGTGCTTTTGAAAAAGACAAAGGAAAGAGATGGGACCCATTAAAATCAAATTTCTTATCAATCACAGTAGATGGAGATGCCAGCAAAAGAAACTGTAGGGAAGCTTTAGCTAAGTTGCAGGATATACTGAAAGAGATGCAGTCGGCTAAAGACGAAATAGATGAGATAAAGAACGAGTTAGCTGGGATAGAGCAGTCTTTAGAGGACATACAAGATGCGGAACTTTTGGGTACAGAAGCAGATGATTGTGATGACTGTGAAATAGACCGGCTTAGAAAAATAAAAGAGATTGTAGATCCAGCCCCTTCTGGTTGGGAGGTATTAGGCAATGTTGTGGGCACTGTAGGCGCGGCCGCTTTAGGTTACTATGGTGTAAAATCAGCTAACAGGTTAAGAGATCAGCAAGGCTTTGCGGCCCAGCCTGGTTTGGCTTTAAATCTGGCTTACCCTTTTATTATGAAAGGGCTTTATGGTGGAGGACTTTTTGGTGGAGGTTCTTCTTCTTTAGCTTGCTCTCCTACAATGTTTGGGGGTGGCCCTTTGTTTGGTGGTAATCCTTTTGGGAATCAACAAATGATGTATGCTCAGCAAGCGGCCTATATGCAACAAATGCAAATGTATTCTATGATGAACAGTGGTATGGGTGGATTTGTAACAGGTGGAATGATGCCTGGTATGATGGGTGGTATGGGTGGAATGATGGGTGCTATTCAACCCGGTTTTGTAGTAGGTGGAATGATAGCCGGTGGTATGATGCCTGGTATGATGGGTGGTATGGGTGGCATGATAGCCGGTAATATGATGGGCGGTATGGGTGGAATGATGGGTGCTATTCAACCCGGTTTTGTAGTAGGTGGAATGATAGCCGGTGGTATGATGGGTGGTATGGGTGGAATGATGCCCGGAATGATGGGCGGTATGGGCGGAATGATGCCTGGTATGGGTGGAATGATGCCCGGAATGATGGGTGGTATGGGTGGCATGATGCCCGGTGGTATGATGGGTGGAGGTATGCAGTCTTACTTTCAGCATCAACAGGCTTTAATGTCTTGGCGAATGTCCCAGATGAATAACTACATGCAAAGGCAACAAGCTGCAAGTGGCTTGTATCAGGAAATGTGGCGTCTTCAAATGCAGATTCAGCAAATCATGTATGGTGGTAGTGGCGGTGGTGGGCAAACTACTGTTGGTGGTGGTGGAAATGAAGCAGGCGGTGGCGGTGATGATGACGACGATTACGACAATAGCCAGATTATCCGTGGTGTGTAAGTTTCTCTCATTTTAGGGGTGAGAAGATAAGAAGGTTACTTTCTTTAGTTTTTCTAATTTTGTTCATGTCCTATGTTTTAGAGGTGAGAGGGGGTAAGAGGGCCACTTTTTTCCTTACTTTTTTGTCTCCGAGTGCGAAAAAATTGACTTATTTAGTATGATAGACTAAACTAATCGGTTAAAATATATAGATTAAGTGAGGTATTAATATGGAAATCACTTTAGATGTTACTTTGTTAACAGCTTTATTTGCGTTGTTATTGACAGGTGGTGTTTTTTTAGTGGTTATTTTGGCCTTTCTTTTAAGAGGGGTTAATGCAATGCTTAGTCCTTTAAAAGACAATCAGGTTCGTTTAGAAAGTCGTATGGATCGGATAGAAACAAAGCTAGATCAGCTTTTATCTAATAGTCGGACGGCGAAAAATTGACTTATTTTGTATGATGTTCTAAACTCACTAGCGGAGTAACAGGAGTATGGAGATGGATTTTTTAAGTGTTATAAAGTTTTTTGGTGAAGCTGTCCCCATTGGAGTGGTTTTTCTGATTGCGCATCAAGTTTACCTCGCTAATGAGATGAGGCATATACGAAAAGATTTAAGTAATCATATAACAGACACAAATAAGAAAATTGAAAACATGGAAACCCGCATAGAGAAGCGTATGGATCGTTTAGAAAGTCGTATGGATCGGATAGAAACAAAGCTAGATCAGCTTTTATCTAATAGTCGGACGGCGAAAAATTGACTTATTTTGTATGATATACTACACTAATCAGCTGAAAGGACAGATTTTAATTTTTTTTTAAAAAAAGGAGGTATTTATGGACTTACATACAGCATTAATGACTATCATAGCGGTTTGCGCTGTTTTGACTGTGTTAAGTGTGATTTTTAATTGGCTTTTGACACCGGTCAAGGAAAGTATAAATGAGATTAAAAGTGAATTAAAGGAAATACGGAAAGAATTAAACGGCAAAAACACCAATAGTTGATTGTATATTGTTAAAACCCTATTTTTACTTTTGGTTTTTTTTCTTTCTTTTTTTCTGTGCTTATGTCGTCGTTACTTAGGATAAAAATAGTAGTCGCGCCCACAGCTAAGGCTGTGCCTAACCAAAGCCATTCTTCTTCCCACCATTCTTTATTTTGTTCTGGTTTTTCCAATTCCTCTTCTATCATTTTTATATCAGCTGGTAAAAAAGCTGTTGCTGTTTGGGGAAGCTTTGTTGGAAAACTCCACACACAAAAGTTGGGAAATAAAACTCGCGCCCTCTCAGAATGAAAACCCTCTAAGTTTTTTAAATCTGGTTGTTGGCAAGAGCCTTGGACAAAAGGAGAAGTTTTAAGTTTTTTAGCAATCAGATGAGACAAGGATAAAGTTTTTGTCCAACTTTTATGAGAAGAGCTAAGTGCTGTTACCCGGTACACTCCGTAGGGGAGTGTGACTTGGGCTTTGTTTGAATAGGTTTTTCCGTTAATGAGCACTATTTCGTGAAAGGGAAAAAGTTTTTTTAACTTCAGTGGAACAAAGGTGGATTTTTTTTTAAGGTTTGAGTAAAGGTTTGTTAAAGGAGGCGGAAATATTTGCAAGTCCAGCTTAAGGCCCATTCCGAATACTAAAGCTTCTGTTAAAAGAAGTTTTTGTTTTTGCAGATCTTTTTCCAACTGAGCCAGGCGGAATAAGGCATAAAAAATAATTTTTCTTTCGTTAGTGTTCCAGTCAAAAGAATGTATATGGTTGGTGATAATCCGGAAAGTTTTTTTAGAGGTATTGGGTTCGTGCGATAAAAATTGCATCTGGGCTTGTTTTAAAAGCTTGTTCAATTTGATAGGTCGTGGGGTTTTTCTGTTTTTATCTAACTGATGTTGAGCGTAGGTTTTAATCATCTCTGCTTTTGTGTAAGCGGAAAATTCTGTCTCGCTGGTTTCCTCTGCACGAATCAGGACAGCTGGTTTTTCTTGTCCGTCCAAGGTGAGATTTTGAGGGAGGTTATTGTTGTTTTTGGCGTAGGAGGTGGTATTGGCGTAGGAGGTAATGGTTGTAAGTGGCATTTGTAAAAGCGATAAGCATAAGAAATAGACAACCCATAGCTTAAGCTGTTTCCAGAGAGATTTTAGGGGTGTGATTCTGGGATACTGAAGACCAACAACGTGGCTTTCAGTTGCTTTTGTGGGCATAAGTGAGCGAGGGGGCAGGTGCGTTTTGGTGGTGACATGCAAGAGTATCCAGAAGGGGCATGGATAAATAACCCGCTTTGCGGGGGGTATTTTTTCAGACATAGAGATACTCTTTTCTTTGTGATATTTATCAATTTACTTTCTTAATGGAAAGCAGATGAATTATCAAGCTCTATTACAATAGTTCGTTTTCTTTTTTTCCGTAAAGGTTGAACACGGGTTTTCTTTTTTTGTCCAGGATTTTGAATAACTGCATGAAAAGCCTGAAATCGTTGAATCAGAAAGGGGGCTTTATCTTCTGGGACTAATACAGCAAAGTAAGACGGATTTCGGGGTGAGCGGATAATTTTTACAGCCTCTACTGCTTTTTCTGCTTGTTTGCGGGCTGGGTCGCCGGTATAGAGATCTACTACTCCTTTACTTTCCAACAATCCATCTAAGGAAGGGCCGTTGCTTAGTTCTATGGGCACTAATACAAAACCTTCTGGGATATAGGTATCTAAGTTTTTAGAGTTTTGGATTTCTGTTTGGTTGTCTTTTTTTGGAAACAGAGTAAACAGTAGAGAAATCACAACCAAAGCAACCCATATATGCCAGGTTTTTTTGTTTTCTTTAATCCATGTTTTTAATGTAATTTGCTTCATTTTTTAGCTCCTTCTTTGGGGGCATGAGTGAGCGAGGGGGCAGGTGCGTTTTGGTGGTGACATGCAAGAGTATTCAGAGGTGTCATGGATAAGTAACCCGCTATGCGGGCGGGCTTTGTGGATTTCTTTTGCTCCTTTTTCGTAAAGGTAGGAGAGTAGGGCTAAAAAAGCGCAGGAAAGCGCGATTAAAAAGACAGCTTCCAGTAGTAGTTGTCCGGTTTTGTTATTGAAAATCAGGGTTTTCATCTTTTTTTCCTCCTTTTTTTTGATATATGTTTGTTTGCATTTTTCTTTATTCGTGTATTTCCCTTTCTTTCTTTCTTTCTTTATAAATTATTCAACTCATCATCAGGTTGATTTAGCGATAGTAACAGTAAGAGCTGTCTTCCATTTCCTTCCTATTTTTTTTATAGTGGCGGAGCAGTTATAAGCGGACAGATAATCTTGAAAAAAAACTTTCTTCAGCCATTTTGGCAAAAACCGGTAAAGGGGCATTTTCCAGTAAAGGGATAAAGTTTGATAAAAAGAAAAACGGCGCATGGGATAATAAGATGGAGCTATATCATTTTTTGGTTTAGCTTCTACAGCTAAGGGAATGGGTTGATGGTGGTTTTTTCTGATATAGCTTGGGTTAAGTGGTGCCATATTTTGTTTAAAAGCCAAAAAACCTGACTCTACATATCTTGCAGTGGAGTTTAAAATATTTGTTTGTTTGTTATCTAAAAGCCGTCTTTTTTGTTTTACTATTTCTATTTTTGTTCGTAATATGCTAATACTTATAGGTTCACCAGTTTTTAAAGCTTCCTGGTAAAGTTTTTCTAAATGTTTTTGTTTATGTCTTAACCGATCTGCTAAAGGGTTAAGGCGAATAAGTTTTTTTAAAGCTTGTTTTATATTTTCTTGTATTTGCAGGCTTTGTTTAATACAAATGCTTTGAGCCAGATCGTGGTTTCGAATGCAAAAAAGTAGAGAAGTAAAAAGCATTAAACAACTTATAACAATCGGTAGACTGATTAAAAGCAAAACCAAGATAAAACCCTGTTTATTTTTTATTTTTTTGTTCATTAATGTTCCTCCTTTTTAAATTTATCCCTGTTGCTTTTTCCAGTTTTGCCAGCCCCTTTTTAAAACGCACCAGCCCCTTTGTTTCTCCACAGGGTAGATATAACCTGCGAGGTTGGTTTAGTATTGTCCTGTAAATTCAGCTTTTGTCTGAATTGGATTTTCCAAAATCGGGTTTTCCAGATAAAAGCCCCCTTCCATTCTTTTTCTTTTCCATAAAACTGAATGTTTTTTAATTTGCCATTCCATAAAAAAGCTTTTATTTTTTTCTCCATTTGATTTTTGCAATAAGATTTTTCCTGACCTTTTGTTAGGCAAATTAAAGACTGGTAAAGTTGATGCTCCATCCACAGATGTTGTGCATAAACCTGGAAGATCAGAAAACATAAAACAAAGCAGGAACATACTAAAGGTAGTAAAACCAATGCTTCTACTAACACCTGCCCCGATGGTTTTTTATATAGGTTGTCTTTTTTCCTTTTTAATTTTTGCGTATCCATTTGTTTCTCTCCTTTTCAAAACCCTGTTAGGGTTGTTTATAGTTATCCTAACAGTGAGTAGAGTTTCTAAAGGTGCAAACTTTTCAAGCCCTGTTAGGGTTGTTCATAGTTATCCTAACAGTGAGCAGAGTTTCTAAAGGTGCAAACTTTTCAAAACCCTGTTAGGGTTTATTTTTTTTTGCTGGCGGCTCCGTTCATAAAATCGCTTAAGTCGCTTTTTTTGTAATCTTGCTCTTTTAAGCTCTCTGTTTTTACTTTCTTAGGTTTTCCTTGAAGGGCATATACGGCAGAAGCAAAGCGGGACTTAATAGTTTGGTTAAGGACCCGTATTACTCCAATGGTGGCTACTCCCATTAAAGCCACTAAGATCAAATACTCAATTAGCCCTTGCCCTCTTCGGTTTTGACTTCGGTTGGTGCCCCGTGCTGTGTTAGCTTTGTTTGGTTTTGTTTGGCCGTGTTTGGCTGTGCTGATCTTTTTTTGGCTGTATTGTTTAGCGGTGTTTGTTTTGTTGGCTGTATTTGGTTTCATAGTTTTTTCTCCTTTTTATGGTAAAAATGATTGTTTGGTTTATTGTTCTTTAAAATATAAGAGCAAAACGAGAGGCACGAAATAGACAGCTAAAACAGCAGTTTTGGAGACAAAAAATTCGGAATCCGAATTTTTCCGAATTATACACCGCGTAAAATCCGAATTTTTATAGCAAATGAAACATTTTTTGTTTGAGTCCGAGCGGTGGGTATGAGTCAGGGCGCGGATACGATTAAATATATTTATTCACGGGCGAGTAATTAGAAAGCCAGGGGAAGAATTTTATTGTTTGAGATCAAGGTAGATTAAAATAGCTGTTTTGTAGGCCTCTTTTCTGAGTTTGTATTTGTAGATGTTTTTGTAAAACTTTTCTACAACAGGGCTTTCCCTAAATTGTTTTTTTAATAAAATGGATTCATTGGTGGCAGATATTTTTCTAATTTTAGCGGGGGGAGGGGATGAAAAAGCAGTAGATTTTCTGGTGTGGGGGCCTTTTATCAGCTTTGATAGTGTTTTTTTTTCCTTCTTTTGCATTATTTCTGTTTATTAGTTTTTTCCAGCATAGTCAACAAGAAAATAATTATCACACTCTCCGCAATATTCCTGTTTATTAGTTTTTCCAGTATAGTTTAGGGCAAATCGGCGTCAATTTTTTATTCCTGTTTATTTATTCCAGCATAGCCAACCCTTAAAGGATGTTATTTATTTTTACTATTATTTATATAATTTATACTTTTTTGAATACGCCAGCTTAAGCTTGGGGGTTTAGCATCCAATGAGAGATAGCTATTATAGTTATTCAATAATAGTGTAAATTTTTCCGGTTTGATTTGATGTAAGAAACCTTGCAGTTCATTTTGCTCAATAGCGTAAAGAACAGATAAGTGCATAGATTCCTTAACCTCAGTATTTAAGCTCTTGCTATCATTAAAAACCTTTGTTAGTGACTGTAAAAATGTGTTACTTAATTCTTTATCCTTATCTTTCCAACCCATTGCATTGTAAAAATAAAGATAGTCCGATTTGCGGGTAAAGCCTGTTTTGTCAGACTCAATACCTGCTATTACAGCGTTCTTAAGCTCTTGATTACGGCTTAAGCTACCAATTACAGACTGATACCAGGAGGGTTTCTCTTTGTTACCCTGATTTGTAATAAGAGACATTAAGCGATTAAAATTAGCCTGAATACCTGCCTCTCCTGAATTAAGAATATCGGATATTGCTTGGCTAATTTTAGTATCATTATCGTCTTTAAGTGCTCTGTTAAGAGCACAACCCTGGCTTTGATACTTTTTTAAATCCTCTTTTGTGGGTTTGTCTTCTGAGTCTTCTTCTCCAATGTAACAGGCTGTGGGGAGGGCGTCTTGGGCATTTGTCCAGTGCTTTGCCCAGGCGCGAGCAATATGCCGCTTACAAGTGTTTTCTCCCTGGTTTATAAAATTAACAAAGTTTAGTATTTCTGTTGTTTTATCACTCTCTTCACCAGCAGTATGAAGTTTGCTTACCAGATCAATAAATTGTGGAAGGCTGTTCTCGCTTTGAGCTTTCTCACCAGGAGCCTTACCTCCCCAGCCATAAAGAGAAGAATTAGGGAACATTCTTAAATAGCGATCGCTTAATTTATCGTTTGTTGCTAAAGTAGAACTATAAGCCTGATTAATCATAGTATGAGCAAAGCTATTGGTTATTCCTTTTTCGCGGACGATACGGATGCTTTCCGAATCTGCTGTGTTTGTTTCCGTTTTTAAACGGCTTTTCGTTTTGACAGTCTGACAACCTTGTAAAAAAAGACTATCTACATTAGAAAACCAATCCGCACAACCTGGTTCACAAGACATATCTTCTATAAAATCTAAATTTAGTGGTTTCTTCTGGGATTGTTCGCCAATAAAATAACCTGTGTGATGACCAGAAATAACTAAAGAATCACATTCACTACTTTTAAGCATCTCTTTAAATCGCTCTTGGGGCTCCTTACCTTTATGCTCCTCTCCGTAAAACTCTTTTACATCCACATCAGGAGCATCTTTGTATTGGTTTGCAAAATCTGTTTTTTCTTTTGGATTGTTTAAGGAAAAAAAACAAAAAGTAGTTTTTTCATTATCTGTGTCCTTATCTATTGCCTTACAAGTGTTGGCATAAGAGATCTTGGTCCAAGAAACAGAACTTACAACAATTAAAATAAAAGAAAAAAATATACTATAATAGTCGGTCGTGATAAACCTTTTCACTACTTCTGTCATTCCCGCCTTGAGCGGGAATCTCGCCTGTTTTAGGACAAAGTAAGCCCTGTTTACTGTGTTGCAATACACTTTTTCACGGGCAACTATAATACTTAAATACTTATTCATATTGCTGTTTCCACAAAGCCCAGTTGTTGGTTCCACAAATCTAAATTCGTCATTCCTAATCTAGTCGGTCCTGAACAAATGCTTTTTCTCCTAATTAAAAAGCCAAGTTGTTTTGGCAAACTAAAAAGCCAAGTTGTTTTGGCAAACTAAAAAGCCAAGTTGTTTTGGCAAACTAAAAAGCCAAGTTGTTTTGGCAAACTAAAAAGCCAAGTTGTTTTGGCAAACTAAAAAGCCAAGTTGTTGGCTTTTTAGTCCCTTGCAGGCGGGAATCCAGAACCCTACCCGCCAAGCGGGTCACCTATCCCTGCCTCTTAGCCATATTTAAAAAGTATAACTGATTTTACAGAAAAAATAAGCCTCACCTAAAAAAATAAACCTGCTTTGACCTAAAACTGGAAATAAATCCCCTCTTGCCCTGTTATAAAACAAAAAAAATCTCAAAAACCTGGACTATCATCCTTCGCACCGCGGGTCACTTATCCCCGCTCCCCTCCTTAACTGAAAAGCCAAGTTGTTTTGGCAAATTAAAAAGCCAAGTTGTTTTGGCAAATTAAAAAGCCAAGTTGTTTTGGCAAATTAAAAAGCCAAGTTGTTGGCTTTTCAATACTATTTTTTTCCGTTTTCGAATCAAAAATTCAGATTCCGAATTTTTATATTCCAAAACCTTATAAAAAGCCCTTTTTAACATGATCCCAATCTTGCATGTATAAAGTGAATAACTAAAGAAAGCCAAGCGAGCGAGCAAAAAGACAGACAGACAGACAGACAATCAAAAAAACAATCAAAAAAACACTTAATAGAGAGGAAAACAAAAAATGAACACCAAAAAAACACAAAACCAACTCTTAAACCTAACTCAAGACTTAATGTTTAAAATCTACTTCTCAAAAGATGAGCAAGTTCTTAAGTTCTTGCTTAATACCTTCTTACCTCTCCCACCTGGGAAATCAGTCCAAGCCGTGTCTTTCTTAGAGTGGGACAAACAACAACCATACCAGGAGGATGCAAAACACACAGGGCATACAAAAAGCAAAAAGTACACAACACCCAAAAGGATACACAGCAAACGAACCAGAAAAAAAGAATTAACCATTATGGATAGCTCTCTTTATCCTGAAATCGCCACAAACAAGCAAATTGTTATGGACTTAAGAGTTCAACTTAATACAGGAGAAAAAATAAATGTGGAAATACAATCTGTTTTAAAAAAAGGTTTCTTACAAAGAGTCCTTTTTTATTGGTCCAGGCTTTACACGGAAGACTTAAAAAAAGCAGGGGAATACCAAAATATCTGCCCTGTTTATTCTCTCATTTGGACAGACTTTGATGTATTTAAGCCGGAGCAGTTTAAAGTATCTGGTGGCAAAAAATCGTTACTCAAGAACCAAAGAGAAAGAAGGTATTTTATCAATTCTTTTTCTTTGCGGTTAGATGATCCCCCTCATTTTGGGTTAAGTGATGATTTACGGATAGTATTTGTGGAGTTAAGCCGATTTCAGAGGGAATATTTATCAGAGCTTAACAATATGTTTGATTTTCGTGACTTATGGTGTTATATTTTAAAGAAATCTGAAAGTATAAGTGTGAGGGAATGTGAGATTTTATCAAACAAGGGGGAGGAGATGAAAAGAGCAGTGGAGCACTTGAGGGATTTATCACAAGATGAGGTTTTGCGCCGGGAAGAGGAAGCACGGGAGAAGTTTCTTATGGATCAGAAGGCAGAGAAAGCTTACGCCTTTGATGAAGGCTTAGAAAAAGGCATGGAAAAAGGCAGAGCAGAAGGCAGAGCAGAAGGCAGACAGGAAGGTATGCAAAAAGTAGCTTTAAATATGATGCAGAAAAAATTGGATATTTCCTTTATTTCTGAAATCACTGGGCTTTCTGAAAAAGAGATTAAAAAGCTTAAAAACCGCTTTTGAAAAGTTTTTCATCAAAAAAGCCAGCTAAAAAACCAGTTTTTTGATAAAATCTCCTCTTGGTGTTTTTTTAATTTTCTGCTAATCCAGCCGATAAGTGATATTTGTTACTTTTTTACGAGTAAAGAACAAACCAAGCTCTTTTAATCCCGATAAGCAATATTTGTTACTTTTTTTAATCAATTTTATTAAGTTTTTTCTAAAGTTTTCGCTAACCCAACCGATAGGTAATGTATGAAAAACTTAATTCCTTTACACAAAAAAGATTCAGGGAGGGCAAAACTAATGAAAAATCCACTTTTACCCCCCCCCCCCCCCCGCACCGCGTCATTGCGGTTTTCTTAAGAGGGCCTTGCTTAACAAAAAAGGCTTAGGCTTGATTGAAGTATTGGTTATGTCGACTATCGGTGTTGTCGCTCTTTCCGGTAGTGCTGAATTTTTGAGGGTTGTTTTATCTTCTGCCAAAGTTTCCAATTCCATATTAACAGAGAATGATTTTAAACAAACCATAGCCAGGGGGTTGGCGATTGATTGTGCAAAGGGAACCCTGGAAAATCCGGGAACCCCGGAAATAAGCAAGGCTAATTTAGTCGGTGAACCGGATAGTGGAATAGGTGTTTTTAAGGATAATTTTACTTTACCGGGTGGTATTAAGAAAGGGGATTTTAAAGGTAGTATTAAAATTATTACAATGGAGTTAATAGACACAACCCCCGTGAATCCCGCAGAAAGGAACTTTAATATTTATTATAGAAAAGTAGGTTTAGGCCAAGCAGACGCTCCCGATTTGAGTAAATGCACAGCCACAGACCAAAGCGGATGTTTTAAACACACTTGCACTGTGGGGTATGTAGGCGATCGGTGTGTTACCGCCGGATTAAATTGTCATAATTTTTCACAACATACTATAGCAGAGATTCAAGATATATCAAAACAAGCTATTGCTAATAAAACTTGTCCAGCTAACCAATTCTTTAGCGGATTAAATTCTGAGGGAAATGCGATTTGTAGTGATAGTTGTCAAGAGGGACAAGTTTTAAGTATTCAAAACACAGACGGAACAATCACTAAAAAGTGCATATCCGTAGGGAAGAGTAAAGAGGTAACTTGTCCAAACGATGGTGAGTTTTTAAAAGGTTTTGATGAGGAAGGAAGACCCGATTGCCAGAAACCCTGTTATGGTGGCCAAACATATTATGAATCCATAGATTTAGATAATCCGGTCGGTCTTAGTGTTAGGACATTACCATATAAAGTAGGGGAGCCTGTCCCGCCTCACCCTGGAGAAGACCCTGTACCAGGTTCAAAAAAAAGGTTTTGTGAGTGTCCTGATGAACAGTATTGGCATAGGCAAGATGAGGAGTGTAGGACTTGCCCCAGCGGTCAGAAATTTGTAAAATTTGAAAACGCCTGTATGTCTTGCATGGGACCGGGGTATTGGAGAGGTTCTCGATGCCGATGCCCAAGAGGGTACACAAAAAAAAAAGTGGTTCAGTCTATACTTGTGAACCAGGTTGCACTGGCGGACAGGTCCTTAACACCGCCGGAAACTGCGAATGCCGAAACAATACTGTATGGGTAAATAACCAGTGTCGCCCAAGGTGCACCGGTGGTAAAGTCCATAACCCCGATGGAAACTGCGAATGCCCAAGTGATAAACCGGAATTTATAAATAACCAATGTCGCCCAAGTTGCATTGGTGGACAAGTCCATAACACTGAAGGATATTGTTATTGCCCAGGTGATACTGTATGGAAATACTACCGATGTCGCCCAAGTTGCACCGGGGGGAAAGTCCATAATTATTTTGGAAGATGCAAATGCCCAAGTAATACTGAATTGGTAAATAACCAGTGTCTCCAAAGGTGCCCCAGTGGGAAAGTCCGCGTAGGCAACCAATGTCTTCAAAGGTGCACCGGTGGTAAAGTCCGCGTAGGCACATCTTGCCAATGCCCAAGTAATACTGAATGGGTAAATAACCGATGTCTCCAAAGGTGCACTGGCGGACAAGTCCGTTATAGTGATGGATCCTGTTATTGCCCAATTCATATTCCTCTAAGGATAAATAACCGATGTAGGCCATGGTGCACTGGTGGAAGAGTCTATAACACCGCTGGAAACTGCGAATGCCCAAGCTGGAAAGCGCACTATTACGATAATAAATGCAATATATGCCCCTTTAGTAATCAAATATACCTAACCAGCGCAAACCAGTGTATTTTTAAGTGTAAAAGTGGACATGTCTCTATAAGACTGGAATTTACCGGTATAATTGTGTGCTCTTCTTGCCCTTATGGGCAGTATAACAGTGCCTACAAAGCTTTTGAGTTTAGTTCTGGCATACCTGCAGTATGTAAAAACTGCCCAGGTTCAGTCAGAGGAGGTTTAGGTTTAGGTTGTTTGATTGGTAACAAGGTTGACTGTCCCGCTTGTTCACCCGTTATAGTAAGATGGTGGTAATATATTAAACTTTTAAGAGGAAGTGATTGCTTATAGTGCAAATGCCCCATGTATAACCACAGGGTACGGGAGATGGTGCCGGTTTTAAGGAAAGGTTATGAAAAATAAAAAAGGTTACACACTTACGGAAATACTTATGGTCCTTAGCATACTGGGGATATTGACAGGGATAGCTACTGTTTCCTACCGGGGTTATATATTGTCCGTAAACAAAAGAAACTTAAAACAGGCAGGCATAATGTTTGCGACTGCCGTAAATACCTGTATTCAAAGTATGGGAGCTTGGTCACCCAGACCAGATGTCACCCCCCCACTTTTGCCTTGTAAAGCAGACAACACCGCAGAATTAAAATCAAAACTTAGTTTTACTTGTCCCCCAGAAGCGACTTGCCAGGTTCATACAAACGACACTAAGAAATATTATTGCTTAAGTATAAAAAAAGAAGTCTCTGGAAAAAAAATTCAGGTTATAACCCGTCTCACTTATAACAATCCAAGTGATTACCAGGTGTGGTGTGGCCAAGTTACTACACCTTTAAACTTAAACGATAAGAATTGCCAGCAAAGCGAAAGCTGGACAGAAACAGACGAAAATAACAATGACGCACAAGTAACTTTCCAGGATAAGGGTTTTGAAAAAGGCTGTGCCAATTTTAAATAACCCCCACTTGTTAACCACAAAGCTTTATTGTCTCAAAACCTAAAAGACTTAATTAAACTGCGGGGTTTTGCGGATATTTAAGATTGCCAGTGACTAAGCCGATATGGTATATAATGAGAAAAATAACTTTTAGGCGGTATATTATGAGAATTATAATTTTATTCTTTAGTCTTTTGAGTGTGCTTTGTCTTATATCCTGTGGCAAAACAGATTCAGATTCAAAAACAGAACCACCAGCAAACACGCCACCAGAAACAGCAACACCGACAGCACCACCAGAACCACCAGCAAACACGCCACCAGAAACAGCAACACCGACAGCACCACCAGAACCACCAGCAAACACGCCACCAGAAACAGCAACACCGACAGCACCACCAGAACCACCAGCAAACACGCCACCAGAAACAGCAACACCGACAGCACCAACACAAACACCACCAGAACATTTTATCCTTTATATTCCAACACCATATTTTAGCTTTCGATATAAAATAACCTTTTACAAAGACGAAAGGTACCCCACAAGTTTTGTGTTCGCCCCACTTGACCAGTGTTTTAAAGTGCACAGGAAATGGCTATCACAAATAAAAGTGACAGAATCAAGAGGCGGATCTTTTAATGAAGTTATTTATGAACCCAGTCGGTCTGATTATAGAGTAGGTATTTATAAGCCAAATAAAAATAAAAATAGTGATCACCTTATAAAAGTAGAGGCTAATAATCGAGAGTATTTAAGATTTAAAAACGAATGTAGGTTTATAAAACCGTAATTTTACGCCGGAAAAAATAAGTCTGTTTTTATTCAATTTTAAGATAAAAACACTGGTTTTATAGGGTTTTATCCCTCTCTCCACCCCTCCTTTTTTTGTTGGCCAAGCTTTTTGTGCTGAAAGAGCTTGAAAAACTGGCAGGGATTTAAGTTTGATCGTGGCCAAGCTGGACTTGTCCGGGATAAATGAAAACCCAGATCAAGGGTAGACACCTATTGAAGATAAAAAACCATCGCTTATGTTGGTTGATGATTATGAGGATTGTATGCTTGATTGTGAGGCAAACGAGGGTAGCACACGCGGATGTCATTGCGCTTGTGGATGGTGGGTGTGACAGGTAAAAACCCTTCTTTAAAAAAGGCAAATAACCCCTTACCCTATTATTTTTATGAGGATGATATTTTTTATCCTTAATAATAACCTCTGTCCACAAATATAGGTTGAACCCTTTGGACTTTAATATTCCGTTTTCGAATAAACAATTCGGATTCCGAATTTGTATACCTCCAAAACCTTATAAAAAGCCCTTTTTAACATGCTCCCGATCTTGCATGTATATAAAATGAAACACAGACAGATAGGCAAACAAACAAGCAAGCAAATAGGTAAATAAACAAAATAGGAAAACAAAAATGAGCACAAAAAAACCACAAAACCAATTTTTAAACTTAACTCAAGATCTAATGTTTAAAATCTACTTCTCAAAAGATAAACAAATTCTGCTCTCCTTGTTAAAAACTTTTCTCCCCCTCCCTCCCGGCAAAACTGTAACGGATGTCCTGTTTTTGAAAACAACTGACCAAAAAACATATAGAGCAGACAAAAAACTCTCAGGTCAAACAAAAAACACAGAGCACACAGGCCAAACAAAAGAGCAACGGTTAACCATCATGGATAGCTCTCTTTATCCTGAAGTCGAGACAAACAAGCAAATAGTAATGGACTTAAGAGTTCAGCTTAATACAGGAGACAAAATAAATGTAGAGATACAATCTGTGTTAAAAAAAGGCTTCTTAAGCCGAGTCTTGTTTTATTGGGCCAGACTTTATACAGAAAACTTAAAAAAAGCAGAAGATTATCATCATCTCTGCCCAGCTTATTCTTTAATCTTTACAGATTTTGCTGTATTCGCCCCTAAAGAAGACCAGTATAAAACCACAGATCCTTCCAACATTATTACTTCTTTTTCTTTACGATCGGATAAGAAGCCTCATTTTGTGCTCAATAATCAGTTAAAGATTGTGTTTGTGGAGTTGAGCAAATTTAACACCAGTTTGGATATAAATTTACCTGATTTATTTGATTTTCAAAAGCTCTGGTGTTATATTTTAAAGAGGTCTAGAAGTATAAGTAAGAGGGAATGTGAGATTTTATCAAAGAAGGGGGAGGAGATGAAAAGAGCAATAGAGCATTTACAGGATTTGTCACAAGATGAAGAGGTAAGGATGTGGGAAGAGGCGAGAGAGAAATTTATACGAGATCAAAGAGCCGAAAAAGCTTATGCCTTTGACGAAGGATTAGAAAAAGGTAGAGCAGAAGGCATACAACAAGGCATAGAAAAAGGCAGAGCAGAAGGCAGACAGGAAGAGCAAAGAGCGGTGGCTCTTAATATCTTGCGAAAAAACTTGGATATTTCCTTTATTGCTGAAATTACAGGATTATCTGAAAAAGAGATTAAAAAACTACAAGAAAAATACAAAAAATAAGGGAATGAAAATAATATCTCTACAGTGTTACAAACAATTGGTCTGGTGATGTAGCTATGGTGTTATATTTTAAAGAGGTCTAAAAATATAAGCCCAAGTGGATCGGGCCTGAAAAATGGACTTGGGATATTTATAAGTATTGAATATTATTGGGCTTTTTCTGTTCATGATCAGAGGGTTTTCTGAAGGTCTGATTTTAAGATTTTTAAGGTATGTTTAAAAGGGGTCAGGCTTTTTCAAGCTTAACGGAGGGGGATTTGTTTCAAGTGGATATTAAGAATTAAACTATTGCAAAAAAGAGAAGGAGTATAAGCAACCGTCTGCCTGTTTGGGGATAAAAAGCCCGACTGGACCATAAGTGCCTTGTCAAGAGTTTTTTGCCATTTATAAACTTTTGGGGTAAAAAAAGGTTTTTTCTATCTCATCTTTAGACAAGTTATATTATTGACGCTTTTTTTTTCGAGTTATCTGGCATAATATGTATACTGTTAAATATGATTCTTTCAGGGGTTAGGTATAGATGAAAGCAATTATTGATTTATTACAGCAAAAAAACCGCTATCTTGTTCAATTTGAAAAAAGAAGCTCTTTGGAGTGCAATCGTTTGCGAGCAGGAGATTTTAACCATATTAAGCAGTTTTATTATAAGCGTCAGGTTATTTTAGACGCTATCGAAAACATTGATACTCATCTAAACAAATTTAAACCGCCAAAAATTTCTAAAAAGGATAAAAAAACTATTACTCAGCTTTTGCAAAAAAACCGAGACATAACTCGGACGATTTTGCGAAAGGATATCCTTATTCACTCTTATTTAAACGGCCTACAATTTGACGATATAGTGGAAGATCAAATTGCCTGATTGTTCATCCCGTTCTCCTCTTCGGCAAAGAGAGAGAAAAAATGTGGAAAGCCAGATTCAGCAAATTAAATCTCACTTAAAGTTTTGCAGGCAACTTTTTCAAGCTTTATCTCTTTCCGATTTTTTGTTCCTCCTTTACAAAAAGACTGCCAGGCAATTTAAAGCCGGCAGTATTGTTTTTTGTTGGTATTCTGGTCATTTTGGCCCTCTTCAGTATGTGTGTTACGGCAAAGGAATTTATAAATCTGCTTGTCATTATAAAAAGCTTTTTGAGGCACAGGCAGAAAAACAAGGTATCAGAATAACGGATAAAGAGGATGTTCAGTATTGGGCCCGTGCTCTGGGGCGTCCCATGCGGAATATGTTAACTGTGCCTGTTTACACAAACCAATATGGTGCGCACTATCCTTGTTATATTTTTGTGGAGTTTTTTTCAAAAAATCAGGAAAAACTGATCTCTTTTTATGAATCTTATTTAAAAGGAATAACAAAATGTTTGGAGCGTCTTTTAGATCAGGATCATTTAGAAACAGGTATTGAGCTTTTAACCTCTACATTTAATGAATTAAACGCACCTTTGGCTATTTTTGATAAACAAAACCATTTGAGCAACGCAAACTCCTCTTTTAACCGGTTATTTAGTTCTGTGCAAAATATTTCGGAGGATCAAGTTTTACAAAGGAAAGGGAGGGTTTTTGAAAAACACTCTTATTCTGTTCTGATTAAAGGTCATAAATACACTATTTGCCACTATGTGGATATTAGTGAATCTTTGAGCATAAGAACACGAATGGTTCAGAATATGAAAATGTCGGCTTTAGGAGAGTTAGGAGAATCAGTTGCTCATCAGTTAAGTAATCCCCTGGCAGGGGTGTTGTCTATGGCGCAGCTGCTCTTAAGCTCCAATAAATTAAACAAGGAGGGGCAAAAGGACATGGAGGATATTGCTGAGGGAATTTCGCGTTCGCAAGAAATTATCTCCAACCTGCTGGATTTTTCTCGTGCAAGTAGTCAGCTTAGTGTGTGTGATTTGAATAAAGTGGTTAAAAAAACTGTACCATTTTTAAAATCTCTTATAGATTTTTCTAATCTCCATATAGAGTTTTACTCTTTACCTGTGTTGGTGAAGACCCAATCTTGTTTATTAAGACAGGTGATTTTTAATTTAATGAAAAACAGTTGTCAGGCGGTGACGGGCTTGGAGTCTTCTTCTCGAGTGGTAAAAGTGAGGGTGTGCATAGAAAAAGGCAGAGCTTTTTTATATGTTGAAGACAGTGGATCGGGTATCCCACCCGATGATTATGGAAAAGTGTTTGAACCTTTTTGGACAACAAAAAGCACCTCTCAGGGGACAGGGTTAGGTCTTAGTATGAGTAAAGATATTGTAGAAAGTTTTAAAGGAAGCTTAACAGTCAGCCGTTCTGTTTTGGGAGGAGCTTGTTTTGCCATGTCATTGCCTTTGGAATCATAATGAGGATGTGGTATAGGTGATAATATGAGAGTTTTAATTGTAGATGATGAGGTTTTGATTAAGAAATGTTTGGCCCGTGTGGCTCTTTCTCGTGGGCATGTAGTTCAGACGGAAAGCAATGGTCTAAAGGGCTTAAAGGCCTGGAGAGAATTTAAGCCTCATTTGGTGTTTTTAGATGTTTTGTTACCAGGCCTGGATGGTCCTTCTGTCCTACAGCAGGCGGGTAAAAAAAATAATGAGAAAGTGGTTATGATGTCTGCACATAAGGCTTTTTCTGATCGCACTTCAATTTCTGGTGTCCATTTACCGGGTGTAGATTTATTTGTATCTAAACCTTTTCCTGATATTGTTTGTTTTTTTAAACAGGCGGAGGGGCTGTTTAACCTGTCATCGACAAGCTTAGCTGAATTATAATTTGAGCCTTATGACCCTGCTATTTTTTGTTGTTTGTTCTTTTTTCTTTAGAACTTGGATTTTTAGAGCTTGGATTTATTTCATTTTGAGGGAAGTGTGAGAATTATCTCTGGTTATTATAAGGGGCTTAGACTTTGTTCTTTTTCTGCTGATTTTATTCGTCCTATGACGGATCGGGTAAAAACCTCGGTTTTTAATGTGCTTTATTCCGAATGTGGTGGGGTGGATGGAAAGAGGGTGTTAGATCTGTTTTCCGGCACAGGCAGTTTGGGTTTGGAAGCTTTATCTCGCGGAGCACAGGAAGTTTATATGGTGGACTCTCACAAAAAATCGATTCAGATTATTAAGAAAAACTTAGCACTCTTAAGTAAAACTTCTACTCATTTAAAGAAATGGGATAGTCCTTCTCGCAAAGATCATCTTTCCCTCAAAGATCATCCTTCTCGCAAAGTTTGTCATTCCCGCGCAAGCGGGAATCCAGATCATCTTTCCCTCAAAGATCATCCTTCTCGCAAAGTTTGTCATTCCCGCGCAAGCGGGAATCCAGATCATCCTTCCCTCTTAAGTAGTGAGAATCTAAAGCAGAAGAGCACTCTTTCAACTGCCCCGTGCCTGGGGAATTTAAAAATTTATCAAAAAAATGTGTTTCGTTTTCTGTCCTCTTATAAAGGTTCGCCGTTTGATTTGATTTTTGCCGATCCTCCTTTTAAAAAGCACTATGGGGAAAGAACTTTAAAAGCTTTAGTGTCCTCTAAAGCAAAAGGGAAGGGCACAATGATTGTTTTAGAAATTTCCGTTCAAGAAAAAACACCGGAAGAAACAGATTTTTACCACTTGAAGGTTAAAAAACACTTCGGTGACAAACAAACCCTATTTTATTCTTAAATTTATGGTGACTTAAAGCAGGAAAACACAGGTGCGCTGATAGTGCCCTGGATGGGCTGAATATACTGTAAAAAAGGGGCTTTATTAAATGGTTTAAAAACTTAAGCTGTTGACAAACCACAGACCAGCTTTTAATCCTATTTGAAATAACAAAAGAAGAACAGGAACGAAGTCGAGGAGGAACGAAACTAATGGAAAGAAACGAGATTAAAGAAATGGAAATGTTAATAGAAGCAACAAAACCTTCTACAGATGTAAAACCCCTGGAACTGGATATGCCCCTTCAGTATATGAAAGGGGTAGGACCTAAAGTGGCAAAGCATTTTTCTAAGAGGGACATACATACTGTGTGCGACTTAATCTATTGGTACCCTCGTGCTTATAGAGATCAAAGGGCTGTTCGAGATTTGTCTCAGCTGGAGCATGGGGCTTATGTTACTTTATACGGCTATGTGGATCAAAAAAAAGTTATCCCCCTTAGAAACAACAAAACTATGTATAAGATGGTAATACAGGTGGGAGATAGCTGGATCACCTGCAATTATTTTCGCCTCCCTTATAGAGGTTACTTTGACAGCCTGGACATTAATCAGAAAGTAAAAGTGGTAGGAAGAGTTACTTATTTTAGAGATCAGCCAGAATTAAACCACCCAGATGTATACCCTTTTAAGGCGGATGAGGAGGAAACAGATTCGTTTGTCCCCCTTTATACAGAGATGGAAAAAGTAAGTCAAAACAAAATCAGAAAAATGATGGTCACCGCATTGGCTGGGTTGAAAAAAAATCAAGATTTTCTTAACTCTGATCCTTTACCTGAATGGCTTAAAGAGGAAAACGGCTTAATAAGCAAAATATCAGCCCTGGAGCTTTTACACCAGCCTGATCAAAGTAAAGTGGAAGATTACCTTAGGTTTCGTGCTCCTGCACAAATCCGCTTTATCTTTGAGGAGTTTTTCTTTTTACAGCTTTACATGGGAATGAAAAACGCAGGGCTAAAACAAGAAAAAACAAAACCTATCACTCCTGCTTTTACCCTCAGTAATAAGCTCAAAAGCTCTCTTCCTTTCGCGCTTACTTTGGCCCAGAAAAGAACTTTAACGGAAATCAGCCGAGACATAGCGCGCGACTTCCCCATGCACCGTCTGGTGCAAGGAGATGTAGGTTCAGGAAAAACCATTGTGGCTTTGCTTTCTTGTTGTCAAGTTATAGAAAATGGCTTTCAGTGTGCAATTATGGCTCCTACAGAAATTCTGGCAGAACAACATTATAAAAATGCAGTGTCTCTTTTAAAACCTTTAGGGATAAATGTGTCTCTTCTAACAGGAAAGACGCGGGTTAAACAAAAACGGGAGATATTAGAAAAACTAACAAGTGGATACACCTCTCTTTGTATAGGGACTCATGCTCTTATTCAAGAGGCTGTGCAGTTTAAAAATCTGGCTTTTGTGATTATTGATGAACAGCATCGCTTTGGGGTTCACCAAAGGGGGCTTTTAAAAGAAAAAGGATCGCATCCGCACTTTTTGGTTATGACAGCTACACCTATCCCGCGCAGTTTAGCTATGACCTTATACGGAGATCTGGATGTGTCTGTGATTGATGAAATGCCTAAAGGACGAAAACCCGTAGTGACTAAAAAAACATACTCAAATAAAAGAGAACAAACCTGGGGTTTTTTGGAAAATCAAATAAGAGCTGGACGGCAAGCTTATGTTGTGTATCCTTTGGTAGAGGAAAGCGAACATTTAGATCTTAAAAATGCGGTAGAAGAATATGAAAAAATTAAAGCCCGGTTTTCTAACTTTAAAGTGGGTTTACTGCATGGCCGGCTTTCTTTTTATGAAAAGCAGGAAGTTATGTCTGCTTTTTCAAGCGGGGAGATTCAAATATTGGTAAGCACCACTGTAATTGAAGTGGGGGTGGATGTACCCAACGCCACTTTGATGCTGGTAGAGCATGCCGAACGTTTTGGCTTATCTCAACTTCATCAGTTAAGGGGGCGTGTGGGGCGAGGAGAACACAAAAGTTATTGTATGCTGGTGATGAATGGATTTTCAGAAGAGGCCAAAAATCGTCTTGCCATTATGGAAAACACGACTGACGGATTTAAAATCGCAGAAGAAGATTTAGAAATCAGAGGGCCTGGAGAGTTTTTAGGTTCTCGGCAGTCGGGACTTCCAGAGTTTAGAATGGCCCATTTGGTCCGGGACGGGCGACTTCTTCAACAAGCTAAAGAGTCTGCCCTTCAGATGATACAAAAAGATCCTCTTTTAAACTGGCCCCAACATCAGCTTTTAAAAAAAGAAATGCAAAAACTTGCTACCCGTTTTCTCCCTGGGTAAATTATAAAGTTTCATTTTTTAAGAGCAGGGCGTGACCTTGACCCTCGCGCGCGCCTTCCACCACTAATCCCCATTTTGCTTGTCTCCTTTGCATCTCTTGGGTGAGGTTTAAGACCATGCGGGCAGAGCTTGCACTTAAAGGATTTCCTAAAGCTAATGCTCCTCCGTTTACATTGCACTTTTCCGCCAGATCTGTTTCCATAATATTTGCCTCTGTTATATCTTTTTCTCTATAGGAGTTAAACTGTTTAAGAAAAGCCAATGCTTCAGCAGAAAAAATTTCTTCAACTTCTAATAAACTAATGTCTTTTATATTTAACTTGGCTTGTTTTAATAATCTGTCCACAGCAGATACAGAGGCTAAACCTGTTTCGTGAGAGGTTGCACCTACACTAACAAAAGAATGAATAGACACTAAAGGGTTATAACCCAAGGATTTGGCTTTTGCTTTGTTCATTATCAAAAACAATAAAGCCCCATCTGCTGGAACACTGCTGTTGCCTAAAGTAACAGTCCCGCAGTCCAGATCAAAACAGGGTTTTAGCTTAGATAGATCACTTAAGCGAACTTCTTTCTCTAATTCCATGTCTTTTTCTACTATTTCAAAATCAGTAGGTGGAAAAATGGGCACAATTTTTTCTGCCCATTTTTGTTTTTTTCGTGCCTCACAGGCTTTTTTAAAACTGTTTAAGGCAAAATTATCTTGCTCCTCTCTGGAAATATGAAAATTTTTGGATAGTTTTTCCGCCTTTTGTCCCTGGCTTAGCCCTAAAATGGGATCTATGAAAAGGGCTTTGTCAGCAAAGTTCAGCTTTGTATCAGAAGATTTAAACAAAAGAATTTGTTTTGCTTTTTCTTTCCAGGTTTTAGATTGAGCGGTTTGTTTTATTATTTTTGTTAAGTGAGGGGCTATTAACACTGGTAAATTAGACAAGCTTTCCACTCCCCCTGTGATTAGGGTGTTTTTAAGTCCTAATTTAATTTTTAGGACCGCAGAAGTTAGGGTTTCCATAGCACTCATGGCCCGTATTGTGGTTGCAGGAACAGAGCACGAAAGCCCAGCCCCTTGGGCAATAATATGAGCGATATTAGAAATATCAGGCGCGCCCGTGGTGTTGCTTATAATAATTTCTTCTATTTCGGTTGTGGCGATTTGTGTTCGCTCTAACAGCTCCTTTAGCAAGTACGTGCCTAAGTCTTCTGCTGGCATATCTTTAAGTTGACCACCGGCTCGCACAAAAGGTGTGCGAAATCCCTCAACAATAACTACTTCTGTATTTGTATGTGTTTTCATATTACGCATTATACAGTAAATGGGCCTTTGTAAAAAACTAAAAAAATTGAGACTTCTGTCTGTCCCAGCTTTATTCCGTCATTATTTGCTGAAAAATGAGTAAAATTATGGACATCTGACTTTACTCATGGGTAAAATCGTATAAACCTTACTTTACTCATGTCCCTTTTATATAGTATATTTATAATTTTATGTAAACACATCATCACATACACGGAAATACTCCTAATCCTTTTTTTGGAGGTATATTATGCAAACACATCATATAAGATATTTAACAAGTCATATTAAAGAGGATTTAAGCCAAAAGATGGTGTTTATTTATGGCCCCAGGCAGGTGGGAAAAACCACTTTAGCCTTAAGTTTATTAAAAAGGGGCAAGACTAATCATCCTGCCTATTTTAACTGGGACTTTAGAACGGATCGAGTGAGATTGATAAAGGAGCAATTTCCTCCACAGGAAAAATTGCTTATTTTTGACGAGCTTCATAAGTATTCCCATTGGAGAAATTTTTTAAAGGGTCTTTATGACAAACAAAAGTCTTTTAGAAATTTTTTAGTAACTGGATCTGGAAATATGAAATATTATAACAGGGGAGGGGATTCTCTTCAAGGAAGATACTACTCCTATCGCCTGCATCCTTTTTCTTTGAGAGAGCTTAACCCTAACCCGAACAAAAAAGACTTGAGAACATTATTACAGCTCAATGGTTTTCCAGAACCTTTGCTGTCCGGTTCTCAAAAAACTTTAAACAGATGGCGAAATGAATATGTTTCTCAGCTTGTGAGGGAGGATATTCGCGATTTAGAGCGAGTAAGAGCTCTTGATCTAATGGAAATTCTTGTGGATACTCTCCCTGAAAAGATAGGTTCTCCTTTATCTATAAGAAGTCTAAGAGAGGACTTAGAAGTATCCCATGAAACAGTGGATCGGTGGATTTGCATTCTGGAAAGCCTTTTTGTCTGTTTTCGTATCTCCCCCTTTGGTTCTCCGCGGATTCGCGCTGTTAAAAAAGAACAAAAATTGTATCTTTATGATTGGTCGCTTATCGAAGATCAGGGTATTCGCTTTGAAAATTTGGTAGCCTGTCAGCTTTTAAAATATTGCCATTACATAGAAGACACCGAAGGTATAAAAATGGAGTTGAGATTTTTAAGAGACACGGATAAACGAGAAGTGGACTTTGTGGTTCTTAAAAAGAAAAAACCTTTTTTTGCTGTTGAGTGCAAATCAGGGAAGAATATTTCCCCATCTATTATTTATTTTAAACAGAGAACAAAAATACCCTATTTTTATCAGATCCATTTAAAACAAGAGGATTATGAAACTCAAGGGATTCGGGTGATACCTTATGAAACTTTTTGCAAAAAGCTTAAAATGCCGTGATAGCAAATAAAAAGTTTAAAAATTCTTTTTTAAAACTCAATATTGTGCTATACATCCAGCTTGTAAAAAATCTCTTCCCGTGCCGGACCTCAAAAGGAAAAGGAAAATAAGGAATATAATGAAAAAGAAAAAACCCTTAACAGCCTCAGAACGTATAGACAAACAAGCTTTGGCTTATCACAAACAAGAACCGAAGGGTAAAATCCTGGTGGTCCCCAGTAAACCTGTTGACACAGATGAAGAGCTTTCTTTGGCTTATAGCCCCGGTGTAGCCGCCCCCTGTCGGCAAATCTCTAAACAACCTGACACAGTTTATGATTACACAGCCAAAGGCAATTTAGTGGCTGTTATTAGCAATGGCAGTGCTGTATTGGGTTTAGGAAATATCGGGCCTTTGTCTGCTAAACCCGTTATGGAAGGTAAAGGGATTTTGTTTAAACAGTTTGCAGGCATTAATGTGTTTGACATTGAATTAAAAACAAAATCAGTGGATGAATTTATTAATGTGTGCAGGGCCCTTGAACCCACATTTGGAGGTATCAATTTAGAGGATATTTCCGCTCCTGACTGCTTTGAGATAGAAAAACGACTGGAAGAGGAGCTAAGCATTCCCGTTTTTCATGATGATCAACATGGCACAGCCATTATCACGGCAGGCGCGTTGTTAAACGCTTGTCATATTGTGGAAAAAAAATTGGGGCAAATTAAAGTGGTGTTTAATGGGGCTGGAGCCGCGGCTATTGCCTGTGCCCATCTTATCATAAGTCTGGGGGTAAAAAAAGAAAATATTATTATGTGTGATTCTAAGGGAGTTATTCACTCCAGCCGAAAAGACATTAACATTTACAAACGAGCATTTGCTATTAAAGACTCCAACAAAAAAACTTTGGGCGAGGCCATTAAAGGGGCTGATGTTTTTATTGGACTTTCTGTCCAAGACACACTTACACCGAATATGCTTAAGAGCATGAGTGCGAAACCCATTGTGTTTGCAATGGCCAATCCGGATCCAGAAATAAAGCCAGAGCTGGCCCGGCAAACTGTGCCCGATGTGATTATTGCCACTGGACGCAGTGATTATCCTAATCAGGTGAACAATGTTTTAGGTTTTCCCTCTATTTTTAGAGGGGCTTTAGATGTGCGTGCCACCCATATTAATGAAGAAATGAAAAAAGCGGCGGTTTTTGCTTTAGCCGATTTAGCCAGGGAGGATGTTCCTGACAGTGTTTCCCGTGCTTATCATGATGAGATTTTTCATTTTGGCCCAAACTACATTTTGCCTAAGCCTTTTGATATGAGGGTTTTAACACAGGTAGCACCGGCTGTGGCTAAAGCGGCTATGGAGTCAGGGGTGGCTCAAAAAAAAATCACTGATTTTGAAAAATACAAACTTAAACTGGCCAGCTTCCAAGGGAGAAGAAGAGGTTTTATAAGAGAAATTATAAACAAAGTTCAGCGTAAAAATAAGGCACGTTCATGGAGGCTTCCGCGGATTGTTTTTCCAGAAGGAAGTAGTAAAAGAACCCTAAAAGCCATTAACACGCTTTATGACGAAAAACTTATGTGTCCCCTATTATTGGGAGATACAGAAGAGATTAAAAGTCTTATTCAAGAAATGGAATTAGATAACATGGATGAGGTAGAAATCATTAACCCTGCAGAGTCTGCTCAATTTAAAAAATATGTGAATATTTTTTATGAAATGAAACAAAGAAAAGGTATTTTAAAAAAAGAGGCGGCCCGCTTGATGAAAGACCCTAATTATTTTGGTTCTATGATGCTAAAACAAAACGAAGTATCTGCCTTAATCACTGGTGCTACACAAAATTATGTGGATAGTGTTAGACCTATTTTGCAAATCATCGGGACGGGAAAGAGAAAAATTGCTTCAGGAATGAATGTGATTTTAGCAAAAGATCAAATTTTATTTTTTGCAGACACCACTGTAAACATAAACCCCACCGCTCAGGATATTGCCAATATCGCTGTCCATACTGCGCGTGTGGCGCGAGGGTTGAATATAAAACCTCGTATTGCCATGCTTAGCTTTTCCAATTTTACGAGTCGACAAGAAAATCCTAAAAAAATGCGAGAGGCGACTTTGTTGGTAAAAAGATGGTATCCTGATTGGATAGTAGACGGAGAGGTGCAGGCGGATACGGCAGTTAATCCTCACATTATAAAAAATATTTTTCCGTTTTGTCAAATTAAAGAAGGTGCTAATGTGTTGATTTTTCCCAACCTGGATGCAGGCAATATTGCTTATAAGTTGGTTCAGCAGTTAGGCGCGGGTGAGGTGTTAGGCCCTTTCTTAATGGGGGTAAAAAAACCGGCTAATGTGGTGCAAAGGACTGGTTCTACAGAAGACATGACCAACACGATTGTTATGACCTGCCTTAAGGTGCAGGCTTACAAAGAGTTTGACGAAGTAGAAAAGAAAACAAAATAAGATCACGACCGACTACATTAGTGATTTTTGAGTTTACTGGGTCTATTTTTTTAGATAGGATTTTAATAGGATTTTTTGACAATAAAGTTTTTCCACTCTCTAAGTTGAGCAGGTTTTATACGAACATAACATAAAGAACCTAATGAGCTGGCCTCTTTTTTATAAATAAAAGCTTTCCGATCTAAAGCGTAAATTTTTTCTTCTTCATTCTTAGGAAAATAAAGTTGAACTTCTTCTGTCTGAATTTTAGAAAGTTCTTCAGACAAGAGCTTTCTAAATTTATCTAAACCCGTTCTTTTTAAAGCACTTACAAAAACCTTTGGATAAGAGTTGTTGGTTTTAAATAATTTTTCTTTTGGGGCTATGTCTATTTTATTATACACATGAATAAGGGGCTTTTGATCCCAACCCAGCTCAGTTATTAATTTATTAACGGTGTTTATCTGTGTTTTCATTAAAGGGCTGGATAGATCAATAATATGGAGCAATATATCTGCTGAGGCAGATTCTTCCAGTGTGGCTTTAAATGCCTCTATCAGGTGAGGAGAAAGATTTTGGATAAACCCCACTGTATCTGTAATAAGTGCGTTTTGCGAAGAGCTTATACGTACTTTTTTAGTGGTGGGATCTAAAGTCATAAACGGAAGATTTTTTACCGGTATATTAGCACTATTAGAAAGGGCATTAAGAAAAGAGCTTTTTCCTGAGTTGGTATATCCTATAAGAGCTATTACAGGGATTTTATTTTTTTTCCTGAGAGCGCGATGGCCTTTTCTAACTTGTCTAATTTTTTCTAATTTTTGTCGGATTTTTCGGGCGCGCTTTTGCACCTCCCGCCGATCTTTTTCGATAGCTTTTTCCCCTGGTCCTTTTGTTCCAATTCCTCCTCTTTGCCGGGAAAGAGAAGACATCCAAGCCCCCACCATTCTGGGAAGTTCATCCAATACACGGGCCAGCTCCACTTGCAGTTTTCCTGCATAGGTGCGTGCCCTTTGTGCAAAAATTTCTAAAATCAGCTGATTCCGATCTATAACCATAACTTCTAATTCTTTTTCTAAGTTTCGAATTTGAACACCAGAAAGAGAACAGTTAAAAACAATCATTTGATATATAATTTTTTGGTTTGATTTTTTTGGATCTAAACTATCTTTTTCTAAATCAGCTTGTGTTAAAAAGTTGTTAGATTCCAAACTTATTTGATTTAAAGTTTTTAACTCTTGAATTTTACCAGTTCCAATAAAGGTAGCGGGGTGTGGTTTTTTAAGGACTTGATAGGCTATACCTGCGTCCTGCAATCCCGCCGCCCGGCCTAACTCTTTAAACTCTTCTACTTGAGCTATGGATAGAGGATTGGCATAAGGATGGTGGGTAACAAAAAAAAGAGCTTTTTTATTTCTTATAAGTGACTTTATTTCCATTTTAACTATATAGTCCGTCCTGTTTGAGACCGAGCGGTGGGTATGAGCCAGGGCGTGGATACGATCAAATATACTTTTTCACGCCCGACTAAAAAAAAACTAAATAAAATAACATGCTTTTTCACAGGCTATATTATATTAGGTATTATAAACAATTGTTTTTTATATGGCAATATGAAGTGTGAAAAATTTTCACGCTATCTAAAAATAATTACACCTTTATTTCTATTTTAAAAACATTACTTTGACTTAATAAAATATTTTACTGTAAAACCTTGTTCCTGTAGACATCAACAGCCTAAGAGGTAAGAAAAGGGAGATATAATATGAAAAAACTAATTTTACTGACTTTTGTTTTAATGTGTTCCTGTAACAAAGAAAAAGAAGAAGAACCTAAAGTTAAAAAAAATCCCAGCACCGATCCAGATGTTGTAGCACTCCCTGAGCCTTCTGTTGTAGAAAAAAACTCTGCCCGCTTTAAACTGACTCAACTTTCTGCTGTTCCGGAAAGATTTTTTAAAATAAACGACAACATTGTTTTCACAGGTTTAGACGAACAAATGCAGGAAGAAAAATTTTTAAAAGATGTTAAATTAAAAATAAAAACCCATTGTATTGTAAATAAGGACGAAGTACTGATTCAAGAATTTACCCGGACCCTTAGCCAATCCATACCCATTATTGAGCTTTTGCCTATCTCAGCACTTTCTCAAACAGAGGCTTACCCTTCTTGCGGTTTTTCTTTTAAAGCAGAACACAAAGGTGGGGCCGCCCATCATTTTAATCTCCCCCCTTTGCCTATTATGGATCATACTCAAAGCCGTTTTATTAAGATCGAAGACTCATCAGAAAAAATGAGCACGGCTTTTCCTTATGTTTTGATGGAAACTATAAATAACTATTGGGTGGATATAGGAAATCAAGAACCGATAAATCGCTTAAATCTGATATGTGATGACTTTTCTATTGCTCTTTCTTTTCGTCCACAGCAGTTTATCCCTCTCTCCGCTTTTCCTTTTAAAAATCTAACAGAAGAAATAAAAGAGACTGTTAAAAATAAAAACCACAATCAACAGTGCCGTGTTTTTGGATACAGAAACAAAACCCTGGTGGGAGTTTCTTCTATCTTTCATCTTTTATACCCTCGATCTCCACTTAGTATATATTTAGATGATGAGGTTTTATCCGAAGAGGAAAAATATCATTTTTTCTTTAAAGTTATGCACTTTGATGGCAGTGAAAAAGAAGATCGACCAGATATTCCTATTTACTCTTACAATATTACAAATCCCCATCCCTATCCTGTTCATATACTAATCGAAGACTATAAAGAAAGAGAGCTTTATTGGAATATCTATGGCCTCTATTACAGTCGAGAGTCAGGAATAAGTTTTTATGAGCGTCATGAAGATGTGTTTACCTTGGATGGTATACAAACAGTCGAGGGAAAAACAGCTCAAAAGCAAACAGATAAAGGTACTTTGATTACTATGGAACCCTATAGCCAGATTACATTTAACACTGTTTTAACAAACGAGTTTGATTTGTGCACACTTGAGTACAATGAACATTTAATCTACTTAGGAGCGGTTGTTAGGTATCCTGATTTAAAAATATATCAGCTGATTTCTGATCAGTTAGACGCCATTCCTTTAGAGCAAAATATTCAACATCAGCTGAACAATCAAGCAGGCAGAGGCTTTACTATAGTGACTAATCATTTAAGAGAGGGGTTTAAGAAAAAATTCAGGGATCCCCTTTGGTTTAGAAAAGGGTTTTGCCACAAGGATTATCCAATAATAGCTAAACCTCAAGATCCCATTATTGGACTATATGGAAGGGGTCGAGTAAGACACAGGTGGATAGATTTCACACCTCTTCAACAACAGGATTATAGAAGAACGAACCATTTAATAAGGGAACATTTTAAAGATGTGCTCCAGATCAAACCAAATTAAATAAAAGGCTAAGGTTATTTTATTTGTTTTAAATAGTAAATGGGTTGATTTTTTCTGATAAAAATTTTTTCAAAAGGAGTGATAAAGTTTTTTTCATTAAGACTATAGTTTTTATGTAAGTCTTCTGAATATTCTAATTCCTTATAAGGACTGTTTTTAAAAACGGAGTAAATTTCCCTAAAATACATTTCATGATCTGTTTTGACTTCCACAAAAGAGTTTTTTCTTTGGAGCTTGTAAAGCGTTTGAACAAACTCAGGCTTTATTAATCGGTGTTTATGGTGTCTTTTCTTGGGCCAGGGATCGGGAAAATGAATGTAAATATTGTTTAACTCTTCTTTTGCAAAAAGGTCTTTTAGCATTCGCGCATTATACCTTATGACCTTCGCGTTTAAACCATTTTTGTTTTTTACTTTGCGGGCGGTCTGGATAAGAGGTTTATATTTTAACTCTATGGCCAAAAATAACCGTTCAGGTTTTATTTCCGCCATATAAGAAAAAAAACCTCCAGATCCTGGTCCAATCTCCAGATCCATCTGAGAGTCTAAAGAAGAATTAAAAACTTTTTTTCTCCATTGGCCTTTAAATAAGAGTGAGTCTTCCTCATCAAAAACGAAGGCTTTGTATTGATCATACATTGCTTTTATATAAGTGTTAGGATACTCAAGGTTTTTACTGCATATTAATGTGGTTTGCGCGCCTTTAGACAATTTATACTCCCTCTCTATAGTTGTTTTTTTCTTAAGACCCCACTTTCTTTAGACCATTCACATAGTTGGTTCTGAATAAGTTTGTTCAGTCAAGTAAATTACTGGCACATCTCCTTAAAAATCCAGAGATTCCAGCTCCTCAGATGGAATGATAGGATGGAAAAAAACAGGTTTTTTCACAACCCATTTATATTGATTCACATACACTTTTATGCTTTGCGTCAATACTTAACTTATTCAGGTATAGAATGTTACCTTTAACCGCCACAACAACCAGAAATAGGCCAGGTATCAACCAACCCGTTTTAAGTAAATGGGCCACAGGTATTTTAAACAGAAAAAAGCATTAGCTATGACTAAAAAAAAACTAAATGACATTTCTCAAGAAATAAAAAGCATCAGTTACAGGCTTTCTATACTGGATCCAAACAACCTTATTGAAAGTCAGTTAAGGACACAGCTGTTTCATCGTTGGGATTTTTTAGATTATCAGCTGGACTGTGCCCTGATTTTAGCTAAGAAAAATAGGATTCATACAGTAAATAACAATAATTTATCATATACAGAACCTTTACAGCGGTCTGTTAGAAATAACACTTCACAAATACAGCGTAAGCACTCATCTGCGCACCTTTGCCCTTCTGTTAAAAACCGGAAGAGCAAACTGCGAATTGTCACCTAAGAATCCTGATTTATGTTCCTTTTATTTTTCTTTATGTGTTTTCTTTGTTTTTTAGATTGTTCCCGCTCTTCTCGAATCTCCTTTTCCTGCGCTATTTCATCTCTGTTAATCTTTTCGATAGTCCGCACCTTTTGTTTTCCAGCTTTGATTCGAGCTTCATAATCTTTATATAGCTCCTGATATTCCGCTCTTTGCTTAGGTGTCAATACAAGCTCTCCAATTATGGTATGGGCAAAGACAAGATCAATTTTCTTGTTTTCTTTCTTTTCAAGCTGAGCCACATACTCAAAACAACCCTTTGAAAAATGCCAAGCTACAAAGACAGCTTGCTTTTGACCGTCCATTGCCATAGCCCCAGCAAGCTTCCTTATATCTCCCACTTCAATCTGTCTACTATGATTTTTTATCTCCACTGGGATTCTTTTGGTTTTATCTGTCCAGCCATCCACAGGCTTCGAAGTCGGGTTATGAGTCCAACCTTGAAACATACATATTTTTTTCTCAAATTCCTTGTCATCAATTTTTAGCCATTCAGCCCGGGTCAAAGGTGGATTGATTTTCTTAAAAGAACTACCTGCTTCTTTGAGTCTATCAATTATTACACGATAAGCGACAGGAGACACATCTCCTACTATAAACCGCCTACCTAAATCATGCGCTACCTTAGCGGTCGTGCCACCCCCTGCAAAAAAATCTAAGACAATGTCATTCTTATTTGTGCTACATTTAATAATACGCTTTATTAACATCTCTGGTTTTTGTGTTTTATACCCAATATTTTCTTTTTTACTTCTGGCGACTATTCTCATTACCCACCAATCTTCTGGCACTTTACCTTTCTTTCTTTGTTTTTCAGCTTCCAAAGCTGTAAATTTTCCTGTAGATGACATAGATTTTCTTAAGGTTTGTTTAGGGTCTTTATAAGGTACTCTTATATCTTCACGATTAAAAACCCATTTTGATTTTTTATAATACCAAAAAATAGTATCGTGTTTTCTATTAAACTGTTTCATTTTAGGAGATCCTGGACCGTGATAACACCAAATAATTTCATTTATAAACCCTTTTTCTCCAAACACTTCATTTAAAATTTCTCTCAACTTATAGTTTGCTCTATAGTCACAATGAAGAAAAATTGAACCGGAGTTTTTTAATTTTTCTTTAGCGATAAAAAGCCTTTCTTTTATCCACGCTGAATAATGATTTATACCTTTAAAACGATCTTCAAATGATCGCTTTTCAAAGCCATTACCCCATACCACTTCATAATTTTTATTAGAAAAAAAAGGTGGGTCAATATAAATAAGGTCCACTGAATTATCAGGGATATGATGCAACCAGTCCTTACAGTCTCCAAAGACAAGGTTATTTTCTTTTGGATTGATTTTCAGTTTATGTTTCATACCAAACGGATCGGCATTCCCTCTCGGTAAGTTTAGTGGCTACTTTCATATTGTGATAATCAGTATAAAGGTCTAAGTGTTTTGGAGTTAATTCAGCCTTTTAGATAGTTGGCTGGGCGATGAAACCTGATCACTCACATTAATCTCTAATCCTTCAGGATGATACCTTTTCCCTCTATAGCCTTTATCACGAAGGGCTACATAGTCTATCTCTTAGGTTGAAGCTTTAGAATGCTTAAGCTTTTTTTATGGTCTTTCCGCTTGACACTTTAAAACCCTTAAACAGGCTTGAACTAAAGAGTCTGGGCCTATTCCATGATAGCTATACACATCCCTGGGCCTTCCTGAGCGGGAGTGCTTTCTTAATGCTAAAGCTTTGTGGTGTACTCCCAGAACAGAACCAATGTTATCTAATAAACCGGGTTCTCCATCATGAATGCTAACCACAGGGGCTTTTGTGTTTTCTAAACCTAAACCCTGTCTCAAGTGTGCATAACTGTTGCTATAAGCCAGGTTTCCTAATAATAAATCAGGGCTGGTGACTAAAATAACATTAACGTAAATCCCTTGAGCCAAAAGTTTTTTAACAGCAGATAAGGCAGAAGTAGAAGGAGATCCCATAGAAAAAACATGAACTACATTATCCCCTTCTTTATAATCCGCATAACCTTTATAATTTAATAAATAATAAGCCCCCGCCAAAACCTCCCCCTGAATACAGGAAAGAATATCTTTATCTGGGATACAAGGGACATTGGATTCCTCCTTTGCAGAAGAAAGAAGGTAGCCTTTTGGGGATAGTAAAACCTCTTTCTGAATTTTTTTAAATCTTTTCTGGGTTTTTAAACAGGTAAGAAATTGTTTTTGATCTGCTCCTCTGGTAACTGCCCTTAGCAAAACCCCTGATCGCCCTTCATTTGCACCTTCGAAATGCCTTTGAAGAGTGTCTGCAAAAATCCAATCCATTTCCTGAAGAAAAAAAGGCTCCCATGTAATTTGATTAGGTATTTGAAAATCCGACTTCCAGCCGTGTTGCGCCCCCTCAGGAGATAAAGTAACCCCTGATGGAGTACCACATAAAATAAAACTGGCATTCCAGTAAAGGGCATAAAAGTATTGATCCAAAGCTCGTTTAATAAAAAAATCGTATATAGTCATTAAAGGGAACAGAGGCACACCCAGTATGTCTTTCATTTTTCCAAAAGCCGTCATACAAGAGATGCTGTTAGCTTCGGCAATCTCAAAACGAATAAAGCGGTTTTGACTTTCCTGATGGCTGGTCAGGTTTGGACTTTTTTTATCCTCCAGATCTTTTTTTAAAGCTTCTTCTTTAATCCAAGCTGGGCCAAACACTTTATTGTTCATTGTAAAGCCTAAGTTGGTAGAAGATCCTACATCAGGAGACATGAAATAAAGCAAGTGAGCAGGTTCTTTTAGGGCTTGTTCATCAGATTCTAAGGTTTCTTTTTTCGCGCCTGCAATGCGAGAAAGCTTGGCTGTGGCTTGGCCTAAAAACCATTGGGTATGGGGATAGCTCATCTTTTGAAAGTCTAAAGACAAACTGTTAGGGAGCAAGTGAGCAGAGCAAAGTTTTTTAAACCGCTTTTCGTTTTCTCGCTTTATTTCCCTTTGAGAAAGTATTTCTTTATAAAGTTTTTCTTTTCGTTTTTTTAAGAATAAATCTGCTACGGAATTTTTAGAAAAAAGAGGAAAATCACTTTTACTTTCTATACCTTCTCTTAGTTTATCTAACTCTTTTTTTGAAATTAAATAAGAGTGATTGCCACTTAGCCCGGCCATTTCTAAACCCCACCCTTTAATGGTATGGGCGATAATAAAACACGGACGCTTGGGATCTTTTTTGCTTTCTTGCAGGGCGGAAATCAAGCTTGGAAAATCATGTCCTCCCAAATCTAAAAAAGCAGATTTTACTTGTTCTGGTGAAATATCTTTTAAAAAAGGTTTTAACTTTTTGTGTTTTAATAAAATGTTTTTTAGATCAGCTGGCTCTTTTCGAAATAGAGCTTGAAACTCATGGTCTTTTAATTCTTTTTCTAAAAAAAACTGAAAATCCTTTCCGCCGGGCTTTTGGAAGAGCTTTTTTCTAACAGAACCATGCCTTAGCTGAATCACCTGCCATCCGTTTGCAGAAAGGGTTTTTTCAATCCTTGAATCATCAGAATGCTCTATAATATTGTCATTAACAAAGCGATGGCCATCTAAGCTTTGGCGATTGTAATCCAAGATCCAAGTTAGGTTGCCTAATTCTCGTTCGGCCAGATCGGGCACAGCCTCCATAAGCGAACCTTCTCTAAACTCAGAGTCCCCCATTACAGCCCAAAAATGAGCGGGAGGTGTGTTATATCCCTGAATACCAACGGCTTTGTAGGCTAAGCTTAAGTAACCGGCTATCACTGGTGGAATGCCCACTGTCCCAGAGGGAAGAAAATTATGATGATCTGGATCATATACGGAATGATAAGACTGAAAAACAAACTCATTGTTTTTAGGAAAAGCCCTTAAGCCCCTCATGGCTTGTTCTGCTAAGCCAGGAGAAAGAGGTTTTAATTGCCTATCCAGCAATAATCCTAAAAGATAATTATAGGCATGATCTGTCGGTGAGGCATGAGGCTTGTTGGCAATGTGATCGTAACCTGACTTAATTACCAGATGTAAAGCTCCCATGATATGTAAAGCACTTGTGCTGGCAGAACAGTGCCCCCCTACCTTAGGATCCCCTTTTTCCTGATCTTTTCGGTAATTGGCCATGTAGATCATTTGATTCAGTATCAAACACGCCCTTTGGGCAATAGTGTTTAAAGTATTTAATTCTTCCTGACTTAGATTGCTCATAACCCCTGCTTTCTTGTGCTGAACAAGTACTTGGAACTTTATTTATGATATTGTAAATCAAGGTGGGATGGGAAGGCAATAGCTTGCTTTCTACCTTCTAAAATAGAAAAAGTATTTATTCAGGTTAGTTTTGCCGGGAAAACAAATTGGCCGGAGCATAAGAACCTATAGAAAGATGAAAAGTCTGCTTAATATGGATATGGCCGTCTTCTTCAATCAGCCCTTTAGGGGGGTTAGGAAAAGGTTCAGCCAGCAAAAACGCGTGAAGAGCCGCAGAATCAATATCTTCCGCTCCTGAACTTTGGACCACTCTCATATCCTGCACCTCTCCTTCTGGAGAAAGATACACATAAAGGCGGGTGGCAAAATATCTTTTCTTGTATTCATTAACAAATTGATTAATAGAAGAAGGTCGTTCTAATAATTCTTTTTTAATATATTGTGTCCATCTCCAATAAAGTTGTTCTTTCATACGGGCAAAATAGGAGTAATAAATAAATTCTCTACTGTTTAGTAAAGTATGTGAACCTAACTCCACTCCTGGTAAAAAGTCCATAGTTCGGCTTAATTGTTGGTTGTTGGTTTCTCTAAAAGCACCAGCTTGTTCTAATGACAAATCTATACTAATCGGCTTTGTTACTTTATCCACGAAAGCAGGTTGAATAGAGCTGGTTTCCCGCTTAACGAATTTTGGAAAATCTGGGCTTTTTGCATGATGGTTCATACTTTGTTGACTCGCCTGATAAAACAACCCTTTTAACATGGCTTGTGTTTCTTTTTCCACTGTCTTATCTGCCTGACTTAGGTAATATGTTTGTTTTTTCGGGGTGATTTTATTAAACTGCTGTTGACTGACCACCTGCCGGTGAATGGGATATTCTACCTGTATAAAATCGTCTTCATTTGTTTCTGTTTGAGAAAACAAGCCTTTAGAACTGTTTTTGAAAAAAATAGTTGGCGAAAAAAAAAGTAGTAGATTCAGCAAAAGTGAGCAGAAAAGAGCAAGTAAAAATGGCCATATCCGATTTTTTTTATAATGAAACACAAAAAACTCCCGTTTTTTTACGAAATTGTCTTGCAATTTTACAGGAAATCTCCCTTAAACCTAACTGGAAAAACAAAGTTTTGAACCTTGTTTAGTTACCTAATATATAGGAAGTCTCCCTTAAACCTAACTGGAAAAGCCCTCATTGCTTGAAAATGAAGGAAAAATTACCTTTTAGGTCCAAAAAATCATCTTAACACATAAAATAAAGTTTTCATATATCGAGAGTAAATATTATATTTTAATGGTGTCCGGCTTTGAAAGAACGCCATTTCACGGGAATAAAGGGATTTCAAGGTCAAGATAAGCCTATTTTTAGGAGCTTTAAGAATATGAAACTTGTATCTTATTCAGCGACAGATGTAGGTCTGGTTAGGAAGAATAACCAAGACAGCATCTTAACAGATGAAAACAATCAGCTTTTTATCGTGGCTGATGGTATGGGTGGGCATCAGGGGGGAGAAGTGGCTTCCAGGTTGGCTGTTGAAACCATATCAAAAAAGCTCACTGGCAAAATAGCAAAAAACAAGTCTCTTGCAGAAGACATTCGTTCAGCCTGCTTATTGGCCAACAAAGTTATTTATAATGAAGGCCAAAAAAAAATTGAATTAAGAGGTATGGGCACCACAGTGTGCCTACTTTTAGTGAGGAAAGACGGGCTGGCCTATATAGCCAATATTGGGGACTCCAGATTGTATATGCAAAAACACAAAAAAATATGGCTTTTAACGGAGGATCATAACTTTATAACCAGCCAGATGAAGGCCAGTTTTTTATCAGGAGAAGAGCCACCGGAACCAACCCCTGAAAACAGTGCCCTTACAAAGAGTGTGGGCTTTTTTACCTCTGTAGATCCTGATATTTTTGAGAGACAAGTAGAAAAAGGGGAAAAATACCTAATTTGCTCTGACGGACTGAGTAGTTTTGTCCCTGACGCAGAAATTAATGCTATTTTGCAAACCACCCCTTTACAAAATGTCCCCAAAGTGTGTATTAAAAAGGCCCTTTCTGCAGGCGGAGATGATAATGTGTCCGTAATAGTGGTTGAAGTTCAGTAAATTTTTAATTAAGGTGGTCTTGAGGTTATGTTGGTGCGAGTAAGGTTATTATGATGGGGGCATAGAATAGCCTCCTGTCAAAAAGCCTTCTGCAAAAAATAAAACAAAAATAGAGGCTAAACATGATAGGGAAAAGTTTAATTATATTTGTCCGATCTAAAACCGGTTCTTTGAAAGAAATTCATATTTCTGAATCCTATATTAAATATGGATTTGCAGGACTAATGGCTTTAGGATTGCTTTTTTGTGGATTTGCCGTGGACTATTTTTTCTCTTTTTCTTCTCATCTTAACTATCAAAAATATCAAGAGGAAAATAAAAGCTTAAAAGCTCAGCTTTCTAAGGCCCATTTTAAAATGAAACAACTTAATTCCCGTCTGACACAAATTGAGGATTTTTCTCGTAAAATCGAAGTAATAGCTGGGCTGAAACAGGTTACTCCCTCTTTTATGGCTATGGGCCCCCTTTCTGACACTTCTTTTTCTGCTTTACCTTCTACTTTTCCTGTTAAAACTCAGGAAAAACAAACCTTCTTTAAAGCTCCAGGCAGAAAACCAGCTGGCCTTCCTAACCCATCCCACTTTAAACCCTTATCCCCTGCTACGGGTGAATCCCTTGTAATATATATGGATCATTTAGATAAAAAATCGCGGATGGTTCATCAAAATATTACTTTAATGATGGAACAAATTTATGAAAGAAAAGACATCATTAGTAGTACTCCCAGTATTTTACCAGTCAAAGGCTGGATTAGCTCTCGGTTTGGTTATCGCCAATATCCTTTTACGGGGGAGGTGTCTCTTCATGAAGGCATGGATATTGCTGCGTTTCCGGGTACTCCTGTTTACGCTCCCGCTAACGGGGTGGTTGTATTTGCTGGTTACAAAAAGGGTTATGGAAAAGTTATAGTATTGGATCATGGTTATGAGCTTTCTACTCTTTATGGGCACTTATCCGATATAATGGTGTCCAGATGGCAAAAGGTGGAAAGAAGGCAAGTGATTGGCACCATCGGAAATACAGGTAACTCCTCTGGCCCTCATCTTCACTATGAAGTACGCATCTCCAATGTTCCAGTAGATCCCGCAAATTATATTTTAAACCAAACCCAGTTTGAATTTACCAAGCTCTCTAACAACTTATCCTCACGAGCAAGTGAACTTAAACCAGAAAATATAAATAGCAACCCATGAAAAAACTAAAAGGAGGACTTAATGAATTTTGTTAAAACATTAAAAAAAGAGCTTTCCCCATATCATTTGCTCAAGCATCCTTTTTATCAAAAATGGACAGAGGGCACACTACCTAAAAAATGTTTGCAAAATTATTCAGCTCAATATTATCACCATGTATCTGCTTTTCCTCGTTATATTAGCGCGTTACATTCTCTTTGCGAAAACCAGGAAGAGCGAAAAATTTTACTGGAAAACTTAAACGATGAAGAAGGAGCTAAAGGAGAACCTCATCCCGATCTATGGATGTATTTTGCGGAAGGCTTAGGTCTAAATAAAGAAACAGTTCAAAAGACTCCCCTTTGTTCAAGCCTTCAACAGCTCATACACACTTTCTTTACCCACTGCCGAGGTTCTTATGCAGAAGGTTTATCTGCTCTTTATAGTTATGAGTATCAGGTGCCAGAAGTAGCGGAAACAAAAATCCAGGGCTTAAAAAAACACTATGGTATTACGGACACAAAAACACTTTTGTTTTTCTTAGTTCATAAGTCTGCCGACATTGAACACAGAAAAGCTATAGAAAAATTGCTGGAAGGTTTACCAACAGATAAACAAGACTCTGCATATAAGTCTGCCGTGGATATAGCAAAAGCTTTATGGAATTTTTTGACAGAGATGGAAACTGTTCCTGCTGTGGCTGTGTAAATCTTTTTTGAAAAAGGATCTTATTTTTCCGGTTATATTCACTTAGCAAGTAAATACCACGGAGGTTTTTAATCACTAATAAAACAGTGTAAAGCCTGGTTAAATTAGAGTAAATAAAAGTATTATGGAGATTTTTAATCATAATGAGCACAAATAAAAATTCTATTTATTCCTTCTTGGAAATAAAATCTCTTGTCCTGCCTGTGCGTATTGGGCAAACGGAACAAGAGCGTCAAAACCCTCAAGACATTTCTTTTAATATGACTTTAGGTTTTACCCAAGCTCTAAATGATGAAAAAACGGATAAGCTTAAAAATTCGGTTTGTTACTTTAAAATATGTGAACGAGTTAAACAATTAACAAACCAGAACCAATTTGCTCTTGTTGAAAAACTGGCTTTTGAAATCCTCACTGCTTTAAAAGCTGAACTACCTGCCTATACTCGTGTTCAGGTCCGTGTTCAAAAACTTAAAGCTCCTGTCCCTCACCTAAAAGGAGGAGTTTCTTACACTTGTGGAGATTTTGTAAATGGATAAACTTGTTCTCTGGATTGATCCCTATTTCTCAATGTTATTATTGACCATCTCAGGTTTGTGTAAATATTTCTCAGTAGATATGAACTTTTTTCGGTTATTTTAATTAGTCGGTCGTGAAAAAGCAGTTAACGCATTGTTATCACTTGATTTTTTATAAAAGGTTTAGAAAATATTAATTTAATGAAGGTCCTAACTTAGGAGGTTTTTAATGAGAAAAATAGGGTTTGTATTTTATATTTTTTTTGTAAGTGAGGTGATGGCTAAAGATATCCAGTTAGAAAACGCATCCCAGTTGACTAATCTAACTGTTAAGGCTTTAAACCAGCCTTTAGCAGATACAAGACGGCATATAGCTGTAACTGTTATAACAAAAGAAGATATATTAAAGTGCGTGGGTTGTGATTTTACTGATGTTTTAGAGAAAGCGGGCGTGCAAGTACGTCGGTTTCACTCTCAATTTTATCAGTCTTCCGACACAGACAAGGCTTATGTTTCCTTAAGAGGTATGTCTGACGCTCAAATAGCCCTGGAAGTGGATGGAGTTCGACAGCAAGACAATATGATTGGTGAGGCCCTTTGGCCTTTTGTCCCTCTTAACCATATTTCCCGTATCGAGATAATCCGTGGGCCTATGTCCGCATATACAGGGGATTCTGCTATGGGAGGGGTGATCCGGGTTTGGACAGAAAAAGCAGACTGCCCCATAGGAGAAGTTTGCGGGGTAGCTCAAACGGATATATCTAATGAATCCAATACAGGCAGAACAACCTACTTAAGTGGGAGTACTCGAACAGAACAATCTGGTTTTCGTTTGGGAGTGCAGTTAGACAAGAGCGGTGATCCAGAAAAAACAAATCATTTTAGAGAACAAGCTTTCACCTTTAATTTTGACCACAAATCCAAAAATGATAAGAGGTTAATAGAGGGTGGGTCTATATTTTTTAACAGCTACGATCAAGGAGAGCCTGTTCCTGATGTGGAAAAAGGAGGCTCAGATCTGGTCCATCTTGGAACCACTTATTATCTCTCACCTGACACCCTTTTTAAAACTCTTCTGGGATATAATGAAGAACAACAATTTTATAATGACGACTCTACAGAATACACCAGCCGAAGACTTTCTATAAAACTTTTTGGAGAATATCATTTTCAGTTTTACAACACAGGGGATTATGTACTTACAACCGGTGTGGAAAGAAAAAGAGAAAGAATTAACTCTGATCCTGATAATGATGTGTATGACTATAAAAAAAGAGACACAAATGCTGTTTTTGCTGATGTAAAAAGGGAAAAAGGTCCTTTGACTTATCAAGTGGCGGTGCGGGCTGATGATCTTTCCGGGGATATAAAAGAGCAAGTTTGGACATGGGACTCAAAAGCCTCCTATTATGTTGCCCGTGTTCAGGAGCATGATGTTTTTTTAAAAGGAGGTGTAGGAACTGGGTTTCGAGCCCCAGGGTTTGATGAGCAATATTTTGATATTTTTTCCCTTTCTTCTGAAGAAGGTGTTGTGGGTACTTTAACGAAGGCTAATCCTGATTTAGGTCTGGAAAAATCCACCACTTATGAGATAGGTATTCGAATAGAAAGAGCTAACACCTATTTCCTTGATATCACTGGTTTTGAAACAAAACTAAAAGACTCTGTTCAGTTTGGGGAAAAAGAAGAAAAACTCGATAATAAAGATCAACTTATTTACCTGGTGCCTTTAGTACAAGGCCAAGAAACCAATATACGCGGAGTGGAGTTTCAAGCCAGGATGGTTCTTGATCCTTTAACAGGTCGCATAGGATATATTTACACAGATCATTCAGAGGCTGTAGACAATTTAAGAGGAATCAATCCTGTCAAACACTTAGGATTTATAGGGATGGATTATTCCATACATCCTAAATTCACTGTGGGTGCAGAACTACTGCACAGAGGTCAGCGGGAAGACTCATCCATACCAGGAGACAAAGTGAACTTAATTGGTGTGTATGCTGGTTACGATTTATATGAGAATGCTCATATTAACCTGGCCATAGAAAATCTAACAGATGAAACATACGATCAATATAATTTAACCGATGGGCCAGCACGCACAGTATGGTTTAGTGTAAGATTAAAATATTAAATTTTAAAAGGCTGTTATAAAGTGGAAGCACATATTGGCCTGGGATCCAATGTTGGGGATCGCTTGCAAAACCTGGAACAAGCTATCCGGGAAATGAAAAAAGCGGGCTTTTCTCTTTTAAAAGTTTCTCCCGTTTATGAAACCTCGGCTCTTTTACCAGCCAACGCGCCAGAAGAATGGAATCATCCCTTTTTAAATGCCTTAGTGCAAATCCAACATGATAACAAAACTCCTGAGCAATTGCTTTTTTCTTTAAAGTCTATCGAAAAAAAATTGGGTCGTCAGGATGGCCATCTTAAGTGGGCTCCCAGAATTATTGATTTAGATATTTTGCTGTTTGAAGACAAGGTGGTTCACTCTCCTGAATTAAAAATTCCTCATCCTGAATTAAGAAAAAGAAACTTTGTCTTAACTCCCTTAAAGGAAATGCAGGCCAGCCTAAAAATCCCCAGTTTGAACTCTTTTAAAGCTCTTGAGCTTTTTCGAAATCTCAAAACAAAATTGCCAACATGGATGTTTATTGTTAATGTTACTCCTGATTCTTTTTCTGATGGAGGTCAAATAAACTTAAGCCAGTTTGAGTCTCTTTTGCAGAAGGTGTCAGAGCACTCCATCCATATAGTGGATTTAGGAGCAGAGTCCACCCGCCCAGGTGCTGTTTCTGTTTCTCCGGCAAAAGAATGGCAAAGGCTTACACCTTATATAGAAAAATTTAACAACTTTTATGGAAGTAAAATATTTCGCCCTAAGCTGAGTGTAGACACAAGGCACATGCCAACCGCAAAAAAAGCCCTGGATAAAGGGGTGGATATTATTAACGATGTGAGTGGGCTTTCCGGGGAAATGTTAGAATTACTTAAATGCTCTGAAGGGGAGTATGTTCTTACCCATAGTGTGACTGTGCCCGCCGATCGGAAAAAAACTTTACCTTTGGAAAAAGATCCTGTGGAAGAAATAAAAAAATGGTTGAGTAAAAAAATAAATATTTTGGAAAGTCATGGTATTTCATTGGATCGTGTTATTTTTGATCCGGGCATTGGTTTTGGAAAAACTGCTGGTCAGTCTTTGGAAATTTTAAAAAGAATTAAAGAGTTTTATTGTTTTCCTTTAAGGGTTATGGTGGGGCATTCCAGAAAATCGTTTATGAAAAGTTTTTCTCCTGATAATCCAGCAGAAAGGGATGTGGAAAGTGTGGGGGTGTCTTTGGCTTTAGTAGAAAAGGGAGTGGATATTTTGCGTGTCCACTCAGCCGACCTTCATGCCCGAGCGGCCAAAGGATTTTTAAGTTAAGATCTTACTTTATATAAGTGTTTTTTTAATAACGGATTCTCTTAAGTTCCCTTAACTTCACCAATTTTCAGGAATGTAAATTTTATCATATCCACGATTTTTCATAAATGGGTCAATTTCTTTGATTGATGGAAATTCAGATGTAAATTCTCTTCTTAAGTCTTCAAGCAGTGTTTAGAGAACGAACAATGGTTGAAAATAAGGCATAAACTGAAACTTCATATATTTTTCCTATACTGCGACGAAGTCCTATATCAGTTTGAAATTGATCAACAAGCTCTCTCAGAGAGAAGTTGTTTGCTGTTGATGAAGCGATATATTCGTCAACTGCGTAAACAGATGAGAGTCTTTTTTTTAAGGCTTTGTAAATAAATGCTTCAATAAATCCATCTCCGGTTTTGTTTAATTCACCTAATTTTGCCAATAGCTTTGGTGGCATGGCATTATCTTCAAAAATGAACACGAGATTTGTGTATTATAATGTCTAATGCTCTTTTAGCAAGGTCTTTAGTGCGCATAAGTCCTTTGTGGTTTTCCAAATAGATTAAGTTGGGTTGAATGACTGTATATTGGTTTATTCATTATATCGATCATAGCCCGGGCTACGGCTTCGATTTTAGGTACAACCACACTGTTACCAGCTTGTTTTCTAAGCTGACTATCTGACACAACAATTTTAAAGGTGTCCGGGAAACCTTGTAGGCGAAGCATCTCCCTGGGTGTGAGTCGTCTTTCTCCATTAAGGGTAATATAATTGTATGATCCATTAGCGCGCAACGCGCAGGAAAAAGGATGTATGCCGATATTACCACTTTTATTTTCATGCAGTATAACTGGCCGGGAAGAAATTTTTTTATTTTGCTCTTTTAATCTTTCTTTTATTTTTTTTCTAAAATATCTACTTAAAAAATGTTTCTTATTCACTTTGCTTTCTGGTTCCAAAATTTCAGAGAGTGCCATTTTTTGGGCTCCATTTGAGGGAAACTTAAAGGCGTAGTTTTTCTTAAAACCAACTAAAATAATTCTTTCTCTTTTCTGCGGAACTCCAAAATTAAGGCCATTGAGCACTTTGTAATGTATAAAATATCCAAGACCTTCCAAATTTTCCAAAATCACTTTAAATGTTCTACCTTTATTATGTGTTGTGAGCTGTCTTACATTTTCTAAGAGAAAGGCCTCTGGCTGTTTTGCCTTCAATATTCTTTCTATATCAAAAAACAAAGTGCCTCGTGTGTCGGAAAATCCTAATTTGTTTCCAATGATGCTAAAGGCTTGACATGGAAATCCCGCTACAAGCACATCATGTTTTGGCACAGCCTCAGTGGTTATTTGTGTTATGTCGCCAAATGGCTTTTCTCCAAAATTGGCTTCATACATCATCTCTATTGGAAAAATTTTATTATGAAAATTTTTATATGCAAAAGCAACTTAATTAAATACCTTTCATAAACAGGTTCTAAGTCGTAGTATGTGAAAAACCTCTTTGCCACGGCTAAACTAAAAAACCGAATTATTGGCTTTTCAGTCCCTTGAACGCAAGAATTTGCTGATTTTACGGAAATATGCCAAACTTTTTCTTTCAGTGGCATCCATGAAACAGTATGTTTGCTTTGGAAACTAAAAGCCCTTAAAGGGTTTTTAGTTCCGCGAAGGCAGGAATCCAGAACCTAAACTGAAAGCCTAAAAGACTTTTAGCATTTTTCAAAGGAAATTCTGTCAAAAAACAGACTTTTTCACGGACCACTAAGTAGAAGATATGGAATGACCAGTTTGTCATAAAAAACATTAGAAGAGGAAGTTTTATGGAAATTGAGGCTATTTACACAGAAGTTTTTTACAAAGGTATGAACCTGGTAGATTTTATCCTAAAACACGCGAGCGATAGAATAAAAGAAAACTCGGTCCTGGCTATTACCTCTAAAATTGTCAGCCTATCGGAAGGGCGCGTGGTCTCAAAAGAAAAAATAAGTAAAAAAGATTTAATTAAAAAAGAATGTGAGCATTACTTAGGAGAAATAGGATATGGTTGCCATTTGACTATACATCACGGGTTGTTAGTTCCTTCGGCTGGCATTGATGAGTCTAATTCTGCAAACAAGGAGTATATCTTATATCCAAAAGATCCTTTTTTGTCTGCGGAAAAAATAAGGATGGCGGTTAAACAAAAACTTTCCTTAAAAAATTTTGCTATCATTATAACAGATTCTCGTACATTTCCTTTAAGGAAAGGGGTAATAGGTGTGGCCTTGGCCTATAGTGGTTTAAAAGCAGTTAAAAGCTTAATAGGAAAAAAAGATCTATTTGGTCGCCCCTTGCGAATGACCACCATAAACATAATAGATGGATTGGCTGGGGGTGCGGTTTTGCTAATGGGAGAGGGGGCAGAGCAATGTCCTTTGGCCTTAATAAAAAAAGTCTCTTTAGAATTTACAAATAAAACCGATCTCTCTGAACTAAAAATCCCCTTAGAAGAAGATTTGTATAAGCCTCTTCTTAAAAGGAGAAAAGGCAAATCTTAAGAGAGGTCAGGGAGAAGGCGTTTTAGCTGTATGTTTTTCTACATAATTTATTTTTTGTCCCAATATCTTTTTTGAATAGAGGCTGTTTTATAGGGTTTTAAACCCTTTTCCACACATTAACTGTCAAACTCCAGAATTAATGTTTTTCCCTTTTTTTAATCAATTTTCTAAAGTTTTTTCTAAAGTTTTCGCTCACTAAGCCGATAAGTGATGTATGAAAGCTATAGTTCCTTAATACATACTAAAGGGAAACTTAAGGAGTGAAAAAGTATGTTGCAACAAGGTAAACAGAACTTAATTTTTCCTCAAAACAGGCAAGATTCCCGCACCAGCGCGGGACTGCAAAGCCAACAACTTGGTTTTTTAGTTTGAAGGATGAAAAGGCTTTTCAAAGGCAACTAAAGAGAAACAAGGAGTGAAAAAGTGAGAAAAAACCCATTTTACCCCCCCCCCCCCTCGCACCGCGTCATTCTTAGGGTTCTTAAGAGGGCCTTGTTTAACAAAAAAGGCATTGGACTAATGGAAACCCTGATGGTTAGTGCTTTAGGCTTAACCATCAGCTATGGCGTTTTTAAAGTGAATGAAGTTTCTATGTACACCGCAAAGGTCGTCAATAGTGAATTAGATCAGAAGGATTTAAGAGGGACTATTCACAAAGCTTTAGGAGATAGAGAGACTTGTATTCATAATTTAAAGAAGTCGGCCAGCTTTTTACCTAAAACTTCTATAGAATTTTTAGAAACAAAGGGCAAGTCAGATGGGACAAATAAGATTACATTAATAGATAGTAGGTCCAATCAAAACCTATTTAAAAATAGTTTAAGAATCCAGAAATTTGAATTTAAAAATAGCAAAGATTTTATTATTCATTACAGCAAAGAGGGTTTAGGTAGGCACGAGACTTTGGCCAAGTCAGATGGGACAAAGGGAGTTTGCACTAAAACAGACACCACAGATTGTTACTCCGTAGAGTGTAAAATAGATTTTTCCTGTAGTAATAATGATTGTGATGGGTCTGGTGATAGGTGCTCACTTTTAGATTGCACAGGCGGGGCAGAAGGGGGCGGTGGTGCAAACTGCTATCAAGTGGATACTACTCACGGGACCAATAAAGCAAAAACCCTTGTGGGTTGTGGGGGAGCGCACAAAGCCAAAGGAGAAAAGGTCACTGTTTTAGGTTTTGGCGCGGGTAAAGTTAACGAGGGCGATAATAACACTTTTTTAGGAGCTTATGCGGGATATAGAAACACGTCCGGCGATAGGAATATCTTTGTCGGGGAAGTGGCCGGATATAACAACAATACTGGCGCACACAACACTTTTATAGGTGTTGCCAGTGGGAACAGAAACACCACAGGGCAAGAGAATACTTTTATTGGTAGGGGTAGTGGTTTTAAAAACACAGAGGCGAGTAATAACACTTTTTTAGGAGCTTGGTCTGGATTTGAGAACACCACGGGCTTTGATAATACCTTTATAGGAGTTAGTGCTGGAAATAAAAATAATAGTAATTATAACACTTTTGTTGGAAAAAAAGCTGGCCTTAACAATGCGGGTGGGGGGGGTAATACTTTTATAGGAGAAAGGGCAGGAGAGAGTAACAATTCTGGTTACCACAACACTTTTATTGGTTCTGGTGCAGGTTTAACCCATAAAACAGGGCACGATAACATTGTTATAGGGAGACATGTTAAACTTGAACCCCCTTTATTATCCCCCACTGGTAGTCACCAGATTAATATTGGAAACAAAATCAAAATTGGTGATGGTTTTATACAGCTATGCGATAGCACCAGAAGTAACTGTTTAAGAATAAACGGACCGGGTTTAAATTGTGGGAGCGGTAAAGTGTTACAAGGGATAGACGCAAATGGTAACCTTCTTTGTCATTCTTTACATACAGTAAGCTTTTCTGGGTCCTGTGGGCCGGGACAATATCTTTATGGAGTTACAAACACATATCCCCGTAACCCACAGTGTAGAAGTCTCCCCTCTGGTGGTGGAACACCAGGACCTCCAGGCCCACCAGGCCCACAAGGACCACCCGGTGAAGCAGGAACAACCGCTGAATTAAAAAGAAAAGTTTTAGGAAATCTCAGTTGTCCAAGTGGACAAATATTTCAAAACAGGTTTGATGCTAATGGAAATATGGTATGTATTCCACCAGAACCAGAGCACCCAGCGATAGCTTGTCAGAGAGAAGGCGGGGAGTGGTGTAGTCGACTAAGTCGATGTATTAAGTGCACGGGGCCTAGTGAAAGACCAGATGGGGCGAGTTGTAGATGTAGAATAACTGGAGACAGATAATTAGTTGCCCGTGAAAAAGTGTATTGCAACACAGTAAACAGGGCTTACTTTGTCCTAAAACAGGCGAGATTCCCGCTCAAGGCGGGACTGTAAAGCCAAGTACTTGGCTTTACAGTTGGAGATGAACAAGGTTTATCACGACCGACTAATTAATGATTAGGAAAATATTAAAAATAAAAAAAATTATTTTTAATATTTTTTTATTGTCTTCCGATTAGTATTAAAGGCTTTCAATTTTCATATAAGCTGGGGGTGGTTGCTCCGATGCTCACCTCTGGCTTTTCATTAAACAGGAAGTAATATGAAAAAGGGTTTGTTATTTATTTTATTTATTTTTTATTCTGGTTATGTTTATGGGAAATGTGATCAATATAACTATCAAACAGTTTCTAAAGAAACCGGTACCCATAATTGTAAATTTAACGGTGTTAGGTGGAATAATAAAGACCTTAGAGAGGGACTTCGTCCTTCTCAACACTTATACTTATCAGGGACAGACTGGTCTTTTGCATCATTACAAGGCGTAAACTTTGATAAGATATATCACGGGCAAAGTGAGTTTATAAGCACAAATTTAAGTAACGCAAAAAACTTAAAATCGTTTCAATCTAAGTGGCATAACGCAACCCTGAGAGATGCGACCTTTAAACCTGGTGAAACTATAAGTGGAATTTTTAAAAATGTAAAAGCGAATGGTGTCCAGATGGAAGAATTAGAATTTTTGCCTCCGACTGATTTTGAAGGAGGGGATTTTCGTAATGCAAGTTTTATAAACTCAGATTTAAGGGAGGTTCAAAACTTAGATAAAGCTAAAGTAACAAACGCGGATTTTACCAGAGCTTTAGTCACACCAAACCAAGCGAAGTTTTTAAAAACAAAGGATATTACAGGTTTTATTGAAAAAGGAAAAACCTCAGATGAGGAGTGCGCTTATAAAGGCGATCTGGTTTTTGTGGAAACGGAAAGGTGCGGGCAATTTTGTTATGGCCAGGCTCAATGTCCAGTGAAAGGTTTTGATGCTAAGTTATCAGTGTTTTGTAAAACCACAGGGGGGAAATGTCCTTCAGTGAATGAATGTATAAAACAATCTAAAGACAAAACAGGTGTGAAAAAGATTGCAAAGAAAAAGGTTGAAAAGAAAAAAAGGGGTTGGTTAGCAAGCTTATTATGTTTCTTTTGTTCAGAGGATGTTAGGGTAATAGGCACAGGTGATACAGGGAGCGGAGCGACAAGATAATGAAAAGATTTTTATTTAGTATTTTTTTATATCTCTCTTTTTCGGCCTATGGTTTTATTATTGGTGAAGTTGAGATTGAAGGGACAGTGGTTAAGTATGATAAAAAGACAGTGATTTTAAAAAACAAAAAAGGGAAAAAGATAAAAGTTAAACGGCAAGCTATTCCACCGCATTTTAAGCTTAGGTCTGGCGTAAAGGTTCACGCTTTACTAAGTCCTAAGTTTATAACCAAGCACCTAAAACAAAAGAATAGAAAAGTAAAGTAAGCCTTCCATATTTTAGCCACAGACGGGCTTTTTTTGTCCTGGCTACACATCCTGCCAGCCCGTTCCTTTTGCATACTCTAATAACCTGTGTCTTAAACCATTAACCCATTTTCCATAAAAAAAGAACCCACAAAAAACCCCGACAAAACCCCAGTATAAGGGTTATTTTTCTGGGCTATACAATCATCAGGCATAGTCTCCCATTCAGCCTGTCCAGGGTATAAATTGCACGGAAGAAAATTTAGCAGGGGCCGAGACTCAGCCCGTCCAGGGAGGGCACTCCCCGCGCAGAAAAAAGACTGTTTTGATAAACCCCTAAAGTGTAAATGGATAATTATTATCAAAACTGTATTAAAAATCTTGTTAAACCCGCAGATTTAAGAGAGAAAGATACAAGTACGCCCTTTACTGAAAAATTATTCTGTAATATATCGGCCTTATATTGTGCGGAGGCAAACACCCCATGACAAAATACAAAAAAAAACCACCTATCCACTTCTTAAATATAAAACATTTAGGGCAGGTGTTTACTCCCGATCTTATTGTCCAGGAAATGCTGGCTTTGCGCCAAAATTTTGGATCTGTATTAGAGCCTGCTTGCGGTAAAGGAGCTTTTTTAAATCACCTTAACAAAAAGAGTGGGTCCTGTCTCAACGCGCCTTTTTCCAGTGCGTGCTTTTCCAACAAATTCTTTTCAGCTCCAAAAAACCAGCCCGATAGCCGTCTATTTTTAGGTATTGAGTTAGATAAATCTTTAGTGACTGAAAAAAATCTAAAAAACAAAGTGTTGCAAATAGACTTTTTTACTTATCCCACTACCCATAAATTTGACACTATTATCGGTAACCCCCCTTATGTCCGGTTCCAGGATATAAGGTCTGAGACTAAAAAGTTACTACCCATGCAAGGGTTTGATCGAAGGACCAACCTCTATCTTTTTTTTATCACCAAGTGTATAAAGCATTTAAAAATGGGGGGAGAGTTGATTTTTATCACTCCCCGGGATTTTTTAAAAGCTACCAGTGCTAAAATATTAAATACTCGGCTTTACGAACAAGGCTCCATTACCTATTATCGTGAGTTGGGCGATGTGCCCGTTTTTTCCGGTTACACCCCTAATTGTGCTATTTGGCGATGGGAAAAGGGACAAAGGAATCGCCAAGTTTTAAGTGGGCAGGGGTGGTTTAATCACCATAAAGGCCAGCTTTGGTTTGGCCCTCGAAGGGGCGGGCGATTATCTGATCAGTTTGAAGTAAAGGTAGGGGCTGTGAGTGGTGCGGATCATATATTTACAAATGAAAAACAGGGCAATGCAGATATGGTGTGTTCCTTTACTGCCCGCACAGGTCAAACTCGCCGGATGATTTACAACAGAAAGGACAAATGTTTAGAACCTTATAAAAAAGAACTAATGAACCGGAAAATTAAAACCTTTAGCGAAAATAATTGGTGGAAATGGGGTAGAAAATACTGCGATAGGGATAGCCCGCGCATTTATGTGAATTGCAAAACCCGAAACCTTAAGCCGTTTTTTACGCACAGTTCTAAAGAATATGATGGTTCAGTGTTGGCCCTTTTTCCAAAAGATCCCAATAGGGATGTGGAAAAGGCGGTTTACGCGCTAAACGAAATAGATTGGAATAGTTTGGGTTTTGCCTGCGGGGGGAGACTGCTTTTTACTCAACAGAGCTTAGAAAATGCTCCTTTAGAGCTGACTGTATAAAAAAAGATTTTTCAGACGAAGTAATATAAGAATGATAGGAAATAAAAGTGTATGGTGAATAGAAAAGCAGTTTATCCGGGTAGTTTTGATCCTATTACAAAAGGTCATGTGGACCTGGTCCAGAGGCTTAGCCGGTTTTTTAACCCTTTAGTTTTGTTGGTTTCCACTTCAGCCAGCAAGCAATATTTGTTTTCTTTAGAGGAAAGAGTGGTCCTGGCCCAGGCTTGCCTTCAGGACATAAAAGGGGTTAAGGTGGCCTCTTACAATGGACTGACTGTAGAATACGCGAAAAAACATGATATTAAAGTTATTATCAGAGGAGTAAGAGCCGTCTCTGACTTTGAGTATGAACTAACTATGGCGGCGGCCAACAAACAGCTTTTTAAAGAATGCGAAACTTTTATTGCTTTTACCCGGCCAGAATATACCCACCTTTCTTCTCAGGTGGTAAAAGAAATTGCCTCTCATGGAGAGGATTTAAGTGACTGGATCCCAAAGCCTGTGGCCTTGGCTCTGAAGAAAAAATTTAATATTAATAAGAAGTAATTAATATATTTGTTTTACTAATAGGTTGGATTACAAATCAGGATAGGAAAAGCTAATAGGTTGCGGACATTTCTCCCCAATACTAATAGGTTGGATTACAAATCAGGATAGGAAAAGCTAATAGGTTGGATTAAAAATAAGAACAGAAAAAAAGGAGAGTAACTATGTTGTCTAAAAGAGCGCGTAATTTAAAACCTTCTGCTGTTATGGCCTTAGGAGCAAAAGCTCAAAAACTAAAACAGGAAGGAAAAAATGTTATTTCTCTTTCTTTAGGAGAACCCACCTGGGACACACCTCAAGCCATCTGCTCTGCGGGTATTCAGGCGATAAAATCTGGTGACACAAAATACACCCCAGCCAGTGGTTCTCAAGCTTTAAAAGAGGCCATTTCAGCCAATACAAAAAAATGGTTAGGATTAAATATTCAGCCTTCTCAGGTAACAGTTTCTATTGGGGCCAAGTTTATTTTGTTTTCTGCTATTCAGACCCTTTGCGATCCAGATGATGAGGTCTTGATTTCCACCCCTTATTGGGTAAGTTATCCCTCTCAGGTAGAGCTGGCGCAAGCCCATGTTGTGTCTATTCCTACTCGTGAAGAAGATGGCTTTAAGCTTAAGCCTGAGGTTTTAAAAAAACATATTACAAAAAAATCCAAGGTGTTAATTTTAAATTCTCCTAACAATCCTTCAGGGGCTGTTTTTAGTGAGTCTGATTTAAAGGCTTTAGCAAATGTGTTAAGAGCTTATCCTCAAATATATGTGTTAAGTGATGATATTTATAATCATCTTTATTTTTCTGGTTCTCAAGCTCCGCATTTGCTTAAAGTCTCGCCAGACTTAAAAGATCGTGTGTTATGTATTAACTCTGTTTCAAAAAATTATTCTATGCCTGGTTGGCGGGTGGGCTGGGCTGTGGGCAATAAAACCATCATTAGTGCGATGTCTAAGTTTCAAAGTCAGTCTGTAAGCTGTGCCAGCTCTATTTCACAAACCGCTTCTGCTTATGCTTTAGTCCATTGTGATAAAGAGTTAGAGTCTTCTCGTCAAAATTTAATAAAAATAAAAGAATTGGCTTTAAAATCTTTTCAGGGGATTAAAGGTTTAAAGGTTTTTCCCCCAGAGGGGGCCTTTTACCTTTGGGTGGATGTTAGAAAACTATATGGTTCTTCCTGGAAAGAGGGGGTTATTCGCTCTTCTGCTGATTTTGTGACTGCTCTTTTACAGGAGAAGTCAGTCCTTTGTGTTCCGGGGGAAGAGTTTAACTATCCTGGTTATGTGCGCATTCATTTTGCGGTGGATGAAGAATTAATTACCTCTGCCTGCGCCAGAATAAAAGAATTTATATCGTCTCTTTCTTAAGGGATGGTTTTTGTGAAGTGCAGGTTTCTTAAGCCCGTTTTGGTTTTCCTATATTTTCTGCTTGTTTTTATTTAGATACGATTTTTAGTTTCAGCAAGCCACGGAGAATTAAACCCGTAATGGTTAGAGGTGTTTGTTTAACTCCCATTTTCTAAAAAAACAAAAGAACACGACTTGAGGCTGGTTGAGATTATTTCTTTATCCTGTTTTAATATAAATTAAAACGGAGGTTTTTCTTGTTTTTCACCAGTGGCATTCTTATTGCTTTTTTTTGCTTTGCTTTTTACTTAATCTGGAATCAGTTTCTTAAAAAAGACACCAGGCTTAGCACGGGGCTTCAAGTCTTAAGAAGAAAAATCACAGACCTGGAAAATCTTTCTTTAACTGTGTCTGCTCAAGTGGATCGCCAGCTCCCTCTTGTAAACAATAAAGCTAAAGAACTGGAAATTCTTTTGCAAAATGCCAGAGCAGTTTGTGATCGGTTGGAAAAAAATATTAAAGCTGTTCAGGCGTTGGAAAACTCCTCGCCAGCAGGTGAAAATCAAAATCAACCCGTGGGTAAAAATGTGCAGACTTCCCTGCCTACTCGTATGGAAGATCCGGCTTTGCAAAATCCAACTTCTTTCGTGGAGGCAAAAGAATCCCTCTCTACTAAGTCCTCTTCTGATAAACCCTCTTCCCATTATCCTCATTTAAAAATGGTGAAAACCCAATCCAGCCATAAAAAGAAAAAAATGCACTTTGGAGAGTCTCCTTTTACAAACATAGACTTTATAGATTCCCCTTAAATTGTTGCTTATTTGACGCTATTTTTTACGAACACAGTCATATAATAGCGGATAAGGTAATCGATGTTTATAGTTTGATTGTTATAGATCCACTTTAATTCGTTAAAAGGCCCCCATTCTCCTTTAATGAAGTCGGCAGGTTCTTCGGCTGGGGTGTTTTTATTTTGGCCTAAGAGCTGACTGTTAAACTTCATCCTAACAGAAATAAGCCCCGGTTCTTTGACGGCAAAAATTAACTTATGTCCATGACGAAAAAGCATAAAATCAGCTTGAGTGTTGGCTATGCCGTAAATTCTAAGGCTACCTAAAAAACCTTTTAGATGATTAAATACAGCGGAGTGGGAGGTAAACGCTGTACGGAGTTCCTGCATAAACTCAAAAGTGTGCTCAGAAAGTTGCTCCTTAGAAGGTCTGGCTTCTGGAAGAGAGATTTGTCCAGTGGCCTCCATATCCTGTTCCAAACGCACTAAATCCTTAATCCAGGTTGTTTCTTTGTTTTCAGATGGAATCATTATGCACCGCCTCTAATACTGATTATTAGGTGAGGAATAATCCTTTGAAATACAGATAAAGTCAAGCAGAGATTAAAATTGAGAAAAATCCCGTAAAATCCTTGGTTTTTTTATATTATTTGTTTGTTTTCAGCTTTTCCTGGCGTTTATTTGGGGTTATACTGCAAAAAAAATCCATAATTTAGGAGGTATGAATGAAAAATTTACTTATTATAGCTTTTTGTTGTTTTTCCCTTGCCCTGCTTTCTTGCGCAACTATGAAAAAAGATAAAAATAATATGGTAGGGAGTGAGGCTGATGATATTTCGTCTCAGGACATAGATTCAGACAATAAAGGAAGTGATGGCGGGTCCATTGATGGTTTAAACACAGTGTATTTTGAATATGATTCTTCTGTTTTGTCAGAAGAGGCTAAAAACACTTTAAGAGAGAATATAAGTTGGATCCAAAGCAACAATTCGGTCACCAGTTTAGAGTTGGAAGGTCATTGTGATACTATGGGTTCAGAGGCTTATAATGTGGGTTTAGGTCGCCGACGTGCGTCCGCGGTCCAAAATTTTCTGATAGAAAATGGCATATCGGCCGGTCGACTTTCTGTTATTAGTTATGGGGAAGAGCGTCCTTTTTCGGAAACGGATCATTCTAAAAACCGGCGAGTGAACTTTGTTCCGATATACTGATGAAATTTTTTGTCGCAACTTTCTCTTTTGTGTTTTTAATAGCGTGCGCGGGAAAACCTCCTTTTTTAGAGTATACTATTGCTCAAAAAGCACTTAAGTCTGCGCACAAAGTTAATGCTGACAAAAGTGCTATCAGCCTTTGGGTCAGGGCTTCGCGTTACTATCAGAGAGCGGAACAGCAATTTCAGGATAGAGATTATATATCCGCCAGGCGATATTTTAATGAATCTATTAAATGGGCGGAAAAGGCAGAAAATCTTAGTCGCTTTAAAATGAGTACAGGAGAGGGAATATGAAAATTAGTGTCTTTATATTTATGCTTTTTTTGTCCGGGTGCCTTTTGACCCATAAGGAAATTAAAAAGGAAAGTGCTCAATCTACCGACTCAAAAGAAGATCAGGATTGGTTAGACCAGGAAAGTGATAAGGAAACAGAAGAGTTATCAGGAGAGAGGCAGGATCATAAAAAAGTTACACCAAAAAAAGCCCGTTTCCTTGTTGGCAACATGGATGTGACACAAAAAATTTCACAAATAGAAACAAGCCTTAGGGAGTTAAGGGGACAAATAGAAAGCACGGATAAAAAGCAAAAAGATCGTATAGCTCAGCTGGAACAGGGTTTGCTTGCTCTAATTCAAACACTGGATTTACGAGTGGCCTCTCTGGCTAATGAAATAAAAACGGGTAAAAACAAAAAAATCCAGAAAAAGGATGAACCAGAAAAGCTGTTTCAAAAATCGGAACAATTTTTTAAAGAAGAAAACTGGAAGTCTGCCATTATTCATTACGAAAAATATCGCGAGCAAAATAAAAACGGGGAATTTTACGAAAAAGCTACTTTTCAAATTGGGATGTGTTTTCGAAAGCTTGGCCTCAAAAAAGAAGCTAATGTTTTTTTTAGAGAAGTGGTGGAGTCTTTTCCTAAAGGGGATAGTGCTCAGGACGCAAAGAAAATGCTATCTTCATCCGATTCAGAAATGAAAAAAGAATGAAAGTTCAGGCCATTAAAAAAAAAGTAGTTTTAGCTGTGGAAACCAGCTGTGACGACACTTCTGTTGCCCTGGTCCGAGAAGACGGATTTATTGTGTTCAATAAAGTGGAAAATCAAGACTCTGTTCATCAGCCTTATGGGGGGGTAGTGCCGGAGTTGGCCAGCAGAAACCATGCAGATCGTCTTCTTCCCTTGGTAGAGCAAGCTCTTAAGCAGTTAGCTCGTGCGTGGGAGGATATAGATGTTCTGGCTGTTACCAATCGTCCCGGGCTGGTAGGTTCTCTTATTGTGGGTTTAGTGACAGTAAAAAGCTTGTCTTTGTTGTTTAAAAAACCTTATGTGGCTGTTAATCATATTGAAGGACATATTCTTTCTGTTTTTCTATGGGAGCAGGGGGTGAAAAAAGTGTCTGTTAAGTTTCCTTTTTTGGCTTTAATTGCAAGTGGTGGGCATACGCATCTTTTTGAGGTTCAGGATTTTGGCCAGTATGTTTTAATAGCGCGGACAGTAGATGATGCGGCAGGGGAAGCCTTAGATAAAACCGCCAGGTTATTGGGATTAAAGTATCCAGGAGGGGCTGAGATGGATAAAATCTCTCAGTCGGCTCAAACAGGAAATTACTCTTTTCCCAAGGTCCAATTAAAAGAAGGGGACTTGAATTTTAGTTTTTCAGGATTAAAAACATTTGCGTTTAATTTAATTCAAAAAGAAAAATCTAAAGGGGATAAACAATTTATTCCTTCTCTTTCAGCAGACTTTCAGGAGGCGGTGGCGGATCAAATAATTCATAGGTTAGATCAGGCTACACGCAAAAGGGGAGTTCAATCTGTAGCCCTTGCAGGAGGAGTGAGTGCTAACTCCCGGTTGCGTGCCAAAGCACGGGCTTGGGCCAGAGAAAGCAACATTCATTTAATACTGCCAGCGTTAAAATATTGTTCGGATAATGCGGCTATGATTGGTTTTGCAGGTATAAAACAATTTCAAAGAGGGGTTAAATCCTCGCAAGATCTGAATTGTTATCCTTATTCCCTTCCCGGAGATTTTTGTTAAAATGAATAGGGTGAATAGGGTAAATCGAGATAAAAAAAAGAGTAATAATGCTCTTTCAGCGGAAAAAAAAGTTAAAATTCTTATGAAAGAATTAGGTTTTTTTTCAAAAAAATTTTTAGGGCAACATTTTTTAATCAATGATTTGGTAATTCAAAAAATTATATCTGCTATCCGGGCCTTAAATCCTTCTTTAATTATGGAGGTGGGACCAGGGTTAGGGGCTTTGACAAACGAATTGATCCAGAAAAAACTGCCAATATGTGTTGTGGAGCAAGACACTTTTCTTTGTCAGTATTGGAGAAAAAAAAACATTTTTGTTTTAGAGGGGGATGTTTTAAAATTGCCTTGGGAGGCTGAATTAAAATTAGGTTCTGTTTTGGTGGGAAATCTTCCTTATCAGGTGGCGGGTCGACTTTTGTTAAAATGTTGTCCCGGGCCGGATCGGCTTAAGGCAATGGCCCTTATGTTTCAAAAAGAGGTGGCGCAAAGAATTTTATCCCCCCCTTTTTCAAAGGACTATGGTGTTTTAACTGTGCTTTCGCAATGTTTTTGGAAAATAGATACATTGCTAACAGCTAATGTGTCTGACTTTTACCCTCGCCCGCAAGTGGCAGGCCGTTTTCTGATTTTTCAGAAAAAAAAACACTTTGTTAAAAATGTTTCCTCTTTTTTTTTGTTTGTTAAGTTTTGTTTTTCTCAGAGAAGAAAGCTTTTATTAAGCCGGTTAAGACAAATAAACTTTGTCCCGCAAAAAAGAGGGAAAGGAAAAGAGCCAGGTTCTTCCTCCTTAGTTTTTGAAGAGAGTGGGCAAAAAGCCTCCGTGAAGGATATATTTGATCAGATGAATATATCTTCTTTGGTTCGTGCAGAAGAGCTTTCTCCTGAACAATTTGTCCTTTTGTTTAACAAGATCTGGGGTGAAAATGAAAAAAAAATCTACACAAAGTAAGAGTAAAAATTTAGACTCTGTAGTGGCTGTTAACCGGAAAGTGCGGTTTGATTATTCTATTTTAGAGACTTTTTCTGCCGGGTTGGTTTTAACAGGATCAGAAGTTAAGTCCTTAAGAAAAGGAAATTGCCGGTTAAAAGACTCTTATTTGGTATTTAAAAAATCAGAACCTTATATCCAAAATACTTATATCAGCCCTTACCCCCCTGCCGCCGGTCGCAATCATGATCCGGAAAGAAGAAGAAAGCTCCTATTAAACAGTTATGAAATCAAAAAACTAATAGGCCAGTTACACCAAAAAGGTCTTTCCTGTGTGCCTTTAAAAATTTATTTTAAAAACGGCAGGGCTAAAGTGGAAATAGCTTTGGTAAAAGGGAAAAAACGGGGAGATAAAAGAGAGGCTTTAAAAAGAAAGGAAATGGATCGCTCTGCCAGAAGGGCTATGAAACATAGTAAGAGATAGCCCTAAATGAAGTGAATCAAAACCCGCTGGTAGATAGTGGTGTTTTTTTTGATAGGGGGAATAAAATATTTATCAGTTTTTTTTAAAGTAATAATGAAAACGGAATGTAAACTTCAAAACTGCCAGCAGCATAAGAGGCTACTTGATACTCAGGAAACATAATCACTATTTCATTTTGATGGAGATTCCAAATTTTAAAATGCTTTGGTTTGTTTGTTCCTCTCTGAATTTCCTCTTTTATATATTTGTCGTAACTATTTCCTCGTTTTTCATGTTCAAACAAAAGGTTTCTTGTGTGTTCCACCAGTTGCGCAAACTGCCTGGCAGAAAGCAGATCTGTTAAAGATAAAAACTTTTTTGTTTTCTTGCTCCAGTTCCAGCTGTAGTAAGAAGATCCCCCATGCGCCCCTCCTGTATAAGTATAAATTTTCATACGTACGCTTACTATATCCTGATGTTCCCGTGATTGAGAAGGCTGTTTCTTGTTTCTTTTAAGCTCTGATTCTGGAGTGTTCAAATTAGGGTGATATAATTTTAACTCTTTCACATAAAGCCGATAAGGCAGAAGGTTTGAGTGAGGGTTTTCTTTAAACAGCTCTTTAGCGTCTGCTGTAATTTGTTGCTGTTCTTTTAGAATAATTTTTTCCACCTCCTGTTTTATTATAGGATAATCCTTCAGCCATACAGCTGAAACTGATTTAAAATCCAGTAACCTGTTTTTTTGGCCCTCTTGATTTGTTACTTGGTGAATCGGAACAGCAGATATAGGGTGAGTATTGATAACTCTCCCTTTTTTATTGCTTTTTGTTTTTCGTGTTACTTTGTTAAGGTGATTTATCTTAAAAGCTGATTGGGAGTGGTGTCTTTTTGGTTTCAGTTCTTTGGCCATTCGACCATTTTTTGAAAGAGTGGGGGTTCCTATAGGTATTTTGGCGAAAAAAATCACAAAACACAGAAAAACAAAAAGCAATTTAACCATTAAATCCCCTTTTTTATATATTAAATGCTTCCTTAGGGTCGCAAACTCCACAGGTCGCTCTTTCACTTCAAATCCTCCCGTGGCCAATTTATGTTTTTAGTTTTGTTTTTAGTTTTGTTTTTTATGGTGGTCACGGTAGGATTTGAACCCACGGCCTACAGTTCCGGAAACTGTCGCTCTATCCAGCTGAGCTACGTGACCACTTAAGTGCTTTAAATTACAGGTTTATTTTTGCAACTTTAATTCCCTTAAGCCTCCTTTAAGTGCTTTAAATTACAGGTTTATTTTGATTTCCCGTTTTTGCAAGCCCATTTTTACTTTTCTCCAGTTTAAGTCTGATTATTGAAAATAGTCGCTAAAAGTAACAACTTTTTGTTTTTTATGAAGAAATTACCGATCAAGAGGCTTGACTTAAAAAAAAGGTATAAGGTAAATTCAGCACACTGTGTTTTATTGTTTTATGCTTTGATAATACAATAATTACTCGGTATAGTGAAGGTTCTGCCTAAAAAAGATGTTAAATAGGTAGTTTAGTAGTCAAATAAATGGTTTTTAGAAAGGATTTTAATGAAGGGTGCCAGTAATATAAGGCTCTTAGTAAAAGGGGTATTTACTCCGATCGGCTTTGAGTTTTCATGGCTGAACATTAAACCAGTCACGGTGCTTTTTCACAAAAAAGACAGAAAAGTCATGTCCCAAAGGGGGCCTGCTGGTTTTAGATATAGTACCCGAATGGGATATAGTGCTCATAAAGGATATAGAAAATGGAAATGGAAGGACAGAGAATACGGATTCGCCTCACGGGTTTCGATCACAAACTTTTGGATCAATCTGTGCGGGGTATTGTGGATACAGCCAAGAGAACAGGTGCCAGTGTGGCCGGCCCCATTCCCTTGCCTGTAAAAATCAATCGCTACACTATTTTACGCTCCCCTCATGTAAATAAAAAATCCAGAGAGCAATTTGAGATACGAAAATATAAGCGTCTTTTAGAGATTTCTGAACCTACTGAACAAACCATCAGCCAATTAACAAAATTGGATCTGCCTGCCGGAGTGAATGTGGATATCGCTCTAAATCCTCAATAGGAAAAATCGAAATGAATAAAGAAAACAAGAAAAATCAAGTAAATAATAAGTCTGCTGTAGCCAAATCTGCCTCTGCCGATAAGTCTGCTACGGCCCAGTCTGCCTTATCTTCCTCTCCCCAGCCTGAAAAAAATACGCAGAAAGTAAAAGCTAAATCGGGAGGGTTAGTAGACAAGCCTACTGTTGAGGGTTCTAAATCAGAAGGTGAGCAGTCTCCAAAGTTACAAAAAACTCAAAACCCGTCTGATTTAAAACTGTCGGGCCTTTACGCGTTTAAATTAGCTATGTCCTCTTTATACGATGAAAAAGGCCGGTTTGTTCCTGTTACTTTTTTACAGGTAAAGCCTTGGGTGGTGTCTCAAATAAAACGGAAAGAAAAAGAAGGATACAACAGCGTTCAAGTGGCCTGTATGCCTCAGAAAAACAATCGTTGTTCAAAATCATTAAAAACTCATCTTATCCCTGCTGGTTTTGCAGGGGGTGCGCGTTACATTAGGGAAATTAGACAAAACAATGTGGATAACATAGAGGTAGGGCAATCTGTGTCTATTCACTCTCTCCAAAAAGGGGATACGGTAAAAGTATGTGCTATTTCCAAAGGGCATGGTTTTTCCGGCGTGGTAAAGCGATGGGATTTTAAAGGGGGGCCTGCGTCTCATGGAGCTAAAACTCATCGGTCCAGTGGTTCTATTGGTAACCGCACAGAGCCTGCTCGTGTCATGCCTGGTAAAAAAATGGCAGGGCACTATGGTGTAGAAAAAACGACTTTAAAAAATGTTCAAGTAATGGATATTGTTTCCGATAAAAACCTTATTGTCTTGAAGGGGCCTGTTCCGGGAGCCAGGAACTCATTAGTGTTTTTATCTAAAATGAGTTGTAGCAAAAATTAGGGAGACAATTAGATTGATTTTAAAGAGGAATATAAGATGATTAAAGCGGAAGTTTTAAATTGGAAAAAGGAAAAAGTGTCGGACTTAGATTTACCCGCCTTTTTATTTCAACAGGAAATAAAAATAGAAATGATTAATGAGATGGTTCGTTGGCAAAGGGCTTGTGCGAGAAAAGGGACTCACAAAGCTAAAACCCGCGCAGATGTTAGTGGTGGAGGTAAAAAACCTTTTCGTCAAAAAGGAACGGGAAATGCCCGGCAAGGTTCTATTCGCTCACCTCTTAATAGGGGAGGGGGTGTTACATTTGGTCCTAAGCCTCGTGATTATAGCTACACTTTGTCTGCTAAAATTAGAAAATCTGCCTTAAGGCAGACTCTTTCTTACTTATGGAAGGAAAAAAAAATATTTTTTTTAGAAGATATGAAATCCCCAGAGGGAAAAACAAAAGAGCTATATAGCCGTCTAAAAATTTTTGGACTAAAAAAAGCTTTATTAGTGGATCAGGACGGAGACCCCTTTTTTAAAAGAGCTTGTGCCAATTTAAAAACCTTTCAGTTTTTGCCAGCGGAAGGCTTGAATGTGTATGATTTATTGAGATATGGCCACCTTATGATGACTGAAAAAACTGTGCCTTTTTTGGTCCAAAAATTTGCAGGACGGGAAGCCAACGATTTATCTTCCCGTGTAGGTTCTGGATCCCCGCCTTCGCGGGAATGACAGAGTAAGGGACATGGATAAATAACCCCCATTGGGTGAGTAGCGGAAGTGCAGGTGCACTTGTAGGAGTGACTTGCAAATTTGGTAAAAAGGGACATGGATAAATAGCCCCCTTTGGGTGAGTAGCGGAAGTGCAGGTGCACTTGTAGGAGTGACTTGCAAATTTGGTAAAAAGGGACATGGATAAATAGCCCCCTTTGGGTGAGTAGCGGAAGTGCAGGTGCACTTGTAGGAGTGACTTGCAAATTTGGTAAAAAGGGACATGGATAAATAACCCCCATTGGGGGAGGAAAAACTAACAATGAGTCAACTTGTTAAACGGCCTCTTTTAACGGAAAAAAACAATTTACTGGCCAGTAAAAATATTTATGTGTTTCAGGTGGACAGATCTGCTGATAAGACACAAATTAAGAAATATGTAGAAAAATACTTTGATGTTAAAGTGCAATCGGTAAAGACAGCAATTTGTAGGGGAAGGGCACGTCGGACCCGTTTGGGTTACGGAAGAGTTAAATACTGGAAAAAAGCTGTGGTGCGTTTGCGCCCAGGAGAAACTATTAACTTGTTTGAAGGAAATTAATATTGATTTAAAACCAAGGATGATGAAAGGAGTAGGGCCTTGCGGTTAAAGAGCTAAAAAGCCCTAAGTAAAAATATGGGAATAAAAGTATTAAAGCCTCGCACACCAGGGACACGAAAAATGTCAGTGTCGGATTTTAAAGAAATTACAAAGAGTCAGCCAGAGAAGTCTCTTACTCGCCCTTTGCGCAAAAAATCGGCTCGGAATAATCGCGGACGGATTACTGTTCGTCACAGAGGGGGAGGACATAAACGTCATTATCGCCTGATTGATTTTAAGAGGCAAAAGACAGATATACCTGCTCGTGTGTCAGCTATTGAATACGATCCTAACCGCAACTGCCGGATTGCTTTAATCAGCTATAGAGATGGTGCGCGATCTTACATTTTAGCTCCGGTTAATTTATCTGTGGGGCAAGAGGTGCTTTCCAGTGACACGGCAGACATTAAGCCGGGCAATAGCTTGCCATTGATAAAAATTCCTACAGGCACGGAAATTCACAATATTGAACTGCGTCCAGGAAAAGGCGGACAAATAGTCCGTAGTGCTGGGGTGGGAGCGGTGTTGGCGGGTAAGGATGAAAAATATTGTCAGGTAAAACTACCTTCAGGGGAGTTGCGTCGTGTGCTTTCCCTTTGCCGGGCTTCTATTGGCAAGTTGGGGAATGCAGATAATGAGAATATTCGTTGGGGCAAGGCAGGCCGGATCCGTAGGAGAGGTTGGAGGCCAAAGGTGCGTGGTATGGCTATGAACCCCATTGATCACCCTATGGGGGGAGGAGAGGGCGTTGGCAAAGGAAACCACCCTATGACTCCCTGGGGAAAATCGTGTAAGGGTTATAGAACCAGAAACAATAAACGGACAGATAAAATGATTATTCGCAGGCGATATGCTAAGTCTGCGGAGAAATAAATTTTTTATGTTGAATTTCTGTCCCTGAACTAAATAGTTGCCCGTGAAAAAGGTTGTTATTTTGACTGGATTCTCACTTGAAAAAGGCTGAAAGCTTTTTAGGCTTTCAGTTTAGGTTCTGGATACCCGCTTTCGCGGGTATGACAGTGAAGAAGAATGGGGTTTATCACGGGGGACTAGTTAGAGTGTGAAAATTAAAATCAGACTGGTAAAAAACTTTGGAATAAGGAGTGGGGCGTTACAGTTAAAAACTGGCCCTAAATAAAAATATGGGAAGATCAGTTAAAAAAGGGCCTTTTTTAGATTATCACCTGGAGGAGAAAATCATTAGGGCCAAAAAAAGTGGTGAAAAAAAAGTTATTAAAACCTGGTCCAGGCGATCAGTAATCACCCCAGACGCGGTGGGTTTGACTTTTGCTGTTCATAACGGGAAAAAGTTTGTGCCTGTGTATGTGTCAGAGAATATGATAGGGCAGAAGTTTGGTGAGTTTGCCCCTACCAGAATGTTTAATGTGCATGCGGGAGGAAAAAAATCGCAGATGCAAAAACCAGCCCAAAAGAAAGGATAAATATTTTTAAGAAGATAGGATGTGGTGGGAGGACACTATGTCCTTGAAGTTACTAAGAAAAGTAATAGGGATAATTTTATTGATAATGGCTATAGGAGCTATTTCCTGTATAAAGTAAGGAATATCGTGTTGGTATTTTATGTGAAAAAGGTGCAACACAACAAAGAATGTGAACAGACCAAAAAAGAGCTTGAAAGAAGAATGTGAGAAAAGCGGGTTGGTGGGAAGGTTTTTTAGTTGAATAGGCTAAACTGTATAGAACCTGTATAAAAAAGGAGAAGGAAGTTGGAAGTAAAAGCGGTTTTAAAATATACGCGTGTTTCGGCGCAAAGGGCACGTTTAGTGGCGGATTTAGTTCGCGGAAAAGATGTGAACGAGGCTATAGGTTTGCTTTCTTTTTCCAAAAAAAAGTCGGCTGAGTTGATTAAAGCACTTATTGAGTCGGCTGTGGCCAATGCGGAAAACAAAAAAGTAATTGATGTGGACAATCTCTATGTTAAAACTATTTATGTTAACCAGGGGCCTCACTTGATGAGGTATCGTCCGGCGGCCAGGGGACAGTCATCCCCCAGGAAAAAGAAACAAAGCCATATTCATGTCGTGTTGGATGAAAGGTAAGCGGTAGGGCAGGTGCATTTTGGTGGTGACTTGCAAATGTGGTAAAAAGGGACATGGATAAATAGCCCCCATTGGGTGAGTAGCGTAGGGGCAGGTGCATTTTGGTGGTGACTTGCAAATGTGGTAAAAAGGGACATGGATAAATAACCCCCATTGGGTGAGTAGCGTAGGGGCAGGTGCATTTTGGTGGTGACTTGCAAATGTGGTAAAAAGGGACATGGATAAATAACCCCCATTGGGTGAGTAGCGTAGGGGCAGGTGCATTTTGGTGGTGACTTGCAAATGTGGTAAAAAGGGACATGGATAAATAGCCCCCATTGGGTGAGTAGCGTAGGGGCAGGTGCATTTTGGTGGTGACTTGCAAATGTGGTAAAAAGGGACATGGATAAATAACCCCCATTGGGTGAGTAGCGTAGGGGCAGGTGCATTTTGGTGGTGACTTGCAAATGTGGTAAAAAGGGACATGGATAAATAACCCCCATTGGGTGAGTAGCGTAGGGGCAGGTGCATTTTGGTGGTGACTTGCAAATGTGGTAAAAAGGGACATGGATAAATAACCCCCATTGGGGGGAGGGAAAAAATTATGGGTCAGAAGATTAGCCCTATAGGCTTAAGAGTGGGAGTGATTCGCAACTGGGATTCCAGGTGGTATGCCAGTGGCCAGTCGTATGCTGATAATATTTATGAAGATTATCGTCTGCGCCAGTATGTGAAAAAGAAGTTAAAAAACGCAGGTGTTTCAAAGGTAGAGGTGGAAAGAACTGGTGAGCAAATTAAATTGATTGTTTTCACGGCTCGCCCTGGCTTTGTTATTGGAAAAAAGGGGGTAGGCATTGACGCTTTGGAGGCGGATATACAAAAGCAGACAAAGCATAAGCTTTCTGTAAGCATTCATGAAGTGAGAAAGGCAGATGTTGACGCTCAGCTGGTTGCGGAAAAAATTGCTTTACAGTTAGAAAAAAGAGTTTCTTGGAGAAGAGTGATGAAAAAAGCTATTGCCGAGGCCATTCGCCAAGGCGTGAGAGGGGTAAAGGTTCGTATATCAGGTCGATTGGATGGAGCAGAGATTGCCCGTTCAGAATGGTATAACGAAAAAAGCATCCCTTTACATACTTTAAGGGCCAATATTGACTATGGTTTTGCGGAGGCTTTAACCACTTATGGTCTGATTGGGGTTAAGGTTTGGATGTATTATGGGAATGTATACGAGAGAAAAGAAGTTCCAGGGGTAGTAACAAATGCTTAGCCCTAAGAAAATAAAATGGAGAAAAGTCCATCGCGGGCGTTTAAGAGGCCAGGCTAAAAGAGGAAGTGAATTATCTTTTGGCGATTTTGGTTTGATGAGCCTCTCTGCCGGGCGTATGACAGATCGTCAAATAGAGGCAAGCCGTATTGCCATTTCCCGCTCTGTTAAGAGAAGTGGGAAGGTGTGGATTCGGGTGTTTCCCGATAGGCCCATTTCTCAAAAACCTATTGGAGTTCGGATGGGTTCGGGTAAGGGGAGTTTGGAGTTTTGGGTGGCTTTAATCAAGCCCGGTCGAATTTTGTTTGAAATTGAAGGAGTAACGGAAGAACAGGCGCGCGAGGCTTTTCGCCTGGCCAGCTACAAACTTCCGTTTAAAACAAAATTTTTATCAAGGTAACAAGAAATGAAATATTCAGAGATAAGCAATTTAGAGCCCCAAGAATTACGGAAGCGGTTAGCTCAAACTCGGCAGGCTTTGTTTTCTGCTCGTATGAAGCATAAAATGCAAAGGCTTTCCAATATGATGGAGCTAAGAAATTTTAGAAGAGATATTGCTCGTTTAGAAACGGCTTTGGTTCAGCTTCCAGAATCTGCTTTTGTGTCTGACCGGCCTAACAAAAAGTTAGTAGATCGTGAGCAAATGGAGTGGAAATGGAAAGAGCCTGAGAAGGCAAAAAGCTCTGAGAAGGCAAAAAGTTCTGCCACAAAGCCGTGGTTTAATAAGACGAAAGATAAATTAAAAAAACCAATAGAAGAGACCACCACTTTAGCAGAGGATTCAAAAGTAGATTCAAAATTGAACAATGCTGGTGAAAAATCGGATCAGAAAAAAATGATTAAGAAGCCTGCCAGCGAAAAATCGGATCCGAAATCTGCCAGCCAGAAAAAGTCCAGTGAAAACTCAGATCAGAAAAAAGCTTCTTTGGAGCAACAAAAAGAAAAGGTAGCAAAATCTACTTCAGACAAACAAGCTGGAAAAGCTCTACCTAAAACAAAAAAGTGGTTTGGTTTTTTGGGTTCAAAACAAAAATCTTCTAAAGCGCAATCCCATTCTGGAAAGCGCGGTTTTTTTAGAAGAAAAAGCGGATGAGTATGGGGGAAGGAATTAGAAAAATGGAAGATCAAAGAGGCAGGTTGAATATTGTTAAAGGGCAAGTGGTTTCCGATAAAGGTGACAAAACTATCTCTGTATTAATTTATCGTTTGATGAAGCACCCTAAGTATAAAAAATATATTCGTCGTAAGTCTGTTTTTAAAGCGCATGATGAGAAAAATAAGGCTAAAATAGGGGATGTGGTCAAAATATATGAGACCCGCCCTTTAAGTAAAACTAAAAGGTGGAAGCTTTTGGAAATAGTGGAGTCACACAGTAAGAGTGTTGAGACTAAGTAAAGAGAGAAAAAAGGGGAAGATTATGGTTCAGATGCAATCCCGGTTAAAAGTGGCTGATAACTCTGGTGCACGGGTGGTCCAATGTATTAAAGTTTTGGGTGGATCTCGTAGGCGTGTAGCTGGTATTGGAGATATTATTGTGGTGTCTGTTAAAAGTGCTTTACCTAATTCCAAGGTAAAAAAAGGAGACAAGGCTAAAGCTGTTATTGTTCGCACAATTCATAAAATCCAAAGGAAGGATGGCACTTCTATTCGCTTTGACGAAAACTCAGCTGTGTTGATTAACAACAATAAGGAGCCAATTGGTACTCGCATCTTTGGCCCAGTGGCTAGAGAGTTAAGGGCCAGAAGTTTTATTAAAATTATTTCTATGGCACCAGAGGTTTTATAATGAGTACTTTAAAAGAGCAATATAAGAAAAAAATCCGCCCGGAGCTAAAAAAAAATTTAGCACTTAAAAACATTATGCAAGTTCCGCGTGTAGAGAAGGTAACGTTAAGTATGTGTGTTTCTCAAGCGGTTAAAAATCCGAAAATTTTACAAAATGTTTCTCAAGATCTGTCTTTGGTAGCTGGTCAAAAAGCTGTTATCACAAAAGCAAAAAATGCCATTTCCAACTTTAAAATTAAAAAAGGGGTTAAATTGGGGGCTTGTGTGACATTAAGGCGAGAAAGAATGTGGACTTTTTTAGAGAGGCTGATTCATTTTTCGCTTCCTCAAGTTCGGGATTTCCGGGGGCTTTCTCCTAAAAGTTTTGACGGACACGGGAACTATAGTATAGGTATTAAGGAGCAAATTATTTTTCCAGAAGTGGATTACGATAAAGTGGACGCCATTCGGGGTATGAATATTACCATCTGCACTTCTGCTAAAACAGATAAGCAGGCTAGAAGTTTACTGGAATCTTTGGGAATGCCGTTTAGAAAAAATTAAGAGGAGCAGGTAAGGGTTAAGAGCCAGCCTGAAGAAAGATATGGATACAATCAGTCAGTTTTGCACAAGAATTAGAAACGCGGTTATGGCTGGACATTTAAAAGTGGATGTTCCCAGTTCTAAGTTGAAACAAGGTGTTGCTGAGCAATTAAAAGCTTATGGATATATTAAAAACTATATAGTAGTGGACGATGGTCAACAAGGAATTATGAGGCTTTATTTGAAGTATAGCTCTAAAGGGCAGTCTGCTATTACACGCATTGAGCGGGTGAGCAAACCCTCTTGTCGCCAATATATAAAGGCGAGTCGTATTCCTCCTGTGCTTTCCAATTACGGCCTGTTAGTGTTGAGCACTAATAAAGGAATTTTAAGTGGTCCAGAAGCGAAAAAGCAAAATGTGGGTGGAGAAATGCTTTGTCGTATTTGGTGAGTAAAGTCGTGATTCGGTAGAAGAGTAAAGTCGTGATTCGGTAGAAGAGTAAAGTCGTGATTCGGTAGAAGAGTAAAGTCGTGATTCGGTAGAAGAGTAAAGTCGTGATTCGGTGAGTAAATAAGGAGTAAAAAATAAAATGTCAAGAATTGGAAAATTGCCAGTGCAGATCATAAAAGGAGTGGAAGTAAGTATCAGTCCTGATAATGAAGTAAGTGTGAAGTCTGCTCAGAAAGTTTTAAAAATTCTGGTAAACCCTGTTATCAATGTACAGGTGAAGGACGATGTGTTAGTCTTGACTCGAAAAAATGACGAGCCAAAGACACGCGCATGGCACGGCCTTTACCGTGCTTTGATTCAAAATGCGGTTACGGGTGTATCTCAAGGGTGGTCAAAAACTTTAGTCCTTAAGGGGGTAGGTTATAAGGCTAATGTATCTGGGCAAACTTTGGAAATGAACTTAGGTTATTCGCATCCTGTTAAGATGCAAGTGCCTGAGGGTTTGACAGTAAAGGTAGAGAAAATGAATATTACTGTGTCTGGGGCAGATCGTGCGCAAGTGGGGCAGTTTAGTGCACAAATTAGAAGTTGGAGAGAACCAGAGCCTTATTTGGGAAAAGGCATCCGTTACAGTGATGAGATTATCCGCAGAAAAGCGGGCAAGTCTGGCGGGGAAAAATAAAAGTTTATAAAAAATATCATTTGCTGAGGCACAGGAATACAGACCAGCAAATAAACAATAAGGTGAGAAAATGATTCGGATTCGTATAAAAAAAAATAGTCCTTTGAAACTAAGAAAAAGGCTTAGAAATAAGGCGCGTCTTAGAAAAAAGCTTTTTGGTACGGGGGAAAGGCCTCGCTTGGTGGTGTTTCGTTCTGGGAGGCATATTTACGCTCAGTTAATAGACGACACTTCTGGGAAAGCTTTGGTGTCTGCCAATACTCTTAAACTTAGTCAGGACAGTAGCAACTGCAAAGGGGCTGAACAGGTTGGTCAAAAAATAGCAGAGTCTGCTTTAAATAAGAAAATTAAAACAGTGGTTTTTGATCGAAATGGATTTATTTATCATGGTCGGATAAAGACATTGGCGGAATCGGCTCGCAAAGCTGGCTTAGTTTTTTAAACTCAGAAGATTTATGTTGGTGTCCCTTTAGAGCTTCCTGACCCCGGCCTTATCAAGTGCTTTGGTTATCTTTTTTTTCTGCTCTTTCTATCTTTTGTAATTTTTGAGTCACGATTTCTATCTTTTCATCTATTTGATTTAATAATTCAGTTTGATTCTCCTTGTTTAGTATTATTTGATCTTGTATTACTTTATTTCTGGATATAGTCACTTTGATGGCGCGTCTAAATTTTAATATTGCCAGATTCAAAGCTGTGTATCGTCTTAATGCTCTTAGGTAGTTCAACTCTTGAGTAAGTTTTTCTTTTTTTTTCTCTCTTTGTTCTCTTTCATATTGTCGTCTTTGTCTTTGTCTTGCTTCTTTTCGCTCATTTGCCTCTTTCTGAGCTAATTCAATTTTTCTTTTCAGTTCCAACGCTTGTGCTTCTTCTCTTTCCCGTTTAAGTGCTTCGTTTGCTTTGTATGCTTCTTCTTGTTTTTCTTGCTCAAGTTTTGCTTGTTTCTTTTGTTTTCTTTCTTGTTTCTTTTGTTTTTTTTCTTGTTTTTTTCTTTCAGCCAGCTCTTTTCGTGTTACTCTTGGTGGTGTGGGTTGAGTGTTGGCCACGCGCCTACTCCTCCTTCGCCTGGCTTGCAGGGTTTCTTTAAATTGATTAAGAATATCTATTATCTTACTATTTTGAACTAATTTTATATGATATTTAATAGCAGTTAAACCTGAGCGATTTTTTATACTGATATCTGCGCCATTTTCTAAAAGCAGGTTTATGATTTCTGGGTCTCTGCTATTGAACAAGGCGGTGTTTCCTTTGTTATCTTGCGCGTTTAAGTTTGCGTTGTAATTTATCAGTATTTCTGCGATTTCTTTATCTATAGCAAAGTGCAAAGGTCGTTCTTTCATTAGGGTTTCAGAGTTGGCTAAAGAGGGATATATTTCTAATGCTGTTGATACAGCTTGTTTATTACCGATAAGGACCATAAGAAAAAAAGGTGTTAGCCCCATTAAAGTTCCTTGATATAAAGAATTTGGATCATTTTTTATCTTATCTATGGCTTGTTCTGTTTTTCCATTGATTAGGTAAGCGAACAAAGGATTGGGTGGACCTTGTGGTTCTAAGTGTTTTTTGTATATTAAATATCTTAAAATCTCCTCTCTGGTTTTTCCTTCTTTGGCAAAATAATTTAATTCAAACTCAAGAGTATGTATTCCCTTCACATTTTTATAAATATGAGAGTAAAATATATTATCTTGTCTATCTTTTCCATTTTTATGAGTGTGAGAGTAAAATATATTATAGTTTTGATCTCTATTTCTCTCTCTTTCTCTATAATGATGTGCAGGTTTTTCATGTTTAGCATGTTTGTTAAAAGCTGTTTTGCATACTGAGTGGGTGACGGTGTGAAAACAGCTTAAAAGAATAAAAAAAGTAAGAGATATAAGTTTCATAATGTCATTGCCTTTTTAGGGAACACTCTTGTTTTTCTACACTATCTATTGATATAGATAGTCGCCTGTGAAAAAGTATGTTTGATCGTGTCCGCGCCCTGGCTTATACCTACTGCTTGGTCTCAAACATGCGTTTTGCCACGTCTGCGTCTTTTGGACACGACATGTTCAAGAGGGGCCGAACTCACCTCACAGTAGGTATAAACCAGGGCTTTTTCACAAGCAAATAGTATAGTCCGGGGTATTATACAAGTAAGAGTGCGAATAAAACAATCTTTGTCTTCGAGAAATATGTTAATTGAACATTATACAGGCCAGAATCCAGCAAAATCTGTATATTGTATGTAAAAATTACAATACTTTTCAGGTTCAGTTTGATTTTTATAGATAAGTGAGGTGCGGTAGAGTGGATTGTTTGTTTGGGACAAATAGATAATCTGGTAAGGGTTTGATTTTTATGGATAGTCAGGTGCGGTAGATATTGGCTAATGGGTAAGGTGAATCAGAAATTTAGTTCCAGAGCAGACTGCCACTTTTTAACAAGCTCAGCAAATTGATTTTTCTCATACGCAAACAATCGCTTTTTTCGCTCTTTAAATTCAGGGTCTTTTTGCCGAATAATTTGTATTGTTGTTTTTAGATGATGATCTTCTTCTTGCAATATAAAGTTTAAGTTAAACCGCGGTGTTTTTTTTTCTGCGTAGCGGGTTTGTTTTGTAGGGTCACGATCGTTAGAATGGAGTCGCGGTGCTTTTCCTCCTGCGTAGCGGGTTTGTTTTGTAGGGTCACGATCGTTAGAATGGAGTCGCGGTGCTTTTCCTCCTGCGTAGCGGGTTTGTTTTGTAGGGTCACGATCGTTAGAATGGAGTCGCGGTGCTTTTCCTCCCGCGTAGCGGGTTTGTTTTGTAGGGTCACGATCGTTAGAATGGAGTCGCGGTGCTTTTCCTCCCGCGTAGCGGGTTAGAACTTCGTTGTAGAGTTTATAGATAAGGACTGCGCGTTCTTCTATCATCCAGGTTGTGTAGAGGTAGTTAAGAATATTTTTAGAAGGGGAGTGTATCAAGTCTTCTTCTGCTTTGTGGTCAATAGCTTGAAAGTAGTCTTCAGATTCTTTACCTTTGATGAGGTATTGTTCTTCAAAAGAGGGGCAATCAGTGGGAGAAAGTTTATGGGCCAGGTTTTTAAAATAAAATGCGTGGCGAGCTTCTTCACTAATATGTTGAAGAAGGGTTAAACTCAGATGGGTGGAGTTTTGGCTTTTGACGATTTTACGGCATCCAATATGTTCCATAAAAGCCAGGGTGTTTAGCCAGCGGGTGTGCCATTTTGTATTTTGCACTATTTTTTCTAAAAAAGATTTTAACTTTTCTTTCTCACACATAGTTTTATTCTCTTTTTTATATTATTTTAAAAACACTCCAGATATTTATATTTTATATTGTTTTTATATAGCCTTTCCCTTTTCGCATTCATAAAATAATTTATATAATTCCTCTCAATATTAAAGATTAATTAACCACCTACAAAGCGATACTATTTGTTTTTTCTGTGTCAAGTTTGCACAGTTTGTTAAGGATAGACTTTGTAATTGTTGATATATTTCTTTAGCCATAGATGTTTCTATTGCTGAACCTATAAAGAATGTATATGGGATGCAACTATGTTTTTTAAAAGCTTTTCTAATTCTTTCTAAAGCAGAGTTTGCAGTTTTCCAACGTTCATCTGCCCCTGCCGGATCTATACCCCCTTTTAACTCACCAAGAGCTATATATTTTTGTGGTTCATAATGTGCTGACTTCCTTGTTTTGCTAAACAATATATCTTTATATGAGCAATTTAATAAAGATAGGTCAATATTTTTTTTAACAACTGGGACTGTTAAATTATAAATAAGAACTCTGTTTTTTTGGAGTGATTTCCAATATAAACCTTTAATTCGTTTTTCCAAGTCTGGTTCATAACTCCATTCTTTTATTTTAGGTTTAAGCCAAGTTCTGCTATTTGTGTCAAGATACATAAAATTTTTGTTACTCACAGAAAATACAGATATTAATATTCTGGTAAATTTTCGCTCTCCTATTACACCAGCAAGATTTCTTATAGTGCCACCAAGGGTATCTCCTTTAGTGAGCAAAAAACGATATATCAATTCATCTATAAAATATTTTCCGGATGGTTCTAAAAAATTTTCAATTAAACCCATAATAGCCTTTTTTTTATCCTGCTCTTGTAAATGATGTTTTGCTTTGTCTGACATGCCACTTGCTGTAAGTAATGAACTTTGAATCTCTTTTATATCTAATAACTCTTTAGGGTTCGTTGCTTTTCCTGCAATCACTTTTAGGATTTTTGCTTCTTCAATAAATGGAGTGGCTTCTCTGCTTTTTTCTAAAGCTAAAGAAATAAATCCTGCCCTTGTTTCTTCATAAGGTGTAATAAGAGACTGGTAAGATTTCAAATGTTGATTGTATGGCATTTATTTCCCTTTTCTCCATACATAAATACATTTTCTTAATTTCTCTTTTCCGTGTTTATGCATTTGTTGGGAGCTATTTCCTTTTCCTTGCGGAAGAATAAGGATATGTTCTATTTTAAATCCAAGTTCTTCAGCAATTTTTGAGCAAATCATATCAACAGATATTGAAACTCCGGCATATCTCACATTATCATTCACCATAAACATATAGCCATCCTTTTTTAAGGTTCTATAGCATTCTTGAATCACACAGGACATTTCATAAAAATATCCTCTTATCATTCTAATTATTCCATTGTTATTCAGCTCTTTTACTGTTTTTTTGTAATCTAAATAATTGAGTATTTCTTGTAAAAGTGGTGATTTATCACAGATATCCAAAGCTTTTTTCCACTCTTTATTGAGAAAGAGTAATGCTTTTATTTTGTTTTCAACTGTGCAACTTAAGAGTGATTGACGCAGTGTTGATAACTCTTCTTCTGTAACCCCTAATAAAGCATGTTCTAAAGCATAAATCCTGGTATAATCGTAACGATTGCAATAAGGTGGTGATGTAATAATTCCTGTATAATATTCATCTTCTATCTTAGGTAACATTTGTAGACAAGAACCTTCTAATAATTTGATTTTTCCAGGTTTAATATTTTGTTTCATAGATGAAAACAAGCTCATATTTTCTTGGTTAGAAATTTTTATATCACTTATAATTTCTTTTAATTTATTTGTTATAGCTTGGTGGAATGATAAAACCTCGCCTTTATTGAATGTATTTTTTCTGTAACCTCTCCCCGATCTATAATCCCAACGGAGAAATTGTCCATCTTTTCTTGTGTAGCTTATTGATTCAAGCACACATAAGAGCACGAAAAACAACATTTTTTTTTCTTTTGGGTTTTCTCTTAATAACTCATATAAATATCGTTTTATCTGATACTCAGTTTTTTTTGGATATGCTCCTTTTGTGATACGCAACACTCTAAAATCCAGAGTTTTACCTTCATTGTTCCATATAGTTTCTGATAACCAAGTTTGTAATCTATTAATTATATTTTCTTTATAATTGCTTCTGGCGAGAATATTAGCCTCAATAATTTTTTGTCCTATGGGTAGAACCTCAATGCCATTAGCTTCGTAGCCTAAGTTAGAGCAAGTAAAAAGGGCTGTGCCAGAACCAGCAAAAGGATCAAGAATGGGACCTGGATTAACAGGGTATTTATTAAACAAATACTCTACTAATTTAGAAGAGAATGCTTCTTTATATTTATACCATCTATAATATTCCTGGTTTTTGTTAGCCTGAAAGCTGACTATTTTTCTTGTGAGACATTTGTCTATAATGAACAAATTTGAAAAATAGTCATTAAGCTCTGTATTTAGAGTTTTAATTTTTGTGAAAAAATTATTTTCTATACTTAAAGGCTCTTTTTCTAAACCGACTAACATTTAATTACTATCCTCTATAGTTATGGTTTTTTTCAAGTTCAGAACCTTTTTTAAGGTGTTACGGATGTAATTTTACCAATTTTTTAAATCTGGGTTGTCCTTGAAAAACGGGCAACTTGCTACGAGTAGGCTTATTTGTAAATCATCCAGTTTTTGTTGTCAAGACCGGAGTAAACCTGCCTCGTATTGCATCGGGCTTGAAAAAGGGGTAGTTTACTAAGTATAAAGCAGTGTAAACTGCTTTAAGGAGGTGTCAAGTGGCAAAGGAGTTTTTGCGTTTAAAAGTTCGTCGTGGCCATGAGGGCGTAATTTCTGATATAACTCTTAAACCTTCTGCTCAAATTCATATTATGGGAGTGTGTGGAACAGCTATGTCTGCCCTGGCAGGACTATTAAAGAAAAAAGGATATAATGTGCAAGGGAGTGACACCCATTTTTATCCTCCCGTATCGGAGGAATTAAAACGAATGGGTATTCCCACCCTTAAGGGTTATAAAGCAGAAAATATTCATACCGGCTTAGACTTAATAATAGTAGGAAATGTTATATCCAAACACTTTCCTTCCGCACAAGCTGTTTTGAATTTAGGTCTCCCTTATATCAGTTTGCCGGACGCCCTTAACTCTTTTATTATTGGAACAAAAAATACCATTATGGTTTGCGGGACTCATGGCAAGACCACGACGGCTTGCTTGTCTGCCCATATACTGCGTGAGTGTGGTTTGGAGCCTGGTTTTATGATTGGAGGGGTGGCAGAAAACTTTAAAACAGGATTTCACTTTAGTGAGTCTAATTGGTTTGTTGTAGAGGGAGATGAATACGACACCGCTTTTTTTGAAAAAACCCCAAAATGTATTCACTATCCAGCCACACATACTTTATTGCACAATATTGAATTCGATCATGCAGATATTTATAAGGATATTAAAGATGTGGAGAGGGCTTTTCGCCTCCTGGTAGAAAAAAAAAGGCCAAAGGATTCTTTTTTGATAGCAGGAGTTGACTCCCCCTTGGTGAAAAAGCTTATTTCTGCTGTCCAGCCTTTGAATCAAAAAGTAGTGACTTACGGTATCCATAAAGGGGATTGGCAGTTAACAGACAGAAAACCCCTTCCCGGAAAAGGGCAGACAATAAAGGTAAAGCATGTTACCCAGGGAGTAGAGGAAATTTTTATCCCTCTAACAGGAGAGCATAATGCTTTAAACGTTTTATCTGTTTGGACCTTATCTCGTGTGTTGAATCTAAATAAGGAAAAAACGCTTTCTGCGTTTAAAAGCTTTAAAGGGGTTCGTAGAAGATTTCAAGTGCTATGCCACTTTTCCGGTATTACTTTAGTCGAGGATTTTGCTCACCACCCTACTGCTGTTTCAGCCGTGTTACATTCTGCCAGAGAAATGTATCCAGGCAGACGCCTTCTTGCTGTTTTTGAACCTCGCTCTAATACCTCCAGGAGAAATATTTTTCAGAAAGAATACCAAAGCGCGTTATCTATAGCTGACTTAGTGTTTTGTATGGAGGCTTACGACACTTCCCGTATTTTGGAATCAGAGCGATTTTCTGCAAAGAAATTAGTAGATGAGCTAAAAAAAAACGGAAAAACAGCTTTTTATTCTGTAAACATTCAGAATATGACAAAAATTATCCGCGAGCAAGCTTTAAAAGGGGATATAATTTTGCTTATGAGTAATGGGGATTTTGGAGGTATTTACTCTCTTCTTAAAAATGCCTTTTTAAAGGGATTTTGATGGGCGAAATAAAACCATTTGTCTTGCGTCAAAAGTTTTACTTACCAAATGGTCTTAATTAAATGTTAAGTTTTTGTTAAGAAATATTTTAATAGTTGTATGATTCTTATAATAAGTTTTAAGAATAAAAGTGTTTGTTAGTTTTTTCAATTTTTTAAGAGAGCAGAAAGTTTTAAGGAAGTAGAAAGGATTTTTCACGGGTTGCTAAAGATATAAAAAAATGAGTAGACATATCAGAATCAGTTAGACTAACAATAAGTTATAGTAGTAGTCGTCCAGGGGTAACAAGGCTTTTTTCAATTTTTTACCTGTTTTTCAGCCTTCAGTATTAAAAGGTTGAAGAGGCTTATTTTAGATGAAAAAGTTATTCCTGCTCTTCTGCGTGGTTCCCATTTCCATTCAGGCCCAGCTCCAGGATAGCCACTTTTACAAAGTGGCTGATGAAGAAATTTCCTCTGATTTTAAAGTAGATGGTTTTTGGAAAACGCATGTAGAAGGCTTTTTTATCAGCAATCAAGAAGGCCGTGAGCGACTGATGAAAGTGAAGCTCTATGGCAAGTTTGATCTGGAATTTAACTCATACCTATCTGCTCAGTTTGAGCCTTACCTGGTTGTAAAAGAGGGGGAAGTTCAACGACGTTTTGTTCGTCCTGAGTCCTCCATTGGGCAAATGCGTCAAGGTTTTTTTGCTATACGGCCCGCAGAGGGTTTTAATCTGCAAATAGGTGCTGTTAATCAGGAATATTTAAGCTCTCCTCTGTTAGTATCCGATCATGCTTTTTTGTCTGCTTTGTTTGGCTATTCTTACATAAAAGAAAAGTATGAAGTGCAAACAGTGCTTCAACAAAGTATGCCTTCTGTGGTTAACTCTTTTAGAAGATATAACGAAATAGCAGACGCTCCTCTTTTTACTTCTTGGTTTACTTATGGAGAGTGGCTCCCTTCTGATTACTATTCTTTTAAAGGGCATATTACTGGTTTTTACTTTAACAGTCTTCCCTCGTTTATCGCACACCAGAGCAAAAGCTATGGCAATACTATTAAGGGTCAGAAATCCAGTGCGGAGTTTGCTCATTCTTACTACGGGGTTAATTTTGATTTGAGCACGCAGATCCATCTTACGCCAGAAATGTATTTCTCTTTAGGTTATAATGGTTTAATGAACTTTGGTGCTCCCTTGGAAAAAGCTTGGGGAGAAAGAACTTACGGTATTTTAGATATGGATTTTTGGAAATTTGCAAAGCTCTATTCCCGTGTGGAATATTTTTACAATAATTCAGATTCGGCCCCCGCGTATTTTAACAGCGAAATTTATGGACGCAACAACAGAAAAGGTTTTTTGACAGAGCTAAAGGCTTTTTTTCCAAAAGGAAACTTTGAGTTAGGCGTTCGTTATGTATTATCTTCTGCCCTTCAAAAACCAGTAGTTAGCTCCTCTTTAGGGGAAAGGCAACATTACTTTATGGTTTTTGTTAGCTCACGCTATTCCTCTATGTAGTGATGGTTTATGAAAAGTAAGGCTGTTTTAGTTTATGTCAAGAGATTGTTATTTTTTTTTATAATTTTTACTTTTGTTCCTCATGTTTCACTCTCCCTTTTTAGGTATAAAAATATTTTTTCTGTTTTTTATTTCTCCTCTTGATTTCAGTAAAAAACTTTTCTATAGCAAACTCAGAAGTCTGTAAAGCTTTATAATCTAAGTTAATAAATCGTGAAATAAGGTTTTTGCAACAGAGCAAAATATAAAAAGTTATGAAAATTTTACATAATATGTTTCTTTGGTTTTTTACTCTTTTCCGCAGAAAAGGGAGGATTATGCAGAAAACGTCTTTTAAAGGTGTCTACTACCTGATGGGGCGGTGTCCAGGTCCGGGGTGTCCAGGGAAGGAGGAAGGGAAGGGGTGTCCAGATAGGCAGAAAAAACTTTTTGAAGAGGGCCAGCAGGTTTGGTTCTTATTCTGCCGTGTTTTTCCGCACAAAGTAGTTGGTTTAATTTTATCTTTTTTCTTTGTATCTTGCTCTTTGTTTCTAAGTAGTGATGAACAAATATCTGAGGATGGTAACGAGAATAACGCTCACTTTATTTTGGATCAGGTAGAAGGTAGGGTAGTTACCACAAGTGTAAACGGCTTGCCGGAAGAAATTCAAATATTTTATAAAGCCTGCTTTAGAGATTTTATCCATCCAGATAATACTTTGCAAAACAGTGTGTTTAAAATTCACCTCTTTGAAGCCTCAGGAAAAGAATGTTCTGAAAGCTCTTCTTTTTTATTTACAGCTGATTCCAAAAAATCTTGTCTTAAAATTAGAACGGACTCCAGCGGGTGTTTAAATTGGACGGAAGTATACCCTTATTATCCTGTGGATCAGTCCGTTTGGTTTGGTTACAGCCGGGCTTTTGAGGGAACAGGGGTTAACCCTGGGGTTATTACTATACCTATGGCTGTGAACCCTTGGTTGGCTTTGGATCCTTCTGGTTCGGCTATTCAGCTTCAGTTAGTGGATTTGCGCTATCATCCTGTGGATCGCAAATGGACGCTCATTAAACTAAAAGATAAGGATATTTTGGAGTGTCGCTCTTGTTCTGTCTCCACGGAGGAAAATAAAGAAGATAAAAATGACAAGAATAAAAAAGATTGTGAGATTTGCCAAAGGAAAAACAAGAGTTTGTCTGCTGTGATTTCCTATTTTGAAAAACAGGTTAGTCGTCCTCGATTGTGGATAGATGAATTGGACTCCAATATCAGTCAGGAGCATATTTTTATTCATCAAGATAAACAAATAGTAGATAAAGATCATATCCAAGCTCTAAGGCAATTTAATGTTTGTCACTCTGATGTGCAGGAAAATTGTGATCCACCAGGGCGGTTTTTTAAAGTTCGATTACGTATGCCTTTGCATATTAAGGTAAGAAATTACAGAAACGAAGAAGAACTATTGCCTCTTACTAGGGGCCATTACTCGGTTCAAGCTTATTTGTTTTTAAGAGATGATAAAGGAAAAAACATTGCTCTCCACAGGGATATGAGTTTTATATCCACTCCTTTATCTAAAGGTTCTAAAGGCACTTCCTTAACATCTGAATTTTATTTGCATGTTCCTTATGAGCACTATGGCTTGCCTGCTTTTTTAGGTTTAAAAGTCCAGGCAGAGGGAGAGTTAAAATCTTTCTTCCTTCCTTTTGAAAGTGTATTTTCTTTTCCCAACCGTTTAAGAAGTGTTATAGGAAAAAATACTCTTTCTTTAAATCGGGAGGTTTTATCTTTTTACGAAAAGCCATCACATAAAAATAGATCTTTAATAAAAAGTTATCAGCTAACAGGTTCTTGGCTTAACAGGCAAACAGAGGGTTTTCGGCGGGCAGGTTGGGATGTTCGTCTTAATCGTTTTCGGTTTTCTGGTATTGGTGTAGAAAAAAACCGATGTCCCTCTCCAGTAGATCGCACCATTCGTTATGTGGGTGAAGTTTGCATTATTGATCCTCTAACAAATGAAGTGGTCCCCAATACCAATATCACTATCCAACGGCAAGATGTGTTTTTTACCAAAGATGGTAGATCTTGGGAGGGGGAAGTGGCTAATATACCGGAAATACAAAAGGGGGATATAGATATTCGTCAGTTTAGAGAAGGAAATCTTATGGATCTCAACAATAAACCGGTGAAAAACTATAAATACATATCAGATACCAGTGGATGTTTGCAATGGGTGGATCATTTGTATCATAAGTGGTATGACCGGGAAAAATATTTTGTCAGAAAGATGATTTTTTCTAAAAGAGAATGGGGATTTGAAGGGGAGAGAATGATTGCCATTAACCCCTGGCATTGGGGTTTTGTGTTCTTTCAGGATATCACTCAGTTAGGCCACTCTTCTATTAGAACGGATGAAGGTGGAGCAGAACGTCCTCAAATTGTTTTACATGATTTTAGAAGTTTGTTTCCAGATCCTGTGTATACTATTGATCGCTGGTTAGGTATTAATCTTTTTCAAAATTTATTATTTCTGTTTAGAGTGAGAGTAGATCGTCCAGATAACATATCTGTGGGGCAAGGGGGGCAAAGACCTTCTGCTCAAGATGTTAGGAGGGGGTATTATTTTCTCCGGTTTATCTTGGTAAAATCACATACAGAGGAAATGGGTGGAAAAGGCAATCAAGTGGTAAACGATGAGGAATATCGTAAACAATATGGTAAAATACAGCCCTGGAATACAAATACAGGTTGGAAAGTAGGAAGGAATGGGAAACAGATCGGGCAAATGATGAGTACCAACTTAGAGTATATTACACACTTTGATACCTATGTGCAAATTAGGGACAGTGTTGTAAACGCCTATACCAATTTTTTGTTTGATTTAGATGAATTTATTTTTATTGGTTCTAACAATCGTTTAATTGTTCAGCTATTGCCTACAGATCCCAAATATTATTCCTATTATCCTGATTCTTGCGAGATTGATCCTTTAAAATCTTCTTTTGTTCCTTTTACCAATCATGAGTTAATTACCCGGCCGTTTATGGGAACTTTTGTACCTGGCGATCAAAGAAACTGGAATATTTTTAGAGTTTTAAGCGAGCATGTTAATTTGGATATAAACATTCCTTCTGCGTCTGCAGGGAAAGATATTAATGATCTTATGGTTTTAAATATGTCTCCAAGGCAGATGGAACAATTTATCAGAAAAGGGAAAGAAAGCAGTGTGGAGCATGAATTATTTACAAAATTGCAGTCTCATTTTACTATTGAAACAGATAACTGGAGTAAGGAGTCTCGTGATTTAATTAGAAATATAGGTCCGGTTTTTGAGCGATTATACGAAGATATAAATACTTTATTAAGGATAGAACCGGATAAAAGTTTGTTGTCTGAATTTAATCATAAAAAAAACAAACTTATTGAGTCTATAGATAGGGTTTCCTCAGTGGTTTCCAGAACGGTTGAGGGATCCTTAGATGGACCTGAGCAGACTTTTTTTAGAAAAACCCAGGTCCTTTTGCGGTCAGCTCTTTTTTTTCTTAATAACTCTACTCTTTCTCCAACAAAGTTTAAGAGGGAAGCAGAGAAACTAAGAGACTCTTTTATCCATTTAGCGAGTACGATTTTACCAGGGACTGTGTCTTCTGCTCAAATAGGGCCATCGTTAAAGGAAACACGAACTACCAACAGATGGTTTAAGCCAGACATACCTTTTCCAGAAAGCCGTCATGATTGGTCTAAGTTTAATATGAATTTATTTGCAAAAGATGAAGGGTTAAAAGTTATTACGATGGATGATGAAGAGGCGATAAGCCAATTTTTAGATGACTTAAACAGTTATGCGACAATACACAATACTTATTATGATAAGTATCAAAAATATAGGCAAGAGATATTGGAGAAGAAGAAAGCAGGGCAGACCGCCCCCAGCCCTATCTTTAATGAAGATATTGATGTGGAAACAGCTCAAGAAGAGGATAGTGAGGGGTATGGATGGGGTCAGTTAAAACAAGTGGCGCGGGAGTATGAAAATGAAAGAGATTTTTTGTTTAATAATTTTGAGTTATTGAAAGGGGATGATTTTTATACTGTCCGAAAAAAAATAAGCCAAATGTATTTGCCTGATTTTTCTCTATCTTGGTTAGATAAAGTATTAGTAAATGGGGTGCACTCTGGAACTTTACTCACACCGGAGGTGATGACTTTTGCGCATTCTCTTTGTGGTTTTTGGTTTGATAAATTTTATGAAAAATATTTACAAAGAGAGCAACTTAACACTATTTACCTTAAACACTTAGATCATTTTCAGTATTACAAAGGAACTTTGGAATACCTTTTAAAAAGCACAGGAACTATGGAGCAATATAGATCCCTCTATCAGGCTATGCAGAAGTATAACTTGTTGCCTATGGAGGAGGGGTATTTTGATCAGGACGATTTACTAAACCAAAGCCCCTTTAAGGTGTATCAGGATCAAGAAGATCCTTCTTGGTGGGAAATGTTATTTGCCTCAGAAGAGGTGCCGGAAGAAATATCTGAAGAAACAAACAGAGAAACTTTATCAGAGTCTCCAAGCCTACCAGAAGATGCAAGTATTACACAGTCGCTTTACAGCAGTTTACAATATATTTTAAAAAACGCCAGAGAATGGAATACCATCTCTGTTGCTACTTTTATGGCTCCAAGTGCTCATGTTTTTGATCAAGTTTTAACAACCCATCGTCATCCGTTCTTTAAGTGTGTGGCAGATCCGTTTAGTTTTTTTCATATAGAGAAAAAGATTTTAGTAGGAGATATTGGTTCTGATTACTCTGATTTAAAGTATGAATATGGCTTAACTAAGTCTTATAATGTGCAAAGGGCTTTTGATTACGCTTATTCTTCTCAATGGTCTATGTCTCGGTCTTTTTCCTCTTCCATTGGATCAGGTTTTGGGGCTTTAGAATTGTCAGGAGGGGTGGGGGCTGTGGAAAGATTTTTAAACCCTTTGAAGGCCGTAACCCCTTTTCTATCTTTTGCCGGTGTTAAGTTATCGAGTGACTGGTCTACCTCTCGATCGGATGCGGATGCCAACCGTCGTCAACAGTCTTTACGTTTTGCTGATGAGTCTTTGTATTTGCAGGTAAACCATTCTTCCATATCTATTCGGTTAAAAAACTTTCGCCATTGTTTGGTTGTGCGGGCGAAAAACCAAGCTTTTGATGGATACGAAAAAGACATAGTATGGAGAAAAGATCTGGCAGAAAATTTTATTCATCGTATTCCTTATATAAAATCGGGTTTAATGATTTGCTCTCAGGATATTGATACAGAAAGAAGTAAAGAGCCTTTTTATATAACAGAGGATTATTTTTATATGTATCAGTTAATACCGGGAGATAGAGGTCAGTTTCAAAATCCACTTAGTTTTAGGAACAGGCCTTATGTGATGTCTGTCCGGGGCATAACGGAGATGGAAAAACTGGGTCTTCTGCTTCATTCTTTTGTGGAGGCGGATAAAAATGATGGTATGGAGGATTACGATCCTTTTAGTTTAATGACCAACCCCTATAATACGGCGTCTCAGCCTGCGGAAGGGACACGACAGATGATTCAAAAAGCAAAAATTTGGGATAAGACTGGTTTTTATCCTGGAGTGTATAGTGTTAAATACGATGAAGAACATTACTTTTTTAACATATCAGAAAGACGCAAGAAAGGTATGTTTGAGCAGTTTGGAGAGTTTTTATATAAAAACAATCCGCTGGGATATATCCGAATAGACGACACAGAACCGGTCCTTAACCGTGGTGGCACCCCATAATAATTTATTTAAGATTTTTTGTTTTGGCTTTGGGGGGTTGACCAGTGATAATAACAGACATAGCTGTAGCAGTGATGGCCATAAAACCCAGGAAAAACATAACACCAAAAATAATCAGGAAAGCACCTATAATACGCCCTGTGCCAGTTATGGGAACAATATCTCCATACCCTACTGTGGATACAGTGCAAAGGGCCCACCAAAGCGCGTCCCAATAGGTTGTTACTTGACTATTTGTTTCTGCTTCAAAATGAAAAAACATATAAGCGGATAAAAACATAATAATATTTCCAGCTACTGTAAAGTAAATCAAAAGGGGCTTTTTAATCAGCCTGAATAACACTGCCGAAAACTTTGGAATATGATGATGTGGTTTAAATAAATCTTGCTCCATTTGTTCCTCTTTTTTTAAGGGAGAAAGCGGGTTTTGTCCGGTTCCCAAGTTGTGCCTTCTGGGGAGTCTTGAACCAAAATATTCATCGTCTTAAGTTGTTCTCTTATTTCGTCTGATCTTTTAAAGTTTTTGCTTTTTCGGGCTTGATCTCTTTCTATCACTAACTTATTTATTTCCTCTTTATCCAGCTTGTTTTTTCTTAAAAAAATTTCGTCCAGTTCTTGTAAAAAAAAGTTTGCTGGTTCTTGAAAAAGACTCATAATTTTTCCGTATCCTGTTATTATACTTTTAATATGTTGAGCATATAAAGCCAACTCCTTTTCCGGGTTAGTATGGTTCTTTTGTGGGGTTAAGTATTTATGTTTCATAATTTGCGAAGAGGTGTGAGGTTTTTTTACAGTTGCGTCCTTTTCTGGGCCAGTATGGCCCTTTTCAAGGTTAGTATGGCCTAAGGAATGGGCTTTTTCATTAAACTTTCGGATCAAGGTGAACATAACTGCTAAGGCTGAGGGGGTGTTTAGGTCATCATCTAAGTAGGTTTCTATATTTTTGCTGGCGGATTTTATTTCTTGAGGAATATTTTGTGTTTGGTTTTGGGATGTAGTTTGAGAGTCTTTTAAAGTTGCGTCCTTTTCAAGGCCAGTATGGTCCTTTACAAGGCCAGTGTGGCCCTTTTCAAGGCCAGTGTGGCCCTTTAAATATTTTTGGTGTAAAGTTTCAGTGGTTTTTAAGAAAGTATAAATTCTAAAAAGAGCTTGAATACATTGTAGGATTTTTTTTTCTGACACTTCTGTTCTGGAACGATAATGTGAAGAAAGAACAAGATATTTAAAAATTTCTCCATTATATTCTTCCAGAAAAGCACGCATAATGCTTACATTACCTGTAGACTTGGCCATTTTTTCACCCCCAAAAGTGAACATATTATTATGCACCCAATATTTAACAAACGGTTCTTTTTTTGCTCCTTCGGCTTGGGCCAACTCATTTTCATGGTGTGGGAAAATAAGATCCGATCCACCACCATGAATATCAATACTGTTTCCTAAAAGAGAAAAAATCATGGTAGTGCATTCTAAGTGCCAGCCGGGTCGCCCTCTACCCCAAGGGGAATCCCAGCCTGGTTCTTCTTCTGGGCAGGACTTCCAAAGGGCGAAATCTCTTGGATCTTTTTTTCTTTTGTCTACTTCTATACGGGATTGCGAGGTTATCATTTCTTCTTTTCGCCTGCTTAGCTTTCCGTATTCAGGAAAACTTTGGACAGAATAAAACACATCATTATCTACTAAGTAGGCTTTTTTGTTTTTTAAAAGAGTTTTAATCAGCTGAATCATCTCAGATATAAACTGGGTAGCTTGGGGGTTATATTCATGTTCTCTTAATTTTAAAGCGTGAAAGTCTTTTTTAAATTCATGTATATATTTATCTGCGATTTCCTTCATGGGTTTGTTTTCTTTTTTAGCGCGATTAAGAATTTTATCATCTACATCTGTAAAGTTATAGCCGTAGGTTACCTGATAGCCTTTATGTTCCAGCCATTGTCGGAGAAAATTAAAGACAACTGCTCCTCGGAAATTCCCGATATGCAGGAGATCATACACTGTAGGGCCACAGCAATACATTGTTGCCTTTGGGGGATCCAAGGGCGAAAAAACTTCTTTTTTTTGGCTTAAGCTATTATAAATTAAAAACGGCATGTTACACTATAATTTATTGTTTTTTCCGTTTTAGATAATCGGACAGATTGTTCAAAAAAGCTTGATATTTCTGATAAACCCATACTTTATTATATCATAGCTTCTTTCTATGCGCAAATCAGAGTTTTAAAAGAAAAGTGGGGAATTATCATTGATTTATAGGGCTTTACAACTTACGCTATAGCTCTTACTCCTTAGCGGGTGGGAATGGGATACAAATTGCTGACTTTACAACTTACGCTATAGCTCCTACTCCTTCAGCGGGGTTTTAGGGCAGGTCATCAAACAACACTCAGCGGGGTTGTTTGTGGTGTGGCACTCCTCAGCGGGGTTTTAGGGCAGGTCATCAAAAAAATATAAGAGGGAGTTACTGTCAAAATGATAAATGTGGGTATTGTTGGCACTACTGGTATGGTGGGGCAAAAATTTTTAAAATTATTGGAAGAAAGAAACTTCCCTGTATCAGAATTAAGGCTTTTTGCAAGTCCAAAGAACGAAGGCAAAAAAATTATTTTTCGCTCCCAGGAGCTAACTATAAATGTCTTGAAGGAAGGCGGTTTTAGCAATTTAGATATTGTGTTTTTTTCTTCTGGCGAGGAAATTAGCCAAGAATGGGCACCTAAAGCTGAGAAGGCGGGGGCTATGGTGATTGACAACTCCTCGGCTTTTAGGATGGAAAAAGGTGTCCCTTTGGTAGTGCCAGAAGTGAACGCACAACATATAAAACCTTTAGAAAAAAGTAAAGGGGGGATTATTGCCAACCCCAACTGTTCCACCATTCAGCTGGTTTTAGCTTTAAAGCCTTTGCATGTTCATTTTGGTTTGGAATCTGTGTCTGTTTCTTCCTATCAATCACTGAGTGGGGCGGGCAGGGCCGCTTTAAACCGTCTGAAACAAGAATCGCGCGACATATTAGGGGCAGGAGTCTCTATAAATGATAAAGACTCATCCGGTAGTTTTGTCAGCAGTGGGAGGGATGGGGTTAAAAGAGAAGAACTAACAAATAATACCTCTCAACAGTCTATTTCTCTTCCTTCAGATAAAAAATCGGTGGCTTTTAACTGTATTCCGCAGATAGGGAGCATAAACGAAGATGGTTTTTCTACTGAAGAGGCAAAGTTAATGAGGGAGACAAAAAAAATTCTTAATTTGCCGAACTTAAAAGTGACTGCTACAGCGGTCAGAGTGCCCACCTGGAATGGGCACGGAGAGGCGGTGACTGTTGATCTTCAAAAACCGGCTCGCACAAAGCAGGAAGTGATAGCTGTTTTTGAGAAACAAACAGGGCTTAGGGTTTTGCAAGGGGTGCAGATTCCCCATCAAAGGTTTGTGGATGGAAAAGATGATGTGTATGTGGGGCGGATCCGGGCTGTTCCAGAAGAAAAAGGAAAAAGTTGGATGATGTGGATAGCTGGAGATAACCTGAGAAAAGGCGCGGCTTTGAATGGCCTGCAAATTGCTGAGACTTTAGTAAAACTTTCAAGCTTTAAATAGTCGGTCGTGAAAAGGGCTTAAAATTTGACTTATTTTGTGTACTGGACTAAACTAGTGGAACGTGAAAAAGTATGTTATTTTGACTGGATTCTCCCTTGAAAAATGCTAAAAGCCCGTTGGGCTTTCATTTTAGGTTCTGGATACCCGCTTTCGCGGGTATGACAGCGAAGGAGAATGAGGTTTATCACGGAGGACTAAACTCATCGGCTGAAATAGTAGAGAAGGAGGTATTAATATGGAAATCACTTTAAGTGTTACTTTGCTAACAGCTTTATTTGCATTGTTACTGACCGGCGGTGTTTTTTTAGTGGCTATTCTGGCCTTTCTTTTAAGGGGAGTTAACGCAATGCTTAGTCCTTTAAAAGACAATCAGGTTCGTTTAGAAAGTCGTATGGATCGGATAGAGTCAGATATAAATCGGATAGAGTCAGATATAAAAGAGATAAAGTCTTTAATTTTGTCAAGCAGACAGACGGAGAAAAAATGACTTATTTTGTGTGATGGACTAAAGTTGAGTAATCTGGAGAATAACAAAATATGGGAAAAAAAGAATTATCAATCATTGGTTTGATTATTATGTATACTGGATTTATTTTTGCTGGTTTTAGTTATATGTTACGGATAAATATCCAACCGATTAAAGAGAATCAAGTTCGTATGGAAGTAGAGATAAAGGAAGTAAAAACAAAATTAAATCAGCTTTTATCAGACAAAACCGCCTCGGCTAAGTGAACCAATAACAACAGCACAGCCATAGTCTGCGAGGTTCAAGTAAAAAAGTCTTGGTGGAGTTATTTTTTATGAAAAAATTAAATAAAAGCCATTTAACCGGTCTTTTTATAATTGTTTTGCTATTTTTTAGTGTCCAGAATCTGGTTTTTTCAGATATTTCTGCCAATAATTCTGCTGATTCCGCAGGTTCTGCTGATTCCGCAGGTTCTGCTGATTCTGAAAGTGCTCAACAGGAGCACAGTTCTACCCAGCAGAGTGACAAAAAACCTTTTGCTACTCAGTCACACATTAAAAAATCCAGCTCAAAAGTAAGCACTAAAAAACCTTATCATAGTAAAAAAACCAGAAAATTTAAACCCACTCAAAAAACCCATTGGACTATAGGAGGCGAAAAACTGTTTTTATTTCAGTGGGTTAACGAACAACAGATGTCTCTTCAGTGGGCCTATGCTTTTTTAAATCAAACAGATAAATTTGCACCCACTTTGTTACAAGAAAAAATTAACGAATCCTTTAGAAATGAAAGTCTAATTTATTTCAACTTTCATCAAAATATTATTCAGTTTCCCTATATTTTAAAGTGGGGGCTTAAGGCAAGTGCAGGAGTAACCAGAAATTATGATGTAGACAGCACTTACTTTATCCCCATAAGTTTGTCTGCAATGGTGAGCCTTCAGATTTTTAAAAACCAGGTTATTGTGCCGTTTTTTGAAATAGGGTACTCTTTCTGGAATGTTGATTTTTCTGAATCCTCTGATTTTTTTCCTTTTTGGGGGGTAGGGGCTGATATAAGCTTGTCTGTTTTTAAAAAATCTCTTCGTTACACCTTGCCAGATGAATATGGGATAAAAGATATAGGTCTTTCTTTAGAGTTTAGAAGTAATTCCAGCCCAATGGACTTTTCAGAAGAAAAACGAGGGTATTTTTCGCGCTCCCTTCATGTAGGTGTATATTGCCGATTTTAAATCCATTGGCCGAAAGGCAGAGAACCACGATTTTAACCGTAGGTGAATGAATTTTCCTGAATTCGTAGTATTCAGGATCAGTTTTGTATGAAGCTGTAGCAGAGAGAACCACGGCTTTAGCCGGGAGTCTATTGTTGTTGGTCGAAAACTATAAGCTAAAAACAGCACTTTAGAGCGTTTTTTGAGTTTTTTAGTTGTTAGGAGAAACATCCTATTTTTTTGTTGACTTTATATAAGTCTCCCTTAAACTTTTTTTAGTAAAAGAGCAAGAAAATGCTTTTCAGTATTTTATACATAACCTTTTTACTAATAAGGAGTTTTAAATTATGAAATTTTTATTTCTTTTATTTTCTTTTTGTATGTTTTTAGTTTTCTTTCCTGGTTGTAATAAAGGAGGGGAAGGAGGGGGAAAAACCGATGTCTCTCAAAAAAGTGTAGAGGATTTAAAAAAAGAAGTATTGTCAAAAGCAGAAGCATGTGGTGAAGAAATTAAGAAAGAATATGAAGAGGAAATAGCAAACAACAGCAAAAACAAAAATTTTAATGAAAATCAGCTAAAGAAAAGTTTGCAAAAAATGAGAGACAACATAAAGTGTAAGTAAATAAGATAAAATACTTAGGAGGAATAATTATGAAGATTTTTTTAATAGGGCTAATGGGGCTTTCTTTTGCCACCTTCGGGTTCGCTCAGGATGTAGTTGGAACATGGACATGGGTAGCCGCCGGTTGCAGAGATAGTTCGTTAAGTTCAAGTAGCCATATCACTAAATCTAAAAAGAACAATCCATTTCAGATAAAAGCCAGCGTATTAACATTAAGAGGTGATGGATCAGCCGCTATGACCATAGAAGTTGAAGATCAGGTCCAAAACGAAACCGGCACTTACACTGTGAAAAACAACCGAGTAGTGGTAAATGATCCAAAACTGTCTGAAGATGACAATCCGGTTTTATTAATGGATATTGTGGATGGGGATCTTCTTTTAGTAGAAAAACATACTGTTGTATGCGGTGGTTCAAACCAAACTTATGTTTATGTATTTTCAAATGTAGATTAAGCTTTTATAATAGACTCCTACGGCTAACTAAAGTTACGATGCTTTGTCTTCGAATGCACGAGCACGACCGCATATAGATTTCCGCTTTCACGGGACTAAAAAGCCAACAGGTTTAGCCTTTTCAGGTTTTAAAAAGCATTTATTCGTGGGCGACTGAATTATTATAAATAAAATTTAAAAATCTAAAAAGGAGGAATAATTATGAAGATTTTTTTAATAGGGCTAATGGGGCTTTCTTTTGCCACCTTCGGGTTCGCTCAGGATGATGTGGTTGGCACATGGACATGGGTAGCCGCCGGTTGCAGAGATAGTTCGTTAAGTGCAAGTAGCCATATCACTAAATCTAAAAAGAACAATCCATTTCAGTTTAGAGCCAGCGAATTAACATTAAACGAGGATAAATCGGCCAGTATAACTATGGAAACTGATACTAAATCAGCAAGTGCGACCGGCACATATACTGTGGAAAACAACCGAGTAGAGGTAATTGATCCAAAAAAACCAGATAAAGAGCTACTTTTAATGAATGTTGTGGATGGAGAGCTTTTAATAGCTTTTTCAACCCTTAGAGAGAATGAGCGAGAAAAAAGGGGTGGGGATTTTGACGAAAAGTATATACAATTAAACGAAGATATATGCGGTTCAAACCGAACTTATGTGTATATATTTTCAAATGTAGGGAGTTAAGTTTAATAGGACTGAAGCTTGTGTTCCTATTTTGGAGCGAAGGATGGGACTGTCAAAAAACTTCTCTATAAAATGAACCGATTTCGAATCCTGATCAGTTATAATGGCTTAAAATATTACGGCTGGCAGAAACAAAAAAGTTTGCCAACTGTTCAAGGTCAAATTGAAAAGGCTTTAAAACAGATTTTTCAAAAACCAATTTCCGTCATCGGAGCGGGGCGAACCGACACAGGCACCCATGCTTTAGGTCAAACGGCGCACTTTAATCTTTCAGAGGCTTTACCAACTAATATGCGTTTACAAAAAGCTTTAAATTTTTTTTTAATCCCGGAAAATATTTGTGTACGCCAAGTGTGGAGAGCACCTAAAAGCTTTCACGCCCTGCGCTCAGCTATAGAAAAACATTATGTGTATTTTATTCTGAACAGAAAAACCCCTTGTGTGTTCCGCAAAGGCCAAATACATTGGCACCCCTATCCTTTAGATATAAAAAAGTTAAACGTCATGAGCCAGCAGATTTTAGGCCAGCATGATTTTAAAAGCTTTCAAAATGCGGGCACATTAGTTAAAAATACGATGCGAAACATAACTTTTGCGCACTGGTTTAAGGCAAAAAAGGGTAATATAGTCGCTTTTCATATTAAGGGGGAGGGTTTTTTAAAGCAAATGATCAGAAATTTAGTGGGGACTCAGCTTGCGCTTTTGCGGGAAAAAGAACCGATCCAAAAATGGGAGGAGATACAGCTTGCAAGAGATCGAAAATCAGCTTATGCCACAGCCCCTGCTAAAGGGCTTTACCTTTACAAAGTTTCTTATCCTTTAGAGCTTGACAGGCAATGCCAAAGAATTTAACAATAAACCTCTTATGAAAACATGGAACGCAAAACCTGATGAGGTGCCAAAAAACTGGTGGCTGGTAGATGCTGAAGGTTGCTCTTTAGGTCGCTTAGCCAGTGAGGTGGCTGTCCTGCTCAGAGGGAAAAACAAGCCAGAGTTTACCCCTTATGTGGATACGGGGGACTTTGTGATTATTATTAACGCCAAGCAGGTTCATCTAAGTGGGCGAAAATGGACAGATAAAAAATACTTTTCTCACTCTGGTTTTTTTGGTTCTTTAAAAGAGAAAAAAGCTAAAGAGCTTTCCGGGGCAGAGCTAATTAAAAACGCCGTTAGTGGTATGCTTCCTAAAAACAAAATGAGAAAAAAACTAATGAAAAAACTAAAAGTGTATGAAACGGCTAAACACCCCCATCAGCCTCAAAAGCCCTCCGCTTATTTTTGCATTGGACAAAAGAAGAAGTAAATAGGTAAAATATTTTATACGGAGAAAGTTAAAAATGAAAGTATATTACAGCACAGGAAGAAGAAAAACCTCTTCTGCCAGAGTATTTTTAAAGACTGGGACAGGAAAAATAACCATTAACAAAAAAGAGCCAAAAGTGTTTTTTCCTTATGTTTCAAAAAGAGCAGAGGTTTTTAAACCTCTACAAGTCACGAAAGAACAAAACTCCCTAGATCTTTATATCACAGTTAAAGGGGGAGGCATTACTGGTCAATCCGAGGCCATTCGTCATGGCCTGGCTCGCGCTTTAGTAGAATACTCACCTGATCATCGCGCTATCTTAAAAAAAGAAGGTTTGCTTACCAGAGATTCCAGAATGGTAGAACGGAAAAAAGCAGGTCTCCACAAAGCCAGAAAAAGCACTCAGTTTACCAAAAGGTAATTTTAGGTTTTTTTTTCCTCTTTTTTTGAAAGCTTAAAAAAACCTTTCAAGTCATAAGATGCTTAATGTTCCTTAAAAAACAAAAATAGCAAATGGACTTTTTATTTGAACACAAAAAAATATCAATCTTTTTATACAACTTATAAAAAAAAACTAAAAGAGCAATACCCTTCTTCTACAGAGGGTTTAATTCCTCCGGTGTCTCCTTTTTTAATACCTGTTTCTCACACTGTGGTGAGCAAAATAAATTATATAATAAAACTGCTTTATAAAATATCTCATTTAAAAAACTATGCGCAACACATTCAAACAAATAAAAGGTTTTACTTAGAAGTTCCTGTTTCCAGTTCTGCTCTTTTAATGTCTTATGATTTTCATATTAGTCCCGCCGGGGAGTTAAAATTGATAGAAGTAAACACACACTCTTCTGGGTATTTGGTGTCTGAGTTAGTGGATCAAACACAAGGGATAACAAACCATTCTTTGTCGCTTTTAAAAAAATCTTTTGAAGAAGAATGGCAAAGGTTCTCTAAACAGGCCTGTCCACCTTCAGAAATTTTAATAGGGGATCATCACATTAAAAGTCAAAAAATGTATATCGAGTTTTTAATGTATAAAGACCTTTTAAATTATTGGGGCTGGCCCTGCTGTTTGCATGAAATAGAAAGCTTGAATATTAATTCTAAACGGGAGTTAGTAGACTTGCAGGAAAAACCTGTGCAGATGCTTTATAACCGATCCACAGATTTTTATTTTGAAGGCTTGCCTTATTTAAAGCAGGCTTTTATGGATCAAAAATGTTGTATCTCCCCTCATCCTAAAGAGTATTTACTTTTAGCGGATAAAGAGCGACTTTGTGAATGGTCATCAGAGGATTTTTTAAACCGGTTAAATATTAGTTCTGCAGAAAAAACACAAATAAAAAACATAGTGCCTTTTACTGCTCTCGTCCGCTCTGTTCCTGAAAAAGAATTATGGGAGAAAAGAAAAACACTTTTTTTTAAACCTTTAAGGGGGTATGGAGGAAAATCTGTTTATCGGGGTAAAAATATTTCCCGGAAGGTTTTTAATAGGATAGTAAAAGAACCGGGGGTGTTTCAAGAAATAGTGCCTCCACCAGTTTTTACAGATCCTTTAGGGGAAGAGTGGAAATACGACATTCGAGCTTATGTCTATAAAGATCAGGTTCAAAAACTTTCCAGTAGAGTGTATAAGGGCCAGCTTATGGGATTTAAAGAGCCTCTTTCTGGCTTTGCCTCTGTTGTTGTTCAATAAGTTTAGTGAAAGTCATTGCTTTGTGATTTTAAAAAATAGTAAGGACCGGGGGTGTTAAGCTTTGTTTGTAGTGTTTCTATTCCTATATCTTGTGCTAACTGCTGGAGACGTTCCCATTTTATGTCAGAAAAAATGTATAAAGACTGTTTTATTTTTTTTATAACTGTTTCTTTTCCTATAAGATCTGATATAAAGTGGACTACTTTTTCTAATTCATTGAGTTTAGCTACGGAGAAGGATTTAAAACTTTTTTGCATCATTTTTTGGATAGTGGGTTTGGCTTGTTCTCCACCCATATAATTTTCTACAAATTGAACTACTTTTTCTAATTCATTAAGGTTGGTTGTGGTAAAGGATCTGAAGTTTTTTTGCATCATTTTTTGGATAGTGGGTTTGGCTTGTTCTCCACCCATATAATTTTCTACAAATCGGACTACTTTTGCTAACTCACTGAGGTTGGCTCTGGAAAAGGCTTGAAGATCTCTTTTCATCATTTTTTGGATAGTGAGTTTGGCTTGTTCTCCACCCATATAATTTTCTACAAATCGGACTACTTTTTCTAATTCACTAAGGTTAGCTATGGTAAAGGACCTAAAACTTTTTTTCATCATTTTTTGGATAGTGAGTTTGGCTTGTTCTCCGCCTATATAATTTTCCACAAATTGCATTACTTTTTCTAATTCACTAAGGTTAGCTATGGTAAAGGACCTAAAATCTTTTTTCATCATTTTTTGGATAATGAGTTTGGCTTGTTCTTTGCCCATATAATTTTTCACAAATTGCATTACTTTTTCTAATTCACTGAGTTTAGCTCTGGAAAAGGCTTGAAGATCTTTTTTCATCATTTTTTGGATAGTGAGTTTGGCTTGTTCTCCGCCTATATAATTTTCTACAAATTGCATTACTTTTTCTAATTCACTGATTTTGGTTACAGAGAAAGATTTGAAATTTCTTTGCATCATTTTTTGGATAGTGGGTCTGGCTTGTTCTCCGCCCATATAATTTTCCAGAAAGTTTATAATTTTTTTTAATTTACTAAATTTAACTATGGAAAAAGCTTGAAGATCTTTTTTCATCATTTTTTGGACAATGGTCTTTTCTCCGTCCATATAATTTTCTACAAATCGGACTACTGTTTCTAATTCACTAAGTTTGGCTGTGGTAAAGGCTCTAAAATTTCTTTTCATCATTTCTTGGATAATGGGTCTGGCTTGTTCTCCGCCCATATAATTTTCTACAAATTGGACTACTGTTTCTAATTCACTAAGTTTGGCTGTGGTAAAGGCTCTAAAATTTCTTTTCATCATTTCTTGGATAATGGGTCTGGCTTGTTCTCCGCTCATATAATTTTCTACAAATTGAACTACTTTTTCTAATTCATTGAGTTTGGCTGGGGTAAAGATTTGAAGATTATTTTTCATCATTTCTTGGATAGCTAATTTAGCTTCCTCTCCCCCTCCTATATACTTTTCTAAATAGGCAATAATTAATTTAATCTCTCCTAAATTACCTATATGGAATCCTCCTAAAGTTTTTCTTAAACGATGAGTTACCCCTTCAAAACCTATATATCTTTCGTAAAAATAGACTCTATTTTTAAAGCCTTGGTAGGTCATCATATTAAAATAAGAAGATAGCTTGATCATTTTTAGAGTGTCTTCTACTCCAATGCGATTTTTCATTTCAGTTAAAAAGCTTTGTGCATCTGTAGTTGTCCATTTTCTTCTGATTAAGCTATTTGTAATTTTTTGCTCCCACACAGAACCAAAGTTTTCTCCATAGCTTTTTCCATTTTTTTTGGCGAAGGCAATAAACACTTCTCCAGGGGAAGAGAAAGCCGACAAGCAAGGAGAAGCGTGAACCGTGTAGCTTACAGCATAAAACAACAAGCTGAATAAAAAGAGGTTACGAAAAAACGGAGACATATTATTACCCTATTTTGATCAGGTTCCGGTAAAGGTCTGTATTATACAGAACATGAGGATGTGTGCAATCTTAATGAAGTGTGCAATAAATAAAAGCTTTGTATTTATTGCCTGGAAGGTGTAAAATTTTCACAGTATGTTTATAAAAAATGGTGATATTGTTGATATTATAGCCCCTTCTTCCCCTCCTAAAAATAATCAATGGAAAAAGGGTGTTGCTATTTTAGAAAGCTGGGGTTTAAGGCCACATCTAAAAGAGGAAGGGGGATTATCCCCTTGGCTTTTTCATTCCAACAACAATAAAATGCGTTCTGCACTTTTAAACAGGGCTTTTTTCAATAAAAGCTCTTCTGTGGTGTGGATGATGAGGGGAGGTTACGGATTACAAAAAATTATGCCCTCCTTTATTAAAAATTATTCCAAAAATTTTAAACAGGTGAAAAAAAAACTGTTTATTGGATACAGTGATGGAACTGTTTTGCACTTGTTTCTAAACGGAAAAAAGCAACCCACTCTTCATGCCCCTTTGGTATCTGAATTGCCTGATTTGTCCCAAAAAGATCTGGCGCATTTAAAAAATATTTTGTTTGGGATAAAAAAAGAAATTGTATTTAATCGTCTTCGCGTTTTTCAGCTTTCTAATAAAATAAAGGGATTTTCGAACCCGGTCTGCTTAGGAAAAGAAAGCAAATCTCGTGCCTTTTCCAGCAGGGGCCATGAGGGCCTACTTTCTGCCCGCCAACGAAGGAACCAGAATATCAGTATAAAAGCCCCTATTATAGGGGGCAATTTAAGCCTTTTATCTACCAGTGTAGGTGCTCCTTGGTGGCCCTCCTCTTTTGGTAGACATTTTTTATTTGTGGAGGATATAAACGAGGCAGATTACAGGGTGGATAGGCTTTTGCACCATTTGTTTTATTCTGAGGCTTTAAAGTCTGTAAAAGCCATTCTTTTTGGCTGTTTTTCCGGCTTAACTCGCCCGGCTTTAAGAAAGGTTTTAAAAAGCTTCTCTGATGTTTGTGATATTCCCCTAATTTTTGGCTTACCTGTAGGGCATACGGAGCAAAGAGGTGGGTTGGTTGACAAAGGTTTTGTGCAAGAGAAGGTGGGAGGGGGTTTGATAAGTCACCCGCTTTGCGGGCATACGGCTAAAAATCATCCTTTACCTTTTAACCGGCCTTCGGAGCTAATTATTCAAGGGGATAAAGCTTGTTTGAAAATCAAACTGTAATTTTTTATTGGTTGTAACAAATAGGCTCTGCTGATAATAATATTATATAGGTAGGATGTGAAAAAGGGTATTTCAACACAGTAAACAGGGTTTACTGTGTCCTAAAACAGGCAAGATTCCCGCTCAAGGCGGGAATCATAGAACTTAAACTGAAAGCCTAAAAGGCTTTCAGTGTGACTTTTTAAAGTGGCGTGCGGTAAAATCAAAAACAAACCAGTTCCAAATTATTTTTCAGGATTAACATAATGAACAAAATACTAACAAACAAACCAGTTCCAAATTATTTTTCAGGATTAACATAATGAACAAAATACTAACAAACAAACCAGCTCCCTCTCCTATACCAGAACACCTAAAACGGTATATTATAGAGCAGGATTATAGCCAATATACGGCAGAAAACCAAAGTGTTTGGCGTTATATTATGAGACAGTTAAAGGATTTTCTGTCTGAAAATGCACACTCTGATTACCTTAAAGGCTTAAGGGAAACCGGCATCACCATCGATAAAATCCCCAGTATTGCTGATATTGATAAAAAACTACAAAAGTTAGGGTGGAGAGCCGTTCCGGTAAGTGGTTTTATTCCTCCCTCTGCTTTTATGGAATTTCAGCTCAACAATATCCTTCCTATTGCCTCTGCTATTCGCCAAGTAGCACATATCAGTTACACTCCAGCACCAGATATTGTGCATGAGGCGGCAGGCCATGCCCCCTTTTTAGTGCACCCAGTGTTTAACTCTTTTTTAAAGCAATATGCGCAGGTGGTGAGGAAGGCCATCACTAACAAGCAGGATTTTGAGCAATACTCAGCTATAAGAAATTTAAGTGACATAAAAGAAGATCCTCGTTCTTCTGAAGAGGATGTTAAAAAAGCAGAGGCGCGTCTAAATAAAGTAAACAGTGAGTTAAAGTCTTTGAGTGAAGCCTCTTTGCTTTCTCGTTTTATATGGTGGACTTCAGAATATGGTTTAATTGGGGACTTAAAAAAACAAAAAATTTATGGAGCAGGTCTACTTTCTTCTTTGGGAGAGGCCAAAAAATGCCTTAGGCCAGAGGTAAAAAAGCTTCCTTTATCCCCTGCTTGCGTAGAATATTCTTATGATATAACCAATTACCAACCGCAGTTATTTGTCACTCCTAATTTTGACACCTTGCATACAGTGTTAGAGGACTTAAAAAAGAAATGCGCTTTTTATCGGGGTGGGGAATATGGTCTAAGGCTGGCGCAAAAAGCAGAAACAGTTTGCACTATTGAGTTGGATACTGGTCTTCAGATTTCAGGTGTGTTGGAAAATTATGTTCAGGAGGAAGATAAAACTTTATTTATTAAACTTAAAGGGCCTTGCCAGTTAAGCTATGGGGGTCAGGAATTAAAAGGGCACAGCCGGGCAGAGCACTCCAATGGATACAGCAGTCCGCTGGGGGTATTAAAAGATACACATAAAGCCCCTCATAAAATGACTTTATCTGAACTGAAAAACCGATATAGCAATAAAGCTAAGGATATGGAGTTAGACTTTGCTGGTGGTTGGCGTTTAAAAGGGTCGCTTTTGGAAGCACGATCAAAAAACAATCAGCTGATTCTCCTTCGATTTAAAAATTGTCATGTTTTAAGAGGGGATGAGGTTTATTATAAACCGGAGTGGGGCGTTTTTGATCTGGCTTTAGGAGAAAAAGTTTGTTCTGTTTTTGGAGGACCAGCGGATCGTTTGGCGTATAAAGACTTGGAAAGTTTTAAAGTAGCTCATGTTCCTTCTTACTCTCCCACCTCAGACCAGCAAAAATTATTTGCGTTTTATCAAAAAATCAGGAGGGTTAGGGAGTCTGCCGATAGGGTAGCAAATGTATTTTTAGCTCTTATGGAGGAACATAATAAAACCTTTGCAAAAAAGCATTGGTTAGCCGGGGTAGAATTGCTGGAGCTGGCTTATCTTTTTAAACGACCAGAAAGCGAAAAAGCACTTTTAAAGAGGCAACTTATATCCGTCAGTGCGCAAGATGATTTTCGCTCTAACAACGAAAAAAGACCTTTTATCCGAAATGCCATTCATTTAATGGAAAAAGAACACACATAAACCTATTTATAAGGAGGGACTGGTTTTTCACGAGCCATCAAGAAGAGCCATCATACGGGAATCACTTTTAGGTTTTCCTGTCCGGTTTCGTGTCTTAAGATATTTTCAATAGCTTCCAGTGTGCCCATTAAGGCACTGGGGCAACCTCCGCACGCTCCTTGGTAAGATATTCTTACTTCGTTTTTTTGGACAGATAATACTTCTAAATCTCCTCCGTCTGCTTGTAGACCGGGGCGAATGGTGCGATCTAAAATTTTTTCTACTTTTAGTACTTCCGGGGATGATTCTGTTTTTCTTTTCAGGGAGGGTGAGGTGTCAGAGGAGGTAGGTTGTTCTTCAAGAGATAAAAAATCGGGGTCATGGATCGTAATACGGGTTTTTACTATAGCGGTAACTTTTTTATTTATTTCTTCTGCGTCTAAACAGCCATCGTGTGTGAGGGTCATCTGGTTTTGAAAAACAAACAACTGTTTTAGCCCTGGAATATCAAATAGGGAGCGAAAAAGCGGGAGATTTAAACAATCCTCTTGGCTGTAAAAAGAGGCTCGACCTTTGTTTTTTAAAGGCACATTTAAAACGAACTTTAAAGCATAAGGATTAGGTGTGGCTAACATCCGAATCAAAACATCTGTTTTGCTAATATCCATAGTTTTTCCTCTTATTGGTTCTGTCCAGCCAAGTTGTTGGCTTTTTAGAGTGTAAATTATACACTTTTAGTTTTTATTTTGAATTTTTTTTGAAAAAAACTTTCTTAAATTAGTTTTTATTGTATAATGGTCCTACTTTTTTATCAAGGTGAATCTGCCTTGCATTTTCTAAACCTTAAATAACAATTAAAAGGAGATATATCAATGAAACTTATAAAGATTTTTTGTTTGTTTTTTGTAGGGGCTTTTTCTCTATTGGGAACTTCAGCTAATGCGCAGAACGAGAAAGTAGTAATCGTTGGGGGTTCTGACTTTGAGGGGGCGCGCTTTTCTGTGTTTGATAAGAAGAGAAAAGTAACTGTTGTGGGTTCTGGTGACCAGTCAAACAGTGATGGAGCTAAAGCTGATGAGACGGGGAAAGTAACTGTTGTGGGTTCTGGTGACCAGCCAAACAATGATATGGCATTTGAAGACCATACAATAATTTCTTGGAATTATGATGACACTTTTACTGATATGTTGTATTCTGTGTGTGTGGATGAGGCTATAAAGCGAAGGAAAGATTTAAGCCATATAATGAGGGATATCTGGCGCCAAATAGCCCATGAAAAAGAGTATATCTCAGATACAGATATAAGTTTCCAAGAGATTGTGGAAAATTTGCTTTATGAACACGTTAAAGTTCAAAATGTTATAGAGCAAGCACTGGTGGTTGATGCAGTAGAAGATATGGAGGTGAATGCAAACGGCCAGGTTGTTTTGTTTCTTCCTGAATTTGATGAGGATGAGAATCTGGAAAATAGTTCGTTAAGGAAGGGAATTTTAATAGGAGATATTGATATTATTGCCAAAAAAGATGCTTTAGGTGATGAAGAGTTAATAGGTTCTGAAGATTCATGTCATAAATTTTTTGAAACAGCATTGGCTTTGCCGGTTGTCAAAGAAATAGCGATATACAAGTTTTTTGAACAATTTACTGATACAATAGATATGTTTGAGGCCATAAACGGCTTTCGATCTATATCTAAGTATTTATTTAATAATGATATAAATTTAGATGAGTATGAGTATGAGTAATAATTGTTTCCGATTTTAGAGAGCTATCCTAATATCTTTTTAGCTTTGTGGACGGCGGATATAAGATATTTAACATCTTGTTCGTTGTTGTATATGGAAAAGGACGCTCTTATTGTGCCAGAGGGTAAGTTTAGTTTTTTCATCAAAGGCAGGCAACAATGGTGACCAGAGCGGATGGCCACCCCAGCCTGAGAGATCAGTTGCCCCATATCCCGACAATGTGCAGACTTTAAAACAAAAGACACAATGTTTACTTTTGTGGGTGATGATCCTATGATCTTTATCCCAGGTATTTTTCGCAATTCTTCTTCTGTATAAGCTAATAAAGCTTTTTTATTTTTTTTTATCTCTTCAAAAAAAAGTTTTGCATTTTGCCTAAGTGGGGCTGGTGCGTTTTTTGTCATGTTTTCACCTGCATTTTCTAATTCATTTTCTGATGAACTGTTTAGTGCGTTTTCTGGTGTATTGTCTAATACACTTTTTGGCTTGTTTTCTGGTGCTACATTTGCTGTCGCGGGTTTTGGTGCATTTTCTCCTGTGTTTTCTGCTAAGTGGTTTGTCACCTTTAGAGAGTTTAAAAAATCCAACACAGATCCCAAGGCCAATACTCCCTCTATAGGAGGAGTGCCGGCCTCAAAACATTGTGGAGGATCAGCTGGTTCATAATGGGATAAATGAACATCTGTCACCATCCCCCCACCTAACTGCCAAGGTATTAGTTTGTTAAAATGAGCTTTTTTAGCATAAAGTGCTCCCACCCCTGTTGGAGCAAATAATTTATGTCCTGAAAAAACTAAAAAATCACATCCTATTTCTTGCACATTCACCGGTTCTGCCGTTAGAGCTTGAGCAGAGTCCACTACAGTTAAAATGTTAGCCTCTTTTGCTAAAGCACATAGTTTTTCTACCGGGTTTCGTGTTCCTAAAGCGTTGGAATAATGAGTAAACGCAAAAAGCTTTGTTTTTTGAGTAACTTGTTTTTTCCATTCCTCCAGATCTAATTCGCCAGTTTCATAGACTGGCAGAAACTTTAGTGTCAAGTTTCGTCTTTTAGAAAGAGCTTGCCAGGGCAGAATGTTAGAGTGATGCTCCATTTCTGTTAGTAAAATTTCATCTCCTGGCTTAAAGTAATTTTCTAAAGCATAAGATAAAAAATTAATACCCTCGGTTGTGCTTTTTGTGAAAATAATTTCTTCTGCACTTTTAGCCTGGATCCACTTTTGAACTTTTGTGCGCACGCTCTCGTAACTTAAGGTAAGTGCATCGCTTAAGTAGTGATCGCCCCTATGCACATTAGATACTTTTTGACTGTAAAACTTGTTAAGTGTGTCGATTACACACTGGGGTTTTAAGGTGGTGGCTGAGTTATCTAAATAAGCCTGATCGCGCTCTTTTAAATATTGAACTTGCGGAAAATATTTTTGAAATACAGACATTTAATGTTACCTTTTTGCTGGTTTAAAGAGAGATTTTTCACGGACAACTACTTAAGATATACTGATTTTGCTGTTTTGATCAATCTTTATTTAAGGAAGTGGGTTTTGACTGTTTATTTATTTTCTTTAATTGGGCTTGTTTTAGGGCTTTTTGCTTTAGTGGCTGGTGCAGATCTGTTGGTCAAAAAATCAGAATTATTGGCCCGGCGGTTTTGCATAAGTCCATTTTTTGTGGGTGTGATACTTCTTGGAATGGGCACTTCTGCTCCAGAATGGGCCGTGTCCTCTTTTTCCTCCATAAAAGGTTTTTCTAATTTAGCGGTGGCCAACATATTAGGATCCAATATTTTTAATATTTTGTTAGTGTTGGGTTTAGTATTGTTTTATCCCCTTTCTAAGGCAAAAATTCAGCTGATAAAAAAAGACATATTGTTTCTTGTTATAACTGGTTTTGCTCTTATTCCCATTATGTGGGATCAATTTCTTTCCCGCTGGGATGCTTTTTTCCTGAGTGCTATTTTTTTAACCTATATAATTTTTAGTGCGCTTTTTGCCCGCAGAGGAGAAGAAGGTCGGACAGAGCAAGAGGTTGGTCGGACAGAGCAAGAGGGCCAGTTTGTAGATAAAGGCATTATGCAAAATAATCTGTTATTAGCCCTCTCGGCTTTTAGTATAAAAGAAATATTTTTTATTATCCTGGGTTTTGCTTTGCTGGTGGGTGGATCTCATTTAACAGTGACAGGGGCTGTAGGTTTAGGGCAAGCTTTAGGAATGTCTGAAAGACTTATTGGCTTATTGATTGTGTCTGTTGGCACCAGCCTGCCAGAGCTTTTTACTTGTGTGGTAGCTATTTTGAAAAATCAAAAAGATATGGCTATGGGCAATATCATTGGTTCTAATATATTTAACACCTTTGCGATTTTTAGCACAGCAGGATGGATACAGCCCGCTCAGTTAGATTCTAAAATACTCACTTTAGATCTTCCAGCCCTTTTGCTTGTTCATATTGCTTTATTACCAATTATATGTTGTTATTATATAAAATGGGTTCAAAAAGTACTCCCTTATGTTTTTCTAAGTGGATACATTGTGTATTTAATATACCTCCTTAAACCCGACGGATTTTGAGAATAGCGATCTTATAAAGGTTTTTCTCCTTATAAAAGTAAAATAAGGCTTTTAAGATTGTAAAAAAATCAATAAAAAACCAGGAAAAGCTGATTTTGAGGGCTTTAAAACCTGAAGTAGAATTTTTAATCTGTACATCCGTGGATTCATTGCCATAATGAATCGGGATATTAGGCAATTTCTGTTGCAGGAAAAAAGCAAAAAGTAGATATTCAACAAAAAAGCCTTATGGATTTTCAGAAGTTTTATTGGAATACTCAAAGGCTGAAAGGTATCTGCCGAAGTAGAGATTCAAAACTTCTAATATTGTATTGGGCTTTTCTGTTGTTTTAGTAACACAAAGTTTGACTTTACCTTTGTGCGGAGGAGTGTCTTTTTTTAACTTAAAAACTATATAATAATTCATCAAACTTTCTTCTTTATCCAACTTCTTAATGTTTATGTTGTTATAATACACAGGAATGCTCCAATCGGAACAGCTTATTTTTTCATAATCAAAAGTTATTTTAAATTTTTTATCTTTAGAAGAAAATGTAGTAGATGGAAAATGTTTTTCAACCAAAATTCTTTCTTCATCATTTTTGGGCAAGTATCTGTAAACCAGGTCTGTTTCATGTTGCTTTAAAAATTCTTCTTCATAATCTTTAATTAAACCATCTTGAATTTCCTTGGCCCCCTCTATTTCAAAAAACCAGGAGTCTTTTGGAGTTTTAACAACTTGTTTTCTTACCTCAGACAGATCTAAGGTTACTCCTATATCCTTAATCCTTTGAGCAACAGGAGGGTGAGAATCAAAAGGATGGGGGACGCTGTTATTCAGTAGCTCTTCGTCGAAGTCTTGTGTTTTTAGATAGCTGGAAAAACCTAAAGTAACTTTTTCTAACAAATTTATCCCTTTTATTTTTTCTTCTTTGGAAAATAGGAGGATCAATATAAATACATTTTACTTTTCCGGCATATCTTGGCAGAAGGGCTTTTAAGGCATGAAGATTGTCCCCGTGAATGATCAGATTATCATTTAAACTAGGTGCTCTTTTTGCACCTTGTTTGTTACCTGGGCTGGACAGAGCACTGTGGGTGGTCAGATTACCTGGGCTGGCCAGAGGGGGAAGAGATTTTTTTTCGTTAATTTCTAATGCATGAAAAGGCACTCCTAAGTGATGAGAATAGACAGAAGACTTTCCTTTAAAATTTAAAACCGGCATATAAAAACTCCTCAAGATGTACAAAAATAAAGTATCATTCCCAGTGGGGTATAGTCCAGTCTGTAGAAGAAAAAATGAAAATAACCTTGATACAGGACTTACGGAGCTGTGTGTCAAAATTTCTACTTCAGTTTACTAATGAAATCTTTTACAGGTATATTGTTCACCAGTTCAAAATCACAGGGTAATCCAATTTTACCAATGTTCCTTATATGCTTATCTAAATATTGTCCTGATTTTGGATCATTGTCAACAAGAATGCTATTTCTTCCTTCTTCAATACATACTCTACCGGTGGTTCCAGAACCGGAGAAAAAATCTAAAACTAGAGAATTAGGGTAGGAAAGCGATTTTACAAATCTTCTGACCACCTCCAATGGTTTTTGTGTTGGGTGCCCTACTCTTTCTTTTGAGTTTCCATTTAATCTGGGTATTTCCCATACATTAGTAGGATTTTTCCCTTTTTCAATATTATCAGGATTTAATCTTTTATCTCTTAGGGCTACTTGTTTTGATTCAAAATCATAAGGAACTCTGACAGAATCAAGATCAAAATAATATTGCTTTGTTTTTGAAAGCCAGATAATTTCTTCATATCTATTAGCAAAAAATCTATGAGCGGACATTCCATTTTTATAGTACCAAACAATCAAATTTATAAAGCGCAATTTTGTATTATGTCTTGTATAGTGCAAAATTTCTAAAAGATCGCCTTTCTTCAAATCCTGATATTGAAACCCTCCAAAAATAACACAGTTTCCTGAAGCACTTAAAATTCTGTAAATTTCATCCAACCATTGTTTAGCCCAGTCCAAATAATTATCAAACTTATCCCATACGTCTAATTCAAGATTATATGGAGGATCAATAAGTATCAGCTGAATTGATGAATCTGGAATCTTTTGCAGGAAACTGATAGTATCTTCAACATATAATATATGTTTGGTTTTTTTTGGTAACTTACTTTTAATAAAAGAGCTGTGCTTTTTACCATATTTATTGATAAGATTCATTGCTCGGTGTCCTGAATTATGATGTGATTTATTAGGCATTGTTAAACTCCATTTTATTTAAAAAATATTTTGATGTAAGAAACTCTTTGCCAAACAACTCTTTTAATATAGAGAGCTCATTTTCTGGAAGATCAATTACATTTTTTAAATAATACTTCTTGATTGCCTCAAAGCGTATTTTTAATAATGTATCCGGTTCCTTATGTTTAGAAATTAAGAGTTTTGGTGAGATTAAAAATGTTTTTAACTCCACTTCATTCCTTCTATTTTCCAATATTCCTATTGCTTCCAATACATTGAGCAAAAAAGGACAACGATGTTTTGCCCCTTCCTCTGTAGCAATTTCAATGCCATTCTGATCACAATACCTTGCAACCTCTTGAGAGTTAAAAAAACCTTTATAAATATCAGCTTTAGATATAATTTTTTTTCTCTCTACTCTGTAAAGATAATTGAGCATAAGTCTAATCGCATTCATTTCCAGAAATATAGATCTAATTGTATTTTTTTTATTCTTATATTTCATGATAAATTTTTTAATAGATAAATTAAAATCCATTGCAAGGATATTCATATCCCATGAAGGGATGTTCTGTTGTTTCTTTTTAAAAGATAGTTTAAGATTTTCTATAACCGGTTTTAAAAGTTTATAAAAAACAAGCCCTTTTGAAGTTAGTTTCAATTTAAGTTTTTCATTTTTTTCTACAGTTCTATCGTCAACTAATAGGCCCAACTCCATTAACCCTTGTAATTTATATTTAGTTTGTCTTTGAAAAATTCCAAGCCTTCTGGGATCAAAATTTCCTCTTAATTTTACAAATTTTTCATTTAGATGACTCTTTTTAAAGTGGCCGGAATTAACAACTTTTATGATATATAGTAAATGTCCTAAGTGGAGCCCTTGTGGGAAATGGTAACTCGCTTCAGTAAACTGGCCAATTTCTCTAAGAAACTTCACCCATGACTTAAATACCGAAAGGTATTTTGAAATTTTAAATTCTCCGTGTTGATTTATATCTCCTTGTGTTGGTTTTCTTTGTAAGAGTTCAGATAAGTTATAATAAGCTCCGACCAAGTCTTCTTTTGTTATTTTTCTTTCTTGTCTGTCCTGTATATCAAGAATCTGCTCTACTTCACTATCAAAATAAACACTGCATTTTGGAGAATATTTATATTCAATTTTTTTAAATCTGCCATTTCTTAAATTTCTAATTTCTTCTGAAGATTCTGAAATATATTTTCTTATTTTATTGGCTTTTTTATAATTACTGATAAAATCCAAAACTACAACATTTGATTTTCCACTACAGAGGCGTAATCCTCTACCAAGTTGTTGCATAAAAATTGTTTTTGATTCTGTAGGTCTTAGAAACATCAAAACTTGAACATTTGGAAAATCCACTCCTTCGTTAAAAATATCCACCGTAAAAGCAACTACCACTTCATTCTTTTTAAACTTAGAAGTCTGTTTATCTCGCTCATTTGTTAGAGATGTGATCGCAACAGAAGGAATTCCTTGAAGATTAAAAAATTCAGCCATTCTTTCAGCATGTTTAATTGAACAACAAAAACCTATAGCTTTATTTCCTTTCCCTTTCTTTAAATACTCTTCAAGGATCTGTTTATTTCTTTTCTCTATTATTAGATGACGATCCAGATCCTGGACATTATATTTTGCTCCTTTATAGCGAATATTCGAATAATCAATATTGTCTTTTAAACCATAGTAATTAAATGGAACTAGGAAACCATTTTCTATAGCTTCAGTAAGTGAATATTCAAATATTTTATTATAATCAAATATTTCAAAAATATCTTTTCGATCCATTCTATCAGGTGTAGCTGTTAAACCTAACATAAAAAAAGCTGGTTCAAAATAATTTAGTATCATTTTATATGATGGAGCTTGGCCGTGATGAACTTCATCGACAATAATATATGAAAATTCAGTGTTTTTAAATGTATCTGAATGAACAGCATTTTTTAGTGAATCCTTGGAAGCAAATAATATCTTGGAATTTTTTAAATTTTCTTGAACGTGTCCTGTTAGTAATCCTAATTTCTCTTTTGGATATATCTTCTCAAATGCAGTTTTCGACTGATTTAGAATATCCAATCGGTGAACAATAAATAAAATTCTTCCTTTTGTTTTTAAAGTATCAAATGCAGATAAATAAGTTTTTCCAGTTCCAGTAGGTAAAACAACAATACCTTTTTTCCAACCTTTAGTCCTATATAAGTCGAGATTTTTTAACACTTCTTTTTGAAGATAGTTTGGTTCAATAATAGTTTTAGAAATTAACTCAGGAAATTGTTTTTGTATTGCTCTTCTAATACTTTCAAAAATCTGTTTTCTCCAAACAGGAGATTGAAGTTGGTTATATGAAAAGCGAAGTAGCTGATAACCAGCATTTAAAATCTCATTTTGGCGAAATAAATTATCATCAAATATTTTATTAGGAATAATACCTTCTGCATGATATAGTTCCCCATTGACTTCAAGAGCTAATTTTTTATCATCTTTTATAACTGCAAAATCTATTCTTCTGCTTTTGCCTTCTGAATCAATGAAAGGATATTGAGGTATAACATGTTTAATGTTTTGTTTTCCAAATATAGGATACAAAAACTCTGATACAAACAACTTCTCACTTTCTTGCTGTATTCTTTTTTGATAACCTTTTAGGTATTCTGATAAACTTATTTGATCTTTTTTTTCAAAAAGATTGTGCCACATATTTTTTTGTTTTTTTTTTAACATAGCTTTATTCCATTAAATTATCAATAGTGACTTCTAAAAAAATAATAATTTTTTCACAATTTGAAAAATGGAGCGGGTGATGGGATTCGAACATAAATACAGTGTAAAATCTCTGGGGAGATTTTACACCCTGTGGTATCCGCTCCTATCAGTCGCGGATACCACAGGTAACATTATCGCAATCACTGCCCATCAATCTTGTCAAGGTAGTAGCTCTAGCCATCTGAAAAATGGAGCGAGTCGCGGATAATTTTTTCACAATTTCAAACAGACCTGATAAAATGGAGCGGGTGATGGGATTCGAACCCACGGCCTCAACCTTGGCAAGGTTGCGCTCTAGCCAGCTGAGCTCACCCGCTTTATAAATATAGTGTAAAATCTCTGGGGAGATTTTACACCCTGTGGTATCCGCTCCTATCAGTCGCGGATACCACAGGTAACATTATCGCAATCACAAGGTAGTAGCTCTGGGGAGATTTTACACCCTGTGGTATCCGCTCCTATCAGTCGCGGATACCACAGGTAACATTATCGCAATCACTGCCCATCAATCTTGTCAAGGTAGTAGCTCTAGCCATCTGAAGCTCACCCGCGTTATAAATATAGTGTAAAATCTCTGGGGAGATTTTCCACCCTGTGGTATCCGCTCCTATCAGTCGCGGATACCACAGGTAACATTATCGCAATCACTGCCCATCAATCTTGTCAAGGTAGTAGCTCTAGCCAGCTGAAGCTCACCCGCGTTATAAATATAGTGTAAAATCTCTGGGGAGATAAATTTGAGATAAATTTACACCCTGTGGTATCCGCTCCTATCAGTCGCGGATACCACAGGTAACATTATCGCAATCACTGCCCATCAATCTTGTCAAGGTAGTAGCTCTAGCCAGCTGAAGCTCACCCGCGTTATAAATATAGTGTAAAATCTCTGGGGAGATTTTCCACCCTGTGGTATCCGCTCCTATCAGTCGCGGATACCACAGGTAACATTATCGCAATCACTGCCCATCAATCTTGTCAAGGTAGTAGCTCTAGCCAGCTGAAGCTCACCCGCTTTATGTAAAAAGTTACTTCTGCGGGGAGATTTTACACACTTTAAGTTTAAAAGTCAATAAATTTGAATTTTTTTCTAAAGTCGTTTGTATAATCCCAAGCCGTAATCCAACTAAGCAAAACACAACCCCATAAAAGGCCATAACCCGCTATTTCCCCATAACTGGCTGTTTGAAAACCAACCAACATAAGAAAAACCCCTATAATTTGCAAAGAAGTTTTCCACTTAGCCAGAGGCTTAGCATATAAAATCAAACCTTTGTCCGCTGAAATAGATCGTAGTCCAGTTATGTAAATATCTCTGGACATAAATAAAATAACCAAATAAGGATCCACTTTTTGTAAATAACAAAACAAAATTAAAATAGATAAAGTAAGAATTTTATCCGCCACCGGATCTAACAGTGCACCGGCTGTGGTCTTAACAGACCACTTTCTGGATAGGTAACCATCTAAAAAATCAGTTAGCCCGGCTATAAGCCAAAAAAGGCCCGCGAGCCAGTAAACTTTATATAAAATAAGCAGGATTATCGGCAAAACCAAAATAATGCGAAAAATAGTTAAATACATAGGTATTAGTTTTTTATTCATATTCTTTTACCTACTTTTTTCTTAAATGTGTGCGGGAGTTTTACATTCTTTAGTTTTTTATTCATATTCCTTTACCTACTTTTTTCTTAAATGTGTTTTATCAGATCTATACCCTGAAAAACCGGAATCTACAACCTTTTTCCCCGGCTAATATAAAGTAGTTTTATTGCTTATAAAGGCATTTTTAGATAAAATTGAATGGCAGGGCTTAAAAGCTTGTTTTTTCTGGTGGTGTCAACGCTCATCATTTCGTCCAAACTCCCTCCTTCTTTATAAATAATGTTTTGTTGGTTTTCAATCTCTTTATTATCCTCTTCTGCTTCCCAAAATCGGACAGGTGTTCTAAAACCTAAAGAAAAACCCATAATGAGTCGTATTTTTTTATACATTAAAAATGAGGTTTCAAAACCAAATGTCCACTCCAACCATTGAGTATATTCTTCTTGTTCTATCTCCTGTTCTTTAAAAAGTTTTTTTGTGTTGTCTATATTTTTTTGTATAATATCTCTATAAATAGAATCTTTATCAGGTAAAATATCCTTTTTGTATTTTGAAAGAAAAAACAATCCATCCTTAGAAAATAAATTTTCAAAAATAATCCATCGCACGCGAAACAAAGGTGTAAAGTCGTGTAAACTAATCCAATTTACAGGAAGAATGAACACTTTTTTTAACCCTAAAGAAGCAGTCCCTATACTGTGGGCTTGGTATGTTCTTCGAAATAAAGGTCCAAATATATCTGAAAAGACAAAAGAATCAGAACCAATGTCGTCGTAAGGATAAGGCGCGCTGTCTAAAGGCAGTGCCTCTTCTGAGAGATAGGGCGCGCTGTCCTTAGCTGTTGAGGAAAAACAATTTCCTTGTCCATTGAGACCAAATCCCTGAGAACCTAAACAAGACTTTAAGTAAGCTGAAGGACTATAAGGATCTCTTAAGCCCACACTGGCCGAGTAAAGCGAGGCTCTGGCTGGATTTATGTTTGGGTGAAAAGACATTACATAAGAAGATTCAGGAAAAAGATAAAAATCACTTCCTAAGTGCCAAGTGGAGCTTAACCTTAAACCCGCTTTAAAGCCTCCTTTAAAACGGGTTGAAGAATCAGAAATTTCTTCTGCCTTAGTGTCTTGGGCAATAGGGGATTCATGGGCCTCGTAATCTAAAAACAGGTTTGATATAACAGCCCTCCGAGGAGCGTATAAATAAGGAAATGTTTGGTAGTATCCCAAAGTAAAGTTCCCTGTCCAAGAGGCTTCAATACGGGAACTGGCTATCCAATCCAAATATTTTTGAGACGAGGTTCTGGCAAACCATCTACCTTCTTTAAACAAAGGGTAGCTAAAGCCCAAAGACCCACCTTGATCATATTTATTTTCAGAGATTAAATATTTTTTGTTATTGTTATCTTCTCCTATGTTCATAGGTGTTTTAAAGCCTGGGCGAAAGCGAAAAGCATATCCTAAATTCCAGTTTAACCTATGTTCTGTATTATAATACTTTGCAGAAAGAAGTTGATCTTCCATTCTAAAATAAGAATCATCATAAAGGGAATCAAAGAGAACAGGGTGCGCAATAGTTCCCATATAAGAAAGTAAAATTTGTTGTTGCATTAGATAATCAGAGAACAAAATACCTCCATTTATGAGAGAAAGGACTCCTCCCCAAACCCCCTGTAAAGAACTGCCACTATAATGAATATTTTTAAAAGGAGAATATTTTTTATATAGTATTTCTTTACTTTGTTTGCTTTCGTTGTGTTTGTTTTCAATGTTGGTTTTATTATTGGCCTGACTGTTTTGTTTGTTAGCCTTGTTGTTTTGTTTGTTTTCGTTGCGTTTATTTTCAATGTTGGTTTTATTATTGGCCTGACTGTTTTGGTTATTGGCCTTGCTGGCCGTGCTATTAGCCTGGCTGTTTTGTCTGGTTTGGTTGGCCTTGCTGATCTTGCTGACCTTGCCAGTTTCGCTGTTAGCTTTGCTGGTCTGGATACCAAAAGCGGGCCCTGCCTTATACTTTGCTACCTGGATAGATCGGCTTTTAAAACGATACTTGTATAAAACGGGTTGTTCTGCCGTTTTTTCTATCGGAATGATTTTATATTCATAGCCAAAAGGGGTTACCTCACACACAAAAAACTCTCTATTGTTTATTTTCCGGGCTTGAATAATTGTATCCGATCCAGAAATTCTGGAAATGGTTTTGTTTTTATACTGATAAAGAGAAGAACCAAACAAACTGTTTGCTGTCCAATACACCGCTCCGTTAGGATCAATATCCATTATGTTTCCGTAATATCCCTTATAGGAAAAAAGGGCTGTCTTGTTTTTGTATAAAGTTCTTTGCAAACCTTTTTGCTTAAAATAATAAACATTTTCTTTTTGATCCCATAAAGCATTAGAGTGAATATCAGCATAAAATTTACCATTAAGATAAAGTTTAAACCCCTCATAAGTGTTTTTGGCATCAATATATAATTTTTTTTTGTTAGTTAGCTCTTCTACATATTGCGACTCAAACTCTTTAAGGTTTTTTACTCCTTCGGAAAAAAGGGAATAGCGTCTTATGTTGGGGCGGACTGTTTTAGAGGAGCGGGAATAATATTTATCTCCTATTTTAAACACTTTTCCCACCGGCAGATCTGTTTTTTTATCAATCCATTTTTTTGTTTTTGTGTTAAAGATCTTTAAAACGGGCAAAGATCGATAATGAGATGTTAAAAAAAATAGCTCATCACCAGATCGGTTAAATGGCGGGCAGGTAAAGCTGTTAAATAAAGCGGGTTCAGAAGAATTTTTTTGTTCATTAGCCTGCTTTAAATAGTGGTTAAAATAAGCCTGCACCAGGTCATCTAAAAAATAATAAAGATATTGAAAAGAAAAAGCGTCTGCAAAAACTTTTGAGAGCTTTGTTTTTATAGTCGCGCTTTTTATCTGTTTTATGGTTTTCCGGGAGGGTTTATTTTTTTCTAAAGCAAAAAATGAGTTAACCACAGCGTGTGGATACTTCTCTGCCAACATAGCCATTAAGTATCCACCATGAAGATACTTTTCTCTTCCAGAATGAGCAGTTGTTTGAAAATGCAATAAATGTTCTTTAGTAAATTTTGGAATTTGATGCTGATAGTGTTTAATTTGAGAATACACAAGGGCCCTTGTGTCGCCATTATAAAGCCTGCCCCCTTTGTTGGTTAAAAGAGATTCTTTAAGAACAGCATCTCCTTCTAAAACAAAATGAGGTAGTAATATATTGGGATAAGGAGTTAACAGGTAAAAGAAAAAGAGGCTGGGCAAGTTAAAAATTTTTCTTATGGCTTTTGGAGTTTTAGAGTGGCTGAGCTGAAAAATATGGTTCAGCTCATGCTCAAAAATAGTTTCAAACCAGGAAGGCAAATGCAAGCTTTGCCCCACCATTGTGGAAGGGTATAGCCCTATTGTGAAATCAGGAAAAATAGTTGCAAAAGCATTTGAAATCTGGGTGTGTGGCGAAAACAAAATAATATTAATAGGCTCTTCTAAAGTTCTATTTTTAAACTGAGACATACTATTGATGTAGGCTTTAACTGTTTGATTAACTTTTTCAATAGTACTTAAGTGTTGTTTGGTGAAAATTAATCGATATTGCTTTTCTTCCTGTATAAAGTAATCTGTGTCTCCACTTGGGACGAAAGAAAAAGAATGGCCGGAAAGGACAATGCCGAAAATGAAAGTAAGAGTATTAATTGATCTCACAATGCGCGCCTTTTTGGAATCTGCCGTTTATAAGTAACACTTGCGGTCTTAAATTAATTAATCTCACAATGCGCGCCTTTTTGGAAGTAAAGGGGGTAATAAAAAGATATACAGAAAAGTATTAACTGTTCTCAAAATATGCTCCTTTTTGGAGTCTGCCTCGCGAAGGCGAAGGGCAGGCTCAAGTTCAAATCCCTATGCGGGGGCCAGGTTTTCATGGGTTATTAAATTTCAAATATATATGGTTTTTTCCACTTTGGCTATAGCTTTTTCGCGGTTTTGGCTATATAGTTGCCCGTGAAAAAGTGTATTGCAACACAGTTAAACAGGACTTACTTTATTCTAAAACCGGCAAGATTCCTGCTTTCGAGGGACTGAAAAGCCAAGTACTTGGCTTTTCAGTTGCGCCACTGACTTGGCTTTTCAGACCAGCGAAAGCAGGTATCCAGAACCTAAACTAAAAGCCTAAAAGGTTTTCAGCATTTTTCAAGGGAGAATCCAGTCAAAAAAACAATCTTTTTTCACAAGGGATTATTTATAATTTTGGAAAGTTCTGCTATTTCAGTGATTATCTAAAACAAAGGAGGATGTAATTTATACATATTTATGCATATTTTACTTTTAAAGGTTACACAATAAAAAAGTGTGATAAACCAAGCTGGTTTTGAGAGGGGCGACCTTTAGAGGTTTTTCTTTCTGCCAGAGCAAGCTTAGAAATAGGGTTTTTCAGTAAAACAATGTGATAAACCAAGCTGGTTTTGAGAGGGGCGACCTTTAGAGGTTTTTTTCGTTATAAGCGCAAGACCAGAAACATAAGTTTACAAATATATTTCAAATTTTTAGAGGTTTTTTATGAAAAAAGATATTCATCCAGAGTTTAGAGAAGTGGTCTTTAAAGATGTTTCTACTCAATTTCATATTAGGACAAAGTCCACAGTAAAGAGCAAAAAAACGATTGAATTAGACGGAAAAAGCTATCCTCTAATTACTTTTGATGTGTCCAGCTCTTCTCATCCGTTTTATACTGGTCAACAGAGGTTATTAGACACAGAAGGTAGAGCAGAAAAATTCCGAAAAAAATACGCTAAATTAAAAAAACCTGCGCAAAAAAACTAAAAGGTTAAAAAATTGAAACTTAAAAAAATCAAAATAATTTTTTCTATTTTACCAGTGGTGTTTTTTTTAAATGCTGGTTTTGCGGATGACTATATAAGGCTTAATAAAGAAGGGCTGGAGTACCTGCAAATGAAAGAATACGAATTCGCTCGTGAGAAATTTAATCAAGCTATTGAATTAAGCCCGAAGCTTCCCACAGCGTATAATAATTTAGGAAAACTATATGCTCAAAAAGGTGAGTTAGATAAAGCGCGTGAGAGTTTTGATAAAGCACTTGAGCTGGATCCACGTTCTATAGTGGCCTTAAATGAAATAGCAAAACTTTATATTAGGGAAGGAGGACAAAGAATTCGGGAAAAAAAGAAAAAATTGCAAATACCAATACCAGCCATAGTTTTCTTGAATAGGTCTTTAGAGAATTCTCTTGACAAGGAAACATTGTATTTACGCGGAACAATTTATGTCCAGCAAGGGTTATTTGAAAAGGCGGTGGTGGATTACAGCCAAGCCCTCGCCTTGGATCCTGATTATTCTGTGGCTTTGAGAGGTAGACAAATCGCTTACGCAGAAATGGCCAACCAAAAAGGAGAGCGTCATTTGAGAAAGAGCCGGTTTGATGAAGCTGAACGACATTTCAAAACTGCACTGAGCTTTGATTCGCAGTTTGCTCGAGCTTACAACAACTTAGGAATTACTCAGATACAGCATTCTGAAACTATTACAATAAACGGCCCAGAAGCCTTATATGAATTTTTTAAATTACTGGATTTAGCTATAGACTATTTTGACAGGGCTGTTCTTTTGGAGCCCAATAATGCCCTTTACTATAATAGTCGAGGAACAGCTTATTTAAAACGAAACCGGACAAAGGAGGCCTTGAAGGATTACAACAGAGCTTTAGAACTGTATGGGGAAAAGGTGCCACCGCACTTGTTTTTCAATATTGGCTTGGCTCATAGTCAATTAAAAGAATATGACAAAGCAATAGAGTATTACAACAAAGCATTGGCTTTGGGTTTGCAGGACCAGTTTAAGGGGTATCGGCTTCGGGGAATGGCTTATGCAGAAATCAAAGAATACCGTAAGGCCATAACGGATTATACTCAGGCTTTGAAACAGGGTAAGGGTGATATTTATGAAAAACGAGGAGACGTTTACTTTGAATTTGAACAATTTGAAAAAGCCGAGGCGGATTATGTCTCAGCAATGGAGCATTCCGGTGAAAAAAATGATCATAAAAGAATTCGTAAAAAACGGAAAAAAGCCAAAAAACTGGCACTCAAGCAGAACGGAAGGCGTTTAGTAGCTACTTGGACAACTAATTTAGTGAACTGGTGCCGGACCGCCTTCTGATAAAACGGTTTGTTTTTACTTTAAAAGGGGATTGTTATTTCTACTATTTTTCAAAAAATTATTAATAAGGAATTACCAGCCCGTATTCATTATGAAGATGATCAGTGTATTGCTTTTGATGACATAAACCCTCAGGCACCAGTTCATATTTTATTGATACCTAAGAAAGAAATTACCAGTCATCGGGAGTTGGAGCCAGAAGATCAAGCTCTTATGGGGCACTTGCTTTTAAAAGCAAAAGACATTGCTTTAAAAGCCGGATTAAAAGAGGGTTGGCGTTTAGTGGTAAATACCGGAGATTACGGTGGTCAGACAGTATACCATATTCATATTCATATTTTAGGGGGGCGACCAATGAAATGGCCTCCTGGTTGAAGGCTTGGCTTATATTAGTAGCGGATAGTGAACAACTTATACCAGCGACCAATGAAATGGCCTCCTGGTTGAGGTTTGAAAAGCGTTTTTTAGATTGATTGAGTTTAGACAGGCTGTGGATAATCGCGCTGATATAAGTTTTTTAGAAAGGCATTTTTTAAGATACTTTTCAGAAAAGGAGCGGGACTCCATAATAGGGGAAATGAGCAACTGGAAAAACTCAAGAACACAGTACAAGAGGGATTTTATTAAAGATTTATCCTTGAGCAAGTGGACAAAACAGTCGTTCGGCTTTCTCGATTTCAGCATAATGTCCGGCGGCATTAAGCATTTTACGCATCGGTTTTTTTCCGCGCGTGGCGATTTCAGCATAATGTCCGGCATTAAGCGCGTAATATCATAATTTGAAAGCAAAACAAAAGGTTTTATGATAATGGCTTGCAATTATTTTCTAAGCAAATTATAAAAAAATTAAGTTATAACAATGCGTTAACAGTTTTTTCACGGGGAATTATGCCGGGGAGGCGTAAATTTACTCGCTTTTTACTCGCCTTAGCCTCGTGCTCAGGAATTATGCCGGGGAGGCGTAAATTTACTTCTGCTGGGTTAGCTCAACTGGTAGAGCAGCTGATTTGTAATCAGCCGGTTGGGGGTTCGATTCCCTTACCCAGCTCCATTAAGTGAAAAAGCGGGCCACTTAAGAGGTTACAGAGACTTTGGAGAGCCGTCTGGAAAAAAAGGCTTTGATATTTTCGGCGCGATGGAAGTTTGAAAGGTTACAAAGGCTTTGGAGGGCCGACTAAGTAGTTAAAAAGGGTGTAGAAATAAAGCCTGAGGTGTGATAAATTATAATGTAAGATAAAATTGTAACAGGAGAGATGCCCGAGTGGTTAAAGGGGGCGGGCTGTAAACCCGTTGGCTTATGCCTACGTAGGTTCGAATCCTACTCTCTCCATCATTAAAAAAAGCAGGAGGGATTAGGATTTCAAAGGAACTAAGTATCTTAATTCTAAACTCTCAAAAAAAATAATTATGAAGAATAGCGGGAGTAGCTCAACTGGTAGAGTATCAGCCTTCCAAGCTGAGGGTTGCGGGTTCGAGGCCCGTCTCCCGCTCTGCTTCCCTGTGTTTTAATAAGTCAGTAGTTAGCCAGTCAGAGATGTAGTGTGTAGTGTGTTTCAGGTTAATATTTTTTGTTTTTTTAAAAAATGAGTCGGAGAAATAAGCCCGTGTGGCTCAGTGGCAGAGCACACCCTTGGTAAGGGTGAGATCGTGGGTTCGATTCCCGCCACGGGCTAAAGTCTAATCAGGAGTCCTAAGACGATACAAGCAATAGAGATCATCCCGCCCATAATCCCAGACAGTTTTATTATAAGGTCTCTTTTTGAGAGCAATATATCTTTTTTAGTATCGGCGCGCAGTTGTTCAATATCTCTTTTTAAGAGTGACATATCTTTTTTCATATCATTTCTTAAATGCTCAATATCTTTTTTGGTATCGGCGCGCAGTTGTTCAATGTCTTTTTTTAAATTAGCCTGTACTTCAGCGATTTCTTTTTTTAAATTAGCTTGCACTTCAGCGATTTCTTTTTTTACTTCAGCGATTTCTTTTTTTACTTCAGCGATTTCTTTTTTTACTTCAGCAATATCCGTTTTAGAGGCCATTACGCTTTCGATACTGTCCTTATGAAAATAAATCAGGGTATTGGCTTGTTGCTCTGTAAAGCCATTTTCTTTTAGATATTGAACTTGTTTAATTAAAGCTGTGCTCATAGTGGTTTAGTTTATATCAGGGGTGGGCCTAAAAGTCAAGCAGATTTTAGGCACTTTATGCCCGTTTTTTAGATTTTTATGTAGTTTTTTAAGAAACATCACTTGACAATTATGTTTAAATCTGTAAAATTTCAAGTTATATAAAATAAAAGTTATGTGTTTATTATGAAATCAAGCAATATACAATTAAATAACCTGTTTGAAAGGCAACCAGAAAAAATGCTTGTCAATCAGGTCATTAGTGGAAGTATTTTTATGACGGCAGAAGAAAATCGCCCCATAAAGATTAAAGACCTTAATATTTTATCCAGCAAAGATAAACTTCAAAGTTTAATTTGGAACCAAAATGTAATGGTCACCAAGCTTTATATAGATGAAAATAAGTGCATCGTTTCTGAAGTTTCTTTAAATGATAAACCTTTAAAAGAACTTTTAAACTCTTAATCTATTAAAAAATAACTATGGATATTTTCTTCAAATTTATTGAATCTGTTGGTGGCCTTTTAACTTCTTTACTGGCTGTCATCGTGTTTTTTAAAATGGTTGTTTTTCCTTTCTTTATCAAATTGAAAGTACAGTTGACCAAGGATCTATTTTTCAGGCTGACTGATTTAGGAGAGGTCTTTTTTCCAAAAATTATTGTATACTCTCCTATAAATATTCAGATAACAAAATGTAGTTTTGAATTAAAAAGCCAGGAAAAAAACACTCAAGAAACTTCATATAACTGCAAAGCCGAAAAATTTGGAAGTGTAAAAAGAAATACTATAAATGGGTTTTCTTTCCCCTTTTTTTATTTACCAAAATCCAGCCCAGAATTTTTACTAAAACCAGGCGAAAGCAAAGAGCTTTTAATACAATGTAGTATCACAGGAAGTAAACAAAATATTATTAAAGCTATAAAAGAATTATATATTAATTATACACAATCAGGGAATTTCCACTCAAGAAGCAATGATGAAAGAGCAAGCCAACAATAAATTAACAACTTTGAAACAGCCTTAGATAAATGTTCCTCTGATATTTTATCCCATATTAAAATAGAATCTGGGGATCACACTTTAGTTTGTAAAATAAATTATGAATACAGACACTTTTTTATTCCTTTTAAGAAAAAAACAGAAAGTGAAATTAATATAAATATTACAGAAAACGCATTCAATAGATATAAAAATCAAGAAATAATAAAAACTTATCTTTTTGATTTTTTAATGGCTTTAAATCCTCAAAATAGCAATATGAAGATCAGATGGCCAGAAATTGGTGTTATACCTGATTAAGTGTTTTATTAAAATATTAAATCTGAAATGTTACAGGATAGGATTAAAGTCTAATCAGGAGTCCTAAGACGATACAAGCAATAGTTATCATCCCGCCCATAATCCCAGACAGTTTTATTATAAGGTCTCTTTTTGAGAGCAATATATCTTTTTTCATATCACTTCTTAAATGCTCAATATCTTTTTTTACCTCGCCTCTTAAATGCTCAATATCTTTTTTGGTATCGGCGCGCAGTTGTTCAATGTCTTTTTTTAAATTAGCCTGCACTTCGGCGATTTCTTTTTTTAAATCAGCTTGCACTTCAGCGATTTCTTTTTTTACTTCAGCGATTTCTTTTTTTACTTCAGCAATATCCGTTTTAGAGGCCATTACGCTTTCGATACTTTCCTTATGAAAATAAATAAGGGTATTGGCTTGTTGCTCTGTAAAGCCATTTTCTTTTAGATATTGAACTTGTTTAATTAAAGCTGTGCTCATAGTGGTTTAGTTTATATCAGGGGGTGGGCCTAAAAGTCAAGCAGATTTTAGGCACTTTATGCCCGTTTTTTTTAAAGGTTGCTCTGTAACAAGTCCTTTTGCCAACTTTTTCTAAAGTTTTATATTCCAGAGTTACATAGTTTGTTTAGTTTTTCAATCTTATATAGTCCGTCCTAAAAAAGTATATTTGATCGTATCCACGCCCAGGTTGTTTCACACCCATACTATTAGTTACCTCCGGGGGGTATTAAAGAGCGTGGGAGCAGGTGCATATTCAGGAGTTGTTTGCCAGACCGGAGAGAAGCGACATGGATAGTTAACCCGCTTTGCGGGGTATTAAAGAGCGTGGGAGCAGGTGCATATTCAGGAGTTGTTTGCCAGACCGGAGAGAAGCGACATGGATAGTTAACCCGCTTTGCGGGGGACACGAAGCGGTAGTGCAGGTGCATATTCAGGAGTTGTTTGCCAGACTGGATAGAAGCAACATGGATAAGCAACCCCCTCCGGGGGTATAAAGAGCGTGGGAGCAGGTGCATATTCAGGAGCTGTTTGCCAGACCGGAAAAAAGCAACATGGATAAGCAACCCCCTCCGGGGGTATAAAGAGCGTGGGAGCAGGTGCATATTCAGGAGCATTTGGCAAAGCTTTTCAACAGCTACATGGATAGTTAACCCGCTTTGCGGGGTATAAAGAGCGTGAGAGCAGGTGCGTTTTCAGGAGCTGTTTGCCAGACTGGATAGAAGCAACATGGATAAGCAACCCGCTTTGCGGGCTGGACTTTAGTTTTGAAGTTAGTAAAAGTTTTAAAGATCGCGCCTTTATTTTCCGAATCAGTTTATAATGAAACAAATTGAAAACGAATAAAAATAATACTTAATAGAAGGGGACAATAAAAATGAACAAATTAAAAAATCCAATGACTAATATATTTTTACCTATAGTGTTTTTCTTAAAAAACCGCTTATGGCTTTTGTTAAGCTTAGTGATTTCTTTAATTTTAATTAGTTCTGCTTTTATGTCCTGCACAGATTTTAGTCAGCAAGGTTCTGCTAACAATCCCGCTACTACAGGCAGTAGTGGTAGTAATCAAGACGATGATGGTGACGATGGTGACGACGGCGATGATAATGAGGTTGAGCAGTGCGAGGATGACGAGGGCGATCTTTGCAAGGGTAATGAGACTTGTGAGAAAATTTGCGAAAGCATTTACGAGGAGTTTGAAGAAAAACGACTTTGCATGAACAGGGGAGACGAAACAGTGGCAAAATTAGAAAAAGTCCACGATCTCCTTATGGGTAGCAAAGCAGGATCAAGCAGAGCAAAAACAAGATCTCCTTCTAAAGTGGAAAATGATCTAAACAAAATTGGCGATGATGACGATGATGATGACGGAGTAAGCATTGACGACTTTAAATGTTATGTGCAAATTGGAGTCACAAAATGGATCGAACAAATTGAAGCTGGATTGGGAGGTAGTGGTGACAATAATAAAAGAAGCAACTTAATAGAAACTTTAAAGTGGTTAGTAGAAGAGGACGGGCAAGAATCAGCAGAGATCTTAAAGGACGACATAAACGAGGGAGACGATGTTTTAGAAGCTATACTCTTAACCTTAGTTGGAACAGCAGATGGAGATGTTTTGAAAAAGAGTCACCACGGCACTACACATTGTATAGGTGGTAGTGGTTATGATGCACCACCATCACCAATACCACCATCTATTGGTGATAAGACAGATGTTGATATTTGGTGGTTTAGTAATTTTAGTAGTAGTAGTGATCATAATTTGAAAGTTGTTTATCACAAAAATAATACTACAAGGCCAGATGGAGAATTTGAATTAGCCTCCAGGCAAGATAAAATTTTGTATAATGCTCTTTCCTGTATGCACACAAATTTAGGTACTCAAAATATATTTTCTTATTCCGCCAAAGAGCAAAACAGCCATATATTTGATTTGGCTTTTAAGCTGTTAATGGATAATGTTTGCTCAGATATAGATAGGGCTGATGACAGAAAAGCCGGTTGTGCTCGCGCTCTTATATGCTGGACCGCCTGGCAAAATGCTTGTAATGCTACAGAAAAAGGTGATATTACTAGCTGTGGTAATGTTGATAGTGAACGCCCTGGTAACTCAGATAACAGTAAATTGTGGGATTATGCCGCAGATCATTCAGAGAGTTTAGAAGGTGGAGAGGGTGATTCCAATCATAACGAATGCACCACCGAGGCCTTCGCCGACTTCTTCTAAGTTGTGGTCTTGTGGTCTTGTGGTCTTGTGGTCTTGTGGTGTTATTTGATTGTTTGCGCCCCTTATGCCCCCTTTGCCGATTTTTCTAAGCGGTGTTGCATAGCCCCCGCCTTTGCCGATTTTTTCTAACTGGTGTTGCATTCCAGTCTTAGGATTGTGTTGCAGATCATTCAGAGAGTTTAGAAGTTGGAGAGGGTGATTCCAATCATAACGAATGCACCACCGAGGCCTTCGTCGCCTTTTTCTAAGTGAGTTTATAGTCTGATCAGGAATCCTAACACAATACAAGCAATAGTTATCATTCCGCCCATAATCCCAGACAGTTTTATTATAAGGTTTCTTTTTGAGAGTAAGATGTCTTTTTTCACCTCGCCCCTCAAATATTCAATATCTTTTTTCACCTCGCCTCTTAAATGCTCAATATCTTTTTTGGTATCGGCGCGCAGTTGTTCAATATCTCTTTTTAAGAGTGACATATCTTTTTGTAAGAGTGACATGTCTTTTTTCACCTCAGCCCTCAAATGCTCAATATCTTTTTTAGTGTCGGCTCGCAACTGCTCAATATCTCTTTTTAAATTAGCCTGTACTTCGGCCAGGTCTTTTTTAGTGGCCATTACGCTTTCGATACTGTCCTTATGAAAATAAATAAGAGTATTGGCTTGTTGCTCTGTAAAGCCATTTTCTTTCAGATATTGAACTTGTTTGATTAAAGCTGTGCTCATAGTATTTTCGTTTGTATCAGGGGTGGGCCTAAAAGTCAAGTAGATTTTAGACCCTTTATACCCATTTTTTTAACTAGCCCACTTTATAAACCCTTTTCGTCGCCTTTTTCTAAAGGAGTGAGTTTTCTTTTTCAGAAGTGTTATTTTCTGCATATAACGAATGTCGGGCCAAAGCCACCACCGCCTTCTTCTAAAGTGTGTTGCATTCCAGTCTTAGGATTGTGTTGCAGATCATTCAGAGAGTTTAGAAGTTGGAGAGGGTGATTCCAATCATAACGAATGCACCACCGAGGCCTTCGCCGACTTCTTCTAAGTTGTGGTCTTGTGGTGTTATTTAATTGTTTGCGCCCCTTATGCCCCCTTTCGCCGATTTTTCTAAGCGGTGTTGCATAGCCCCCGCCTTCGTCGATTTTTCCTAAGTGAGTTTATAGTCTGATCAGGAATCCTAACACAATACAAGCAATAGTTATCATTCCGCCCATAATCCCAGACAGTTTTATTATAAGGTTTCTTTTTGAGAGTAAGATGTCTTTTTTCACCTCGCCCCTCAAATATTCAATATCTTTTTTCACCTCGCCTCTTAAATGCTCAATATCTTTTTTCACCTCAGCTCTCAAATGCTCAATATCTTTTTTAGTGTCGGCTCGCAACTGCTCAATATCTCTTTTTAAATCAGCCTGCACTTCAGCCAGGTCTTTTTTAGTGGCCATTACGCTTTCGATACTGTCCTTATGAAAATAAATAAGAGTATTGGCTTGTTGCTCTGTAAAGCCATTTTCTTTCAGATATTGAACTTGTTTGATTAAAGCTGTGCTCATAGTATTTTCGTTTGTATCAGGGGTGGGCCTAAAAGTCAAGTAGATTTTAGACCCTTTATACCCGTTTTTTTAACTAACCCGCTTTATAAACCCTTTTCGTCGCCTTTTTCTAAAGAAGTGAGTTTTCTTTTTCAGAAGTGTTATTTTCTGCATATAACGAATGTCGGGCCAAAGCCACCACCGCCTTTTTCTAAAGTGCATTGTATTCCAGTATTAGGATTATGCCGCAGATCATTCATAGAGTTTAGAAGTTGGAGAGGGTGATTCCAATCATAACGCCTGCTGAACCCAAGCCTTCGCCGACTTTTTCTAAGCGGTGGTCTTGTGGTGTTATTTAATTGTTTGCGCCCCTTATGCCCCCTTTCGCCGATTTTTCTAAGTGGTGTTGCATAGCCCCCGTCTTCGCCGATTTTTTCTAATGATGTTTATCTTAAACAACAAGTATTATTGATTGTCATTTTCTCGTGGATTGTTATTCTGGTGCAGTTGGGAATCTTTAGCGACTTTCAGATGATGTGATATATTAAAGTCTAATCAGGAATCCTAACACAATACAAGCAATAGTTATCATTCCGCCCATAATCCCAGAAAGTTTTATTATAAGGTCTCTTTTTGAGAGTAAGATGTCTTTTTTGGTATCGGCGCGCAGTTGTTCAATATCTCTTTTTAAGAGTAAGATATCTTTTTTCATATCATTTCTCAAATGCTCAATATCTTTTTTCATATCATTTCTTAAATGCTCAATATCTTTTTTAGTGTCGGCTCGCAACTGCTCAATATCTCTTTTTAAATCAGCCTGCACTTCGGCCAGGTCTTTTTTAGTGGCCATTACGCTTTCGATACTGTCCTTATGAAAATAAATAAGGGTATTGGCTTGTTGCTCTGTAAAGCCATTTTCTTTCAGATATTGAACTTGTTTGATTAAAGCTGTGCTCATAGTATTTTCGTTTGTATCAGGGGTGGGCCTAAAAGTCAAGTAGATTTTAGACCCTTTATACCCGTTTTTTTAACTAACCCGCTTTATAAACCCTTTTCGTCGCCTTTTTCTAAAGAAGTGAGTTTTCTTTTTCAGAAGTGTTATTTTCTGCATATAACGAATGTCGGGCCAAAGCCACCACCGCCTTTTTCTAAAGTGCATTGTATTCCAGTATTAGGATTATGCCGCAGATCATTCAGATAGTTTAGAAGGTGATTCTAATTATAACGATTGCCGAGCCAAAGCCTTTGTCGCCTTCTTCTAAGTTGCGTATTTGTAGTGTTATTTGATTACTTGCGCCCCTTATGCCCCCTTGCGCCGCTTTTTTCTAATGATGTTTATCTTAAACAACAAGTATTATTGATTGTTATTTTCTCGTGCATAGTCATACCCGCGCAGGCGGGTATCCAGAACATAACCTGAAAGCCTAAAAGGCTTTCAGCCTTTTCAAGAGAGAATCAAAAATAGGTTTTTTCATGTTCGAGTAAATAATCGCCCGTGATAAAGTGTTTTTTAATCTTAACATAAGTCTGCAAAACCTTAAGCTTGTTCGGGCGAGAATCCCTACGGATAGGGCTTCTCGTTTTACGTTTGGACCCTCATCGCTTAAGGCTTTGCAGACCACAGCTTAAACTTAAAAGAGGGTTTTTCACGTGCTACTAACTAAAAATAAGAGAACAAACAGGCCAGTGATAAAAATATTTTAACTTGACTTTCATAATGAATAAAGCCATTATTGTTAATAATTTAATTATAAAAATTTAAAAGAGAGTGTAACCATTATAACCGCCAGCCGGCCAAATCAAATTTCAGTGGAGAGCGATGAGGGTGGGCTTTTTACTTCTTTGGTTTGTGATGCTTTAAAAGGGAGTGTCGCTGATTTGTTGGGTGTTGTGACAACAGCCAGTATATATGCCCATGTTGAACCAATATTTGGAGCATGGGAACAACGTCCTTTATTTAAAACTCATATTTCAAGACCAACACCCATTCGATTTTGCAAACTACAAATCGAACCAATTAGACTTAGGAAGTTAACAGAATTATTTGAAAAGCCAACAATACAACACAAATTAGATAAAACCTACGAACCAGATGAAGAACCTAAAGGGCATAAAAATGAAACAAAGTTTCAAATACTCCAGGATTTTTGTAGAAACGGCCTTGTCCGGCCAGATGATGAAGAGCATATGTATTATGTGGCTATAAACAATAAAAGTTGTAGTTTGACACCAAAAGGCCGATTTTATTGGCATCTAACAAAAGCCTGGTAGTGATAAGTTTTTTAAAGAATCAGCAGAATCTGATAGTCTTGTGAGAGAATGTATACAAAACTCTCTGGATGCGCGAGTAAGTGAGCAACAGCCAGTGAAAGTCACTTCTCAAAAGATAGAAAAGTCTTGCTCTCCTTGTTAAAAACCTTCCTCCCTCTGCCTCCCAGAAAAACTATAACAGATGTGTCTTTTTTAGCAGTGAAGAAACAAAAAACATATAGAAAAGACAAAAAACTATCAGATCAAACACAAAACATAGAACACACCAGCCAAACAAAACAAAAAGAACAACAGTTAACCATCACGGATAGCTCTCTTTATCCTGAAATCGCCACAAATAAGCAAATAATGATGGACTTAAGAGTTCAGCTTAATACAGGAGAAAAAATAAATGTGGAAATACAATCTGTTTTAAAAAAAAAGTTTCTTACAAAGAGTCCTTTTTTATTGGGCCAGACTTTGGACAGAAAACCTAAGAAAAGCAGAAGACTATTATCACCTTTGCCCAACTTATTCTTTGATCTTTACAGACTTTGCTGTATTTAAGCATAAAATAGGATCTAAAAACGAACCTAACTGTGAAGAACAACAAACTTTATCCGTAATTTCTGAAAAGCTTCCTATATAAATTTGCCTGATTTATTTGATTTTCAAAAGCTATGGTGTTAGTAACATTGGTAAAGTTTTGCAAACTACTTTAAAGGAGGTTATGAAGTGCAGATTTTAGATGGCTGTTTAGTGGCTCAAAAAATGAAGTTGGATTTGCAAAAAAGAGTCAGATTTTTTTGTGAAAAAAATAAAAAGCCACCCGGCTTAAGGGTTATATTGGTGGGTGATAACCCCGCAAGCCAAGTTTATGTTCGTCAAAAAATCAAGTCAGCAAAAAAAGTAGGTATTGATTCTAAAGTATTGGCTTTTCCGGCAAATGTTTCCTTTAAGGAATTAAAACAAACCATACAGGTTTTTAATCAGGACTCTACTGTGCATGCTGTGCTGGTTCAGCTTCCCCTTCCTTCTGCTTTGCCTTGGAAAGAGGTGATATCTCAAATAGAACCTAAAAAAGATCCAGATGGCTTAACAGCAGAAAACCAGGGGCTGGCCTGGTTAGGTTGCCCCAGAATATTACCTTGCACTCCTGAGGGTATTATTAGATTGCTTGAGCATTACAACATTGAGCTTGCAGGAAAGAAAGCAGTGGTGGTGGGTAGGAGCCAGATTGTGGGACTTCCTATGGTGCAACTTTTGTTGAGAGCCAACGCAACAGTTACAGTTTGTCATTCTCACACAAAAAAGTTGCTTCAAATTACCCGCCGGGCGGATATAGTGGTTTCTGCGGCAGGACAGCCTGAATTTTTAGGAGGAAAGGATTTTAAAGAGGGGGCAGTAGTGGTAGATGTGGGTATTCATCGTGTTCCAACAGAGCGTGTTCCAACAGAGCATATTCCAACAGATGGAATACACAAAAGTAAATTAGTAGGTGATGTTCGTTTTAAAGAATTAAAAAATAGGGTAGCTTTTGCCACTCCTGTTCCAGGAGGGGTGGGTCCAATGACTGTTGCCATGCTATTGGAAAACACTGTTAAACTGGCTTATTTGAATACAGAAACATAAGTATTTGTTTTGTGCTATAAAAGAAAGCTCTCAAATAAACTGGCTTGTTTGAATACAGAAATGATCTAAAGTAAAATTATAATGCTCTTTGGAAAAAGCCATAGTAAAATTATGGATAAGTGACTCGCTTTGCGGGTAGGATTCTGGATTCCCGCTTTCGCGGGAATGACGAGCTTAGGCGATGTTGCAAAGCCAACGATTTGATTTTTTAGTTTCCCTAAGGGGGAATGACGAGCTTATGCGGTGTTGCAAAACCAATGATTTGGCTTTGCAATTTCCCTAAGGGGCAATGACGAGCTTATGCGTTTCCCTAAGCGGGAATGACAGAGGGAGTGACATAGTAAAGCCATAATAAAGAGGCGTGATAGTTGAACCACAAAAAAAGATTGGGATAATGCTTAAGGAAACAGTTTTTGTTAGTGAGCACCGTCGTTTAGGTGCTAAGTTCATTAATTTTCATGGATGGAAATTGCCATTGGAGTTTAGTGGCTCTACAGTGGAACACCTAAATGTGAGAAAAAACTCAGGTCTTTTTGATGTGTCCCAGATGGGTGAAATTCGTGTTAGAGGAAAAGGGGCTTTAAAGTTTTTGGAAAAATATTTAACAAACAATGTGTCTGCTTTAAAAGAAAATCAGACGCAGTATAATCTTTTGTGCAACAAACAAGGTGGTATTATAGATGATTTAATTCTCTATTGTTTTAAGCGCGGGGAAGATTATTTGTTATGTGTAAATTCCGCTTGTTTGGAAAAAGACTTAGCGTGGCTCAAGCAGGGTTTAGCCTGGTTTAGGAAAGATTATGCGCAGGGCCAGTTGTCTGATCGTTCTTTGTCCGATGATTTACCTCTGTACAATTTATATTCATCTGATTTTCCTGTAGAGGTTTTTGATGAAAGTGATCAATGGGCCCAGCTGGCTTTGCAAGGTCCATCTGCACCTGCTTTGCTGACGGATATGTTAAGTGCGTCTTCTGTTATGCCTATCAAAGCTAAAAAATCTCATTCCGTGGAAGAGCGGGATTCTACTACCCTATCAAAAGTAAAGGCAGTGCCTAAAAAGGAATTGGCCACTACTGTGGAAGAGCTGGGTTCTACTACCTTATCAAAAGGCGACCACCTAATTTTAAAAAACCTGAAAAAAAATTACTTTCACTGGTTTTCTTTTTTAGATGAACCAATGTTAGTGTCTGCGACGGGATACACAGGAGAAAAAGGTTTTGAAATTTTAATCTCTCCTGGAAAAGCGGTTGATTTGTGGAGAGTTATTTTAAGGAGAGGGAAAAGCAGGGGCTGTTTGCCTGTGGGCCTGGCTGCCAGGGACACTTTGCGTATGGAAATGAAGTATCCCTTATATGGAAAAGACTTAAACGAAAACATAGATCCTCATTCTGCCGGACTTTCTTGGGCGGTGCGAAATCCTACAAACTTTATTGGGTCTTCTGCATTGGCTAAGATAAAAAACAGTGTGCAAAAAAAATGGGTGGGCTTTCAGCTTTTGCCAGGGTCTGTGGGAGTACCTCGTAAAGGTCATCGCATTTTCGCTAAAGGAGTGCCTGTGGGAGAGGTAACCAGTGGTGCTAAGTCCCCCAGTTTATGTAAAATGATTGGCTTAGGGCATGTTCTATCTGAGTATTCCAGGCCTAAGCAAAAAATTCAGGTGGAAATTCACCAAAAGCAAAATCCTGCTGAGGTTGTTGCCACCCCTTTTTATAAAAAACACACTTAATCTTTATTTAGGCGGGAATTTTTGTAAAAATGTTACTTATTTTTTTGGGATAGAGGCGGTTTTTTTATTATTGGCTAAAATTAGAGATTTTATTTCCTTTAAATCTGATTCTATGTTCTTTATATCTGACTCTATATGGTTTATGCGGGTATCTATATGGTTTATGTGGGTATCCATCTGGTTCATACGGGTATCTATGCGGTCCATGCGTTTTTCGAAGCGCATATCCATGCGATCCATCCGCTTTTCAAGAGGACTAAGCATATAACCAAACCCTCCAAAGATAAAACTTGTATAAAGGGTTAAAAAAGTGAGCGTTTGCCAATTTTCTTTAATCTGTTTCATATCTCTATTATACCCCATAATGGGCCAGCCTGCAAAGCAAAATCCCTCTAAAAGCTTTTGTCAGATTTCTCTGTTTTCGTGCGGATAGCGTGTTGAATAACTAAAGCTCTAAAAGCTTTTGCCAGATTCCTCTGTTTTCGTGGGCTGATAATCAAATGAAAGCCAACAACTTGGTTTTTTATCAGTGAGTTTGTTTCTGGGTTGTATAATAAAGTGTGAAAAGCCAACAACTTGGTTTTTTATCAGCCAAAGGGGAGACTATAGAGGTTGTTCGCGGATAATAAAAAAAATTGCTATAAATATGTTAGAAAAGCTTGTAATAATTAAATTATTTTGTAAAATAGGGAGCTTTCTGGTATTAAATCTTATAGATTGAAAGATAATTTATGATTTTTAGGGTTATTTATGGAATATTTGGGTTTTAAAATTCAAGTATAAGCCTTATATATTGCAAAAAACCTAACACAACATATAAAAAAGGGAGGAAAAAGTGGCAAAAGAAAAATTTCAGAGAAATAAAGAACATGTCAATGTAGGCACTATTGGGCATGTGGATCATGGAAAAACCACCTTAACGGCGGCTATTACGGCTGTGCTGGCTAAAAAAGGTGGGGCTGAGGCTATGGAGTACGATCAAATTGATAAAGCCCCGGAGGAAAAAGAAAGGGGCATTACCATTTCTACAGCGCATGTGGAATATGAAACAGAAAAACGCCATTATGCTCATGTGGACTGTCCAGGTCATGCAGACTATGTCAAAAACATGATTACAGGTGCGGCTCAAATGGATGGAGCTATTTTGGTGGTGTCTGCCGCGGATGGCCCTATGCCTCAAACTCGTGAGCATATTTTGTTGGCTCGTCAGGTGGGGGTTCCAGCTATTGTGGTCTATATGAACAAATGCGACCAAGTAAATGACCCGGAACTGTTGGAGCTGGTAGAAATGGAGATTCGGGAAAGGCTGAATGATTACAAATTCCCCGGAGACGACATTCCCATTATTAAGGGATCTGCTTTAAAAGCTTTAGAAGGGGACGCTAAAGCGGAAGAGTCCATTAAGGAGCTTATGAATGCTATTGACACTCATATTCCTTCTCCCGTTCGGGATAAAGATAAGTCCTTTTTGATGCCCATTGAGGATGTGTTTTCTATTTCTGGTAGGGGCACTGTTGTTACAGGCCGTATTGAGAGAGGGGTTGTGAAAGTCGGAAACGAAGTGGAAATTGTAGGCATTCGCGACACTAAAAAAACTGTAGTAACTGGTATTGAGATGTTTAGAAAAGAGTTAGATCAAGGGGAGGCGGGAGATAATGCTGGTTGCCTGTTAAGGGGTGTGGACAAAGCGGATGTGGAAAGAGGGCAGGTGGTGGCTCAACCTGGCACTATTACCCCGCATAAAAAATTTAAGTGTGAGTGTTATATTTTAACAAAAGATGAGGGCGGTCGTCATACTGCTTTTGTGGATGGTTATCGTCCGCAATTTTATTTCCGCACAACAGATGTAACGGGAAAAGTGATTTTGCCGAAAGGCAAAGAGATGGTTATGCCAGGGGACAATGCTACAATGGAAGTAGAATTGATTTCCTCTATTGCTATGGAGAAAAACAGTAAGTTTGCGGTTCGTGAAGGTGGGAGAACAGTTGGTGCTGGGGTAGTAACCGAAGTTATTGAATAAAAAATAGGGATTTGGATTTGTCAAACTGTAAGTGAGTTAAGTGTTAGGGGTTTTGAATGCGACCGAAGGGGAGCATTCTAAGTAGTAATAAATAGAGGGCAGTAGCTCCAGCGGAAGAGCGACGGACTCCAAATCCACTAAGTTGGGGATTTGGATTTGTCAAACTGTAAGTGAGTTAAGTGTTAGGGGTTTTGAATGCGACCGAAGGGGAGCATTCTAAGTAGGAATAAGTAGAGGGCAGTAGCTCCAGCGGAAGAGCGACGGACTCCAAATCCGTAGGTCGGGGGTTCGAATCCCTCCTGCCCTGCCATAGAACCAGTGAGTATTCAACATGATTAAAGAAGAGAATGTAAAAATTATTACCTTATCTTTTGTCCTGGCGGGTTTTCTAACGGCTTTTGTCGTGCGGATTTTGTTTGAGCTTATAGCCGTTTATTCAGGAATAGTGGCAATGGCTTATGGGCAAGAGAGCATCCGTCATGGAGTGCCCATATTGGCTGGTTTGGTTGTTTTTTTGTTTTTGCAAATGCGAGAGAAGACCAGAATTTGGGCGCATGAGGTGGTGGTGGAAGTGCGTAAAGTGGTGTGGCCCACTCGTCAGGCCACCTTGGGAATGACAGCCCTGGTTTGTGTTATTTTGATGCTTTCCGGTTTTGTTCTGGGGGTGTTTGATTTGGCCAGTAGTGCTGTTGTTAATTTTATTATTGATTAATAAGAGTCAGAATTAACAAAAACAGGGAAGAGGATTAAAAAAAGTGGAATCAGAAGTCACAAAAAATAATGATTTTAAGTGGTATATTATTAAAACCAAGACTAATTGTGAGTTTAAAGCTCGATTAGCTATTCAAAAATTGGTGAAAGATCATCAAATGTCGTCTGATCTGAAAGAGATTTTAATTCCTGAAAAAGAGGTAATGGAAGTTGTTAAGGGCAAAAAGGTTACCCGGCCCAAAAAATTTTACCCTGGGTATGTTTTTCTTTCAATGCGCTTGACGAATGATCTGTGGCATTTAATAAAGAACGCTTCCCATGTGGTTAATTTTGTGGGTAAACAAGGAAAGCCTGCGGAGGTTCCTGAGCAACAAATTGCAAATATCACAGATAAAGCGGAAGAGGATGTGACTCATCCTCACTTTAAAGTTTCTTTTACGGTTGGTGAGCATGTAAAAGTGATAGATGGTCCTTTTAAAACTTTTGGGGGAGTAGTGGAGGAAGTTAATCAGGAAAAAGGCCGGGTTAAGGTGGCTGTAAGTATTTTTGGCCGTCCCACGCCTGTGGAACTGGATTTTTCACAAGTGTATAGGGAAGAGTAATTAGTCGCCCCTGATACAGATTCCTGCAACGAAGTAACAAGGAAGGAAAGAAAAAAATGGCAAAGAAAAAAATTGTTTCTCAAATTAAACTTCAGATTCCAGCCGGGAAAGCCAACCCAGCCCCACCGGTAGGTCCAGCTTTGGGCCAGCATGGGATTAACATTATGGACTTTTGCAAGCAATTTAACGCAAAGACCCAAAAAATGGGAGATACAGTTGTGCCAGTAATTATTGATGTTTTTCAGGATCGCTCTTTTTCTTTTATTACAAAAACTCCCCCTGTATCAGTTCTTTTGAAAAAAGCGGTTGGTATTAAAAGCGGATCTAAAATGCCCCAAAAGGATAAGGTGGGAAAAGTGGGTATGGATAAAATTAATGAGATTGCTAAACTTAAGCTGACAGATCTAAATGGATTGGAGTTAGAGTCAGCAGTTTCGCAGGTAATAGGAACAGCTAAAAGTATGGGTTTAGAAGTGGTTAAGTAAGTGGTTGGTGAAAAAAATAAGGATTAAGAAAAAATGAGTGGAAAGAAATATAAATCTGTGCAAGAGAAAATAAAGCCCCAGTATGTTTACCCTGTAGAGGAGGCTTTAAAGTTGGTGGTGGAAAACCCTTCTGCAAAGTTTGATGAATCCATAGATGTGGTGGTTATGTTAGGGGTGGATACACGCAAAAATGACCAACAGGTGCGGGGTTCTGTCCCTCTTCCTCAAGGGTTGGGGAAAAAAGTGCGTGTGTTGGTATTTGCAAAAAGTTCTGCGGAAGAGGAGGCCATAAAGGCCGGGGCAGATTTTGTAGGTTCTGAGGACATGGTGGAAAAAATCAAAGGGGGGTGGTTGGATTTTGATTCAGCTATATCTACGCCGGATATGATGCCAATAGTTTCTAAAGTAGCTAAAATTTTAGGGCCTAAGGGTTTAATGCCCAATCCTAAGTTGGGCACAGTTACACCAAAAGTAGCTCAGGCGATTGAAAGTCAGAAAAAAGGAACGGCTAATTTTCGGGCAGATAAAAATGGTATTATTCATGGTTCTATTGGTCGTTTATCGATGGGTGTGGATGGTATAAAAGAAAACTTTTTGACTTTTCTAAAAGCGGTAATAAAAGCTAAACCGTCTTCCAGCAAAGGTATTTATTTGAAGAAGATAGCTCTTTCTTCTACAATGGGGCCTTCTGTTTTGGCAGACCCCTCTGACAGTGCTTTTGTTTAACTACTACTTGAAAACAGGAACATATAAACGCAGGAACACATAAACATAGGAAAATATAATAAGGAGAACTGACATTGATTACTCGGTTGGATAAAGAGGCGCAAATAAGGAATATCTCTGATAAACTTCAGAAAGCTAAGGCGGGTTTTTTGGTGAGCTTTCAAGGTTTAAATGTGCAACAAATTACAGAGATGAGAAAAGAGTTGAAAAACCAAGGCTTGGCTGATATGAAAGTGTGTCGAAACACTTTATTTAAAAACGCTTTGGCAGTTTGCCCTGAGGTGAAAGAGCATTTAAGTTCTTGTATGACAGGAACTAATGCTATGGTTTTTGCTTTTAAAGAACCTTCCCGCGTGGCTAAAATTTTAGCGGATTATGCAGAAAAAACAGATATTTTAAAAATTAAAAAAGGAATGTTGGACGGAAAAGCCATTAATGCAGAAGATGTTCACTTGCTGGCTAAATTGCCACCGATGGAGGTATTAAGGGCAAGGCTTTTAGGGACTTTGTCAGCACCTTTGTCAAAATTACTATCTGTTTATTCCGCTGTTCCGCAAGCTTTGTTAAGAGTTATAGATTCATATTCAAAAAAGGGGAAAAAATAAAGGGTGCTTTTTTGTTGAACACCAAATCCATTATGTTATGGATTCATATTCAAAAAAGGAGAAAAAGATAGAAGGTTTCGTGTGGGGTTTGATTATATAAGGTGTTGTTTGATTATAAAGACCTATAATAAATAAAAGGTAAAAGCAATAAAGCTTAAATACAGTATAAAACTAAAAACGGAGGAAAAAAATGAATATTACAAAAGAACAACTTATTGAGCATTTATCTAATATGCCCGTCATTGAGGTAGCAGGGTTGATTAAAGATTTAGAAGAAAAATGGGGCGTAAGTGCATCTGCACCTGTTGCTGTTGCTACTCAGGCAGGAGCGACACCTGCTGTCCCAGAAGAGGAGAAAACAGAGTTTAGTGTAACTTTAGCGGGTATAGGTTCTAATAAAATTGCGGTTATTAAAGAAGTGCGAAGCCTTACAGGTCTTGGCCTAAAAGAGGCCAAAGAGTTGGTGGATGGGGCTCCTAAAACAATTAAAGAGGGTGTTTCTAAAGAAGAGGCTGATAAAATGAAAGCCAGTTTAGAAAAAGCGGGAGCCAAGGTAGAAGTCAAATAACTTTTTTTAGAAGAGCATAATGTTCAAAACTTTTACCTGTAAGAGAATAAAACCCGGAACTTAAAGGTAGAAGTCAAATAACTTTTTTTGAGGAGGGCGAATGTCCAAAACCCCTATAACAGCATCTAATCTGCGACTAAGAAAAAGCTTTGGTCGTGTGGCCAATGCGGTTCGTGTGCCTAATCTGATAGAACTGCAAAAGTATTCTTACGAGAAGTTTTTGCAAAAAGATGTAGATGCCGATCGTCGGGAAGATATTGGCTTGCAAGCGGTCTTTAAAACGATTTTTCCTGTTCAAGACTACAAAGGTGTTGTTCAGTTAGAGTTTGTTAAATACACTCTAAAGCATCCTGTTTATGATATTAATGAGTGCAGACAAAGAAAAATCAGTTACGCCGCCCCTTTAAAAGTTTTACTGCGTCTTATTGTATTTGATATTCAGGAAGGTTCTGAGGAAAAAAAGACTATAAGGGATGTGAAGGAGCAAGAGGTGTTTTTAGGGGAAACACCTCTTATGACAGACAGCGGGTCATTTATTATCAATGGGACAGAAAGGGTGATTGTATCTCAACTGCATCGCTCTCCTGGTGTGTTTTTTGATCATGATGGAGGAAAATCTAATACCACTGGAAAACTTATTTATTCGGCCCGTGTTATTCCTTATCGCGGTTCCTGGTTAGATTTTGAGTTTGATCATAAAGATCTTCTTTATGCCCGTATTGATAGACGGCGCAAATTTCCAGCCACTATTTTTTTAAAAGCTCTGGGTTATACGGAAGAGGAGATTTTGGAATATTTTTATGATCTTTCTCTTGTTTCTGTTCGTGCGAATGGAAAAATTTTTCGGCCCATTGATATTGCAAAAATGGCAGGGCAAAGAGCACCGGTAGATATTAAAGATAGCAAAGGAAATGTGTTGGTGAAATCGGGAAGAAGGATCACCCGTTTATCCATAAAAAGAGCGCAAGCAGAAGGCGTTAAAAAAGTAGAAATGAAGGCTAAGGACCTAACAAGTGCTGTAATAGCCAAACCTTTGTTTAATATTAAAACAGGGGAGATAATTGCCGACACCAACCAGGTTATGACAGAGGAAATTTTTGAAACAGCCATATCCAACGGCATCACCCAATTTTACTTAATCTTTTTTGATGGTTTTGCCGTAGGGCCTTATCTTTGCAACACTCTTTTACAAGATAAAGTGTCTAATAAAGAAGAGGCTTTGATGGATGTGTATAAGAGAATGCGACCGGGCGAGCCACCCACTTTATCAGCCGCTGAAGCTTTTTTTGATCGGTTATTTTTCCATTCAGAGACTTATGATTTAGGGGAAGTGGGCCGGTTGAAAATGAACCATCGGTTTAACACTACTCTTTTGCCAGGTAACAAAAACCCTGGAGTGTTAAGGAAAGAGGATATTTTAAATGTGGTATACACTTTAATTGATTTAAAAAATGGCAAAGGACAAGTGGATGATATAGATCACTTAGGCAACCGCCGTGTGCGCTCTGTAGGGGAATTAGTGGAAAATCAATATCGCATTGGCTTGGTTCGAATGGAAAGAGTGATCCGAGAAAGAATGGGCATGAAAGATCTGGACACCATGTTGCCTCATGATCTGATTAACTCGAAGTCTGTTTCCGCCGTGATAAAGGAGTTTTTTGGATCCAGCCAACTTTCCCAGTTTATGGATCAAACTAATCCGTTGTCTGAGATCACACACAAGCGTCGTTTGTCTGCCTTGGGGCCTGGGGGGCTTACTCGTGATCGCGCGGGCTTTGAAGTTCGAGATGTGCACCCTACTCACTATGGCCGGATATGCCCTATTGAAACCCCAGAAGGTCCTAACATTGGTTTAATTGCCTCTTTAGCTACTTTTGCGCGCATTAACAAGTATGGTTTTATCGAAACACCTTATTGCGAGGTGAGTAAAAACAAAGTAACCAATAACATAAATTATATTTCTGCCTTGGAAGAACAAAAACACTGTATCGCGCAGGCTGACCCTCAGTTTAACTCTCTTTCTAAAGGGCAAAATGTGACTGTTCGGGTGGACGGAGAATACAAAGTGGTAAAAAAGGAGGAAGTGTCTCTTATGGATGTGTCTCCCAGCCAGTTAGTGTCTATTGCTTCTTCTCTGATTCCTTTTTTAGAGCATGATGATGCCAACAGGGCGTTAATGGGATCCAATATGCAGAGGCAAGCAGTTCCTCTTATGAAAACCAGCGCGCCGTTGATAGGAACAGGGGTGGAGAGCTTGGTAGCCAGAGACTCCGTAACTAGTGTGGTTTGTCGGGCCGATGGGGTGGTGGAGGAAGTGGATGCGAGTCGGATTGTGATCCGGCTTTTTCATAAAAGCGGAAAGTTAGGTGCTAGTGTAGATATTTACAATTTGATTAAATATCAAAAAACAAACCAGAACACCTGTTTTAATCAAAAACCTATTGTTCGGCATGGGGATCATGTTCGAAAAGGGGATGTGATTGCAGATGGGCCTTCTGCGGATAAAGGGGAGCTGGCTTTGGGGCAAAATATTCTTGTGGCTTTCACCCCTTGGGCTGGATACAATTTTGAGGACTCTATACTTATTTCTGAGCGTCTTATAAAAGAGGATGTGTACACTTCCATTCATATTGAGGAGTTTGAATGTGTAGCCAGAGACACCAAATTAGGTCGGGAAGAAATTACAGCAGACATAGCCAATGTAGGGGAAGAGGCTTTAAAAGATCTGGATATGTCGGGCATTATTCGCATTGGCGCGGAAGTAAATCCTGGAGATATTTTGGTAGGAAAAATCACTCCAAAAGGGGAGTCACAGGTTTCCCCAGAAAAGAAACTTCTTTTAGCTATTTTTGGAGAAAAAGCAGGCGAAGTGCGAGACACTTCTTTGCGCGCTCCTTCTGGGGTAAACGGAACAGTTATCAACACACAGGTTTATAGCAGAGATCCTATGGATCAAAATGAAAGATTAAGTGAGATTCTTAAAGAGAAAAGAGAAAAGCTAAAAAAAGATTTTGAGATTGAAAAAAGTGTAATTCAAAACAATGCTATTGATCAAATTAGAGATGTGTTAGTCGGCCAAAAAACAGCGGATGTGCTTTTAAGTGATGATGGTTCAGAAGAGATTTTGCCTAAGAATCATAAGATAGAAAGCCACGATGTGGATAAAGTTCCTTTTGATCTTTTAGCGTATGTGCCTTTAACAACCGACTCTGTAGTGGAAGAGATAACCAAAAGAATGGAATCAGCTAAAAACCGATTATCTGCTTTAGAAATGGTTTTTCAAGACAGAGTAGAGCGTCTTTCCAAGGGGGATGAAATGCCTCCTGGTGTGATTAAAATGGTAAAAGTGTATGTGGCTGTTAAGAGAAAATTAAAGGTGGGTGATAAATTTGCCGGACGCCACGGAAACAAAGGGGTTATATCTCATATTTTGCCAGAAGAAAGTATGCCTTATTTAGTGGACGGAACTCCTGTTGATATGGTCTTAAATCCGTTAGGTGTGCCATCCCGTATGAACATTGGTCAGATTTTGGAGATTCATTTAGGGTGGGCGGCTTACGCTTTAGGGCGTCAAATAAAAGAGCATATTGATAACTCTAAGTTAGAAAGTGCAAGGGCTATTTTGTTGAATTTTTATAAAAACGATAAACAGCTTATAGAAAGAGTGAAAAAAGCAGATGAAGCTTCTTTGAGAAAAATAGTATTAGATATGAAAGACGGCATGTTTATTGCCACTCCAGTTTTTGATGGTGCCACAGAAGCAGATGTAAGAAATCTTTTGGATGAAACAGAACTTCCTCAGTCGGGCCAGACCGTGTTGTTTGACGGCAGAACGGGAGAGCCTTTTCATCGGCCTGTCACAGTGGGCGTAATGTATATGCTGAAATTGCATCATTTGGTAGAGGAGAAAATTCATGCTCGTTCCATTGGTCCTTACTCTTTAGTTTCTCAACAGCCTTTAGGAGGGAAAGCGCAATTTGGTGGTCAACGATTGGGGGAAATGGAAGTATGGGCTATTGAGGCTTATGGTGCCGCTTATTGTCTTCAGGAGTTTTTGACTGTAAAATCGGATGATGTGGCTGGACGAACCAGAATGTATGAAAGCATTGTCAAAGGGGAAAATATTTTAGAACCTGGTATACCGGAATCCTTTAATGTATTAATTAAAGAATTACAAGGTTTGGGTTTAGATGTGGAGATGATTGAATCGGAACTTTTAACAGAAGCTCCTAAAATAACCAAAGACAATATATCGGAATTTCCTAATGTTAATGCAACAAAGGAAAAGGTTCAGCCGTCTGCTTTGTTGGAAGGGGAGCCTAAGCAGAAGGCTTTAGGGGAGGCTTCGCCGGAAGGGGATTCTACACAGAAGAAGGCTTTAGCAGAGGCTATGTTGGAGAAGGAATTAATGAAGTCTGAAAAACCAGAAGAGGAATAAAGCTCAGTCATTCCCGCGCAGGTGGGAATCTGAAAAACCAGAATCTGAAAAAACCAGAAGAGGAGTAAACAGTGAGAGATTTATTAAACTTTTTTGATAAGCCAAAAGATCCTTTGGCGTTTAACGGGGTCAGGGTGTCTTTAGCTTCTCCCAATAAAATTCATTTGTGGAGTTATGGAGAGGTTAGGAAACCAGAAACCATCAACTATCGAACTTTTAAGCCCGAACGAGAGGGTTTGTTTTGCGCCAAGATTTTTGGGCCAGTAAGAGATTACGAATGCCTTTGCGGAAAATACAAGGGAATGAAATACCGCGGTGTGATTTGTGAAAAATGTGGTGTGGAGATCACGAAATCCAAAGTCAGAAGAGAACGCATTGGACATATTCAGCTGGCTACTCCTGTGGCTCATGTTTGGATGTTACGATCTCTTCCGAGTAGAATAGGTATTTTGTTGGATATGAATTTTAAAGAAGTAGAGCGGGTGCTTTACTGTGAATCTTATGTTGTGTTGGATGCCAAAGACACAGAACTTAAGAAAGGCCAGCTTTTATCTGAATCCGAATACCAATCTGCTCAGTTAAAATACGGTCCTCATTTTTCTGCGGGCACAGGAGGGGAGGCTGTTCAGAGTTTGCTTAAAGAACTGGATCTGGATTTTCTTTCCCGGAAAATTCGTAAAGAACTGCGTGAAACCAAGCTTATCACTCTTACTAAAAAACTCACAAAGCGATTAAAAGTAGTTGAGACTTTTCTACATTCTAAAAACAAACCAGAGTGGATGATGTTGGAGGCCCTTCCGGTGATTCCTCCTGATCTTCGCCCTTTAGTACCATTAGATGGGGGACGCTTTGCCGCCTCCGACTTAAATGATTTATATCGTCGGGTGATTAACCGGAACAATCGTCTAAAAAAATTAAAAGAGCTAAATGCCCCAGAGGTCATTATCCGAAACGAAAAAAGAATGCTTCAGGAGGCAGTGGATTCTTTGCTGGATAACGGAAGGGGTGGAAAAACTTTTACCAGTGCCAACAAACGGCCTCTGCGTTCTTTAAGCGATATGTTGAAGGGAAAGCAAGGTCGCTTTCGTCAAAACCTCTTAGGAAAACGGGTAGATTACTCTGGAAGGTCTGTTATTGTAGTGGGGCCTAAGCTTCGCCTGCACCAGTGCGGTTTACCTAAGAAAATGGCATTAGAGCTATTTAAACCTTTTGTTTATAATAAATTACAGGAAAGAGGGTTGGCTGTTACGATTAAGCAGGCCAAGAAACTGGTGGATCAGGAGAGCGTGGAGGTATGGGATATTTTATCTGAAGTAGTTAGAGAACACCCGGTGCTTTTGAACCGTGCTCCCACTTTGCATCGCTTAGGCATTCAGGCTTTTGAGCCTATTTTGCATGAAGGAAAGGCTATTCAGCTTCATCCTTTGGTTTGCACAGCCTTTAACGCCGACTTTGACGGAGACCAAATGGCTGTCCATGTGCCTTTATCTGTGGAGGCTCAAGTAGAGGCTCGTGTTCTAATTATGTCTACCAATAATATTCTAAGTCCTGCCAACGGCAAGCCTATTATTAATCCTACTCAGGATATTGTGTTAGGTATTTACTGGATGACTCGCATTCGTCCAGGGGCTAAGGGAACTGGAAAATTTTTTGGCAGTGTGCAAGAGGTGATTTATGCTTATGAAAACGGTTATGTGGATCTGCAAGCGGAAATTAAGTGTCGCATAAACAACAAGTTAGTGGATATTTCTGTTGGTCGCGCTTTGCTGAGTGATGCTGTTCCTTATGAAGTCCCTTTGGAATATTACAACAAAGTGATGAATAAAAAAGCTCTGGCCGATCTGATTGATAAAACTTTCCGGTTATGCGGAGGAAAGAAAACAGTTTTATTGGCGGATGCTTTAAAAAACTATGGGTTTAAATACTCTACCTTGGCAGGTATTTCGATATGTTTAGATGATCTGGTTATTCCTACATCCAAAGAAAATTTATTGCAAAAAGCTCGTCAGGAAGTAGAGGAGATTCGCACTCAATATGATGAGGGTTTGATTACTGATAGTGAAAGATATAATAAGGTGGTGGATATATGGACTCATTGCGGGGATCAGGTAGCCAAGGAAATGATGAGTAATTTAGAAAAAGATACTTTTACTTTGAGTGATGGAACAAAAGTGAGATCAGACAGTTTTAACTCTATTTTTATTATGGCCGATTCTGGAGCCAGAGGTTCAGCGGCTCAAATTCGACAGCTTGCTGGTATGCGGGGTTTGATGGCTAAGCCTTCTCAGGAAATTATTGAAACCCCTATCACGGCCAACTTTCGTGAAGGCTTAACAGTTCTTCAATATTTTATCTCCACCCACGGAGCGCGTAAAGGTTTAGCGGACACGGCTCTTAAAACGGCTAACTCTGGTTACTTAACTCGAAAGCTTGTGGATGTGGCTCAAGATCTGGTGATTACAGAAAGGGATTGTGGTTCTACTGAGTATATGGAAGTAAGGGCTCCTACGGAGGGAAGTGGTATGGAGCAGTCTTTGAGCGATCGAGTGTTAGGTCGAACTTCTTTTGAGGATGTCAGACGTCCCGACAGTGGCGAGATAATAGTCCAAGCGGGCGAAGAGATAAACGAACAGGTGTTATCTCGGTTTGGAGCAAGCGGTATAGAGTCTGTTAAAATTCGATCAGCTTTAACTTGTCAAGCGCACAGGGGGATATGTGTTAAGTGCTATGGCCGAGATTTAGCCCGTGGGCAAACAGTAAACTTAGGGGATCCTGTGGGAGTGATAGCCGCTCAATCTATTGGTGAACCTGGTACTCAGTTAACTATGAAGACTTTTCACACAGGGGGAACAGCCTCTCGATCTGTAGAGCAATCTGCACAAACCGCTCGCCATGAAGGAACAGTAAAGTTTAACAATATTATTTTTGTTGAAAACAAGCGTAAAAAGTTAACTGTAATGAATCGAGGGGGGGAATTGCTTGTTACAGATAGCGGAACGGGGCGAGAGAAAGAAAGACTATCTGTGCCTTATGGTTCTGTTTTAAGTGTCCGGGAAGGGGATAAAATTAAGAAAGGGGAATTGTTAGCGGAGTGGGATCCTTATTCTAATATTATTGTGGCAGACTTAGCTGGAAAGGTTAAATTTATTGATATTGAAGAAGGGGTGTCTATGACAGAACAGGTAGACCCTGTTACAGGTTTTGCAACTAAGGTGATTGTTAAAAGTAAGTCTTCGGATCAAAAACCTATTGTGACTATTGTAGATAAAAAAGGTGAAAGCCTTGTTTTGTCTAAGCAAAACGCTCCTGTTTCTTATACTATACCAGTGGGGGCGCATCTTTTAGTTTCTGATGGAGATGCTATTCAGGCAGGAGATATGATTGCAAAGATGCACAAAAAATCTACTAAGACAAAGGACATTACGGGTGGTTTACCTCGTGTGGCAGAACTGTTTGAAGCCCGGAGACCCAAAGAGGCGGCCATTATTTGTGAAATAGATGGAGAAGTGAGCTTTGGAAAAGATTTAAAAGGAAAGCAAAGGGTAATTGTTACTTCTACAGATAACGAGCAGAGGGAATATTTGATTCCGAAGGGCAAGCACCTGGCTGTTCGAGAAGGGGAATATATTAAAGCTGGTGAAACCATTATGGATGGCCCCAGCGATCCACATGATATTTTGCATATTTCCGGTACTCAAGCTCTTTCCCGTTACTTAGTGAATGAGATACAGGATGTGTATCGTCTTCAAGGGGTGGTGATTAACGACAAACATATTGAGGTGATTGCCAGTCAGATGCTGAAAAAAGTAGAGGTGATTGATGCAGGAGACACTAAATATCTTATTGGAGAGCAAGTAGATAAGTCGGAAATGTTACAGGTGAATAAACAAATAGAGCAAGCGGGAGGAAGGCCTGCTCAGTTTAAGTTTCTTCTTATGGGTATTACCAGAATGTCCTTGAGTACAGATAGCTGGATTTCTGCGGCGTCTTTTCAAGAAACCACAAAGGTTCTAACGGAAGCGGCTGTTCAATCTAAGATGGATCAGCTGTCTGGTTTAAAGGAAAATATTGTTATGGGTAGACTAATACCTTCTGGCACGGGGCTTAACTCTTATAGAAAATGGAAGTTGGTTTTTGATGATGAAGAAGAGGAGTCTGTGTTATTACCAGGGTCTGAACTTTCCTCTGAGTCACCTGAGTCTGTTGAGTCTTCTCAGTCACCTGAGTCTACTCAGTCACCTGAGTCTGCTCAGTCACCCGAGTCTGCTCAGTCACCCGTTACCACTAATCAGACTGTGTCGACAAAAGATCAGACCCGCCCCCCCATGCGATAACCCCTCTAATTTGATTTTAAGTCCTGTTGTATTATCAATTCAGACTTGATTTTGCCGGAAATTCCTTCCTCTTTAGAAAAGGATGTGTTAGACTATGGGATAAGAGTTTTAGACTATTAACAAGGGTATTTTTGAAAAAGGAGGTTATATGAACATAAGAGAATATATTAAAGAGGAAGGTCGACAAGAAGGCATGCAAAAGGGCATGCAGAAAGGTCGACAAGAAGGACGACAGGAAGTGGTGCGCAACATGCTGAAAAGCAAATTTAAGCTCTCCATTATTTCCAAAATAACAGGGTTTTCTGAGAAAGAAATCAAAAAACTTAAAAATGGTTCTTAAGAGATAAAAGGAGTTTAAAGAGTTATCAGGCAGAGGGCCTGTATCGCAAGATGCAAGATGCAAGATTATCTCATATTTTTACTGTTACATATTGTTGATAAATACGATAATCACACATTTTTCAAAATTAGTGAAAAACGAATATCATTGTCACTTAAAAAAAGGACATCCTACTTATGTTATCTGCTGGAGAGTGACAAGTAAACAATTAAAAACTGTGGAGATTTATTATGTCGGCACACATGAAAAAGCACCTTACTAAAGTGATGATAGGGGATGAGAAATTTAATTTGCGCTCAAAGGAAGTTAAAACTCTCTTGTCTCTGGTAAAAATTATGGAAAAATCCTATTCTCCTGATAAAGGTAACGCGAACTGGTCTGTTGTTTATAAAGAAAATTTTGGCAATATGCCAGAGTGGGCTTTGTGTTTACGATCAGCTCGTCAGAAGAAAAATCTTTCTCAAAAAGAGTTAAGTAAAAAATGCCAAATTCCCATAACTACTATTTCAAAATATGAAAATGGAGAACGAAAAATCTCTGAATCTCAAGCTAAAAAACTGGCTAAAGCTTTACAAACACACTTTAGATTATTTTTAATTAAAAAATAATCTTGTTCTCTATTGGAAAACAATCAAAAACCGGCAATACTTAAATCTTTTCCCGTCCGGGGATTTTATCAGCTCCCCCTTTTTACTAAGCCGATCTACAAGGCCCGCCACAGGCCAATCTTTCTTAAGCCTATCTCTTATCTCACTCACAGTAAACCATTTCTCTTTATTGTCTTTAAAAACCGCTAAAACGCTTTTTAACTGGGAGTTTTGCTCAATACCCATACCCCCACCTATTGAGCTAACATAACGCTTTGCCCCTTGGCGGGGGGATTGTCTCTTTACCCTCTTTTGACTCTTTGTGGTTTTTCTTTTTTTCTGGGTTTTATTGCTTGGTCTGTTATAAGTCCCGTCTCCGCCTAACTCTCCGCCTGGCCTAATGCTTGATGCTCTTTTACCACACCTGCGCCCGGCAGAATCCCTGTCCTCTGGATGAACACACGGCCCGGAATAAGATAAAACAGGATTAAACAAAAACAATAACACAAATAAGTATTTCATAATAATAAAGTTTTTTTCATTTCTTTTAAATTTGCAATTTTCTGTTTTATCAGCTCAACTGTAACATGATCATTTGTGGCTTTTAATTCCTTAAAAAGGTTCATAATCTCATTATCAATCTCATCAGCTTTACCACTATCACACCTTTTTATTTTCATTTTTCTTTTATCATCCATTTTATACCTCCTTTCTTTTTAAACTTATTCATGCTGTTTGTTTATACGGATTATTTATCAAGCTCCTTAATAGCCTGATTTATTTGAGATATAGATTTGTCTTTATAATTATAAAAAACATCTTCACAAACTCTTGAACAATGACGCCTTTCTGTTTTTATATCAAAAAGTGACCTAAAGTCTTTTAGTTTTTCCAACAGGCTAAAAAACTTGTCTTCAGGGAAAAGGTTATCATTATTAAAATCTTCCTCAATCATTTTATATATACAAAGGGCTTTTAAGTTTTGCTTATAAGTCCAGTTCATTTTTTCACTCATTTTATAGCTCCCTTCTTTTATCTTTAAAAGACCAGGTTGACGGATTATCAGAGGACTTTCCGCATTGATACAGATAAATCCTTCTTTGCTTAAAAAACTCTGTAGTAAATTTTCTATGGTCTTTTTTAAGTGTTTCAAAAAATTGATCTATACTTATACCTTCTTTAAGTATTATTTTCATTTTATATACCCTCACTTTTTTTTATTTTAAACTCTCCAATATATAAAGGTTCAGAATCCTCACCTATAACAAATACACTAACATCTTTTTTTGGCTTAGTTTTGAATAAATCAATTCTTTTTCCTCTTACTTTACCAAAAATAATATGTCTGTCACATTCATTGATTAAGATTTTACCTTTTACACTTAACTCTTTTGCTATATCCATTTTATAACCCTCCTTTATAAAAAATTGTTTTTTTGCAAACAATCAAGCAATTCTTGTTGAAGTTTATTTGCTTCTTTTCAATCTTTAAAAGAATTTCCCATTTAACTTATTCATGCTGAATTTTAAAGCTTTATTATTTTATAAGCTTCTTTAAAAGCACCAATACTTCTAAATTGCTTTTTATAGATTCAAGCTTAGCTGGACCTGGTCTGTTCCTTAATTGACTAAATAGGCTATTTGTTTGATTTTCAATATAACCTCTTATTTCCACTTCTCTAATATTTTTTTTATTCCCTCTTTATCCATTTTATATCTCCTTTGTTAAGAAAAGGCGGTGGCTATATAATAACCACCACCAAAGGTTTTTAATACTCAAATGTATAAACAGAATAAATATAACCAGGCTCTTTTTCACCACCTGGAGATCCCTCGTACCCCCTTGCTATCCATTCATTTTCTTTCTGTTGAGCCTGTTCATAACTTAAGCCACTTTCCCTAATTTTCCAATTATGTAGACTTGGATACTTTCTGCGCCATTGTTCTTTTCTCTCTTCTGGAACATGGGTTATACCAACTCTTTTTGCCATTAAAATCACCCCCTTTCTTTTTAAAGTTAGGGGGACAATATAACACAAGGAATCTTAAAAGTCAAGTAAAAAAAGAAGCGGGCTATAATCAAATACTTTTTCTTTTCTGTGCCTCGTTTTACATATCGACCAGTAAGTGCGTCTCTCTCATTTCGTTTTGACTTTTTAGACATACAAATCTCTTTTATTTCAGATTCACACTTTGTAAAGAGTATTATACCACACAAACAAGACTAAAAGAGATAATGACACAAAGAATTAAATAAAATAAGTTAAAATATAACCTGTTTTTATCTAAGTTTTATTAAGTCTTTTAGGTTTTGAGATAATTCATTAAGGCTGTCCACGACTTTAGATAAATTCCTAAGTAAAAACTCAGTTTCTTTTTTTCGTCTCTGATGATAATTGCTAACATGCTTTTTCTGACATTCCGACTTCCCACAAGTGAGTCTTTGATTTCCCACGGGTTTAAAAGGGGCTTTACAGTATATGCACTTTTTCTTTTTTTCAACTAAAGCCTTCCGTCTGTTTTTTACATAAAGTGCGCTGTGCTTTTTTTTACAAGCCAAAGCACCACAAGTTATACGCCTATTCCGCCAAGGCTGAAAAACCTTATTACAATACGGACACTTTTTCTTTTTAAGCTTACTCATGTTGAATCTTATTTGTTAAAAAAATTATTTATCCTCTTCTTTATTCTTTAGATTAAAAACAAGTATTCCAGGGGTTAGAGTCCATAAGAGAGCCATAAATTTTTCAGCATCATTTTTTTTACTATACCAGCCATGTTTACAATTCCCATGCGTGCAAGCATCTCTTACTGCTCCATTGGCAATACCAAAACCAATTATATAAACAATAAGACAACCAGAAAAAAGAACCTTTTTTATTTTTGTTTTTTCTGTTCCAATTAAAAAAACTAAAAAAAAACACCCGGCAAAAAATAACAGAAAGACTAAATTGCCCATTTTATATCTCCTTTCTTAAAAAAAGAGGCGGGGAATACACAAGCCCGCCTCTTAACCCAAAGTCGGTTGAAACAAACATAAGACCGACCATACCCACAAAGGAAGTGGGGTTTTATTTTTTGTTTACAGCTCTTTTATATTCAGCTATATAGTCATCCAACATTTTTCTGTTTTCATTTTTTATCTCCGGTGAATTTGCGGGAAAAAGATCTTGTTTTACAGCATCTAATAATGTGATAATATCTAATAAAATTTGATCTTTATCTCTCATAAATCACCTTTCCTATTCCTGTAATGACTTACACACAAACAAAACAAACAAAGCTCCGACCAGTATTAAAGTTGTAGCTATCATTGGTTATAAGCCCTTTACTAAAAATTATATACATTGTCCAGTTGAGTTACACTTCCCGGAAGATGACCCGTTTTTACAAGTCCTGCTGGCAATAGCTCCACCACTGCAAGCAGAACCATGAGATTGACACTCAGTGTTTTGTGTACATAGTTTTATACTACCGCCAGAATGCTCTTTATTATCCAAGGAGTCATCAGTGCAATCCGCATCATTAGTAACATGACAATATTTAACTTGCCCACCGATCAGTTTCCCCCCATAAGTCCTTACTTCAGAAGCTCCACTAACTGAGACACAAACAGCAAAATCCGGGTTATTAGCATCATCACCAGTTAAGATATGCGCACAGAACTTATTTGTGCCATCATCCTCATCCGCACAAGTAGATCCACTTGGACAATTCATATCAATCTCCGCTAAAGTATCACACTCAGAGAATGAATTTAAAACCATACATTGCTTAAAAGCCTTTACGATATTACTCGCCGAAGTATTAGCGGCAACACGAGCGGCATTCTCTCTATGTTTTAAAAACTGTGGAACAGCAATCCCTGAAATAATCCCGACAATAGCCACAGCCACCAAGACTTCAATCAGTGAAAAACCTTTTTTGTTTCTTAATACTTTTACACCTTCCTTAAAAAACCTTTTCTTTAAAAGAAAATCTTTTATTGTTTTTTTCATTCTTTACCTCCTTATGGTTGTTTGTTTATTAAAATTCCTCGGCTGATATGCCTTGGCTGTTATAACCTTCTTTAATGGATTCAAGCTTTTGCTCTGCTTTCGCTTTATTCACTTCATTAGTGGCCCACTCTACCAATTCCAATTTTTTAGCAATACGCTTGCAATCGTTTACTTGTCCTTTGTAATAAAGGCCAAAAAAAGAAACTGTCATCATCACAAAGCTTAAGTGTAAAAACATTAAGACTGATAAAAACTTCTTATCTTTATTTGAAAGTGTATATTGTTTTTGATTCATGCTTATAAACTCCCTTTTTTAGTCTCCTTTAGGACTTGCATTTTCATTCTCTGTCTTCTTATTTTCACCTGTTGTTTGTTTTCAAAGTTTCAAAGTAGTTTTTTCGTTATGTTCCTTCATCAATAATTTTTTAAAGCCATTCCTTTTAATCTTCACGGGTTTAATTCCCCGTGGCTTGCCACGCTCCTTATAAGGCGTTAGCCTTATTATATGGGGAAGTATATTTATAAAAGTCACAATGTATCGATTTTGCTTTATCATTTAGTATGTCCGATAAAGTATAGAAAGCTTGTGTTGTCGGATAAAGTTTCGCTGGAATTAAAGTGGATATGTAAAGAGATTAGTCAGCGTTATGAGATGGAGTTTATAGAGATAGGTTTAGATGGGGATCATGTTCATTTTTTGATTCAGTCTGTGCCGATGTATAGTCCTACACGGATTTGTCGGATAGTGAAGAGTTTAACGGCTCGTGAGTTATTTAGGCGGTGTCCTGATGTGAAGAAGTTTTTGTGGGGTGGTGAGTTTTGGACGAAGGGATATTTTATAAGCACGGTGGGTCATCATGGTGATGAGCAGAAGATCAGTGATTATGTGAAGAATCAAGGTAATAAGTCAGGTTATAAGAAGATTTACAGTCAGCAACTGCGGTTGTTTTGAAAGCACAGATATTGGCGATAGACAACAGTGATACCCCGTGGCTTGCCACGGGGAGGCTTCATTTACCTGTGCAAAGGAACTCAGATGCTCACATCTCCATACCTACAAAACGGCCTTTTTGGCCTTTAGAAATTGGTAGAGCATAGTAGGCTCTACCAAAAACTTTTTACAGGTTAAAATCCTTTTCGGTATGTGTAAATAATTCTTTAGATTTTTTTTATAAAAAATCTAAATTTTTAAAAAACATAGTAATTTCAATAGTTTACTTTTTATGTTATTTATGGTCTTTTGTCTTATTTTGAGACAAATTTGCTATTCAAAACAGCAAAACCCACCCCGGTGGGGTAGGTTTTTTTTAAATTTTTAGCAGAATTAGTCATTCCCGTTTGCGCACAGGAATCTTCAGCGATTTTAAGAAAATGTCACCTCTTTTTTATGAGTGCCCTAAACCTACATAATCTTTAAACAGCGTCTCAGGTTTTAATCTCTTTTAGGTTTAATTTATTTATAAATTTATCTTGTTTCTTAAGGGCAGGACTGTCTAAAGCCTGATTCTCCACTGCATGTTTTAAGCAGAAGTTTTCTGCCTTTAAATGTTCTATCTCACTTAAAAGTAGCCGGTCTTATGTTTGTTTCAGCCGACTTTCTTTTAAATATTCTATCTCACTTAAAAGATTTTTTGGGCATAAATTTCAGATTCAGTTTTTGGTAGAGCCTACTATGCTCTACCAAAAATATGTCCCTCTCCTCCCTTTTTTCAAACCCTAACGACTTTTTAGACTGCCTCCCAGACGGTCTTTTGCACATATACAAGCAAATTCTGCCCCTTCTTTTGAATGATTGAACCATTTTTTTGTCCTTTGCCTCCCATTTTTTAGTTTAAAAATTCCATTTTCGAATAATTCAAATAAAAAATTCGGATTCCGAATTTTTATACCCCTAAAACCCTATAAAAACCCCGTTTTAGCGTGATCCCGATCTTGCATATATAAAACACAGACAAACAAGCAAACAAAAGGAGAATAGCAAAATTTTAAAAAACAACATGGATAAATAACCTCCACTGGGGAAAGGAGGAGCAAAAAAGCAGGCACACCGCCAGAAGTAACTGGCAAAACTTTAACAAAACAACATGGATAAATCACCCCCGTAGGGGGAAGGAGAACATTATGAAAAAAATAAATAAAAAAATCAGCCAAAGAGGTAAAAAAAATACAAAAAAACGCTCTCTTTTGGTTAGCTTAACTAAAAACGGACATTTTAAAAGTTACTTTAAAACCTGTGAGCCGGCTTTAAAATCCTTGCTTAAAGCTTTTCTCCCTCTCCCGGATAAAAGCTCCATTAAAAAAGTCACTATATTGGACTCATTTCTGCCTAATCTTACAAGAGAAGAAAAAAGCTCCATTATGGACTTAAGGTTGCAACTTAACACCGGAGAGCTGGTTAATGTGGAAATGCAAGCCTTTTCTCATAAAGGCTTTGGCGAAAGAATCCTTTTTTACTGGGCTAAAAACTACATATCCCAGTTAAAAGAAGGAGAAGATTACAAAAAGCTTTGTCCCTCTTATTCTTTGATATTTAGTGAATGTTCCCTGTTTCCACACTATAGAATAGGTGATTTATCCAAGAGGCAGGATTCTGCCAGAGGCTTCTCCGGTGTGCGATCTGGGAGGGCTTGTAATTCTTTTTCTATCCGATCAGACAAAGCCCCTCATTTTTGTTTTAATCAGGATTTGCGGTTTGTGACAGTGGAGCTGAGCAAGTTTAAATCAAAAGGAGATATGAGCACTTTAGTTGATTTTCAGGATATATGGTGTTATCTTTTAAAAGAGTCCATGAGTGTGGGCGAAAAGGAGTTTAAAGAGTTATCAGGCAGAGGGCCTGAAATGGAGGAATCTATGGCGTATTTGCGTAAATTTTCAGAAGAAGAACAAAGGCAAATTTTAAGGGATGCCAGGGAGAAGAACCGCCGAGATCGAGTAGCCCGTGAAGACTATGTCTTTGATCAAGGCAAAGAAGAAGGAAGAGAAGAGTTGGTGATCCAGATGCTAAAAAATGGAGCAGACATAAACTTTGTATCTAAGTTTACAGGCTTATCTAAAGCAGAAATTAAAAAACTGAAAAATGGTTCTTGATCCTAAATACGCTATATTTTAAGAGATAAGAACCATATCTAAAGTTTTTGGGCTTAAGACAGTGTCCAAATTTATCTCCACTTCTTGAATAAAATCTTAAAAAATGTGTTCCCCCAAAAACTTGTAAGTATCGGAAATCACTCATTTATTGCATTGCGTTGTGTCGAAGTCGGGAAATAAACTGAGATACCCGCTTAAGTCCTAAAAGCTTCTTTATAATTACAAGATTTTTATGGATTAAAAGCCAATTTGAAGGTGGAAAAGATATAAACTGGTCAAACTGTATCACAAAACTTTTTTTCGATTCATTGATGGCATTTTGATCATTTAATATTTAAAAGTAGACTCAAAAATAGGATGAATCAGTAGTTTGAAAAATTATTTTTCAAAAAGAGGTTTAAGAAAAGATTTTGGGTTTAAAATCTTTCTTGTTTTGAATGATAACATCACCTGTTGCTTCAATAACAAAAAAACCTTGCTTCTCAGCTAAACTGCTTGCTTGTCTATTCGCCTTTATTAAAAAAGCCATCGCTCCGTAAATGGTCTTGTTTTTAAATTCTGGCCACCACACTTTAAAGTTTTTAATATCCTCTGTAAACTCCCTTACATCGGCAGGGTCTAAAGTGGCCTTGACTTCCACAACTACAACTTCTTTCCCGTTGACAGCAATAATATCAAACTCTGTTTCAGAATTTTTTGCATTGGCAATCACTCTTTCTACTTCGATTCCTCTTTCTTTTAATCGCTGAACCAGGCTACCTTTAACCAGGTTTTCACCTAATTTGCCCCAACGATTTCCAAAATCTCCGATAATAGCATTGATTTTTTTATCAGTTTCTTTCATTTGTTTATCAGTTTCTTGTTGGCTGGTTCTCAGTTCTTGTTGGCTGGTTCTCAGTTCTTGTTGGCTGGCTCTCAACTCAGCTGAAATATTTTTTATATATCTATCAGTCTCTTTTTGACTGGCGCGAATCTCTTGCATTTCCCGCCTGGCTTCTTTATGGCTGGTACGAAACTCTTTATGGCTGGCAGAAACTTCTTTTAAGTTTTTTTGTGTTTCCTTTATTATTCCCCAGATTTCATCTGAAACAGATAAGGTTGATGGGCGACTCATTATAAACTCCTTGATAATTATTGGCCTTATAATACTATAAATGTTGCTAAAAATCAACTCAAAAAAAGAGGTTTTAATAAAAATCTCTTTTCTGTCTTTGAAGTAACTCCAGTTTTAGCTATTTGTTTCGCTAAAACCAATATTGTCCCTAATTCACATAAAGAGCTCTATAGGCATAATGAATAGGATTAAAGACTTATAGTGTTTTTGTGTGTTGAGAAATTTTGTTCAATTTTATCTGTATGATTATTAATATTTTGATTTTCGTTTTGCTTACTTATAGATTCTTTTTGTGTCTTTTTAGTGGTGATTGCTTGAATGTCTTTTAATCTTTGTTGTCTTTCATGTCGAGTGATATACCAATCTTTAAATAATGTTTCTATCAACTGAATAAGCAAAGTGGCTTCTTCTGGTTTAATATCGATTAACATTCCTGTCGGTTGTTCCATGTGCGCACCGATATTGCCCATTTTTTTTATGCTGTCAATAGATTGTATGGATTCTTCTGTAACCCCGGAAATGTTACGCTTTTCCACTTTCACTTTTAACTCTTCTATTTCCTCATGGAGAGTTCTTTTTTTAATTTTGCAAAAATCCCGAATCATACTTTGCAGGCATCGGCGAGCAAGAACTGCGGACGCATTGGGGCTAAGATGTAGTTTTGCTACTGCCAAAATATTTTTATAAAAAATCCTTAAAAATGGAGTTTTTACCGCACTTTACTTTTTTTCATTTTATAACTAATACGCTTGCTTTGCAAAAAAGATTGATAAAAATCTTACAAGAAAAACAAATTAAGTTTGGCATTTTTAACAAAAACCTTTTAAGATACAGGCTTTATTTCTACCCAAAGGCTTTTTATGACAAAAAATACAAAAAAATTATCCACTGGGCACCACGATATATTTTTTAAGGCATGTTATTCCAACCCCCGCTTTGCCAAGGAGTTGTTTCAGATGGTCTTTTCTAAAAAAGAGTCAGCCGTCTTTGACTGGAAGCACCTTAAAGCGGAAAAAGATACCTTTCAAGACCTGAGAGCCGATTTAGTCTTTTCTGTTCCATTTAAAAATAAACCTGCTCGGAAGGCTAAGCTTTGCTTGCTTTTAGAACACAAGTCCCGCTTTAGTCGCTGGATCTATCATCAGATTCTTAAATACAAAACCCTTATCATAGGTAAGAGTTTGGAGGAAACAGAGGAGGATTGCCTTGTAATTGCTGTTGTATTTTATCATGGAAAAGAGCCTTGGAAGTGGGAAAAATCCTTCAAAAAAGGACTTTGGGGGCAAATTTTGCCGGAAATTCCTTCTTCTTTAGAAAAGGATGTGTTAGACTATGGGATAAGAGTCTTAGACACACATGATCCCCAAGTGGAGAAAGCGATTTGTGACAACAGTTTTAAGAGTCGGGTTTTTTTAAGTGCCTTAAAGGAAGTATGGTCTTTAAAAGCAGAAGAGAAGGAGTTAAAAGAGGTAGTTTCGTTATTTGATAACTGGACTGGGAACAGAGAGGATTTAGTGCTGAGTGTGGGAGATTATTTTTGGTCTTCTGTTTCTGGGATGACACAAGAGTTATGGGAGAAGTTGGAGCAAGAGGCTATTAACAAGGGTATTTTTGAAAAAGGAGGTTATATGAACATAAGGGAATATATTAAAGAAGAAGGTCGACAAGAAGGCATGCAGAAAGGCCGACAAGAAGGCCGACAAGAAGGTCGACAGGAAGGTCGACAAGAAGGTCGACAGGAAGTAGTACTTAATATGCTAAAAAGCAAATTTAAGCTCTCTGTTATTTCCAATGTGACAGGGCTTTCTAAAGAGGAAATCAAAAAACTAAAAAATGGTTCTTGATCCTAAATACGCTATATTTTAAGAGATAAGAACCATATCTAAAGTTTTTGGGCTTAAGACAGTGTCTTAATTTATCTCTATTTCTTGAACTAAATCTTAAAAATGTGTTCCTCTAAAAATCTGTAAGTATCGGAAACCACTTATTTATTGCATTGTGGTTCAGCTGAAGTCGGGAGAGATAGCTTTCAAAGCCTGTATAAGGTTCTTTTTTTATTATTTTAAATAAACAGTTTTTTGCGAAAACTACTTTAAAATGTTTATATCTTGTTCGATAATATTTTTTGGGATTTTATTGTTTAAAGATCTGAAGTTTTCAACATGACATTTTCTTAGTTTGTTGTTCCCGCAAGGGCAACACCAATGCCCTTTTATTTGTGGTTTTAATAAGTAAAACAAAGCCTTTGAAACACTTTTTTTATCACAAGGTATACCTAATTTTTCCCCATAAAATTCCAATAAACCTTTTATATTGTGCGAGCGTTCTCCAAAAGGCCACTTATTACAATAAATGTAATAAATCTGTGAGAAGAAAAAGCTTTTAACTGGCTCTTCCAAGAATTTTTTAAATGGAAAAGGTTTATTCACAGGAAAATGAAGATACCTCTCAGTAGGGTAAAATAAACAGGCGTAATTATCAGGATCAGGATAAAAATGTGTATTTGCATCTTTTCTTTTTATTCTGTTACCTATTTCATATACTTTTGGAAGGTCATCCGGATAATTATTAGGAAAAATGATTTTTATCAAAAAATCTTCAAGCCATTCCTGTTCTTCCGGGTAATTATTATACACAGGCCAAGTTCCAGAAATGATCAGCTGATTATGTTCTACATGACAACGAAGACCAGGATATTTTTCAATACTTTTTATTACTTGTTTGTAAAGTTCTTTTTTCACTATCCACCAAGGTAAAGTCATTTTGTAACTCCATAAGGTTTAAATACTGAGCTTGAAGCACTTGATAAAAAAGAAAGCTTTTTTCGTTTTTCTGAATCATCTTTTTCCAAAGGAAAATCATCTCCAAATTGTTCTCTCATTATCTTACAAGCGTCTTCCAAACGATCAGAATTTCTCGCATCCAGTAGAGCTGTATGTAATTTATTAAATTTTTCTATAAGCTCTTTCATTCCTTTTTCGCTTATTTTAATAAAGACATCTTCTTCAGTATCTGGTTTATTGGCACAAATTCTAACACTGTCTTTTGCTTCTCTGGAAATATCTATAAGGGCGTGCAAGTCATCTAAATTACCTTGAGAATCATAAGCAGGAACTTGCAAGGCTTTAATACAGTAAAGTAGAATAGCCAGACCAATAGGTTTGTCATCAGATTCACCTGGCACAGCTAAATCATTCCATCTTTTAAAATACCGAACTACCCTTTGTAACTGATCTGAACCACTACTATCTTTTGTATCTTTAAATGGTTCTCTGGCTTTTTGGATATGGTCTTTTATCTTTTTAGGATCAGAAGCTATCCAGTGTCCATCTTTATGGGCTAACTGAAAGTTTTCTGTTAAATCATCATCGCTCTTATATCTCGCATAACATACAAGATCAACATGATAACCTACCTGATATATAACTCGAATACACGGCCCTTTGCTTTGCACTTTATCTGTATGCTTTTGGATTGCAGTATAAACCCATTTTCTAACTTCTTTCGCATCGTAATCTGAAGATTTGATATTAAAATCAAGCCCTACATCAATATCATAATCTTCCCCTGGAGAAGGTTTTATTCCTACTCCGTATATGTAGCTCCCTTGATTTAGAACTTCTGGAATAGGTTTTTTATTTTCAGAAAGAGATTTTTTTATTTCATCCACAATAATATCCCTTTTTTCTCTTAACTCGCTGGATTCCACCTTGATGTTTTTATGAAATCCCTCTAATTGTTTTTGTAACTTAGCCATAATTATTTCCTCCTTTTAAGGTTGGTAAATTAGTAAAAATTGTTTTTAATATATGGTTTTTATTCTCTCTGATTATTTTTCCATAAATTTCTTCCGAATCTTTTTTGCCCCATTTTATTAACATTGAACAAGTTTGTTCATTCGCTTGATCCATAGAAAGAAATTTTATCTGCTCCACAGAAGGAGCTTTTTGCTTTAAGCGATAGATTGTAATATATTTTCCTAATTTCTTTAATTGAGCACATAAAAAATCGCTGACAAAATGACTGGACTTTGACTGAACATCCATTGAAAGCTCCATAGGTCCAATACCCGCTCGCCATCTTATAAAACCTTTATCTATGTCTTTTTCCGAAATTGTTTGGCCTTTTGGAGGAGAACAAGAACCAATGGATATAATTTCCACCGGTTGCTCTTTTTTAGAACAAGTTATAGCTTCTACTAAAGCCACCAAAATAGGATCGTTTGCCCATAAGCCACCATCTACAAAATCTTCATAAATATTACTTCTTTCCGGATCAGGGATATGTGCAATAGGAAATAATATAGGAGCAGAAGAAGAGGCTAAACATATATCCGTTAATCTCCTGTTATTGTCCATATTTTTTGATGGATCATGGGGAGTTTTAAAAACCCTTGGAGAGTGATCAATTAAATTGACAGCGGTAACACACAGACCAATTTGTCTCTCATTATAAATCTGCCCCATTGTGTTATTTTGAAATATATTTTTCAGTTCTTGGATCAGAATGTTATTGGAATTGCCAGCCTTGCAACTATTCTTAAATACCCACCATAATTGTTTTAAAACTTTTTTAGAAGGAAAAGGGTTGGTAAATATCCTGTTTCCGTTTTTAGAATAAAGCTCTATAATTTTGTCAATGGGAATGCCTGCAACCAACCCACAGGCCAGGATTCCGCCTGTGCTTGTTCCCACGATCAGATCAAAGCCTTTTCCAATGTCTTTATTTTTACCACCTGGTCGAGAAAAGCGATTTACCAGAGATTGCAGGACAGATGCTGTATATAGGCCCCTCATGCCTCCTCCATCCAAAGAAAGCACTCTGTAAGGCTTATTTTGATACATAATGCCCCCTTTCAGTTTCCAAAAAGCTCTTTTTTTGTGATAACACATACATTTTTTGCACCCCTATTGATTTGGCGATTTCGTCATGTTATTATTTACAATATAGAGATAAAAACAAATATGTCAAGTTAGACATATTTTTTATGGCGATTTTTTATTATGAGCAACAATAAACCCTCTGAAAAATTTCAAAAACGCCTTAAAACGGCAAGAGCAATGCGTCAATGGAATCAAAGTGAATTGGCTGAAAAGGCAGATTTGCCTCCAAGTTCTATTGCTCATTTTGAAATTGGTTCAAGAAAACCCTCTTTTGATAATTTGCGTCGCTTGGCAATAGCTTTAGATGTGACAACCGATTATCTATTAGGTCGTGTTAACAGCCCTGAAATGTCTACATCCGGTGATCCTTTGTTTAGGGATTTTAGCAAGCTGGCCGGAAATGATCTTGAATTGGCCAAAGAGTTTGTCAAAATGCTGGCAAAACGAAACAAGTCATCAAAAACAAAAAAAAAGCAGGACTAATGAATCAGAACTTTAAATTGACAATAGCAAAACAAAAAGGGGAAAAAGTTGCAAGACAATTTGGAGACAACTCTCTTCCTGTTGATTTATCAGCTATAGCTGATAAACATGATATTTGTATTGAACTAAAAAACAACTCCACTAAAGGGGTATCGGGCATGCTACTTCGACATGGAAATAACTTTGGCATTATGTATTCTACTCATATTAAAAATGAAGGTTTCCAAAGATTTTCTATTGCCCATGAATTAGGACACTATTTTCTTGAAGGGCATGTAGATCATATTTTGCCTAATAAAGATAGTATCCACAAATCATCCGCTGGATTTGTTTCCGGTGATTCTTATGAAATAGAAGCGGATTATTTTGCTTCCGGCTTGCTAATGCCGGATGACTTAGTTCAGCCTATAGTCAGAAAAAATCTTTCAGGTCTTTCTGTTATAAAGAGAATTGCAGAATCCTGTAAAACCTCTTTTGTTTCTTCTGCCATCAAATATACTTTTTTATCTGAAGAAGCTGTTGCTGTTATAGTCAGTGAGGGAACAAAAATTAAATTTTGTTTTCTCTCTCAATCCATGAAATCCTTGCCGGAATTATCGTGGCCAGCTAAAGAGTCCCCAGTACCAGCTCATTCACTGACAGCACAATTTAACAAAAAAACAAAACAGATTCCTCAGACAGGATATGAAGAAAATGAAATTGATGTTAGAGCCTGGCTAAGCGGAAATAAGTCGTTTCAAGTTAAGGAGGAAGTTCAAGGGCTGGGTTCTTATGGCAAAACATTAACTATTTTAAGTTATGCCGGGGATATAGAGGAAGTACTCAATGATGAAGAGGAAAAACTACTTGATAGTTGGACACCTCATTTTTGAAATATAAGGAGATGAAATTATGTCAAATGATTCTGTTATATCTAAAATAAATAGATGTATCCAAAGGCTACTTATTGAATATAAAAAACAAAATATTACTTTATTTAAAGTTTTAAAACAGTTAGAAAGTGATGATATAAAAATAAAGACTCATGATGAAATTGAAGAGTGTTATGATGGTGTGGGCAATATTTATTTGGAAAAATCCTATGTTCATGCTCTTATTTTTACTTTGCCAAAAAAATGTTTTGAAAATGATATCTCAATTTCAAATCAGGAGGCTATCTCAAACAAAATTAAACAAGATTTGAATCAAATCATGCCTGAATCAGATGAATATATTAAAGAAGTTAAGTTTGATCTTAAAAATGAAGTTAATACCTATTTGAAAGGTAAAATTATGAATACTGAAGTGCCGGATTTCTGGGATAAAGATTGTTTGAGAATTTTTATCAGTCACTCTGCTCAAAATTATAGCCTTGCAAAGAAATTAAAAAAACATCTTACGGATTCTGGCATCTCCTGCTTTTTAGCTCATAAGGATATTGTGCCAACAAAAAAGTGGAGAGGCGAAATTATAAAAGCTTTAAAATCAATGGAAATGATGCTCTGTCTTGTTACTAAAGATTCTTGCAAGAGCTGGTGGGTGAATCAGGAAATTGGTTTTGCATTAGGCAGAAAAGAAAGAGAAGAAGACCTCCCGATTATTCCTATAAAGTTAGATGAGCATGATCCAAAAGGTTTTATAAGTGAAATACAAGCTCAATCATTAGATATAAACAACATCGAATCAAGTGCCAAGTATGTAATTAAGTTGATTATAAAAAGATTTTCTCAATACCCTCCTGTTAAAAAGCATTTTTTAAATCAGTTTCTCAAAGCTAAAGATGGGAGTTTTTTAAGGGCAAAAGAAAAATTTATGGATATAATAAACCTTGAATTTAACGATCAAGAAATTGAAAAAATTGTTACTACGATTGAAAGCCAGGTAAAAGGTATAAATCAGCTTATAATATTACTAAGGGATCCGATAATTCTAGAACATTTAAAACAATTACAAAATAACCAATATAAATATTATGCAGAGTTACTTGATGATAAAGTGTTATCTCAACATACACAAAAAAGATATTCAATAAGCAAATCTAATGATCGACCTACTACTTTTGACATTATAAATAATCAACAAAAAATTGTTAGAAATCAAAAAATTTCTGATAAACAAAAATTTGAGGAATAGCTTGTTTAATGAGTAAGATAAATTTGACAAAATAGGAGAAGCGGTTTGCTATTAAGCATCTTAAAGGAGATAAGCTTTTGCCTGCAAATTATCGTTTTTTGCTCTTTAAAAGGCAAAGAAGAAGTGTCATTAGTCTGGAATGGCAAAACTATGGATACTTCTGGTAATGATATAACGACATAATGAAAGTAATTGAGGTAAAAATATGAAAAGACAACAAGCATTCATTACTCCTTCTGTTATTAAATGGGCCAGAGAAAAATCTCACTATTCCCTTGATATTGCTGCAAAAAAAATAGGAATCTTGCCAGATAAATTGAAAGAATGGGAACAAGGTTTAAGCCTGCCGAGCCTTACGCAAGCTAAAAAAATGTCACAAGTCTATAGACGGTCATTGGCGATTTTTTACCTCCCTCACCCTCCAAAGGATTTTCCTGTGCTCAAAGATTTTCGGACTGTAAAAGGTAAAGTTCCTGAATATAGCCCTCCCTTAGTATTCCTTATAAGACATATACAGGAACGTCAAGTCTGGCTTAGCCAACACTTACGGGATCAAGGATATAACAAGCTTAAATTTATTGGTTCACTTAGTGTTAAATCCGCTTCTGTAAAGATAGCTACAAAAAATATTATAAATACCATTTGGGGAAATGAAAGACAATACTCTGAGGTGTTAGATAGTGCTCACAATGTAGAGGTTCTTTTAACTCACTGGATCAATCAATGTGAAAAGAAAGGAATTTTTATTTCACGCGCCAGTAATTTAAACTCCCGCAATCCGATACCTGTTAAAGAAGCAAGGGGTTTTGTTATTTCAGATCCGTATGCTCCTTTTGTATTTATTAATTCAAAAGATTCTGACAATGCAAAGTTATTTACACTTTTACATGAGCTTGCTCATCTGTGGTTAGATATTTCTGGGGTACCTGATCATTTTTTGAACAGTTATAAGAGCAAAAAATCAAATATAGAATCTTTTTGTAATCAAACAGCTGCTGAGATACTTATGCCACAGCAGAAGATTAAATCTTTTTCAGAAGTAACCGGCTTTACTATTCAAGAGTTAAAAGAATTTATAAACAAACATTGTAAAACATTAAAAGTGAGTAGTCTGGCTTTGTTGGTTAGATTAAAAAGCCTGTCTCTTATAAAGTCTCAGATCTTTGAAATTCTTAAAACAGAGTATATCAAAGAATCTGAACAATACAGAAAGAAACGGGAGGAGAAAATAAAAAAAACCAGAGGGGGGCCTAATTCCAACCTCTTAAAAATTTATGCCAATGGAGAAAGTTTTACGAAAATTGTTTTTTTCTCTTATAAAGAGGGTGTGTTATCCGGACGGGAAGCTTCAAATCTTTTAGACATGAAGCTTGGCAGTCTGGAAAAAGCTATAGAGAGTAAACTCATTAAAATAACAGGTGCAATATGACAAAATACTGCCTGGATACTAATGTTTTTATAGAACCCTGGAAGAGGTATTATTCCCCTCAATTCACGAAAGGATATTGGGAGTTACTTAAGCAGTATGGTAAAAAAGATATTATTTTTGCCACAATGGAAGTCAAAAATGAAATTAAAAAAATTGATGATGATCTCTTACAATGGGTTAAAACTTCAGATCTTTTTAGAGAACCCGATGAAGCTGTGCAAAATCTTTTAAGAAACATTATGAGCAAATATCCTCGATTGGTGGATCATGCAAGAGGTAGGTCTATGGCTGACCCTTGGGTGATTGCTCATGCTCAATCCAAAGGTGCCACAGTAGTGACGACAGAGCAAAAAGCTCCTAAAAAAATAAAAATTCCTGATGTGTGCGAGAAAGAAAATATACCCTGTATTGATATTCATGATTTTGTTAAACAATTAAAAATAGAATTTACAGCAAATATTAAAAGATAATAGCAATACATAAAGGTTTTCTAAAATGTTCGTATGAGACACTTAGAAAAAACAATCAAAAAACTAAAAAATGGTTCTTAAGAGGTAGGGGAGTTTAAAGAATTATCAAGCTGTTGATGCTCAATATTGCTAAAGGGTTAGTAAATGAAGTGGTTGTGTTTTTCTATATTCAATAGCCAACCAGCACTTGTCACTAAAGGGTTAGTAAATGAAGTGGTTGTGTTTTTCTATATTCAATAGCCAACCTGCACTTGTCACTAAAGGGTTAGTAAATGAAGTGGTTGTGTTTTTCTATATTCAATAGCCAGCCAGCACTTGTCACTGCGATTCTGCGGTTAGTAAATAAAATGGTTATGTTTTTCTATGTTCAAAAGCCAGCCAAATAATAAAAAAGCGCATACCAAGGAACTTCCTCCATAACTCATAAAAGGAAGTGTTAATCCTTTAGGGGGTAAGACACCTAAGTTTACTCCAATATGAATCATAGTAGAAAGAGCAAACACCATACTTAATGAAAAAGCCAGAATTTTTTGTAAAAGGTCTTCTGTTCTTAAGGCAATTTTCATTCCATAGAAAGTAAGTAATCCGTATAATGTGAGCAGGACTGAGAAGCCTAAAAAACCAGTTTCTTCACCAAAAACCGCCAGAGTAAAATCGGTATGAGCTTCGGGCAGGAAAAACAGTTTTCCCTGTCCGTGCCCCAGTCCCACTCCAAACATTCCTCCTGAGTGAAAACTGATCATACTTTGAATAACCTGAAATCCTGTTTCTAAAGGATCCGACCAAGGATCCCAAACGGCTTTAATTCGTGCCAGCCGGTAAGGAGTAAAAATCACCATCAAATACATGCCCACGCCAGCCAACAACAATGTTGCACAAATATATTTCCATTTAAGGCCCAAAACAAAAACCACACTTAAAGTAAGACAAAAAAACAAAACAATGGTTCCAAAGTCAGGCTGTTTAGATAGTGCTAACAAAGGTAAAGCGAAGGCGAATGCAGGAAAAACCCAAAACAACAGCGGGCGATTATTAAAAAAACTTTGTTCCTTGAGTGCGATTAGATAAACAAAAGCAAAAGGAGAACTTACTTTAAAAAGCTCCGCAGGCTGAAACCGAAAACCAAATGGTAAGTCCAACCATCTTTTAGCCCCTCCTGCTGTAACTCCAATACCAGGAATAAGGGTTACGATAATCAATAAAACGGATAGGACCCATAAACTGATTCCTAAGCCTCGTGCCCACTTCCAGGAAACATTGGCAATAAACAACAGGGCCATAAGGCCAAGTAAGGAAAAAATAACCTGTTTTTTAAAAAAGAAAAGGCCGTCATTATATTTTTCTATAGAAAATATATAGCTGGCACTGTATATCTGCACCAAACCCAAACCGGAGAGGGCCAAAACCAGCAATAAAACTTTTCTGTTAAGCGCGCTGTAAAAAAAAGACAAAATAAAATCCTGTTTATTTTTTACTCAAAAGCTTCAAAGATATCTTCATCACCATAAGGATCTTCTTGAGGAGAACTTGGAGAAGGAGCCCCTTTTGAAGCTTTATCAGAACTTCCAAACTCTTCAAACTCGCCGTCTTCTATTTCTTCTATATCTTCATCTAAAGGATCATATCCTCTTTGTGTTAAAATTCCTTTGTCTAAAGCGGTAATATAGTCTCCTACATAAATGGGATTATTCATCCCTGTAATCACTCCAGTTGAAAAACGATCTTCTGCGTGAATAATTTTTACCTCTCCCATTTTAATGTCGTAGCCGTATTCCTGTTGCCGATCCATGCTGGGATTGGCTTTTATCTGATACATTTGACCAACAGATAATCCACTGCCAGCTCCTCGATTCAAATACACTAAAGAATAAGGGGAGGCTATGGGCTTGTCGTAGCTGTCGAATACAGAGGAGGGGACTCCAATTATTTGCGCTTCCGATTTCCCCGACACCTGTGTGCTCTTATAGTCAAACTCCATAAGGCTTTTCCGCAAAACAAGAGAACCTATTGCAATAGGATATAAAGCTTTAGTCACCTTAGCTTCATATAAATCAAAAGAATCTGGGACTCTGCCTACCACTTCCACTTCCCCCTGCACCTCTATTTGATATCCAAAAGGCCCTCGGACCCCTAATTTAGAGGAATATAATTTACCTTTATTTTTTACTATGGTTAGTTTTGTTCCTGGATCTACTGGGTCATCCATTTCTAAAATAACACTTTGTCCAAAGTGAAACCAGGAACCATATTCTTTTTTATCTGATATAATCCCCTGGCCATTTATAGGTTTATCTGCCATATAATTTTTTAAAAAAGATATTGTGGGTATATTATGTTTTTTAAATTCTATCTCCATATCAGTCGGCTTTTGTTTCTTTTTAGATGTCCGCAAAGGAGGTAAACTGGCTGGAATAGACTGTATTACAGGACGAGGTTTTTTAGAGGGTGGAAATTCTATTTTTTGCCCTTTCAAAAACTTAGGCAAACCAAGAGGGGTTTTATAGCCTTTTTGATTTTGCGTCAAACCGCCTTTAATAAGAGATAAAGAGGGGGGAGCACCTTCTGTGCCATGCACAAAACCCAGAGCATCATTAGGCTGAATAAGATGAGGATTGGTGATAAAAGGGTTGGTGGCCCATAATTTAGGCCAATAATTAGGATCGCCAAAAAGTATCTTACTAATATCCCATAAAGTGTCTCTTTCTTGCACACTGTAGGCATCTTTTCCACCCACAACATTGTTCCAATCTTCTACAGATACTTTTTCACTGTAATATTGGATATAGGTTTCATATAAACTTCTTTCGTATTCATCCCCAGATGAATCTTCTTCTGCCAAAGGTTCTGTGTCTGTGTCTGTGTCTGTGTCTGTGTCTGTTACATTTGTTTCAGAGTCAGGAAAGTCAGACTCATCTGCCACTTTGCTTTTTGTATCTTCAACAGGGTCTTTTTCTTCAGAGTCTTTTTTTTCTGCTTCTAAAGGCTCCTCCATTTCATCTTCTTCATCTAACCATTCTATATCTTTGTCATCTTCATTTTTTTCAGCGGTCTTTTTATCCTCTTTGTTTTCCTTATCTTTTCCAGCATTATCTTCTTCACCTTCATCTTCTTCATCTAACCATTCTATATCCTCATCGTCCTCTTCTTGAGCCATTGTCCAAAACGAGGGGACAAATAGAAGAAAACAACAAGAAATGAGGTAAAATAAAAAAAAGGTTAAATTCAGGTTTTTTAAATTTTTTTTCATTATCTAACACTCTCCTGTTGCATAATCATAATAGGCCCTTGTAAGTTTGTCATTTCCTTGTGGGTTTGGTTATTTCCGTTCAAGGGTAGCTAAAAACCCGGGAATCCAGTTAAAGAAACAAACTTTTTCATATTCTATAACTTAGTTTTTCTCTCATTTTCTTTCCAGTCAAGGCCAGAAATGCCCTAAAAAGCTCTAAAAAAATTGGCACTTTGTGGCAAAGCAAAAAGTTGGCCCCATTTTTGCTATAGAGAATATTGTAATGTTAATTTCTTTAATTTTAATATTTATTATACTATGCGTTAATCCTTTTTCTCTTCTTTCTTTGGTAGAGCCTTACAGTCGATCTCTGCATGAAATTTGCTTGCAAAAAATACAGAATGGACACAGAGCAGAAGAACAATTAACCAGCATATACTCTGCTCTTCTCTGTGGGGAAAGATTACCTGAAGGAGCAATGAAAAAGACCTTTATTGCCCTGGGTTTGATTCATTTAATGGTCATATCCGGCGCGCATTTGATTTTTTTGGAAAAAACATGGAATTTACTACCTTCTTTTCGTTTTAAAAATGTTTTATTAAGTTTATTTCTTTTAACTTACTCCATGAGTGCAGGGCTGAGGCCACCGGTCTTGAGAGCTTTATTTTCTCTTTTATTGTCCAAAGTAAACAAAGAAATGAAGCTTTTTTGGAGTCCGTATTTTCGTGTCCAGATAAGTGGGCTTTTGTGTTTACTTTGCCACAGTGCGTGGTTTGATTCTCTTTCTCTGCAATTAAGTTGGTTGGCCAGCATGGGAATGTCCAATTATCGGCTTTGCAGACTAAAGTCTTGTGCATTAACTTTTTTGCTTATACTGCCTATTGTTAGCCAATGGGGTGGTGCGCATCCGTTTAGTATTTTGTTAAACTGGATTATTGCTCCTTTGGCTTCTTGTCTTTTACTACCTTTGTCTTTGTTCACTATTCCTTTCCCTTTTTTACGCCCTTGGACAGACAAGCTTTGGGAATATCTTTTACTTTTAATGGGACGATTAAAGCCTCTTATGGAAAACAAAGGGATAGAACTGCCTTGGTCTCTTAGTTCTTTTCAGATTTGGATCTATATTTGCATCTGCTTTATTGTGTTGGAATTGTATTTTGTTTATTCCCTCAGAAGAGACTGTGAACAAACTATGGAGGATCCTAATGAGTAGCTTGTGAACGAACTCTTTTGCTTCAGTTGTTATTCTCGTGCTTTTGCGGGAATCACGCCTGTTTTTTAGCAAGGTAAGTCTTATCTATTTTGTTACAACAATTTGTTACAATAACTTTTTGCTAAAGTTGCTAATGAGTCGTCTGTAAAAAAGCTTGTCCTTGCATAGGTGGGGATATGTTTTCTGAAGAAAATCAGTGGCATATTCCTTTAAAACTACATAATAGATTCCCACTTTCGTGGGATTCAAAAGTAGCCAGCTTGGCTTTTTAGTTTGGTGGAGGTGAATAAGGTTTTTCACGAGCCACTAATGAATATAATAAGGAGGAAAAGTATGAACAGTATGAACAGTATGAACAGTATGAACAGGAGGAAAAGTATGAAAGATATAAATAAGGGAAAAGGGGTTAGTTTCTTTTCAGAGTCTGCTTGGTTTAAAAAATATTTTTTACTTTTTAGTTTGGTTTTTTTATTTCCCATTTATCATTTTAACCAAAATAAAAGGGCACAGCTGATTGTATGGTATGTGGGGCAAGGGCAGATGGTTACTTACTCTGATCTTAAAACCTGCGTGCATTTTGACATGGGTGGGGAGTGGGAGTTTTTTCCTCTTAAATCTCTTATTAAAGAGTGCGGACAAAAAGAAAACAAAGTGTTTTTTTCTCATTGGGATTGGGATCATATTAATTTTGCTAAAAGAGCCTGGAGGCGATTACCTTCTTTTTGTCGCCTCAACACACCGGGCGGAAAAGGAAGTCCAAAAAAACAAAAGTTTTTATCTATTATTCCTTTTTGTGAAAAAAAATCTATGCAAGCGAGCCAAAAAATATTTAGAGAGATTATATTCTCTAAACATTGGAACAAAAACAAAAGGGACACAGAGTCTAATAAACAAAGTCGGGTAGTGGTGGTTAGAAACACAGTCCTTATTCCGGGAGATTCTCCTGGCTCTTCGGAACAACTATGGATGCGAAAAATCAAAGCAGAAATTAAAGTGTTGGTGGTAGGGCATCATGGGAGTCGATATTCTACTACTCCATTATTGTTAAACTTTTTACCTCGTTTGAAAATGGCTTTGGCCAGTGCACGAAGAAAGAGATACAACCATCCTCATCCTTTGCTTAAAAAAAGATTAGCTCGTAAGGGGGTGGTATTACTCGGCACAGAAGAATTTAACCACATCCGCCTGCCTCTATTTTACTGAGTATTATCTATAGATACTGCAGAGATATTTTCAAAATCTTCTTCTTGGTTTGGGTTTCTATTTGTCGCCTCAAATCTGATAATTCCATTATGGTCTGACAACTGGGACATTTCAACTGGTTATTTTGTGGAAAAAATCAACAAAACCTTAGTTTTTTTATTAGCTTTAGGACTTTTTAGGAGATTGTGATTCAATCAGTTGATCAAGCTTTGATTCTATCTGGTCCATTCGTTTTTCCATACGCGCTTGATTATCTTTTAAAGGTTTTGTTTTTGCGTCCAACATTGCATTAACACCTGTTAAAAGAAAAGCCTGAAAGGCAAATAAAAAAATACCGCCTATCAAAAGCAAGGCAATTAAAGCAGTTAACAAAGTAACATTTAAAGTTATTTCCATTTTATAACCTCCTAATTATTTTATTGTTTCTAATACAATAACATACTCTTATATCAAAATCAATATATATCCTTCAAAAAAATTATGTGCTTGTAGAAAGATACATTTGAGTATTATCTATAGATACTGCAGAGATATTTTCAAAATCTTCTTCTTGACTTTCCACTTGGCTTACAACAATTTTTATATCTTGTGTAAGTTGTAGTAATTTTTTACTACTTTCCAATTCCAGTTCTTTGAATATCACTTTAAAATTTTCTGGTTTTTTTCCTTCTTTTTCTTTCATTTTTTCCCCTTCAAATTTTTTTTCTGGTATAATATGGGGGAGGTGTTTTGTTCACTTTCTGTTATTTTCTCATTTTTTAAGTTCTGTTTCCTCTTTACATAATCTTGTTGTAAGGACAATACCACGGCGTTCAATTTTTCAAACCGTGAGAGATTTTGTTCATTAGTGAAATCCAATCTATAATCATTGATATAGGCAAAGGCAATAAAGGCAATACCCACAGTAAAAATAATCACTGAAGACAAGCTAATTAACAGTTTTGTTTGAAGAGCACTCAGCTTTAAATCAAAATCAGAGGATATTCTATCAATCTTTGCATTAAGATCGGAGGATATTCTATCAATCTTTGAATCAAGTTTTTGAACCAACAGATCAACTTTTGAGTCAAGCTTTTGAATCAATAAAGCAAGGTTTTGATTATCTTTTTCTTTATCCACCTTTTATACTCCTATTTTATTAGTTTCCATTATACGATCTGGAAAAACAGGTTACAAGTCCTGATAAGGTATGTCAATATTTTACCTAAGTTTTTTTAGTCTTTTAGGTTGGTTCAGGCTGAATTGAGTTATATTAACCCCTTTTCCAATTATAAAAAAGGCAAGACAGCTAATGCTCCCGAATACCCAAAAATATAATCTCGCTTTTCTCCCACTTTCAATAGCATGATCCCTCTCCAGCGTTTTTATTTCAAGTTGGTTTTCTCAAACTTCTTAATCTGTGCCTCTATTTCCTGAATAGACTGATCTGTAAATTCGTCAAAAACTGCATTACATTGTTCAGAATAATTATAAAGCCCTTGTCCAGTATCAATATACCGGTTATTTTCAATCTTCATTATAATACTATCTAAACCGATATAGTTCTTAAAATCTTTATCTTCTGCCAATTTTTTACAGAGCTTATCTTTATTTCCACCTTCTTTGATTTTCCTATAGACAAGATAGGCTTTTAAGTCATGGATTATATACCATTTACCCATATTTCATTTCCTTTCTCTATTTATGTTGAATCTTATTTAAGCGACATCCTTCTTAGCCGTCCGTGATAAAATATATTTGATCGTATTCGTGCCTTGACTCATACCCACCGCTCGGGCTCAAACATGCGTTTTGCCACGCCCGCGTCTTGCAGACGCAACGTGTTCAAAGCCGAACTCGCCTCGCGGTAGGTATGAGTCAAGGCTTTTTCATATTCGATTACTTACAATACTCGCATATAATTTTCCTAACTGAGCAGTTTTTATATTTTTCAAAAACAGATTTACAATCTTTTGAAAAATTACTATGTCCTTCTTTTTCTGTGTCAAGCCACCGGTATTCTTTTAGTTTTTCCATCAGACTTGGAAACTTACCTTCAGGAAAAGGGTTGTCATTATCCAGCTCTTCTTTAACTATTCTATATAAGAGAAAAGCTTTTAAGTGTTGCTTATAAGTCCAATCCACTATCAGAATTTTTTTTAAAATATTCCACAATGGCAGTAAAAAATTTTTCCTGATAGAATTGCGCGCTTTCATTATCCATTATCGATCTCCTTTCTTTGTTTATGTTGAATTTTAGTTAAGCGGATAGTTTTTCAAGTTCCTGAATCTTCGTCTTTATTTCTTGAATGGATTTGTCTTTATAGTCATCAAAAACTTCTTTACTTTGTTGAGCATAATTTTTAAGCCCTTGTCCAGTATCAATATACCTGTAATTTTCAAACCTCATTTTAATACTGTTCAATCCGATATAATCTTTAAAGGACTTATCTTCTGCCAGCTCTTCGCAAAGTTTGTTTTTATCTTCTGCCAGCTCTTTGGTTTTCCTATAGACAAGATAAGCTTTCAAGTCATGGATTATATACCACTTATTACCTTTACTCATTTTATATCTCCTTTCTTAAGTTAAAAGAGTAGCCTAATACGAGGTGTTTTAAAAGTCAAGTAAAAAAAGGGATTGTTGGATCTTATATGGTGGCTCATTAAAATGTAAAGATATTAAACACTTGCAAATGCTTGTTTCATTATGAGACACGCAAAAGGCATAGTTTAACACATTTTAATTTAGAAGGAGACCTTGTCTCGCAACCTTGGCTCTTCACTTATTTTGTTCCATTTATCAATTTTCTTTATCCAACTTTTTTTATAAGATAATCAAGCTTGGATTCAATACGTCTTAAATAATCTTTGCAAGAAAAATCATCACTTTTTGCACTTGCAGAATTATATTTAAACCCTGGTCCGTGAGGACATCTTATTAAAAAATATTTATTTTCAAGCTCAAGTAAAATGCCATGTGTCCCCCAAGCATTATAATCATTTTCAATGCCTAAAATTTTATTTAATTTAACGGCGGTATAACATTGATCAGGGTTGTTTTTAAGCAAATCTTTAATAGCTTTCTTCCTTTGTTCTCGCTCTCTATCTTTTTCCATTAATATCTCCTATAATAAAGGGCAGTGGCTATATAAATAACCACCGCCACGGGGTTTTATTTACACATAGTTTTTATAGCTTTCATTGAACCAATAGCTTTTATATGATGCTGAATAATTGATTCAACTTCTGTTTTTAACAGATCTTTGTCTGATTCTGTTATTCTGCTTGATTGTTCCGACAAAACTCCATTTTTTAACTCATACTCAAGCCATCTTTGCTGTTCTTTTAAAGGTTCTATAAACTCATCCATTTTTTCGTCTATTATTTTACTTAACTGATCAACTCTTTTTTTTGTCTCTTCTGGTGTTAACATTTTATATCTCCTTTTTGAAAACAAGCGACTGGTGGTATAACAGATCAGTCGCTTACTAATAATCCGGTCGGGAAAACCGACCACTAAAGATTCTGTAAATTCTTAGTTAAAAAACCAATTAACCAATAAAAAAACTGGTTCTTGGTTTATAGTTTATTGGCAAAGCCTTCCACCAGTGCGCCAATGCCCAGTAATACCAGTACCTCCACAGTTATTGGAGGTAGTTGTACAAGCTGTTGAATTATTATGACAAGTACTTGATGTTGCGGCAGTGGCATCAGAACTACTTATTGAGCAATAATCACCACCTTGTTTTGGAGAGCTGTTATCATTAGCTACAGAATAACCCACTTCGTTTCCGTCAAATTCGTTTATAACAGAAAATTTAAAAGAAGAGGTCCCTAATTTGCAACTTCCCCTATTCATGCTTACAGTCCCATTCTCTTCCCACAGATTAGTAGCTGTAAGACCTGTGCATTCACCTGATTTTCTCGGAGTACCATCATCAAAACCAACAAAACCTTTGGTTCCGTATGTAGAAGACTCTTGTATGGAGGTAAGTCCTGCCCCCGATAAGTCTGCACAAAAATCTCCTTCTACGGCGTTATAAGCGTGATAGGCTTTATAAGCATTGCCCACATCAGACTTTAATACTGTCTTGTTTGCATTCCCACGATAGTTATTATAAGCCGGTATGGCTATAGCAGTCAGGACTCCAATTAAGCCCATTGAGACTAAAATCTCAATTAGCGAAAATCCTTTTTTGTTTTTTATTTGTTTCATGTGTTTACTCCTTTGTTTTGGGTTTATTTATTTCATGTATTTAATGTTTTGAGTTTTTGTTTATTTCATAATATTTACTCCTTTGTTGGGGGTTAATATTTGTTTGGGGTTAATATTCCTCGGCTGAAATGCCAAGGTTGTTATAACTTTCTTTTATTGATTTAAGCTTTTGCTCAGCCTGTGCTTTATTCACTTCACTTGTGGCCCATTCTACCAGCTCCAGCTTTTCTGCAACACGCTTGCAATCGTTTATTTGTCTTTTGTAATAAAGTCCAAAAAAAGAAACAGCCATAAGCACAAAGCTTAAGTGTAGAAACATTAAAACAGATAAAAACTTTTTATCTTTTCTAGAAAATGTGTATTCTTTTTGATTCATACTTATATAAATATCTCCAATAACAAATGCCCTTAATCAGTTCTCTTCAATGGTTTTTACATCTTTATCCCATAAAAATAATTTTTTAAAGCCACTCCTAAATTGTTTGAGCAAAGGGGATTATAGCTCACATCTTCTTAAAAACTTCCAGATTCCTTATTAATTAGTCGCCCGTGATAAATCCTGTTCATCTCCAACTGCAAAGCCAAGTTGTTGGCTTTGCAGTCCTGCGAAAGCAGGAATCTTGCCGGTTTTAGAATAAAGTAAGTCCTGTTTACTTTGTCGTAATATACTTTTTCACTTTCGACTAACTAAATACCCTTAAAACTGCCTCTTTAGCCTCCAAAAATTGGTAGAGCTAATAGTCTTTATCAAAATTTTTTTGCAGGCTAAAACTCTTTTCGGTGTATATAAATAATTCTTTAGATTTTTTTTAATAAAAAACTATTTTTTTAAAAAATAAAGTAATATCAATAGTTTACTTTTTTATTATTCATGAGATTTTGTCTTATTTTGAAACATATTTGATTATATCTTTCTCTGTTCCTCTTCTGAGAATTTACGCAAATAAGCTCATAGCCTACTCCATTTCAAGCCCTCTGCTGTTAAGTTGCGGAGGATTTGCCCACAGATATTCTTTAAATTGTGATGATATGGATTCAACGGTTGAAGTCGTAGATGTGTTTTCCTACAGATATTCTGTAAATTCTTGCCTGTTAAGAACCATTTTTAAGTTTTTTGATTTTTTCTTTAGAAAGCCCTGTGACCTCAGAGATAATAGAAATATCCAATTTTTTTTGTATCATATTTAATGCTACTTTTTGCATACCTTTTTGCATACCTTTTTGCATACCTTTTTCCAATCCTTCATCAAAGGCATAAGCTTTTTCGGCTCTTTGATCTCGTATAAACTTTTCTCTTGCTTCTTCCCATCTTCTTACTTCTTCATCTTGCGACAAGTCCTGTAAATGTTCCATTGCTCTTTTCATATCTTCCCCCTTGTTTGATAAGATTTCCCATTCCTTGGTGCTTATACTTTTGGACCTCTTTAAAATATAACACCATAAGTCCCGAAAATCAAATAAATTAGGTAAATTTATATTATCCGAACTGGTGTTAAATTTGCTCAACTCCACAAACACAATTTTTAACTGATTATTGAGCATAAAATGAGGCTTTTTATCCGATCTTAAAGAAAAAGCAGTAATAATGTTGGAAATATCTGTGGTTTTATACTGTTTTGCTTTAGGTGTACATGCCTTCAAATCCTGGTGACTAAAAGGAAGCTTTTCAGAAGTTATGGATAAAGTTCGTTGTTCTTCAGAGTTAGTTTTGTTTTTAGAACCTATTTCGTTTTTATGTTTAAATATGGCAAAATTTGTAAAGATTAAAGAATAAGCTGGACAAAGGTGATGATAGTCTTCTGCTTTTCTTAGGTTTTCCGTATACAGTCTGGCCCAATAAAAGAGGATTCTTTGTAAGAAGCCTTTTTTTAAAACAGATTGTATTTCTACCCGCAAAGCGGGTTACTTATCCATGTTACTTTTCCCCAGTTGGGCAATTAAATCTTAAAAGATGTGCCAGCCCTTATCGCTTCATATCTTTTTTTCTCCTGTATTAAGCTGAACTCTTAAGTCCATGACGATTTGCTTATTTGTGGCGATATCAGGGTAAAGAGAGCTATCTGTGATGGTTAACTGTTGTTCTTTTTGTTTTTTTGTTCTGTGTACTCTATGTTTTTTGTTTGTTCTGTGTGCTCTAAGCTGTCCGGTTGTTTTTTTTGTATAGTGTCTTCTCTATATGTTTTTTGTTTTTTCATTTCCAAAAAAGACACATCTTTTATGGTTTTTCCGGGAGGGAGGGGGAGGAAGGTTTTTAACAGGGAGAGTAGGACTTTTTTATCTTTTGAGAAGTAGATTTTAAACATCAGGTCTTGAGTTAAGTTTAAGAATTGGTTTTGTGTTTTTTTTGTTTTCATGTTAGTTTTCCTTTCTTATAAGTTGTTTGTTGTTTTGTGTCTTTAGTCATTCACTATATATATGCAAGATTGGGAGCATGTTAAAAAGGGCTTTTTATGAGGTTTTGGAGTATAAAAATTCGGAATCCGAATTTTTTATTCAGAAACTGAAAAAAATAGTGCTGAGTGAGTGTTTTTTTAAGGTTGGGATTTAAGGGAGTGTGTGGGGATGTGTGTTTTGGGGGCTGAAAAGCTAACTATGTGGTTTTTCCGTTAAAGAAGGGGCTGATATTTATTCCCTTCTGTTTTAAACAATAACGAACAAAACAGGTCAGACTATAAGCTATGAAACAAAGTAATATATGAGCTTTTATTCTTTTAGGTGTTCAATGATAGATAGGACGCATTCGCAGATCATGTTTATTCAAGCGAAAAGCAGAGACTCTATAATTTACATGCACCCTATTATGTGATAAGAAACAAAAAATTGCTGATTTATTTGATTTCTTTGTGCAAGGTGTGCCTTCTTAAAAAGGGATTGTACTTTTTCTTTTCCAGCCTTTCCGGATGGGTCTGAACATTTTTCCGAGTGGTGTAACGGGAAGGAGGTTGACCCTCTTTCCGAGCTACTGTGCATTCTAAAGTGACAATTTTTTTTCCTTTTTTCTTAGCCAATGCAAATCTCCTTCTTTCTTTACTTTATATTTTATCCCTAACTTCGTGGCCTCAGAAACAGTAGGCTTAAAGAAAATCAAGAGCAGATTTCCTTAATTGTTGTTTTCAGCTGGCTGAGGAAAAGTTTACTGGTTTAAAACTCTCATCGTTGATAATGCGTGCACTATCCCCAGTAGCCCGTATCACAAACAATCCCTTTCTCATGGCGTATATGTCTGCTGATTGATAAAGCTTTAGGTAGGCCACCGCACCATATATTTTTCTATCTTTATATTCGGGGAAAAACAAGGTAAACTGCTGTAATGTTTTTAAAAAATAGTCCACTTCACGGACTCCTAAAGTGGATTTTACCTCTACAGCTACCAGCTCGTGGCCATTACGGGCAATAATGTCAATCTCACAATGTTTTATTGGTTCCCCTGGTTTCTGAATGTGTGCCCTTATATTAGGAAAAATACCTGTTACTTTTATATTTCTTTCTTTAAGAAGCTTAAGCAGACCACCTGAGACAAGGCTTTCTACAAATTCGCCCCATTTGTTGCTGAAAATGTCTTTTAATTGGCGGATTTCCTTGCTGGTTCTATCAACTTCCCGGCTGGTTTTCTGGCCTTGTTGGATGGCTTTCTCAACTTCATGGCTGGTTTTCTTTATTTGCCGGTCTGTTTCCTGCATTCGCCGGTCTGTTTCCTGCATTCGCCGGTCTGTTTCCTTTTGATTGAGAGACACCTCTTTCAAAATAGAGCGAATTTCATCAAAAGAAGGGGCTACTTGTGGCATGCACGTTCTCCTTAATTTCCTTAAATCTTAGGTTATGAGGAAATAGGTTATAAAATTTTTTCTAAAAAGTCAATTAAACCCCATTTTGTAAGATTTTATTTAAAAAATACAGAGTGGCAATATCAAAAAAAAAGCCACATGCATTTATTACAGGACTGACTAAGCAGGTTTAGGCTTTTCTGGCGGCATAATATTCCGTCAACAAACCAGTATCACAATTAAAAGGGATATGTTCTATACCGGGCACAGACAACACTGTTCCGATAATAGCCCCGTTTTTTTCCTCTTTTTTAATAAAATCAGGGACTTCCATACGAGGCTTTGCCAAAGCGGTTAACACAATTTGATTTTTTTCTGCTTTGTTTTTTAAGCTCACTTCTTGCCCAGGTTTTAAAACAAAAGAAGGAATGTTGACCCTTTGTTTGTTAACCCGAACATGACCATGCGAAACCAGTTGTCGCGCGGACGGAATACTACCTGCAAGACCCATGCGAAAAACTACATTATCTAATCTTCTCTCTAACAAACCAGCCAGCTTGCTAATCCAGTTTGCGCTTTGACCAGTCTTGGCGTTTCTAATAAACCGTCTCAGCTGATGCTCTTTCAGACAATAATGAAATCTAAGTTTTTGTTTTTCCTCTAAACGGAGCGCGTAATCTGAATATTTCTTCCTTTTGTTGCTACGTTCCCCTGGTGGATAATTTCGCCTTTCCAAGGCACCTGGTTTGCCCAAACCGGGCAACTCCATCCCCAATCTCCTCTGGACCCGAAAACGAGCCATTTTTACCGCACTTTTACCCACTTTTTATTCCTTTCTCTTTTGTTTTTAAACCTAACTTAAGTAGTTGGGTCTGAATAAGTAAACCTGTTTAGCTAAATAAATCGCTTAGTACATCTCCCTAAAAGTCCAGAGATTCCCCCTTCAAGGGACTGCAAAGCCAAGTACTTGGCTTTGCAGTTGGCCAAACAACTTGGCTTTTTAGAGCCAACAACTTGGCTTTTTAGTTTGGAGACAAATACACTTTTTCACAGGCCATTAATTACATAATTATTAAGTACAACACAAATAAAAAATAAAAAAAACAGGTTTTTTCTTATCCCAGCCTCAGTCAGCCCCAGTCCCCCAGAGAAGAACACGAGAGATTATGCCAGATCAAAGCTTATCAAAAAACCGGATTGCTTATTTGGATATGACCCCTTATAATAACTTAGTCGCCCGTGAAAAAGGGTGTTATTTTGACTTGGTTCCTTCTTGAAAAAGGCTGAAAGCCTTTTAGGCTTTCAGTTTAGGTTCTGAATACCTGCTTTCAAGGGACTGCAAAGCCAATAATTTAGCTTTGCAGTTTAACAAAGGATGAATGGGGTTTATCACTACTACTATTTATCACTACTACCAACTTAGAAAAACCTCCGAAAGGAAAGAGGGTGCAAATGTTTAATATATTAATTGGATTAGGAGCGGGTTTTGGTATTGGTTCAGGTATATCCTGGCTTATTAGTACCCTTTTAAAAAAACAAAAAATTAATCAAACAAAACAAGAAGCTCAGCATATTGTTCAAAAGGCGAAAGACAATGGAGAGCAAACTCAGGAATTGGCCCTAAACAAAGTGGAGGAATATAGGCTTTCTCTTTCACAAAAACAAGAGCAGGAATTGGAAACATTATCTAAAGTGAATAGAATTTTACAGACGGAGATAGAGCAGATAAATCAACAAACAGAAGAAGAGCTGAGTAAACTGGAAAAACATAAAAAAACACACTTTGCCGAAATTAAAGGTATATTAAAAATCAACGAGAAAAAAGAAAATGCTCTTAGGCAGATAAAAGATCATTTAAGGGCAGAGCAAAAAAGACTCATGCAAATCTTGAAAGACAAATTTCAGATAAACATGGAAAACCTGAAATCAGAAACAAAAAAAATAAAAATAGAACACACGAAAGCGCAAATACTTAAACAAATAAAAGAGCAAGAAGAGTATTTGAAACACAATGTGAATCAACAAGCGCATTTTATTTTAGAATTAGCTCTTAGTCGATTCCAACACCCTTATTGCCCGGAAAGAGGTATAAGAAATGTCAATTTTAGTAGTCAAAGTGCTATGGAGAACTTATTAGGGCCTAATTTTTCAAAAATAAAAGTTTTAGAACAAGAGTGTGGGGTAGATATGAAGGTCAGCGACAAAGAGCCCAGTATTAGTGTTTTAGGTATTGACCCTGTTAGAAAAGAGTTAGGCCGAGCCACTTTACAAAAGGTATCCCGGAAAAAACATATTGAGGAAAAGGAAATTAAAAAAATTGTTCAGGACACAAAAAAACATTTGTTTCGCCAGATAAAAAAAGACGGAGAAAGAATTTGCAGAGATCTTAATTTAAGAGACATTAAAACAGAGGTAAAAAATATGATGGGGGCTTTAAGGTACCGATACTCTTTTGCACAGAATCAACATTTTCATTGTCGGGAGGTGGGGTGGCTTTGCGGACTTCTGAATGCGGAATTAGAAGAGCCTTTGTTTCCTGCTCGTCGGGCGGGAATGCTTCATGATATTGGAAAAGCAATGGATCATTCAAAGGAGGGGGGACATGCTGTTATTGGAGCGGATTTTATAGAAAAGCATGGCGAAAAAGCTAATATTGTTCACGCGGTAAAAGCGCACCACCACGATGTGGTACCTGATAAACCACTTGATTTTTTAGTTATTTCAGCGGATGCCATATCTGGTGCTCGGCCAGGAGCACGTCGTTCTACTGTAGATTCTTACAACCAAAAAATGCTCACTTTAGAAAAAATTGGTAAAAGTTTTAAAGGAGTACAGGATACTTATATTATGAGTGCAGGACGGGAAATTCGCGTGATAGTGAATAGTAAAAAAATAAATGATGTTCGCGCTTTAGAGTTAAGCAAAAAAATAGCCCAAAAAATTGAAGAAGAATGCTCCTATCCTGGCTTGATAAAGGTAACCGTGGTTCGAACAGTTACTAAAAGTGTAAAGGTTTAAGTTTTTAGAAGTAACGATAATAATTAGTCGGTCGTGAAAAAGTGTTTTTTAATCTTAACATAAGTTTGCACAACCTTAAGCTTGTTCGGGCGAGAAGCCCTACGGATAGAGCTTCTCGTTGGACGCTTGGACCCTCACCGCTTAAGGCTTTGCCGACAAACAAATCATAACAATTGTCGAGCCAAAGCCTTCGCCGACTTCTTCTTCTGTTGGTGGAGTTTTAATGGCTTTAAGTCCTCAAAATAGCAATATGAAGATCAGATGGCCAGAAATTGGTGTTATACCTGATTAAGTGTTTTATTAAAATATTAAATCTGAAATGTTACAGGATAGGATTAAAGTCTAATCAGGAGTCCTAAGATGATACAAGCAATAGTTATCATCCCGCCCATAATCCCAGATAGTTTTATTATAAGGCCTCTTTTTAAGAGTAAGATATCTTTTTTGGTATCAGCGCGCAGTTGCTCAATATCTCTTTTTAAGAGTGACATGTCTTTTTTCACCTCGCCTCTTAGATGCTCAATATCTTTTTTCACCTCTCCTCTCAAATGCTCAATGTCTTTTTTGGTATCGGCACGTAGTTGTTCAATATCTCTTTTTAAGAGTGACATATCTTTTTGTAAGAGTGACATGTCTTTTTTCACCTCAGCCCTCAAGTGTTCAATATCTTTTTTAGTGTCGGCGCGCAACTGCTCAATATCTCTTTTTAAATTAGCTTGCACTTCAGCGATTTCTTTTTTTACTTCAGCGATTTCTTTTTTTACTTCAGCGATTTCTTTTTTTACTTCAGCGATTTCTTTTTTTACTTCAGCGATATCCGTTTTAGAGGCCATTACGTTTTCGATACTGTCTTTATGAAAATAAATAAGAGTATTGGCTTGTTGCTCTGTAAAGCCATTTTCTTTTAGATATTGAACTTGTTTGATTAAAGCTGTGCTCATAGTATTTTCGTTTGTATCAGGGGTGGGCCTAAAAGTCAAGTGGATTTTAGACACTTTACACCTGTTTTTTTAACCCGATTGTATGAAACAAGCTTCATTCTATCAGTCCTACTTAAAAAAACCTTCTAAAAGAAAATTATTTCCTAAAGATAGTGCTTTTACCGATTGTAAATTTAAACTTTCAGAAAGATTTTTTATCGAAAAATCCTGAGACCAACTTTTTCCCCGGCCTATAATTCGCGGAGCTATGTAAAGGTAAAGCCTCTGCGCTACTTTTTTCTTCAGAAACTGAGAGTGGCAAAATGCCCCCCCCTCTACCAATATAGATTGTATTTTCTCTTCCTGATACAAATTTTTTAGAATATCTGGCAAAGGGAATAATTCTTTTGTGTTTGTGTGGATTGGTTCTTTGTTTGAGTAGATTAGCTCTTTGTTTGTGTAGTTTAAATTGTTCATTTCGTTTTCATTATTATTTTTATCGGCTATATGTGTTTGTGTTCTCTCCACAACATTTTTATCGGCTATATGTGTTTGTGTTCTCTCCACAACATTTTTATCGGCTATATGTGTTCGCTCGCTCTCCATAATAGTTTTAAAAAATTTTATTCGGATTCCAATAGAGTCTGAAAGTGCTTTTGTTTGATGATTTTTAATTTTTGCTGAACAAATAATAATTATCTGATCTGGAGAATGAACTTTCAACAGTTTAGATTGAAGTAGGGCAGGCAAGCTTTTTCCTTTTGGATCTAAGATGATCACTTTATTTTTTTTCTCTTTAAAGCGATTTAAGCGAATATTAAGTTGGGGGTTGTCTTTTAAAAAAGTGCCCACTCCGATTAAAACAGCTGAGTGTGTAGCTCTTAAAAAATGTGCATGCTCACGGGCTTTTTCATTTGTGATCCATTGGCTCTTTCCGTCTTTAAGGGCTATCATCCCATCTAAACTGGTTCCAGCTTTTAAGCTGACAAAAGGCTTTTTAGACAAAAAAGAAAATTTAAAAGTCGCCACTAATTTCTCCATCTCTTCTTGAAAAAATGGACTGCGTATGATTTGCACTCCTTTTTTTTGTAAATGTTTAAGGCCTTTTTTATCGGTAAAAGGATCTTCTGCTCCGTAAGTTACAGATTGAATAGGATACTGAGTTAGTGCCTTTGCGCAAGAAGGTGTTTTTCCTGTGTGGTGACAAGGTTCTAAGGTTATAAACACTTGAGCGCCGTTTAGTTTTTTTTTGTTTGTTATTTTTTTTAATGCTTGAATTTCTGCATGATCATCACCGTATTTTTTATGCCAGCCAGCAGATAAAAATTGGTAATTAGAGTCTAAAATAACACAGCCTACAGGAGGGTTAGGTTCTACCCAACCTAAACCTTTTTCGGCAGATTGTAAAGCTAACCGCATGGCTTGCTTTGGAGAAAATTTTTTGGTTTGTTTCATAACTTTGTTTCATATTTTTTACAGAGGTTTGTTTCATAACTTTGTTTCATATTTTTTACAGAGGTTTGTTTCACGGCTTTTTCCAAGACTTCCAATAATCTTTAAGCTCTATAGAAAAGAGATTTTCAGAAACTTTAAGGGCTGTTCGAGAATCCACCATAACAGCATACTCATCTGTTTTTGTTTTTTCTTTTACTGATTCAAAGGCTTTTGGGTGTGGACCATGAGGAAAGCCACTGGGGTGGAAGCTCATCATACCAGTTTCTAAATTATCTCGGCTAAAAAAATCTCCTTCGTGATAAAAAATTACTTCGTCGTAATCTATGTTTTGATGATAGAAGGGCACTTTCAAGCTGTCTGCGTCTCTCTCCAAAGGGCGAGGCACAAAAGAACACACTATAAAATCCGGAGCTAAAAAAGTAGTGTGCACACTGGGGGGTAGGTGCGCCCGGTGACTCATTACAGGCATAATTTTTTTAATATCTAACATAAAAGGAAATAAGTTCCCCTTCCATCCCACAATATCGTAAATGTTACTATCGTAAGAAAAGGAAGTCCGCACTCCGGCTTTTTGCACTTCAATTTCCTGAATATTCAGGTTTAACTCTTTTTGTTTCTTCTGCTGAAGTTTTAAGTCTGGTTTTTGCAAAGCTTGAGGATCATACACTGCATGTTTACCTAACATTCCTCTTTCTGGTTCTCTAAAATACCCCGACCGGCTTTCTATCACAAAAAACTCAGAATCCTTTTTGAAAACAAAAGAATGTGTAAGGCACTTAGGAATAACAATATAATGGCCCTTATTAAAAGAAACAAGTCCGTATTCTGTCCAAACCTCTCCTTCCCCTTTATGGCAAAAGTAAATTAAGTCCCCATCCGCATTTCTAAAACCTTTTATCGCATTTAGATCTTGGGACTTTCTTCTAATTAAGTAGGAAATTACAATATGTGAATTATACATCAAACTGTGCCATCCCTCCTTATGGGATTTTAACAGATGGTTTAAGTTATACATTCTGGGTTTAAGAGGGCCTTTAATATTTTTCCATCGTGTGCTGGGTGCTTTTCTAACTAAGTGGGAAACAGGGCCGTAAAAGCCATCTCTCCCTTGTTCCTCCTCATAACATCCTTCCTGAATGCCTTTGTGAGCTTGAGAATGAACTTTTCCTTGCCAGTAGTGGTGCATTTTTTATTCCGCCGGGTTTTATACTAATTTTGTTTGATCCTTGTTTTTATACAGACCTGTTTTTTGTATTTCATGGTTTAATATAAAGGTCTATGTGCAAAGCACGGGAGAGGGTTCTGTTCAAAACCGCGCCTTGTCTTTCGCGCCCTACCTTCCGTAACTTTATGGTTCAAAATCCTTTTTGGTTTAAGTCAAATACCCTCTTTGTATTTGATCTCTTTCTATTGCATCAAAAAGAGCCTGGAAATTTCCCTCTCCAAAACCATCGTGGTTGTATCGTTTAATTACTTCGTAAAACACAGGGCCTATAACATTTTTAGTAAAAATTTGAAGCAAGTAGCCTGTTTTATCTCCGTCCGCTAAAATTTTATTTTTCCGTAAATCGGAAATATGATTTGTTGCCTGAGGCACCCTTTTAGGCAAGTCTTCGTAATAAGTTTCTGGCACATCTAAGAAGTTAATGCCTTTTGCTCTTAGTTTCTGGACAGAATCCACAATATCCTGGGTGGTGAGAGCAATATGCTGGATCCCCGACCCTTTGTATTCGTCTAAAAATTCCTGAATTTGCGATTTTTTTCCTTTTTCTCCCGGAGCTGGTTCATTAATGGGGATGGTGACAGTGTTGCAAGGAGAGCGCATAACTTTTGAAATAAGACCAGTTTTGCTTCCTTGAATGTCAAAGTATCGTCTTTCTGTAAAGTTAAAAACCTCTTGATAAAAATCACACCATTTTTGCATATCCCCTGTTGGTACATTGTGAGTGAGGTGATCTACCGACAGCAACCCGGCGGAACCTTCTGCCAAATGGGAGGATGGGGGAGAGCTTTCCTCACCTGTTTTTGAACTTGCTTTTGTGTTAGCAGACAAAATATTAAATTCTTTTTCAAAATGGGAAACACCCTCTTCCACAAAATAAATTAAGGATTCCCCCACCCCATATAGAGCGGGAAAACTATGGCTTTTTGGATCCGAAGGAGCGGGGTTGGCTCCTTGAGCGCAAGCGTATTCAAAAGCTTTTTGAGCGGAGTGAACCCGAAAGCCCAAGGCGCATACAGATGGCCCATGTTGAGAAGAAAAGTTTTCTGCAAAAGTGTTTTTCTCTTTATTTAGAATAAAGTAAGTGTGACCTTGTGAAAATAAATCCACTTTTTTGTGTTTGTGCGTGCCTTTTTTAACAAAACCCATAGCCCTCCAGAGTTGCGCCAGTTTTTCAGGTTCTGGGCTGGTGTATTCGATAAAATCGATGCCTTTTAATCCGGCCGGGTTTTCTGTTATTTTCATGGTTTTTCCTTTTTTAATCGGGGGCTAATTTAGTAGTCCCTGAATAAGTCTGTTTGATTGTGTTCGGGCCCTGCTGGTTCATACCCACTGCTCGGTTTCAAACATGCGTTTTGCCCCGCCCGTGTCTTAAGGACGCGACGTGTTCAAGGGCCTAACTCGCCTCATGGTGGGTATGAACCAGGGCTTTTTCACATCCCACTAATTTAGTTCCTTCAGGAAAAAGTATATTTTCTCCAAACTAAAAAGCCCAGTTGTTTGGCCAACTGCAAAGCCAAGTACTTGGCTTTGCAGTCCCTTGAAGGTGGGAATCCAGCACCTAATTTAACAAATATTTATTAAAAAAGTCAATATCCTTGTCAAACTGCTGTAATTCAATAGTAAGTTTTTTATCGAAATCGGCTTGAATCAGTCTGTATAACAGGCCAAATTGCTGTAATTCTATGGAAATTTGCGAGTTTTGCTCAAAAAACTGGTATTTTTCATTTATAAAAAGTAAACTTACTGCCGAAAAGAGATATATATGCTTTTCACGGGCGACTAAGGGGTGGGTCCTGAATAAGTCTGTTTAGTTAAATAAATCGCTTGGTCCATCTCTTTAAAAGCCAAGAGATTCCGCCTTTAAGGGACAGAAAAACCAACAACTTGGTTTTTCAGATGGGAAAAAAAGCATTTATTCAGGACGGACTATGTAGTTTAAACAAGGTTGGCAAACTTTTAAACAAAAAGGTTGATATAATGATGATGACACGAGCTTTAAGTATAATAGTTTTTTCTATAGCATTTTTGTTTTATCTATCAAGCTGTGGCAATCCAGGAGGGACCAACTCTTCTAACAACGTTCCAGGTTTTGATGGTTCCAATAATAACAATAATAATAATGTTAGTAGTGGAAATACCAGTGGTGGTGCCTGTGCCAACAAGTGGGGAGGAGTCACCTGTTTAAGTGGAACTAATCAGGATCAAAATTTTTTAAACTTTATTTCTAACGGCACATACATTGGAAGTGATATCAGAATAAAAGGAGTGGGAGATATAAGTTGCGCTCCCCGCAATAGCGGTGGTATTTTGATCAAAATGAATGTGCTTTTAAATGGCCAGTTTAATCCCAATGGGCAAAACAACAATTTAGTTATGCAACCTGCCTCCACATTTGAATTTAGTCTTTATGATTCAAAAGCGATACAACAAAAACTAAAGCCGATATCCGCAAAATTTGAAGGGCTAAGTGGAGAAGTAAATGGCAACCAAGCTGATTTGAGATTTACTTATAATGGTGGTAGAGAAAACGGCACAAAAAATGTCAGACTGAAAGGCACATTTGATGCTGATGTATTTAGCGGTACTATTTCTTTTGACAATGAGAAACTTTTATTAGGTCCAAACGAATGGACAACACCTGGCAGAAGTGGCCAGTTAGGCAATTTTAAAATAGCTACTTGCTCTGTATTTAAGTCAAAATAATTAGTTGAATGAAAATTACCATCTGTCGGCACGCCTTCATCTTACTTTGACCTAAAACCCAGCAAGATTCCCGCCTTGTGCGGGACTAAAAAGTAAGCCCATTGGCTTTTCAGAAGAAGTAAACAAAGGTTTTCACAGGTGGTTTAATAGTAACCTTTATTCAGAGCACCAATTAATAAAATTTTAAGGAGAAACGGGAATATGTTTTCAGAGGTTGCTGTCTTGGGAGCTGGGCAAATGGGTAGCGGAATTGCCCAGGTGATAGCTCAAAAAAACATATCTGTTTTAGTAGTAGAACCAAACAAAACTTCTGTTCAAACAGCAAAACATAAAATAAAAGCCAGCCTACTTAAACTACACCAAAAAAAAAGTATCAGCCAAGCTCCTACTGAAGTTTTACAAAAAATTAAATTTGTTCAGCAAATAAGTGACATAAAAAACAGTGAACTGGTAGTGGAAGCCGTGCCGGAAAATCAGAATCTAAAACTTAAAGTGCTTAAACAGGTTTCTGATGCAGTGTCCTCAACAGCTATTATTGCGAGCAACACTTCTTCTATACCTATTGCTATGTTGGCCTCTGTAGTTTTTAAACCTCATCGGGTGGCGGGGCTTCATTTTATGAATCCAGTTCCTTTAATGGAGTTAGTAGAGATCATCTGCACAAAAAACACTGCGCGCCCTGTTTTTGAACGATTACGCCAATTTGTTGCCTTCCTGGGAAAAACAGCCGTTTCCTCTAAAGATAAACCTGGCTTTATAGTAAATCGTGTGCTTATGCCTATGATTAATGAGGCTGTATTTGCTTTAAAGGAGTCTGTTGCCACCGCAGAGGATATTGATAAGGCCATGAAATTGGGTTGCCATCATCCTATGGGGCCTTTGGCTTTAGCCGACCTGATTGGTCTGGACACTTGTCTTTCTATTATGGAAGTGTTGGAAAAAAATTTAGGGGATAAGTATTCCCCTTGCTCTTTATTAAAAAAGTATGTGTCAGAGGGTCGATTAGGTAAAAAAACAGGCCAGGGTTTTTATACTTATCCTTAAAATCCTTAGACCTGATGTTTAAAATCTACTTCTCAAAAGATAAAAAAGTCTTGCCCTCCTTGTTAAAAACCTTTCTTCCCCTGCCATCCGGAAAAACTATAAAGGATGTCCTGTTTTTGGAAAAATAAAAGACCAAAAAACATATAGAGAAGACAAAAAACTCTCAGTCAAACAAAAAACACAGAGCATACAGGCCAAACAAAAGAATAACAGTTAACCATCATGGATAGCTTTCTTTATCCTGAAGTCGGGACAAACAAGCAAATTGTTATGGACTATAGTACCGGTTATCTCTGTTCTGATCCATATTATAGCCCCTCTCACTTTAACGGGCACAGCCCGAACTTCCAATAAAGCCTTCATCCCCTGAACCACTGTTAAAGGACGATGAGCTATGCTGGCTGTCTCTGTAGCGGGACTTTGAAACAAAAAACCTCTTCTTCTTAGCTCTTTTGTTAAATGAGCCTCACATAAATACGCAATAAAACACATCACCAAATGTCCCATTATACGCTTATCTGTCCCCATTAGAGCTTTTTCGGCCTTTTTCCAAAATTAACTATCAAAGTCGGGAAAGGACAGACAATCATCCGTTATTTCCCTTCCCATAGAAGAGAGCTTTATCCGTGAAATATATAAACACTCTGATGGGGAAATTCGTCAAGTGTTTAAAGCCTGTGATGATATAGTCCGTTCCGTGTTTAAGAAACACCCTCATGTCAGGATAATTAAAGCAGATGTGGGGCTGGTCGTTCTAAAAGATATTCTGGAGCGTCAACTGTCTTTAGAGAGCTTAAAATCGAAAGACAAAGAGATAATTGAAATGATTTTTCAAAAAGGTTCTCTTCGCCCAAGGGATTATAGAGCGCTTAAATTAAAATCCGCCGTGGATTTTACAAACAAAACCAGCCGATTGCTTTCAAAGAATTTCTTAAAAAAAGAAGTTAAAGGTAATGTAGCCAACTATAAGGCGACAGGCATTATACATTTGGCAAAATACGCCGGGGTAAGCTTTTAAACCTCTGTTCCTTCTGGTATGAGGCCCCTATGAAAAAATGACTTTTCACAGGGGATTACAACCAGCTCCATAAAAGCCAAACTGTACTTTTTCCTTTTTTACACCTTCGCAAACACTGATAACTTAATCTAAGTCCATTTTTTACACTTTTCCTTTTTTACATTTTCGCATCTGCGGGCAAAGTAGCTGAAGGATGAATAGCGTAATTTTCAAACACACCGTATTCATGCAAACGATTGTAAAGTGTTTTTACTGTCACTCCTAAAGCTTTAGCGGCCTCCCTTTTAGAGGAAAAATGCTCTAAAGCGTTCAATATATACAACTTGTTTAATTCCGCTAAAGTCATACCTGGATCATAAGGAATAGCAGATTGCTTTTTTCTGATCAAAAACTCTTCTGGCAAATGCTCTTGTTTGATAAGATTTCCAACTTGCAAAACACTCAACCTCTCACAAAGATTTTTTAACTCCCTTACATTGCCTGGCCAAAGGTAATGTAAAAGAATATCTAAAACTGGCTTTTCAATCTGTGTGCTTTTTCCTAAAAAATGCTGTAACAGAACAGGAATATCCTCCGGCCTTTCAGAAAGAGAAGGCACGGCAATAGTAATGGTATTTATCCTGTAATAAAGATCTTCTCTAAAACGGCCTTTTATAACCTCTTCTGCCAGATTTTTATTGGAACAACATATAACCCGTATATTTAATCGTATGGGAACATTGCCTCCCACCCTATATATTTCACTTTCCTGTAAAAGCCTTAAAAGCTTTGCTTGAGTTTTAGGGGTTAAATCACCAATTTCATCCAATACCAAGGTGCCACCATTAGCTTTTTCTAATAAACCCACTTTTTGCCGGTCTGCACCTGTAAAAGCCCCTTTTTCATGGCCAAATAACTCACTTTCTATAGTGTTTTCATTCAGACAACTACAATTAATAACAATAAAAGGCTTGTGTTTTCTGTAACTTTTATTATGTATCTCTCTGGCAATCATTTCTTTACCAGTTCCGCTTTTGCCTAAAATCAGGATAGCCGCATCCGTAAAAGCGACTTTATCCACTATTTTTACCAATTTCTTTATAGCCTCAGAGCCATAAATCATCTTTTTATTTTTTTTATTCTCTGAGTGTGTTACTTTTATTTCGTCCATTAAAATGTTACCCTGGCCCTTACTTAAATATGGAATCATTTGTTTTTACTCCTTCCTTGGTTAAACTGTATGTGTCTCATTTTGAGACACTGCATTATTTCTGTATCAAAGTCCTGAAAATTTTTCAATGAAAATATGTAATTTTTTTACAAAAAATATAAAAAAAACTGACTATAAAATATTTATTCACTGTCTAAAAATAAGACAATTCGCTTATAAATACTTAAAATATTTGGAATTTAATAAGATATACTCACCTCATACCATAAAATCTTACTGTATAGATTTAAGACAGTTTTTACTTTTTTACACACCTAATTTTATGTCTTTTCTTTTGACGGAAAAGAAAAGGCAATTTTTTGATCTATCCTGTAATCCTTCTGATTTTTCAAAAATAACTGACTTAAATTCAGTCAATCCACAATTTTTGAACCAAATTTTAGAAACTTTGATTAAAAAAAGCTTTAGAAAGTGGGCCAGGCTCTCCCCGGCCACCCAAAATCGCAAATACGCTTGTATTAAGTCTTTTTTAAAGTGGTTATTTATAAAGGGGCTTATCAATAAAGACCTACAGGAGCAAATTCGTCTACCTGCCCTACCTCAAAGTCTGCCTCATTATTTATCTGTGGATGAAGCTTTGTCCTTAGTTCAAACTGTGCGCAAACAAGTGGACACTCATCTTAAGGCAAATGATAAAAGAGACTTGATTCTGATTTTGCTCCTCTACGGAGGGGGCTTGAGGGTGAGTGAAGCCTGTGGATTAAAGTGGAATCAGGTGGATTTTTCAAAAAACGTTTTAAGGATCAAAGGCAAAGGGAGGAAATGGAGGTTATCTGTCGTGCCGGATTTAGTTTTAACCTATTTAAAAGAAGGAAGAAAAAAGTCCGGCTTTATATTTAACCCACCACTACCTACCAGAAAAGCGTATGATCGGGTAAAATACTGGGGGCAAAAGGCAGGACTCAATAAGCCTCTAAGCCCTCATGTGCTGAGGCACAGTTTTGCCACACATCTTTTAAACAGTGGTTCTGATTTGCGCACTCTTCAGGAATTGCTGGGGCATAAGTCTCTTGCCTCCACTCAAAGATACACACATCTTCATATATCTCACCTGACTCGGCTGTTAGAACAACATCACCCCCTTAAGCCTACTCGTTTAAAGAAAGGCCAAGCAAAGAAAAGCCAAGTACCTTTTACTTTAAAAAAACCTTTAAAGAAAAAAGAAACATAAAAAAAGCACCATAACAACTTTCGCTTATAGCTACTAAAAGTTATGGTGCTAAATTTATTTGTCCGGCAAAAGCCGAAACAGGGAAGTGATCTGGACAAACCTAACGCACGGAAATGAAGTCCTTAAACTCCATTTATCTGGCAATGAGTTTGTACTCACAAGACGAAAGCCGACATTGTTGTTCCTGTTGGCTGGATTGTCGTTGTTGCGATTCGCGGAACGCAAGTTTTGCGCGTTATTGTTCCAGCTACCGCCACGAATAACCCGATTCGAACCAGAATAGATCACTCACCAAAAAATACTCTATTTCTCAAATTCCTGGTGTTTCCATGAGACATATAAGCCACAATACTTTGAACAGAGTTAGTTAAATCCTCCTGCTTAATTTTACCTTTTATATACCTTTGTTCCAGTTTAAAAAATTTTCTCCTAAACCGAACAAGATTAGCCCTTTGCAACCGAATAATCCCTCTAAAAACCCGATAACCCAAAAAGGGGAGCCCCTCACTAACAGGAGAAATACGCACTACTTTTTCTTTAAGTGCAAGTCTCAATGTGTCAGAAAGAAAAGATCTAATTCTTATTAAGAAAGTGCTTAATTCTTTTTTATTATTAGAAAACAAAATAAAATCATCCATATAGCGAATATAGCCCCTGCATTTTAATTTATGCTTAACAAAAAGGTCAAACTCTCCCAGGTAGATATTAGCAAAATGTTGACTGGTAAGATTGCCTATAGGAAGCCCCTTTCCTGTTTCTGTATAAGGAGGTTGATGTGAGACAATTTTATCTAAAAGATTTATCAATTTTTTATCTTTAAATATTTTTCTTATTAACAACCTCAGCACCTGATGGTTAATGGACTCAAAATATTTCTTAATGTCTCCTTTAAGATAATAGTCGTATTTTCTAACTAAATACTGCGACTTTTTAAGAGCAATATGAGTCCCCTTCCCCACTCTGCAAGCATAAGTTTCGTTAACTAATTTTCTTTCAAAAATGGGTTCAAGAATATTTATGATAGCATGATGAACCACTCTGTCTTGAAATTCTGCGCAACAAATATTTCTTTCTTTCGGCTCATAGATTTTAAAAATTTTATAAGGTGCGGGATGATAGCTCATGTCACTTAATCTTGTTTGCAAATCTAATATTTCATTCTCAAGATTAAAGTAAAAAGGAGCTACGGTGTCCTTAAACATCTTGCCACGAAAGGATTTTTTAGCGACCAGGTAAAGATTTTGAATTTCAACAATTTTTTCAAACAAGCTACCATGCCTTTTCATTTTCTATCCTTCTGTTGTTTAAGCCATCCCCCAAGTTCTTTTCCCGCTGAATTAATATTTTTTGTAGCAAAATGATAAGACTTAGCAGAAATCAACCTCGCGTCGTGTGAAATACGAAAAAGAACTCTCATTTTTTCCAAGGAAAGATTGATTTTTTTAAGCAGGAGTTTTTTCTCACTTTGGTATTTTGCTTCAACTAAAAACTCAACTATGTCAAGGGCAATATTTTCGATTCGATTAGTAACAGTGAACCGCGATTTCTTGGGAAACTTTTCAAGAGTGGGTAATAGCCACTTTAAAAATTCAAGCCATTTTACAAAAAGAGATAGTTCCTTATTTTTACGAGGAGGAGTTTGCGAGGGTGCCATCTGATTTTTTCTCCATTTCCATATAGGTAGTAGCTTTCAAAATATCTTCTCCATACTTTTCTGCTTTTGCTCTTCCAATCCCATCTACCTTCATAAGATCATATTTAGACTGAGGTCTCTTTTGGCAGATTTCTGCAAGCTGTTTGTTATTTAAAATGATATAGGGAGGCACGCCCTCTTTTTTACTTTTTTCGCTCCTCCATTGTCTAAGAGTGTTAAATAGTGGCATAGAACTATCATCTAAAAGTTTTCTCCATTCTTCATTGCCCTTGATTTTATCTTGAGTTTTCTCTCTTGATGTCACTACCTGAGAAGAAGGGGTTTGCCTATACTTCAGAACCAATGTGAGATAAAATACTTCATCACGCTGAAAGAGATAGTCATTCACCGACACAAGGTCTTTATCCTTTACGAAATTATTAAATTCTTCATCCTCAAACATTCCAAGTTGGCAATTAAACCTCATGGTAAAAACTTTGACTTGTATCATAGACTATCCTCAAAAATAAAGCTTGCCTTCAGGCAGGCGCGTCCCGCGCCTCTGCTCGAAGGCAAGCTACTACTCAAAGGGTTAAAGGGTAAAAGCCCTAAAGGGTTACAAGGTCCTCACAAGACGAAAGCCGACAAGGTTGCGCCCGGCGGCTGGATTGACGCTGAGGCGACTCGCGGAACGCAAGCGCCGCGCGCTACTGAACCAGCTACCGCCACGAATAACCCGATTCGAACCAGAAGTATTTAAAGGGTCACTTCCCCCTGGTAAATTACTCGCATACCTATCCTGAACCCACTCCCATACATTACCATGAACATCATATAGTCCTTTGGGGTTAGCCTTCTTTAAACCCACCTCGTGAGTTTGGTCGTCGGAGTTACCACTATACCACGCATAATCCCCTAAATCTGAATCATTATCCCCGAACGAGTAAACTGTTGTCGTACCACCCCTGGCGGAATATTCCCACTCCGCTTCCGTCGGCAAACGATAACAACCCGCTGAACTGCTTGGCGTCCCATCACAGCCCGTTAGTCCTAAAGCAGTATTTAACTTCCCTATATACTCCTGCACATCATCCCAAGATATCCTCTCCACAGGATGATTTGGACACATACCGTTTTCATGGTTATCACAGTCATCCTCTGATTTAAACCGAGAAGGGTTACTCCCCATCACCTTAACCCACTGGCTTTGGGTCACTTCCTTTGTCATTATCTCAAACGGCTTTGATATGGTTACCTCCACCTGAGCTTCATCAGAATCTCTATAGCGTTCACTTTCGGGACTACCCATTGTAAAACTTCCTGCCTCTATCTTTTGAAAAGGAACAGAAAGTATCCAATGCTTAGGTGCCCCGTCTTGTTCTGCTGAACCTTGAGAACCTGCATTTTCTGCATTGGTTGTAGCCCCTGCTGTCCCTGTAGTTCCTGTTGTCCCTTCAGTTCCCGTGTTTTCTTTGTCTTCATCAGAAGTGTTAGAATCCCCGTTACCATCCGAACAGGAAACAAGCAGAAAACTTAATATCAATCCCATTAAAACCTTTAGACAAAACATTTTAAAAACCAGCCTTTTAATAAACCTCAAATTTAAAACTTTTAAATAGTGAAACCACATAAATACCTCCTTATTGGTTAGCAACTATAAATTAACCTTGCTTTTACATCTCTGTTTTTTTATTGTCAAGACTAATTTTAGATATTTGAAGGAGAAAGCTATTATGAAACAAAATCTTAAAACAAAAAACAAAAAACCCACCTTCAGCCACGATAGCTTTTTTAAGCACTTCTACTCTGATCCTAAACTCGCAAAAGAGCTTTTTCAGCTCACTTTTTCTAAACAAACTATGAAAGCCTGTAATTGGAACAAACTTAAAATAGAAAAAGACACCTTTAAAGGGAAAAGCGCAGACCTTATTTTCTCCGTCCCGCTTAAAGATCATCCTAAAATTAAGCTTAGGATTTTTATTCTCTTAGAACATAAATCCCAGTATGAAAAAACCTTATATAGCCAGTTTTTAGGGTATCAGGTGCTCATGCGGGAGCATAGTATCCAGTTCTTAGGCTGTGCTATGCCCATAGCTTCTTTTTTATTTCATCATGGAAAAAAGCCCTTTAAGTGGAAAAAGACCCTCCCTGCAAAGCAGGTTACTTATCCATGTCCCTTCTACACAGTCTTGCAAGCCACTTTTGAAAATAGCCTGCTTTATCGCTCCATAAGAAGATTTTGGAGAAAATCTGTCTAAAATTCCTATTGAATTTCGTAAAATCATGTTAAACTACGGGATAAAGATATTGGACGCAAATTCACCTCAAGTGAGGAAAGCTTATAAAAAGCTTCAGAGTCGTGGAGCTATAAAATTGCTTTCAGAGATATGGGATATAAAGAGGCCCAGTCCTGAGAAAGTCCGAGACATTTTTGTTGAATTTAAGGAGCTTTTAAAGAAAGCCAAAGAACCACAAAGAAAGGACACGATTTTAAAGATACTGGAGTATTTACAAGATAACACAGGTTTAGATTTAAAGACATGGAAGAAAGCGGAAGAGTTAATTTTAGAGGAAGGAATTTTAACCAAAGGAGGAATAATGGACATAAGAGAACATATTAAAGAAAAAGGCCGTTGGGAAGGACGACAGGAAGGACGACAGGAAGGACGACAGGAAGGACGACAGGAAGGACGACAGGAAGGTATAAAAGAAGGCATGCAAAAAGGACGACAAGAAGGTATGCAACAGGTTGCCTTAAATATGCTGAAGAACAAATTTAAACATCTTGTTATTTCCAAGATAACAGGACTTTCTGAAGAGGAGATTAAAAAACTGAAAAATGGTTCTTATAAAAACAGGGGATTATAAAACTAACAAAATCGCTATAACAACTAAAGGGTCCTCACAAGACGAAAGCCGACATCGTAGTACCTGCCGGCTGGATTGACGCTGAAGCGAAACGCGGAACGCAAGTTTTGCGCGTTATTGTTCCAGCTACCGCCACGAATAACCCGATTCGAACCAGAAGTATTTAAAGGGTCACTTCCCCCTGGTAAATTACTCGCATACTTATCCTGAACCCACTCCCATACATTACCATGAACATCATATAGTCCTTTGGGGTTAGCCTTCTTTAAACCCACCTCGTGAGTTTGGTTGGCTGACAAATCCATACATCACCACATTGAATCAAAATTGATAGCTTTTTCCTGATTTTTTTATGCCATTCATCACATTTAAGATGCCTGGTTTACTTGACTTTATAAGCTATTTCATTCATCATTAGGTGGTTATGGAAAATTATTTAACAAAGCAACATCTCAATCGCTTAACAGAAAGTGGCTTTACAGTAGAACAAGCAGAAGCTATTGTTCAAACTATAGAGCAAAGAGCTGTCAATAAAAAAGATCTGGAGCTATTGAAAAAAGATTTAAAACTTTGGACTTTAGGGGTAGTGATAAGCGGATTTGTTTTATTTGCGGGCTTTATAAGTTATTTAGACAACAAAACCAGTAGGCGACTGGAAAACATAGAATCTCGATTCAACGAAAGATTTAACAGAATAGAAACAGATATAAAAACTTTATTACTGCTTAATTCTCCAAATCAGCGTAACATAAAAGCAGATAAAAATAAATCAAAATAACCTATTTAGTCGTCCGTGAAAAAGTATGTTGCAACAAAGTAAACAGGGCTTACTTTGTCCTAAACCAGGCGAGCTATAAAATTGCTTTCAGAGATATGGGATATAAAGAGGCCCAGTCCTGAGAAAGTCCGAGACATTTTTGTTGAATTTAAGGAGCTTTTAAAGAAAGCCAAAGAACCACAAAGAAAGGACACGATTTTAAAGATACTGGAGTATTTACAAGATAACACAGGTTTAGATTTAAAGACATGGAAGAAAGCGGAAGAGTTAATTGTAGAGGAAGGAATTTTAACCAAAGGAGGAATAATGGACATAAGAGAACATATTAAAGAAAAAGGCCGTTGGGAAGGACGACAGGAAGGACGACAGGAAGGACGACAGGAAGGTATAAAAGAAGGCATGCAAAAAGGACGACAAGAAGGTATGCAACAGGTTGCCTTAAATATGCTGAAGAACAAATTTAAACATCTTGTTATTTCCAAGATAACAGGACTTTCTGAAGAGGAGATTAAAAAACTGAAAAATGGTTCTTATAAAAACAAAGGCTTATAAAATTAACAAAATCGCTATAACAACTAAAGGGTCCTCACAAGACGAAAGCCGACATAGTTGTACCTGAAGGCTGGATTGACGAAGATGCGACTCGCGGAACGCAAGTTTTGCGCGTAAGCGTTCCAGCTACCGCCACGAAGAACCCGAAACGAACCAGAAGTATTTAAAGGGTCACTTCCCCCTGGTAAATCACTCGTATACTTATCCTGAACCCACTCCCACACATTACCATGAACATCATAAAGCCCTTTGGGATTAGCCTCTTTTAAACCCACTTGGTGAGTTTGGTTGTCGGAGTTACCACTATACCACGCATAATTCCCTAAATCTGAAGCATCATCCCCGAACGAGTAAGCTGTTGTCGTGCCACCCCTGGCAGAATACTCCCACTCCGCTTCCGTCGGCAAACGATAACAACCCGCTGAACTACTGGGTGTCCCATCACAACCACTTAAGCCTAATGCCTTATTTAACTTCCCTATATACTCCTGCACATCATTCCAAGATATCCTCTCCACAGGATGGTCTGGGCACATACCGTTTTCATGGTTATCACAGTCATCCTCCCGAACAGGAAACAAGCAAAAAACTTAATATCAATCCCATTAAAACCTTTAGACAAAACATTTTAAAAAACTGCCTTTTAATAAATCTCAAGTTTAAAACTTTTAAATAGTGAAACCACATAAATGCCTCCTTATTGGTTAGTAACCATAAATTAACCTTGCTTTTACATCCCTGTTTTTTTCTAAAAACAACAAAATTTTTACATACCCTACTGAAACTTAAATTAAGCAAACACTTTTGGCTTAAAATCTTTTGTGTTAATCAAACTGGCACTGTCCCCAGTAGCACGAATCACAAACAACCCCTGCCTCTGAGCAAAAAGCTGAGCCTCCGACTCGCTCCTTAAATAGGCCACAGCTCCGTAAATAGTTAAATGTTTATAGTGTGTAAAATATCTCTTAAAATCTTTTAAGCTATCTGTAAAATAAGTTACCTTCTCTGGAGTTAAAGTAGTCTTTACTTCCACTGCCACCACCTCATTCCCATTCATAGCAATAATATCAAACTCTTTTTGTTTTAGCTGACTATCCTCTTTCTTATAACTGCATTCTGTCCTTTGGCTGAATTGCTGAACTTCGATCCCGCGCTCATTCAAAAGCTCTAATAGCTTTCCTTTAACTAAAGACTCCACTAATCGGCCCCATTGGGTTTCAAAAAGATTTCGAGTCCTTCTAAAATCCTTGCTGTTCTCTGAAATTTGAACTTTCAGCTCTTTTATTTGTTGACTGTTTTCTGAAATTTGAACTTTCAGCTCTTTTATTTGCTCAGAAGTCTCTTTTTGGCTGATTCTCAGCTCTTTCATTTCTTGCTGTGCCTGTTTTTGGCTGATTTGAAGTTCTTTTTGGCTGATTCTCAGCTCTTTTATTTGTTGACTATTCTCTTTTAAAATTCCTCGAATTTCATCAAAAGAAGGGGATAAAGCTTGAGCACTCATTATTTTAAGCTCCGTTAGCCATTTATTTTATTATAATAACAGTCTTTTTTAAAAACAACAATAATACCTTGAAATTGCTGATAAATCTGGAGTTTAAAACTTTTAGATAATTACAAAACATAAATCCCTCCAATTTTTTTATTGATAAACTGGGCATCCATAGGAGTCATCCGTGAAAAACCCTGCTCATCCTTGTTAAACTGAAAAGCCAAGTTGTAGATAAAAACAAAGCAAAAATATTAAAAAATAGCCTCCCTCATCAAGGCTAAGGGCAAGGGCTTAAACTGCTAAAATAAGCCGATAGATTGTTAATATCTTGATCGGTAAGACCTTGTATAAAAGGCAACATGGTAGGTTCTTTTCTTTTGCCAGATTTAAAATCCTTTAATTGCTTAATAAGATATTGTTCTTGTTGACCCGCCAGATTAGGCCAAATAGGGTTGTTGCTGATTCCTTTTGCTCCATGACAAGCCACACAGGTAACAGCTTTTTTCTTTCCCTCTGCCACATTTCCTTTTGCGAACAATGCGGAGTGGGTAAGAAAAAAAGAAATAACCACTACAGTTTTAAGTATTTGCACAAAATACATGATCCCTCCTTAAGGTTTTGTTTATGTGAAGTCAAATTATCACCTGTTAGGCTTAGTGGCCCTTAAAGCGGGTTTGTCTAAGATCCATTACCTCTAAAATTTGCAAGACTTTAAACTTCTTATTCTAAAGACAATATTTTAAACGCACCGCTCAAATCCACGATTTTTAAACTACTACCAGCCTGCAAGCAGGAAAAAACCTGAACTTTCTTGTTTTTCATTTTAATTTGAAGAAGTGCTTTGCCTATACGATTCGAAAAACAAAGTCACAGCCTTCGATAGAAGTAATTATCATAAAAAGAAAATATAGGCCTGTCTACTTTTTTTCTTTGCGTAAAAACCCAAAAAATTAAGAAAAAAACCACTTTTTTAAAAAACTTGACCTATTGAGCACAATATAAAACTCCTTCTTGCTTGTTTTAAAGACCTTAGCTAAGTATTATTTATCTTTGATGCATATTATTTTGTAAAATTTACATTCAAGGGCCTGTAGCTCAGTTGGTTAGAGCACACGCTTGATAAGCGTGGGGCCGGAAGTTCAAGTCTTCCCAGGCCCACCATACACATCTCACGGAATTTCTTAACTTTTGTTAAAAAATTCCTTCCTTTAAACATCTCAATAATATATTCATAACACACTGTAAAATATCCCACCGCAGACCAGATTCGTTATAACACATACTTGATAAGCGTGGGGCCGGAAGTTCAAGTCTTCCCAGGCCCACCATACACATCTCACGGAATTTCTTAACTTTTGTTAAAAAATTCCTTCCTTTAAACATCTCAATAATATATTCATAACACACTGTAAAATATCCCACCGCAGACCAGATTCGTTATAACACATACTTGATAAGCGTGGGGCCGGAAGTTCAAGTCTTCCCAGGCCCACCATACACATCTCACGGAATTTCTTAACTTTTGTTAAAAAATTCCTTCCTTTAAACATCTCAATAATATATTCATAACACACTGTAAAATATCCCACCGCAGACCAGATTCGTTATAACACATACTTGATAAGCGTGGGGCCGGAAGTTCAAGTCTTCCCAGGCCCACCATACACATCTCACGGAATTTCTTAACTTTTGTTAAAAAATTCCTTCCTTTAAACATCTCAATAATATATTCATAACACACTGTAAAATATCCCACCGCAGACCAGATTCGTTATAACACATACTTGATAAGCGTGGGGCCGGAAGTTCAAGTCTTCCCAGGCCCACCATAATCTCAATAATGCTATATTAGCTTTTATTAGGAGGAAAATTATGGAAGAAAAAATAAAACATAAAAGTTGGCAATGCCCAAAATGCGCTTGCCATGAATATGAAAAAGGACAGTTTGCGGCCACCAGTGGAAAGTGGTTTTCAAAAGTATTTGACATACAAAATAGGAAATTCGCCACAATTAGCTGTAAAAACTGTCATTTTACGGAAATATACAAAACCTCCAAAAGCAAATTAGGAGATGTTCTGGATTTCCTAATTGGTTCTTAAGATCTTATCAAAAGAAATAATAGCGTGCTAAAAAGTAAACCCCGGATTTCCTATTTAGTTGCCCGTGAAAAAGTGTATTGCAACACAGTAAACAGGGCTTACTTTGTCCTAAAACAGGCGAGCTTCCCGCTCAAGGCGGGACTGTAAAGCCAAGTACTTGGCTTTACAGTTGGAGATGAAAAGGTTTATCACGACCGACTATTTAGTTCCGAAGTACTTCATTACAAGGAAACGATACGCTTTTTCATAATGCCACTAAGTGGGCTAACCTATAGTTGATAGCTTGAGAACCCTCCTCTGGGAGTGCATATACGCTTTTTCATAATGCCACTCTGGCTAATCAAGAGGAATTTCCCCCTTAATAATTTTTTTCAAAACAGAAACATAAAAAGTCTGCTCCTCCTGTTTTACTCTTTTTTGCAAAGATTCTGCCGTGTCTTCCACAAAGACTGGTATTTCTTTTTGCGCCAGCAAAAGTCCTTTGTCGTATTCTTCAGATACCAAATGAACAGAAATACCAGTTTTTTTATCCCCACTTGCAATAACAGCGCGATGCACATGAATACCATACATACCCTTCCCTCCATGACGAGGTAGCAAAGAAGGGTGAATATTCAAAATACGATTCTTAAAATTGAATAAAACCTCCCGGCCAATTTTTTTAATAAAACCTGTCAGCAAAATTAAGTCCGGTTTTTTTTCTTTCAAATACTCATAAAGAGCTTTATCCCACTTAGAAAAAGAAATAAAGTTTTTAGGATCTAAAATTTTAATAGCCACTTTTTCAACTTGCGCTTTTTTAAAAACAAGTGCGTTTTTATTATCGCTCACTAAACCAATAACTTCTGCCTTAAGATGACCTGCTTTGCACGCTTGCACAATGTTTAAAAACAAAGAGCCTTGCCCACTGGCTAAAATCAACAATCGTTTTTTTTCTAAAGTTTTATTTTCCAGAATATACCCTTTCAGTTTTTAATGTTAACACAGCGGAGGTTACAAGGTCCTCACAAGACGAAAGCCGACAATGCTACTCCCGATAGACGGCTTGAAGTTGGAGCGATACGCGGAACGCAAGTTCCGCGCGAGAGAGTACCAGCTACCGCCACGCATAACCCGATACGAACCAGAAGTATTTAAAGGGTCACTTCCCCCTGGTAAATTACTCGTATACCTATCCTGAACCCACTCCCACACATTTCCATGAACATCATATAATCCCTTGAGGTTAGGATCTTTTAAACCCACTCGGTGAGTTTGGTCGTCGGAGTTACCACTATACCACGCATAATCCCCTAAATCTGAATCATTATCCCCGAACGAGTAAACTGTTGTCGTGCCACCCCTGGCGGAATATTCCCACTCCGCTTCCGTCGGCAAACGATAACAACCCGCTGAACTGCTTGGCGTCCCATCACAACCACTTAAGCCTAATGCCTTATTTAACTTCCCTATATACTCCTGCACATCATCCCAAGCAAGATACCCTCTCCACAGGATGACTTGGACACATATCGTTTTCATGGTCATTACAGTCATCCTCTGATTTAAACCGGGAAGGGTTGCTCCCCATCACCTTAACCCATTGACTTTGGGTCACTTCCTTTGTCATTATCTCAAACGGCTTTGATATGGTTACCTCCACCCGATTTTCATCAGTCTCTCTATTGCTTTCATTTGCGGGACTACCCATTGTAAAACTTCCGGCTGAAATCTTTTGAAAAGGAACAGAAAGTATCCAATGCTTAGGTGCCCCGTCTTGTTCTGCTGAACCTTTAGAACCTGCATTTTCTACATTGGTTGTAGTCCCTGCTGTTCCTGTAGTTCCTGTTGTCCCTGCTGTTCCTGTAGTTCCTGTTGTCCCTGCTGTTCCTGTAGTTCCTGTTGTCCCTTCAGTTCCCGTGTTTTCTTTGTCTGTATCAGAACTGTTAGAATCCCCGTTACCATCCGAACAGGAAACAAGCAGAAAACTTAATATCAATCCCATTAAAACCTTTAGACAAAACATTTTAAAAAACTGCCTTTTAATAAATCTCAAGTTTAAAACTTTTAAATAGTGGCCCGTGATAAACCCTGTTCATCTCCAACTGTAAAGCCAAGTACTTGGCTTTACAGTCCCACCTTGAGCGGGAAGCTCGCCTGTTTTAGGACAAAGTAAGCCATGTTTACTTTGTTGCAACATACTTTTTCACGACCGACTAAATACTTCTCCGTGATAAACCCCATTCTTCTTCGCTGTCATACCCGCGCAAGCGGGTATCCAGAACCTAAACTGAAAGCCTAAAAGGCTTTCAGCCTTTTTCAAGTAGGAATCCAATCAAAAAAACAATCTTTTTCACGGGTGACTAAATAGTGAAACCACATAAATATCTCCTTATTTATAGTTAGTTATCCGTGATAAACCTTGTTCACCTTTGTTAAATTGAAAAGCCAAGTACTTAGTTAGCTTTGCAGTCCCACCTTGAGCGGGAAGCTCGCCTGTTTTGAAACAAAGTAAGTCTTGTTTACTTTAGCTCTTACATCCCTGTTTTTTTATTGTCAAGCTAACTTCCACACTTTTAGGGTTATTTGAGAAGGTTCAGTAAAAAAAAGCCTGTTGTTCTATAAATTCTATAATGAGTTATATTTTTTTAAGCCAAAATATAGTAGCTACTGAGTGTTATAAACCCTTAAAGTTATTAGATTTAGCACGGCAGATCATGCCGAAAGTTAGGAGTTGTTTGTAAGTTTTGCAATCTCTGCCTCAGAAAGACCTGTCACTTTAGAGATAAAAGCCAGATCAGCTTTTTCTTTCAACATGTTTAAGGCTACCGCCTGCATACCTTCCTGTCGACCTTCCTGTCGACCTTCCTGTCGACCTTTTTGCAAGCCTTCTGCTCTCGCTTCATCCAATGAATACTGAAGTAACGGTGCCATAACTCTTTCCTCCTCTTCTAATGTGGTTTGTTCAATCTCTCTTATTATTTTCCAACTAAAAGACGGATCATATTGACGAACATAATCCACCGCCCGAACAATCAAAGCCTCTCGCTCACTTGGGCTAAGACCACGGCCTATTGTAAAAAGCTCCTTTATCTTTGTCGCGTCTAAATTCCATATATGTTTTAAAATATACAAAATTGGATGCGTTGTCAAGCCCTTGGTTTTATCTATATCTAAAGCCTGAATATTAAGCACCCTTAGACGAAAATTTAACACATTTTCTTTAAACCTCTTTTTTAACTCTCCTTCAAAATTGTTTAAAAAACCATGAAAATCTAAAGCTCCTTTCCAGGTTTTGTTTGGACTTTGGTTGATAAACACCGGAAGCACCGGGTCCCGGGTATCCTGATAAATACCTGCTTGATACACTAAAAACTGCCTCAATAAATCCGGGTCTTCTTGGCTTTTATGCTCCATTAAGAACAACACTCTGGCAGGCTTCCTGGAACCCTTAAAAAGAGCAGAAACCACAAGGTCCATGCGTTTTTCTCTAAATTGCTTGTCAACAAAAGTGTTGGCCTCTGTTTTAAGAGTAGCCCAGTCAAAAAGACTCATTTCCTCTTTTGAAAACACAAGGCTTAAGATGTCTACGCAGTACTTGGATTGAGAGTAGACTTCTTTGAATAAATGATCGTGCAGAAACTTTTTACTTTTTTTCATTATGTGTAATAAGTTACGGATAAAAAGCTTTTTGTCAACCTCTCACTAACTTATCACCCTCTTTAAGGACCATTAAAATAAAACTGATCATATTGTCCACTATGGGGACTATTCTTTTAGAGCTATGTCTCATCTAAAGGGTTTATAAAACTAAAAAAATCATTTATATAGTTCTAAAGTGTCCTCACAAGACGAAAGCCGACAATGCTACTCCCGATAGACGGCTTGAAGTTGGAGCGATACGCGGAACGCAAGTTCCGCGCGAGAGAGTACCAGCTACCGCCACGCATAACCCGATACGAACCAGAAGTATTTAAAGGGTCACTTCCCCCTGGTAAATTACTCGTATACCTATCCTGAACCCACTCCCACACATTTCCATGAACATCATATAATCCCTTGAGGTTAGGATCTTTTAAACCCACTCGGTGAGTTTGGTCGTCGGAGTTACCACTATACCACGCATAATCCCCTAAATCTGAATCATTATCCCCGAACGAGTAAACTGTTGTCGTGCCACCCCTGGCGGAATATTCCCACTCCGCTTCCGTCGGCACGGGAAGGGTTGCTCCCCATCACCTTAACCCATTGACTTTGGGTCACTTCCTTTGTCATTATCTCAAACGGCTTTGATATGGTTACCTCCACCCGATTTTCATCAGTCTCTCTATTGCTTTCATTTGCGGGACTACCCATTGTAAAACTTCCGGCTGAAATCTTTTGAAAAGGAACAGAAAGTATCCAATGCTTAGGTGCCCCGTCTTGTTCTGCTGAACCTTTAGAACCTGCATTTTCTACATTGGTTGTAGTCCCTGCTGTTCCTGTAGTTCCTGTTGTCCCTGCTGTTCCTGTAGTTCCTGTAGTCCCTTCAGTTCCCGTGTTTTCTTTGTCTGTATCAGAACTGTTAGAATCCCCGTTACCATCCGAACAGGAAACAAGCAGAAAACTTAATATCAATCCCATTAAAACCTTTAGACAAAACATTTTAAAAAACTGCCTTTTAATAAATCTCAAGTTTAAAACTTTTAAATAGTGAAACCACATAAATACCTCCTTATTGGTTAGTAGCTATAAATTAATCTTGTCTTTACACTCCTGATTTTTTATTGTCAAGACTAATTTTAGATACTTGTAAGGAGAACACTTAGGATTGTTATTCTCTTAGAACATAAATCCCAGTATTCTGAGACATTTTTGTTGAGTTTTAGCTATTTTTCCTAAAAAATAAAAAAAACAAATTTGCTCTTGTAAAGGATGAACAAATTGTCGGCATTTATGATATTGTGGAAAAAAGCAATAGATACAGCAATAAAAGAAAAACAATTTAAAATAGAAACCTTTTTAGTTCAAATTCCAAAACAAAAAGGCCCAAACACTCCAAGTAATAATATCTCATCCTTCCTCCACAGTTTTATGAATAAAATTACTTATCTAATTACCATTTAATAACTTTTTGCTTAATAGTTCCAAAAATATTTTTACCAGCTTTATCTAACACTTCTATTGTCACTCGATCGCCCACTTTCATAAAGTTTGTGCTTATTTTTCCTGTGTTAATTTTTTCCAACATTCTTTTTTCTGCTATACAGCTACACCCCACAGAAGTATCTTTGTTAGAAATAGTGCCACTCCCGATAATAGTCCCCGCGCTTAAACTCCTGGTTTTGGCAGAATGAGCAATAATTTCTCCAAAGTGAAAGTGCATCTCTCCCGCGTGTGCCCTACCAAAGGATTTTCCGTTAAAGTTAACCAGCATAGGCAAATGAATACGGCCTTCTTGCCAGCTTTCCCCCAACTCCTCTGCGGTTACCGCAAAAGGAGCGAAACTGCTGGAAGGTTTACCTTGTAAAAAACCAAAACCTCTTTTTAGTTCCTCTGGAATTAAACCTCTAAGAGAAATATCATTTATAAGCACAAATAAAATAATATGATCCAAAGCTTTTTTAGCATTCACCCCCATTGGAGTATCACTTACAATTACCCCTACTTCTGCCTCAAAATCTGTTCCGTGAGAAAAATCCTCCTGCGGAATATCCGCATAAGGACCTAAAAAAGTGTCACTTCCACCTTGGTATACAAGAGGGATAGTTTCCAAAGTTTCTGGAAGAGGCGCGCCTCTGGCTTTGCGCACTAATTTAATATGTTGGATATAAGCAGAACCGTCTATCCATGCAAAGCTTCTTGGCAAAGGGGCCATTAGGCTTTCCGGTCTTAAGGAAAAAGACCCTGTGATTTTAGGAAATTTGTTTAACTTTTTATACAAATCTTCTAAAGCGGGTTTAACAACCGACCAATTTTCAACAGCCTCTCTTAAAGAACCTGCGATCCCTTGAGCAAAAACCGCCCGCTGATGATTTTGAGATACCACAACTAACCAGCCATCTCTGCTATCTGATTTGACGCTACCTAACTTCATACTCTAAAATCCTTTAGAAATAGGTTTATATAATTCTCTACCCATGACCTTGCATAAGAGCAGGCTCATAAGCTATGTCTTGTTTATTCTTAAAATCAATCTCCTGAAAATAACTTTCTACCCGATCCAATACTTCTTTTTTGCTCCGGCTTTGGAAAACCGCCTGACGAAACCGGGCCGATTCAGGATAACCTGAAGAATACCAAGTAGAAAACTTTTTATACTGCAATAAAAACATTTTTTCATCATAAAAGTTTTCTAAATGATACTTCAACCGATTTAAAATGTCCATATAACATTTTTTTGAGCTTTTTATATTTGTTTTTGCTGAAATAGAGGCTTGGTTTATTTTTACAGATTGGGCTGGTAGGCTTGTTTTTGCTGAAATAGAGGCTTGGTTTATTTTTGCTGGTTGGGTAGGCAGGCTTGTTTTTGCTCTATACATTCCATTTACTTCCTGAAAAATCCAGGGGTTTTTTAAACATCCTCTTCCTATCATCATGCCGTCACAGACACTTTCCTTTTTTAATTTTAAAATTTGTTGTGAGTTTACCAAATCTCCATTGCCAATCACAGGCAAAGGACTTTGCTTCTTTACTTTAGCGATATAATCCCAGTCCGCGTAGCCGGAATAAGCCTGAGCACGCGTCCGTCCATGAATGGTAAGCCATATAATTCCCTCGTTATAGGCTATGTTTGCTATTTCAGGGGTATTGCGGGAATGTTGATCCCAGCCTGTTCTCACTTTAATGGAAACAGGTATGGAAACAGCTTTTTTTACTGCTTGAAGTATTTTGCGCAAAAATACAAGATCTTTCAAAACAGCTGAACCAGCCCCTTTTTTAACAATTTTAGAAACAGGACATCCAAAATTAAGATCAATAAAATTTGCACCGGATTGCTCAACAATTTTAGCCGCCTCTGATAAAGAGGATAGCTCTTCTCCAAAAATTTGAATACCTATTGGACGCTGGCTTTCTTCAAAAGACATCAACTTATGGCTTTTTTCATTACCTGTCTGTAGAGACTTAGCAGAAATCAGCTCTGTTGTAACAAGGCCACAGCCCATCTCTCGCATGAAAGATCGAAAAGGATGATCTGTAATACCAGCCATAGGAGCTAAAAGAAAAGGGTTTACCCTCAACTCTTTAAGAAGATCTTTTGTTTTTGTTTTCATTGAACTGACAATTTATCAACAGAGAAAAAGACTGCAAGATTTATTTTTTTCAGTGCCCCGTAAAAAGCCAGTTTATAGGGTTTTTATGGCCTTTTTGAGGTAAATCACTAAAATATAGCTTATGAATCAAATTATTTTTGTTCAAGGCCAATATCTTATTTGTTGCTAAACCAGCAAAAAAAGTGTTTTTATCCATGTTCAGGACACGATTACAAGGCCACCACTTGCCTAACTTCCGATATTTGGTTTTTAAGATGAGTTTCTATTCCCTGCTTAAGGGTGACAGAAGAACTTGGGCAACCAGAGCAAGCCCCTTGCATTTTTAAAAACACAGTGCCTTTTTTATAGCCTGCAAAGGCGATAAAACCTCCATCCATAGCTACCGCTGGTTGAATTTCTGTTTGTAAAATTTGCTTAATTTTTTGAATAGTAGCAGAGTCCGGCGAATCAGGGTTTTCGTTAAAGTCATCTTTTTCTTTTGTGTCTTTATGCTCTGGCTGTTCTGGAGGGAGTGAGAGCAAAACGGCTTGTCCGCTTTCTATATGTTCTTGAATCATCTGGGAGAGAGGGTCAGTTAATGTGTCCCATTCCACCCAGTCCTCTTTGGTGATGGTAATAAAGTTAGAACCAATAAACACTTTTTCTGCCCACGGGAAGCCTAATATTTTTTGAGCTAAAGGAGACCTACCGGCTTTAGTTATATCTTTTGTCTCCCAAATTTCTTCAGCAATATTTTGATTTACGGTGAACTTCATAGAATGAGGGTTAGGGGTGGGTTCTGCAAAAACTGTTATTTTTTGTTTATTTTCCATTCCACAATAATAACTTTATTTTTTTATTTTTCAACTGGATTTTTTAGCTTTTTTAGTTTATCTTTGAAAGATATCCCCGAAACTCACCCTATATTAGATTATGAAAAATATAAAATATGGCTTTTTAGTTTTTCTTTTTATCGTGCATGGGGTGGCTTGTTCTCAAAACTTAGCTCAACCGGATGGGTTAGATATATTAAACCTTCATGTTAAATTTACCGCAGATTCTTTTGCACAAGATATTTTGGAGTTTAACGCAGAAAGTTTAGGTTTCTCTGAAAAAAAATGCAAAGCGGAAATGCCAACAGTGGATAAGGCCATAATAAGTGGGGGAATTGAGCCAGCTTGTGTGCAGTATGAGCCGGGTCGTTATAGCTGTATATGTGTGTTAAAACTGCATAAAAAAAGCCAAACGCCTTTTAGGGAGTATATCTTTTATTTAAAAAAGCCAGCACCTGCTCAATAATGACGATGGTGTGTAAATATATTGTGGTCACCCATCACATCCTTTTTCGGATACTTTAAACTGCTCTGGCTTAAATACATCAAAGTCTGTAAAAATGAGAGAATAAACAGGACAGATATTTGGTTATTCTCCTGCTTTTTTTAAGTCTTCTGTATAAAGCCTGGACCAATAAAAAAGGACTTGGCTTAAGAAACCTTTTTTTAGCTTTATTAAGATAAGTGAGATTTAAAATATTGATTAACAAACTGAAAAGCGTCATGTATATCGCGAGAAAATGTTAAAGCATGTATTTTTTCAGCTATATGATGCTCAATGGGAATAACTTTTACTGTAAAGCTTTCCAGACCCAACTCTTCCAAATGACTTGATAATTGAAGAGTGTCTTGTGGTTCTATCCATGCGTCTCCAATACTAATATCTGTTAAAAACTTACTGAATGTTTTACCATCAACTATTGCCTCAATATGAAATCTGGTTCCACCATAAGGAGTATTGTTCAAAGATAAAATAGGCTGAGAAATTTTAAACTCAAAATAATCTCCCAAATCTATTTGAGATTTTTCCTGCAATAATTCTCTAAGGGCGAATGACTTTTCTTCTTTTTTAGAATGAATCCATTTTATATTCTTCATAGCTAAATCAATATCTTTTGTTGCTCTGGATTTTTTTAATCTTAACTCTAAAGCATGCCCTCCTTTTAACACCCAAGAAGTGTTATCATCTAAAAATAATCTTGCTAAAAACTGGGTATATGCTACTTGACGATAGAACCTTTGAATATCCTGTCCTGTTTTTTGACTTATTTCATTCAGCTTGCTTTTTACAGCCATACGAAAACCAGATGCACTTTTATATTTATCAATGGATTTCAAAGCGCATACCTCGCCAGTTCAGGATTTTTTTTAAGATCAGATTTTATAATAAAACCTTTTTCCAAAGCTTCTTTCACAGCTTGTTCCATAAAATCATCAGACAGGGATTTTTCTTCATATATGTCAAGTAGTGTTCTCAAAGGTGTTGTTACAGGAAGTCCTTTAAATTGTTTAACATCTTTTTTTGACAAATTTCTTTTACATACCCTGAGAGTTTTAGAAGGTTTAGATCGTTTTTGAAATTTTTTAGGAACTGTCATTGTTATTTTACAGGGATTGATATCAGATAGCTCATAAAAGCTGAGAGCAGTTTTATGAGAAAAAACAGCCATAGGCTCACTTTTTTCATTGCAACTCCACAATAGCAATTTCCAATAAGAAGTTGTTTCATCTACTGGAATATAAGCCAGCCGGTAAATCCCCCAACCCTCTTTAATCCAGTTTTCTTTTTTAATATGATAGTGGTGGTTGCTTCGTGCGTATCCACAGGCTTCAGCCTGTTTAGCTGTAAAAAGCCCTCCTTGTAGAAAAGCTATCTGATTCAGTTTTTTATATATCTTCATGTCAAAACACCTTAATTGTTAATGTAATTACATGTTATTTGTATATTATATCGTCAAAATACCATAAAAATTAAGGTATTTCTACAAAAAAGATATTTTCTTATAATGTGGGACAAAAAATGGTTTTTTAGCTTGATTAGTTGAAATTAACCCAATTTTTACTAACAAAAAAGAAGAAATTCTGAAAAAATCTTGTGATTATAAGGGGGTTATGAGAGTTTTTGGTAGAGCATGGCAGTCTCTACCAAAAAATCTCCTCAAAAAAGGCCAAAAAGATTGTTTTTTTGAGTGGATTCCTTACTTGAAAAAGGCTGAAAGCCTTTTAGACTTTCAGTTTAGGTTCTGGATACCCGCTTTCACGGGTATGACAGCGAAGGAGAATGAGGTTTATCACAGAGGACTAAGTGGTCGTCCGTGAAAAAGTAGTTAACGCATTGTTATCACTTGATTTTTTTATAAAATGCTTGGAAAATATTTGCAAGATTTTACAATAAAACCTTTGTTTTCTTGCAAAACTTGTCAGTGAAAAAGCCCTGGTTCTGTTTTTTAGGAAAAAAAAATGAGAGGACCAGCACGCGCTCGACCACACCCCTTATTTCAAAACATCCCACACTTGTTTTTAGTCGGCAGGGGCTTTGTCCCTATTGGCACGGGGTTTTTCCATATCGGCAAGGGCTTTATCAAATGCTCCTTCGCAACTGTTAGCCTTAGCTGGATTTACCAAGATAAAACTAAAAATAGTTATAAGCAGAAGTATTGTTTTCATAAAATAGCACTATAAAGGACTTTGTGAGAAACACCTAAGAAAAAATAGGGAGAGTGAAGTTTTTATACGGCTGTTAAAAAAAAGCCAATCAGCTAAGTTTAATTAAGTCTTTTAGGTTTTGAGACAATAAAGCTTTGTGGTTAACCAGTGGGGGTTATTTAAAATTGGCACAGCCTTTTTCAAAACCCTTATCCTGGAAAGTTACTTGTGCGTCATTGTTATTTTCGTCTGTTTCTGTCCAGCTTTCGCTTTGCTGGCAATTCTTATCGTTTAAGTTTAAAGGTGTAGTAACTTGCCCACACCACACCTGGTAATCACTTGGATTGTTATAAGTGAGACGGGTTATAACCTGAATTTTTTTTCCAGAGACTTCTTTTTTTATACTTAAGCAATAATATTTCTTAGTGTCGTTTGTATGAACCTGGCAAGTCGCTTCTGGGGGACAAGTAAAACTAAGTTTTGATTTTAATTCTGCGGTGTCGTCTGCTTTACAAGGTAATGGGGGATTAATGGTGACATCTGGTCTGGGTGACCATGAACCCATACTTTGAATACAGGTATTTACGGCAGTCGCAAACATTATGCCAGCTTGTTTTAGGTTTTTTTTATTTACGGACAATATATAACCCCTGTATGAAACAGTAGCTATCCCTGTCAATATCCCCAGTATGCTAAGGACCATAAGTATTTCCGTAAGTGTGTAACCTTTTTTATTATTCATAACCTTTCCTTAAAACCGGCACCATCTCCCGTACCCTGTGGTTATATCTGGGGCGTTTGCACTATAAGCAATCACTTCCTCTTGAAAGTTTAATATATTACCACCATCTTACTATAACGGGTGAACAAGCGGGACAGTGACGCTTGTTACTCATAAAACAACCAAATAAAAATAAACCACTGACTGAACCTGGGCAGTTTTTACATACTGCAGGTATGCCAGAACCAAACTCCCAAACTTTGAAGGCACTGTTATACTGCCCATAAGGGCATCCAGTGCAATAAATCGACGTCCTCCCCAGAAAATTTTTTTCTACAGAGGCATGTCCACTTTTACACTTAAAAACACACTGGTTTACTCTGGTTAGGTATTTTTGTCCAACAGGGCATTTATTATCGTAATAGTGCTCTCTCCCGCTTGGGCATTCGCAGTTTCCAGCGGTGTTATAGACTCTTCCACCAGTGCACCATGGCCTACATCGGTTATTTATCCTTAGAGGAATATGAATTGGGCAATAACAGGATCCATCACTATAACGGACTTGTCCGCCAGTGCACCTTTGGAGACATCGGTTGCCTACGCGGACTTTCCCACCGGTGCACCTTTGGAGACACTGGTTATTTACCAATTCAGTATTACTTGGGCATTGGCAAGATGTGCCTACGCGGACTTTACCACCGGTGCACCTTGGGAGACATTGGTTATTTACCAATTCAGTATCACTTGGGCATTTGCATCTTCCAAAATAATTATGGACTTTACCACCAGTGCAACTTTGACGACATCGGTAGTATTTCCATACAGTATCACCTGGGCAATAACAATATCCTTCGGTGTTATGGACTTGTCCACCAATGCAACTTGGGCGACATCGGTTATTTATAAATTCCGGTTTATCACTTGGGCATTCGCAGTTTCCATCGGGGTTATGGACTTTACCACCGGTGCACCTTGGGCGACACTGGTTATTTACCCATACAGTATTGTTTCGGCATTCACAGTTTCCGGCGGTGTTAAGGACCTGTCCGCCAGTGCAACCTGGTTCACAAGTATAGACTGAACCACTTTTTTTTTTGTGTACCCTCTTGGGCAAAAGCATCGAGAACCTCTCCAATACCCCGGTCCCATGCAAGACATACAGGCGTTTTCAAATTTTACAAATTTCCGACCGCTGGGGCAAGTCCTACACTCCTCATCTTGCCTATGCCAATACTGTTCATCAGGACACTCACAAAACCTTTTTTTTGAACCTGGTACAGGGTCTTCTCCAGGGTGAGGCGGGACAGGCTCCCCTACTTTATATGGTAATGTCCTAACACTAAGACCGACCGGATTATCTAAATCTATGGATTCATAATATGTTTGGCCACCATAACAGGGTTTCTGGCAATCGGGTCTTCCTTCCTCATCAAAACCTTTTAAAAACTCACCATCGTTTGGACAAGTTACCTCTTTACTCTCCCCTATGGATATGCACTTTTTAGTGATTGTTCCGTCTGTGTTTTGAATACTTAAAACTTGTCCCTCTTGACAACTATCACTGCAAATCGCATTTCCATCAGAATCTAATCCGCTAAAGAATTGGTTAGCTGGACAAGTTTTGTTCTTTTTATCAAGAGATTTTTTACTATGCTATTTTGTTTGTCGGCAAAGCCTTAAGCGGTGAGGGTTCAAGCGTCCAACGAGAAGCCCTATCCGTAGGGCTTCTCGCCCGAACAAGCTTAAGGTTTTGTAGACTACAGCTTAAACTTAAAAGAGACTTCTTCACGACCGACTAAGTATTGGTCTGTGAAAAAGGTCCCTGCAACAAAGTAAACAGGGCTTATTTTGCCCTAAAACCAAGCAAGATTCCCGCACCAGCGCGGGACTTAAAAGTCAACCACTTGGCTTTTAAGAGGGGGAAAAAGCATTTGTTCAGGACCGACTAAATAAATGTTTCGGGTCTAAAAAAGTGGCTAAAAATCCAGTTTTTTTATAAAACCTCCGCTTGTTATTTTTTTAAGTTTCTCCGGTTCCAGCCGATAAGCAATATTTGTTATTTTTTTTATCAATTTTATTAAGTTTTTTCTAAAGTTTTCGCTAACCCAACCGATAGGTAATGTATGAAAACCTTAATTCCTTTACACAAAAAAGATTCAGGGAGGGCAAAACTAATGAAAAATCCACTTTTACCCCCCCCCCCCCGCACCGCGTCATTGCGGTTTTCTTAAGAGAGCCTTGCTTAACAAAACCGGCTTAGGCTTGGTTGAAGTATTGGTTATATCGACTATCGGTGTTGTCGCTCTTTCCGGTAGTGCTGAATTTTTGAAGGTTGTTTTATCTTCTGCCAAAGTTTCCAATTCCTTACTAACAGAGAATGACTTTAAACAGACCATAGCTAAAGGGTTAGCGATTGATTGCGATGAGCCGGATCAGCCAGTTAACCCTAATAGAAAAATTAAACCGGATAATTTAGAGGGTTCGGATAAAAGTAAGGGGATAGGTGATTTTAGGGATGATTTTACTTTACCGGGTGGTATTAAGAAGGGGGATTTTAAAGATGGCAGTATTAAGGTTATTAAAATAAAGTTATATACAGATGATCACACAAAACCCACAAGGGATTTTGAAGTCTATTATAAGAAAGTAGGTTTAGGAAAAGCAGACGCTCCCGATTTGAGTAAATGCACAGCCACAGACCAAAGCGGATGTTTTAAACACACTTGCACTGTGGGGTATGACAATGATCGTTGTGAAACCACAGGATTAAATTGTCATGTTTTTTCAGAAAACACTATAACAGAGATTCAAGATATATCAAAACAGGTTATTGCTAATAAAAGTTGTCCAGCTAACCAATTCTTAAGTGGTTTTGATACCAATGGAAATGCGATTTGTAGCCCTGATTTTCATTGTCCAGAGGGGCAAGCTTTAAATATTAAACAAAACACGGACGGAACATTCACTAAAGAATGTATATCCGCCGGAGGGAGTAAAGCGGTAACTTGTCCAAACGATGGTGAGTTTTTAAAAGGTTTTGATGAGGAAGGAAGACCCGATTGCCAGAAACCCTGTTATGGTGGCCAAATATATTATGAATCCATAAAATACTTTACTCCGGCAGGATACGAGCCTTATACATTGACCTATCAAGTAGGTACCCCCGCCCCGCTTGGTGATGGAGAAACCCTTGTGGAAAATTCACAGAAAAGGTTTTGTAAGTGTCATCGTGATAAATATTGGCAAGATGAGGTGTGTAAGACTTGCCCCAGCGGTCGGAAATTTGTAAAACTTGAAAATGCCTGTATGTCTTGTATGGGGGGGGAATGGCATTTTTTAGAGTCTAAAAGTTTTTATCGATGCTTTTGTCCAAGAGGGTACACAAAAAAAAAAGTGGTTCAGTCTATACTTGTGAACCAGGTTGCACTGGCGGACAGGTCCGTAACACCGCCGGAAACTGCGAATGCCGAAACAATACTGTATGGGTAAATAACCAGTGTCGCCCAAGGTGCACCGGTGGTAAAGTCCATAACACCGAAGGAAACTGCGAATGCCCAAGTGATAAACCGGAATTTATAAATAACCAATGTCGCCCAAGGTGCATTGGTGGACAAGTCCATAACACCGAAGGATATTGTTATTGCCCAGGTGATACTGTATGGAAATACTACCGATGTCGTCAAAGTTGCACCGGGGGGAAAGTCCATAATTATTTTGGAAGATGCAAATGCCCAAGTGATAAACCGGAATTTATAAATAACCAATGTCGCAAAAGGTGCACCGGTGGTAAAGTCCGCGTAGGCACATCTTGCCAATGCCCCACTCAGAGACCGGAATGGGTAAATAACCAATGTCGGGCAAGGTGCACTGGCGGACAAGTCTACAATAGTGCTGGAAACTGCGAATGCCCCAGAGAAAAACCCGCATGGTGGGCAAACGAATGCCACCCCTGTAGAGGAGGAGGATATTATTCCGAGTCAGGCTGGTTCCGGTGCGGGTGCAATAATCCACGACATGCTTATCAGGTATTTAATGGTGTTATTCAGTGCTCCTTGTGCGATAATTTTCAGGGAGTAATAAACCCAGATCCAGCTATGCTTGTAGGTAAAACGGGACCAGATTGGAGATGTCATTGGTGCCATCTTTTTCAAGGTTCTAAAAAGTATAAAAGGCATAGATTTTATTTCCAATCTAATCAGTGGAAGCGTGAATGTATCTATGAATCAGGATGCCCAAGTAACAAACGGTACTATTATAACGGGGTTTGCAACCGATGCCCAGAGGCGGATAGTTGGTACTACAACATGATAAATAAGCGATGTGCCCAGTGTCCATATTACCAACACGCGACCGCAAATCGTAGAGGCTGTATAAACCGTTGTCCAGCAGACAAGATATGGTCCATAAACAGGAACGGGTGCTATAGGTGCGGGCCAGACTATAGAAAGGTTGGTAATAGTTGTGAGCGTATCCAACAAGGCCCTGGTGGACCAGGCGACAGATAAAGTTATGAAAAATAAAAAAGGCTACACACTTATTGAAATACTTATGGTCCTTAGCATACTGGGGATATTGACAGGGATAGCTACTGTTTCCTACCGGGGTTATATATTGTCCGTAAACAAAAGAAACTTAAAACAGGCAGGCATAATGTTTGCGACTGCCGTAAATACCTGTATTCAAAGTATGGGTAAATGGGAGCCCAGAACAGGTATATTCCCTTGTAAAGCTGATGAGAGTAATAATCAGGATGATGATACAGATAAGTTAAAATCAAAGCTTGATTTTATTTGTCCTATAGACGCAATTTGCAAGACATGGGCAAAAAACAAACAATCCGACAATTCTAAAAACTATTATTGCTTAAGTATTATGAAAGAAGTATCAGGAAAAAAACTTCAGGTTATTACACGGGTACCTTGGCATAATCCCAGTGAACCTTATCAAGTGCTTTGTAATGAAATAACGGGTAGTTATATGGACCTAAGTGGCCCAACATGTAAAAAAGCCAGTCAAAAAAAATTAAAAGACAAAGGATTTGCTAAAGAAATAATAAAGGCGGATGGGAACAAGGTTGTCCAGATTATCCCCTGTCAGTGGAAATAAAAACAAGGGGGGGGATGTTTTGAAATAGGCCCGTGGTCGAGCGCGTGCTGGTCCTCTCATTTTTTCCGCGCCGAAAAAAATAAGTCCGATTTTATGTAGTTTTAAAATTAAAACACAGGTTTTATGGGGTTTTATTCTTCTCTCCCTCCCTTGTTTTTTTATAGCAATGACGCAGGGCTGGTTGTTTTAAACACATATCAATAATTAAGGGATTATTCAGGTGATAGGTATTTTGGAATTTCCCTTTCCACCCTCAGATCTTTTTCCAGCTGTTCTTCCGGTAAAGTGTTTCCGTAGTCAAAAGTGATTTTATCACTCGCCACCTCTCTTAAAGCGTTAACGACATTGCTGTTCTTTTCATGCACCAGACATTGATCTCCTTTTAAAAACTGTTTTACGCGCTTTGTAACCAAAGACACCAGAGCAAAACGATTGGACACTTTAGTCAGACAATCTTCAACTGTTACGCGAGCCATTATAAACCTCCTTTTCTTAAAGATTCAAAGAAACATGGAAAAAGGGAAAGCACTCCCTACACTCCCTATTTATTAAGCTATATCTTAATTTATAGGCTTAAAGCAAGTTTTTTTGTGATTTTAGTAGCTCATGAAAAAGGTTGTTATTTTGACTGGATTTTCATTTGAAAAAGGCTGAAAACCCGTTGGGCTTTCAGTTTAGATTCTGGATACCCGCTTTCGCGGGTATGACAGCGAAGGAGAATGGGATTTATCACGGAGAAGTTAGTGGCCTTTGAAAAACTCGTTTACCTTCAAACTAAAGAGCCAAGTTGTTTGGCCAATTGCAAAGCCAAGTACTTGGCTTTGCAATCCCGCGCAGGCGGGAATCTTGCCTGTTTTGAGGCAAAGTAAGTCCTGTTTACTTTACGACAACAACTTTTTCACGAGTTAATAGTTATTTTGCTTGTATTTTTTGGAAAACCCAGTTATAGTGTGTTTGTATGTCATTTCAGCGGAAGATAGATCTGGGTTATCAAAATAAATCTGAACAAGGTATTAAGGATCTTATTTCCTGTATCCAAGAATATTATCCCACCGCAAATTTAGATATTGTCTATAAAGCTTATGAGTTGGCGGAAAAAGCGCATACAGGCCAATATCGAAAAGACGGCACGCCTTTTGTTTTTCATCCTCTCCATGTGGCCCTCATTTTGGCAGATCTCAAGCTGGATCTGTATACTATTGTAACCGGTCTCCTGCATGATGTGGTGGAAGACACCTCCATTGGCCTGGACACCATTAAAGAGCAATTTAATGAAACAGTGGCTTTTTTAGTAGATGGAGTGAGCAAAGTTTCTCAAATACATTTTAAAAACACTCAAAAAAAAGACAGCGAAAATATGAGAAAAATGATTGTAGCTATGGCCCGTGATGTGAGGGTTATTTTGGTCAAGCTGGCTGATCGCCTACACAACATGAGGACCTTGATTCATCTTCATAAGGAAAAAAGAGTGAAAATCGCGCAGGAAACACTGGATATTTATGCCCCTTTGGCCTCCCGATTGGGTATTAACTCCATTAAGGTGGAGTTAGAGGATCTGGCTTTTTATCATTCTGATGGGGAGGCTTATCGCTCTCTAACAGAAAAAATGGACAGTGAAAAACAGGAAATGGATCAATACATTTCCGAAGTAATTGGCATCCTGAAAAAAGAAATCACTGAACATATAGCTTTAAAAGTGGAAATAACCGGACGGCCTAAAAATCTTTACTCCATCTATCAAAAAATGATCACTCAAAATGTGGATTACAGTCAGGTGTATGATATTTTAGCTTTTCGGGTTTGTGTGAATAAAATAGAAGAATGTTATAAGGCATTGGGGCTTATTCATTCTCTTTGGAAGCCCATCCCTGGAAGGTTTAAGGACTATATAGCCATACCTAAGCAAAATAATTACCAAAGCCTTCATACTACTGTTTTAGGGGAAAAGGGTAAGAGAATTGAAATTCAGATTAGAACCCATGAAATGCACCTTTTAGCGGAACGAGGAATTGCCACTCATTGGAAATACAAAACAGAGTCGTGGAAAAATAACACTTCTGTGGATAAAGATACTTTAAAACAATTTAACTGGTTGCAAGATCTGGTGAGTTTGCATCAACAAAATACCCACTCCGGGGAATTTTTAGAATCAGTAAAAATAGATCTGTTTGACTCTGACATATATATCTTTACCCCTGGAGGTGATGTAAAAGAGTTTCCTAAAGGGGCTACTCCTATTGATTTCGCATATTGTATCCATACAGATCTGGGGCACCGCATTACAGGGGCGCGAGTCAACAGCCGTTTAGTTCCCCTTAAGCACAAATTAAAAAATGGGGATACAGTGGAAGTTATTACTTCCAAAAATCAAACCCCTTCTGAAGAGTGGCTTAAGTATTGTGTAACCTCAAAAGCCAAATCAAAAATCAAATCTTTTTTGAAAATGGAAAGCCGGAAACAGGCATTAGAAATAGGCCAAAAGCTTATTGAGAAGGAGTTAAGAGACCGAAGTTTAAAAATAGAACAAATATTAAAAAAGCCAGTTTGCGTTCAATATATGAAAGATAAAGGCATTAACACAACAGAGGATCTTTATACTCAAATAGGGTATGGTAAAATTTTGGTTAAGAACTTTTTAGATATTGTAACTCCTGAAAAACGGAATGAAGCAGAACCCTCTCCAGTTCATATTCTTTCTAAGGAAAAAGCGCGAATAGAAAAACCAGATCATTTTTGTCCGGTTATAGTAGAGGGATTAGGTAATATGTTGGTAAACTTTGCGCGCTGTTGCCGACCTTTACCAGGAGATGCCATTACTGGGTTTATCAGCAGAGGGCGGGGTATAGTGGTCCATCGTCAGGCCTGCCGGTCTTTGTTGTCTATGGATTCTGAAAGGTATATTGATACACAATGGAATCCGAACAAAAAAACTATGGATAACAAACACGCCGTAGATATAAAAGTGGTCTCTCAGGATGTTCCGGGGGTTTTAAAAAGCTTTTCAGAAGTGTTTGCAGAACAAAACCTTAATATTTTCAATCTTAAGGTCACCTCTCTTAAGGATAAAAAAGCCGTCTCTCTATTTAGTGTGGAAGTGCGCGACTTAAAACAGCTAAAGACTGTTATTCGCTCCCTAAAATCCCTAAAACATGTTATAAATGTGGTTCGTGGATAAAATAGGGAAAAAGCCCCCCCTTTTTTTTAATCAAGCGGTAATTCCCTCCATAACCAGGTTTATTTCCACTGGCTCAATCCCCGTGGCCACGATCCCCCCCTCCAGGGTGCACCCCGCGCGTAAAAAAGCCAGTTTCAATAAACCCCTAAAGTATTTTCTCAGGCTGTCCGATAAGTAAAAATAAAAAACAAGGTAGGTTTATAGGGATTGGTTGGCTTGCTCTTTTAGTATGGGCTTTATGGCCCGGTTGTGAAACCCGCTGGACTCTTAGATCAAAAACAAAAAAAACTTTAAAAGGAGATATAAAATGGATACAATAAAAAAGTGTGTTATATTTTTAGGCTGGTTTTGTTTTTTTTGTTCCTCATGGTTTTTGTTGTGCATACCGGCGTTTTTGTTTTCTGTTTATACTCCCAGTAATATTGAACAAAAGAAAGGGATAAACAAAGTTATGTTTTCCTTGGGACTCCCTCTTTTTATAATTTTATGTTTCTTATGTCTTTTTATTATTTTTGCGATAATGTACGGGGTTTTTGTGGGGTAATTTTTCAAAGGAGATATAAACTGATTCTGATTCTCAATATCAGTTGCGGTAAATTCATTGACAGGCCATATAATGGGTTGTAAAAATTGCGGTGTTGTGTGTGATATATTAAAAAGGAAGGTGTAAAATGGAAATAACAATGACAGGTTTAATCTCTACTTTATTGACCGGTGGTATTTTGTTAGTTGCTGTTATGGGATTTCTTTTAACAATTTTTAATTCCATACTGGAATCAAAGCTGGATAAAAAGACAAAAGAATTAAGTAAAAACCAAGAGAAGTTAAGTAAAGATGTCGCAGAGCTAAAAACAGAAAATCAAAAAATAAATGATATACTTGAACATATACTGGAACAGTCAGGACAAATCCTTAATATTAACCAGCAGTTATTTGATAGGATACAAAATAAAGCTCCCGGAAAGTAACTTCTAAACCTATAGCTTTTTGCTATAATTCAATGAATATTTTACAGGTTTTAATCCCTAAACAGCTAAAAAGTGCGGTTTTTATAGGAAATATGCTGTTGCTTTGCTATAAAACCCTGTATGAAAAAACACAAAAAACTGTTATGCTGGATATATGGATTATGTTTTGTGATTGTTTGGCTTTTCCCTGGAAAGGCATTGTCACAATCAAATAATCCTAGGGAAATAGCCAGGTGTAGTTTTAATGCAAAATATAGTGAGTATGAATCATGGGATCATGAGATTTTACCAGTGGATTTCTACCCTTGGGGTGTGTGTATGAATAGGTCAAGGAGTATGCAAGCGGTAATATGGGGAGAGCATACCACCTATAAAGAAGATAGGTGGATAAGGGATGCGATGGGTTTATGGAATGAGGCTTATTATGAGTATAAGAAGTTGATATGGGGGACAGCCGACATGGTCAGAATCCCAGCAGGTCGGTATTATGAAAAATTATTTGTTGAGGAATGCGACAGATCAAGTGGTCGCAATATTATTTATGTTATTAAGAAGGATATAACAGCTTTAGGAGAGTATAGTTCTTATGATGACTGGTGGGACTTTATGAATTTTTTTTTCTGTTATAAGAATGAGTAATAACATAACATGGCCCAGAGAGTATTTTGTAAATGTTATGGTCCATGAGCTTGGTCATGCTCTTGGATTACCCCACTTAACCAAAGACCAAACCCAGTTTATGGGGTCTCATAGTTTTTTTAGTTGTCCAGAAGAAGGAAAAACAGAGACTTGTAAGTTTACCACTACAGATTTTGAGTATTTTTTACGGCCCTATAAACCAGAAAAAGCAATGACTTATAAAGAGTATAAAGTTTTTATGGAAGAACAAGATAGAAAACACCAAGAAAGGCAGATGCGTATAGAAATAGGGTGTCTCATGTCACCGGGATGTATTCCAAAATAGGGTTTTAATAATGAAGTGTGCAATAATTTTAATATGTTTTTTTTCTTTATTCCTTATATCTTGTAAAACCAAGTGTGTTAAAAGGGGTTTTGGTGCAATGGAGTCTGTGACTACAGATATAAGATGTCATAATCTTTATATAGAAGCAATAAATAAAGGAAAAAAAGATGGAGTTTGTTATAAAGGTCCTCTTCTTAAAGGTCGGGATGCTGGAGCTATTGATCCGGACCCAGAGGCATGTAAAGCTTTATATGCAGAGGCTAAAAAAAAGTGTGATGCTTTACCACCTGATCCAGATAGTATGATACAAGTAAGCGGTTCGTCTTTCTATAAAAAATTACCTGATTGTAGCGAATGCAAAGAGTGTGAACCCATAGATTAAAGTCTATTGGCCACCGGCCAAAGCTTTAAAGTCCATTCCTTTGGCAGATTCTAAAAACTTGCGGACGACTCCACTCACAACCCCTTTTGGTTTTATACCCTTCCTTATTTAAAACTATAGCTTTTTTCTATAATTCAATGAAAAATTTACAGGTTTTAATCCCTAAACAGCTAAAAATTGTTGTTTTTATAGAAAATATTAGGAAATATGCTGTTTCTTTGCTATAAAACCCTGTATGAAAAAACACAAAAACCTGTTATGCTGGATATATGGATTATGCTTTGTGATTGTTTGGCTTTTCCCTGGAAGGGTAATGTCACAAATAAAAACAGCCCGTGCGCCTATAGCGGAAAGGTGCGGTTATAATATGGAAACCCTTTATAGTAAAGGTGGCCTTTATACCAACCACTTTAAGTATTTACCAGTGGAGTTTTTTCCGTGGGGAGTTTGTTTAAATGGTAACACTTCCCGTCTTGAAGACGCGTGGACCGAGTATGCCGTAAATAAGTGGAATGAAGGCTATATAAAGTATAAAGAAAAAGTGTGGGAAAGTGCTTATGTTAACGGGATACCTGGCCAGCTTTTTACAATATCTTGCGATGATTCAAAGTATAATCTTATTTATGTTAGAAAAGAAAACTTACCAGATAACACGCTTGGAATTTATACACAGAATTTTAAGGCTAAGGTTCTTGAGGCTTATATTAAAATGGATACGATAGACGAGTGGGGTGAACCAAGGGTTTGGAAAAAGGAACATTTTATAAATGTTATGACTCACGAGTTAGGGCATGGTCTTGCTCTACCACACATGAACCCTGATCGGACTGAACTTATGAGAACCGCGGGCTTTGGTTGTGTGGACCCTGATAATAATATTTGCAATTTTACTGATGCGGATTGGGACAAGTTTTTATGGCCTTATGAACCAGAGAAAGCCAGTAAAAAGACTTTTACCCCCTCTAAAGACCTGGGGCCTTGGGGGGCCAGTGGGACAGGGTGGATAATGTTATGAAAAAAGCAATTTTATTTGTTTTAATGAGTGTTGTTTTTCTTTTCACAATATCTTGTGGAAAAAGCGATAAGAATAAGAACAGCAACAGCAAAAAGACAGAACCCAGTAATAAGAAAAGGTGTTTTAAAAACAAACATACTCCAGAGGCGTCTGTTATTTTAGACGATCGGTGCATTAAAATACGATATAAAGCCATAGATAAAGGCCAAGAAACAGGGGTTTGTTATGACGGCCCTCTTGTGCGAGGAATAGATAAAGGAGCAGATCACCCGGACCCAGAGGCATGTAAAGCTTTACTTGCAGAGGCGCAAAAGAAGTGTGATGCTTTACCGCCGGACCCTAAGTTTCAAAAACCAGTAAGCAGGACGGAAATATATAAAGACGGGGAGCTTGTTTCAGTCAATGGTGAACCTGTCTCTAAAGGATTGCCTGATTGTGACGAATGTAAAGATTGTGAACCTATAGATAGGGAATTGTCTTGTTCTAACACTGTTCTTTATGATAAAAGGTGCGGAAGGCTTAGAGATGATCCAAAAGTAACAGACTGGCAGACACAGTGTGATTCTTTACCCCCTCCAAGTTGTGATGATATATTTTTTGAGGAAGGGAAAAAGTCAGGCTCACTTGTTATTTGTGATACTTTTTTACCCCCGCCAAAAAACTTTGATCATCTATGGTATGAAAAAGAGTGTAAAACTGAAAAATGACCTGGTATCAGATAACCGGCCAAAGCTTTAAAGTCCATTCCTTTGGTAGATTCTAACAACCTGCGAACTTCCAAACGCACAACCCCTTCTTGTCTTATACCCTTCCTTATTTAAAGCTATAGCTATCTTGTCAAAACTGTAACCCTGTCCCCGCAAAGTTTTTATAATAGGAAATACTTTTTTATCAGCCTCAGCCCGCGCAGATATGGTGTTTATTGGCTTATTCAAAAGTTTTAAACGCTCCTTCTCTGCTTTTCTTATCTTTTTATCTATCCTTTTAGCCTTTTCTTTTTGCTCTCTCTTTGCTTTACAAACTTCCCAGTATTTTTTTAGTCCAGCCTTTACCTTTGGATTATTACAGCCAAGCTTGACTCCCTCTTTTCTTTTCTCAGCTAATGCGTCTTTTGTCCTTTTACCTATTTGCTCCCTTTCCCACCGGGCAATAACAGCCATAAAGCCTATGGTTTCCCTGGTGGCCTGTGGCATATCACGGAACTCTTAAAATTGTGGCACTTATGGCATAGTTTCCCGTGTGGCCTGTGGCATATCACAGCAAACTAATGTAGCATCCTCCCCCCCTTTTTTAATCAAAAGGAAACGTTCATCACCCAAAATAGGAAGAAAATATTTGGGACAGAGCGTTATAAAGGTCTCACAGTGAAAAAAATTCATTAATGTTATACTTAGAAATTGCCGTAAACTATTAAAATATAAAGGTTATTTTAAAATATATCAAAATGGGACATTTTTTTTATACTTAAACAAAACTTGATTTCCATTTAATTCTTTGGTATGAGGTTAATAGGTTTAGGCATTAGTTTTTCTTATTTAGGAGGTTTTATGCAGTTTAAAGTAGGGGATAAAGCTGTTTATCCAGGGCATGGCTTAGGGCGAATTACAGCGATTGAAACAAAAGAAATTTCAGGGGCGCGTCAAAAGTTTTATTCCATATTGTTGGCCAGTTCAGATATGAAAATTATGGTGCCAGAAAATAGGATGAAGGCGGTGGGTTTGCGTTCGATTATCACTCGCCAAACGGCAGAGTCTGTTTTAGATATTGTCCGGGATCGTGAAACAAGTTACTCTCTTGTGGAAACAGGAAAAAACTGGAGCAAGAGGTATCAGGAATACATGAAAATTGTTAAAACCGGTGATATTATCAAAACTGCTCAAGTGTTTCGGAATTTGTTGAACATAGAAGAAAAAAAAGGGTTGAGTTTTTATGAAAGACAACTCATGCTTACTGTATGTAAAATGCTTTTTGATGAAATATCTATGGTGATCCCTGTTACAGATCTGGAAAAAGCTTTTGATTTTTCTGGTACTTTAGAAAACCTTAAACAATAATTATTTTATTATCTGTCTTTAGGAAGTGGTTTGGACGAAAAACGCAATCACATAAAGAAGCCTGGACAAAACAATATTCCAGTAAGGGTACGTTTTGCCCCCAGTCCCACAGGCTACCTACATCTTGGTGGCGCACGCACCGCTTTAATCAATTACCTTTTTGCGAAAAATCAAAAAGGGGTGTTTGTCCTTCGAGTGGAAGATACAGACCTACAAAGAGGTAAAGATACCTTTCTTCAGCAACAGCTAAGCTCCTTAAAGTGGTTAGGTTTAGATTGGGAAGAAGGCCCTCATCCTGATACCTTGAAAGATCAAGGAGATTATAAGCCCTATCGCCAAAGCCAACGGCTTTCTCTTTATCAAAAATACGCTGAAGAGCTTGTTCAAACAGGCCAGGCTTATTACTGTTTTTTAACAGATGAGGAGATTAAGAAACTAAAAGCAAGTGCTGAGCAAAAAAATAAGCCCTACCGGATAATTAGCCCCTATAGAGATAAAAATGTAGAGTGGGCAAAAAAGAAGATCGAAACAGGGGAATCTGCTGTCATTCGTTTTAAAGTTCCACTTTCTAAAAAAAACTTTATGTTAAATGACCTTGTTCGGGGAGAAGTTTGTTTCCCTTCAGATATGGTGGGCGATTTTGTTTTACTGCGATCTTCAGGGCTACCTGTGTATAACTTTGCCTGCGCGGTGGATGACTATTCCATGAAGATCTCTCATGTTTTTCGCTCAGAAGAGCATTTAGCCAACACCCTTCGGCAGTTAATGATTTTTGAAGCTTTTAATTGGCCTCCTCCCTACTATGGACATTTGTCTTTGATTTTAGGAGAAGATCGAAAAAAACTCAGCAAGCGTCATGGTTCTGTTAGTTGCGAAGAATACAAAAAACAGGGGTACCTGCCTTCTGCTCTACTTAATTTTTTAGTCCTTATGGGCTGGAATCCTAAAACACAGCAGGAGATTTTTTTTCTTCCTGAGTTGATAAAATGTTTTTCCTTAAAAGGCTTAAACCCCTCTCCTGGTATTTTTGATGTTAAGAAACTAAATTGGATCAACGGTAAGCATTTGAAAAGTAAAACAGATGAGGCCCTTTGGCAGGCAATGGAGCCTTTTTTTAAGAAGGAGAATTTAACATTTCCCACCTCTCTTGGGTGGAGAAAAAAAGCTGTTCAGTCTTTAAGGGATTCCTTTTCTTCGTTGCCAGAAGCAGTAGAAACTTTTCGGTTTTTATCGGACAGCTATTTTGAAGTTCAGGAAACGGCAAAAGAGGTTTTAGAATGGCCTTCTACATCCTTAGTTTTAAAGGAGTGGCAGTCCTTTTTAGAGTCTTGTGTAGAGGTAGAAATTGGTCCAGAAATATTTTCTAAAGTTTGTAAAGAGATTCAGAAAAAAGCACTGGTGAAGGGAAAGTTTTTATTTATGCCTATCAGAATAGCTATCTTAGGTCAGCCTCAAGGGATAGAGTTAAAAACCATTGTTCCTTTGATTAGTCGAAACATTTTACTTAAAAGAACCCTTCTCCTACAAGAGCACGCAAACAAAACCACTTAATACTCTTGACTTCCGCATTTTAGGGGTGATTTGAGAAAGGTCCAGTAAAAAAAAGCCTGCTACACTACAGGAGATAGATAATAATTAATAATATCTAACTTTTAAAAAACTTATACCGATAAGGAAGTTATGAAAAACAAAAAAGGTTACACACTTACTGAATTATTACTTACCCTTTCTATACTTGGGATTATAACCGGGATAGCCACTGTTTCCTATCGGGGTTATAATTTGGGTGTTCAAAAAAAAGATTTAAAGCTATCAGGGGATATATTTGTTAGTACTGTAAAAAACTGTGTTTCCGCCGTGGGCAGGTGGGAGCCTAAAACCGGAAGATTCCCTTGTAAAGCGACAGATAAAACTGAATTAAAAGCCAAGCTGAATTTTGACTGTCCACCCAAAGCGGATTGTAAAACCCGTATCAATCCCACTAAAAAATATTATTGCTTAAGTATAAAGAAAACAGTATCAGGAAAAAAACTTCAGGTAATAGCCCGGCTACCTTATACCAACCCAGAAGATTCTCAGTTATGGTGTGGCCAAGTGTCTGCTTATGTCCAACTAAACGCGAGTAAGTGTCAAAGAGAGGGAAAAAGCCACTTAACACCTTTTTTTAATGAAGGTTGTAACAGCTGGTCTGGCACACCGCCCCCACAAACAAGCACAACCAGCACCACAACTGGGGGCACTCCCGGCGACACAAGCACAACCAGCACCACAACTGGGGGCACTCCCGGCGACACAAGCACAACCAGCACTACAACTGGGGGCACTCCCGGTGACACAAGCACAACCAGCACCACAACTGGGGGCACTCCTGGCGAAACAGTACCCCCTCCCATCCTACCAGACGACCCCGCAGTGGTGCCAGGGATTGAATAAAAACAGGTAGATATGTTATAAGTTTTTAAAGTAAGAAATAGCTTGGCTTAAGGGGATAGATTTTTGGCTTTTTTCATCCAGATTTTTTACAGAAAGGGTGTTGTTTTTAATTTCTTCCGGTCCGAAAATTAAAGCGTGTTTTGCATTTATCTGGTTAGCTCTTTTCATTTTTTTGCTTAAATTTCCCGTGGCGCGGGGATGAAATACAGCAAAACCTTCTTGCCGTAGATCCCATGCCAGTTTTATGGCTAATTTTTCAGACTCTTCCCCTAAAGGCACAAGAGCAATAGCCCTGATAAGAGCAGGAGGTTTTTCAATAAGATAACTTATTCTTTCGATACCGGCCCCCCAACCCACGCCGTGGACACGTTCCCCCCCTTTTGCCATTATTTCAATCAGGCGATCATAACGACCACCCGCTAAAACAGTGTTTTGAGATCCTAATTTTTTACTATTATTAGCTTTAAATTCAAAAACAGAGTGGTTGTAATAATCTAAACCCCGCACTAAATAGGGATTAAGTGTGTAGGGGATATTAAGTGAATCCAGCCCATTTAAAACTTCTGTCCAAAAAACTTTTGATCTCTTATTAAGAAAGTCCTGTATTGAAGGAGCCGACTGAATAATGTGTTTATCCTGTTCCTCTTTAGAGTCTAAAATTCTTAAGGGGTTCGTTTTTAGTCGTCTCTTGCTGTCTTCGCTGAGTTGACTTTTTAGAGGCTTCAAATAGGCCAGCAAAGCGGATTTATGTTGGTTTCGAGTATCCAGATCTCCGATGCTGTTTACTTCTAATGTGAGGGCTTTTTCTATTTTCAGCTTTTTAAAAAACAGCCAAGCCAAAGAAATGCATTCAATATCCCCGCGAGGCATATCTTCGCCCAATAACTCTACTCCGACTGTGTGAAACTGCCTCAGTCTGCCCTTTTGCGGGCGTTCGTATCGAAACATAGGACCTTGATAGAAAAATCTTAAGGGAAGATGTTGATGAAGGTTTTCTGTAATAAAATGACGAGCTACCCCGGCAGTTCCTTCCGGCCTGAGAGTAAGGCTTTCGTTATTGCGGTTTTTAAAAGTGAACATTTCCTTGTTCACTATATCAGATTCCTCTCCCAAAGTGCGACTAAACACTTCTGTCCATTCAAAAATAGGGGTAGATATTTCTTGAAAACAAAAGCGGGTAGAAACCTCTTTTGCTGTTTCCACAATAAAGTTATGCTTTTGTTGGGCTGATTCCTTTAAATCTTCTGTTCCGCGAACTCGTGTTAAAGACATATTTTTATCTATTTTTGCAGGTTTTTATTTAAAAAATCCCAATTTACTATGTTCCAAAAAGCGGACAGATAAGCAGGTCGGGCGTTTTTGTAATCCAGGTAATAAGCATGCTCCCAGACATCACAGGTTAAAAGAGGGATATGGCCATTTGAAAGAGGGTTATCCGCGTTTCCGGTGGATTGCGTCTTTAATTGGCCATCAGAAGTTTTAATAAGCCAGGCCCAGCCAGAACCAAATTGCCCAAGAGCGCGGGCGGTAAATTGTTCTTTAAATTTTTCTACAGAACCAAAATATTTTTCCAAAGTGTTGCTTGTTTCCTGGGAGGGATTTCCTCCTCCTGTAGGGGAAAGAGAGTTCCAGTAAAAAGTGTGATTCCATACCTGGGCTGAGTTGTTAAATATAGCCCCTTCAGATTCTTTAATCATTTCCTCTAAGCTGGCTTTTTCGAATTTGCTGTTTTCAATCAAGCCATTTAACTTATTTACATAGCCTTGATGGTGTTTGCCATAGTGGTAATTAAGGGTTTCTTCAGAAATATGGGGACTTAAAGCCTTTTTAGGGTAAGGAAGTTCAGGTAAAGTGATGGACATTTTTTATCTCCTTTTTAAGTATGGGTTGCTTTTTATGTGGATATTAACTGATGATCTGCGCGAAAAAGCATTTTAAAAGCGCGTTCTGTTAATAAATAATAATTTCAGAAATACTTTATAAGTCAAGCAATATCAATAATTACTCGCCCATTTTATTATTATGATGTATATGATTAATATTCATAATGGGTCTGATTTAGGCTTAAAAACAGAGGGCCGGCTTTGTGGAACAGGTTTTCGCGCCCCTTTATGAGGAGAACCACTTTGTCAACTAAACAGCAAATAAACACCAAAAAAATAATAAGCCCTACCAGTGTAATTTCTGTATTTAGCCAGCATGATAATTGGTTAGAAGTAAAAAATATCCTTTTGACCTTAAATAAGGAGAGGAAGATCGCCTATCTGGCAGGTGGTTGTGTAAGAGATGCTCTGTTGGGTCGTATTCCAAAGGATTTTGATATTGCTACTTCTTTGCGGGCAGAGGAGGTGTTAAAGCTTTTTCCAGGTAGTAACAAACAGGGAAAGGCTTTTGGTGTGGTAGCTGTTTTTTGCTCAAAAGGTCCTGTAGAGGTGGCCACTTTCCGAAAAGACGGCCCTTATGTAGATGGACGCCACCCGCAATATGTGGAATTTTTATCTGATAAAGAAGACGCTTTAAGAAGGGATTTTACTGTTAACGCGCTTTTTTATGACTTAAAAACAAATAAAGTTATTGATTATGTGGGTGGGATGGAGGATCTGAAAAGAAAAATAGTTCGAACTGTGGGAGATCCGGAACAGCGATTTCAAGAAGATCACTTAAGAATTTTACGTGCTCTGCGCTTTAGCCTTAAGCTTAACTTTGAAATAGAACAGCAGACAAAAAAAACCTTGTTTAAAATGAAAAACACCCTCTTAAAAATATCTCGTGAAAGAGTTTATGAGGAGTGCCTAAAGATATTAAAAGAAGGTCAATTTAAAAAAGCTTTTGTGGCTTTTAAGGAGTTAAATTTATTAAATCACTTTTTATTTCCTTTAACTGTTGTTCGTCCTTCTAAGGAGGGAGTAAAAACCGCCCCCTCTACCTGTTTATTCCCTTTGAAAGAAAGCCATTGGGAGTTTTGTTTAAAATTTTGGAACCAGCCCGTTTTCTCTAAACTAATGAGTAAAAAAAGTTTTCTTTGGATGTATGGCTTTTTTCCTATTTTAATTCAAGGGGAAGCAGAAGTTTTTAAAGATAAAACTTCCTTATCTGATAGTAAAAACCAATCGGGAGACAAAAAAGCAAGGGGCCCTATTCCACAAGTTTCAGGGGAGGCTTTACTCCCTTCGCGTTCCGCCTTAAGACAAAGGGACTCAAACAAGACCGTTTTAAAAAACAGTGGACAGTGGAAAAAGTCTTTTAACAAAAACCTAAAAGAGTGGAAGTTTCCTGTTTCTTTAATAAAAGAGCTGAATGAAATATTTTACTCAGCCTGTTGTATATTAGGTTTTAAAACCGTTTCTTTGGGAAAAAAGCTTAGGATGCTTAACTCTGACTCTGATCAAAGTATCCTGTTTTTATGCAGAAATTACTTAAAACACACTAATATTGAAAAGGGCATCAATATAGTGGAAAGTGAAGAAGCTATTGCCAATACTATAGATAAAATTGATAACCTGGAAAAAGAGTTTATGCTTAGAGCACCCAACGGAAAACTACCTAAGCCCCTCATTAACGGGAATGATCTGAAAGCTTTAGGAGTGCCTGAAGATAAGAATATGGCTCGTCTTTTAGAAAATCTGTATGCTCAACAAATAGAGGATAATATAACAGAAAAAGCTTTCCTGCTTAAAAACCTTGAGCAGAAGGAAAAATTATAATAATGAGTAGAGAAAAATGCTGAAAGCCTTTTAGGCTTTTAGTTTAGGTTCTGGATTCCCGCTTTCGCGGGAATGACAGCGGAGGAGACAGTAAAGTTGGATATAAAAAAAAATATATCTACAAATATCCATGTTCAAAGCCCCACACGAATAGACCTAACTGGTGGTTTTTTGGATATTTGGCCTGTTCATGCTCTGATAAAGGACTGTTGGACAGTTAATTGTTCTATTCCTGTATTCACCTCCATAAGATTGCGCCGTGTCGGCGCGGACACAGGTACACATCTAAGTCCTAAGTTTTTGGGAGGAGATAAATCACCAGATAAGTCTTTGCCTCTGCAAGAGAGATTGCGCCGTGTCGGCGCGGACACAGGTACACATCTCAAACATAATCCCCAAATGGAAGATAAATCACCAGAGTGGTCTTTGCCTCTGCAAGAGAGATTGCGCCGTGTCGGCGCGGACACAGGTACACATCTCAAACATAATCCCCAAATGGAAGATAAATCACCAGATAAGTCTTTGCCTCTGCAAGAGAGATTGCGCCGTGTCGGCGCGGACACAGGTACACATCTCAAACATAATCCCCAAATGGAAGATAAATCACCAGAGTGGTCTTTGCCTCTGCAAGAGAGTGTGCGCCGGATAAATATAGAGATTTCTTCTCCCTCTAATTTAGATAAAAAATCTTTTGTAAGTTGGAAAGAACTGTTAAAAGACCCCCATCCCGCCCTCAGCTTATTAAAAAAACATATAGAATACTGGGGAGACTTTTCACCTCACTCCCTAAAATCTGAACCCTTAAGTCCTTTTAATAGAGCTGAGCTTTCTAAACCTGCTGAACCTTCTAATGCTGAAGAGTGGACTATGGTCTTAAAATCAGAATCTCCTGTAGGAGGAGGCTTAGGAGCAAGTTCCAGTTTGTGTGTGAGTTTGGCAAAAGTTTTTTGCTCTGTAACAGGCGCGCGACTTACAAACAAGGAATTGCTTTTCCTTTGTCGAGATCTGGAAACAGCCCTTTTACACGCGCCGGCAGGTACTCAGGATTACATCCCCGCGTTGGAATCAGAACCAAACTTTATGTATATCATAGAACACTCCCCCCTTGGACCTAAGTGGAGAAGAAAAAAAGCTCCTTTGGACTTTTTTAAAGATCATCTACTTTTGGTGGGAACAGGTAAAAGCCATCACTCCGGTCAAAATAACTGGGAAAACTTGAAAAAAGTAATGGAAAAAGATCAAGCTTTTTTAAAAGGGCTGAATCATCTTAAACACAATGCTTTAAAAACAGTTCAGCTTTGTGGGACCGAAAATTGGCCCGATTTATTTTCCTGCCTAAACAGGGAACAAAATCTAAGAGAGGAGCTTTTTTCTAACTGGATTACTCCGCATGTCCGTTCTGTTATTAGCCTGATTCGACAAAAAGAGGCAAGAGCAGTAAAACTTTGTGGTGCAGGAGGGGGAGGTTCTCTTATGGTCCTGGCAAAAGACAAAAAAAACAAGCAGAATATAAAACAAACTTGTGCAAAACACGATCTTCCTATTATCCTATCTTGATAAATACCCACCGCGAGGCGAGTTAGGCCCTTGAGCACGCCACGGCTGAAAGATGCGTGCGTAGCAAAACGCAACTTCACTGACTGAAAACCTGTCGCGCTTAACTAAAAAGACGCGCGCGTAACAAAACGCATTTACCTTTGGGACGGAATCCGTTGGATTGACTAAAAAGACGCGCGCGTAACAAAACGCAACCACGCGGATTAAATTATTATGCAAGTCGACTAAAAAGACGCGCGCGTAACAAAACGCCTATTTGAGCCTGAGTGGTGGGTATGGGTTAGGGCACAGGCACGATCAAATATACTTTTCCCCTCTAAACTAAAAAGCCAAGTTGTTGGTTTTTTAGTTCCTTGAAAGCGAGAATCTAAGTTTAGCCAAGCAAAACACAAGTCGGATAAAAAGTTCTGTTGAAACAAGTGCCCATAAAGTTCCCATTATCCAGTGTGTTTCAGAATATTGAACAGGTATAAGTACAGTATATAAACCTATAAAAATAAAATGAGTGACATAGCATATTCCAAAAGCGCGTGTCCATGCCAGAGCTTTTAATCCGCGAGCTATTTTAAATTGAGACAAATAAGCATTTACAGAGGAAATAAGAGAAAGCCGAATAAAAAATAAAATAACTATAAAATGACTCCAAAAAACTAAAGGGGATTGTCGCAACATAAAGCAATAAAACCCCGCTCCCATAGGAATGTGATAATACCCCCCCCACTGAGGAAAGGCTATAATAAACAAAAAAAGCCAAATAAAAATTTCTTTTTTTCTCCACTTTGCCATTAAGCCCACTCTTTTTTTAACCCATACCCCTAAACCATAACAAAGCCACATCAACCCTATCCAAGGGAAAATAGGAAAGGCCCCCCCATGCTGACCTTTAACACAGTAACCAATCAACATATTTTTTAAACCAAACTGGTTTGGAAAAGAACGACCTTTAGAAAAATTTTCCCACATTAACTCAAGTCCTGGTTGAACTTGGGGAAACCAGTTCCAAATGGGTAGCCAAAGCAAAATAAATCCAATAACAGAAAAAGGCAGGATAAGTTTTGGACATTTTTGTAGGAAGTAAAGAGATAAAATACCAACAGATAAAAATAAAAAAATATCCCAATTTGTGTAAAAGGTGATAAAGGGTTTATCTCCTTGAGTAAAAAAAAGGGCTATAAAACCCAATGGTAAGAGAAAAAAAAGCCTTTTCCCTCTTTTTTTAGAAAAAGGCTTAAGGCCATATAAAAAAGAAAGCAAAATGATAATAGTGAAAATGCTAATGGTCAAGACTTTCATTATCTTAAGAAAGGGAGCGGGAAAAGGCACAATGTCTTTGTCATAAAGAATTTCATACGCATGATAATAGACAACACAAATGATGGCTATAAAACGAATAATATCCAATCCGATCCAATAAGCAGTAGAAGAGGTTTTTTTAGTATCTAAAGCGAACGGGTTTAAAAACTGAGTTAATATATTCATTTTTAATCTCTATGTCTTTTATTATTATATCCTCTATGGATATAAGGTTTTCTTTAGTTTTTTGACTTATAGGATAAATTATTTTTTTATTTTTGAAACTTAAATCTTTTTTGTTTTTTGTAAGAAATAAAAATATTTCCATTTTTCCAAAAGCGAGAATGCTTTTATATCCAACGTATGTCAAAGTGCTGTATAAAATATCTTGAGGCATGGGTTTAATATTTAAAGTAGGGTTGTCAAGAGATTTCCATATTGGAACATCTAACACAATAAAACCATCTGGTTTTAAAAGGGACTTAAGTTTTGTATAAAATTCTACACTGTATAATCGGGATAAATTAAAGGATTTAGGAAATGGAAAATCTATGAATATAGCATCATATTGGTTTTTATCTTTTGTAATGTGGATAAAAGCGTCTGCTATTACAACCTGGACTTTTTTGTTTTTAAGAGCTTTTTTGTTCAGAAGGGTTAAAGGGGTGTAATGATTAGCTATTTTAATCATGGTGGGGTCAATTTCAATGAGAGTAATTTTTTTAACTTTTTTATAAAACTTAATAATTTGCGAGGCCAGCAAACCATCCCCACCTCCTAAGATTAAGATATTTTCAGGTTCTTTGTCAGCCAAAATCGCACCCCCTGCTACCATAGATTCGTGATAGATTTTCCAAAACTTTGAAAAAAACTGAGGTTGCCGGTTTAAGTAAAAAGCCATCCCCTTTCCATAAAGATATGTGTGGGGAAGATACTGGTTGTGTCCAAAATGGTTTGGAATAATATCAATATTTTGATAGGGGGAGCGGATTCTTAATATGTTTTTTTGGTCGTCTAAGGATAAAAAAAGATGTTTTAAGCTTTTTAAACTTAGATCTGAAAGCTCTGCTGAAAGATACCAAGTTCTTAAATGGACTTGCATTAACTTTTTTTCATAGTTCGCACTTGCAAATAAAATAATTAAAGGGATAAAAAGAAAAAGCCCTTTTTTTATACTTAGTTTTTTTTGAGTAAAAAGGGATTCTATTAAAACAATTAAATTGATAAACCCAACAAGGATGGACGCTTTTATCAAACCAAAAAAAGGGGCTATAAAAAGCGACAATAAGATACTACCTAAAAAGCCCCCGACATATCCAGCCCCTAATAAAGCCCCTTCTCCTTTAAATGCTTTTTGGAAACTGAAAAGCCAACCCGCCTGCTTTTCAGCTCCGCGCAGGCGGGAATCTCTAATTTTAAGCCATATTGGTAGTTCAAACCCAGAAAGAAAGCCAATTATAAAGATCAAAATTTGTGTTATAACTATAAGGGCGTAAAGTAATAAGTCTTTTGTTAAATAAACATTGCGTTCAGAAAACACAAATAAATTCATAAAAATAAATAAACAAAAAATGAGAAAGACAGACATCCCTCCCAGAAAAGCCAATAGAGTTTCTATATAATAAAAAGTGTTTAGGGGTTTTTTATGGATAAACTTTTTGGCATAAACCACCGCACCTATTCCCATACCTAAAAGAAAAAAACCAAAAGACCAGCTATAAGACAATATATATTGATGGGTAAGTTCTGCCAGAGCACGAGCTGTCAGTAACTGATAACACATACTACAAAAAGCTAAAATTAAAACTCTTAAGAAAATCATCCCGCTCCTCCAAAAAATATGGGGAGTTTTAAGAGGGATAAATGGGTATTAAGGGGAGTGAATACCCATAATAAAATGGCAAAAACTCCTATAGCCAAAAGGATTAGTTTTTCCACAATGTGTTTTTTGTTTTTAGGAAGCAGAGCATAAGCCACTAATAAGTTGATAAAGGAGATGATAATAAAACTTTTAAAAAGCCCTTGCCAAAAAAAAAGAACGGGAAACAATAGAGCACTAATAAACATGCCTAAATAATCCGCGCTCAAAACATAAAATTTTTCACCCGTATGTTGTTTTGTTTTCATAAGTAAAGGCAGTTCAAACCCGGAAAGTGTGCCTATCACAAAAACAGGCAAGAGAAGGGCTATAAATCTTAAGGAAAAAGGAAAATGGGTTGTGGCTTGAGCTAAAAAAAATTCTATATATCCTCCTAAAAGCCCAAGAAGGGATAGGGCTATCTCAATAAAAAAGAGAAGTTTTAAAGAGGAGGTTTCATCTGAAGAAGCATTTATTTTTTTATCGCTATGGGAAGTGTATTTTGTTTTTGAACCAGGCCATCTGTCACAAAGAATAGAACCAAACCCTAAGGCTAACACAAAAACCCCTATCCCAAGGCTATAGCTTAAAATGGTGCTCCCTATAAAAACAGATATAATTTGAGAGAATAAAAGTTCATAAAACAAAGAGCAAAAAGCCAAAATAAAAGCGATAAAAAAGCATTTATTCAGGACGGCCCCCATCTGAGTGGGAAAAAACATCTTTTGGTACTTCATGTACTCTCAATGAGTTTAAAAGTTCATCAAAGTAATCCTCATTTTCCAGATATCGGGAATCACCGGAATAAAAAAATACATAAGTGCCTTTTCCGTCTTTTCTTAGGAGATAAGCTAAAACTTCCGATTTATTGGTTTTAGAATTATGTGCCTCTAATATGTTCATTTGTTTAAAGCCCTCTTTGGGGTTGTTCACTGTTTGGGTTAATCTCATTTTAGCCAATAGGTTTTGATCTATATGAGGAAACAAATAACTATTTTCTTTAACATAGTGTAAAATTTCCACCGGATTTTCAGGTATCATAGTGGTGGCCGCTACTAATAAATTAGAGTATGTGATCTTGTTTTTTCCTAATATAATTTTTATGGGATCATCTGTGTTGGAGGTGTCCATTTCTGAATAAATAAATTCTTTTGGCAAACTCCCATTCCAATAGGTTTCATTTAGAAACTTTGTTTTTGTATTATGGGATCGCTCTTCCTCTTTTTCGTTTTCTATCAGATGATCAAAAGAGGGAGCTTGGCTGGGTTGCTCTTTGGCTGATTCCTCAAAGGAAGGTAGGGTAGGGGGTTGTTCATTTTTTTTATGTATTTTTTGTTCTGTAAAGCTTTCTGTTTTTTTCTTTGAATCTTCTGCTATTAACGGATTTTGGGTGCTGTGTTTTTTCTTAGGCCATATTAAAATAACCCCCGTTCCTACTATTATTAATGTAAAAAGCACTATAATATCTTTTAAAGTCATAGTTTCCTTCTTTGCCTTCTTTAAATTGCAAAGCCAAATCACTTATCTTTTTAACCCCGGAAAGTAGATCATAGCAAAAACACACTTGCGAGATTCCAAATTATAATTGTATAAAAAATAAACCCGCTTTTTAGCATTTGTTTAGGGCCGACTAATCAAAATAACATACTTTTTCACGAAGGACTACTAAATTATCTACAATATTCTCTACAGAATCAACCCCCAGAAGATAAAATTTTTTAAGAAATCAAAGATTCTTGACTTATTTCCCTGATTTTGCTCTCATTTAAAGTGTCATAATGGATATTTTATCAAGAACTACTAACACACTGCTTAATGAGATTCTGAGCAGGATTTAAAGTATCATATTTTTTATAAGGAGAGTTCCTGCTGTGATTAAAAAAAATAAGAAAAAAATAGCTATTTTGCAAAAGCAATATGGTTTTAGTATTATGGAAGTGTTAGTAGTATCAGGGCTTTTAGGTTTTTTAGCTCTGGCCACAGTGCAAATGGGGTTAAACACTTTTAAGATCCAAAAAAGTTCCGTCACTATAAGTGAGGTTAATGAATTTTCATCCAGTTTGGGAGTTTATTTAAAACAATATTGTAGTTCAGAATTTAAGGGCAAAAGGTTTCCTTTAAATTCTTCTTCCAATTTGATTATCACAGGTTATAAGGGCTTCGGGGGGAGGGGTAGCTCAGATATTAAAGAGGGGGTGGTTTTTGCCGACAAATGGAAAATTAAAAGTTTAAAATGGGAACATAAAAAATCTGTTGGTGCTCAAAACTATGTCCGAGAAGGAAGAACTTATAAAATGGTTATAGGAAAGCTCTCTTTTTTATTAGAAGTCATTGCAGATAAAAATATTACTCAGCCCCCTTACCATATAGAACTGCCTTTTATTATAGATCCGTCAACGAGTAAAGTTAAGGATTGCACAACAGCTCTACAAACTGTAGATATTTGCACAACCATAGGAGCTGAATGGGATGCATCTAAAAAATCTTGTAAGCCAAAAAAGAACTGCTTTTTAAAAACCTCATTTGTTAACTGCCGGTCTAGTAGAGGTCAGCGTCCCAGTTTCAGTCCATCATCGCCTTGTGAGTCTTTGATACTTTACGGAAATGATCCCCACGCAGAAACAGGTTATAAATACAACCTATTCGGGCAATATGTTAAGTTTTGTAATGCAGAATCAGGAAGGAGGGGGCTTTGTAATTGCCCCCCTAATACAAAGTTGGTTTTTACAGAACAGCTGATCGGGCGAGGCCAGCGAAGTTGTGGAAAAAAATGTAGCAACTTTTACGGTGCCGTGGCCAGAATATATTTATGTATGCAGTGTGAAGGTTACAGTGGTCTAAGTAAGGGTCCAACAATGCCAACCGCAATTCCAATTTCAAATCCAGGTAAGGGGGAGCCAAGGTCAATTCCTATTTTGTCGCCAGGTAAGTTTCAAGAGCAACTGAGTCAGATTCCAACGGGACAAACAGGTAAGTCTCAAGAGCAACCGAGTCAGATTCCAACGGGACAAACAGGTAAGTCTCAAGAGCAACCGAGTCAGATTCCAACGGGACAAACAGGTAAGTCTCAAGAGCAATCGAGTCAGATTCCAACGGGACAAACAAGTAAGTCTCAAGATCGTCGGAAATAGTGGTAATGGAAGGTAAATTTGATAACCGTCTTCGCCCAGCTAAAAAGCCCAGCCTGTCTACTTTTCAATTTCCAAGCTAAGGAGAATGAGGTTTTTCATAGGAGACAAGAACTTAGGTTGTTCACAGGAGACTAAATAAACATGATGGTTAAAAAAAGATTACGGATTAAGAAAAAAGAAGGTTTCGCAGTCCTGATGGTGCTGGTCTCTATAGGTGTTATTGCTATTTTAAGTGCCAGTCTTTATAGCTCTTTAGTTGCTTTTCAAAGAAGTGGATCTGTTAGAGGCGAATGGACAAGATATAAGTTGTTGGCTATGTCTCTTGAAAGTCATGTTAATGCTCCTCACATCTGTACCAGAATGTTTGAAAACCAAAAGTATGACAATACCAGCAATTCCTCGAGTGTTACTATCCGCAAAGCCCTATTTGATATAAAAAAATTTTCTTCCAAAATGGAAGGAGCTTATGTACTGGTTCCTGAAAGAAGAACACACGGCCCGATTAGGGCAATTCAATTCAATCGTCCGGCAGAAAAACTTTACTCTTATAAAGCTTATTTACAAGTATGGGTAAAATCTGGTAAAGTTCATTTTAATTATGAGAGACTGAATATGAAAATACCTCTTTATGTGAATGTTAATAGCAGGTGGAAAATAAAAAGCTGTTATGGCTTGAACTCTAAAGCTTATATATGTGAGTCAAAAGGAGGGGCTTGGGATCCTAAAGAAAAAGATCTAAAAAAACAGTGCAATCCTGATGAAAACTGTATTATCCTGAATGACAATCCTTGTCCCCCTTATGCTAAAAGGGTATTTGTTGGACAACCACCAGGAGGTGTGAGAAAATATATATGTGTGTGGTGTAACAAGAAAAGACATAGATAGTTTTTTTATGGTGGCGTGGCCGAAGGGTTAGGCGGCGGACTGCAAATCCGTTTATGTCGGTTCAATTCCGGCCGCCACCTCCACTTAATCTAAGAAATAGTGCACTGGCAATAATGGCCCGCCATTTAGTTTTACGATCTTTTTAGATTGCTGAACCAGAAAGAATTTGTTGTTCGGTTTTATCGGGCACAAGCTTATATTCTCGCATTTGCATAGAAAAAGAGGCTCTGCCCTGGCTAACAGAGCGAAGTGCAGTGGCGTAGCCAAACATATTCACTAAAGGCGTGCGCGCTCTTATGATTTGCAGATGATTTTTTAAATTCACACTTTCCACTTTGGCCCGACGGGAGTTTAAGTCGCTCATTACATCGCCTAAAAATTCGTCCGGGGTGGTGACCTCCAGATCAAATATAGGCTCCATAAGCCGGTTTTTGTTTTTAGAAAGAGCAGACCTAAACGCCAGTACCCCAGCAGATTCCAACGCCGTTTGCAGGGTGGTTTCTGTTTCTCCTCGATATTCTGCATTTAACAAAATAACCTTTAATCCTATTAGTCTATAACCCATTAACATTCCCGCATAAGAAGAATTTTCCACCGCTTTTTGAATAGGAATAATAAAGTTTTTTGGAAAATCTTTTTTTAACTGGCTTTCAAAAACTATACCACCTGGGGTTTTAAAAGGTTCTATCTTTAAGGCCATACGGGCAAAGTATTTTTGTCCTCCTATTTCTCTTTCAAAAGTGCCTATTCCTTCCGATTTATTTAAAATGGTTTCTCTGTAGGAGACTTTAGGTGGGCCTGTGTTTACTCCCACCTTATGATCTTTTGTAAGGCGGTGCACCAACACCTCTAAGTGCAATTCCCCCATTCCCATTAAAAGAGTTTGCCCTGTCTCTGGATCGGAAGAGACAAAGCAGGAAGGATCTTCTTTTTGTAAAGTTTGTAAAACTTTTATCATTTTTTTTTGATCCACAGAGGATCTTGGTTCAATAACCATAGAAATAACGGGTTCAGGAAAGGTAATCGGCTCTAAAGAAACAGGGTGATCTGCATAGCAAAGGGTGTCTCCAGTTTGGGTCCACTTTAAACCTAATACGGCCCCTATGTCTCCTGCTTTTAAAAATGGAGCCTCCTCTCTGGACTTGGAATGAACTTTTAAGAGCTTTTGGATTCTTTCTTTTTTGTTCTCTCTCGTGTTTAGTAACTGATCTCCTGGCTTTAATACCCCTGAATATACTCTTATATAAGTCAGGTGGCCTGCAAAAGGATCTTCTGTAAGTTTAAACGCCAAGGCGCAAGCGGGGTGGCCAAAATTTGTAGGACAGAAGATTTTTTTCCCTTGTTTTTTCCCTTGTTTTTTCTCTTGTCCCTGGCCTTCTATAGGAGGTAAATCCAAAGGCCCAGGTAAATAGTCCACTACAGCTGATATAATATGCTGAACCCCTTTGTTTTTAAAAGCCGATCCGCAAAAAACAGGTGTGATTTTTAAATCCAAAGTGGCTTTTCTAAGGGCTTTTTTTATATCCTCCTCTGAAATACTTTCTTCATTTAGATATTTTTGCATAACTTTGTCGTCTACATTTGCAGAATGCTCAATAATTTTTTCTCTTTCTATTAGTACTCTTTTTTTATACTCTTTAGGAACAGGGGTGGTGGAATATTTTTCTCCCAGTTCGTCTTGATTCCATATAAAGGCTTTTCGCTGAATTAGATCAATAACACCTTTAAAATTTTCCTCAGATCCGATAGGAATTTGCAGGGTCACCGGTGTGGCTTTTAATTTATGGGCAATGGACTTAACACTATCTTCGAAGCAGGCTCCTGTTCGATCCATTTTGTTGATAAAGCATAAGCGCGGGACATGGCTCTTGTCTGCTTGTCGCCATACTGTTTCGCTCTGGGGTTCCACCCCGCTAACAGCATCAAAAACAACAATCGCGCCGTCTAAGACTCTTAACGATCTCTCTACTTCCACTGTAAAATCCACATGGCCGGGAGTGTCTATAATGTTAATCCGATGATTTTGCCAAAAACAAGTGGTGGCCGCAGAAGTTATAGTGATTCCTCTTTTCTGCTCCTGTTCCATCCAATCCATGATGGCACTTCCTTCGTGGACCTCGCCCATTTTGTGGCTTTTTCCGGTGTAAAATAAGATCCGCTCTGTCAAAGTGGTTTTGCCCGCGTCGATATGGGCAATAATCCCAATATTGCGGGTGTGTTTTAGATCTTCAGTTGTTTTAATATATAAAGTAGGCAAACTTTGTATCTCTTAGCCAGTTGGTTAAAAAAATTACCAATTATAATGTGAGAAAGCCCGATTGGACTCAGCCATACGATGCACATCCTCTTTTTTCTTTATAGAAGATCCTTTTTTATTATAAGCGTCCATTAGCTCTCCGGCCAACCGATTAGCCATTGTTTTTTCTTTTCGGGAGCGGGAGTTAATAATAATCCAGCGGATGGCTAAGGAAGATCGGCGCACAGGTCGCACATCCACAGGCACTTGATAAGTGGCACCACCCACTCGGCGGGAGCGCACTTCTAAATTGGGCTTGCAGTTTTCTATCGCTTTTTTAAATACAGAAAGGGCACTTTCTCTGGAATTTTTTTTACTGATAATTTCTAAAGCTCCATAAACAATGTTTCGGGCCAGCTCTTTTTTTCCATCCCACATAACTTTATTTATGAAATAAGAAACAGTAGTGTCTGAATAAACAGGATCTGGTTTAAGTTCTTTTTTGTGGATTTTTCGACTTCTGCGAGACATAAATAATAACCTTTTTTTAATTGTTTTAGTTTTTCTTTGCTCTTTTAGTTCCGTATCGGGAACGACCTCTTTTTCTGTCTTTTACCCCCTGGGTGTCTAAATGGCCTCGGACAATATGATATTTTACCCCTGGCAAATCTTGCACGCGTCCCCCTCGCACCAGGACAACAGAGTGCTCTTGCAGGTTATGTCCCTCTCCGGGAATGTAGGAATTAACTTCAAAGCTATTGGTTAGGCGGACGCGGGCTACCTTTCTAAGGGCAGAGTTGGGCTTTTTAGGGGAGCGGGTGTGTACACGGGTACATACTCCCCTGCGTTGTGGGCAGGAAGTGAGGGCAGGCGATTTGGTTCTGGTTCGCTGAACTTTTCTGTTATTGCGAATCAGCTGATTTAAAGTAGGCATGAGGTTCTTTTTATAACAATTTTTTTTAAATTCAAGTTTTTTTTACATTTTAAAACAGATTTTTCTAAAAAACCCTAAATTAAGCCGTTTGTTTAAAGAAAATAGTTAGATATATCTCCTTAAAACCAACAAATTCCCGCTTTCGCGTTTTCAAAAAGCATTTTTAAGGATGTTGAGAACCTAAAAAAAACGCCTTGTATTACCTGCCTGTTAGAGGTATTAGATAGAGTATGAAAGACATTTTATCGGGTTCTTTAATAATCAGTTTAACTTTTTTAGGTGGTTGTGCCACCCCTTTAACAGGCCAGCAAAGGTGTGCTTTAATCGGGGAAATGTATGAAGGTTCTATTATAGGTTCTCAAACTCATATTGGATCCGTTGGAACAAATGTGTATTCCTATCAAACAACAGAATATCAACCTCGTTGCCGTTTGCCACGGACGGATGCGGAAAAGAAAATGGTTAAAGAAATTCAACCGTCAGCTCAAAAAATCAAAAGCAGTAATGCTAATAAAATAATGTGGGCTACTGTTGGTATACTTGTGGGAAGCATTGCTTTGGCTGGTATTATTGTTGGAAGTATTAAACGATGAAAAACAGAGCCATTTCAACTACTGAGGTAATCCATTTCCTTTACGGCTACTGCGGTAATAGGTGTTTATGTTTATTATGTTTATAGATGTTTCCTTTAGGATTTATTATCTGACGATTTGTAAAGTCTTTGTGTAAATTAGTATCCCCTGCTTGAGTACTAAATAATATCCTGGCTTTTTTATCTACTAAAGCTGTAGCAATAATATGTGTGTCATCGGACTTCAACTGGACACCATTTACAAATCCACGATTATTATCAATTTCTGTTTTTTTATCTTTTGAGTGGACCTGACGCGCCCCTCCGTGTTTGTCTAACCTTTTCCATACTTCAAACATACGGCGGTTTCGTTTTATTTCCTCTAAGCTTTTCTCATCATCACCATACACTAATTGTAATTTCTGTTTTCTAATACATTTATGAACAGGTTTTGAATCCTCATCATTAACATCATCTGAAAACTTATGAAAAGCCACTACATCAACAATTATCCCTTCTTTTTGTGCCATAACAGTATCATTTTCCCTTTTTGTTACAAATAGGTTCTTAAAAATAAGATAAAACCTATAAAGGTCAACTTTTTAAACCTAAAAGCTTATAATCCTCTGACAAAAAAAACTCTTTATAGCTGTCCGGTTGGTTTTCAAAGTTTCCGTTAGAATCAATAGTGACAGGATAGATTTTTGTTTCGCCATTCGTTAACTCAAAATACAATATTAAAAAATCTTCCGGTTTTAGGTTTTTCTCTTTAATGGCAATACGTGCCCTTTGAATAATATAGTCACTATGGGTTTCACAAATAAATTTATGTTGATTTATCATACTAATCATCAGAGTGGCAAATTCAGCCTCTACTCTGGGATGAAGATGTGTTTCCGGTTGTTGCATCAAAAAAGTATTGTGTTTTTCGTGGTCTGAAATCAATACATTTGCTAATATAGGTAAAAATTGGCTTACCCCATAGCCAACATTTGTAATATCTGATGTTAATTCATCCACTGTGACTTTTATCGAAAATGGAGATTCTGGTTGATTCTTATTTGATAGGTCTATATCTAAATTTTGAAAAAGTTTTGAAGCTCTACCAAATTTATTAAGTTTTTCTTTTATTTTATCCCAGGTGTTATTTTTTTTCATCTTTGCCATTTCACATAAAACATAAGATGGATCTGTAGTTTTAATGTCTGCACTATTATATTGAGCCTTTGGTTTTAAATGAGTTGGTTCAAGAAGATTACAAGATATATTTTTCAAATTTCCACTTTCCTTAAGTTTTATAAGAGTAGTTACTTTTGAATGCAAAAATCGATTTTTTTCAAGTTCTTCTTTTAGCTCGTTACACAAAAAAGAAATAACTCCAAAAAAGTGGATGGAAAAATGGGCAGGTGTAGTGAGACTATATCTTTTTTGCCCATTGACCAGGCACTCCATCATATTGTTTTCTTTTAAATTGATTTCTATTTTATCGTTAGAGCAGTGTATTACAATTTTTTCACAAGATTTTCCATTTTTTATTGAATATTCTACCAGCCAATTATGTTGTTCTCCTACTTTTAAAGTGGCTCCTATATTCACTGTATCATCTGAGCTTTGTTTTCTAACAATATGCTTAGACCCTCCAAGGTATTTGTAATTTTCTTCTTTTAATAAGTCTTCTATAGATGAGGGCCTTATAGGTTTATCTTCATACAATAGATCATGAATAAGTTTATAAGCAGATAAGAATGTTGTTTTACCGGTGTTATTTTCACCTACAATTATAGTGATAGGATGAATAGCATTTTCTACTAAAGGGAAACATTTTAAGTTTTTTATCAGTATTTTATCAATTTTCATGGGTTATCTCCGTAATTTTAAAATAATATCCAACCAGGTTCTTTTTTTTAATTTTATATCTTCTTTTAATATTTTAATGGGACTTGCAGACCCTTTTCCCACAATATTTAAAAAGTAACATTCTTTATGGCAAGAAGATTTATCTTTATTCATTTGTCCAGATAAAAAGTTATATTCCAGCCTGCTTAACTTTGGCCACCAGTTCTTTGATAGTAAAAAATGTATCATCATTAATACCTCTATACTGGCTAAATTCTGACTAAATGGGAATACATTTTCATTTCCAAACCCTCGTTTTGAATGTAAGTGCTCAATATAAGAAGGGTCTTCTAAAGAGCCGTCAAGCTCCATAGACACATCTGAAGTAGTATATTGTTTTCTGCATAACATACACTTGTGCCCATAAGTCGTAATATGGGAGCTCCAGCGGGCATCAGAAAAATGGCTATGTCTTTTACTTATAGCAATTCCTCCGTCAATAATTGGTATTAAATGAGCATAAGCTATATGATTTAAAACATCTCTTGCTAAAGGTTTGTCTACACAACTAAAAATAATATCACAATCTAAAGCTGAGCTGAATGCAGATAGTGATTGTATAGGCTGTATAATAGATTTTACTTTTACATTTTCATTCACAGAATGTTTAAGTATCTTATTTTTTAAAAAATCAGCCTTAAACTTTCCAATATCTTTTTTTGTGGCATAAAGCAACCTGTCTAAATTATGCTCTTCAATTTTATCATAATCTATTAAAATGATATTTCCAACTCCTATTCTTGCTAAATTCTCACTAACCATTGAACCTACACTGCCCACTCCCACAATACCTACTGTCATTCTGCTGATTTTTAACTGTTCATCTACTCCCCAAGTTTCAATAGTTCTCCGTAAAATGTTTTTATTTTGATATGTATTATATATTTGCTCATTAAATGTGATTTTAAAATGATTTCCTACCACTTTCACTTTGTCACACCAAAATCGCTTAAATTCTCTGTTTTTCTGTTTTATCCAAAATCGGGCACTCCAACTTTCATCTGTTCCTACTGTTAGACCGACTAAAGGCATATTTGTGCTGTTAACAGGTGTAGCTATGCGATTTTTTTCTGCAATGATATCCGGGGCACTCATATCCTGCCATCCCTTTGTGGGATGACTGTGCATAAAAGCAAGCCCGGCTTTATTTTTTATAGCTATTCGCAATGAACGGGCTAAAAACTGAGGAAAAAAACTAACATTACCATGCAGATCTCGCTCTCCATCTTCCGGAAGAATGATTTTAGAAATAAGGGCAGTTGTTTTATTTCTGCCGTTGCAAGGGTACCAGAGTGCGAAACATAATTCTTCCTGAGACTTATTTCTCTTAAAATGAGATAACAAATGTTTGCAGGCTATGCTATGGGCCTGCTCTGTTAAAGTAACTTCATATTTCATAAGCTTTTCCAAAATCTTCTTAAATGGGACTCAAAAAAAGTATGTAAGTTTTTTTTTAAGCTATCCAACCCATCCCATATATCTTGAGGAGGACGGCTAAATGTTATCCAGTGTTTTTCATTGTATATATAGGGTTCATGTTGTTGGCCCAGTTTTTGTATTTCCTCTGTGCTATATTCCTCTGTACTCAAATGTATAAAATGAGGAGGTAATCTTGGATAATCATTTAAGGGAAGCTCTATACCGATTGTAATTTTTTTATTCTCCATAGAACCACAGGGTACAACATAACTAAATACACACAAGTAGCCCTCTCTTTTTGAAGGCAACCCCCTGTTTTTCATATTTTGTATATCTTGCAATTTGCAGGAGGGAATCTTTTTTATTTCATTTTGAATTTGATTTGTTAAATTTTTCACTATAATCCTGCAACAGGAGTAGGTCCAGAAGACAAAGCTAAAAACTCATCTCCATTTTGAATGGTTATTTCTTGCGTAGGATCTGTATAATCTGTTTCTGTTTTAGCATTAAACAATTGAAATTTTTCTACAGGAACGAATTTTGCTTTTTCCAGTATCTGAACCACTGTCAGTTTATTATCCGTAGCTGAAATTTCCTGTTTTTCTCCATTAACAGTATAACATATTTTTAAATTTTGTAGCTTATATTCAATAGAAAATACATCATTATTTTTAATATTTATGTTTTTATGTAAGTTATCTTTTGCAGGTCCATTCCATATTTCCTGCTTTTTACCTCCTTGAATCTTAAAAATAATATAAGTATCATAAGGTTCCTGTTTTTCTCCGATCTCTAAAATCTCTTTTGGAGTTATAGCAGATTTTGGCCATAGTTTTTCCTGATTATCTATTTTGATATGTATTTCAGACATAACCATACCACCACTGTTTTAATGAAAGGGATTTTTTATGTATTATATTTCTTTTTTTATATCCTAAAATCCATTTTTTTCAACCTTAAAATAGCTTTGGTTAATCGAAAACCACCTATTTTTCGTATTGTGTGATAGAAATTCTTATTTTAAGTTCAGGGAGAGAGAGACTTATTTTGAGTAAAAAACGGCTTTTTCCGCTGTTTTAAACATCAATACCCTTTTTTTTATGAAGTCGACAAGGCAGAACACCACGGATTTAGCCGTGGGCATCTATACGAGGTTCCCGCTTTCGCGGGACTAAAAAGCCAACAACTTGGCTTTTTAGTTTGAATGAGAATAGGGTTTTTCACGCCCGAATCAATAGTCCCTGTTTTTAAAGAGGGGTTTTAGTTCGTAAGATAGAGATAGGCAACCTAATTTAGCAATCCAACCATATACATTTTCCATAGATTTTCCTTCCACCTCAATTTCCAGATCAGAAATGCAAAGAGTGCGATAAACAGCCCCCGGACTGTTTAAGTTATCTCTCGCCCCCTTTTTTTTGTGCGTGCGCAAAAAACCACCTGTTAAATGCGGGCCAACACAATAAATAACCGGTTCCGCCACAAACCCCTCTTTTTTTATATGTGAAGCAATGCCTTCTTGAATAATAAGCTCAGTTACTTTTCCTCCTCCTTTTGTGGCCTTCATTTTTTTTCTTATTTTATAGTTCCAATGCTCTATATCTTTAGAAGAAGTAATAGTCGTCATCCCTAAGCCGTAAGTGCCAGAGTTGTTTTTTAAAAATAAAAAGGGTTTTTGTTCATTTTTTTTATAAAGAATGTTTTTGTATATAGGAGTTAATTCAGACAAAAATGTTTCTACCTCCTCTTTTAATCGTTTTAAGCACTTAGGATCATCAGGATGAAAATCAGAAAACTTTTTAGTTTTTATGGTTAAATATTCTGGTTCTACCTGGATGAGTCGAGTAAACTCTGTAACCAAAAGATTATATTCCTCAAAAAAAGAGTGTTTTCTGCGAGTGTTCCATCCTGCTAAAATCGGAGGAGTGACAGGTATAGGTAAATCCATCCCATAATCCACCGAAAAATCATTATTGCTAATAACCAGATCGGCCTTATCTTTTTTGCTACTCAATAAAAAAACTTTAATAGAGTGTCCACTGGCACTTATTATCACTTTGTTTTCCCGTATCTGCTGGCCTGGAACACAAACAAATACGGAATCCGTATGGGACTTTTCTAAAACTGTTTTTAGGGAGTGTATGTTATCCCAGTAAAAGGGGTTTTGTGTGTGCTCTTCTGCTAACAGGATAATGTTTTTGACAGTAGGAAAATAGGTTTTTAAGTAAGTTTTGCATAAAGAAACTGCGCTTTCCCGATCCACTTCGCAAATATTGTTAAATCCAGCAGGAAATAAATTGGCGTCTACAGGAGTGATTTTAACAGAAGAATCACGCAAATCAAAACTGGAATAAAAAGGAAAGGCCAGAGGATGACTTTTTTCGTTAAACCAGTTTTGAACTGTATCGTAATGCTTGACAATTTTTTGATGAAGTAAATCTTTTATTGTGGTCATATCTTGTTTTCGCGTTTTTTTTTGTTTTCCATATAAGACAAAGTTTTTGTTCTTAAGATCCTGTAAATGGAGCTTAATTTTTTGTTTTTGGCATTTTTAGCTATATCTTTTAATTGGTTTAAAATTTTTATAACTTGATTTTTGTATTTGTTTTTTTGCGTTTGTTTTTTTAAGACAGTCCACATTTTACGATAAAGGCGACCCAATTCTTGTTCTGCTTGGGCAGACCATTTGCCATCTTTTAATAAAAGTGACTGAGTAAGATAAACTTGATAATATAAAAACATTTGTAAGAAATTATGCAATTTTATATAGTTGGTCTGAATATGTGATCGTCCTATAATATAAAAATATCTGGCAAAATTTTCATCTGCGGCAGAGCTGATACGAAACTTTTTTTTAACAGTTTCCAAATTTTGATAAACTTGCTTTTGTATTTTAAGGCCCGTTTTGTTTTCACCTACCCTTATATAAGCCAGGGAAAGACGGGCAGGATACTCAACAAGACGCATATCCTCTGTTAAAAGTCTTATGTATTTTGTGCCCTCTTTTAAGGCTATAAGAGCACTTTCTGGCTGGCCAAGACATTCGTAAACATAAGATAGAGAAAGATAAATACGCGGTTGTAAATGAATTTGTTTTTTGGCTTTTGGTATTAGTTTTCGAAGGATTTTTTCCGCTTTTCCGCATTTTCCTATTTCTTTGTAAGCACTGGATAAATTGTAAAGAGCGGCCCATTCTAAGTCGGTTTTTTGGTATTTCCTGGATAGTTTTTCAAATACGGGAATAACGGCTGTGTAATTTTTAGCCCCCAGATCCTGGAAAGCTTTTTCAAATAAAACCATATCCTGTGGATCTGCGTTTGCTGGGTTAGATGAAGAATCGTCATTCTTTTTTAAAGAAGCACAGCCCGTGAGAGAAAAAAACAATAAAAAATAAAAAAATCGCATTATGAACAGGGAATTTATCCTGAATAACCGGAACAGTCAAACCCTTGAAAATCCCTTTTCTTGAGGTTGTTAAATAAAATATTTGTCAAGTATATTAATAATTTGTAGTTTTGTAGTTATTGTTCTTTGGGTCTTTAGGGGATATAACCAGGACCTGGATATGAGATATGAATTATGATCTTCGGAGTGTAAAAGAGAAGTAAAAAGTCTAAAAAGGAGCTGGATATGAGATATGAATTAAGCACATTAAAAGGCTTAAAGAGAAAGTTAGATATTCATTTGTCCGCAGAGCAAGTGCAAAAAAGCTTTGATGAGCATTATAAAAAAAAACAACAGAAAGCGGAGCTGGCTGGATTCAGGAAAGGCAAGGTGCCTCTGAGTCAGATCCGCGCTCTATATCAAGGAGAGGTGACAAAAGACGTGGCTTTCCACCTTATTAATGAGTTTTACTCAGAGGTTTTAGAGCGAGAAAAGCTATGGCCAGCCAGTGAGCCGGAAATTAATTTGCAATCCCCTTGTGAGGAAGGCCAGCCTTTTGAGTTTTCAGTCGTGTTGGAAGTTCAACCAGAAGTTAAAATAGACAGCTCCTTTAGAGCCTGCCTTTCAAAATCTTCTCATGAGGTGAAAGAAGAGGAAGTAGATCGATATATAGAGGACCTTCGAAAAATGTCTGCAAAAAAAGATAAAAAAAAAGAAACTTTACCGACTTTACCAACGGATGATGAGCTTATTAAAACCTTTAAATGTAAAGATATAAAAGATCTAAAGGTGAGTGTTCGTTATCTTTTAGAAAGAGAGAAAAAGCGTGAAGTGTATTCAGCCTTAAGGACACAGGTGCTTGAGCAATTAATAGAACAAAACCCTATCCCTCATTTGCCAGAAAGAGCAGTGGAACATCAAAAACAAAATATTGTGTCTACCTTTGAAAGCTATTTAAAATCCAAAGGTTTAACAGAAAAAGAAATTGAGGAGAAAAAAAAGAGTCAGGATAAAAACTGGCAAGAAAAGGCGCGCTTTATGGTGTGCGCTAACTATTTAGTTTTTGCCTTGGCGCGAGAGTTAAATATATCTATTTCCCCTCAAGAGGTAAGGGCTTATCTGCAAACTCTTTCTCAAGAGAAAAACCCACCTCAAGAAGAATATGAAAACATACGAAAATTCTTAATCCGAGAAAAAACCATTGGTCATTTAATTGATACCGCAGAACCTGCCTAATTTTTATGTAACATTGCTTTCTCTTTCTAAGGGAAGTTAGAATATAAATATAAAACAAAGCAGAGATTTAAAATATATAAATTTAAACCAGTTAAATAAATATGTCTTTAAAAAACAAAGTAAGCAAATGGCTTTCGGAGGGTTTGATTACTCAAAAGCAAGTGGAGGCTATTTTAGATTATGAAAAAACTTCTAAGTTTACCTCTTCTGCTTATGTGTTGTATGGCTTTCTTATTGTGGCTGTTTTCTCAGTTAGTTTAGGGGTTATTGCCTTGATAGCCGCCAACTGGCCCGCTATCCCTGCCTTTGTTAAGCTGGCAGGTTATTTTCTTATTCTATGGAGTGTTGGTTTTTTTGCGTTAAAAATTAAGATGAAAGATAATCAGGGGCTAAAAATTAGTTTCTGGTTTGAGCCTCTTTTAATTTTTTTTATGATTTTATGTTTAGCAGGAATTGGATTAATATCACAAATTTACAATATTAAAGGTGAGTCCTATCAGGCTTTGTTTTTTTGGTCTTTTATCACCTGTGGTTTAATGGTTCTTTCCCGAAAAAGCTTGACTATGTATATCTGGCTTACTGGTTTGTATATGGCTTGTATAGGCTATGTAACTAACAACTGGGATGAACACTTGTATTTTAAAGCGACTGCCCTGCATCCTCTTTTATTTTTTTCTTGTGCCATGTTGTTTCATAATCGGAAACTTTTAAAAGTTTTTCCCGCTCTGGTGTTTAAAAGAAGCACATTAGAAGAATGGACCGTATTTACAGGATTTATTAGCTTGGCTTTCTTACATGCTGTTGCTCATCAGAAGATGAGTGTTTTTGGTTTTGAGAGTGTTCTTGTTTTTCTGTTGGGGCTGGGGGCTTTTTTGAGTGTGGCCCTTAGTGATTATAAAAAAATTCAAAAACATATTTTAATTTATATGCTTTTCTTATTTTTTATTTTTTATTTTCTGGCTTTTTCTTTCAAATTGAATAATTTAACTTTAATGATTTTAAGTGTTTTAATTTTAGCACTTATAGCTTTCTTTTTTGCCACTTTAAAGAAAATAAATTTGTTTATGTTTTTTGTTTTTGCCCTTATCCTCCGTATTTTGTTTTTTTACATATCGGTTTTTAAAAGTTTAACTTTAACAGGCTTAATTCTTATTTTGATGGGTGCTTTTATTGTGGGTGCCATTTCCATAGTGAAAAAAAACAAACAAAAGCTTTTAAAGTGGTTAGAGCAATTAGAATAAATTTACAATTAAGGAAGAAAGATCATGAAACAATTTGTAGCTTATAAATGGATTATATTCGTTTTTTTGTTTCCTATTATATTGTTATTAGGTATGGTAGGTTTAAATGAATATTATTTTAAAACCAGTCAAACAGTGGTCCTGCCTGTAGAAGGGTATGATCCCAGAGATTTACTTTCCGGCCATTATTTAATATACAAGGTGAATTACGGTTTAAAATGCCCTGTTTTTGAAAGAAAAAATTTTAAAACCAGAAAAAAGTCTTCCTTAAAAGCTTATATGTGCTTTCAGCCTGAAAAACAAATTACCTTCTCTCCTCCTTCTAAGAACTGCACTCTTTTTATAAAAGGTCATTGTGGTTATAAAAGGGAATTTCTAACTAAGGTGGACCGTTTTTATGTGCCGGAAAGCAAAGCTCAAGAACTGGAACAACTTTTTATGTCAGCAAAAGAAAAAAAAGTCGTTCTTTCTGTCACAAAAAAAGGACATACTTTGGCAAAAGATATTTTAATTGACGGAAAATCTGTGCGAGACATAGTTCGAAGTCCTTAAAATATTTTCTGTTGTAATTATTACATTTTTACCTGTTCGTGTAGTTGAAATTCTAAAATAAAATATTTCCTGTGTGTATTTATTACACTTTTATAAAATTCTGTTGATTTTTTGTTGATTATCCTCTAAATAATGAGTTAGGTGGTGAAAAAGGCTGTTTTTTGACTGGATTTCCACTTGAAACATACTGAACGCCTTTTAGTTTAGGTTCTGGATTCCCGCATGCGCAGGAATGACAGTGAAGCAGAATAATAAAGTAAAATAAAAAGGAGGGATTAAGTATGCAAAAAAGAGGGTTAAGTAGGCAAAGCTGGACACTTTTTAAATATAACATTTTGTTTTTTTGTTTTATGTTTTCGGTAAGTTCTTATGCTGTTTGTATGGATGGATTTCGTGAAAGCGAAAGGGATGAGTTTCGTGAAAGCGAAAGGGATGAAGACATACTTGTCTATTACCCAGATTCTTTTTATCAAGCCATGACAGATGGTCTCATTTTAAGAGAAGGGCAGGATATTTTTTTAAAAGAATATATAGGAAAAAAATTTCGTTATCATGACGATTCCAGAACTTCTTTGCAAGACATATTAGATGTTTTAAAAATATATCCCAAGCTCTCTAAACGTAAGTTTGATGAGAAGATCCTTCGTGTTCCAATAAACACATCGGGAAGATGGATTAGGAGACTCCGCCCTCTTTCCCTTATGGAGGTCCCTTTTAGGTCCTGTTTGAGTGGAAGTTGCGACGATTTAGGGACAGACACTACTTTACAAGCGTTAAATCCAAACAGGGCTTATTTTACTCTAACAGATAGCAGGCATCATTCATCAGGCCTTATCGGTCTCATTTTGGGAAAATCTAAAAACCAGGAGGGTAAAGATGTAAAAGTGGCTTTATTGGAGGAAATATCTCAAGTTCAGCCGGAATATGTAATAGCTATATTGGATGGTATCCAGAGTATTTTAAGGCAAAGGGGTTACAAACTGGCCCTACCGAAAAGAATGGTAAAACCGGTTATTGGTATTCTTTGGCCAGTGTCTGATGAATATATACCAAATACTGACCCGGAAGTAAGGAGATATATTGAATCTCAAGTTCACCCTTATTTACAGACCAGTTTAACAGATTGGACACCCCTACCTCCTCGATATCCCGAATTTTTTAGAGATATTGATCCTGCTAATGTCGATCAACATTTATTTATGAATAATGAGACAATTGCTTCTGCTGGCCTGTTAGTATTTGACAGAAAAAGTTTTAAGTCAGCAGAACACAAGGTAAAAACCATTATTCGTGCACCTCCTGCGCTCAGTTTTATTGAGACTGAGATATATGATCACAATAGAGAGCAGATGGTAGAATATGTAAGAGAGCATAAACTTTATAGGAAAGGCCTGGTCGAACAACATTTAGAGGCTTTGCGACCTTTACTTACAACAATGGTATGGGATTAGGAAACACTTACCAATGTCAGTGCTCGGATCCCTACTATGTAGCCATGACAAAAAGGTCTCTCTTTAAGAGAAGGGCAGGATGTTTTTTTGGAAGAATAATGAGATGATGATTCCGAAACTTCTTTGCAAAATATATTGGATGTTTTAAAAAGATATCTCAAATTCTTTATAGCCATTTAAAGTGCGCGCTAAAATGCCTTAAAGTTTTTGCAGAATAAGTGATTTTTATTCCTTTTAAAGATCGCGCCTTCTCCTGCATAAACTGCTCTGCGGACTGAGACACATAGTCTAAGTGAGAAAAAGTATAAACCCGCCGGGGAATAGCTAAGCGAACCAGCTCTTGACTATGCAAAATTTCTTGCCCGTCCTTTCCTTTTTTGCCAAACATGACAGAACCAATTTCACAAGTCCGAACTCCAGAAAGCTCATAAAACCCAGCGGAAAAACATTGAGCTGGATAAGCAGATCCGGGAATATGAGGCAAAGCTTTTTTTGCGTCTATGTAAACCGCATGGCCACCGGATGGTTGAACTAAAGGTAGCCCTGCTTGCTCTAATTTTTTATGTAGATACTCCACAGAAGAGATACGATAACGAAGATAAGATTCCTCTAAAGCTTCTTGAAGACCTAAGGCTATAGCTTCCAGATCCCTTCCGGCCAGGCCCCCGTAAGTAGGAAAACCCTCAGAAATAATCAACTCTTTTTTGCATTCTTCCAGCAGTTCCCCTTCTCTTAGACCAATAAAACCGCCAATATGGGCCAGTCCGTCTTTTTTAGCGGATACAAAGCACATATCTGCAAAAGAGAACATCTCTTTTGCAATCTCCCGTGGAAGTTTTTTATTATATTGTGTTTCTCGTTGTTGGATAAAGTAGGAGTTTTCAGCAAAACGACAAGCATCCAAGATAAAGGGGACATTTCGTTTTTTACACACAGAGGAAGCTTGCTGAATGTTTTCCATTGAAGCAGGTTGGCCTCCGCCGGAGTTATTTGTAACAGTTAAAATAACACAAGCCACAGATTTTTTGCTAAGGGCTTGCTCTAAGGCTGGTAAATCTATGTTGCCTTTAAAATCAAAGGGGCTTTGTGTTTTGTAAAACTCCGGGCAGGGGAGATCTAAAATTTTAAAGTTAAGTTTTTCTGCGTTGGCTCGGGTGGTGTCGAAAAGGGTGTTGGAAATAACATATTCCCCTCTATGTTTTAAGCTTTTTAGCAAAATTCTTTCCGCCGCCCGGCCCTGATGGGTCGGAATCACATAAGGCATACCTGTAAGATTTTGAATGGATTTTTGGAAACGAAAAAAGCTTTCGCTTCCAGAGTAAGCTTCATCTCCCCGGAGGAGAGCAGACCATTGATCCGCACTCATAGCCCCCGTGCCAGAATCTGTTAAGAGATCAATAATGACCTCTCTGGCTGGGACCAAAAACAAATTTAAGTGGGCTTTTTTTAGAACTTTTTTTCTCTGTTCTAGGGTGCTTATACGAATAGGCTCAACCGATTTGATTTTAAAAGGCTCCATTAAACTAAAGGGATTTTTTTTCTTCATGAGTTTCTCCAAAATTGTGTTTTACCTGTTTTACTTTAAATAAAACTATACTATCAAGTGTTTAATGTTAATTAAATAATTAGTTTTGAATAAGGTTGTCTGATTGTGTCCATCGCCCTGGCTCGGACCCACCGCTCGGGCTCAGACATGCGTTTTGCCGCAAATCGTCTTGTAGACGCTTTGCGCTCAAAGCCGAACCTCGGGGCAGGTTCTGCCTCGCCTCGCGGAGGGTCCGAGCCAGAGCTTTTTCAACATTCCGCTAATGGGTTAATTCTGAATAAATTGGTTTTGAGGAAAAAAAATCTTGATATGTTCCTCTAAAAACTATACAATTAAAATAATATGGCAAGAAGTTTTTTAGTTTTTATATTTTTAGCTCTTCCTATTTCCTGCCAAGCGGGAAATTGCGATACTTTAGATCCAAACACCTGTTCTGTGTTAAAAGATTTTGTTGTAGCTGACAAAAACAATAATTTACATTTTAACCATTTTTGTTCTGAATTAGATTATTATGATGGTCGGGAAAAACGGGCGTATGCTTTTTTTGAAAAAATGGACGCAAATGGTCTAAACAAGGCCCTGGCTTTAGTAGAAGTTTCTGTAGGATGGATGGGTTGGATCCACGGCCAGTCTCAAGACAATGAGGAGGGTATTCCTAAAGGAATAAATATCAACTTAAAAAAAATGCAAATCGAAGGCCTTAAAAAATGGGGTTCTGTTTCTTTTTCCCTGGCTCTGCAAGCAAAAAACACAAAAACAGGCAAAGAGGTTACAGGCCCTTTTTCTAAAACCTATTTTTACTCTTTTCAGGAAATTGACCCCACAGATAAAAAATACACTTTATCAGAAGGAGATCTAAATTGGGAAGAATTTATAGAACCAGAAGAGGAAAACTCTCAAACCGGAGTAATTAGAAAAAATGAATACAAAGGTTCAAAAGGTATTTACATTAAAAGCGAACAAATCTCACACCCTGCAGATCCCCACACCCTTTACCTTGTTATAAACAACGAAAAAACGGGTGATCGTATAAAATGGCAAGGTCCAACTATAAAAAATCTAAAATCAGTCTGGGATATTGAGTACTCTCCTCCTCAGACTCTTACCATAGGAGTTCTTAATCCTTGGCAGGAAGGGGGATTATGGGATTACATAGGCGATGCTTTTCGTTATAACGATTGCATTTATCTTAGAAAAAAAGCTAAAAAAGAATTTGATAACCAGTTTAAGAACCAATAAACTTTAATGGAGCATTTTTCCCCGACAGTAAATCTGGAAAGTTAAGTTTTTTCTGTTATTTCTTTTTTCCACTCTGCCACTGCACTCATAGTTTCTAATGGGCTTTTTTCTTGAAGAGGATAAGACTTTATCTCTTGTGCTAATTTTCGCAAGAAAGGATTTTTTGCTTGATCCAATAGAAGGTTCGACGAATTAGACAGAGCGGGCTTATTAAATACCCGATCTTCTTTTTGTGAATTTAAAAAAGAACCTTTTTCTCTTGCTTTTAATAGTTCTTCTGCTCTTTTTATTACCTCTAAGGGTAGGCCAGCCAGCCGGGCCACATGAACGCCATAAGATTGAGCCACCGCGCCTGGAACTAAAGTGTATAAGAAACTAATGTTTCCGTCTTTTTCCTGAACAGTTAAGTGCGCGTTTCTAATTTTAGGAAAAGTTTTAGCCATAGTAGCCAGCTCATGGTAATGGGTGGCAAACAAAGTTAGGTTTTTTTTCTTTTGCATTAAAAACTCTAATAAGGCTTGGGCCAGACTCATTCCGTCATAAGTGGCTGTTCCTCGCCCCATTTCATCCAATACCACCAACGAGTTTTCATCAGCTTGTTTTAAGATCTCAGCAGACTCTTGCATCTCTACCATAAAGGTAGAAAGCCCTTGGGAAAGAGAGTCACTTGCACCAATCCGGGTAAAAAGCTTTGTAAACAAAGGAAGTAAAGCCTGCTGAGCAGGCACAAAAGAACTCGCTTGGGCCAAAATCGCGCTCAAGGCCACCTGGCGCATAAGAGTACTTTTTCCTGCCATGTTAGGGCCAGTTAAAAGCAAACACTCCCCACCTTTCATACGAATAGTGTTTGGAACAAAATGCTGATTTTGTTTTTGTTCCACCACCGGATGGCGACTATTTACTAATACTAATTGATTTTCGGAAGAAAAACAAGGGCGTGTGTAAGACTGCTCAATAGATAAATAAGCTAACGCAGAATGCAAATCCATTTCACAAATAATACGGGACAGGTAAAACAAATTCGGTAAAGCATCTATAACGGTTTGCCTTAAGCTTTCAAAAATACAAAACTCTTTTTCTATTCTTTGGGTGCGGGAGGAGAGAATTTTTTCTTCTATCCTTTGTAGTTGTTCTGTTGTATATCGCTCGGCCTGAGTCAAGGTTTGTTTTCGAATGTAATGACTGGGAACTTTTTTGAAATGTGTTTTGGTGACTTCAATATAATAACCAAAGACATTATTATAGCGGATTTTTAAAGAGGAAATGCCGGTTTGCGCTCTTTCTCTTTCTTCTAACCGGCGCAGGCTGGATTGTTTTTTTTCTGTTTCATCAATCAGCTGATCCAACTCTTCTGAAACTCCTTTTTGAATCATATTGCCGTTTTGTGTTCCTGTGGGTGTGTCCGGGCGGATGGTTCTGCTGATCTCAGTCACCAGCTCTTGAATAGTAGATAGGACAACAGAAGATATACCGGCAGATGGATCTAAAGGAATTAACTCCAATCCCGTTTGCAAAGCCTCGGCCACAGTTAAAAGGTCTCTACCACTGCACTGAGGATGGGTTATTTTTCCTAACTTTCTTTCCAGATCCCCTACACGGAACAGCAAACTTCTTACTTTGTCTATTTTGTCTGTTCGATCTATCCAGCGTCCTACGGAATCTAATCTCTTTTCAATTTCCTTTTGGTTTGTAGAAGGAGTGCAAAGGCGAGCTTTTAATAGGCGGGCACCGGGAGGGGTTTTGGTGCGATTTACAGCGGAAAATAAACTGCCTTTTGTCTCTCCGCCGTAGGTTGTAAATAGCTCTAAATGTTCCTTAGCCTGAGAGGAAAACCACATTTCCTGCTCGATATTTCTTTTTTCGAAAGGCTGAATGACGGCAAGAGCTTCTTTCCCCTGTTGAGCTAAAATATAGTCTAAAAGCCTTAGCGCGCTGTCTGGTAATTCCTTTTCGTTGCTGGGCTGTCTTTCAAAAACAGTGATGTGAAAATTCTCCCATTCTTTTTTAGAAAAAACTTTTTCTTTTTGTTCTGCTGTCAAAACCAATTCTACCGGGTTTAAAAGGCTAATAATCCGCCATCTTGTTTTCTCATCAGTAAAAAGGTAATAAAAAGCCTCGCCAGTGGAAAGATCTGTAAAACTTATCGTGCTCTCATCAAAGGCGCAAAGGTAGTTCGCGCTCAGCTGATCTAAGCTTTCTGGATCGTAAACCATTCCTGGGGTTAAGATGCGGGTCACAGCTCTTTTAACCAGACCTTTGGCTTGTGACACTGGTTCCACTTGGTCGCAAATAGCCACTTTAAAGCCCTCAGCCAACAATTTGCCAATAGGTCCCGCTATGCTATGGTGTGGCACTCCACACATTTTGGTCTCGTCAGAGGCTTTTTTGTTTCTAACTGTTAAAGCAATATTCAGAATAGGTGCCGCTTTCTCCGCGTCCTCGTAAAACATTTCAAAAAAATCCCCCATTCTAAACAAAAGAATTTTGTCCTTGTGAGGGGACTTAATTTGCCAATATTGCCTCATTAAGGGAGTAAGTTTTTTTGTATACACAGTAACCCTCTTCTATACAAGACTTCCAATCCAGTCAATCCTTCCAGGGACTATTTAGTGGCCCGTGAAAAAGGGTATTTCAACACAGTAAACAGGGTTTACTTTGTCCTAAAACAGGCAAGATTCCCGCTCAAGGCGGGACTGCAAAGCCAAGTACTTGGCTTTGCAGTTGGAGATGAACAGACTTTTTCACGGGCCATTATTTATTCGGTCCTGAATAAGAAAATCCTGCCAGCAAATATAAAAAATTTCAGTCCATATCCTATTTTACCGATTATATCCACAAGCTTATGGAAGAGTGATATGATCAAATTTAACCCAATATTGTGTTGTTTTTCGCTTAGTGTCGCTATAGCGGTGCTACTTATTGCCTGTGCTCCCTTAAATACGCGAGAGGATGAAGAATTGGATATTTCCTCAATCGATGAGGAAAAAACCATCGTGGATTACTCAGACTTTGAATCCATCCTCGAAAAAGCGGGGTGTCAAGATTTTCAAGCTTATGTGTGGAACTACATTTATAAAATCGTATCCATTGAAGATGGAAAACCACCCCCTTACCACACAGTGAAAGAAAAAATTGTTACCCGGATCCAGGAACTGATGAAAGAAGGTTCTGCCTCAGAAGAGGATATTGAAAAATTTGCCATGCGGTTTGTGGAAATTTACGCTTTAGTTACCGAGTTTATGGATACAGAACAAGAAGAGGACGCTACCACGGCTCTTGTTCAGCTTGAGTATGGTGTGGTGGAAAAAGATCATACAAATTTTATCAATAAGCTAACAGGAATTTTTGCGAAATTAGATAAAAACGCGAAAGCCCTAAATCAGAACTGTCAAGAAGAAAAGGTTAGTGTAGTAGCAGATAGGGGAGCTGACTCCTCTTCCCGTAGAGACTCCTCTTCCTCTTCTCTTTCGGAATGGGACATAGCCTGGTTCCACAAAATGAGAAACAGCCTTCACCCATTGGTCTATGGGGCCCGGAAAGTTATGTCCACAGCTTATCAAAGTTGTTCTGTTTTGGACTTAGATCTGATGCCCCTGGATTATGAAATACAAGGTATTCGTGCTACCTCCAGACACCCCAGCGGATATGGCTGGCGAAGAGTAGTCACCAATTTAAGAGCTGTTAATAGATCGCATTACTATCTTAGTCATGCAGATATACCAAACAAAAATCAATGTGCGGATGTGTATCGCTCCCCTTTAATTTATGATTACGGTGGCAAACCCTCTACTTCTATGTCCGCTATCAATTTATTCAGAAACTCCGGTTCTGGATCAAAATCTTTGGGTGTGGATTGCTCAGGTTTTGTAGCTAGTGCTATGGCCAGTGCGGGCCTTAGAGTAAAGGAGCGGGTGTTGATTCGTCCCATTCATGTAAAAGGTATAAACTCATTGATGTTTAAAAACGCCCGCAGAAACAAGCTCTCCTGTTTACAACAACAAGATATTACATTGCGAAACCCTATCCAGCCAGGAGATATTATCGCGTCCAACTCTCATGTTTTTATAGTGGAGTTTGTAAGCGACGATCCTTTTGGTTTGCATGATATTCAAAATCAAAATGAATGTCATTCTAAAAGAATTAAGCTGAGTGATTTCCGGTTTAGCATTATTCAAAGTAGTGCCCATAATAATGGTGTGGGCATCAATAGAATGCACATAACAGATGCGGCAGATGGGCTTTGGACCATTAACAGGGGGCTTAAAAGAACAGCCTCCAGGGCTTGCTATAAAATGTTTGGAAAGGAAACGCATATAAATATTAATGAAATATCTATCGTTCGTCATGCCTCCGGTGTGCCTGCTTGCCGAGATCGTGAAATTTATTTAGAAAATCAAGAATGTCTAAAAACTTGCGAACCTCAATATTTAGAATTATAGCTGTTTTTGTTTATTTTTCTACACACAATGGCTTAAAATTGTTATATAGCAACTTATGCAAAATTTGGACAAAAAAAATTCGGACAAACCATTTCAACCTAAACAATATCAGGCAGAAGGGGACTGGCGTTCCCGGATCAAACCTCTTACCTCTGCTCCGTCCGCCGATTCTGTTATGGATATGGATGTGCTGTTTGTGGGAGGAGGACCAGCGGGCTTAAGCGGTGCTATTCGTCTAAAACAACTTTGTCAAAAAGAATATCCTGATATTCAAGTTGGGGTGATTGAAAAAGCGGGTCGGATAGGTGGGCATTCTCTTTCCGGTGCAGTTATTAACCCAGTGGTTTTTAAAAAGCTTTTTCCTAATGTCCAAGAATCTGATTTTCCTTTCCAGCAAAAAGTGAAAGCAGAAAAACTATTTTATTTGACCTCTAAAAAAGCTTTTCCTTTGCCTCTGCCTCCCACTATGAGAAACAAAAACTTTTACACAGCCTCTTTATGTGAGGTTTTAAGATGGATGGCTAAAAAAGCAGAAGAAATGGACATTTCCCTATTTACCTCTTTTACCGCTAATGAATTACTTATAGAAAATGACTTTGTCCGAGGGGTGAGCACTTTTCCCGCTGGTCTTAATAAAGAGGGAGAGCCTTCCGCTTCTTATCAGGAACCGATTTTTATTCGTTCCCGGTTAACTGTCTTGGCAGATGGTTCACGCGGGCATTTGTCGCAGGCTTGGATGAAATGGAAAAACATTTCTTCCCAGTATCCTCAAACTTATGCTTTAGGAGTAAAAGAAATATGGTCTGTTCCTTCTGAAGTTATGGTGAACAAGGAACATGAGATATGGCATACTATGGGCTGGCCTCTGCCTGCGGATGGCTTTGGCGGATCTTGGATGTATCCTTTACGGGAAAATTTAATATCTTTAGGCTTGGTGGCAGGGTTAGATTCTCCTCTAAAAAATTTAGATGTGCATGAGAAATTACAAGCATTAAAAAGTCACCCTGTTTTTGCATCTCTGATTAAAAACGGTAAATGTATAGAGTGGGGAGCAAAAACTATCCCAGAAGGCGGTTACCACAGTATGCCTAATCGCCTGCATGATCATGGGTTGTTGATCGCAGGGGATGCAGGTAGTATGGTGAATGTGCCGGCTCTTAAGGGCATCCATTACGCTATGACGGCGGGTTGGCTTTGTGCAGAGACAGCGTTTTCTGCTCTTAAGGCGGATGATTTTTCAAGTAACAGTTTAAAAATTTACGATAAGTGGGTGAAGGAAGAAAGCTCCATAGGGAAAGAGTTATACCCTGTCAGAAATGTCCGGCAGGCTTTTGAAAAAAATATTTTTTGGGGGTTAGTAAAATCCAGCATGATGTTTTTAACCAAAGGGGCTTTTCCGGGAGATTATAAAAGTGCATTAAAAGCAGACGCGGAAAAACTAAAAACCAGAAAAGAGTTAGAAAAACCATTCTCTAAACCTGTGCAAAAGGCCCTAAGCAAAACAGAGGCTGTTTATTTATCGGGTAACAAAACCAGAGACGACATTCCTCCTCACTTGAAAGTAAAAGAGGGATTGCCGGAAGAAGTGCAGGAATTTTACGCAAAGCTTTGCCCAGCCGGAGTGTATGAAAGAAAACAAGGTAAATTGATTGTCAATACTCCTAATTGCATAGACTGCAAAGCTACGGATGTGTTAGGCCCTAACTGGACACCGCGGGAAGGTGGTGCTGGTCCCAATTACAGCAAAATGTAAGGAGCATTTATTATGAGAACAAAAGAATTTATTACAGATTTAAAGCGGAGTCATTATTGCGGTGATCTGCGCACTCAGGACGCGGACCAGGAAGTAACACTTATGGGGTGGATTAAGAAGATAAGGGATCATGGTGGGCTTTTGTTTATGGACTTGAGAGATAAAAAAGGCTATGCGCAAGTGGTGTTAGATCCCAAGAAGGAAGGATGGGAAAAGGTGTCCTCTTTTGGCCTGGAAAGTGTGGTGGCGGTTCAAGGGGTAGCCCGCAGGAGACCTAAAGACAAAGTGAGTCCTAACAATCCCACCGGAGAAGTAGAAGTAATGGCGAACAGATGTGAATTGCTTTCTCGCTCCCATACACCTCCTTTTATGGTAGATAGTAAAAATGTGTCTGAAAACCTAAGTTTAAAATACCGCTATTTGGATCTGAGATCTCGAAGATTACAAAAAAATCTTCATTTAGCCCATGAGGTTTATCAGGTGATTCGCCAGGAATTAAGCCACAAAGGTTTTATTGAGGTAAACACCCCTATTTTGTATAAAACCACACCAGAGGGAGCAAGAGATTATCTTGTGCCTTCTCGTTTGCATCCGGGATCTTTTTACGCTTTAACCCAAAGCCCTCAGACTTTAAAGCAGATTTTAATGATAGCGGGGGTGGATCGGTATTTTCAGCTGGCTCGCTGTTTTCGGGACGAGGATTTACGATCAGACCGGCAACCAGAGTTTACGCAAATTGATATGGAAATGAGCTTCGTTAATGAAGAGGATGTTTTGAATGTCAATACAGAACTTTTAAAAACCCTTTGGAAAAAATTTAAAAACCAAGAGCTGTCTGACTCTGATATTCCCTCTTTATCTTATGAAGAGGCTATGGCAACATACGGGACCGATCGCCCCGATTTACGGAACCCCTTAAAATTAAAAGACATTAGTCTGGCTGTTAAAGGTTCTAACTTTGAGGTGTTTAAGCGGGTGTTGGAAAAAAAGGGGGTTGTTAAGGCCCTCTCTCTTGTTTTGTCTGATCGTTTTAGTAATAGTCGTTTAAAAAAGCTTACCAGTGAGGTGATAAAGCGGGGTTTAGGAGGTTTGCTTTGGATTAAGTCTTCTACAGGGGGGGAGCTAAAATCCTCTGCTGGGAAGGGAGTAGAAAAATCTTTTTTGCAAAAACTCTTTTTAGAGGCTGAGGGAAAAGAAGGTGGTATTGTGTTTCTATTGGCAGGTCTTCAAAAAGAAGTTTATCCTCCTGCGGATTTTTTAATCCGCGCTTTAGGAAAAGAAGAAAATTTAATTAATACGCAGAAAGATAAGTTTGTGTGGGTTAGAGAGTTCCCATTATTGGAATACGATACAGGCCACCAGAGATGGAGGTCTTGTCATCATCCGTTTACAGCCCCTTTAGATAAAGACTTGCCGTTGCTTTTAGAGCAAAAGTTAGATGTTAGGACTTTGCGGGCGAAAGCTTATGACCTGGTTTGCAATGGCCAAGAGCTGGCAGGGGGTAGTGTAAGGATACATGATCCAGAAGTGCAGTCGGCTGTTTTTAAAGCACTCTCCTTAAGCGAGCAGGAATGTCAGAAAAAGTTTGGTTTTTTTTTAGAGGCTTTGGGTTATGGTGTTCCTCCTCATGGTGGGATTGCCTGGGGTTTAGATAGACTATTAATGTTGATGGGGGAAACAGATAATATCAGGGATGTTATAGCTTTTCCTAAAACCACAAGTGGCCTTTGCCTTATGTCTTCTGCTCCGTCTACTCCAGAAAGAGAGCAGTTGTTGGATTTAAGCCTTCAGCTGATAAAAAAGGATGAGGGGTTGGATAAGGGTTAATTTCTCAGGAGACTTTGGAAGATAGAAGAGGCTTTTTGTGTGTTGCATTGCGCTTAGCGGAAGTCGGGAACAGGGCTTTAAACTCCACACTTGCTATGAAGCCAGGTCAGGGATGTTCTCCAGAAGCTTTTTAGTTCGTTAATTGTTGTTTTCAGCTGGTTGAGGAAAAGTTTACTGGTTTAAAACTCTCATCGTTGATAATGCGTGCACTATCCCCAGTAGCCCGTATCACAAACAATCCCTTTCTCATGGCGTATATATCTGCTGATTGATAAAGCTTTAAGTAGGCCACCGCACCATATATTTTTCTATCTTTATATTCTGGGAAAAACAAGGTAAACTGCTGTAATGTTTTTAAAAAACGGTCCACTTCCTGGACTCCTAAAGTGGATTTTTTACCTCTACAGCTACCAACTCGTGGCCATTGCGGGCAATAATGTCAATCTCACAATGTTTTATTGGTTCTCTTGGTTTCTGAATGTGTGCTCTTATATTAGGAAAAATACCTGTTACTTTTATATTTCTTTCTTTAAGGAGCTTAAGCAGACCACCTGAGACAAGGCTTTTTACAAATTCGCCCCATTTGTTGCTGAACATGTCTTTTAATTGGCGAATTTCTTTGTTGGTTCTATCAACTTCCTGGCTGGTTTTCTTTATTTGCCGGTCTGTTTCCTGCATTCGCCGGTCTGTTTCCTGCATTCGCCGGTCTGTTTCCTGCATTCGCCGGTCTGTTTCCTTTTGACTGAGAGACACCTCTTTCAAAATAGAGCGAATTTCATCAAAAGAAGGGGCTACTTGTGGCATACGCGTTCTCCTTAATTTCATTAAATTAAGTTATGAGTAAATAGGTTATAAGGTTTTTTCTAAAAAGTCAATTAAACCCCATTTTGTAAGATTTCATTTGAAAAATACAGAGTGGTAATATCAACAAAAAACCACTTTCATTGGTTCAGGGCCGACTAACACTATACCATAGCTTTTTTCTGTCTGCAAGCAGGAGATACTAACTGGTTTTCCATAAAACCGCTAACAAAATCCAGCCTCCATGAAATATTAAATACCAAATAAAACTGAGAACAAAAAATGACAGCCATGTCTTTTCACCAGGTATTTTAAGATTGATCGCCTTTGAATGAATGAGCAACCATAAACCCAAAATAAAAAAAGGAATACCTGATAAATAAAGATACATATAGCTGGAAATAAAATGAGACTCACCAAAAGCCTTCACCAAGTAGCGTGGTAAAAAGAAAGCAGAACCTGTAAAGAAACACAGCAGAAAAAAAGTAAAAAAAGCAGGTTTTATTTTATTCATTATGTCCTTAATTATTAAATAAACACCAGAAAATAATATAAAAGTCAAATCATTTTCTTAAAGCCACTCAATAGTGCCGGGTGGCTTAGAGGTAATATCATAAACCACTCTGTTAATTCCCTTTACTTCATTGGTGATGGAGCTGGAAACCTCTCTTAAAAAATCAGCAGGAAAAGAAAACCAATCTGCCGTCATTCCATCTGTAGAGGTAATAGCCCGAAGAACAATAACTTCGTCATAAGTTCTACTATCCCCCTGAACTCCCACAGATTTAACAGGCAACAAAACCGCAAAAGCCTGCCATATTTTTTTATAAAAACCCTTTTGCTTAAGTGCAGTTATAAAAATACGGTCCGCCTGCCGGAGTTTCCGTAATCTTTCTTTAGTCACCTCTCCGCAAATTCGAACCGCAAGCCCCGGCCCAGGAAAAGGATGACGAAACAGAAAATCTTTTGGAACGAGGACACCTGTCCCTTGGTTTAACACCTCTCCTAAAAGACGCACTTCGTCTTTAAATAAAAACCTTAAAGGCTCTACCAATTTAAAAGGCATGTCCTTTGGTAGTCCTCCCACATTATGGTGTGATTTAATAATGGCACTTGGGCCTTTAAAAGAAACACTTTCTATCACATCAGGGTAAAGTGTGCCTTGAGCCAAATATTTTACCTCTGGATTTTGATTTTTATATTCTTTAAAAATATCAATAAATAAATGGCCAATGATTTTTCGTTTTTTCTCTGGATCTGTTATTCCCTTTAAGGCTGTTAAAAATTTTTCTCCGGCAGAAATACCTTTAACATTTAAACCCACTTTTTTATAAGCAGAAAGCGTTGATGAAAATTCGTCTTTTCTTAAAAGCCCCGTATCCACAAAAACACAATGTATCTGATTAACTCCTAATACTTTTGTAAGAAGGCAGGCCATAACAGTAGAGTCCACTCCTCCGCTTAGCGCGCAAAGGATCTTTCCAGAGTCCACAACTTGATTTTTAATTTGAGATTTCAAAAGAGAAAACATAGAATCCGCTGTCCAACTTTCTTTTTGGACACCACATACAGTTTGAGCAAAATAGGAGAGAATGGCTTTTCCGTTCTCTGTATGAGACACTTCTGGGTGAAATTGCAAAGCCAAAATATTTTTTGATTGCAAGACAGCAAGGGCCTTTTTATCCGTTTCTGCTAACACAGAAAAATCTTTAGGGGCTTTAGATACAAAATCGCCATAGCTCATCCATACTTTTTGAGGACTTTTACTATCAATATATTTATCCATAAGTGGACTTTTAAAAGGGCCTTTTTTCCAATAAACTGAACTGCTTCCATAAGCTCTTCTCTCAGAGGCTACTACTTCCCCCCCCCACTGATAACTTATTAACTGGAAACCATAGCAAACCCCTAATAAAGGAGCTATGTTCAAAAGCTCTTTTAAATCACGAGTGGGCGCGCCTGTTTCTAAAACAGAGGAAGGACCACCACTTAAAATAATTCCCGAAGGCTTAAGTGCTTTAATCTTTTTTAGAGGAAAATCAAAAGCTTCTACTTGAGAATAAAAACCCAGTTCCCGAAAACAGCGGGCAATGAGCCAGGTGTATTGTGATCCAAAATCTAAAATAAGAAAAAAAGGCTTATCGCCTGATAAAAATTGTTGTTCCTTCAAAAGGATTTTCCTCTAATAAAAATATTTCAACTACTCTGAAAAAAAGGACAAAAAATTACTCCAATCTGTAATTAGGAGCTTCTTTTGTGATGCTTACATCGTGAATATGCGATTCAGAAAAACTTTTGGAACTCACTTTTATAAATCGCGCTTTTTTTTGAAAGTCAACAATGTTTTTTGCTCCAGAATATCCCATTCCCGCTTTTAATCCCCCTTTCATCTGGTATAAAATACCGCCTGCGGAGCCACGATAAGGCACTCTACCCTCTACACCTTCTGGAACCATTTTGTCAGAAACAAAAACATTTTCCTGCTGGTAACGATCCCTGGAACCTTTTTTCATAGCACTTAGGCTCCCCATTCCCCGATAGGTTTTATAAGCTCTGCCTCGATAAAGAACCATCTCTCCTGGGCTTTCATCTGATCCAGCCAGCATATTTCCCACCATCACTGCCCCTGCCCCTAAAGCAATAGCCTTTGTCAGATCACCAGAATGTTTTAATCCCCCATCCGCCACCAAAGCTTTTTTCTTTTTTTCAAGGGCGCGAGCGCAATTTAAAATAGCAGAAACTTGCGGAACGCCTACACCAGAAACCACTCTACTTGTGCATATACTGCCAGGCCCCATACCTACTTTAATAATATCCGCTCCCGCCTCTGCTAAAGCTAAAGCTCCTTCCTGTGTGGCTACATTACCTGCCATAAGCACTGTATCAGGGTATTTATTTTTCAGAAAAGAAACCATTTCTATTACATTTTTTGAAAAACCATGAGCTGTATCCACACATAAAAGATCTACTTCTGCTTGAGTTACCAGTTTTTCTGCTCTGTGTTTTTCTTCAGGACCTGTTCCCACTCCTGCCCCCACAAATAGGCGACCATGCCGATCCTTAGTAGCAGACGGAAAAGCCGTAGCTTTTTTTATATCTTTAATGGTGATCAAGCCTTTTAAAAATCCTTTCTTATCCATAACCGGAAGTTTTTCTATACGATGCTTATGCAGTATCTCTTTTGCTTTTTCCAAAGTGATTCCCTCTTGGGCTGTAATCAGTTTTTCCTTAGGAGTCATAATATGAGAAACAGGTTGATTCAAATGGGTTTCAAACCTAAGATCCCGATGGGTTAAAATTCCCTCTAACTGATTATTTTTTGTGATAGGTACACCGCTAATGGAATGTTTTTTCATCACTTCTAAAGCTTTATAAACAGCCGTTTCAGGAGAAAGAACAATAGGATCTAAAATCATCCCGCTTTCGTATTTTTTCACCTTTTGTGCTTCATAGCATTGGCTCTTAACGCTCATATTTTTATGAATCACGCCAAAACCACCATATTGAGCCATCACCTGAGCCATTTTATGCTCTGTTACAGTATCCATAGCGGCAGAAATTACGGGGGTATTAAGTGTGAGATCTTTAGTAAGGTTTACCTCAGTAGAAATTTGAGCGGGCAGGACTTCAGAATACCCAGGAAGGATAAGAATATCATCAAAAGTAAGGGCCTCTTTTTGAGTCTGACGAAAAAAGTCTTCTTTCATTATCCTTTAGTCTATTACCAAAAAGGAGATAAAATGAAAAGGGCTTTTTAAAATCACACAAAAAAAAGCTGGATTCCCGTTTTTATAGGGATGATTACTAAAAAAAGAGGGTTTTTCGCAAGTGATTAGTTTAAATATAAGGCGATTAGTTGAGATAAAGGGGTTTTCTCATAGAACCTTTTTTTAAAGGTTGTTCCATTTTCTGATCTAACACATCTATCATAAATTGCTCTGTGCAGTAAAACCGGCAAGTAGAATAAACCGCAAAAGGGATAACATCATCAGCATATAAATTCATGGAGCGAACAGCCGGATGGCCGGTGATGATCACCTGGACGCTGATATTTCCTTTTTCACATTTTAGAAAATAACATTTTTCCACTTTGATTTTCATAGTGCTTAAAAGCTCACTTATAAAACGAAAAGGCTCTTCCCGTCGCATACTTTGATGAACAGAAATCTGCCCTTGTAAACGGGAAAGGGAGATGGCAAACCTTTTTGAACCTTCTTTTTCTTTAAAAACCATCAGACACAGGTTGGGAATCATACCTCCCACTAATCCGTGGGGGATTACCTCTATCCATTTGTTTTTTTCTGTTGTTTTATGGGGCGGAACTTGTTTCTTTAAAGTGCTTACCGTTTTTTCTAAAATGGGGCCGACATTTTCCGCAGTTTTTATTGCTTTTTTTATTTCTTCTTTCATAACTCTCCTTTTTATTTAGTCTTTCGTGAAAAACCCTTTCACCTTCAAACTAAAAAGCCCAGTTGTTGGCTTTGCTGTTTTGAAAAAACGGGAATCTCGCCTGTTTTGAAGCAAAGTAAGTCCTATTTTCTTTGCTATAACAACTTTTTCACAGATTACTGTTTATTCTAAAACCTATTTTTTGTCTGTCTGCAAATTATATTTTAAAAATTATGATAACAATTCTCCATATAGCACCTGAGGGTAGGTTTTTTTAATTTTTACCGATACGGTTTTCCCCTTTAAATGCTCCGAACCATAAAAATGCACCAGCTTATTTTGAGTGGATCTTCCGCTTAAATACTTAGTTTTTTCATCCTTTGTTTCCACTAAAACTTCTAAAACCCGCTCTTTATACTCCAGTGACTTAGCAAAAGCAAATTTAATGTGCTTTTGATTCAAACGGGCCAGCCGGGTGGATTTCTCTTTTTCCGGCACCTGATTTTCAAATTTAGCCGCTTTGGTAAAGGGGCGAGGGGAGTATTTAAAAGAGTAAATCATTTCAAAAGGCACTTCATCTAAGAGGCTTAAAGTGTCCTGAAAGTCCTTTTCTGTTTCTCCTGGAAAACCCACAATTAAATCAGTGGAAAGTGTGGAACCTGACATTCCATTTAAAATCATGTTGGCTGTTTTTATATATTCCTCTCTGGTGTAGCCTCGATTCATTTTTTTTAAAATACGCGAATTACCAGACTGAGCGGGCAAATGGATGGCGGACATTATTTTGCTTCTATTGGCTTGCATAATATCAATAAGCTCCTGGTTAAAATCTTTTGGATGCGGTGAAGTGAAACGAACGCGCTCAATAGTTGTCTGCTTACATAAAGCCTGCAAAAGCTGACCAAAATCCGCCCCGCAATAAGATCGATAAGAATTTACATTTTGTCCTAAAAGGGTTACTTCTTTTACTCCCCTTTTCGTTAAATGTTGCACATCTTTACAAATATGAGATAAGGGCCTGCTGGTCTCTCTTCCACGGGTAAAAGGCACTACACAAAAAGTGCAAAAGTTGTCACACCCTTTCATAATATTTACGAAAGCAGACACTTGTGGAGTCCGAATAAGGGTTTGAATATGATAAGGTTTAGAAGGGGTAAAACGAATTTCCGCTACATTTTTTTCTCCTTGTTCCAGACGAGACACTATATCAGGCAAATTATCAATAGCATCTGGTCCGAACACAAAATCCACAAGTGGCATTTCTTTCAAAATTCTCTTTTTTTCCTGTTGAGCTACACAACCCGCTACACCAATTTTTATACGGGGGTTTTTTTGCTTTAAAGGGTAATAGCGACCCACTTCTGACCTGACTTTATGCACTGGTTTTTCCCGAACGGAACAAGAATTGATGATAATAAGCTGGGCTTGATCGGGGTGAACAGCAGGGGCATAGTTAATCATCTCTAAAAGAGAGTACATTCTTTCCGTGTCATTCACATTCATTTGACACCCATAAGTAGAGATATACACATTTTTTTTCTGATCCACTGTTAAAAACCTCTTATTTTTTATTCAAATATGACAAATTTTTACCTTGTTGAACTTTTTTTTAAACTTGATTTTTTAAAAATTCTCCCATTCCGTTTTAAGAGTGTGTTCCTCTTTTTCTACAGAAAAATTCATCTCTTTTGTAGCCCACTCAAAAGTTTTTTCATTTTTCAGATCTTTTAGGACGCAGTGTAAACCCTCTTCTCCAAAAACCTGAATGAGTTCCTGAATGGTTCGAGATAAATATTTTTCTTCCAATAGTTTCTTTTTTGTCCTGAGATACTTCCATAAAGATAAATAATGGTATCTGCAATATATACCTGTTACAGCTAATTGATCGCAATTTTCTTCAGAACAATAACGGCGACCCTCTACATCTGTAAAAACCTCTTCTTCGCTTTTTTTATTTAAGCTATCTAATTCTTTTTTTAATTCCAATATTTTTCGTTCTTCCAATGTGTGTGGGGATGCTAACTTTTTGACTTTTTTTGTTTCTTTAGTTTTTTGTTTTGTCTTTTTAGAGAACATAACATTAAAGTTAGATTTAGCGGGTTTAGTTGATGACAAAGTGCTTTTTAGCTTTTTTGCCCCCACATCAGATGGTTTTGATTTTTTTTTAATTTTCATGGTATATTCCTCTTATATCAACTATATTAGTCCATCTTAAAAAAAATCTATTTTGACAAGTTTTTTTTTCATATCTCACTCTTTTAACGGACACTTTGGTAAACTTTAATAGATCCAGAACGGCTTTTTAAAGACACATTTCCTTTCCTTTTACTACCTTTCAGCCAACCTTTTGCACGATCCACTCCCCCTGTTTTAATACGATTAAAATACACCGGGGGGAAAAGCCTCCCCTCCCATGTTTCTGCTGTCACCCAAGCTTTTGAATAAGGCATATCTAAATGAATTTTACCACTTCCGGTTTTTATATTCACTTCATGGGGATAAATAAGCCCTCTTACCTCTCCGTTTTTGGAGTAACCAGAAATAGAACCTGTGATATGTCTTAAATATACTCCTCCTTTTTCCTGCTGAAAATCTAATTTACCTGTCCAGCGGTTTAAAATAAGAGGAGAGCGAAAAGACCTTGTAAACAAACTTCCTCTTGATTTATTAACCTCTGTTCGACCTTTAAAACTATTTAAGTTTATTTTTCCTCCCTTACAGGATTGCAGATGAAGGCGAGAATTTTCTGCCTGGACTGTTATATCCCCCTTATGAGAAGTAATTTTTATATTTCCAGACCCTTGAGAGATATTTAAAGTTCCCGCGGTGTTCTTAATATTAATAAAACCTTTACCTGGCATAAATACGGACAAATTGGTTTTCCAAAATTTATTTATTTCTACTTTACCAGCAAAAACAGCTATTTTCAAAGACAAATTAGATGGTGCGGTTAGGGTCAGGATAGGCCTTTTTCTATTATAACTCCATTTTGCTTTTTCATCAGGAAAATCTTTTTCCGAAACAATTAAGGTGGACTCCTCTTCTATTATATTTAGAGACTCATTATATTGCACTTTTATTTGGTTCTTTTTTTTGCTTTTATCCTGCTTAAGAAGAATATGGGCATAATGAGCCTGTATCCTAATATGGGTAATTTCAGGAGATAAGGTGTACAAACGAGTAATAGAACCTTTTTTTACTGTAGAATATGAATGAGGGACCAGCCAGTGCACTAAATTAGTCGCCGGTAAAAAAGGCTTTCCAAATGCTTCTGCTGAAAAGAGCAAAACACTTAATATCAAAAAATAATAGTTTTTTATGTTTTTCATTGCGGGCGTATTTTGTTCCTGTTGTTTGAACTTTATATAACGATTTGTCTCAATATGAAACACTTTTCTTACTCTTATTTCTAAATGGGCCCCTCAAAAATAAAAATCTTTAATGATATCAATATCTTATAAAAAAACGGCCCCTGTTTTTGCACTTTATTATATTAAGAAACTAAAAAAAAATAAACTTTAAGGAGAAAAAAATGAAAAACATTATAAACTGCCCAAACTGTGGAGCTAAAATAAACAAAACTGGAAACACTTTGCATTGTCAGTGTGGATGGAATAAATCTCTTAATCAAAAAAAAGAAAAACAAATTCAGATTAAAATAGCAAAAAACATCTTCTTAACTGGACTGGCTTTTATGGGTTTTGTTATTTATCTTGGGAGCTTAGCATAAATGGATTGAATCAATTTTAATAAAACAAGAAAAAGCCTCTTCTCTAAAGAAGAGGCTTTTTTATTTTTGAGAGGGATAAAAAGCTGTTTTTCTTGTTCAAACACATAAAAATTGACTCAGTTTATATGATGGACTAAATTAGAAGATTATGGAGTTAAGGTCCTATAGATCCTTTAAAGGATATACTTTGCTGGAGGTTTTAGTTGTTTTGGGCCTGCTGACTATAATATCAAGCATTTCCGTAATTTCTTATCAATCCACAACACACTCCACAAATTTAAAACAGATGTACAATACAGCTAAATTATTTGTGACCAGTATGCACTCCTGCATTTCCTCAGCCGGGGGGTGGAAAATCGACAAAAGTAATATAGGAAGTAGTACACCACTAATAACCCCCTGTGATGAACTGGCGAAACTGAACTTTGAATGCCCTCGTGGTTCGTCATTAGACGCCACTCAATCTGACTATAAGGAGTGTAAGGAACTGAAACATAATCCAGCAACCACAACTGCAACTGCAACTAAAGGCGAAAATTTTGTGTGTTTAGATTTTAGAAAAAAAATAAATAGAAAAAACCACCAAATAGTCGTGATTGTTAGGACAAAAAATCCCAGTGATTATAAAATTTACTGTAATGAAGTTTCTTCTTACGAAGATGTTACAAATGCTAATTGTGCCATAGATAGCACTACTAAACATATTACAAACACTACTATTAGGGCCTGGAACTCAGGTAATGATGGTGGTGTGTGCGAATGGCCTAATGCTTCTAAGTAAAGTAGCTGGCGGGGGCGAATGGCCTAAAGCGTCCAAATAAAGTATAAAGTAGCTGGCAGGTGGAGTATTAAAAAGTAATGAAATTTTTAATTTTAGCTCTTTCTATATGCGGAATTGCTGTTTTCGGAAAGGTCCGAGATCGGGAAAAAAGACCCCTTTATTTTACTCCCCCCAACATTTTGCAACATTTTTCTTTGGGTTACAAAGATTTTATAGCCAATCTCTTATGGTTGAGGTTTATCCAGTCTGCTGATTTTTGTTCTTTTGAAAAAGGAAAGCCAGTTTATACGGGAGATAAAAAAGACTGTGAATTAGGCTGGTCCTACAATATGGTGTCTGCCATTACAGATCTGGCACCTCGTTTCAAAACCCCTTACAAGCTTTCCAGTCTTATATTAAGCATTTTTACAGGAGATAAGAAGGGAGCGGAAAAAATTTTATTAAAAGGGCTAAAACATTTTCCAGAAGACTGGCCTATCAATTTTTATGCGACTTATCTTTATGCGGTGGAACTCAAAAAACCAAAATTAGCGGCTCGTTACGCGTATCAGGCGGCTAAAAACGGAGGGCCTTATTGGCTTTACAGCTTGTCAGCTAAACAGTATGGGGAAACAGGGATAAAGGAGCATAAGAGACTTGGAGAACAAATATTAACAGACCTTTTAAATAAAAATCTGACAAAGGGGCAAAAAAAACATGTTAAAAGACATTTACAGGATTTTCGGGAAAAATATATGAAACAGCCTGTCAAAAATAACTGAAAAGCCAACAACTTGGCTTTTCAGAGCCAACAACTTGGCTTTTCAGAGCCAACAACTTGGCTTTTCAGAGCTGATGACTTGTTTTTTCAGAGCTGATGACTTGTTTTTTCAGAGCTGATGACTTGTTTTTTCAGAGCTGATGACTTGTTTTTTCAGAGCTGATGACTTGGCTTTTCAGAGCTGATGACTTGTTTTTTCAGAGCTGATGACTTGTTTTTTCAGAGCCGATGACTTGGCTTTTCAGTTTCTAAAAAGCATTTTTTCCAACCCGACTAATTACTTCTCCGTGATAAACCCCATTCTTCTTCGCTGTCATACCCGCGAAAGCGGGTATCCAGAACCTAAACGGAAAGCCTAAAAGGCTTTCAGCCTTTTTCAAGTAGGAATCCAATCAAAAAAACAATCTTTTTCACGGGTGACTAATTAGTCGTCCGTGAAAAAGTGTATTTCAACACAGTAAACAGGGTTTACTTTGCCCTAAAACAGGCAAGATTCCCGCTCAAAGCGGGACTGCAAAGCCAAGTACTTGGCTTTGCAGTTGGAGATGAACAGACTTTTTCACGCCCGACTAATTATTTTTGGCAACCCTTCCTTGACCTTTTTTGATTTATTCCCATGTTTTTTGTATATTATGCGATTTTGATTTACCTAACCTTTGCATAGTGGGACCTGAATAAGTATGTTTGATTATTTTGAAGATGTGTGCTTTGTGTGGTTGATAATAAAAGTTTGAATGTGATGTTTTGGAGTTAGCTTTTTGAAATAGCGCACTTTGTGTGGTTGGTAATAGATCGTGGGTGATGTATGGATAAATATGTCCCTGTGTGTGCCAAGTTTGGAATTGTGATAGATCAATGGGTGATACATGGATAAAGATTATTACGGTATATTGTCTGTTCCTCGTGACTGTTCTCAGGAAGATATTAAAAAAGCTTTTCGAAAGCTGGCTTTAAAATATCACCCCGATCGGAATCGAGGAGACAAAGCGGCGGAAGAGAAATTTAAAGAAGCCGCAACCGCTTATGAGATACTGGGAGACGCTAAAAAGCGGGCACAATATGATCAATTTGGTCATGCTGGGGTAAATTCTCGCTTTGGACAGGCGGGTTTTCAGGATATGCGGGATATTTTTTCCTCTTTTCGGGATGTTTTTGAAGGAGGAGATTTTTTTGGCCGGGGGTTTAGCTCTTTTTTTGGAGATCAGGGATTTGCTTCCGCAGGGGATACGAGAAACTCTATTAGAGGTTCTGACTTGCGTTATCGTATGGAGATTTCTCTCTTAGATGCGTTAAAAGGAGTGGACAAAACTATTAGTTACGAAGTGGAAAAAAGTTGCGAAACTTGTAAAGGTTCGGGAGCGCGCCCAGGAACAAAGAGAAAAAACTGTGTGGAATGCAAAGGATTAGGAAGATTAACGCGCCGGCAAGGTTTTTTTTCTTTTTCCTCTACTTGTCCAACCTGTCAAGGTATGGGGACTGTGATTAACTCTCCTTGTGGAGTGTGTTTTGGAAAAGGGAGAAAAAAGAAAAAAGAAAAAATTTCAGTGCCTATTCCCGCCGGGGTGGATACAGGGGCGCACCTCAGGCTGAGCCAAAAAGGGGAATCGGGGCACTATGGCGGACAGCCCGGAGATCTATATGTGCAAATTATTGTTAAAGAGGATCTTCGATTAAGGCGCGAGGGGGCTAATTTAATAGGAAAAGTGGTTGTATCCTATCTCCAGGCCCTTTTGGGAACGAAAGCGGAGGTTTATTCTCTACAGGGGAAAAAAGAAATAGTAGTGCCAAAAGGTGTTCAACATGGTGACTTTATAACTTTAAAAGGGGAAGGTTTGCCAGAGCTGAACAGTAAAAAAAGGGGAAACTTATTGTATCAGGTGCAGATAAAAATACCAGGGAAGCTGAAGAGAAAAGAAGAGGAAAGGTTAAGAGAGATTGCCAAAATAAAAGGGGAGTGTATTTTAGATTAGTCGTCCGTGAAAAAGTGTATTTCAACACAGTAAACAGGGTTTACTTTGCCCTAAAACAGGCAAGATTCCCGCTCAAGGCGGGAATGACAGTGAGGGCGAACAGGGTTTTTCACGACTGACTAGATTAGTGTTGGTTTTTTGAGTATAAAACTAAATAAACAAACAAACAAACAAACAAAGGAGTTTTATTATGGGAAAAATTGTTGGTATTGACTTAGGAACAACCAATTCTGTTGTGGCGGTTATTGAGGCAGGCAAGCCTAAAGTGATAGCTAATGCAGAGGGAAATCGCACAACCCCTTCTGTTATTGGTTGGAACAAAAATGGAGAAAAGTTGGTGGGTCAGCTGGCTAAAAGGCAAGCGGTTATTCATCCAGAATCTACTATATTTTCTTCTAAGAGATTTATTGGAAGAAAGTTTGAGGATATGCGTGAAGAGATTGGCAAAGTGCCTTATAAGGTTGTGAAAACCAAGAACGGGGATTGTGGCTTTAAAGTGAATGATAAAATTTACACTTGTGAGGAGGCGGGTAGTTTTATTTTGGCCAAGTTAAAAGAGACAGCAGAAGAATACTTGGGGCAAACAGTGTCAGAGGCGGTTATTACTGTGCCTGCTTATTTCAACATTTCGCAAAGGCAGGCCACGAAGGACGCTGGCCGAATTGCCGGATTTGAGGTGAAGCGGGTTATCAATGAGCCAACTGCCGCGGCTTTGTTTTACGGAATGGACAAGAAGGTAAATAAAAAAATAGCTGTGTATGATTTTGGAGGAGGTACTTTTGATATTTCCATTTTAGAAGTGGCAGAGGATGTGATTGAGGTAAAATCCACCAACGGAGATACTTTCCTGGGGGGAGATGATTTTGACATAGCTGTTATGAATTGGATGATTGAGGAATTTAAAAAATCTTCAGGCATAGATCTCTCCAAAGATAAAATTGCCTTACAACGTTTAAGAGAGCACGCGGAAAAGGCAAAAGTGGAATTAAGCTCTGTGCAGGAAACGCATATTAACCTACCGTTTATTACCGCTACTGCCAGCGGGCCTAAACACCTGGATATGAAGTTAAACAGAGCCTTGTTTGAGCAACTTACGGCGGACTTGGTCCAGCGATCTATAGAACCATGCAAGGCCGCTTTAGCTGATGGCAACTTTGAATTAAGCGATATTGATGAGGTGATTTTGGTGGGGGGCACCACTCGTATTCCGGCTGTTCAAAATGCCATAAAAGACTTTTTTGGAAAAGAGGCTAATAAGTCTGTTAATCCAGATGAAGTGGTGGCTCTGGGAGCTGCGGTGCAAGCAGGTGTGTTTACAGAAGAGGTGAAGGATATTTTGCTTTTAGATGTTACTCCTTTGTCTTTGGGTATAGAAACCCTGGGTGGGGTAATGACTCGTTTAATCAAAAGAAACACGACTATTCCTACTGAAAAATCACAAATATTTTCTACAGCGGAGGATAATCAGCCTGGAGTGAATATTCGCGTATTTCAGGGAGAAAGAGAGATGGCTCGAGATAACAAGTTGTTGGGGGAGTTTGAGTTAATCAATATTCCGCCTGCACCTCGTGGTGTGCCTAAGATTGAAGTCATTTTTAAAATAGATGTAGACGGCACAATGAATGTATCTGCCAGGGATAAAGGCACAGGAAAGGAGCAATCTATTAAAATTGATAAGCCCGGTTTAACAGAAGATGAAATTAAAAAAATGGTGGATTTAGCGGAACAGCATGCGGAAGAAGACAAGAGAAAGAAGGAGGATATTAATGAGAAAAATAAATTAGATAATTTGATTTATCGGGTGGAAAAACTAATATCTGAGAACAAAACCTTGTTGCCGAAAGACTTGATAGAGAAAGCAAACAAAGCGGCTGTTGCAGGAAAAGAGTGCTCAAAAAAAACATTTGCGACAGCACAGGATTTTAAAGAGTCAGCCAACAATCTCAATATTATTCTGGGAGAGTTAGGGGCCGCCGTTTATTCCGCTTCTAAGGGAGGAGATGCGGAAGGAGACGCAGAAGGAAACGCGGAGTCTGCCTCTTCTTCTACTGAGGGCCACTCTAATACCTCTTCTGGTGGAGCGAATGAAACAAAGAAAAAAGGTTCTAAAAGTAAAGATGATGATGTTATTGATGTAGACTTTAAAGATGTAAAATAACCCGCTATGAGGGTAGTGGTGAGCGATAGAGCGGTATATTGCCAGTTTGTGGAAAATATCATGGATACTGAAGGCCAACAATTTGGCTTTCAGCCCTTTGGGGGTATAGATTTTAACTATAATATTTTAGGATTTCTATTTGTTTTTTCTATACCTTGTTGTTTGTGGGGTAGGTCAGGTATTTCTTAAAAACGGCCTTTATTTTCTTTAGAAAAGCCACTCTGAATCTCTGGGTCATTTAATATAAACTATTAAAATCACTCAGTTTATTTTCATTTCTGTAAAAAAATAATAGGGTTTTTCTTTTTCCTTTTCTAAGTTCATTTTGACTTGAGTCGGGAAAAAATATTTTTTTTATTAATTAAATTTTATAAAAAACCGAACAGGGGTATTGACATTATTTAATTCTTCATTCATACTTTTAGAGACAGTGAAAGATTTATTATTTTTTCTTTTTTATTTAAGTTCTTTATTGGCCTATTCGGTTGTGTCTTATGCCTTAGATGGATCTCGCAAATCAGAAACTCCTGCGGTTGTTTCCTCTACTTTAGGAGTAGGTTCTGGATCCGCTGGTGATTCTGCTCTAAATGAAGGGGAAGTGCGGGATTCTATATCTTTATTATCAGCCCGTGTGACAGATACTTATGTTTGGTCTGAGGAAAATAACAGGTATAGTTTATCAAGTAGTCAGTTTAATTTTAAGGTATTTCTGGAGGAACCAGAAACCAAAAAGCTCAGATTAGTGGATTCAGGAAATATTTCGGATAATTCAGAGGGGGATGTTCGTTATTTGTATGTGCGTTCTCCAAAGGTGGTTCATTTTGTGTCAGCTGTTACCGGAACAAGAACAATATTAAAAGCTCGGCTTTCTGATAGTCAGGAAGATTTGACAATTTATTTACCGGAGAAAGATAAGGATAATATTTTATCTGGTATGATTGCAGTGGCTGGAATGGATTTTTCTGTGTATAAGAATAGATCTCATGTTTCTGATTATAGTTGTTACATAAAAAATAGGCAACTTATATGTGTAATGGATTACAAGCTCAGGAGCCAGCCGGATCAAGCTCTTAGGGTCACTAGATCTTAAATAAGTAAATAATAAAAAAACTAAATATTCACCCGTGAAAAAGTGTATTGCAACACAGTAAACAGGGCTTACTTTGTCCTAAAACAGGCGAGATTCCCGCTCAAGGCGGGACTGTAAAGCCAAGTACTTGGCTTTACAGTTGGAGATGAACAGGGTTTATCACGACCGACTAAATATTCACCCGTTAGTTCTTATTTGTAATCCTTTGGGTTTATTTTATATTTTTTAATCCGTTCGCAGAGGGTGCTTTGCGCTATTTTTAATTCTTTCGATACTTTTTTCTGATTGCCAAGGTAAAGAGTCATGGCTTTCACAATAAGATCTTTTTCTACTTTCTTTATCGTTGGTACTCGTAGTTCTTTAGAAATATTTTCTTGTTTGTCTAATGAGAAAAGAGGAGCATAGATAAGTTGAGGTATATGCTCTGTTGAAATTATGTTTCCAGAAAACAAGGCTTTAGCTCTGGCGACTGTGTTTTTTAGCTCTCTAATATTGCCCGGCCAGGAATACCTTTTTAAAGTATAAATAGCTTCTTCTGAAAAAGAGATATTGTATTCGTTACACAAAAACTGCAAAAGATCATCAAAATCCTCCATTCTGTCTTTTAAATGAGGGGGAGATAGGCTAAGCACATGAAGTCGGAAATAGAGATCGGCGCGAAATGTTTTTTGCGCCACTTTTGCTTTTAAATCCTGATGGGTGGCTGAAATAATACGAACATCCGTTTTTTTTACCTTGTCTGATCCCACCGGTTTAATTTCCTGATACTCCAGGGCACGGAGTAGTTTAGGTTGCAGGTGCAAAGGGAGATCGCCAATTTCATCTAAAAACAAAGAGCCTCTTTTAGCGGACATAAAAGCTCCTGGTCGATCTGTAAGTGCTCCCGTGTAGCTTCCTCTAACATGTCCAAAAAACTCACTTTCAATAAGGGATTCTGAAAGAGCACTACAATTAATGGAAATCATAGGTCCTTTACTTCTATAAGAATAGCGGTGGATCAGCTGTGCTAACATTTCTTTTCCTGTGCCGGAAGGTCCAGTGATAAGAACAGGCATATTATTTCTGGCTATATTGGGAAGGTTTTCCAACTGTTTGTTCCACTCCAGGTTTTTGCTTTTTGTGTGAATATTCCAATGGTTGTCAAATTTTTCAAAGGAAAAAATAAATTCCTTTTTACCTATTAAAATACGATCATTGTTTTTTAAAATAGCTTTAAATACTCGGGTGCCATTGAGAAAGGTGCCATTTCTACTATTCATGTCTTGTAATATAAAGCCTTCGGGTTCTTTTTTTTGGATTCGGCAATGTTTGCGAGAGGTAAAACCATCCTCCATGACAATGATGTTTTCCTTATCTCTGCCTATACTGACAAAAGATGAGATTTCTCTTTGCTTTGTGTGTAAGTCTTCCGACCACCTCAAAAAGCCATAATGTTGATTATCAGCTATAGGGTTTAATTTTTGTGTTAACATTTGAGTCTTCCTTATCTTAGTTTAGTTAGTGGTTTGTGAAAAAATTCTGTTGTTTCAACTATTGTTCCTCTTTATTATTGTTTTATGTTTTCTCTTATTTTTTCATTATTGGCCCGTGATAGACCCTGTTCATCTCCAACTGTAAAGCCAAGTACTTGGCTTTACAGTCCCGCCTTGAGCGGGAATCTCGCCTGTTTTAGGACAAAGTAAGCCATGTTTACTTTGTTGCAACATACTTTTTCACGACTGACTAATTATTGCAAAAACAAAACAGGAAATTTTTGCAAAAAAACAGCATTTTGGATTCAGATTCCGAATTTTTTTATCATAATCACCTATGAAAAAGCCCTTACTATAATTTACCATAAAAAAAAATAGAATACTTTTTAGATTTTTTTAAATCTTAACTTATATCAAGCCTGGTAGGTTTTTTTGTTTTAAAATCTTTTTCATTTCAAATATATAATAAAAATATTTAAAGGATGACCGTCTGCTTCAAAATCATTTGCCTGAAAAGTATATAGGTGAAAATTTTTCACACTATAAGCATAGCGTAAAAAATATTGGAATCGATTTTGCATGTAAGAAAGAGAGAAGCCTTTTTCCTTGGCAGGGTAGGTCTCTGTTTAAGTTGAAAAAGGATAAACCATAATGAGCTTTTTTTGATCTATCCAATGGGATATTTAAGAAAAGGCTTAAACCATAAGGAGGTTATAATGAAAAAAAGAGTGTTATGTAAATGTTTTATAGGGTTTATTGCTTTGTTGTTTCAGTGGTTAGGCCATCCGCCGTCTGCGTATTCCTGGACAGATGATGTTTCTGCAACTAAGGTGGAACATGAACAAGGTATAAAACCCCAAAATGTGTTGAGAGAAGAGCTTTTAGAGCAGAGAGAAAGCTCTATGCTTTCAGATGGTGCTACTCAGGAGGAACAGGTTATCCCAGGAAAAAACGATCTTACTACTGAAGAGGAAAAAACTTTATTAAAGGGGATTGATTCTCTTTGTGCGGACTCTTGGTGTGAAGGAACTTTTGATTTTAAATTCCATACTTTTAAATGTTCTTTAAAAAAACAAAAGTGCCTCTTTGGTTTTAGATATATAAGTATGTATAGGGTAGGTTACGGAGTGGTGGAAGGTTTTTTTGAATTTGCTTGTGTGATAAAAAAAGTAGACTCTTTAAAAAAGCTTTTTGGATCTGAGGAGACTTTCCTAATTTCACCTTTTTTGTATTCCACAGTGGATGATTGCATAAACACAGGGTTGTTAGGAGCTTGGACACATTATGAAAAAATAATCAGTGTAATGGAACCAGAGTTAAGTGAGTGAGAGAAAAAACATATCAGGAGGTTTTTATCCCTCGCTTTAAAAGGCGAGGGGTTGTTGGAATATCGCAGTAGTATCCTTTTCCTTAAAATATTAGCTCTCTTATGGATCAGAAGGCGGAGAAAGCTTACGCCTTTGATGAAGGCTTAGAAAAAGGCAGAGCAGAAGGTATGCAAAAGGGCATGGAAAAAGGCAGATCAGAAGGTATAGAAGAAGTAGCTTTAAATATGCTGAAAAGCAATTTTAAATTTTCTGTTATTTCTAAAATCACCGGGCTTTCTGAGGTAGAGATTGAAAAGCTTAAAAACAACTCCTGAAAATTCTTTCATCAAAAAGAGGAGCTATATAAGCCTTAGGTCTTAAAAGAGTGTCTAAATTTATCTCCACTTCTTGAGCCAAATCTTAAAAATGTGTGGCACCAGAAATTTGTAAGTATCCGAAATTACTCATTTATTGCATTGCGTTATGCTGAAGTCGGGAAAAACGCAGGGTTGCGTCCATTATCGGAGTTACCCGCATCGACTAACACCGCGGAGAATAACAAAGCAGAACAAAAAAAAGTAACACCAGTAAAAAGAGTTTCCATAATTGAAGCTATGCAAAGAGACAAGAGAAAAAGTATTTTCAAAAGAATTTAATTAAAACAAACCCCATTCTTCCAAATTTCCGCAGAAAATACTAATTCAAAAAAGATTTTTATATTTTACTTTTTTTAGGTTGCTTTTTAGCTCTATGATTGTTTATGATTGACTTCCCTGTGAGTAAAAGCTCCAGGGGTGCTCTTTGCTATTTTATAGCTATAGGGGCAAGCTCTTTGACAACTGAATATTATTTAGAAACGCTTGTGTGCCGTTTCCGCGGGGGCGGAAAGGGTAATTGTGTCCATATTTTTATGTAGATACAGAGCACAAGTGTAAAGTAACTCACATTTTTATTATTTGTTCTTTTATACTGATCTGGTTTGAATTATATTTCATAGCTTAAAAATAGGGGAAAAAGCCTCTAAAGCTAAAAAACTGTTCAAAATCAGGTTGGTTTATTAAATTTTTAGGGCAAAAAAGAGTCTGAACTGAAATCATTCTTAGTGTTTCAGTCAGTTTATTTTAAAAGCTACTAAGAGTTTACGGAGGATGCCTTGGCATCGGAAAGCGACGAAGGACGCGGCAAGCTGCGATAAGCTTCGGGGAGTGGCACACACACTTTGATCCGGAGATTTCCGAATGGGGAAACCCGCCGGTTTAGCCGGCAATTCAGGGTGAATACATAGCCCTTGAATAGCAAACGAAGGGAAGTGAAACATCTCAGTACCTTTAGGAACAGAAATCAAACGAGATTCCCTAAGTAGTGGCGAGCGAAAGGGGAATAGCCTAAACCTCTTGCATGTTAAAGGGTCCGGCCCTTGTGCGGGAGGTGTTGCGGGACTTTCAGAGGCAACCGGACATGCCTCACGAAGTTACAAAGCCAAAACTTAGCAGAAGAGTCTGAAAAGGCTCCCCAAAGAAGGTGACAGGCCTGTTCGCGAAAAGTTTTGATCTTCGGAAAGGATCCCAAGTACCATCGGGCACGTGGAATCCGTTGGGAATCTGGGGGGACCACCCTCTAAGGCTAAATATGTTCTGATGACCGATAGTGAACCAGTACCGTGAGGGAAAGGTGAAAAGAACCCCGGAAGGGGAGTGAAATAGAACCTGAAACCGTAAACTTACAAACAGTGGGAGCACTATTGTATACCAAGTGTGACCACGTACCTTTTGCATAATGAGCCAGTGAGTTATGGTCACGAGCAAGGTTAAGCCGTGAGGCGGAGCCGTAGCGAAAGCGAGTCTTAAATGGGCATTTTTTAGTTCGTGGCTATAGACCCGAAACCCGGTGAGCTATTTATGGCCAGGGTGAAGTGTGGTTAACCCCACATGGAGGCCCGAACCATTGGAAGTTGCAATTTCCTTGGATGAGCTGTGAATAGGAGTGAAAGGCTAATCAAACTGGGTGATAGCTGGTTCTCCCCGAAATATATTTAGGTATAGCCTCAAGTATCTATCCCGGAGGTAGAGCTCTGAATGGGCTAGGGGTCCTTACCGGATTACCAAACCCAAACAAACTCCGAATGCCGGTGATTAGTTAGCTTGGGAGACAGTCATGGGGTGATAAGGTCCTGTGACGAGAGGGAAAGAGCCCAGACCCTCAACTAAGGCCCCTAAGTCCATTGCTTAGTGTAAAACGTTGTGGAATTACCCAGACAGCCAGGAGGTTGGCTTAGAAGCAGCAATCCTTTAAAGAAAGCGTAATAGCTCACTGGTTCAGTGATTCTGCGCGGAAGATTTAACGGGGCTTAAGCATGGCGCCGAAGTTAGGGACTGTTATTTTTAACAGTGGTAGGGGAGCGTTGTCGTGAGGCTGAAGCTTGACCGTGAGGACAGGTGGACAAACGACAAGTGATTCTGCTGGCATAAGTAGCGTATTAACGGGGGTGAGAAACCCCCGCGCCGAAAACTCAAGGGTTCCTGGGCCAGGATCATCCTCCCAGGGTTAGTCGGGTCCTAAGGCGAGGCCAAGTGGCGTAGTCGATGGATAAAAGGTTAATATTCCTTTACCGGCTTTGATGTTCAAGTTTATGGAGTGACGGACTAAGTATTCCCGGCCTGTTATTGGATTCAGGTGTAAGCGTGCAAGGGGTGGCGTATGTAAATCAGCGTCACAACTCTCAGGCGTGAATGCGAGAGGATCTGATCCTCGAAGCGGGATGAGCTATGGTTCCCAGAAAAACTTCGATTCGTTGTCAAAGTCGCCCGTACCGTAAACCGACTCAGGTGAGTGGGATGAGTATTCTAAGGCGATTGGGTTAACTCCAGTTAAGGAACTCGCCAAATTGGCACCGTAACTTCGGGAGAAGGTGTGCCCTCTCAGGTGAAGCCCCTTGCGGGCGGAGCTATGGGGAGGGTCGCAGTGACCAGGGAGTAGCGACTGTTTACCAAAAACACAGGGCTGTGCGAAATCTCTAAGATGATGTATACAGCCTGACGCCTGCCCGGTGCCGGAAGGTTAAGAGGATTTGTTAGCTCTTTTGAGCGAAGCGGAAAATTGAAGCCCCGGTAAACGGCGGCCGTAACTATAACGGTCCTAAGGTAGCGAAACTCCTTGTCGGGTAAATTCCGACCTGCATGAATGGCGTAACGACTTCTTCAGTGTCTCAACTGGACTCCCAGTGAAATTGAACTCTCAGTGAAAATGCTGAGTACCCGCGGAAAGACGAGAAGACCCCGTGAACCTTTACTCTAACTTGGCAATGATTTTAGATTGGCTATGTGTAGGATAGGTGGGAGGCTTTGAAGCAGGGGCGCAAGCCCTTGTGGAGCCAACCTTGAAATACCACCCTTAATCATTTTGGAATCTAACCTACGCCCCTGAACCGGGGTGAGGGACATTGTCAGGCGGGGAGTTTGACTGGGGCGGTCGCCTCCTAAAAGGTAACGGAGGCGTACGAAGGTTCCCTCAGCCTGATTGGAAACCAGGCGCTGAGAACATTGGCATAAGGGAGCTTGACTGCGAGACAAACAAGTCGAGCAGGTGCGAAAGCAGGTCAAAGTGATCCGGTGGTTCCGAGTGGAAGGGCCATCGCTTAACGGATAAAAGGTACTCCGGGGATAACAGGCTGATACCCCCCAAGAGTTCACATCGACGGGGGTGTTTGGCACCTCGATGTCGGCTCATCTCATCCTGGGGCTGGAGCAGGTCCCAAGGGTTTGGCTGTTCGCCAATTAAAGAGGTACGCGAGCTGGGTTCAGAACGTCGTGAGACAGTTTGGTCGTTATCTTCCGTGGGCGTAGGAAAATTGAGGGGAGCTGTCCTTAGTACGAGAGGACCGGGATGGACGAACCTCTGGTGCACCTGTTGTCACGCCAGTGGCACAGCAGGGTAGCTATGTTCGGAACGGATAACCGCTGAAAGCATCTAAGCGGGAAGCCGACCTCAAGATAAATTTTCCCGATCCCCTGTGGGGCGGTTTCCGTCCTTCGGGGGATCCTAAAGACCCCTTGGAGACTACAAGGTTGATAGGCGGGAGGTGTAAGCGTAGTAATGCGTTCAGCTGATCCGTACTAATAGGTCGTGAGGCTTTTTTAACATTTTTCTGACTGAATAGACAGTCCTTGTTATATAAGGACTCAGCTAAGAATGTTTTGAGTTACAGACTTTTGATATGTCATTCCCGCAAAGGTTGTTTTTTGCCTTCTGTGGGAGTCTGTGAGTTACTTTTTTTATATGTCATTCCCGCGTCTGGGGGAATCCAGTCATAGTGTGGGTAAATGATATTGAATGATGTTAAAAGTTGTCATTCTCGCGTCTGGGGGAATCCAGTCATAGTGTGGGTAAATGATATTGAATGATGTTGTTAAAAAAAAGAATTGCTGGTGTCAATAGCGACGGGGCCACACCTGTTCCCATCTCGAACACAGAAGTTAAGCCTGTCAGCGGCGATGGTACTTGAGGGCTGACCCTCTGGGAGAGTAGCACGATACCAGCTTTTTTTATTGACTATTTTGCTTTTCTGGAAATATATTGAATTATGATCAACCATAAGGATAGCTGAAGAAATAAAAAAAGCGGGTTATTATGAAAACAGCGGAACTAGGTCATGCGGAGTTAACTCATATTGTATTTTATACCGCTAAAATGTTGGAGACAAGACATTTTTGGGAGAAAGTGCTTGGAGTGAAAAATAGATCCACTGATAAAAACCGTCCTAATTATAAAATTGGTGGTTTTACTGTGATGTTTGAGCCCTCAGAACAAGCTCTTGTAGACTATTCTAAAGTTATCCATCATTTTGGGTTTGAGTTATCATCACAATCAGAAGTGAAGGCACTGCATCAGAAACTGAGACAAAGGAAAGCTGATAATATGACAGAATTGATTGGTGGTTCAAAGAAAAAAGGGCCTTATAGGTTTTATATAAAAGATCCTAATAACATATCCCTTGAATTTGAGACTTGGGAGGGCACTGATCCTTGGGAGGATAGATATTTCCATTAAATGGACATAGCAATTGGTCCACTTTTTTAGTGTGATCCAGATGATACTTGAGGGCTGACCCTCTGGGAGAGTAGCCGGGCACCGGCTTTTTTTATTGAGGAGGATATTATGTCGGACCCTATAAGAACTCATTTTATGAAAATAGTTAAGAAAAGATTGAAAAAATCTGGCCCAGTTTTCAGAGAGAAAAAATAATATTTGTTAAAGTGGAAAAAATAAGATAGATAAAAATTTAGATCAAAAAGGAGAGAAGTATGTCTCAACAGCCAGTTTTAATTTCTTTATTTAATCACAAAGGTGGGGTCAGCAAAACTACCACCACATTTAACTTAGGCTGGACTTTTGCCAATAAAGGAATAAAGACTCTTGTAGTGGACGCAGATCCTCAATGCAATTTGACAACTTATGTATTAGGATTGCAACAAAAAAATGATATGGATGCTTTTTATAATAGTGCCAACAACGATAATATTCATGCAAAAATATCAGAAATAACATCAGGGGATAGTGTAACCCCTAAAGCGGTTAAGCCTTGTGAAACTTTAAATAATAATTTATTGCTTGTCGCAGGTCACCTCGACATGTCAGATTTAGATATATCTTTGGCAACAGGTATCACCAGCGGAAAATTTTTGCCTTTTACGAAGCAATTTATTGGTGCTTTTCACACCATCATTAGAAAAACGGCAATTAAGTATGGGTGTGAGATTATTTTAGTGGATATGAGTCCTAATTCAGGAGCTGTAAATCGCTGTATTTTAATGAGTAGTGATTATTTTCTTATTCCCACTTCTCCTGACTTTTTTTCGTATCAGGCTATACAGTCTTTAGGAAGCATGTTACCAAAATGGCATGAAGATTTTAAAGAATTTAGGGAACAATCCATAACCAACGCTTTGCCGGAAAGTCCACCTCGTATGTTAGGTATCATTTCACAAAAATACAGACCTTATACAAGAAGAATTAAAGAAGGTCTGTTTGATTTTGATTTTTGGAATATAAAAGAAGAAAAGCAAAAACAAGGTATTGCTAAATCTTTTAAAGAGTGGATTGATAAAATTCAAAAGGCTTCTAAAGATGTGCTTGCTAAGAGTTTGAGCAAAAAAAATATGGTTATTGATGAAAATTCATTTGTAAAATACATTACTGATGAGTCTCCATATAATTTGATTAGTATTGGCGATTTTAATTCTTTAATTGCTTTATCGCAAAAATACAGCAAACCTATTTTTGAATTAACTGATGATGAGCTAAACTTTAAAGGTAAGGTGTTAAAAACAATGAAAGAAAATCAAAACCAATTTAATCAACTATTTGATCGTTTAGCTGTTAGAGTGTGTAAACTTATTGAAGATGATTATGCCACCAGCAAGCAATTCCGTTTTTCTAAATAAGGAGGTAAGGTAAATGGCGTATAAGGGCTTGAAGTCTTTTTCTTTAGCAAAAAACGGGCATAAGGGGTATGTAAGTAGTCGGCCCTGAATAAATGTTAACGCATTGTTATCACTTGATTTTTTTATAATTTGCAAGGAAAATATTTGCAAGGAAAATATAAAGAGGTTTAAAAACCTTGCAAATTTGGAGGTAAAAATGAAGCCTAAGAAGTCTGAAAGAGATTGTGAGCAATTGGAATTAGGTCGGCCCCGTTTAGTAGATTTTTTAAATATGAAAATGGGTCTTGTTCAATTAGCAGATTGTATAGATTGGTCAAAATTTGAGAGGAAGTTTAAGACTTTTTTTCCTTCAGACAGGGGGCGTCCTGCTCTTCCTGTGCGATTAGTTGTGGGTTTAATTTACCTGAAGTATGTATTTGATTTATCGGATGAGGCTGTAGTGGATAGGTTGTTGAGTGATCCTTATTGGCAGTATTTTTGTGGGTTTGAGTATTTTCAGCATAAGCTGAGCATTGATGCCAGTTCATTGACTCGTTGGAGGCATCGTATAGAGGAGGTGGGAGCAGAGGAGTTGTTGAAGGAGACTCTAAGTGTAGCTCAAAAGTTAGGTTTATTACGAGTTAGCGAGTATAAGCAAGTGATAGTAGATACAACAGTTCAGAGTAAGAATATTTGTTATCCTGTGGATTCAAAGTTAATCAACAAGTCTCGTGAGAAGTTGGTAAAAGTAGCGACAGAAGAGGGGGTGAAGCTTCGTCAAAGCTACAAGTTCAAAGGCAAGGAGGAGATGATTAAGTCTGCCCGTTATTTTCATGCTCGTCAGTATAAAAGGGGGCAAGTTTCAGTCAAGAGGCAGAGGAATTTTTTGGGTCGTGTTATTCGGGACATAGACAGAAAGTGTTGTGCTCCATCAGATAAGTTACAAGATATATTGAATTTAAGTCGGCGGGTATTTTCTCAGGAAAGATTGAGCAAGGATAAGGTGTATAGTGTGCATGAGCCTTATGTGGAGTGTTTATCAAAAGGTAAGGCACACAAGCGATATGAATTTGGTAACAAGGTGAGTTTTACAGTGACCAGTAAGGGTAATTGGATAGTAGGTGCTAAGTCTTTTTTTGGCAATCCTTTTGACGGCAAGACCTTGGGGCTGGCGATAGAGCAGGTAGAGAGGATGTCGGGTAAGTCTGTCAGAGAGATATTTGTAGATAGAGGGTATAAGGGTAAGGCATATCATCCATTAGGAAAGAGTGTGTTTATATCAGGGATGAGGCGATTATCTCCTAAATTGAAGAGAGCTTTAAAAAGGAGGACGGCGATTGAGCCGGTGATAGGTCATATTAAACAGGAGCATCGTATGGGGGTAAACTATTTGCATGGGATAGAAGGAGATAAGATCAATCCTATTTTAGCAGCAAGTGCGTTTAATATGAGAAAGATCATGCGGTCTTTCTTTTTGTTCTTTTTTTGCTGGTTGAAAAAACAGATTCAAAATTATAATTTTATAAAAAATCAACCTGCTTTTTAACAAAATAGTATTTGTTCAGGGCCGACTAAGTATTGAGTATTATTGAAGTTTTTTTATGCGCTCCCAAGGGGTATGTTTTTTGTCAATGATCGTGATTACAAAGTCTTCTGGCTGGTGTCTTTACCAGAACCCCCGACTTTATTATTTCCAGAACAATACTTTTTTATGTTGGCAATGGCTTTAGATATATCGGTATTGGTTTTTGTCATATCTTTAATTGACTCATTACAGGCGGTGGATTGTTTAAAACATTTGTATTTTAAAGCGTCTTTATAAGCTTTGTTTATATCTCCCCATGCTTTTTCTTTATTAGCTGTGGCTCTGGCCATATCAGCATCGGCTTTGATATAAGTTTTAGACATATAGGTATAGGCTTTTTCTTTATTAGCTGTGGCTTTTTTAAAAGAGGCATAGGCTTTTTCCTTATAGGCATAGGCTTTTTCTTGATTGGCTATGGTTCTTTTATAAGAGGAATAGGCTTTGGCTATATTAGCATCGGTTTTGATATAAGCCTCTTTGATATAAGCTTTAGCCATATCGGCATCGGCTTTTTCTTTATTAGCTGTGGCTTTTTTAAAAGAGGCATAGGCTTTTTCCTTATAGGCATAGGCTTTTTCTTTATTAGCTGTGGCTTTTTTAAAAGAGGCATAGGCTTTTTCCTTATAGGCATAGGCTTTTTCTTTATTAGCTATGGCTCTGGCCATATCGGCACGGGCTTTGTCATAATCGGGTTTTATTTTTTCGCATATTTCAGTCTTCTTATATGGAATGTCTTTAAAAAAACCATAAGCCACAGACGGAAACAAAACAATGATCAAAAAAGCTTTCATAATCCTTTTATCGGTGTTTAAACAGTTTCTTTGAATTTTTTTACAATTTTTAATCCCTGAAAAGAAAAACAGTGCAGTCTTTATAGAAAATATTAGCATTTCCTTGAGGGCTAACACTCTGGGAGAGTAGCCAGATACCAGCTTTTTTTATCCCCTAATTTTAGCTACTGGTTGGGATCGGTTCTGAATGACAGTTTTTAATTAAGGGTTCTCAGGTTGCGTGTTTTTTTTCGTTTTTTATTAATTTTTTGTCATTTTCACATTTTTTTCTATTAAGTTTTTTTGATCGGCAACCGATTGTTTAAATATGATTCAAGAATTTATCTTTTATCTCGTTGGTTGTTTTTCTTTTTTTGGTTTGATTAGCCTTATCAGATATTTTGTAATATGGAATTCAATAGATAAAAAAACACTTCAAAAAATTAAATTTCCAGCATATAATCTAAGTGCTCTTATTCACACTATCAGGAAACGATTATTTGTAGGGCGACCAATGAAGGTATTTAGAAAAACCAGAAACAAATACGGTGTTGTTAAACAAAATACAAAATCCTTTGCTAAAAATTTTTCCTTTTCAGATAGAAGTGACAAACAGTCACTTGTTCAAAACCAGTTTTCGTCAAAAACAAAATATAAAACATTTATTCCTGATTTTGTTTCTGCTGTAGCGGACAGTGTGTGGGAAGGAGCAAATACCTTTAGGCAATATATGTGTATAGATGATCATATATATACGGGAGTTTCCAAATTATCTAAGAAACAAATTGATAATTTTTCTGATTTATCTGATCAATTAAAAACATACACTCATAATGATCAAGGTCTTACAGAAGGTGCTCTTGATAAATTAAAAGGACATATAGCAGAAAGCCATGTTGCTGAACACTTTAGAAATGCAGGCATGGAGATTCAGTGGCCAGAAAGTTCTAATCAAAAAGCATGGGATCTTTTGATTAATAATCATCCTGTTCAGGTGAAGTTGGTTAAAGATGCGAACAATCTTTTTGAGCATTTTTCTACACATTCAAAAATTCCTGTTGTTATTCCTTCAGATGCAGAAAATATACCAGATACGGCTTTTCGCTTTAATATTGATAGTTCTGACAACATAGACAGCTTATGGAATTATCTCGAAAATCCCCCAGAAAATCCTGTTATAGTAGATCATCAACTTTCTCACGAACATTTATCAGAACAAGTCGAAAGTGGGACAGATTTTGCGATGGGAGCTAATGATTTTGATTTTCCTTGGATTACAGCAGTTTTTTCTGGATGGCGTGAAAGTAACTTGCTGGTGAAAAGGAACACAGACATGGTATCAGCTTTAAAAAATGCAGGGCTTGATGTAGCAGGTACAGGAATAGGTATCAGCTCTGGTTCATTATTAGGTGCTTCAATAGGGACAGCTATTTTGCCGGGCATTGGCACAGCTGTAGGTAGTATTGTAGGAAGTATTAGTGGGGCATTTTTTGGAAGAAGCTTGACTAATAAAATAAAACAAAAACCACTTAAGTCAGCACTGCAAAATTTTCAGGAAAAATGTAACATTTTAAAAAAAGAATGTAAAAAAGCAGAAATGAAATATCAAAACCAATTTCAAAGTGACAAGGCAGAAGAACAATTATTATTAAATCAAAAATCTAACTTTATAAAAACAAAGATAGTTCATTATGTAAAAAATTTAAGAAAATGGATTATTAATAAGGAAGCACCATCAGAAAATTTAAAAAGAAAGTTGTTAAACAATATCCCTAAAACAGTCAAGATAAAGTGGTTTGAATATTTTTAGCCTAAGAGAAAAACAATTTTTTATAGAAAAAAGCTTAAGCAGTATCAATATTTTTTTAAAAATAAGTTTTTTAACCAAGGTTATATAGATAGAGGCCAATTATTTCAGGAGCTATCTCAAAAAGGGCTTTGCCGACAGTTTATTTTATCTGAGATAAAAAAATCAGAAAAGATGAGACAAAAAAAAGAAAACCAGCTTCTTTCTTATATCATAAAAAAACAAAATGTTTTATTAAAGCTAAGGCAATCTTGTTTTAAGAGACTGGTTAATCAATTTAAGAGTTATACTCAAAGAATAAAAGAGGATTTGATTCCTTATATTCAAGATGTTCAAGATAGCCAAAAGAATGTAATAGAGGAGGCTAAAAAACTGGGAGTAGACTTGACTTCTACAAAAGAAAGTGCTTAGATTTGTATCCTTGGAACAGGATCACAAACTTTTAATTTGATTAAATATTTACTGAATCTTAAGAAAGCAAGTTCAGATAAGGAGAAATGCTTTATTACTAATATTTTCTGAAATAAAAATAACAGTATTAACTGCGATGAAACAGTTTTTTATAAATCCATATCAACGGTTTGTATATCCAAAGAATCAATAAAGCTCCAAAAAAAGCTTGATTACTATTTAAAAATTCATTGATAGGAGTCAAAAAAGCTTTGGTTTGTTTATTAATAGATTTTGCTTTAGCTAAAGATTCAATTTCTATTTTTTTTGCTTTGGCTTTTGCTTCTTCAATTAGCGCATTTGTAGAAGCCAAGGTGGAGATTTCTTTTATTTTCGCTTCTGTTTCGGCCTCTATTATCTTTTGTTTGCTTTGGTTTTTTGTTTTAACTAATTGCTTAAACTCATCTGAAGGGTCAAAATGAGTGATTTCTATATTATATATCTTTAGGGCATTTTCATTCAGGGTTTTTTCAGTTAAAATTTTTGTTAGCTTCTCTATGATAGATCGATCAAGTTTTTTTTGTATTTTAGAGCGATTTGTAATTAACTCTTCTGTTGTATATTTAGTAATAGTATTTTGTGCTTCTCCTTGTATTATTGGTTTTAATAATATATTTTCAATTTTTTTTTGGTTGCCTACTTGAGAATATAAAGACGGTATTTCAGATTCCAGTAATGAATATTGTATGGATATAGTTAGATTGACTTCTTGCAAATCCTTAGCAAATATACCACTTTTAAGGTCTAATTTTGTTAAACGTGTGCTGATTGTTTCAAAGGAAGTTACAAAAGGCATTACAAAATGCAAACCTTTTTTTAGAGGTGAGGTGTTATTAATCTTTCCGTGGTGTGTTATTATTCCAATATAACCTGTTGGCACCGTTTTAATTGAAAAAACCATTAACAGTATAAGAGCTGTAATAGTAGAACCGAGAAAAATAAGTAACTTATTCATTTGTAATAGATGATATATGCTAAAAATAAGTGTTAATGCAAGTTATAATGCAGTGCGTAAAAGCTCAATTAACAGAGCGCATACAAATTGTTTATTATTGAATTAAAAGGAAATCAATCTTTTATAGGACAAGGCGAATCTACTCCAGCTTTGACAACAAATTTGTAAGAAGTCAGGGATTAAGTTGCTTCAGACTTACAAGAAGAAAACAAAAAGGAGTTTGTTTAAGATTATAGGGGGGAGAAGCATCATCCTGAAGGATTGGATAATGTAAGTAGTTAGAGGCCATCCCCCCCTAGTGTTATCATCGCCGATTAGCGCGCCGAAGGAACAGTGTAGAGGCAGTGTAGGGCATTTGAAGGGGGATTGCCGTATGGAGAGGAATTTTTTACATGGTGATCTTGATGATGGAGTGAATACTCTACTTGCTGGAAGTGGATACAATATGAGGAGATTGATAAGAGAAGTAAATGGGTTGCTCTCTTTTTTTGTTCTTTTTATCAAGAGATTTTTTACTATGCTATTTTGTTTGTCGGCAAAGCCTTAAGTGTGAGGCTCCAAGCGTCCAACGAGAAGCCCTATCCTCTTTTTTGGTATAGTATTGTTAAAATACCCTTCTTAGCAAAGAGTCCACTTTATTTACCTCACCTTATAGTTTAGAGAGAGAAAAAAAACAGCTATTTTAAGAACTTTTAGTGTTTGTTTAAAAGATATTTTTTAGACTTGACACCATCCTTGATGATTTTTACACTGGATTTTCAAAAGTTTACATAACTGGCGAGTAGTGGCTACAGCCTTAACTTATGAGCAAGCACAAGAACATGAGTTTGCTTATATCAGGGCTTATGGTTATGAAGGCCATCCTGGTGGAGATTATGTTCCTGGTTATGTTTGGAGTGTCTATACTTTTGAGTATTGAGAACTCTATGAAGTCAAGCCTAATTATGATCTGGAGGGGGTTAGCAAGTCTGGGTTCTATCAAATGAAGTGTTTGTATTGTCGCCTGCTTTTTTTGTTCAGTGCTGTATCTTCTTATGAGGTTTCAAGATGAAAATCATTTTATTTTTACTTTTTGTTTTGTCTTTTTCAGCTTGTGAAAGTTTAAAAAGATCTTTAAAACCTTTAGTTAGTGTCAATGAACTTTCAAGAGAATTAAAAAAAATAGCTCATCAGCACGAATTATCCATCATTGAGAATAAAGATTTTGATTTAGTTGCAAGATTAACAGTCCTATCTTCAAATGTAAAAAAGCAAATTCATATAACTGAATATAATAAGAATGTTTTAAACGATGATTATACACATCGCTGTGGTTTTTTGTTACGCGATATTTGTTATAATGCTATTTGGGTAAAAGAAGAAGCTAAAAAATTGAACAACCATAGAGAAATTTTAGAAGATATAAAACAAGAGTTATCTATGCTTATAGAAAAAATTATAGTTGTTAAAAAAGTTGTCAAACAAATTGAGGAAAGGAAGAAAAAAGAGAAGAAGATTATTAAAGACTTTACAAGCTGATTTTGTATTTATCGTATTTGACAATTCAAGGTTGGATTGTCTATGTTCCCACCCCCGCTGAGGTAAGTTTTTTATAGAAATGACACGAACCAAAGCCACTTATTGGTTAAGCTATGAAAACGCAAATAAGATTGATATATTTTAATAAAAAGGAGAATCTATGAATAGAGAAAAAAAAGAAGAAAGAAAAATACACACACTGTTAAAACAAAAGATAGCTAAAACTTTCGAAAAACTTAAAAATATAAAGTTAAACAAGAAATCAGATAGCTTGTGGTTTGATGATAGCGACAAAGTGAGATTATGTATAATGACCAGTCGATCCTACCCATCTTCACATACACAAAAATACTGGTTCACTCTAACAGAAAGTGAAAAAGACTTTTTGGATGATTCACAAAAAGGTTATGTATTTTTAGGTTTTTTAGATAATAATCAATCAGCTTATTTGATACCTTTTTTTGATTATAAAGAATGTTTTTTAAATTGTGACATCACTGATACGGGTTGGCACATCAGAATCAATCATCAGTTGAAATGGTATTTTTCAAAGAATGAGTATCAAGATATTGATTTATTAAAATTTGAAGTCTCTTTAACTGTTGTAGAAGAAGTAAATACAGAACTTAATTTAATCAATAGAAAACAAAGCCTGGCAAAAGAAAAATGCAAACAGAGATTGCATGAGCTGAAAAACGCTTTACAGTCTTTTGAAGAGGCTCATTCTTTTTATTTGAAAAATCCAGATCATAACATCTATGCGATGGCTTTAATTCAAGGTTTTGAATTTTCTTTTGAACTAAGTTGGGTGGCTTTAAAATATTTTATACAATATAAGGAAGTGAGTCAGTTCAAATATGCAAGAGATATTATTAAGCAGGCTTTTAACAAGGATATAATCAAAGATGGTTCAATGTGGCTGGATATGCTTGAAGATAGAAACAACTTATCTCATGTTTATAATGAGAATATGGCTAAAAAAATTATTGAGAACATATCTAAAAAATATATTGTAGAAATAAAAAATCTTTATAATTATCTAACCAAGGAGCTTTAATGTTGTTTGGCTTTTCTCAAGAGACTGTTAAAAAAATAACCAAGCTCTTAAAAAAATACCCTGAGATAGAACAGGTTAAAATCTATGGTTCCAGGGCACGAGGGGATTACAGAAAAGGTTCTGATATTGATATGGCGTTTTTTTTTCAATCAAATGTGGATTTATCGTGCCGGCTCTCTTGGGAGTTGGACGAGCTGGCCACACCGTATTTATTCAATGTTGTAGATTATCACACAATGACGAACGCAGAATTAAAAAAAGAAATAGATAAACACGGTCAAATCTTTTACACTAAAACCCACTGATATAGTTTCATTTTAAAGAGGTTAATATGAAATTAAGAAAAGACACAGTCATTAAAGTTCTCAATACTATATATGATAATGCTGTGAAAGGTTTGCCGGGGGTATTATCTGTTGAGGAAGAAGTTCAAAAAGAATGGATTGGGCCTGAAAAACGGACAGTTTACTTGGAATAAGTTTGTTCATACATCTGTGGGCTTTTGTTGTCAAGGCTGGAGTGAATCCGCTTTGTGTTGTAAAAGCCCTCAATATAGTTAAAACACTCCTTTTTTATCTCTTCCAAATTAAGTCTTTTTGAATTTATCTTATTTATCAATTCCACTTTCAAAGTTTTAAAAAAGCTCTCAACCGGAGCATTATCCCAACAGTTTCCTTTACGACTCATGGAAGCTGTTAAATGGTATTGTTGTAACCTCTTGTAAATCTGATAAGAGCTATATTCAGAACCTCTGTCAGAGTGAAACAATACACCCCTTGGATACCCTCTACTGTAAAGAGCTAACTGTAAAGCCTCTTCCACCAAGTCTGAGTTGTTCTTATCTCCCACAGACCAACCCACTATAAACTTGGAAAATAAATCCATAATCACACATAAATAAACCCACCCCTTACAGCTCTTAATAAAAGTAGTGTCACTGGCCCACACCTGATTAGGGTTTTCCGGCTTAAAATCCCTCTTAAGAGCATTGGCAGGATAAGAGGCTATCTCCCCCCTCTGATAGGCTTTTCTGAACTTCTTCTGCTGATAAGAAGAACGGATGCCTAAAACCCTCATAACAGGCTGAACTGTGCTCTTTGAAACAAAGATCCCTCTTTCCTCCTTTAAATCTTTCACAACACGCCGAGAACCATACACCCGACCACTATCAAGCCACGAAGCCAAAACCGCCCCCTTTAGCTGATTATGAGTCTTTTTCAAACGATCCCTTGAAGGCAACCAAGTATAATATCCACTACGAGATACTTGTAAAACATCACACATTACACTTACTCTCCACTTGTCTTTATGAACAAAAATAAACTCATATCTCAACCTTCGTGACTGGCAAAGAAGATGGTGGCTTTTTTTAAAATGTCTCTTTCTTCCTTAAGCCGTTTGTTCTCCGCTTTTAGCTGTTTTAAAGCCCGCTCAGACTCCTTATTAAAAGAAGAATGACCACCTTGCTTAAACTGTCTCACCCACTTACTTAAAGTGGGCTGGCCTATCCCCAACTCCTGAGAAACTCGATTAGAGGAGCGAGAACCTTCCAGAACCCTTCTCACAGCCTCTTTTTTAAACGACTCTGAATAGCGTCGCCTCTTTGTATTTTTCATCTAACACCTCCTTAAAACAATTTACTTTTAACACACTGCCTTATGCTTAGTAAAATGTCCGAATATGAGGGCCAGATCAGAAAGAGAAAAATATCATAAAAAGGGTTTAGGAGAGTCAGATCAAGATAGAACATGTCATTGTGCCCATATTGATTCGGTAATAAAGTGGGCTGTGGCCAAAAGCACAGCCACTGGTTTTATATCTTCAGTAGGAGGAGCAATCACTTTGCCTGTGGCTGTGCCAGCCGGATTAACAGCTGTTTTATACATTCAACTGCGTATGATAGCTAAAATTGCTTACATAAGCGGGTATGACATAAAATCAGAAGAAGTTAAAACTGTCATATACTGTTGCCTGACAGGTGATGCTATTAAGGAAATTTTAAAATCAGTAGGTATTAAAATAGGTCAAAAGCTAACTCAGCAAATGATTGCCAGTATAAGTGGAAAAATTTTAATAAAAATAAACAAGCAGGTAGGTTTTAGGTTATTTACAAAGTTTGGTTCTAAAGGGATTTTAAACTTAGGAAAAATGGTGCCTGTAGCAGGGGGGATTATTGGTGCGTATTTTGATAGGCGTTGGTGTCTTATATCAGGTAGAACCGCTAAAAAGTGGCTTTATCAAAACTCCAAAACCTCCATTGATTGAATTAGTAGGAAGTTTTTACAAAGCTGAAAATACCAGGTATTCAATAAATAAAAATGCTCTTGACCACCCTATTTTTAGGTTACTGTATAGGAGGTTTTATTATATGGCTGTTCAGAAGAGTCTTAATATTTGTGATTTTGTTCTTGCTACAAAAAAGCAGGGTCCTATTAGTAAGGGAGCTGTTGGAATTATAAAACAGATTTCAGATTCTCAGATCACTGTGTTTTTTATTGGCAGTGGAAAAATTATCAAAATTGGAAAAGCCAGTGTTCAATTCTTGGATATTGAAAAAACAGGAAAACCATATAGGAAAAAAATATGTAATATATGTCATATTTTAAAAGATAATAAAAAAGATTTTGATATTAACCAAACCGATGCTAAAGGCAGAAAAACAACAAGACCCAGCTGTAAAGAATGCAGAAAAAAAATTGAAGGAATTAAACTGTTAAACACAGAAAAACAGAAATTAGGTAGATTAAAACCAAAGAAAAAAGATATATTTATCTGCCCGATATGTGAAAAAAGAACTATTGTGGGAGTTACAGCCCATTTGGTTAGAGATCATGATCATAGAACCGGGAAAGCCAGAGCGTGGATATGTGATAGCTGTAATACAGGTTTGGGAAGATTTAAAGACGACATTCAGTTGATTAAAAAAAATATTCAGTAATAAATATATATGCCTTGCAAATTAAAGAGAGGTCATACCCTCTGGGTTTAAGGTCATTTGTTGAGTGTATTTTATAAGTTGTATCCGTTTTTTAGCAATATTAATATAGTCTTCAGAGACATCAATGCCAATAAATTTTCTATTATGTATCATAGCCATCTTACAGGTTGTTCCCGAACCACACATTGGATCAAACACCATATCCCTCGGATGGGACCAAGATAAAATATGATCTTCCGCTAATTTTTCTGGAAAAACAGCCGGGTGCTGAAAAGCTATTCTGTCTGAAGTAGTGCCTCCCAGGCCAACAGCGTATTCCCATATATTGGTTTTTGTTTTTTCTTTTTTGAGTTCTTTCCAATTTTTCCTATTGATTCCATCTGCTTTTTTATTATAAGTCAGCATTTCATAGCCATTTCGTACTGTTTTTTCCTTTAGTGGGTTAAAAGTTTTTAGCTTGCCCTTACTTAAGACAAACATAAATTCAAAACAATTAGTGTAAGCGTTGCTTCTCATAAAAGGTGTGTTTTTCTTTTTATATATCATTACATCATGCATTAAAAAACCCACTTTTTGAAAAAACAAACCTTGTTCAAAACTGGTCAGGCTTCGTCCTTTTTTTATCTTGTCACCGATTATCCAAACCAGGACACCACCTGATTTTGTCACTCGATAAAGCTGTTTTGCTATTTCTTTAAATTCAAATGAATAGCCATTATAGGTTCTTAAATTGTCGTAAGGTGGGGAAGTAATAGTTAAATCAACAGAATTTGTTTTCATCCGGTTTTTCATAAGGTCGACACAATCTCCAACAAAAAAACCAGAACTAAGAAAAGGAATTTGTTTTTTACTACAGTTTTTTTGGTTCATTATTATTGTATCCTTATGGGTTATCTATATATTTCTATTGGTTAAGTGTGGTGCATCCAGTAATAATATGAGTTTAAAATCCACAAGGGAGGTATGTCAAGGCTCTTGTTGAGTGGGGTTGCGGGGAGGGGGGGCTTAACATAGAAGTTAAGCCTGTCAGTGGCGATGGTTCTTGAGGGCTTAACACTCTGGGAGAGTAGTCAGGTACCAGCTTTTTTTATCCCCTAATTTTAGCCTCTTAATTGATGTATTACTATGCGGTTGAAGACAAAGGACCACGGCACGGCTTTAGCTGTGGGAATCTATAAAAGAAAGATAAAAATAAAGAAATAAGGGGTTATGGCAGAACAAAATGAGGATTTAAGGATTTTTCCACCCACTTAAGGGCTGTAGAACAACAAATAAAGGACATAGAGCAATAAAATATTGTAAATTTTAGATCGTTGTGATAAAAAAGCAATCTTTAGGATCAAAAGCTAAAAAAGGAGGTGCTGAGATGTTTATCAAAAATCTTTTTGTCTTTATTTTGTTGATATGGTTTTCAAAAGTAACTTTGGCTACCGGTGGTTCTTATGAACAAAATTCTGTCAAAGACCTCTTGCCGGGTGCATGGGAGTTTGTAGAAATAATACCGGAAAATGTTGCCATATATCTGGCTGATCATCGTCAAAATATCATCCTAAGTAAAGAGCCTTATCCGGACAGTGTTGTTGTCCGTCCCATAGGCTATATAGAACCTTATAAAGGCCAGGTAGAGATTAAACTCCCAGATGAAAGTGCTCCTTTGATTTATGAGTTTTCCGAACACGGTCCTATCTGGACAATTACTCTGGTAACTTATGATAAAATGCCGGAGAAAGATCCCTATAAACTGTTAATAGAATCTGTTGTGTATTTTGAAGGAGACAATTCTCTTGTTATTAAATTAAGATCGGAAAAGCAAGATGTAGATGGGAATGAGGAACATGTAAAGTTCATGTCTTATACCTTTATGGTGGAAGGAGACACATTGCTGTTAACTCGAACCAACACAGATAATCTATCAATAGAACATACACAGAATGTTTCTTATACCCGCCAAAAAATAAGATAGATAAAAAAGGAAAGAGGTATGTCTCACCAGCCAGTGTTAATTTCTTTGTTTAATCACAAAGGAGGGGTGAGTAAAACCACCACTACATTTAACTTAGGCTGGACTTTGGCTAATAAGGGAATAAAAACTCTTATAGTAGATGCCGAGCCTCAATGTAAGGGGGAGTAAATGGCGTGGTGGAAAATGTGGGCTGTCATTGATATTGCTTCTACCGCATATCAAGCCTTTAAAGATCTATGGGATTTTGCTACCAATACAGCTGATAAAGAAATAGAAAAAGAGTTTAAGAAACACATTAAAGAGCATATTCAACAGCAGTTTATAAAATTCAAAAAACAGGTAAATCAAAAAACCATTATTTACATTTGCTGGTCCTTAATGGGTATTTTGTTATTGACTCTCCCGCTTTCAAAACCCATTTATTATAGTGGTTTGTCTTTGATGACTATAATTTTTTTGTATATAGTAATAACCTCTTTTCGATCTTTAAAGAATATCATATCTTTGATCAATAATTTTGAATCCAATGTTAGAGAAGTTTTACAAACAAAAATCCAATCAGCTACACAAGAATCTTGGAGAGCAAAAATAGGTTTATGGTTGAGTAGCCGGAATTTTAAAGATTTTGAAAACTTAGTAATAGCTTCTCTTGTTCGAGAGTTACTGCAATTAGTGAAAAATAATAAAGTCCTCTTGGGTATTCGTGTTTTTGCTTACATAGTGGCTTTACTCTTGTTTAGAGAAGCTTTAATCCATATTATTAGCTATACTGCTATAACTTCATTTTAAGGAGGTGGGTATATTGATGGGCACTGGTGTCTTATCTCAGGAAAAATCGCTAAAAAACTATTTTATCAAAACTCCACAGATGTATGAACAAATTTATTCCAAGTAAATGTCCGTTTTTCAAACCCGATCCATCCAATCAGATTAAAGGCTGGTATGGAGATGATAAATAACTTTGGATATATTATCTAAAGTAGGGTTGCCTTTTTTGGATACGATATAAGATAAGTCTTTTTTGGAAAGACCAGTTTTTTTTGCAAATTCTTCTTTTTGGACCAAATTCAAATGAGATCGTATAATTTCTTTGAACCCTACTGTGTCATTAGATATAATACACTCCCATAAAGCTTTAGAAATATATTTTTTATCTTTCATTCTTTTAACAGCATGAAACTGGGTTGTCCTATTTTTTTTATTCTTCATCTTTAAATTTGGCATACTTTCGAAGTATCCGTTTAGCTTTTTTGATGTCTTTTTTTTGATCATTTTTATATCCTCCAGTTAAAAGTAAAACCTGCCCTTCTACTTTATTGGAAGATAGAAGAGGCTTTTCGTGTGTGCAAACATAACCTTAAGAATAAGTTTTTTGATTTTTCATTTCTCCAAAACCCTTTTCTGCATTAAAAATAAAAACTCTGTATGTGGAGCCTTTTTCTCTTTAATCCAATCATAAGTCCAACGCATATTAGACATAACATTTTTTCTGTAATCAATAGTAAATACCTGCACTTTAGAACAACAATCCTGAATCACTTCGCTAATCTCCTCTTTTGTGGCTCGCCCCCCATTACTGTAAGAGAGCAAAATATATGGAGATCGACATTCTTTAATTAACTTCTCAATGGCTTTTAAAGCTATAAACCTACCTTTTTTATCTTTACGAAATTCCTCAAATACAGAACTTGTTTCTAAATCCTTGCAGTCTGCCCGGCGATTTGTTTTTCCTGAAAGCTCCGGTTCATCATTTAAAATAATAGTTTTCCAAATATGATAATAACCCGCATAACGAACACGGGAAGGAGGCATTTTTTCATTATTGGAACCATAAGGCGGATCAAAATAAGAAAGATCTGGCTTAACTTTAACTTGTGCTTTAAAAATATTTTCATTCATAACCCGATGAAGACCTTTGCTACTTTCTATTAAAGGCATTTTAAGTTGCATTGTTTTAAAAGAACGAGGAGACCAATTCCTTAAATAAGAAACATAATGTCCAAGAGTATTATCCACTTTATCTAAAGCTAAAATAAGACTGGTGAGTAAAATGGATTTTTCGATTTTGGTTTCTGCAATTTTATCTATTGCTAACCTTATGCTGTCTAATTTTTTGGTATTATGAATTTGCCATATCTTTTTCTTTCCATCAGAATGCACAGCCAAACCCCTATTAGACTCCCCGCCATAGTGGTTTGTAAACCAACCCTCCAGGCCTTTTAAACTGTTTAGATAATTTATTTTGTCCTGTAATTCAGCTGTTACATTTCCTTTTAAATAACACTCTGCAAAAATTTTTGACCATATAGCTATATCATTAGATATAACCTGATACCCACTTTTAGCTAAAGCTTGGCTCACTCTTGTTGTACCAGAAAATCCATCAAACACCTGTTTCACAGGTAAAGATTTTACAATAGATAGAATATGAGGCAAAAGTTTCAATTTAGATCCACTGTATTTAATACCTTCTGTTACAATAAAAGGCAAACAACCTGAACCGCTAAAGCTTAACTGCTCCGGGGGGCTGTGTTTGGATTTTAGAAAGGAACTTTTGGAAGTGAGCTTTGTTATAAACATGTATTTTTTATGATGTTCATATATATTTTTACAAGTCAATGACTGATTCCTGTTTCACTTATGGTATATTGAGTTTTTACGATTTGCATTATCTAATTTTAACACTTCAGATGAGTTTAAGCAATTAGTCAAATATGATTTTTAGTGTAAAGGATTTGACCGTGTTTATCTATTTCTTTTTGCTGAGCAAAAAATCACCATTCAACTGGTTTACGTATACTCCAAGTAAAATACTTTATTTTTAATATTCGGTGTTCTTGTGCTCTGAGACAGGAAGAAGACAGTTTTTGCAGGTTCAGCTACTTACATTTAACCGACACGCGCTTTAAACTGTAATAAAGGTTGAATCCATCAATATAAACAAAAATCTCTGAAAAAAAGCTTGAATAAAGGCGTTTTTTCTTATTTTTCAGCCCTATTTTAAAAATTTATAGTTATTTGACTACAAAATAATTTTATAGTATATTGACTATATTATGAAAAAAATCAAATGTTTTAAATGCCGTGAAGCCATTAAAAATCAAAGTATTTACGGTCTACATACAGACTGCTTTCAACAGTGGTTTGCCGTGCAAGATTCGTCTGAATTTTATAACCTGGATTTCAAAAAAGCAAGGTCTTACTCTTCTTCTCCTACTGTCAAATTTACAAAAAATAAAGACAGTTTTTATCATGGTCGATATCACAAATATTCAGCCAAATTAGGGGACCGGCAATACATCTTAAAAGTAGAGGAATCAAAGTTTCCTGATCTGCCAGCTATGGAATACCTTTGCAATCAAATAGCTTCTCATCTTGGTTTGAAAGTCCCTTCGTATTATTTAATTCAATTCAATGATATTTCACACATAAACCAAAGTAGCTCTGTTTCAGAACAGGAAAATGTAGCCGAACACCTTACTTCTGTTGGCACTTCTGCACCCCATCGTCAAGATATAAAATTACCTCTAACAGCTTACCAACAAAGCTTGTTAAATCCACCTGAAAGTAAAAGATTAACAAATCAAAAAGAAAAACCAAAAAACCTTATGGCTTTTGTTACTAAAAATTTTATGCAGGATTGCGTGGGAGTGCTGAATCATATTTACAAGTTTTTACCCAAAGGGGATAAACATTATAACTGCCAAAACATTGTCAATGTTATAGAGCAACAAACAAACCAACCAAATGATCTTAACACATTTGTTAAGATATGTCTTTTTGATGCTTTTATTGGAAATAGAGATCGGCATGGCCGAAATTTAGGCATCATAGACACAGGCAAAAAGAAAAGGCTTGCTCCTATGTATGATAACCCATCCGATTTTGGTATAACACCGGAAGAAATGCTTGGCCATCAGTTTAACATTAGTGGTTGTATTTGGACAACCTCTTCTAAAGAACCAAAAATAAAAGACTATGTGTATGAATTTAAAAGATTGAATTTAGAAAATCCCTGTTTGAAATTTATAGAGCAGATTATTAAACAATTTCCCTTTTTAATAGAAGAAACTAAAAAATCAGAAATTTCAGATAATAGAAAAACAGCGTTTATTCGTTTTTTAAATAATCGTTTGCAGGATTTAAAAAATGTATAAAAAAAAGGTAAAAATGAAATACAAAGCATTGGATTTTTATTTAGAAAGACGCAAAACCCGACAGTATGTGGGCCGGTTAAGCCAAAAAACAGGGAAATTTGTTTTTGAGTATGACAAGGCTTATCTGTATAGTGAAAACCCTATTTCTATAGGGCCGGATTTGCCTTTGAAAAAAGCCCGGCATACTTCTTTAAAACTTTTTCCTTCTTTTGCAGACCGGATCCCTTCTCAACAAAATCCGGCTTATGAAGAATACTGCCATGATGTGGGCTTGAGTCCTTTTGAAAAAGATCCTTTTATTTTGCTAAGTGCCTTCGGAAAAAAAAGTCCTATTACCCCTTTTGTGTTTGAGCCGGTTCGGGAGCAAAAAAAGTTTTCTGCTAAAGATCTACGGTCTTTCAGAAAGAACCTGGGTCTTTCCATAAGGGAGTTTGCTTTTCTTTTTGATGTGTCCCAAGCCTCCATTTACCGGACAGAAAACAATAAAACCACAGGCAAGGATGTTTTAAAAAAATTGGCTATTTATTTTCAGCATCCTAAAATGGCCTTGAACAAAATCCAAAAAAACCTGGCCCTTAATGAATTTAAAAAAAAACGGGCTGAAAGTTTTTTGAGATCAAAAATCCAAACCTCATACTCAGCTGTTGGACCATTTAATGTCACTCCAGAGGATGTGCAAAAATGCAATCCCAAACAAGCAGTAGAACTGCTTAAACGGCTAATATTGTCGGAATGCGCGTGTTTTAATATACCACAAAATAATCTTAATATTTCTTCTAAAATATCAGCCAAAGATGGAGGCCAAGACGCCTTAATAAAATGGAATCAAGAGGAGCTGAAACGAACAAACTTTTTCCCGAAAAAATATAATGTTTTTCAAGTCAAAGCTAAAAAAGTTTCCCCGGCTGAATGTGTAACAGAAATATCCAGTGAAAACAAAAAAAGCCAAGCAAAAAACCAGACTGTTCAAAAATTAAAAAAACAAACAAGTGAGAGTGGCAACTTGAATCCGGCTGTTCAAAAAGTAATTAAGAATAAAGGGGCTTATATTTTATTTTCTACTTATCCGGTGGAGGGTGTTCATCTGCAAATGAGAGCAGAAGCCATGCAAGAATTTATAGAGAAGGCGGGGTATGACTTAAGCTCTGTTGAAATAAAATTTTATTCTGCCAATGAAATAGCAAACTGGCTTAACAGCTTTCCCTCTTTAGCTGTTTGGTTTTTAAAAGAAGTGTGTAGAAAGCCGTTAACTCCTTGGATTTCATGGCAGGAATGGAGCCAAGATATAGAGCCAAGATCGGAGTTTATGTATCATGCGGAGTTGGAAAAGAAAAAATTAGCTTTATTCAATTATCTATCTCATCCTCAACAAACAGCCCATTTAAAAGGGCCTTCCGGTGTAGGAAAAACCCGCTTGGCTTTGGAGAGCTTTCGCCCTCCAATAGAAGACCATGATAGGGCTTTTGAGCAGAAGATACATAAAAACGATATATCAGCTTTAGTGCTTTATAGCCCCGCACACCTTATAACCGAGACACATATTAGAGAATTAAAAAATTCCAGGGCTATTTTGATTGTAGATGATTGTCCTCTTGAAAAGGCAGAGCAATTTCATAAACTGGCCCTGCAAAAGGATTCACAGTTAAGCCTTTTGACTATTGGATTTGAAAAATTAGGAGGTATATTTACACATATACCTCCTACAGTTCCTGACCCTCATGCTCTAAGAAGTATAAACAACTCTCGTATTTTTGATCTGGGTTTACACTCAAAAAAATCTCTACAACCTCAGGGATTTCAAAACTTATCTAATTTTAATCAAACTTATTTGCAAAAAAATAAAAGGCTTTTAGTAGAATTAGGGCTGGATACAAAAATTGTTGCTAAAATACTGTCTGATCGACAAGACATCAGTAATATATATATTGAACCATTTTATATTAAAATGACAGAGGGATTTCCCCTCATGGCTCAATTATTAAAAAAGGCTGGTTCTCTTGATCTTATTAAAGATGACTTACCCACTATTAGAAAAAAAATGCTTTGGGGTTTGGAAGCTCCAGATCTAAAAGCCGAAAAAGTAATAAAAGCCTTATCCCTTTTTGACACAATATGTATGGAAGAGGATCCAGCCCAGAAATTTATAACATTTAGTACATCTGTCAGCAGGACCAAAGAAGAGCTTAAGTATGTGGCTAAACATATAGCCAAAATGGATTATGATGAATTTTACAAAAAAATAAAATTTTTTGAAAAAAGAAAAATTATCCAGCAATATGGCCTTTTTCTCCAAGTGCGCCCCAAACCTTTAGCCCTTTGGTTGGCTATGGAGCTTATTCAAGAAACACCACCTGAATCCATAATAAAATGGCTTTCGGGTATGGATCAGATATCCAAAGACCTGTCTCAAAAAAAAGCAGACTCTGATAAACAAAAATATCAACAGTTATCAGAAGAGGAAAAAAAAGAGTATAAAAAAAAGCAAGAGGCTGATAAAAAAAGATATGCAAATCTCTCAGAGCAGAAAAAAAAAGAACTGGAACAATGGGAAAGTGAGTACGCCCCTCACCAGGCATTAAGAAAATCCTTTTGCAAACAAATTTATTATTTGACTGAGTTTTCAAGAGAACCAGTTATTGAATTAGAAGGAAAACAGCCACTACAGGATACATATCCTGAAATGCAAAAAGTAGTTCAGCAATTATGCCAGCCAGATGGTTTGTTTGGACAGGAAAAAGTTTTAAGCACAGGCTGGGGGGCTTCTTGCGTAAATAATCTAACAAAGTTGGCTCCCAAAGAAGTTTTAAGCTCTCTTGAGAAAGTGATTGAAAAAAAAACTATAGAAGAACTTTTGAATATGAAAGCGTTTTTCGGTATGCCTTCCGTCCGAAGAGAGTGGATAGGGATTTTACAAAAATTGGCTTTTAAAAAAGCATTTTACTTGGATTCAGCCAGGTTACTGTTAAAGCTGGCGACAGCAGAAAATGAAGATTATGGCAATAATTCCACAGGTATTTTTATAAGTTATTTTCAGCTTATGTTATCTGGAACTCAGGCCAATCCTGAAACAAAATTTCAGCTTATTAAAGAAATAACACAAGAAGGAACAGACAAACAAAAAGAAATAGCTGTTCAAGCTTTAGAAAAAGCTTTGCCACAACTTGGTGGTTATATGGGAAATTATGACAGCTCTATCATAGAGCCTCGCACAGAATGGCGACCGGCTACTTATGGCGAACTATGGAATTACCACAGAAGAGCTTTAAAACACTTAACTGAATTTGCAACAGATTCTGACTTAGATAACAACATAAGAAAGAAGGCAGAAGATACTATAGCAAACTATTTGCCCCCTCTTTTAAAGATAAAAGCCTTGCATGAAGATGTAAAAAAAACAGTTACACAGGTTATGGATTTTTTACCGGATGGTTTTTGGCTTTTAGCTATAAAAAATATAGAGCAATTTTTACAATATCGATCAAACAAAGAAACCAAAGAAACAATAAAAAAAACCAAAGAAATATTAGAATTACTGCAACATGTAAAACAGGATATAAATAAAAAAATTCGCTTATATGTGACAGAAAGTGATGACTATCAAATATATAACCTTAAAAAACATAATAAGGGGTGCAGCCCAGCCTTTACAAAGCTGATTGATGATTTTATAGGCTACATCCAAAAAGCAAAACCGGAAAATATAATAGCTACTCTTAAGATACTATTTCATGGACAACAAACCAACACCATTATTTTTGCCAAAGAGACTGCTAAAAAATTATTTATCAATAAAAATTCTTTTTCCAAAACAAAAACACTAACAAGCCATAACAAAAAAAAATTAAAACACAATATAGACACAAGAAATATTAAATCTGATAATCATCAAATCATACAATGGATGAATAATTTATTGAACCACATTAATCAATGGAAAAAGAATAAAGATTTTAATCCTTCCTTCTTATGCGGTTTTATATCTGGATTAAATGTTCAAGCACCAGAAAAAACACAAAAAATTTTGGACAAAATAGCTCACCATGCAGAATATAAACGCTTTTTACTTCCGGCTTATCACAGTATGGATTTATGCGATAAAGATATTACACGGCTTATAAAATTTTTAACCCAGTTAAGCCAAATTGCCGACATTCCTGAATTGTTTTGGGAGCTAAAGCACCTTTCCACTGGCCAAAAATGCCAAAATGTAAGCCCGGAGAAAATGAAAAATCTTATAATTTTCTTGACCAATAAAAACAACAGTGTAGAATGGGTTAAGTCCGCTTTAAACATATATAGCTATTATGTATATTCTTCTGCAAAAAAAGAAGAAAAGCTTTTGCCGGCTGTATGTTGCCAGCTATTAACACAAAAAAACTTATTCAAAGAAATCCCTTCTTCAAATAAAATACGCCGTAACTATACAAATAGTGATCATTCTTACAAATCATTGGTTTTTAAACTTTTTTCCCTATCTGATAAAAAGCCTTTTTCTATTCTTGCTCAAAATTTTTCTAAATTTTTTGTGAGTAAAATTTTTTATTACAAAAGTTCTCTTTTTGATCTGCCACTTTCTGAAGAATGTATAAAAGAATGTTTAAAAAAAATAACTGAAAAATATCCTGATATAGTGTTATCAGAAATAGCGAAAAACTATGACAAAAATATGAATAAATTTAATATAAGGCAACTCTTTAAAAGTAGCGATTTGAATCTATATAAAAAAAGCCTGCTTTCTCTTGTGTGCAATGAAGAAACACTTAAAAAATGGTGTAAAAAAGCACCAGACACAATACCTGCTTTTTTGGCTGAAAATATAGACCTTTTAAACCATGATACAGAAAAAAAATTATATGTTTGGTCTTCCTTAGCTTATTTCTTGTTTGATAATTATGGAGATCAAGAAGAAATCACATCGGCTATTTCCACAAATTTAGGAAATCCTGGTGTAGTGAAAGGTAGTTATTTGTATTATTATGAAAATATAAAAACCGCTATAATGAATTTACGAAATCACAAACATAAAAATATAAGGGATTTTTGCAAAAATCAAGTATCTTATTTGCAGGACAGAATAAACCAAATAAAACAAAAAGAACAAGAAAGAAAAGAATTAGACTTATTTTAACAACCTCATTCCATTTGCAATGAAAAAAGAAATAAAAATGTCATTATTAGTCCACTATTCAAGGGGTACAATCCAAAACTTACTTTGTTTGACCTTGCTGGCTTTTAGGTGATTGGTTTTCAGGTGGTGTTGCTCGCTGATTTAAAAATATCTTTAAACTCCTGCTTCTTAAGAACCGTTTTTAAGTTTTTTAATTTCCTCTTTAGATAAGCCTGTTACATTGGAAATAACAGAAGGCTTAAAATTGTTTTTCAGCATATTTAAAGCTATTGTTTCCACTCCTTCTGCTCTTCCTTCTGCTCTTCCTTTTTCTATACCTTGTTGTATGCCTTTTTCTAATCCTTCGTCAAAGGCGTAGGCTTTTTCGGCTCTTTGGTCTCGTATAAATTTTTCTCTTGCTTCTTCCCACCTTCTTACCTCTTCATCTTGCGATAAGTCCTGTAAGTGTTCCACTGCTCTTTTCATATCATCCCCCTTTTTTGATAAAATTTCACATTCCCTTGGGCTTATATTTTTAGACCTCTTTAAAATATAACACCATAGCTTTTGAAAATCAAATAAATTAGGTAAATTTATATTATCTGAACTGGTGTTAAATTTGCTCAATTCCACAAAAACGATCTTTAACTGATCATTGAGCACAAAATGAGGCTTTTTATCCGATCGTAAAGAAAAAGAAGTAATAATGCTGGAGGTGTCTGTGGTTTTATACCGATCTTCTTTAGGAGCGAATACAGAAAAATCTGTAAAGATTAAAGAATAAGCTGGGCAAAGGTGATGATAGTCTTCTGCTTTTCTTAGATTGTCCGTATAAAGTCTGGCCCAATAAAACAAGACTCGGTTTAAGAAGCCTTTTTTTGACATAGATTGCATCTCTACATTTATTTTTTCTCCTGTACTAAGCTGAACTCTTAAGTCCATGACGATTTGCTTGTTTGTGGCGATATTAGGATAAAGAGAGCTATCTATGATGGTTAACCGTTGCTCTTTTTTCTGCATTAATGGAGCATTTTCACCCTGTTTTCTGTAGGATTCTGTTTTTGAGTGTGTTTTTTGTTCTTTTATTTCCAAAAAAGATATATCCTTTATAATTTTTCCGTGTGGAAGGGGAAGGAAAGTTTTTAACAAAGAGAGTAGGACTTGTTTATCTTTTGAAAAGTAGATTTTAAACATCAGATCTTGAGTTAAGTTTAAAAATTGGTTTTGTGGTTTTTTTGTGCTCATTTTTGTTTTCCTATTTTGTTTATTTGTTTATTTATTTACCTATTTACCTATTTGTTTGTTTGTTTGTTTGTTTGCCTATCTGTCTGTGTTTCATTTTATATATATGCAAGATTGGGATCGCGCTAAAAAAGGGCTTTTTATAAGGTTTTGGGGTATAAAAATTCGGAATCCGAATTTTTTATTCGAAAATGGAATAATTTAGAATTTTTATAGGACAAGGCGAATATACTCCAGCCTTGACAACAAAAGCCCATTGGTTTACGAACAAGTTTATTTTAAGTAAACTGTCCCATTTTTCATATCCGATCCATCGCTTGAATTAGTGTCATAAATAAGTAAAACAAAGGAAGAAATATGAAAAAGAAAAAGAATGGAATTTTTAAATGGGTTGCTGGCAAAGTAAAAAGAACAGCGAAGAAAGCGGTCAAAGGGGCTATCAAGATAATGAGTCGACAGGTAATAAGAATATTTATGAAGAAAGTGGTCAAAGGGGCTATTAAGGAATATAAAAAAAATACAGATACTTATAACAGAATAGCTGTCAGTTTAGTGTCGTCTGCTTTAACTACTAAAAAACATGTATCCAGAAAAAAAATCACCAAAAAAATAGGTGTCAAAGATATGTTATCGTCATGCACAATGGGCCACCAGGTAATTTTTACATACAGAGCTTTTTTTTGTTGAACTTTTGTCGATTGTGTTTAAATTATATGGAAAAACAGCTTTAGTCAATCGTAACAATATAATCTATGTATTTTGTTTCTGATTAAACAGATTTGAAAATTTACCAAAACATAGGAGGTCTTTAATGAAGATATTACTTTTAGGATTTTTTTTCTATTAGTTCCTCAAGTACATTCAAGTACAGCCGATACAGCCGAATATGTAATTCCTTATGGCTTCGCGGGTCGCTATAGAACCCCTCGATTGGAAATAGGTGGTCATATTATCGGTGGCGCAGTTCCTTCTGAAAAATCAGCGTTTTTTCATGCAAAAAGAGCAGGGCATGAACCGTGGACAAGACTTCATCCTCTTATGCAAGCTATTCTGGACAACCCTTCAGAAATTGAAGCCATAGTGAGGAAATCTAAAGTGGATCTGAATCAACCTATAAACGGAAGGTTTCCTTTGGATTTTGCTATCTATACCGCTGAAAGCCCAAAGGCTGTGTCAGCACTTCTTAAGGCTGGAGCAGATGTAGATCTAAAAATGTTTCCCATAGTAAGTGGATATCAGAAGGAGTCTTCTTTACACCTAATGGTGCAAGAATTAAATTGGCGGTATTCCCGTGGCACTATGCCTTTTAGAAGAATAATAGATGTTATTAAAGTTCTTGTTCAGTATGGTGCTGATCTTAGTATGAGAAATCGTGATGGAAACACACCCTATATGGGGGTATTAGATATATACAATTTAGATATATATGGGCGAGGGAACCAGCAGGCTTATAATAGACTGCTTGAAAAGCTTATGCCTTTGCTACGGAAGGGAAAGTCCTCTTCTGAAATCATGCAGGAATTTGATACTCTCATAAGTCAAGCTGAATCTCAAAAGCAGAAATCTAAGCTAAAACAACTCTTGGAACAGGAGTTTTCTATTCTCATAAAGGAGGCTGAAAATGAAAAAGAGAGACAAAGTCTGAAGGCTGTATTGCATAAAAATAGTCACAACCGGCCCACTTTATTATCGCGGACTATAAACACCATGTGTCGTTTTGCTTTTCGAACAAGCCAATAATAATTTATCAGAGCTTTTTTGTCGTTTTCTAAAATTAACATCTGTCAAACTTATCTCTGGGGCGATCAGTAGCGATGATGGGGCAGAGGGTTGCCCCTTTAGGAGAGTAGTACTTTGCTAACTTTTTTTATTGACTTTTGGTCATTTGACTGTCATATTACGGGTCCAGTGGCTTGAATCGTCGGGGGGGTCACTTTTGGTCATTTGACTGGCATATCACTATGCGGAGTTTCCGCAAAGTCTAAAGGTTATTGCTCTGGTCATTTGACTGGCATATCACTATGCGGTCAAAGACAGAGCACCACGATTTTAGCCGTGGGAGTCTATAAAAGTTGGAAAATGAAGTTAGACATTAATCCTCAGTTTAATCAGGCTCTTCAAGGTATGAGAGCCACAAAAAACCTCTTTATCACCGGAAAGGCCGGGACAGGTAAATCCACTTTGTTGGAATATTTTTGCTCTATTACAGATAAAAAGCCTGTGATACTGGCTCCTACAGGAGTAGCCGCATTAAATATAAAGGGCCAAACCATACACAATTTTTTTAAATTTTATATAGATGTTCATGTAGAGAAAATAAAAAAAAGCAAAAAAAAGCCTAAAGATCCTGCTATTTATAAAAATTTAAAAACCTTGATTATTGATGAAATATCTATGGTACGGGCCGATCTTTTAGATTGTGTAGATATTTTTTTACGTCGATATGGACCTCAAAAAACAAAGCCCTTTGGAGGAGTGCAGATGATTTTTATCGGTGATCTCTATCAGCTACCTCCTGTGGTAACAGCAAAGGAAAAAGAAGTATTTTCCTCTCAGTATGAATCTCCCTTTTTTTTTAGTGCAAAAGCTCTGCACAAGTTTAAAATGGAAATCATAGAGTTAGAAAAAGTTTACAGGCAAAAAGATCAAAAATTTATAGAACTGTTAAATCGAGTGAGAAACAACTCTGTTCAGCAGTATGACATTGATTGTTTAAACCGCCGTTTTCTTCCTTCTTTTAAGCCAGAAAAAAATCAGTTTTATATAAGTTTAAATGCTATCAACAAAACCGCTGATAAAATTAACGAAGAACGTTTAAAAAAACTAAAAGGCAAAGTTTTTCAGTCTTCAGCAATTATATCTGGCCAAGTGGGAAAGGAGTATTTTCCTACCCATGAGCTTTTAAAATTTAAAAAAGGCGCGCAAGTTATGCTCCTCAACAATGATTCAAAAAAGCGATGGGTGAATGGCAGTGTGGGTCGTATTGTAGGTATAGAGGTTCGCGTGGACACAGAGAATAGCGTGGACACAGAGAATAGCGTGGACATAGAAAACCACTTGGACATAGAGAATAGCGTGGACATAGAAAACCACTTGGACATAGAGGATCGCGCAAATATAGAGAACAGAAAAGAATATTTTGTGCGAGTTCAGCTTTATCCAGAAAATAAAATCGTTTCTGTGTCTCCTCATACATGGGAAATTTATCAATTTTCCTTCTCCGAAAAAAAGAAAGCTATTACTTCAGATTTAGTGGGCACTTTTACTCAATTCCCTTTTCGTTTGGCCTGGGCCATCACTATTCATAAAAGTCAAGGCAAAACTTTTGAGCGAGTGATTATAGATATGAGCCGGGGTATGTTTGCCAGCGGTCAAGCCTATGTGGCCCTCAGCCGATGTGTTTCTTTTAAAGGTCTTGTGTTGAAAGTGCCTATCCAAAAACAACATATCCGTGTTGATTATCGAATTATGAAATTTTTAACCCAATGGCAATATCGCCAAGCAGAAAGGGAAATGTCTGTCCAAGATAAAATGATTCTTATTCAAAAGGCTATCGAAAGCAAAAAACAACTGAAGATCCAGTATCTCAAAACCAATGACCTAAAATCCTTCTTTGTGGTGGAACCTTTGGAATGTGGTTGGCAAACTTACAAGGGCACAAAATATCAAGGCATGCGAGCTTTTTGCTTAAATATGCAGGACGAAAGAATGTTCCGCATAGACAGAATACTCAAACTCAAAGTCTGTTGATTTTTAAACCGATAAATGAAAAAAAATGGGGGTTTAGTTTAATATTTCCTATACATAGTCCTCCGTGATAAAGTCTTTTTTTTGACTGGATTCCCGCCTGCAAGGGACTGCAAAGCCAATGATTTGGCTTTGCAGAGCCAACAACTTGGCTTTTTAGTTTCCAAGGGGGACCTTTCCAATAAACAAACAAGTAACTCATCTAATCAGAGCTTTTTCACGTGCTACTACATAGAGGCTGAAAAGCAATTACATTATGCAAAACCAATTAAAGCTTGTTGGTTTGCGTATATAACTTGGGTTAAAAAGCAATTACACTATGCAAAACTTGCTATTGATTACAGAAAAAATGTTATGTCCAATATGCGTTGGACTTATGATTGGATTAGAGAGCAAGAGACAAAAAACCCGAGTTTTTATTTTTAATAAAGAAAAGAGGTGGTTCATAAAAACCACCCTTTGGTCATTTTATTCGAATCATCCAACTCATTTTAAAATGATGGCTTTTTTATATTCCTATTTCTTTCCCCGGCGGGCTGGTTCTTCTTGCGATAGGGTATTTTTAGTTTTTTTAGTCTTCTGCTCTTCTGCTTTGATTTCTCTAATTTGTTTCATTAACTTTTCACTATCTAAAACAGCCTCCACTTTAATACCTGTTTTTAATTTAATATTCTTAGGGATGGACTTTCTGGGGACTTTAACTCTTTGGCCCTGGCTTTGTAAAAGGGTAACTGTTTTCTTGTCGTAACTCACCACTATACCCTCTATAACAGCATTTTCTATAGCACCATGAGAAGTGAGTGAAAACAACATTGCCAAAACAAGTGCAAAACTCCAACCTGTCTGAACAAATTTTTTATATGTATTTAATTTCATAATAAACCTCCAAGGTGTTACTGTGTAGATCCAGCAGACCCGCTACGTCTTTCTTCGACATTTTTTGGGTAGTGTTGATATTCATCTTGATTGTACATGTTAGGTGTCTGTTGATACCGCACTTGTCTCGATGAAACGGCTTTTGTATAGGGATCTTCATCCAACATACATTCGGTTGCTGTTGGACAAGTGTAAGGATCATCATCATTATAGCGAACTCTGGCAAGATCACAAGTTACATTTTTTATTTGGATTTCCTGCCAATCATCTAATCCCAAACCCCCTCCCATTTCTATAGAGACTGAATCACCGGAGCGAATACGAGCGAAGCTCTCCTCATAAGGGGTGCGTTTGCCATCTCTCCTAATAGCACATCTCACTTTTCCCACACAAGTGGAGATATTATAACGGCCTGATCGAGCACAACGTCCTTTAACAACAGTGGGTTCTGTTTCATATTTACAATTTATCGTTGGCCTGTGGTATCCTTCGTTGTTTTTAGTGTATTCTGCTAAAGAGCTGAATTGGGAAGAGTTTTTTAATTGCAAAGACTCATTAGATTCTACATTGGGTTGGACAAAAAAATCAGCCCCATTTTCCAAGATTTTAGTGCTATTTGAAAGCCCTATTCCATTGGGAGCCAAAGCAATGGTGTCACCCACTTTTGCCACTTCCATCCTTCGTAATTGTCTTGCCACTTCAGGATGATCAGCAATGTTATATTGGTATTCGGATATATCTTTTACCTGGATGCCAGAACGAAGAGGCACTTTGTGTTGTGTAGCCTCTCCTTTGGCAGTGGTGACCCACACAGATACATAGTTCACTCTTGCACTGTTTAACACATGACCCTTAACTATTTTACCATTTTTATTGCAGTATACAAATCCTGTTTGAGAGCTCCAATTCTGAAGGTTGGCATTACGATGTGATATATAATCACAAGGGATGGCAGAAGAGTCTCCATAAGCTGTAAAAGAACCACTTATCAGAACAAAAGCCAAAAGACTTATATTTCCTGGTAATCCTTTGAAAAAGCTTGTTTTTTTCATAATTTTATTTATTGTGTTCATTTTCTTGCTCCTTTTTTTTGGTTAATTTTTAAGTTTATTGTTTTCATTTTCTTACTCCTTGTTTAAGTTTATTAGTTGTAGATTTTTACTTCTCATCTTCCTCCTCCTTATTTTTGTTTTTGGGGTTTGCTTTTAACGCGCACCGCTTATTTCGTTTATATCTGCATCGGGAAAAACCTCGTTTAAAAAGGTTAAAAAAGTTCTTGGAATTTTTTTTGCTCTAAGATCAACCTCACACCACCCCGTTCCGTAGTTGGGTGGATGAAAATGCGTATTACCTTCTTGCCATCTATCTTTAGTGCATTCTCTGGCCACTTGTGGAGTATAAAAGTAAAAAATATCTTCCTCACAACCTGTATAGCTTGGGAGGTTACAGGTTGTGTCTCCCTCTGCTGAGGGAATGAGGACTGATATTACTTGAAGTTCAAATAAAAAAACTGGTACACAAAGCAGAACTAAAATTACTAAGCGAGTCAGAAACAACACACTTTTAAAAAGCCACTTAGTAGGTAAAACCTCTTTCTTTTGGACACAGGGTGGTTCTATATCAGACGATGAACCGTGCTGAAAAATGACGCGGTGCGGGGGGGGGGGGGGGGGGGGATCCTTAATAATTTCAACAACTTACAACAATATCGACTGGCGAGTATAGTGCAAAGCCACTTTGCAAAGTATTGTAATTTCTGTCTTTTAATCAATATATTTTTCATTTTATCCTTTAACCTATTCGTTTGTGAATAACCTCGTTCATCTCTACTCTGCAAAGCTAAGTTGTTGGTTTTTCAGCCTTGTAGGCAAGAATCTTGTAACTTTACCGTCGTCATTCCTGCTTAAGAGCAGGAATCTTGCTTGTTTTAGGGTAAAGAGTAAGATTCTGTTAAAATTAAATCGGTATCATTGAGGTCAGACTTTAAAAAATGATTTTTTCTGGACTTTAGTTGTGCATATAAACACATTCTTAAACTTAAAAAACGGATAAAACACACTTTAATTAGTCGTCTGTGATAAACCTCATTCATCTCTAAACTGCAAAGCCAAGTACTTGGCTTTGCAGACCCTTGAAAGCGGGTATCCAGAACCTAAAATGAAAGTCCTTTGGGCTTTCAGCCTTTTTCAAGTGGGAATCCAATCAAAATAACAACCTTTTTCACGGGCTACTAATTAGTCAGGGGAAGAATCAATCCGGCCAAGCCGACACTATTTCTAACTCTTCTCTTAGTTCTTTAAGAGCAGAATCGTACCAGTGGAAGTCATCTTCATGCTGGGCGTCTGCGTGGGGATTTTTTACTTGCATAGTTTTTTCCTGCTCGAGAGAATATTCCTGCAAATATTCGATAGATTTTATTGTCTCTCTAATTCTTGATAATTCCTCTGCTTTGTTTTTCTTCTCCAGGGGCGGGGTTAGAACAAAAGCCATGCTCTTCTAAAATAGAAAAAAGCTGGTCTAAAGTGCTTACTTCTTGAGTTAAAACCTCTTCTACACAATCTACACAAGGGGCTTCAGCTTCGGTGGTTTTTAATATATCCCGGCCATAAACTAACTCTGTTAGATAAGTAAATCTTTGCACTATGATAGCCAAATTTTTTTGCATTTTTTTGCAAACTCTATGGTTCTTGTTGGCCGGATCAAGACACTGTTCAGGGTATTCATAAGATTCTTTAAACCTATTATAAGCTGTGTGTAAAACTTCGTTCAAAAAATCTTTATCTTTATATTTTAATTTATCTTGTAGCTCAGGCCAATGGTTGGGATGAAGTAGGAATATGCCAATGGTTAGGTCTCTTTGATCACGGCCCTTCTGGCATTCACGATCCAAAATTTCATTGTTTCTTTGGAGTATTTTATTCATCTCTGTTGGAGATCGTTCATAAACGCTGTAAAAACTTTCAGGATAGAGAATCTGATTCTCTTTTTCCTTAACCACCTTATCAAAAGCATTTTCCAAACTATTTTTAGCTGTTTTAATACAGTTATCTTTAGATAAACTTTGTTCACAAAGGGGGGTGATTGCTTTACGAATTGATCTATCAATCGTTTTTTCCATATGTAATAGATCTTCTGCGTAATCAGTTTCTTTTAACCTATTAATCATTCCAACAAAAGGAGATAGATCTACTTCATTGTTTTGTAATTCCAAACTGATGCTTTGTCCTGATATAGCCTTGTATGCGAAACCTCTTGAAAAACGAATAAGTTGTTGAGCTTCAACTGGATTTTGAGCTGTTGCAAAAAACGGCAAGACTAAAATTATTCTGCGCAAAAAAAAAGTTAAGGCTTTATAAAACTTAAACATTATTCACACCTAAAAAGTTAAGAGATTCTCGCCTTCAAGGGATTGCAAAGCCAAGTTGTTGGCTTTGCAGTTTGCCAACAATTTGGCTATTCAGTTTAGAGGATAAAAAACATTTAATCAGAACTGACTCCTATAGATGACCATGTTGGTTTATATTTCAAAAATACCAAATTGCCTATCTACACATTCCCATCGAGATTTTGTTTTGCGGATACAATTTAAGCTCTTTTTAGATAATATTTTTCTTTTGACAAGATAGCGAGAGAGTTTTTTTGAAGGCTTTTTAGATGGGTTATCCCTCTGCTTATTGCTTATACCCGTTCGTTTTCGAACAACACGAACAATCCCTTTTTTATGTCTTTGATATTCCGCACATTCCACACATTTCCAATTTGTATTTCCTATTTGTTGAATAATATCTTCCAGCTCCTTAAAAAAAGGGCCACCCTCTTTAATCTCTCTTGTATTAAGACGCAAGATAGGAGCATGCGGAGTGTGCGAAGGCTGAATCCGTCGGTCTTTTATCAGAGAGGAAAGAGGCACTGTTTTTTGTAACCGACCACGATACCGCGTAAGTCTTTTTTTTAAAGACTGAAGTAAAGGAGTCATAGAAGACTCAAATCGGCCTAAGCGGGGTTTTTTACCCTTCTGCCAAAAGGATATATTGGTAACCATTTCCACTTTGTTTTCTCTAAAAATAAAAGATATTTGATCGATGTTTCGGGGATGGGAGACCTCCCTTTGTAAGACTAAGGGCTTGCTTTGTTTTTCTGTTACAGGATTAGCGGTTGCTATTTCAATAACAGATAGAGAAAATAAGAAAAATAATATTCGTTTCATAATATATTTTACGGAATTTTCTTGTGGAATATTTAATTGATCCTGAAAAATTGATCCTGATTTTCAGGGTTATTCAGATAATGCCGAAAGTTAGGAGTTGTTTGCAAGCTTTTTGTCAATCTCTTTGAGATTGTCTGATGATTTTAACAATGTGGTTTTTAACTTTTCCTTTCTATCCGAAGTATATTTTTAAAGCACAGACTAAAGTTAAGTTCTTTTTCACTGACAAATTTTGCAAGAAAACAAAGGTTTTGTTGTAAAACCTTGTAAATATTTTCCAAGCAAATTATAAAAAAATCAAGTGATAATAATGCGTTAACTGCTTTTTCACGACCGACTAATTAGTCAGGGGAAGAATCAATCCGGCCAAGCCGACACTATTTCTAACTCTTCTCTTAGTTCTTTAAGCCAGGAATCGGCTTCTTGGATTTGATTATCATACCAAGAAGAAAGCTCTGTCGGCAACTTTGTTTCTTTCTCTATTGTTTTTTGACGATCTGATAATAATTCCCTCTTCATATTTTCTTTAGATTTTATTTCCTCTCTGATTCTTGATAATTCCTCGGCTTTGTTGTATCCCATTACATTATTTTCCATACATTTTCTTTTTTGTTTTAAACAGTTTTCATTACCTTCCATCACTGAAGTTTTATAAGCCAAATCTGCACACTCATTAAAAAGTTCGTTTTTAGAGGGGCAGTCCCCATAGAGAACAGCATTAAATTGCGCTTTGTTTAAAAGAGATGATTCTGTTTTTTTTCTTGGAGACGTACTAAATTCTCCTTCTTCAAACACATTATCCCATCTTTCATATTGGTCAGACATAATACTGTTTTCAGCTGTTACCCGACAGTCATAAGCAAGAACAAATTTATCATTTTCGTTATCGAGTTTTTCGAATATATTTGCTGTTTTTACTTCTCTTGTATCCGCCGACACTTGGAATCCTGTAACTGTTTCCTTATACTCATCACAAAGCCCTAAGAGGTGCAAGACCTCATGAGTAATGGTAGGGCAGTCTATATTGGATTCATATTTAACCACATACGATCTGTAATTTCTGGGACCAATCTTTATAGTCTTAGGTTTTTCTTTTCCGCAAGCACTTTCTTTAGAGGGAGATTCAATAACTATGTTCAGTTTTTCCCCATTAGGGCCTAACATTTTGGAATTGGCCTTTTTTAAACATTCCTGCACTTTGTTTTTATAATGATTGGGCACTTGGTCCCTTGGGACCTCCCCATCATAGTCCTCATCTGCTGAAAATGCAAGGTTTAAGGGAATCGAAAAAGATCCATCCGGTTCTCTCCGAACTGTGTAACTGTCTCCATTGTTGGTAACTTGTTTTTCTTCTCCAGGGGCAGGGTCAGAACAAAGGCTATGTTCCTTTAAACGAGAAAAGAGCTGGTCTAAAGTGCTTAATTCTTTAGGTAAAGAGCCATCTAAACAATCCACACAAGGGGCTTCAGCCTCAGTAGTTTGTAATATATCCTCACCATAGACTAATTCTGTTAGATATCTAAATCTTTGTTTTTTGATAGATAGCTCTTTTGTTACTCTTTTGCAAACTCTATGGTTTTTGTTAGCTAGATCGAGACACTGTTCAGGATATTCCTGTTGTTCTAAGTCAGCATAAACTCTTTGTACAAGTTTTTTCAAAAAGTTTTTATCAGTATATTTTAACTTATCTTGTAGTTCATCCCAACGATTAGGGTGAAGCGTGCGTATGATACTGGATAGCACTCTTTCATCAGTGTCAGACGGGCATTCAAAATCCAAACGAGTATTTGCACGTTCTATCATACGATTATTCTCTGCTTTAGATCGCCCATAAATTTTGCTATAATCTTCAGGATAGAGAATCTGATTCTCTTTTTCCTTAACTATCTTTAAAAAAGCATTTTCCAAACTATCTTTAGCTTTTTTAATACAGTTATCTTTAGATAAACTTTTTTCACAAAGGAGGTCGATTTCTTTACGAATTGATCTATCAATCGTAATTTCCATATATAATAGATCTTCTGCGTAATCAGATTCTTTTAAACTATTAATCATTTCAATAAAATGAGATAGATCTATCTCATTGTTTTTTAATTCCAAACTGATGCTTTGCCCTGATATAGTCCTATTATTGAATACTTCCATAAAATGCATGAGTTGCTGATTTTCAGCCGGATTTTGAGCTGTTGCAAAAAACGGCAAGACTAAAATTATTCTGCTCAAAAAAAAAGTTAAGGCTTTATAAAACTTAAACATTGTTCAATCTTTTGTAAGACTAAAGGCTTGCTTTGTTTTTCTGTTACAGGATTAGCAGTTGCCATTTCAATAACAGATAGAGAAAACAAGAAAAATAATATTCGTTTCATAATATATTTTACGGAATTTTCTTGTAGAATATTTAATTGATCCTGAAAAATTGATCCTGATTTTCAGGGTTATTCAGACAATGCCGAAAGTTAGGAGTTGTTTGCAAGCTTTTTGATCTCTTTTGCAGAAAGACCGGTGATTTCAGAAATAACAGACAGCTTAAATTTGTTCTTCAGCATATTTAAGGCCACTGCCTGCATACCTTAAAAAAATCAAGTGATAACAACATGTTAACAGTTTTTTCAGGCTTGACTAAGTAAGGCTGAGCGATGCAGTATTGATAAAATCTCAATCCGGCCAAGCCGATACCATTTCTAACTCTTCTCTTAGTTCTTTAAGCCAGGAATCGGCTTCTTGGATTTGATTATCATACCAAGAAGAAAGCTCTGTCGGCAACTTTGTTTCTTTCTCTATTGTTTTTTGACGATATGATAATAATTCCCTCTTCATATTTTCTGTAGATTTTATTTCCTCTCTGATTCTTGATAATTCCTCGGCTTTGTTGTATCCCATTACATTATTTTCCATACATTTTCTTTTTTGTTTTAAACAGTTTTCATTACCTTCCATCACTGAAGTTTTATAAGCCAAATCTGCACACTCATTAAAAAGTTCGTTTTTAGAGGGGCAGTCCCCATAGAGAACAGCATTAAATTGCGCTTTGTTTAAAAGAGATGATTCTGTTTTTTTTCTTGGAGACGTACTAAATTCTCCTTCTTCAAACACATTATCCCATCTTTCATATTGGTCAGACATAATACTGTTTTCAGCTGTTACCCGACAGTCATAAGCAAGAACAAATTTATCATTTTCGTTATCGAGTTTTTCGAATATATTTGCTGTTTTTACTTCTCTTGTATCCGCCGACACTTGGAATCCTGTAACTGTTTCCTTATACTCATCACAAAGCCCTAAGAGGTGCAAGACCTCATGAGTAATGGTAGGGCAGTCTATATTGGATTCATATTTAACCACATACGATCTGTAATTTCTGGGACCAATCTTTATAGTCTTAGGTTTTTCTTTTCCGCAAGCACTTTCTTTAGAGGGAGATTCAATAACTATGTTCAGTTTTTCCCCATTAGGGCCTAACATTTTGGAATTGGCTTTTTTTAAACATTCCTGCACTTTGTTTTTATAATGATTGGGCACTTGGTCCTTTGGAACTTCCCCATCATAGTCTTCGTCTGCTGAAAATGCAAGGTTTAAAGGAATCGAAAAAGATCCATCTGATTCTCTCCGCACTGTGTAACTGTCTCCATTGTTGGTAACTTGTTTTTCTTCTCCAGGGGCCGGGCCAGAGCATACACTATGTTCCTTTAAACGAGAAAAAAGTTGGTTTAAATCACTTAGCTCTTCAGGTAAAGAACCTTCTAAACAATCCACACAAGGGGCTTCAGCCTCAGTAGTTTGTAATATATCCTCACCATAGACTAATTCTGTTAGATATCTAAATCTTTGTTTTTTGATAGATAGCTCTTTTGTTACTCTTTTGCAAACTCTATGGGTTTGGTTGTCCGGATCGAGACACTGTTCGGGAAATGTTGCTTTTTTTAATTTATCATAAGTTTTTTGTAAAACTTGATTCAAAAAATTTTTATCTTTATATTTTAGTTTATCTTTTAGCTCAGCCCAGCGATTGGGGTGGAGGGTGAGTATGATATTGGATAATTTCCTTTCATTCCAGTTATCGGTGCATTCAGAATTTAAAATTTCATTGGCATCTTGGATCATATAATTATTTGATTCTTGAGATAGCCCATAAATTGCTATATCTCTATAATCTTCAGGATAAAGAATTTGATTCTCTTTTTCCTGAACTATCTTTAAAAAAGCATTTTCCAAACTATTTTTGGCTTTTTCCATACAATTTTCGGATAAACTTTTTTCACAAAACTTTATGAAATCTTCATTATAATTTAACTCCCTGATCTCAACTTCCATATATCTTAGATCGTTTGCATAATCAGATTCTCTTAACTTGTTAATCATTTCAATAAAAGGAGATAGGTCTATTTCATTGTTTTTTAATGATAAACGGATTTTTTGACTTGATATAGCCTTGTGATCGAAATACATGTTAAACTCATAAATAAATGACATCTGATCTTCATCTGACTGTTGAGCTATTGCATAAAAAGGGGATATTAAAATTATTCCTCCCAAAAAAGCACATACTTTAGCTAAATTTTTAGCTATTGCATAAAATGGGGGTATTAAAATTATTCTGCGCAAAAAAAAAGTTAAGGCTTTATAAAACTTAAACATTGTTCAACCTGTTGTAAGACTAAAGACTTGCTTTGTTTTTCTGTTACAGGATTGGCGTTTGCCATTTCAATAACAGATAGAGAAAACAAGAAAAATAATATTTGTTTCATAATATATTTTACGGAATTTTCTTGTGGAATATTTAATTGATCCTGAAAAATTGATCCTGAAAAAAGGCCATTCAAGTTAAAAATAGACTATTATATTGATTTTATTTAACGACTTGACTTGAAATGGATTTAAAAAAGGGTTCTACATGGGTTAAGTTGATTCCTTGCTTTTTGAGTTTGCGCTCTTCTTAAATTGCGTTGAATTATAATTTGTATTTTATGTCTTAAAGGATCCGGATCTATCTTTCTTGTGGTAAACTCGTTTTCCCATCTCGGATGATAAAAAAATGCTCTTAGGCCATCTATAATTTTCGCCCTTAAGGAAGAAGAAGCAGGAGGAAGAGATGCAAAATAAGGGTCGTTAAGAGCTGAATGATAATCTGCTATGGCGGATTGTAATTGTCCAGAGCGTTCATAAGCCCGGCCCCGGTGTTATAAATGGCGACCATAGAGTGACCTTTATAATAGGAATCTTTTTTTTTACCCGCATGCTTTTTTGACAGTTTAAGTGCTGTGTTTAGATCCTGAATGGCTTTTTCGTGGTGGCCTTGTTCAGAATGGACATTTGCTCGATTGGCATAAGCTGAAAAATAAAATAGATCCATCTGAATAGCTTTATCATAATTCTTTAAAGCTTTGTTCCAATCCTTCAACTCACTGTAAGCAATTCCTCTATTGTTGTAAAAAGCAGGCAGTGTGGTGTCCAATAAGATGGCCCTGTTAAAAAGATTTATAGCTGATAAAAAATAAGTTGTAGAAGGAGTAGGAGAAGCTGAAGGACGTTCTTGAGCAAGTTGTCCTCTTTCCAATGCAATAAGCCCCAAATTATTATAAGACCTGGCGAAGTTTGGATCAAAATTCAGTGCCATAGCAAAGTGGTGTTCCGCTTGTTGTAATCTTCCTATCTCTAAATGCTCAATTCCCTGCTTATTTGTGACACCAGCACGGGCTGTTTTAAGCAGGTTATCAAAATCTGTAAGATGAACATTCCACTTTCCTGCTGTTGTGTAATCTTCAATAGCTTTTTCATACTGTTCCATCTGAGCATAAGCTTGTCCACGACTATGGAAGGCCATTGCCAAAGTGGGATTCAGATTAATAGCTTGGGTAAAACTTTGGACAGCCAATTCATGTTTTTGCTGGTTTAAATAATTTAAGCCTTGTTGATAGTGCTTGTTTGCAAGATCATTTTTGTCTGCATGAGAAATAGGAATATAAAAAGCAAGCAAACTTATCAATATAATATGGATTCCTGAAAATTTCATAAAAACCTCCTGCGTTTTTTATAAAGCCCTAAAGGGTTATAAAGTCCTCACAAGACGAAAGCCGATACCGTTGTTCCCGCTAGACGGATTGCCGTAGCCACGAAGCGCGGAACGCAAGCCCTGCGCGCTAACGCCCCAACTACCGCCACGAAAAACCCGATTCGAACCAGAAGTATTTAAAGGATCACTTCCTCCTGGTAAATTACGCGTATACCTATCCTGAACCCACTCCCACACATTTCCATGAACATCATATAATCCCTTGGGATTAGGATCTTTTAAACCCACTTGGTGAGTTTGGTTGTCGGAGTTACCACTATACCAAGCATAATCCCTTAAATCTGAAACATCATCCTCAAACGAGTAAGCTGTCGTTCCTCCTCTGGCAGAATACTCCCACTCCGCTTCTGTTGGCAAACGATAACAACCTGCCGAACTTGTAGGCGTTCCATCACAACCACTTAAGCCTAATGCCTTATTTAACTTCCCTATATACTCCTGCACATCATCCCAAGATACCCTCTCCACAGGATGGTTTGGGCACATATCACTTGCAGAATCATAATTGTCACAATGCTTCTGTGACTTAAAATAGGAAGGATTGCTCCCCATCACTTTAACCCACTGACTTTGAGTCACTTCCTTTGTCATTATCTCAAACGGATTTGATATGGTTACCTGCACTTGATCTTCATCAGAATCTCTATTGCTTTCACTTTCGGGACTGCCCATCATAAAACTTCCGGCTGAAATCTTTTGAAAAGGAACAGAAAGTATCCAATGCTTAGGTGCCCCGTCTTGTTCCGCTGAACCTTGAGAACCTGCATTTCCTGTATTGGTTGCATTTCCTGTAGTTCTTGTGTTAGTTCCTGTTGTCCCTTCAGTTCCTGTATTTTCTTTGTCTTCATCAGAACTGCTGGAATCATCACCAGAGCACGAAACAAGCAGAAAACTTAATATCAATCCCAAAGAAATTAAAACCTTTAGACAAAACATTTTAAAAAACCGCGCTTTGATAAACCTCAAGTTTAAAACTTTTAGATAGTGAAGCCACATAAATACCTCCTTATTATAGTTAGTCGGCCCTGAATAAATGTTAACGCATTATTATCACTTGATTTTTTTATAATTTGCAAGGAAAATATTTGCAAGGAAAATATAAAGAGGTTTAAAAACCTTGCAAGTTTGGAGGTAAAAATGAAGCCTAAGAAGTCTGAAAGAGATTGTGAGCAATTGGAATTAGGTCGGCCCCGTTTAGTAGATTTTTTAAATATGAAAATGGGTCTTGTTCAATTAGCAGATTGTATAGATTGGTCAAAATTTGAGAGGAAGTTTAAGACTTTTTTTCCTTCAGACAGGGGGCGTCCTGCTCTTCCTGTGCGATTAGTTGTGGGTTTAATTTACCTGAAGTATGTATTTGATTTATCGGATGAGGCTGTTAGGAAAGAGTGTGTTTATATCAGGGATGAGGCGATTATCTCCTAAGTTGAAGAGAGCTTTAAAAAGGAGAACGGCGATTGAGCCGGTGATAGGTCATATTAAACAGGAGCATCGTATGGGGGTAAACTATTTGCATGGGATAGAAGGAGATAAGATCAATCCTATTTTAGTAGCAAGTGCGTTTAATATGAGAAAGATCATGCGGTCTTTCTTTTTGTTCTTTTTTTGCTGGTTGAAAAAACAGATTCAAAATTATAATTTTATAAAAAATCAACCTGCTTTTTAACAAAATAGCATTTGTTCAGGGCCGACTACTCTAAGAAGAGAGCCAAGAAGAACAAGTCCGATAGACTAAGACTCATTGAAAGACTGATGAAAAAAGTAAAGAAAAACCAAATTCCTATAAAAAGCCTTATCTCTAATTATGGAACAAAAAAGTATGTCACAGTTCAAAAGACAAAAGCTACATTAAACGAACAAAAGATAAAAGAAGATAGTAAGTGGGATGGGTTGCATGGAGTAATAACCAACATAAGAACAGAGCAAACCCCTCAAGAGATACTGACCCGATACAGGAGACTTTGGAAGATAGAAGAGGCTTTTCGTGTGTGCAAACACAACCTTAAGATGAGACCCATTTACCATTGGAAGAGGAAAAGAATAGAGGCCCATATAGCTATATGCTTCTTAGCTTACTCTCTTTCCTATACTATGAAGTATCGGATGGAACAAAGAGGATTAAACTTCAGCATAAGGCAGATGAGAGAGATTTTAAAAAGAGATCAATATAGCCTTATAGAGGACGCAAACAAAAATCTTTATCGCATGCCCTCTAAAAGCACAAAAGAAATAAGATCCATATACGAGGCCTTAGGACTTAAAAGAGTGTCTAAATTTATCTCCACTCCTTGAACTAAATCTTAAAAATGTGTGGCACCAGAAATTTGTAAGTGTCGGAAATCACTCATTTATTGCACTGCGGTTTAGCGGAAGTCGGGATAAAGGTTGAACCCATCTATAAAAGCTATAACTTTTTTCATATAAACTAAGGTAAAAAAAAACCGGTCGCTCAGGCTCCCGGGGCCAGCCGGCTCAAGGCCGTAACTGGGGGTATGATGAATTTATCGCACAAGACTTATTAAAATTCAAGAAAAATTTTATGCTTAGCATCAAAAACCACTTAAAACCACTTTTTACATATTTTTTATTGAATTTTTAATTTATGCAATTTTTTTCTTGACATACTTAATTTTATATTTTTGAATAAATAAAAAATACAGTTTTTTTTTAAAATAGCTCTGAAGGAGGGCATAAATGCCTCGCTTTAAATCTAAAACATCTATATTAATAGCTCAGAAGGAAGGCATAAATGATAAATAATAAAATCCCGAGTTGTTTGGAGGTGCAAATTAAGCTCAAAGAGATTAAGGAGGGCATAAATGTCTCGTTTTAAATCTAAAGAAGCCATATTATCGAACCTTATTGCTATTCAAACTGGCTTTCAGGTTAGAGGATTTGCACAGAAGATAAAAGCTCACCTTCCTTTTGCTTTTACAGATAAAAATCTTAATGACCCAGCAGAACCACCTCAGAAATTAAAAACAAAGTTCCACAAATTATCAGAAGTAAGCGTACCCTATTCTAACTTTTCCTCAGAAGAAACAGGCAAAGCCCTACACCTTATAAACCCGAAAGAAAAATATAAAAGTTATAACCTTATACAGGCAAAATCTGCCTGTCGCGACATATTATATCATATAAAACTGGATGGTTTAGAACAAATGTTTATTCCTGAGCGAAAAAGCAAATTTATAAGCAAATATCTTGTTCAAAAAAATGATGTCCTATATCTTTCTAAACTAAATCCTGGCGCGTTTCGATACACAGGGCCAATTAACAACACATTACCAATGGCACATTTTTATATTTTGCGCCCTAAAGTTAATTATATTGATTCAGATTACCTGTGTTGGGCTTTAAATCAAAGCTTTACTATAAGGGGCTATGTCCAAAAGCATCTTACAGGTTCTGCTCTACCTTTTATTTCCAGAATCGATCTAATGAATTTTAAAATTCCTCTGCCCTCTATGAGTATTCAAAAAAAAATTGTGTGTTTATTAAAATTAAGAGCACGGGAAAAACTTTTACAAGAAACAGTAGACGAAAAAAAACATATTTTAATAAACTCAGTATTGAAGAAACTTTTATAAAAAAGGAAACTAACAATGAAACCTAATAAAAAAGGAAACTAACAATGAAACCTAATAAAAAAGGAAACTAACAATGAAACCTAATAAGAAAACAACCGAAAAATCTAATTCCTCTATTAACGAGTTAAACGCAAAGTTATGGAAGGCATGCGACACCTTTAGGCATACGATTGATGCTTCCCAATATAAAGATTATATTCTGGCGTTTTTATTTCTTAAGTATATTTCTGATATTTATGAAAGTAAGATAAAAGAATACACAAAGACTTACAAAGGGAACAAAGAGAAAATCCACAGAAGATTAAAACGAGAACCCTTTGTATTAAATGATAAATGCTCCTTTAATTATATCTTTACTCACAGAAACAAAGACAACATTGGAGAAATTATTAACAAGGTTTTTCACGAAGTGGAAGATCTTAACCAATTAAAACTGCACAATGTGTTTAGAAATGTGGATTTTAATTCAGAAGCTCTACTGGGAAAGCCAAAAGCTAAAAATGCCCTTTTAAGACATTTAATTAACGATTTTAAAGATATCGATCTCAAACATTTTTTAGGCCAGTCAGATATTATTGGTGCTTCCTATTTGTATTTGATTCAAAACTTTGCAGAAAAAGCGGGAAAGAAGGGTGGAGAGTTTTTTACTCCTGCGGAAGTATCAAAGTTATTAGCCAAACTGATTGAACCAAAAGAGGGAGATAAAATTTACGATCCGGCTTGCGGAACAGGCTCTCTTTTGATTAAAGCCAGACAGGAAATCAACAGTGCCAATTTTGCCCTATACGGGCAAGAGATAAACGGAGGAACTTGGGCTTTAGCTAAAATGAATATGTTTTTACATGGGATAACACAATCTTATATTGAATGGGGAGACACTATTCAGTCTCCTCAATTTTTGGAAAAAAAATCCATAATGCAGTTTAATAAGGTGATAGCTAATCCCCCTTTTAGCAAAAAAAAATGGGGTTATGAAAGCGCGCAAAATGATTCTTATAATCGTTTTCATCGAGGCATGCCTCCTGATGCAAAAGGGGACTGGGCTTTTATATCCCATGCTGTTGAAAGCGTAAAACCGGATGGAAAAGCCGGTGTGGTTGTTCCTCACGGAGTGCTTTTTCGCGGAGGAGCAGAAGGACGCATCAGGGAAAAAATGATAGAAGAAAACATAATACACATAGTAATTGGCCTTCCTTCGGGGCTTTTTTTTGGAACAGGTATTCCGGCCGCTCTTTTGATTTTTCATAAAAACAAAAAGAAAAAAGATGTGTTATTTATTGATGCCAGCCGGGATTTTTTAACAGGTAAAAATCAAAATAAACTTCGGGAGCAAGATATTGAAAAAATTTTAAATGCTTCTAAAAAAAGAAAAAATATAGACAAATACGCTTATCTTTCACCCTTAAAGGAAATTCGAGAAAATGAATACAACCTAAACATTCCCCGTTATGTAGATACTTTTGAGGAAGAGGAGGTAGTAGATATTCATAAGACGCAAAGGGAGATTAAAGATTTGGAAAAAGAATTAAGTAAAACACGCACAGAGATGAGCAAGCGATTAAAGGAGTTTGGAGTATGAATAAACTGTTACATAAAAGGGAGATGATTATATACACACCCGAAAAATGGTCAGGTAGAGGTTCAATTAAGGGCTTTAGAAGGAACAGTCTGGCGAACACTGCCACTGATGGCAAATCTTACAACATGACACACTATAACCTTGATATGAATATAAAAGAAATTGAACAGCTAACAAAGCAAGTGAAAAGAAAAACAGACAGGAGGAAAAAATGAAGAATAAAACCAGACCAGTATTGAAAAGCCACCACAAAACCTTTGAGGATATTCGTCAAAAAACACCGGAAGGGGTAGAGTTTTGGTCTGCCAGAGACTTACAGGTGGTTTTAGGATACAGTAGTTGGGATAAATTTAAAGTGGTTATTCAAAAAGCTATAAAAGCTTGTGAAAATTCCAAAAACTCCCCTTCTGACCATTTTTCCCAGCTGGGAAAAATGGTCAAAATTGGCTTAGGTGTAGAGCGTCATATCCCAGACTACGACTATCGTCTAAGTAGGTATGCCGGAAGATTTGCCCACACCTGACAGCGGTATTAAAGCACTTGAGAAAGGCAAAAGAAAAAGACTGGGAAAGAACAAAATAGAAAGAAAAAACCAATGAACAAAAAAACAACAAAGGAGGCAAATATGCCAAAAAAAAATACTATAACATACAATTTAAAACAAAATAGAAAGGTTGTTTATAAAGGTATAACCCAGGATCCAGAAAAAAGAGAAATGCAACATAAACAAGAAGGAAAACGATTTTCTCATCTTCAGCCAACCTCTCGAAAAATGACAGAGGCTGGAGCAAAAAGAAAGGAAGCACAGGATTTAAAGCAGTATCGGCAAAATCATGGTGGGCGCAATCCAAAATATAACAAGGATAGCGATGGGTAATAAAAAATATGTGTAATGAACATAGGATTTAAAAATATGAAGAACAAACAAACAAATAGGTCGCTCACTACTGCTAAACTGCAAAGCCAAATCGTTGGCTTTGCAGGCCCGCGTTTGAGCAAAAATCTAGAACCTAAACGGGAAGGCAACAATTTGTCTACCCGTCCCGCAAAATCAGGAATCCAAAACAACAGAGTGAGAATAAAAGGAGAAGATTCAAAGTTGCCTAAAGGATGGAAAGGAATGAAATTAGGTGATGTTTATAATATTTCCGCAGGGGGGGATTTTAATCCTCGAGAGTCTGCGTTAGTTCAAGATACACTTCATCTATATCCTATCTATTCCAATGCACTGACAAATAAAGGATTGTATGGTTACAGTACTTATGCAAAGCACGATGCAGACGCAATTACCATTACTGCCAGAGGAGATATCGGTATAGCAAATTATAGAGAAACAAGATTTGTAGCAATAGGCCGGTTATTAGTATTAAAAAGTAAAATTCCAGTTTTAAATAAATTTGTTTCTGAATACATTAACCATAAAATTAAATTCTTGAAAGAAACAACAGGAGTACCACAACTCACAATACCACAAGCTAACCTATATTGGATTGTGCTCCCTCCCCTTGCTGAGCAAAGGGCGATTGTTTCTGTGTTGGAGGTGTGGGACAGGGCTATTGAAAAAACCGAACAGCTTATTTCTGCCAAGGAACAACAATTTAAGTGGCTGTTAAAAAAACTCATTTCTGACCAACAACAAAACCCCACCTGGAAAACAGTAAAATTAGATGATATTTGTAAAATTTTTAAAGGAAAGGGGCTATCAAAAAGCAATATCAGTAAAACTGGAAAAAATAAGTGTATATTATATGGAGAGTTATACACAGTTTATCCTGAAATTATTAAGGAGATTGTAAGTCGTACGAATATAGAAAATGGAGTTGTGTCAAAAACTGGAGATGTTTTACTTCCTGGTTCTACTACAACAAAAGGTATTGACTTAGCTAATGCAACAGCATTGTTTGAAGATGATGTTTTATTGGGAGGTGATATCAATATTTTAAGAGTAAAGAAATACATACAGAGGTATGACTCTGCATTTCTTTCTTATTGTCTCACGCATAGTAAAAAAAAGGAAATAGCCAATTTTACACAAGGAATTACAATTATCCATTTATACGGAAAGGATTTAAAAACTTTGAAAATTTCTCTACCAAAATTTGAACAGCAAAAAAACATTGCTCACACACTCTATACTGCTCAAAAAGAAATTGATCTGCTTAAAAAAACAATGGAAAAATACCGCATACAAAAGAAGGGGCTTATGCAAAAACTCCTCACCGGCCACTGGAGACTAAAAATATGAAAATGTTTATAAGTCATTCAGCAACGGATAAGAAAGTTCTTGGCGATCTAAAAAGAGATTTGTTTATTTGTGGAATAAACTGCTTTTTAGCACATGATGACATAACTCCCGGAGAGCATGACTTGGAGAGAATAAAAAAAGAAATTGCAAATTGTGATATTTTCTTAATAGTCGGAAACAAAGAGGCAAAAGACAGCATATACTGCAATCAGGAAATCGGTATGGCAATAGCTCATAAAAAACCAATAATTTCCACTATTGATAACACAACTTCTTCTTGGGGTTTTATTGCAAGACAACAAGCTATAAAGTATAAAAATATACAACAGTTGTTCCCTAAATTGATCAAGGAAATAATATTTAGCAGTAAATATAAACAATATTGGAAAAAAGAAAAACAGTGTTTACAGAAACTGAAAATCAAAGGCTTCGCTATTAACCGTGCAAAAGCAAAGTTTATTTCTATTTATCCAAAATATAATCGTCTTTCTCAAGGAAACCCCACACTGTGGAATGATTATGGATATTATACTGAGTTTGAAATTTGGGGAAAACAAGAGAAAATAGGTGAGGTGAAAATAGGATATCAAGGTCAAACCCCATCTACACCAAAAACCATAGATAAATTGCCAAAATATTTTCCTTTTTTGAAAAACAAGTTTTTTTGCCGTTGTTTCTTTAATGATGATATATCTGATATAAAAGAAAAAGCTTTATGCTTTTTACTAAACAGTATTAAGCATAATCAAGCATCAGCTAAAAAATATATCAATGAGGATGTTGTAGAAAAATCTTTGTTTAGACAAGAACATGATAACAACCATTTTGAAAAAATTAAACAAAAGATTTTAAATAACTAATGAGTTAAATATAAAATATAAAAAATAAGGACAAAAATATGATAAAAAACATAAAACACCTTAAAAATTTTGGAATTTTTAAAGACTATTCTCAAACAAATAAAGATGTTCAGGATTTTAATAAATTCAATTTAATCTATGGGTGGAACGGGAGTGGAAAAACAACTCTTGTTTCCTTATTTGAATTACTAAAAAAGAAAAAACTGCCCGACAGATTTTCTTCATCAGAGTTTTCTATCACTATGGAAAACAAAAACAAAATAACACAGAAAAATTTAAGCAAGTTAAACTTAAATCTACATATATTTAATAACTCTTTCATTAAAGAAAATATTGACTGGGACAATTCTGTAAAAAGCATTTTACTTATAGCAGAAGAAAAAATTGGTGAAAGAAAACAATTAAACCAATTAAAAGAGAAACAACAAATTAGTATTAAAAACAACCAAAAAATAGAAAATGATATAAGAGATTCTGAAAAAGAAATATTAAAATTTATGACCCAGACCGCTAAATCCATAAAGCAGAATCTACAAACTATTGATACAAATGACAATTATTTTATGAACTATGATAAAAGAAAATTAGAACAATTTATGAATGAAAACAAAAAAGTAGTAAAAGAAAAATCAAGCTTATTAAAAGAAACACAAGTAAAACAATGTATAGAAGGAGCAAAGCCTAACAAAAAAGATAAAATTGAATTAAATTTGCCTGTAATTAATTTTGAAAAACTTAAAACTAAAGAAACAGAAATCTCTAAACTGTTAAGTAAAAGTGTTGTAAGTAACACAATAGAGCGATTTGTTTTAAAAAGTGATATACAGTCGTGGGTCGAAACAGGCATTAAAATACATAAAAAACATAAATCTGACAAATGTGAATTTTGTAACAATACCCTGCCAGTAGAACGTATTAAACAACTGGAAGGGCATTTTAATAAAGAGTTTGAAAACTTTAAGAACAATTTACAAAGAGTTTCTGAATCAATCAGTGGGCTTTTTATCCAGATAGACGATAAACTTCCGAGTAGAGAAAAGTTTTATAAGGAATTTGAGGAAAACTTTAAAAAAGATTCTAACAATTTAATTTCCACATCAAAAGAAATAAATAATTTACTTGAAAAATGGAAAAATCTTATACAAGAAAAAATCAAAAATCCTTTTAATACATCATTGGTTATTGATAGCTTAGATGAGTTTGTATTTCAAAAACTGAACTCTCATATTGAAAATATTAAAAAACTTGTGGAAAAGCATAATCAAAAAACAAACAATTTTGAAATAGAAACAAAAAAGAGAAAAAAAGCTCTTGAACTTCATTATGCGACTGAAAAAATTAAAAATTTTAATTATTATCAAAAGATGAACAATTTAGCAAAACAAAAAAACAATATTAAAGAATTAGATAAACAAGATAGAGATAGAAAAACAAAAATTCAAAAACTGGAAGCTTCTCTTTCTAATGAAGGGATTGGAGCACAAAAAATCAACTCACATCTATACAAGTTTTTAGGCAGAAATAACCTATCTCTTAAATTTAACAAGAAAAATAAAGGATATGATATTATACGAGATCAGGAAGAGCAACACAGCCAATACTTAAGTGAAGGAGAAAAAAGAGCTATAGCCTTTATTTATTTTATTACCAAACTTACAGAAAAAAACAACAAAGTTAAAGATAGTATTATTGTTATAGATGATCCTATGTCCAGTTTTGATTCAAATAATTTGTTTCAGGCGTATTCATTTTTGCGCTCCCATTGTGGGAAAGCTAAACAGCTATTCGTATTTACACACAATTTTACTTATTTTAAATTGGTGCGAGACTGGCTAATCAAGAGAAATAAAAATCGTAAAAGAGAAAAACAATCTAACTCTCCCACAGCACACTTTTTCATAGTCAATGCAAAAGTATCCATCCCTCATCAAAATAATGAATTAGAAAATATGTCTAACAGTTATAAAAAACAATCTCCTTCCCCGACTGATCAAGGCACACGCAATGCTAAATTGGACAACATGCCTGACAGCCTTCTTAAATATAATTCAGAGTATCATTATATTTTTGAAAGTCTTTTTAATTTTAAAGACTCAAGCAATCTGGATATTAATCAAGCATTTTTGACTGCAAATTTATCCAGAAAACTGCTGGAATCTTTTTTTTACTTTAAATATCCAAAGCACCGCTCTGATTTAGGTATTTTATTAGATACGGGTCTCACGAACTGTAAAAAAACAACTCCTGAAATTAAAGAGAAAATTCACAATTTTATAAATAAATATTCCCATAGTGATAAAATTGAAATCAACGAAGACACAGCAGAAAATCTTATGGGAGAAAGCTATCCAGTTATAAGAGATATTTTCAAATGGATAGAAGAGGTTGATAAAACGCATTACAACGAAATGGTAAAAGTAGTGGAAAGAAAAGGCTAATCAAAAATAAAACTTCAGAGGAGGCAACAACATGAAAACAAAAATGATACAAACACCTAATCAATGACTTTGAAGATGTTAAAAAATAGGAGAGAAAATTAAAATCAGATGAGAAAAAAAGAGAATGACCATTTTGCTTGCGTCAGCAAAATGGTTGGCGGTGCGTCAAAACCGCATTAATCTTGATTATTAGCGCAAAAAACCTTATAATAAAATATAACAGGAAGCGATAGTTTAGATAGAACTTGATAGTTTGTAAATAAAGATAAGGAGGTGTCACTGTGTTAGATTATCACAAAAAAATAAAACCGGAAGTAAAACGTATCTTTTTTATGCGTCTAAAACCTGAATACAGAGAAGTAAAAATCAAAGAACCTTATTGTTCTGAGATACAAATTGCCTATCGAGCTCCACAACTAGCAGAAGCTGTGATTATTAGAGAAGCTATTATAGAAATATCAGATAATTTAGCATGGGATAGATCAGTAAATAAACAAAACTTTGAACAAAAATGTCAATCGGAAATAGAAAAATATCGTAAAAAACATAAGAAAGAATCAGTAATACAGAATCTCTGTTTATAGATTCTCCCGGCCTTCAAGGGACTAAAAAGTAGGCAAGCTGACCTCTTTTTAGTTTAATGAAGGAGAGGGGGGCACAAACTATTATTTTATTGCTGAACTCTGCACTGTTTAAAGATTTTATCAGTCCGATTTTTAACAGAACTATGAAACACATTATGAATATTTAGGTCATTAAAATTACAGAGTGCCAGCACGCTTTCCATACCACAAGCTTTATGAGATTCCGCATAATAGGTTGTTTTAAATTCCTTATCCACTAAAGATTTCTGGACTGAGTCACAATCTTTTGTATGGAATTTTATCAAACATTGTGAATAGTCATTTATCCGATCCTCACAGTCAACAGCCCTTGTGGCTATAGCAGGTGTGGCTATAGCGTCTGTGGCTATTAAACTATCTTCTGTTTGTTCATTTATCCCTATAGAACAACTTAAAAATATAAAAGAGAGAAAAAATAAAACCTGTTTCATTTAATTAGTCGAGTCTTTATAAATAACTTCAGGGTATCTTGCGCTTTCACTTATCCAGTCGTCTAAGTCTATATAGTCGTTACAATCGGAGTCTCTTTTAAATAAAACTTTTTCGTCTGAAGTATAGTAATCGCAATGGTCTCCTTCATCTCCCGCTATATCTGGATCACCACTTGAGCCTGAAGTCTCTTTAAATTTATTATATTCTTTTTGTGTATTCCACTCCCTTATTAGTAAAATAATCTTATGCTTTATTTCCTGTCCTTTATCAAAGCAAGACCATACAAAGTAAGGGTTGCCATCTGGTATTTCATTATCGGGATCTGTGGAATTATGGGAATATATTTGTAAATTATTTTTATGGGAATTAAAATCTTTATCTTCCGCGTCTTCCCAATAATTCGCCGTAATAAAAGAGGGTATTTTATTGTTTGTAAAATGCCCGTCATAAACATTTATAAGCGCGTCCAATTCATACTGTTCTTTCAAACCTTCTTTTTTTGTGTTTGTAATAACTCTTTTAGGTTTACCGATTTTATTATAGGCGTCTCCCCCTTCCCAAGCAAACCTACCAGGGCCACCAATACACTGTTTGAAATCCCCTCCCCAATTCGTTTCTTTTTCACTTGAATCACCACCACTTATTTTATAATCACCAAAGCAACAATTTTCTTTATTATCTTTATTGCTCTGGTCAAAGGGGTAAGGATCGCCTTGACATAATTCTGTAACATCCGTTGGGCAATCTGTTCCAGGGCTATACCAAAACCCTGGCCCACCGCAAGTATTACTATCCCGTTCTTCACAATCCATTTCGGTATTGCATGTATTGTTGACAAAACAAGTTTCTAGATCCTTATCCCACTCACCAGCAACACCAGTCCCCCCACAATTATTTGTTGGAGCTTTGCATTTTTCTTCATTATTACATGTATCTTCAATATTCGTAACTACGCAAACCTCACTTTCACAAGGGACACGACAGAAAGTATCTTCTGTTTCTGGTGTTCCGTCTGATGATATACTTTTTATTTCTGTGCATTTATAAACATTTGGTGGTCCTGTTCCTACCTCTTGGTTATAATGAAAAGGGACAATAAACCCGGAATAATCACACATCCCCGCGGGAATATTATACTCCAATACAAGTTTATGAAAAAATAAGTCACCTTCCATCACATCTAAGATACAATAAAGGTCCTCGGTGGAATCTTCATTGACAGAGATTTTACAGTCTGTCCCTGGCCCATCATCCATTGCGTAAATAATAGCGTCCAGTGCATTGTAACCTTCCCCATAGTAATAACCCGCGCTTAAGTTTACATAAAAAAAATCTTCTGATGGAATATTCTCTGTGCTTAGCCCTTCCGTGGGGATTAAAGAGTATTGTGCGCTTGTGCCAATACCTAAACTGCCTAACATATCACAACTGGAAAAAAGCCCGACTAAGAAAAAAAGAGGTACTAAAAATAAAGTTTTTTTAAAAAGGCTTGTGGAAGGTTTTATAAAACCCCACTTGGTTTGAACAAACTTAAGATTTAACTTGACTTGACGATAAAACGATAAAACGATAAAACGATAAAACGATAAAACGATAAAACGATAAAACGATAAAACGATAAAACGATAAAACGATAAAACGATAAAACGATTGTGCTCATAGTAGTTCCTTCCTTGTCAAGTATTTTTACATATTTCTTTTTAATTTAATCGGTTAACAAAAAAACAAACTTTAAATAAAAATTATTACCTTATCTACAAAAACCCGGTTTTTTAATTTTTACGCGATTTTGAAACAAAAAAAGACTTTATTTAAAAGACTAAGGTCGGGGAAAATATGAACACCGAAAATATCAACAACAAAAACCCATCCATTCTACCACTCTTTAGGTTTGATAATAGCCCCATGTTTTAAATTAATAGTAAGTGGGAACAAACTGGCTTCAAGGTATTTTTGTTTTATCTTTGAGCTATAATCCGCCATTTGCTTCAAGCTCCAAGCACGGCCATTTATGGGGGTAATAATATGAGACTCTTTATTTGGAAAACGCTCTCTTATCATCTTCACTACAGGGACTAAATCAGTGTCTCCTGTTAAGAGAAAACATTTGTCAAATTCATTTTGAAAAGCTTTTTTTAACAAATAGAGCCCTATGTTAACATCTGTTTCTTTTTCCTCAAAAGTCTGATATTTCTGATAACATGCTCTACATTTTTTTGTGACGAGCTTAAAGTTTCCATATATCACTTTAACACCAGTGGTTTCCAGAGCTTTTATATACTGTTTGTGTCTTCTCACTTTTCCCTCATCCCACTTGGCCAAAGCTGTAAAGTAATAAACCTCTGTCAAAGATTCAGATTGCTTAATAAAATGCTGACATAATTTTTTTAAATCAAGCCACCTATATTTTTTTGCTTGTGGAGCCCGAACTAAAGAATGATAAAGGTTGAAACCATCTATAAAAACTATAACTTTTTTCATATAAACAAGGTAAAAAAAACCCGGTCGCTCAGGCTCCCGGGGCCAGCCGACTCGAAAGCCGTAACTGGTGGTATGATGTATTTATCGCACAAAATTCATTATAATTCAAGAAAAATTTTATGCTTAGCATCAAAAACCTGAAAAACACTGTTTATAATTTTAATATTCTCCTTTTAAATTAAATACTTATAGATTTATCCAAATGAATCTAAAAAATGAGATTTTTCTGCTTTTAGCTGTTGACACTTTGATTTTATTATCTTAAATTTTAAGACCATTATAAATTTTAATATAAAAAATTGAATCCTATAAAAAGGAGGGTATAGTTAATGATTTGTGATAAAGAGGAAAAAAGGATGGCACATTTTCTTCAACAAGATTCCCGCCTGCGCGGGACTAAAAAGCCAACAACTTGGCTTTGTAGCTGTATAAAAAAGATTTTTCATGCCCGGCTAATTAACATGAAAAGAAGAGGAGGGGTATAATGGAATATACAAACCAACAATTAAGCAACCATGTAAACCGAATCAAACTCACCCAGGGGCAAAAAGCCTCTTATGCCCAACAAATTGATCATCTAAAAAGCAATATTTCCAATGCCATAAACAATATGGAAAACACCAAAGTAATAAAAGCAAAAAGAGCAGGATCATGGAAAAAGGGTACTGCTCTGGCTCCAAAAGGAAATTACCCTCTTGATATAGATATGATATTTTACTTGAATCTTGAAGAGCAGGTTTCATTTGATGCCAAAGAATTGCGAGAAGAGCTGATTAAAGTATTGTGCAAAGCATATCCTAATAAGCAAAAGTCTGATTTTACCGATGGCAAAAAAACTGTCGGAGTTGTGTTTAAAGGCTCCGGCCTTGAAGTTGATATTGTGCCATTTATCCCAGAAAAAGGTAACACAACCTATGGCAGACAACCTCGAAAAAAGTTAAACTCAGGTAACTTTAAAACCAGTGTTGATAAACAATTGGATTTTACAAATAAAATAAAAGAAAAATATTCAAACTTTACCGATGTTGTGCGTATTCTAAAAACCTGGAGAAATTATAAAGAACTGGAGCTTTCTTCTTTTTCTATTGAATTAATAGTAGCTTATTTGATTGAGACAGGAAAGGTATCCCACTCCTCATCAATAAGCCATACAATAATTATGTTTTTTGAATTTTTAGGAAATGGTAATCCTGTTAAAGTGTACTTCCAAAATGCTATTGGATCACAATCAAGCGACACCCCTTGGATAGCCGACCCCACAAATAACGAAAACAATACTATCGAGATGCCCGACAGAGAATGGAATGAAATTATAAGAACAGCCGAAACTGCTTTTGACACCTTATCCTATGCTCAAGCTGTGCAGGAAACTGGAAAAACATTAGAACTATGGAAAGAAATTTTTGGACCAGGTTTTAATATTGAGGAGTAAAACATAATGAGTACTTTTACACAAACATATACTAAAACAGATATTCGTAGAGCTTTTGAAAATTTCCAAGCAGATTTATTAATGCTTGCTTTAAGAACACAGGCAATGGAACGGGGCCGGGCAAATGAATGTGCTGATGATATTCGTTTAATGGCTGAAGAAAAATGTTTAGAGTATATTCATATACGATTATACAACCGCTATGAAGATCTGGTAAGAGTTCATAGGTATTCTGTCCAAGAAAATATGTTATTAAATTCTCAAAGACCAGGGGGGAACAGATGGCCATGCTTGCCTGATGGCAAGCTACATATACTTATTGAATACTCTGATCATAATAAGGCTAAAAAACTTAAAGAATCAGGACGATTAAAAAGAAATTGGAGTCCTACATCTTCTTCAACTGACTACTCTGAAATGCAAGAAGAAAGCAGTAGATTCTACTCAAGTAATGGTTACGGATTGCAACGCAATACTTTTGTAAATTTATAGGAGGGTTAATGTCACAAAATCATTTTGATATTCAGCAAGAGCTTCCGTCATCTAAGTTGGAAAATATCACCAAAACACTTATCGGTTTTGAAACACATTATAAAGTATTAAAAAATTATTTAACAACAATGCTTTTTCCGGATCATGTAAATGAGTGGAGCAAAAAGTATTATAAAAAAATAATCCCATTATGTGATATAGTTCAACATAGATATCCATTGTTTCTTTTTAGCGGAGATGTGGGAACTGGAAAAACTGTTACAGCAGAATGCGTAGCCAATCGTTTAGTGCAAGATATGAAAAAAGACGGATTTTTACTTAAACTCAGCACACGGGTAAGAGGAAAAGGTTTGCACGGAGAAATGAGTCAACTCATTCAAGATGCTTTTGAAAAGCTGACCACTCAAGCTGGAAAAAAACGCTTGGCGTTTTTGTTAATAGATGAGGCAGATTCTATTGCTTCACTTAGGTCCACTGAGCAAATGCACCAAGAAGAAAAAGCCGCTGTCAATACACTAATACAAAAAATTGATGATATTCGTCAGATAGGTGGCCGGGCAGTTGTATTTCTCTGTACCAATCGGGCAAATATCATAGATCAAGCTATTATCAGACGAGCTTCTTTACATATAGAATTTTCCAGGCCAAATAAAGATCAATGTTTAGAATTGTTAAAGCATGATCTGCAAGGAATGAAATTAACAGAAGAACAATTTAACGAACTGGCAAACTTAACTACAACACAGGGACATTATGGAGATAATGGTTATACATTTTCAGATTTTCGCTTGCGACTTTTCCCTTCAGCTCTTGCTCAATCTTTCCCGGATAAAGCTCTCACATTTGATATTTTGAAAAAAACTGTATTGGATATAAAACCCAGCCCTTCAACAGTAAAACATGATATGTAGGCCGTTTAAATGAAAACTAATGATATAAAATTAAACCAGCAAATTTTAAAAAAATTGAGATCTAAAGCGGAGCTGTGCCGATATTCTCACTCAGAACTAAAAGCACATCATCTTAAATACAGAAACTGGAAAGAGTTTTTGATTCTTTTATTTTCTGTGCTTCTGATTGCTTTAATTAATTTTTATTACAGAAAAATATTAGAAGGTGATTTTATACTCTTTTTACTTTGTTTATTGCCTCTCTTAATAACAGTATTACAGGGCTTGGATCAAACCATATTTCAATGGACATGCAAGATCGCAAAACATGAATCAGCAGTGGCTATTTGGGGAAGTTGGCTTAGGGAGGCAGATTTTCTTGAAAAACGAATCCAACAGTATGAAAGCAATACCTTGGATGAGAAAATGCAAAACATACAGGAAAAATACAATATCTGTATGTGTAACACAGAGCAAATCCCTAACAACAAGTTTCTAAAATACAAACAAAAGTTCAAGTTATATGTGTTGAAATCTAAAGAAATTGATAAAGCGTTTTTATATGATACAGAAGGTATAAAAAAGAATGAACCAAGATAAAGATATAAAAAAATTAAAATTTATTGAGTCCCTTGTATATTTTCATGGCATTATAAATCGGGAAGATATTATGAAAAAATTTAATGTGTCTGCGGCATCTGCTACAAATATATTATCTAAGTATAATCAAATTGCTCCAAAAAACCTTGATTATAATATACATTTAAAAAGTTATGAAATGAGTAAAACTTTCAATCCTATTTTCAATATGCAAATGTTTCTTGAGCGTATTCCAGTATACACTATACCTACATTAAATAAACAAATTGATATTGATGAGATTGACAGAATTGCTATAATTTCAAGAGCTATTCAAAAAACACAATCACTGGAAATCACTTATGCTTCTTTATCCCATAGTGCAGTACCCAAACGGCAAATTGTTCCTGTGGCTTTTGCCAATACTCAGCTCCGCTGGCATTTGCGTGCATACGATAGAAAAAGAAACCGATATGCTGATTTTGTTTTTAGAAGAATTTTAAAAGTAAAACCCATTAAAAAAGATATCATAAAAGAACATGAACACCCAAATAATGATAAGCAATGGCACTTGTTTATTGATTTAAAAATAAAAAAACATCCTCACAAGGTAAAAAACTCTAACATTATACACTCCAATACTCATAATATTAAAATTCGTGCGGCTATGGCTGGGTATTTTCTTCAGCTTTGGAATGTTGATTGTTCAGCAAATGCCAGGTTAAGAGGTCCGCAGTATCAATATGCCCTGGAAAATGTTAAAAAAGTTTCTCAATCAGCTGATTTAAAATTAGCCCCAGGATATAAAGACAAAGACGGATTTTAAGGAGAAAATAATGTTTCTGCCTCTTGTAATCAACCCTCTTTTTCGCCAGAATGACAAATAACGCAGGATGATGGAGATTGTGAGACAAAAGCTTATTGCCCAATGGAGACTAAAAATATGAACATAGATGTATTAAAAAAATGGTTTCAAGAAAGACAACCTAAGTGGCTTCAAAAAACCGCTATACTCATCCTTGATAAAGGAAAACTAAGTGAGGAAGACTATAGGGAACTTTATAAATATTGTGTAAACGAAGTTAAAAAACCACAAAATGAACCAAATAATGATATACCAATAGAAAAATTGTTAAATTATAAAAACACCAGTGATTTGATTAAATTAAAATATATCTCAGACATAAAAGGAATTAATGCTCTATCCCCTAAAGAACCTCTGAATTTTGGAACAGCAAATCTCTCTGTTGTTTATGGTCTAAATGGTTCTGGAAAGTCAGGGTATGTGCGAATTTTAAAAAATATCTGTGGAGCAAAATCCTGCTCAAATATTTTGCCAAATGTTCATACAAACTCTGGAGCTGAACAAAAATGCACTATTTTTTATCAAAAAGGAAAGGAAACAAAAAATATAGAATGGAAAACACCTAATACAGGAATTGGTGATTTAAGAGCCATAAGTGTTTTTGATACTTCATGTGGACAAGTTTATGTGGAAAATGAAAACGAAATCACTTATGAACCACAAATTTTATCTTTTTTTTCGTATCTTGTTAAGGTATGCGAAGAAATATCCTCAACAATAGAAACTGAAAAAGAAAAACACCTAAATAAAAAACCAAGATGCCCAGACGAATACAAAGATACAGAAGAAGCAAAATGGTATAATAATTTATCCACAAATACCTCTGAAGAAGAAGTAAATAAATACTGCTTATGGACAACAGAAGATCAAAATCAGTTACAGGAATTGCAACAGCGACTTACCCAAAAAGATCCTGTAAAAAAAGCAACAGAAATCAGAAAACAAAACAAACATTTACAGGAATTGAGAGATACTACAAATAATCTTACAGACAATTTTTCTGATGAAAAATGTAGTAATATTAATCACCTTAAAAAAGAAATTATCACAGCTCAAGAAACAGCAAAAGTGGTGGCAGGTAAACTGTTTGAACAATCACCTTTAAGTGGAGTTGGTAGTGAAACTTGGAAACAGCTTTGGAAATATGCCAAAGCTTATTCTGAGCATGAAGCTTATAAAAAACAATCTTTTCCTGTTGTGTCAGATGACGCTTTGTGTGTTTTATGCCACCAGAAATTGGATGATGATGCAAAAAAAAGATTTATATCTTTTGAAGAGTTTATAAAAGGCAAATCACAAAAAGATGTAGAAAACAAAAAAGAAGCGTTGGAACAAGCTATAAAGATGTTGCCCAATATTCTCACCAAACCAGCACTTGCGACTAAAATTGACGCAAGTGGATTGCAATCAGATAGTAATACAGAGTTAAAAACCCTATATGTTACTTTAGAAAAAAGAAAACAGCAATTAACTGATTCTGCAATTCCACCTGATTTTTCCCCTCTGCCTTCTTTTGAACATTGGAAAAAAGAAATTAAACAAACTATTGTGGATAATGAGCAAAAAGCAACACAATATGATGAAGACGCGAAAAAAGATAATAAGGAAAATTTACTGTCCAAACAAAAACAGTTAAAAGCTAAGAAATGGCTTGCCGAACAAGTAACTTTAATAAAAGAAGAGATAAAAAGATTGCAAAATATTTATTTACTTCAATCTGCTAAACAGTTAACAAACACAACATCTTTATCGAAAAAGAAAAGTGAATTATCAGAACAATTAATTACTAAAGATTTTATTGATAGATTCAACACTGAGTTGAAAAAATTAGAAGCTGAAAAGATAAAAGTTGAGCTTTCTAAATCAAAGGTAGTAAAAGGCAAAGCACTCCATAAGATAAAATTAAAGGACATAAGTCCACTACATTCTTCAGTAAAAGCAGAAGATATTCTCAGTGAAGGAGAATCTCGCATTGTTGCCCTTTCAGCATTTCTTGCTGATGTAACAGGGGGGCAAAATTCAGCTCCGTTCGTTTTTGATGATCCTATATCTTCATTAGATCAAAACTATGAAGAAGCAGTCGCTAAGCGTCTTGTAGAGTTATCTCAAGAACGACAAGTCATTGTGTTTACGCATCGGCTATCCTTCTTTGGTCTTATTCAAGAATATGCGAAAAAAAAAGATATAGAGCTCAATACTGTATGTGTGAAAAAAGAACCTTGGGGAACAGGCGACCCAGGGGATATTCCATTTTCTAAGAAAAACCTAAAACAAGCTTTAGATTCTTTAATAAAAAACCTACCTCAAGCTAAAGAATGTTTGGAAAATAAAGGTAAAGATGAATATAATAAAATCGCAATAGGGCTTTGTAGTGATTTTAGAATCACTATTGAAAACACAATTGAATCTGTTTTACTTATGGATATAGTAAAACGACACAGAAGACACATTCACACTTTAAATAAAATAAAGCACCTTTCTAAAATCAATAAAGAAAAAGATTGTGATTTTTTGGATGACTTGATGACAAAATATTCAAAACCTCTGCATTCTTCCACCAACGAAGTAATTAATAATATACCTGGACCTGAAGAATTAAAAAAAGACTTTGAATCCCTTAAAAATTGGATAAAAGAATTTGAACAGAGAACGAAATGATTTGCTTAGTAGATTAGACAAACAACTATAAAAATATAATATAAAAGAACTGTAAAATTTTGGAAAGGAATATTAAAATGGAAAATAGCGCACCTCGGTATATGAAAAAACAAGAGTTATTAGAACTATTAGATAATTTAGTTAATGGAATACAAAAACAACATGATACGGCTAAAGAATTAACTGATGAAATAGAAAAGCAGTGTAAGGAACTGAATACAGAACTTTTAAAGATACAAGCTCATAAAAAGACTGCAAATACTTTATCTGATGAAATATCAAAACAACATGAAAATGTAAAAAACCTCAATTCTGAAGTTCAAAAATGGCATGATGATTCTAAAACCTCTGTTTCAGAGATACAAGAACAGCAAAAAAAAGCTGGTGAATTAATTGATGCAATACAAAAACAAAGTGAAGCTACCAACACTTGTTTTTCAGAGATAGAGGAACAGAAAAATACAGCTAAACAATTAACCGTTGAAATAAAAGAACAGCATGACACTGAAACAAAAATTATTTCAGAAAAACAACAACAGTATCAAGAGCTTTTTAAAAAAATAGAAGATCTTTTACCAGGAGCAACCTCTGCGGGCTTAGCAGGAAGTTACCATAAAGCGCACACAGAAAAGAAAACAAAAGGGTATTGGTTTGGATTTATTACTTCACTGGTTATTTTAATGTTTGGATATTTTGGTTTCTTTTTTATATTTCCAGAAATTACTTGGATGAATATAGTTACTCGAACAATAGTAGGCTTGCCTTTAGTATGGATTGCCTGGTATTGCCAAAAATCCATATCGCAAACAAACCGCATAAAAGAAGAATATCATCATAAGTAAAGAGTAATGACTATTTTTGACGGGTTTTTAAAACAAATTGATAAATTAACAAAGGATAATCCTGAACAAAACAAAGAAAAAAAGTTGGAACTTATATCAGTCATTATAAACGCTATTAAGAAAAACCCTGCCGAAAAAATAGATACTTCAGGAACTTTTTTAGATCTTGGAAAAAATAAAAAGAAAAACCCTGATAAAAATAACACTTCAGAGGAGCAAGAAATATGAAAACAAAAATGATACAGACACTTATCAATAGGTTTGAAATGTGCTCCAGGCGAACAAAAAAAGGTGTGGAGTTTTGGCTAAACAAAACATTATTAAGGATAACAATCTAATGTCTTCATTTTTATTAAAAACTTTAGTTGTTGAAAATGATTTATATAGAGACAGATTTAATTTACTGGATGAAAAGGTGTGGAGTTCCAAAAATTTTGAAATGAGAGGAGCAAGAGAAAAAGCACTCTTTTATAAAGTAGACCAAAAAGAATTGTATCTTTTTAAAAAACCAAAATATGGGAAAATGGAAATTTATACAGAAGTTTTTAACAGTGTTTTAGCCAATGAATTAAAAATTAACCATGTTCAGTATTTTCCGGCTAAATTCAGGAACACTAAAGGAATTTTATGTAAAAGCTTTCTAAACGAATACGGAAAACAACCTTTTGGATTAACAGAAATGAAGATTTTGATATGCCGTTACAGTGGTCAACCAGATTTAGATGAAAGAAAAGGAGGGAGTATTGCAATCTTGAAAGAACATAACATAAAAAATATTTTTAATATTATAAAAAACGAAGGTTATAGTGATGATGTATTAGAAAATTTTTTTACAATGATCGGATTTGATGCTTTGATAGGACATGGAGATCGTCATTGGTGTAATTATGGATTTCTTAGCTCAAAGTCCAAAGAAAATAATGTGAAATTTGCACCTATATATGATACTGCATCTGGGTACTTGACAGAAATAACTGAAGATTTAAAACTAAAAAATAAACTTTTACAATTAGATGATGAAGATTGGTATCAAAGTAAAGCGAAAATAAAAGGGCTATGTAAAATTACAGTTCCGGGAGATTATTGCTCTACTCATTTTGATTTATTGAAATATATTTTGGAAGACAAAAATATGAACAAGTATAAAGCTTCTATCAGTTTGGCGTTTATAAAATACAATCCTTGTATAACTCAAGTTATTTTAAAAACATTCTTTCCATTTTTAACAAAAACAAGAAAACAAATTATATTGAAAATATTGAACAAAAGGCATAGCATTGGTATGAAAATAATAACGAGGAAAAATATTTAAGAAAAAATCAGAATTTTTACTTAAAAAAGGATATATACTATGGAAGAAATCTTAAAAAAAATTATTTCTAAATCTCCAAAAAATGTTCCAGTATTAAATGTTGTTATGGATGCTCATCCTGTAGCCACTTTATTTTATGATAAAGATAAAAAAAATTATGGCCTTATTTACCATGAGAAATTTAAAAATTATAAAGGAATGATGCCTTTTAATATAGACTTGCCCCTTGGTGAATCTGTGGAAATAGGTAAAATCTACTACAGCCAGAAACTCTGGTATCCATTTTCAGCCAGGCTTCCCAACAAAAATAGAAAGGATTGTATGAAAAAATTAAAAGAACATAATCTAACCCTCGGAGATCACCCTTTGAAAATTTTAAGCTACATGGGACAAATCAGTATTGCTGATCTTTGGAAACTGGAGCCTTATTATTGGTAATAACTGTTTTACATTTTGACCATTTTGCCGGCATCGGCAAAATGGTTGGCGGTGCGTCAAACCTGCGCTTTAGTCCTGATAATAAGCATAAAAGGCTGGCTTGGTTTTTGATGTCCAAAACATTGTAATAATAACATATAAAAGAAAAGAAAATACAACATACAAAAAGAAAGTGGTAAAAACTATGTCCTTAGAACTTATAAAATGGCACAAAAAATGGCTGGCGATTCAACCCCTTCCAAAAGAAAATTATCAAGCTCTTTGGCAGTGGATTAGATTGCGGTTTAACCATCATTCTAATCAATTTGAAGGCAATACGCTTGTCTATAATGAAACAAAGCTTTTGCTTATTCATGGTCGAACTACAGGAGAACACACACTGAGAGAGTATGAAGAAATGAAAGCTCATAATGTAGCCTTTAAATATATGTGTGAGTTGGCAAAAAAAGATAGAACCCTCACTGAAGCAGACATCAGAGACTTAAATAAAATTTGCCTTAAAGAACCGTTCTACTCCCCTGCAAAAACTACTGAAGGAAAAATAACGCGAAAAAAAATTATACCGGGAAAATATAAAACCCTGCCTAACCATGTGGTAACGCAAACTGGAGAGATATTTCATTTTGCCACTCCCGAAGAAACACCTATTAAAATGACAGAGCTGGTAAAATGGATGCAAGCATGGCTTGAAAAAAACAAAAAAGAACAACATAAAACCTTGGTTCCCTTTTTAGTGGAACTACATCAAAGCTTTATCCACATTCATCCCTTTGATGATGGGAATGGCCGAGTAGCGCGCCTCTTGTTAGCGTATGTTTTGATACGACTGGATTTTTTACCAATGGTATTAAATAACAGGGAAAAGTATATAAAAGCCATTCAGTTTGCGGACACTAATAACACCAACCATTTAGAAAACTTGTTTTCAGAAAATATTATTACTATGTTGAAACAAGGTATTGAGTCTAAAAATAATAAAATAGACTTAAACCAGAGTATTGGAGAAAATCTTTAAGTTAAAAGCCATCTTTTTTTTACAATGAAAAAAAATAACAAAGCTCATGACAATAACAAATATAAAAGAGACTCTCTCGCTTTAGAAAGAATGACACCAGAAGCGAGAACGACAAAAAAAGCAAGTAGGACAGAGTAGGCAAAAGTAAGACAAAGAAGACAAATAGGACAAAAAACTAAAAAGAAGAACTTACAGCAAAAAGGAGAAATATAAAGTGCAAAAAGAGACTATAGCACGCCCTTCTTTTAGGGAAGATGAAAGCTCACAAATCCCCGCCCTTCAGCTTTTGCAAAACATGGGATGGATTTACTTAGAACCAGAAGAAGCCCTTAACTTTCGTAAAAACAGTGCTAGGAATGTCCTATTAGAAGATATTTTGGAAACCCAACTTAAAAAAATTAATCAAATAAAATACAAGAATGATGTTTATTCGTTTACAGATACAAATATATCAAATGCCATTTACGAGCTAAAAAACATACCCTTTGAGGGACTAATTAAAACCAGTGAAAAAGTTTTTGATCTTCTTACTTTGGGAAAAAGTTTTCATGCAAACATAAAAGGAAATAAAAAAAGTTATGACCTTAAATATATTGATTGGAAAAATCCAGAAAACAACACATACCATGTAACAGATGAATACAATGTAGAAACTCGTCGCTTTGATGAAAGCACAAGACGACCAGATATTGTGTTGTTTATTAATGGCATCCCGGTAGTGGTTATAGAATGTAAAAGAGTAAACATAAATGATCCTGTAGAAGAAGCTATATCCCAGCACATTAGAAATCAAAAAAACTTAGAAATACCTCATTTGTTTGTATTCTCTCAAATTTTAATAGCTTTGTGCCCTACAAATATAAATAAAAATCGCTCTATGTATGGAACTACAGGAACAAAAAGAGCTTTTTGGTACCCCTGGAAAGAAGAAGGACTGGATGAAGCAAAACTGTTGAAAGAAATTCCTGCAGACGCAGGTATAACAAAGAAAACAGATAGGACAGAACAAGCAAACACGACAGAACAAGCAAACACGACAGAACAAGCAAACACGACAGAACAAGCAAACACGACAGAACAAGCAAACACGACAGAACAAGCAAACACGACAGAACAAGCAAACACGACAGAACAAGCAAACACGACAGAACAAGCAAACACGACAGAACAAGCAGGCATAACGAATTTGGTAAACACCCCCCTTCCACAGGAAAAAAAAGATAAACTGTTTGCAGGAAGGTATAAATATTTGCAAAAACACTTTGAAGATTTAGAAAAATCTCCAAGACAAATTACAGATCAGGACATAATGCTTTACAGCCTTTGCCAGCCTAAGAGAGTATTAGAGTTTATCAAGCAGTTTATTCTTTACTCAGCAGGCACTAAAAAAATAGCCCGCTATCAGCAGTATTTTTCTGTAAAATCTGCTCTTGATAAAATGACCAATGTAGCATTAGATCAAAAACGACCGGATGGGGTGATCTGGCACACCCAAGGGAGTGGCAAATCTCTTTCTATGGTTTTGCTGGCCAAAGCTATAGCTATGGAGCCAAAGATAAAAGAACCTAAAGTTATTTTAGTCACAGACAGAGTAAACCTGGACACACAAATTTATAAAACATTTAATAATTGCCAAGTGCCCCTAACACAAGCAAAAACCGGCACTCATCTTATCGAAATTTTAAAATCTGCTAAAGAAACCGTAATTGCCACCACTATTTTTAAGTTTGACTCTGCCGCCAATGCCAAAGGAGTAAAATTAACATCCAACGATATTATTGTATTGGTGGATGAAGCCCATAGAACACAATACGGAGAAGCCAGTGCTAAACTCCGCAAGGTCTGCCCTAATGCCTGTTTTATTGCCTATACAGGTACACCGCTAACGAAACAAGAAAGACACACTATGCGCAAGTTTGGAGATTTTATTGGTAGCCCCTATACCAGCCGAGACGCTTTAAGTGATAAAGCTACTTTACCACTTTTATATGAGGGGCGGGTGGTAGCCCAGCAAATAACCAAAAATCTATTAGACAGAATGTTTGAGCGAATTACAAACAACCTTTCTGAAGATCAAAAAGTCGATCTAAAAAACAAATATAATCGTAATAATCAATTAGCTAAAACAGACCAAAGGGTTTACATGATTGCTATGGATATAAGTGCCCATTTCTCCAGAACATGGAAAGGCACAGGGTTTAAAGGACTGTTAGCTGTACATAGTATTGCCACCGCTTTTAAATATAAAAAATACCTTGATGAAATAGGAGAGATTTCCACAGAAGTTATTGTCTCTCGAACGGATGATAGACAAGATAATAAACATATCCATGAAGATGAAACAGATCTGCAAAGATATGAGAGAAGAATAAAAGAAAATTTTGGTGACCATAAAAATTACGAAAAAGAGATAATAGCCAAGTTTAAAAGTCCAGAAGAACCAGATATTTTAATAGTAGTTAATAAACTTTTAACTGGTTTTGATGTTCCCAGAAATACTGTGCTTTATTTAGACAAAGATATAAAAGAACATACTTTGTTACAGGCTACCGGAAGAGTAAATAGGATCTTTGACAAAAAAGACTTTGGTTATGTGATTGATTATCATGGCAATCTGAAACAACTTTTAGATGCAGTTTCCCATTACGATAGTTTAGCTGAAAGAGCACAGAATATGGAATTTGATTTGTTTAACAAGAAAGAGGTTGAAGATTCTTTTTGCAAAATAAAGCAGGAAATTGACAAGCTACCTCAATATTACTCAAATTTGACTTCTTTATTTAGCTCAATAAAAAATAAAAGGGACAAAAGCTCTTATGAAAACATACTATTTGAAAAAGATAAGAGAGAAGATTTTTATGAAAAATTTTCTACTTTTGGAAACAACCTGCATCGGGCACTTTCTTCCGCAGAGTTTATTACTAAAACCCCAAAAGATAAAATAAAAAAATACAAAGAAGAATTAAAGTTTTTTTGTCAGTTAAAAAACCATATTCAGCAAGTTTTTGCGGAGAGTGTCCCTTATAAAGATTACGAACCAAAAATTGAGCGACTGTTAAACACTTATGTTCAAGCGGAAAAAATACAAACAGTTGTCCCCTTAATCAATATTTACGATAATAAATTTAATCAGAAATTAAAAGGAAAAAGTGCTCAATCCCAAGCCTTGATGATTATACATTCTGCAAAAAAATACATTGCAGAAAATATCGAAAAAGACCATGTGTTTTACGAAAAACTTTCTGCTCTTCTTCAGAAAACTTTAGACGAATACCGGAGAGGGCGAATAAGTGAACAAGAGTTTTTACAACAAGCTAAAAAATTAAAGGATACAGCTTTAACCCGAACGAGTGATGAAACTCCTCCCGCTTTAAAAAACAAAGAAGAAGCAAAGGCTTTTTTCGGTATTTTAAAAAAAATACTTTGGCCAGAAAAACCACCAGGCAAGGATAATGCAGAACCCGCTTATGAGTATAAAAAAACCAGGAGGCCGAAAAATAGATCTAAACAATTAAAAAAACCATCAACAAAAGATTTGAAAACTGCCGAAAATCAGAATGAAAAACTGATAAACAATAAACTGGTGGAGATGAGCATTGCCCTTTCTCAGATTATTAAACAGCACTTTATTGTGGATTGGATCAGGAATAGAGATATTCAAAACAAGATTAAAAATGAGATAGAAGATTACCTTTATAAACAAAAAGAGGAGACAGATCTCTGTATTGATTTTGACTCCATTGACCGGATTATGGAAGAGGCCATTAAAACTGCTAAAAGCCATTACTCAAATTCCAGCACTTTTGCAGAATAAATAAAGGAAGTTCCTGATTGCGCAGGACTGACAAAATTAACAAAAAAAGGAAATACGATGCAACGCGACATACATTCTTTTCAGCAAATACATTCTTTTCAGTATGGAAATCAGTCATTTTCTGTTTCTTTAAAGTATTCAAACAGAAAAACCATCGGTATTGCGGTGTGTCTTGATAAAAAAATAGAAGTTACTGCCCCGTTTGGCACGGATTTTGCATTAATCCAAAGCGTGGTGAATCGAAAAAGCCAGTGGATTGTCAAACAACTAAAAAAAATGGAAAGGTATCAACCTATGGAGCAAATTACAGAATATACAGGTGGCCAGACTGTAAAAATTTTGGGCCGAGATTATATGATAAAAATTGTTCAAATACCAGATTTTGAAGAAGAACAAATAATAAAAGAACAAAAGATCATAAAAGTTCATATCCGCGACAGCAATCAGAGAGAACGAGTTAGTTTACTTATAGAAGACTGGCTAAGGAACGAGGCCATGCTGTATATAGCTCAAAAATTTGAACAATGTTATGCGCAAATTAAAAAATACGGCATTCCAAAACCACTTTATTATTTGCGATATATGAAAAGGCGATGGGGGAGTTGTACCTTTAAAGGAACTATCTTGTTAAACCCGGAGATTTTTCAACTGCCTTCTCATTGTATTGAGTATATTATTATGCACGAACTTTGCCACTTAAAGCATAAAAATCATTCCAGGAAATTTTATCATTTTTTAAGCACAGTAATGCCCGACTGGGAAGAACGTGCACAAGCTCTTGATTCTTTTTTTCAAGTTTAAACAGAAAGTTAAAGCATGAAAAATAAACCTTAAAACAACTGTGTATCACGGACAACTAAATACTTATATCACTTTCCTTTGTGTCTAAGGTATTTAACTCTTTGTGTAGTTCTCTCCAATTGGGCACATAAATACTCATTAACACCTGAAACAGCTTTCCGTGATTAGAAATTTTTAAATGTAAAAGCTCATGCACAATCACATATACCTGAAGCTCTTTTCGTTTGAATAATAAATCACTATTAAAACACACCACCCCATTTCGAGAGCAAGTTCCCCATTGCTGTATTTTTTCTAACCTAACATCGGACGGAAAAACATTAAGTTTTTTAGACCATATTTTTACCTCATTTTTAAATTGCTGTATCTCTTTATCTATTTTCATTTTTTCATTTCCTCAATTAATCTTATTATTTCCTCTGAGACAACTACTAACCTTTCGTCCGGTATATGTTCAGAAAGAATCTGATACATATCCATTTTTAACTGCCTTTTTTCGTCTGAATTACTGTAAAAATTTTTAAATTTGTCAAAGCTTTCGCTTATTTGAATGGCTAAATGTTCAAAATCCTTTACACCATACTCCCCTTTTAAACCTCGTGGATTTGGCTTTATATTGAATTTGTTTGAATTTTCAGCTTCCACAGCAGGTTGTGAAAAAGGAACAGCCTCTAAAGAACCATCCTTTTTGTCAGGAGACAAAGGACGAACTTTCAAGCTGGAACGATATAAAGCCCATGCGATAGTAAACTCCTGATGAGAAAGTTTACTTTGCTCTCGCTCTTTTTGCATTAATATTTTTTCGTCCATTAAGTTTGAAACAGCCTCTATAACCTCTTTTGCCCTCTTTTGTTTTCGCTCAAAGTCTTGCATTATTTTCTGCGATCTTTCAGATAAAAAAATCAAGTAAGGCTCCTGTTTGCTTTTTTTATCAGCTTCAGTTTGAATAGAGCGAATAAGACTAATAATTTCTTTATTATCCAGACTCTGGCTTTCTTTTATTTTTCTCAAAGTGTCTGTATTGATTTCGTAAGTTTTTGTGATTCCTGGAAATGTAATTAGTTCAGCAGACTCTTGAATCAGTTTTTCTGTTTTTCTGCAAACATCGGAAATAAAATCTGTTTTTTCTTCATAAAGCTTTCGGACTACTTTATAAATTTCAGCTATATTCTTATAATCATCCATATAAGGCCTTAGCCTTGGATCAGGAGAAAGAATTTCGTAAAGACTTTCCAGCTCTTTAAATTTTTCAATAAATTTTTCTCTTTCTTTAGTATCTAATAAAGTTTCGTAAATTAATTTTTCTAAAAACTTATCTGCTGATTCAGCAGGTTGGTTATTTCCATTTTGCAAATCACTACCACAAAGAGCTTGCCCGCGCGCAGGCGTGGGACGGGAATCTCTCCTTTTAAAGAACAAGTAAGCTTTCATATTGTTTTCCATCATGTTTTTAAATTGTTGCAGTAATTGATCTAAATCTTCAATAACAGCATTCACTTCATCAGAGTCAAAAGACAAAGCTTTTTTCATAGATTTGAATACTCCTACAAAGTCTACTATCAAACCACAGGGTTTTATTCTTCCTCGTTTATCTTCATAAGGCCGGTTTACTCTACTAACAGCTTGAAGAAGAACATGATCTCTCATAGGTTTGTCCATATACATAAAATATAAAATAGGCGCGTCATATCCTGTAAGCAACTTATCTGTTACAATTAGAATTTGAGGCTCAACATCCGGTTTTTTAAATTGCTTTCTGATTGTTGCCTCCTCTTCTTTACTCAAATAATATTGTTGCAATAATTCAGAATCATTATGTCCTTTTGTATAAACCACCTGAGACATTTTTGACGAAAGATACCGATCTAAAGCTTGCTTATATAAGGCGCAGGCAGACCGATCCACAGCCACTAAAAAAGCCTTATATCCCAAGGGTTGAACATTTTGTTTAAAATGATTAGCTACATACTTTGCAACTGTATCAATCCGATTAGAGGATTTTAAAAAAGTTCTTAATTTTGCAGATCTGCTTAAAACTTTATTTAAAGTTTCAATGTCACTTATTCCTTCTGTATCAGCTATTTGAAAAAACTCTTTATCCAACAGTTGTTCCTCTACTCTCATTTTATTTGGAGCAAGAGAGTATTTAAGTCGAACTGTTGTTCCATCTTCTATAGATTCGGAGATGGAATATTTATCCAAGTAGCCCTTAGGTGTATCATCTTTTCCAAAAACTTTAAATGTGCCCCGACCTTTAGAAGTTTTATCAATAGGGGTTCCTGTAAAACCAACAAAAGTGGCTTGTGGCAAAGTGCCTGTTAAATAATTACCTAAGTCTCCTTCTACAGAGCGATGAGCTTCATCTATAAATACATAAAAATCACTTCTGTTACAGATATTGGCTGGTATATCTTTAAATTTATGCAACATAGATACAATCAAACCTCTAAAATCATTTTTTAATAATTTTTCTAATATTTTTTTCGAATCAGCTTGTTCAACAGAGATACCGCCTATCTCTACCTCTTCGATAAGTCGTTTAACCCATATTGCCAACTGCCCTTCCAGCTCGTTTCTATCTACGATGACCATCACTGTTGCCTGAGGGTTGGATTCCAAAATAAGCTTTGCGGTGGTCAACATAGTAAAAGTTTTTCCAGATCCTTGTGTATGCCAGATGAGAGCACGGTTTTTATGTTGCTCATTACACCGGTTGATAATTTTTTCAATAGCTCTTGTTTGGTGTTGTTTTAAAATGGTTTTCTCCAACTCATTTTCTTTGTAATAAAAAAGAATCCAGTCTTTTATCATTTTCAAAAATCGTCTTTTTTCAAAAAAAGTAAGCACAGCTTCTTCTAAACTTATGTGTTTTGTTCGCCTCTCACTTTCGATTTGTTTATCATTCCCACTGCTTACATCATTCTTGCCTACCTCGTTCTTCTTGTGTTCACTGTCATTCTCGCGCAGGCGAGAATCCAGAACTTTCCCACTGGCTGAAGAAAGTTTTGCTGTGCCATGAAATACTACATTAGAGCCTTCTTGTGTTCGAGCTTCCTTTTTCCAGTTAAAGATATTTTTGCGGGTGTAATTCCATGTCACCCCATAAAAATACTCTAAGGCATCTGTAATATTAAAAACCTGGGGAAAGGACATCATTTCTGGTATTTCTTGCTGTAGTCGTTTTAGCTGTGCAATAGCCTGTTCCATAGAGTTTTTGATTCCAGGTTTTTTATTTTCCACTATAGCAAAAGGCATGCCATTTATAAGAAATAAAACATCAGGACGATTTTTCTTATAAAGGTTTTCATAACTCCATTGCTGGGTTACATGAAACACATTATTTTCCAAATTCAAAAAATCAATCAGATGAACATTCCGGTTCCTTTTCTCTTGCGTATCAAAAAACAGCTCTTGTCCTCTGACCCATTTCAGAGTTTGTTTGTTTCCTTCTATTGTATCGTCGGTATCATCTATTTTTTGAACAAGGGCAGATACATTGTGTTCGTTTAAAAAATCAGAATTGAGCTTGATAAGCGAATCTTTTAAAACACTGTAAAACAACTTGCCACTTTCCCCTTTTCTTAAGTGAAGTGCTGTTTTTGGTGGCACATATTCCCATCCTGCTTTTTGAGCATATTTAACCAGAGGTTCTTCCACTGTTTTTGATTCTGCTATAATCTTTCCCATTTCCAAATTACCTTATTTTTTCTTTTATTCATACAAGTCATTCTTGTGTCCGCAGCTATATATAGGTCAAAGATTATTTTAAGATATTTTCTTTCCAGATCTTTTTTAAAAAAGTTTTCCAAGGGAGGACTTGAATATTTTTATCCAAAACTCTGGACTTTGTTTCTAAACAAACTAAAATAAGATTTTTCACTTTTCTTTCTTCTTTTAAGGCTTTTAATCCTTTTAAATGATGGCTATGTATACGAGAGGAAGACTTTACCTCAATGGCTGTGTGCATATCACCACAAATAAAATCCACCTCATAACCTGAGGATGTTCTCCAGTAATGTATATCTAATTCTGGATTTCTGTATTTTTTATAACTCATCAATTCCATAAAAATATAATGTTCAAAACTTTTTCCAAAAGCTTCATTTCCGACGAGAGGTTTTCTTTTTGCAAGATAGTTGGCAATACCCACATCAAAAAAATAAAACTTACTTGTTAAAATCATCCGCCGGTTTGGACTTACTCTCCAGGGGGAAAGACAATAACCTAAAAAAGTATCGTCTAAAATTTCAAAGTAACGGCGAACTACTTTAGTACTAATACCCGTCTCTCTACCTAAATTTGTCCAGTTTAAAAGTTCTGAATTAGTAAGAGCAGCTACTCGCAAAAAATCCGTAAAAGCGGGAATATTCCTTACAGAAGACTCTCCTGCTATTTCCTCTTTTAAATAGTCAGAAACATAAGCCCTTAAATCTTTTAAAGGAGAGGAAGACAAAAAATGAGGAGGCAGAAGACCTGTATTTAAAACCCTTTCCAAAGTAAACCCTTTGGTTTCATAAAAAGAAAGCGGATTCATTTCAAAACGCCAGGCTCTTCCAGCTAACAGGTTAGAATGGTTTTTCCTGAGTTTTCTGGCACTACTGCCAGTTAACAAAAAGCTGGCTGATTTGTTCTCAATAAGCCAATGGATTTCATCTAATAAAGCCGGTACTTTTTGAATTTCATCTATGACTGTTAATTGCCCCTTCCATCTCTCTCTCAATAGGGCTGGCCGACTAACATACTCAAAATAAACATTTGTTTTTAGCAAATCAATAAAGTTCATAGAAGGTTTTAAAAAATGATGTTTTAGCCAATAAGTTTTGCCTACCCGTCTCGGTCCCCATAAAAAAGCGGATTGACCTTTAGGTAGCTTTATGTCTATATATCTTTGGATAATTTGTCTCATATAGGAATATTATCAGGATAATCTACCATTTGCAAGAAAAATAACAAGATTGGCTTATTAAAATCTCGACTGCCGCCTAATTTTGCAAGGGCGGTTGTTACATTAGATGTCATTGCATCACGAAGAAAGCCAAAAACGGAAAATAGGGTAGATTTGCCTGTGCCATTGGCACCCACAAGAATCACGAAGTGTGGAATATCCCGCAGGTCCACATCTTGAAAAGCCCGAAAATTCTTTAACTTTATCTGCGTTATCTGCATATCATCCCCTCCTGTTAATTTTTTTATATTTTATCATTATTTATATAATTGTCCATGAGCAATCCTTTTCTCCTCTGTTAAACTGCAAAGCCAAGTTGTTGGCTTTGCAGTCCCTTGCAGGCGGGAATCAGTTTTTATCGAATCAACTCTTTGACACCTTCAATAAACACTTTAAAGCTATGTGATTTATTTACATTTTCCTCCAAAGATAAAAGCGAACCAATAGCTCTGGAACCAGAAATTTTTTGATATTCCTTATTTGTAATATATTCAAGTTCTTTCGCAGGATTATGAATTGTGTCTGGGTTTTTATATTTTTTTTTACTCTTATACCGATCTGGCAATTTTGGCTTATTAAATGCTTTACCAACAGCTTCTAAATCACCAAAATACCAGCTCTCCAGTTCATGGCAGGCTATGCGAATAATATACTTTAAAGGTTTTACTGACTTTTCACATTGTTTGCATATTTTAAATACTCTATTTTTAACTGTTTTGCAGTCTTCCTGATCCTGGTCAAGCAAAACGACGAAAGCACTTTCAGGTTTTTGCCAACCTTGTATTTTTTTAAGAAGATTATTTTCCAGGTCTTTTTTTCCTTTAAACACACAATAAAATGGAAAAACATTTTTGGGCAATAAACGCGATAACAGTTTTTCCAGCATTACTTTTTCAGAACGTCCTTCCAGAAAGAAAACAAGATTTTTCATTTAGGGTTCGCTCCTGTAAAAAAGCCCTGTGTCCACAAGTGCCCCATTTTATCTCCCTCTTTCATATAAGCGGAAACTTGTGCATTATCTTTTGCTCGTTTTACAACCGTGTAGCCAGACTCTTTTTCCAGCCAAAACACTTCTTCCAGTTCAGCAGAATTTAAAAAATCTGGGGAATGGGTGGAGACAAATACCTGCCCTCCTCTATTGGCATAAGAGCGAAACTCTTCTGCTAATTCTGCCAGCAGACTATGATAAAGCTGATTTTCTGGTTCTTCTACACACAGCAGAGGATGGGGAACAGGATCATAAAGTAAAATCAAGTAGGCCAGCATTTTAATTGTGCCATCAGAAACATAACGAGCAAGAAAAGGGTCTTCAAAATCTCCATCCTGAAATTTTAACAAAATGCGCCCTTCTTCTGTTTGTTTGGATTCTACTTTAGTAATGCCAGGCACTCTTTCACTTAATTTTCTAATAATAGTGTCAAAAATATCTCTATGATTTTTATAAAGATATTCTACTACCAGGGACAAGTTTTCTCCTGAGCGTGACAAGTGTTCTGCATATCCCGCCTCTTGTTCTGGGCGTGCTTTATTGATATGAAAATCAGATATGTGCCAACGCTCAATCAAATTACCAAGTGCTACCACAGCGGGAAACTTTTCAAATTGCGCGAGCCCCTTAATGGCCAGCAAGTCTGGTGATTTTAAAGTCTGCTCTTCTCTTTTTAACTGATTTTCATCCTCCACTTCTTCCACTTCATTAGTAACGGCCTGGCCTTTCCCGTTTGAAAAATTTAAAAATTGCCACGGCTGGCCTTTACTACCTCGACGGTATTTTAAGATCTCCCGTTCTACTGTTGCACGACCATTTTTTTCAGCAATACGCAGAGTATAAGTAACAAGCTGGCTTTTTGGCTTTTCCCTGAACTTGATTTCAATCTCAATAGGACCTTTTGAGTTTCTGCTAACCACCTCTTTAAAACCTCGACTGCCACCCAATTTTGCAAGAGCGGTTGTTACATTAGAGGTCATTGCATCACGAAGAAAGCCAAAAACGGAAAATAAGGTAGATTTGCCTGTGCCATTGGCACCCACAAGAATCACGAAGTGTGGAATATCCCGCAGGTCCACATCTTGAAAAGCCCGAAAATTCTTTAACTTTATCTGCGTTATCTGCATATCATCCCCTCCTGTTAATTTTTTTATATTTTATCATTATTTATATAATTGTCCATGAACAATCTTATATTGTGCCATTTCTTTTATTTGCCATTATATACACAAACGCTTGTTTCTCTTGCTCCATTTAACCCTCTTATAATGGTTATGAACAACCTCTTTTGCCTCTGTCATCATTCTCACGAAAGCCGGAATCCAGCAAAATAACATCTATTTTCACAAACCACTTATTTATTTTTACCTTTACTACTCTTATCTCCAAGTATCTCTGTAGTTATAAAATTTTTAAGATAATCGACATCTGTGTTTAATAACTCTTTCTGAACTTTTCCGCTTAAGTATTTTTTTAATTGTTCTACAGAATTCTTGGAGTCTTTACTAGATTGAGAATAAGCATAATTATCACGCCCATCCTTAGATAAAATATCTTTAAAACCTTCATTTTTAAAAGCCTCATCTATAAATCTTTCTGGATATAAGCTTTCTATACCTTTTAACTTTTTCGTTTTTTGTTGTACTTGATCTTCAGGCCATTGAACAACAGAAACACCTGATATATTTTTAATTTGTTTCCAAGCTGTATTGATGTGTATATCCCAATCTAAAAGAACACAAATCTTAGTGTTATGAAAATTATATCGTAGTTTAATAACTCCTTTGTTTTCTTTTATATATTTTTGAATTGTATTCACACCCCCAAAATCTTGTTCAGCTATTAGAGTTGAGAGACAAGTTATACATATTCTCTGCTGATCTAATCCTAATAACTCAAATATTTTTCTAATAAACTCAACATCTGTTTTACCCTCACATAGTACAATATCTTGATGCGGAAAAAACAATATAGGATGAGTATATGAACTGATACCGAGTTGAATGGACTCTTTGTATATATTTTTTGATTCAATAAATCGGCAGTTTGTTTCATTCTCTTTTTTTTCAACAATAACGGATTTTTGTGAATATTGAGAAAACATTGTGGAATGAGTCGTACAAAAAAACTGCAACCGACTCTTATCCTCTATTACTGTTTTAAATAAAAACATTGCCAACTGTGCTTCAAGATCAGAGTGTAAAGAAGACTCTGGTTCCTCCACAGCCCAAATGGTTGCTTGTTTCCAACCAAATTGTTGTGCATAATCTTTATCAATTAAATGAAGCGTATGGAACATAAGAAAGCTTTGCACACCGGCACCCTGATACTCATCTACTACTGTAGTTTTACTTGTAGTCACAAAATACCCTGAAGTAGAAACTAGATCTTCTACATTATCCGGTGTAATTAATTCCACTGTAGTATCATTTTGAAATATTCTTTTAAACTCTTCTGCAATAGGTTGAATCAACAATTTTGAAGTATCTTTGATAGCTTTTGCTAGCTCTTCAACAGATTTTTTAATTTTATTTTTATTCAATTTTTGTTTATTAAGCTTTCTGGCAAGTGCTTTTTTAAGAGCATAACCTTCTCTTTTTAGAATATCTACAGGCAACACTCTGTTTGGAATGTACCTAAAATTGATTAAATTCAAAAAACGATCAATAGTTCTTAAATCTTTTTCCTGGACTAATATATTATTAAGTTTTATTTTTTCTGGCAGGAAATACTCTCTACCAAATATTTTTTCTATTGTTAATTTTCTTTTTTCCCTACTTTTTAAAATAAACTTTTCCACTGATTTTAATTTTTTTTTAAACTTAAAATTTTCCGGCAATTCAAATGTAACAGATATTTTTATTTCTTTTTTCTTTTTTATCTTTGATGGATATTGATAAAAATCAAAGTCAAAATTCAGATCTTGACCATTATCTGTTTCGTTATTAAAAAATAAATTCAATGCCCTAAGTATGTTTGACTTTCCTGAGTTATTTAAGCCAAAAAGAGAATTAAAGTCTTTAATATCTTTTATTTTACAATGTTTTATAGATCGAAAATTTTTAATTTCGATTTCAGTAATCAGTTGCATTTTACTGCTCCATCAATTTATTATTTATATTCAAATTTTGGACACGGATTGTGCCGGTCATTAGTTGGTTTAACATAGTTTTAAGTAATTCTTCAAGTGTTAGTTTTTTCTTTTCATGCACAGATATTTTTTCATCTATCTTTTGCAATATATCCGCAATCTCTTTTTGCTCCCCAAGAGGGGGCAGAGGGATTTTAAATTTTTCAAAATTAGTTTTGTTTAAAATAGGCACTGTTGTTTGTGCTGAAGCTGACTTTAACCTTTCTCTGGAGTAATCTAAAAGGTAAAATATAAAATGAGGATTAGCTGTTTTATTACAAATAATTGCGTTAATCTGTTGATTAGTAGCAGATTCTTCATCAATAGTCATACCTATTTTTCCCACATTGCCAATACAACCTATAAGTACAGTATACTTTGGCAAAACCCTGCATTGATTTAATCCTTTTTTACTTAACATACGGTGGGCAGTAGTGATGTACTTTCCAGAATCTAAGTCAGTTGGTGAAATTAATTTATATTCATTCCCATAATAAGTTTTATTAGCTGTTTTAGGAGTAGTACCAGTTATTATTTTACCTATATCAGATATAAAAAATATATCCCAATGGGCTGGTATTTTCTGGAGGCGGGCTTGTAAGGGGCGGGAAGACAAATTGTCTTCCCGCTTAGATTCTGGATTACCGCCTGCAAGAGACTGCAAAGCCAACAACTTGGCTTTGCTGTTTTCCAAAGAGTGATCAACTAAAGGTGACTGATGCCTGCCCGGTGGCAGTGGACGGGAAGACGAATTGTCTTCCTGATTAGATTCTGGATTACTGCTCAAGCGCGGGACGGAAAAGCCAACAACTTGGCTTTGATGTTTGCCAGAGGAGGAATCGACTAAGAGGGATTGCTGGATTCCCTCAGTAGAAGTGACAAGACCAGTGGGAGCAACAGGACCAGAAGAATTGACACGCTTGTTATTTACAGTAGATGACCTTTCTTGTCCAAACTTAGAACCTGGATGGATTCCTACCTCCGAGGAAGTGACAGGACCAGTGGGATCAACAGGCTTAGAAGGATTGACAGGCCCGGAAGGATTGGCGACAGAGGTTTCTCTGGTACCATAAGTAAACAAGTGCTTCATTGTTGCTTGTTTTAGTTCCCTTGTTACTTTTATCAGTTTATCTTGAGCTGTAATCGCTTTTTGTATCTGAGATAAAACCCCTGCAATCCTCTTTTGCTCCTCAAGAGGAGGAAGAGGGATAGGCAGTTTATACGCTTCATTGCGATTAAGACCCGGCACATTAGACTGTGTCTTTAGATTCTTTAAACCTGACATTCGCATTATAAAATACAAACACTTTAAATCATATTGATTCTTGTTTTTTAATCGCACAAAAAAAGTAGTGTCTATCGGAAAACAATCATTTTCTGAATAAGTTATTTCCCCGGCAGTTCCTTTTCTTCCAACAATAATGCAAGGCCCTCTTATTAAGTATTTGTTATGATAACCAACCACACCATTTGAACCAAACACAGGATATTTTCCGTTTTTTCTATCTTCTTTTTTAAGTGGTTTTCCATATTCAAAAACACACACATCCCCTAATTCCACCATTGGCCAAAAATGGTTGTAAATTATTTCAAAAGTGATTTTTTTCTGGATTACCGCGTTCGCAGGAATGACAACAGAGGAGGAATCGACACGCTTGTTATTTACATTAGATGACCTTTCTTGTGCAGACCCAGAACCTCGCTGGATTTCAGCTTGTGAAGGGCGGGAAGACAAGGGTTTACCTTCCCGGTTAGGTTCTGGACTCCCACTCAAGGCGGGAATGACGGGTTTGTTAGATGTTTTTGTTTTTAAATTATTTTCAATTAAAATAATATAATTGCGCTCAATTTCTTGGTGAAAGCTTTTTGGAAGTTCAACCCAATCCCTTGCCTCCACTAAAAAAGGGATATTGGATTCTTCTAAAGCTTCCTTCAAATTATATAGTTTTAATGAATCAATTTCTTTTAACCCTGGCGCGCGCAAAACTAGATCTAGATCACTACCTGGATGGCTTTTTCCGTTAACTCGGCTCCCATAAGCCCACACCTCTACACCCAACAAGTGCTCTCTAAAAAGCCCCTCAAGAATTTTTCTGTATTTAGCCGATAAATGTATGTTTTTATTTTTTCTATTTTGTTTTTCTCTCATAAGTGTTACCTTTTGTTTGTTTTTTTATATACTTTTCTGTAATAAAACCACACCTCTTTTTAGTAGAGAAAAGACAAATATACAATATATTGTAGAAAAGTCTTTTTAATTAAAAAATTCCTGATACATTCTCTTAAAAATCAAAAGCTTCCTATTTTCATAGGAATAACAACTTAAGCAAATAACTTTGTTCACAACTTTATATTCATGATCCTTTATGTTTCAAAGTATTAACAACCTCTTTTGCATCAGCTATAAACTCAGGAAATAGTTTTAAAGTTTCTTCAGCAAAACCCACCCCATAATCATGAGCTGTGTTGTTTCTGTTGTCTCTATATTTACACCAGCGTTCACTGCTCTCAATATCTATCAAACCATGCTTAGCTGAATAACGAAAAATATTTTTAAACCTCAAATCATCAACAGCTTTATTGGAATGAAAAAAATCTCGTAGGCGTTTTTTTAACAACTTACCGCATTGTTCCAAAATAATTTCAAACTCCTTTACACAGGCAGAGCGATAAATATCATATTCAATATTTTCAGGTGATAGTTTTTGCAGTTTATTGTATGCAATTTCCAAAGCTTGAATAGAACGATCCAGGAAGTCTGTATTAATTTTATTTTCTTTTATGTTTTGTTTATTCATTTTTTTCTCCTTTTTTATATTACTTTTTAATGTTGTAGCTTTAGTTTTTTAAATTATTTGTTAACTGTTTAATATGCTCTTGTAATTCTTTGACAAACTTCTCCATATTATTGTCATCCCAAAACAAACATTTGTATTGTCTGATATAAAGAGACTTAGCTTGTGCCTCCTTCATTTTTTCGCTACAGGTCCATATAACAGGGATACCTTTCCCTTTTGTGTATCCAGCTTCAAAGTAAACACTTGCGCGGGGCTTATCTTCTGCTGATGAAGTTAGATCACATATCATAAGCCGGGATTTGTCTATCTCTGACAAAATTTCATCATCAATTTTGTTGCTGTGTATTTTGTCGTCAATTCTTAAAGGCTTGTAATTTGCATTTGTGATTGCTGTTCTAATATTCTGTTCAAGCTTATCCATAGAAGAATCTAACCACATGGCAATAAATACCTGATTGAAATTTTTATTTGGTGTTTTACTACTATTAACTTGTTTGGCCCTCTTCCAGCCTGTGGTAGTCACTTGCATCTCAAATTGACCTCCTCCAACATAACTTACTGCTTTTATATCTTTTGATTCTTTTAAAGATTCTATTAAAAACTTAAACTCATCTGCATTATTACAATAAGATAAAGCATATAAAAAAGGTACAGGATTACTTTGTTGATATGACATTTCACTTTCATTCACATTTAAAGATATCTTCTTACCCATATTTGGATATAAATTGATCAATCCCGTTAACAGCAAGTTAGCTTTTTCTGATGGATCATCCGGTATGGAGGGCAGTTTTTCCAACCAATTCTTATCTTTCATTATTGAATCAAGAGAGGGAATATTGCCTTTTAAGTTCTCTTTTGCGATCCAACCAGATAGACGGATCTTTGCTTCTTCACTGAAACCGTTATGTAATTTTCCTAAAAATTGCTGATAATGAGCTTTATACTTCCCTCCAGCCCGTGGGTTATATACTGTATAAATATTACTATCTCCTGCTAATGAAAGCTCACGAGGAGGGCTATGAGCAATAAGCTCCTTTAAAAAGGTTAATCTATTATAATTATAATTGTTTGTGGGGTTTTTAAAAGATGTCCCCCATATAACACATTGATTTACACTCATTTTAACCTTTCCTTTCTCCTTCTTTGTTTAAAGTATTTTCTATTTTTAGACTGATAAAGTAAAAAATTCATGGTTGATCCTTAAGCTGGGGTTTAAGTTTTTTAAAAATCTGAGCTAAGTTCTGATCCGCTTTATCCGCTGATTTTTGGATCATACTTAAGTCCGATAAAATTTGAGGAATAGGACGATAAACCTCCTCCTCCGAAAGACTGATATACCGGGAAGGAGAAAGATTGTAATCGTTCCGCTTGACCTCCTCTGTTGTAATCACCTTCAGAAAACGATCTACATCCTCCCCTTTAATAAAAGCATTGCTTATCTTATCAATGCTCTCTTCTGAAATATGATTTTTTGGCTTGCCTTTGTAAAACTCCTGACTGGCATTTAACAAAATAATTTTGTTTTTTCTTTTCTCCATTTTGTTCTTGTTAAGAAAAATAATAATGCCCGCAGAAGAAGTATTGTAAAAAAGATTTTCCGGCAAAAGCAAAACCCCTTCAATCAGATCATTATCCACAAACCATTTTCTGATTTTTTTTTCTTTGTCCTCATGCTGACTACCACTGCCACGGGTAACTGCACCTGTGTCTAACACTACACCCGCTCTGCCTGTTTTTTCCTTAAGACAAGCCAGAGTGTGCTGAAGCCAAGCCCAGTCTGCTTTGCCAGAGGTAATTCCCCCTTGGGATTCAAAACGATCATAAGGATCGTTTTCATACACAGCAGAAGAAAAAACCTGATTCCACATGGGATTGGCCAAGATAATATCAAACTTTTTTAATCGGCCTGAAGAATCTCGAAACTTCGGGCTTTCCATAGAGTTACCCCTTTTAACCTCTCCTTCCATATCGTGAATAATCTTGTTCATACAAGCAATGGCAAAGCTGGGGCCTGTTAGCTCCTGACCACTTAAATGCAAAGGGGTTTTATTTAAAGGGTTTGTCTTTTTTAGCGTTAACTGAAGTTTTATCAACAAACCAAAAGATCCGCAGGCATAATCGTGAGCCGTTTCCCCTCCAAAGGGTTGCATAATCCTGGCCATAATAAATCCCACCTCTCTTGGAGTAAAAAACTCACCCGCGCTTTGCCCTTGCCCTTCTGCAAACTTTCTTAAAAGGTATTCGTAGGCCCGACCTAAAAAGTCTGGCTCCACATCGTTAAGCCCCAGACGATATTTAGAAAAAGCCTCAATAACTCCTCTTAAGGCGCGATCGCTTATCTCCCGCTCTCCTCCTCTGCTTTCGTTATAGTCCACAACATCAATCACCCCTCTTAAGTTTTTGTCTGGATTGGCTTTCACAACAGCCCGCATGGTTAAAGTAAGTTGTTCCCCTAAAGACCGGGGCTGACTTTCCTTTGGCCAGTTAAAATGCTCTTTACCACTAACAACAGACCACCTGGCTTCTGGTGGAAGATAAAAGCGAACCAGTAAAGGATCTAACTTTAATAGGTTTAAAGCTTTTTGAAGACTGCCAAACTTTTGAACCAACCGCTTAACTTCATCATCAAAAACATCAGAAAGCCGTTTGATAAATAAAAGCGGAAGGATATAGTCTTTAAACTTAGGTGCTTCTTTTTCTCCTCTGATTTTACAAGCTGACTCCCATAGCATTTGCTCCATAGAGCTGGTATCTAAAATGCCTGTCCCAGGCCCCCCACCACGGCTTTTTCTGCGGATAACATTCTTTCTTCTTGCACCCTGATCTTCATTTAGATGGATTTCTTGCTCCTGTGCTGTTTCATAAAGCCTTTGCACAGCCTCTACTATGGTTTTTCTTGGAGTAGATCGACCATTCTCCCACCTATTTACTGTGGCAAAGGAAACCCCAAGCTCTTTTGCCAGCTCCTCCTGAGAAAGCGACAAATTTTGCCGGATTTTTAGCAACTTATGCGACAAATCTTTAGACATTTTAACCTCCCTATCGGTATAATGAGATTATGGAGTTTTCTTTAAAAAATTTATTTTTCTGTAAATTACCTAAAAAGTCAACCTATTTTTATATAAAATGTTATAAATATAACAAAAAGTTAATTATTTTTATGTTATATAAAAAATAATGTATATTTTTGCTTGATTGTTTATAAATTCGTATATATACTAACCCACATGATTTTGCAATATAAAGGACAATATGTCGAACAGCATAGAATTCATCAACATTTGGAAAGAGGAAGGCAATCAAAAAACCATTAAAGCGGTTAAATTCGATAATAATTGTCCGGCTTATGATTTTTTAGGTACTTTAACGGAAAAAGAGCGAAGAAAAGTGGATGCATTATTCTGTTTGTTTTTCCAAAAGCGGGAGATTATAAATATACAAAAGGTAAGAAAATTAAGTTTTACCTGCAAAGCTTGTTTTGAATTTAAGCCAGATCGGCAAATTCGTATTAGCTTTGTTTATTTAAAGCAACCTCGTAACAGTATATGTCTTTTAGACGGATTTAAAAAGAAAACAGATAAATGGCCAAAAAACAAAAGACAGAAAACAGAAAACCTTTGCCAAGTGATAAAGCAGTATGAAAAAACAAATATATAAAATATAACAAAAGGAAAGACCAGTGTCTAAAATGAAAAAATCAATCTATCCGAAAAGTACTGAAACCTATAAAAAGGATCCTGTTTTTTATGAAGAACTAGCTATATTAAAAGCGCAGGAAAAAATTGCGGAATTGATGAAAAACAGCAACACAACCAGAACAGCTCTGGCTCAGTCTTTAAAACAATCAAAAGCTCATGTGACAGAGCTGTTGTCAAATGGTCGTAATCTCACATTAAGAACTTTTGCCAGGATGTGCTTCCACTTGAATGCAGAAATTGATTTTCAAACCCATATCATTGGAACAAAAAATTATATGACACAATATTTATCTAATGATTCTAATGAGTTTCATAATTTAATTGCTGACAGACCCAATAATCCAGCTAAAAAAAATAATACACTTTCCGGTTCTAATATTGTTCATAATAAAAAAATAGAACATTCTTATCAATATATGGCGCATCCGCGAAATTTTAATAAAAATATTACCGAACAATACAAAGCGGCTTAGAGGCTAAAATGAATAAATCTCTGAATTTTCAAAAAAAAGAGTTTCAAAAAATCATTAAAGCGACAAACATTCGTGAAGTGTTTATGACATCCGCTTATTGTGAATGTCGCATTCATTACCAATTAATTGAACCAGAACATACAATGCTGAATATAACACAAAAAGACATTGATACTGATTTTATTATTGGTGATGACAAAAAAAGAGGAACTATACTTTCTAAAATACATTTTACACTTGAAGGTTTGCCAAAAAGAGATATAAAAACAAACAACAAAGTAATTAAAACAAAAGATGAAGCTCTATTTACTATATCTGTTTCTTATGCAGTTACTTATGATGTTAATAATATAAACTTAAATAAAGAGGCGGTTAAGTATTTTGGCATTGAAAACGCTTATTTTAATGTATACCCTTATTTACGAGAGTTTATTACCCATATCAGCCAAAGGTTACATTTATCACCTGTGGTTATTCCACTTCTAAAGCCCACAAGCAAACAGTAAGATCTAAAAAACTGATAAATTTTATAACAGCTCAAAGCTCTTTATTCTTTTTTTCAGGTTTGATAATTTTTTACTCATCTGAATGTGTTATACGACCATCTGACTGTGACCTTTTGTTGCTGGATAAAGCATCTACTTTTATAGACAAATTTTTAATATCTTCTGATATTTCATAAAACCGACTATCTACATCTCTACGGATACTTTTTTGCCCTATCCAAAGCAAAATAAACTGAGCAAAAATAACCAACAAAATTATACAAAAAAACTTAATGTCTTTGTTCAGTCTTTCCTCAACAAAAACTTTCATTTTATATTCAAAAGTCTTTAATTTCTCTGTTACACTGATCTTAGTTTCATCTTTCGCTACATCTGCCATATTATACCCCTTATTTATTAGTTTGTTATTTTATTATATCACAAAACTGTCAAATAAAAAGAAAGAAAGTAAAATAGTAGTCTGTGAAAAAGTATGTTTAGTTAAGTAGTTAATCCTGAATAAGTCTGTTTAGCTAAATAAATCGCTTGGTATATCTCCTTAAAAGTCAAGAGATTCCCGCTCAAGTGCGGGACTGCAAAGCCAAGTACTTGGCTTTTCCGTTTTGAGGAGAAAAAGCATTTATTCAGGACAGACCAGGTAAACCATTCCAGGAAACTTTATCATTTTTTAAGCACAGTAATGCCCAACTTAAGAAGAACGCGCTCAAGATATTCATAAATACTTAAAATTATTGAAAAAAATATTAATTCTTGGCCTGCACCTGACAGACAGCTCCCAAATTAATGTACTAAAATGAGATACTTGTAAAATAATGTGTTTTAAGCATTGAAATTATCTTTGCACTATTCAGAAAATGGCGTTAAAATTCTGAATATGATTCAGAGAGATTGTAAGTTACCGAAACAAAACAGCTTTTTCCTTTTCGGAGCAAGGGGCAGTGGAAAAACCACTCTGTTGACACAACTGTTTTCAGAAAAAAACTCCCTTTTCTTGGACCTGTTAGATATTAATTTATTTGATCAATTATTACTGGATCCAGGACGTTTTTTAGATCTTATTGACTCCCCGGAAAACAAACATAAGCGGGTAATAGTAGATGAAATTCAAAAGCTCCCCCGCCTGTTAGATGTGGCTCATCAACAAATTCAAAGAAAAAACAGACAATTTATTTTCACCGGATCCAGCAGTCGTCGCTTAAAACAAAAAGGAACAAATTTATTAGCCGGCAGAGCTTGGATTTATCATCTGTATCCTTTTACAGGATTTGAATTAGGTAAAAAATTCAATTTAAAAAAAGCTCTTGAATGGGGTGCTCTTCCTTTAGCGACATTGGCGAAAAATGCAGAATCAGCAAAAGAATATTTAAAAGCTTATACAGGAACTTACTTAGAAAAAGAAATACAACAGGAACAATGGGTCCGGAAGCTCCAACCTTTCAGAAGATTTCTTTCTATAGCGGCGCAAATGAATGGAAAAATTATCAACAAATCCAAAATCGCCAAAGACATTGGAGTAGATGATGTTACTATCTCCCATTATTTTGAAATACTGGAAGATACTCTGTTAGGAATTATGCTACCGGCTTTTCATCCATCCATCAGAAAATCACAAAGGCAAGCACCAAAATTTTACTTTATCGATACTGGTATTAAAAGAGCTTTATCAGGAACTTTAACAGTAGAGTTGTTGCCTCAAACAAGGGCCTTTGGTGAAGCTTTTGAGCATTGGGTGATTCTGGAAATCATCAAGAACGCCGATTACAGGCGACTGGATTGGCATTACTCTTATTTGAGAACTAAAGATGGTGTTGAAATTGATCTCATTATCCAAAGTCCGCAAAAAACATTGTTAATAGAAATCAAGTCAAAAACACTTGTAAAACAAGAAGACGCTCAGGCATTGGAGCGCATTGGTAAAGATATCAGCTCAAAAGCTGAAAAGTGGCTGATCTCCAATGATCCTTTAGAAAGACAATTCGGTTCTACACGAGCTTTGCACTGGGAAAAAGCCCTTAAGAAGCTTTTTCCTTAAACTCATTCCAAATTCAAAAAATGAAAAAGCGATTTTAAATATTTAACTGATTATTCTACAATAACAAAGCCCTGATAACCCGGTGACCCTGCTCCCTTTTTTTTATGCCAAACTAATTAGTTGCCCGTGAAAAAGTGTATTGCAACACAGTAAACAGGGCTTACTTTGTCCTAAAACAGGCGAGATTCCCGCTCAAGGCGGGACTGTAAAGCCAAGTACTTGGCTTTACAGTTGGAGATGAACAGGGTTTATCACGACCAACTAATAATGCTATGCTATGCTATGACAAGCCTATGCTATGCTATGACAAGCCTATGCCAAACTAATAATGCTATGCCTATGCCAAACTAATAATGCTATGACAAGCCTATAGCTTTTCTGATTTTTTGCATAAGAGGCTTTGCTTTTTTCCGCGCTTTTTTTGCCCCTTCTTTTAAAATTATATTTACTTTTTCTGGTTCTGCCATAAAAGACTCATACACTTTTCTTTTTTCCGACAATACCTCTTCTAAAAGTAAATAAAGCTGTTCCTTTACCTCGCCCCAACCCACTCCCTTTTGGTATTTGTTAGCTAATTTATCTGTTTGCTCTTTTGAAGCAAAAGCTTTGTATAAGGAAAACAAAATAGAACTTTCTGGATCTTTAGGTTCTGTAGGAGAAGAAGAGTCTGTTTTAATTTTCATAATGGCTTTGTGTAATTCTTTTGAAGAACCAAAAAGGGGAATATGATTACCCTTGCTTTTGCTCATTTTTTCCCCATCTAAACCCGGCAAGAGCTTTGTCTTTATTAAGGTTTTTGGAAGTTTTAACAAATTGGTTTTAAATAGGTGATTAAACTTACCGGCTATATCTCTGGTGATTTCTAAATGCTGAGCTTGATCTTCACTTACAGGGACTTCGTCAGCAGAAAAAAGTAAAATGTCCGCCGACATTAACACAGGGTAATTATAGACCCCCATATTGATACCTACTTCTTCGTTTTCTCGTTTTGCCTGGCGGTTAGCTTGAACCAAAGCCTTGTAAGAGTGCCCCCTGTTCATCAAACCTTTTGGAGTTACACAAGATAAAATCCAACTCAATTCAAACAGCTCAGGAATATCAGACTGACGATAAATAATGGTTTTTTTTGGATCTAACCCACAAGCCAGCCAAGCTGAGGAAACTTGATAAATCATTTTGTTTAAAACCGGAGCAGAATGAATAGTAGTTAAAGAATGATAATCCGCTACAAAAAGATAACTGTCCACGGAAGGATCATCCGACAACTTAAGAGCTGGCTCAATAGCTCCAATATAATTACCTAAATGAGGTAAACCGGTTGGTTTAATTCCTGTTAATATAATTTTATTAGACATATTCCCTCACTATATATAGTGGATTTTGAGGGCTTGAATCAAGCTAAAAATTACAAGAAGAATCCATACGGTGAATCAAAAAGCCTTCTGCCTTCAACATATCCAACAAATTGTGCTCAAATATAAAATGTCCAGCCCCTCCAGCTAAAAAAATATGATTATATTTCTTACGAGCTTTTTTAAATTTATCCCGCCATATTAAATTGCGCTTTCTTAACAAAGTGTCTTGTTGTTCGGGGGAAAATCCACTTGTAGTTGGAAGACGGCTGTTTTTATAGAGATCAAAAATTTGCATTTCATCTAAAATACATTGTTCAAAACCCAAGATGGCCTTATCAACATCTTGAGCTGTTATTACTGCTTGACTAAATTGTAATAATTCACTTACCACTTCTGCGGTTGCTTTTGCGTCTATACCAGCATCCAAATACTCTATAGGCATGTTTTGGGATTGAGCAACAGCTTTAAGATAAGAATCCAAAGAGAAAGCTCCTCCTCCAGCTTTAAAAATCGCAGACTGAGTACACAAAAACTGTATCGTGCCTAAATAACCAATATAATTCATATCTTCAGAAATCTCTCTACTTCTTAAAAAAATTTTGCTGTCCTTATTAAGAGACTTAAACTCCCTGCCATTTTTTTTTGACATCAATTCGTTTACGATTTGATCCGTTACTTTATCATAGTCTTCTTGTTCTTTTGATTCACGATCCACTTCTGTAAACAAATAATCACTTTCTTTCAAATGTTCTTCTATTTCGTTTGAGCATGACAAATCTTCAAAATTAACTCCGGCATGAGCTGTGCCGAAAAAATAAGATGTTTTTTCGTCTTTCTCCACTTTCCAAAAATAAGGAGCATACGGACCTTCATCTGTACCATACTTATTGTCACCTTCTTTTAAACAGGAAACAAAAAATAAAGATATTATAAATAAAAATAATTTGACATGATTATAAATCATTCCCTTACTCCTTTTACTCTTTATCGTGTTTACATTTTTTCTGTTTGTCCAGTAAAAATTGTGTTTTACAAAAAAAAATCTTTTCCTGAACCAATAGCTGTGGTTTTATATTTTTTTAGAACCTCATTTTTATGGAGACCAGAAAGGCCTTTTAAAGAGCTTTCGGAGAGGAACTATGCAAAAAACGCTTATCATTATCACTTATATAATCACTTATATAAGAGCCCTATTCCATTGGCTTTGGCTGGTTTTTTTCACTGTTTTATCTATATTGGTTATTCTAACTTTAGAAGCAGGAGGCTTTAAAAAAAAGAGCTATCAGGCAGAAAGACTTTGGGCCTTTGGAATTTTGTGGTTTTGTGGAATCAGAGTCAAAACAAAAAACAGGGACAATGTAAAAGAACCTTTTTTGATATTATTCAACCATAGAAGTTATGTAGACATCCCCGCTTTGTTTCAAGCTATCCCAGACCGTTTTCATTTTGGAGCCAAAAAAAGCCTTTTCTCTATTCCTTTATTAGGCTACGCAATGAAAAAAATAGGACATATATCCATTGAAAGAGAAAACCCACACTCCACCATAATGTTATATAAATCTTTAAAAGCAAGAATCAAAAAAGGAGACTGCTTTGCTTTATCCCCGGAAGGAGGAAGACATAAAGGCCCCGGACTGGCTCATTTTAAAAAAGGACCTTTTCTATTTGCTATTAACAATCATATCAAGATTTTGCCGATTATCATTCACAATACAGAAGAATGTATGCCTAAAGGATCTTGGTTTTTTAATGTGGGGGCATTCAGTAGAACTGTAACTGTGGAATATCTACCCACTGTGGATACAACAGGAATGAACAAAAATAATTTAAAAAAACTACAAGAGCAGGTTTATAGCACTATGATGAAGGGACTGAAAAGCTAACAACTTGGCTTTGCAGAATCAGACTAAATAGTCCCCCGTGATAAACCCCATTCTTCTTCACTGTCATACCCGCGAAAGCGGGTATCCAGAACCTAAACTGAAAGCCTAAAAGGCTTTCAGCCTTTTTCAAGTGAGAATCCAATCAAAAAAAAGACTTTTTCACGGGCTACTAATTACTGGGTACTTAACTGAACTATGGTGTCAGCCACAATAGAGTAATCTTTTAAACATATACTAAAATTACCCCCTCCAATTTTTTTAGCCACTTCAGCAATCTGTTTCCCCTCATTGGTTTCCTTAAATAAAAACTGCATCTTATCGTTTTCTTTCACACATTCCGCATCCCCTGGCATAACAATAATATTTAATACATAAAGTGTTTTATCAGATCCATAGACTTTTTTAAACTCCTTAAAAATAGTGTCTGCTGTCACAGTAGATTCACCCTCTGTCATATTTTCATCTGTATTAGTGATAATAATTGCCACAAAATCCGCCTCTTCGCGGGTAAGGTGTTTATTAGCAGAAAATCCTGCTTTCAGAGCGCGTAATGGCCTTTCCCCTCCATTACAATAGGGAGCATAATGACAACGATTAGAATGACCATGTTCATTTTCAGATGTTCGATCCGGTTCTCTGGTAAGTGTCCAATGAAAAATATTGCTATACCCTGGTAAAAATCGATCTAAAACCTGTATATCCATCGCACCAGATCTATTCTCTAATTCCATAGCCTTACCATTCATGGCTGAACTCAAAAACCACCCACTACTCGAATAGCCCGCATTTGTGAAAAACATACGCCAATCTATTCTATTGAGAGAGGTAATAAAGGTTCTAAACCTTTTTTTAAATTTACTGTTTAAATAGCCATACATTGAATTAGAAGTATCTAAAACAAACAAAATATCCATCTGTTTTTTGGATTTTGACAATGAGCCGGCAACACCATCAGAGTCAGACACCCCTCCACCTGGTCTAAAACCATCCGCACCTATTCTATCGTCACCCCTTTCAGGACATTCATCTAAGTAGAGAGTGTAATCAGCCCCTTCACAAACATCTTTTGTTCCGTAACCATTTTTTTCCCTATCTTTTCTGGAATCTTCTCTATCCCGCCCGCCGTTTTTTCTGTTTAGATCACCATCATCTTCAACATCTAAATCAGTGCAACCAAAAAAGCATAAAAAACAAAAAAGCATAAAAATCAATTTTTTCATTTTTCCAATTTCCCAGGAAACAGACCGCCTTAAAGCCAGCCCAGTTTAAACCTATCTTTAAACAGAATCGGAAAATTTGACTCTTTATTAAAATATAAAACTTTTTCAGGATATGTATTAAGTCGGGGTTATAAGACATTTGTCTTAAAATAACTTAAAGGAGGGGGCCTGTTTGGGAGCAAGGGCAGGATCAGTGTTTGTAAAATTGTAAATATTACACTTGTTTTTAGTATAATTTTAAATCGGTGTTATTTTCCTTGAAAATATTTGCTTAGCAAATTATAAAAAAATCAAGTCGGAGGACTTATATAGTCTTCCGTGAAAAAGTCTTTTTTTTGATTGGATTCCCACTTGAAAAAGGCTGAAAGCCTTTTAGGCTTTCAGTTTAGGTTCTGGATACCCGCTTTCGCGGGACTTAAAAGCCAAGTACTTGGCTTTTAAGTTGGAGATGAACAGGCTTTTTCACACTCGACTACATAGCAGGCACAAGGGGAACAAATGAAATTTTTTAATCAAATCACATATAAACTCTCACGACTAAAGCTGTTATGGTGCTCTACTTATCGACCATATAGAACAAACTATAGCAGTAAGTATTTCTTCTTGTCCGGTCTGCTGGTCTTTTTATGTTCTTTGCCCTCTCATGCTGATACAGTAGCTGATGCAGTAGAAAAAGCAAATGCAGATGCAGTAGCTGATGCACAAGCTGATGCAGTAGAAAAAGCAAATGCAGATGCAGAAACCTCTCAAACAGAAGACACAGGACTAACAGATCCGCTAAACGATAGCTCCATCTTTGATCGTTTGTGTGTACCACAGAACCTAAATACAGATATCATTCACTTTCCTATGGAAAGATGGACACCTGGAAAAAACAAGCTAAAAATATTGCAATCAGGCTATAGTGCTGTAAAAGAGCATGCGGATTCAGCTATCCAATTTATTAGACAGCAATTTACCGATAATGAAGATGACCCAACAGATGACGCCCCAACTACAGAAACAGAGCAAGCCCTGCCCATAGTGGAAGAAGTAGCACGTTCTCAATTCGCTCTGGCTAAGTTAATAAGTTATTATCCACGCCCTTTTGTTTTTCACGAATTTTTGACCAACATTCATGACAGAAGAGAACTAAAATATTTTTTAGAAAACCAGGAAAACCAGGGCTTTGTATATACTCACCCTGATCATCTACCTAATATGGAAAATCGTAACTTATCCCATTTGTTTCAACTTACTACAGCACAGTTTCCAAACGGAATACCTGAAAAATATACAGATTTAACAAAAGATCAAAAACACACTTTAGCAATTATAGGGGGAACACATATTTTATTTTTTTTAGATGAACTGCCCGTTATTTTTCCATCCCTCTCCCCGAAACAGTATCAAAAAATGTTTCCTCGCTATAAGCTAAAAATGTCTTTTTATTATGAAACTTTATTTTGTGATTATTACGCATCGTCTTGCTCGTCCACAGATGAGTATTTAGTCCGAGTACTTAAGACAGAATATATGGCGAAAACGGTAAATAGTTTTTTAACAACATTTTTTGATAGCTCAGGCACGTCTGAGCAAACTGTTATACTGGCCTATACAGACAGTATTGATTTGCAAGATTACTTTCCCGATAAAAAAGTATTTCGCGTGCCGAAAATTTGCTTTCAAACAGGAAAACCATCAGAAGAGCAAAGGCCGGAAAAATAATATTTAGTTGGTCGGGAAAAAGTCCGTTCAGCTAAGTAGAGATCGCTTGATACATCTCCTTAAAAGTCAAGAGATTCCCGCTTTCGCGGGACTAAAAAGCCAAGTACTTGGCTTTGCATTTGGAAATGAACAGGGTTTATCACGACCGACTAATTAGTCGGCCCTGAATAAATGTTAACGCATTGTTATCACTTGATTTTTTTATAATTTGCAAGGAAAATATTTGCAAGGAAAATATAAAGAGGTTTAAAAACCTTGCAAATTTGGAGGTAAAAATGAAGCCTAAGAAGTCTGAAAGAGATTGTGAGCAATTGGAATTAGGTCGGCCCCGTTTAGTAGATTTTTTAAATATGAAAATGGGTCTTGTTCAATTAGCAGATTGTATAGATTGGTCAAAATTTGAGAGGAAGTTTAAGACTTTTTTTCCTTCAGACAGGGGGCGTCCTGCTCTTCCTGTGCGATTAGTTGTGGGTTTAATTTACCTGAAGTATGTATTTGATTTATCGGATGAGGCTGTAGTGGATAGGTTGTTGAGTGATCCTTATTGGCAGTATTTTTGTGGGTTTGAGTATTTTCAGCATAAGCTGAGCATTGATGCCAGTTCATTGACTCGTTGGAGGCATCGTATAGAGGAGGTGGGAGCAGAGGAGTTGTTGAAGGAGACTCTAAGTGTAGCTCAAAAGTTAGGTTTATTACGAGGTAGTGAGTATAAGCAAGTGATAGTAGATACAACAGTTCAGAGTAAGAATATTTGTTATCCTGTGGATTCAAAGTTAATCAACAAGTCTCGTGAGAAGTTGGTAAAAGTAGCGAAAGAAGAGGGGGTGAAGCTTCGTCAAAGCTACAAGTTCAAAGGCAAGGAGGAGATGATTAAGTCTGCCCGTTATTTTCATGCTCGTCAGTATAAAAGGGGGCAAGTTTCAGTCAAGAGGCAGTTGAAGAGAGCTTTAAAAAGGAGGACGGCGATTGAGCCGGTGATAGGTCATATTAAACAGGAGCATCGTATGGGGGTAAACTATTTGCATGGGATAGAAGGAGATAAGATCAATCCTATTTTAGTAGCAAGTGCGTTTAATATGAGAAAGATCATGCGGTCTTTCTTTTTGTTCTTTTTTTGCTGGTTGAAAAAACAGATTCAAAATTATAATTTTATAAAAAATCAACCTGCTTTTTAACAAAATAGCATTTGTTCAGGGCCGACTATTCAGCTGGATGAATATGTTATTAGTCAAGCCCAAGGGTTGCCTTTAAAAGTTTTAGCTGTTTTGGTTAATGAGCAGAAATTTACAAAAACCGCAAATTGCTGGGGTGTTTCCAACAACAAAAAGGGAACTAACAGCAATCGCATTGTGCTTTTGGAAAAAATATAATGAAAAGTCCTCGTGAAATAAAATTGGAAAAGCTTTGACTGTCTCATGGCTAATTTCTAAATCAACAGGCTTAGGGTTACTGATGCTTAGTTTTAAGGTGTTGTCACTCATTTTATATCTCCAGGTCAAGTCACTTTTCCAGGACCTTTTATTGCAAAAGACTGGCCAGGGGGTGTGTGGACATAGTTTTTATTTGCGCATAATTTGTACTTGTATATTAGCTATTTGTCCCTCAAGTCTATCAAAATTATTGTGAAGTATAAAAAGATAAATAGTGAATAAACTCACAATTAAAATACAAGTAGACACTAAGGCAGACCACTGTTTCCAAACACTCTTTAGCATAGCTTTGTTGACTTTAAATTCTACAACCTGGTCTATTGATGAAATGGGAAGGTTAATAAGATTCCTTTCTCTGTTCTCAGATAATCTTTGTAATTTCTCGTCTATTGCCAGTTGTGCAATCTTTTGTTCTTTTTGTGTATCTTTATCTTCTTTTGTCATTTTACACCTCTTTTACGATTATATCATACTATAAAGAAAGTGATTTTACAATTGTATGATATGGCCAGTCAAGGCTTTACCGCAGTTTTATTAAGTCTTTTAGGTTTTGAGACAATTCATTTTATATAAAAAGACTTGAATTATGCTTTTGTAAAACAGCAAGCACAAGCTCTATATCTAAAAGTCTAAGCTCTTTTTCTATATCTGCCAGTTTCACCGTCGGGTTTGCACCTTTAAGAAGATGTGCCTTCTTTGGTTCTGGACCAATATAATCTTCATATAAACTTTCTATCCGTTTTTGTATTTCCTCTATATTATATTTTCTCACTTTCATTTTATATCTCCTTTCTTTTTATTGTTAATGTTAGGGGGGGTATTGTGACGCTATGCGTATTAAAAATCACACTCAAAACAAGTAAGAACCGCTCAAACAACTAAGATAGTCATTAGTGCTGTATGTAAATCCATAAACACCCCTTTTTTTTATTTTATATTATATTATATCACAGTCCTTTTCCTTTTTAAAAAATCATCCATCTTTATTTTTAAAACTGGGGTTTTTTGCGGGTTTGCGGATCGAGAAAGCGGGCACAAACCAACAGTTACTTGCAAAGTTAAACAAATGCTTCTTGGATAAGCAACCCGCCTTGCGGGCGAAGCAAGCTTCTGGGCTGGCACAACTTCAAAGGCTACTTGAAAAATTATCCAGAAGTAACATGGATAAACAACCCCCTCTGGGGGTAAACTGAGCCTTCTGGGCTGACACAACTTCAAAGGCTACTTGCAAAGCTGTCCAGAAGGGACATGGATAAATACCCCCCTCTGGGGGTAAACTGAGCCTTCTGGGCTGGCACAACTTCAAAGGCTACTTGAAAAATTATCCATCAGGGACATGGATAAACAACCCCCTCTGGGGGTAAACTGAGCCTTCTGGGCTGGCACAACTTCAAAGGCTACTTGAAAAATTATCCATCAGGGACATGGATAAACAACCCCCTCTGGGGGTAAACTGAGCCTTCTGGGCTGGCACAACTTCAAAGGCTACTTGCAAAATTATCCATCAGGGACATGGATAAACAACCCCCTTTGGGGGTAAACTGAGCCTTCTGGGCTGGCACAACTTCAAAGGCTACTGGCAAAACTATCCATCAGGGACATGGATAAACAACCCCCTTTGGGGGTAAAGTGAGTCTTCTGGGCTGGCACAACTTCAAAGGCTACTTGCAAAGTTAAACAAATGCTTCTTGGATAAATAACCCCCTCTGGGGGTAAAGTGAGCCTTCTGGGCTGACACAACTTCAAAGGCTACTTGCAAAGTTAAACAAATGCTTCTTGGATAAATAACCCCCTCTGGGGGTAAAGTGAGTCTTCTGGGCTGGCACAACTTCAAAGGCTACTTGCAAAGTTAAACAAATGCTTCTTGGATAAACAACCCCCTCTGGGGGTAAACTGAGCCTTCTGGGCTGACACAACTTCAAAGGCTATTTGCAAAATTATCCATCAGGGACATGGATAAACAACCCCCTCTGGGGGCGTGTTTTGTTCCTGTTGTTTGAACTTTGGATAGGGGTTTGTTTCAATATGAAACACTTTTCTTACTTTTGTCCTTAATAGCTCACCCTCAAAAATAAAAATCTCCAACTATATCAAGAGGTTATCAAAAAACCTCCCTCTCTCTTGCACTTTATAGGGGTAGACATAAACAAACCTTTAAACAAGGAGAAAAAAAATGAACATTATAAACTGCCCAAACTGTGGAGCTAAAATAAACAAAACTGGAAACACTTTGCATTGCCAGTGTGGATGGAGCAAATCTTTAAACCAAGCAAAAGAAAAACAAATCCAACATAAAATAGCAAAAAACATCTTTTTAAGCGGAATCGTTTTAATGGGTTTTGTTATTTATCTTGGAAACTGGGGATCTTCTTCTCTTTCTATTGTCCCACTTAAAGCTCGCCAATGGACAGGGCAATTAAACGAATCTTCTTTTAAAAAGCTTACCAGCCTTTGCGGACAGCTTAAAAAATATAACTGTGTGGAAAGTGCTCATAAGTCCTTTTTTAGCTCTTCTAAAGATTTAAGAATATTGGAAAAATTAGGTGAGTATCAATACAGAAGAAACAAGGTGGCAGAGGCCAGCAAAACTTACAAAGAATACTTTACTAAAAAAGGGTCCAGTGTGAAGTCGGCTTACAATTACGCTCGTATTTTGGAAAAGCAAGGTCAAGTGGAGTTTGCTCTTTCTTACTACCAGTATGCTTTAAAAGCGCGCCCTCAAACTGTTCAGGTGACTGTTATGCGGGCTTACATTAACTTGTTAGTGAAGTCTGGTCAGGTGAATAAAGCCAAGCAAGAGTTAGCAAAGTTTAAGCCTATTTTAAAAAGAGCTGGTTCTTTAGTTCAGCAAGAATATGCCAGATGGCACAAACAAACCATCTAACCCGCATGTTGCGGGGGACAAGAGGCGTGACTTTAGAGGATTTACCTCCTCTAAACACGCCCTTTCACTTTAAAATCCAAACAAACCATCTAACCCGCGTGTCGCGGGAGACAAAGCCCGCATGCTGCGGGGGACAAGAGGCGTGACTTTAGAGGATTTGGCTATAAGACAACCTCTATTCAGGGTTTTTTTGGATTTTCTCCAAAAATTGTAATACTTTCTGTCTCTGTAGCAGGACTTTGAAACAAAAAACCTTTTCTTCTTAGCTCTTTTGTTAAGTGGGTTGAACAATCGTTTTGATAAGATAGATAGCCGTTTTGACAAGCTATTTGATCATCTAATAAAAAACAAATAACAAAAGTGTCTGGCTGTGATTATATAGTTGCCCGTGAAAAAGTGTATTGCAACACAGTAAACAGGGCTTACTTTGTCCTAAAACAGGCGAGATTCCCGCTCAAGGCGGGAATGACAGAAGTAGTGAAAAGGTTTATCACGACCGACTATATAGAAGGGTATTTACTTACTCTTAAAAGCTTTTTTTCCTGCAAACATTTTATACTTTAGAACTTTATTAAAGCTGTCCATTATACGCGCTAGGTATGCCCTGGCCGGACTGAATGGGAGACACTTTATATAACCCGGACAAATAAACCAGGTTGTGGCTACGATCGAGTGGGTTCTGGGGATTGCTCTCGTTCTCATCTTGAGATCTCAAAACAGGTTAATGTAAAATTAAACCCGTGAAGATTAAAACAAAGAAAATAACGCATAGTATTATATCGATTGGCGAACAGTAGTAGAGTTTGTACTAATTTTTGGTTGAAAGTGAGGGATTGATAATTTATAAAATATATACATGGACTTGCATATAAATACACAACTTGATTTTTTTGATAATCTTCTTATTCAAGAGGAGGGTAAAAAACATAAAGGTAAATTAAATGGTTTGCATGGCATTTCTTATAAAAAAGTCCTATCTAAAAATGTGCCTTATCTCGTTGGTTCATTTTGGACTGCAAAACAAAGACAGGCTCATCGCATCCATGAGTTAAGTTACAGGGCTTGTTTTAAACCTCAGCTACCAGGTTTTTTTATTGAGAGGTTTAGCCAACCGGGTGAAGTGGTGTATGATCCTTTTATGGGTCGAGGCACAACCCTTATTGAAGCTGTTTTAAGAGGACGAATCCCTTATGGAAATGACATAAACCCTTTGAGCTGTGTTTTTACAACAGCCCGAATAGGGACACCTTCTTTAAATCAAATTTATGATCGGTTAAATAAAATTCCTTGGAAAAAATTTAAAACCATAAAAAATAAACAGCTTTTAGTGTTTTATCATCCAAAGACCTTGGCTAAGATAGAAGGTTTAAGGGCTTGGTTTAAAGATAGACAGAAAACATCGTTATGGGATCAAACTGACATGTGGATACAAATGGTGGCTGTTAATCGTCTGACTGGCCATTCTGCTGGTTTTTTTTCTATTTACACCATGCCACCTAACCAGGCGGTTTCGCTTAAACAGCAAAAAAAAATCAACCAAAAGAGGGGAGAAAAACCCCCTTTAAGAGATGTGCCTGCTCTGATTTTTAAAAAATCCAAAACTTTGCTTTCTCAAGGAGGCACAGTCAAACCTTCTCATTGTTTGTTGTTAAACCAAGAATCTTACAATACTCCTCAAATACCTTCAAATTCCGTCAAGCTTGTTGTAACTTCCCCCCCTTTTTTAGACACAGTGAACTATGTATCTGATAACTGGCTGAGGTGCTGGTTTTTAGATATAAATCTTAAGTCTCTTTCCGTTAGCCAATATAAGAATATTGAAGATTGGTCCGTATTTATTAAAAAAACTTTAAAAGAGCTGGTTCGGGTCACTTGTGTGGGAGGACATATTGCTTTTGAAGTGGGAGAAGTGCGATCGAGGACTATTCAGCTGGATGAATATGTTATTAGTCAAGCCCAAGGTTTGCCTTTAAAAGTTTTAGCTGTTTTGGTTAATGAGCAGAAATTTACAAAAACCGCAAATTGCTGGGGTGTTTCCAACAACAAAAAGGGAACTAACAGCAATCGCATTGTGCTTTTGGAAAAAATATAATGAAAAGTCCTCGTGAAATAAAATTGGAAAAGCTTTTAGCACAGTTTATCCAGCCTATAAAAAATATTCCTTTTGAGATAATCATTCAAGCTTTATTTTCTACAAAAGTTAAAAAGTTTGATCTCAACAATAAAAGCAATAAGACTCTTCTAAAAACTATAGCCAAAGCTATGTGTGAGGTTTGTAAACGCATTCAAGCCAAGCCTATTAAAAGAAATCGCCCCAATGAAGTAGGAAATGATATAGAAGATTTTGTTATTTCCGTGTTACAAAAATATAAAATTAAAGCAAGCACTCCGTTAACAAAATCAGGAAGAAAAAAGTCTGTGGCCTATCCTGATATTAAAATCAACAATCCAGGTTTGCCTGTTTATTTAGAAGTAAAAACTTATGCTCAAAATTCTAAAAATACCAGTTTAAGATCCTTTTTTCTTTCTTCATCACAAGATCCAAAAGTAACGGAAGAGGCTTTTCATTTATCTGTTGGATTTGAGATAGCTCAAACCGGCAACAACTTTTATCCTAAAGCATTTAAAATTGTAGATTTATATGGATTGGATTGTGATATGAAAGCAGAATTTAATTCAGACAATAAAAGATTGTATCAAAAAAAACGTATACTTGCTGAAGGAAACAGTAACAGTTTTACATGATGCCATAAAAAGCAAGTCTCTTTTGTCAAAAAAGCGGGCACAAACCAACAGTGACTTGCAAAGTGAAACAAATGCTTCTTGGATAAACAACCCGCCTTGCGGGTGAAGTGAGCCTTCTGGGCTGGCACAACTTCAAAGGCTACTTGCAAAATTATCCAGAAGTAACATGGATAAATAACCCGCCTTGCGGGTGAAGCGGAAAAGCAGGTACACCTCAACAGTGACTTGCAAAACTATCCATCAGGGACATGGATAAATAACCCGCCTTGCGGGTGAAGCGGAAAAGCAGGTACACCTCAACAGTGACTTGCAAAACTATCCATCAGGGACATGGATAAATAACCCCCTTTGGGGGCGTGTTTTGTTCCTGTTGTTTGAACTTTGGATAGGGGTTTGTTTCAATATGAAACACTTTTCTTACTTTTCTCCCTTCTCGTTTGAAACTTGCTCAGTTCTACTGTCACAAATCTCAAATCATCAAAATTGTAGTTTTTAAACTTTGTTTTTGTTGGTTATTCGGTTTCTTTAGGTTGTTTAGTATCTTTGGGTTGTTTAGTATCTTTGGGTTGTTTAGTATCTTTGGGTTGTTTAGTATCTTTGGGTTGTTTAGTATCTTTGGGTTGTTTAGTATCTTTGGGTTGTTTAGTATCTTTGGGTTGTTTAGTATCTTTGGGTTGTTTAGTATCTTTGGGTTGTTTAGTATCTTTGGGTTGTTTAGTATCTTTGGGTTGTTTAGTATCTTTAGGTTGTTTAGTATCTTTGGGTTGTTTAGTATCTTTGGGTTGTTTAGTATCTTTGGGTTGTTCAGTGGATTGGGTGTATTCATCCATTATACTTTGATCTTTTTTAGAGCTGAGAGCCGCTAAATAAATAGAGGTAAAGGCAAAGATGATGGCTGTCCACTTTGTTACACTTACTAAAAACTGGTTGCCACCTGTATTACCGAAAAGGCTTTTAGAACCTCCGCCCCCGCCCAGCATTCCCAAAGCTCCTCCACCCCCTTTAGGGTCCTGGAGCAGGATAAACACTACCATAATAACAGACGCAATAATATGCACTATAGCTAAAAAAGTAAACATGAGTTTGCTTATAAAACTGTTTTCCTAAAAAAGTCAATTACTAAATAGTGGCCCGTGAAAAAGGGTATTTCAACACAGTAAACAGGGTTTACTTTGTCCTAAAACAGGCAAGATTCCCGCTCAAGGCGGGACTGTAAAGCCAAGTACTTGGCTTTACAGTTGGAGATGAACAGGGTTTATCACGGGCCATTAAAATAGTCGGTCCTGAATAAGTCCGTTTAGTTAAGTCAAACGCTTGGTACATCTCTTTAAAAGTCGGGAGATTCCCACTTTCAAGGGACTAAAAAGCCAACAACTTGGCTTTTTAGTTTGCCACAACTTGGCTTTTTAGTTTGCCACAACTTGGCTTTTTAGTTTGCCACAACTTGGCTTTTTAGTTTGCACAACTTGGCTTTTTAGTTTGCCACAACTTGGCTTTTTAGTTTGCCACAACTTGGCTTTTTAGTTTGCCACAACTTGGCTTTTTAGTGGCAGTAGTAAGGCTGTTTCGCGGAGGACTAAATAGTTCCCCGTGATAAACCCCATTCTCCTTCTCTGTCATACCCGCGAAAGCGGGTATCCAGAACCTAAACTGAAAGCCTAAAAGACTTTCAGTGTTTTTCAAGTGAGAATCCAGTCAAAAAACAATCTTTTTCGCGGAGGACTAAATACGGTCCAGTTCTTTTTCTATAAAAGTCCATACTTGTTCCAGCTCCTGGTCGGTAATACAATAGGGGGGCAAAATATACACAATATTTCCGAGTGGACGCAGAAAAACCCCTTCTTGCATAGCTTTTCTGGTCAGCTTTTCCGCAAAATGAGAATCATATCCGGTTTTCGACAGTTTTAATTCCAGCGCGGATATAGTGCCTGAGACTCGTGCATCTATTAGGTTTTTGTGACCTTTAAGCTTGTCTATTTTTCTTTGATGAAAAGATGATATTCTGCGCCATGCTTTTTTCCACTTGGCCTTTTTTATTTGTTTGATGTGGGCTAAAGCGGCAGAGCAGGAAATAGGATTTCCTGTAAAACTGTGACCATGAAAAAACATATATTTTTTTTCATCAGATAAAAAACTGTCATAAATTTCCTGGGTGGCTATTGTTAAAGATAGAGGTAAAAAGCCACCAGTTAGACCTTTGGAAAGGCATAATAGATCTGGCACAATCCCCAGCTTTTGAAAGGCAAACAGCTCTCCTGTTCTACCAAACCCTGTCATAACTTCGTCAAATATAAGGTAAAGTCCTTTTTTTTTGCTAATGGTGCAAATTTCCTCAAGAGCTTTTTTAGGCCACATAATCATACCGCCTGCCCCTTGGATAAAAGGTTCGATTATTACTCCTGCTAAAGTGTGATGATACTTGTTTACTTTTTTTTCAAAATCACTGGTGTATGCGGAAACAGGATCGCTGGATCGTATGCCCTGGTTTGCTCTAATAACAGGAAATAGCATTTTTTTATAGGGATGAGTAAAAAAACCTCTTCCGCTAACACTCATCGCCCCTGCGGTGTCTCCATGATAGGAATTTTTAAAAGAGATAAACTGGTTTTTCCTGGAGGTTTCCCTTTTTTTTTGTTTCCAGCTTTGCACCGCCATTTTAAGTGCAGACTCTACGGCTGTGGAGCCGTTATCGGAAAAAAACAGGTAAGACAGTTTTTTTGGTAAAACTTTTTGCATTTCCTGTGCAAGCTCTTTGGCTACAGAATGGCTGAAATTAGCGAACAAAACCTGATCCATCCGCTTTGCTTGTTTTTGCACAGCAGATACAATAGAAGGTTCACAGTGTCCCAGAGTGATAACCCACCAAGAGGAAATAGCATCAATTACGGATTTTCCGTTTCTGAGGTAAATAGAGCTTCCTTTAGCAGATACAGCTTCTGGTAAAGGGTTGGCCTTTTTCATCTGAGTATAAGGGAGCCAAATGGCATTGTTTTTATATAGTGATTTCATTGGTTTTCTTTCCATTAGATTATTGATTTTTACTGGTTTTGTTTTAGGTTTTATATCTCATATCTGAAAATTCGGCAGGCTGAGAAGTGTTTATTCTTTAAAACTTTAGGTTTTATATTAACCAGCACATTATTATAAGTTAATCAAGATCTTATCATTCGTCAGTGGGGGTATTATTTCTTTAAAGGTCAAAAAAGGCAAAAAGCTTGACTTATTTTGTATGATATACTAAGCTTAACCAATAAAATCAAGTGGGAGGCAAAAATATGGAAACAAAAAACCTATTTACGGCTGGAATTTTTTACACAGCGGTTTTAGCTTTACTATTTACTGGTATCACTATAATTTTAAACGCGAAAATTGATCCTTTAAAAGAAAACTTGAATGTAATAAAAGAGAGTGTGAATGTAAAAATTGAATCATTGAATGTAAAAATTGAACTATTAGAAAAAAATCAAGCTCGTATTGAAGAAGAACAAAAAGAGATGAAAGCAGATATAAAGGAAATTAAGGAGCTGTTATTATCTGGTAAAACCGCTTTAGTTAAGTAATCCTAATAGTATCTTCTTTAAAACTTTGGGTTTTATATTAACCAGCACATTATTATAAGTTAATCAAGATCTTATCATTCGTCAGTGGGGGTATTATTTCTTTAAAGGTCAAAAAAGGCAAAAAGCTTGACTTATTTTGTATGATATACTAAGCTTAACCAATAAAATCAAGTGGGAGGCAAAAATATGGAAACAAAAAACCTATTTACGGCTGGAATTTTTTACACAGCGGTTTTAGCTTTACTATTTACTGGTATTACTATAATTTTAAATGCGAAAATTGATCCTTTAAAAGAGAGTTTGAATGTAAGAATTGCATTATTAGAAAAAAATCAAGCTCGTATTGAAGAAGAACAAAAAGAGATGAAAGCAGATATAAAGGAAATTAAAGAGCTATTACTGTCCGGTAAAACTGCTTTAATTAAGTAATCTTATAGCACCCTCAATATGAGTAGTTATGAAAACCAGAGCAGACCTTATTAAGTGCTGTTGTTATCCTCCTTTACCGGAAAACTCCCTTTCCGTGCGCCAGTTTCTTTGCTCTAAGGGAGAGGAGTTGGGGCACTTTCAAAGTGGAAAGGAGTTGGGGCACTTTCAAAGTGGGCGGACTATCCAAGCAAGTTCTACCATTGGGGCAGGTTCTGCCATCGGGGCAGGTTCTGCCATCGGGGCAGGTTCTGCCATCGGGGCAGGTTCTGCCATCGGGGCAGGTTCTGCCTGCTCTAAAGGGGTAAAGTCACCACCACCGCAGATTTTTTCTCATTTTTGGCTGGGAGGACGATTAACTGGTTCTGCTAACAAACATTTTTTTTCTTTAAGTGCGCAATTTTGCCAGATAAAATGTTTTGTTGCAAAAGAGTGTTGTTTGTTTTTTAATTTTGGCAAGGACTCAAAAAATATTAGGTGGCAGGATGTGTTTTTTCTTCTTAAGGAAGGAGATCATCTACTTATAAGTTTGGATTGTTGTTCTTTGTTAGCGCGTGATAAAAATCAAAATAATCTTAATAGGTATAATAAAATCAGTGATACTCTTCAAAGTTTTGTTTGGGAGAGCGAAAAAGCTTCTGCTGGTCCTAAAACTTCAGAGAGCGAAAAAGCTTCTGTTGGTTATAAGTCATCAAGCCCTGCTCACTGTTCTAAAGCTTCAGAGGGCGAAAGAGCTTCTGCTGGTCATAGAACTTCAGATAGCAATCAAAATTCTGTTGGTCCTAAAGCTTCAGAGAGTGAAAAAGCTTTTATTGGTTATAAGTCATCAAGCCCTGCTCACTGTTCTAAAGCTTCAGAGAGCGAAAGAGCTTCTGCTGGTCATAGAACTTCAGATAGCAATCAAAATTCTGCTGGTTCTAAAGCTTCAGAGAGCGAAAAAGCTTCTGTTGGTTATGAGTCATCAAGCCTTGCTCACAGTCCTAAAACTTCAGAGAGCGATATTTACAAAAATGAGATTAAGAATATAAAAAAATTAGTTTTAGTTTCTGTCAATAAAAAAAATTCTGTTAATAAAAAAAAGAGAGCCTTTGTTTCCTCTTCTGTTTTGGCGGATAGACAAAAAGATTGGTTTGTTTTTTTGGACAATGTGCATGAGGGAATGAAAAAAATAGGTTTAGAACAAGTTACTACTTCCACTTTAGTGGATTGCCCAGGAACAGAACCAGCTATAGATTTATTTGAGACCCGATTATGCTCAGGGAGAGAAGGGAGAGAAAAAAAACAGCTCCTTACTAAAGCGGAACAAAAAAAAACAGGTGATAAAAAATTATTTCTTGTTTCCAGCCCTGAGATTAATATGAAGAGTCTTCTTTGTCGTGGTTGGACGGATATTTATGAAATAAAAAAGTGTTTTAGAAACAACGAAAACGGCCCGCTTAATAGTCTGGAATTTTACCTTTTAGAGTGGTATCGGGCCTATTCTGGCTTAAATGTGTTATTAGCAGACATACAATATTTGTTTAATTTTTTATCAAAAACAATAACTGGCAATCCTTTTCCAAAATTAAGAAAAATCAGTATGCAGGAGCTATTTAAAAAACATATTAATATGGAACTGTATCCTGCCTCCTCTCAAAAAGATTTTATGCAGGAATTAAGAAAACACAATATTCCTTTTGGAGAATCTGATGACATAGAAGATCTTTTTCATTTACTGTTTTTAAATAAAATTGAACCTTTTATAGATCCTAAAGAGCCTTTAATAGTATATGACTATCCTCCGTTTCAAAAAGCTTATGCGCGTGTAGGGGCAGGAGGCTGGGCCAGCCGATTTGAGCTATTTTGGAAAGGGATGGAATTGGCTAACGCTTTTGACGAGGTGATAGAGGCAGGAGAGCAGGAGCTACGATTTAAAGAGGATAATTTAAGCCGTAGCCAGCGGGGCAAACAACCTGTCCCTCCCTCTTATAAATTATTGGATGATATGAAAAGAGGTATGCCTCCCACATCTGGTGTGGCTTTGGGTTTGGATCGTTTATTTTTGGCTTTTAAAGGACTAAAGGATATAAACTCAGTCCGGGTGTGAGTGGTGATCAAGCTATTTTCGCTGACACAGGAGCTAAAACAAGCTAAAGGATATAAACTCAGTCCGGGTGTGAGTGGTGTCTCATAATAACAATTAAAAAAAGCCTTTGCCCACAGGTTTCTTATTGACGGGTGGTTTTAGTTCTTTTAAAAATAATTTTTATAGAAGCAAGTAATGACTTTATGATGAAGGTATAGGATACTTTTAAAAATAATTTTTATAGAAGCAGGTAATGACAGAGGAATATCAATTTTATAAAGTTTGAAGGAGAATGGTTTTTTTCATGGAGGACTAAAATAAAAGGAGTAAAAGAAAATGGCATTTATTGTTTTTGAGGGTTTGGATCATTCTGGAAAAAGCACTCTTATTAAGTCTTTATCTCAGGAGTTACAAAAAAAAAATGTGGATTTAAAATTAACCCGTGAACCAGGGGGCACTTCTTTAGGAGAAAAAATTAGAGAGGTGGTTTTAAATCCTTATGGTGAGTCTATTTCTCCTGAGACAGAAATTTTACTTATTTCTGCGAGCAGAAGAGATCATATTGAAAAAGTGATCTTGCCAGAGCTATCGGCAGGAAAGTGGGTAATTTGCGATCGCTTTTGGCCCAGCACTTCTGCTTTTCAAGGGGCGGGGAGGGGGCTGTCAGAAAAACAGGTTCAGTGGTTTAATCAGTTTACTGTTCCTGATAACTTAATCCCAGATCTGTGGGTATTATTGGACATGCCTGTAGCAGAAAAGGAAAGAAGAAGTCATATTAAAGGACACCATTCCGATCGCTTTGAAATACAAGACAGGAGCTTTCATCAAAGGGTGAGGGAGTGTTATCTGCAAATAGCCTCAGCGGATAAAGATCGCTGGCTGGTTTTAAACGCGCTTCTTTCTCCTGAAGAATTAACTAAATTAACATTAGCGGAGTTTAAAAAACGAAAATGGCTCAGCTCTTAAAAAATATTTATGGCCACGATGTTCCTTTAAAAAAACTTTTGTCTGCAAAAAAGCGTGAACGCTTGCCTCATGCGTTGCTTTTTTCCGGGCCTTCTGGTATTGGGAAGAAAAAAATAGCTTTTGCTTTGGCGCAATCTCTAATTTGTCCAAAACCAGAAGAGGGCAAAGCCTGTGGGGTGTGTTCTTCCTGTATTCAGGTGGAGAAAGGGAAAAGCCTAAATATGTTATTTATCCAACCAGATGGATTATATATAAAAGTAGATTCCATCCGGCAGATCTTACAATTTTTGTCCTTACAAAGTTTTGCCCCTGCGCGGGTGATTATCATAGATTCCGCCCACCTGATGAACCCTCAAGCGGTGGGCAGTCTTTTAAAGATTTTGGAAGAACCTCCTGCAAATGTGTATTTTATCTTAGTTTCTTCTGCCTTGTCTTCTTTGCCTGTGACCATACGATCTCGCACGCAAACCCTTTGTTTTTCACCTCTTCAGATAGAGAGCTTGCAAAAAATTTTAAAAAATCTGCAAGAGGAAAACAATACTGCCGATAAAGATATAGCTATTTTAGACCCAAAAAATCAGTGGATGTTAAAGACATTACAAGGTCGTTTAGATAATTTGGAACAATGGAGGGAGAATAAGGAGCTAAGGATAAAAGCTTTTGATCTATTAAAGCAAACGGCACGAGGAGAGGGGATTTGCTCTTTTAGAGATCTATCTGATATGGTTAAAGAAAGAAGCCAAGCTCTGTTTGTGTGCCTTTGCTGGCAGGAAATATTAAGAGATGCTTGTATGCTCCAGCTGGGTCAAGCCCGTGCTGTGATTCATCAAGATCAAAAAGAGCTTTTGGAAATACTAAAAAAATATTCTCTTGAAAATTTAAGTTTGCTGTTTCAAAAAACTATTAGTATGGAACAGGACTTAAAAGGGTATGTAGACTCTCTTTTGGTGTTTGATAATTTTCTAAGTGGTTGGTCTTATTAATAAAGTAAAAAGTTTTTTCTTTGTTCTGTCCAAAGGGCTTCGTCTGGTAAAAGTTTTTCTTCCAGATCATGAATGGTTGTGTTTTTATCTTCAATCCATTTTCTTAAAAAATCATCTCCTGATAAAATATCAATGGGCCATTTTTTGTCCTCATATTCATAAGGAGGAGGCATTATCCAATCAAATTCCGGGTGATTTTGTTTAAGGCATTTTAAAAACAAGCTTATTAGGCGATAGGGAGAAAAATCTTTCTCCTTATAAAAAGGATCTACAGCATAAATACGGATAGCAGAGCAAACTTGGTTTTGAAACTTGTCACATACGGGCTGAAAAAACTCTTCTTTTAAGGTAGCTCCTCTAAGCCAGTGAGGAGCGAGTTGAGTCATAGATTGCAAGATAGCTTTAACATTCATTCCGGGAAAGCCAAAAGCTTTTAAGGGAAACACCGTGCCTCGTGCTTCAGATATTTTTGTTCCTTCCAGCAGGACTGTTCCGCTGTAACAACGAGCGCATTCCTCATCCACCATATTAGGGCTGGGGAGCGTCCAAGGAAAGCCTGTTGGCCAAGGCTTTTTTGTAGGATAATAATTACGCATTTTAATAACTGTCAGATCTACATTTAAGTTTTTTAAGATGCAGTGCCATTTAGCGGACTCACCCAAGGTTAAGCCGTGACGAATAGGCAGAGGGCCAGCACCTACAAAACTAAAAAAGTGTTTATTTAGTATAGAGCCTTCTACTTTTCGGCCTGCGGGATTGGGACGATCTAAAATCCAAACTTCTTTATGAGCCTTTGCGCAATCCTCCAATATATAAAAAACAGTTGTTAAATAAGTGTAAACACGGCAACCCACATCTTGAAGATCGATAATCAGAACATCAAAACAGGAGAGCATTTCCGGGGTAAGCCTTCTGGTTTTTTTAGAGTAGAGGCTAAAAATAGGATAGGGCGCGGAAGGTTCATCTTCCGTTGTCTTCATATTGGCTTGTTGAACAGTTTTAAACCCATGTTGAGGGCCAATGATACAGTTTATTTTTAGGGGAGTGTGAGTTTGAATCAAATTAAAAGAGCTTTTAAGGTTTTGAGTCACCGAGGCGGAGTTACCCAGGAAAGCCACACGGCGGTTTTCCAACCACCCTCGCCATTTTTTTTCTTTAATAAAAGATTCAATACCTAATTCAAACATTCCATGCAAAAATATACTATAAATCTTTTTGAACTGGAAACCTTTTTGAATTATCTTTAGTATCAGACAATTTGACACTAAAAATCAAATAAATGCTTTTTCCTTCTAAACAGCAAAGCCAAGTTGTTGGTTCTTCAGTAGAAATAACACACTTTATCACATGCCACTAAACATTATATGACAGGAATAACAAAAAAACTTTCAGAAGTGTAAATATTACATTGCCTGTCCAATTATTGCCTATCCAATAAAAAGACAGTAAGTGCGGATTTAGGTTATTAACAGGGGCGAACAGGGACGGGTAACTATATACTCCAACAGCGGTTGGTAGGACTAAAATCACTGCATATATTTTTAATTTCTCTTATATTCAAATTGTAGTCACTTTTATCCTTTTTAGGACCACAATGCACAATTAAATAATTATCAGAGCAGTACTTTTTCTCCCCCTCTTTATAAACTCCTTGAATAGTTTGTGTATAATAAGAGCAATCACTGGGGCAATACCGAGATTCCAGTGCTGTATTTTGCATTAGTAAGTCTTTAGATAAATCCGAAAAATTGTCTAAAGTGACACATAAGGATTGATCGGAATAGGCTGTTGTTTTCTTTCTGTCTATTTCTGCACAGGACGGAATTTCGTCCAGATCTTTTTTACACCTGTTGTTTGGTTTTTGACCACAGTAAATCTGGAGTCTTTTTTCATAAGATAATGTTGTGTTTTCACACAAAATCAATTTTCCTCCTTGTTCGCGAGTTTGAAAGGAACGCGCTGTTTTTCCTGTAATAACACCATAATCTGCATAAATGGCGTGCACATCCTGATTGTTTTTTACAGCTGTTTCTAGCGATTGCTCAGCCGATGATGGTTCAAAATCAATGGTTTTATGTTTTTGGCAACTATTTTTTTTCACTTGTGCAGGATAGGAGGTGATGCTTACAGTATAGTTGTTTCGCCCAGATTTTTGATACTCCTCGTGCGTATCTGAAATTCTATCTGTTAAAGCTCTATTAAATAAAGATAAAGTTTTAACAGATCTAACAATATCATTAGAATGCAGGCTATCAAAAACATTAACCGCACTGACTTTTCTTAATAAATCATCTCTTTGCACAGCGGTGCGCAAATCCGCGTGAAAACAGGTTATATCGCGTACTTCCTGAACAATATCGGCAGTGCCACACGTTATTAAATCACCCTCCACATTATTGAAAGGCAACATACATAATAAAAAAATCGCCCCTCTAAAAAAATTAGGGCTGGTCAAAAACAATACAGTTTTCATAACAAATACAAATATACAATTAAATAAAATAGTGGTCCATGAAAAAGCCTTTTTATCTATATCGGAAGTTTTTCTCTTATTCTTTTAAAAATTTTTAGTATAATTTTCTTTCTTCCACGGCCTATAGAAGATTTTTTAATACTTAAGGCCAGGTAAAACCCTCTTGTTTTTTGTGAGATTTGTTTTATTAGTAGAATCAAGGTCACTAAGAAATTTATATCACTTTTTATTGGAGGGTGCTTTTCCCACAAATGAGATATTTTCACTAAGAGATTTATGTCACTTTTTATTCAGTAGATTTATAGCTAAAAAGATATATCATTTAAAAAATCTTCTGCTAAACTCACCAAGCTTGTATCTGAAAAATCTGTAATCACTTGGCGATAAAGGCGGAGAGATTCATCTAACTCTCCTTTTTGTTCATAGATTTTCCCCTTAATCAACAAAGCATAACCAAACCATTTTGAGTGAGAATCATGTTCTCTTAGTCGATTAATTACTTGCTCGCTTTGCTGGAATTCTCCTATGTAAAACAGCCCCTTAGCTAATAAATAACCAACCTCTTCTATATCATTGCTGGCATAAGAATATTGATTCAAGAGTGTAGTTAGAATTTTATTAGCTGTTTTGTAATCTTTAATAGTATGCAATCTTCTGGCCTCTTCCAACATTTTTTTTACGCGGGCTTCAATTTCGGAAGTGTATAAAGAGGTCATTTTCCGGTTGTTTGGTTGAACAAACTGCTGAGAATCTGTTTGGACAAAAAATTTGTTTTTTAGTTGGAAAAAACAAGCTTTTTTACCGATTTTTCCTGAGAAAAAACAAGAAAAAAATAAATAGCCAACTAAAGAACCAGTTAAAGGGAGAATAAAAAAGAAAAGTGTTTTTTTAAAAAGTTTTTTCATTTTTTGTTTATTGAGGAAAAAGGTTTTTCTATTATACTCACTTATCGGTATAAGTGCTTAAACACTGAAATATAAAAAACTCTAAAAGAAAATATAGACGGCAAAGCACAAAATTAAAGCCAGCAGGAAGGCGTCAAAAGCATAGCTTGTTACCCCTTTTTTGATTTGGGAATATAATGCTTGCTTTATGGGTAACTTTGGGAGCGAGAGCTGTTCTTCAAAAAACCAGGTCAAAGACTCCATCCGCTTAATCATTTCTTTAGCTTTTCTGTTGTTTTTATCTTCTTTTAATACTCGTCCATAACAGGAAACTCCATAAACTAGCTCATTTTGTTTATGGCAAGATCTCAAAAAACTATCATGAGAGTTGTCGTCGTGCCAGTTTTTAACTACCTTTGCCCACTCGCCTCGGAGCTGAAAAGAAGCCCCTGCTCCTTCGATCATCTTAATAAAAACTACACCACAATGGGGGCATTCCTGATCGTTTATAGGTGCCTCTTCGGCACATCTGGGACATATTTTGGTAGAAATACCTATGCCTCCCTCTTCCTGTCGCAGGGCGGTGGTCTGGGAGTTTTTTTGTGTGCTCACCGGTTGGCCTAAGACAATAGGAGAGGAGTCTGTGGCAGAAATCCAAAATATTTCCTGACAGGAGGCACACTGGAAATCAGGTTGCTCTTCTTCAAACTCACTTCTAAAGGCTTTAAAAACCTGTAAACAATAGGGGCACTTAATGCGCAAAAAAGAAGGAGTTAGGTTGTTTTTTTCTTCATAAAACTGTTTCATAATGAGATTATACAAAAAAAATAGATAAAAATCGAGGCTTTTTTATCAGTCAAATAGGTTTAAATGTGAAAAAAATCAAAAAAACTCTTAAATTTTGCTTTTTACCCTTACTTTCCAGTATTTTAATGGGTACAAGCTATATTCCTTTTCCTCCGTGGGCTATTTTTTTTTGTTATGTGCCCCTTTGGATTTTTGCCTTAAAACAGGAGCGAATAAAACCTCTTTTAATAGGGGCTTGGCTTTGCCAATTTATAGCCACTTTAATTGGGTTTAACTGGGTGGCTTATACTATCCGGGAGTTTGGCTTTTTTCCCTGGCCTTTGTCTATTTTGGGGCTTTTGTTTTTTGCGAGTTTTGCCAATTTACATATTCCCATTGCCTTGTTTTTTTGGTTCGTTACAAAAAAGAAAATTTTAAACCAAACTACCTTGCGAGGCACTGGGGGGGATTTATCACGAGGCGCGGGGGGTGATTTATCGCAAAAAATAAAAAAGCCTGTTCTTGTTTCTTTAATTATTTTTCTCACTCTTCCTCTTTATTCTGCCTTGGTTATGAAATATTATCCCATGATCTTTGGTTGGAACTTTGGCTATACCTGGTTTTATTTCCAGTGGCCGGCTGTTCAAACCGCAGAAATATGGGGTGTTCAGTTTTTACATACTTTGACTTTGTTTTCTAATTTACTTTTTTTGTATGTGTTTTTACTCAATATGCGGAATTGGAAAATAAATTTACTATTAGAAACTGAATATAAAGATGGTTTTTTTTCCAGATTTCATTACCTTGGAGCAACAACGTATGCACCTGTATTTTCTGAAACAGAACACCACCAGAGTACATTTTATAAAGTCTACCAACAACTTACCTATCGTCATATTTGGATGTTGTTGTTTTGGATAGCTTGTTTTGTAGGATTAAATATTTATGGGTGGTATTTAAAAAATCGCTGGCCGGAACCAGATCAAACTGCCTCTGTTCTTATAGTTCAGCCTAATTTAGAAAATTTAAGCTACTTGAGTAAAAAGTTTCATACAGATCCCAGACCTTTTACTTTAAAAAAACTGATACAAGAAACATTTTCAACAATAGCTGAGCCTTTTAAACTCCCTAAGCCTTCAGAGCTTTCAGCTTCTTTGAACCGCTTAAACCGCGGAACGCAGTGGTTTTCTAAACCTTCTTCTGGACTTGTAGAGCCTTCAGAACCCACAAAATCTGGCCCCATAGAACTTCGTCAGAAAATAGATTTTATTCTTTGGCCGGAAGGAACTTATCCCTACGCCATTAAACACAACACAAAAACGGCGCGCAGTAATCCCGCTCAGGACCAAGCCAAAAAATGGCAAACACCTATTGTGCTATCCGCAATAGGGCAAAACGGAAAAAGAATAACCAATTCAGTGTTTGTTTTTAATGAGGATGGCAAAATGGTTCAGGCCCCTTATAATAAAACTTTGTTATTGGCTTTTGGTGAATACATACCTGGGGAAACCTGGTTGCCTATCCATAAGCTACTTTCTTACTATGGCCGATCTTTTACAAGAGGCACGGGGGAAAACAAAGTCATTTTGCTGAATGGAATAAAACTGGGGTTTCAAATTTGCTACGAAGGAATTTTTGACTTTTTTACCAGAGATCTGGCCTTGGAAAAAGCGCAAATCATAGTAAATGTTACAAATGACTCCTGGTATGGAAGTTGGCAAGAACCATATCAACATTTGTATATGACTTTGAGCCGGGCTATAGAGGTAAGACGCCCCCTTATCAGAGGTACTAATACGGGTTTTTCTGGTTTTATTTCTGCCAAGGGGGAAATAGGCCCCTTAACGGCTCTGAATAAAAATGTGAGTTGGATTCAACCTGTGCCCTATTACAGTCAGGAAAAACAAACTATTTTTACTTCCTGGGGTTATTATATTGATGCTGTTTTTTTATGGTTCTTGTTTATTGTTTTGTTATCTTTGTATATTTTAAATTATAGAAAAAAAGCTGGTGAGAAAGCTGGTAAATATTAAAATAATAAAGTGTGAAAAAGTATGTTGCAACAAAGTAAACAGGATTTAATTTGACCTAAAATAGGCGAGATTCTTGCAGTAAAGCGGGACTGCAAAACCAACAACTTGGCTTTTTAGCAGAGATTAGCAAAACTGTAGAATCCGCACGGCTACACAACCAACAACTTGGCTTTTTAGTTTAGCAGTGGCAAACAGGGTTTATTACAGGGGACTAAAATAGTAAAATACTAAAAACAGTCTCTTTTTTGCACAACACCAAAAAGGAAATATAAATTGCAACAGTTTGCTCAGGAAAAACAGTTACACGAAACAGAAGAAAATATCCTGAAAGGAAATATTAAATTGCAACAGTTTGCTCAGGAAAAACAGTTACACGAAACAGAGGCAAATATCCTGAAAATGGGAACAGAATTATTTGGTTCTGTTACAGCACTTAATAAAAATCCGTTTCGCAAAAAATGGTGGTATGAAAATATTATGCAGTGGACTTTGGTCAATCCTAATTTTAAAACGGCTTTATTTCGTTTTGTGGATGTTTTTCCTTCTCTTAAAAGAAAAAAGGCAGTTCCGCTTTTTTTAAATGAGTATCTTAAGGCAAACCACCTCATTCCCACTTTTTTAAGCAAAGGGATAAACCTTTTGCCTCCTTCTCTTTTGAGCGCGCTTATTTCAAAACATACCAAAGAAATGGCGCGTCTGTTTATAGTGGGGGAAACTCTCTCCGACATTCTTCCGGTTTTAAAACAAATAAGAAAGGGTCAAAGTGCTTTTACTATAGATGTTTTAGGAGAGGCTACTTTATCCGAAGGAGAGGCGCGGATGTATCAAAACCGCTATCTAAACATTATGGAACAATTAAAAAAACAAACCTGGCAACCTAACTCTCTAATAGACGAAGGAGAGAAGGGGGAAAACCTTCCAGTGGTTCATCTTTCCTTAAAAATTACTTCTTTGGAATCTCAAATTTTTACTTCTGCATGGGAGGAAAGCAAAAAAAGACTGAAAAAAAAGCTCCGGGCCTTGTTTCAACAAGCAATAGAAACCCACACTTTTATTAATATAGATATGGAACAATATAAATATAAAACTCTTACTTTAGAAATTTTTAAAGAACTTATTTCCGAGGAGGAATTTAAACATTACCCTCATTTTGGTATTGTTATTCAAGCTTATTTACGGGAATCTTTAGACGATCTGCGTGTTCTTAGGCAATTTGCTCAAAATCATCCCTCTCCTGTATGTGTTCGTCTGGTAAAAGGGGCTTATTGGGATTATGAGCTAATTTTAAGTCAGCAAAATAACTGGCCTTGTCCAGTTTATCGTAACAAGTGGGAGTCTGATATTAATTTTGAAAAATGTGTAGAGTTTATACTTAAAAACTACCCTTATTTGAGGTTGGCCGTGGCCTCTCATAATATCCGATCCATCACTTATGCCTTGTATCTTTCTCAAAAACTAAATGTCCCTAAAAAGGCAATGGAAATCCAGACACTTTATGGAATGGCCAACCCCATTAATGTTTGTTTAAGCCAAAAGGGTTGGCGTGTTAGGCAATATTGCCCTATAGGCGAGCCTATTCCGGGTATGGCCTATTTAGTGCGAAGGCTTTTAGAAAACACTGCCAATGAATCTTTTATTAAGTCCTGGAAAAGCACAAAAAACAATATTTCAGATCTATTAAAATCTCCCACAGTTTCAAGAAAAACAACAATGGTTCATAAAAAAGAATATTAAACAAGTTCGTCCTGTCTATAAATGCTTTTTCCCTGCTAAACTAAAAAGTCAAGTTGTTTGGTCAATAGCAAAGCCAAGTACTTGGTTTTGCAGTCCCTTGCAGGCGGGAGTTTCTTGACTTTTAAGGAGATGTATCAAGTGATTTATTAGCTCAACAGACTTATTCAGTGCTGACTAAACAAACTGGTGGCTCCAAAGTTTTTTAAGAAAATCCTTATAAGGGAGCAATAGAAACTGATTTTCTATTAACCGCGCTCTGTCTCCTAAATACACTATCACTTTGTGCTGAAAAGCTCTTTCTTCCGAAAGAGCTTTTAACCCTTTTAAATCTTTTTTATTCACATCTGTTTTAGCTTTTACTTCAACAGTGAGATTGTCTCCAATAACAAAATCTACTTCCTGACCATTTTTAGATCTCCAAAAACAAAATAATCGGTCATCTTCTGAGTATTTTAAATACGCATTTATTTCATTAAAAATAAAATGTTCAAAACAACGGCCAAACTCTGTTGTTCCGGTGGCAATGTGGAAATGGTTTTTTAAAGCATTAGCTACGCCAATATCAAAAAAATAAAACTTTTGCATGCTAACAGCTTTTCTTTTAGCTGTTCTTTTATAAGGAGGCAATAAATGCCCGATAAAAGTATCCTCTAAAATTAAATAATATTCTTTAATTGTTTTAGAAGATACCCCTACATCATTGGCTATATTGGTGTAATTAATAAGTTCGGTGTTGGTTTTTCCGGCTAGATCCAAAAAAAGAGAAAAAGGCTCCAGCCTTCGCAAAAGACCTTCCGCTTGTATTTCCTCTTTAAGATAAGTTTGAACATAAGATCGTAAGAGAGATTTAGGCCGGCGGGATTTATACAAGGCTGGTAAAGATCCAAAACAAAGTATCTTATGAAGATCAAATTGAGAGGGAGGAATTTCCTGACTCACCAAAGGGAAAAGCTGTTGATAATGTGCTCGTCCGCCCAATAAATTTGCGCTACCTCTTTTTAGTTTTCTGGCACTACTACCTGTTAAAATAAATTTCATATTATGATTTTCCATTAAATAATGTACTTCATCTAAAAGAGATGGTATTTTTTGAATTTCATCAATAATAACGGGTTTGCGAGGTTTTTTAACTAAAAGCTCTTCTCTTAAAATATGAGGCGTGCGGTATAAGTTAAAAAATAAATCAGAAAGCAGAAGATCATAATACACATATCCTGGAAATTTTTTTTTCAGCCAGTAAGATTTTCCAGTTTGTCTTGGTCCAAAGAAAAACAAACCTTTACAATCTGAAAAATCTAAATTTACGATTCTTTTAAATTCCATTTAAACTTCCAATTTGATTAAACAATATCTTTTTCTAATTAAAAGTGCAATAAAAAATTAGATATTTTGAAGTGTCACTCCAAAATAAAGATTTATTTTGGAGTATAACCTCCTGAATACTCACCATTGACTGTCAGCTACGCAAATTATTATCTCTTGTTCCAGTGATGGCTATTGGAGGGAGGAGTGTTTTTCTGAAGGATACAAAAGAAAGGAAGTCTCTTGTTGTCTATAAATGCTTTCATAAACATTATTTTCAAACAGTTCAGTTCTGAATCAGCCACAGATTAAACCAAGACTTCAGGCTAAAATGTAGTGCCATTGAGTTTTGTAAACCCTTGAAATCATTGACTTGACGCAATGGACAATGTGGAAATCAGGAAAAAGATGGAAAGATTAGCACCTGTTTGCCCCCCGACAGGGTAGAGTTTTATTTATTTTTTGTTCAGTGCTAATTCTTTGGGTTTAAAGTTTTTAGCATTCATCAACATAGCGTTTTTTCCTACAGCGCGTATCACAAACAACCCTTTCTTTTCTGCATAAACCTCAGAGCTTGCTGATCTAATATAAGCCACCGCTCCGTATACTTTCCTGTTTGTATAAATAGTCGGTCGTGAAAAAGTATGTTGCAACAAAGTAAACATGGCTTACTTTGTCCTAAAACAGGCGAGATTCCCGCTCAAGGCGGGAATGACAGCAGGGGTGACAGGGTTTATCACGGGCCACTAAATAGGAAAAAAATTTTTAAAATTTTGCATTGTTTCTAAAAAATAATCCACATCATTTTTCTTTAAAGTAGTTTTTACCTCTACCGCCACCAGCTCTTCCCCATTAACTGCAATAATATCAAACTCTCTTGCGATTTTTCCACACTGGCCGTAGACACGGGTCATAAGATTATTAACTTCTATGCCTTGAGCTTTTAATAGTTCCAATAAACTACCTTCTACCATAGCTTCTACTAATTTACCCCATTGAGTAGTAAATAGGTCGTTGAGCTTTTTAATAGCCCGGGTGGTTTTTCTGGTTTCCCGTTCAGTTTCTTCTCTGGATTTTCGCATTAACCGTTCGGTTTCTTGCATTCTGCGATCGGCTTCTTTTCTGGATTCTCTCATTAACCGTTTGGTTTCCTCTGTAGATTTTCGCATTTTGCGATCGGTTTCTTGGGCACTTTTCTTTAAGGTTTCCCGAAGTTCCACGATACTTTGGACTAAATTATCTGTTGTGTTTATAGAGTTAGTCATATTTACCTCATTTTCTTTAAATTATCAAAGTTTGTTTACTTTTTCAATCTTTAGTAAGTATTTCGTAAAAAAACATGCCCTTCTACTTTTTACTTGGTTTAGGAGTTACTTTATATATAAGCAAAATCGGGATTGTGTTAAAGAAAGCTATTTATGGGGTTTTGGAGATATAAAAATTCGGAATCAGAATCTTTATTCAGAAACTGAATCACAAAATAGTTTGTGAAAGCCCTTTTTTGGACACAGTTTGTCTTTAAATAACACATTTTTTTACTAAAATGAAAAAAATGGTTCAAGTTTTTATCAGAACAGCCGATAGAATAGATAATATGAAACTTTATAATCAAAAAAAACTTTTACCCCCCCCCCCCCCTCATATTGCGGGAAAACTGTCAAGCAGTTTTGGCTTTTATTTTTTTATATTCTTCTAAAAATCAGGTTAACTTCTTTAGAAAAGCAGGCATAAGGGAGGGTATATTGCAAGGTTTAAGTGTTCTGAAATGGATAATTACCCTATCGTTTTTAAGGATTTGTTCTGTGGTCCAGCAAGTATATTGGAGATGTGAAAAGCCAAGTTGTTGGTCAACTAAAAAGCCAAGTTGTTGGCTTTTTAGTATCTTCTTTTTTTTAGTGTTAAGTGTCTTTAACAGTTACGCAGAAGGGAATGGAATGTATAACGCATGCACATTGGCACCTGTCAGAAGCAAGCAAATAGAGTGTGAAAGACGTTTGAGAGCAGTTGAGCAACAGGTATTGAATGTGCAAGCAGAGGGGAACAGCATGGCTGCATCATCAGATGAGAGTGTGGAAGCAAGTGCAGTAGGAGATGACTGTGAACAGTTTTCAGGATTATCTGCGCAGGCAATGGGTGGAACATTAGATTGTGAAGAAGTATGTAAAAACTACGATCCAGCTGATACCAGCATGGATGGACAGCAGTATGGCCTGATGTTCGCAAGCTGTAATAAGCAAAAAGCACAAGCACAAGCACAAGCACAAGTAGAAGTAGAAGTAGAAAATGAATGTGGAACAGAATATTCTAATTTACGGACCAGCGGTGGGCGATCTTGCACAGATGTTTGTGTTCAGTTTCGAAAAGGTTCTGGTTCTCACATGCGCTTAGATTACTTATTAGAGGAATGCGACAAATTAAAGAAAAGACTTGAGAACTCAGGAAGAGGTCACAGATCAGTAGTAGCAAGGGAGGGGGACTGTAGTAGTCAGTGTGATCAATATGTAAATTCTATAATTGGTAAAACAGGGGTTTGTGACTCAATAGATAACGGTAGCATAGACTGCAATGCTATTTGCAATAGCCCCCCTCCTGATATTCTGTTGGCTGTGGAAGAATCAGAATCTATTAGGGGACAGCGCAATAGTTGTTTATCGAAGTTAACAAGCACATTCAATAAAATATATACTGAAGAATGCTTAGGATACATTAAAAAAAAAGAAGGGGAAAAAGGGAGCAATTCGAGTCTCCTATGTAAAGAACCCGCTACAAAAGGTAATCCAGGCTGTCTAGAATTTTGTGAGGTGGCGGGACAAACAGAAGCAGAAAAGATATTTACCGATGTTAATCCTAAAGACATAGTGAATTATTATCATGATCATGATGATCGCCGGAGTAATTCTTCAGATCAAGGTAACCGACACATTAGTTGGTTAATACAAAATATTAATGAGGAGTGGTATCAAAATCACTATATACAACCCCTTGCAAAACAAGCGGTAGAAGATCAATTTGCCGGCGAATCTGGTGAGCCTATACAGCCTTTTTCGTGGTGGGTGGTGTGCGAGAAAGGAGGAAACCAGAGTTGCGAGGCGGATTTAGTTTTAGCTTTAGATGAGGCGATAGAGACCTGTGCGGAGCTTCAAAAAAAAGCCAACAAATGTTGCCATAGTCCTGAGCAGTGTGTGGGTGGAGGATTAGCCACGGCTTTAGATGGTTTAGGCAAATTACATGTAGGTATGAGTGCATTTAGAGGGGCAAAGGAGCAATGTGACGCGGTAAAAGAGACTTCTGGTCTTTATGCGGGAATGAAGGGGGCAATGGTTGGTCAATGCACAAGCAAGGCTAACAGTTGTCAATCAGGCTGTCGTCAGGAGCAGAATAAGGTGGCAAAAGCGTTTAAGGAGGCTTGCCGTGGTAGTATAAGAGACAAAGAAGGATATAATCCTTCAGAGCATTCTTGCACAGAGAGGTTTTTTAGTCATTATAAAGAACAATATATAACCACTCACACAACCCAAAGCGATGGCAGAGAGGTAAATATAGCAAAAGCTCCTGGGCAATGTGAGGTAACAGGCCGTGAGGCCAATAGATCAATACAAGATATGAGCACAAACATAGGTACAAGTCTTTTAGCGTCTATGCGGGAGTGTGGTGGTGAACCACCGCTTGAGTGGGAACAAAAATCCCCAGTTATACCACAACAACCGATAATCAGGCCTACTGGTTCCCCAATTATATCCTCTCCAGATGGTCCTCCTGCTCCGGTTCCAGAGTTGGGAGGGGGTGGTCCTGATAAGGATCCTCGTAAGAGAAGGAGGAAGCCCTTTGAATTACCAGATGATGACCCTCTTTCCGGGCCTGCGGATCCATTGGGAGAGGAGCCTGATTTAGGGGAGGATGAGCAAGAGGAAGATAAGAGTTCTCCGGGTGGTATGAGTGGACTGCTTGGCGGACGCGGTGGTGGCACAGGCGGGGGGCTTGGTGGTCTTGGTGGCGGTGGTGGTTCTTCCGGTCCTGGTAGAAGAGGGGGATCAGGTGGAGATTCAGCTAAGGGCAAGAAGATATTACATGGATATGCGGGGGGTAAGTTTGCGGGTTACAGCGGTGGAGGTTCTGCCAGTGGAAATTCAAGGAGAGGATACAGAAGGGGTGCGAAAAGGGGAAAAGGGAGCAAGAGGGGATTGGCGAGTTTAGATTTAAAGAAGTTATTGCCGAAGGGCAAGCAATTAAACCACAAGGTGGGGAAGTTTGGTTCTCCGCATGATGACATATTTCAGAGGATGAGCCATCGTGTTCAATGGATGTGTCGGACAAACAAAATCCCCTGCAAATAGCCCCCAAAGGGGGATAGTTATCCATGTTGCTGATGGTTAATTTTGCCAGTTGCTTCTGAAGATGCACCTGCTTTTCCGCTCAGCCCCCAAAGGGGGATAGTTATCCATGTTGCTTTTTTATAGTTTTGCAAGGTGCCTAATATAATGCACCTGCTTTTCCGCTCAGCCCCCAAAGGGGGATAGTTATCCATGTTGCTGATGGTTAATTTTGCCAGTTGCTTCTGAAGATGCACCTGCTTTTCCGCTCAGCCCCCAAAGGGGGATAGTTATCCATGTTGCTGATGGTTAATTTTGCCAGTTGCTTCTGAAGATGCACCTGCTTTTCCGCTCAGCCCCCGTTGACAAATATTTTTCTTATATTACAATGATATGTAATTAAAAGGAGGTATTTAATGGAAGTGTTATCAGATGTTCCTATAGTTTTACAAACTGCCGGTGTTGTTGTAATTGTCCTGTCTTTTTTGCTTGTGGGGGTTAATGCTTTGCTAAATGCAAAAATTGAGCCTTTAAAGGATAATCAAGCGCGTATAGAATCAGAGCAAAAAGAGATAAAGATGGAGATAAGAGAGATAAAATCAGAGATAAAGGCGGAGCAAAAAGAGATAAAAGCGGAGCAAAAAGAGATAAAGGTGGAGCAAAAAGAGATAAAAGCGGAGATAAGAGAGATAAGAGTTAGTCTGGATCGGTTAATAGCAACTGCGATCAAGTAAGAAAAAAAACTTTATTCCATAATAAATAAGTAGTGGAGGGTCTGTCTGGTTAAGGCCCTTTTTTTATCCTCATTTTGATATAAAGCAGAAGGGTGAGCACATTTTCAGGGGTAGCTGGCAAAACTATACAGACACGACATGGATAAACTTGGTATGAATAAACCTTTAGGAGGAGCACTTAGGGGGAATCTATTATGAGAAAAAGTAGTTATATTATTATATTGATAAGTATACTTTTTGTTTTTCCTGTTTTTTCTTTTGCAGATCAGCTGATAAGAAAAGAGTTAAGTATAAAATCTTTGCCTGTGCAAAGTGGGGGGCGAGTTAAGCCTTTTGATACTTTTGCTCGTGAAAGTTTGCGGTTTATATACGGAAAAACAAAATTTCATAAACAGCCTGCGGTGGATATTCTGATGTTCTGGATGCTTTTGCCGGAATATTGGAATGAAGTGGATTTTGTTCAAGTAAGAGAGTCTGTATTAAGGGAAACTCTAAAGTTGGACAAAGATAAAACTCTTTTTAGTCCAAATACCTTGTTAAAAAATAAAGTGTTTATTCAGGAAATAGCAGAGCTTAGAGGGAGGCAAAAAAATAAAGAACCTTTAGATGATTACTTTAAAGCTTTGCAAAAATTAGAGAATCGTCTGATTCTCTACAAGGCTTTTCAAAGAGGAGAAATACCGGGTTGGGTCCCTGCCGTCCCTAAATCTAAAAAGTTTGAACAGGAGGAAAACCAAGGAGCAAAACTTAGTGATACAGGCGACAAAGGGAGTGATTTTATAGATGAAGAGGCAGGAGATAAAAACACTATAGAGACACTTGGTGATACAGGCGACAAAGGGAGTGGTTTTATAGATGAAGAGGCAAGAGATAAAAACACTATAGAGACACTTAGTGATACAGGCGACAAAGGGGGTGATCAGTGGGAGCAGGTAGATGATACAGGTGGTAGAACCTGGCGCGCTTTATTAAAATTAAAAGATTCAGAAAAAGAGTATCAGCTGTTTCAAAATATAATAAAAGCTTATGTGACTATGATTTCCGCTCAAGGAAAACTGATTTCCGTAAAAGATACAGTTTCTGCACAGGATAAAACTTCTTCTGAACAAGATAAAGTTTCTGTAAAGGATAAAGCTTCTTCTGAACAAGATAAAGTTTCTGCACAGGATAAAGCTTCTTCTGAACAAGATAAAGTTTCTGCACAGGATAAAACTTCTTCTGCAAAAGGTAAGATTTCCGACAAAGATTTATCAAGTGGGTTTAAAAACTTTAATCTCAAACCAGCAAAAGAGACTTTAGAAACTAAAATTTTTAACTTTAAACAATATCTCATTTTAAAATACCCTGAATATAAAAAATCTATGTCTAAAACCTCTATAGAGCTACATTACAATCAGCTTAACCCTTTTCGCTACGCTTGGGTTTTTTATTTATTGGGTTTTTTATTGTTGTTTTCGCACTTTCTTTTTCAAAAAAAAGTTTTTTTTTATAGCACTTTAATTGTATGGGCAGGGGGTTTTGTTCTGCAAGGATACGGAATGGTGTTGCGCTCTTTTATTATGGGTCGCCCTCCCGTTACCAATATGTATGAAACCGTGATTTGGGTTCCCTGGGTGACTGTTATTTTAGGGGCTTTTTTGTGGTTCAGACACAAGGTTTTTTCTGTTTTTGCTTGCGCAAGTGCGGTGGCTTTGTTTTGTTTGCTTTTGGCAGACTCAGCACCTGATTTGTTAGATGGTCGTTTGGAACCATTAGAAGCGGTTTTGCGTTCTAACTTTTGGCTTGCTACTCATGTATTAGTTATCACTATGAGTTACTCTGCTTTTTTTCTGGCGTTTGCTCTAAGTGATGTTCTGCTCTTTATTTTCTTAAGAAAAGGAACAAAGGATCAGGATAAAATTCGGATGTTTGCCAAGTGTATTGATCGCTCCTTACAGGTGGGAGTGGTGCTTTTAGCTGGTGGAACTATATTGGGAGGCATTTGGGCCGACTACTCATGGGGGCGGTTTTGGGGTTGGGATCCTAAAGAGACATGGGCTTTAATCAGTTTGCTGGGTTATTTGGTTCTACTGCATGGGCGGTTAGTGGGTTGGATTAAAGAGTTTGGTTTGGCTGTAGGCTCTGTGTTGGTCTTTTTTTTAATTGTGATGGCCTGGTATGGGGTAAATTACATTTTAGGCCAAGGCTTGCATTCTTATGGGTTTGGTTCTGGAGGAGTGGAGTATGTGGCTGGCTTTGCTCTTTTGCACTTAATATATGTACTTTTGGTATGGACTCTTCGCCCCTCTGATAAAATAAAGTTGTAATTTACATAATAAAGCTTGCTGGATTAAAATGCTTTGTAGGAGCAGATACATTTGCATTATTCCTAAAGAAGTCGGGAGCTTCTGTCGATTATTGGATTAAAATGCTTTGTAGGAGCAGATACATTTGCAAGGGGTTTCTCCTTGCACTTTTTTAGAGTGGCGAGTGTTGGAGGGGATTACTATTTTGTCCCCCTCTCTTAAGAGGAGCCGGTTTCCAGCTATATCAATCAGTAAAGAGCCTTTTACCAACATTCTTACTTCGTCAAAAGGGTGACGATGATCTTTTACCTCCTCCCCTGGGTGGTAGATTTCTTCAAAAGGTTTTAAACCTTCTCGCTCAAAAATCATTAAAACTTGCTCTTCTGTGGGAAGGATGGGGGCTTGCCAGCGATTTACGATCATTATTTTTCCTTTTTAAGATGATATTAAACTGGATTTTATATTTATTGACCTCAAAGGTTATAGAGTTTTTTGATTTTTTTCAATAGATAAGTGATTTGGGCCTTAATTTTGCATAGAAGTAATGAGTGTAAGGTTGAAAATTAAAAAGAAATTTGCTAAAAACAAAAAAGGGGAGGAAAATATGGCCCAGTCTATAACAGCAGAAGGTTTAGCGAGAAGCATTTTGGAGTTGAGAGAGACTTTGAGGGAAAACGCCCGAGAAGTTAGAGAACAAATGCAAGAAACCGACCGCCGGATGCAGGAAACCGACCGCCGGATGCAGGAAACCGACCGCCGGATGCAGGAAACCGACCGCCGGATGCAAGAAACCGACCAAGAGGTGAAAAAAATGAGCCAGGAGGTGAAAAAAGTTACTCGCTCTATCAGAAAGCTGGAGACTTTATTTACATCTCAGTGGGGCAAATTAGTGGAGGCTCTGGTAGAAGGGAGTCTAATAGAACTGCTTAGCTCACAAGGCATAGCGGTTACTCACACCATGACCCGTTTTTCTGGTATATATAAGAAAAAAGAGAGAGAGTTTGATATTATAGCGGCTAATGGAGACGAAGTGGTAGCGGTGGAAGTAAAGACCACTTTAAAGCCAAAAGATGTGGATTATTTTTTAGAGACTATGCGGGATTTTAGGGGTTTTTGCCCTGAGTATGCGCGCTGGAAGGTCTATGGGGCCGTAGCCTATATTAAGTCAGATGCGGGAGCGCAAGTGTATGCGGAGAAAAAGGGTTTATTTGTGATTCGAGCGGTGGGAAAGAGTGCGTTATTGATGAATACAGCCCATTTTAAGCCTAAAGAGCTGGCTCTTTCAAACTAAAGCAAAAGGATGTTGGTAATATGTCTTTTCGTGAAGAGTCCGACAGCTTAGGCGTGGTTCATATTCCGAAAGATCGCCTTTGGGGAGCGCAAACCCAACGGTCTTTGGAAAACTTCCGCATTGGTGGTTTGGCAGAAAGAATGCCCATAGAGATTATTTACGCTCTCACCCTGATAAAAAAATGTTCTGCCAAAGTGAATGAATCTTTATCCCTTTTAGATAGTAAAAAAGCACGGGCTATTATCCAGGCCAGTGAGGAAGTGAGACAAGGAAAATGGGACTCAGATTTTCCGCTTGTGGTGTGGCAAACAGGTAGTGGCACTCAAAGCAATATGAATGTTAATGAGGTGATAGCCAATCGGGCCATCCAGATTTTAGGAGATAAACCTGGGGATAAAAGTGTCCATCCCAATGACGATGTAAATAAAGGTCAATCCTCTAATGATGTGTTTCCTACAGCTATGAATATTGTAGCTGTGGATCATATAAATACCCGCCTCTTGCCCGCTTTAAAGGGCTTGGAAAAAAGCCTGCGTTCTAAAGTAAAAGAGTTTACGGGCATTATAAAAGTGGGGCGCACTCATTTGATGGATGCTACCCCTATTGGTTTGGATCAGGAGTTTTCCGGCTATGCTCAACAGATGGCTGATAATCAGGATAGAGTGCAAAATAGCCTATCTCATTTATATGGATTAACTTTAGGAGGTACAGCAGTAGGAACTGGCTTAAACGCGCCGGCGGATTTTGCCCATCAGGCCATTACCCTTATTGCGGAAGAAACAGGTTATCCCTTTGTATTAGTAAAAAATCATTTTTCTTCCAGCTCTGCCCATGATGATCTATTGGAACTAAGTGGAACATTAAAAACGATGGCTTGTAGTTTGATGAAAATAGGCAATGATATTCGCTTAATGGCCAGTGGCCCACGAGCTGGGTTAAACGAAATTTTTATCCCCGCAGGTGAACCAGGTAGTTCTATTATGCCGGGAAAGGTAAACCCCACACAAATCGAGGCTTTAACAATGGTTTGCGCCGAGGTGATAGGTTGTGACACTGCGGTAGCTATAGGAGCATCCAGTGGACATTTTGAATTAAATGTTTTTAAGCCTCTGATAATTTTTAACATACTCAGGGCTATTCGTTTGCTTTCAGACGCTATGGTTAGTTTTCAAAAGCATTGTGTAGAGGGTATAAAACCAAACAAACAGCAGTTAGAGCAAAATCTGGAGCACTCTCTGATGTTGGTAACGGCTCTTAACCCTCATATTGGGTATGATAAATCTGCGCAAATTGCTAAGTCTGCATATCAAAATAGCTGGACATTAAAAGAGGCGGCTTTACGTTTAGGTTATATTACTGCTGAGGAGTTTGACCGCTATGTTCAACCGGAAAATATGCTGGGTCCTTCTAAAAAGTAAACGGGTTTGATAGCTTGTGAAAAACTCTGTTTGTCTCCATTTAGGAACAGGGCGTTAATTAATTTGCTGGACTTAAGTCCATTAGCGTTAATTTTTTTAGTTTATTCTCTGAGATAAACCAGGAAAGAATTTCTCCTTTCCTAATGGCTTTTATATATGGTAGCAGAAGATATGAGTATAGAAGGTAAGATACGGCAAAAATTGACAGCTCAGCTTAATATTGCACTGTTAGAGGTGGTGAATGAGAGCTTTAACCATCAAACCCCTGAAGGAGCGGAAACCCATTTTCGTGTCCTGATTGTTTCCAATGATTTTAAGGGTTTAGGTGTTGTTCAGCGTCATCAAAAAGTGTATCAAATTTTAAAAGATGAGCTTAATGGGCCTGTTCATGCCTTCTCTCAGAAGACTATGACTCCTGAAGAATGGGCCAGCGTAAGTGCTCCTGTTTCGCCCTCTCCTCCTTGTCAGAAAAAGCCTCAAAAGCTCTAATTTTGCGGGTTCATTTACCCATATAGCTTAATCTTTTTTTACTGTCCTAAGTCATAAAATATTTTTTTTAATTTTTTCTTTTGATAATCGGATATTTTATGGGTATTATCTACCTTGTAAATAGAACCTGTTTCAAAACAGTCACACAATCTGGAGGTCAACATGGCAAAGAAAAAAGCTAAAAAGAAGGCAGTAAAGAAAAAAGCTAAAAAGAAGGCAGTAAAGAAAAAAGCTAAGAAGAAGGTAGTAAAGAAGAAAGCTAAGAAGAAGGTAGTAAAGAAGAAAGCCAAGAAGAAAGTAGCCAAGAAAAAGAAAAGAAAGCTGAATCCAGCTCTTATGAAAACAATGAAAGCTTCAGATAAGCTTTCAGCAGTAATAGGTGCTAAGTCAGTTACAAGGCAAAAGGCTATTAAGTATTTTTGGAACTATGTGAAAAAGAATGGGTTGCAGGATTCAAAAAACAGAAGAAATATAAACTTAGATGACAAACTGAAACAGATTTTTGGAAACAAAAAGCAGATTCGTATGTTTGATGTGCCAGGAGGACTGGGTAAACATCTAAAGTAAAATGACAATGGTTTATTAAAATTTACTAAGAGAGGAGCTTGTTTTTAACACAAGCTCCTTTTTTTGTGTCTTAGTATATGGGGTTTTAATTTAATCATCCAAAGGGTTTTATGTCTCCTTTAACAGAGCAGGAAATACTTTTAATGAGGGCAGTAGGCCGTTTAGCGGCTGAGGTATTAGCCCAGGTGGGAAAGGCTGTTCAGCCTGGAATTAGCACAGAGCTATTGAATGAAACAGCGCATAAGCTTACTTTGTCTTTAGGGGCTGTGCCAGCTCCTTTAGGATATAAGGGGTATCCTAAGTCTGTGTGTGTTTCTGTGAACCATTGTATTTGTCATGGTCTTCCAGGGCCTTATATTTTGCGGGAAGGGGATATTGTAAATATTGATGTAACTTGCATTAAAGACGGTTTTCATGGAGATACTTCCAGAACTTTTTATGTAGGAAAGGTGTCAAAAAAAGCTCAGATCATTACAGAATGTGCGTATCAGGCTATGATGAAGGGGATTGAGCAGGTGCAGGCAGGTAGGACAACGGGAGATATTGGTTTTGCTATTAATAAATGTGTGACAAGAAAAGGATTTTACCCGGTGAAAGAGATCGGAGGCCACGGAATCGGTAAAAACTTTCATGAAGAGCCTTTTGTGTCCTCTATAGGAAAAAGAGGCAAGGGCGTGGTTTTAAAACCTAATTGCTGTATTACAGTAGAGCCTATGGTTAACGAGACTTCAGCCCCTATAAAGGAGTTTGAAATACAAGATTCTGAGATTAAATATTACGAGACTTCTGATCAAACTCTTTCTGCTCAGTTTGAGCATACTGTGCTTATTCAGGAAGGGGGGTGTGAAATCCTTACTCTTCCAGAAGAGGATTTTAAAATCGGCTACTGAAACTTACCAACTTCCATTTTGTTCTGTAATTTAAAAATACTGCTTTTATTGAATCTATAAATTTAAAACGAAAGGCTTTAGGGCTTGAGATTGAAAAAGAACACTGTAAAATGGTATATATGAAACAGGAAATATTTAATTGGATCAGTATATCTAACGGGTTTAAAATCACTTTTATTTTTTTAATTGTTAGTAGTTTGGTTATTTTGCCAGCTTGCGGAGTGGAAAAAAAATCTTCCGATAAGGTGTCTAATCCGAACTGGAAAATTCTGAAACAATACCCTTCTGTTAGTGTCCCTTTTGCCGTGGAAGTGTTGGCAGAAGATTTAGGGATCGTGTGGGGTATGGTTTTTATCAGCGAGACGGAAATGCTTTTTACTGAGAGAGAAGGGAGTATCAAAAAACTAAATATTCAGACGGGGGCAGTAGTGTCTATTTCTGGCGCGCCTAAAGTATATGCCAGAGGTCAAGGAGGTTTATTAGATATAGCTCTTCACCCTCGTTTTTCAGAAAATAAAAAAGTGTATCTTTCTTATTCCAAGGAGGAAAGGAGAAAACAGACAACAGCCTTGGCGGTGGCGGTTTTAAAAGATGGGGCATTGGTGCAGTTAAAGGACATCTTTAAAGCGCGCCCGGCCGTTTCTGCCAGTCGTCACTTTGGTTCTCGCATGGTATTTGACAAAGCCGGTTTTTTATATGTCACAGTGGGAGATCGAACAGAACGGCATTTTGCTCAAAAATTAGATAATCATTTTGGAAAAGTTTTGCGCTTAACAGAAGACGGAAAGCCTCCAAAAGACAACCCTTTTGTTTCTGTGAAAGGTGCTCAACCTGAGATCTGGAGTTTTGGCCATCGCAATTCTCAAGGGCTTTTTATCCATCCCGAAACCAGGCAAATTTGGGAGCAAGAGCATGGCCCAAGAGGGGGAGATGAAATTAACCTGATACAGAAAGGCAAAAATTATGGTTGGCCCGTTATTACCCACGGCAGAGAATATTGGGGACCTAAAATAGGCGAAGGTTTTGAGAAAAAGGGAATGGAGGGGCCTATAAAATATTATGTTCCTTCTATTGCTCCTTCTGGGTTGCTTATTTATTCCGGCAAGAAATTTAAAAAGTGGAAGCATAGTTTTTTTTCTGGTGCGTTAGTTTTAAGACATTTAAACCGGGTGGAAATAAAAAATCAAAAACCTCACACAGAAGAAAGATTGTTATCGGATCTGGAGTTTAGGGTTCGTAATGTGATAGAGGGGCCAAAGGGATTTATTTATTTGTCCGTAGATGCTGGGAAAATTCTCAGACTAAAACCTCTTTAATTTTTTCCAAAGCTACAATCTTAAAAAAACTATTTTTCCTAATTTTTTAACACTCAAAAACATAAATAGAATAGACATTGCCAGGGACTCTAATTGGCATTTTTTTCCGGTTCTTTTTTAAACTGTTGAAAAGCTTCTAACAGGTTCATGGGAATTGGAAAAACTACTGTTTTAGTGCCTTCATTAGAAATTTCGTTTAAAGCTTGTAGGTAGGCCAGCTGTATGGCTGAAGGGGAGGAAGAAATAATCTCTGAGGCTTCTTTCAGCTTTTCTGCTCTTTGAAATTCTCCTTCCGCGCTAATGACTTTGGCTCTTCGCTCTCTTTCCGCTTCCGCTTGACGAGCCATAGCCCTTTGCATTTCCTTAGGTAAGTCAATATGTTTTACTTCCACTTTTGAAATTTTAATACCCCAAGGTTCTGTTTCGTGGTCCAAAATATTTTGAAGGGTGTGGTTTATTTTGTCTCTTTTAGCCAGCAGATCATCTAATTGATATTGCCCTAAGGTGGCTCGCAAAGTAGTTTGCGCTAACTGATAGGTGGCTTCTGCATAGTTTTCCACTTTAAGGGTGGCTTTTTCTGGATCTGTAATGCGGAAATAAAGCACAGCGTTTACTTTTAAGCTTATGTTGTCTAAGGTGATTACATCCTGAGGAGGGACATCCATAGTTATGGTTCGGGTTTCCACTCGTCTAATTTGCTCCACCATAGGAATCAGGATAATCAGCCCCGGGCCACGGACCCCCACAAATCGCCCGAATCGAAGGATTACACCTCTTTGCCACTCTGGTAAAATTTTGATAATAGAGAAAATAAGAAATAGAATAATAATGCCAATACCAATTATTGCTCCGACTCCCATGTTACCATAAAACATAATTTTTTCCTCCTTAAGATTGTGGTTTTATTGCTTTTTTAGCTCAGTTAGTTTTTTCACAGACGACTATAGAGGACCAGCTTACAACAAAACAGCAAGATTCCTGTTCTTAAGCTGGAATGATAAAAAGTGAACCGAATATCAATAGTAGCCTGCAAAAAAACTACTATAGTAATAAAATTCCAGTCAAGAGTTTTTCCCGATTTCCGCACAACACAATGCAATAAATGAGTAATTTCAGATACTTACAAAATTTTGGAGGGAACACATTTTTAAGATTTGGTTCAAAATTTAGACACTCTTTTAAGACCTAAGGCCTCGTATATGGATCTTATTTCTTGTGTGCTTTTAGAGGGCGGACAATAAAGATTTTTGTTTTCATTTTCTATAAGGCTATATTGGTCTCTTGTTAAAATCTCTCTCATCTGCCTTATTCTCTCATCTGCCTTATTCTCTCATCTGCCTTATTCTCTCATCTGCCTTATTCTGAAGTTTAATCCTCTTTGTTCCATCCGAACAAAACATCAAAATATTTTTTTAACACATAGTGTTGTGCTGAAGTCGGGGCGCATAATGCGGAAGTCAGGAGTCTATTCGCCTGTTTTGGAGCAAAGTAAGTCTTGTTTACTTTCCTGCAGGAATTTTTATCATATTCGGTTAAAATAGTTGGTGAAAAACCTGTTTTTTGGACACAGTTTGTCTTTAAATACACACTTTTTTACTAAAATGAAAAAAATGGTTCAAGTTTTTATCAGAACAGCCGATAGAATAGATAATATGAAACTTTATAATCAAAAAAAACTTTTACCCCCCCCCCCCCCCCCCTCATATTGCGGGAAAACTGTCAAGCAGTTTTGGCTTTTATTTTTTTATATTCTTCTAAAAATCAGGTTAACTTCTTTAGAAAAGCAGGCATAAGGGAGGGTATATTGCAAGCTTTAAGTGTTCTGATAGTGGTTTTGATACAGATTTTGTTCTGTTTTAGTGGCTATGCACAAACAACCCCCAGAGAGGTATATGAGCGTTGTCTGAGAGGTGGAGATAAAAGATCCATAAATGGAGTTGAAATATTCAGAGGTGCAACGTTAGACGAAGAATGTAACCAACGTATGACAGAGATGGAAGCGACATGGAGGAGTGATGGTGATAGTGATGGTGATGGTGATGATGCTGGTGCTGATCATGAAAAAGATGCGGAATCAAGCCCTGTTGAATCAGAAGCACAGTTAAGCCGTTTCGCTTATGATTCAACAAAAACGAGGGAAATGATTAACGGTTCGGTTGCAGATGCAGATGCACGATCCGTCTCCAGTACAGCAGGTGGGGATTCATCAACCTGTGAAAAATTTCAAAGAGTATTCGTACAAGGGTATTCCTGTTATAGTGCTTGTCGTCGCGGTGGTAGTGATATGAGAGGTGAGCTTGGCAAAGTATTAGCCATGTGCAAACAGGAAATATTAAGTGATGGTTCAGATCATGTACAAGTAGAAAATGAATGTGAAACAAAATATTCTAATTTACGGACCAGCGGTGGAATACCTTGCGATAGGGTTTGTCTGTCACGTACTAATATTGAGCACTTAGCAGAATGTCGAAGACTTAAGGAAACGAGTGAGCGATCATCGGTAGCCACTGATACGGGAGAATGCCAAGACCAGTGTAATGAATATGTAAATTCTATAAGTGGTAAAACAGGGGTTTGTGATTCAATAAATGACATAGAATGCAGTACTATTTGCGATAGCCCCCCTCTTAATATTCCGCTTGCAGTAGAAGAATCTATTGAGGGACAGCGTGGAGGGTGTTTATCGAAGTTAAAAGACACATTCAATAAAATATATGCTGAAAAATGCTCAGGATACATTAAAAAAAAAGCAGAGGAAAAAGGGCGTGGTGTGACTCTCCTATGTAAAGAACCCGCTACAAAAGGTAATCCAGGCTGTCTAGAATTTTGTGAGGTGGCGGGACAAACAAAAGCAGAAAAGATATTTACCGATGTTAATCCTGAAGACATAGTAGGTTATTTTTCTAAAATGACAAGTGCTTCTTCAAGAAGGAGGGGACTGGGTTTAGGTACTACAGATACTTCTAATGAACATCTGAGTTTCCTAATAAATAATATTACTGAGGATAGCTATATAAGCTATATATCGCCCTTTGTGAAAAAAGAGGTAGATGCTCAGTTTGACGAATCTGGTGAACCTATACAGCCTTTTTCGTGGTGGGTGGTGTGTAAGAGGGATGAAAATCAGAGTTGCGAGGCGGATTTAGTTTTAGCTTTAGAGGAGGCGATAGAGACCTGTGCGGAGCTTCAAAAAAAAGCCAACAAATGTTGCCATAGTCCTGAGCAGTGTGTGGGTGGAGGATTAGCCACGGCTTTAGATGGTTTAGGCAAATTACATGTAGGTATGAGTGCATTTAGAGGGGCAAAGGAGCAATGTGACGCGGTAAAAGAGACTTCTGGTCTTTATGCGGGAATGAAGGGGGCAATGGTTGGTCAATGCACAAGCAAGGCTAACAGTTGTCAATCAGGCTGTCGTCAGGAGCAGAATAAGGTGGCAAAAGCGTTTAAGGAGGCTTGCCGTGGTAGTATAAGAGACAAAGAAGGATATAATCCTTCAGAGCATTCTTGCACAGAGAGGTTTTTTAGTCATTATAAAGAACAATATATAACCACTCACACAACCCAAAGCGATGGCAGAGAGGTAAATATAGCAAAAGCTCCTGGGCAATGTGAGGTAACAGGCCGTGAGGCCAATAGATCAATACAAGATATGAGCACAAACATAGGTACAAGTCTTTTAGCGTCTATGCGGGAGTGTGGTGGTGAACCACCGCTTGAGTGGGAACAAAAATCCCCAGTTATACCACAACAACCGATAATCAGGCCTACTGGTTCCCCAATTATATCCTCTCCAGATGGTCCTCCTGCTCCGGTTCCAGAGTTGGGAGGGGGTGGTCCTGATAAGGATCCTCGTAAGAGAAGGAGGAAGCCCTTTGAATTACCAGATGATGACCCTCTTTCCGGGCCTGCGGATCCATTGGGAGAGGAGCCTGATTTAGGGGAGGATGAGCAAGAGGAAGACAAGAGTTCTCCGGGTGGTATGAGTGGACTGCTTGGCGGACGCGGTGGTGGCACAGGCGGGGGGCTTGGTGGTCTTGGTGGCGGTGGTGGTTCTTCCGGTCCTGGTAGGAGGGGATCCGGAGGTGGAGATTCAGCTAAGGGCAAGAAGATATTACATGGATATGCGGGGGGTAAGTTTGCGGGTTACAGCGGTGGAGGTTCTGCCAGTGGAAATTCAAGGAGAGGATACAGAAGGAGTGCGAAAAGGGGAAAAGGGAGCAAGAGGGGATTGGCGAGTTTAGATTTAAAGAAGTTATTGCCGAAGGGCAAGCAATTAAACCACAAGGTGGGGAAGTTTGGTTCTCCGCATGATGACATATTTCAGAGGATGAGCCATCGTGTTCAATGGATGTGTCGGACAAACAAAATCCCCTGCAAATAGCCCCCAAAGGGGGATAGTTATCCATGTTGCTGATGGTTAATTTTGCCAGTTGCTTCTGAAGATGCACCTGCACTTCCGTTTTGGGAGTAACGCGACGCAATAAATAAATAACATCATTTTACTTCAATTATTTGGTCCTGAAAAATTTTCAACGCGTTGCTCATTGCTGATTATTTATTCAGAGTGGGCTAACATATAATAAATATAAACAACATATATAAAAAAAGGAGAAATTTTAATGATATTAGATCCTGGTTTTGAGCTTACTTTGCGACCTATGAAATACCCCATGTTTTACGAAATGTATAAAAACGCCATCAAAAATACTTGGACTGTAGATGAGGTGGATTTTAGTCCAGATATTGTAGATTTAAGCCAAAAGTTGAACCCTAATGAAACATTCCTGATTCAAAGGTTGGTGGCTTTTTTTGCCACAGGAGACACCATTGTCGGCAATAACCTGGTGTTAAATTTATATAAGCATATCAATTCCCCGGAGGCGCGCATGTATTTAGGGCGCCAGCTTTACGAAGAGATGCTTCATGTGCAATTTTATCTCACTCTCCTGGACTCTTATATTCCTGATCATAACGAGCGGGCTAAAGCTTTTTCCGCTATTACTGAAATCCCCTCTATTAAGAAAAAAGCAGACTTCAGCTTTAAATGGATGGACACTGTAGAGCAATTAAACAAATTAAATACTTTAGAAGATAAAAGAAGTTTCTTGATGAATTTGATTTGTTTCGCGGGGGCTATTGAAGGGTTATTTTTCTTTTCAGCCTTTGCTTATGTGTACTTTTTGCGTTCCAAAGGGCTTTTAAATGGTCTGGCTACAGGAACTAATTGGGTGTTTCGAGATGAAAGCTGTCACATTCAGTTTGCCTTTAAAGTGATTGAAGTGGCCAGAAGAGAACAGCCTGATATTTTTCACCCCGGTATGAATAACATGATTATAGCTATGTTTCACGAAGCTATTGACTGTGAACTTTCTTTTGCTGAAGAAATTTTGGAAAGAGGAGTAGTTGGGTTGAGTTTAAAAGATATGAAAACCTATCTTCAGTATATTACCAACTTGCGTTTAGAGCAATTAGGCATTCCACCTCAATTTAAAGTCCGAAACCCTTTTAGTTTTATGGATCTTCAGGACACACAAGAACTAACTAACTTTTTTGAAAGAAAGCCCTCGGCTTATCAAGTGGGGATAAAAGGGGAAGTGGCTTTTGACGAAACTTTTTAATCTGTTAAGGTAAAAGCCATGTTTGATATGTTGAAAAGAATGGGTGTATAGAGTCCTAAACATCCTTAGGCAAAAGCCATGTTTGATATGTTGAAAAGAATGGGTGTATAGAGTCCTAAACATCCTTAGGCAAAAGTGTGGATTCTTTGGTATTTTCTATAGTGTTTTCTACAATATTTTCTACAATAGTCGGCCTGTTTGCCTTTAATCCCTTTTTTTTGATTTTTTCTAAAAGGGTAGTGCGGTTTAGTTTTAGTAACTTAGCCGCCTGGTTGCGGTTCCATTTTGTTTTTTCCAGGGCTTTTAAAATAATTTTGTTTTCAAACAAGTTGACAATGTTGTTAAAATCTAAACCAGTTTCTGGAATTTCCATCATTTCTTCTTGCGTGCTCTGAGAAGAAAGGCCACGATATTGTGAAGGCAAATCTGTATCCTGCACGATAGAATTATTGTTTAGCACACAAAGACGCTCGATCATATTTTCTAACTCTCTAATGTTCCCTGGCCATTCATATTGGCAGAGTTGGTTGATGGCAGACTTTGATAATCCTTTAAATTTATTTAATCGGCTTTTATTAAAGTTTTTTATGAAATAGTTAATTAAGAGAGGAATATCCTCTTTTCTTTCTCTTAAAGAGGCTATAGATAGAGGAATAACATTTAGGCGGTAATATAGGTCTTTTCTAAAAGTGCCTTTTCGGACGGCTTGTTCCAGATCTTCGTTGCTGGCAGAGATAATGCGCGCTTGAGATCGAATGACATGCTCCCCCCCCACCGGTTGAAATTCTTTTTCCTGAAGAACCCTAAGCAGTTTAACTTGTGTGGATAAATCCATAGTGCTTATTTCATCTAAAAAAAGAGTACCTCCTTTTGCCATTTGAAATCGGCCAATGCGGTCTTTTATAGCACCGGTAAAGGAACCTTTTTTATGGCCAAACAGTTCACTCTCTAAAAGATCTTTTGGAATAGCTCCACAATGCACAGGAATAAAAGGGCCTCGGCTAAGTGGGGAATTAAAGTGGATGGATTTAGCCACCAACTCTTTTCCAGTTCCACTTTCTCCTGTAATAAGCACTGTGGAGGAGGAGTGAGAGATTTTTTTAATCATTTCTAACAAGTTAAGAAGGGGTCTGCTTTGCCCAATAATTTGATCAAACCGGTATTGTTTTTTTACGCAAGATCGGAGCCTGGCGTTTTCTGTTTCTAACTGAGATTGAAACAGAGCTTTTGAGCACAGGTTGATAATCTCTCCTATATTAAAAGGCTTTGTTATAAAATGAAATGCTCCTTGTTTTGTAGCGGATACGGCCAGATCGATAGTTCCGTAGCCTGTCATAACAATCACTTGAATGTTGGGGGTTCTTTCTTTCAAGCACTGTATTAATTCCAACCCATCTCCATCTGGTAATTTTAAATCTAACAAGGCTATATCAAAGCAAGCGTTTTTAGGCAATTCGTGAAAACTTTTTTTTGATCCCACCTTTACTGTTAAATATCCGTTTAGCTCTAAAGCTTTGGAAAGAGATTGGCGGAGGGTGTTTTCATCATCAATAATTAAAACTTTTTTCATAATTCCTTCTCGCTGTGAAGAAACAGACTTTTTTACAGGCGACTATTTATAAGATTAAATGATTTTTGCTTTATTCACTATACATTGAATAAAAATCTGGACTGGACACTTTGGATCGTTTAGATTTTAGTCAATTATTGCCTACTATTTAGAGGAACAGGGCTGGTTTTGGAAAGATAGTTTGTTTTTTAGCAAGATGGACTGTGGTTTTTTGGTAAGATAGCTTTTTTTGGCAAAAACTTAGAAGGGATAAAAAATGAAAAGTATGACAGGCTACGGAGTAAGTTGTTGGAAAACAAAAGATTGTTATATCGAGGTGATTGTTCAATCTTATAACAGTAAGCATTTTGAAGCCCGGGCGCAACTTCCTCCTTTTTATGCGGGAATGGAAGGGGAGTTTAGAAAAGAACTGCAAAAAAAATTCCAAAGAGGGACTGTTAATTTGTTAATCACCCGAAACCCGCCATGGCCTTTAAAACAAACAAATATAAGATGGAATAAAGAACAAGCTATAAAATGGAAGGCCTTGTATAAGAAAATGGCTATATCCTTAAAAATGGAAAATGACTTGAGCCTACATATTCTCGCTCAACAACCGGGAGTTTTGGAAATTCATACCCAGCCCACGCTTGTGTCAGCGATAGAAAAGCAAAAACTAAAGTCCCTTTTTCGAACGGCAATCAACCTATGCAATAAAGAAAGAGTGCGAGAGGGGTTGGCGTTAAAACACGATTTTCAAAAAAACACAAAACAACTTTTTCTTTCTTTGCAAAAGATAAAGCGACATTCCGTTCGGCAAAGCCAATCGGTGCGAAAAAACATAAAGAAAAAAATAGACGAATTTATTGATGACAGGACACTTCTCCGGCTGGAAAACTCTAATGCAGGAGATACTTCTTCCAGTAAGAATACGTTTACCTCTCGTGCATCCTCTCCTGAGTCGGTTCGGGCTAAAATGGAGGAAGAGGTGGTAGGGGCTTTAATTAATCGTATGGATATTGGTGAGGAAATCAGCCGTATGGAAGAGCATATCCGGGCTTTTCAAGTTCTTATTTCAGCCCCTAGTGTTATAGGCAAAAAAATGTCTTTTTATCTTCAAGAAATGATAAGGGAGATGAACACCATTGGTGCTAAGTCTCAAGATTTTAAGCTGACAAAGGAAGTGGTGCACTCAAAAAATTTTATTGAAAAACTGCGTGAACAAGTTCAAAATGTAGAATGAATTAGAGAAAGTAGGGTATAATATCCTTTTGAGTTGTTTTTTTGAGTTGGTCTTTAACAAATGCTTTTTTTCCTCTGTTATTCTAACTTAAGAGCGGGAATCTCTGGACTTTTAAGGAGATGTGATCCAAGTGGTTTACTTAACTGAACAAACTTATTCAGGATAAACTATTTAGTTTGATGAGAAAAAGTTTTTTCGTTATATAGGAAGGACAAAGTGTAATCCTTTGTTTAGTTTTATGAAAAAAAAAATTATCGTTTTATCTGGGCCAAGTGGGTCGGGAAAATCCACGATAGTAAAAGAGATATTATCTTTATATGGTTCAAGGATAATGGGCAAAACCATTTCTTACACTACTCGTCCTTTAAGGGGGGCTGAGCGAGAAGGCCAGGACTATCATTTTGTGAGTGAAAAAAAGTTTTTATTTCTTACCCAGAAAAACTTTTTTGCAGAATGGGCTTATGTTTATAATCATTATTACGGGACCGCTATCGAGCAAATTACCCAGCATTGGAATAAGGGGCGGGCTATTATCAAAGATTTTGATTTACAAGGTGCAAACGCAATTAAAAAGCTTTACCCTCAACTTTAAGAATTTTTATTTCTCCTCCTTCTCAAGAGGAGTTAGCGAATCGTGTTCGTAAAAGAAAAGAAAACAGTGCAGAGGATATAGAAAGACGGATGAAGCAGGCGCGAAAAGAGTTAGAGCAAAGCACTCAGTTTGATTATTGTGTGGAGAATGCAAACTTACAAGCGACAATCAACCAGGTAAAAAAAATCATCAACCAATATTTAAAAATTTAATATAGATAATGGCAAGTAAAACAGTGTGAAAATAGCATTTCAAGTTAATAAATGTCCTTTTTTGGAAACAGAAATACAAAGTTGTAGCTTAAAAAAATCATGGATTGGTTCCTATTTTTGGATACCTCAGCTCTTTTTGATGAAAACTTTTTTAAGAGTTATTTTTAAGTTTTTCGATTTCTGCCTCAGAAAGACCTGTCATTTTGGAGATAAAAGATAGATCCGCTTTTGCTTTCAACATGTTTAAGGCTACCGCCTGCATGCCTTTTTCCATGCCTTTTTCCATGCCTTTTTCCATGCCTTTTTCCATGCCTTTTTCTATACCTTCCAGTCGGCCTTTTTTTAAGCCTTCTTCTCTGGCTTCATCCAATGAATACTGAAGTAACGGTGCCATAACTCTTTCCTCCTTTTTGACTGTGGTTTGTTCAATCTCTCTTACTATCTTCCAATTAAAATTAGGATCATATTGACGAACATAATCCACCGCTCGCACGATCAAAGCTTCTCGCTCATTTTGACTCAAACCACGGCCTATTGTAAATAACCCCTTTATCTTTTTCGCGTTTAAGTTCCATATATGCTTTAAAATATACAAAATAGGACGCGTTGTCAAGCCCTTGGCCTTATCTATATCTAAAGCCTGAATATTCAATACTCTGGGGCGAAAATTTAACACATTCTCTTTAAACCTCTTTTTTAACTCTCCTTCAAAATTATTCAAAAAATCGTGAAAATCTAAAGACCCTTTCCATTTCTTGTTTGGACTTTGATTGATGAATACTGGAAGCACTGGATCACGGGTACTTTGATAAATACCTGCCTGATACATTAAAAATTGCCGTAATAGCTCCGGGTCTTCTTGACTCTTGTGCTCCATTAAGAACAACACTCTGGCAGGCTTCCTGGAATCTTTAAAAAGGGCTGAGACCAGAAGGTCCATTCGTTTTTCTCTTGATGACTCGTCAATAAAAGAGGTGGCTTCGGTTTTAAGGGTAGTCCAATCAAACAGGCTCATTTCTTTTTTTGAGAAAACAAGGCTTAAGATGTCTACGCAGTATTTGGGTTGAGAGTAAACTTCTTTAAATAAATGATCGTGTAGAAACTTTTTACTTTTTTTCATGGTGTTCAAAAGTGACGCACAAAAAACTTTTTGTCAATCTCTTACAAATTTATTACCTCTTTAAAGTGCCATTGAAATAAGGTAGCTAAAAAATAGTAAAGACAAATCACAGGTAAAATAGGGTGAAAATGGCATTTTAAGGCCTATTGACCCGCAAATCAATGGTATCCCTGTAAAAATGATAAAAAATAAGCAAAATAACAGGCTAAGCATTTCTTAGGAGCTAATATATAGCTTTATAGAATCTGCAAACAAAAATCTTTATTGTACGGCATGCATGCCTTCTAAAGTATACAAGAGATAAGAACCACATAGAAGGTTTAGGACTTAAGAGAGTGTTTTACCTTTCCTCAAAACTGACAAAATAAGTAATATATGAATAATATGAATAGCAATCCTTTCATTAAAAAAACCGGCAGGAAAATGACCATGATAAATAGAATTTCTAATATTCAGAGATCGTTTATCTACTAACAGGATTCTGAAAAACTCTGGTATATTACTATTTAATTTTTCAAAAACTTTAGTAAAAATTTCATCTCTCAGCAAAGTTCCTAAAGGTCTTAACTTAAAACCTGTTTTTCTATAATTATTAGAAGGCTGATAAATTGCTCCTCCAGCTACGGAAATTAACTCTCTTATTGCTGATTCAATTTGATGTATCAATACAGAACAACTTACAATATAGTTTTTATTAAAATATGCAATTAAACCTTGTTTTATAATTGGATGATTTGCCTGTATAAATACTGGTGACTGGAATAGATGATTTGCAAGTGAATTAGCATCTAATAATTTATGCTCTTTTAAATGATTTAATCCTAATGCAATAAAAGATAGATTCATCTGCATTGATTGAGATATTTGACGAACAATATGTCCCGCCAAATCATTTTCTATAGGATCAATTGTAGCAACTTTCCTTCCCGTATGATCCATAATAGATTGACTAATCCTGGCCTGTAATGGATGTTCTTTTGCAATTTTAAGAACAATATTTTTAGCTTCTTCTTTATCAGGGATAAAAGACAATGCAATACAATTTAATGCCTCAGAGAGACTCTTTCTATCAAGCTCAGAGATGTAATTGTCAATTTGCGCTTTTGGAATTTTAACAGATGTTTCAAACTTTTGCAGATATTTTAAATCTTCCTTTTGAAGGGTTCTTATATTAGGTTCTAACTCTTTTGCTTCTTCAGATAAACCATACTGAAATAAAATTATTCTAATTTTCTCTAACCAATGGCTTCCTATCATTACACGATTGTTGTTAATTCCATATAAAAAAGAATCTCTATATATAAGTAAAACCCTTTTCATATTTTCCATATCATTTTTGCCTTTATAATAGGGAGCTAATTTTGTTGCTATATACTCAACAGAATGAGGACTGAGATTTTTTGATTCTCTATCGGAAAATTTCTTTAATTTTTTTTCTAGTTCTTGTATAATTTTGTTTTCTTGTTTCTCTCTTAATTGAACTTTACGATATAGGTTTTTGTTACTAATTAACAAATCGTAAGAATATCCCCATGTTCCCAGTTTATCATCCTTAGCATAAGTGTTTTCATATTTAATAATAGCATCACGAGTAGAGATAATTCTTTGTTGGTTATTAGTGGAAATGGCCACTTTTAAACTTCTTTCCAATTTATCTTTTAAAAAAGGGTTTTCTCCTAAATTGGCCATATTAATTACAGAATCAATGAATCTATGAACAATTGATATATCGGGGTTTAAATTTCTTATTTTTTGTGAAAAATCCCATACAAGTCCTGAATAACGACATTGCAAAATTGGATTACTAACTTCTGAAGAGCGTTTTTCCCAATAAATCACCATTTCAGGAGTGATCTGTTGAATGTCTGGATAAGAAGAGCTCCACTGTTTAGTTGTAGGATCAATATAACCAAATAATGGAGTATAAAAAGTATTTCCCCATTCTAAAGGAGGATTTCTTCCTTCCATAAAAGCAAAAGCTAATTCTTCATAAAAAAATTTAGAAGTTCTTGGTAATTTTTTTTCATTAAATTCTTTATTGTTAAAGTCACAGATTTTACGGTAGATTTTGTTCTCGATCATAAATTCTGGTTTTTTAAATTCATTTAAAATGGAATATAATTTTTCAATCATAACACATCCTTCAGTTCTGCTTCGTTTTTAAAAGTGTCAAGTTCGACACGGTTAAAATCAGGATTATTGATTTTCTCCTAAAGGCCCAAAAATTCAGTTGCTGATTAGGCTTATTTTTTTAAAAATCATCATAAAAATCAATAAAAAATAAAGCAAGCCCCTTTTTATCTGTCTGAGTAACATTGTCTGCTTAATAACACTTTGGCGACTTGCTGTAATTTTGCTGTGGTTTTGCTGTGATCTACTCAGATAGAGCGGAAACTGCGAGAAAAGTCGGCGGTTATATAAAATAAATCTATAAAATATTAAAGTTTTTGTTAAATTACCCGAAAAATTAGAATATGAGTGCTGTAAAGAAATTTCTCGATGATTTTCAATCAAGGCCCCTTTCCAATTTAATATCAGGGCTTAAGTCGGAGAAATTAATTTTAGGAAAAGGAAGGGATGCCTTAGAAATAGCAGTGTTAACAGGCAATAACACCCCCAACACTGAAACTGTAAAAAAGGCTCAAAAGAAAAGGAAAAACCATAGAGCATCACCGGTTTTATTAACTGTTATTCATGGTGATAATCAAGCTTCTCTTTGTGGTGCTTCTGGAGAAAACCCTCCTGTTTATAAAAACATTCAACTTGAACTAGTTGAAAAATTTTGTCAGGTAGCTTTAAAACAACCCAACCGGCACAGAGCCTTAAAATTTTGTTCTCGTTTTCTTTCTTCTATAGAAGAAGGATTATTTGGAATCAACAATAAAGGCATGTTGTCTTCTCATCATCTTACTTATGGAGTAAAAAATCGTCCTGATTGGGAGAAAGCCAAAGAAAAATCTAAAGCCATATCTGTTTTTGGAAAAAAAGAGCTTTTAAAAGGGCTTGGCTTTCAAATTAGCCAGCTTGACGACCGGACATATATTTTAAAAAGCCATGATAAAAAAAGAGCTTTAGCTGTTTTACTGGAACCTTCAGAAACACACGAATCTAAAGAACAACGTTTTAATCAACTATCCCCTGTTAGTTATGCTATGAATAAAGCGGACCAGGAGCACATGCCTTGGGTTTTAATGATTCAAGATAATCATATTCGGCTTTACAGCACAAAAAAAGAAACAGGATTAAGCCATAATTCCCGAACAGAAACTTATGTGGAATGCCAGCCTTCTCTCTTGCAGGAAGAAAATCTGGGTTATCTATGGCTTATTTTTTCCGCAGAGGCATTAAGTGAACAAGGTTCTTTAACTGAAATTTTAGAAAACTCAAAACGTTTTTCAGAAGGTGTAGCAAAAAACTTAAAACCACGAATTTATGATGAGATTATTCCTCAAATAGCTAAAGGGATTGTTCATGCAAGAAGCTTAAAAAAACCTTCTCCTGAAGAGTTAAATGAAACTTATCAAATGACATTGATTGTTTTGTTTCGCCTTTTATTTATAGCTTATGCAGAAGATAAAGATTTGTTACCTTATAATACAAATTCAGCTTATCATAACCGATCTTTAAAACAAAAAGCTTTAGAATTATCAAAACTTTTTTCAAACGGGAAAGAACCTGAAGAAGGAGATAATCACTGGAAAGAAACAGTTAGGCTTTGGGAGGCTATTGATAAAGGAAATATTGAGTGGGGAATTATGGCTTATAACGGAGGCTTGTTTAGTAGTGAAAAAGAGGTTTCAACAACAGGGCATGAAATTGCAAAGGTTTCTGTTTCCAATAAATTTTTTGTGCCTGCTTTAAAAAGCTTGCTTCTTATGGAAAATGAGGAAACTCCTCTTGGCCCAGTGGATTTTCGTTTTCTGGGTCCTCGTGAATTTGGGACTATTTATGAGGGACTTTTAGAGTCTAATTTATCAATAGCTGATACGGATTTAACATTGGATACAAACAATATTTATGTCCCTTTAAGGAAGTTAAAAGTCAGTAAAAACAAGAAATCTAAAAAAACAGAAGAAATTATTGTTAAAAAGGGAGAGGTTTATTTGCACAATCAATCTGGAGCAAGAAAAGCAACAGGTAGTTATTACACCAAAAGTTTTATTGTTGATTATATTTTAGACAAATCTCTTGAACCCGCTTTAAAAGAGCATTTTAACCGCTTAAATAAATTGCATGACGAAGACGCAGAAAAAGAATTTTTTAACTTTTTTACGGCGGACATTGCGATGGGGTCCGGGCATTTTTTAGTGGCAGCGGTTGATAGGATTGAAAACAAAATGGCAGACTATTTGAATAACAGACCTTTAAAGGGTGTTCAAAATATTTTAGATAAAACAAAAAAGACAGCGGAAAAAAATCTCAAAGATATAGGTATATCTGACGATTATTTTCCAGTTGAAGACAGAAAATATTTAGCCCGACATATTGCAAAGCACTGCATTTACGGGGTGGACAATAATGACTTGGCGGTGCAATTGGCCAAGTTATCACTTTGGACACATACATTTGTTCCAGGGCTTCCTCTTTCCTATTTTAATCACAATCTAATTTGTGGAAACTCCCTTGTGGGTATAGGGACCATTAAGGAATTTCAATCAGAGCTTAAAAGCAAACAAGAATCAGAAAACTTGTCTTTTGATCTGATTGATAGAGAAAAACTAATTGGTCAGGCAAAAAAGTCTCTTCAAGATATGAGAAAACTTGCTGATTTAAGTGTTGAGGAAATAAAAGCAAGCAGACTCTTTAAAAAAGAGATTGAATCTTCTTTAAAGGATACTAAAGCCTTGTTTGATGTAATAATTTTTAATCGCATAACTAACCAAGTAAGTGGTTTTAAACTGGTAGAATGGGTAAAAAACATAAAAAGCATTCATAATTCCAAAGAACTAAAATCAGCTCGTTTAGAGCTTAAAAATTTAAAAACCCTTCATTTTCCCATAGCTTTTCCTGAAGTTTTTTTAAGAAAGAGGCCTGGCTTTGATGTAATTATTGGCAACCCTCCTTGGGAAAAAATCAAGCTGGAAGAACATGCTTTTTGGGCCAGGCATTTTCCCGGATTAAGAGGACTTTCTCAAAGGGAGAGAGAGGCAGAATATCAAAAAGTAAAAAGACAATACCCTCACCTTGTCAAAGAGTATGAGAAAGAGCTATCAAATGTTAAAAGGCTTAAAAATGTATTGAAACAATCATCTTATGTTCAATCCGGTTCAGGAGATTCTGACTTGTATAAATTTTTCTCATGGAGATTTTGGCATCTTATTTGTAAAGATTGTGGATTTTTGGGGGTCGTTCTTCCAGGGAATGTTTTTTCCGCAAAGGGATCGGAGTTATTTAGAAAAGACATTTTTAATAATGCTTCTTCTAATATAACAATGCTAATCAATAACAAGAAGTGGATTTTTTCGGAAGTTCATGCTCAATATAATATTGCTTTGATTTCCTTAAAAAAAACATCTGAAAAACACAATCTCACTTTTAAACCCTTTGTCCAACAATTTGAAAAAAAATTAAGCCGAACAAGAGATTTCCGCCCCACTGGTAAAACAATCCATATTCAAGGCCCTTTTTATTCCCATGAGGAGTTGCAAGCTAAAGAAAACAAACTGTCTTTGTCTTTTACAGAAAAGCAAGTATTTTCATGGACAGATTCTGCTTCCTTACCCTCTTTACCAAGAGAAGATTCTATGGATGTTTTTCTTCAATTAAGGAAAAGCCCCCGGTTAGGTTTGAATGATAAAAATAGTTGGAGAGTTCGACCTGATACAGAATTACATACTACAGGATCAAAACCTTTAATGGATTTAAAATCAAAAAAATGTCCAAAAGGGTTTTGGCCAGTTTGGACAGGTAGGTCTTTTAATATCTGGAAAACTGATACAAGGAAGTATTATGCTTATGCCAATCCTGAAACAGCACTCTCTTGGCTTTATAACAAAAGACTTAATAGTCATAAAAATCAAAAAAGCGTTCATTCAGAGTTTTCCATTGATTATATACAAAATAAAAATACTTTATCTTGCTTTAAACCAAGAATTGCATTTCACGATGTAACAAACAGCATTGATTACAGAACGGTTAAAACCAGCCTTTTGCCCCCTAAAGTGTTTTTAGTTCATAAAGCACCTTATTTTCTACTTCCAAGAGGAGATGAAAAAGATGAAGCCTTTTTACTTGGAGTTTTAAGCTCTATTCCTTTAGATTGGTATGCTCGTTTATTTATTTCTACAAATAGTCTTAGTTTTTTTCTTCTTAATACTTTTCCTATTCCCAGACCTTCCAGAGAAAACCCTCTTTGGAAAAAAGTTGTAGCTCTCTCTGGTCGGTTAGCTTCCCCAGATAAACGATTTTCTAAATGGGCTGAAGCTGTAGGTGTAGAATATGGTCCGCTGGATGAAGAAAAAAAGAACAATATGATTTATGAATTAGACGCTGTAGTGGCTCACCTTTACGGCTTGTCTCAAAAACAACTTATTCATATCTTTGAGACCTTTCACAGAACTGGGGACTACCAGTCCCGCTTAACCGCCGTTTTAAAGTATTACAATCTTTGGAAAAAGAAACTTTAAAGCCACATCCTAAAAAAATTATTAAACCCAAAGAGATAAATTAAACGTTTAAATATTATCAGGGGAACGACTGACAATCTGTTTTGTAAGCTCCACTCCTGGGGGCAAGGGCACACCTTGAGCTTTATTAAAGCCAGTTGAAGGATTGGAAAAAGCAGATGCACTGGCATAAAGCAACACCTGATCTTTAATATTGTCTTTTTCCGTTGCAGAAAAAAATGAAAAACTCTTTTTAAGAGTTGTTTTTAAGTTTTTCGATTTCTGCCTCAGAAAGACCTGTCATTTTGGAGATAAAAGATAGATCCGCTTTTGCTTTCAACATGTTTAAGGCTACCGCCTGCATGCCTTTTTCCATGCCTTTTTCTATACCTTCCAGTCGGCCTTTTTTTAAGCCTTCTTCTCTGGCTTCATCCAATGAATACTGAAGTAACGGTGCCATAACTCTTTCCTCCTTTTTGACTGTGGTTTGTTCAATCTCTCTTACTATCTTCCAATTAAAATTAGGATCATATTGACGAACATAATCCACCGCTCGCACGATCAAAGCTTCTCGCTCATTTTGACTCAAACCACGGCCTATTGTAAATAACCCCTTTATCTTTTTCGCGTTTAAGTTCCATATATGCTTTAAAATATACAAAATAGGACACGTTGTCAAGCCCTTGGCCTTATCTATATCTAAAGCCTGAATATTCAATACTCTGGGGCGAAAATTTAACACATTCTCTTTAAACCTCTTTTTTAACTCTCCTTCAAAATTATCTAAAAAACCATGAAAATCTAAAGACCCTTTCCAAGTTTTGTTTGGACTTTGGTTGATAAATATAGGGAGCACTGGATCACGGGTACTTTGATAAATACCTGCCTGATACATTAAAAATTGCCGTAATAGCTCCGGGTCTTCTTGACTCTTGTGCTCCATTAAGAACAACACTCTGGCAGGCTTCCGGGAGCCTTTAAAAAGGGCTGAGACCAGAAGGTCCATTCGTTTTTCTCTAAATTGCTTGTCAACAAAAGTGGTGGCTTCGGTTTTAAGGGTAGTCCAATCAAACAGGCTCATTTCCTCTGTTGAGAAAACAAGGCTTAAGATGTCTACGCAGTATTTGGGTTGAGAGTAAACTTCTTTAAATAAATGATCGTGTAGAAACTTTTTGCTTTTTTTCATGGTGTTCAAAAGTGATGCACAAAAAACTTTTTGTCAATCTCTTATAAATTTATTACCTCTTTAAAGTGCCATTGAAATAAGGTAGCTAAAAAACGAGGGGCAAGGACAATTTAAAGGATGATAATATATTCCAAAAGGGAACAATGACAAGTAAAATAGGGTGAAAATGGCATTTTAAGGTGTTTTTTGCTTGATTTTTCAGCTATAATTTTGTTGACTTCATAATCCAAATTAACGATAATATAAAATATGACTACTCAAAAAAAATCAAAACTTACGACTGAAGAAATCCTGCCTGAATCTGTTTTAAACGAAAATGCCAAAGCATTGGAGTTTTATAAAACATATAAGGAAATTTCCGATATTGCAGAAAAAATAGATATTGCTATGGGTCGAAAAAAAATATATAAATATAGTTCTGGTTCAACAAAAAATTTTGAGATAGATACTGATGCACTCCCACCCTCAATCCAATCGTATAAAGTTTAAAACGACTCAAGATTGGTTTAATTTTATGTGTACTTCCGGTGGAAAGGTAAACCTTCTGGAACTTCGCAGAAATTGTTATAAGGACATTGAGAAATATCGCAAACGACCGTTGCTGGTATATGTAACAAAATTTTTAGACCAACAACTTCTACCACCGGATGCTCTAATTTCCATTGATATATCTGATGTAGACGGTGTTACTGATTTAATAAACTCCGTAAAAGGAAGTTCTGCCGTTGATGTGCTTTTACATAGTCCCGGAGGTAGCCCAGATGCTACAGAGCGTCTTGTGAAATTGTTGCGCAGTCATTTTAAAGAAGTTGATTTTCTAATTCCTCATTCCGCCTATTCAGCGGCAACAATGTTAGCTCTTTCAGGAAACAATATCATTTTACACCCCAGTGCTATTTTAAGCCCTATTGATCCGCAAATCAATGGTATCCCTGCAAGAATGATAAAAAATAGTTTTGAAAAAATAAGAAAAATAATAGAAAAAGAAGGCCCTGAAGCTCTGTTGCCTTATATCCCTCTTATTGAAAAATACTCTTTGAATCTTCTGGAACTGTGTGAAGATGCTGAAAGTTTATCCAAACAATTAGTATCCAGCTGGCTCAAAGAATATATGTTTAAAGGTGAGAACAACAGCGAAACAATCGACAAAGCTGTTGCTTATTTATCAAACTATGATGAACATTTGATGCATACCCGCCCTTTATCCATAAAAAAACTTTCTAAGTTAGGTTTAAAAATTCACTTTGCTGATAATACACTTCAAGATTTATTGTGGGAGGCCCATATTTTAATCAATGGTTTTTTTAATCTTCCTGGTCCTTTTGTAAAATTATACGAAAATACTAAAGGTGTATCTTGGGGGCGATATAGCAACATTTTAGCAAATCAACAGATACAAAATCAAAAACCAAATCCAACATAATAACTGAGGTTATTAGAGAGTCATTTTTCAATAAAACAAAAGGTTATATGAATTGAGCAAAAGTATTCCTTCTAAAAAATCTTTTTTCCCAGTTCTGATTGATAATATTGAAGATAATACTTTATCTTCAGCCTTAAAAGCTGTTCTTAAAAAGCAAGAAGATATTTCTAAATATAATGAAGTGTGTATTGCTACTGCTTTTTTCACTTCAGCAGGTTTTTTTCAGATAGCGGATGAGTTGATTAACACAGCAGGTGTGCGTTTGATGATAGGTGCTGAGTTCTTTTCAAAAAATCTTTTTGCTTTAAGATCTATTGGAGAAACGGACAAGCAATTTAAACAGAAGCAACTACAAGATAGTTTAAAATCACTTGAGAAAGGGCTATGGGAGGAAAGAAATCACTTTCCATTTAGCTTTGAAAGCGAACAAAGAATTAGAAACTTTGTTAAAGCCCTTAAAGCGGGAAATATTGAAATTCGGAGATATGAAAAAGACTTTTTACACGCAAAAGCCTATATTTTTATTAAAGAAGAAAACGGAGGAATTATTGTTGGTTCTTCCAATATGACAAAATCGGGAATGACTACAAACCTGGAATTAAATACCAGTCGTTCTGATAAAGAAGCAATTACGAAAGCAAAAAACTGGTTTGATAGCTTATGGGAGGAGGCTGTTCCTTTTGAGTTGGCCGGGTTGTTTGAGGAGTTGCTGACCATTCGAACCCCTTTTGAAATTTTTATAAGAGTTTTATGGGAACTTTATGGAAAAGAGATTGAAGTTGACAGTAAATTAGGAGAGAGCTTTTTACATTTAACTGAATTTCAAAAACATGGTGTCATTAGAGCTTTGCGAATTATTAAAGAATGCAATGGGGCTATAGTAGCAGACGAAGTAGGGCTGGGGAAAACCTACATAGCTGGTGAGATTATTGAAATTTATAAAAACAGGCGACAAAGAGCTTTGTTGATTTGTCCAGCCAGTTTAAGAGATAGCACCTGGAAAAAATTTAGATCTGAATATGAAATTTTTATTGAATGTGTATCTTACGAAGAGTTATCCAGAGATCAACAATTAAATAAAGAAGAGGTCACAAGGGTTTCAGAAAAATTACAAAGAAAGGTAGATGAATATCAGCTTGTTATTATAGATGAAGCTCATAACTACAGAAATCCAGACACCCCTATGCGGGCAGGCATTTTAAGACAACTGCTTTCTGGAAAAAAGAAGGATGTTTTGTTGTTAACTGCTACCCCTGTCAATAATTCCCTTTGGGACCTTTATAATCTTATTCATTTTTTTATAAAACAGGATGCTTTCTTAGCTAATAAAGGTATTTTATCTATAAAAGAAGTTTTTCGTTTAGCTATGCTCGAAAATCCAGCTGACCTCAGCCCTGATAGATTATTTCCTATTATTGACGGGACAACAGTCAAAAGAACACGGCAGTTTATACAAAGGCATTATAAAAGTGACACTATTAAAGCTCCAAACGGAACACTTTTGCAAATCACTTTTCCTGTTCCAAGAACTCAAACAGTTCGTTATTCATTGGATGAGATGTTTCCTTTTGAAAATATAGAGCAGGCTCTTGACCCTGAAAGTAATTGTAAAATTAAATTCTCCAGATATATCCCTGATAGTTATTTAAAAAACCCGGATAAAGATAGCCAATGGAGAGCGGAAGGAATTGCTGGTCTTTTACGCTCTGGCCTTCTAAAACGATTTGAGTCTTCTTTGTTTGCTTTTTCTAATACTTTAGGAAGAATGGTAAAACAACATAAGCTATTTTTAGAAGCTATTGATAAAGGAAAAGTTATATCTACCCAATTTTTACAGGAGTTATCAGCTGATGATGAAACAGCTTTAGAAGAGTCTTTAAAAGAAAGTCCTTATACAGAGAGTATAGACAATTATAATGCTGAAAACTTAAAACGAGATGTTAAACAAGATTTAAACATTCTTGTAAAATTAAAAATAGAAGCAGATAAAATCACAAAAACAAAAGATGAAAAACTGAAAAAAGTTATTAAGGAATTAAAGAAAATAATAAGGCAATCTGAAAAAGAGGGAATGAATGCCAGTGAACGAAGAAACAAGAGAAAGGTTTTGATATTTTCTTTTTTTGCTGACACTGTCCAATGGATTTTTAAATTTCTTGAAGAAGAAATAAATAATAATCCAGAGCTTACAGAGTATAAAGGAAGAATAGCGGCTATCATAGGCTCTGATCATAAAAGAGAAAGATTTAATCCAGGAATGTCCAGAGAATCAGCTGTTAATGGTTTTGCTCCTCAATCAATGGAATCTACTAATCCATCAGATGATTTTGATATTTTAATAACTACTGATGTTTTAGCAGAAGGGGTAAATTTACAACAATGCTGTCATATTATAAATTATGACCTTCCTTGGAATCCTATGCGTTTGGTTCAGCGTCATGGTCGGGTTGATAGGATTGGAAGCCAGCATAAAGAGGTTTTTTTAAGGACCATTTTCCCTACAGACAGGTTAGATGCTTTATTAGATTTAGAACAACGGATTTTAGATAAATTAGCCTTAGCCGCCAGAAGTATCGGTGTTGCTTCTCCTATTGAAGGAGAACAAAGCGGAAGGCAGGTTTTTACTGAGACAAGAGAAGAGATTAACCAACTTCTAAAAGAAAATCCTGCTCTTTTTGAAAGAGGAGGCACAGTTAGCTCTGCTCAAACAGGGGAAGAATATCGTCAAACTTTAAGAAACGCCTTGAAAGAGAATCGAGATAGGATTGTCAACCTTCCGTGGAAATCAGGTTCGGGCATGCTCAAAGGAAAAGAGCAGGGATTTTTCTTTTGTGCCACTGTTGGAGAAAAAAGAACTTACTTAAGGTTTGTCCCTTCAAATGAAAAATGGCAACCAAAAAATAAAAAAATTGTTAAGGAAATGGGAACTTGCCTTCGTCTTATTGAAGCTGAGGAAAATACTAAAACTGTATTATCAAAGCAGGCTCGAAAGTCAGTTTATAATTTTTGGAATGTGGCTAAAGAAGATATTTTAAGCTCTTGGATGTATGAAGCGGATCCTGCTAATTTACAGCCAAAAATACGGAAAATAAATAGAGAGGTAGCGGATTTTATTCGATCTTTTAAACCTTCTGATATGACAGAGCAAGCTATAAATACTGCTCTTGATATTGTAGAATCTCCTTGGCCAAGAAGGGATGAAATGCTTTTAAGAGAACAATTTAATGATGATAGTGATAAGGGAAAAGAGAAAGCCAAGAAGCTGATAAATTGGATTATTAAAACGGGATTCGAACCTGCCGGTTCCCTTGAACCTTTACCTCCTATTTCAGAAGAAGATATTAAGCTCATTTGCTGGTTGGCTATTACCTCTGAGTAAATTGTAAGTGTTTCTTATAGATGAGATTTTCTTTAATTTAGTAGTCCGTGAAAAAGTGTATTGCAACACAGTAAACAGGGCTTACTTTGTCCTAAAACAGGCGAGATTCCCGCTCAAGGTGGGACTGTAAAGCCAAGTACTTGGCTTTACAGTTGGAGATGAACAAGGTTTATCACGACCGACTAAATAGAAGATATGGATGACCAACCTTTTCTGGGGCTGGTTACTCTAATATGTGAAGTTGCCCTTCTTATAAGATATAAGGAGGGTAAATATAACTTTTAACATAAAGGAGGGCATCCAATGAAAAATAATATACTGTATGTTGGGCTTGATGTTGATGATAAAGCCTTTCATGGTGCAGGATTTTTTTTATTGACAAACCGGTCATCCATAGGAGTTGGGTGTGAATAAGTTTTTTTTTGATTTAATTCTTGTTTATTCTGCTTATGGTTTAAAAAACCAGGATGAATTGGATTTCCTTCTACAGTTAAATTGGGATTGGGTTCAACAAAGAGGGCTTTAGGTGAAGAAATTACAAGGTTAGGATTACGCAAGGCGTCAAAAATCCAAAAGAATTTAGAACAAAGGATTGTATTTCTTTATAAACTGTAGATAATGTTGTTTACTTTATAAATATTTATAAATAGTGGAACGTGAAAAAGTATGTTATTTTGACTGGATTCTCCCTTGAAAAAGGCTAAAAGCCCGTTGGGCTTTCATTTTAGGTTCTGGATACCTGCTTTCGCAGGTATGACAGCGAAGGAGAATGAGGTTTATCACGGGGGACTAAATAGTGGCCCGTGAAAAAAGTTGTTATTTTGACTGGATTCCTTCTTGAAAAAGGCTGAAAGCCCTTTTGGCTTTCATTTTAGGTACTGGATTCCCACCTTTAAGGACTAAAAAGCCAACAATTTGGTTTTTAGTTTGCCAAGGCAATTTGGTTTTTAGTTTGCCAAGGCAATTTGGTTTTTAGTTTGCCAAGGCAATTTGGTTTTTAGTTTGCCAAGGCAATTTGGTTTTTAGTTTGCCAAGGCAATTTGGTTTTTAGTTTGCCAAGACAATTTGGTTTTTAGTTTGCCAAGGCAATTTGGTTTTTAGTTTGGCGGGGAAAAAACACTTTATCACGGGGGACTAATTAAAAGGAAGAGAGTTGGAATTTTTGCTATGATAAAAGAAAGATGAAAATGAGTCCCGGATTATAAAAAACTAAAAAAGGAAAAAACGATGGGTAAAGATACTATTTCTGAGAAAAAAACAATCTTTGATTATCCTTGGATAATGACCATAATAGGTATTCTTGCTATAATTGCTTTCTGTTTCTCTGTGGCTTGGTGTGATGTTCATTATAGGCATTATTATCAATGCCAATCTTTAGTGCAGGGTCTGGAAAAGGAGTGGAAAAAAGAAAAAGCTAAAAAATTAGATCAATGTATAAAGCAAAAGGAAAAGGAACGAGACCAGGAACAAGCAAAGGAACGAGACCAGGAACAAGCAAAGGAACGAGACCAGGAACAAGCAAAGGAACGAGACCAGGAACAAGCAAAGGAACAAGAACCGGAACCAAACGGCGGTATTAAACCAAGCCAAGAGAAAGTGAATGAGGAGTAGAAGAAGGATAACCTGTTTAATCAGAGGTTTTTCACAGACATATATTTTATGCAACACAACAGGTTTACCGTGGCGCGTTTAATCAGAGGTTTTTCATAGACATATATTATTTGATTTTGATTATGCAAAGGGTTTACCGCGCGTTTAATCAGAGGTTTTTCATAGACAATGTTCTGATGCAGACAAGCCACAGTTTACCGCGCGTTTAATCAGAGGTTTTTTACGGACAACTATTTGATACAGGCAAGTAAAGTTATTTCGGGTTTAAAAAATCACTATGAAAAATATGAAAAACATTAGTAATTTCAGTAATTTAGAAAAAAACTGGCGGGGTGGACGGGGCTCGAACCCGCGATCTCCAGCGTGACAGGCCGGCGTCCTAACCAACTAGACCACCACCCCAAAATTTGTTGCAGTAGAGCAAACAAGGCCTATTATTATAATACCACTTAATGTCAATAGTCAAGAGGGGGTGTCTTATGCGCAGTCAAAAGCATTATCTAAAGGGAAGTTCAGTAAAAAATCAAGGGAGCCGTCATAATGATTGATAAAACGTCAGAGTGGACAGATGTGCATACACATTTGAATATGCTGGACATTCCTGCTCAGTCTGCGGTAACAGAGGCCGATCAGGCGGGTGTCAAAAATATAATCACTATTGGTACAGAACCAGAGGATTGGGGACAAGTTTTAAAATTTTCCAAAACTTTTCCTCAGGTAAAAGGAGCTTTAGGTCTGCACCCTCATTCTGCAAAACTGTATAATAATGAAGTGGAAAAAATTTTAAGCTCAGGTTTAAAAGAAGAGGGCATTATTTCTTGTGGAGAAATAGGGCTGGATTATTATTATGAATATTCAGACAGAGAAAAACAAAAAGAGGCTTTTTACAGGCAAATGACTTTAGCCAAGGAGGAAAATAAGCCTGTGGAAATTCATACCCGCGCCGCCGAAGAAGACACAAAGGCTATATTAAAAGAATTTAGAGGTTCTGTCCGAGGTCTCTTGCATTGTTTTTCGGGAACTTGGGAGCTTGCTCGTTCTGCTTTGGACTTGGGATTTAATATCTCTTTTAGTGGTATTGTGACTTTTAAAAAAGCGGGAGATTTAAGAGAAGTTTGTGGAAAAATTCCTTTGGATCGCCTACACTTGGAAACAGATGCTCCCTATCTCGCTCCTGTGCCATACAGGGGAAAGCAAAATAAACCCGCTTGGGTTTTGCACACGGCAAAAGTGGTGGCAGAAATTCATAAAATTTCTTTATGGGAATTATCTCAACAGACCCAAAATAATTACAGATCTCTTTTTTTGAGTGAGCGGGTGAGTGAGTGAGTGAGTGAATGAGTGAGTGCGTGCGTGCGTGGGTGCGTGCGTGCGTGCGTGGGTGCGTGCGTGCGTGAGTGAGTGGGTGCGTGCGTGGGTGCGTGCGTGGGTGCGTGCGTGGGTGCGTGCGTATTTAAGCCTTAGTTTAAAGATTTTCTAATTTTGATTCTTCTTCTCCTGTTGGATTTTGTATTTCCTGTAAAGTAGGTAATTTGGAGACAGGAGAAAAACGAGGAATGGAAAAACGGGCACCGTTTATAAGGCCCAAATAGTGCCAGCCTTGTGGAGTTTTAGATCCAATTTTGGAAAGCAATATATCTAAAGAGGGATAAAATTGGTTTTTTAGATGAGTGCTCATTAACATATCTAAACCAATATTATAGCTCCTTAGCTGTGGTTTAATTCGTTTTGATACAGTGTGTTTTTTTAAGTCGATAAATACAACCCCTCTGAGTTTTATTTGAGAAGTGTCTTTTTTTTTCCCAAGAGAAAGATCAGAAATGGTAATTTCTCCGTTTTTTATTTGTCCGTTTGAACGAAATTGGCTCCACTTAAAATAGGGGAACATGATAGTTCCAAAAGTGGGATTGTTGGGAATGGTATAAGAGGATATGCGACTTTGAATATTGTTTCCTTCTATATTCCAAAACCCTTTTGGTTGAACTTCAAAAAGAGGATCTAAAAAAACTTCCATAGAGATATTTATTTTTCCTTCTGTTTTTGACAAGACAGGGAAAAATGCGCTGAGAAATAAAGGGTTAAAGTTTTGAGTACTTACTTGAAGTAGCCATCCTGGGTTTTTTCTTTTAATTTTTGTTTTTCGAATAATTAAGCTCAGTAGGGCATTTTTCTTCCAACGGATGGTAATAATTCCTCCTGGTTTTAATTGTAACAAGGATTTGTAAGAAGGCTTGAGGCTTAATTGGTGTGCTGTAAAGGCTCTTTGCTTTCCTGCTATAAAAATTTTGGGATTTTTAAATACCAGAGTTGGCCCTAAGGGATAAATAGCAAAACTGTCGTATTGTAGCTGAATGGCAGACTTTGTTTGTTTATTGATCTGGCTTGTTAAATATAGCACAGCGGACTCATAAGGAAATAGGATAAGAAAAAACACCAAGGACAATACGATTAAAGCCAACCATTTGCTTTTATGTTCTTTTAAGAGTGTATAAATTTTTTTAATGTATTTATTTAATACTTTCATTTTTTATTTTTCTTTTTTTTCTATTGTCCGAGGTTCTTTTTTTACAGAGGGTGTGGTGTCGTCAATGGCAGGAGGTTCTTTTTTTATAGAGGGTGTGGTGTCGTCAATGGCAGGAGGTTCTTTTTTTATAGAGGGTGTGGTATCGTCAATGGCAGGAGGTTCTTTTTTTATAGAGGGTGTGGTATCGTCAATGGCAGGAGGTTCTGGTATTGGGTTAACAACAGGTAGAAGATCTTTCCTTTTTACCTCGCTTGGTTGATTTTTAAAAGAAGTGTCGTTTTTTGGAACCTTTTTTAGATCTAACAGTGGGATAGGGTCTTTTTTAGATGAAAGATCAGGGGGAAGAGGAAGAGTAGGATCTGGCTTTTTATCCTCAGTCTTTTTTGAGTTACTTTGTTTTATAATTGGGTGCGGAAGATTCTTATTAGAAGAGGGGATGATTTTTAATTTATCTCCCTGTGCTGGACGGGTTAATTTATTTTCTATATTTTTTCGTGCTGGACGGGTTAATTTATTTTTTTGTCGTGCCTTTCTGATTAGTTTATCTTTTTGGACTTTGCGGGTTAATTTGTCCTTCGTACTCTGTGTGTTGAGGTTAAAAAAGCTTAAAATATAAGAAACATTAAACTGTTTGCTTTTTTCTGGATTTTCCGTGATATGAATATCCATTAGCTTAATATTTCCTGAGGTGTGTTCCAGTCGGTGTCCGTACTGGATAACTTCCTTTAAATTAAGGTCTTTTATTTTTACGGCCACCGTCTTTACTGTTCCAGAAAAAGAGAAATTTTCTGGAAGGACAGTGTTTTTTTCTATTTTTATTTCCCCTATTTTTTCTTTAGGTATTTGAAGGGTGGGTATTTTTTGTCTGATAAACCGAACGGGATCTCGACTGGTAGTGTTTGAGGGGGTTGCCCTTAATCGACCTGCTGTGGATAGCTCTATTAAATCTTTTGTGAGCGTGTTTTTTGTTTTAAAGTCTTTCATATTTTTCCAGGAGGAATAGAGATGAGAAACAGGATAATACAGCAGGATACATACCACAAAAATCCCTCCCCCCCATTGAATGATTTTGCGGGAAAGAGGCGTCAAATGATCATATTTTTCTTTTAGAAAATAAAAAGCTGAACTGTTCACAACCGAGTTGTGAAAGTTTTTATATCCATTGACACAAGTGTCTTTAAAATTACTTAAGTCCATTATCCTGCTCTGTATTTAAAAACTCCTACTTTCTGGTTTTGATTGATAGGGGGCAAAGCTTTTGGAGGTGCGCCCTTTTCAAAACCAGTTTGGTTTAGCTTTGTTTTTGGGTAAATGAGTATTTAAAATATGTTATACCTTGTTTTTCCTTACTTGGTTTTTTTTCTCCCAGGTTTGTTTCTTTTATCACAGGATTTTTTGCCGTTGGTTTTGTTGTGTTGAGTGATTTTTTAAAACTACTAATGATGGCTAAACCCATCAATTTTTTTTCTAACACCTCAATATAGAGGGAAGAGATGCTTCCTTCTATTTTTATATTATTGCCAGTAATATTTAGATCCTGAATTTTTAAATTCCAAGAAGGTTGCTTTTTTATAGCAATGCTTAAAAGTTTTATTTTGTCTAAAGCCGAGGGAAAACGGTTCAGCCTATCTGCTAACTGGGTTTGTTCCAGCCACTGTTTTTTGCTATTTACAAAATGCTGGACTCTTTCAATATTAATTTGTTTAGGACGCAACTTCGCAATTTGCATAGAATATTTTTTAAAAATTTTATCTGTTTTTTGAGATAACTCTTTAGATTGGTGATTCCTTAAAGCAGAATAACCGGAAAACAGCACCAAAACCATTACAGCTAAAGCTATAGGCTCTTTCCATTGGTTCATTATAAAGGAAAAAGGGTTAAACTGAACAGCAAAATCTTCTTTTAAAAAGTTAACGGCTGGATTTTTTGCTTTTTTCAGCCCTTCCATAGCTGTTCCTAAAGCTGTAATCAGGTTGTTTTGTTTTATTTCATTGGTTCTAAAATTCCATTTTGGCAAATGAGGGGATTGTTCTACTCGGGCCACGGGAATATTTAAACGAGTAGACAACAAAGCCTGTAGGTTTCGCACCTGCGCACCCCCTCCACAGAGCAATATTTTTTTACATTTTCTCTTTCCTTTCTCTCCTTCTATTTGCAGTAAAACCAGACGCAGTTTATCAATTAAATTTTCGAAAGACTCTTGAATAATTTTAGCAAATTCGATTTGACTGCCTGTATACCCTTTTGTTTGTGTTAAAACAAAAGCTTTTTCGCGAAACTGATCCATAGCTTTGCTTAGTGAAATTTCATATTTTAAAGATATTTTCCTTATACAGTCAGAAACTCCCCATTCAAAACTATATACATTTTGTAAGTAGTCTCTTGAAAAAAGCAAAGCCATTGTATGCGTGTGGCCAATCTTTAAATACAAACAGTTGTCCGTTGTTTGAGGTTCCTGACTTGTGTTTTCTATTTTAGGGGTTTTGCGTTTTTTTGCTGGGTCCTCTTTTTTTTGGGCTAAAAACAAATTAGCTGTGGCAGAGGCTTCGCAGGTCACAATAAAAGGTTCTGCTCCTACGGATTTTACTTCCTTCAGGAGTTGGGAAACATTTTCCTTAAAGACGGAAAAAACCAAGACCGCTCTTTTGTCCTCTGAAAGCTCTCCGAGTTTAATATCAGAGATCATCTGTTTGTGGTCAAACAGGGAAAGCTTATCTTCCATTTGATAGGGAAGGCTTTTTAGTATTTTATATCGCTCCTTGAAAGGGAAAAGAAGTTTTTCTGTGCTTACTTCATTTTGGGAAAAAGAAAAAATATATTTTGTTTCTCTGGGTTGATATAAATTAGTAAGAGCTTTTAAATGTGTGGATATAAGCAGTTGTTTTTGTTCTTCACTTTCGTCCACTTTAATGGGGAAAAAATGGGTTTGCAGAATATCAAAGCTTTTTTTGGTTTTTTTAATAGCTACGGCTTTTACAGCTGAGGAGCCTATATCCACACCTACGAAAATCAAAAGAACCTCCTTTTGGTTAGTATCTTAATAGCTTATTATATTATCTTTTTAAAAACTTTCTTTCCAGTAAATTATAGTAGGGGATGAATTTCGATCAAAAGTGGGGGTGGATTTATCTCCTGTAGGTTGGTTTTGTGGTCTTTGAGGTGGTTGGGAACCGGGGGGGGGAGATTGATGGATCTGGCTTTGGGCTAAAATTCGTTTTTTTTCCCTTTCTTTTTCCTCTTTCATTAGCTTCTTAAAACGGGTTGTAAAGGCAGGGGTGTGGAAATAGGTTGCTGTAAGGGTCTTTTGGCTGTTTCCAGCAAGGCCCGTGCTGTTTATTCTAAAATTATGCGGAGCAGAAAATTGAATATAAGAAATAGACTCTTCGTTTTTTGGCTGTCTTTGCGGATTTTTTGGAAATAAAGCTTGTTCCAGCCCTTCCATTCCTTCTGCCTTTAAAAATTTGGAAAAATCTTCTTTTTTTGTAAACAAAAAGGGATCGGCTGGATTATTTGTAAGTTTTGCTATTCCTTCTGCCAGCTCTTTTGGAAACTCATCATGTAAGGCTTGTAAAAGCTCTACAGGGGCTGTGTTTATATTTAAGCCTTTTTCGCCGTATACAGTAATAAATGGTTCAAGGGCTTTATAAAGAGTATCAGACATTCCCGCTACCTGGTTTAGCTCTTCTATGGTAAAAAAAGAGCGATTAGGAGGGTAGCCTACCTTATCATATAGTTGGCTTTCTGAGTCAGAGCTGTTTCCTTTGCGGTGGGTATCCGGATCAGCCCAGTCTTTTATGTTGTGTAAAATTTCACTAATATCTGATGGGTCCATTACAGAGGCCAGTTTTTTATCATTGGTTTGCAAGTGGTAAATGAGGCGATAAAGAACTTGGAAGGTCCATTTTCTAAGAGAGGGAATAGGAGAAGCCAGGTCATTAATATCAATTCTGCTGTTTTCTGGTTCAATGGTGGCCATAAAATGGGTGGATTGCATAAAAGAGTCTTCTGTTAATTTAGAAAGCTCTCCTGAACTTATAGAGTCCATGTGTTTACTGGCAGGGGGAGGCCATACAAAAGGAATTTTCCAAATAAGATCTACATAAGATCGAAAAGGTTCTATTTTGTTTCCATGTTGTTTGTGTAACTTGACATAAGTGTTTACTCTTAACAGGTTTACTTCCATTCCCGCTTTAGCGGAATAGTAAGCTCTTAGAGAGTTTAACTCCGCTACCGCTGAGCGATATTCTATTTGTGTTTCAAAAACAGTTTCCTGTATCAATAAAATGATAAATATTATGGTGGAAATAACCATTATAAGAGCCATGCCTTTTTGATTTTTTTCGAACAGAAATAATCTCCAGCTTTTAGCATGTTGCAGGCTATGTAAAGCTTTGCTTTTTTGATTTTTCTTATATAAAGATAGTTTCATTTTATTAACTCTTTTAGACCAGTTTTATTTTCCTGTGGGGGGGATTAATGTTTGCTGATTCAACACCAAGTGGGTTTCTTGTTGGACAATTTGTTTTTTCTGATTTTCAAATTCTATTGTTATGTGAATCGCAGAAGGTAAATTATTTTTATCTTTAGGGCCTGTTTTCCATTCCTTTTTCCACTCACTGCTATACATGTTATAGTAAGATAAATGGAATTTTTTTACCTTTTCTAAAAGCACAAATTCTGTGGAAAACTTTAAATCCTCTAAGTCCTGGTTGATCATAGTAGAGACTTTTTTCCATAAACAAAGGGACTTTTTATCTTGTGCCTGGTTCTTTGCTTGGCTTTTTTCTTGTTTTTTTGTTCGGCTTTTACAATTTTTAAGATAATAAACAATTAAGTTTTGATCACCAGTTTTTTCGTTTTCCCGATTTCGTGTCCAAGAAAGAGAGCTTATACTTAGCTGGTCTTCTGTGCCATTTACTCCAGCAGAAAGAATAGGGGCCTTCTGCATATAGGGTTCCATTTCAGTAATTTCAAATTCGGTAAGCTGTTTTTCTTGTTCTTGTTTCTGCCTTTGCCTGTATGTGGATCTTCGGGTTGATCTTTCGTTATTTGAAAGAGGGGGAGGTAGAGAATTTTCTTTTCTAAAGGATATATGTGCCACGCTGTTCATATCCTGAGTGTAAAAGATATTTCGAATATCTTTTCTTATAATCTGTAAAACATTTCTGCTGAATTTTGTAATTTTTATGTTTTGTGAGACCCGTTTCGTGTATTTAATAGAGTTGTTTGTGAGGCGAGTAAGGGACAAAGCTATAAATGTAAATAAAATAAGGGAAATCAGCACTTCTAATAAAGTCAGCCCTTTTTTATTATGTTTTATAATGGTCTTATTTAAGTTATTTTGTTTCAAGGTTTTTGCTCCTTTTTTGAAGTTAAGTTTTATAGCTAAGACTAAGGCCCGCCTCCCGGCATAGAAATGCTTTTAGTGTGATCCACCATATAAGTAGTTAAAGAGTAGGCATTTTTCAGTTTTCCTTTCTGGTAGTGGATAGTGAGTTTAGTTTCTAAAACGGCTTGGGATAAAAAATCGGTGGTTACCTGGGCCACCTGAAGGGCTACTCCCTGGCTTTGGTTTTGTCCAAACAAATTAAGTAGATGTTTCGGGTCAGGTAGTTTAAGAGGTCTGGTTTTAACGGTCCATGAAAAATATTTTTCTTCTTTAAAGTTCCCTTTTACCTCTTTAGGAATAGAGTTAAATTTTATTTTTCGCCATTCAAATTCTAATTCAGACATTTTGCTTTCCATCAGCTGAACTACTTTGTGATAGGTCTCAATTTTTGTCATTCTTTGGCGGTTGCTCACCCATATTTTAGAGACAATAACAGTGGCTCCTGTCAGAATAATCAGGGCCACTAAAATTTCGATCAAGGTAAATCCTTTTTTCTTAAACATTTTCTTAAACATTTAAGTTCTCTCTTTTATTGTTCAAAGTCTTTTAGGTTTTTTTTTTCATTAAATACAGTTAATTCTCCCTTTAAGCGATCAATAAAGAGAGACCAATAAACTCTTTTACCTTTTATTTTTAAAAGAGCTATATCAAACTGCCCTTCTGGGAAGTAGTAAACATAAGCTTTCCCTTGGGTTATAGGGGATTTTTTTCTTAAAGATTCCAGGCTTTCAAAAGTTAATTTTTCGGGTAAAGGTTGAGGTTTTTCAAAAAAATCTTTGTCTCTAATAAAGCCATCTGATGTGATGTTTAAGTGTTTTGCATTGCCCATCTTGTTAGTGCTGTCTTCCTCATCATCAGGCATAAGGTTTTTGGTAAGTTTTTTTTCTACCCACCAGGTGTTTTGTTTATCTTCTTTGTCTTCGTTTGCCATGTTGTAATTAGTGTCTTCATTCATATTTATAACGAGGCGGTAAGTTTCTCTTCTTAAGCGAGCCAGGCTATCTAACTGGCGATTGAGGGCAATAAACTGCCGGAAAGTTTTTCTAATACTGCTATCCTTCCTTTTAACATAAGTGGTTCCCATTGCCAATATACCGACAATTAACACCAGGGCTATTAGTAATTCCAGTAATGTAAAACCGGCAGATTTTATTGCCACCTGATTTGTCCTTTTTCGCCCAAGGGCCACTGCAAAGCCAAGTTGTTGGCTTTGCAGTCCCTTGCAGGCGGGAATTTGCTTAATTTTAGTGAGATGTGTCATCCTTTTTTCCTTAAGCAAATAGGCTTTTTTATAAGGGGCTATTATAGATCTTTGGAGGAAATATCAGTCGCTTGGCCTTCACCACCCTCTTTTCCCCCTTTGCCAAAGCTGATGATTTGATATGTTCCATTGGTTTCGTCATATTCATATATAAAATGATTTCCCCAGGGATCTTTTGGCACTTTTCTAATATAAGGCTCCGGTCCCCATGATTCACATTTTTGAGGGGCTACAATCAAAGCTTCCAGACCCTCCATATTGGAAGGGTAAAAAGAGCAATCCATATAAAAAGTTTCCACTGCCTGGACCAGCTGGTTAATGGTAATCCGGGCCTGTCGCATCTGGCCTTGAGAAAGCCTGGGCATTACGCGGTAAACAAGCCCTGCCACCACTCCCACTAATAAAGTCATGGCGATAAGTATTTCTAACAGACTAAAGCCCTTGGTGTTTCTAAAAGAATTTACTCGTTGATTTTTTTTTCTCCTACTTGGGCCATCAAACCTTTTGGCGAGGTTGGTATTTCTGTGTCCGCTTAAATATTTGAAGAAATTTACCCATTTTCGTTTAAAAAGCATTTTTTCTCCTCCTTTTTCAGAAATTATTGTGTTTTTTTTTCTTTTTGGCAAGTATATATCTAAAGGTTTAATCCGTCTGCCCTGAATAAGCACCTAAAAGGGATTACTGCACTCCGCCATACATATCCATAATTTTTTAAACCCTCGCGCTTTGGTCAATAAAAGGGATTACTGCACTCCACCATACATATCCATAACAGGGGTCATTACCGCAAACACAATAAAGCCCACTACTAATCCCATAAACATTATCATAACAGGCGCGAGCAAAGAAGTTAAGGTGTCTACAGAAGTTTTAACTTGAAAATCATAATTGTCACTGACTTTTAAAAGCATGTCTTCTAAGTTACCGGTTTTTTCTCCAATTTTTATCATTTGAATTGTCATAGGTGGAAATTGCCCCGATTCCTGAAGAGGGCGCGCAATAGGTTCTCCTTCACGAATATTGGCTTGTGCTGACTGAATAGCTTTTTTTAAGACCACATTACCCACTACATTTTGCACAATGTCCATTGCTTTTAACATAGGAACTCCCCCTTTTAGCAAGGTGGCTAAGGTCCGGCTAAAACGGGAAATGGCGGTGGCGCGAATGATTTTTCCAATAACGGGAAGTTTAAGAAAAAATATATCCATTTTTTGCCTTCCGGTTTGTGTTTTCGTCCATCGGTAAGCTATAAATATAAGAACAACAGAACCTATAATTAGCTGAAGCCATGATTGTATGATGATATGGCTTATAGACATAATTAACTCTGTGTGCCAGGGAATGGTGTTTTTATCTTCAAACAGTGTGGTGATTTTTGGTATAATATAGGCAAACAAAAACAAAACCACTCCTGAAGTAAAAAATATCAACAAAGTAGGGTAGGCTAAAGCGGAGCGAATTTTATTACTCATTTCGGCTTGGCTTTCTGTAAACTCAGACAACTTTAAAAGTATAATGTCTAATGTCCCGGAATTTTCTCCCGCTTTGCACATGGACACATAAGTTGTGTTAAAAATTTTGGGATATTGGCTTAACGCTTTATGAAAGGTAGACCCTTCATTAACCTGATTGCGTATTTGAGTGAGTGCGGGAGTGAGTGCGGGATGAGAGATTTGCCGGATGAGGGTGGTAAGAGAATCTACTAAAGGCACATTGGCCTTAATTAAGGTAGCCAGCGAGCGAGTCATGGAACAAAGGGTTTTTATATCCACTTTTTTTCGGGAAATTAAAGTTAGTTGTTCTTTTTTTTTCTCTGTCTTGTTTTTAAGATCAAATAAAAAAATATTATCATTTTTTAATTGAGATTTAGCACTCTGCAAGTCATTTGCTTGTATTGTTCCGCTGATTTGTTGGCCTTTAGCTGTAGCCCCTTTGTATTCAAATACAGGCATATTATTATTACTCCTATTTAATATTTAGCTGTCCGTGAAAAACCTCGTTCGTTCTCTTTGACTATTTAGGCCGTTAAGTAAAAATATTTTTTGCCAAAAAAATCAGCTGAGATGAAAGCCAATGGGCTGGAAGTGTCAAATAACTAAACGCACCCATAACAAAGAGAGCAATTAAAATAAAAGTAGTGTAAGTTTCCCATTGCTCCAGTCGCCAGTTCCATTCTACTGGCAAAAACCGAGCCAGTACTTTTCCCCCATCTAAAGGATGAAGAGGTATTAAATTAAAAAAACCTAACAAGAGGTTAATGTAAATAAAAGCCTCTAATGTAGTAACTGATATAGCAGAATATAAGGTTGGTAAGAAATTGTCCAACAAATAAAAAATGGCCAGAAGAATTGTCCCAATCAAAGATAAACAAAAATTAGACAAAGGTCCTGCAAGCGCGATCCAAAACATATCATTTTTCGGATTTTTAAGAACAGAAGGATCCACTGGCACGGGCTTAGCCCAGCCAAAAACAGGTAGACCAGTGAAAATGGAAATAAGTGGCAATAAGACAGTCCCTAAAATATCCGCATGTACCAAGGGATTTAAGCTCAGTCGCCCTTGATCTCTGGCCAGATTGTCCCCTTTTAGAGAGGCCACCCAAGCATGTGCCCACTCATGCACACAGAGCGAAAAAAGCAAGGGCACATAATAAATAAAAAAGCGCGCGCCTAATTGATAACCGGAATCTGACATAATTGTTCTCTATACCATAAACATTTAAATATTAACATTCAAAAAAAGGCAATAGGTTCTTTTTAATAAAAAAATACGGGTTAGGAAAAATAATGAGTCCATATCCGAAGGATATTACCGCTAATTAATTTTTTTGAGAAGATCCACCTTGACAAATTGGATTTCCCGCCGTGAAATTTTAAGACAAACTATTTATGGCTTTATGGACATTCAAAATTACGAATCTCTTATTTTAAAATCCAGCACACTGAGCAAAACTCAGTTACAGACCATTTTACACTCTAAAAATAAAAAAGGAGTCAGTCTCCAATACACTTTAGAGAAAAGAAAAACAGATTTTTCGGACGAAGAATCTGCTCTTTCTTTTTTGTGCAAGCATTTGCAAGTGCCTTTTATAAAAGAAGTGCCTGTGCAGGACATAACAGAGGACTTAATTCAACGTTTTCCTATTAGCTATGCCAGGACCAATATGGTTTTGCCATTTAAGTCAGAAGATCATGTTATTTATGTTCTTAGTGCCAACCCGCTTAATTTACAGGTTTTTTCGGATCTAAAGTTAAAATTTAAAAAAGAAGTGCGACCTGTTATCAGCGTAATCTCTAAAGTGCAATCCGCTATTAACAGTGTTTATGAAAGAAGCTCCGGCGAATTAGACGAATTTGCTGACATCAGCAAAGAGGATTATGACATAGAAAGTGCTGTTATTGATCTTTTGGATACGGAAGACTCTGCACCCGTTATTAAACTGGTAAATACCTTGCTTTTTAAAGCTGTTAAGGAGAGAGCTTCTGATATTCACATTGAGCCTTATGAAAAGGAGTTAGTAGTGCGGTTTAGGGTAGATGGGGCTCTTTATCCCATATTCAAGCCTCCAAAGGGTTTGCAAAACGCCATTATTTCCAGAGTAAAAATTATGGCTGATCTTAATATAGCGGAAAAACGACTCCCCCAAGATGGTAGAATCCACTTACGACTGGCTGGAAAAGATATTGATATACGACTCAGCTGTATCCCCACCTCTTTCGGAGAAAGGCTGGTGCTTCGCCTACAAGATCGCACTCAGTTACTTCTTGGATTAGATGATCTGGGGTTTTCTCAAAAAAATTTAAACATTTTTAACGGCTTGTTGGAGAAAAATTATGGGATTATTTTGATCACCGGGCCAACAGGAAGCGGAAAATCTACTACGCTTTATGCCGCGCTTAGTCAAATTAACTCCATAGATCGAAACATTATTACAGTGGAAGATCCTGTGGAAAGGCGCATTAAAGGCATTGGACAAATTCAAGTTAATTCAAAAATTGGTTTAACCTTTGCAAGCGGGCTTCGTTCCATTTTGCGTCAAGATCCGGATACCATCATGGTGGGGGAAGTTCGGGATATTGAAACTATGAAAATTGCCATTAACGCGTCTTTAACAGGCCATTTAGTGCTTTCTACAATACATACAAATGACTCCGCCTCCGTGTTTCCTCGTTTAATTGATATGGGAGGAGAACCTTTTTTAATTGCCACTTCCATTTTGGGCGTTATGGCTCAGCGTCTGGTAAGGGTGCTTTGCCTGGATTGTCGTCAAGCACAAAGTATTTCCAAACAAGACCTTAATTTTCTAATGAGTGAAGATCCGGATATAAAATTACCTGCAAAAATATTTAAAGCCAAAGGGTGTAAAAAGTGTGATTTTAAAGGTTACGCGGGCCGATCCATGATACAGGAAATACTGGTAGTAGACGAAGACATTCGTACATTGATAATGAATCAAAAAGATAGTCACACCATTAAAAAAATGGCAATTAAAAAAGGTATGGTGACTTTTCGGCAAAACGGTATAGAAAAAATTTGTAAAGGTAGGACAACAGTAGAAGAGGTTTTGTATAATACCCAATTAGACACTTAAACCCGGAAAAAACACAAAAGGAGCTATATTGCGTATTCAGATTAAAGAGTTTAGTGGTCCTTTAGACCTCCTTCTTCAGCTTATTCGTCGAGAGGAAATGGATATTTTTGACATAGATATTCATAAAATCACCGAGCAGTATTTGGCTTTTATTGAGCAAAATTCTATTAAGGATTTGGACTCTGCTGGGGACTTTATAAGAATGTCCGCTTTGCTTATTTACATTAAATCTAAACGGCTTTTTCCCTCTGAATCTCATCAAGAGTTTGTTGAAGCAGAAAAAGAAAACGAGGAAGAAGAACTGGAAAAAGCTCTCACGCTTAGTTTGTTGAAAATGCGTGTCTTGCAAAGTGTATCTAAGCAATTGAGTGAATACTCTTTGTTGAAAAAAGATGTATGGTCCTCTGGGGCGACAGAAGATTTTAGTAGTCAAACGGAGGGAAGGGAAATCTATGCTTCCCCGTCCCTTGAAAGCGAGAGCGGGAATCGGCTTTTTTCTACTACCCGTGATCCACAGCTAAAGCCAGAGCCTCTTCTTAAACTTTTAAGGGCTTATCGGCGAGTATTTGAAAAAGACTCTTCTTCTAAAAAAGGGGCCTCTTCTTTGTCCTTTCAAGAACCTTTTCCTTTTTTATCGGACTGTATTCGTGCCATTCATCATCGTTTAAGGGTAGGGGTTGAGATGAAAATGAGCGGGCTTACCCAACAAGCGGGAAGGGATAGTCTTTCCCAAACTACTTTGGTAACTTTTTTGGCTCTTTTAGAGCTGAGCCGGTTAGGGGTTGTGTCTCTTGAGCAGGATAAAGATTTTGCTGACATTTCCATTTTAGTCCAGAGATCATTTAAAGACAAGGATTTTCATTCTATTCAGGAGATGGGTACTTAATACTTATGAGGAATATTTAAATGAGAGTTATAATTAAAGGTTATTTAGTTCATCCTGAATAAATGTCTTTTCCCTCTAAACTGAAAAGCAGGCCACTTGGTTTTTCAGAGGGAGTAAAAAGGTTGCTCACGGGCTACTATTTAACAAAGGAGTGTTTAATGAAAAAAACAGAAAGACTATCTATCAATGATTTGCAATCTATAATAGAAAGTGCACTTTTTGCCTTGGGTCGTCCTTTATCTCTTCAAGATTTGTTAAAGCTATTTCATACGGAAAAAATCCCTTTATCAGAAATTAAAAAAGGGCTATCTTTGTTAAAAGAGAAATACCAAAAGGATAGCACTGGAGGGATAGAGTTAAAAGAAACAGCGGGGGCCTATCAGCTGAGGACAAAAGAAGAAAACAAGGATTATATTCGCCGGCTGATTAAAGGACGGTTGTTTCAGTTATCTGCACCGGCTTTGGAAGTATTGGTGATTGTGGCCTATCGCCAGCCCTGTAAAAAATCGACAATAGATGAAATGCGGGGTGTGGAATCTGGTCATCTGCTTAAAACACTTATGGAAAAAGGTCTTGTGTGTTTTGGGCCAAAGAGCGTGGATCCGGGCCGGTATATCACCTATAAAACCACCCCTCGATTTTTGGAAGTATTTGGCTTAAAGAGCTTAAAAGATCTGCCGTCATCGGAGGATATTCGAGAGCTATTAGCAGATGAGAATGAATCTTTGTTGGAAACAGAAGAATTAAAAACCATCTTAACCCGCTTTGAGAGTGCTAAGCCTTCTTTTTCTGAACAAAAAAGCCTTCAGGATGAACTGGAATGGGTTTCTAAAGAAATAAGATCTTTAGGGTCTTCGAAAGTAAGTAATAAGCTGTAAAAAGATTATTAAATGGATTATTAAATGAGTAAACGAACAAAAAAGTTAAGGGAAAAATAGGTTTTGAAGGAATAATGAGTTTAAATTTACTTGCTCTTATTGTTCTTTAGGTATTAAATAATTGGTTATGGATAAATGCTTTTTCCTAACTGAACAGTAGCCACTTGGCTTTTTCGTTTCAGTGGTGGATAGGGTTGTTCACTGATGATTAAATAATAACAGGGTGTAAAAAATCAATGAAAAAAAAAGTAAAAGCGGTTTTTAAAGGTCCTATCAAGAATAAGAAACTTCGTGGAGTTTTAAAAGTTCTACTTTCTTTATTTATTTTATATCATTTGGCAATGATGTTTATCGTGCCACATTATATGTCTATGATTCACGAAAAGGTTATGCCCTATTTTAAGCCTTATGCTCATACTTTGTCTTTTTCTACCAGCTGGGATTTTTACGCTCCTAACCCTACTTATTATTACTTTTTTGAGTATGAGATTATTCACTCAAAAAACAAGGTGGACACTTTTCGTTGGCCTCCTTCCAGGAAAGAATCTAAAAGGATCTATTTGAATCACAATCGCCTTATTTATCATTCTCGCTTTTTTATGCTTTTAGGAAAAAGGCATATTATCCGGCACTTTATACCCTACTTATGTAGGATTCATCCTTTGGCTGATGAAATTACTGTCCAAGTGATGGTAGAAAACCGCCCGCATTTTAAAAAAGCAAAAATTTTAGATCCCCGGGGTTTTTCACCTGATAACAGGAAAAATATGAATACTGTTTTTTCTGCTTCTTCTCGTTGTCGGAAACAGGTTAAATCCAGAAATATAGACACTGTTAATGACAAAGATGATGATGACGTTGATGATGATGTTGTTGGCGATGGCGATGATCTATTGTGAGTGGAAAAGGAGTGTCAATTAGGATGATTAAAGTAATAGAGGTTTTTCACGGACTACCTAAATGATTAAGGATCAAAAAAATGAGATGGTTAAAAGATAAATTTTTTATAGGCATTCAGCAATGGGATAGCTTTTGGTTTAAGCCTGTTGACACTATTTCTCTTGCCTGTTTTAGGTTCTGTTTTTGCTCTGTTTTGTTAGTTATGTATTTGATTCGGTTTTTTGATATACGAATGTTTTTTTATGAAAATGGTTTGTTAAGTAGTGCTGGTGCTAAAACCATTTACAAAATGTATGCAAAAAACAGTTTTAGTTTTATTATTTCTTCTGACGCTCTTTTGTATATTTGTTATCTGAGTTTTATTATAGCTTTGCTTCTTATGGCTTTAGGTGTGGGGGGGCGATTGGTGGCTCTTATAGCCTTTGTTTTGCATCTGGTTTTTTTACAAAGAAACCCCAGTATTATATTTGGTGCTGATGTGATAGCTACTTTTTGGCTTTTTTATCTCATATTTGCCCAATCTAATAAACAAGTGAAATGGGCGCATTACTTTTTACACAAGCGAAAAGGCTTAATTTCCGATCGATCCGAAAAAGGGGATTGGTTAAACACAATGTCTCTTCGGTTTATACAAATTCAGTTATGTGTTATTTATATGTTTTCCGGTTTAGAAAAACTAAAGGGCAGTTCCTGGTGGGAGGGCACAGCAATATGGGAAGCTCTTTCTTTTTATGATTTTACTTTGATTGATTTTTCTTTTCTGCTTTCTTTTCCTGTGTTAGCAGGGTTAATAGCTGTTTTTACTGTCTTGTTTGAAGTTTACTTTCCAGTCTTGGTGTGGACAAAACTTAGAAAAACTTTTTTGATTTTAGGTGTGTTTTTTCATATAGGCATTGCCATTAGTTTGAATATTTATTTTTTCGCGTTCATTATATTGTCTGCTTATATGGCTTTTATTCCTCCTAATGCGCTTAGAGCGTTTTTTGTTCGGCTGAGACTCGCAAAATAGCAATATAAGGCTTTTTCATACTGGGATCAGAATAAAAATGTTTAAAGAAGCTATCATGGCTGAAGGTGGGTTTTTTGTTTTTAGTTTGAGAGTTTTGTTTCATAATATTTTTCTCCGTTTTTTAATATAAAAGAATGTATGCAAGATTCGTGCCAAAATATCAATATCAAGCACCTTTACAAAGCGGGAATTTTAGAAAAAATATTTGTGCTTTTGACTAAAGTTTTGTTTTTGATGAGCCGATAAAATAACACTTGACAAGGAAGGAACTAAAATGAACACAATCGTTTTATCGTTTTATCGTTTTATCGTTTTATCGTTTTATCGTTTTATCGTTTTATCGTTTTATCGTTTTATCGTTTTATCGTTTTATCGTTTTATCGTTTTATCGTTTTATCGTTTTATCGTTTTATCGTTTTATCGTTTTATCGTTTTATCGTTTTATCGTTTTATCGTTTTATCGTTTTATCGTTTTATCGTTTTATCGTTTTATCGTTTTATCGTTTTATCGTTTTATCGTTTTATCGTTTTATCGTTTTATCGTTAAGATCCGGTTTCAGTTTCTGTCATTCCCGCACAGGCGGGAATCTTGTCCGTTGGACCTCAAATGACAAGCTGGGTTTTCGCCTGCGCAACTATAACAGGCTGGGTTTTCGTCTTTGCAAATATGACAACCAAGGGTTCGGCCTCGTAGAAATCCTAATCCTATCCTCTTTCGGGTTATTTGTAAGCATGAGCTTGCTTAAACTCTCAGGCCATACCGCCCAAACTACCAGAATACTCAGAACTTCCTTAGCAGAACAAGACCTACAGTATAAACTCACAAAAGCCCTCTCAGACCCCGCCGATTGCTTCTACAACCTCAAACTCTCCCACCTCTCCGATCCCACTAACAGAAAAGGCACGCTTTCTTCCCTGGTCCAAACTAATAGAAATAATGCGGGAGACACCCCCAACCTCACAGACGACATCACCTTAATTGAACCAGGCGATTTTAGAGCAGTATTAAACATCGTTAAGATAGAATTAGCCAATAAACCCACCTACAACCCAGAGGCCAGAACTTTAACTGTCTATTACAAGAAAAAATACGGGGGCGGTCAAGAAACCTTAGATGGTAAGCCCTGCACAGCCGGAAGCGGAGCTAACGATCAAGCTGGCTGTTACTTTAAAGCCTGTAAAGTGGACTATCGTTTTGATCCCATAAGCAAAAAGGTTACTCACTGTTCCCTTTTAGATTGCTCCAGCAGAGGTAGAGGGGGGCCTGGTATTGTGGGCATTTCTTGTGCAAAGAATCAGTATTTACGGGGTTTTGACAAGCAAGGGACAGCTATTTGTGGTGATTTATCAGTTTGTCCAGAGGGCAAGATACTAACAGGTGTTAAAAATGATGGAAGTAAAGCTTGTGGGGTGGATTTATCGGAATGTGAAGACATTCCTGTTCCTGACACAGCAGTTTGTAAGGAGAGGTGCAAAGGGGGAGCAGTTAATGAGAGCAATAAGGATTGTAAGTGTATTGAGACCACTTTTAAGGGTATAGGCCCAGCCGGGGAAAGAGTTTGTGAGAAGGTGGTTAGGTTAGGTCAGGATTGTCCTGTAGATAAAAAGAGTGGTCAACAAACTGTTATGAAGGGATTTGATGAGTATGGGGATATAGTGTGTGAGGTGCCCTGCACTGGGGGCAGGAAGTGGGATGGTTCAGGTTGTGTTTGTGATGAGACAGACAGGGTATGGAATGGTGTAGCATGTGTATGTGGTGTGGGGACTCATTGGGATGGTTTAACCTGTGTAACTTGTCCGGGAAGTAAGCCAGATTATCCGGGTAATAAGCCGGATTGGGATGGAACGACCTGTGTAGCTTGTCCATCGGGTAGTGTGTGGGATATGGAACAAAAACGTTGTATATGCCCAGATGGTAAAAGTTTTAACACGGCAGGCACTGCTTGCGAATGCCCAGATGAGACACCTTGGTGGGATGCGGGAGAATGTAAGCAGTGCCCAACTGGTAGGTTAGCTTGGAATGGTTCAGCCTGTGTCGAAGGCTGTGGTGTTCGAGAAGTTGGTAGAAAACATACAAACGGGGGAGGATATATAGGTGGTTCAGCGAGTGTTACCCCATCCGCTTATGTAGGTCCTAATGCCGTGGTATGTGGGTCTAATGCGCAGGTGTCCGGGAATGCACGGATAACGGGGGGTAAAATATTCGGTCGTGTATATGGTAATGCACAGGTGTCTGGAGGCTCAATATTAGCAGCGAATGTGTATGGTAATGCACAGGTGTCTGGAGGGAGAATACAGGGAGGGGAGATATATGGGAGTGCGCGTGTATCAGGAGGTACAATATGGGGGGGCACAATATCAGGAGGTGAAATATCTGGTAGTGCAACAGTGGGCGGGAATGTAGAGATATCAGGTGGCACAATATCAGGAGGCACAGTATGGGCTAGCCAGGGGAGAGGCTGGGAGTCTTTGGCAATACACGATCGGCTGGATGGTGGGACTGTAAGGGTATCAGGTGGCACAATATCAGGTGGGGTTGTGACTGGGAATGCGCAGGTATCAGGTGGCACAATATCAGGTGGGGTTGTGACTGGGAATGCACAGGTATTCGGTGGCAGAATATCAGGGGGGAAGGTAACTGGGGGTGCTATAATAGGAGATGGCGAACATATACGATCTGGTATCATTAAGCGTCCTCCTGGTTCTGGTCTCCTTCAGTAAGTGGTTATTCAAAAGATTTTATAATCCTGATTTAGGTAGCCAGCCATGCTGGCCTATTTTGAGTTGTGACTTGCAAAATTGGAAAAAAGGATCATGGATAAGTCGCCCGCTATGCGGGGATTTAGGTAGCCAGCCATGCTGGCCTATTTTGAGTTGTGACTTGCAAAATTGGAAAAAAGGATCATGGATAAGTCGCCCGCTATGCGGGTTGATGAGCTATGCTCTTGCTTTAATATCATCGGCTATAATATCGTGCCTTAACCGACAGACAGGCTGTTTGGCCGTGTTGGACATTGCCTGAAGAATTAACCTACCACAAGAATTAAATATAGTCTCTAATGGGAGTGGCTATAAATTTGTTTTTTTATTTCTTTCTGTTTTTTTTCCAAGGTAAGTATAAAACTCATAGACAGTAAATAAACCATAAGCAGGTGAAAAAGCTTTAAAAATACAGGGGAAAGTAGTAATAAGTTCATCAAACCAGAAAGCAAAGCCAAGCTCAAACAAAGTACAAATATTTTACTGGGTTTTTTAACCTCTTTTATACAATTAAGGAAATTTTTTGGTTTTACCCACTTGAAAAGCCATTTTAAAGCAGTAGATTTAGAGTTTTTGTTTTTCATTTTCAGTCCCGCAGGGTCATAAGATCTATAGATAAGATATAAGAAAAATCCTCCTCCAAAAATAAGAGCTAAAACAGGATGTAAAAGTCGCCAACGAATAAGCCAATGGGAGTCTGGGTTAAAATCCATACTTAATCCCTTCCAAAGGGAAGAGGAGGGAAACAAAGAGGTAGACAAAGAAGAAAAAGATCCGAAAAAAGCAATTAGAAAAAAAATCAGAATAAAAACTATAATATGTTTTCTGTTTGAAAATTTAGAAAAAACAGAGGAGAAAAACCCCGAACTAAAAGAAAACCGCTGGCCCAAAGATAGTCGCCAAGTTATAAACAGACTACAAGTTAATAGGATAGAGTTTAAAAGATGTAGATTCATAGTTAGGGCGCGTGCCCAAGAGGCACTACTCCCAGTAAGGCCAGCTAAAACCAGCCGTGCCCCAATCAGAGCCTCACTAAGAGTAAAGCAGAAGGCAAGTAAAGTGCTTTTTCGAACAGGATGACGGCGTGGAAACTTTAAAAAAGCCCACACTAAAAGCCCTAAAACCATCACACCAAACAAGCCAGAGGTGGCACGATGGATCCATTCGATCCAAGTTTTTCCCTCTTCTTCAATAGATATTAGATATTGCCCCTGACAGCTGGGCCAACTTTGCCCACAACCATCCCCGGAATGAGAAATGCGCACCCACGCACCCCATAAAATAATAAGAAGGCAAAAGCATAAATTTGCAAAACAAAAAGAAGAAAATCCCTTTTGCTTTTTAGTCATATTGTGTCCTTTTTGTTATTCTGACTTATGCAGATTTTTCAATAGATGTCCAATTTTTTCAAGTTTTAGGACGGAAAATCTAACAACTTGGCTTTTCAGTCTCTTGAAGGCAGGAATCTCTGGACTTTTAAGGAGATGTACCAAGCAATTTATAGGACAACATTATGTAATCCTTAAATCGGGGGATACGAAGTATTTTCCTATTTTCTATGGAAAGTTTTTAAGGAAGAAAGGGGGTGGTGTTCTCTAATAGTTTTTTGTAAATGTGTTTGTTGAACAGAAGTGTATATTTGAGTGGTTTGTATGCTGGAATGTCCTAATAAAAATTGGATACTCCTTAAATCCGCACCATTTTCCAAAAGATTGGTGGCAAAACCGTGGCGAAACTGATGAGGATTTTTGACTTCCACAAAACCTGCTTTTTTGGACCAGGCAGAAAGCCATCTCCAAATATCCACTCTGGAGGGTCGTCCCCCTTTGTTGTTGATTAAAACAGAATTTGTTTTACGCGATTTTAACAAGGCTGGACGATGTTTTTGAATGTATTGGTTAAGTTGGGTAAAAAGCTCTTGTGTAAGAGGTAAAATTCTTTGTTTTTTTCTTTTTCCTGTAACAATAAGAGAGTGATCTAATTCGTTTATATCTTGTAGGTTTAACTGAATAATCTCACTAATCCTGCACCCCAGCCCAAAAAGCAAAAGTAAAGTAATGTGATTTCTGGCACTTTTGGGGTTTTCTTTTACGCGGGCCGACTGATACAGTTTTTGAAACTCCTCTAATGAAATGAATTTGGGAAGGCTTTTTTGAATGGGCACAGGACTTAGTTTTCTAAGAGGTGTTCTTTCCCCCTTTGATTCTAAAAAGCGAAAGTAAGAGCGAACACTGCTGATAATTCTGCCTTTGGACCGTGCGCTAAACCCTTGTTTGTCAATATACTCGTAGAAAGCGGAAATATCTGTTCCCTTTCTTTTCTTTAAAAATTTTTTGTAAAACTCTAGATCTCTTTTATAGGCGGAATAAGTATGAATGGAATAATGGATTTCCAGATCTTCCAAAAATTGATCAAAATATTTTTGCCTGTTCGCGCTTTTCATTATATTTATTGCTGGTAATGGCAGGAAAGAGGCGAGTTAACTATGATACCACTGATAGTATACCCCTCTTTTAGCTGTTTTCCCCGGAAAAGTACAATTTGGATACCTATGCTATGTTTTCCTATAGAGCAACTATTAATATTAATATTCCCAACCGATAGCTCCGCTTTACAGTTAAAAGACTGAAAACTGCTGAGGCAGGGAAGGTCGGAGGCTTTAATTTTTCCTGTGACAGTGGCACTTCCATTATAATCTAACAGGTTTGTGTTAGAGGGAAGAGAGACACTTATATCCACAGCTCTTCCTGATACTTCCCCTTTTAATTTTGCTGTATGGGCTGAGGGTGTGGTGGTAGTTTTGTGTGGAGAAGTAGTTTTTTTTGGTCCGCTTGTTTTTGTCTCTCCACAACCGGTTAACAAAAAAGTGAGTACCATTAAAACAGTGAAATATAATTTTATAAGATTCATTTTTTCCTCCTTAATTGTATTTTGAGGTTAGACGATTTAAGTGTTATTCCTAAAAAAGTCATCCTGTTTTAAAGTTCCTGCTTTAAGTTGTAGATCCATCTCTATTAGTTATGAACTGCAATATCAGATCTTTTGTTTACGCCAAAGGCTTTTAAAATGTCTAAGCCTATAAAGGTCCCCATTTTTTCATAACAGCTATCAGGATATATATCTTTAAAAGTGTCTACTCCTTGTCCACTTCTCCATGTTCTGCAATCATAAGGACCATTTGTCATAAACCAACATCGATATTTTAATTCTGAAGGCATAGGTAGTCTTTCCTGTCCTACTTGTAATTCTTTGTTGTATTGAAAAACATATTTTTGATCATGATTGTTACAAGAATTTTTACCCTTAAAAGTGGTGCGAAACTGCATAACCCATATAGAACCATTATATAAGGTGCTTTGTGTAGATGTGTCTCGACTTTCTACTGTGGGAGTAACAGAATCTACTATTAGAATCAGGGCACCGTATTTTTCTTGAAAAAAGCCGTGGAAATAATCTGTACCGCTTTTTTTGAACCATACATTGTATCTGGCGTTGTCGTCCTTTCCAGATTTAAATTTCACTTCTCTAAAACTGTCTCTTTCAAGATCGTCATAAGCAATAGTGACATTTCCTGCGTAGCGGTTATTGTTAGTTTTGTTAAGCTTGACATACACTCTTAGCTCTCTAATGTCATCCATGCTATTAACAGGTTCACCTAATCTAAAATCTTCAAATGCGTCGTTGTTGGTTATGGTAATAGGGGCACTGGTTCCAAATTTCCTTTCGTAGTCTAAAACAGAAGAGCTTTTACAAAGAGGGTTGTTGTTACCACATTCCCCGCTGGATGTTGTTGTAGAAGAACCATCAGAGCTACCTCTTATAGAATCTGCGGTAAATCCGTAGCCCTCATTACCTGTTTCGGTAGAGTCAAACTCTGTAATAGGAGCGTTTGGAGTAAAACCAAAGTTACCGCTGGATTGTCCTCCCTTATTTCCTCCTGCATTAGAGCTATCTTGAACACAGTTTGCCAATAGAAAAAGGCCCATTGTGGTCAAACTTAATGAAAAAGCGAAAAAAACAATATATTTTTTCATATTTTATAAAATCGGAAAAAAGAAGATAGATCTTAAATAAAAATTTATAAGACTTATATCTTGATCTGTCCTGAATAACTGCTTTTTAGAAATTAAACTTGATCTGAATGTGATATTGATTTGAAAAAAAGGGTTCAAAACCCTATAAAATAGCCTCTATTCAAGTTTTTTTAGGATTCCCTGCAAAATTGCAGTATATAAAACCAGACTTAGGGCTTAAAAAATAGCTTTTAACTGCTTTTTTCCTCTCTGCTCCTGAGAGACTGTTACATGATCACTTTAATTTTGATGATTCCAGCCTTTCTTTTACCGCTTTATTTATTTCTCTTACTGCTTTATTTAAAGTTTCAATATTGCTCATAACAGAATTAAGTATTTCCTTAATTTTTTCTTGCTCTGCCTTTATCTCGGATTCCATGTGGACAATGTGCTTTTTACTTTCCTCATAGTTTTTTTTACTTTCCTCATGGTTTTTTTTACTTTCCTCATGGTTTTTTTTACTTTCCTCATGGTACTTGTCCAAAGTTTTTTCCAGACGCTGTTGGTTATCCTTTAATGGTTCTGTTTTTGCGTTAAGCATAACATTAAAGCCAAAAAACAATAAGGACAAAAAAACAATAAAGACACCAATAGACTGTAAAACTATAGGAACATCTGATAAAGATTCCATAAAACTACCTCCTCAAGATTGTGAACACAGGGTAATTATATTACATATTAAGTTATAAAGTCAATTAAAAATTTAAAAAACTGGCTTTTTATATGGGAAAACAGTTATTCAATGGTCTTCCGTGATAAAGTTTGTTTCGCATGGTTGCTGAAAGGTAATAAAAAGGATATTTTTAGAGCTGTAAGGGGAAAAAGGATCCTATTATTTTTTCCTGTTCTTTAAACAAACTCTTACAAGCTGTCCAGGCCTTATCTAAAACATCATCTAATTGTTTTCGACTAAAAGTGTTGTGTTCCGCTGTTCCTTGAATTTCTACCAATCTCCCGTTGGAGGCAAACACAATATTCATATCTGCTGAGGCTTTTTGATCCTCTTTGCAACAAAGATCTAATAATACTAAGTCTTTTAATATCCCCAGGCTGATGGCAGAAACATAGTGAGTAAGAGGAATATGCTTAATCAGGACTTCTTTTTTAAGGGAATTAAGGGCCAGAGCCAAAGCCACAAACCCACCTGTAATAGAGGCTGTACGAGTCCCCCCATCAGCTTGAATAACATCACAATCAATATGGATCTGTCTTTCTCCTAATTTTCGCAAATCCACAGCGGATCTGAGACTGCGTCCAATCAGGCGGGAGATTTCTTGTGATCGGCCGGAATTATTAGCTCTCTCTCGTTTTATCCTGTTGTGGGTGGAACGGGGGAGCATTCCATATTCTGCTGTTACCCAGCCCATTTCTGGAATGCGCATCCATTTAGGCAAAGACATATCTACAGAGGCAGAGCATATAATACGGGTATTCCCCATAGTAATTTCCGCACTTCCTTCTGCGTATTTTAAAACATGGGGGGTAATGGTGATTGTTCGAAGTTGGTTAGGGTTTCTGTTGTCTTGTCTCATAAGGTTTATGTTCCTTTTTTTAAGTGTTTTATTTAAGTGGCTGTAGAAAAAATTTTGTTCAAGCTACTCCTTTTTTGTTCAAGCTATTCCTTTTTTTGTTCAAGCTACTCCTTTTTTGTTCAAGCTACTCCTTTAGTTTATGCGTGTTTTCTAAATGAACAATTTGTGTGGGAAAGGCAAACTCCACCTGTAATTCTTTAGCCAGCTTGAGTATCCCCATGAAAATATTTTGTTTTTCCTTTAACTCGCTTTCCCAATCTCCAGTTAACAAAAAAAAGTTTAGAATGATTTTTAAATCGGACTCTCCAAACTCCGTAAAATACACTTGAAAATAATCTTTTTTGACAGCGGGGTTATTTTTCAAAATGTTTTTTATGCCTGTTATAAAGCTTTCTATTTTTTCCGGGGGAGTGTTGTATCGCACTCCCAGGTAAACGCGTGTTCTTCGGGCTTTTCTTTTTCCCATGTTATCAATATTGGTGGAGGTTAAGGCGGAATTGGGAGCAGTGACAATAGAATCATAAAAAGTTTTTATCTTAGAAGAACGAAAACCCACCTCCATAACGGTCCCTTCTATATCCTTAACACAGATCCAATCTCCAACAGAAAAAGGTTTGTCTAACATAATATTAATATATGCCAAAATATTGGCGGCGGAGTCTTTAGCCGCCAGGGCAATAGCTATACCTCCTAACCCCAGACCCGCTAAAAGAGAAACTACATTGATGCCTAAACTTTGCAGAACCAACAAACTTCCGAAACAGAGCACAATAATTTTCATAAAACGGTTTACAAAAGGAAGAAAATGGTTTTTTAAATTAGAGTCCTTCTGGGTGTCTTTAAAAAATCTTTTTATTAGCCAGCCTGCCAATTCATCTACCAGGTTGTGGCTGATCCATACTAATCCAGAACCAACAATTATTTTAATTAAAATTTTTATACCACCAATCAAGGGCTTAGATAAAAACAAAGGGATGCCCCCAAGAGATTTCCAGAGTGGAGGCATAAAATTAAGAATCAAAAGCCAGATTAAAGCTACACTCATCATACTAACCGGTTTTTCTATTTGTGGAATAACATGAGTTTGAAGAAAAGAGTGCTTGTGGGTGGATTTTTGTAGGATTTTTCGTATAACATAACCAAGTGGCTTTCCGAGAAAAAAAGCCACAAGAAATATAAAGAGGGTAAGGGCCAGAGTGAGGCTTAAGTTACCTCCTAAGGGAATTTTTTCTAATAAAAAATCAAGCCACTTTGTGTTCATAGTTATTCCTGTAAAGGTTGATGCTGTAAGGTTTTATGCCGTAATAAGGTTTATGTTGTAAAGGATTTTTCCTTCATCCAGGTTTCGTTTAAAAATTTACTCATATAATTTCTGATACCGTCTGGTAGAATAATCACACAATTTTGGTTTTTATTTAGGCGGGGGGCGGTCTTAAAAAGCGCGGACAGAACTGCTCCGCTGGACCCACCTGCTAAAATCCCTTCTTCGCGAATAAGTTTTAGAGCATTATGAAAAGACTCTTTGTCATTTGTTTTTACCCACTCTGTGACATAGGCACATTCCAGCACCTGAGGGATAAAATCGTAGCCAATTCCTTCTACTTCATAATTTTGGATAGGGCCTTCTCCTGCTAAAATAGAACCTACAGGATCCACACCTATTATTTCGCAGTTTGGGCGCGTGGCTTTTATTTTTTTGGAAAGGCCAGTCAAAGTGCCTCCTGTGCCCGCACCGGCTATTATCATATCCACTTTTTGGTTTAAATCTTCCAGTATTTCTACGGCTGTTCCTTCATAGTGGGCAGAAACATTATGAGGATTGGCATATTGATCCAGCATAAATGCCCGGGGCAGTTCTTTTGTTAGGCGACGGGCCAGGCTGATGTGGCTTTCTTCATGATCGTATGCCACTTCTGTGGGGGTTCTACGGATTTCCGCCCCTAATGCTTTGAGAGTGACTGATTTTTCATGGCTCATTTTTTCCGGCATAATAATAAGGACTTTGTAGCCTAAAACAGCTCCGGCTAAAGCAATGCCTATGCCGGTATTGCCACTGGTGGGCTCGATAAGGGTATCTCCCTTTTGGATCAGGCCTTCTTTTTCTGCCTGAACAATCATATTGTAGGCGATTCGATCTTTGACAGATCCGCCTGGGTTAAAAAACTCGCATTTTGCATAAACTGTGCAATCTAAGTGAGCACTGATTTTATTCAAACGCACTAGGGGGGTTTTGCCGATGGTTTCCAAAATATTATTGTAAAGCATAAGGCACTTTAACCTTTTCCTGTTTTGTTATTCAAGCCCTTTTTTCCTGTTTCTTTGCGTAGTAGCCAGCCGTGCTGGTTTATTTTGAGTTGTGGTTTGCAGAATCGGCAAGCAGTGACATGGATAAGTCGCCCGCTATGCGGGTTTAGGTAGCCAGCCATGCTGGTTTATTTTAAGGTGTGGTTTGCAGAATTGGCAAGCAGTGACATGGATAAGTCGCCCGCTATGCGGGTTTAGGTAGCCAGCCATGCTGGTTTATTTTAAGGTGTGGTTTGCAGAATTGGCAAGCAGTGACATGGATAAGTCGCCCGCTATGCGGGTTTATCGGTTGATTTTCAAGTGAAGGGCTTTTTGTTATTGTTTTGATTTTTGTTTTTAAGTGTTTTTATACTGAATTAGTGAATCAGTGTTTTTATACTGAATTAAATTACACATAAACAAATGATAAGTTAGTGGTTCGTGAAAAAGGTCCCTGCGACAAAGTAAACAGGCCTGACTTTTTTGCTTCAAAACAGGTGAGATTTCCGCACCAGTGCGGGACTGAAAAATAGGCAACTTGGCTTTTCAGTTTGGAGAATGAACAAGGTTTTTCACTTAACTACTAAGTGAGTTTTATAGTTATGACTTGCAATTTAAAAGATCTGCCAGAAAAGGTAAACGCGAAAGTGATCGCTTTAAACGGCGAGTCTGTTCAGCGTTTGATGGATATGGGTATACGAAGTAATATTATTATTAGAATTATTGGAAAATTGTTTTTTGGCAGTAATTACATTATTGAAATCGGCAACGAACACTTAGTTTTGAGAAAAAAAGAAGCTCAATGTCTAAAAGTGACCACCTCATTTTAATTGGTCCTCCTAACAGCGGAAAAACCACTCTTTTTAATTGGATTACAGGCTATAAGAGGCAGACAGTTAATTACCCTGGTTCCACAGTGGAACTTTCTTTTGGTCTGATTCGTAAAAAATATATACCTTGTTCTTGGAGAATAGTAGACACTCCTGGTCTTTATAGTTTTTTATCCCCCTCTCCTGAAAGGGAGGTAACAAAAAATATTTTAACTGACTCTATTAAGAATAAAGAATTGCGGGGGGTGATTTTGGTATTGGACGCTACTCGTTTGGAACGACATCTGCCCTTGGTTTTTCAGCTAAAGGAGATGGGCTTGCCTGTCTTAGTAGCTTTAAGTATGTATGATATTCAAAAAAAGGAATCAGCGTTGGATTTGTCTTTATTGTCAAAGAAGCTCAGTATCCCTGTTTGTCCTATTGAGGGTTTATTGGGGGGAGGAGTGTCCGAGTTGCTGAGTAAAGCTCTGGAGCACTTTAAGCACAAGTCAGGGGAGGGGGAGAGCGAGAGCGAGCCTCTTAAGCACAAGTCAGGGGAGGGGTTAGGGGAGCACCACCAGGCCTGGAAAAACTTAAATCCAATAAATATACTTTCATCTACTTGGTCTAAAAAGAAACAAGAAAGTTATTTAAAGTGGGCAAAAAAAACAGTGTCAGCTGTGTCTTTGCGAAAAAGTAAATCAAAAATAGGAAAAAGAACACAATGGTTTGATTCTTGGTTTTTGCATCCCGTGGCGGGTTTTGGTTTTTTATCTTTAATTCTTTTTGTGTTTTTTTCTGGAATTTTTTGGCTGGCTCATCCTCTGATGGATCTCATAGATAGAGGTTTTAGCTATGGAGTGGAAAGCCTTTTAAAGTGGGGGGGAGATAATTTTTTTATGGATTTTTTGGCTAACGGAGTTTTAACCAGCTTTGGGGCTTTTATGGTGTTTGTTCCACAGGTGTTTATTTTGTTTGTGGGCCTTCATCTTTTAGAAGACAGTGGCTATTTGGCTCGTGCGGTAACCTTGGTGGATGGGCCCTTTTCTCGTATCGGTTTAAGTGGCAGGTCTCTTTTTCCGTTTTTATCTGGCTTTGCTTGTGCTATTCCGGCCACTTTGTCTGCTCGATCCATTTCCTCTAAAAGGGAGCGATGGATCACTATTTTTGCTCTTCCTTTTATGACTTGTTCTGCCCGTTTGCCGGTTTACGCTTTACTACTTAGTTTTTTGTTTTATGGGGAGTCGGCGTGGAAGCCGGGGATAGTGATGTCTTTTATTTATTTTTTGTCTTTGTTGTTGGGGATTTTATCAGCAGGGTTATTGAATCTTTTTTTTAAAAAAGATAAATCCTCTTCTGCTTTTTTTATGGAACTGCCACTTTATCGTCGTCCGGTTTTATCTAATGTGCTTTTTTCTTCTTATGCACGGACACGGCATTTTATTAGAAAGGCGGGACCGGTTATTGTGATTTTTGCCTTAGTTATGTGGGGGGCGACTCATTTTCCGCGTTCTTCTGCTGAGGGGGTTAAGGTGCAAGTTCAAAAAAGTTACGCGGGTCAGTTTGGTAAAATGATTGAGCCGGTTTTTGAACAAATGGGAGGGGACTGGAGAGTGGGGGTGAGTTTGTTATCTGCTTTTGTGGCCAGGGAGGTTTTTGTTTCTGTGTTGGCGGTGACTTTAAAAAACACGCAAGCGGGAGATTTTACAGAAAATTCTGAACAAGCTGGGATGGTGCGGATTATGAAAGAGGCCAGCTTTTCTGATGGAAGGCCTTTATTTTCTAAGGCGGGATGTTGGGCCCTCTTGGTGTTTTTTATGTTTTCTCTACAGTGTCTTTCTACTACGGGAATTGTTTATAAGGAAACGGGTTCTTGGAAGTTCGCTGGTGCTCAACTTATCAGCCTTAATGTGTTGGCTTATATAGGAGCGGTGTTAACTTACAATATATTTTCATCATAAAGTTATTTTACCGGAAATTCCTTCTTCTTTGGAATAAGGAGGTGTTAGATTATGGGATGAGGGTTTTAGACACCCATGATCCCCAAGTGGAGAAAGCGATTTGCGACAGCAATTTCAAGAGTCGTGGTTTTTTAAGTGTATTAAAGGGAGTATGGTCTTTAAAAGCAGAAGAGAAGGAGTTGAAAGAGGTAGTTTCGTTATTTGACAACTGGACTGGAGATAGAGAAGATTTAGTGTTGAGTGTAGGAGATCATTTTTGGTCTTCTGTTTCTGACGGACTCTACAATCCGAAAGGATTTAATTTTACGGTCTTTGTTTGGACCTGAGATTTTTGTAGTAACTTTTACAAACATATTTTTACAGTGCCAGAAGAGATATAGGGTGTAAAGGTCTGGGAGTGGACTACAAGTGGTGTTTTTAGTATATTTTACCCTTCAAAACTACATAAAAACAGCCTGGCGGGGCATAAAAAACACTAAAAAACATCAAAATATTTTTTTAACTCATAGCGTTGTGCTAAAGTCGGGAAAACGATTACAGCTTTCATATACCCTGAATCGGAATAATCCAGCTCCACCTTAAGGTTTTTATAGCCTGTTTTTATAAAAAGATCTTTGTTTATATAGGTTTTTAGGAGATTGTGACGCAATTAAAATTTGAATAATAAGCCAGCTTGTAACTTCAGAAGTCTTAAGCCCACAAGAGGCTAAGAACCTTTTATAAACAAAGAAGCAAAAGGATAGACAACCCTTTTCCAGGCTTTTTTTACCCATTCACATATTTTCATACAAGAATCTTTTTTAAATCCATACTCATCTTGATCTGGCCCTCATATTCGGACATTTTACTAAGCATAAGGCAGTGTGTTAAAAGTAAATTGTTTTAAGGAGGTGTTAGATGAAAAATACAAAGAGGCGACGCTATTCAGAGTCGTTTAAAAAAGAGGCTGTGAGAAGGGTTCTGGAAGGTTCTCGCTCCTCTAATCGAGTTTCTCAGGAGTTGGGGATAGGCCAGCCCACTTTAAGTAAGTGGGTGAGACAGTTTAAGCAAGGTGGTCATTCTTCTTTTAATAAGGAGTCTGAGCGGGCTTTAAAACAGCTAAAAGCGGAGAACAAACGGCTTAAGGAAGAAAGAGACATTTTAAAAAAAGCCACCATCTTCTTTGCCAGTCACGAAGGTTGAGATATGAGTTTATTTTTGTTCATAAAGACAAGTGGAGAGTAAGTGTAATGTGTGATGTTTTACAAGTATCTCGTAGTGGATATTATACTTGGTTGCCTTCAAGGGATCGTTTGAAAAAGACTCATAATCAGCTAAAGGGGGCGGTTTTGGCTTCGTGGCTTGATAGTGGTCGGGTGTATGGTTCTCGGCGTGTTGTGAAAGATTTAAAGGAGGAAAGAGGGATCTTTGTTTCAAAGAGCACAGTTCAGCCTGTTATGAGGGTTTTAGGCATCCGTTCTTCTTATCAGCAGAAGAAGTTCAGAAAAGCCTATCAGAGGGGGGAGATAGCCTCTTATCCTGCCAATGCTCTTAAGAGGGATTTTAAGCCGGAAAACCCTAATCAGGTGTGGGCCAGTGACACTACTTTTATTAAGAGCTGTAAGGGGTGGGTTTATTTATGTGTGATTATGGATTTATTTTCCAAGTTTATAGTGGGTTGGTCTGTGGGAGATAAGAACAACTCAGACTTGGTGGAAGAGGCTTTACAGTTAGCTCTTTACAGTAGAGGGTATCCAAGGGGTGTATTGTTTCACTCTGACAGAGGTTCTGAATATAGCTCTTATCAGATTTACAAGAGGTTACAACAATACCATTTAACAGCTTCCATGAGTCGTAAAGGAAACTGTTGGGATAATGCTCCGGTTGAGAGCTTTTTTAAAACTTTGAAAGTGGAATTGATAAATAAGATAAATTCAAAAAGACTTAATTTGGAAGAGATAAAAAAGGAGTGTTTTAACTATATTGAGGGCTTTTACAACACAAAGCGGATTCACTCCAGCCTTGACAACAAAAGCCCACAGATGTATGAACAAACTTATTCCAAGTAAACTGTCCGTTTTTCAGGCCCAATCCAAATCTAAAGCCCAAAGGGAGATTTTACAAAAAGAGCGTGAAGACTTAGAGGATAAAAAAAAGAGATTGATCGTCAATTAGAGGATGATGTGGTAAGTAAAACGGAAAAAGAGAGATTAGAGATTGAAAGGGAAAGGTTGAGAATAGAGCAAGAAAGATTGGAAAAAGAAGAGGAGCAAAGAAGGCAAGAGGAGCAAAGAAGACAAGAGGAGCAAAGAAGACAAGAGGAGCAAAGAGAAGCAGAAAGACCAGCACGTTGTAAAAAATATTATAATTCTTGTTGTGAAAAAGAAAGGCAAAAATATTCTGAAGGGATAAGGGCAAACCGCATTCGGTTTTCTTGTGCTGGTGGTTATGTTGCAACTAAAGGGTCGCGAAAAAGTATTCACTGTAAAAAAAATTATGATGCCTGTTTAAGATAAGAAGTGTAAAGGAAAATTAAAATGCACACAATAACAATAAATATCAGTCACCATGATCCTATTGAATTAAAAATCAGCCATGAATCAGAGCACCACTTGATTAAGGCAGATCAAAGTGGATATATAGTTATAAGAGGTGTAAAACCATAATAAATAATAATTCATTTTTTCCCCTTTTGTCCGTATGGCCACTGGGGGAGTTTTCCTTATTGTGGAATAACCCTTAACTTATCTTTGCGGAATAAACAGCCAGACTGGTTTGTTATTTGTTTTTTATTAAATGATCAAATAGCTTATCAAAACGATTATTCATATCATTAAAACGATTATTCATATCATTTTCTATCTTATCAAAACGGCTATCTACCTTATTAAAGCGATTATTCATATCATTGGTAAGATGATCAACCTTCTTATTTGTGTCTGTGATATGATTACTTAAGTCTTTTCTAATATGTTTTATCTCATTATTTAAGTCTTTTCTAAGATGTTTTGTCTCATTAGAAAAGTAAACCTGGTGAGCAATCAGGAAAACAATCCCGATCGGGACAGATTGCTCAAAAAAAGCTAATATGTCTGTTAAGCTCATATTTTCATTAAAACACAGTTTTTTCTAAAAGTAAAATAAAAATTTAGTGATGTTTTTTACGGGATTCCAGTTTTTCAATGCGTTTTTCCAATTCTTTTATATAATCCAGCCGATTTTTCAGCACTTTTTCGATCGTTTTAAACTCTTCAGCATGCAAAATTATTTTGTCATGCGCCGAATCTTGCCACTTTAAGATTGTTTGACAGGTTTCAAAACAAAGCTCCAGCTTTTCTTTTGAATCCACAGCACCAAGCAAATTTAAAGGAGATTAAAATTATGGAATCAAAAGAACCTAAAAAACAGCCTTCAATCCGCGCACAGATTGTTAAGATATTTTATGACAGTCTTGGTCCAACAGGCAAGAGGTATTGGAAAAAAAATAACATTTTAGATATAACCTTACCACAATCTTTATTTTTTGAAAAGTTACCACACATAGACAAACAGATTTTAAGAGTCACTTTAAGCCGTCCGCATTTTATAAGACTGATCTGGCCCTCATATTCGGACATTTTACTAAGCATAAGGCAGTGTGTTAAAAGTAAATTGTTTTAAGGAGGTGTTAGATGAAAAATACAAAGAGGCGACGCTATTCAGAGTCGTTTAAAAAAGAGGCTGTGAGAAGGGTTCTGGAAGGTTCTCGCTCCTCTAATCGAGTTTCTCAGGAGTTGGGGATAGGCCAGCCCACTTTAAGTAAGTGGGTGAGACAGTTTAAGCAAGGTGGTCATTCTTCTTTTAATAAGGAGTCTGAGCGGGCTTTAAAACAGCTAAAAGCGGAGAACAAACGGCTTAAGGAAGAAAGAGACATTTTAAAAAAAGCCACCATCTTCTTTGCCAGTCACGAAGGTTGAGATATGAGTTTATTTTTGTTCATAAAGACAAGTGGAGAGTAAGTGTAATGTGTGATGTTTTACAAGTATCTCGTAGTGGATATTATACTTGGTTGCCTTCAAGGGATCGTTTGAAAAAGACTCATAATCAGCTAAAGGGGGCGGTTTTGGCTTCGTGGCTTGATAGTGGTCGGGTGTATGGTTCTCGGCGTGTTGTGAAAGATTTAAAGGAGGAAAGAGGGATCTTTGTTTCAAAGAGCACAGTTCAGCCTGTTATGAGGGTTTTAGGCATCCGTTCTTCTTATCAGCAGAAGAAGTTCAGAAAAGCCTATCAGAGGGGGGAGATAGCCTCTTATCCTGCCAATGCTCTTAAGAGGGATTTTAAGCCGGAAAACCCTAATCAGGTGTGGGCCAGTGACACTACTTTTATTAAGAGCTGTAAGGGGTGGGTTTATTTATGTGTGATTATGGATTTATTTTCCAAGTTTATAGTGGGTTGGTCTGTGGGAGATAAGAACAACTCAGACTTGGTGGAAGAGGCTTTACAGTTAGCTCTTTACAGTAGAGGGTATCCAAGGGGTGTATTGTTTCACTCTGACAGAGGTTCTGAATATAGCTCTTATCAGATTTACAAGAGGTTACAACAATACCATTTAACAGCTTCCATGAGTCGTAAAGGAAACTGTTGGGATAATGCTCCGGTTGAGAGCTTTTTTAAAACTTTGAAAGTGGAATTGATAAATAAGATAAATTCAAAAAGACTTAATTTGGAAGAGATAAAAAAGGAGTGTTTTAACTATATTGAGGGCTTTTACAACACAAAGCGGATTCACTCCAGCCTTGACAACAAAAGCCCACAGATGTATGAACAAACTTATTCCAAGTAAACTGTCCGTTTTTCAGGCCCAATCCATAGAGGAAAAAGGTTTTTTAAAGCAGTGCAAAGGTCACGGGTTTTGCTTACCTTACCTTACCTTAACTTAACTATAAAGTGCCGGGCTTGAATTTATGAAAGCAATAAATTTATTGGCTATTGTCTCTTTGTTTCATGGGTTTTCTTATGCTTTTTTTGACAAGTGGGGATTTGTGAAGTCTGAGATTTGCATAAAGTTTAAGATTGATTTTTTACTTGCTGTTGATATAATGTCAAAGAATGATAAGAATTTAAGGGCTTTGGGATATAGCGGAAGTGATAAAGAATTAAAAAAAACTATCTAAACTTGCGATAAAGCTTATTCTTATGTCTAAACTTTTGTTTTGGCTTAAATATTCCATGACAAAACTTAGTTAACCCATTCCCTGCTTTGTCATAATCGGCACGGGCGTTGTTATACTCAGTAGCGGCTTTTTCCATATCAGCATACGCTTTGTCATAATCGGCATTAGCTTTGTTAAAATCCGCATCGTTTTTTCTCTTATCAGTATACGCTTTGTCGTAAGCTCTTTTTTTTTTACTCATATCAGCATACGCTTTGTCGTAAGCCGTTTTAGCGTTTTCTTTATCCATATCCTTGTCGACCTTGTCATAATCCGCTTTAGCTTTTTCCATATCGGCATAAACTTTGTCATAATCAATTTTAGCTTTTTCATAATTGGCATCGGTTTTGTATTTATCGGCATCGATTTTCGTATAAACAGCATTGGCTTTTTCCATATCAACACTGGCTTTTTCTTTCTTTGTCCAGGTTCTATTCATATTGATCTGGGCTTTTTTTTGATCGGAGTTTAGCTTTTTGCATAGCTTTTTATTAGAAGCAAAGCCCGAAAGTGGAAATAAAATAATCATCAAAATCAAAATAGTTTTCATAACTTGTTTATCGGTAGTCTAACAATGTTGCTTTAATAAGATATTGCGGGATGTTTTGTTTCGAGTGAAAACAGCAGGGCAGGGGGTGTATACCTAAGCATATAGGGGGTAAACTTATCCTGATACCATTATTTAAGACTCTTTTTTGTGGCCACAAACTTAAAGCCCATTCCTTTTGCATACTCTAATAACCTGTGTCTTAAACCATTGGCCACCAACACGGGGCGGAATCCCAGACTCATTAAGAGCTAAAGCTATCCTCTCATAAGAAAAGCCCTGAAGTCTTAAGGTTCTAATTGTGGGTAACACTTTTTGATCAGCTATGTCTATAGCTTTAGGTTTATTTGTTATTTGTGTAGATTTAATCTTGCTCTTAAGTGGTTTTAGTTTAGTTTTTTGTTCTCGGTTTTTCTTTTGTATAGCTCTCCACCTTTCTAAAGCTTTACGCACTTTGGGGTTGTGTGCTCCAAGGGGGACACCTTCTTTTCTTTTCTCAGCTAAAGCCTCTTTGGTTCTTTTAGCTATTTGCTCACAATCCGCCGAGCACACAGAAGATAAAACCAGCACAAAAAAATTATGGAGTATGGTCTCTGATTTTTCAGATGATTTAGAAAAAGACGACTCTTCAGATTATGACGATTGCACAGCTAAAGGTTTTTACGACTTCTTTAAATAACCTTTTTCCCCATAGACTGGCCACAGATTATTTTAAACTAAGGTCTGGCGCAAAGGTTCACGCTTTTCTAAGTCAAAAGATAATCATCAAGCTTGTAAAGGAAAACAATAACAAAGCAAAGTAAGCCTTCCATATTTTACCCACAGACGGGCTTTTTTGTCCGGGGTATCATTCTATCGTGACCACGATTCAGCCCGTCCAGGGCGCACCCGGCGCGTAAAAAAGCCAGCTTCAATAAACCCCTAAAGTTTTTAATTAGCTGTCCGATAAGTGGGATTATGAGTGAAATAACTTTAAAGAAAGTCATTTTAAAGAAGTTTGAAGTATATCGAGAGATGTCTTTTTTTAAGAAGGTTATAGGTATATTTTTATGTTTTTCACTTGGGTTTATTGGTGTTCACTTGTATTATATAGGTGAGAAAAAAAGTGGTTTTATGCACATTATATCATTTGTGAGTGTGTTTGTTTGTTTCTTTTTAGTTGTGATGACCGATGTAGTGAGTGCTCTCTCTCTTTTTACGACTTTTTTTGTTATTATAACTTTCATTACAGCTTTAATTTTTTGTTTATATTATATTGTAGCTTTATTTGATTTATTTGTTATGACTTGGCTTTTGTTAAGATCACTACTTAAAAGCAAATAATGGACTGCTTTCTCTAAAGTTAAAAAAAAGCCCGGCGGTGATTTTGTATGCCCTTTATGCAATATTGCCTAAAGAACAATCATCTATCTTCCAGCCGGGCTTATATTATTTTTTATCCTAAAACAAACCTATGTTTGGTTGTTAACACTGTCAATTTTTTTATACGAATCGGAATAAAAAAAATAAAAGAGGGGGTTTTTAGGTTGTGTATAGATTACTTTTTGTTTGACTTTTTCAAAAAAAGTCAATACTATATATATTATGAATAAATGTATAGCATACATAACAAAGGACGGACTTCCGCCCGATAAGCAAAGGGAGATGATTCTTTCTCCGCCTGCTCGGCAAGGTGTAACTGAACCTGTAGAAATAGTAAAGGAATTTGTAGAAAAAGAAAGTTACAATCAAGGCCATTGCAACAGGCTCTTTTCCACCGCTTGGAAGTGGGCGCGTATGAACGGAATCCAAGACTTACGCAAGATTGAAAATTTGGGTAAAGGCTGGGAAGTGGCGTTTTATACCCCATAGCTTGGCCACTGGCCAAAGCCCTAAAGTCCATTCCTTTTTAGTTTATAGCTATAGGAAAAAGCTATATATCCGCACTAAAACTATAGCTTTTTTCTATAATTCAATGAAAATTTTACAGGTTTTAATCCCTAAACAGCTAAAAATTGTTGTTTTTATAGAAAATATTAGGAAATATGCTGTTTCTTTGCTATAAAACCCTGTATGAAAAAACACAAAAACCTGTTATGCTGGATATATGGATTATGCTTTGTGATTGTTTGGCTTTTCCCTGGAAGGGCTTTGTCACAAACAAATAGTCCTTTAAAGCCATACCGAAACAGTTTTGATACATGCGGGCATTATTATATAAAAGCCCAGAACCGCACAATGAGGATGTTGCGTGCACCAGATTACCCTTGGGGGGTTTGTCATTCTTACTATGATGATTTTTCAGAAAAAGAAAGGGAGTGGACAAAAGAGGCTATGCAAATATGGAATGCTGGCTTTTCAATTTATCGGTGGAATATGTTTAAAACCCATGATGTTGTAAATATCCCGACCGGAGATTTGTTTGTGGAGTCTTGCGATAGTGATAATCGTAATATTCTTTACACAAAGAAAAAATACTTAGAAGATAAAGTCCTTGGGTATTATTCAGCTCAGGATTGGTGGTTGGATTTTTCATATTTTCATGGGGTTATAGTAATGAATAGTGGTATAGAGTTGACAAAGGCATATTTTATAAATGTTATGGTCCATGAGTTAGGCCATGCGCTTGGTCTTCCCCATGCCCAGGCGGGGATGTCTGATTTGATGATACCAAAAGGTTTTGGGTGTAAAAATTATTATATAGATAGAATTTGCAACCTTACAGACTATGATTTTGAGACTTTTATTGAGCCTTTTCCAGGGATTCCCCAGACCAGAGTTGCGAAAGAAAAAGACGAAAAGGAGCATGCAAAATTTATTAGGTATGTTAACGATAGGTGTAAAGGAAGCCGTGCGTGTGGGGCGGATATGGGAATCAATCAATAAGGTAAAATTATGAAACATATAATGGTATTTGTTTTTTTATTTTTATTTGTATCTTGCAAAGATAAAAATTGTATAAAATCCACTTCTTACGATAAGAGATGTAGAAAAATCCAATATGAAGCATACAAACAAGGAAGGGAAAGTGGGGTATGTTATAAAGTTCCTGAAGGTGAGGCAATACTGTCAAGTGATAGCAAAAAACTTGATCCAGACCATGAAGCTTGTAACGCTCTTTATGATGAAGCAGATAAAAAGTGCAAAGCCTTACCCCCTCCTGGGCCTGATGATATTGTATATACCAGCGGGTCTGTCTTTGGTAGAAAGTCCGAGTGTGATTAAATTGTGACGAATGTAAAGATTGTGAACCTATAGATTAAATGAAAAAAGCAGTTATATTTATTTTAATGAGTGTTGTTTTTCTTTTCACAATATCTTGTGGAAAAAGCGATAAGAATAAGAACAGCAACAGCAAAAAGACAGAACCCAGTAATAAGAAAAGGTGTTTTAAAAACAAACATACTCCAGAGGCGTCTGTTATTTTAGACGATCGGTGCATTAAAATACGATATAAAGCCATAGATAAAGGCCAAGAAACAGGGGTATGTTATGACGGCCCTCTTGTGCGAGGAATAGATAAAGGAGCAGATCACCCGGACCCAGAGGCATGTAAAGCTTTACTTGCAGAGGCGCAAAAGAAGTGTGATGCTTTACCGCCGGACCCTAAGTTTCAAAAACCAGTAAGCAGGACGGAAATATATAAAGACGGGGAGCTTGTTTCAGTCAATGGTGAACCTGTCTCTAAAGGATTGCCTGATTGTGACGAATGTAAAGATTGTGAACCTATAGATTAAAGTCTATTGGCCACCGGCCAAAGCTTTAAAGTTCATTCCTTTTTAAATTATAGCTATAGGGAAAAGCTATATATCCGCACCCAAAGCTTTAAAGTCCATTCCTTTTTAAATTATAGCTATAGGGAAAAGCTATATATCCGCACAAAACCTATAGCTTTTTTCTATAATTCAATGAAAAATTTACAGGTTTTAACCCATAAACAGCTAAAAAAGAGTGTTTTTTATAGGAAATATTAGGAAATATGCTGTTTCTTTGATATAAAACCCGGTATGAAAATAAACAAAAAGCTGTTAGGGTGGATATATGGATTATGCTTTGTGATTGTTTGGCTTTTCCCTGGAAAGGCAATGTCACAAACAAATAGTCCTTTAAAGCCATACCGAAACAGTTTTGATACATGCGGGCATTATTATATAAAAGCCCAGAACCGCACAATGAGGATGTTGCGTGCACCAGATTACCCTTGGGGGGTTTGTCATTCTTACTATGATGATTTTTCAGAAAAAGAAAGGGAGTGGACAAAAGAGGCTATGCAAATATGGAATGCTGGCTTTTCAATTTATCGGTGGAATATGTTTAAAACCCATGATGTTGTAAATATCCCGACCGGAGATTTGTTTGTGGAGTCTTGCGATAGTGATAATCGTAATATTCTTTACACAAAGAAAAAATACTTAGAAGATAAAGTCCTTGGGTATTATTCAGCTCAGGATTGGTGGTTGGATTTTTCATATTTTCATGGGGTTATAGTAATGAATAGTGGTATAGAGTTGACAAAGGCATATTTTATAAATGTTATGGTCCATGAGTTAGGCCATGCGCTTGGTCTTCCCCATGCCCAGGCGGGGATGTCTGATTTGATGATACCAAAAGGTTTTGGGTGTAAAAATTATTATATAGATAGAATTTGCAACCTTACAGACTATGATTTTGAGACTTTTATTGAACCTTTTCCAGGGTGGCCAATGTCCAGAAAAGCACATGAGAGGCAAAAAAAAGAAGACGAAGAAAAACGAAGACAATTTAATATGGAATGGGCTTGTCCAGGAGTTGGGACCAGATCAGAATACAGCACAGTCGGTTGTATAAGGATATAAAATGAAACACATAAAGGTATTTGTTTTTTTATTTTTATTTGTATCTTGCAAAGATAAAAATTGTATAAAATCCACTTCTTACGACAAAAGGTGCTTAAAACTTGAAACAGAGGCGGGGGATTATGGCCGTAAGATCGGAGTGTGCTATAAACCTAAAGAAGATGAACTTGTTTTCGCAAAAGACCGCCCACGACTTGATCCAGACCATGAAGCTTGTAACGATTTATATATAAAAGCAAGGGAGAAGTGCAAAGCCTTACCTCCTCCTGGTCCTGATGATATTGTATATACCAGCGGGTCTGTCTTTGGTAGAAAGTCCGAGTGTGATTAAATTGTGACGAATGTAAAGATTGTGAGCCTATAGATTAAATGAAAAAAGCAGTTTTATTTATTTTAATGAGTTTTATTTTTCTTTTCACTGTGTCTTGTGGGAAAAACAAAAAGTGTGTGAAAAAGAATCAATCCGACTCTGTTATTGAAGATGATCGGTGCACGGATTTTCACTATAAAGCTATAAGAAACGGGCGAAAAATAGGGGTATGTTATGACGGCCCGCTTTTGAAAGGTAGAGATGCGAGAGCTATTGATCCGGACCCAGAGGCATGTAAAGCTTTACTTGCAGAAGCGCAAAAGAAGTGTGATGCTTTACCGCCGGACCCTAAGTTTCAAAAACCAGTAAGCAGGACGGAAATATATAAAGACGGGGAGCTTGTTTCAGTCAATGGTGAACCTGTCTCTAAAGGATTACCTGATTGTGACGAATGTAAAGATTGTGAACCTATAGATTAAGTGTTTTATATATTGTCCCGAAAACATAGGAGTTTAATAATGAAGTATGGAATAATTTTAATATGTTTTTTTTCTTTGTTCCTTATATCTTGTAAAACTAAGTGTGTTCGTAGTTCTAAAACAGCCGATAGAAGATGTTTAGACCTTAAAAGCGAAGCCAGGAAGAGAGGTGAAAAAGCCGGTGTTTGTTATGTTGGCCCTCTTACTGTGGGATTAGATAAGGAAGCAAAGCACCCAGACCCAGAAGCATGCAGAGCCTTGGGATTAGAGGCGCAAAAAAAGTGTGATGCTTTACCGCCGGACCCTAACAGCCTAAAAACTTTTAGCGGAACACGCGTTTATAAAGACGGGGAGCTTGTTTCAGTCAATGGTGAACCTGTCTCTAAAGGATTACCTGATTGTGACGAATGTAAAGATTGTGAACCTATAGATTAAAGTCTATTGGCCACCGGCCAAAGCTTTAAAGTCCATTCCTTTGGCAGATTCTAAAAACTTGCGGACGACTCCACTCACAACCCCTTCTTGTCTTATAACCTTCCTTATTTAAAGCTATGGCTATCTTGTCATAGGTGTAACCTTGGCCTCTAAAAGCTTTTATAATAGGAAATACTTTTTTATCAGCCTCAGCCCGCGCAGTTATGGTGTTTATTGGCTTATTTAAACCTTTTAACCGCGCCCTCTCTAATTTTCTTATCTTTTTCTCTATACCTTTAGCCTTCTCTTTTTGCTCCCTCTCTGTTTTACAGTTTTTCCAATATCTCTTTAAGCCCGCCTTTACCTTTGGGTTATTAGAACCAAGCAGGACACCTTCTTTTCTTTTCTCAGCTAAAGCGTCTTTTGTCCTTTTACCTATTTGCTCCCTTTCCCACCGGGCAATAACAGCCATAAAGCCTATGGTTTCCCTGGTGGCCTGTGGCATGTCACAGCAAACAAAGTCTATGTCGTCCTGAAGTTTAGCAATGAACCCTAAGTCACGGCTCAATCGGTCCAGCTTGGCCACGATAAGGGTTGCTCCCCGCTCTTTACAATATGCCAAAGCCTTTTCCAATTCTGGCCGGCCATTGTGCCCGCCGGATTCCACTTCTTTAAAACTACACAAAAACCCAGTTTTAAGAACCAAGCTGGATTATTTTTGACAAAGGAAAAGGGTTGTGATATGGTGTGGGTATGGAAACAAACAACAAGTAGTTTTAGGTAATGGAAATAACTTTAAATATTACTTTATTAACTGGTTTAGCTTCACTTCTTTTAACAGGTGGTATCTTTTTATTTGCTTTTCAAGCATTCCTTTTAAAAGGTGTCAATGCCATGCTGGACGCAAAGACAAAACCATTAAAGGAAAATCAAGAGCGGATAGAAAGGGATTTGAATCAATTTAAAACAGAAGTAAATGTTAAGCTGGACAAGCTTTTAGATAAATAATCCCTCTGTTTATTTCCCATAGAGTGGGAGCAATCTCCACAGACGGGCTTATTTCTCCTGACCAACAAATCCCCGTGGCCACGATTCAGCCCGTCCAGGACTCCGGTTTAGCTGTATATTTAAGTTAGTCTCCCCTTCAGGTTGCCTGAAAAAATTAAAAAACGCTGGTTTAAAGGGATTTCTAGACTTTCCTATAGTCTGTATTGTAATAATGTCATACATATAATAAGGTTTACCCAGTTTCAGATATAACCTCTTTTGTGGGGTTATATAGAATGGCTGGTCAGTTTTGTAGAGAAAAAGCTATGGAACAAAATAAAAAACTTTCAGTCTTTTGCAGACCGGATTTAAAAAAATAGTGAATAATGAAAAACTTATTTATTTACTTTATATTTTTATTCCTTTTATCTTGTGGCGGTGATGACAAAAAAGAAGATTCAAAAACCGATAATGACAAGCCTAAGCCTTCTGCCGTAACAGGGGTATTTACCTGTGTCTGTGATAAAGACGGCACTAAAGAAGACATTGGCGCGGATAATCCTAAAGAGGCTGAAAGCCAATGCACTGCTAAAGGTGAAGGTTATAAAATAACAAGCTGTAAAAAATCTTGATTTTTTCTTTTTAGGTAGTTTAATGGATGTCTTCTCAAAGCGGGAGAATTAAGAGTGCGGACTATTTTCCAATATGTGACACTCCAGACTGGGAAGATATAAATAGTCAGTCGTGAAAAAGTATGTTGCAACAAAGTAAACATGGCTTACTTTGTCCTAAAATAGGCGAGATTCCCGCTCAAGGCGGGACTGTAAAGCCAAGTACTTGGCTTTACAGTTGGAGATGAACAGGGTTTATCACGGGCCACTAAATACATTTGATTGTACATCCAGCTCAACAAGTCGAAACCATATTTGCAAACACTATAAAATCAAGGACTGTGGTCCTCCAGGTCAATATGAAATGGTGTAAATACCACATCCCCCTTATGTTAGAATAGATCAAAAACTACCAGAAGAGGTTACTAACAGTTATCTCCGTTGTAAAAGGTTTAAAGTTTTATGTGTATATTAAAACAAGTCAAGAAAGGTTATCTGTAATATATTCAAGTAAAAAACTGAATACATATAAGCCTTTTCATTTTTTCCCCTTAGTCGGTAGCTGGTTGTGGTCACCGACTAAAACTTAAAAATCCATTCTTTTAGGCAACTCTTATCACTTGTATTTGATTCCACTTACAACCCCGCCGGGTTTTATATCCTTGCTTGTTTAAAGACTTAGCTATCCCATTTTATTATTGGATTATCCATTCACCTTGTTGGCAAACATAATTGTTGCCAGAAATACTGCGGGTTGTTCCATCAGGGTAAATTGTCTCATCTGATAAACAAGCACCTGTTATCCATTCACCTTGTCGGCAAACATAATCACCATATATTGTCCCGGCTGGGTAGAATACATTATTTAATCGACAACTACCTCTTGGTGCTCTTGGTGTACAAGCACTGTAACATCCGCTTGAACTCCCCCCGTCAGCAGTACAACTTGTTACGCAACAAACTCTGTGACATTCTCTTGGAATTCCACCGTCATTAATACAATCTTTTTCGCATGTCTCATAATCAACTGCTCTACCTCTTGAACTACCTCTTGGTGTACAAGCACTGTAACATCCGCTTGAACTCCCCCCGTCAGCAGTACAACTTGTTACGCAACAAACTCTGTGACATTCTCTTGGAATTCCACCGTCATTAATACAATCTTTTTCGCATGTCTCATAATCAACTGCTATTACATACGACATAAAACCTATTATGCTAAAAAGTAACATTATTGTTTTTATTGTTTTTATTGTTTTCATAATATATCTCCTCTGTTTTTATTTTTATTGTATTTCATTAGTCGTCACAATCTAAATCAAAGTTTAAAACATTATTAAAACTAGACACCACCTGTTAAAAGAAGTGAAACTAAACCAGTTAATAAAGTAATATTTAGAGTTATTTCCATTACCTAAAACTACTTGTTGTTATTATATTTCCATATCCATACTATGTCACAGCCCTTTTCCTTTTTCAACAATAATCAAGATTAATTTTTAAAACAGGGTTTTTGTGGTTTTTTTAAAGATTGATAGAGTTAAAACAGGGTTTTTGTGCAATTTTAAAGAAGGGGAATCATATAAATTGCAAAACCTTTGGGAGCGCATAGGAGGCTGTGTCTTGCAATTTTATAGGTATTAGTGACTTTAAAGCTTTGGCCGGTTATCTGATACCATGTTATTTTTCCCGACTTCAGCACAACGCTATGTGTTAAAAAAATATTTTGATGTTTTTTAGGGTTTTTGATGCACCGCCAGGCTGTTTTCATGTAGTTTTGAAGGGTAAAATATACTAAAAACACCACTTGTAGTCCACTCCCAGACCTTTACACCCTATATCTCTTCTGGCACTGTAAAAATATGTTTGTAAAAGTTACTACAAAAATCTCAGGGAAAAACAAAGACCGTAAAATTAAATCCTTTCGGATTGTGGAGTCTGTCCGAGAAGGTTTAAAAACAAAACATAAAACAATACATTTTGTGGGCTCTTCTTCAAAACCAGAAGTCATTTCCTCTTTAGAAAAAATATCACAAAGAATGATTATAAAGCTCTGCAATGATCGCCAACCCGCTTTACCCGGTATGGCTGAGATCATCTACAGCAAAGATCCTTTAAACAAAAAAACTAAGAACCAGAACCAAAAGAAAAAGTCCAAGTCTCCTTCCCTTTTCTCTCTTAAAAAACCATACGAAAAAGCACGTGTTCATCATGGCATTAAAGGAGTATGTGGGGCTGTCTATGAACAGTTAGGCTTCCACACTCTCATACAAAACACTAAAAAAGATAAGCAGTGGAACGATATTTTAAAATACTGCGTCCTTTCTCGTGTAGCTCATCCTGATTCTAAAAGAAAAACTGTAGAGACTTTAAAAGAAGACTTTAACGAACAGGTGCACTTAGATCAGATGTATCGAATGATGGATAGACTTCACCCCCGAATAGACCAAGTAAAAGACACAGTAGCTAAAAACACCCTCAGCCTCTTTAACCAAGAAGTAGATGTCCTCTTCTTTGATGTCACCACCCTTTACTTTGAAAGCTTTGAAGAAGATGACCTAAGACAGTTCGGCTTTAGCAAAGACTTAAAGTTTAAAGAGACTCAAGTCGTCTTAGCCCTTATCACCAACCAAGAAGGCCACCCTCTAAGCTATGAGCTTTTTCCAGGAAGCACAAGCGAAGGTTCTACCCTTATCTCCACAGTGAAAAAGCTAAAACAAAGATTCACTGTTAAAAAGGCGGTATTAGTCGCTGATAGAGCTATGTTTAATGAAAAAAACCTTAAGCTTATGGAAGAAGAGGGTATTCAGTATGTAGTGGCCTGTAAACTAAAAACTCTTTCTAAAACTAAAAAAGAGGAGATATTAAACCAAGACTTTAAACCCGCTGTTGTGGCCAATGAGTTTCATTGGATAAAGGAGTTTGAGCATAAGGAAAGAAGACTGATTGTCAGCTACTCTAAGAAGAGAGCCAAGAAGAACAAGTCCGATAGACTAAGACTCATTGAAAGACTGATGAAAAAAGTAAAGAACAACCAAATTCCTATAAAAAGCCTTATCTCTAATTATGGAACAAAAAAGTATGTCACAGTTCAAAAGACAAAAGCTACATTAAACGAACAAAAGATAAAAGAAGATAGTAAGTGGGATGGGTTGCATGGAGTAATAACCAACATAAAAGCAGAGCAAACTCCTCAAGAGATACTGACCCGATACAGGAGACTTTGGAAGATAGAAGAGGCTTTTCGTGTGTGCAAACATAATCTTAAGATGAGACCCATTTACCATTGGAAGAGGAAAAGAATAGAGGCCCATATAGCTATATGCTTCTTAGCTTACTCTCTTTCCTATACTATGAAGTATCGGATGGAACAAAGAGGATTAAACTTCAGCATAAGGCAGATGAGAGAGATTTTAAAAAGAGATCAATATAGCCTTATAGAGGACGCAAACAAAAATCTTTATCGTATGCCCTCTAAAAGCACACAAGAGATAAGATCCATATACGAGGCCTTAGGTCTTAAAAGAGTGTCTAAATTTATCTCCACTTCTTGAACTAAATCTTAAAAATGTGTTCCCCCAAAAATTTGTAAATATCGGAAATCACTCATTTATTGCATTGCGTTGTGCTGAAGTCAGGAGCACTGTAACATCCGCTTGAACTCCCCCCGTCAGCAGTACAACTTGTTACGCAACAAACTCTGTGACATTCTCTTGGAATTCCACCGTCATTAATACAATCTTTTTCGCATGTCTCATAATCAACTGCTATTACATACGACATAAAACCTATTATGCTAAAAAGTAACATTATTGTTTTTATTGTTTTTATTGTTTTCATAATATATCTCCTCTGTTTTTATTTTTATTGTATTTCATTAGTCGTCACAATCTAAATCAAAGTTTAAAACATTATTAAAACTAGACACCACCTGTTAAAAGAAGTGAAACTAAACCAGTTAATAAAGTAATATTTAGAGTTATTTCCATTACCTAAAACTACTTGTTGTTATTATATTTCCATATCCATACTATGTCACAGCCCTTTTCCTTTTTCAACAATAATCAAGATTAATTTTTAAAACAGGGTTTTTGTGGTTTTTTTAAAGATTGATAGAGTTAAAACAGGGTTTTTGTGCAATTTTAAAGAAGGGGAATCATATAAATTGCAAAACCTTTGGGAGCGCATAGGAGGCTGTGTCTTGCAATTTTATAGGTATTAGTGACTTTAAAGCTTTGGCCGGTTATCTGATACCATGTTATTTTTCAGCTTTACACTCTTTTTCATACCATAGGAGATCAAAGTTTTTTGGATGGGGTAAAAAAGTATCACAAATAACAAGTGAACCTGATTTTTTACCTTCCTCAAAAAATATATCATCACAACTTGGGGGTGGTAAAGCATCACACTGCGCCTGCCAGTCTGTTACTTTTGGATCATCTCTAAGCATTCCGCACCTTTTATCATAAAGAACAGTGTTAGAACAAGACAATTTTCTTTTTCCACAAGATATTGTGAAAAGAAAAACAACACTCATTAAAAAAAATATAATTGTTTTTTTCATTATAAAACTCTTAAATTAAGAGGGTTACAAACAAATCCTTCCTATACAAGGAAATATTAAGCGGTTAGTCAATGCCTTTATTTCTTCAGCCTTCGCTTTTTCCTCTCTTCCCCCTTGTTAGAAATATGTTTATGATATGCTCTCATAAAATATAATCAATAAAGTTATTTTTTTCTAAATAGTTGCCCGTGAAAAAGTGTATTGCAACACAGTAAACAGGGCTTACTTTGTCCTAAAACAGGCGAGATTCCCGCTCAAGGCGGGAATGACAGAAGTAGTGAAAAGGTTTATCACGACCGACTAAATAGGTTATTTTTTAGTTTTTGTATTTTTTTCTCAGGCCAGCTTGTTATTTTAGATACATAAGTTTTTTAATCTCATTTTTAGAAAGCCCTGTTATATTGGAAATAACAGAAGGCTTAAAATTGCTTTTCAGAATATTTAAAGCTACTTTTTGCATACCTTTTTGCATACCTTCTTCTTTACCCTGATCAAAGACATAGTCTTCGCGGGCCACCTGATCTCGGCGGTTTTTCTCCCTGGCCTCTCTTAAAATTTGCCTTTGCTCCTCTTCTGAAAACTTACGCAAATACGTCATAGCCTCCTCCATTTCAGGACCTCTGCCTGATAGTTCTTTAAATTCTTGTTGGCCCACTTTCCTGGACTCTTTTAAAATGTAACACCATATATCCTGAAAATCAACTAAGGTGTGGACATTTCCCTTTGCTTGAAACTTGCTTAGCTCCACTGTTACAAACCGCAAATCCCTATTAAAGCAAAAATGAGGAGGTTTGTCCGATCGGATAGAAAAAGAATTACAAGCCTTCGGACGGTACACCGGAAAAGCTGTTTGCATTGCGGGCAAAATGAGCCTCTTCGGTTGGCACACCTGAGAAGTTTCTTGCAGAACCAGCAACATGTTTCTTGGATAAGCTACCTACCCTAAGCGGTCGCCAAGGCAAGCTTATCTATATGATTCCCTCTCTTTAAAACTGCACAAAAACCCAGTTTTAAAAACAAGCTTGATTATTTTTGAATCAGGAAAAGGACTGTGATATGGTGTGGATATGGAAACACTAAAAAATTTAATGCCTTTAGCGACTGTGGTTATTAGCTTGATTGCTTTATTCACCGGGCAATCAATAATAATGAATTGGCAAATCCAACCAGTAAAGGAAAATCAAGCCCGTATGGAAACGCATATGGATAAGATAGAATTAAAACTTGATCAGCTGATTATGTCACAATGTCACAATCTCAAAAAAACCAGGTAAATAAATAATCCCTCGGTTATTTCCCATAGAGTGGGAGCAACCCTCAGAACCCCCAGACAAGCTTATTTGTCCTGGCTACAATCGCAATCGCGCACAGTGTCCACCATTCAGGCTGTCCATTGCCCATACAGCGTGTATGTGTTATACACCGGTTTAAAAAGTATGGCTTTTTTTATTTTATTTCCAAAAAAATGGAAATAAAAGCCGATTTTTGTTGATTTTGTGACAAAAATAGACGAAAATTGTCAGCATGATATACAAAAATCGGATTATTGATATCCCTAAAAATAAAAATCTCTTTTTATTTGGAGTTAGAGGAAGTGGAAAAACAAAGCTTTTAAAACGACTTTTCCCCTCAGCTTTGTATATTGATCTTTTAGATCGCTCTCTTTATCAAAGCTATCTCTCCGATATCAGTCTATTTTATAAAAAAGTTCAGGCTTCCAGTGATAGTGGTTTGGTGATTGTGGATGAAATTCAAAAAATGCCTGAGCTGTTAGACGAAGTGCACCGCCTTATTGAGTCTTCCCGCAGGCAGTTTATCCTTACAGGCTCCAGTGCTCGTAAAATCAAAAAAGCTAAAGGGGTAAACCTTTTAGGGGGCCGGGCAGGAAAAATGCTTCTTCATCCTTTTGTTCCTGAAGAGTTAGGAGAGGATTTTAATTTACATCAGGCTTTGCGGTATGGCCTGCTTCCTATTGTGTGGTCATCGCCTGATAGAAGCGACAAATTAAAAGATTATGCGGAAACCTATCTTAAAGAAGAGATTAAAGCAGAAGCTTTAGTCAGAGACTTGCCTGCTTTTGCCCGGTTTTTAGAAGTGGCTGGTTTATATCACGGGCAAGTGATTAATATGGAAAATGTTAAAAGGGAATCTCAAATTCCCAAAAATTCTGTTCGTGAGTTTTTTTCTATTTTAGAAGACACTATGTTGGGCTTTTTTTTGCCGGCCTATTATCCAAAGCTTCGGTTGAAAGAACAAAAAAAGCCTAAGTTTTATCTTATTGATCCTGGTCTTTCGCGTGCTTTAAAGAAAAATTATGGTTCGGTGTCTGTGGAGGAAAAAGGTTTTCTTTTTGAAGGGCTAATAGCACAAATTTTAAGAGCTTACGGGGATTATCATAACCTTTACGAAGATATTTATTATTGGTCCTCATTAGAGGCTAAAAAAACAGAAGTGGATTTTCTATTAAAAAGAGGAGAAGAATTAATAGCCATCGAAGTTAAAGCCAAGGAGCAGGTTTCCAAAAGGGACTACCAGGGCTTACAGGCCATTAAAGAGTTGTCGGCTGTTAAAAAGAGAGTTGTGGTGTATTTAGGGAAAGCCATATTTAAAACCAAAGAGGGGATTGATATTTGGCCTTTTGACTTTTTTTGCCAAAACTTAAAAGAAAATTTTCAAACCTCGCCAGCGTATAAAAACCAAAAACCTGCTCGCTCCTCACCCTTTTCCCCGGAAAACTTTTTTTTAGAACAACCAAGAACATCCATTAAAGATCTTTTTGCAGAGGAAGGGCACTGGGAACAACACAGCAGACTTGGGTTAATAAAAAACAAAAAAACCAGACGAGAAGAATAAAGGGGATATAGCCAATGTCTTTAAAACCTTCTGATCTTCAAATTCCCCCTCCTGAAAATGGAGCGCAATTTGAAAATTTATGTTTAGATCTATATAAAGCAAAATTTGGAGATAAAACACAAAAAAACGGAAGGCAGGGGCAGACCCAAAATGGTGTGGATATTTTTGTTCCAGATCAATCTATAGGTATACAGTGTAAAAAAAGAGATTATAAAAGTAACATTACAAAAAAAGAATTACGGGAAGAAGTAAAAAAAGCAAAAAACTTTAAACCCGCTCTCAAAAGATTTATTTTGGCCACAACATGCAAACGGTCTGCACCTATACAAGAAACAGCTCGCTTGATCTCAAAAGAACAGGAAAAACAAAATCTTTTTTCTGTAGAAATCCATAGCTGGGAAGAGATAAAAGACCTTTTAAGTAAATATCCTAAAGTGTATCAAAAATATTATTATTCTGCAAACCCAGCAACTTTACCTATTATAAACTCTACTGTAATCAGCTCCTTTCAAAGCGAAAGTCGCCATCAGGAGCTTAATAAAATAAGAGACTTAATAAACGATCATCAACCAAAAACAGCCCTTAGATTGCTGAATGAGTTTGAACAGGAAAAGTGGCCCCAGCTGGAAGATAAAGAAAAATATAGATTTTTAACAACTAAAGCCAAAGTCAATATGCAAATACAGCAACACCTACAAGCCAGCGAACTATTTATAAAAGCTTTGCAGTTTAAAACAGGTGACGAAAATGCCAACGCAAATGTTGCTATGGCTTGGTTAATTAGAAACAACATTAAAAAGTCAAAAGAATTTATTAACAAGGTAAAAGATCTTAATCCCTTAAATATACTGGTGCATATTTTAGATATACAAATTAAGGATAAAGAAAAAGTGGCTCTTGCAGAAATTATTTGTTTTTTGCCTGAAGAGTTAAAAACAAAATATCAAATAGTTCATATTTTAGCTCATATCAGCTTAAAGAGAAATCAATACCCGGAGGCTGAAAAATGGCTAAAGATTTTTTATAATAAAATAACCTCAGATGAGATACAAAAAAATATAATGATTCAGGAAGAATATGCAAATTTATTTTTGGCCTTGCTTTTAGCAAAACCGGATGTTTTTTCAGGAAGGCGAGTCCCGGACAATTTAAAAACAAAGCTTAATGAAATTATAAAAATTTATGAAAGATTAGTCACAGATAGCAATGAACTACAACAATTTAACCCCAACTGGTATCTGCATTATTCCTTAGCCCTTGAGTTAAGTGGGGATCTTGATAAAGCTATTCGCGTTATTCAGACAGGAATAGATGCTTTTCCAAAAGATGAATATCTAAAATTAGAGCTTAGTCGGTTGTTTAGGCAAAACGAAGATATAACCAAAAGTATTGATATATTGGAAAAACACCTTGGGTTACATTCTTCACCTTCAGTGGATAACACCTTGGTTAACACTGGAAACAAAAAATTTGATTGGTTACATTCTGCTCTTTCAAACTCTGCCGATACAGGCCATAATATGTCGGAAAAACCTGTTACTTTGGCTTTAATGTTAACAGATCTGTATATTTATAATAAGCAAAATGATAAAGCTTTAGAATTATTAAACCAAATAATCAAAAACCCTTCTATAGAGGAACAAGACAGGCTGGAGGCAAAACAATGCCTAACTCTACTGTTGATTGGTGTTAAAAAAATAGAAGAGGCAGAAAAAGAATTAAACTCTTTTTTTGAAAAAAACCGGGATGATATGTTTACTTTAATTTTAAAATCTAAAATCGAGTCTGCCAAAGCAAAAACAAAAGCCAGTGAAGGAAAAATAGAAGAATCTAAAAAGCAGGAAAACATAAGCATTCAACATCTGAAAAAAGCTTATAATGTGTTTCAAAATAAAAATTATAATGAAGAAAACAGCAGTAGTTCTTATTTTGAAAACAGAGAATGGCTAAGGGACATTCAACAAATTTCTCAAGAGTTGGGTCTATCTAAAATGTATAAAGAAGTTGAACCTCTTTTAGAGAAAATCATAAACCAAAACCTTAATCACCCTTGGGTTTTTAAATTACTTTATGTGTACTTTGAAAATGGCAAAAACAGGCAGGCCATTAAACTGGCTGAGGCTTTGCGTAAAAAATTCCCTAATAGAATAGATCCAGCCGAGGCCTTGGTTCTTATTTATGAAAGCTTAGGGGATAGAGATAAAGCTATTTCCATTTATGAAAATTTTATTAAGGCCAACCCCGATAACTCTGTTATAAAAACAGAGCTGGTTTTAGCCTATATCAATAATGAACAAACCGATAAAGCTAAAGAGCTTTTAAAGCCTTCTTTTGATTTGAATCCATTATCTTCAGAACAAATAAGCCATCTCTCTATAGCTTATATGCGGACTGGGAATATAAAAAAAGCTTTGGAAATTCAATATCAAAATATCAAAAAACATCCAGGCGAGTTGGGACCGCAACATTTGTATTTTAGTTTTTTTATGTATTTAGGCAAACCAAAATTATCTGATTTTGAAAGGCCGTTTGATTTTGATCCAGAACCATCAGGAAAAAACAAAGTTAGTGATATTTCTTTTCTTCGCCCCAGTAAAGTAGGTGTAGATTGTTATGTTCGAATCAAAGATAAAGAGAGTTTAGAGGAACAAGAAATACCTATAGAAAAAGATGCTGAAATATACATCCCAGAGCATGAGCTATCAAAAGCCCTTTTAGGAAAAAAAGCAGGGGATATAGTAGATATAGAATCGCCTTTTGGTAATAACAAACAATATCAAATTATAGAAATTAAAAGCAAATATGTTCATCAGTTTCATAAAATTGGCAAAGAGGCAGAAGCAAAATTTGCCTCAAAAAGTTTTTTAAGATCTGCTACTGTTCCTAAAAAACCAGACATAAAAGAGTTTACCAAAATCTTTAAACAATTTACCCCTGATATTTCAAAACAAAAAGAGGACTTAAATCGGGTATTTCAATGCTATAAAGAAGGGGGAGTCACCATTGGGGCTATGGCAAACGGGTTTGGTGGGCATCCTGTTAAAATAATACACCAGCTCATTTTCTCTACAGAAAATAAATTTATATCAGCTTTTCGTGAAAGAAAAGAAAGCCAAAAAATTTTTCATCAACTTGATAATAAACCAGATATTTTAATAGATTTAAGTTCTTTGTTGTTTTTGCATTGGATAAAAATGGAAGAATATTTGGAGAAAAGCCAGTTTAATTTGTATGTGTGCCCTTCCACTATAGGTTCTTTAAAAGCATACGGGGAAGAAATGGCTTTGCATTCTAAAGATGGTTCGTTAACAACATTGATTGATGAGCAGGGCGAACTAAAAAAAAACTTTGTTCCAGCAGAACCTATTAAACAGGACTTAAAATTTTGTGTAAAAGTTAAAACCTGGGCGGAAACCCATTGCCAAAAAAAAGTCATATCCCCTGATGTTACACTTCCTTTGGAGAAAAAAATAAAATGGCAAAAAGTAATCGGAAAAGAGTTTTTTGATCCTGTAATGGCACTGTATAATGAAAAACAGACTGTGTTTTTATCAGAAGATGCAATTTTAAGAAGATGGGTAGGGGATATTCATCAAGAGATAAATCAAACGGATTTTGAGTTGCGTAAACCAGTAAATGATCCTTCTGTTACAGAACTATCAAAAGGATCTGAGATTTTACAAAAAAACAGTATAAATAGTTTTGAAAAGCCACAAAAAGAGCATTTTGTGTCCTCTATTAGAATATTTGAGCTGATTGATTATTTTGAAAAGCGGGCCATTGTTACAGAAAGTGAAGCTCTAAAGTTTAAAGCGGAGTTAGTAAAATTTAATCAAACTTATATTCCTATTGATCATAAAATATTGCTTTTTTTATTGAGGGAGTCAGAATATTCTGCTAATAATATTTTTTTTCAAAGAGGGTTGTTTTTTTTAAGTCCAGTGTCTGATTTTTTAGGAGTGATTAATGTATTAGCAAATTTTCTAATTGAGATTTGTCAGGATCCTGCTCTTTTGCCTTATCGCAAACAAATGATCGCGAATGAACTTTTGGACAACGTTTCTTTTGGTAGAGAGGAAAACCCAAGACAAATAGCTTATCAGGTTATGCAATTAGTTCAGTTTAAGGCACAGGTTTTGCCTTTGCTTCAAAATGAAATAAGGAGTTATATCCGGCAGTGGTTGGCAGGAAAAATATACTAAAACCCATCGTTAAACAAAAGTAGAATTGGAGTGGCTATAATCTAACATATCTGAAAAATAGTATTTTAAATATGCCTTTTAGATTAAGAGGTTGATTATCATTTTTAGGATAAAAGGTTGAGGATAAATGTTAAGAGAAAATCTCACTTTAGAAGATATGCCAGCTTTGGCCAAAGAGTTGAAAACTATTTTAAAAAAACCGCAAGTTTTGTTGTTAGAAGGCCCTTTAGGAGTGGGAAAAACCACTTTTGTTCGGTTTTTGCTGAATAGGGACTTTTCAGGTGCTTCCTCTGACCCAACCCCAGACTCAGCTCCAGCTCCAGCTCCAGCTCCAGCTCCAGCTCCAGCTCCAGCTCCAGCTCCAGCTCCAGTTCCAGTTCCAGTTCCAGTTCCAGTTCCAGCCCCAGCCCCAGCCTCTCTTGCTACGCAAACAAAAATACAGGTAGCCTCTCCGGCTTTTGCTGTTCAACATAGCTATCCTTCCCGCTATGGTGATATTTATCATGTAGATCTCTATCGTTTAAAAGATGATGAAGATCTGGAGTCTACCGGGTTTTGGGATATTTTTTCGGAACCAGAAAAAAAATATTTGATACTTATAGAATGGGCTAATCGTCTTAATTCTATTAGCTTTCCTCCAGGGTGGAATTATATGAAGCTCATTTTCTCTTTTGGAAGCAAAGAAAACACCAGAAATCTAAAAACAGAGTTTTTTAAGCTAGAATTTTAGTTTAAGCTGAAGTTTTTAGTTTTTTAGTCGAAGTTTTGCTCGGTGTTGCTATTAAGCCCAGCAGTTTAAGCTGAAGTTTTTAGTTTTTTAGTCCCTTGTAACATTTTTGGCAAGTGGCTTATCCATTTTTGAATTTCATGCAGATATTTTTGGTGAAGTGTTTTATCTGCTATTCCCATGTAAGCCCCTATAATATTTTTTGAGTGATCAAATATAGGTATCAATGTAATATGCTGGGGTAATTCTTTCCATCCCCAAAGTTTAAAAAAATGGCTGTGTTGCTTATTTTTAACAATAAATCCATGATAAGGGTTTTTGGATTTTGTAATCATTCTAAAAATAGATGGAATATCTGTTTTTATGGGTGTTGCAGGCCCGTTTATTGAACTACTCCACTCTACTGGTTTAAATTCATTGTTTTTAAAAGTAAAAATAATAACTGCGTTAAAATGTTTTTCTGAAAGCTTAAAAAGTTGGTCATAAGTTTCAGGTTTAGAGACTTTGGTAATGCTTGTGATAAGAGTTTTATTGATAATATTTTTTAGTAAACCTGTATTTTTGGAAAAAAGGGTAGTGTTTTCAGCTAATGTTTTGGTGAGGTAGGGGCTTTTGTTATTGTAATTTTTTCCCTGTGAGGTAGTAGAGGAGGGAATAAGATGGCCCATCTGAGAGTTAGTTTGAGAACCCGCCTGAGAACCCACTTGAGAACCCACTTGAGAGCCAGTTTGAGAACCCACTTGAGAACCCGCCTGAGAACCCACTTGAGAGCCAGTTTGAGAAAATTTTTTAATATTCTTCCAGAGCAAGCTTAAATTTTTGGGGAGAACCAAAACAGGAACAGTATTTGTAGATTGTGTTTTTTTTGGAGGTTCAATACAGCCTGCAAATACTACTTTTTCCCACTCATAAAGGGGCATAAAATTTTCATTCCATTGTTCCTGATGTTGCACTTTATTCCAAAATGGCCGATTAATAGTGATTTCATAAAAAAACTGAGCTGTTAAAAAAGGAATATTATAGCTATGTATAGCCCACTTCATATATTGATCCTGGTTTATTTTGTTGTTTTTTAATGCCCATACGGCAAAACTATCCTTTTGGCCGGATTGTTTCCATTCATCATGCTCAATATTGGACAAGTTAAACTCTATTTGCCAGTTTTTTTCCATTTTTCCACCTTATATGGTTATAAATATAAAATCGGAAAAATAAAGTATTTTCTTAAATCAGAATTAGGAGGATGATTTAAACAATATTGTATGATATTTTAGCAATAATGCGTGTTTTATTAGACAAAAGACGAGTTTATTTAGATTACAATGCCACTACTCCTCCGGTTCATTTTTTAAATGAAAAGATCCAGGAGTGGTTGTCTTTGTGGGGCAACCCCAGCTCGGTTCATCAAACGGGCCAAAAGGCCCGTGCGGTTTTTTGGTCCTCTAAGCAAAGTTTGGCCCAGTTTATGGGGTGTCATCCTTTGGAATTAATTGCTACCAGTGGGGGGAGTGAAGCCAACAATATGGCCCTTAAAGGGCTTTATAATAAATATTTTTCCAGAGATCCCAATCGAAATGAGATCATTATATCCACCGTAGAACATCCCAGTGTCCAAGGGCCTATAGAGTTTTTAGCAAAAAAAGGAATGAAAATAAGATATATTCCGGTGTCTATAGAAGGTGAGCTGGATATGTCTGCTTATGAGTCCGCTCTTAGTGAGAAAAAAACCTTTATGGTGTCTGTTATGTCCGCAAATAATGAGACAGGAAATTTGTTTCCCATTTCTAAGTTAGTTAAAATGGCACATTCAGCAGGGGCTTTTTTTCATTGTGATGCCGTGCAGGCTTTAGGGAAAATACATTTTAACTTGCATAAGTCCGGGGTGGATACGGCCAGCTTTTCAGCTCATAAGTTTTACGCATTAAAAGGAGCAGGAGTATTATATTGTAGAAAAGGTCTACTGCCCGAAAATCTAATCCACGGCGGGCCCCAAGAGAGGAATCGCCGGGCAGGCACAGAAAACCTTTTAGGCATGGCCTGTTTTGGAGCAGTTGCTGAAAAAGGGGAGGAAATTTTACAAAGCTTCCAACACTTAACCCCTCTGCGGGATGAGATGGAGAAAAATATTTTATCTTCTCTATCTTCTGCAAAAGTTTTAGGGGCTGGAGGACAAAGATTAAGCAACACCTCCTGTATACATATTCCCAATGTGCAAGGGGAAACCCTTTTAATGAATATGGATCTTAAAGGGTATTCTTTTAGTGTGGGTTCGGCCTGTCATTCTGGTAGCCTTAAACCCAGCCGGGTTTTAACAGCTATGGGCTTAAATAAAGAGTCCGCTCGCTCTGCCATTCGAGTTAGCCTGGGTTTAGGGACTCAAAAAGAAGATCTGAATCGTTTTGTTTCTGATCTTGTGGATTCTGTGAAACGGATCCGCTCCTTCCCCCCCTAAACCCGTGGTTCGCGGGGGGACGCTGTGGCAGGATTCTGCTTATGCTTAGATCTGAAAAACGGGGGACGCTGTGTCCGCGGGTCGCGGGGGACGCTGTGTCCGTGGGTCGCGGGGGACGCTGTGGGCTCCCCGCACCTTTGGAGTTTTTTCCTTCTATAAGTCAAGGCATGAAGGATAAGAGCAAGAATCTAAGCATAGATGGATAAAAACTTTGACTTTCAACCGTTTTGTAATGTAATCTAACTCTAAATAGTAGTTCGTGATAAAGTATATTTGATCGTATTCACGCTCTGGTTCATACCCATCGCTCGCTTTTGGCAAACTAAAAAGCCAAGTCGTTTTGGCAAACTAAAAAGCCAAGTCGTTTTGGCAAACTAAAAAGCCAAGTCGTTTTGGCAAACTAAAAAGCCAAATTGTTTTGGCAAACTTGCAGGCGGGAATCCAGAACCTAAACTGAAAGCCTAAAAGGCTTTCAGCATTTTTCAAGCGGGAATCCAATCAAAATAACAACCTTTTTCATGTTCTACTAAATAAAAGATACGGATAAATTAAAGTAGGGATGATGAAAAAACAAAAAAGGGTTTTAGTAGCTATGAGTGGGGGAGTGGATAGCAGTGTTTCGGCTGTTCTCTTGCAGGATCAGGGCTACGATATCGTGGGCATGACCATGCAAGTATGGGATCACTCTCGTCCAGAATGTGATATACAAGAAGGTTATGGAACTTGTTGCTCCAGTGTGGATGTGGAGGACGCTCGTGCTGTTTGCCAAAATCTTAAAATCCCTTTTTATATGTTAAACTGTGAGGCTCGTTTTAAAACGCAGGTGATAGATAAATTTGTAGACTCCTACCTGAAAGGCAAAACCCCCATTCCTTGTGTGGATTGTAATACCTACCTAAAATTTGATCACCTGGTGCAAAAAATGAAAGAACTGGAATGTGACTATCTGGCCACAGGCCATTATGCCCAAGTAAAAAAAACAAAACAAGGTAAATATTATATTTGTAAAAGTGCAGATGACCTAAAAGATCAAACTTATTTTTTGTTCACCATTTCCCCATCTCTTATTCCCCGCCTCTTGTTTCCCATAGGAGGTATGAACAAACAACAAGTTAGAAAAATAGCCGAAGAAAGGGGTTTAAATGTGTTTCGCAAAAAAGATTCCACAGGTATTTGCTTCGTAGGTTCAGGTGGTTATGCGGACTTTATTCAAAAGCACTTAGGGGATAATGGTCCTGTGCAAGGAGGTCCGATAAAACTTTATCCTTCTGGAGAAATATTAGGCACACACAAAGGGCTTTATCAATTTACTTATGGTCAAAGAAAGGGCTTAGGGGTTTCTGCTAACCTTCCTCTTTATGTGGTAAAAATAGACACCAAAAGCCATACTTTATGGTTGGGTGAAGAATCTTACCTCTATAGTGCTAAAGCAGAGCTTGAGGATTTGCATTGGTTAGATGAAGTTTCTAATGGAGAACGTTTAAAGGTGAAAATTAGATTTCATCACGAAGGCTGTTGGACACGAGTCTATAAATCAGATGAAGGAAATGTGTTTTTAGAGTTTGAAAAGTTGCAAAAAGCAGTTACCCCCGGTCAGTCAGCAGTCTTATACAGAGGTGAGCAATTAATGGGAGGAGGCAGTATTGTCTGATAACTGCCCATACTAAATTATGAAGTATTCTATAAAAACTTTTGGCTGTAAAGTAAACACTTATGACAGTGCTTTAATCCAAAAAACCCTAAACCATACTGGTTATGAAAAGGATGCCCCATCGGAGGTATGTTCCACTGCCAGCCAAGACATGAAAGATAAGGGTGCGGGTCAGGCCCTAAACCATACTGGTTATGAAAAGGATGCCCCATCGGAGGTATGTTCCACTGCCAGCCAAGACATGAAAGATAAGGGTGCGGGTCAGGCCCTAAACCATACTGGTTATGAAAAGGATGCCCCATCGGAGGTATGTTCCACTGCCAGCCAAGACATGAAAGATAAGGGTGCGGGTCAGGCCCTAAACCATACTGGTTATGAAAAGGATGCCCCATCGGAGGTATGTTCCACTGCCAGCCAAGACATGAAAGATAAGGGTGCGGGTCAGGCCCTAAACCATACTGGCCTGCGAGTCGCGGGGGACAAAGTGAACGTCCCTTCAGTGCATATAGTGAACACCTGCGCCGTAACAGAAGAAGCCGTTAAGTCAGCCCAAAGTTACATTCGAAATTATAGAAAAAAAAATCCGTTAGATCCTATTGTGGTTACAGGTTGCGCCGCTCAAGTAGAAACAGAAAAATTTTCCACTTTAAAAGAAGTAGATATAGTAGTGGCTAACTCTCATAAGGCCGAGTTAGCAAATATATTGAATTTTGCTTTTGGAAAATCCCAGACTTCCCCATCTCCATCAAAAAAGGGTTCGCTCACATTTAATCCTGCACAAAAAACAGATGAGGAGTCTAATGGTTTGTCGCAAGAATATGGTAAAGGTTTAGAAAAACAAAAAGTGTTTAAATCCTCTATTTTTAAGAAAAGCCCTTTAGGCAAAGAAGGAGGAGTGGAAAGTGGTCACACCCGGCTTTTTTTAAAAATTCAGGATGGTTGCGATAGCTTTTGTACTTTTTGCATTATTCCCTTTGCCAGGGGGAAAAGCCGGAGCCTGGCCCCAGAGGATCTGGTTCGTTCTGTTCAAGAACATTATGATCAAGGTGTACGGGAAGTGGTGCTAACAGGGGTGCATATCGGAGATTACCGGTTTCCCAATAACGAAAAAAAAGGTTTATCTGATTTAGTGGAGATTTTGTTAAAAAAAACCAATATGCCCCGGATAAGGCTTTCCAGCTTAGAGCCACCGGAGTTAAACGATAAACTGTTGGATCTTTTTACAGACTCCAGAATGTGCTCGCATTTTCATTTAAGCATCCAAAGTGCCCACTCTGAAGTGTTAAAAAGAATGAAAAGAAAATACACGGCAGAAGAAGTAGGAGCTATTCTTATAAAAATTCATAAAAAAATTCCTCAGGCTTTTGTAGGTATGGACCTCATTGCCGGTTTTGCTGGAGAAACTAAAAAGCAATTTGAAGAAACTTATTCCCGACTAAAGATTTGGCCCTGGACAAAAATCCATGTATTTCCTTATAGCCCTCGTAGGGACACTTATGCAGAGAGGGCTTACACCTCTTGGCCTCGTTCTTTGATTAAGAAACGGGCAGGTTTTCTAAGACGGCTAAGTGAAGATCGGCTAAACCAACAAAGAACAAAACAAGTGGGAGCGATAAAGGCTGTTTTGCCATTAAAATATAAAAATCATATTGGCCTCAGTCGGGATTATTGGACTGTGCTCTTGCCGTCTTTACCTCATTTTAATAGTAATAAAGAAATAGGGGTCCGCATTAGTTCCGTGGATGAAAAAACAGGATATTTGCAAGGAGCTTTTTCCTGATTTATCGACTACTTAATCCGAAAAACATAAAAAAACTAAGGAGTGATTTTTTATGAGTATAAAAACTTTTTTATCTTCTCATTTGAGAAAAAAAAATCATGTTTCAAAAAAATCTTTAGAAAACCGTTTGGGGTATTTCTTTAAAAATCAAAATTTAAAAATTCAAGCTTTAACGCATAGAAGTTTAGCCGGAGAAAGAGGAAATGACTTTCACAACGAACGACTGGAGTTTTTAGGAGATGCGGTTTTTGATTTATCCGTAAGTGATTTGCTAATGGAAGAATACCCTTTAGCAGACGAAGGAGAGCTTTCTAAAATGCGATCTTCTTTGGTTAACACCAATGATTTGGCAGAACTGGCTTTAAGTTTAAGTTTAGATCACGAGCTTTTGTTAAGTGCTTCTGAGTTGCGGAATAAAGGTCAACTTAATCCTCGACTTTTGGCTTCTGTGTTGGAAGCTTTGGTGGGAGCAGTTTATTTGGATGGAGGATATAATAGATCAAAAAAGGTAGTTAAACACTTATTAGGTGCAATTATTAAAAAAGGGCCAGTGAATAGAGATTACAAAAGTTTTCTTCAAGAGCACGTCCAGAAACAATTTCAAAAAATTCCTACGTATAATTTATTGGAAATAAAAGGTCCTAACCATGATAAGGTGTTTGTTATGGAAGTACGAATAGAGGATCGGATATTAGGAACAGGCACAGGCCATAGTAAGAAGCAGGCTACTCAGTCTGCGGCCTTGTCGGCTTTAAAAGAAATGGGTCTCTCTTTAGACTCTTAAGAGCTGGAAAAAAGTATGAAAAATGTTATATCTATTTTTTTAATGGTTAGTTTAACTGTTTTAAGTAGCTCTGCTTCAGTGGATGAGTTGTTTAAGTTTGTGGTCAATGTAGAGGAGGGTATGCCTCCTAAGGTTTTAAATCAGAAAAATAAATGGCTAAAGGGGTCCGATCAAAATGGTGTGGGACGGGTCTCTTTAGATCTATGTAAACATGATCAACAAAATTTCAGATGTGTGGAGTATGTAAAAAACTACGATGGAGATACCATTACTTTTAATATTCCTGGTGTTCATCCTCTGATAGGAAATAAAGTAAAAGTGCGGATTTTAAATGTGGATACAGCAGAAATGCGCACAAAAGACCAATGTGAAAAACAAAAAGCCCAGCAGGCTCAAAAAATAGTAGAAAATTTATTAAAACAAGCTAAAAAAATTAATTTAGAAAACATACGAAGGGACAAGTATTTTCGAATTTTAGCAGATGTAAAAGCAGATGGGGTTTCTATAGGAGATTATCTTGTTCAACACTATTTAGCTTATCGTTATAAGGGAGGAAAGAAACCACAAACCAATTGGTGCTCTCAAGAACTTCAGATGGAAAGAAAAATCTCCACTCAAGACGAATAAGTATCCAACACAACAACCCCTCCCCTCTCCGATCCACCCTTTATTTGTGCAAAATGAATACAAAAATGAAAATATTACATTAGCCTTATAAAGTTATGGACAGAAAATAAAGATAGTTTATAATATATAGGTCCTCTTTAAAGCTTTTCCAGTTGGAGAAGGCGAACAGGGTTTATCACGGAGGACTATATAGTAGAGTGTGAAAAAGATTATTTTTTTAAATGGATTCCCGCTTGAAAAAGGCTGAAAGCCTTTTAGGCTTTCAGTTTAGGTTCTGGATACCCGCTTTCGCGGATCTGCAAAGCCAAGTACTTGGCTTTGCAGTTGGCTAAACAACTTAGCTTTTCAGAGGAAATAATAAAGGTGTTTCACAGATAAGTTTGACAAGCGAACAAAGGGTTTTACAATAATGAATTGCAATTATTTTTCAAGAAAATAAGGTTTACTTATGAAATTTATTTTGATTATAATATTTTTGTTTAGCGTTTTTTTATCTTTTGGAGAGACTAATAGTCATAATAGATGCGTTGAGGGTTTTCCTCAAAAAAGAGGAGGTGTCAATGGCGAACCTAACTCTAAAGATTCTTTAGAAAGCCAGATTGGATATTCTTTTAAAAATCTTGAACTGAAACACATAGCTTTAAAACAAAGGTCTGTTAAATCCTATTATAGACATAACACTCTGGAGTTTTTAGGAGACGCGGTCTTTGGTTTATTTGTGGCAGAGCTGTTGGTAAAGCAATATGATGGAATTGATAAGAAGACGCTATATAGTATATGGGATGCTTTAGTAAGTAATAGAGTGTTTGCGCAGTGGGCCTTAATGTTAAAATTAGATCAATATGTTTATCTTGTAAATCGTAATCAATATCCTCACTTAGTAAGAGCGTCTAATCTGAAACTGGCGGATTTTTTGGAGGCTCTTGTAGGGGCTATATACTTGGATGGAGGGCATAGGCCAGCAGAAAAACTGGTGAGCAAATTGTTTAGAACTTCTGTAGGTAATATATCTAATCGATCTATACTCCATGACATAGTGTTCAACAGATTTAATAAAAATATGTATTATGAAATAACAGAAATGACCAGCCCCCCATATAGTGCTCATAATCCTTTATTTCTTGTAACTATAAAAGTAGAGGATCAAATTATTGGTTCTGGAAAGGGAACAAATAAAAGCATAGCTAAGGAGCAGGCGGCTTTGTCTGCTTTAAATAAGCTGGAAGCAGATACTCCTTTGATTATAAATAGAGGACAAGCTATTAAGATTCTCGGCCTACAGAAACCACGCTCTCTTAAATCTGATTTAGATAATTATGGTGATCATTTAGCTTTTTTAGGCAAAAGGGTTTTTGATTTATATGTGACTGTTTTATTATTGGAAAGACATATTTACAGCCCACAAACTTTGTCGAGTCGAAGACATTTTCTTCATAAGCTTAACATAGGTCAATGGCCAGAAGAATTAAAAATAGCTATTGTAAAAGTTTTAGATAAAAGAGGTATTTCTTTAAAATTACCTGCTTTTCATACAAGTATTCTTAAAGTTTCAAACGATGGGAAGCTAATGAAAGAGAGGGGACAATATTACTCTGCTTTTTACTTTTTATTAGGAGAAATGTATTTAAAACAAGGGCCAAAGAAGGCAGAAGCTTTAGTGAGACAGGTGGCTCAAGATGTAGCTCCTCAGGAGTTTAGTAGAAATAGAGGTGCAAATAATTTCCAAGAAAACAGAAAAAAACAACAAGATGAAAGAGTGCCTCTACCGTTTTAGGAATTATTAAAATGAGCAGGCGAAAGTATTGGTAATAAATATTTCAAGGGTTATTGAGATAAAAAATGAGCTTATCTATCCATCGTGTTTTAATTGTGGGTCGCCCTAATGTGGGAAAGTCCTCTTTGTTTAATCGCCTCATTCGAAAAAGAAAAGCTTTGGTTGTCAATCAACCCGGAGTGACTCGCGATATTTTAAAACAAAAAACTTCTTGGTGGGGAAACGATTTTGAAGTGTGGGATTCTGGAGGGCTTTGGGCAGGGGAGTCTGTTTTTGGTTCTGCCATCGACAAAAAAGTTAAACAAGCTGTTTGCTTAGCAGATTTAATTTTATTTGTAATGTCTGCTCGCTCTGGACTTTTGGAGGAAGACAAAAAAACATTTCATCTTGTCAGAAAGTCCGGCAAACCTTTTTTAGTTCTCATCAACAAGGTGGATGAAATAGGAAAAAAGGAGATGCTATTAAGTGATTTTTATTCTTTGGGTTGTTCTTTGTTAGCTTGTGCTTTTGAAAAAGATAGAGGTATTTCAGAAGTAGTAGAATGGATTATCAGTCAAAGCAGTTTAAAAAAAAGTTCAAAGAAAGAAAACTCTCTTCAAGAAAAACCAGTTCATCTTTTGCTGATGGGAAAAACCAATGTGGGTAAAAGCACCTTATGTAATGCTTTATTAAAGCGGGATCGGTCGCTTATTTCTCCTGTGGCGGGGACCACTCAAGATGTGGTGTCGGATCAATTTCGGTATGGAGAGCGACTTTGGGTTGTGTCGGATACAGCTGGAAAAACAAAATTTGCAAAGGATAAAGTAAAATCTTTAGCAGAGTTTAAAACAGGCCAAAGCCTTAAAACAGCAGATGTAGTATTGCTCTTGTTAGATTATTCTGTGGGGCCTGGCCGGCAGGAGACGCGGTTAATTCATTTATGTGAGAAAGAGCATAAGGCTTTGATTGTGGTTGTTAATAAATGGGATCTGGCTGAAAAAGATAAGGCTACTCCAGGTGTTTCTTCCTCTTTTGGACAGGAAAAAGAGGAATACAGAAAAAATGTTCAGAATAAATTTCGTCTCCATCCAGATTTGCCAGTAGTTTTTGTTAGTGCTTTAAATTCTTCTGGCTTAAGTGCTTTAATGAAAAAGGTAGAAGAAATCTATCAAAAATTGCATTTTCGTATCTCTACCTCCGAGTTAAATGGTTTTTTTATGAAGGTCATTCGCTCAGCCCCTTTGCCGGTTTATGGAACTCAAAATGTCAAGCTTTACTATTTGACACAGACAAAGCAAGTTCCTCCCTCTTTTATTGCTTTTGCCAACTATCCTGAGGGAGTGCGAGATTCTTATCGCCGATTTTTAGTTCGTCAAATCCAGAAAAAATGGGATCTCAAAGGCATCCCTATCCGTATTTCCATAGTGCCTAAATAGTTGCCCGTGAAAAAGTGTATTGCAACACAGTAAACAGGGCTTACTTTGTCCTAAAACAGGCGAGATTCCCGCTCAAGGCGGGAATGACAGAAGTAGTGAAAAGGTTTATCACGACCGACTAAATAGTCCTCTGTTCCATGCCCTGGCTCGGACCACCGCTCGGTCTCAGACATGCGTTTTGCCACAGAGCAGTTTTCAACCGCTCTGCGCTCAAAGCCGAACTCGCCTCGCGGAGGGTCCGAGCCAAGGCTTTTTCATATTCGACTAAATAGTTATTTGTGAAAAAGATTGTCGCAATCAGGCAAATAGAGTAGACTATAGTTTTAAAGATGAACCCCAGGGGGGAGCCCATTTTATAGCATGGGATAAAAAAACATAATGCAACAATGTTACATTATGTGGAAATAGATAAAAAAAACATAAGGAATGTGTATTTTGGGCAATCTATCTTATTTGAAAGATAAAGATCCTATAGAGGTATTTAAAGAATGGTGGCAGGAGGCAGAGAGGCACGAACAAATACCTCAAGCTAATGCTATGGTTTTATCCACTATAGTGATTGGGAGTACAGAGCAAGATGTGAGTGTCACTTCGCGAGTAGTTTTGTTGAAAGAAGTCCATGAAGAGGAACTGATTTTTTACACAAACTACCGTAGTGCGAAAGCTTATCAGCTAAAGCATGAATCAGCTCTTAATTTTTACTGGCAAGCTTTAGGCCGACAAGTGCGTATGGAAGGGGTTACCAGTAAAATAGATAGGAAAAAGTCTGAGCAATACTGGAAAACCCGCCCAAGAGAAAGTCAAATCAGCCAATACATTTCCGAACAATCTGAGAAGTTGGATAGCCGAATGACTCTGGAAAAAAAGTGGCAGGAGGCAGAAAGAAAATTAGCTGGAAAAGAAGTGCCTTGTCCACACCATTGGGGAGGTTATGGTTTTAATCCGCATTTAATAGAATTTTGGTTGGAAAAGCCTTATCGTTTGCATGACAGGCTTGTGTTTAAGAAAAAGTTTTTTTCCGCATTTTCAAAAAAGAAATGGAAATCTCATTTCCTTTACCCCTAAATAGATACCTATTTTTTCTAAAATAGGGGGGGGGGTTAATTTATTTCTTGTGGCTTGCTTCCACCTGCAAAATCTACAATCCGAGGGGTTAAAAATAATAATAACTCATTTCGTTGTTCACTTTTTGCAAGTGTGGAAAAAAACCATTTAAGAATAGGTATATGCCTAAGAAGAGGCATACCTTCATCTGATCGTGCTGAGTCTTTTTGATAAATACCGCCAATGACAATAGTTTGCCCGTTGTTTACTAACACTTTTGTTTTAGCTGTTCGGCTATTTTTTGGGCGGGCAGTGCCATCTCCTACTGTTTGTTGAGCACCAAAAAACTCTCTTTTCATGTCAATTTCCATATAAATAGATCCTACAGATGTAATTGTAGGGGACACATCAAACTTTAAATCAGCTTGAATCCTTTTAGGTGATCTTTGGGTTCCCTCTTGAGTTACGGTGGTGTCTATATCAATATCCTCTGTTGATTGAGAAATAGTTGCCTTTTCTCCGTTTAAAACCATAATGCGAGGGGCACTTAAGACATGGATCAAATTTTCAATTTCAGAAAGACCTAAAGCTAGATCTAAGTCTCCCACAGGAGAAAAAGAAACCTTGAGTCCCCTTGTGACCAAGGTACTGGCTGATGAGACCTGCTGTCCATCTCCTAAAAAGTTTAACCCGCCACTAATATCTAAAGCCAGGGGAGGATTTTTACCTGTACTTGGTATAGTAATATTCAAAGGAGCCCCCTGAAAACCCCAGCTAATACCCAGATTTCTAACAAAGCTTTCGCGAGCCTCTACTATTTTTGCTTCAATCATAACTTGTGTTGGTGTTTTATCTAAATGTTTAATCATGATTTCAATTCGTTCAATAGTGCGAGCCGTGTCTGTTATAATTAAGGAGTTAGATTGAGTATCAGTAGTTACTTTACCACGGTCTTTTGTCAGCAGGTCTTTTACTTGCTTTGCCATATCCGCTACTTTTGTGTAAATTACAGGAATCACTTTAACCTTTAAAGGATCTAAAACCTTTTGTTTATCTAACATATCTTGTATTCCCTTTTGCTCTTCTTTTAGTTTATCTAAATTCATAATGCGGATAACATTTCCTTCTCTAATATAACCCAACTTTTTTGTTTTCATTACAGTTACTAAGGCTTGATCCCAGGGAACATTTCTTAGTTTTATACTAATGCTCCCTTGCACATCCTCCGACAGAACCATATTCAGCCCTGTGCCTTCTGAGATAAAGTATAAAACCTCTCTCACATTTACATCTTTAAAATGGATGGAAATAGGACGGCCTGTAAATTGAGGGGTGTGAAGAAAAAACTCTTCTAATGTTTTTGCTGGTAACACCTCTTTAGAGGTTTCATTAGTGCTTTGAGAAGAAAAAGAGCCTCCATCGTCCCCATCATCTGTTGTACTGGAGGCAAATTCATCTGACCCAGTATAGGCTTCCCCTCCAGAAGAAATAACTAAAGAACCTATATCTGCGACCTGAACAGAAGGCATTCCCGCGTTCTCTCTCATTTGCAGGACTACACGCACAGTATTGCTGTCCTTTTGATCTGCCTGTAAAAAGGCCATGTCTGTATTAAAATCTTTCATTATAAAAGGTCGTTCCTGTAAGCTTTCTGATAAGACCGCCCCTGGGATTTCAATAACAAATTGATTGTTTGCTTTATTTTCTCTGGGCTGGTAAGAAAAAGATCCTGTACCATTAATATAGATTTTATTGTCTTTAGACTCGTATCGGATACTATTGATAACCACCTCAGCTCCGCCTATGGAATCGGCAGGAGGCTTTTCCTCCCCCTCTTCTGCTTCTATATCTAAATCATCATCATCTATTAGTTCAGGAGATTCTGCTAAGTCTGTTTCATCAGGAGATTCTGCTAAGTCTGTTTCATCAGGAGATTCTGCTAAGTCTGTTTCATCAGGAGATTCTGCTTTATCTGATTCTTCTTTTTCTTCTTGTTCCACCTCAGCTGTGGCCTGCCCTTTATCATCTGAAGGAAAAGCCTCATCTGCCATCTCTTTTTCAAAATCCTCTGAATCCGCAAATTCCTCTTCTAAATCTTCTTCAGCAAACTCCCCATCCGAGGACTCCTCATCTAAAATATCAGAGGCTGTTTCCGCAGATCTACCTTTTCCTGTCCCCCCTGATGGGCTTTTAACAGTTTGGCAAGAAATAGTGAAAAAGAAAAAAAACAAAAAGACAATATAAATTTTCATTGCGCTCATACTACTTTATCACAATGTGTCTTGCCAAGATTATTTTCTTAACTGTGAATTATTTACAGACAATGTCATTTACAATAGAATTTTTTACACACTGCGAAAAAATATTTTTTAGGAATATTTATTTATAGAGTGTGAAATAAGGTTACTGCACAAAGAAAACAGGATTTGCTTTAAAACAGGCAAGATTCCCGCTCAAGTGCGGGACTGAAAAGACCAACACCTTGGCACCTTGGCTTTTCAGTGTTCAGCCAACACCTTGGCTTTTCAGTTTGAGTATGAAAAGGGTTTTTCACAAGCTACATTTATATATAGAAGAATAGTTAATAACTCTATGCGTCAAGCACCACCATCCAGCATGTCAGGGGCCGGGTGGTGGAACAGTGTTAGGATTAGAGGGAAGAAGGGTTGGAGAAGAAGAAGGTAGAGAAGGAGATGATGATGATGATGAGGAGGAGGAGGATGTATACTTTCCCAATGATTGGTTTTTATCTTTGGAAAGCCCTCGAGCCATTCGCAAAATAATAGGGGTGTAAGATTTTTCTTTTTTACTTATTAAATTACCCCTTCCCCTTCGAGGTTCCAGAATAACCACTTCATCTTCTTTCAGCTGATAAATAACGGCTCTTTTATCTCCAATTCTGTCGTTTTTTTGTAATTGATGTAGCTGTTGATCTGGTGTTTTAAACAAAGCCTTTGAAGGTCCTATTTTGGAGTTCCATTTAATTCCCACTAATTTAATTTCTTCTATCGGGTATTTTCCAGTAGGATAAGTGGGCGGAGTGTCTTCTTCTACTACTACTCCCTTTACTATGGGTTGCTCTTCCACTTGAAAAAAGGGAGCAAAAGGGTCTCTTCTATCCTCACTATCGTATTGATAATTACTTAACATTTCATATATATCCGCTATTTTTTGAGTTATACCTTGTAAATCTTTAGCTGTTCCCGATTTAATAGCTTTATTAGAAGATGTTTCGCTTTCTTCTAAAAAGTTTTCTTTCCCTTGTGGTGAAGGGGGAAGTTGGCTATTTTCTAATCCCGCAGAAGAAGGATCAGGAGGGTGAGGGATAGAGTTTTCTTTCCCTTGTGGTGAAGGGGGAAGTTGGCTATTTTCTAATCCCGCAGAAGAAGGATCAGGAGGGAGGGGAATGGAGTTATCTTTTTTAGGAGTGCCTGATGGAGGAGGAGGTGCAGGGTTAGAAATGGAAGCTCCCTTACGTGGGATAGCTAAATTATTTTTAGGAGTGCCTGATGGAGGAGGAGGTGCAGGGTTAGAAATGGAAGCTCCCTTACGTGGGATAGCTAAATTATTACCCGTCCTGCTCTTATTGGTGGGTAGAGGACTAGCTGAACCGGATGGACTACCAGAACCAGGGTTTGCCTCTTTAATGGGAGGAGGTGGTGAACTCGGTGGATGAGGGGAAGAAGTATTTTCCGATGAAGGAGGGGGAGAACCAATAGCTGGACTGCCCTCAGCAGGCACACTAAGAAAGGCAGGAAAAGTGGTCCAAAGCCATACCACAAAAAATAAAGAACCAACTGCTACATTAAGGTAAAGAAATACCTCAAAAAGTTTTTTCATTTTTGATCCTCCTGTCTATTTTTGTCTTCTTCTATAATGGCAGAAGTATAACGATAACCATAAATATCCATTTGTATTTTAATTTCATTTGCACCTTTTGCATATTTTTTTTGAGCGATAGGTTCCATTGAAAATTGTTCCACTGTGATGATTTCTTTTAAATTGGTTAGTTTAGATAAAAACACAAGAACCTGCGTAAACAAACCCTTAACCGTTACATTGACTTTTAGTTTTTCATAAAACTCCCGCTTTTCTACATTACTATAGGTTACAATATCCTGCAAATCCACCCCAGCCACTTTAGCTTGTTGATTAAGGTGATTGAGCACTATTGAAGAGGTCATTTTATTTGGAATAAATTGAAGAAACTTATTAATTTCACCACTCATAGAATTCATAGCTTTATCTAACTCATTAAGGTTGTTAAGCTCTCCGTTTAACTCTTCAATCTCTTTTTGAACCGCACTTTTTTGTGTGTCCAATGAGGCAATTTCATTTTTAATGGATTCTCCTTTATCGTATTTGGTAATATAATATATACCTGCAAATCCCGCACTTAAGATAATAATCATCCCTATACTTAACTGAGAGAACACTCTAAACCAAAGCATTTATGTTACTCCTTTTTTTTGTTTCTGTCTAACACACTTAATATAGAGAAGTTTTTCTTGGCGAGGGATTTGTGGCTTGTATCAGTTCCTACTCTTTCTAAATTAACCATAGAAAATAAGTTTGTTCTTTCCAGTTCCTCTACAAAGTTTTGAATTTGCTTGTTGGTAGTGCTTAGTCCTGTGATGGTAAACTTGTTATTGTTAAAATTTATTCTTTTTAGCCACACTTCCTCAGGGATCACAGTTTGTATATGATCCAAACCGATTAAAGCGGCCAGGCGATTATCTACAATGGCTTGCATAACCTGCACTTTATTATTAAACTCTTTTGATGTTCTGGCCATGTATCCAAAACCTTCTACTCTTTTTTTCAATTTCTCTTTTTCCCCTTTTAGCTTATTAAGCTCTGTGGTGGCGATGGCTTTTCTTGAAGAAAGTGTTTTTATGTTTTGTTTTTCATAATAAGTTAAAATTAATATACCTACTCCACAAAAAGCCAATCTTAAAAAAAAGCCAATAATTTTTTTAGGATCAATTTCTATTTTAGATAAAAAATCAGCTAATATGTCTTTTTTATCATCATATAGAAAAACCTCCTCTTCGGCCATGTCATCCACGACAGTAGCGGCCCTGGTTTTTCTAAGATCAAACTTCATTTAACTTATCCCCCTTAAACAAGAACCTATGGTGACAGGAGCAAAAGGCTTAATATCATCCACAGAAACAGAGCTTTCCAGCAGGTCACTAATCGGTAGGACACGAAAAGGATCCAACAGATGAGCTGGAAGATTAAATTTCTCCGATAAAGCTTTTTTGAGAGATGTTATCTTTCCCCCTCCTCCTGTTATATATACTTTCGAAAACTTTTCTTCTTCTGGAAACTGGTTTTTAAAATACTCACATCCCACAAAAATTTCATCACAGAAATAACGATCACTTTCCTCCATAACGCGGTTTACCTCAGGAGGTGTTTCTTCTTTAGAACACCAGCTGATTTTCAAAGACTCCGCTTCTTGATATTTTATTCCCATTTCCTTCATTAAATTGACTGTGTAAAAATCACTTCCTACCATCATATAGCGGGAAAAAATCAAATTGCCGTGATTAAGTGCAGTAAACATAGTTCCCGATTTGCCAATATCTAAAATTAAAATATTTTCATCTTTTTTCTTGATGTCAGGCTCTATAAACTTCATGCAGTCAGAAAGAGCAAAAGCACACATATCTATGGTTTGGCATTTGTATCCAATATCCTCAATCATTTGATTGATTTCGTTAGCACTTTTCCCCTTTACGGCTACCAGCAAAATATTTGTTTTTTGCCCCATAGATGAACGGGGAGTGTCCATTGGCATATAATCATAGTTCATTTCATCTAAATCGAATGGGAGATTTTGTTTAACCTCTTCCTGCACTAAATCATCTATTAGCTCTTTTTCTGACTGAGGAACTTCTATTTTTTTAACAATAAGAGATCGTCCGCTCATTGTGACATACAGATTGGGAGCAGGTTGTTCCGTATTTTGAGAAATAAAATCAGGCAGAATCTCTTTAAGGGGTCCTGAGTTAATGAGATCACCTTGCTCAATACAATTATCAGGAACAGGTAAAGTGGCAAATCTTTCCAAAATGGGAACCCCCTTTTTTTTAGTGGAAAAGTCAGCCAGCTTTATTGCGTGACTGCCTATATCCAATGTAACCATCCTTTTTGGCCTCATCTTAAACTGAAATTGAAATATGTTTTTCACTTTTTCCTTCCCTGAAATAGTGTAAAATTTACAATTAAAATCCCTAAAAAGTCAAGCTTTTCCTTTTAATGGAGATAAAAAAAGGACAGATATTTAATAGCCAGCTCTTGCCCCCAAAAAATATAAGCCAGCGCGGAAAAGGATAGGTAAGGCCCAAAGGGTATGGCTTGTTTTAGGTAATTTTTAGACTTAAACATCATCAAAATACCCGCAAATAATCCAATAAAACAGGAAAGTAAAATGACAAAAGGGATGGCCTTCCATGTCAAAACCGCTCCAATCCAGGCCAATAATTTAATGTCTCCCCCCCCTAAACCCTCTTCTTCACGAAGAGCGTAATAAAAAAGGGCTATAAACCATAAAAAACCGCCTCCCATCAGCATTCCTCCGAAAGCAGGCCAAAATTCCCGCCCTGCCTCTGGGTTTAAAAGGGCCCCTGTTAATCCAATTAAAATGCCGGATAGGGTAAGGGAGTCAGGTAAAATCTGATGTTCTAAATCCACAGCACTGGCCACCACAAGGGCAAAAGTAAAAAGCAGATATTCTAAAAGTAAATATTTCCATCCCACTGTTTGCCACAATAAAACAAAACAAACCGCCATTGACAATTCGATGGCAAAGGGGCGAAGAGGAGGTTTTTCTCGTTTTATTTTCTTAACAATCCAGGAACAGGGGACCCATCCCCAGTTATTTTGAAGATCTAAAAAAAACCGGACAAAACTAACTTTTAACTTTCCATTATTCTCAATACTGGAAAAAAGCTCTGTTAAAATAGCTCCTACCCGGCCAAAAACCAGCCCTAAAACGGCAAATAAAAATGAGTTCCAAGAAAAGGAAAAAGAAATCCAGTCAGGCAATGTGCTTCCTTTCAAATAAAAAGCTTGTGGCAAGCAAAATCAGCACAATCCAGGAAATAGCATAAACGGAAGAAAATAGTAACTCTCCCTTTATTAGGGGATCATGGTATAGGGCATGAGCACGCCAGTTTAGTTTTTCAAAATTAGGCAAAGCGCGGGTTGCAATGTTAGCAATAACCGTAAGTATTGGATTTTCTTTCGTTTTACTAAGAAGAAATATAATCCCATTCGCTGAGTGACCGATAACAAACACCAAAACAGAGTATACCAGCACGGAAAAAGAGGAGGAAAAATTGCTAAAGAAAAAAGCCACTGTTAAAAGAATTAACGCCTCTAAAAATATTCCCCATAAAGCTATAAATAAAAGAGGGCCCACAGAATGACCATAAATCCAATGGACAGTTAGGATAAAGAGAGTAAAAAACACGGCAGATACAGTTAAAACAATAACTAGCCCAAAAAATTTGCCAACAATAAATTGGAATCTACCAATAGGTTTTACGAAAAGAGTAATAACAGTCTTTTTTTCAATTTCATGCGAAATCAAAGTGCTGGCAAAATAAACAGAGATAAGAATCAGGCCAAGATGGCAAGAGGTAAAAGCAAAATTAATGCTCAAACGAACTTGCTCATTTAAGCTTAAAGGGCCTAAAATAAGCCCTGCCGATATAATAAATATAACCATGCTAACTAAAGCGTATAAAATTTTATGTCGCCTGATTTCTTTAACTGTGTTTAACGCGATTAGGTAAGTATTTTTCATTTTTAAAATTCTTTTTCTGTTATTTGAGCGAAAGCTTGTTCTAAATTCTTTTTATCTAACTGAACATCTAAAATAATACAGGAGTTTTTCCGTAGTCGGTCAATCTCCCTTTGACAATCCGCAAGATCTTCCACAAAAACCGTGTTCTTTTTCTCTTTTTCTATGTAGACAATTTGACGACTGGTTTTAATACGATCTAATAAATTCTGCACAGAACCAGAATAAGCCACTTTGCCCTTTTTTAAAACCACCAGATCTTGGCATAATTTTTCTACATCATATAAAAGATGAGAGCTAAAAAACACTGTCGTGCCTTGTTTAACCCTATTTTGGATTAGTTCTCCAACATATAAACGGCTATCTGGGTCCAGGCCAGCCATAGGTTCATCTAAAATCACAAATTCAGGATTATGAATAAGGGCTTGTGCGATACCTACTTTTTGCAACATTCCCTTGGAGTAGGTTCTTATTTTTCGATCCTTTGCGGAATATAGACCTAATTTTTTTAATAAACTTCTGGCTTTGCTCTTTAAGTCAGATAGCTTTAAGGAAGAAGAAAGTTGTCCGTAAAAAATCAAAAGCTCCTCTCCTGTTAAGTAATCATAAAAATAAGGTTGTTCCGGGAGAAAACCTATTTTCTTTAAGATAGACTGAGATAAAGGCTGGCCATCAAAAAAAGACACATCTCCAGAATCAAAAGGAATCAAACCTAAAATGCACTGTAAAGTGGTGGTTTTTCCTGAACCATTGGCCCCCAGGAATCCTGTGGTCCCTGCTTTAGAAATAGAAAAGTCAATTTGTTCTAACACCTTTTTCTCAAAGGACTTAAATCCCTTTTCTATCTCTTTCTCCAAGGAAAAGAGCTTATCTTTAAAGCTTTTTTTAAGACCTCTAACTTCTAAAACAGACATACATTCTCCAAAATCAATTATATATAAATGACACTTTTTGTCCAGTGAAGTATTTTTCTACTTAGTAGCCCGTGAAAAAGCAGTTAACGCATTGTTATCACTTGATTTTTTTATAAAATGTTTGGAAAATAATTGCAAAGAAAATGATTAAAATCTCTTATTTTCTTGCAAAATAAGGAAAGGAAAAAGCACCATGATTCCAAGGAATAATCCTCACAGCGGGCAATATAATCTGTTTAAAAAAAGAACAGACGAGGTAGCCCACAAAAGTCACCCTTTGGTTATTTTATCAAGAGCTTTTAATTGGGATAGATTTAACAAGTTTTTCGGGGAGAAGTTTCACCCTGATAACGGACGCCCCGGTCTTGCTACTCGTTTAATGGTAGGTCTTCATTACATCAAGTATGCCTATAATTTAAGCGATGAGGTTTTAATAGAGAGATTTAAAGAAAACCCCCAGTGGCAGTATTTTTGCGGTTTAGAGTATTACACAGATACTGTGCCTTGTGATCGGAGTTCTTTAACCCGTTGGAGGCAGAGGATGGGAGAGGATAAGCTTAAGCTGTTATTGCAAGAGACGATAGAGGTAGCTAAAAGAGGGGGTTTGTTGAAGAGGGGGGAGCTCAAGACCGTTGTAGTAGATACAACCATTATGGAGAAAGCCATAGCTTTTCCAACAGACAGCCGTCTTTACTTTAAGTCTTTGCAGTCTTTGGTTCGTTTTTGTAAGAAGTCAGGGATTAAGCTAAGACAGACTTACAAGAGGAAGTCAAAAAAGAGTTTATTTAAGCAGGCCCGATTAGCCCACTTGAGACGATTTCGTCAGGCCCAAAGGGAACAAAGGAGGTTAAAAACTTACTTAGGTCGTGTGATGAGAGATATTCAAAGGAAGTGTCCCTCTTGGAAGGATAATGTTCGTTTGCGCAAGCTATTAGAGATAAGCCAAGCGGTGTTTGAGCAAAAAAGAAGTGACAAGGATAAAGTGTATAGTGTTCATGCTCCAGAGGTGAAGTGTTATTCTAAGGGAAAAGCCCATAAGCGGTATGAGTTTGGCAGTAAAGTGAGTGTGGTTGTTTCTGCAAAGACTTGCTGGGTATTGGGAGTTAAGTCCTTTACAGAGAGTGTGCACGATGTCTTGACATTAAAGCCGGCCCTTTCTGATGTGCAAAGTTTAACAGGAGTTTGTTTAAAGCGAGTGTTTGTAGATAAAGGCTATAGAGGGAAGAAGCATCATCCTGAAGGATTGGAGGTTAATGTAAGTGGTCAGAGACCATCCAGGCTAAACACCACTTTTTTAGTTTATGGAAATAGGGAAAAGCTATATATCCGCACTAAACCTATAGCTTTTTTCTATAATTCAATGAATATTTTACAGGTTTTAATCCATAAACCGCTAAAATTTGCGGGTTTTATAGGAAATATTAGGAAATATGCCTATTCTTTGCTATAAAACCCTGTATGAAAAAACACAAAAACCTGTTATGCTGGATATATGGATTATGCTTTGTGATTGTTTGGCTTTTCCATGGAAAGGCTATGTCACAAACAAATAATCCCCGGACAGTGGAAAGGTGCAGTTTTAATACAGAAGATGGTGAGTATGAATCATGGGATCAGGAGATTTTACAAATGAGTTTTTTCCCTTGGGGTGTGTGTATGTATACGCCGGATTGGGTGCGGGGAAGTCATACTTCCCATAAAGAGGACCGGTGGATAAGAAAAGCAATGCAATTATGGAATGAAGCTTACTATGAGTATAAAAAATTGATATGGGGGACGGCAGATATGCACGGGATACCGGCAGGGCGGTATTATGAAAAGTTATTTATTGAGAAGTGCGAAAGAGAAGATGACCATAATATTGTTTATGTTATAAAAAAGGATTTTGATGACCCTAAAAGATTAGGAGAATATGAAGCTTTTGATGATTGGTGGGACTTCTTAGATTTTTTTGCTATTATAAGAATGAATCATAATATAACATGGGATCGGGAGCATTTTATAAATGTTATGGTCCATGAGTTGGGTCATGCTATTGGATTACCACACTTAAAAAAATCACAAACCCAGTTTATGGTTTCTCATGGTTTCCCCAGTTGTGCAGAAAAGAAAAATTATTGTCATTTTACTAATACGGATTTTGAGTATTTTTTACGGCCTTATAATCCAGAAAAAGCAATGACTTATAAAGAGTATGAAGCTTTTAAGGAAGAACAAGATAGAAAATACCAAGAAAGGCAGATGCGTATAGAAATGGGGTGTCTCATGTCTCCGGGATGTATTCCAAAATAGGATTTTAATAATGAAGTATGGAATAATTTTAATATGTTTTTTTTCTTTATTCCTTATATCTTGTAAAACTAAGTGTGTTCGTAGTTCTAAAACTACAGATGTAAGATGTTTAAAACTTGAGGATGAAGCTTATGAAAAAGGGATACAAGCAGGGTTTTGTTATGATGGTTCTCTTACTGTGGGACAATATACTGAAGTTCAGCATCCTGATCCAGATGCGTGTAAAACTTTGATTATTGAAGCTGAAAAAAAGTGTGATGCTTTACCTTATGACCCGGATAGTATCAGACAATTAAGCGGTTCGTCTTTCTATAAAAAATTGCCTGATTGTGACAAATGTAAAGATTGTGAGCCTATAGATTAAATGAAAAAATTTGTTATATTTTTTTTAATGAGTTTTGTTTTTCTTTTCACAATATCTTGTGGAAAAAGCAATAAGACTGAAAAAAGTAATAAGAAAAGGTGTTAAAAAAACAAACATACTCCAGAGGCGTCTGTTTTTTAATAAACCTCACTGGTTAACCACAAAGCTTTATTGTCTCAAAACCTAAAAGACTTAATTAAACTTAGCTGATATGTCGTCAAAGCTAATGATCGGGTAAAATTTACATCTCTTAAAAAAAAATATATTATCTTTTCAGTTTTTCTTAGGTGTTTCTCACAAAGTCCTTTATAGTATTTTTTATGAAAACAATATTTCTGCTTATAACTATTTTTAGTTTTATCTTGGTAAATGAAGCTAAGGCTAACAGTTGCGAGGGAGCATTTGATAAAGCCTTTGCCGATATGAAAAAAGCCAGTGCCGATTTTGACAAAGCCCTGGCCGATTTTGACAAAGCCCGTGCTGATTTTGACAAAGCCCGTGCCAATAGGGGCAAAGCTGATGCTGATATGGAAAAAGCCTTTGCTGATATGGAAAAAGCCTTTGCCGATAGGGACAAAGCCTTTGCCGATATGGAAAAAGCTAATGCCGATATGGAAAAAGCTAATGCTGATATAGACAAAGCCCTGGCCGATTTTGACAAAGCCCGTGCTGATTTTGACAAAGCCCGTGCCGATAGGGACAAAGCTGATGCTGATATGGAAAAAGCCTTTGCTGATATGGAAAAAGCCTTTGCCGATAGGGACAAAGCCTTTGCCGATATGGAAAAAGCTAATGCCGATATGGACAAAGCTAATGCTGATAGGGACAAAGCCTTTGCCGATAGGGACAAAGCTGATACCGACTAAAAACAAAGTTAAAGTCCATTCCTTTGGCAGATTCTAAAAACTTGCGGACGACTCCACTCACAATCCCTTCTGGTTTTATACCCTTCCTTATTTAAAGCTATAGCTATCTTGTCATAAGTGTAACCCTGTCCCCTAAACGCTTTTATAATAGGAAATACTTTTTTATCAGCCACAGCCCGCGCAGTAATGGTGTTTATTGGCTTATTTAAAAGTTTTAACCGCACCCTCTCTAATTTTCTTATCTTTTTCTCTATACCTTTAGCCTTCTTTTTTTGCTCCCTTTCCCACCGGGCAATAACAGCCATGAATCCGATCGTCTCTCTGGTTGCCTGGGGCATGTCACAGCAAACTACTTAGTCAAGCAGGGTAGAGGCTGAACAGAAACACTTTTTTTTCGTGTTTCACGCAAAGCAAAAACCACTGCCTGAACAGCAGAGCTTTCCGTAATACAAGGGACATCATATTCTAAACAGCTTCGGCGAATGCTGAAACTAATTTCTATGGAGTGTCTTCCGGAAGTGGTGTTGATAACAAAAGCCACCTGACCAGATCGAATGCGATCCACACAATGGGGACGACCTTCTCGCACTTTTTTTACTTTCAAACAATCCACTCCCTTAGATTTAAGAAATGCGCAAGTGCCTCCTGTGGCCGACAAAGTATAACCCATTTCCAATAGTTGTCGAGCAGTAGGTAAAAGCTCCTCTTTATCTTTGTCTCTTAAAGAAAGAAAGACCTCTCCGCTTTTTGGCAAATTAAGATGAGAAGAGTAAAGAGCTTTTAAAATAGCAGAAGAATAATGAGAACCCCGCCCCATTACTTCCCCAATAGATTTCATCTCTGGTCCTAAAATAGAATCTACATCTTCAAATTTCTTAAACGGAAACACCACCCCTTTTACAGATACTGTTTTTTGTGATCGCCAGTTATATTTATCCGGCTGAACTTCTTCGGCTTTCTTTCCCAACATAGCTAAAACCGCCAGATCTACCAGAGGTATGCCAGTAGCTTTAGATAAAAAAGGAACACTACGAGAGCTTCTGGGGTTGGCTTCTAAAACATAAATTTCATCATTTTTAACTGCCATCTGAAGGTTTAGGAAACCCAAAATTTTTAACTGTCGGGCCATTTCAGAAGAAAGCTGTTCCATTTTTTCACAAATTTCTGGTTTTAATCTCTGTGGTGGAATAACCCCCATGCTGTCCCCGCTATGCACGCCTGCGTTTTCAATATGCTCTATAATTCCCCCTATTACCACCCAATTGGGGCCACACACCAGATCTACATCTACTTCTAAAGAGTTTTCTAAAAATTGATCTATCAAACAAGGATTTGAAGAAGATATAAAAGGTTGATAACGGCGGAAATATTTTATTAACTCTTCTTCTTTTTCAATAATTTCCATTCGTCTTCCGCCCAACACATAACTAGGTCGGCATATCACAGGGTAACCAATGGTTTTTACCGCTTTTAGAGCGTCCTCTATCCGTGGTGCTGTGTTGGCTTTTGGAGTTTTAACTCCCATGTTGGAGCAAAGAGAGGCAAAACGCGCGCGGTCTTCGGCTAAATCGATGCTCTTTATAGCAGATCCGATAAGGGAAAAACCTTCATCCACTAAAGAGTTGGCTAAGCTGATAGGAGTCTGCCCTCCCATTTGTGCAAAAAAACCGGCAGGTTGGACAAACTGCAAAACCTCCAGTGTATGTTCCGTTGTTAAAGGCTCAAAAAACAGCTGATCAGAAGTATCATAGTCTGTGGAAACGGTTTCTGGATTGGAGTTGATCATCACTGTTTTATATTGTAATTCCTTAAGTTTTTTGACACTTCGAACACAGGAATAATCAAACTCAATTCCCTGGCCTATGCGGTTTGGTCCACTTCCTAAAATCACTACTTTATCTTTTGCCCGTTTGGTTTTTTTTCGTGATGGGGTTTTTCCCCAATAGGTAGAGTAATAATAAGGGGTTTCACTAACAAACTCCCCCGCGCAAGTATCCACTTGATAAAAAGCAGGTAAAATGCCCTGTTTCCAACGGAATTTTCTAATATCCTTTTCTTTTTTATCAAACCAGTGGGCCAATAAAAAATCAGGAGTCCCCATACGCTTGGATAAGAACACTGTCTTTGGTGTGAGTTTGATTTCAGATTTTTTGATTTTTTGTTCGTGAGTAATAAACCGATGAAACTGCTTTAAAAACCAGGGATCAATCTGAGTCCATTCGTAAACCTGCTGAATGGTTTTTCCTTTCCTAAACGCTTCCAACAAAGCGTATATTCTTTGGCTGTTGGGATAAGCTAGTTTTTTTTCGGAAAAGTTCATACTCTTAAGGAGGGCGTTGTTTTTCTCTAAAGAGACCAAAGCCTTCATAAAAGCCTCTAAAAAAGTTCTGCCAATGCCCATTACCTCTCCTACACTTTTCATCTGAGTATTTAAAATATCTTTCGCGCCTTCAAATTTTTCAAAGTCAAAGCGAGGTATTTTTACAACCACATAATCCAGGGCAGGTTCATAACAGGAGGGAGTGGTTCCTGTAATGTCGTTTTTAATTTCATCCATTGTTAGGCCCACTGCCACTAGGGAGGCAATTTTGGCAATAGGAAATCCAGTGGCTTTGCTGGCCAGGGCAGAAGAGCGACTGACCCTGGGGTTCATCTCTATGACCAATCTTTCTCGGGTTTCAGGATGAACAGCAAATTGGATGTTGGCTCCGCCTGTTTCCACACCTACGGCAGAAATAATTTTTCGAGCTTCATCCCGCATAGCCTGGTATTCCCTGTCCGAAAGAGTTTGCTGGGGAGAAACAGAACAGCTATCCCCTGTATGCACTCCACAAGGATCTATGTTTTCGACAGAACAAACCACTATAAAAGTACCTAAATTATCCCTCATTACCTCCAGCTCAAACTCCTTCCACCCTAAAAGGCTTTTTTCCACTAAAACTTCTGAAGTGGGGCTTTCCTTTAAAGCTGTAATAAGTTTTCTTTCGTATTCTTCTAAAGAGTTGGCCACTCCGCTTCCTGCACCTCCTAAAGTGTAATTGGGCCTAAGCACCAGAGGAAACAAGAGCTTTTCTGCTACTTTTAGCCCTTGTTTAAAGGTTTTTACTAAAACGCTTTCAGGATAGCGCGCCCCTACTTTTTTTAGTAATTGTCTAAATTCTTCTCTGTTTTCTGCACGACGAATCACATCGGGGTTTGCTCCTAAAAGTTGGATATTCAAGGTTTTTAATACTTTTTTTTTGTCTAATTCCAAAGCTAAATTGAGGGCGGTTTGACCACCTAAGGTGGGTATAATAGCAGAGGGTTTTTCTTGTTTTAAAATCCGCTGAACAAATTCCACTTTTAAAGGTTCAATATAAACACGGGTGGCAATTTCCGGATCTGTCATAATAGTAGCTGGGTTGGAGTTAATTAATATGACTTCAAGCCCTCTTTTCATAAGAGCTTTACAGGCTTGTGTTCCTGAATAGTCAAATTCACAGGCCTGGCCAATAACGATAGGCCCACTTCCCAGAATTACTACTTTTTTAATATCTTTTTTAATAGGCATAATTTTTTTTTAATTTTAAAAGACACCCAGGCCCTTTTTTGTTTGCAAAACACAAAGAACCATACGGTTTTTTTAGTTTCTTTTTATGAGTAGAAATCATATATAGATAAACCCTTAAAAGTCAAAAACAATGTGGTTTTTTTAGCCTCAAAGTGTGTTCTACCTCTAAATTTGCTTTTAGACAAATTGGTCATCTATATGGGTAGCCTGTGCAAAAGTATGTTTGATCGTGTCCGTGCCCTGACTCATACCCACCACTCGGTTTCAAACATGCGTTTTGCCCCGCTCGCGTCATTTTTTAGCGTGGTTCATCTAAAGGCGATTCCATTATTTGTGAATATTATAAGGAAAGCCCTTTTCAAAGACGGAAAAGGATTTTTGATTAAAACTCTTTATTTTAATGGACTTTTAACAACATTTATAGTAGTATTATAAAAGCAATAATCATTAAGGAGTCTATAATGAGTCGCTCATCAACCCTATCTGTTTCAGATGAAATCTGGAGATTGCTCAGGGAAACACAAAAGAACTTAAAATCCGCTTCTATCAACCAAAAAGAAGCCAGGCAGGAACATCAGGAGGCGAGGCAGGCACATAAAGAGGCTAGGCGGGAGATGCAAGAGATACGCGCCAGTCATAAAGAGGCTAGGCGGGAGATGCAAGAGATACGCGCCAGTCATAAAGAGGCTAGGCGGGAGATGCAAGAGATACGCGCCAGTCATAAAGAGGCTAGGCGGGAGATGCAAGAGATACGCGCCACCCAAAAAGAGATTCAGACTATCCAAAAAGAGACCAGTCAACAAATGAAAGAGACTGATAAAAAAATCCATGCTGTTATTGGAGATTTTGGAAATCGTTGGGGCAAATTAGGTGAAAACCTGGTCAAAGGCAGTTTGGTTCAACGATTAAAAGAAAGAGGGATCGAGGTAGAGAGAGTTATTACCAATGCAAAAAATACTGAAACAGAGTTTGATATTATTGCTGTTAATGGGAAAGAGGTTGTGGTTGTGGAAGTCAAAGCCACTTTAGATCCTGCTGATGTGAGGAAATTTACAAAAAATATTCAAAATTTTAAAGTGTGGTGGCCGGAGTTTAAAAATAAAACCATTTATGGAGCGATGGCTTTTTTAATAAAAGCCAATAGACAAGCCAGCAGTTTAGCTGAAAAGCAGGGTTTTTTTGTTATTGAGGCAACAGGTGATGTTATCATTCAAAATGAGCAGGATTTTAAACCTAAAATTTTTTCTTAAATTTATAGTCAATCTATCAGATAAAGTTTTTCAACAATACTGTCCTGGAGCTTATACATTTTTTGAGCAGAATCACCTCCCCTTTCATGTTCAAAACCAAGCAAATGCAATATACCGTGCAGTATCAAATAATATAACCACTTCTTGCTTGAAAACCCCTCTGGAGTTTTTTGTTCAATAACAGAGAGGCAAAGAGCGATTTCTCCTAAGGAGCCTTCTTCTACTGGAGAAAAACTTAAAATATCTGTCGGATTGTTTTTTTTTCTGAATTTTTGATTAAGATTTTGTATAGTTTTCTTATCCACAAAAGCTAAAGTTAGTTTTTTTCTTGTGCCTGGCAGACAAAAAGGTTTAGCAGGGGGATGGCTTTTTAAAATGCTGGAGTGATTCAGTTCATCAAAAATTCTTATAACCCATTGAGTTAAAACTGGTTTGTTTATTTTCGCGTTAGATGTATTGATTATCTCCACTTCCATTATATTTTTGCTTTAAACAAGGTTTTTTTTTAATAAGAGCCTCAGAGTTCAGGCCAATAGTATGAAATAGAGGCTTTTTACAGGTTGTTTTTTATGTCAGGGCTTTGTCAGAAAGTCAAATATATGTTAATAAAAGAGCTACTAATTTAAAATTAAGGAGTAAAGTAAAAATGAAAAAAATTGTTTTACTTGGTTTTTTATTGATAATCTTATCTGTAACAGGCTTTATTTGGTTTGCGTTTCGGGATGGTGCGTGCCCTGTAGATTTTTCAGATTTTAAAGAGTGTTTGAAACAGGCCACTTTAGATTATTATCAACAAAACAAAGAAAATCTGCTGAAAGAAGGTCAAAAGAGACCAAAAATAGGTGAACACTGTGTAAAAAAAATTCAGCTGGATGAAAGAATGGGGCAGTTAAATTTTTTTCAGGAAAAATTATGTGTAATAAAAACAATTGGCACAACAATCCAATCGGGAACAGAGTTTGCAAAAGAGGTGGGGGGTAATAAAAACGAACTCGCTACAGACGATATAAACCAGCCCGAAACCGCCACTCAGGAGGTGGTACCCACAAAAGAACCTCCACAACCTGCAACAGCACCAGCTCCCACTCCTACTTCTAAAGAGCTTCAACAAGTGCAAGGAGAGCATTCAGGGGAGTTAGCCCCTAAAGCAGGACCCACTACTTCTAAACCATTTCCTCGACCAATACAAAATCAGCTTCAGCGATTAGAAGGGGCTAAAACTCCTCTTCAGCCGGAGAAAGTGCAAAAAAAACACCCTCTCCAACCTAAGAGGATAAAAAAACAGCCTACAAAACTAAAGTCTAAAAATATACCCCCAATGCCCACCCAGCCTCCACAACAAAAAGCCACTCCTAAAGTTTTGCCAAATCCATCCAAACAAATGCAAGTTCAACCACCAGTGGGGTCGGCTTCTAAGGTAGCACCTAAAGTTTTGCCAAATCCATCCAAACAAATGCAAGTTCAACCACCAGTGGGGTCGGCATCTAGGGTAGCTCCTAAAAAAGTTCCACCTACTATTTCCAACACTCCTCTTCAGCCGGAGAAAATACAAAAGAAACACCCTCTCCAACCCAAGAGGATAAAAAAACAGTCTATTGTCCCTAACGCTCCCGCATCTCCAGCTTCGTCTGCACCTAATGCTCCAGTCGCACCTCCTTCATCCGCACCTCCAGCTCCGTCCACACCTAATGTTCCAACCACGCCACCTCCTTCATCCGCACCTCCAGCTCCGTCCACGCCCAATGCTCCTACTCCATCAACGGCACCTGCAAGGTAAGCACAGGAAGGGTCTATTACTTATGGCTTGTGTGGTGATGTGTCTTTTTGGTTCTGTTTTTCATCACCCGCCAACATTCCTTGGCTTGTGGTAGACGCAATAAAAAGCCCATACCAAAATACAAAACAATAGAAGATAAAACCACAAACACAAGGTTCATCGCGCCCACAAAATTACTCCCTTTTTCCCCTATAAAGCCTTTTAAGATCTTAAGCAAAAAATCAAAATATAAAGCCAGTAAAAACAAGAGTGGAAGAGAAAACAAAAGCTTTTTAAAAGTTTTTAGCACATAAAGACGTCCCACAAAAAAAGGATAAGCCCCTACCAACAGTAACATAAAAAATATATTAGAAATAACAGTAGCTCCTGCTAAGCCTTCCAAACCAAAGTTACGCACCATATAAGGGGTAAAGAGCCAGTGAAACAAAACATATAAACAAGAGCAAAGGGCTGGGCACCAGGTGTTTTTAACGGCGTAAAAGCAAACCGCCAACACACGAGAAAGAGAAGAGCTAATAAGTAAAATAGAGTAAATTTTTAAAACCACAGCCGTTTTTTCTGAAGTTAAGCTGTCAAATTTTCCCCTTTGAAATAAAACCTCTACAATAGGAAGCCCTAAATAATAAAAAGCCAGTGCACAAGGTAAAATGAGAAAAAAAAGTATGTCTCTATGATTCGCCGCTGATTTTAACATTTGCTCTTTTTCTCCTATGGCAGAAAAATGGGAAAGGCTGGGCAAAAGAGCTGTGCCCAGGCTAATAGCTATTAAAGAGCGGGGAAGTTCTAACAAACGATCTCCGTAATAAATGTAAGTATGTGTTCCTTCCTCTAATAAACCAGAAAAATAGAGATTTAAAAGCCCAATAATGGCAAACCCACCCACTCCCACAATCCCAGGTAAAAAACGACTGGCCATAAGCCTTAAGTCTCTATCCGAAAAAGAGAATCGAAGTCTGGGCAAAAACTTCAAACGAAGTAGTAATGTGGCTGTTAAAATCACCTGAACCACTCCGCCCGCTAAAACCCCCCAACATAAGAGCAAAGGGGGAAAGGCCACAATATCTTTTGGAAGAAAAGCAAAAATAATCATAAACACATTTAAAAAGGCGGGGGCCAGCGCGGGCACAAAAAAACGCCCTAAAGCGTTAGCCACACCCATGAAGTAGGCATAGAGAATCACTAAAAACAAATACACAAATAAAAGACGAGCCATTACCACAGCCATTTGCAATTTCCCTTCCACTTCCGCAAAAGGAGAACCAGCAAAAAGATAACTAAGTAAAGGCTCCATTAAAACAATGCTTATAACTGTTAAAAAAGATACAATGATCAATAAGATAGTATAAACGCTGTTCATAAAATTTCTAGCTCGTTGCTGACTGGCCTCTTTAGAAGAGTTAGAAAGGCATTGTATAAAAATGGGAATAAAACTAATGGAGAGAGCTCCTTCTCCTAAAAATCGGCGAAAAAAATTCGGAAGCCTAAAAGCAACAAAAAACGCGTCTGTCTCTGTTCTACTGAAAATAGATCCTATTGTCATATCTCTGATTAAACCCAGTATTCGTGAGATAAATGTTCCTGTTGACATAAGCAAAGCCAGCCATACCACTTTGTGATTTTCTTTTTTTAAAGTCTTATTTGAGTTATCGCGTTTTATAGTTTCTTGGTTTATAAGGGGAAAAGTGGCCAAAGTTTGGCCCTTTTTAAACAAAATCTTAGACATTATACTTGCCTCTCAAAAAACATTGTGATACCTTATTGTTCATATAACAGGAGTAAAACTCTATGGCTAATCACAAATCTGCAAAAAAAAGGATTCGTCAAACTATCCGGCGCAGGCAGGTAAATAAACGCGCCCAAAGCCGTTTGCGTGCTTTGGAAAAAACCCTTCGCCAGGCTATCGAAAAAAAGGACAAAAGCAAAGCTACGGAATTGTTAAAAGTGTTTAACAGGGAAATGGATCGCTCTATTCACAAAGTGGGTTTGCATCAAAACAAAGTGAGCAGAAAAAAATCTCGCCTTACCTTAATGGCAAACACCCTTAGCTGATCTCAGTTTAGATTTTAAGCTTTTATGTTTAAGGTTTCCTTTAGTTGTGCCACAGTCCGAAGGGCCTTGTTCAAATGAGCACTCAAATTTCCTGTTTCAGTTAGATAATTCTTCCCCTTTTTTTCTCTTTCTTCTGAAAGCAAAACAGCTTTTATCTCAAACAGGCTTTTTTCCATCTGTTGAATCAAAACAGGTATTTCTTCTGGGAGAGTGATCCCCTGCATAAGTAAATGATCTTTTAAGTTTCTAATTTGCTTGTCTCTTTTTCCTATTTCTTTCCTTTGATGATAAAGTTCTTTTTCAACCTTTTCTAAAAATTGTCTAAAATCTTTTAATAATTCTGGTTTTATATTTATCTCAGTAGAGGTGGAAAAAAGAGAGGTTTGAGAGCTTTCTGCTGACCATTTAATTTGTATATAATCGCGTATCCATTTTACTTCCGCGCGAGGATTATTAGAGTAAAGAGGTAAAGATTCCAAGACCGCCCGTAAGTATTCTGTTACAAAAGGGTATTCTTCAGAGGAAAGGTTACACTTAAAGCTAAAAAAGCCTGGTTCACTTCTTTCGTTTACTAAAGAAAACCCATCGGAAATAAAGTAAGATAAAAACACCGGTATATTGGAGAAAATAGGTTCTGGATGGGCTTTTCGCATTTTCAAAACACTGTCTAATTCTCCCCATGCTCCCAGTTCAAAGCAGGAATGCCCCACATTAACCAAAAAATCCTGATCCACAAAATGTTGAGAATATTCATGAACCAGCTTATTTAAAAAAGATTCCACTTGATTTAGCCCCATCCATTGCGCAGGATCTTTTAAAAACTCCATTTCTAAAGGGGTAAGCTCAAATAGGCGAGACACATCAAACCCCCGTGCTCGCAAAAAGCAATAAAAAGAATGAGTGATTTTTCCACTGACTCGCATAATGACACACTTTACAGCTAAAATCTGTATTTTTCCATATTTTTTTACTTATTTATCAGGTATTTTCTTAGACAGGATATTTTTAGGAGAAGGAGGGATATTTCCGTTTTTTAAATATAGAAAAAACCGTAAAAATATTTTCCCATAGTTTATAGAACCAAATTTTGATTAAATTAAATATTATTAAAAGGAGGTATCTTTAACAGCATAAGCAAAAACCCGTGAGCTGTGCTAAATAAATAAAGTTTCTCATCTTCCAAGTCTTCCTGAGAACAAGACTCACTTTCAGGGGTATTGTCACACACTTCTGTCATTATCCCAATAAGTTTCATGTGTTCCAGTAAACGCGATGTAGCTGATGTGGCCCCTTCTTGCTGATGTTTTAACTCCATCATTTTAATGGCAGATACAAGGTGATCACCAAAACCCGTTTCCTTATAAAGATCTAAATAGTAAAGAACCAGCATCCATCGACCCAAGTAATGCCCTTCGGCAGAGGCTCTATAAGCTTCTGTGATTTTTTGTTTATTAGACTCTTTTAAATAAATGAGACTTAAAGCAGAACCAGCTATGCTTTTTGTGTTATCCTCTTTTGACTCTTTAAAAGCTCGTTTTAGCCAGGTCTCAGCCACATTTTGATTCCCTAATTGATAATTAAGGCAACCTACGACTGTTATAGTGGATGTGCTGGGTTTTTCTGTTGATTCAATAGTTTGAGTCATTTCCTGCAAAGCTTTATCTAACTCAGCGGGATTTTTGTAACTCATAAAACACGCGTCAAAGTCAATAGAGGACAAACTGGTTTGAGAGTCACAAGAAACAAAAACAAATAAAAAAACCAAAAGTGGAAAATAACTAATGTTCTTCAAAGATGAAAAGCTCCTGTTGACAAAAAACTAAATTTACCTTGATATTAAAAAACTTTATAAAAGGAGTAAATATTTTATTTACTTCTCTGGAGTATTTTATATACATGAAATCTCCCTAAAACTGCGGAAAAACCTATCCATTAAACATAATTTAACACACAATACTTAATAGGAAAGAAAAATATGCTATATTGGACTTTAAAAAACGGGACTAAAGTACCAAAATTAGGTTTTGGCACTTGGCTTATAAAAGGGACTCAGTGCGTAAAAGCTGTGAATGTAGCCCTGGACATTGGTTATCGCCATATTGATACGGCTCAGATCTATGGAAACGAGGCGGAAGTGGGCGAAGCCCTATCCCATTCCCATGTGGATAGGGAGAATATATTTTTGACGACCAAAGTTTGGCGGGATTCTTTGGGCGCGAAAGAAGTGCTTTTGAGCACAAAAGAAAGCCTAAAAAAGCTAAAAATGGATTATGTAGATCTCTTGCTTATTCACTGGCCAAATATTCGGGTTCCTTTAGAAGAAACCTTATCTGCCATGCAACAAATTGTGGAACAAAAACAGGCAAAACATATAGGTGTAAGCAATTTCCCGGTAGAGCTAATAGAAATATCAAAAAAAATAGCTCCCGATTTGATCTGCAATCAAGTAGAATACCATCCTTTTTTGGATCAAAGACCCATTTTAAAAACTTTACGAAAACATAATATGTTTTTAACCGCCTATTCCCCTTTGGCCAGGAACAAAGTTTTTAAAAACAAAACTCTTCAAGAAATAGGTGCAAAATACTCTAAAACCGCGGGACAAGTGGTCCTGCGCTGGCTGATAGAACAAAAAAATGTTGTGGCTATCCCAAAAGCAGGCAAAAGAAAACACGCGGAATCCAATTTTGATATATTTGATTTTCAGCTGAAAGAACCAGATCGTCTTATCTTAGGGAGTATGCACTCACAAAATCAACGGTTGGTGGATCCGGAATGGGCACCGGACTGGGACTAAGAGCGATGGTCCATCTTTGCGGGTTTAATATCGGGTTTAATATTTTGTCAGATAGTGAGCTATCTAAGAGGATATTTATCCGTTTTTTTGCCTATTTTCATTTAATGTTTTGTCAGATAGTGAGCTATCTGGGATAAAATCAGCCCTAAAACGCCTCCCATAAAAAACCATTTTTTTGTTTTAAATTGGATTATCATCGGAATAAAATGCACAAAACACACATATAAAAAAAGTCCAACAGCAAATGGCAAAATAAGGCTTTGCAAGCTCTTAACATAAGACAAGGCAAAAAACATATAATACCCGCCTAAAAAGGCCAAGCAGAAAAAAGTAATAATTCCTAAAAGAAAACGGCGAGAAAATCCCGATGAAAGTCCAATCCCCAAAACAGCTACACTTTCCGGAAGCAGGTGAAACAACAGGCTTATGCCCATCACAATAGCGATTTCTTTATCAATCAACAAGGAGGAGGCGAGTCTTGCACCATCAAAAAAAGCACATAAAATAAAACAGCCCACAGCGGAGCAACCCATAGAAATAGGTAGCAAATGATAATGAATGTGTTCAGAATCGTGTTGATGGCAATCATGTTTTGCCACTGGTAAGAGTCGGTTTAAAAATTTTGTGCGCGGTAAAAGTCCAATTTCTGCAAAAGCATTGACTAAAAATCCACATAACACAAGTATTATATTCTTATAGATACTGTTTTCCGCGCTAAAAGAATGGGGAAAAAAATCAAATAGCACAATAATAAGCAAAACGCCAGCACCAAAGCCAGCCACAACCTGCGTTTGAAACTTTATTTTTTTATGAATAAAAAAATAAGTGAGACATAAAATAGCAACACAGTAAAAAAGAGAGAGCAGAAAAAAAATAATAAAATGGTCTGACACAAAAACCTTTATGGAAGTATAATTGATGAATAAAAAATACATTCGGATATTTCTAAAAAGCTGTCAATTTTTTTTAGGAAAATTATACAAACTCGGGCTTATTTTTGTGCTGATAGGGGGGATATCTTTCAGCACATTTAGTTTGGAAAACAGGAAACAGTTTATTTGCGGTTATAAATACATAGTGGAATATCTGAACAGTCTTATTTCTTTGGATCATTTTATAGCAATAATTTATAGAGAAAAGCTGAAAGACAGTAGGATAACACAAGAAGAAAAAATCGATCTCATATCTATTTTAATGAGATACCGCTTATTACCCATAAATGAAAAAGAAGAGGAAAAATGTCGTTTCTTTAGTTATTTGTGTCTTCCGCAAAGCTCCGTAGACACACTTTATAATTTGGCCTCGCAATATTTACAAAAGTATCCCAGCGGACCAGAATTTTGCCATATATACTATAATGGCGCGGAAAGACTTTTCCCTTTCTTAAGTAAGGAATGTGAAATGGCTATTGAAAAGCGCATCCAGGCCATTCCTGCTCCCTTAGCTATTGCTCAAGGGGGGTTAGAGTCCGCTTGGGGCACTTCTTATTTTTCAGAAGAAGGAAACAACTTTTATGGTATCCAGACTACTTTTTCCTCTTCGTCAGCCACAAAAAATAATTCTAAATGTATCTCAGCCCGGCGAAATCCCAGAAAATGTGTGTATAATTTTAGCAATATTGAGATGAACTATTTTATTTACGCTCAAACATTAAATTCACTCCGATCTTACATTTCTTTACGGGAATTAAGATACCAGTCCTTATCTAATGGAGATACCCCTTGTGAAACCTCTCTAAACATGGCTAATGGGTTGAGCAGTTATGCAACAGATAAAAAATATGTGCCAAAAGTTAAGTCCGTAGTAAAAAGAATTTGCCAAATCATTGATAACTGCTAATATAATAGATGTGAAACATATTATTATACTTTTTTTCTTTATTTTTTTTAGTTCTTGTCAAAGTGCTGTTCGTCAAAGTGAATCTTCCTCAAGCGAACCACCTCTTTTGCTTAAAAGAAAAATTGATAATTCTACCTCTTCTGTCCAACAAAAACCTTGTGACTTAAACACAGGTTCAGCGGTGGTGTTAATGTATCATAAATTTGATGAACCTTATAAAAGCACCAGTGTTTCTATTGAGCAGTTTGAGCAACATATAGAGTTTTTTAAAAATAACGGATACACAGTGGTTCCTCTAAGTAAAGTGGTGTCTGCTGTCAAAGGCCACATTCCTTTTGGAAAAAAATGGATAGCTATCACCATTGATGACGCTTATAAATCCTTTTTAAAAGCTAAACCCATTTTGGAAACTTACCAGTATCCTTATACTATTTTTGTTAACACAGAGGCCGTGGATAAAAACTACCCCAGCTCTATGACTTGGAAAGACTTAAAAATGATAGTGCAGTCGGGTTTAGGAGAGTTGGCGGCGCATTCTCATACGCACGGCCATTTGGTGCAAGATATGAATACCACACAAAGAACAAGAGATGTTTTGTTTTCTGTTCAGCGACTTTATGAGAGCACCTCCATAATACCTCGATTTTTCTCTTATCCTTTTGGGGAAGTCAGCAATAACTTGATTTCGGAAATAAAAAGCATGAATCAGGTTTCTGGTCGCGCTTTTCATTTTTCTGCTGGTTTTGCCACTCAGTCTGGGCCTGTGGGTTGTTCTTCCGATTTGTTTGCACTCCCTCGTTTTGCCATTAACGAAAAATATGGTGTGGTAAATGATTTGTTTAAAATCAAATTAACCAGCCGTCATCTGCCCATTTACGATTACTATCCAAAAAATAGGGCAATATGTGTAGAAGAAAAAGTAAGCAAAGTGTATTTTTCCACAGATCCCAGTATAGATCTGAGTGATATGCGTTGTTATGTCAGCAGAGGGAATACCGCAGAGGTAAGCATGTCGGGCGGATTGGTTACTATTTCATTGGAAAAGCCACTGGGGTTTGGTTTAAGTAACCCTAACGACATTAGAGAGCGACTTAATTGCACTGCTTTTTACAAAGGGCGATATTTTTGGCAGGGCTGGGAGTTTACTATTCTTAAAAACTCCCCGGACTGCTCTAAATAATCGTCCGTGATAAACCCTTTTCATCTCTAAACTGAAAAGCCAAGTTGTTGGCTTTTCAGACCCGCGAAAGCGGGTATCCAGAACCTAAAATGAAAGCCCAACGGGCTTTTAGCATTTTTCAAGGGAGAATCCAGTCAAAATAACATACTTTTTCATGTTCCATTAAATAATCGCCCGTGAAAAAGCTTGTTCGTCCTCGCTGTCATTCCCGCGTAAGCGGGAATCCACGCTTGTTTTGAAGCAAAGCAAGTTTTTTTCTTAAGAAAACATATTTTATCACGGGCAACTAAATAGTCTTGAAAACATCCTGGAATCAAGATAAAGTATCCTAAAATTTTTAAAGAGAGGATTTGTATATGAATGTAAAAAATTGGGACAAAATAAAAAATTTAACTGTAGAGGAGTTTACCACGCCTTGTCCAAAAGTGGTGTCATCTGACATAGGGTTAAACGAGCTGGAGCATATAATTAAAAAGGAGGGCATCCGGCACATACCTATTCAAGAAGAAAATAAATTGGTTGGCATTGTAAGTGAGCGGGATATTTTTTTCGCATACAAATTTGATAACACAGAGAAGTTGCTGGCAAGAGATATTATGCAAAAAGAGCCGTATTTAGTAAGCTCAGACACAAAACTGTCAGAAGTGGCTTTTTATATGTCAAAAAATAAATATGGGAGTGCTTTAGTAACAACCCCTGATGGGGAACTGGGTATTTTTACTTCCACGGACGCTTTAAACGCTCTTGTAGAGGTACTGAGAGGCGATATTTTAAGTAGCGAATAAAGGGGAGCAAGCCCTGGGGGGCTGTAGCCCTTGGGGGAGTGTAGCAATGTTCGGGATTCAGGATATAGGTATGTAGTGTGTCTTGCGACCAAAGGGGAGCAAGCCCTGGGGGGCTGTAGCCCTTGGGGGAGTGTAGCAATGTTCGGGATTCAGGATATAGGTATGTAGTGTGTCTTGCGACCAAAGGGGAGCAAGCCCTGGGGGGCTGTAGCCCTTGGGGGAGTGTAGCAATGTTCGGGATTCAGGATATAGGTATGTAGTGTGTCTTGCGACCAAAGGGGAGCAAGCCCTGGGGGGCTGTAGCTCAGACGGGAGAGCGTGGCACTGGCAGTGCTGAGGTCAGGGGTTCGATCCCCCTCAGCTCCACCATTTCAAGCCTGTTTATTAAGATTATGATACATGGAGTTTTACTTATCAATAAAACCGCTGGAGGCACCAGTCACGATGTTGTCCGGGCCGTTCGGAAAATCCTAAGGCAAAAAGCCGTAGGCCATGCGGGTGCTCTGGATCCTTTGGCAGAAGGGTTGATGGTCATCTTATTGGGATATGGAACTAAATTATCTCACTATTTGTTAACGGCAGATAAACAATATCATTTTACCTTGCGTTTAGGGGTGACAACAGACACTTTAGACAAAACAGGTAAAATTACTGGAACAAAAGAAGTGCGCCTGTCCGAAGAGCGGATAAAACAGGTGTTGCAAAAAAGCCAGGGGCCACTCTCCTTACCCGTGCCTTTGGTTTCTGCTGTAAAAATCAAAGGGAAAAAGCTTTATGAATATAAAAGAGCCAATCAGGCCATCGAGACCCCACTTAGAGAGATGACTTTTTATGATCTAAAGATAAAAAATATTCAACCGGAAACAGTGGAGGTGGTTCTTTCCTGTAGTAAAGGCAGTTATATAAGATCCTGGGTGTCTTTTGTGGGAAAAGAGCTGGAAACAGGGGCTTGTCTGGAAACTTTAACGCGACTGAAATCCGCACCTTTTAAAGTGGAATCCTCCCTTACTCTTCAAGAGGTGGAAAAAAGAATAAACCCGACGGGTTTTGAAAAGGACGCAAATTCAGAGGATTTTCCTGCTATAAGCCAAGCCAAGAAAGATAAAATTTCATTAAGAAAAAAGATAAACCCGACGGGTTTTGAAAAGGACGCAAATTCAGAGGATTTTCCTGCTATAAGCCAAGCCAAGAAAGATAAAATTTCATTAAGAAAAAAGATAAACCCAACGGGTTTTGAAAAGGACGCAAATTCAGAGGATTTTCCTGCTATAAGCCAAGCCAAGAAAGATAAAATTTCATTAAGAAAAAAGATAAACCCAACGGGTTTTGAGAGGGACGCAAATTCAGAAAACACACCACCTATAAGCCAAGCCAAGTCATTGCATGAAGCTTTAAGTCCAGCTTTTATTCCGTTTTCTTGTGCACTTCCGCATTTAGTTGCAGTGCGAGCAGGGGGACGACAGGATGAAATAGAACTAAGACAAGGGAAAATTCCCAGCAACCTCAAAGCTTCCTTAATGGAAGAGCAAAAAACAGTCAATAAAAGCCAGGAAAACCGCACTGTTCGGGTGATGAATTATAATAATACAAAAATGTTGGCACTATTAGAGCTTAAGCCTTTTGTCTCCCCTAAGTTTTTGAGAGTATTCCCTCCTGGTCTGCCTTGATAATCAAGAAGTGTGCCTTGTTTAACTATTTTTTTATCTAAATAATGGCCCGTGAAAAAGTCTGTTCATCTCCAACTGTAAAGCCAAGTACTTGGCTTTACAGTCCCGCCTTGAGCGGGAATCTTGCCTGTTTTAGGACAAAGTAAACCCTGTTTACTGTGTTGAAATACCCTTTTTCACGGGCCACTAAATATAGGGTTGACAGACAAGAAAATAAGTGTTTACTTCTAAAACTGTGTTAAAAACACTTATTTTTCTTAACTGGTAAAAAGAACTTATTAGGCAGAAATAATAGGAAAAGGGGTTTTTAAAGGCTATGAGATAAGGCTTTTTTTAAAGGTCGTGAGTTTTAAAAGCTATGAGATAAAGGATTTTAAAGTTATGGACAAATCAATAATAGAAAAGACAATAAAAGCTTTTGCGCGGTCGGAAAAAGACACGGGAAGTTCTGAAGTGCAAATTGCTCTTCTCACTTCTAAAATTAATATTTTAACAGAACATTTTAAAAAACATAAGAAAGATTATCACTCTAAAAGAGGACTTTTAAAAATGGTCAGTAAAAGAAAAAAATTGTTGAGCTATATTAAAAAATCCTCTCCTGAGATTTACCAAACAACCCTTCAAAAGCTTTCCCTAAGAAAGTAGTCTGTGAGTACCCCATTGTCTATTATCATTTTAAAATAATAAAAATAAAAAACTAACCACTAACCAAAGGAACAATTATGTCTTTTTCCCCTTTTATAGCCTCTGCAAAAATAGGAGGCAAAACCATTACAATAGAAACCGGCTTTTTAGGTCGCCAGGCACATGGTGCTGTGCTGATCACCTGTGGTGAAGATAAGGTTTTTACCACTGTTGTCTCTATGAGGGCAGAGTTAGAGAGGAATTTCGTTCCCTTGTCTGTGGAGTATCAGGAAAAACTGTATTCTGCCGGTAAAATACCAGGAGGTTTTTTTAGAAGGGAAGGGCGTCCTGCTTATGAGGCTATTCTCATTGCCAGAATGATTGATCGGCCCCTTCGCCCCTGTTTTCCTGAAGGATATTGTTACGATACGCAAATTTCAGCCACTGCTTTGAGTTACAGTGGGCAATCTCCTATTGGGGTGTTGGCCAGTATTGGAGCTTCATCGGCTTTGCACATCAGTGATATTCCATTTAACGGGCCTGTGGCTTGTGTGCAGGTGATTAAAATAGGTGAGGATTTTCTTATCAATCCGTCCCTGGAAGAGGTAGAAAAAGCGGATTTAAACTTTATAGTGTCTGGTACACGCCAAGGAATTTTAATGGTGGAAGGAGAGGCGCGGTTTGTGTCTGAGGCAACGGCTTTGTCTGCTTTAAAGTTTGCCCATCAAAGTATGAAACCCCTTTTAGATATGCAGGACAACCTAAGAAAACAATCAGGAAATACAGAGAAACGGGTTTGGAGCGGTTTTAAAGTGGAAGAGGATTTGGAAAAAGAAATTACCGCTTTTGCGAAAGACAAAATAAAAGAAAACTTAAGCATTGTGGAAAAAATCCCTCGCTATCAAGCTTTTGACGACCTAAAAAAAGACACTATTCAACATGTCGCTAAAGAAGAAGACAGTGAAAAAGAAAGTGCTTTAAAAGAGAGAACAGTGGCTTTAGTTTTGGATAAATTAAAATACAATTTAGCCCGTTCAGTTCTCTTAAACTCTAAACAACGTATAGATAAAAGAAAATATAATGAAGTGCGCCCCATTGCATGTCACACAGGGTGGCTCCCTCGTGTACATGGTTCTGCTTTATTTACCCGTGGAGAAACACAGGTTTTAGGATCAGTTACTTTGGGAACAGTGGATGACGAACAAAAAGTGGACGCTCTTGTCGGATTTTTTAAAAAGCATTTTTTGCTTCATTATAACTTTCCTCCTTATTGTGTGGGAGAAACAGGCCGAATAGGGGGGCAGAGCCGGCGGGAAGTTGGTCATGGCGTTTTAGCGGAAAAAGCTTTAAAGGCCATTATTCCCGAACATGAAAAATTTCCCTATACCATTAGAGTAGTAAGTGAGGTTTTAGAGTCCAACGGATCCAGCTCTATGGGGACAGTGTGCTCAGGGTGTTTGGCTTTAATGGATGCAGGAGTGCCCATAAAAGAACCTGTGGCTGGTATTGCTATGGGGTTGATAAAGGAAAAAGATCAGGTGGAAATCTTGTCTGACATTCTGGGTGATGAAGATCACTTAGGAGATATGGACTTTAAGGTGGCAGGAACGAAAGAGGGTATTACTGCCTTGCAAATGGACATAAAAACAGATAGCCTCTCTTTTGAAGTAATGGAAAAAGCTTTGGCCCAGGCTAAAGAGGGAAGACTGCATATTTTAGGTGAGATGAGTAAAACACTTAGCAAACATAGGGAACAAATATCTCCTTATGCCCCTATTATTGAGATGATGACAATCAAGACGGAAAAAATTGGAGAAGTTATTGGTTCCAGCGGAAAAAACATTAACAAAATTATTGAGGAGACAGGGGTAAAAGTAGATATTCAGGATTCTGGTCAAGTATATATTTCTGCCTCCGAACGAGAAAGAATTGCAAGAGCCAAAAGGATGATTGAAGATATTTGTAAGGAGGTGGAGGCAGGGGCTATTTACGATGGGAAAGTGGTTAAGATAGCCACATTTGGCGCGTTTGTAGAGGTATTGCCTCAAACCACAGGTCTGCTTCATATCTCTGAGATTGCTCATCGCCGGATTAACGAAGTTTCCGATGTTTTAAGCACAGGGGACAGAGTAAAGGTAAAAGTGCTGGAAGTAGGGGAAAAAGGTAGGATCCGCCTCAGCCGAAAAGCCCTAATGAGCAAGGATGAAGACGAGGCCGAGGCCAAGGCTGAGGCCAAGGCCCACCAGGCCCAGGCCCAGAAGAAGACCGAGGCCAGGGCCAATAAGGCTAAGGGGCAAGGAGGGCAAGTGCAAAGCCGAGGCCAAGGCTGAGGCCAAGGCCGAATAACAGCCTGTGAGGCCAAGGCCGAATAACAGTCTGATCTTATAGTGCTGAAGTGAAGGAGTGCTTAGATTATAAAGAGGTGTGTAGTCGGCCTGAATAAATATTTCCTCTCCTCTAAACTGCAAAGCCAACAACTTGGGGCTTTGCTGTCCCTTGAAAGCAGGAATCTCTTGACTTTTAAGGAGATGTAATCCAAGTGGTTGACTTAACTAAACAGACTTTTTTTCAGGATCGAGTAAGTAAATTTAAAAGGGTATGACAGTATGGCTAATAAAAAAACAAATCCAAAAAAGAAAAAACAACAAAAGAAAGCACTACCTGCCAGTAAATCTGCCGGTAAATCTACCCGCAAATCTGCCAGCAACTCTGCTCCTGCCCGTAAATCCGCCAGCAAATCTGCCAGTAAGTCTGTTACTTTCAGCATCAAAAATGTTCGTTGTTTTGCGGAAACACAAGCTCTAAAGATCAAACCCCTTACCTTTTTAACGGGGGAAAACAGCACAGGCAAAACCACCATCTTAGGTTGTTTTCACATTGTTAGTAAATTAATAAGTGATCGTCCTGTTTGGAGTGGCTTTCCTGACTTTAATCGTGAACCTTATGAAATGGGTTCTTTTAATGATATTGTTAGAAACATCTCTAACGGGGAACTTGTTTCCGCTTCCTCTGGTAAAAAATCTAAATCAAAAGAGCAAAAACAATTAGAAACTGCTGAATTTGAGTTAGGACTGCTTTCTGAAAAACCAAAAGCTGAGAGCCTTATTGTTTTTAAAAAGAAAACCAAGGGGGAAGAACCAAGCATCAAAAGTATAACCATTAAAGCCGAGGGGGATGATGATGACACTTCTCTCACTGTTGATTATGGAAAATCTCTTATTACTGGGACTTCAAAAAAAGATAAAACTTCTATTGAATTTAAAGATCTTGATAAAGATATTATCAACATTCCCTATATACCCCCTTTTATTTTATTACATTTAATCAGAGAAAGACTGAGTGTTGCAGATAAGAAGAAAAAAGATAAAAAGCACCCTTCTGATACAATAAAGTTCCTCAAAAAATTTGAGAATATAGTAAATTCCACTTTTAGCTCTTTTCCAATTATTCCTATGGCTCCTGTGCGCTCAAAGCCTCAAAGGACTTATAATCATATAAGAGAAAGCATGGATCCAGAAGGTAAGGAAATCCCTATGACTTTAATGCTTCTTAACGCCAATGCAGAAGAAAAATGGAGAAAGCTTTATAGTGATTTACTGAACTTTGGTAAAGCCTCGGGACTTTTTTCTGATATTATAGTCAAAAGGTTTGAGAAATCTGCAAGCGGTCCGTTTCAGTTGCGTTTTGAAATCAAAGGGGCTAAGTCCAATATTATAGATACAGGCTATGGCATAAGCCAAATACTGCCTTTGCTTGTGCATATCTTTCGTGCTCCAAAAAAATCTCAATTTTTACTTCAACAGCCAGAGGTGCACTTGCATCCAAAGGCACAGGCAGAGCTTTCTTCTTTGCTTATTCAAAGCATAAAAACCAAGAAACATTCTTTTATGGTGGAAACACATAGCGACTACATGGTGGATAGGGCAAGGATAGAAATCCAAAAAGGAAATATCTCTCCTGATGAGGTGTCTTTAATATACCTGGAGCACACAAAGGATGGTTCTGTAAAAGCGCACAATATATCTTTTGATAAAGAGGGGAATGTGTTAAACACCCCGCCCGGTTATCGGGACTTTTTTCTAAAAGAAACCGATCAGGTTTTAGGTTTTGGAGATGAAGCCTGATGTGCCTAATTTTAGACTGGTATTCCCTGTATCGCACAAGTCTGTTTGGAGATGAAGCCTGATGTGCCTCATTTTAGACAAAATATCCAGGGCTATTAATTTTTTAGGATTTGGAGATAAAATCTGATGTGCATGATTTTAGACAAAAACTGCTGGGGAGATTTGTTAAAAAAAACAACAGCTCCATATCCGGATCCGGATATGGAGCCTATTCATAACTGGCTTAAAAAAAGAAATGGCAAATTGGTTTACTCTAAACAGATAATGACAGATGGAGGAAAGTCAAAAAAAATGACATTATTTATGAAGGAAAAAAGCGATGCCGGGCAGGCAAAACGTATTGATTCAGCAAAGGTGGAAAAAGCAATAAAAGCAATAAAAGAAATAAGCATTGAGAAAAAATACACATTAAAATCAAATGACATACATATTTTAGGCCTGGCTAAAGCCTCTGATACAAAGCTTTTATGCTCCAGTGATAAAAAACTGCACCAGGACTTCAAGCATATTATAAAAGGAAATATATACCAAAATAAAACCCACAATGAGCTTTTAACAAGAGATATTTGTCCATAGAGAGTGGTAAACAGCACGTGGATATGAATTTAAAGTCCATCCTGATCTCATAAATATCTCTATACCTCTCATTTTTTTATCGACAAACTGGTTATCTATATGAGTATTTACTTTTCCCGACCTTTAACTTCACTGGTTGCTGGTTCACCTATCTTACTTTGAGCTTATCCCTCGCTTTGTTTCTGGAATTATCGGCCCTATGTTGTCAAATTTTCTTTTAGTGCTATATTGCATATTAGATATTTGATTCTCAAGCCTACTAAAGTCAGTTTTAAAATCAGCTTTAAGAGTATTAAAGTCAGTTTTAAAATCAGCTTTAAGAGTATTAAAATCATTTCTAATTATAAAAAGGTAAACAGTGAACAAACCTATAAGAACAATTAAGGTAGTCCATTGGTGCATAATCTTCTTTAGCATAGCTTTATTGACTTTAGAATCTACGGCTTCATTTAACGATATTTTAAAATAAAGCTCTTTTTGCTTTTTAGTGATTGTTTGCAATTCTGATTTTAAGGATTCACTTTCTTCCGTTTTTTCCAATTCTGTTTCTACTTTTGCAAGCATTTCTTCCGGTTTTCCTTTATTATCTTTATTCATTTTATTTACTCCGTTTTATTTATTATACGGAAAAAAAGGTTACAAAAAAAAATATGGCTTGTCAAGGCTCTACCTATGTTTATCCTGAATAAGTCAGTTTAGTTAAGTCAAACGCTTGGTACATCTCCTGAAAAGTCAAGAGATTCCCGCCTTCAAGGGACTGAAAAGCCAACACCTTGGCTTGTCAGTTTGGGGAAAAAGTATTTATTCAGGGCCGATTCCCTAACTATCTTGAAAATTATATGAACGACCGTTGTGAGGCTTCTTCAACAGATTGTCCCGGCTATAACGAAGTAGACGAATTAGGGGCTTACTGTTCTGTTTTAGTCAGATTTAGTGGTGATAAATTAAAGGATTTTATATCTAAGGCCAGACTTTTTAGAGATAGATATAAAGGCGTAGTGGAAGGGGCTGATTATGAATACACCTCGTGATCCTAAAACTCAAAAAGTAAGACGTGCCTCTTTTATGTATTACATAATGGAAAGTGGAGATACCAATTACCCCGATTGTAATCAACTTTCACATAGAGACACAGGAAATGAAGACACCTGCCTTTACTCTTATTGTCTAATAGATTATGAGTTGAATAGCGACAACACAGTAAAAACCTGTGATGTGTTAAAGTGCGCTTTGGGTCGGCCTACAGGCATCACTCCCTAAAATCGGCGGATTATATAAGAATATTAAAAAACCACCTGCTGAAATGGTCATTAACCTTTATTTTTTAACACACTGCTTTATATTTAGCAAATTATTTGAACTATGAGGGCCAGATCAAAGCTAAAAGTTCTTTTTTTATGGTTTGAACATATAATCTTTTCCATAAAAGCATGAAAATTATACATTGTTTAAAATAATATTTTACTTTTTGTTTTTGTTTCCTATATAAATTATAGGACTTATGTAAGAAGATGATTTTTTTTTTGAGTAAATCTACTTTAGAATTTTAAACTTAAAATTAGTAAATATCAGCAGGACTGAAAGTCAATGATTCTTTGCTGTTTTTGGCATGATAAGGCTTAAAATTAAATATCAGTGGAACTGAAAAAATGATAAGGAGCGTCATTACTCAATTCAATCTAAAAAGGGGGAATTATGTGTTTATTGGACAAAATAGGTTATAGATTTTTCAAGGTTTTAGGTAAATTTTTTATCATTTTTACACCTGTTATAGGTTCAGCTCAGCCCTCAGAATTTTCTGTGTCGTTCCCGGAAAGGAATAGATCAGGGGAGAAGCATGATTTTATTCCACCCAGTAGAATTATAGGAGACTCAAAAGGTATTATTATTGTGCAAAAAAGCGGTGCTCGCCCTATTTCTGCTCTTGAAGAGCGCAATCTGTCTTCTAAAAATCATACTACTCTTTTGCGTGCCATAAGACTCGTTGGGAAAAAAGTTCAACCGGATAACTACGATATTTTGCAGAAATTTATAAACATTGTGCAACACCATCCCAATGTGTATGTCCGCCTGGAAGTGATTACTATATTTAAACAGGTTAAGCCTACAGATGTTAGGGTTCATAGGCAAATGGGTAATGTTGTTGTATCTCTGGATATGCCTCCCGTTGTGCGGAAGGAAATGGCATTGGCCCTTGGAGAAATAAAGCCTTCAGATCTTAGAGTGCAAATGCAACTCAGTAAAGCTTTACTGCAAGATCCAAAACCTTTTGTAAGAAAGGCCTCAGCTATAGCTTTAGGAGAAATCCGGCCGGAACATCCACAAATTTACTCTAATTTGCTTCAGAGCTACCATAAAGATAGAAATAGTGGTGTGCGAACAGAAGTAAACAAAACCTTATTTAATATTTCCAGTGCTACATGTAGACAAGGTTTTGGGGAATAATTTTAACAGATGCCTATAATGGCTCTTTATATTTTCAACTTCCCTTATTGAAGAGGATGGGGTATGGTATAAAATCTGTAAAAACATAGGAGGTATTTATGAAGGTTTTAACTTCTGTCATTGTTCTTTTTTCTTTTGTTTTTTTCATTGGTTGTTTTTGGCAAGACCGGTTGGTTAAAAAACAGATAGAAAAAGAGCCAGACTTTAAAAGGGCTTATCTTTTTGGCTATAATCTGGGCAGTAATGCAAAAAGAGTCCTCAGCAAAGAGGAGGCTCAAAAAATGTTTCTTGTTGGAGTACATGACGGTGTGAAAGGAAAAAAGCCCTTGGCGGACAGGAGCAAAATAAAAGAGCTTATATCACCACCAGCAAATAAAGAAAAAACAGAAAGAAACAAGGAGCAAGGAATGAAATTTTTAGAAGAAAACAAAACAAAGCCAGAGGTAAAAATAACCGCTTCCGGCTTGCAATACAAAGTTTTAAGGGCGGGTGAGGGAAAAAGCCCTTCTGCCACAGATAAAGTGGAAGTGCATTACCGTGGCACCCTTACAAATGGGCAGGAGTTTGACAGCTCTTACAAAAGAAATAAAACCATTACTTTCCCTCTGAATGGGGTTATTAGGGGCTGGACAGAAGGTCTTCAGTTAATGAAGGAGGGAGCAAAGTATGAGTTTTATATCCCTCCAGAATTAGGTTATGGTTCTGCCGGGACTCCTGGTATTCCCCCTCATTCTGTTTTGATTTTTGAAGTGGAGTTGATAAAAATTCATTAGTTTTTATGGTTTATGTATTATTTGTTTTGTATTTTAAGTTCAGCAAGTAAGGTTAAATCAAAGTTATGATGAATATGTTTTGTTCTGTGTGGTTATTTAGAGAAATGAGTAAAAATTCAAGAATAAAAGTGTTGATTTTATGGATGATATGTTTTTTCCCTTGGTTGTCTTTTGCTGGAGGGCCTTCCTGGTTTACTTCAGACGATGATAATAGTCAAAAATGGGCTATTGTGCCTTCTTATTCGCATAACTCCACCTATGGTCATATTTTTGGCGCGCGATTTTTTATATATCCGGCGGGTAATACAGGTTATTACACCTCTTTAGAAAGCACTGTTAGTAAAAAGCTTTTTTTCTCTACAAGTTTTTCTTATAAATATTGGAGGGAAAATGGGGATCAATTTGATCTAACAGCTTATTATGATGGCTTTAGCGAACCTTATTATGGAGAGGGAAATCGAACTAAAATAAAAGATCGAAAAGATATTCCCATACATAAAATACAGGCGCGGTTAGAGTATGTGTCCAGGATATACGAACATTTATACGGCGGGGCTTTTATCCGTTTTGATCACAGAAAGGAAAAAGGGGGTGGCGAAGAGCTATTTCCCTGGGAACTGCTTTTATCCGGGGGTTTTTTGGCCAGATACGACTCCAGGGATAATTATTTTAACCCTACACAAGGGGAATATTATCAGGTGCAGTCTTGGTTGCTCTCTCGCATGCCAAGCCCCGTTTTTTTAGAAGGGGATGTTCGGCTGTTTTTTTCTCTTAAGGATGGTTTAGTGATAGCCTTAAGAGGGATGGTTGGGCTTACCTTTCTTAATCCTTCCAGCTATTTGTTTCGATTTCCATTAGGAGGATCAAATACATTAAGAGGCTACAGGTTAAATCGTTTTCGTGGGGAAAAGTACTATTTATCACAAACAGAATTAAGATACACTCCTTTAAAGTTTTTCACTTTAGCTGGGTTCTTTGATTTTGGTTCAGCGGATGATGATATTTTTCTTCCACCTCGATATGCTTTTGGTGGTGGGGTGCGATTTGGTTTGCCCCCCGATTATAATAAAAAGATCAGGGTGGAGTTTGGCATGGGCCTGGGAGTAGAAGAAAAGCAGTATGATATAGACCAATACAATATTATAGTTTCCTTTGGTCATCCTTTTTAAATGGCCGATTGGAAGAAGGCAAACATCCTAAAGATCGAGTGGTGAAAAGAAGGGATGGTTCTTGTGAAATATGGCCTGTTTTGGAGCATAATATAAGTCCTATTTGCTTTGTTGCCACAACCTTTTTCTAAGGCTATTATACAGTCAGTTTGAAATGGATTATAGCGGGTTATAATGGATTTTGCAGGTTACAATGGATTTAGTTAAAACAAAAAATCAAAAGTTTATTTTTATTACAGGTGGGGTGGTTTCTTCTCTTGGCAAAGGGTTGCTTTCTGCCAGTCTGGGTGCGTTGTTAGAGGCACAAGATTATAAAATTAGCCTAATAAAGTGTGATCCCTACTTAAATGTGGATCCCGGGACTATGTCTCCTTTTCAGCATGGAGAGGTGTATGTCACCGATGATGGAGCAGAAACGGATATGGACTTAGGGCATTACGAGCGATTTACTCATGCTCCCCTTAGAAAAGAAAACAGCATCACCACCGGTCAGATTTACGAAAGCGTGATTTTAAAAGAGAGAAAAGGGGTTTACTTAGGTAATACGGTGCAGGTCATTCCTCATATTACGGATGAAATTAAGTCTCGTATTCAAAGTGCTGCTCGTTCAGCAGAGGTGGTGATTGTGGAGATAGGAGGTACTGTTGGGGATATAGAGAGCTTGCCTTTTATTGAGGCCATTCGGCAAATGCGGGTTGACTTAGGGTTTAAAAATACTGCTTTTGTTCATTTGACCCTGGTTCCTTATCTTTCCGCTTCCGGGGAAGTTAAAAGCAAACCTACTCAGCACTCAGTTAAAGCTTTAAGGGAGGTGGGCATTCAGCCGGATTTTTTAATTTGCCGAAGTGAAAAAACAATTATTAAAGACCTAAAGAAAAAAATTGCTTTGTTTTGCAGTGTAAAAGAAGAAAATGTGATCTCCGCCCCTGATGTGGAAACCATTTATGAACTCCCTTTGCTGTTGCAAAAAGAGGGTTTTGATAAAAAAATAATTAACCGGCTTTCTCTAACAAACAGAACCTCTAAATTAAGGGTGTGGAAAGATATTATTTCCACTATCAAACAACCTGATCATACAGTTTCTATTGGTTTGGTGGGAAAGTATGTGGATTTAAAAGATAGTTATCAATCTGTCCATGAGGCTTTAGTGCATGGGGGAGTAACCAATGATTGTCGTGTGAATATTAAATATATTGATTCAGAAACTTTAACAAGTAAAAACATAGCTCAAAAGTTAAAGAATTTGGATGGAGTGTTGATTCCCGGTGGTTTTGGAGAAAGAGGTGTAGAGGGTAAAATCTCTGCTATTAAATATGTGAGGGAAAACAATATTCCTTTTTTTGGAATTTGTTTGGGCTTGCAGATGGCCATTTTGGAGTTTGCTCGCCATATTTGCGGTATAGTGAATGCAAGCAGTAGTGAGTTTATTCCTGAGTCTAACTCTCAGGAAAGCCGGGTCATTGATTACATGGAAGGGCAATCGGACAACCAAAAAAAGGGGGGTAGTATGAGGTTAGGTTCTTACGATTGTCATTTAAAAAAAGAAAGCCTGGCCTTTTCCATTTACAAAGAAGAAAATATCCAGGAAAGGCATCGCCATCGATTTGAGTTTAACAATAAATTTAAGTCTTTGTTTGAGGAAAAGGGAATGGTTTTTTCTGGTATTCATAAGAAAAAAGATCTGGTAGAAGTGCTTGAGTTAACTACGCATCCCTGGTTTTTAGCTGTGCAATTTCACCCGGAATTTAAGTCTAAGCCGTTAAAGCCTCATCCTTTATTTTCCAGTTTTATAGCTGTTGCTCTTCGCTTGCGTATGAGTCAACAGAAAAAACCACTGGCTTTAAAACAATCGGAAACAGCAAAAGCTCCCCCAGCGTTTTAAACCATGCGTAGGTTAATAAGAGAAGCATTGTGCTTCTCACCTTTTTGTTGACCTTTTCTAAAGCGGATTGCGCTGTGTCAATATATAAATTGTTGCTTGTTTTTTATTCATAGTGAATTATTAGGTGTAGTCGCCTGAAAAAAAGTGTGTTATTTTAGCCTGATTCCCTTGCCTCAGCGGGACTGAAAAGTAGGCAGGCTTTGCGTTTCAGTTTAGAGGAAAAAGCCTTTGTTCAGGGTCGACTAAAAAGCTAAAAAGAGAGGAGTTTAAGAAAAATGAGAATCAAACAGCTACAGATGAAAGGTTTTAAGTCTTTTGCTAATCGCACGACTATTCGTTTTGGAGAAGGAATAAGCTGTGTCGTAGGTCCTAACGGCTGTGGAAAATCCAATATTGTAGATGCTTTTTTATGGGTGATGGGCGAAACCGCGCCTAAGAGCCTTCGTGGTTCTTCTATGGAAGAGCTTATTTTTTCAGGTGTTGAAAAACAACCAGCAAGGGGAATGGCAGAAGTTTCTCTGACTATGGAGCTTTCTTTAGAAGAAAGGGCGCGCACCGAGTCTTCTGTTGGTGAAGAAGTTATGCTAACCCGAAGGTTGGATAGAGATGGAAAATCAGAATACCTTATTAACTCTAAACCCTGCCGGTTAAAGGATGTGCAAGAAATGTTTATGGACACAGGTGCTGGGGTTCATGGTTTTAGTTTTATTGAGCAGGGTGCAGTAGAAAATTTTATTTCCTCTAAACCAGAGCAAAAAAGATCGCTGATTGAATCTTCAGCAGGCATATCTAAGTTTCGTTTCCGAAAAAAAGAAGCGGAAAGAAAATTAGATTTAACAGAAGTAAATTTAAACCGCTTGCGGGATATTTTGTCTCAACAAACCACTCAGCTGGTTAAGCTAAAAAAGCAGTCGGAAAAAGCAGAACAGTTTAGAAATATAAAAAAACAAATTCAGGATAAAGATATTAAAATGAGTGTATGGGATAAAGATCAAATTCAAAAAAACATAGAATCCCTACGTATGAAAATTAAAGAGGAAGAGCAAAAACAAAAAGCACGAGAAAAAGAGATAAAACAAATCCAATCGCAATCGGAAAAATGGGAGAAAAATCTTCAGGAAAGCAAAAAAAAGCAAGATACCATATCGGCGGAAAAAGAGTCTCAAAGAGAGCAGTTTTTGTCTTTAGAAAAGGAGCTTTCCGGGCTAAAAGCGTCTATTCAGGTAAACAAGCAAAACTTATATTTTCCGACTATGAAAAGTTACCGGGAAAATCATCAAGTGGTTTTAAGCCAGATAGAAGATAGTCAAAAACACATTGTCCAGTTAGAGCAAAAACAAAAAGCTCTTTATGAAAAAGAGGAGCTGGTTCAAAAAGAGTACGATAAGTCCAATGGTTGTTTTTCTTCTCTGAAGGAGAGAGAACAGTATTTAAAAACAGAGATAATAAACCTACAGCAGAAAGAGATTTTATATCAGGAACGAGATCAATTTCTTGCTGAAAAAATGAAAGATGAAAACCAAAGGGAGAGGGATTGGAAAAACCTATTAGAGCAAAAAAGCATTCTTGCCCGAAAATTAAAGTCTCAAAAAAATTTTCTCACAGAAACTTTAGAACAAAAAAAACAATTAAGTTTTAATATAACAGACTCTGTTCAGACTACGCGCAAAAAAGTGGAATCTTTAAAAGGGGATATTCAGACTCAGGAAGAAAATCTTAAAAAAGAGCAAATATTGATGGAGGCTTTGCGTTCTGAGTTTAGCAGTCTTAAGAAATGGGCTGATCATAAAAATCTTCAGGAAAAGGGTATGCGTTATATCCTTCAATCTGTAAAGGAAAAAGGAGGGGATAAAGAAGACTTTATAGAAACCGCTCGCGCTATTCGCCTGCCTTCTGCTATTTTAGAAAAAACAGTTTCCACTTATATGGATAGAAGATTACAGTCTATTTTTTGTCGTAAAGCAGAAGATGTATTGTTGGCTATGGAGATTTTAAACCGGGAAAAACAAGGTGTTTGCCGATTCATAGCTGGTTTCGACTATACAAAAGCAGGAGACTATTTAAACATTCCTCCTGACTCTACCCATAACCCTTCGCCTTCATCTATTAAATCTAAAGTCCACCCCTTTTCAAATCCTACCTCTTTCTCTATTCATAACCCTTCATCCATTAAACAGGAAGATTCAAATCAGATGAGTATAAGAGCGAGTTTACAGCAAGAGGCAGGCTTTAAGTTTTTTTTAAAAGATCAGGCAAAAGGAAATGCAGAGTTAATCCACGCGCTTTTTTCTCGGACGGCAGTGGTGAAAGATATAAAAACCGCTCTTTACTTAAAAAGAAAATATCCCTCATGGAGTTTTATTACTGAAAAGGGCGAGGCATTAACGCAGGAAGGAGATCTTATTGGCGGAGATTTTTCAAAGGAACAGGAAGAGATGAATATTCTTTCTTATCAAAGGGCTATGGAAGATCTGCCAGTTCAAATTGAGCATAAAAAAGCGCAAATTATTACAATGGAAGAACAGTTAAGAAAAACAAAAACTTTGTTTCATAAAAGCTCAAATAGGTTATTGGAGTTAAGTAAAGAAGGAGACAGTTTTCAAATAAACATCTTAGAAATCAATAAAGACCTGGAAAGAGTTAATAAAGAGCAAGAATATTTGATGGCGGAAATATCAGATATTCAGAAAAAAATATTGAAGTGTCAAAAGCAAAATCAAGAGTGGCAGAAAAAAAGAAATGACATTCTTCAAGGATCATCTTCTATTAAAGTTTTGCCAGAATGGAGTCAGGAGTTGGAGAAAATTTTAGAAGATCTTGAGAAAGAAGATCAGAAAAAACAAAAGTTACTGCAAACAAAAGATCAACTTTGGAAAGAAGTAGTGGAATGTGAAAAAGAACTAACTGCCATGAAAGAAAAAAAATCCCTACTGGAACAATCTTACGAAAAAGGGGAGCAGGAAGAAAAACAGGTGCTTTCTCATTCTTTAGAAAAACAAACATTGATTAAAAATTATGAAGATCAATTAAGAAAAAGAGAGAGAGAAAAGCAATTCTTTCAGCAGGAGATAGAACAGAGGGAACAAGACATTAATTCGCTAATAAAAGAGCAGGAGACATTAAGAGAGAAGATAAAAGTTGGGCAATCTACTATTATGGAGTTTAGGGAAACCCTTACAGAAAAAAAATCTGCTATAAATGATTTAAAATTACAATCTGAAAGCTTTTTACTTAAAAAATCTACTTTGGTAGAAAGAATGGAAGAAAAATATCAGTTAGATTTAAAGACTTTAAAATATTCATTAGTGGAATTTAACCGAGATATTGAGGAGCGGGAACTGGAAAAATTAAACAACAAGCTTTCTCATATAGGGGAAGTAAACCTTCTGGCTTTAAAAGAGTATGAAGAGCTTTTAAAAGAGAACCAATTTTACCAAAAGCAGTATGAAGATTTAAGCAGGTCAAAAGAAAAACTTTCTCAGGTGATAAAAAGAATTGATAGCTTTTGCTCTAAAAAATTTAAAGAGGTTTTTGACGAGGTTAACTCTCGTTTTTCCAGAGTATGGCCCGCCCTTTTTGAAGGTGGGCGGGCAGAACTGATTTTGACAAAAGATCCTGTAAAAAATGTGGAAGGAATGGATATAGTAGTTCAGTTGCCTAAGAAGAAAGCGCAAAACATGAATCTTCTTTCTGGTGGGGAAAAAGCCATGACGGCGGTGGCGGTGATTTTTTCTATCTTTTTAGTAAAGCCTCCTCCATTTTGTATTTTAGATGAGGTGGACGCGCCCTTGGATGATATAAACATTGTTCGATTTAATTCCTTGTTGACAGAGATGGCTAAGGTCAGCCAGATTATTCTTATTACTCATAACAAGCGCACTATGCAAGGGTGTGATTACTTGTATGGTGTGACAATGGAGGAAAAAAGTATTTCAAAAGTTATGTCTTTAAATATGAAGTCCATAGAGCAAACAGTGTCCATTTAGAAACAGTGTGTTCATTTAGACAGACAGATTATTTTTGGCAAGCGGGGCGATTACAGCGTCCATATAGCTCAAAAATATGGTGCTCCATTAAAAAGTTATAGTCTTTGCTTATTTTTTTGATTTGCTTTTCGATAATGTCATTTTGAAACTCAATAATTTTTCCGCACTTAGTGCAAACAATATGATGATGATGTTCTCTGATTTTTAGTTCATATCGGGAAGGGGCATGGCCGATACGTAATTCAGAAGTGATCCCATATCGAGAGGTATCTTTTAAAAAACGATAAACTGTGGCAAATCCAATACCGGGGTGCTCAGCCCGGATTTTTTCAAACACATCCTTAGCTGTGACATGCGTTTTAGGGCCTGTGCTTAAAGCTTTTAAAATAGAAAGCCTTTGATGAGTGACCTTAAGGTTCATGCTCCTGAGCATAGATTTTAAGTTGCTCTCAGAAAGCCTTTCGCGGGGCTGAATTAACTCGTCTTTTGTGTATCCCCTGGGGAGTTCTGGTATATTCATAATTTGTTATTATAGACCAGTGAGAACTTTATGTCAATAAAAATGACACTCATTTTCATTTTGGTTTTTTTAGGGTCTTATGGGGAAAGAGAGGGGGTATTATTTTTCAAATATTTTAAAAGTAAACCAGGGGTTAAAAGTTCAGGTAGAACAACAGCGGAAGAAGGTTTTGCTCCAGGAGGCAAATACAAGTAAAAAGGAATGCCAGAACGATTGTAATAGTTTAAAATTTCAGTAATCTCTTGATTTTTATTTGTCCAGTCCCCTTTAAGGCTTTGAATTTGATTTTGGATAAAAAACTGAACCACTTTTTTGTTTTTAAAGGTAAACCGCTCGTTAAATTTGCAGGTTAAACACCAATCCGCAGTAAAGTTAATAAACAGAGGTTGGCCTGTCGCGCTTATTTCCTGCATTTTTTTAAGAGAGAACTTTTCCCACTTAATTTCTGGCCCACTGCTGTTGTTTGCCTTATCTAAATGGAAAAAAGGATAAATGAGAGAGGTTAGTATAACAACACGGGAGAGCCATATCAGCCAGGTTCTTCGCTTGAAGTTGTTTAAAAGCCAAAAGCCAAAAGTAAGAAACAAAAGGCTAAACAGTAGAGATAATAAGGCAGAAGGCTCTTGTTTGTTAAATAGATGAATTAACCAGGCACTGGTGGCCAACATAGGAAAAGCCATAAAGTGTTTTAATTTATGACTCCAGTTTCCGGGGGAGGGGACATATTTCATCCATTTTGGAAAAACAGACAGTAATAGATAGGGAAAAGAAAGACCTAAGCCTAAGAAAAGAAAAATCATTATCACTTGAACAGTGCTGTTGGAAAAAGCATACCCGATGGCCGCACCCATAAAAGGAGCTGTGCAGGGAGAAGCAGATGTGGTAGATAAAACCCCTGTTAAAAAATGTTTAAAATGGCTTTGGCCTCTATGAAAAAAAGGAAGGGAAGGTAAGGAAAAGGTAAACCATCCCATAAATCCGAAGCTGATAAAAGTAAACAGAAAAATTATACTAACAAGAAAATAAGGAGATTGCATTTGAAATCCCCAGCCTATAGACTCTCCCCCTTTTTTGAACAAGATAAGTAAAAAAGCCAGAATAAGAAAAGAGGAAATAACTCCTGCACTATAAAATAAATTCCCTAATATAACTGTGAGAGGCTTTTGTTTTGCTTGTTCTAAAGTGTTTGAGAACTTTAAAAACACGATCGGCAACACACAAGGCATAAGGTTTAAAATTACTCCTCCTAAGAAAGCCAAGAGCAGAAACCAAAACAAGCTTTTTTGTTTGCGTGTAAAAGTATAAAGGAGGCCCACTTTTTTTGTTTGGATATTTTGTCGATGAAAGGTGTCTATTGGCTCTTTTTTTCCTGCTGGTGGGGTTTTTAAATAGTTAGCTTCTTCTGCCGAATGGGTTTGGCTAAAAACTAAAACAGCCTTTGTTTTTTTGTTTAAAGAATGGGGAGGGTCAGAGAAGGGGGCAGGGGAGGCAGAAGATTTAGTATGTGAAAAGGGCTGGGCTTTTTTGATAAGGAAAGAATGCAGTCGCTTTTTTCTGGATGGACCGGTCTGGTTTAAGATCTCTTGCTGACTATCTTGGTTAGTATTGGGCAGAGTCTCCAAGGTAGTATTCTTTGTTTGGTTTGTAGAGGAAATTTTAGGAGGTTCAAGGGAAAATAAATCTTTTGATAAAGGAAACACATCTAACAGTTTAAGATTTTTTGCTGTGGTAATATTAATAAGCCAATGATTACTTTTTTCTTTTAGGGGGATTTCTTTTTTGATGGTTTTAGGTATTTTTTCAGACCATTCATTAAACACAGATTGCCAATGAGAATAGATTACTTTCTTGTTTGTGTTTAAAGGTTCAACAGGTAGGATTAAATGGATTTTCTGTTGTAACGGAATACACACTTCCTTGCAGATCAGCCATTCCACCTGAGCTGTGATAGAGATCTTATTCCCTGGCTTTTTTTTTGGAAGGGATAGTTCACTGATTAAAAGAAAATCATCTTTATAAACAAAATGGGTGAGTAAACTCAACTGCACTCTCTCCGGTAAAGGCCATTTAAAATCAGAGATCGTGCTCCCTTTTGGCAAAGTCCATTTTATTTTTAGTGGTTTGCCACTTTCTCCTGGGTTTTGCCAATAACTGTGCCATCCATTGTTTAAAGTGATCCATAGTCCGATGGGGATACTTCTATTGTTTTGTGTAAGAACCTGATGGGAGGTAACCAGCTTTACTGATGAAAGAGGGGTGTGATTTTTTAGCTTTGATGGTTTTTTATTAACGACATTTTTAGGAACTTCTAAAGCCTGAGAATATAGATGATCTGTCATTAGACAGTTTAAACTGGTGTTCAAAAAGAAGAGAAAAATAATTTTTTTTAAATTCACTTGACTATTTATATTATTTTGATAATTATATCTGTTATTAAGTGGTTAATTAGTCCATCCTGAATTCCATTTAGTTAAATAAATCGCTTAGGTCACCTCTCCTTAAAACTCCAGAGATTCCCGTTTTTGCGGGACTAAAAACCCAAAAATTTGGTTTTTTAGTAGCCAATAACTTAGCTTTTCAGTTTAGGGGGGGAAAAGCATTTGTTCAGGATCGACTGATTATAATATATAATATTGCCTTTTGCTAAAACAATATTTAGAAAAGTAAAATATATTAAATAACTTAATAGAAATAAAACGGTATATCGCGGGGTGGAGCAGTCTGGTAGCTCGTCGGGCTCATAACCCGAAGGTCGTAGGTTCAAATCCTGCCCCCGCAACCATTTTTGTTTCAACATCATTATTTTATAGGTTTATATGTTGCTATAAGGGTTATTAGTTGCTGGCCACTTGAGTGGTGGGCTGTGTGGTTAATGTACTAATGACTTCTGTGGGAGACATCCCTGGTTTGATTTTATCATCATATAAAATTCTAATAATTTCTTTATCAATTTCTGCATATTCCACGGGTTTATATTGAGGGTCTTGTTGAAAAACACTGTTTGTGTAAGAGTAGGAGTCTCTGGTTAATCCAAAACTTTGAGTCAGTTCTTCTCTTAATAAATGGTGTTTTTTTAATTCTGAAGTATCGTCTCTAATACAGATGGTAGCTTTGTAATAGATATAGTTGCTGTTGTAGTGGGTGGCAAATAAGCCTTCTTGTGGTGCAATCTTATCATATTCAGGGATATATTTGTTAAACTTACTTTGTTGGACGAAATAAATATTTATATCCGCATTGCTACTGACTTTTTTAATAGAGAGCCCTGTGAGTTCAGCAAGATCTGATATAATGTTGTCCAATTCTTTTTCATCAGATTCCGTGTAATTACCATGTATTTGCACTTTTACATTGGAGGTCCATTTTTTTATAACCTGGTCACATTTTTTAAGTTCAAACTCTGGACAAAATCCAATTTCCTGTAAATATTCTACACCTGCTTTTGAATATTCACCATAAGGGCTTGGAGGAGGGGTAAAATATTCATCTGGTATGGCAGGACCACAGGCCACAAGAATTGTTGTTAGAGCAAAAAGCAGGAAATATAGATAGTGCATACTTTTGTTATAAAACTTTATAGGGAAGAAAAGGTATTGATAGCGCAGAGCAATATAATATTTTATTAAAAATAGTGATTTTTCGCGTTTTAGAGTTTTTAGACGATATGCGTCACGGTAATTTTAAGGGGTATAGGCAATGGATAGCCAGTGGAGTCAGTTTTTTTAGAGCTTGTAGACGATATGTGCCCACTTCCGAAAAAGCTTTTCTGCTTTTTTTTGTGAGTCAGCAGGGCCATTAAATAAAAAGACAAACATTTTTTTTTCTCCGTTTTTAGTTGTTAAATAGCCTGCCAGCCCAGTTACTCCATTGATACTGCCTGTTTTAGCGTGGATACGTCCTTTTAGTCGGGAGCTTTTGAAATATTTTTTTAAAGTGCCATCTTCACCCGCTATCGGCAAAGCGGATTCAAATTCAGGCTGTAAAGGATGGTTTAACCAGTATTTTAATGCCGTTAACAAATGTTCTGGTGTGACTTTGTTTTTTCGGCTCAAGCCGGAAGCTTGTATCATTGTGTATTTATCAGGTTCTATATTTAGGCTTTTAATATGTTTTTTTATAATTTTTAGTCCATCTTTTAAATTTCCTGTTTTTCCAGTTAATTCTACAACCATGTTTTTAATTAGCATTTCCACCATAAAATTGTTTGAGTATTTCATCATTAGCTTAATATGCTCTGTAAGAGGTCTGCTTTCCCACTTGGCTAAGACTTTTGCTTTGTTTGGCATTTTTCCTCTTTTTACTTGTCCGGTGACATGGATTCCCCTCTGCTTAAGAAAGCTTATGGCGTTCCACCCAGTCCATATTGCCGGGGACAAAATATTTCTATAAATAAGAATTTCCGGGCTATTTAGGGGAAGAGAACCTGTTATTTTAAGGGATTCTCTTAAATGGCTTTCTTTTCGCTGGACGAAAATATTTTTTTGGTTTTTCTTTGTTTTTGTGGTTTTTGTTAGGTTTTCAATATTTTTGAAGTATAAAGGGGAAGGGTCAATGGTGATGCGTAAAGGGTCTAATTTTTGTTTCCCTGGATTGAGGTATATATTGGCTGTGTTCCAGTTAAAAGATAACGCACCCACAGGAGCGTCATAACTGGAATGGGAGGGTTTAGGAAGTCGATCCCCCTTTCTTTCCTGATCAAAACGGCTGTCATCTACAATTAAATCGCCTTCAATGGTTTTAAGTCCATTTCGCTTTAAGTTATTTACTAAGTTCCAAAGACTTTCTGAAACAAAGCCTGGGTCTCCTCCCCCTTCTAAGTAAAGATCGCCTTTTAAAACCGAATCCTTAATTATTGTGGTTGCCATAAAGCGAGTGGTGAATTTAAGAGAAGGAGGTAAAAGATCCAACAAAGCCCCAGCAGTAAAAAGTTTTATCAGGGAGGCGGGGATAAAGTATTTGTTGGCGTTTAATTGATAGAGGGTTTTGTATGGGTCAGCTACAATAACGGCTATTTGATGTGCAGGAATTTTATTTTCCTGTAAAGTGGTTTTGATTGTTTGAGCAAGAGTTATTTTGTTTGTGTTTTTGGTTGTAGTGGGGGAAACACTATGGGGTTTTTGTTTTACTTGTGCGAGAGTTGTTTTTTCTTTGGTTAGTAAAACGGCTGGTGAGCTATAACTAACCGGAGAAAACAAGCTCAGGATGAATACACAGGGTTTTATGAATTTCATCGCAGTTTTGTAGTTTCTCCACTGGGTGTTAAGGGTTTCATCATGGGTGTATTTTCTCCCTTGGGTTTTGTCATGGGCTGAATGGGTGTATTTTCTCCCTTGGGTTTTGTCATAGGCTGAATGGGTGTATTTTCTCTACTGGATTTTACTTTGCAAGTTGTTGAAAGGCTCACTTCAAAACCTTCCTCTATTAACATATCCAATAAATTATCTGGGCCTGTAAAATGTAATGACCCGGCTGATATAAAAACTTGACTGTATTCTTTATGTGCCAATAAAAATTTAGATAACCATTCTTGGTTTCTGTTTCTTAACAGAATTGAAATGTAATTTTCAGAAAGATCCCACTCTAATACCCTTTCAGATAAATAATATTTTCTAATAATTTTTACATTTTTAGGACATTCAGAAAATATTTGGACATCTGATTCTATTGATTCTAAGGTGAATAATTCATTAGATTTAACTCTAAGTTCGGGAGTATCTAAAGGTTTAATTGGTATCCCCTGGAGTTTGGCAAGTTTGATAAGATCATTCGATATAATTTTTTTTACTATTAAAGGGCCGTAAGCCTCTGTAAAGCAAAGTCTAGTTATAGCCACATTATACCCTGGATAGGTTAATTTGTCACTTATTCCTCTTTTCTTGAAAAAATTTTGAACCGGAAGGCTAAAGCTTCTAAATGCAAAATCATTGTTAGTAATATAAGCATCAAGGCCGTTTTGAGTATAAAGGTATTCCAGCTCTGGATCTGGTTCGATTGTTCTTTCTTTTTGAAACACAGCCTCCCAGAGATTTGATTTTTCCGAGAAAAGGACAGTGCTGTTTTGTAAGTGATGCTTAACCTCATCAGCACAAGGTAATTCATCCAATGCGACAGTAACATGCAACTCACCCAGTATATAGTGGGTTTTTCCATCTTTTTTTACAAGATAGAAGTAAGGCCAATTTGAGTAATTTGTAGTAGTGATTTCTCGGTAGGCAGACAGATTTGTGCAGTTAAGGGATAAAATAATACAAACAAAAATAAACGCTGTGCCTATTTTTTTTTGGTTCATAGTAGTCTCTTTAAAAAAAGCAGGTGTAAGTGTTATTAAATGTCATTTACCATTTTAAAACGTTCAGTCAGATTTTCGTCTTTATTTTTTAGTAGAGACAGACAATAACTGATCCAGTTTTGACTTTATATCTGTCATTTCCGACTTTATATCTGTTATTTCTGATTCCATGCGATCCAAACGATTTTCCATTCTAACTTGATTGTTTATTATTGGCCTTATTATAGCCATTACCCCTGATAAAAGGAAGGCTAATAAAGCTAATAAAAAAATCCCTGTTTGAATAACTAAAGGCAGATTTATTATTGTTTCCATAGTTGAATTATATCACAGTTTTACGGGAAGTAAAGGAGTATATCGCGTTTTTTTGGCGTTTTTCACTTATTTTTTCTTAATTGTATGTGTTTTTTTAGAGATAGTGTGTTTATAAAGCCAAAAAAATTGCTATAACTTAAAGTGTCCTCACAAGACGAAAGCCGACCCAGGAGTCCCCGGAGAAAAAAACATTACCGGAGCGAGACGCTGAACGCAAGGCTGGCGCGAGGTAGTTCCAGCTACCGCCCCGACGAACCTGATGCACACCAGAAGTATTTAAAGGGTCACTCCCTCCTGTAAGATCGGGTCTATACCTATCCTGAACCCACTCCCATACATTACCATGAACATCATAAAGTCCATATGGGTTAGGCTTCTTTAAATCCACTGGATGAGTCTTGTAGTCAGAATTACCCTTATACCACGCATAATCCCCTAAAATTGAAGGATCATCCCCATAGGAGTAAGCTGTGTCAGTCCCTCCCCTGGCAGAATATTCCCACTCCGCTTCCGTTGGCAAACGATAACAACCCGCTGAAGAATCAGGCGTCCCATCACATCCCGTTAATCCTAAAGATTTATTTATCTTCCCTATATACTCCTGCACCTCCTTCAAAGATACACTCTCTACAGGATGATCGGGACACATATTTTTTTCAGAATCATAGTTATTAGGACAACGTTTCTCTGATTTAAACTTGGAGGGGTTGCTTCCTACTTCCCGAACCCACTGGCTTTGGGTTACTTCCTTTGTCATTATTTCAAACGGCTTTGATATTGTTACTTCCACCTGAGTTTCATCAAAAGAATCTCTGTCAGTTTCACTTTCGGGACTACCCATCATAAAACTTCCTGCCTTTATCTTTTGAAAAGGAACAGAAAGTATCCAATGCTTGGGTGTTCTGTCTTGTTCAGTTGAACCCCCCTCTCCTGTAGTTCCCCTGTGTTTTTCTTTATTTTTATCTTTATCAGAAGTGTTAGGAGAATCCCCTTTACCGCAGGAAACCAGCATAAAACTTGAAATCAATCCCAAAGAAATTAAAATTTTTACACAAAACATTTTAAAAAACTTTCCTCTTTAATGAACTTTCATCTTGCTTTTACATCTCTGATTTTTTACTGTCAAGACTGTCTTTTGAGGGCAAAATGAATATTTGGCAAAAAAAAAAGTGGGTTTTCTTTTTAAGTGTTTTAACCTTGGTGGTTTTGTGCTTTCTTTACTTTTTTCTTGTTCGCTCAAAAGTTCAAGGTGTTAGTTCTCCTGATGGAGAACAATCTCCTTTCCCTGATCCTGATGTAACATTGCCCTTAAGTTCTCTTAAAACTGGTTCAGATCTGCCTAAGAAAGAGAAGGCTCTGGATTCTAAAAAGAGTGTAGTGGTGGCTTTAGGTTCTGAACCACGCACTTTGGATCCTCGTAAGGCCACAGATGCGGGGGGGATGCGCATAGCCGATCTGCTTTTTCACTCTCTTGTGTATCGCGGGCCTCGTTTAAAAATATTGCCTTCTGTCGCTCAGAGTTGGAGTTATAAAGATAAAGTTTGGACATTTACTGTGGATAAAGGCTTAAAGTTTTCAAACGGAAGAGAGCTTACCAAAGAGGATCTGATCTTTAGTTTTGAGGAGTATCGTTCAGAAAAAAGTCCGTTTGCTTCTGCCTTTCAAATTATTGAATCTTTAAATATAGAAGAGGAAACAGAGAGGTTTCTGTTAAAAATTAAATTAAAGAAAGAATCTGCCAAGTTTTTGAGTGCAGATTTGCCTGTCCTAAAAATTCTTCCTAAGAAGGAGATATTGTTAGATGGTTCCGGTTTTCAAAAAGTACCTTTTGGCACAGGTCCTTTTAAGTTAGAAAGCAAAACCTCCAGCCAGCTGGTTTTAACCGCTCGGTCAGATGTAAAATCCCCTCCAAAAATAGACAGGGTGGTTTTTAAAATTATAAGAGATGATTTTACTCGTTTTCAAAAAATGTTAAATGGGGAGATTGATATTGCCCAATCGGAAATAGGTTTCCAAAAAATAGGCCATTTTGATAAAAAGAAAGATCAATTTCAGGTAGTTCGTCGCCCTGGGCTATCCATAACCTATTTACTGTTTAATTTTAAGGATGAATGTTTAAAGCAAAAGGAAACGCGTCAGGCTATAGCTTTTTCCATAAATCGTTTAGATATTATAAAGAATAAACTAAAAAACTTTGCTCGCCCAGCCGTCACAATATTAGGGCCTAATAACTTTTTTTTTAATGCCTATGTTAAAAACCCTGCTTATAATCTGGAAAAAGCGCGGAATGTATTTTTAAACCTCCCCCTATCTTGTCGTCAAAAAAGCTTTTCTCTTAAGACTTCTAATGCTCGATCGGCAATAGATCATGGAAGAATATTGGCTTTACAGTTAAAAAAAGCGGGTTTTAAAACGCGAACGGAGAGTTTTGAATGGGGTACTTTTTATGGAGATTTGAATGCAGGCCGGTTTCAGCTGGCCTTATTAAAATGGGTAGGGGCAATGGATCCGGATATTTACCGACTGGCCTTTCATTCAAAAGAACAAGCTCCAAAGGGAAGAAATAGGGGGTTTTATGAAAATAAGGTCTTGGATCAGCTCTTAGATCAGGGAATAATTACTCTGAATAGGCAAAAAAGGCGCGCCCTTTACAATCAGGCGCAAGAGATTGTCCAGGATGACCTGGTTTTTATTCCATTATGGCATGAAGATCAAATAACAGTTGTAAAAAAGAATATTTTAAACTACTATTTAAGTGATAATGGTGATTTTCGGTATTTAACAGAGGTGGAAAAATTTAATCATCCGTGAAAAAGTATATTTGCTTCTAAACTGCAAAGCCAAGTTGTTTTGGCAAACTGCAAAGCCAAGTTGTTTTGGCAAACTGCAAAGCCAAGTTGTTTTGGCAAACTGCAAAGCCAAGTTGTTGGCTTTGCAGTCCCTTGAAGGCGGGAATCTCTTAACTTTTAAGGAGATATAAGGAAAAAATAAGTGGAATATAATGAGGGTTTTAATTTTATTGCTTTTACTACTAATATCTTGTGGTAAAATTATAAAGCACCCTATCAGTGAGTATGACTGCGAATATTTAGAAGTGTGTGATAAAGATAAAAAATAGAGATTAAATCAAAAGGAGTATGTAATGAGTAAAAAAGATGGGATTATTATCATTGGCGTGCTTGTCCTACCTATAGCCCTGGATCAGGTTTTTAAAACAGTGATTGCAATGGCTTTAGAGGGGGGTAAACAGGTTATATTAGGGCCTATTAGCTTTATGGTCCATCAAAACCCTATTGTGTTTATGGAACAATTTAATATTATCCAGTATATGTCAGCCATTTCTCCTTTTGGGTTCTCTGTATTTTTTCTCTTTCTGTTTTTTGTGTTGAATATGATACTGGTTCAAAGGCTAATGGGTTTGCGAATAGGAATGGCTTTGTTTGTGGCTGGGATGGCTGGAGAGAGCATGGATATCATTTTTCGCGAAGGGGTTTTAAATTGGATTTATTTTCTTAATATTCATTTTAATTTGTCAGATGTGTATGTCTTTACAGGTGTAGTATTAACCTTGTTTTTTTGTTTTAGAGATCGTTCTCTTATTTTTCACAAAAACAACCTCAGAAGTAAAATGCTTATAGAAAAGGATCAGTATAAGTTTTGTTGGCAAGTCTTGCTTCCTTATCTTTTGTTGATCTGTGCTTACTTTGTCTTTTCTATTTCCTTTATTGAAATAGTGATTAACCGTTTTGTTTCAACTAGAACGATCTTGCAAAAAAGTAATATAGTAATGATATTTTTAATACTATTTTGTATTTTATCCCTCTGTTTTTTGTTTATAGCTTTTGTTTGGACCGTATATCTTTCTAATAAAATTTATGGTCCGGTATATGCTTTTAAAAAATACATAAAGGACGTTCTTTTAAATGGAGAGAAGGATCGCCCCTTCAAATTAAGAAAAGGGGACTTTTTTACGGATTTACCTGATTTGTCTCAAAAGTTGAAAGACAAATATAAAGATAAAAAATAATTATTTTTGTCTTAATTGTGCAAAAAAACTTGCCAAAATGTATTTTGAGGGTATTATAGTATTTTGTTTTCTGGGGCCACTGAATATAACTAGGTTTTTTGATTGTAAAAATCTTAAGGATATTAAGGAGTTATTAAAAACAGTTGAGGTTTTTTATTTAATAAGTGTAAAATCTAAAGATATTAAGGAGTTATTAAAAACAGTTGAGGTTTTTTATTTAATAAGTGTAAAATCTAAAGATATTAAGGAGTTATTTAAAAATGGTAGTTATTCGTCTTTCTCGGTGTGGTATGAAGCATAAGCCCAGGTATCGTGTGACAGTGGCAGATTCTCGTCGCAGTGCAACAGGGCGTTTTATTGAAATAATAGGCCAATACAATGTTTTTGAGAAAGATAAAAAAAAAGCTTTTCAAGTGGATATTGAAAAGTATAAAAAGTGGGTAGTTAAGGGTGCTCAACCAAGCCAAACATTGCGCTCTTTAGTGAAAAAAGCTTATGAATATGAAAAATGACAATTAAAGTGGTTTATTTTATTATTTCTTATAAAATGAGGGGTGAAAAATATGGAAGCAGGAATTGTTGAAATTATTGAAATGCTTATTAAAGCATTAGTGGATGAGCCAGATCAGGTTCGGGTGACAGAAAGCAAGGGTGAAAAAACTACTGTTTTTGAAGCCAGTGTGTCTAAAAAAGACATGGGCAAAGTGATTGGCCGAAATGGTAGAACCATTGAGTCTTTAAGAACTATTGTCGGGGCTTGTGGTGCTAAAAGAAAACAAAGGTGTATTTTCCAAATCATTGACGAGGAAAACTAAACCAGTTAGCTCTTAGCCTTAAATCTATCTCCTTTATGCTTAAAAGCAAAGTGTATATGTTTTTAGATAATATTATGCTCCTGCTGTTTGCGCGATAAAGTTGTTATCCAGGGTCCCTCTTAATTTGTTCTTTTTAGAGAAAGTGTCCATCTGTAATCCCCTATTTGTGAGTAGGAAAGTATCATTGTTTGTCTTCTTTAGAGAAAGTGCCTATGTGTTGTAATTCAGCTGAAAAATTTAGTCAGTTCAAATTAGGAGAAAACTCTCCTTCTGCCAATAAGTTTGATTTTCTAAAATTAGGTAAAGTGACCCGAACACATGGCATAAAAGGGGAAGTTTTTGTCTCTCTTTTTGCCAGTTTAGTAGATATTCCTAATTCTGCTCTTTTTTCTGTTTCAGAAACAAATCAGTCCGGTGTGCAGGGGAGTAAATTTCAAAACCATTGGCCTGCTACGAAAGAAGGTAAACAAAAAAAACGGGAAGGATCAGGTTTTAATACAGTTATTGGTCAAGTGGTTCAAATCAGAAAAGACACTAAACTATGTTTGGAAACTCAGGTGCTGGCTTTTCGGTTTCATAAAAACGGGATAATAGTTCATTTAAAAGGCGTGGAAGATGTAAACACCGCAGAATCTTTAAAAGAGGGACATTTTTTTGTTCCACATCAGATTTTTTCTTCTTTAGAAGGGGAAAATATGTATCTTTGTGAGATTTTAAACTTTGAGGTTTATGATAAAAAGCGCGGGGTTTTAGGTAAAATAACTGCTTTTTCAGATAATGGAATGCAAGATTTATTGATAGTGCAAAGAAGCAGGGGCTTTAAAGAAGCACAGAGGGAGAAAGGTGAAGGCCGAATGGTTTTGAATGGTTCAACAAGCTTTAAAGGAGTGCGGAGGGGGGAAGGGCATAAGTGTGAGCCAGATACTTTAACTTTGAAGAAGATTAAGGTGCGTGAGGAAGGTAAGCAAAAGACAACCCAACCTGTGGAGATCCCTTTCATTAAAGAATTTATTTTGGATATTGATTTTGAATTAAAACAGGTGCGTGTAGACCTTTATGAAGGCTGGCCAGGGTTAGACTAACAGAGAGTATAAGGGAGATGGAAAATCAAAATCTTTTATTTTGCGCTAATTGGAAAATGAATAAAAATCCAGAGTCTGCTCGGCAGTATGCTCGTCAAATAACTAAACTGGTTTCTGCAAGCGATCAGAAAAACTTTGTATTTTTTGCCCCTGCCTTTACTCTTTTTGTTTTAGCTGAAGAGTGGGTAAACACGGCTTTTGGTTGGGGAGCTGAGAATTGTCACTTTGAGGATCAAGGAGCTTTTACTGGGGAAAATTCTCCTTTAGTTTTAGCACAAATGGGAGCCACCCACTGCCTTGTGGGACATAGTGAAAGAAGACAATTTTTTTTTGAAAATGAAGAGGTTATTTACAAGAAAGTAAAATCGCTTTTAAAGCATTCTCTTCAGCCGGTTATTTGTGTGGGGGAAAGCTTAGAGGATCGAAAAACAGGAAAATCCTTTAAAGTAGTTGAAAGGCAACTATCTGATATTTTAAAAAATGTGGACTTTCCAGATTCTATTTGTATCGCGTATGAACCGGTTTGGGCTATTGGAAGTGGGCAATCAGCCCGTCCCGACCAAATTGCTGATATGCAAACACATATTCAAAAACTTTGTGAATCATCAGGAAAGAGACTTAAGTTTTTATACGGAGGCAGTGTGAATCAGGAGAATATAAAAATGCTTGCTCGTATATCTGGAGTAAATGGTTTTTTAGTGGGAGGGGCCTCCTTGGATCCTCAAACCTTCTTTAATTTGTTTTTATCCCTCAAATCTATAGGATCTGTAGAAAAAGAGAGTTAAGGCCAGGTGGGATCAGCTAACACCCACTACAGCTAAATGATCCAACGAAACTTATAACTTTTTCCACTCTATCCTGTTCACTACTATTTTTAGTTTTGACTTATTGTATTTTTTTTGTTACAAAGTGGGAAAACAGTCAAAAAAAGGAGTGGTTATGGATTTTGCAGAAATATGGCCAGTTGTAACTGGTTTAACTGGTTATACAGCGGCTATTTTTGCCGGATTTAATTGGATGTTAAAAGCAAAAATTGAGCCTTTAAAAGATAATCAAATTCGCATGGAGTCAGAGATAAAAGAGATAACATCAGAGATAAAAGAGATAAAGTTGGAGCAAGGAGAGGTGAAATCAGAGATAAAAGAGATAAAGTTGGAGCAAGGAGAGGTGAAATCAGAGATAAAAGAGATAAAGTTGGAGCAAAAAGAGATAAAGGCTATGCTTACCCAGCTTTTATCAAATCAACAAGGGGCTGTTGTTAGCAAATAAATCAAGAGCTTTTTTCTATAATTCAATGAATATTTTACAGGTTTTAACCCCTAAACCGCTAAAATTTGCGGTTTTTATAGGAAATATGCTGTTTCTTTGCTATAAAACCCTGTATGAAAAAACACAAAAACCTGTTATGCTGGATATATGGATTATGCTTTGTGATTGTTTGGCTTTTCCCTGGAAAGGCTTTGTCACAAACAAATTGGCCTAAAGAAGTGCTAAGGTGTGGTTATAATATGAAGACACTTAATAGTGAAGGTGGACCTTATACACGCCCTTATAGAATTTTACTTTGGATTTTTTTCCGTGGGGTGTATGCTTGAATGGAAACACTACCGCGCTTGAAAACGCATGGACCGAGTATGCAGTAAATAAGTGGAATGAAGACTATATAAAGTTAAAAGAAAAAGAGTGGAAAAGTGCTTATGTTAACGGGATACCTGGCCAGCTTTTTACAATATCTTGCGATGATTCAAAGTATAATCTTATTTATGTTAGCAAAAAAGATTTACCTAAAAATACATGGGGAAGGTATTTTCATAAAGATACTATATGGGATTGGCAAGACTTCCATGCGTATATAGAAATGGATACAAGAACACCACATAATAACCCAAGGAATTTTACAAGGGCACATTTTATAAATATTATGATTCACGAATTAGGGCATGCGGTAGGGATACCGCACATACCCCCTGATCGGACTGATATAATGCAATCAGATGGCTTTGGTTGTGAGGGATATAAAACAGATAATATTTGCGAATTTACCGATGCGGATTGGGAGAAGTTTTTATATCCTTATAATCCAGAAAAAGCGTATTCAATGGACGCTTATATAGCCAGAAAGAAAGTGGAGTATGAGAGGGAAAGAGAGTTTTATTCAGAGTGGGCTTGTCCTGGACGCGGGGTGTGGGATAAAAGCCTAAGCACAACTGGTTGTATTAGGTATTAGGAAATAAAATGAAAAAAGCAGTTATATTTATTTTAATGAGTTTTGTTTTTCTTTTCACTGTGTCTTGCGGGAAAAGCAATAAGTGTGTGGAAACAAGTAACTACTCTGTTACCCATGATGTTCGCTGTCTAAAAATACGATATGATGCAATAGAGGAAGGGGAAAAAACAGGTGTTTGCTATGATAGTAGAGCTTTAAACCCAGGAAAGGACCCGGACCCGGAGGCTTGCAAAGCCTTGCTTAAAGAGGCTCAAAAAAAGTGTGATGCTTTACCGCCGGACCCTGAAAGCCTGAAGACTGTTAGTGGAACACGCGTTTATAAAGACGGGGAGCTTGTTTCAGTCAATGGTGAACCTGTCTCTAAAGGATTGCCTGATTGTGACGAATGTAAAGATTGTGAACCTATAGATTAAGTATTTTATATATTGTCCCGAAAACATAAGAGTTTCATAATGAAGTGTGCAATAATTTTAATAAAACTTAGCTGATTGGCTGTTTTTTTTTAACAGCCATGTAAAAAATTCACTCTCCCTATTTTTTTCTTTGATGTTTCTCACAAAGTCCTTTATAGTGTTTTTTATGAAAACAATACTTCTGCTTACAACTATTTTTAGTTTTATCTTGGTAAATCCAGCTAAGGCTAACAGTTGCATAACAGCATTTAACCAAGTCATTGCTAACATGGATAAACCCCTTGCTGATATATCAAAAGCCGGTACTGATATGGAAAAAGCCCGTTCCGATATGGAAAAAGCCCGTGACAATATAGTTAAAGCCGGTACTGATATGGAAAAAGCCCGTTCCGATATGGAAAAAGCCCTTGCTGATATGGTTAAAGCCCGTTCCGATATGGTTAAAGCCCGTTCCGATATGGAACAAGCCCTTGATGATATATCAAAAGCCGATTCCGATATGGACAAAGCCGATTCCGATAATCAAAAAGCTAATGAAGGGAACAATCCCGGTGGCAATAAGAAAAGGTTGCGGGGTTATTCTTTGATTTGAAGATTTTTCCAAAGTAACCTTTGCGGGATGTTTTGAAATAGCTCCCCGGTCGAGCGCGTGCTGGTCCTCTCATTTTTTCCGCGCCGGAAAAACTACCTAGTCCTCCGTGATAAACCCCATTCCCCTTCGCTGTCATACCCGCGAAAGCGGGTATCCAGAACCTAAACTGAAAGCCTAAAAGGTTTTCAGCCTTTTTCAAGAAGGAATCCAGTCAAAAAAACAATCTTTTTCACGACCGACTACCTAAAAACGCTGTTTTGACGCCAGTTTTTAAATATAAATCTGGAGTTTGACAGTTAATTTGAGAAAAAAGGCTCAAAACCCTGTAAAATAGCCTCTATTCAGGGTTTTTTTGGATTTTCTCCAAAAATTGTAGTATAAAAAAGCCCGACTTAAGGTTTAAAAATAGCTTTTAATTGCTTTTTTTTTCCTCTGCTGGCGGACAAAATTTAAGCAACTTCTTAGGTATTTGAACCTTCGCCACCTGAAACATCTTTGCTGAAACACCGGTTATCTCTGTTCTGATCCATATTATAGCCCCTCTCACTTTAACGGGCACAGCCCGAACTTCCAATAAAGCCTTCATCCCCTGAACCACTGTTAAAGGACGATGAGCTATGCTGGCTGTCTCTGTAGCGGGACTTTGAAACAAAAAACCTCTTCTTCTTAGCTCTTTTGTTAGAGGTGACAGGATTTTCCGAAGAGGAGATAAAAAAGATCCAAAATGGGATCTGAAAAAGCTCAATGTGAGTTAATGTTTGGTTTTATGAGCCGATGTCTGATCGTTTTTTTATTCCCGGCCAATGAACTAAATCCGCTTGCTCATAAGCGCGCTTAAGAGATAATTTTTTAGAGTCTCCAAGTCCTAAAGCATTTAAAACCCTTCCTCCCTCTGTTTGCCAACCTTTGTCTGTTTTTTTTGTGCCTGCATGAAGAAAATAAGAGTGGTTAGACTTAATGTTAACATTGCCCTCAATAGGTGTGCCAGTCACAGGCTGTAAGGGATAACCTTCGCTCACTAAAACTACACAGGCAGAAAAAATATTTTTTTTCCACTTCAAAATTGGCATTTCTCCCTTGGCCAAAGATAAAAACACTTTAATCCAATCGCCATCTAACAGTGGAAGAAGAACTTGTGTTTCCGGATCTCCAAAACGAACATTGTATTCCAACACAAAAGGGTTTTCCTCCACAATCATCAAACCTATGTATAAAACCCCCCGATAAAACAAATTATTTTTTTTAATCTCTGTGATGCTGGGTTGGATAATTTTTTCTTCAATGTTTTTTTTAAGTTTTTCAGAAATGTCATAAGGGGCAAAGGCCCCCATGCCTCCTGTGTTAGGTCCTTGATTATTTTCTTTTAGTTTTTTGTAATCTCTCACAAATGTTAAAAGTGTATATTCTCTTCCGTTGGTTAAGACAAATACGGAAAGCTCTTCTCCTTTTTGAAACACTTCTAACAAAGCTTTTTTTCCAGCGGGTCCAAAGATTTTTTTTTCAAACAAAAGGTGGGCAGAATCTTCCAGTTCTTTTTGGTTTTTGCAGATAAAAACCCCTTTACCTCCTGCCAGCCCATCTGCTTTTAGAACTACCGGAAAACCAAATCGAGGGCTGAAAGTAAGAACCTCCTGCACAGTTTGGACTTCTTGAAACTCCGAAGTAGGGATGTTGGCTGAAAGCATAATTTTTTTGGCAAAAAGTTTGCTGGACTCAAGCTTTGTGGCCTGCTGGGATGGGCCGAATACCAAAATACCTATAGAGCGAAAAAAATCTGACCAGCCTTCTGCAAGCTCTTTTTCTGGTCCGATAATCACCAGCTTTATGTTTTTTTCCACCACTTGTTTTTTTAAGCTTTCTTTTTCCAAAAGATGCTGGGGAAGGCATGTAGCCTCTGGTTCAAAGCCTGCTCTTCCTGGTAGGGCAAACACTTTTTTAACAGACGGGGAGTGGAATAAAGCTTTTGCTATTGCATGCTCTCTTCCCCCTTTCCCTAATATTAATACATTCATGGATAACCTTCTTATACTTTTTATAGACCACTATTTATTAGTTACCTGTGAAAAATAATATTTATTGCCTTTGAAGATAATGTTCATCATCTTAATTACAATATAGAAGTCTTAATAACAAATTAAATTTCCTTAATGGCAGAGCTTATAGTCACCTTAAAAGATATGTAGTTTTCAGAGCGCGATCTCTTTAAAGATATAGACTAACTGCGTCATTTTTTACAGCAAATTTCTGGGCTTTTATGCAGTTAAAGCCATTAAGTAACTTATTTAAAAATATGTTAAGAGAGCAACGGTCAAAGGTAGACTTAAAAATACTCACGAGTATTTTTAAGTTGACCTTAATTTACTCGCAATTTATAATATAGAAGACTTTGGTCAAAAAAAGGCTTTCTATTCCTGAGTGTTTTCAAGTGCATCTTTCTAACACAGACTTTGGTAATAGTAAAAAAGGGGGGCGATCCCTGCCTTTTATCACCTTTTGTAAAGAGAGCTTAAAACTTTAGGTTTAATGACACTTTAAGTTACTTAGTTTCTGTATAAAGCCCTGTTCTTAGGGCGATCCTATAAAAATATAGCCTTCTCGCGTCATCATTAAAGCAAATTTCTGGGCTTTTGTGGAGTTAAAGCTATTATATGACTTATTTTTATTTATTTAAAAGCCAGAGCATATATACTGAAATATAGTCTGACCAGGGTATCGTATTTTTGCAGTAGAGTTATCCTAATGATACCGCACTATGGAAATAGACAGGCTTGACCATAAATTTAACTCAAAAATGGTAATACATCATGGAAATGCAAAGAAGTTTTTTTAATAAAGAACCTTACGGCCCCCCTCTACTAAATGATAGCTTTTTTCAACTGCACAACCGAAGATATATTGGAAGCAAGCATAAACTGACAGATTGGATTTTTTCTATTCTTAAAGAAGAATGTGTTGGGGACTCTTTTGCTGATATTTTTGCTGGCACAGGAACTGTGGGAGCTTGCGCCAGTCAATACTTTAAGAAGATCATTTTAAATGATTTTTTATATTCAAATAATATTATTTATAAAGCTTTTTTCCAAAAGGGATCTTGGGATCAGGGTAAAATCATTTCTGTTATAGAAAATTTTAATAATATTAAAACAAAAGCTTTAACTGAAAATTACTTTTCCAAACATTTTGGAGGAAAATATTTTTCCAGGCCTTCAGCAAAAATTATAGGTTTTATCAGACAGAACATAGAAGAAAACAAAAGCTTTTTTACTGAAAAAGAGTACAATATTCTTATAGCTTCTCTGCTTTATTCAGCGGATAAAATTGCCAATACAGTGGGGCATTACGATGCATTTTTCAAAAAACAATCTGTTAGAGATAACTTTTATATGCGGTTGATACAACCATTGGAAATAAAGTCACTTTCTATTTTTAGAGAAGATACAAACTTATTGGTTAAGCAAATAAACCCGGATATAGTGTATATTGATCCTCCTTATAATTCCAGGCAATACAGCAGATTTTATCATGTTTTAGAAACGCTTACAAAATGGGATAACCCCAGGTTATATGGGGTAGCTTTAAAGCCTGTGCGGGAAAACATGAGTGATTATTGTCGAGAAAGTGCAACAGACAAATTTAATGAACTCATTAGAAATATCCAAACAAAATATTTAATTGTTTCTTATAACAACACTTATACCTCAAAAAGTAGTTCTTCTCAAAATAAAATCTCTCTTGGAGAAATTAAAGACATTTTAAACCAAAAAGGAAAAACAAAGATTTTTGATAAAGGTTATCGTTATTTTAATACAGGTAATACAGATTTTAAAAATCATAAAGAATATTTGTTTGTAACCTCTGTCCAACCACTTAAAAAAATAAGAAGGTCACCTCTCTTTTATGTGGGAGAGGAGCGGGCTTAAAAAGGTGATTCCTGTAAAGATAATCCTGACTTCAGCTAAGAGCAATGTAGTTATATGGGCCAAAACTTATAAAAGCGGATAAGTTAAAAATAAAGTTGTAGAATGTATAAAGGATTTAAAAAGGCATACTATTTTTTGCTTTTTTCCTTTAAAAGTAAACCGTATAATTGGTCAAACCGTTCATTTTGCTTAGTAAAGCCTTCCTTCATATCTTGTCTAAGCTCATCAAATTTTTTATTTGTATTGGTGATATGGTTATCTAACTTCTCATTAATATACTTCATATCCTGTTTTATTACAGCAAGATAAACTATTGTGACGATAACCCCGATCGGGACAGACTGCTCAAAAAAAGCTGATATTGTTGATAAATCCATATCCCCACTATAACACAGGACTAAAATTTGTCAAACTAGCAAATAGTGGCATTTATAGGCCGTTTTGGTTCTAATTAGTCGGCCCTGAAAAAGGTTGTTATTTTGATTGGACTCTTAAACTGAAAAAAGTTGAGAGTCTGTTGGACTTTCATTTTAGGTTCTGGATACCCGCTTTCAAGGGAGACTGCAAAGCCAAAACAACTTAGTTTTTAGATTGCCAAAACAACTTAGTTTTTAAGATTGGGGATGAACAGGTTTTTTCACATCTCACTCATTATTTAATATACCCTTCTTCTTGTGTATTAAAGAGTTCAAAGTCATCCTGGTTACTTTTTTTCTTAATAGAACAGGTGATAATCACTTTGAAGGGGGTATAAATCCCCATTGTTAAACCAGCACTAATAATATGAAGAAAAGATCGGGTTACTTTTATAGTTTGCCAAGTGGTCTGGCATTCTTTGTAAACCTTTATTTTTTTATCAGAGGAAACAAGGCCAAATAAAAAAGAAGGGATAATTTTTTCTATTTTTTTAGTTGGACGGGAGCTGAGATCGCGGTGTGTTTTTTTATGCAAAGTAATAGGAGTTACACAGCCACATAGTAAAAAACAAAGAAGGGGATAGATAATATGTTTCATGTCAAAACCAGTTTGGGTTAGGTATTTCACACCCTATTTTTGTGCTTTTTGGAAAGTAAAGTCCCAAGGTGCTTATGGCAAACAGAAAGTCCTCAAAATTAAAATAGTTTCTGATTTGCAGAGGCTCTCCATCCCCGCAGGCTTTTTCAAGGTTAACAGAATCCGATCCCACAAGTCCCCATAACCCATAATGGCTGTAATGGGTAAATGAGGTGGATTTTTCAGGATGGGGTGTTAATTCAATATTTACAGAGGCACAAGAAATTATTAAAAACATAGAGCAGAAAATAATAGTGGATTTGAGGCCACACAATATCAAACCAGACCGATATAACAGTATTTTTTTTAAAAAAGATTTGAGGCCATGCAATCTCAAATTAGACTGGTATAAATGTAAACAGCCGTGGAATAATATCTTCATTATCTTTTTTGATACTATGTTTCGCATAAGGGTGCAAAATAAAACTGATTTAAAATAAGATTACATTACAGACAAAAGACACATTTTTTCACGACCGACTAATTAGTGGGTTGTGATAAAGTGTATTTCAACAAAGTAAACAGGGCTTACTTTGCCCTAAAACAGGCAAGATTCCCGCTCAAGGCGGGACTGCAAAGCCAAGTACTTGGCTTTGCAGTTGGAGATGAACAGGATTTTTCACGACCGATTAGTTAGGGCTTTATTAAAAAATCAATATTCCACAGGGTTTAAGCCTGATCTAAGTCATTTATTGTCTCAATTTTATTAAAAAATCAATATTCCACAAGGTTTAAGCTGTCTTTTTAAGAGGGGGCTGGTATTCTGTTTCAGTGATATTTTTACGCATAGATTCAAGGTTTATTTCCAATTCACTGAGTTTTCTATATAAAGTGGCTCGACTGATTTGCAAAGTTTCCGCTGTTTTAGAGGCGTTTCCTCTACACTTTAGCAAAGCCGTTTTGATAGCTGACGCTTTAATATCACTCATAGTTTGTCCAGGATGGTCCTGAACAGGCATTTTTATAATGGAAAAAGAAGGGTTTGTGATCGCACTTTGTTTCTTTGGACTTTTTTTGGCTGATTTCGCATTCCTCTTTTTCCATTCCTCTTTTGAATAGCACTCCAGTGAGTAATGGTTTTTTTTAGCAAAACGTTTTACTTTTTCCACATTTGCTAAACTATTGCTAATTAGAATTAATTTATTCATTTTCTTATTCTTAATTTATAGTTGTCATTTTAAGCCCTGATTTAGTGAAAACCCACCTCACTTAACCTCTCTTTTGTTATTTTTCGGTATCCTGGATAAAAAAAATTAAATATTTTTTTATTTTTACTGAATTTGAGCAGATGAGTCTTGGGTGTGCTTGTTAATATGCTTGGCTTTGAGGAAGCATTTTGTGATGCCTTTATCAAAGGCACTGGCTAATTGAAATTTGCTTTTTTGGTTAAGTATGGATTTAGCCTGTTTAAAAGCCCATAATATTTTTGGCTTATCTAACATACAAGCTTTTAAAAAATGTTTAAAAGACTCTTTTTCTTTTCCATTATGAAACAGAGACTGTGCCAATCCTAACCGTCCTTCTGCCGAGTTAGGTTTATTTTTTAAAGCAGTTTTAAAATAAGGAAGTGCCAATTTATACTCTTTTTGTTTTATAAAAAATTGGCCCACTGTCACCTGGACAAAATGGGAGTTTGGAAACTTTTTTCCGGCCCTTATAAGATGTTTTTCTTTATCACCTTGTTCTTCCATAGAAAGGGCATAGTAAATGTAGTTACTGGGCTCTTTAGGGTCGTATCTCATGGCTTTTTTACAGCCAGAAAGGCTTTGATTGTAAAATTTATTGATGTAAAAATATTTACAAATATCTTTAATATACTGTCTTTTTATACCAAACTCTCTGATAAGGGTTTGTATTAGCTTTAAAATGGCATAGTTATTTTCCTCTCCTTCATCTTCTTTAAACTTTAATAGTTCCAACATTTCTAAGTGCGCTCTTTCTCGGTATTTTTTGTTGAGTGCGAGTGTTTTTCTTATAATTTCCTGAGCTTCATCTCTATAGGGAAAAAGGCCTGTTTTAAAGTAAATTTTTCTGAGTCCTCTTGCTAATTCTAATAGATAATTCCCGTTTTTGTTATTTTTTTTTACCAATTTTTTAAGAATGCGAATCTGGTTTTTATAATCTTCCGCGTTTTCGTAAGCTTGCGCTAAAATCAAAAGAGAGCGGGGAGAGCTTTCATCCAAAGATTCCAGCAGATCAATGGCTTTTTTATGTTTATTTTCTTTCATATAGTCTACGGCTGATTTTTCCTGAAGGCGGGGAGTGAGTTTTTTATTTAGGAAATCCAGCTCATTTGTGAGGCTTTTAATAACAGTGGAATTTGCTGTTTTGGAATTAACAGACTGTTTTGGTTTTCTTTTTGCTTGTTGTTTTGTCTTTCCCTGAGAGGATTTTTTTTTCGCAAGTGTTTTTTTGTCAGCAGAGGATGGTGCTGTTGGTTTTTCCACTGCGGAAAAAGCAATTATAGGAAAAAAGCAAAAAAAACAAGTAATAAAAATTCTTTTAGTCATAAAGCCTTCATAATTTTTGTGTTTATTTTCACGGGCGACTATTTAGCTAAACAGACTTATTCAGTGCCGATTACCTGTATTAATCGGTTTATTTTTTGTTAATTTCAAAAGATTTTAGGATTTTGGCTTGCCAAAAGGCCAGGAATACAGATCAGCCCTTAATATTTTTTTTTTAATTCCGATATATCCATAAAAGGAGTGAATTTATGTCATCTGAAAAGAATAATGTAATCCGGTTTCCTGGATCTAAAAAATTTAAGCTCCGGAAAGATTTTCAACAGAATGAAGGTTTTCAAGCAGACTATTTGAATCAGGCACGAACAAAGCAGGTTAAATCTTCAAAGGTCTTAGAAGAAGATACATTACATAATGTTCTCTATTTTTCCGATCAGGTTCAGAAAAAAGAAAATAAAATTCGTTCTCCAAACCATTTGCTAAAAAAAGGGCCGTTTCAGAAAGAAAATAAAAAAGTTTGGTCTTCTTCTGAAAAGGTTTTGGATAAAAGTAAACCTTCAAATCTTATAAGGCGACCAGATGACTTTTGGTCAGGTGGGAAAAAAGCAGATTCATCCTCTAATAGTGCTCAGGGAGGTAGTGGTCAAGGAGGAGCGTCCTCTAAAGGGGGGGCTTCATCTTCTGCGTCGTCTGCACCTTCTAAGAGATCTTATTATTCCATAGCAGGTGTAGCTTGTGCTTTATGTTTTACTTTGGTAACCGTTCCTTTTTTAAACCAGAAGAATGCAAGAGGGTTGGCCTCATTATCAGATTCTGTTTTGCCCATTAAAATCACTAAGCAAGACGGCACACAACACAGAGTGAATCTTTACGAAGATATGAACGGAAAATTAAACTTAGATTTAGTAGAACACGAAAACAGCGGAGATCAAGGTGTTGACCGTAATGAAAGAGACCCTGACAGTGTAAAAAACAACAGTTTTTTAAAAGTTGTTAAGTCTGTTTTTAGCTTTTCCAATAGGGATCCCGATAATGAAGATCGGGAAAAGTTTAAAAAAATATTAAACAGACAACAGGAAAAAGCTTTGCGCTTAATCAGCACAGGCCAAAGGAAGCTGGCTAATATTGGGCAAAAACCAGAAATAAAAGATATTTTTTCTATAGAAACTTTATCTGCTCGTTACAATGTGCGTTGGAAAAGAGGCAAATTAGTGTATGCAATTTTATTACCAGGTAAAGAACCTGTTTTACTGCCCACCACAGATCAAGTGGTTAATAAGCACAAAGAGATTTTTCCCACTCATGTTATGATTAGAAAGTTGGACTCTTTATCAGGAGATCTGGAGATTTACGAACTAAGAGATGATGAAGGGTTGATTATTGCACAAGTAGAAACCTTAAGGGATGAAGGCGGTAGAGCCCTTTCTATTCATGTGCAATAAAAACAGTTTAATTATTTTTTTCTTGCTTTTGTGTTTCCATCTTAAAAAGATGAGGTGAAAAACCTCTGCGGACAGTGTTTTCTGTTATCACTTTTGGATTCATAAATTGGATCAGGTAATCCGGCCCGCCCGCTTTATGTCCTAACCCGGACATTTTAAATCCACCAAACGGATGTCGTTTTACAATAGCCCCTGTGCAACTTCTATTGATATACAAGTTGCCTACCTGGAACTTCTGTTTTACTTTTTCGATGTGCTGAGGACTACGAGAGTAAAAACCTCCTGTGAGAGCAAACTCTGTCTCATTAGCTATATCAAGAGCCTGGTCTAAATCTGAAAAAGGAATTAAGATGAGAACAGGCCCAAATATTTCTTCCTTCAGTAAAGGGGAGTGAGAGGGCACATTGTTAAATATAGCAGGGTTTATAAAATACCCTTCTTTTGAGAGAGGTTTTTCTTTGGAAATGAGGTGTGCCGTTTTTTTTCCTTCTTCAATATAGCTAGTAATTTTTTGAACAGCTAAAGTATCCACCACAGGGCCTATACGTGTTTCGGGTTTTTCTGCCGGTCCTATCGTCAGGCTTTCCACAGCCCCTAATAACCTTTTTGTCCATTGTTTTTCAATAGTTTTTGCCACCAACACGCGACTGCAAGCAGAGCATTTTTGCCCTTGAAATCCAAAGGCCGATTCCACCACTCCCTCCACTGCCTGATCTAAATCGGCACTCTCATCCACAATGATGGCGTTTTTTCCACCCATTTCAATAACACATCTTTTTAGCCGTGGCTTTTTGGGCCTGCTAAAAACTTGGTTAGCTGTTTCTAAAATAGAGCATCCCACTTCTTTAGAGCCTGTAAAGGCAATGATTTCTGTTTCCTTTTGTTTTACCAGGTAAGCCCCTGTTTCCTCTCCTGTTCCTGGCAGAAATTGCGCGACACCGGCAGGCAAACCACATTCTATTAAGAGTTTCATTAATTGGTATGCCATAGCAGAGCTTTGCTCCGCGGGTTTTATAAGGGTGGTGTTTCCTGTGACTAAACTGGCAGATGTCATACCAGTTAAAATAGCCAGCGGAAAATTCCACGGAGCAATCACCAAAGAAAGTCCCCGTGCCTGGTAGGAGTAAAAACTTTCTTCCCCTAATATGGAATCGGTGAGTTGAGGCTTGGACAATTTTAACATTTCTTCTGCGTAGTATCGGCAAAAGTCAATCGCTTCCGTAACATCAGCGTCTGCGGATAGCCAATCTTTTCCCACCTCCAGGGTTTGTAAGGCGGATAGACTGTAACGATTGCGCTCCATTTTATCCGCTAAAGAAAGTAATAAATTACACCTTTGTTGGGCTGGAGTGTTACTCCAAATAGGAAATTGCTTAAGCGCTGTTTGCACAGCTTGGTCGCAGACGGATTTATCTGCTTGGGACACAAGAGCCACTATTTGAGAGGAGCAAGAGGGATTTTCTCTTTTAAAGGTTTTGGAGCTGGTCTGGTTTTTGTTGTTAATAACAATAGGGATATTAAGAGGGAGTTTTTGTTTCCATTCTTCAATGGCTTTTTGGAAATTCCGGCGGTGCTCAGAAATAGAAAAATCCAAAGGGGCTGTGTTTTTAAATGGGGGATTTAAGGGTTTCATTTTTATCTTCTATTTTTTTATAATTTTTCTTTCGCCCGCTGTGGGACCGTAAGTTTCTTCTCAAGAATAAAGCAAAAGATCCCAGAACAATCAACAAGGAGCCAAAATATTTTATAAATCTTCCAGGATCTTTATTGATAGAAAACACACTGGCCACAGGAGTACCTTTTTCATCTTCTTCAAAACCAGATTGATAAAGGGTGTAACCAGCAAATTTTAAAGGGTGATTCATGGAAATGATAGCTTTCTTTTTCTGATTGACCAGCACTTTGCTTTCGTAACCGGCCGCCTTAAAACTGGAAGGGTATCGAGTCACTTTAAAATTCTTTAACTCTAACTGAAATCCCAGGTTTTGTTTTTCGTTAATGTAGGCCACAACATATACTTTATCTTCATCAAAAAAAAACAGATAGGAATTAAGCCCCATCCATTTTTGTTCCCCTTTAAACTCTACCTGAATGGCAGAGTTGGTTTGTTCTCCTGCTCTTTTTTGAGGAATAAATAAAGTGTTGGGCAAAGCTTTAGGAATATATTCCAATAGGCGAAATTCAAAGTCCATCCATCCCGTTTTTATACGATTAAGGGCAGAGCCTGTTTGTAAAAAACCTTCCTGTATTTTTTTTGAACCTGGTTTTTGTAACTTATATTTTAATTTTTCTCCTTCAGAAATAAGTAGTAAACGAGGGCGATCCTGATTTTGCCTGGGAGTAAGCTTTGGGTTTGTTTTTTTTTCTGATGGTTTTTCTGATGAAGCCGTGCCTTTTAAAGACTTAGTTTTTTTCAAACTAAGGGGGCTTGACAACACAATTTCTGCTGGTCCCAAGGACCACCGGACTTTATCCATCCAAGGGGGTTTGAACATCCATTTTACTATTTGCGCCCGGCTCCCCTCTATCTGAAAACGAACAGCTGGCCCCCCTCTTAAACTGGGCTTGTATTGCTCACGAGCCAAAGATAGAGGGTAAAACTGAGTCACTTTTAAAACCTGAGAACCTATTTGTGCGACATGAGGTTTTTTTGGTTTTGGAGGATGGCGAAAAAAGTGGACTTTTTTTCGATACAACTCTGTTAAGTTTTTTGCATTAAAAGAGGAATACACCATGAGCAAAGTGGATTCTGTCACAATTTGTGAGCCTTTTTCTCCTAAGGTGAGTCGCATACTGCCATCCACTCCGTAAAACCGGGTTATTACTGACCCCACAATAACTAATATAATACCAAAATGAGCCAGCAAAAACGGAATATGCTTTTTTTTCCAAGGATAGCGATCGATCATAACAGCAATAATATTGAGAGCTAAAAGAGAAATCAGAGCGGTCATCCAAATGGAGCGATAGATAAGCTCTTTAGCGACTACGCGCCCTTGAGCTGATTCATAAAAAGTGCCCACGGCAAACAACAAAATGAGTGCTAATAAAGTGAAAATCGCCAGTTTAAGAGAGCAAAAAAAACTATATATATAAATCAGGGAGTTTATTATAAATTTCAAAAATCACCTTGTTAAGAAGTTTTTTTATTGGTTCCGCTTTCGCGGGGATAATTTGTTTGCTTTTTTCATCCATATAAAGTTTACGATTTAGCTCAATCATTAAAGCTTGCCGTCCCTTTAGAGGTGAGCCATATTTTTCCACAATCGTTCCCCCTGTATAGGGGTGGTTTAAACGCACTTCAAACCCTTGATTTCGATAGGCTGTCATCACTTGCTCTGTCCATTCCGCAGAGGCTGTTTTTCCATTTTCGTTTCCTATAACAATGTCAGCTCGATCCTCACCAGGATCCCTGTGTGCTGTTGTTCCGCGTGAAGGCATACTGTGAAGATCTAAATGATAAATATTTTTAGCCCCCGCGTTATTTAAGTTTTCATATAAGGAATCAATATCTTGAAAAAAGCCTTTATAATATTTGTTAATAATATTTTTATGTAACTGCTGGCTAAGTGGCTTTTTAAATAATACATAACCGGCTGTTGTTTTTCTCCAATGTAGTCCTGTGGGATGAGAACCAGAAGGGTTTGAGCTTCCCTCTAAAGAATCAGAGTCTACATCCGAAGGCCAACGATTGCAGTCTACCACATAGCGATGGTAAGGAGTTATCACTCTGGGTATTTGATACTGCTCCAAACCCGCTTGATACATTTCAGCCACAAAGCGATCCACATCAAACATTAGGGTCACTTCGTCTAATTCTTTAAGCCAGGGGCATTCTTCCACCACCTGTTCCCCATTATGAGGAATACTAACTAAAATGGGTTTTTTGCTTAAAGCCAGGGTTGTATTCATTATTTAGCCTCTCGCTTATAGTTATTGTGCAATGGAAATGGTTTTTACATTCATAAATTCATAAAAGCCATAACCAGATAGTTCTCGACCGTATCCTGAATCTTTAATACCTCCAAACGGAAGGGCCGAATGGGAATGCAGAGCTTGATTTACCACAGATGACCCTGCTTGCAAATAATTACGCGCCCATCTTTCCGCTTTTTTTGTGTCTCGACAAAATATTGCTGAACCTAAACCATAAGGAGAGGCATTGGCTGTCCTTAAAGCGGATTTTTCGTCCGGCACAAAAATCATCCAGGCCACCGGACCAAATAATTCTTCTTTAAAATCAAATACATTATCAATAGTGTCACTTTTTAAAATAGTGGGAGGGTAAAAATATCCTTTTTCCTTGGGCAAATACGCCCCTAAAAGCGCGCACGCTCCCTTTTTTTTTAAGTGGCTTACTTGCTTATGCAGGTTCTCCCTTAAGTCGGCGCGAGCTAAAGGTCCAAGGCGCGTATCGGGTAACATAGGATCTCCCATTTTATATTGCTTCATTTTTTTTACTATAAGATCTGTAAATGTTTTCGCATTTTGGCTTGTTACTATAAATCTTTTAGCTGAAATACAGCTTTGTCCGCTGTTATTCATACGAGATGCGACACACTCTGCACTGGCTAAATCTAAATCCGCCGAATCTAAAATCACATAAGGATCACTTCCACCTAATTCCAACACAGTTTTTTTTAAATACTGGCCAGATAAAGTAGCTACAGCCCGCCCGGCCCTAACACTTCCTGTTAAAGAAACCCCTTGGATACGGCTATCGGAAATAACTTTTTTTGTTTGTTCTATGGAAATGGGTAGATTTTGATACACTCCAGACGGAAAGCCTGCTTTTAGGAATAGAGCTTCTAATTGAACAGCGCATAACATAACATTAGGAGCATGTTTCACCAACACCGTATTACCCCCTAACAAAACGGGAAGAGCAAAACGAAACACCTGCCAACAGGGGAAATTCCAAGGCATAATACCTAAAATCAGCCCCAGAGGTTGAAAGCTGACATAAGAGTTTTTGGGAGTAGAGGGAAGGTGGGTTTTGTCTTTCAAAAAGGCGGGGGCTTGTTCAGACACATATTCACAAAGCTGAACGCACTTTTCTACTTCTGTTAAAGATTGCTTAAGAGGTTTGCCCATTTCTTGCGTGATAAGAAGAGATAGGGTTTGTTTTTCCTCTCTTAAAATGGTTTTTAAATTTTGAACAAAAACCAATTTTTCTTTTATATCTAAATGGCTCCAGGCAGAAAAAGCGTGCATAGAAAGAGAAAGTTTTTTTTCCAGCTCCTGATCTAAAAGAGTTGGGGTTTCTCCAAATTGTTCTTCCGTAAAAGGGTTGATGGATCGAAACATTTTTTTATTTTTAATGAAAAGATGTATTTAAGGAAAAGGGATTAGGCAGGGTGGGGCCGGATTTTGCAAGCTGTTTTCGTTTTAAAATAGGCCAAAACCAGGCCAACTGAGAATCCATCTCAATCAACCCTTCTACTGTCCAAGGAGCTGTTGTGCTTTTTTCCTTTATATTATTATAGGAGGAAGGGCAAATTAAAACACAATGCTCAATTCCATAGTTTTTTACCACACTTTGAAAAGTGTCTTTTTTAACTTGTTCTGAAAAGTGCAATAAGGAAAATCTGACCATTTTACTTTGTTTCTTTTTATACACGCTCAAGCCGTTTGAGTCGTGTTTCATGCCACAAAAAATTTTAACTGTGTTTTTCTCAAATGTGTTTAACTTTGCAGATACCATGAGAGCGCGGGAAGAACCTATTAAAAAATCCGGCGTTCCTATCAACCTGACTAAGCGATCATATAACCCCATGCTCACCAAAAAAGACATTAAATGTAAAGGTGCGGGAGAATCAAAAGTTTCCCCTTTTTCTGCTAAACCAAACATCCAGGCGGGAGGTTTTATTTTATATTTTTTTAAAATTTCGCGTGCTTTGATAACACGAACCATCACATCTGGAATACGACAACAGTGAATAAACATTTCATTAGATTCTAAAACAAAATCATTAAAAACAGCTGCTGTTTTATTTTGTTTTTCCAGTTTTTTGAACATTTTACGCATAACAACCTCTTTAAATATAGAATAAAATTATATGGGCCTGCTCATTATTTCTCTGACAAAATGATTCAGGACCTACTAATAAGGGCTTGATTACTCAGCCTATATTTACTTTTGACATACCGCAATTATTAAAAATTATTAACAAAATATTAAAAAAGCAACAAAAAACCGCAGTTTATTTAGAAAAAGTAACATTTTTACACACCCGTGAAAACATTTTACTTGTTCTTGATTTCCGCACACACAAGTGTTATCTTGTTTTAGCTCCCGCTTTGCCTATTTTTACCTACAGACATAACAACTTTGTAATCTTTTTAAAAACTTTTTGCAGAACTAAAGTCCAGAAAAAAATCTTTTTTTAAAGTCTAACCTCAATGATACCGATTATTAAATTTAACCGAATCTTATCTTTGTTAAAACGAGCGAGATTCCTGTCTCTTAAGCAGAGATGAACGAGGTTATTTACGAACGAATAGATTAAAGGACAAAATGAAAAATGTAATTTTAGCAATTATAGTTCTCTTCACAAAGTGCAAAGTGGTTTTTACTAAATCTTATTATTTTTGTAAACTATTGAAATTATTAAGGATTCCCCCCCCCCCCCCCCGCACCGCGTCATTTTTCAGTACATTATACCACTTATTAAGGGTTGTCCTTAGATGGAAATCTTTATTTGTATTATTATTATCAACAAATCAAGCTTTTAGTGTCACTTGTGATTATGTACCACCGGTGGCCTGGACACCTGATGCCAGGGGCCAGGTAACATGTTCAGATGGCAAAAACAGTGTGAAGGGTTTTGTAAACCCTGCAACAACTCCTGTCCAAAGTATGAAAATTGTTGTGACGACGAGACAAGGCCAATTATCTAAATACACTTTTGATTCTGAAGATTTAGAAGGTAAAAATCTTGCCGACTTTTCTGACTCTAACCTTGAAAGCACTATAGCAGACATCGCCATTAAAAACGAAATTCCTCTCAAATTTGGAGACAGACTTGAGGTGGAAGAAAAGGGTTATGTTCTTTCTACCTCTGTTAAACTTTATGAGGACAGTGAATCCGCGAAATATCAACCCCTTGGATCAGCCATAAATGAAGCGGATACAGGCGCCTCCATTATTTGTGAATATAAGGAAAGCCCTACCCTATTTTATCAGGCAAATTGCCAAAATAAACAAATATGTTTCGGAAACATAAAATGTATAGAGAATGGGAGGGAACAGCAAAATTCCTTATATTGTTCAGCTGTCAAAACAGGGAACAAGTTTTTTTGTCCAACAGCCACAGCTTGTTGGATTCAAGAATCAAATCTTGATGGATATGCTGACCAAGAATCCCGTATTTTAGGCAAAAATATAGAAGAAAATCAAGAACAGGGTTATTCAGGAGAATGGTATGAAGAACCCGATGGTGCTACTCAATAAACAAGAAGGTGTTTAAATTATGAAAACCTCACTATTTTTATTTATTCTTTTTTTCTCTTTTGTAACTCAAGGTAGAAAAGGAATAGATCATGTTTCTCCTGTGCCATGCGAGTATTTTCCACCACCAGAGCCTGTCACCAGATGTGGAACTGACTGTATGATGGGCAAGGTTCATTGTCCCAATCAGGGAGCTCCTGTTATTGGTTACTTAAATAAAAATGAAACTCTTTTAAAAGGCCTCGAAGTATTGGTTACAGATCGGGATGGGGAGAACAGCAAAGAATATTATATTCACTTTCACCGGTTTAGCCAAAACAACTCTCTTGCCGATTTTAGTGGATCTCAAGCAGAGACAAATATGGCAAAAGCTTTGGAACTACAAGGTGTTCAACTTAAACATGGCGATCGTATTCAAGTGGTTCCCAATGGATATATATTTCCCAGTTCTGCTACTCTTTATGAAACAAAAATGGTATTGGGTCCAAACCAGCTTTTGAATTCTGCTGTCCAGTCAGCCATAAAAAAGAAGCTCACAGAAAACACGGAAAAAAAGATAATATGTGAGTATGCAAGGGGATATGCCCCTATGATAGTTTACGATAAAGGATGTCCCAACAAAAAAATATGTCATGCACAATTCAGATGTTTGGATACGAAGACAGATATTATGTTTGACATAGAAACGGCTTGTCCCGCAGAGGGAGAGGCTTGTCCAAGAGAGGCCACCCGTTGTGTAGTCAATCAGGTTTCTTCTTACAAGGACAATGGGGAGGGGGTATCCATCAAGTAAAAGTGTTTTATTAAGGGAACTATAAATTTTTATTATAAGATAAATTACAAACAATGAAAAAAACTTTTTATAGATAGAAGTTATTTATAACTTTACAACACAAAAAAACAAAAAGGAGAAAGACATGAAAACATTTTTTAGACGGAAAGAAAACAGGGTTTATTTTGTTCTTCTTTGTTTTCTTTTTTTAGGACACACTATTTCATGGGCCAAACTCTCTGATCTCACTTTAGAGGGGGTGATTGTGGCTTACGACAAAAAAACGGTCACTCTTTTTCATAGGGGCAAGAGAGTAAAAGTGTCTCGAAAGGCTATACCCCAGGGCATTAAGCTTGAAACAGGAAAGCTTGTTAAGGCCAGGATGAACAGCAAAGCTTTTATAAAACGGTTGAGAGCCCAGGAGTTAGGAAGAGAAAAGAAAAAAAACCAAAAAAAAGGAGTAAGAAAATGAAAAATAAAAATACAGGTTTAAACAACCATAACAACAGAGAATAAATATTTATTAAAACTGTTTATTTTTTAGTGGACTTTTAACAACATTTATAATATCATAAAATTAATAATCATCTAAGGAGTTTATAATGAGTCGCTCATCAATCCTACCTGTTTCAGATGAAATCTGGGGAATGATAAAGGAAACACAAAAGAACTTAAAAGAGTTAAGAGCCAGCCAAAAGGAGTTTCAAACTAACCAAAAGGAGTTTCAAACTAACCAAAAGGAGTTTCAAACTAACCAAAAGGAGTTTCAAACCAACCAAAAGGAGCTTCAAACCATTCAAAAAGAGACTTCTCAACAAATAAAAGAGCTGAGAGTCAGCCAAAAAGAGACTTCTCAACAAATAAAAGAGCTGAGAGTCAGCCAAAAAGAGACCAGTCAACAAATGAAAGAAACTGATAAAAAGATCAATGCTATTATCGGAGATTTTGGAAATCGTTGGGGTAAACTGGGTGAAAACTTGGTCAAAGGCAGTTTGGTTCAAAGATTAAAAGAAAGAGGAATCGAGGTAGAGAGAGTTATTACTAATGCAAAAAATTCTGCAACAGAGTTTGATATTATTGCTGTTAATGGGAAAGAGGTTGTGGTTGTGGAAGTCAAAGCCACTTTAGATCCTGCCGATGTGAGGGAATTTACAGAAGATATTCAAAATTTTAAAGTGTGGTGGCCTGAATTTAAAAGCAAAACTATTTATGGGGCGATGGCTTTTTTAATAAAGTCTAATAGACAAGCTAACAATTTAGCTCAAAAGCAGGGTTTTTTTGTTATTGAGGCAACCGGTGATGTTATCATTCAAAATAAACAAGATTTTAAACCCAAAGTTTTTTCTTAAACAAAAATATTTTTCTAAACTGCTGATTCATCCTATTTTTGATTCCCCTTCTGAAAAATATTTTAATTCGTCAAGTATTTGAAATCACTTGTTTATTGCATTGTGGTTAGCTGAAGTTGAGGAAGTGGAAGTCGGGAAAATATTAAAAAAGCAACAAAAAACCGCAGTTTATTTAGAAAAAGTAACATTTTTACACACCCGTGAAAACATTTTACTTAACTCTTCCAGGACAATTTAAAAAAGTGGATTAAATTAGCAAATAACCTTAAAGCAAGGGGGAATATACAAACCTTAAGAGTGTCTCTCAATTTATTTCCATTTGCTTGAAGAAAATCTTAAAAAATGTGTTCCCCCCAAAAATTGGTCAGTATTGGAAATGACCTATTTATTGCATCGTGTTGTGCGAAAGTCGGGGAGAGAATAGAGAAGGAGACTGTGGTTTTTTCTTTTGGTTCTTGCTCTTTGTTTTTTTATTTAGAGGTTCTTTGCTATAGATGATCTCAGCCATACCGGGTAAAGCGGGTTGGCGATCATTGCTGAGCTTTATAATCATATCATTAGCGACTTTTTTTAAAGCAGACACCCCTTCGGTTGTCTTGGAACTGCCCACATGGTGCAAAGTTTTTTTGGGTGATTTTATCTTGGTGTCTTATGGGCTCCATAGTACGGACAAAGGTCGATCCATTAGGTTTTTCTGTGACTTTTATAAACATGTTTTTACCTGTGTTAATTTTAAAATCGTAAAACTTAATTTAACTGTGTCAGATAAGAAATAAGAAGTAAATAGGGGCGTTGCCATACAACTTGTATTTTACTCTTTAAAACTTCATAAAAACAGCTTTGCAGAGTATAAAAACCACTAAAAAACATCAAAATATTTTTTTGACCCATAGTGTTGTGCTGAAGTCGGGATAATTTTTTTTGATAAACATTCAGATTGAGGAGGAAGTTCCTGTCCATCTTACCTATAAAATAATTTATTTTTATAAAATTTTAGGTTAAGGAAAAAATATCCGTAAGTTATTGAAATCATTGATTTGACACGGCGGACAATACGAGAGTCAGAACATAAAAAAGACACTTCTTAATACTAAATCAAACTCTTAAAAAACATTTTGGCACGGATTTTGCATATACCTTTATAAAGGTCAGCCTGCGGGATGGATCTGCCAAGAGATCCGCCAGGGTGACTGGCAAAAGTTTAACAAAACAACATAGATAAATCACCCCCGAAGGGGGAGGAGCAAAAAAACAGGCACATCTTCAAGAGGAACTGGCAAAACTGTAAACAAACAACTTGGATAATTAACCCGCTTTGCGGGGAGGAGGTCATTATGAAAAAAACAAATAAAAAAATAAGCCAAAGAGGTAAAGAAAACACAAAAAATCAATCTCTTTTGGTTAGCTTGACTAAAAACGGGCATTTTAAAAGTTACTTTAAAAATTGTGAACCGGCTTTAAAATCCTTGCTTAAAGCCTTCCCCCATGAAGGCTTTAGCGAAAGAATCCTTTTTTACTGGGCTAAAAACTACATATCTCAATTAAAAAAAGGAGAAGAATACGAAAAACTTTGCCCCTCCTATTCTTTAATATTCAGCCAATTTGATTTGTTTCCCTGCTATGGAACGGGGGACTTATCCAAGAAACCTATTTCTGATTCTGCAAGAAGCTTCTCAGGTGTGCGATCTGGGCAGGCTTGTAACTCTTTGAAACCTATTTCTGATTCTGCAAGAAGCTTCTCAGGTGTGCGATCTGGGCAGGCTTGTAACTCTTTTTCTATCCGATCGGACAAAGCCCCTCATTTTTGCTTTAACCGGGATTTGCGGTTTGTGACAGTGGAGCTAAGCAAATTTCAGTCAAATGGAGATATGAGCACTTTAGTTGATTTTCAGGATATATGGTGTTATATTTTAAAAGAGTCTAAGGAAATGGGCCATAAGGAGTTTAAAGAGTTATTGGGCAGAGGACCGGAAATGGAGGAGGCTATGACTTATTTGCGTAAATTTTCAGAAGCAGAGCAAAGACAAATTTTAAGCGAAGCCAGGGAGAAGAACCGCCGAGATCGGGTAGCCCGTGAAGCCTATGTCTTTAATCAAGGTAAGGAAGAAGGTATAGAAAAAGGTAGAGCAGAAGGTAGAGCAGAAGGCATAAAAAAAGGCAAAGAAGAAGGCATGCAAAAAGGTAGAAAAGAGATGGTGCTCAAGATGCTAAAAAATGGAGCAAGCATAAACTTTGTATCTAAAGTTACAGGCTTATCTAAAGAGGAAATCAACAAACTTAAAAATGGTTCTTAAGAAGAAGTTTAAAGAGTTATTGGGCAGAGGACCGGAAATGGAGGAGGCTATGACTTATTTGCGTAAATTTTCAGAAGCAGAACAAAGGCAAATCTTAAGCGAAGCCAGATGCAATCTCCCTTTTTTACCTAAGTTTTATTAAGTCTTTTAAGTCTTGAGATAATTCAGTCAAGCCGTCCACGATTTTAGATAGTTTCCTAAGCAAAAATTCTGTCTGTTTTTTGCGCCTTAGATGATAGTTATTGACATGCTGTCTTTGGCATTCAGGCTTTCCACAAGTAAGTCTTTGATTGCCCTTTGGCTTAAAAGAGGTTTTGCAATATATACACTTAGTCCTTTTGCCCGCCTGTGCTTGTCGTCTTTTCTTTTCATATATTGTATTATGCTTTCTTTTACACTCCACAGAACCACAGGTTAACCGCTTGTTTCTAAACGGCTGAAAAAGCTTGTTACAATACAAACATTTTATCTTTTTAAGTTTACTCATGTTGAATATTAGTTAAGCCTATTTAATATTCTATTTCATGCTCTATACGATTAAGTGCGTTTAGTATTTCAAGCAGTGTCTGATTTATAGTGTTTAAGTTACTCGCAATCACTATTAAAGCTTGTTTTTCATTCTTTATTTCATTCATTTTATACACCTCTTTTTGTTTCATTAAAAATATTTAATAAAGCTTTTTTTATTTCAGCTAAAACTTCAATCTTTAATTTTATTGCACTAAGAGATGGGCCTCCTGTATGCTGTGAGTATGTCTGCACTTCCTTAAAAGTTTTCATAATCTCATTATCAATCTCTTTAATATTTACATAATGATGATGGGTTGCTGTTACATCCATTTTATGTCTCCTGAAAAAAAGAGGCGGGGGAATACACAAGCCCGCCTCTTAACCCAAAGTCGGCTGAAACAAACATAAGACCGACTTAACCACAAAGGAAGTGGGTTTTAATCTTTTATTGACTTAAATACAAACAATACAAATAAAGCTCCTATCAATATTAATGTTGTGACCATCATTGGTTATACCTTATACCTCAAGTTATAAATTTAATGCTCCTGACTTCAGCACAACGCAATGCAATAAATGAGTGATTTCCGACACTTACAAATTTCTGGTGCCACACATTTTTAAGATTTGGTTCAAGAAGTGGAGATAAATTTAGACACTCTTTTAAGACCTAAGGCCTCGTATATGGATCTTATCTCTTGTGTGCTTTTAGAGGGCATACGATAAAGATTTTTGTTTGCGTCCTCTATAAGGCTATATTGATCTCTTTTTAAAATCTCTCTCATCTGCCTTATGCTGAAGTTTAATCCTCTTTGTTCCATCCGATACTTCATAGTATAGGAAAGAGAGTAAGCTAAGAAGCATATAGCTATATGGGACTCTATTCTTTTCCTCTTCCAATGGTAAATGGGTCTCATCTTAAGGTTGTGTTTGCACACACGAAAAGCCTCTTCTATCTTCCAAAGTCTCCTGTATCGGGTCAGTATCTCTTGAGGGGTTTGCTCTGTTCTTATGTTGGTTATTACTCCATGCAACCCATCCCACTTACTATCTTCTTTTATCTTTTGTTCGTTTAATGTAGCTTTTGTCTTTTGAACTGTGACATACTTTTTTGTTCCATAATTAGAGATAAGGCTTTTTATAGGAATTTGGTTGTTCTTTACTTTTTTCATCAGTCTTTCAATGAGTCTTAGTCTATCAGACTTGTTCTTCTTGGCTCTCTTCTTAGAGTAGCTGACAATCAGTCTTCTTTCCTTATGCTCAAACTCCTTTATCCAATGAAACTCATTGGCCACAACAGCAGGTTTAAAGTCTTGGTTTAATATCTCCTCTTTTTTAGTTTTAGAAAGAGTTTTTAGTTTACAAGCCACTACATACTGAATACCCTCTTCTTCCATAAGCTTAAGGTTTTTTTCATTAAACATAGCTCTATCAGCGACTAATACCGCCTTTTTAACAGTGAATCTTTGTTTTAGCTTTTTCACTGTGGAGATAAGGGTAGAACCTTCACTTGTGCTTCCTGGAAAAAGCTCATAGCTTAGAGGGTGACCTTCTTGGTTGGTGATAAGGGCTAAGACGACTTGAGTCTCTTTAAACTTTAAGTCTTTGCTAAAGCCGAACTGTCTTAGGTCATCTTCTTCAAAGCTTTCAAAGTAAAGGGTGGTGACATCAAAGAAGAGGACATCTACTTCTTGGTTAAAGAGGCTGAGGGTGTTTTTAGCTACTGTGTCTTTTACTTGGTCTATTCGGGGGTGAAGTCTATCCATCATTCGATACATCTTCTCTAAAGGAACAATCTCGTTAAAGTCTTCCTTTAAAGTCTCTACAGTCTTTCTTTTAGAATCAGGATGAGCTACACGGGAAAGCACTGAGTATTTTAAAATATCGTTCCACTGCTTATCTTTTTTAGTGTTTTGTATGAGAGTGTGGAAGCCTAACTGTTCATAGACAGCCCCACATACTCCTTTAATGCCATGATGAACACGTGCTTTTTCGTATGGTTTTTTAAGAGAGAAAAGGGAAGGAGACTTGGACTTTTTCTTTTGGTTCTGGTTCTTAGTTTTTTTGTTTAAAGGATCTTTGCTGTAGATGATCTCAGCCATACCGGGTAAAGCGGGTTGGCGATCATTGCAGAGCTTTATAATCATATCATTAGCTACTTTTTTTAAAGCAGACACCCCTTCTTCCGTCTTGGCACTGCCCACATGGTGCAAAGTCTTCTGGGTGACTTTATCTTGAAGTCTTATGGACTCCATAATACGGACAAAGGTCGAACCATTAGGTTTTTCTGTAACTTTTATAAACATGTCTTTACCTGTGTTAATTTTAAAACTGTAATACTTAGATTTAACTGTGTCAGATAAGAAATAAGAAGTAAATAGGGGCGTTGCCACACAACCTTTATTTTACTCTTCAAGACTGTATAAAAACAGCCTGGCGGTGCATAAAAAACACTAAAAAACATCAAAATATTTTTTTGACTCATAGCGTTGTGTCGAAGTCGGGAAATATACTAAAAACACCACTTGTAGTCCCCTCCCAGACTTTTACACCCTATAGCCCTTCTGGCACTGTAAAAATATGTTTGTAAAAGTTACTACAAAAATCTCAGATCCAAACAAAGACCGTAAAATTAAATCCTTTCGGATTGTAGAGCAAACTCCTCAAGAGATACTGTCATTGCTCCCATTTTTTTAGCCACCTTTTTTTAATGACACTCAAGGGGGGTGATAGTTAATGAGAGATTGACAAAAAGTTTTTTTTGTTTAACAACTTTTAAACACAATGAAAAAAAGTAAAAAGTTTCTGCACGATCATTTTTTCAAAGAAGTCTACTCTCAACCCAAATACTGCTTAGACATCTTAAGCCTTGTGTTTTCAAAAAAGGAAATGAATCTTAAAGTGAGCCTTCCGGGATGGCACATCGGAAATGGGACTTGCAAAATGATACAAATGCTTCTTGGATAAGCACCCCGCTTTGGGGGTTTTGATTGGACCACTCTTAAAACAGAGGCCAACACTGTTGTTGACAAGCAATTTAGAGAAAAACGAATGGACCTTGTAGTTTCAGCCCTTTTTAAAGGTTCCAGGAAGCCTGCCAGAGTGTTGTTTTTAATGGAGCATAAAAGCCAAGAAGACCCGGATCTATTGAGGCAGTTTTTAGTGTATCAGGCGGGTATTTATCAAGATACCAGGGACCCGGTGCTTCCGGTGTTTATCAACCAAAGTCCAAACAAAACTTGGAAAGGGCCTTTAGATTTTCATAGTTTTTTAAACAATTTTGAAGGGGAGTTAAAAAAGAGATTTAAAGAAAATGTGTTAAATTTTTGTCCAAGGGTGCTTAATATTCAGGCTTTAGATATAGATAAGGCCAAGGGTTTGACAACGCGCCCTATTTTGTATATTTTAAAGCATGTATGGAATTTAAACGCGACAAAGATAAAGGAGCTTTTTACAATAGGTCGTGGTCTTAGCCCAAGAGAGCGAGAGGCTTTGATTGTTCGGGCGGTGGATTATGTTCGTCAATATGATCCGTCTTTTAGTTGGAAAATAGTAAGGGAGATTGAACAAACCACATTAGAAGAGGAGGAAAGAGTTATGGCACCGTTACTTCAGTATTCATTGGATGAAGCCAGAGAAGAAGGCTTACAAAAAGGCATGGAAAAAGGCATGGAAAAAGGCATGGAAAAAGGTATGGAAAAAGGCATGGAAAAGGGCATGGAAAAAGGCATGCAGGCAGTGGCCTTAAATATGTTGAAAGAAAAAGCTGATCTGGGTTTTATCTCTAAAGTGACAGGTCTTTCTGAGGCAGAGATCGAAAAGCTTAAAAACAACTCCTGAAAATTCTTTCATCAAAAAGAGGAACTATATATGAAGCTTTAGGACTTAAAAGAGTGTCTAAATTTTGAACCAAATCTTAAAAATGTGTTCCCCCAAAAATTTGTAAGTATCGGAAATCACTCATTTATTGCACTGCGTTGTGTCGAAGTCAGGAATATAAATGGATTATGCCGATAAGTGGAATTATGAAAGCAATTTTTATAATCCTTTTATTTCCTTCTGTAGCTTGTGCTTTTTTTACAGGCATTCCATATAAAAAGACTGAAATATGCGAAAAAATAAAAACTGATTATAACAAAGCCAGGGCTGATAAGTCCAAAGCTTTAGCAGAGAATAACAAAGCTATGGCCAAACCTATACCCAAAGCTATACCCAAAGCTTTGGTTGATATGTCCAAAGCTTTTGAAGACGCTTTGAAATACAAGTGTTTTAAACAAACAACCGCCTGTGAAGAAAAACTTAAAAATCTCTCCAGAGCCTATTCCGATACTTTCAAAGCTTTAGCCAATTTTGAAAAAGCTAATGCCTATAATAACAAAGTTATAGCTGATAAGGACAAAACCATAGCCGATAAGGACAAAGCTTTTTCTGATTTATCAAAAGCTATAGCCAATATGTCCAAAGTCAATACTGATTATGAAAAAGCCACCGATGATATGAAAAAATATTGTTTATAAAGTTTTAATTTAAAGGCTCTGCTTAAACAGGGCTTTTCTATAATTCAATGAATATTTTACAGGTTTTAATCCCTAAACAGCTAAAATTTGCGGTTTTTATGGGAAATATGCTGTTTCTTTGCTATAAAACCCTGTATGAAAGCACAAAAAAAACTGTTATACTGGATATATGGATTATGCTTTGTGATTGTTTGGCTTTTCCCCGGAAAGGCAATGTCACAATCAAATAATCCCAAAGAAATAGCCAGGTGCAGTTTTAATGCAAAATATAGTGAGTATGAATCATGGGATCATGAGATTTTACCAGTGGATTTTTACCCTTGGGGTGTGTGTCTATATAGGTCATCTTATTACCGTATGTTAATATTGGGAAAACATACTTCCTATGAAGAAGATCGGTGGATAAAGGAAGCGATGGATTTGTGGAATGAATATTATTATGAGTATAAGAAGTTAATATGGGGGACAGCCGATATGGCCAGAATCCCAGCAGGTCGGTATTATGAAAAATTATTTATTAAGGAGTGCGACAGATCAAGTGGTCGTAATATTATTTATGTTGTTAAGGATGATATAAGGGCTTTAGGAGATTACAGGTTTTTTGATGATTTTTGGGACTTTATGAATTTTTTTGCTATTATAAGAATGAGTAACAACATAACATGGACTAAACAGTATTTTATAAATGTTATGGTCCATGAGCTTGGTCATGCTCTTGGATTACCCCACTTAACCAAAGAACAAACCCAGTTTATGGGGTCTAATAGGTTTTTTGGTTGCACTGAACCAAAGGCAAGAGTTTGTCAGTTTACCACTACTGATTTTGAGTATTTTTTACGACCCTATAAACCAGAAAAAGCAATGACTTATAAAGAGTATGAAGCTTTTAAGGAAGAACAAGATAGAAAATACCAAGAAAGGCAGATGCGTATAGAAATGGGGTGTATCAGGGCACCGGGATGTATTCCAAAATAGGTTTTTAATAATGAAGTATGGAATAATTTTAATATGTTTTTTTTCTTTATTCCTTATATCTTGTAAAACCAAGTGTGTTAAAAGGGGTTCTGGTGCAATGGAGTCAGTGACTACAGATATAAGATGTTTAAACCTAAAAAGCGAGGCTCACAATAAAGGTAAAAAAGCCGGTGTTTGTTATGATGGCCCTCTTACTGTGGGGTTGGATAAGGAGGCAAAGGACCCTGATCCAGAGGCTTGTAAAGCTTTAACTATTGAGGCCGAAAAAAAGTGTGATGCTTTACCGCCTGATCCAGATAGTATAATACAAGTAAGCGGTTCGTCTTTCTATAAAGGATTGCCTGATTGTGACGAATGTAAAGATTGTGAACCTATAGATTAAATGAAAAAAGCAGTTTTATTTGTTTTAATGAGTGTTGTTTTTCTTTCCACAGTGGCTTGTGGAAAAAGCAATAAGACTGAAAAAAGCAATAAGACTGATCGCGGAAAAATGAAATTGTCTTGTTCTAACACTGTTCTTTATGATAAAAGGTGCGGAAGGCTTAGAGATGATCCAAAAGTAACAGACTGGCAGGCGCAGTGTGATTCTTTACCCCCTCCAAGTTGTGATGATATATTTTTTGAGGAAGGGAAAAAGTCAGGCTCACTTGTTATTTGTGATACTTTTTTACCCCCTCCAAAAAACTTTAATCAGCTATGGTATGAAAAAGAGTGTAAAACTGAAAAATGACCTGGTATCAGATAACCGGCCAAAGCTTTAAAGTCCATTCCTTTGGCAGATTCTAAACACTTGCGGACGACTCCACTCACAACCCCTTCTGGTTTTATACCCTTCCTTATTTAAAGCTATAGCTATCTTGTCATAAGTGTAACCCTGTCCCCTAAAAGCTTTGATAATAGGAAATACTTTTTTATCAGCCTCAGCCCGCGCAGTAATGGTGTTTATTGGCTTATTTAAAACCTTTAACCGCGCCTTCTCTGCTTTTTTTATCTTTTTATCTAAACCTTTAGCCTTCTTTTTTTGCTCCCTCTCTGCTTTACAGTCTTTCCAATACTTTTTTAAATAGTTTTTTACTATGGTTTTTTGTGCCGTCATTTCCCGACTCAGCTTTTATCAAATCAACAAGGGGCTGTTGTTAACAAATAAATCACTTTCCCTTACATTGTGTTAGCTCATATCTACAATTAAAGCCCCTGGGTTATCTACCCCCCACCCTCTTTCATATCTCCAAGGGTAATGCGCGCCGTTTAAGTATTCGATGGTTTTTTGTTTTACGATCCCTTGTCCTTTCCCCACAATCACCCGCAATTCTTCCTGGTTTTTGTGTTTTACAATAAACCGATCTAACCGATTAAAAACCTCATCTCGAGTGCAACCATGAAGGTCTAAAGTGGGAATATTTTTTCTGCTCATTATATATTGTTCCTCAAAATCAAGTAGACTCTTGCGTCCTTAGTGGGAAGGACAAATAGGCAGATGATGGGCTTTTTAGTTTCCAAGTAGAAGTGAAACAGGGTTTTTCATGGTGGGGGACTTCTATATTTGTCGTGCTCTTTTGTTTACATTTAAAGCGGATTCTCTTATCGCTTCAGACAAGGTGGGATGAGCATGAAAGCTTTTAGCCAGATCTTCACTACTTGCGCCAAACTCCATTGCCACTACGGCTTCTGCTATCATATCAGACGCTCTGGGGCCTATTATATGAGTACCTAAAATTTGATCTGTGTCCGCAGACGCCAGAATTTTTACAAAGCCTTCTGTCCAGCCCAAGGCTTTTGCTCTGCCGTTGGCCATAAAGGGAAACTTGCCGGATTTATATTTTATTCCTTTGTTTTTCAGCTCTTCTTCAGTTTGGCCTACACTAGCCACTTCTGGCCAGGTGTATATAACAGAAGGCACAGTTTCATAATGAACATGGCCCGCTTGCCCTGCAATGGTTTCGGCCACAGCCACCCCTTCCTCTTCTGCCTTGTGAGCCAACATAGCTCCACCAATAAGATCGCCAATAGCAAAAATATGGGAATGTTCTTTAGTTCTCCATTGTTTATGGACAGGCACAAAACCCCTTTGGTCTGTTTGGATATTTACTTTTTCTAAACTTAGCCCTTGAGTATAGGGTTTTCTACCTACGGCCAATAAAACATAATCTCCTTTTAAAGAGAGGGTTTGACCTTCTTTGTTTTTGTATAAAAGCTCTACACCAGATTTTGTGGGTTTGGTTTCTTGAACTGCACTTTCCAATAGGATTTTTATTTTTTGTTTCCGCAATATTTTTAGTAAAGCACTGGAAAGTTCTTGATCCATCATCGGGCAAAGCCGGTTTTCGTACTCTAACACAGTTACTTCCGCACCTAAGCGAGACCAAACCGAGGCCATCTCCAGTCCAATATATCCTCCTCCCACAATTAAAAGAGCTTTTGGAACTTTGTTTAAACTTAAGGCTTCTGTGGAGGAGATGACTTTCTTGCCGTCTAAAGAAATGCCGGGTAAGGCCTGGGGGACACTGCCTGTGGCGAGCATAATATTTTTGCCTTCAATCACTTGAGTGTTTGAATCTTTTTTAACTTGCACTTGGTGGGGAGAAACAAAAGAACCTTCTCCCTCATAATGATCAATGTTGTTTTTCTTGAATAGATACTGAATGCCTCCTGTTAGCTCTTGGACAATTTTTTTTTTGCGATTCATCATGATGGACAGATCTAAGGAAACAGAGGAGGCTTTTATCCCGTGAGTGGACATTTTTTCTTTAGCAAAGTAATAATGTTCAGAAGAATCTAACAGAGCTTTTGAGGGGATGCACCCCACATTTAAACAAGTTCCCCCCAGAGTTTTTTCTTTTTCTAAAACGGCGGTTTTAAGTCCTAACTGTGCTGATCGAATAGCCCCTGTGTAACCCCCAGGACCTGCGCCAATGACGATTAAGTCATAAGTTTTAACAACAGATTTGTTTGTCATATCTATTTCCTATTTTTAAGCCAAGGTTAATTTTCAAATAAGGTTAATTTACACTGAGTAGAAATATTTAATGGAGAGAGTTTTTATAAGCTGAAAAAGCTCCAGCAATGGTGTCTCCTTCGCCTGTTTGTGTCCAATACTTGGCTTTGTCTTTTAGCTTTTGAGACTCATCAGGGGAAAGCTGTTTTAAAACAGAAAGCTGTATATTTTTCTCTTTAGCCTCAATCCATATAGAGTAAGAGCGACCCAACTCCAAAACGCATCGGCGAGAGTTTTTCATAGTTAATATGGTATTAACAATATCAGGAAGATCCTTCGCCACTTGTTTGATAAGTTCTATAGGACAGCCTTTTTTATGAACCGGCCACAGAGCTGAGCAAACATTATCACGAGAAAGTTTAAAGCCTTCATCATCGTATTCTCCAATGGTTTCTGTGTTTAGAAGTAGCTGTTCTCTGCCTGTTTCACTTTCTTTTATAAGAATAAATGGATTCATATTTTCTGTTTTTTCTTTCATGGTTTTGATTTTAGACTATTTTTCCAGGGATTTCAAATCAAAGGTGGTAAATATCTGATTTTAAAGTCAACTTATAGTAGGAGGAGAGAGGCTTTTTTAGGGCTTTTTCCGTAAAATATGTTAAAAGCTGTAATTTTAAGGCTCAATTCACATGAGCGCAAACCCGCGCAGGCTTGATAACTGGGAGAATATGTTAAAAGCTGATTTTAAAGCTCAATTTACAGCAAGAGGGGATAATATCTTTTGAATGCGGGAAAACACTTTTTTTGGAGAACCTTGTCCATCTACTTCCCATAAAATACCTTTTTTACGATAATATTCTATTAGAGGAAATGTTTGCTCATGGTAGGTCTTGAGTCGCTCTTTTATAACTTCTTTTTGGTCATCTTTTCTGTGTATAAGTGGTTCTCCGCTTTTATCACAAAAGCCGTTTTTCTTAGGTGGATTGAACTCTATATGATAAACCAGGCCACTTTTTTCTGCCACTCGTCGCCCTGTAACGCGCTTAATTAATACAGATTGAGGCACATTTAAAAGCAAAACAGTATTCAACTTTAAGTTTAAACTCATTAATAAATCATCTAAAGATTCTGCTTGTGGTAAAGTTCTGGGAAACCCATCTAAAATAAAACCAGGTAGGGATTGTCTAACAAGTGTTTCCTTAGACTTTTGTTTAGAAGTTAAGACTTCTTTTATTAGAGAAACCACTATAGAATCAGGCACTAACTTTCCCATATTTATAAACGACTGCACTTTTACACCTAATGGAGTTTTTTTATTTAAAGCTTTTCGAAAAAGATCTCCTGTGCTGATATGATGTAGCTTATAATGGGAGATTAAAAAGGTGGATTGTGTGCCTTTTCCTGTCCCGGGTGCTCCAAACAATAATAAGTTCATGTTTTTCTTTTACCGTGTCCAACACAGGATGGCAATTTTTTATATCTAAAAGAAGGTGTCAGATTATTTTTCTTCGATTAGGAGTTTAATTTTGGTTTTCCATTTTTCAGAATCCCAAATTTGCGGGCCGATAATTTTTTGGTGTAACTTTCCTTGTTTGTCTAAAATATAAGTTTCTGGAAAAGCTTGAACACTGAAATGGGCTAACATTTGTCTTTTACCTATATTGGCAGGAATAAAATTAGGATAAAAATCAGGGAAAGCCATTAAAAAATTTTTAATATCATCTGTTCTTTCGTTGGATACAATAAGAATAACCAGGTTTTTTGGAAAAAACCCCGCTAATTTATTTAATGAAGGAAGTTCTTTAATACAAGGGGCACACCAGGTAGCCCAAAAATTGATGATGGTTATTTTATTTTTAAAATCGGAAAGTGCGATAGGTTTTGTGTTAAGATCGTAAAAAGTAATTTCTGAGGTTTTTTTTCCTATTTGTTGATTTTTTTGAATATGCTCCGGGAGTTTGTGTTTTGTTTGATAATATTGGAAAATAAGAACACTGCCGATAAAGACAATTAGAAAAATACTTGTAATGCCTATAATAATCCGATAGTGCATGGATAATTTATGCTCCTAACTTGATAAATTTATTTTCGTTTTTTTTGAGTTCTGAACAAGAAAAATAAACAGTTTCTTCTTTAATAAGTGGGCTTTATTGTTAGCGGTTCTCGCGTCTGGATTTTTTTTCCTGCTTGCGGGCTTTTTTTCTTTTTCTGTCTATTTTAGCAAGTAGGTGTTTTTTTTGTTTTTTACTGTCAGGAGCTTTTTCTGATTTTGCAAGCTCTTTCTTTTTATCCGCCTTTGTAGATTTTTTCTTGATGAGGTTTTGATCTGATCTTTTTGCTTGAGCACTATCTGTTTTTTTGTTTTCACCCTCTGTTGTTAGTTTTTCTTTTTTTTCTAACTTTTTTGTTTTTTTAACAGCACCGGTTTGAATGCTATAATCTACAAACTCCAGATAAGCTAAAGGGGCTTTGTCACCTGAACGAAACCCTAACTTTATAATGCGAGTATAACCGCCCGGTCGATCTTTAAAACGGGGAGAAAGAACATTAAGAATTTTATCTACTGTTTTTTTATTAGGGTAGCGAGATAAAAGAAGTCTACGGGAATGAATGTCTCCTTTCTTTCCTATAGTAACTGCTTTTTCAATCAAAGGGCGTGTGCATTTTGCTTTTGGCACAGTGGTTTTGATTCTTTCGTTTTCCACCAAGCTGTTTACTAACCCTCTGATGAGGGCTTTTCTGGGGCCTCTGTGTCTTCCGAAAGAGGAGTTTTTTTGTTTTTGATGTCTCATAGTTTGTTGTCCAGTGATTTATGTTCTGGTTTGTCCAGTAGTTAATCCTCAGAACCTAATTGTTTTTCTGTTTTTTCAGAATTGCTGGGTGTGTTGTTCTTTTGTTGTTGTTCATGGCCAGAAAAGTCAGAATTTAATGTTGGCTTTTGTGTGGTTTGCACGGGAGTTGAGGGAACCGGGGGAGTTGGAGTTAGAACTGGAGAAGTTGAAGCTGGAGGAGTTTCTGTTTTAGGCATTTGTTTTGTTAAGCCAGCGGGGTCAGTAGGTGAACCCATTTGCGGACTTTCTGTTCTACGAATAGAAGTAGGGGAGTCTGTTTGTCCAAAGGATGACGGTTTTTTACCACTAAAAGCGGGAGAAGAGGAGGACGACGACAGGGAGGATGGAAATACTGTTCTAACTGAGGGCATTGGTTTGTTAGTATCAGATACAGGAGAAGTATCACCTTTAGGGGATACGGAAGGGGTTGGTTGGAAATTATAGGTTGTTCTTTGTCCTGTTCTTTCTACTGGTTCGTTAGTCATAGTGGGATGGGAGGGTTTTAATCCTTCAGTTGACATGGCCTGGGAACCAGAAAAACCAAAGGAAGAACTGTTTTCTGTCGGAGGGGCCATTCCATTTTTTAGTTTTTGTGCTTCCATATCCTTAGGTGGCCATCCTTCTACTGACATGCCAAGAGAAAGCCCCATACCTTTTATGATACTTTTTATTTCGTTAAGGGATTTTCTGCCAAAGTTTTTTGTTTTCAGCATTTCCTGCTCTGTTTTGGTAACCAGATCGCCAATATAGCGGATCCTTGCATTTTTCAAGCAGTTAGCACTTCGAACGGATAGCTCCAGATCTTCTACTGGACGAAAAAGATTTTGGTTAACCTGAGGGACTTCTTCTTTTTTCTCTTCTTCTTTTGGTTCAATATTTTCATTAAAGTTCATAAACACTTGTATTTGCTCTTTTAGAATTTTATAGCCCAAAGGAACAGCCTCTTCTGGGGAAATAGAACCATCTGTCCACACTTGTAAAATTAAAGAGTCATAGTCTGTTTTTTGTCCTACCCGGGCGTTTGTTACAGTATAGTTTACGCGACGAATAGGAGAGTGAATAGAATCAATAGGAATAAAACCTAAGGGAAGATTCTCTTTTTGCGCGCTTGCTTCAATATAACCTCGGTTAAAAGTAACTATTATTTCCACTTTAAATTTCGCATTTTTTTCCAGTGTGGCAATAATTTGCTCTGGATTGATGACCTTTATGTTATCCACTAATTGAATATCGTTGGCGGTTACCAAACCAGGCCCTTCTTTTATGATTTTTAAATGTTTTTGATCTGCGTTATCCTGTTGAAAACGAACTTGCTTCAAATTGAGGATGATGTCTGTAGTATCTTCGAGAACATCGGGAATGGTGGTAAATTCATGTAGAACCCCGTCAAACTTTACAGCGGAAACAGCAGAACCCATCATAGAGCTAAGGAGGACACGACGAATGGAATTTCCTAAAGTCAAGCCGTAGCCCCTTTCCAAAGGACGAATGGTAAATTTCCCGTAAGTAGGAGTAAGGCTGTCCTTATCCAATTCAAAACCTTTTGGTTTAATAAGATCTTTCCAGTATTGATAATAATGAGGTTTAAGTTCTATTTTTTCCATCTGATTTTTTCTCCTATGTGTTTGTGTGTTTTCCTAATAGTATAATCTATAATGTATTACTCTTAATTTATGTGTATTTTACATAATAACATAAAAAATTAAACTCGTCGTCTTTTAGGTGGTCTGCACCCATTGTGGGGAATAGGTGTAATATCTCTAAGTGAGGTAATTTTAAGCCCTGCCCCAGCCAGAGCACGCACGGCCATTTCCCTTCCTGTACCAGGCCCTTTTAAGAACACACTCACTGTTTTTAAGCCACATTCCTGTGCTCTTTTAACAGCCGATTCTGCTACGGCTTGCGCCACAAAAGGGGTCCCTTTTCTGGAACCTTTAAACCCCAGGGCACCTGATGATGACCAACATATAACCTGACCTGCTAAATCAGTAAAGCTTACATGGGTATTACCAAATCCTGCGTGGATGTAGCAATGGCCTACTGGCACATTTTTTTTAGCTTTTTTCTTTTTAGGCTTTCGGACAGACATAACAATTCCTTAAAATTAAACAGCTTTTTTCTTATTTGCAACAGTTTTTCTGGGTCCTTTTCGGGTTCTGGCATTTTGCCTGGTGCTTTGCCCTCGGACGGGCAAGCCTTTTTTATGCCTTATTCCCCGATAACAAGATAAATCCATCAGCCGTTTTATGGATAAACCCACTTCTCTTCTGAGATCCCCCTCCACTTTATAGTCTTTTTCGATAATGGATCTCAACATGGCTGTCCGTTCGTCATTTAAGTCTTTTGTTCTCATGGAGTGGCTAAAGCCTGCTTTCTTACATATATCGCGCGCTTTTGCACGACCTATGCCATAAATATAGGTTAAGGCTACTTCCAGTCTTTTTTCTTTTGGTAAATCCACTCCGGCTATACGAGACATAACTGTTACCCCTGTCTTTGTTTATGTTTTGGGTTTTTACAAATCACCCTCAGACGGTTTTTCCTTCGAATTACACGACAATCTTTACAAATTTTTTTAATAGATGCTCGAACTTTCATTTTTTATCCTAAGGTAGATATACCAAGCGATTTACTTAACTAAACATATTTTATCATTGGCGACTAAGTAAATTTTAGCCTATTTCATTAAAAAAAACTAATTGATGATAAAAAGTCAAGCTTTTAAATAATAGTCTCTGAAAAAGGCTTTTTTGGCGTAGTTTCACCAAAATAAATCCTGCGATAAAGGTTTTTAGGGCGTGTTGTAAGTTTTAGGGCGTGTTTAGAGGAAGTAAGACCTCTAAAGCCTCACCCTTTGTCTCTTGCGCCTCGTGGGCTTTGGTGATGTTTTCGGTGAATTAAGAACGGCTATCCTTTGTCTCTCGCGCCTCGCGGGTCCCTTGTCTCCCATGCTCGCCGGCGACTCGCAATTTTAACAACAGAGCTAAGAAGGAGAGGTTTTTTGTTTCAAAGTCCTGCCACAGAAACAGCCAGCATAGCTCATTGTCCTTTAACAGTGGTTCAGGGGATGAAGGCTTTATTGGAAGTTTGAGCTGTGTCTGTTAAAGTGAGAGGGGCTATAATACTGGAGCCGGTAAAAAATTAAATAATATCAATAACTTATAAATTTTAAAAAAATGTTGACATTTACCCCCCCCGTTAGTCTGGGAGTAAGTAAAACAAAAGTAAATCAAACTAAAGGAGTTATATTATGAAAGTTTTTAAAAGTTTATTGATAAGTCTATTTTTAGCTTATCCGTTTTTATCAACTGCGAAAGTTATTGTTAGTTGTAATAAAAACAATAGAATTTCAAACATAACAGGTTTATGTCTACCAAATTCCAGGGGAGCTTACACTTCCGTTTCAGAGAATTGGCATAATTTTATTTTTGGTTTAGGGGATAGTTTTTCAGACGCTTGGGAAGATGCGGAAAAAGCTTGTTTAAGTATGATAACTTTAATCGATTCAAACGATTTATTTCAAGTTAAGCATGAAAATCAGGAAATGATTTGTAGCTTAAATGAATGTGAAATTTTGGACTTTCCAGATTATATAACTGATAAAGATATAAAACCATTGAATTGTCATTGTCTTAATCCTGATCCTTGTTTTGTAGTAGATTCAGGTTCATTTCCTGATAAAACAAACTATACCGATTTATTTAATGCTGGTTTAAATTATTGTAGTAATAAGGCAAAGAGACTAAATGTGACATTAACTGTTTATTGTAGTTTTAACCCAACACAGCTTGAGCGTGCGATTAACCCAACACAGCCTTGAGCATGTGATTAACCCAACACAGCTTGAGTGTGTGATTGGTGTGTCTCAATAAGAACTTTAATTCTATGAGGAGGATTTAAGTAATGAAATACTTATTTATTTATTTTTTATTTTTGTTCCTTTTATCTTGTGGTGGTAGTGGCGATAAGGAAGACAAGACGGCCACAAGCGGAGATAAAAAGACGATAACCAATAACACTTCCCAAGTAACGGGAGCTTTCACTTGTGTTTGCGATAAAGACGGTAGTAAAGAAGACATTGGCGCGGATAATCCCAAAGAGGCTGAAAGCCAATGCACTGCTAAAGGTGAAGGTTATAAAATAGTAAGCTGTAAAAAGTCTTGATACGAATCGTTAAAAACATCCGTCATGGTCAAAAAGTTAAGCAAAAAACAATTTGCTGTATCGGACACACTCATAAAAATAATATAGAAAAAATCCAACTCTTTACCAAAATAGGTAAAGAACTCATTGATAAATGTTCAAAAGATATACAGATGGTCTTCCCTGATATGGAACAAAAAACAATAGACTACTCAGACTCTGTGCAAGAAAAAAAGAACAAGTCCCCTCTTCCTGGTGATCTGGTGTATGCTAAAAGCCTCAAAGAGGAAGCTCGTATTTCTAAGGGTATTGAAGACATCTTTGGGAAAGTTTATGAAGACTTACCTATTGAAGAGTGTTTTCCTTCAGGATACAAAAGAAAAGAAGTCTCTTGTCTGTTAAAAGAGATGGTTCTTTCTCGTCTGCAAAACCCGGTCAGTAAAAGGAAAAGCATAGCGGAGATAAAAAATAAAAAACACAGGGCTTTAAACTTAGATAGGGTTTATTGGATGATGGACAAGCTCTATGAAAGTCGGGAAAAGATCAAAAAATGTGTATGTGATCAGATCCTAAACCTTTTAAAGCAAAAAGTGGATGTTTTGCTCTTTGATGTAACCACCTAACAAAAAAGAAGTGAGCATAAAGGAGCTTTATGCGCGATACAGAAGTTTATGGCAAATAGAGTCTGCTTTTCGCTTGAATAAACATGATCTTAGAATGCGTCCTATCTATCATTGGACACCTAAAAGAATAAAAGCTCATATATTAATTTGTTTCATAGCTTACAGTCTGGCCTGTTTCGTTCGTTATTGTTTAAAACAAAAGGGAATAGATATCAGTTTTGAAAAAGTAAAAGAAGAGTTAGTAGATGTTCAACAGAGTTTGATAATAGACACACAAACGGGCAAGAGATTTTTACTTCCTTCTCAGATGAATAAAACACAGAAAGCCATCTATAAATGCTTTCATAAATATTATTCCCAAACAGTTCAGTTCTTATCAGCCACAGATTAAACCAAGACTTCAGGCTAAAATGTAGTGCCCTTGAGTTTTGTAAACCCTTGAAATCATTGGATTAGCACGGCGCATAATGCGGAAGTCAGGAAACAATCTCAGACATAGTCTTCCATTCAGCCTGTCAAGGGCACACTCTGTATATTTTTTACACACTTGTTTAAAAAATATTGCTTTTTATTGCTGAAAACTTGATAATAAGCTATGCACGGAATTTGCATATATACATAATTTAAAACAAAGGAGTATTAAAATGAGACAGGATTTACAAGTAACAAAGGATTTAATAGATAGGGCACAAAAGGCACAAGAAGATTTGTTGGATGTTGTCCTTAAGGTTTTTGAAAAATACCCTAACCGATGTTTAACTGCCGGACCCATAACTAAAGCTTTGGGTTTATTTGAGGGTACGGAGAGTAGTAAAAATTGGCTGGTGGAAAGTATGAAAATTGAGCTTTCAAAAAGAAATGATTTTATAAAGTGTCCCCCCATGAAAGGCATTAAATATAATCCGCATAACTAAAAACCAACATGAGTAAGACTAAAAAGAAAAAATGTCCATATTGCAATAAGCTTTTCCAGCCGATGCGGAATAAGCGTATTACTTGCGGTGCTGTGGAATGTAAAAAAAACACATGGCCAGCTATGTAAGGGCCAGGCGCAAAGCTTTAGCTGAAAAAAAGAAAAAGTGTATATATTGTAAAAAGATTTTTAAGCCCCAAAAAAATCAAAGACTTACTTGTGGCCGGCCAGAGTGCCAGGCGGAGCATACCAGAAGTCATCACCATAGGCGTGGATTGGGCCTGAAAAACGGACAGTTTCAATAAACCCCTAAAGTAAAAATAGATTGTGCCGATAAGGGATATTATGAAAACAATAATTCTATTTATTTTTACTTTTTTTAGCTTTTTAGCCTAAAAAAAGACTAAAGTCTTATTTCAGTTTTCCTTTTTTATTCCGATAAGTGGAATTATGAAAGCAATTTTTTTAGTTTTATTAGGTTTTTTTATCACTTCTGCAAAAAACCAAACAGGCAGAAGGCTTGATTTAATAGAAAAAGGAAATATAAAATGATTCTCAATATCAGTTGCGGTAAAATTATTGACAGCCTATATAATGGATTGTAAAAAATGCGGTGTTGTGTGTGATATACTAAAAAGGAAGGTGTAAAATGGAATCTTTGTCAGATGTTCCTATAGTTTTACAAGCTATTGGTGTTTTTACTATTGTTATGTCCTTTTTGCTTTTAATTTTTAATGCCGTTCTGGATTCAAAACTGGAGTCAAAACTGGAAGCGAAGACAAAAACCTTAAGGAATAATCAAAAGAATTTGGAAGATATTTTTAAAGAAAAACATGCAGAGAGTAAAATAAATATTGCCAGAATAGAAGTAACACTAAAAAAAGAAAATGAAAAAATAAAAGAAATAAAAACCGATCTTAATGATGTATTGGAATATATAAAAGGCAGTATAAAGTCTGATCAGAAATTACTTGACCATGTAAAAAATCTTACTAACATGGTAATACAAAATAAAGGTGCCGGAAAGTAACTTCTAAACCTATAGCTTTTTTCTATAATTTAATGAATATTTTACAGGTTTTAATCCATAAACCGCTAAAATTTGCGGGTTTTATAGGAAATATTAGGAAATATGCTGTTTCTTTGCTATAAAACCCTGTATGAAAACACAAAAAAAACTGTTAGGCTGGATATATGGATTATGCTTTGTGATTGTTTGGCTTTTCCCTGGAAAGGCTTTGTCACAAACAAATAATCCCCGGACAGTGAAAAGGTGCAGTTTTAATCTTCACGGGTTTAATTCCCCGTGGCTTGCCACGCTCCTTATAAGGCGTTAGCCTTATTATATGGGGAAGTATATTTATAAAAGTCACAATGTATCGATTTTGCTTTATCATTTAGTATGTCCGATAAAGTATAGAAAGCTTGTGTTGTCGGATAAAGTTTCGCTGGAATTAAAGTGGATATGTAAAGAGATTAGTCAGCGTTATGAGATGGAGTTTATAGAGATAGGTTTAGATGGGGATCATGTTCATTTTTTGATTCAGTCTGTGCCGATGTATAGTCCTACACGGATTTGTCGGATAGTGAAGAGTTTAACGGCTCGTGAGTTATTTAGGCGGTGTCCTGATGTGAAGAAGTTTTTGTGGGGTGGTGAGTTTTGGACGAAGGGATATTTTATAAGCACGGTGGGTCATCATGGTGATGAGCAGAAGATCAGTGATTATGTGAAGAATCAAGGTAATAAGTCAGGTTATAAGAAGATTTACAGTCAGCAACTGCGGTTGTTTTGAAAGCACAGATATTGGCGATAGACAACAGTGATACCCCGTGGCTTGCCACGGGGAGGCTTCATTATAAAAGATGGTGAGTATGAATCATGGGATCAGGAGATTTTACAAATGAGTTTTTTCCCTTGGGGTGTGTGTATGTATACGCCGGATTGGGTGTGGGGAAGTCATACTTCCCATAAAGAAGACCGGTGGATAAGAAAAGCAATGCATTTATGGAATGAAGCTTATTATGAGTATAAAAAGTTGATATGGGGGACGGCAGATATGCACGGGATACCGGCAGGGCGGTATTATGAAAAGTTATTTATTGAGAAGTGCGAAAGAGAAGATGACCATAATATTGTTTATGTTATAAAAAAGGATTTTGATGACCCTAAAAGATTAGGAGAATATGAAGCTTTTGATGATTGGTGGGACTTTTTAGATTTTTTTGCTATTATAAGAATGAATCATAATATAACATGGGATCGGGAGTTTTTTATAAATGTTATGGTCCATGAGCTGGGTCATGCTATTGGATTACCACACTTAAAAAGATCACAAACCCAGTTTATGACCTCTCATGGTTTCCCCAGTTGTGTAGAACCAAAGCAACGTGTTTGTCGTTTTACTACTACAGATTTTGAGTATTTTTTACGGCCTTATAATCCAGAGAAAGCAAAACCTTACGCAGAATATGAAGCTGAGCAAGAGAGGGAAGCAATCCGAAGGCTATCATTACCTTGTGGTGGGGAGTTGATGACAGCTTACGGATGTATATAAGGAGAATAAAATGAAGTATGGAATAATTTTAATATGTTTTTTTTCTCTTTTTCTTATATCTTGTAAAACCAAGTGTGTTCGTAGTTCTAAAACAGCCGATAGAAGATGTTTAGACCTTAAAAGCGAGGCTCACAATAAAGGTAAAAAAGCCGGTGTTTGTTATGATGGCCCTCTTACTGTGGGGTTGGATAAGGAGGCAAAGGACCCTGATCCAGAGGCTTGCCAAGCTTTAGGTGATGAAGCGCAAAAAAAGTGTGATGCTTTACCACCGGATCCGGACAGTACTATGTATTTAAGTGGTTCGTCTTTCTATAAAAAATTACCTGATTGTGACGAATGTAAAGATTGTGAACCTATAGATTAAATGAAAAAAGCAGTTTTATTTATTTTAATGAGTGTTATTTTTCTTTTCACAATATCTTGTGGAAAAAGCAATAAGACTGAAAAAAGCAATAAAAAAGAACCCAGTAATAAGAAAAGATGTTTGAAAAACAAACATACTCCAGAGGCGTCTGTTATTGACGACTATCGGTGTACGAAACTTATTTATAAAGCTATAGATAAGGGAATAGAAACAGGGGTATGTAGGGGTAAATATGTAGACGGAGAACACCCGGACCCAGAGGCATGCAAAGCTTTATTGGCAGAGGCTCAAAAGAAGTGTGATGCTTTACCGCCTGATCCGAAGGCTTTAAAACCTGTTAGTAGGACAGAAATATATAAATACGGGGAGCTTGTTTCAGTCAATGGTGAACCTGTCTCTAAAGGATTGCCTGATTGTGACGAATGTAAAGAGTGTGAACCTATAGATTAAATGAAATATACAGCTTTATTTTTTTTAATGAGTGTTGTTTTTCTTTTCACAATATCTTGTGGGAAAAGCAATAAGTGTGTGGAAACAAGTAACTATTCTGTTAGACATGATGTGCGGTGTATGAAAATACGATATGATGCTTACGATAAAGGGACAGAAACGGGAGTATGCTATAGAGGTTCACTTATAGAGGGAGAACACCCAGACCCAGAGGCATGTAAAGCTTTGTATGTAGAGGCTCAAAAAAAGTGTGATGCTTTACCCCCGGACCCTAACAGCCTAAAAACTGTTAGCGGGACACGCGTTTATAAAGATAATGAGCTTGTTTCAGTCAATGGTGAACCTGTCTCTAAAGGACTGCCTGATTGTGACGAATGTAAAGAGTGTGAACCTATAGATTAAGTGTTTTATATATTGTCCCGAAAACAAGTGTTCAGGGGGTGTATACATAAGCATATAGGGGGTGATTCTACCCTGATAGCCCGTTCCTTTTGCATACTCTAATAACCTGTGTCTTAAACCATTGGCCACCAACACGGGGCGGAATCCCAGACTCATTAAGAGCTAAAGCTATCCTCTCATAAGAAAAACCCTGAAGTCTTAAGGTTCTAATTGTGGGTAACACCTTTTTATCCGCTATGTCTATGGCTTTAGGTTTATTTGTTATTTCTGTAATTTTAATCTTGCTCTTAAGTGGTTTTAGTTTAGTTTTTTGTTCCCGTTTTTTCTTTTGTATAGCTCTCCACCTTTCTAAAGCTTTACGCACTTTGGGATTGTGTGCTCCAAGGGGGACACCTTCTTTTCTTTTCTCAGCCAAAGCCTCTTTGGTTCTTTTAGCTATTTGCTCCCTTTCCCACCGGGCAATAACAGCCATAAAGCCTATGGTTTCCCGTGTAGCCTCTGGCATATCACAACATACAAAGTCTATATCATCCTGAAGTTTAGCAATGAATCCTAAGTCACGGCTCAGTCGGTCCAGCTTAGCCACGATAAGGGTTGCTCCCCACTCTTTACAATATGCCAAAGCTTTTTCTAATTCTGGCCGGGCATTGTGTCCCCCGGATTCCACTTCTTTAAAAGATTTTTCTGGTGGCCAATAATTTTCAAGATACTTTTTAACAGCGGTTTTTTGTGTGCTCATCTCTTTAAGATGGTTTGTTTGGGTTTTTAAAGTGAAAGGGCGTGTTTAGAGAAGGTAAAACCTCTAAAGTCACGCCCCTTGTCCCCCGCAACATGCGAGCTTTGTCCCCCGCAACATGCGAGCTTTGTCCCTCGCAACATGCGAGCTTTGTCCCCCGCAACATGCGGGTTAGATGGTTTGTTTGTGCCATCTGGCATATTCTTGCTGAACTAAAGAACCAGCTCTTTTTAAAATAGGCTTAAACTTTGCTAACTCTTGCTTGGCTTTATTCACCTGACCAGACTTCACTAACAAGTTAATGTAAGCACGCATAACAGTCACCTGAACAGTTTGAGGGCGCGCTTTTAAAGCATACTGGTAGTAAGAAAGAGCAAACTCCACTTGACCTTGCTTTTCCAAAATACGAGCGTAATTGTAAGCCGACTTCACACTGGACCCTTTTTTAGTAAAGTATTCTTTGTAAGTTTTGCTGGCCTCTGCCACCTTGTTTCTTCTGTATTGATACTCACCTAATTTTTCCAATACTCTTAAATCTTTAGAAGAGCTAAAAAAGGACTTATGAGCACTTTCCACACAGTTATATTTTTTAAGCTGTCCGCAAAGGCTGGTAAGTTTTTTAAAAGAAGATTCGTTTAATTGTCCTGTCCATTGGCGAGCTTTAAGTGGGACAATAGAAAGAGAAGAAGATCCCCAGTTTCCAAGATAAATAACAAAACCCATTAAAACGATTCCGCTTAAAAAGATGTTTTTTGCTATTTTATGTTGGATTTGTTTTTCTTTTGCTTGGTTTAAAGATTTGCTCCATCCACACTGGCAATGCAAAGTGTTTCCAGTTTTGTTTATTTTAGCTCCACAGTTTGGGCAGTTTATAATGTTCATTTTTTTTCTCCTTGTTAAGGTTTGTTTATGTCTACCCCTATAAAGTGCAAGAGAGAGGGGTGTTTTTTGATAACCCTTTGATATAGTTGGAGATTTTTATTTTTGAGGGGGAACTATTAAGGACAAAAGTAAGAAAAGTGTTTCATATTGAAACAAACCCCTATCCAAAGTTCAAACAACAGGAACAAAACACGCCCCCAGAGGGGGTTGTTTATCCATGTTACTTCTGGATAATTTTGCAAGTAGCCTTTGAAGTTGTGCCAGTCCGGAAGGCTCAGTTTACCCGCAAGGCGGGTTGTTTATCCAAGAGGCCTTTGTATCATTTTTGCAATTAACTGTTGAGGTGTGCCATCTGTATCTGCTTCCTCGCAATAAGTTTGAAAATTTTACACAGTTTGATCTAAATAATCTGCTTGATCTAAAAAATTGTTAAATTATTTTTTTCTAAAATGCTATAAAAATAGTTTGTATGTATCAGAACTTTGGATATAAGAAATAGGGAGTGGAGCAGGTTGTTCCCCTTCTTTTTTTTAAAGGAATGTTATGTTGTTTTTTTTATCAGCTATTAAAAAGTGGTTTGTAAAAAAAAGTGTTATTTCTCTGGATTTTTGTTTCCACCAGACGAGACAACTAACTACTTGGCTTTTCAGTTTCTTAAAGGCGACTTTTCTCTTTGACAGGCAGGTAGCTCGCTTAATCAGAGTTTTTTTACAAACGAGTAAAAAGTATTTTTTTGTGATTTTGTGTTTGTTTTGCTTAAAGTCGCGACCTGGAGAGTTAGAGTGTAAAGATGCTTTTCCCTCTGGCTTACAATTTGTAACTCAGGCTGGTCGCAGAGGTGTAATAAACGAAGAATTTCATTCTCAATTTTTTAAACCAGAGGAAGAGCATGGATTACAAAAGAGATGGAATGAAAAACCTTCGGTTCCGAGTGTATTAGATGTTTTTCTTCCAAAAGGAGCTTATTACATAGGTCATCAGCTGGCTTATCCCGAACACTCTACGGCTGTTCAGTTGAATCATAATGATATTGTAATGGTCAGAACCTCTTATGAGTATAATGGGTTGCTTTTGTCCACTAATGTGGCCTTTAGATCGAGAGTGCTTTTAAGTAATATTAAAAGCCAGGGAAAAAGAAAGTGGCTGGTGGGTTCAGACACTCAAGCTGTAATCTTGTTCTTGCATGGTATGGGAATGCGAATGGCTGGTGCTCATGTAGCAAAGCATATAATGCAAGGGTTTAGAGCTTATAAAAAAGTGGATGTGCTATCGTTAGATCTTCCTTGGCATGCAGAAGGCCATCGGGAAGTCTTTAAAAATTTAGAAGAGGAGATTTTAGCCCTTTCCGCTTTTGTAAAAAAGTATGTTCCCCCTCATGTGCCTTTATTTGTATTAGGACATAGCGGAGGTTCTATTTTCGCACAGAAATTGATGACCATGACAGACGGTCCGCAAGGGTCTGGCTTTTTTCATCCCCAACTAAAGGGCATTATGCTTCTTTCTCCTGTAGTAGATCCTGCCCCTGGAAAATCTGTTAGAGAGAAACAAGAGGCTTTTTCTGAAGGGCAGAGGAAAGGATTTATGTCCGTGCCCAATTTATTTAATACTCATCCTATTGAATATCAGAGTTTTGAAGGTAGTAGTCCCCTTGGGGAATTATACGGCATGTGGAATATCGTTCAACTAAATGCTATTATTCCCTCTCATAGAGGAAAGAAATACATACCCACTCTTATGGCAGTGGGGACAAAAGATCCTTTTATTTTTACTGGATTTCCAAGTACTTTGTTTCATCAATACTTTGATAAGCTGGAAAATGTGGAAACCCATTATTTTGAAAGACTTCCTTTATTGCGAAACAGACATAAGGTGGAAGAAGTGGGGCACAACCTTGGGGAGTATCAAGACCCCTCTACCAGACTTCCCATCCCCATTGCACTGGCTCAGCAATTTATAGAAAAACATCTTGGTGTGCCCTTGGAAAAAGGGAAAGATAACAGTATTCCGGCTTCTGTAAATGTAGCGCGTAAGTTTGCCAATAACCTGGCCTTCCGGGAATTTCTTATTAATCATCAGTTCCTGAAAGCCAATTCAAGTTCTCTTTTAGTTTCTGTAGAACAGAGAACGCGCTCAGAGGTAGAAAATGAAATAAAAGCAATAATGATGAGTTATGGAGTAGCCCAAAAACATCAGGGAAAGATATTAAAAGGTGTGCTTTCCAGCACAAGTGCTGGAGAGGCTATTGCTTTTTTGACCTCGCAGTTCATATCGTATCAAATGCTAAATGACATGATAGAATATGTTTCTAATATAGCAGGATATTGGATAGTCAAACATATTAAAAAAGGGGTATATATGCCCTCTTATAGCAGTCTTTTAGAAAGAGGTTTTAAAAACCCTCAAAATAGTGCAGAAGTTGGTCATCTTTTATCAAAATTGTCGCAAAAAATTATCAGTTACTCTAAACTCAAAAAGGAGCTTATTGTCTTGGAGGGGTATTTAAAAAAAATCAGTGTCCAACATAAAGAGGTTCTTCAATCTGTTCAGCTTGCATTTAGTATGATTGAGCAAGCTATAAAACAAGCTGAAACCGATCCTCCGTCTTTCTTGAAAGATCAGTTTTTAGCTCTGGAAAAAGAGCTAAAGGAGACAAACCAAGCCCATGAAAGGATGATTGCTGTATTTGAGCAGACTTCTGTCTATCTGGTGGAGGGGGAGTCTTCTTTACAGCAAATGGAAGCTGTTTTAAAACAATATGAACCGGAAATTCATGCTTTTAATCAATTATATGAGCGATACAGGAGTCATCGGCAAAGCTTAAGGTGGGAGCTGATAAAAGCTATAGGCAGAGGTGAAATGGGTTCAGATTATCAAAATGCTGTGGCAAATATATATGGCCACACTTTATACGGTCAAGCCCCTAATGGCCAAAAGGGTGTAAGAAGTGGTGATCCGATTTTTCGGGGACTTCTTTATTTACAGTTAGATAATATCAATCAGAAGATGGCCCAGGTGGAGGCTGATCTTTATAATAAAAGATTACTTTCCACAAAATTGCATAAAGAGAGTCAAGATATTTTTGCAGAGCTTTTTCGTTTTCTTAATCCAGTTCGAACAGGCGATAGGGATTGGATTGACTTGGCAGGAAGGGCATATATTTTTAATGATGTTTCCATATACGATATTTTAAGGCCAATGGATCTTTATGCGCAATCGGGAAACATTTCCTCTATGGGAAGTCAAATAAGTGAAAAAGTGATTACTGAGCATGAGTCTTTTTTTCAGTCTGCTCTATCTGTTTGGAAGCAGTTTAACTCAGGTCCTCTTCCTGATTTACCTTTAATGAATTGATAGCAATAGCCCCTAAATGGGGGATGGTTCAAAATAGGGCCTGATCTTGATTAATTTGCCTTTAATGAATTGATAGCAATAGCCCCTAACTTTCGTGTTTTTTGGTAAGCTTCATTATATCTATTTTTAAAAAAGTGTTTTTTTAAACCAGATGGTTGATCGGGTTTGAAATTTCTGATTTCTCATGCTATCTTGCCAAAGTGGTTTATAACAGATAGAAAGGTTATGTTAATATGAATCCTAAAATACAAAAATTTTTATGGTTAGATATGGAAATGACGGGGCTGGATCCGGAAAAAGAGGTTATTATTGAAACAGCCGCTATTATTACCGATCATCAACATGAAGAATTGGACTCTTATCATCAAATAGTTCGGCAACATAGAGAATATTTAGAAAAAATGGATAAATGGAACACAAAACAGCACAAAAAATCTGGCCTTTATGATCTGGTTCCAAATGGGGCTCCCCAGGAGCAGATGGAACGGGAGCTTGTTGCTTTGGCGGATAAACATTTTAAAAAAGAGGAAAAAATCATTATGGCGGGTAACTCTATTTATCAGGATCGTATTTTTATTAAAAAGCATCTTTTAAAATTTGAAAAGCGACTACACTATCGTATGTTAGATGTTTCTGGTTGGAAAATTATTTTTGCCAACAAAGGTGTAGTTTTTGAAAAGGAAAACAAGCATCGCGCCTTAGATGATATTCGCGAAAGTATTAGGGAAATAAAAACTTACTTGAATTATTTAGACCACTCAAAGTTTAACTTTCCAAAATCAGAGTAAATAGTCGGTCGTGAAAAAGGTTGTTATTTTGGCTGGATTCCCACTTGAAAAAGGTTGAAGGCCTTTTAGGCTTTCATTTTAGGTTCTGGATTCCGCTTTCAAGGGTCTGCAAAGCCAAGTACTTGGCTTTGCAGTTTAGAGATGAATGGGTTTTATCACGGACGAGTAAATAGTCGGTGAAAAGGAAAGAAAAATCATATTAGTGAAACGGAGAGGTGGCCGAGTGGCTGAAGGCGCGTGCTTGGAAAGCGCGTAGGCGGGAAACCGCCTCGAGGGTTCGAATCCCTCTCTCTCCGCATATTTTAAGGGAGCTACAGGTTTTCTTAAGATTGTGTAAAAGCAAGAAAGAGGGATTCGAAGAGAGCGAGGGACCTGTATTAAAGGCGACCAAGTGGGAGCGTTTAATACAGGGCAGAAAATCTGGATGATTTTCTGAGCGAGCGAAGTGGGCCTGCGCGGAGAGCGAGCAGGAGGCGAGCGAACAAAGCAGGCGAATCCCTCTCTCTCCGCATATTTTAAGGGAGCTACAGGTTTTCTTAAGATTGTGTAAAAGCAAGAAAGAGGGATTCGAAGAGAGCGAGGGACCTGTATTAAAGGCGACCAAGTGGGAGCGTTTAATCTTTACGGGTTTAATACAGGGCAGAAAGTCATGGATATGAAAAATAAAAAACTTTTTGGTACAGATGGTATTAGAGGGAGAGCTAATTGTTTTCCAGTGCGCCCTGATATGGCCTTAAAAGTGGGGCAAGCTATGGGGTATTTACTGCGAGAGAGTAACCAAGACAAAAAAGCTCCAATGGTTCTAATTGGCAAAGACACGCGCCTTTCTGGTTATATGCTGGAGCAGGCCCTGGCCAGCGGTTTAAACTCTATGGGAATATGGGTTCAATTAACAGGGCCTTTGCCTACTCCGGGTATTGGTTTTTTAGCACGAAATATGAGGGCAGTGGCGGGTATTGTGATTTCTGCATCTCATAATCCTTATCAGGATAACGGGATTAAAATTTTTGATGAGCAAGGGTTTAAAATTTCTAAAAGTGTGGAAGAGGAAATTGAATCTTTGGTGTTTTCTGATAAATTAAATAGTTTAATAGCTCCTTTTAATCAAATAGGGCGCAGTCGTCGTATTGATGATTCTGCAGGCCGATATATCGTGCATGTTAAAAATACCTTTCCTTTAAATTACACTTTAGATGGTGTGCGTGTTGCTTTAGATTGTGCTCATGGGGCTTGTTACAAAGTGGCTCCAAAAATTTTTGAGGAATTAGGGGCGGAAGTGTTTGTGATGGGACATTCTCCTAATGGGTATAATATCAACGAGCAATCTGGAGCTTTGCATGCGGAAAAAATTCAGGAGGCTGTGTTTACGCACAAAGCAGATGTGGGAATTAGTTTAGATGGGGATGGGGATCGGGTTATTATGGCAGATGAAAAAGGAAATTTAGTGAACGGGGATCATATTTTAGGCATTTGTGCTTTAAGCTTACAAAAGAAGGGGGAGCTAAGAGGGAATAAAATAGCAGTTACTTTTATGTCTAATAAGGGATTGGAAACTCTGTTGAAGAAAAAAAATATTCAGGTGGAGCGAACGGAAATAGGAGATCGAAATGTGGTGGAATATATGAAACAAAATAATATAGCTTTAGGAGGTGAGCCTTCGGGACATATTATATTTTTGGATCAAAGCACAACCGGAGATGGATCAGTGGCAGCTTTAAATGTTTTAGCTGTTATGCGATCGGAAAACAAAACCCTTTCGGAATTAAGTGCTGAGCTTTTACTTGTTCCGCAGGTTGAGAAGTCTGTAAAGGTAAAGCGTAGGTGTGAACTAAACCATTTGCCTGGATATAGTTCTTTGATAGAAAGAATAAAGCAAGATTTCAAAAACGAAGGTCGGGTATATGTGCGATATTCAGGAACAGAGCCGATGGTCAGAATTTTAGTAGAGGGAGAGGATGAAAAACGGGTTAAACAACATGCAGAAGAAATATCTTTATTCCTTGGTAAAAAATTGGGTATGCAGGGGACAAAGTAATGGTCGCGTGTGACAGAGGATAAAAAACAAAAGGGTTTAATAAAGTTCAATTCAAGACAATATAAAGCAAGGGACAGTGTGACAGAGGGTAAAAAACAAAAGGGTTTAATATGATCCAAAAGACAGTAGATTTTACTCCTTTAGTAAACTCTCTTCAAAGTGCTGAGTTGGATTATTCGGCAGAGGTAGACTATGGTTTAAGTGCGGAAATTTTAATGGAAACCGCAGGCACTTTGTCCGCTCAGAAAATTATTTCTTTCTTAAATTGTCCTGTTGGGAAGTATCTAAAATCTATTAAGCAGTCCTCTTTTTTTGTTATGGTTTTATGTGGCCCAGGTCATAATGGTGGAGATGGTTTAGTTGTAGCTCGTCATCTTTTATCTGAAGGTATTTCTGTCCAAGTTTTTTTATCAGATGTTGCTCTTAAGGGGTCAGAGTCAGCTCCTGGTTTAGAGCACGAGTCAGGATCAACTCCTGAATCAAGCTCATATAAATTGCAAAAGAGTCAGCCACAAAGACCACTTATAGAAAAACAAAAACAGAGGCTTAGGGCTTTAAATGTGGATTTGTTCTCTTTAGAAGATATAAAAAAAATAAAGCAAATTGGTGAAAAAGGTTCTTTAATTGTAGATGCTCTTTTTGGAGTGGGTCTTTCTCGGAATGTGGAGGGTTTTTATTCGGAACTAATAAAATGGATTAACTCATCTGGTAAACCAGTTGTTTCATTAGACACTCCTTCTGGTTTAGATGTAGACACAGGGCATGTAAAAGGTCAGGCGGTCCAAGCGGATCTGACATTAACTTTTGGTTTGTCTAAGCCAGGGTTTTATCTTATGCAAGGTCCTGCTCATACCGGTCAGCTAAAAATTTTTTCTATAGGTTTTCCTTACTCTCTTTTAAGGGAGAAGGCTCAAACTCATTTTCTAATTGATGAGTATTATGTATCCTCTCGTTTGCCTGAGCGCGCGTCCACGGATCATAAGGCCCGGCAGGGGCATTTATTGGTGGTAGCTGGAAGCAAAGGCATGTGGGGGGCAGGGGCTTTAGCGGCTCTTTCTGCCTATCGTATGGGGGCAGGTTATGTGACATGGGCAGGTGATTTTCAGGACAGTAAAAACACCAGTAAAAGTATCCCTGATGTATTAACGGAGGATTGGTCTCATCCCCAGCTTTTCAAAAATAAAACGGCTGTAGCTATAGGACCAGGGCTATCAGAGGGAGAAAAAACAAAGGCCCTAATATTGAAATTAAAGAAAACACATCTGCCGGTTGTAGTAGACGCAGGGGCTTTTAATGTTTGTGTTCAGGAAAATCTTTTTCCTCTTCCTTCTCATTGGGTGGTTACACCTCATAGTGGGGAGTTGGCTCGATTGTTTGGCCTAACCGCGGGAGAAGTGGATCAGGATCGCTCCGCTTACGCTATGAAGGCCAGTCAAAAAACGGGAACTCTTGTTCTGCTTAAGGGATTTCATTCTGTGTTAGCTAAGGGGAATAAATGTTGGATTATTCCTACAGGCCACTCGGCTTTAGCTAAGGCGGGGACAGGGGATGTGCTTACTGGTTTTATAGGTGCTCTTATGGCTCGCTTTGTAGATGTTTTTTCTGCTGTGGCGATGGCTGGGTTTATTCATGGACGTTTGGCGGAAGAATGGATGGAGGAAGGAAGAGATAGAGATAGTTTAATGGCCCAAGATCTGAAAGATATTTTGCCAGTGGTTTTGCGTAAACTACGGCGACCAAGCAGTCGTCCGTGAAAAACCTTTCTTATCTTCATCTCAGGTCCTTTACCTGATAGCTCTTTAAACGTCTGTTGGCTCATTTTTCTGGACTCTTTTTTAAAATATAACATATATCCTGAAAATCAAATACAGCGGGTGATTTTTTTATTATATGTTTAAAAAATTAAAGGCTTTAGAAAGAGATTAAGAGGGTATAAATGGAAAAAGTTACTATCAGGAAAGTTAAAAAGATTTTAGAGGGAAAGCTTAGAGTGGATAAGCGAAAGGTTTTTTATTATAAATTGCCTTTTCTTTTTGAAAAAAAATTTTATGGTGGTTGTGGCTGTGGTTTTTTAATTTTCAGGAAAAACTATTTAAAACAATTTGTGCCAGTCGATTTAAAGTATGCCTATTGTATTGATGACACACCATCCCCTTATCAAAATTATATTGTGAAAATACAATTTGGAGCTTTCCTCCTGGACAATAATGATATTCAGGTATGGGGTGGCTTTTCAGCGGGGGAGTTTGTTTTTAGTGAAAACTGGGAGTGGCACGATTTGGAGCAAACAACCAATATTCCTTTTTCAATTTTACCAGAATGACTAAAAACCCTGTGCTTCCGGTGTTTATCAACCAAAGTCCAAACAAAACCTGGAAAGGAGCTTTAGATTTTCATAGTTTTTTAAACAATTTTGAAGGAGAGTTAAAAAAGAGATTTAAAGAAAATGTGTTAAATTTTCGTCTAAGGGTGCTTAATATTCAGGCTTTAGATATAGATAAAACCAAGGGCTTGACAACGCATCCAATTTTGTATATTTTAAAACATATATGGAATTTAGACGCGACAAAGATAAAGGAGCTTTTTACAATAGGTCGTGGTCTTAGCCCAAGAGAGCGAGAGGCTTTGATTGTTCGGGCAGTGGATTACATTCGGCAATATGATCCGGCATTTAGTTGGAAAATAATAAGAGAGATTGAACAAACCACATTAGAAGAGGAGGAAAGAGTTATGGCACCGTTACTTCAGTATTCATTGGATGAAGCCAGAGAAGAAGGCTTACAAAAAGGTCGACAGGAAGGTATGGAAAAAGGTATGCAGGCAGTGGCTTTAAACATGTTGAAAGAAAAAGCTGATCTGACTTTTATCTCCAAAGTGACAGGCCTTTCTGAGGCAGATCTAGAAAAGCTTAAAAACAGATCTGAAAAAATATGAGAAAGATCTAGAAATAAAGAAGATAAAAGGAAAAAGCTGATTTGACCCTCCTATTCAGACATTTTACTAAGCATAAGGTAGTGTGTTAAAAGTAAATTAAAAGAGGTATTAGATGAAAAAACAAAGGGACCGATGCTGTTCAGGGTCGTTTGAGCAAGCAACTTAAGGGCACAATTTCTAAGCTACCTGTTCGGCAGTAAACGCAAGATTCTGGTTCATAGAATTTGAATTTAATTTCTAAGCTACCTGTTCGGCAGTAAACGGTTCGGGCTTTAATCGATTTCTGTATTCATCACCTGTCTGTAAGGTAAGTGTTCTTAGTCCCAGTGCTAAAGTATATCGCAAACTATTTTCGTTTTTTAATTTGTCCTGGAAATATTGATTTGCTTTTCCCCAATCGTGAAACAAGGCAGAAAGGGCTGTCAGAGCTTTGATTAAAGGTAGGTAGTGCCAATCGTTTTCCCATTTTGTATTGATAATATTCTGTTCTGTAAAATTAACAGGGATTTCCCCTTGAGCGTTAAATTTACCTCGATTGCCCACTATCCATAGTAATTCAGAATAATTGCGCCGTCGGATCCAATAACATGATACCGCTGTATTCCTGGAGGCTGTTTTTCTCAACAGCTGTTTTACTGCTGACAATCCGTCCATAGTAATAACAGTTTGCCATGTTCTTCTACCCACTCTATTAGCAAAAGCGTCTAATACCCGGCAAGTTTTTTTTAATGGCATTTTTTTCACATTCAGAGACAAAAAGAACCATCATAATTAATGCTCCTGAAGAGCTATTTCTTTAATTTTGTTGAACATATAGTCCAGTGCCTTATGTTGCGTAAAAGACTGAAGACATTGTTGGCGAAATTCCCGATTGTTCATTCCTTCCTTTGCGCAAATAAAAGACCACGGAAGAATTAAAGAATCCTTTACTAAATCAGCAATGTCAAAAACTAAAGCTCCACGACGGGTTTTTCCGTGTAGTAATGCAAAACTATGGGAAATTCCCAATACCCATAAAGCTGTAGCCGCTAAACCATAAGCTAAATAGTTTCCGTGATTTAAAAAAATATTTGCTGTGTCTTCAGATTGATAATTACGAGTAAAACCATTGTATTTTACCCGACTGGCTGAAACCTTGTATAGCTCTTTAGCAAACTGACTTTCTATTAATAACAATTTATTTACACTTTCGGCTTGAGAGGTGTTTTGTTTAAATTTTTTAAGTGCTGAACTAATATTCATATCATCAATATAAAACCCTTCCATCTTTTTGCATAACACGGCATTTTTCTAAATAATAAATATTTGCTCTTTTTGAATGGAGAATAGCTTTTAAGTTTGTCAGGTTTTCCATAATAGTATTTTCATAATAGTATTTTTAGGGCGGATGAGTTATTTTTTATTGAAGAACCATCTTTTTAAGAAAGGAACTTTCTTTTTTTCCACAACAGAAGAAGGGTCACGCCCCTTTTTAGCAGGTTCTATAGCGGGTTCTGCCTCTGCTTCTGTAGCGGTTTGGCGATTTTGTAAAGGGGTTGTTTGGTCTGTATTCATAATATTGTCTAACATTTGTATCTCCGCCTGCTCCTGTTGAAGAGGCTCTTCTGTCCCAGAAACTATGTTCTGATCTGCAGGAAATATCCGGCCCTTTGTATCCACCATCTGATCTGTAAAGTTAAGAGCTTTTCCCCTGGTTTGTAGGGCCTTAATAATATTAAGTCGTCTTCTTTGGCTGGTTTTCCCTTTTAAATCATCCTTAATATCTCCTGTCATCATAAGATGCTTTATAACAAAGCGGGCTGTTTTGTTTTTATAGTAATCCATTATCAGAACAGCCGCTCCTGTGGCGACCGCAGTAGCTTGAGAAGTGCCCGTCATGCGCCCGTATTTTCCGTTGGGAAGAGTAGATAAAATATTAATGCCTGGAGCCGATTTATGAACTGTGTTTTTTCCCCAGTTACTACTGCTTAAAATTTTATCAGAAGGATCGGTAGCAGTTACAGGCAAAATGTTGCTTAGAGTTTTTTGTTGAACATTGTTTAAAAAATTTTGAGAGATTTTTTTATCTAACTTATCGTATTGGTATAAATTAGGTAGGACATGTTTACAGCTTATCATTCTTAATTCATTTTTTTTAGAACTGTAATTAGCAGGATAGTAACCACTTTTGTCTGTGTTGGATCTTTCGTTTCCGGCCGCCGCTACAAAAAGGATGCCTTTTTTTTCTGCTCTTTGGATAGCCATTTTTTCGCACAAGTTGCCATCTAATCCGCCCCCAGAATAATTGATGATATGTGCTCCGTTTTGAACTGCGTAATCAATGGCTTTAATGGTGTTGTCTAGATTGTTTGTTCCTGTATCATGTGGATCATAATATTTAAGCGTCATTAAGCTGACTTTAGGAGCCACTCCACTTATACCTTTACCGTTGCCTCCTACAGCTCCAATAATACCAGCTATATGAGTGCCATGCCCGTGGGTATCTCGCAAGTTACCATTGTTTTTAACAAAATTCCATCCATGCACATCGTCTATATAACCGTTTTTGTCGTCATCTATATTGTTCCCCGGAATTTCTTTTGGATTGCTCCATAAATTGTCTTTTAAGTCCTCATGCTGGACATCAATACCTGTGTCAATAACAGCTACTACAATATCTCTGCTTCCTTGGGAAAACTTGAGCCAGGCGTCCTGGGCTTTGATCTGTTTTAAGCCCCATTTTTTTTCCATACGAACCGGATCGTCATCTAAAATGACATGAGTTTCTGTTTCTGGTGTGTCTGCGGGCTTTAATGTTCCAAGCTCCATTTTTCTTTCAGGCTGTTTTTTTATAGAAGCTGGCTGATGGACATTTTGTGTTTTTTTAGATTGCTCAGAGTGTTTAGATTGCTCAGGTTGCATAAGAGAAGTATTTGTGGCTTGTTCATCAATTTTTTTTATGGAAGTTTCTTGAACTTTTGCCACTGCAAAAAAGCTAAAAAAAAGCATAAATATAAAAGTTTGTTTTTTCATAATTTTCTCCCTTTCATAATTTTTTCCGTAAAGTGTGTGAGGGGGTATCTGCATTATATTTCCGCCATTTTGCAAGCCACCTTCCTACATGGGACCTGCTTTTGTTGTTGGCTTAAAACAGGTATCGGTTGTTTTGCACTGTGGATTTAATTTTGCTGATTCTTTTATAAAGATTTTTTCTATACCAGACTAAATACCTGATATATTTAACTTTTTTTTCAGTTTTTTTCTGCTACATCAATTTAAAACTGACAAGATTCCTGCTTTTGCGGGACTGCAAAGCCAAGTACTTGGCTTTGCAGTTGGAGATGAACAGGGTTTTTCAGGACCGACTATTTATTTATTTGTTCATGGTCTGCTCATTTAGTAATGTATAATGTATTATGAGTATCGAAACAGAAATACAGGAATTAAAAGCCCATCTTACCGAGATCCATAAAAAAACAATGGACTTGCGGAGGTATCTTTGAGTTAGATTCTAAAATGGCTCAATTAAAGGAATTACAGTCCAAAAGCCAAGATCCGTCTTTGTGGAAAGATCATCAAAAACTTCAGGAAATAGCTAAAGAAAAAGCAGAAATAGAGAAAGTTATCGCAGAATGGAAAAGCCTTTATCAAAATGTGGAAGATAGTCTAATTTTGGTGGATATTCTTAAAACAGACCCTAACGAAGAATCTTTTTTTGAATTAAAGCGGGAATATTCTATTATTGCCGATCAGTTAAAGGATCTGGAACTTAAAAGCTTCCTAAACGGTCCACAGGATAAAAATAGTTGTTATGTGGCTATTCACGCTGGTGCAGGGGGCCGAGAAGCAGGAGATTGGGCCGGTATTTTGCAAAGAATGTATTTTAAGTGGGCTGAGCAAAAACAATTTTCTATTGATATATTGTCTTTAAATGAGGGGGAAGAAGCGGGCATTCGCTCTATACAGTTTTTAGTTCAAGGTCTTTTTGCTTATGGATATTTGCGTTCAGAAACAGGGGTGCATCGTTTAGTGCGTATTAGCCCTTTTGATGCTAATGCTCGAAGGCACACCAGCTTTGCCAGTGTATTTGTTTATCCAGAAGTGGATGAAAGTATAGAAATTACCATAAAGGAGGAGGATTTGAAAACAGATACTTATCGGGCCAGTGGGGCGGGCGGGCAACATGTTAATAAAACAGATAGTGCCGTGCGTATCACCCATATTCCCACAAATATTGTTATTCAATGCCAAAACCAAAGAAGTCAGCACGCCAACCGCCATCAGGCCATGAAGATGCTTAAATCAGCACTTTATGAAAAAGAAGAGGAAAAAAGAAGGAAAGAAAAAGAATCTTTAGAATCCTCTAAGAAAGCCAATGAATGGGGAAGTCAGATTCGCTCTTATGTTCTGCATCCGTATCGTTTAGTAAAAGATCATAGAACTAACTACGAGGTTAGTGATCCTTCTGCCATGTTAAATGGCTGTTTAGATCCTTTTATTTCTGCTTATTTAAAAAGCTCCTATAATGAAAGATAAAAAGGTTTTTTTCTGCCTCGCAGGTGATTTTGAGCTAAAAAGCCCTTATTCAAAAAAGTCCTTATTCAACAAAAGTCCCTATTCAACAAAAGTCCCTATTCAGCAAAAGTCCTTATTCAGCAAAACCCCTTCTAAAGGGGTTTTAGAATAATTTGCTTTTGTCAATATAATCTCTATAGTGTTTTTAGAGGTTAATTATGTTTTTTCTTTTGTGGCTTAAGAGGTTTTTTCTTTCTCGCCAGCGGTTTATCCGTTTTACCCCTCTGGTGAGTATTATCAGTTTGATTTTAGCTTGCTCTACCCTGATTTTGGCCATGTCTGTTTATAGTGGTTACGAAAGCACAGTCAGACAAACCATTACAGATATAACGGGCCATCTTGTTATTACCGCCCGGCAAAATATTACAGAACAAACTTTTTTGGAAAAAGTATATCGCTCTGATTTGAAAATGAAAATTCAGGCAGACGCTCCTTTTATAATTTTAAAATCTTTAATGGTCCATGAAGGGGGTTTGTCAGGAGTGTTGGTAGAGGGGGTGTCTGATCGGACTCATCAGATTACTCAGTTAAGAAAAAAGCTGATAGCAGGCGATCTTCAGCTTAAAGATCAAAACTCGGCTGTAATAGGTCGAGGAATAGCAAAAAAGTTTAACCTTAAACCAGGGAACTTTTTTCATATTGTTGTTCCAAAAATGGATTCAGAAGGTTCTTTTCAAAATAAATATAAAAAATTGTTTGTTCAAGGAGTGCTGGATTTGGGTTTCCACGATTTTAACTCCCGCCGGGTGATTGTAAGTCTTAAATCTGCTCAAGAATTGCTTGCTACTCCAAAAGCGATTTCCGGAGCACGCCTACTTATAAAAGATCCAGATCAGGCAGAGGAGTTGAGGGAAGAATTTACCCAACAGCTTGGGGCTTTTTATAGAGTAAGTGACTGGCAGGGTATTGTAAAAGATCTACATAAAAGCTATTTTGAGGCAATTCAGCGAGAAAAAGTGCTTATTTTTCTTATCCTGATGGTATTGGTATTGGCGGGGGCTTTTAATGTGTCTTCTCATTTGGCTATTTCTGTTTTAAATCAGGTTCGTGAGATCAGTATTTTAAAGGTGATGGGGGCAAGCCGGGCCTTTGTTTTTTCTCTTTTAATGGTTCAGGGGTTTCTTGTAAGCTTTGTTGGAACTTTAGGTGGTATAGGAATGGGTTATTTGCTTTCTAAAGGCTTTGTTCATCTTCAGAGTGTGTGGCAGATTATTCCAGCAGATGTTTATAAAATAAATACTATTATAACCGATATAAACTTTTCGGATGTTTTGATTATTTTTGTTTGTTCTCAACTGGTTTGTCTAATGTCTTGTTTACTGCCTGCCTACAGAGCTTTAAAACTTCCTTTAAAAGAGGGATTGCTTTATGAATGAACATATTTTAACTATCCAAGCCTTCAGCTAAAAGAGGGATTGCTTTATGAATGAACATATTTTAACTGTCCAAGCCCTCAGCAATAAGGAGGGATTGCTTTATGAATGAAGATATTTTAACTATCCAAGCCTTCAGCTAAAGGAGGGGTTGCTTTATGAATGAACATATTTTAACTGTCCAAGCTCTCAGCAAAAGTTTTCCTAAAGGAGAAGGAACTGTTGAAGTGTTAAAAGACATTAACTTGACAATAAAACAGAAAGAGGCTCTTTGTATTACCGGAGGATCCGGTGTGGGAAAAAGCACTTTTTTGCATATTATTGGTGCTTTAGATCGCCCCACTAAAGGGGCGGTGTTTTACCGAGGGAAAAATTTGAATTTAGCCACAGATAAAGAATTGGCTAATTTTAGGAGTGCTAAAATGGGTTTTATTTTTCAGTTTCATTATTTATTGGGTGAATTTAACGCACTTGAGAATATTATGATTGCTGGACAAGTGGGATATAAAGCCCGTATGAACAAGGCTGGTATGAATAAGACCGGTATGAACAAAGCCCGTATGAACAAGGCCCAAACCTTAAAATCACCTCAGCTTTTAATAGGAGGTGATTCAGGAGTAAAAACAGTGAGTGGGCAGGATATCAAAAAAACAAAAACGCAACGCAACAGACGATCTTTTTTAGAAAACATTCGAAAAAAGTTTTGGGGAAAGAGTTTTAGAGAATCAAAACAGCGAGCAGAATATTTGGTGGAATTAGTAGGGCTATCTGATCGTAGAAAACATTTTCCTTCAGAATTAAGTGGAGGTGAGCAACAGAGGGTGGCTATTGCGCGCGCTCTTATGAATAAGCCGGAGATTGTGTTGGCAGATGAACCAACAGGTAATTTAGATGCTCGAAACACCACTAATATTTTAAATATTTTTTTTGAATTAAAAGCACGTTTTGGTATTACTTTTATTTCTGCCAGTCATGATCCTTTGTTTGCTAAAGTGTTTCCAAAGGTATTAAATATGAAGGATGGTTCTTTTGAACCAAGGGTTTAAAATTATGAAGAAATTAGATTATTTTGGAAAGATAAAACTAACTTACGAGCGAATGGTTTAAGATTATGAAAAGATTAAACTGTTTTGGAAAAATCGTTTTTTGGTTTTTTATTTTTGTATTTTCTCCTATGATTTTAGCTCAGTCCCCTCATAGTAAGAGGAGGATTGGGAAAATTATTATCCAAGGGAATAAGCTGGTGGAGGATTCAGCTATTCGAGCCAAGATGACCTCTAAAGTGGGAGAAAGATACAGTGCAAAAAAAATTAGAAAAGATGTTCGTCAAATATTTAACACCGGCTGGTTTAATGAAATTGAAGTTCAAAAGAAAAGAAGGCCAAATCAAACTCTCTCTCTTATTTATAAGGTTCAAGAAAAGCCTATTGTTGAAAAAATAATTTATAAAGGCAATAGCAGTTTAAGCAAAAAAGAATTAGATGACCTATTTTCTATTTCCTCTTATGAGTTTTTAGATCACAAGAAGACTAAACAGGCTATCGAAGATATTAAAAGTGAGTATGAAAAAAAAGGCTATTACTTGGCAGAGGTATCGTATTCTGTCCAAAAAACTTCTCATCCTGGGAAAGTGCGTTTACGAGTTCATATTGAGGAAAATAAAAAAGTTAGCGTAAAGAGAGTGAGGTTTATGGGGAACAAGGCTATTTCCTCAAAGGAAATAAAATCTTTCATGGGAACAAGAGAAACTAACTTATTGAGTTTTATTTCTTCAGCAGGAACTTACAACCCAGAAATTTTGGAAAAAGACCTTAACAATATTCGTTTTATTTATATGGACAGAGGGTACTGGAAAGTATTTGTGGGTAAACCGGAAGTAATGGTTTCTCCTAACCGGACAGACATAACCGTTAGCATTCCCATTCAGGAGGGCGAGCAATACCAGGCGGGGACTATAGGGTTTGCCGGAGATTTAATTTTTGATGAGGAATATTTAAAAAAAGGTCTGGAAACAGAAGAGTCAGAAATTTTTTCTTACGGAAAATTACAAAGAGATATAAAGAGAATAGAAACAAAATACGGGGATAAAGGATATGCTTTTGTTAATGTGATTCCTAAATTTTTTAATTTACCAGGGGATGATGGTAAAACCATTCATGTTCTTTTTGAAGTTCAGAAAGGGAAAAAAACCAAAATCGGGATGATCCATATCACTGGAAATGATTACACAAGAGACAAGGTGATCCGAAGAGAAGTAAGAATTTTTGAAGGAGAACTATATAACGAAACAAACAAAAACCGCTCTGTAGAAAATATCAAAAAACTGGGTTTTTTTGATGATGTGAAAGCCATCCCTAAGACTATTAAAAATCGGGACGATCTCATAGATATGGAAATCAATATCAAAGAAAGAGAAAACACAGGCACATTTGAATTTGGACTGGGGTATGACGGGTTTTTTGGTTTTTCTATAAGTGGGAAACTTCATAAATTTAATCTATTCGGTAAGGGTTATAATGTGGGTATGGATGTAAACTTAAACTTGAGTAGGCAGTATGTGAATTTAAACTTTGTGGATCCCTATTTTTTAGATTCAGACTGGTATTTTGGCACGGATTTTTATTTGGATAATTGGAGCGAAGAAAATGAAGAGATTTTTTCTGCCTGCAATAAATTGGACGAAAAAACTGCGGAAAAAGAAAGCCAGTTGGCTGGTGGGACCTTGACGGCAGAACAATTAAAAAAGTTAGATAAAGAAATAGAGTCTTTAGACGACCGATGTATCTCCTCTTTTTCTAAAACCACTTATCGTGGGTTTACAGAACAAAAGATAAGTGGAGGTGTTACTTTGGGACGCTCTCTTACTGATCGGTGGAGATTGCTTTTTTATTATCGTTTGTCACTTGTGGAGCTAATAAATACAATAGATAAAACTCTTTATCCTGTAGAGGAAGCCAATGGACTTCGAAATCCTATAGAAGCTATTATAGAGTATGATAAGAGAAACGATCGCATTTTTCCCACAGCAGGTATGTACTCCAAAAGCTCTATTACTTATGATGGAATATTGGGAAAGTTTGATTACTTTACCCTGGCTAGTAATTTTCGATTTTATCAGAATCTTTTTTGGAACTTTATTTTTCGGTTGAATGTTCAATACAGCCAGCATTTGACTTGGGATGGGGAAAAAAGCTCTGTTCCTTTTGATCAGCTATTTCTTTTAGGGGGAATTAATTCTTTAAGGGGATTCAGATATTTTTCTGTAGGGCCAAGAAAACGATCTCAAACACTTTATGAAAAGGCTAAAAAATACGGGTTAGAGAATGCAGAACAAATTTCGGAGAGGGCTTTTGGAGGAATGAAAGAGTTTTATACCAACTGGGAATTACAGTTTTTGGTTTTTCCTTCGGTTCGGCTATCTGCGGTGTTATTTTTGGATGTGGGAGGAGCTTTTGATGAATTTCAGGATATGGATTTAAGGGCTAATTGGGGGGTTGGTTTAAGGCTTTTCAGCCCTATGGGACCTATTCGCTTGGAGATGGGTTTTCCGTTTAATCCACGCTCAGAATATGGAGAAGGGTCATCTGAGTTTCAATTTACAATGGGGCTTCCTTTTTAAGCGAAGGAGAGAGGGTAAATAAAAAAAGATAAAAAAAGTTGAAATTCCTTTGGAATCAGTATAAGGATAAAAAACAGAAAAAATAAGGAGGAAGTAATGAAAAAACCACATATAATATATATTATTGGATTTTGGCTATGTTGTGTTCCTTTTTTAGCGCATACTGCGCAGGAAAAAGAGAGTGCTCTTAAAGTAGTATATGTCAGTATTAACGAAACTATGGAAAAAACAGGTGAGCAAAATAAAATCCGCATGGCCCTGGAAAAAGAGAAAAAACGGATCCGTGGGATAGTAGTTAAAAAAAATGAGCAATTTAATAAAACCGCTATGAAAATCAAAAAAGAAATGGCTTTGCTTTCTGAAAATGAAAAGGCCAAAAAATACTCAGACTTACAAAAAATGCAACTACAGATGGAACAGTTTTTAAAAGAAAAAGAAATAGAATTTCAAAAAAAAGAAGCCAGCTTAAGAAGACAGGCTATAGAGAAAATTAAAGGGATTTTAGATCAAGTAGCTAAACAGGAAAAGGTGGATGTTATCCGCAACAAGGACGGAACTTTGTGGGTGCATTCAAAATGGGATTTGACAAGCAAAGTGATCCGCATTTACAAAAAAAAATATAAGTAGTCGAAAGTGAAAAAGTATATTACGACAAAGTAAACAGGACTTACTTTATTCTAAAACCGGCAAGATTCCTGCTTTCGCAGGAATGACAGAATAAATAAAGAGGCTTTTTCACTGGCTACTAAGTAATTGTCTGTGAAAAAGCCTGTCTTTGCGTAGACAAGGAAAAGGTGTTTTATCACGAGTAGCTAAGTAATCATCCATGAACAACTCTTGTTATTGATTGCTATTAGGGGTATATTTTGTATGGATAAATCTTGGTTTCCTTTAAAGATTGAAGAAATCAAAAAACGGATCCCCCATCGGTATCCTTTTTTGATGATAGATCAGGTGATAGATATCACAGAAAAACAGCCTAAAGAAATTGTGGGCCGTATATGCCATGCCCGAAAAAATGTTACCGGAAATGAGTATTTTTTTGAAGGCCATTTTCCAGGGCAAGCTGTTATGCCAGGAGTATTGATTTTAGAGGCTATTGCCCAAGCGGGCGCGCTCTGTTGCTCAGCCTTAAAAGGGGATCCTCCCATTAAACAATTATTTTTCGCGGGTGTGGACAATGTTCGTTTTAAAAAGCCTGTGTTTCCTGGAGATCTATTGGACTTAAAGGTAGAGATGAAAAAAAATAAATCTTCTTTTTATTGGGGGGCGGGGGTGGCCCTTGTGGATGGGGAAATAGCTGTTAAGGCAGATATTACGGCTCATATTACCTTTTCTAAATAATAGGTTTTTCATTTTGATTGCCCATTTAGGAGAAAGTGAAATGGACAGGTTGACTGCAAAGCACCTGCGGGGGGCTGTTTTAACTATTGGCAATTTTGATGGGGTGCATTTAGGTCATAGGCGATTAATAGAAACGGTTATTCAGCAAGCCAGGGAAAGAGGTGAGGTATCTTTGCTTTATACTTTTTTTCCTCATCCGGTTCAGGTGTTATTTCCTGAAAGGAAGCATAAGTGGTTGTGCGATCCAGAAAAAACCCAGGAAATTCTAAAAAAAACGGATCTAGATTATCTAATAATAAAGCCTTTTACAAAAAAATTTTCTTGTCTCCGGCCTTTGGAATTTATGGAAAAACATATTATTACTGCTATTCAACCTTCCTTGATTGTGGTGGGATATAATTTTCGCTTTGGAGCTAAAGGAGAAGGTTCTATTGCTTTATTAAAAAAATTGGCAAAAAAACACAACTTTAGTCTAAAAGTAATATCTCCCATAAAGCGAAAAGGGGTAGTGGTATCTACTTCTTATATAAAAAAAGCTGTTTTATCTGGGGATTTAGATTTAGTTCCCCCCCTTTTAGGCAGACCTTTTTCTATTAGAGGCTTAATTGTGCGGGGGAAAGGTCGAGGAAAAAGGCTTGGTTTTCCGACTATCAATATAAAGCCAGGTGATAATGTTTTACTCCCAGCAGATGGAGTTTATACAGTGCAGATCAAAGAAAAAAACCAGTGTTTTTATGGGGTTATGAATATTGGAATGAACCCTACTTTTTCTGAAGGTTGTTTAAAAAAAATAGAGGTTCACATTATAGAAGAGATCAGAAAATGGCCATTTAAGAAGTGTGAGGTGGAAATTTTACACTACCTTCGTCCTGAAAAGAAGTTTTCTTCAGCTCCTGCTCTTATCCAGCAGATTAAAAAAGACATTGTCCATGCAAGATTTTTATTGGAATAAAAAAAATATTTAGTTTTTTTATATATATACCGATTTAATTTTAGCAAAGCTTGATTCTTAGATGAAAAAGGCTGAAAGCTTTTTAAGTTCTGGATTCCCGCCTTTGCGGGACTGCAAAGCCAACAACTTGGCTTTGCAGTTGGCTAAACAACTTGTTTTTGCAGTTTAACAACTTGGCTTTTTAGAGAGGACGAATGGGGTGTTGCACGGACTATCAATTAGTAGCCTGTGGCACGATTAACTATTGAGGAATATTATGAAAAAAATTAACAGAAAAAAAAATCAGTCAAACGTAGCACAGGCACAGGCACAGGCAAAATCAGAGGCTCTGGTAAAAACTTCCAGATCCAAAAGTCTTCAATTTGGCAAACATGCTTTAATTAGAAAAGATTGGTCTAAAATTACCTCTATGAAGGGAGAGGTTAGAAGAGAGTTTTTATTTTCTCTATTTGGTTCCAGTAAATATTCAGATGATCAAATAGCCACCTTAATGGGAAAGCAGTATCATTTGCAAAAAATTGATTTTTCCAGTTTTGAGATTGATCCTAAAGTGGTGTTTAAAGTACCAAAGAAAATATGTCAAAAATATAGCCTCATTCCCATTATGGAAGTGGAAGGGACTATTATTGTCGCGTTTGCTGATCCTGGGGACATACAAGCAAAAGATGATGTATCTTTGGTTACCAATTCTAAAATTGAGATAGTTGTGGGTTCCTATAATGATATTCACAGTATGATTGAACGGTACTATAAACCAGAAAGTAGCAAAAAATTAAAGAATCTTTTTTCTATTGTGGAATCCGCTGACTCCTCAAAGGATTTAAAGGAAGAGGGTGATCTGAGTTCTGATAAAATTAAGCACGATCCCACTGTCCAAACTGTAGAGCATATTATCCAGGAAGGGATTCGTTTAGGTTGTTCAGATATTCATGTAGAGGTTTATGAAAAACAATGTCGTGTTCGTTTTAGAATAGATGGCCATTTATCCGAGCATATTCATCCTCCCATAAATTTAGCAGGTTCTATATCCAGTCGTGTTAAAGTGTTGTCTCGATTAGATATTAGTGAAAAGCGTCTTCCTCAGGATGGTCGTTTAAAAGTGAAAATGGGTAATAAAACCATTAGTTTTCGGGTGAGCACAGTTCCTGTGGTGAACGGAGAAAAAATTGTTTTAAGGATTTTAGACACATCGGCTTTAGGCACAGAGTTGGCCGATTTAGGAATGAATGAAAGTCAACTAACTGTTTTTAAAAAGCATCTTAATGTGAGTCAAGGTCTTATTTTAATGACAGGACCTACAGGTAGCGGAAAGACCACCACTATTTACGCCGGTTTGCAAACTTTAAACACTCCTAATAGAAACATTTCTACAGCAGAAGATCCTGTGGAATACAAACTACATGGGATTAATCAGGTGCAAGTTAACCCCGGTATTGGACTTACTTTTGCAAATGTTTTAAGATCGTTTCTTCGTCAGGACCCGGATATTATTTTAGTAGGGGAGATTAGGGATATAGATACCGCCAATATTGCTTATCGGGCGGCGGCTACGGGGCATTTGGTTTTAAGTACTTTGCATACTAACGATAGTTGTTCCACAGTTACGCGTTTATTGGATATAGGTCTACCAGCTTATAGTGTGGCGGAAAACACTTCTGTTGTAATAGCGCAGAGGCTTTTAAGGGTGTTGTGTGAGAACTGTAAATCTCCTCATAAAATTAGTATTGATATTTTAAAAAACCTGGGATTTTCAGAAGAAGAGGCAGAGCAGGTACGACCTAAAATAATGAAACCGGAAGGTTGTCAATATTGCAATAGCTCTGGCTATAAAGGGCGTATGGCTGTTTTTGAGGTTTTAGAAATTTCTCCTGAGTTAAGGGGAGGCATTTTTAAAGGTCTTTCTCCCAGAGAGTTAAAGCTCTTAGCTATTGAAAAAAACAACTTGCAAACAGTCCGAAGAAGCGGTTTGGAGAAATTAGCAAAAGGTATTACTTCTATTGATGAGGTAATGTATGGCACTTTGGGGGACAAGTAAATGATATCTATGGTGCAGATTTTAAAAACAGCTATTCGTGAAAACGCATCTGACATTCATATTACTTCAGGAGTGCCACCCGTCTTAAGAGTAAAGGGGGAGATTGTACATTTGAATGTAGATCCTTTGACACATCAACATAGCAAAGAACTTTGTTATTCTGTTGTTACAAATGAGCAAAAAAGGCAGTTTGAAACAGAAAAGGATATTGACTTTAGTTTTTCTATTGGTGAGTCTGCGCGGTTTCGTGGTCATTTGTATTATCAAAAAAAGACTGTGGCAGGATGTTTTAGACAAATCCCTATGATAATCCCTAATCTTTCAGACATTGGTTTGCCTCCCGTGTTGCTTGATTTGCTTAGAAAGCCTTATGGACTGGTGTTGGTGACAGGACCTACAGGAAGTGGAAAGACTACCACTTTAGCGGCTATGCTGAATGAGATCAACAAGACCAGAAAAGCTCATATTTTAACTATTGAGGATCCCATTGAGTTTATTTATACCCATCAAAAATGTATTGTAAATCAAAGAGAAATTGGTTTTGATTCACCCGATTTTCATGCTTCTCTGCGGGCGGCTTTGCGTTTAGATCCAGATATTTGCCTATTAGGAGAGATGAGAGATAAAGAAACAGTCGAAACAGCTCTACATGTTGCTGAAACCGGACACTTAACATTTGGAACACTACATACAAACAACACCTTTCAGAGTATAGAAAGACTAACTGGTGTTTTTGATGGGGAGGAGAAACTAAGTGTTCAATCTCAACTTTCTCAGGTTCTGCAAGGTATTATTTCTCAGAGACTTTTACCGACTCGAGATAAAACAAAAAGGGTACCTGCCGTAGAAGTTCTTCTTTTTAATTCTGCTATTCGGAATTTGGTTAAAGAGGGAAAACAGAATCAAATTTATAGTATTATGCAAACACAAAGGGCAATAGGTATGATGACTCTTAATCAATCTTTGGAAGGGTTACTGAGTAAAGGATTAATTTCCGAGGAAGTTGCTTTATCGTGCAGTTATGAACCTAAAGAGTTAAATAATATGATTAACAAATTAAAGCAAAGTGGCAAAATGAGAAGGGCTGGATAAATAGCTGTTTTGGTTTTGTTGTTATGAAGTGAGTTATTGAATAAGGCATATATTTAGAAGAGGTTATATATGAATACTTTTGTTTTTAAAGCAAAAAGAGCTTCTGGCCAGGTAGTGTCTGGAAAAGTAAAAGCTAAGAACAGAAATGAAGTTCTTTATATGCTGACTAATAAAAAGTTGGAGCCACTTTATATAGAGATACAAAAATCTGTTTTTAACTTGGGCAGTGGAGGTTCTGTATCGGTTAGCTCGAAGTATTTGGTGCAATTTACAAGACAAATGGCTTTTTTAATTAATGCGGGAGTTCCTGTTGTTCAGGCTCTCCAGATAGTGCAGGGAATTTCCCATAGCCAGGTATTAAAAACAGTTATTTCTGATCTGATTGTTTCTATTGAAAAAGGAGACACTTTTGCATCCTCATTAGCTCAGCATCCAGGTATTTTTAGTAATATATATGTTAATATTATTTCTGCAGGGGAAGTAGGTGGAAGTTTAGATATTATGCTGACTCGTTTAGCAGAGTATATAGAGGACAGCGAAAAATTAAAATCCCGTGTAAAAAAAGCCATGATGTATCCCAGTTTTGTGTTGATTGTATCTTTGATTATTTTTGTGGTTATTATGGTGCAGGTGGTGCCTAAATTTACCACTATGTTTACGGGTTCTGGTGCAAAACTTCCAGCAATGACTCAAGTTCTTATTACTATCAGTGATTTGTTTAGAAATAATATAATAGTTATTTTAATAGCTGGTTTTTTTCTTCCGTTTTGTTTTATTATGTATCTCAGATCTCCTGCAGGCCGGCAGTTAAAAGATCAACTATTGATGATGGTTCCTGTTATAGGGCCTTTAATGATAAAAAATAGTTTGGCGCGATTTTCTAAAACTTTATCGTGTTTATTATCGGGAGGGGTGAATATGGCAGATGCTTTAAATACTTCTGCACTGACTTCTAATAATTTTTTTATTGAAAGATCTATTCAATCTGTCAGAACTCAAGTGATAAAAGGTAAGTCTGTGGCAGAATCTCTTAAGAAAGAAGCCGTTATTCCAACCTTGCTTTCTAACATGGTGGCCATTGGGGAGGAAACGGGAAGTACAGACGCTACTTTAGAAAAAGTATCTGAGTTTTATGAAGAGCAGGTTAAAACAACGGCAGGAGCTATCTCAGAACTAATACAGCCTTTTCTTATTGTTTTTTTAGGAGGGATTATTGGTTTTGTGGTTATAGCCTTGTATCTACCTATTTTTAAATTACCAGGTGTGGTAGGAGGTATGTGATGAGTAATGTAGGTTTTCTAAAAGATCGTTCTATGGCTATTCCTTCCTCTGTGGGGAATAAATTTTTTCTCATTCATTGTCTTTTGGCGTCTGCCCGTTCTTTGTTGTTGTTAGGCTTTATAGGTTATCAATTTATTCAGCCCTTGTTTTTAAATTCGGATGTGTATGTTTTGCTTTATATGATTTTGTTTTTGTCTTTTTCTTTGGATTTTATGTATTTTTATTTCCATGAAAAAATTAAAAACCGGCCTGTTTTTCATCTATTATACTTGTTTTTAGACGCAGTTTTAATGACAGTGTGTTTATCGATAGCCACTTCTGCTTTATATTCTGTATTGGTATTTGTGTATATACTTCAGATTTTTAGTGCAGGTGTGCTGGGTCGATATAAATGGTCTTTTATGCAGGGTTTGTTGTCCGCTTTTTTATTTTCATGGGTTTTGATCTTAAGCCCTTCTTCGTTGGGTGCTGAGTCTTCTTTGGCTTTTTCGTTTTTATTGAATAATCTGGGCTTTTTAACTGTCGCTGGGCTAAGTGGCTTTATAGGGCAGGAGACTTGGAAAATGCAGTGGTCCTTGGCGGTAGCGGATAAAGCCACCCGTCGTTTAGAAAATTTGAATAAACTTATTGTGGAAAATATTAATATGGGTCTTTTTATTTTAGATGAGGACACTTTTATCATTCATTCTAATCAGGTGGGCTTAAATATTTTAAATTTATCTTCTTTTGTGGTAGCTCCTGTGCAGACCATTTTCCCAGAGCTAAGAGAGCATATTGTGTCTAACCCACGAGGAGGGGAGGTTAACCGCTTGGATGTGGAGTATAAGGTAGGTTCTGTTATAAAGTCCATAGAGCTTTTTATTTGTCCTATTAAAGAACCTTTAGATGATTCTGTATTATCTCTTTCGCCTGTTCCTCCTAAGCAAAACCAAAAGCATCTTATTTTATTTCAAGATTGCACGGATAAGCGCGAGATGGAAAAAAAGGCTCATGAAAAAGAACGACACGCCTCTATAGGGAGAATGGCTATGGGCATTGCCCACGAGCTAAGAAATCCTTTATCCAGCATTGGAGGGAGTATTCAGCTCTTGGATCTGAACAACAAACATTCTAAAGAGAATAAAAAACTTATGGATATAGCTTTAAGTGAAGTCAGCCGGTTAAACAGAATTATCGGAGAGTTTTTAGATTACGCATCTAATGAGGGAACGGAAGAAGAGAACTGGGCTGATAAAGTGGATGTGGAGTCTCTTAATGTAGACCCTGTTTTAGAAGAATTGTTAGATACAGTTCTTGTAAACCCTAAGTGGGAGCATATCAAGTATCATTTTACCTTAAAATCGCATGGTTTGATTTTAGGGAATAGAGACAAGTTTAAACAGATATTTCTTAATATTGTCAAAAATGCTTGTGAGGCAATGGAGGGGCAGTCAGAAGGTCGTTTGGAAGTAGAAAGTTTTGACGACAAGGAATGGGTGGTTGTAAGGGTAAAAGACACAGGTGTTGGTATTAGTGAAAAAGACAAGCCTTATATTTATGATCCTTTTTATTCTAAAAAAGATAAAGGAACGGGTTTAGGTTTATCCATAGTGCGCAAATGGGTTCTTTTTTATAAAGGTCATATATCTTATGAAAGCCATGATAATAAGGGAACTTTATGTGTTCTAAGGTTTCCGATTCAGCCTAATCATTGTCCGGGAGAGATGGCGGGAAAGAAAACGGCATGATTTTTTACCTCGAGTTGCGGGGGACAATTTGACCTCAAGTTGCAAGGGTGATTTTACTGCGCGAAAGCGAGGACGATCTGAACCAGGCCTTGGAGGCTTTTCCCTCTATGAGCTAAACTATGGAAATTCAAGAACAACAACGGGTTGGTAAAATTTTATGAATAAAAAAATCCTAATTGTGGATGACGAACAGTCCATTCGTGAGTTTTTTCAAATATTGCTTAAAAAAATGTCCTCGGAAGGGGATTATGTGTTTGAGGCTGTTTTAGCTGAGGATGGGGCTAAAGCTTTAGAGCTGTTGGAAAAACAGTCTTTTGACATGGTTATATCTGACTTAAAGATGCCTCGTTTGTCTGGTCTGGAATTGTTAAAAAAGATAAAGCCTATTCAGCCTAATATCATTTTTATTCTTATTACTGCGTTTGATACATCAGAAACGGCGGTCTCTGCTATGAAAATGGGGGCTTATGATTATATTCCCAAACCTTTTAATGTGGAGGAGATAAAGCTGACAATACTTTCTGCTTTAAGTCTTAAAAGTTTGGAACAGGAAAATCAGCAATTAAAAAAAGAATTGGATCAGGAAAAAGATATATCTGCTTTGGTTGGGAAATCTCAGGCTATGAAGAAAATTTTTGAGAACATTCGTAAAATCTCTCATTCTACTTCAAACATATTAATTACGGGGGAGAGTGGGACAGGCAAAGAAGTTATTGCCAGAGCTTTGCATAAACAGAGTGCACTTTCGGCTCGCCCTTTTGTTGCAGTTAATTGCGGAGCTATCCCGGACACTTTAATTGAGTCAGAAATGTTTGGGCACAAGAAGGGATCTTTTACGGGTGCTTATCGAGATAAGAAAGGCTTTTTTGAATTAGCAGATGGGGGGGCTTTATTTTTAGATGAAATAGGGGAGTTGCCTTTGCCTGTTCAACCCAAGTTACTTAGGGCTTTGCAGGAAAGGGTTATTCGGATGGTGGGGGGCACAACTTATAAAAAAGTGAATGTTCGTTTAATTTGCGCCACCAATCGGGATTTGGAAAAAATGGTGCAGGAAAATAACTTCAGGGAAGATCTTTTTTATCGCTTAAATGTGGTACGTATTCACATTCCTGCTTTAAGGGAAAGAAAGGAAGATGTGCCTCTTTTTGTAGAACATTTTTTAAAAAGATACTGTGATAAATTAAATTGTCCGGTTAAAATAGTGTCGGATGATGTTATGAGGCTTTTTCAGGAGTATTCTTATCCTGGCAATGTTCGGGAATTAGAAAACTTGATCGAGAGAGTAGTTATTTTGGGAGGGGATCGGGAAATAAAGAATCAAGATGTTTTACCTTTTTTAGATAAGTCGGATTCTGTTAAAGAGGGAGGGTCTTTTAATATTTCTCTTCCTGAGCAGGGGATGGATATGGAATTTGTTATTGGAAATTTAGAGAAAAGCCTTTTAACTCAAGCTCTTAAGCGGACAGATGGTTTAAAAAAGCCTGCGGCGGATTTACTTAGGCTTTCTTCACGAGCTTTTAGATATCGTTTGCAAAAGTATCAGTTAGATGAGGGGGAGTGACATGGATAAGTGTTTTGTAGCGCAGGGGCAGGTGCATTTTAGATGTGTGTTGCAAACGCGGGAGAAGGGACATGGATAAGTGTGTAGAGGAGGCGGTGCAGGTGCATTTTAGATGTATGTTGCAAACGCGGGAGAAGGGACATGGATAAGTGTTTTGTAGCGCAGGGGCAGGTGCATTTTAGATGTGTGTTGCAAACACGGGAGAAGGGACATGGATAAGTGTTTTGTAGCGCAGGGGCAGGTGCATTTTAGATGTGTGTTGCAAACACGGGAGAAGGGACATGGATAAGTGTTTTGTAGCGCAGGGGCAGGTGCATTTTAGATGTGTGTTGCAAACACGGGAGAAGGGACATGGATAAGTGTTTTGTAGCGCAGGGGCAGGTGCATTTTAGATGTGTGTTGCAAACGCGGGAGAAGGGACATGGATAAGTGTGTAGAGGAGGCGGTGCAGGTGCATTTTAGATGTATGTTGCAAACGCGGGAGAAGGGACATGGATAAGTGTAAACCTGTGGGGCCGTATTCGCAGGCTGTAGTGGCGGGGCCTTGGTTATTTCTTTCTGGTCAGATTCCCATAGATCCTAAAACGGGGCAGTTAGTTGTAGGGGACATTACTGTTCAAACGGAAAGGGTGATGAAAAACATTGGGGCGGTTTTAAGGGATTACGATAGGGGTTTTCATCATATTGTGAAAGTGGGAATTTTTTTAAAAGATATGGAACATTTTTCTTCTGTGAACGAGGTTTATAAAAAATACTTTAAAGAGCCATTTCCGGCTCGTTCTTGTATGGCGGTAAAGGGTTTACCTAAGGGTGCTGACATAGAAATAGAGGTGACGGCTTTTTCAGGCGAATAAATTTTCAGGCGAATAAACACATCCTGAAACCACATTTTGTAAAAAAAAGCTTTAGTTCTTGTTTTTCTGCCTCTACAACTACTAAGGATTTGGTAGATAGGGAACAGGGTTAACAGGTTGTTTTTTACGTATTAGTTCAAAATGCAAATGAGCGGAAGAAGATCGGCCTGTGTTTCCTACTTCTCCTATTTTTTGTTGTCTTTTAACAGAGTGGCCATTTTTAATCGATATTTTGCTTAAGTGCGCATATAGGCTGGCCCAGTTATAGTCATGTTCAATAATAATCACCTTTCCGTATCCTGAAAATTGGGCCCCAGCGTATATTACTGTTCCTTCTGCTGTGGCCAGCACGGCTTGGCCTGTGGTTTTAGGAAAATCAATACCTTCATGGTAGATGGAATATTTTCGAGATAAGTTGTAAGGAGGATTAACGGGCCACGCAAAGTTTGGCCTGTTTGTCCAGTTAACACATGAGCTTAAGCAAAATATTAAAGATAGAACTGTTATTCTTTTTAATGCTTTGGGTTTAGGGTTGTAAAACCCTTGTTTTATAAAGGTCATAAAGGATGAGTAGGGCTTATTTATTTTTCGGAAAAAATAGGAAACTTTAAACATAGCTCTTTTACCTCTTTGGCTATTTTACTAAGGTGCTTTTCATCGGAGGGTTTTTCCAAAGCTTTTTGGATCCAGCTGGCAATTTGTTTCATTTCTTCTTTACCCATTCCTCGTGTGGTTACAGCTGGTGTGCCAATGCGAATGCCACTGGTAACAAAAGGGGATAAGGTTTCTCCAGGCACAGTGTTTTTGTTTATAGTGATTCCTGCTTTCCCTAAAGCCACTTCTGCTTTTTTTCCTGTAATATTTTTATTAGATAAATTTATTAAAATAAGATGATTATCTGTGCCTCCTGTTATAAGAGAAAAATCATATTTTATTAAACTATCAGATAGAGTTTTTGCGTTAGAGATAATTTTCTGAGCATATTGTTTAAAGGAAGGTTGTGTAGCTTCTTGAAAGGCTAAAGCTTTTGCAGAAATAATGTGCATTAAAGGTCCTCCTTGGAGACCTGGAAAAATAGCCTTATCCACTTTTTGACTATGTTCTTTTGAGCATAAAATCAGACCTCCTCTTGGGCCTCTTAAGGTTTTGTGGGTGGTGGAGGTAACAAAGTCTGCATAAGGGATAGGGGAGGGGTGTGCTTTTCCGGCCACTAACCCGGCAAAATGCGCCATATCTACCATTAAAAAAGCTCCCACTTTTTGAGCTATTTCTTTAAAATTTTTAAAATTAGGAATGCGAGGGTAGGCACTATGGCCAGCTATAAGTATTTTAGGTTTTTGTTTTTTTGCGATGGTCTCTATTTGATCATAATCCAATAAATGGGTTTTAGGGTTAAGTTGGTAAGAGTGAGATTTAAAAACAGAACCACTAAAGTTCACAGGCGCGCCGTGAGTGAGGTGGCCACCATGAGATAAGTCCATTCCTAAAAGTAAATCTCCTGGGCGCGCCACTGCAAAATATACAGCCATATTAGCCTGGGATCCGGAGTGAGGTTGGACATTGGCGTGTTCTGCGGAAAATAATTGTTTAGCTCTTTTTATAGCTAAAGACTCTACTATATCCACAAACTCACAACCGCCATAGTATCTTTTTCCTAAGTAGCCTTCTGCATATTTATTAGTAAGGATAGAACCTTGTGCTTTCAAAACAGCTGGAGAAACATAGTTTTCAGAGGCAATAAGCTCTAACCCTTCTTTTTGCCTTTTATCCTCTTTTTCTATTGCAGAGAAAATAGGATCATTATAGTGGGTAGAGGTTAAGTTTTGTTCTTTTATTAGAGTTTTCATAAAATATGTTTTCCTTGTTAGTTTTCTATACCTATTCTTTTCAGATAATTTTTGGTTTAGAAATCTTTTTATCCAGGTTTTGAACGCGTGGGTTGTGGTGCCCCCCTGCGAAGGCTGTATTAATAAATATTTTAAATATGTTATGAGCCATTTCAAAAGGGATAAGACGCGCTCCAAGACAAAGTACATTAGCTTTATTGTGTTCTCGCGCCAGGCGCGCGCTTTGTTCATTCCAGGCTATTACTGCTCGAATGCCTAAAAAACGATTAGCTTTTATAGCCATTCCTTGTCCGCTTCCACATACCAATACTCCAAAAGGGAAGTTATCGGAATGGGTGTTTTTTAAAATATGTTGGCAAAGTTTTTCTGCCTGTTCCGGGTAGTCGCTTTTTTGTTCGTTAAACACTCCCAGATCTACCCAATTTTGTTCTTTGTTTTTACTCATTAGAAAGGCTTTAAGCGGGAATCCTGCATGATCTCCTGCAATAAAAATTTTTTTTTTCATAATCCACTATTATTGCTCACTTCTTTAATGGTTTTTCGTTATTTAATTCCTCTCTAAAGTTACACCTCAGTCAACAGGTTGTCAAGTGTAATAAAGGCCAAAATAAAGATACAGCCATAAGGACAAAACTAAAATACACAAACAGGATAGTAGTTAAAAACTTTTTTATTGCCTCCAATTAAGAGTATTTTTTAAATAGTAAGCAAGCGTTTGTCCCTCCAAAACCAAAACTGTTGTTAAGAGCTATATTGATTTTGCCTTCTCGCGCTTTGTGAGGAACAAAGTCTAAATTATATTCATTATCAGGGTTATCTAAATTAATAGTGGGTGGAACTATTTGATCGCGAAGGCTTAAAACACAAAACACACTTTCTAAAGCCCCTGCCGCCCCTAAAGTATGGCCTGTCATGCTTTTTGTGCTACTAACCCAAACCTTTTGACTGTGATCTTTAAAAACAGACTGAATGGCTTTAGCTTCAGACGCATCTCCTGCGGGGGTGCTTGTTCCGTGGGCATTAATATATTGCACTTCTTCAGAGGATATATTTGCAGACTTAAGGGCTTTTTGCATAGCCAGCCCAGCTCCTTTTCCGTCTGGTTCGGGGGCGGCAATATGATGAGCGTCCGAGGAGGCCCCATAGCCTATTATTTCTGCATAGATATTTGCTTTTCTTTTTTTAGCTCTTTGTTCTTCTTCTAAAATTAAAACCGCTGATCCTTCGCTTAAAATAAAGCCATCTCTTTCCTTATCCCATGGGCGAGAAGCTTTTTTAGGTTCATCGTTTTTAGTGGAAAGTGCACGCATGGCATGAAAACCCTGAAAGGCCAAGGAGGATATAACAGACTCTGTTCCACCACTGACTACGACATCACACAGGCCTTCTTGGATCCATCGGCAGGACTCTCCTAAAGCATGAGCACCAGAGGCACAGGCAGATACAGTGGAAAAATTAGGCCCCTTTAATCCCCATTTGATGCTGACCTGACCAGATGCAGAATTAGCAATAACAGCTGGAATAAAAAAAGGGGAAAGCCTTTGGTTTTGTTTTAATTTTAGGCAGTTTTCCTCAATAATGCGAAGAGATCCCATACCAACCCCTATAAGGACACCTGTTTTTTCTTTTAAGCCCTCTTCTTTTTCAAAGTCTAATCCAGAAGATTCTATAGCTTGTTTGGCACTACTTATGGATAGGTGGATAAACCGGCTTGTCCTTTTTTGCTCTTTTTGAGAAAGCCAATCATCTGCTGAAAAATCGGTAACTTCTCCAGCAATTTTTACATCAAGGGAATCCGCCGGAATAGCTTGAACAAAATCAACCCCTGACTGGGAGTTTAAAAGGCCCGCCCAGCTTTTTTTTACTCCCGTTCCCAAAGGAGTAACGACTCCTATACCTGTGATAACAACTTTTCTCATTTTTTATGAAAGTATTTTATAGATTTTTCCATAGATATTATGCCTAATTTATGATTTTTGATTTTCTTTTATATAATCAATAGCGTCCTGAACTGTTTGAATACTGCCTTCTTCCTGATCGGGTATTTTAATGGAAAAATGGTCTTCAAAAGCCATAACCAGCTCCACAATATCCATACTATCTGCCCCTAAGTCATCCAAAAAAGAGGACTCAGGTTTTACTTTATCTTTTTCCACTCCTAACTGTTCCACGATAATGGAAGTTACTTTTTCTTCAATACTCATAATGGCCTCCGGTTGTCATTGAGGGTAATGTTCAGTTTATTGTTCTTAAATAAAAACACTCTTTAGGTATATTAAAAAATACTTTTTTTAAGAGGTCAACAATCCTCTTACATAGCCAGCCCTCCATTAATGGAAATGACTTGCCCCGTTATATATTCAGAATTTAGCAAAAAAGCCACTGTTTCTGCAATATCTTTTGGGTGGCCTAATTTTTTTAGAGGGATTCTTTCCATGATTGTTTGCAGTTGTTTTTCATTTAATTTGTCTGTCATATCTGTTTGAATAAATCCGGGGGCGATAGCGTTTACTTTAATATTTCTCCCGGCCAGCTCATTTGCCATAGCTCTGGTCAGCCCCTCAATACCCGCTTTGCTTGCGACATAGTTGGTTTGTCCGGGATTACCTATTTGTGCTACTACGGAAGATATATTTATAATATGGCCCTTGCGCGCTTTAATCATATATTTAGTGGCTGATCTGGAGCAATAAAAATTTCCATAGAGGTTGGTGGTAAGCACATCATTAAAATCTTCGTCTTTCATTCTTAAAAGCAGACCATCTTTAGTGATTCCCGCATTATTCACTAAAGCTGATAAAACTCCAAAATGATCCATAAACTGATCAAAAGCTTTTTTAACAGATTCCGGTTTTGTGACATCCATTTGTAGTAATAAATGATGGGAACCGCTCAGCTCCTCAAAAGTTTTTTGAGCTAATTCTTTAGAGGAGGCGTAAGTGACAGCCACCTTTGCTCCGGCTTGAGAAAGGTGCTTTACAATAGCTGATCCAATTCCTCGGCCAGAACCTGTAACCATCACACATTGATCTTTTAAGGATTCCATAGTTAAGCCTTTTAACGTTTTTCAAGTAGGAATTAAGTCAAAATAACTTAAAAGTTAAATTTTACCATTACTTATTTGATTACGCAATATGTGTTCATCTTTAAGCGAATGAAAGTGAAAACAAGATTTTGAACTGTCTATTTTTCTCATCAATCCAGCCAGTATTTTTCCCTGTCCTAATTCTAAAAAAGAGCTACAGCCTTGTTTCAACAAATACTGCATGCTATCTAACCAGAGAACAGGGGCTTTTACTTGTTCTATCAGGTTTTTTCGTATTACATAAGGGTCTTGATGAGCACGGGCGGTGGTGTTTTGCACTATCATTTTATTTGGCTTTTCAAAAGTCATGGATTTTAAAACAGTGTCCATTTTTTTGTAAGCAGGTTTCATAAGAGACGAATGAAAAGGGGCTGACACCTTTAAGGGGATTAAACGCGTTTTTTCAGAAGAGGAAAAATATTCTTGATAATGTTCTCTCGCCCAATTTAGTGCATGGGTTATCCCACTTAAAACAGTTTGTCCGGGGCTATTAAAGTTGGCTGTCTCAAGAGGGGAATAGCCACTTTTTTCCTCTACCCATTTACAAAATTTTTTGGCGGACTTTGGAGAAGGGCCTATAAGCGCGCTCATACCTCCTGATCCAGGGGGGCAAGATTCATTCATATATAAACCTCTTTTTCGAACTGCCTTTAGGGCAGAATTTAAAGGTAGAACGCCCGCAGACACCAGGGCAGAATATTCTCCTACAGAGTGCCCAGCGCAATATTTGATAAAACTTAGATCCATTTCATGGGAGAGGCAAAACCAGGCTGTGCAAGAGACCAACAAAATAGCTGGTTGCGCGTTTTGTGTCTGTGTTAATTCTTCTTTTGGCCCCTCAAAACAAAGTTTTTTAAAGTCTATTTTCAGCTCATCAGATGCGGATGTAAACAGTTCTCTGGCCATTTGAAATTGCTGATAATAAAACTTTCCCATTCCTATAGTTTGAGATCCTTGTCCTGGAAATAAAACAGCCCACATATTTTTGTCCTTGTTTTTTAAACCTTCTTGGTTTTGCAATGAACATTTATAGCTTCAAATTTATTTTTTCAAATTTAACTTATCAAATAACATATTCAATCCGCAATTAAAAAGAGGCTCAAGTTGTTTAAACTGAAAGCCTAAAAGGCTGTTAGCATTTTTCAAGTGGGAATCAGTCAAAATAGCACACTTTTTCACACTCGCCTATTATTAAAACAGGCTTAAAAAACAGGGAGCAATCAAAAAAACTCTAATAAAAGCTGGAATTTTCTTTATGAAATTTAAACTTGTAAAATTCAAAGTTCTACTTTAAAATACCCAATTATGTGGATTCATAGGGAAATTTCGTCTAAAATTTTAAGTTTAAAAAAATCAAAAAAGGTGATTTTACTTACCGGTCCCCGGCAAACGGGTAAGTCCAGTTTGCTTAAAAAGCTTTTTCCTAAAATGAACTATGTTAGTTTAGATAAACCTTCCACTGCTTACAAAGCTGAGCATTCTGGGGAAGATTTTATTAATGAGTTTTCCTGTCCCTTAATTATAGATGAAGTGCAAAATGCTCCTTCTTTATTTCGATATATAAAACATTTTGTGGATCAAAACCAGGGCAAACAATTTTTTTTAACAGGGTCACAAAAATTCAGTCTTATGGCCCGGGTTTCTGAATCTCTGGCTGGTCGTGTGGCTTTGTTGGATTTACACTCTCTTTCCTGGGCAGAGCTGAAAAATCACTTTCAATGGGAAATAAGTCAAAAAAAAATTATTGAGTTGATGTTTAAGGGAGGCTACCCGGAAATTTGGGGTAAAAGCACAAATACGGACGATTTTTTTTCTAATTATATCAGCACTTATATTCAAAAAGATATTCGTCAAATTATTAATGTAAAAAACCTTTATGATTTTGAGCGATTTATGAGTCTTCTTGCCATTCGGGCAGGGAGTCTTTTAAATTACAATGGTTTAGCCAGTGAGGTAGGGGTTAGTTTTGGCACAATTAAGTCTTGGATTAATGCTTTGTCCGCTTCGAATGTGATATTTATTTTAAAGCCTTTTTATAAAAATTTGGGTAAACGATTGATAAAAAGTCCAAAAGTTTATTTTACGGATACAGGGCTTTTATGTCATTTAATTGGTTTCAGAAAAAGGAGTGAGTTAAGAAACTCAAATCTGCTTGGTTCTTTATTTGAAAATTTTATTTTAGGGCAAATGCTCCGTAAAGAGTCAAACAAAGGGAAAAAAGCCAATTTATTTTTTTATAGGGATCAATGGGGGCGAGAGCTGGATTTTATAGAACCAGTGGGGGAAAAGTTTCACTTATATGAATGTAAGTGGAGCAGTCATCCAGAGACTCATTTAAAAATTTTTTCTGAAATAGAATCTCTGGTGGGTAAAAAAAATATTCTTTCAAAAAATATTTTATCTGGATCGAAGGAATCTTATTTTGTTGATAAATGTAAAGTGATTTCTCTAAGTGATAAAAAATTCTGGAAAACTTGATAACTATTTTGTTTAACATTCACTTTGTATATATGCAGGATTGGGCTCGTGTTAATTCAAACTTTCTAATAAGGCTTTTTATCCGATCGATATTTTTTCTATGAGTTAGGGCATTTTCTTTACTTGACAGAATTTCCAAAAAGGAAGTAAGCGACCTTCTTTCTCTGGCAAGCCAATATCTTTTTTTCCTAAATGCACCTGGTAAAATTCTGGAATATTGGTTCGCTCTTTAAAATATTTGATATTTTTAGAAAGAGTTTGCTCTTTTTTCTTACATTCTACAGCAAACAAAGGACAACCTGCTTTAACAACTACAAAGTCCACTTCCCGCCCGGCTTTGTCTCTTAAATATCTTAACTCCATACGATAACCTTCTGTGTCTTCTATAAAATGGCAATACTTAAGAAGTTGAGAGGCTACTAAATTTTCAAATCGCGCTCCTGGTTCCTGAATTTGTGCCCAATCCCAAAGATAAAGCTTTTGCTCTTTTTTAAGAGCTTTAATTTTTGGATTTCCAAATGGCGAGATCCGAAAACACACATAAAGAGCTTGCAAGATATCCAACCAACGGGCTACTGTTCCGTGGCTCACTTGAAGATCCCGGCGCAAGCTTTCCAGAGATAGCAAAGAAGAAGCTCTGTCATTTAAAGAGTGTATTAAAAGCTCTATGGAGGATATTTCTTTTATATGCTCCAAAGTGTTTATATCTGTATAGACCACTCTGTTCAGTCTTTCTAAAGACCATCGTCTATAGCTTTTCTCACTCCCTTTAAGTGCTGGTTCCGGAAATCCTCCCAAGTTTAAAAGAGTAGCTACATCTTGTGGTGTGGGATTTTTGTTTAGTTCTCTAAGGCTAAAAGGGTGAAGGCGAAAATAATGGTATCGTCCAAAAAGAGAGTCCCCTCCTTTTTTAAAATGATCTAAACGGGCTGACCCTGTAACAATGATTTTTGTTTTATCTCCATAAGTGTCGTAGAAGCCTTTAATAAAATTGCGCCACCTGCTAAATTTATGAAGCTCATCAAAGATCAGCTCTCCTGCATAAAGAGGCAGAGCATTTTTCAAAATGGATTGGCGGTGCTCCACATTGTCCCAGTTTAAGTAAGATATGCTTTTTTTTATAATTTGACGAGCTAAAGTAGTTTTTCCGACTTGTCTGGCTCCCCCGATAAAAACCATTTTCTGGGTTAGATCTTTTTTAATTTGTGTGTTTAAATATCGGACTTTTTTCATATTCACTATAATAATGTTATGACTTTTTTCTTGTCAATAGGAAAAAACTCTCTTTTTGATGGATTTGTCTCTCACAGAAGTTAGTGAAAAGTGAAAAAGCCTGTCTCTGCTTAACTGGCTTTGTCTGTAGGATGATATTAGCGGTCGTATGCAATTATATAAGATTTTACCATTTGTCCATCAATCTTATTTTGCTTTCCAGTTGCATTTAAAAGATCAAAAATAGTTTCAAAATCACTTGGTTTCAGTATATCAAAAGAGTAAAAAACAATTACTTTGGAGTTTCTAATTTTTTCTAGCTTTGAAAAGCCTATCGAACACTTGATTTTCAGCATCATATTTCATTTTTTGAAGTTGTATCTTAAATGGGGGCTGATGTGAGGCTTTTTTCTCCTGATTTCTTTTAGGGTTCTCTGGTAGAGTTAATCTTTCTGGCTTATTTCTATGTTCTGACATGATATATTAGTTCCATCAGCGGTAATAAGTAATATTATTGTTAGAAATATAGGGATTTGTTTTAACCACTTTTTCGTAAGGTGTTTCTTCTTTTGTAATAGGTGCTGGTGGTTTTTCAGCTCTTATTTTTCGGGCTACTTGCACCACTTCTCTTGCAATCTCTATTAATTCTGTGGTTTCTTTATTCCAGCCTTCTTTTGTTTCTTTTACATCTGGAGTTTGACAGTTAATTTGAGAAAAAAGGCTCAAAACCCTGTAAAATAGCCTCTATTCAGGGTTTTTTTGGATTTTCTCCAAAAATTGTAGTATAAAAAAGCCCGACTTAAGGTTTAAAAATAGCTTTTAATTGCTTTTTTTTTCCTCTGCTGGCGGACAAAATTTAAGCAACTTCTTAGGTATTTGAACCTTCGCCACCTGAAACATCTTTGCTGAAACACCGGTTATCTCTGTTCTGATCCATATTATAGCCCCTCTCACTTTAACGGGCACAGCCCGAACTTCCAATAAAGCCTTCATCCCCTGAACCACTGTTAAAGGACGATGAGCTATGCTGGCTGTCTCTGTAGCGGGACTTTGAAACAAAAAACCTCTTCTTCTTAGCTCTTTTGTTAAATGAGCCTCACATAAATACGCAATAAAACACATCACCAAATGTCCCATTATACGCTTATCTGTCCAATGAAATACAGGACGGGCTTTTAAAGTACCTTTTAGCTCCCCAAAGGCATCTTCTACCTTCCAGAGGTCCTTATAATAACTAACCAAATCTTTCGCGCTTTTATTTTGAACATTCGTAATCACTCCAAAAAAACCATCCTTTATAGCCTCTCTTTCTATAGCTTGTTGATTTAACACAGGTTTTTTAGCTCCCTTCTTTAAACAAACATATTTTTTATAAGCTTCGTGGGTCACAAAACTTTGAATAGAGACACTATGAGACTTTAACTTTTTCTCAATTTTAGATAAAATCTCCTCACGAACCTTCTGATCTCTCTTAGCTCTTTTAGCTGACCAAGTGATGATAAGTCTCTTACCCTCATACTTTGTCTCATACACAAAAACCCCCGGCTGGACTTCTTGAAAAAGACTCTTATTATAAAAATCCTTATGGCGATTCTTTATTGCTCCTAACTTCATACCTACAATAAACTCCCCTTGACCTCTCTCTAAGCTCTCTAAGTTCTTTTTGGAAAAAATCCCCCGATCACCAACAAAAATAAATCGTCCAACATTAAATTTTTCTCTTAATTTTTTTTCTATATCAGCTACTGTTTTGCCCTCAAAAGTGTTACCAGGATACACTTCAAAACCCAAAGGAAGCCCCTCTTTATCTACCAAAAGACCTAAGACCACTTGGACTAAATCCCCTCGTCTCTCTTTGCTGTAACCAAACTGTCTAAGTTCTCCTAAGTCTGTTCTCTGGCTTTCAAAGCGCAAAGTAGTTAAGTCATACAAAACTACATCTACTTGTAAATTAAATAAGTTTCGTTTATGCCAATATAAGGATTTTTCTATATTATCTTTATGTAGAGCCAAAAAGTCTAAAGCTCTATAAATCTGATGAAGCTTTATATCCGGCACCACTAATCCAGGATAAAAAGCCTGTTGTCCTCTTTCAAAAACCGCCAGCTTTGAACTAGGCTCCACAAAACGGCCAGCTACAAGGGTAAAGAGAATTTTTTGAATATCCCACTTTGTTTTTGAACCTTTAGGTAATTCCTCAAGGGCTTGATTGATTCCTAATTTTTCAAATAGTTTTTGTAAAATAATAAGAGGACCAAGAATAAAAGTTTTTTCAATGTTTAAGTTTTCAGACAGTTTTTCAATAGTCATAGCTCCTGAGTAACGTGAAACAGCTTGGACCAGGCTTTCTATGGTGCCATCTCCTTGTTTACCTAAAGAGAGGAGGGGTTTATGACGAACTTTGCCTTTATCTCGGTAAGATTTAGTGAGTTGTAAGTAAGTGTCTCCCTTAAGGGATTTGATTTTTTTAATGAACATGGTTTTATTTTACCACTACCATTAAAAAAAACAACACTTATACAGGATGCGTTAACACTAAAGTCGAGTATATTTTTATACTACATTTTGGAGAACCAGAGGACAAAAATAGCTTAAAACCTCACAAAACAGCCCCCATTAGAGCTTTTTCGGCCTTTTTCCAAAATTAACTGTCAAAGTCGGGACTTTTTCGTAAGGTGTTTCTTCTTTTGTAATAGGTGCTGGTGGTTTTTCAGCTCTTATTTTTCGGGCTACTTGCACCACTTCTCTTGCAATCTCTATTAATTCTGTGGTTTCTTTATTCCAGCCTTCTTTTGTTTCTTTTACATCTTTCATGTAGCTCCTCCTTGTTTTTTTATTTATGTAGTAGTCCGTGCAAAACCCTACTCTCCTTCAAACTGCAAAGCCAAATCGTTGGCTTTGCAGTCCCTTGAAGGTGGGATCAGAATCTAAACTGAAAAAAAGACAGAGGTTTATTTATTTTTTGCTCAGTGTTAATTCTTTGGGTTTGAAGTTTTTAGCATTCATCAACATAGCGTTTTTTCCTACAGCGCGTATCACAAACAACCCTTTCTTTTCCGCATAAACTTCAGAGCTTTCTGTCCCTCTAATATAGGCCACCGCTCCATAGATCTTCCTGTTTGTATAAATAGGAAAAAACTTTTTAAAATTTTGCATTGTTTCTAAAAAATAATCCACATCTTTTTTCTTTAAGGTGGTTTTTACCTCTACCGCCACCAGTTCTTCCCCATTAACTGCAACAATATCAAACTCCCTCATAGTTTCTTCGTACTTTCCATAGACACGGGTCATAAGATTATCAACTTCTATACCTTGAGCCTTTAATAATTCCAATAGGCTACCTTCCACCATAGCTTCTACTAATTTACCCCATTGGGTAGTAAACAGGTCGTTGAGCTTTTTAATGAAAAAAACCTTAAGCTTATGGAAGAAGAGGGTATTCAGTATGTGGTGGCTTGTAAACTAAAAACTCTTTCTAAAACTAAAAAAGAGGAGATATTAAACCAAGACTTTAAACCCGCTGTTGTGGCCAATGAGTTTCATTGGATAAAGGAGTTTGAGCATAAGGAAAGAAGACTGATTGTCAGCTACTCTAAGAAGAGAGCCAAGAAGAACAAGTCCGATAGACTAAGACTCATTGAAAGACTGATGAAAAAAGTAAAGAACAACCAAATGCCTATAAAAAGCCTTATCTCTAATTATGGAACAAAAAAGTATGTCACAGTTCAAAAGACAAAAGCTACATTAAACGAACAAAAGATAAAAGAAGATAGTAAGTGGGATGGGTTGCATGGAGTAATAACCAACATAAAAGCAGAGCAAACTCCTCAAGAGATACTGACCCGATACAGGAGACTTTGGAAGATAGAAGAGGCTTTTCGTGTGTGCAAACATAATCTTAAGATGAGACCCATTTACCATTGGAAGAGGAAAAGAATAGAGGCCCATATAGCTATATGCTTCTTAGCTTACTCTCTTTCCTATACTATGAAGTATCGAATGGAACAAAGAGGATTAAACTTCAGCATAAGGCAGATGAGAGAGATTTTAACAAGAGATCAATATAGCCTTATAGAGGACGCAAACAAAAATCTTTATCGTATGCCCTCTAAAAGCACACAAGAGATAAGATCCATATACGAGGCCTTAGGTCTTAAAAGAGTGTCTAAATTTATCTCCACTTCTTGAACCAAATCTTAAAAATGTGTGGCACCAGAAATTTGTAAGTGTCGGAAATCACTCATTTATTGCATTGCGTTGTGTCGAAGTCGGGAAAATATTTTTTTTGACTCATAGAGTTGTGCTGAAATCAGAAAAAAATCAAATAATATCAATAAGTTATACATTTTTAGAAAAAAGTTGACTCTCCACCCCCCCCCGTTAGTCTGGGAGTAAGTAAAACAAAAGTAAATCAAACTAAAGGAGTTATATTATGAAAGTTTTTAAAAGTTTATTGATAGGTCTATTTTTAGCTTATCCGTTTTTATCGGTGGCGACAGTTTTTGTACAGTGCCGTAGCAGTTACACAGGACCTTCGCCATATAAAACAGGCGGGGAAGGGGTATTGTTTACAGGGAATTGCACTTTATCGGGAAAGAGTATTTGGCATAATGAATTAGTCGGATTTAGTGATAGTTTTTCAGAAGCTTGGGATGATGCAGTTTCTACATGTAATATAATATTAAGGGAATCCTATTCACCTGATGGACAAAAAACAACCGCACATGTTCCTCCAGAATATAGTGCTATTTGTGATATTAATGAGTGTTTTAGCGTAGGTGTAGATGCGCCAATATATGCGCCACTATTTTCGGACTGGTTATGTTATTGTTTTGAAGTAGATAGATATGTTGAAAATTCAATGCCGTTGGGGGGATGCCAGGAAACCGCTTCTATAGTGTACTCATTTTTTGATGTAACTTCTTTTGGGGGGATGCATAAAAAGGCTGGTCAGTTTTGTCGAGAAAAAGCTATGGAACAAAACAAAAAATTGTCAGTCTTTTGCAGACCAAAGACTCTGCTAAAGTAGGTAACAATGAAAAACATATTTATTATTTATTTATTTTTGTTCCTTTTATCTTGTGGTGGTGGTGACAAAAAAGAAGACTCAAAGCCCGATAATGATAATCCTAAATCTTCTGCCGTAACAGGGGTGTTTATCTGTGTTTGTGATAAAGACGGCACTAAAGAAGATATTGGCGCGGATAATCCTAAAGAGGCTGAAAGCCAATGCACTGCTAAAGGTGAAGGTTATAAAATAACAAGCTGTAAAAAGTCCTAATTTTTTTCTCTTAAGGTGGTTAACAGGGGGATAGGAGACTGTCCCCTATTTGATCAAAACTAAAAAATCCATACCGAGAGATGTCTTTTTTAAGAAGATTATCCCGACTTCGACACAACGCTATGAGTCAAAAAAACATTTTGATGTTTTTGTATGAGAAGGACAATTTTAAGGCGAACAGATTTAACTGATGCGAATTTGCGTCTTGCAAGATTTGAAAATACTGTTTTTGAAGATGCTATTTTACAGATTACAAAAATCAGCCATGAATCAGAGCACCACTTGATTAAGGCAGATCAAAGTGGATATATAGTTATAAGAGGTGTAAAACCATAATAAATAATAATTCATTTTTTCCCCTTTTGTCCGTATGGCCACTGGGGGGGGGGTTCCTTATTGTGGAATAACCCTTAACTTATCTTTGCGGAATAAACAGCCAGACTGGTTTGTTATTTGTTTTTGATTAGGTGATCATAAAGCTTGTCAAAACGATTATTCATATCATTAAAACGATTATTCATATCATTTTCTATCTTATTAAAGCGATTATTTATATCATTAAAGCGATTATTCATATCATTAAAGCGATTATTCATATCATTGGTAAGATGATCAACCTTCTTATGGGTGTCTGTGATATGATTATCCAGCTTTTTGTTTATATGTTTTATCTCATTACCCAGGAAAACCTGGTGAGCAATCAGGAAAACAATCCCGATCGGGATAGATTGTTCAAAAAAAGCTAATATGTTTGCTAAGTTCATATTTCCATTAAAACATAGTGTTTTCTAAAAGTAAAATAAAAATTTAGTGTTATTTTTTACGGGATTCCAGCTTTTCAATGCGCTTTTCCAATGATTCTATATAATCCATCCGATTTTTTAGGACTTTTTCTATCTTTTCAAATTCCTGATTGTGTATAAGGATTTTGTTATGAGCTGTGTCTTGCCAAGCTAAAATCGTTTGACAGGTTTCAAAACACAAATCCAGCTTTTCTTTTGAATCCACAGCATTAAGCAGAGCGGATTCAATTTTATTGTGTTGGTTATGTTGCTTGATTCTATTTACTCTTTTGATTCTGTCCATAAGGATTTGTTTGTAATAAAAAAAAAAATTTAGTCAATTAAAGAGTGGGGGATGTTATGAAAAGAGGCGCACTTGGGAGCGCGTAGGGGGGAGAGCAATTTTTTTTTAGAATTTTCGGGTAAAATGGTGGCCACCGGGAAAGCATAAGTGTTTAATATCATTGACTATTTTAATATCAGCTTTTCAAATATTTTCAATGGTCCATTGGAGACAATCAATCCACCTTTGATAATTTTTTTAAGCTCTTTGTCCATTTCCTTCTGTAGGATTTTCTGGATTTGTTCCCGTGATGCTATTTCAGCCCGTGATGGGGGCGAATTTGCAGGGGGTAAAATTTAAAAACGCACAAATCCCACAATCAAATTTTAAAAACACACAGTTTGCTGAAGGTGAGAATTTTACAAACTCTAATACTTCAGGAACGAATTTTGAAAACGCGAGTTTGAAAAAAGCTGTTTTTTTAGGTTCTGAGATGAGAAGTGTACGTTTTAATAGTGCGGATTTGGAAGAAGCGGATTTTAGGGGGACGAAAATACAATATGGATATTTTAATAAAGCGAAAGCAATAAATGCAGATTTTCAAGGTGCGGTTATGGACAATGCGCGTTTAAGTGATGGGGATTTTAGGAATGCGAATTTTAAGGACGCAAGTCTTATAAAAGCAAAGTTGGATAATACAGATTTACGAGGTGCAACCTTAGAAGGTGCAGATTTCACAGACGCTTATTTTTATAATACAAAAGTAACACCAGAACAAGCCCAATATTTAACAGAAAACTTTGGTATCACAAAAGGGCTTATAATAGACGACACAGAATTAGAAAAACCCGCTGGTGACTCTACAGATTGCACTTATAAAGGGGACCTGGCTTTTGTGAAAATAAAGGGGTGTGGGGAGTATTGCTATGGCCAAGCACAGTGTTCAGTTAAGGGATTTAATGCCGAGTTTGGCGTCCATTGTAAAACCAGCGGTGGCAAATGTCCTTCAGTGAATGAATGTATAAAACAACCTAAAGAAACAAGCGGAGTAACCAGCTCTGGCGCAGTAACAGCACCCCCGCCAGCAAAACAAAAAAAAGGTTTTTTTGATTGGCTTTGCTTTTTTTGTTCTGATGATGATTCAGACTCCGGGGACAAAGTTCATACTGGGGCAGGCGACAGGACCGGCGGGACAAGATAAAGGGTAGTATTATGAAAGCAATTTTATTTTTTATTATGGTTTTATGTCTCTCTTTTCCGGGCTATGGGATGATTGTAGGAAAGGTTAAGATTGAAGGGACAGTGGTTAAGTATGATAAAAAGACAGTGACTTTAAAAAACGACAAAGGGAAAAAAATAAAAGTCAGAAGGCAAGATATTCCAGAGCACTTTAAACTTAGGTCTGGCGCAAAGGTTCACGCTTTACTAAGTCCTAAGCTTATAAACAAGCATCTAAAACAAAAGAATAGAAAAGCAAAGTAAGGATTGCTGGAAAAGCTGGTTTGTTATTTGTTTTTTATTAGGTGATCAAATATCTTATCAAGACGGCTATCTATCTTATTAAAGCGATTATTCATATCATTTTCTATCTTATCAAAACGGCTATCTACCTTATTAAAGCGATTATTCATATCATTGGTAAGATGATCAACCTTCTTATTTGTGTCTGTAATATGATTATTAAGATGTTTTTCCACATAATTTATTTTTTGTCCCATTTTAACAAGATAAATTATAATAAACACAATCCCGATCGGGATAGATTGCTCAAAAAAAGCTGATATGTCTGTTAAGCTCATATTTCCATTAAAACACAGTTTTTTCTAAAAGTAAAATAAAAATTTAGTGTTATTTTTTACGGGATTCAAGCTTTTCAATGCGCTTTTCCAGAGATTGTATATAATCAATACGATTTTTCAGCACTTCTTCAATTTTTTTAAATTCTTCCGCATGTAACAATATTTTGGTAGTGACTGTTTTTTGCCACTCTAAAAGTGATTGCAAGCCGTCAAAACACAAATCCAGCTTTTCCTTTGAATCCACAGCACTAAGCAAAGCGTTGTCAATTTTATTGTGTTGGTTATGTTGCTTGATTCTATTTACTCTTTTGATTCTCTCCATAAGGATTTGTTTGTAATAAAAAAAAAAAAATTAGTCAATTAAAGAGTGGGGGATGTTATGAAAAGAGGCGCACTTGGGAGCGCGTAGGGGGGAGAGCAATTTTTTTTTTAGAATTTTCGGGTAAAATGGTGGCCACCGGGAAAGCATAAGTGTTTAATATCATTGATTATTTTAATATCAGCTTTTCAAATATTTTCAGTGGTCCATTGGCGACAATCAATCCACCTTTGATAATTTTTTTAAGCTCTTTGTCCATTTCCGTCTGTAGGATTTTCTGGATTTGCTCCCGTGATGCTATTTCAGCCCGTGTTTGTATTTCATCAGCGCGATCGTCTGGCCACTGTAAGGGCCCTATAGCGTCGACTCTTAGGGCTAAACAAAACATTACTTACAGGTGTCCAGCCCTTAATTTTTAAGAAAGGAATATTGCCTTGGTAGTCTGGCCGGCCAGCTCCCTTGAATTTTTTACGGCTTTGCAGAAGTTTCCGAAACTTGCCAGTCCGGCCTATGGGGGGTTGCCCTCTTAAGGACTCTTTTCCTTTTCGTCTTTTTATTTGTGATCTTAAGCTTTTTACAATGTTCCTGGCCACGGGGGTTGATGCTTTCCGTGATTCCCGGAGTAAAACCTTAAGAATTTTTTTGTCAAGACTGGACATTAAAATACCTTAAAAAGAAAATTTGTTATTTGTTTTTTATTAGATAATCAAATAGCTTATCAAAACGGCTATCTATCTTATCAAAACGGCTATCTATCTTATCAAAACGGCTATCCATCTTATCAAGGCGATTATTCATATCATTAAAGCGATTATTCATATCATTTGTAAGATGATCAATTTTCTTATTTGTGTCTGTAATATGATTATTAAGATGTTTTTCCACATAATTTATTTTTTGTCCCATTTTAACAAGATAAATTATAATAAACACAATCCCGATCGGGATAGATTGATCAAAAAAAGCTGATATGTCTGCTAAGCTCATATTTCCATTAAAACACAGTGTTTCTTAAAAGTAAAATAAAAAGTTAGGGATGTTTTCTGATTGGGGAGTAGGGTGGCACAGCGTAAGAGGCTTTAGGTTTTTTTTTAAAAAAGCAGAGGAAAAAAAGCGGTTAAAAGTTATCTTTAGATCTTAAGTCTGGCTTTTTTATACTACAATTTTTCCCGAAAATCCAAAAAAAAACTAAATAGAGGCTGTTTTATAGGTTTTTGAACCCTTTTTCACAAATTAAACTGTCAAACTCCAGATTAAGTAAAGAAAGTGGGTTGTCTGGGGATGTGGCACAGTTAAGGATGTTGTTTCTGCTCTTTCAGGTGTTTAAGGAGAATCACCGATAAGTTATATTATGTTACATTGTTGATATAAGAAAACTTACAAAAAAGAGAGCTTTCTTTAGCCAAATGTGATTAAACTACCTAAGATCACCACTCCCATAGTCACAGAACAAAATGGACTTCTTATTCAGGACCAACAAGTTAGTGATTTTTTTTGTGGATAAATTTTAAAAATATAGTATGTTGTTATTTATGCGCACAAATAACAATATATTGTATAAAAGAGAGCTTTCCCTAAAACAGCTCAAGTCTTCTTGTTTTCTGTTTGGCCCCAGAATGACGGGAAAAACTTATTTACTTTCTCAGCTTAAAGCTCAAGCCAATTATGATTTATTAGATCCTTATCTGGAAATAAACTTTCGAGTCCATCCTCGGCGATTTTGGGAGGAAATCTCTCTTTTAAAACCAGGTTCTCTTGTCATTATTGATGAAATTCAAAAATTGCCTCTTCTTTTAAATTATGTTCAGATGGGGATGGAAAAAAGAAAACTAAGGTTTTTTCTTTCCGGTTCCAGCGCGCGAAGACTTAAAAAAACCGGAGCTAATTTACTGGGGGGGCGTGCCCTTTATTTCACCCTTCATCCTTTAACAACTAAAGAACTTAAGAATCATTTTCAATTAAAAAATACACTTAGGTTTGGTTCACTCCCCTTAATAAGCTCTCTCCTTGCAAAGCAAGACAAAAAAACAGCTATAGAACAACTAAAAAGCTATGTTATTACTTATATTAAAGAGGAAATTCAAGCAGAAGCTCATGTTCGAAAATTAGATTCTTTTACTCGCTTTCTCCATATTGCTTCTCAGTATAATGCACAAATGATTGAATTTGCCAATATTTCCAGAGAATGTGCGGTCCACCAAAACACTGTAAAAGAATATTATTCTGTGTTGGAAGACACTTTAATTGGTTATTTTATATGGCCCTATAATAGAAGTGAGCGCAAAAAATCCCGCCCCAAGTTTTATTTTTTTGATTGTGGGGTTGTAAGAGCACTCCAACAAAGATTAAGTTACTTGCCAGGCCCAGAAGAACAAGGATTTTTATTTGAAACATGGATGGCTGGTGAACTGATAAGAATCAAGGATTATCTTCGTTATGAACATGAGATTTCTCTTTGGAGGAAAGGGCGATGGGAGATTGATTTTTTAATCTCCGCTGGAGGAAAACCTTTAATGGCAGTGGAATGCAAGTCCGGCAGATGGGGAAAAAATAAAGCTTCTATAGACGCTTTTCATGAAGATTTTCCTAAAACACCTGTAATTATTTGCTCTATGAAAGAGGAAAACAGTAGAAAAGTAGGAAAAAATATTTACTTAGAATCTTATAAAAAAACACTCTCACGCTATAGAAATTTATAATCCAATATCCAGCAGAGTCTTTTTTATAGGCGAAGACTTTTTTTTAGTTAAATTGTATTAAAACACCTAAGATCACTACTCCTGTAACCATTATACTGCCTAATTTTAGGGTTAGATCTTTTCTTAATATTTCTATGTCTTTTTTGAACTCTGCACGCAATAGTTCAATTTCCCGGTGTATTCCTGCGATGTCTTTTTTAGTGGCCATTTCGTCTGAAATACTGTCTTTATGAAAATAAACAAGGGTATTGGCTTGCTGTTCCGTAAAGCCATTTTCTTTCAAATACTGAACTTGTTTAACAAGAGAGTTTGCCATAATATCTTTCTTTTATCGGGATGTTGCCAAAAAGTCAACTTTTTTTCATGGCTTTTTTTCACAAGCCCATTATTAAGCTTGTTTTTATAAGTTTTTGTAATATTCTCATTTTATGGAATTTTTAACAATAATAATGCCTTTATTTACTGCTATTATAGCTTTTTGTTCTGTGTTTGGAGCTTTAGGTCTGCTTTTTAGGATTCTGTTGAATCCTGTAAAAGAAGATATACATAACCTTAAAACGGAAATATCAGGCTTAAAACAGGGGCAAAAAAATTGAGCACGAAGATGGATCAATTAATAGCAAAGCAGGCTTAAACCTTTTGTTTAAGCCAAGTTAGGTTTTGCACGGGCCACCCATTTAGTTGAGTGTGAAAAAGTATGTTCCACAGAAGTAAACAGGACTTACTTTATCTTAAAACAAGCAAGATTCTCGCGCCTTACTTAGTGGGAATGACAAAGCCAACAACTGGGCTTTTCAGTTAAAGAGAACAAGATTTTTTACGACTAAGAATTTAGTTACTGTCCTGATATATGATTTTAGGGTAAGGATCATAGTCTCGACCTGTGCCATAATTAGATCGACCTTCCCAATCATCTATATCTAATGCGTCGTTGCAGTCAGTGTCTTTTAAAATATTTGGTTCATCGGACTCATAATAATCACATAAGTCCCCTTCTGCCCCCACAATGTCAGGGTCTCCACTACTGCCCGCTGTTTCTTTAAATTTATTGTATTCTTTTTGAGTATTCCACTCTCTAACTGTTAGATGAATGCGGTGTCTAACCTCTCTGGCTTTGTCCATACAGGTCCATGTAAAATAAGGATATCCCCTTCTGTTGTCAGGATTAAAATAAGGCTGTGGCAGTTGCCCTTTTGTGGCAGGCTTGTAGAATTTTGGAGTGTTGGCTAAAAAATCTTTTTCATCCACATCAGACCAATAATTAGCGGTCATAAAAGTAGGATTTCGTCTGTGCTCACATACACCAGTTGTAGCATCGCATTTTGCTAAATAACCATCATAAACATTAATCAAAGCAGGTAGTTCATAAGTTTCTTTAAGGCCGTCTTTTAAAGTGTTTGTGACCACGGTAACAGGTTCTCCCCCTTTATTAAACTCATCCCAGGCAAATCGCCCTGGTCCTCCAATACATTCTTGAAAATTCCCTCCCCATTGAGATTCAGTAGATCCTGCTTGATTTCTTAAAGTGTATTCACCAAAACAACAATTAGCCAAATCCTGTTCACTTCTATCTAAAGCTCCGCATATTGCTTCTACTTCCTCAAAGGGGCCTCCACCTAAACAGCCTCTTGATAACCATGTGCCTGCCACATCTGTGGAACCACAGTTGTTGCTTGGATCTGTGCATTCAGCTTGAGGAGTGCAACCCGTTTTTGTTACAGCATTACCCTCAACATCTTGGCAAGAAGCTGGAGTACCTGTCCATATCCCCGCTACATCATCAGAACCACAATTATTTTCTTCAGCTTCACATTTTTCTTCAGTATTACAGTCAGTGCTTCTCACATCGTCCCCTTCTGCTCTACAGCTCCCCTGGCATCCTCCTAAACAATATCTGACTTCTGTTTCATCCTCTGTTTCTTCATCTTCCCCGGTTGTTCCCACTACAAAATCAGAACATTCGTATACTCTGGTTGGTCCCCTTCCAGTTTTTTGATTCAAATGCCAAGGGGCTTCGAAACTTAAGAAAGCGCACATTTCTTCTGGAACATTATATTCTAATACAATATTATGGAACCATAGGTCCCCTTCCATTACCTCTAACACACAGTAAAGATCTTCTGTGGAGTCCTCCCCAACAGCAATTTTACAATCTATGCCAGGACCTTCATCCATAGCGTAAATAATGGCGTCTAAAGGATCAAAGTTCTCTCCTACATAATAGGCCGCACTTAAGTTTACATAAAAAAATTGGTCGTTTGGGATATGAGAGGCACTTAGGCCCTCAGTGGGAATTAAAGAATATTGTCCTGAAGTGGCAATACCTCCAAACAAATTAAGAGAGTCACAGCTTGTGAAAAGCAAAACCATTAGTAAAAAAGAGTAAAACCATTTTAAACCAGTGATTTTTTTGATTTGATAGTATTTAAGTTTTTTTTTCATAAGTCTGCCTTTTGTTCTTTTTTAAAAATCATTTTAGAGTGTTATAAATACTTTGTAATAGGTATTATCTAAAAGTCCTTCTCTCTTAAAACTATTAAGTTTTGCAAATGGCTATTGATTACCTAAAGGTTTGTTTCCCTCACAAAGCTAATCGCTTATTATAATTAGTCCTCCGTGATAAATCCCGTTCTCCCTTTTTAAACTACAAACCAAGTTGTTGCTTTGTAGTCCCGCACTTGAGCAGGAATCTCGCCTGTTTTAGGACAAAGTAAGCCCTGTTTACTGTGTTGCAATACACTTTTTCACATTCCACTATTTAGTCCTTCGTAAACTACTATTTCTCTTTATTATATTATAAGTTTCGGATTTTTGAATATTATATTTTAATATTTTTTTTAGTTTTAAAAAATTTTTTAATTAAAAAACTTGGATTAAGAAATATTTTTTTTATTTTTGCAAAAATAAAAAAATCAGCATTAGAATTTTAATTTAATTAAGACTTATGGCTGGTATATGTCAGAGACAAAGAATAAAAAACCTGCCTTTGCAATCGGCTGTTTAAAAAGAAGGATTTAAAACAAAATATAGGTTTTTAAGACTAAAGCCGTGGTGCTTTATCTGTTAGCTACTTAACAAAGTTTAAAGCTTAAATTAAAAAGTCAAGTTTTAATCCTTAAAAGTTTAAAAGATTCCCCTTTCACAGGTTAAAAAGCTAACAATTTGACTTTTTAATTTCTAAAAAGTATTTTTTCAAAGTCGTTACTAATCCCACAGCCCTGTAGATATTTTTTTTAAAGAAGAAGAAGCTTGCACATTAAGCTCTGCCACTTCTTCGATAGAAAGCTCTGGTAATTTTTGCACTAAAGAAAGAAACCGCGCCTTTTCCTCTTCCTCCACAGGAGCTAAACGACTTAAATCCATAAATTTTTGAATGTAGTCTTTCCTTCTAAAAGGTTTGTCCCCTGCTGGGTGAGCGTTTGCCCTTCTTTTCTCCCCTACTATCCTGGATCCGTTTTTAAAAATAATCTCCACCTTTCCGCCAAAACTTTTTTCTGCTGGATCGGGGTGGTGGTAAAGGTTTGTCCATTTTTTATCTTCACGGGTTTTAATTTTATGCCAAAGCTTTATGGTGTTAGGCCGACCGGCTCTTTCTGAAGTGTAAGAATGAATATGGTGCCATTTTCCATCTTCTAAGGCTACAGCAAAAATGTAGGTGATACTGTGATCCAAAGTTTCTCGGCTGGCTTTGGGATCTTGTTTTTCCGGATCTCCAGACCCTGTTCCAATCACATAATGCGTGTGATGAGAAGTATGTATTACTACCTCCTGAATGTCCTCTAAGTTTGTTATTTTTTTTCTCATTTCAAAAGCCAGATCAATTAAAGCTTGAGATTGATATTCCGCAGAATACTCTTTAGTATAGGATTCTAAAATAGCCTTTTTCCTCTCCCCTTTTTCTGGTAAAAATATTTCATACTCTGCTGAAGATCCATCTAAAAACCAGGCTATTACAGAATCTTCTCCTTCGTAAATGGGTGCGGGAGACTTTTCTCCTCTTAGAGAGCGATCCACTGCCTCTATAGCCAGCTTTCCGGCATGGGCCGGAGCATAAGCTTTCCAAGAGGAGATAGCTCCCTTTCGGGATTGCCGGCTGGTAAAACTGACATGAACCGCCTGGTTAATAGCTTGATAAAGAGCATTGATTTTCATATTCAACAACGCACCTATCCCCGCAACTTGCGCTGGGCAAAGGTGCGCTATATGATCCACCTTATGTGTATGCAAGCTAATAGCTTTTACCAAAGCAATATGAACTTCATAAGCAGAAACAATTCCTTTTAAAAGTTGTTGGCCATTAAGTTTTTTTTGCTGAGCCACTGCCAACAAAGGGGGAATATTATCTGCTGGGTGGGAATAGTCTTTTGCTAAAAAAGTGTCGTGAAAGTCCAACTCCCGAACAGCCGTTCCGTTAGCTAAGGCACACCAATTAGCAAAAAACTTTTGTTTGTTGGAACAGCCAAAAATTAAACCCCCATTAAGATGGGTATACGCCATAGCCTGATCCCTTGCATGCTGAACAGGCTCTCTTTCTAAACTGGCTACCGCCACAGCCGAGTTATCGATTATGCGATTGATCACCATGTCGCAAATTTCTTCAGAAATAGGGGCGGGATCTAAAGCGCACTCTGCTAATTTCCAACTTAGCTGTTCTTCTTTTTTTAAATGAATTTTTGCAGGGCAAACCCGCACAACATGCTTTTTCATATTAAAATAATCGTCTACTTAATTTACAAAAAACCTTAAATCCAACCCAGATTGTTTGATAATAGATTTTAATGTTCCTCTATCAATGGTTTTATGATTGGGAACTGTAAGTATTTTGCCAGAAGATGTTTGTTGTAAAATAATATGGCTACCTTTTTGTCTGCGAAATTCAAATCCGTGGTTTTGTAGTATCTTGACACATTCTTTTCCTGAAATAACTGCCAGCTTGCTCATATTGCCACAATAACAGATTCCATCTTATCATCAGGAACAGGGCTTCCATCTTGTTTTAAAACTTCAAGATAACCTTGGATAGCCTCTTTAATATTTTGTATAGCTTCTACTTTAGAGCGACCTTGACTGATACAACCAGGAAGACTTGGACACTCAGCTAACCAAAAACCATCTTCCCCTGGCTTAACAATAATTTGCCTCATTATTAACTGTCTCCTTCATATTACGGGTTTATTAATTTTCAAATATTTTTTATGATAAGTCAATACTAAATAGTAGCCCGTGAAAAAGTATGTTTAGTTAAGTAAACTACTTGATATATCTCCTTAAAAGTCGGGAGATTCCCGTCTATGCGGGACTGAAAAGCCAACAACTTGGCTTTTCAGAGCCAACAACTTGGCTTTTCAGAGCCAACAACTTGGCTTTTCAGAGCCAACAACTTGGCTTTTCAGAGCCAACAACTTGGCTTTTCAGAGCCAACAACTTGGCTTTTCAGAGGAAAGGAAACATTGACTCAGAGTCGACTCAATAAATTGCTTCAAAAATCTCCCTAAAATGGCGGGGATGAGAACAAGGTGTCTAAAAAAATCAAATAATATCAATAACTTATAAATTTTAAAAAAAAAGTTGACTTCTGCCCCCCCCCGTTAGTCTGGGAGCAAGTAAAACAAAACAAAACAAAAGGAGTATATTATCCTGACTTCAGCACAACGCAATGCAATAAATGAGTGATTTCCGATATTTACAAATTTTTGGGGGAACACATTTTTAAGATTTAGTTCAAGAAGTGGAGATAAATTTAGACACTCTTTTAAGACCTAAGGCCTCGTATATGGATCTTATCTCTTGTGTGCTTTTAGAGGGCATACGATAAAGATTTTTGTTTGCGTCCTCTATAAGGCTATATTGATCTCTTTTTAAAATCTCTCTCATCTGCCTTATGCTGAAGTTTAATCCTCTTTGTTCCATCCGATACTTCATAGTATAGGAAAGAGAGTAAGCTAAGAAGCATATAGCTATATGGGACTCTATTCTTTTCCTCTTCCAATGGTAAATGGGTCTCATCTTAAGGTTGTGTTTGCACACACGAAAAGCCTCTTCTATCTTCCAAAGTCTCCTGTATCGGGTCAGTATCTCTTGAGGGGTTTGCTCTGTTCTTATGTTGGTTATTACTCCATGCAGACCATCCCACTGACTATCTTCTTTTATCTTTTGTTCGTTTAATGTAGCTTTTGTCTTTTGAACTGTGACATACTTTTTTGTTCCATAATTAGAGATAAGGCTTTTTATAGGAATTTGGTTTTTCTTTACTTTTTTCATCAGTCTTTCAATGAGTCTTAGTCTATCGGACTTGTTCTTCTTGGCTCTCTTCTTAGAGTAGCTGACAATCAGTCTTCTTTCCTTATGCTCAAACTCCTTTATCCAATGAAACTCATTGGCCACAACAGCGGGTTTAAAGTCTTGGTTTAATATCTCCTCTTTTTTAGTTTTAGAAAGAGTTTTTAGTTTACAGGCCACTACATACTGAATACCCTCTTCTTCCATAAGCTTAAGGTTTTTTTCATTAAACATAGCTCTATCAGCGACTAATACCGCCTTTTTAACAGTGAATCTTTGTTTTAGCTTTTTCACTGTGGAGATAAGGGTAGAACCTTCGCTTGTGCTTCCTGGAAAAAGCTCATAGCTTAGAGGGTGGCCTTCTTGGTTGGTGATAAGGGCTAAGACGACTTGAGTCTCTTTAAACTTTAAGTCTTTGCTAAAGCCGAACTGTCTTAGGTCATCTTCTTCAAAGCTTTCAAAGTAAAGGGTGGTGACATCAAAGAAGAGGACATCTACTTCTTGGTTAAAGAGGCTGAGGGTGTTTTTAGCTACTGTGTCTTTTACTTGGTCTATTCGGGGGTGAAGTCTATCCATCATTCGATACATCTGATCTAAGTGCACCTGTTCGTTAAAGTCTTCTTTTAAAGTCTCTACAGTTTTTCTTTTAGAATCAGGATGAGCTACACGAGAAAGGACGCAGTATTTTAAAATATCGTTCCACTGCTTATCTTTTTTAGTGTTTTGTATGAGAGTGTGGAAGCCTAACTGTTCATAGACAGCCCCACATACTCCTTTAATGCCATGATGAACACGTGCTTTTTCGTATGGTTTTTTAAGAGAGAAAAGGGAAGGAGACTTGGACTTTTTCTTTTGGTTCTGGTTCTTAGTTTTTTTGTTTAAAGGATCTTTGCTGTAGATGATCTCAGCCATACCGGGTAAAGCGGGTTGGCGATCATTGCAGAGCTTTATAATCATTCTTTGTGATATTTTTTCTAAAGAGGAAATGACTTCTGGTTTTGAAGAAGAGCCCACAAAATGTATTGTTTTATGTTTTGTTTTTAAACCTTCTCGGACAGACTCCACAATCCGAAAGGATTTAATTTTACGGTCTTTGTTTTTCCCTGAGATTTTTGTAGTAACTTTTACAAACATATTTTTACAGTGCCAGAAGAGATATAGGGTGTAAAGGTCTGGGAGTGGACTACAAGTGGTGTTTTTAGTATATTTTACCCTTCAAAACTACATGAAAACAGCCTGGCGGTGCATCAAAAACCCTAAAAAACATCAAAATATTTTTTTAACACATAGCGTTGTGCTGAAGTCGGGAGGTGTCTAAAAAAATCAAATAATATCAATAACTTATAAATTTTAAAAAAAAAGTTGACTTCTGCCCCCCCCCGTTAGTCTGGGAGCAAGTAAAACAAAACAAAACAAAAGGAGTATATTATGAGAATTTTTAAACCTTTATTGATAAGTCTGTTTTTAGCTTATCCGCTTTTATCGATGGCTGATGTTACTGTAGTGGCGTGCAATCAAAATATTAAAATCGATTCAAAGGTAGGTATATGTCTACCAACAACTAGGAGTGTTCTTAAAAATCTTTTTTGCGATTCAAAGACAGGATGTCCAGATGATGATTTTACTAACGATTCAAATTTATGGTCCAATTTTATTTATGGTCGAGGCAACAGTTTTTCAGAAGCTTGGGATGATGCCCAAGCGGCTTGTAAAAGTATGATAACTATTATTGACCAAAATGGTAATTCCGTTTTAGGACAACAAACAGAGAAACAAATTTGTAATTTACAAGAATGCGTAGCTATAGCACCTCCAAAAGGGATGTGGAAGGACACTATGGCCATCGGGACTTGTGTTTGTCGTCAAACAGGATATAGTAGTAAAGCTCAAAAAACTCCTCTCTCCTTTGATTGTAATGGGAAAGCAAGAGGGACTGTGTCTGGTAAAGTTAATTTTAAAGAATTATATGATGCTGGTCAGGAGATTTGCAGGCAAGAGGCGATAAGGCAACAAGATTCTTTCTCAACCTATTGCTTTATTGCGAAGTAAGTACAAAAGCTTTAATTCTATGAGGAGACTTTAAGTAATGAAAAACCTATTTATTTATTTTTTATTTTTGTTCCTTTTATCCTGTGGTGGTAGTGGCGATAAGGAAGATAAGATAACCACAAGTGGAGATAAAAAGACCACAACCAATACCACTTCCCAAGTAACGGGAGCTTTTATTTGTGTTTGTGATAAAGATGGCAGTAAAGAAGATATTGGCGCGGATAATCCAAAAGACGCTGAAAGCCAGTGCACTGCTAAAGGTGAAGGTTATAAAATAACAAGCTGTAAAAAGTCCTGAGTTTTTTTCTCTTTAGGTAGTTAAAGGGGACAGAAAATGGTCCCCTTTTTTATTTAGTCATCAGTGATAAAACCTTCCTGCAACAAAGTAAGTAGGACTTACTTTGCCCTAAAACAGGCGAGATTCCCACACTCGCACCTCTCAGCAAGAGTAGAACTGAAAAATAGGTAAATTGGCTTTTCATAACCTTATAAAGTGATAAAAACTTTGGGTGTTTTGTTTTTTAGTTCTTTATCTTGTGCTTCTTCTATTAAAATATTTTCTGGCTGAGTGTTGGAACTATAAGCTATATCCTCTTTGCACATATCAAAAAGTATTTTATCTTCGGATCGTAATTTTATCCTCATCTGCTTGACCGGAGCAGAAAGGCTTTTTTTCTGCTCCGCTTTATTGTTTCTAATTTGTTCAAGCAAATTAAAAGAAAAATCTAATAACTTATTAGAATCAAAAGGCTTATTTATATTATGTTCAAGGGTGATTTTAGTTCTTTCTTCTGATGAAGGTTTGTTTATAGCTTTTTTTTGTAGACTTTTTTCCTGTACTAATTTTTCTAATTTTTTTTGCAAAGTTTGGATTATTACTTTCCTATCTCCCCAAGAAGAACGATGCACAGAAGAAGATCTCCCCTTTGCATACCTCTGAGACCAAATATGCTCCGTTATATAAGGCATATAAGGGGCAAACATTTTAATAAATAAATACATGCTCATATCTAAAACACAAACTGCCGACCCCCCCCGCAAAGCGGGTGACTTATCCATGTTCCTTTTTACAGACTTGCAATCAATATCTGAAGATGCACCAGCCCCCTCGCTTCCGTATTCCCGCAAAGCGGGTGACTTATCCATGTTCCTTTTTACAGACTTGCAATCAATATCTGAAGATGTACCAGCCCCCTCGCTTCCGTATTCCCGCAAAGCGGATGACTTATCCGTATTATCCATGTCCCCTAAACGAGTAAAAATGTATGCCCTCCCCTTTACTAACTCCAAATAATTGTCGCAAAAAAGCCAAAAGCTTTTTTCAATTAGATCCAAAGCCTTAGAATAATGAAATTCTTTTAAAAAAGAAGTAGCTTTATAGTGTGTGTCTAATAAATAAATAAGCCAAGCCTGATCTATGGGAATAGACACATTAGATAAAGATTTTTCAAATCCCGGAAAAACAAAATCCTTAGAAGCTGTAAAAAGATCTTCAGAAGATGATTTATTAGAAGAAGCTGACGAAGATTCAGAAGAGCTATCAGCAGAAGAACTATCAGTAGAAGATTTAAAACGATCTTGAGAAGAGGATGTAGAAAAATAATCAGCTAAAAAATTATCCCGTCCCTTGATTTGAATCTGAACAAATTTAAAAGCATTGTTTAATTTTACAATTAATTTTTTTCCGGTTTTAAACATATTTTCGTCAAATACAGTGTCCATACCCAGTCGCGCCTTCCCAGCCCAATAGCGAATAGCATCTGCAGAATATTCTTCTATTAATTCTTCCGGGGAAAGGGTGTTTTTTTTACTTTTAGATTTGCTAATTTTTAATCTCTCTGGATCCATTACCCAACCGCTAACCGCAATGTTTTTCCAAGGAATATTTAAAGTGGTGTCCTGCTTTTTTAGTTCAGATGGCTTTTCTAATTTAAAAGTATCTCCCTTTGCCCCTCCTTTAAAGCTATGAAAAAAAGACTGGACAATAGTGTAAAAAGCCCAAGTGCGAATAATCTCATGCGCCTGCGGACGCAAATCGGCAGGAAAAAGCTTTTTGTGCCTTTCCTCATCCGTCCCCCAATGGCTGTTAATTTGAGGAGTAAGAGAAGAAGTAGCCCAAGTATCCATTACATCCGTATCGGCTATAAAACCCTTAACCTGCCCTCTTTGATCTTCCGACCAATGCTCCCATTTAGAATCCCAATCCGCTGGGGCAGAAGACATAGGATCTATATTTAATAATAAAGAGTTCCCCCCTCGCTTTATTAAGCCATCCAATAACTCTATTGAGGGCAAAATAGGGTTATTATAATCTGGCACTTTGTTTTTATCCAAAGGATACCAAATCGGAAAAGGCACACCAAAAAATCTTTGTCTGGAAATACACCAGTCCTGATTCAAACCCTCCACCCATTGCTCATATCGTTTCAACATAGAAGGAGGATACCACAACACCTTTCTCCCCTGCTCTAAAAGATCTTTTTTATAATTCAATATTTTTATGTGCCATTGGCGAGCAGGCAAAAGCTCTAAAGGAAAATCTCCTTTTTCATAAAATTTTACAAACTGCTCTGTCTGCTTAAGATCTGATACTAAATATTTTGTCTCTTTTAGCATCTTTACTACTTTTTTTCTCGCTTGTTGAACACGAAGGCCCTTTAACTCTGTATAATGTTTATTAGCTTGATCAGGATAAAGACTTGTGAATACTTTATCCTCACTCTGATTTTTAGCCTGCTGGACAAAAATATCTTTGTTTAAACTAACTGTTTTATGTGATGAATTTTGCTTTTTTGGATCAGAATAAAAATAAATATCCTTCAAAAAACCATCTGGACTAATAATGTGTTTAAGGGGGAGAGTATGTTTTTCCCAAAACCGCACATCTTCCCTGTCTCCAAAAGTACATACCATTAAAATACCTGTTCCTTTTTTTGGATCCGCATGAGTAGAAGGCAAGATAGGCACAGGCGTGGAAAACAAAGGTGTTAAAGCTTGTTTATGAAAAAGCTTTTTATACCGCTCGTCTTCAGGATGAGCTGTTACCGCCACACAAGCAGGCAAAAGCTCAGGACGAGTGGTAGAAATAATAAACTCCCCTCCCTCCCCTTGCACTTTAAATTTTATATCATAGTAAAACCCTGTTTTCTTTCTATCTTCCATATCTGCTTGAGCCACAGCCGTTTGAAACTGAGTGTCCCAAAACACAGGGGTATAACGACTTTCTACAAACCCTTTGTGATACAAGTCTACAAAAGCTCTTTGAGCAATAGCCTGGGCATGAGGGCCAATAGTTTCGTAAGTCTGACTCCAATCCACTGACAAAGCTAATTTGCGCCAAAGTTTTTCATATTGCCTTTGATCCTCCTTTGTTTGCCGAGAGCAAATACGAATAAAAGTCTCTCTGGAAATAGGTTGAAAGTAGCTCACTTTCTTTTTTGCCTGTTGAGATATATCGTTTGAACTTATGATTTTTGAATTTTCTTTTGTTGTAGATTTATGGTTTTGCTTTATCAGATCTTCAGGTTTTAAATGGGCGCGGTTTAAAATTTCTTCAAAAGTTAATAACTCATCAGATGGAGAAAGAGAAGGATCGCAAGTGATTTTGTAAAGGTTTTGCACCCTACGCTCTGTAGGTAAACCGTTGTTGTCCCAACCCATTGGATAAAATACATTTTTCCCTTGCATTCGTTGAAACCGTGCCAATATATCCGTTTGTGTATAACTAAATAGATGGCCAATATGCAAAGCACCAGAAATAGTGGGCGGAGGGGTGTCGATTACAAAAGTATTGTTTTTTTCCTGAGTGGGATCATAAGAATATATTTTTTCCTCTGCCCACTGTTTTTTATAATAACTTTCATCTAATATTTTTTTTTTCATTCTAACTTTTTCCTTTGTTCATTTTCAGGACCTGCCGACAAAAATCTGTTCCAATTAAGGATCACATACTATCAGCAAAACCTTTTTCATGACCAACTAATTAGTCCTCCGTGATAAACCCCATTCTCCTTCTCTGTCATACCCGCGAAAGCGGGTATCCAGAACCTAAACTGAAAGCCTAAAAGACTTTCAGTGTTTTTCAAGTGAGAATCCAGTCAAAATAACAACCTTTTTCATGACCAACTAATTACTACTCCATATTAGTCCAAACTGCTTTGCAATCAGGATTTGCAGTAAAAACTTTTAATAAATCTTCTAAATCCTGTTTTTGGTTCTTATTTAAAGTTATTTTAGTTTTAGCCCTATAGGCTGGTTCTGCTTTTATCACTTCCCATTGTTGTTTTATCAGGTTCTCCCGTAAAGCACTTAACTTTTCCCACTTTCCGTAAAAAGTGTAAATATCCCCTTTTTGTTCTATATCTTCTGCTCCAGCCAAAATAGCTAATTCCTCCACACTGGTTTTTTTGGAATCATCAGAAAAACTCTTTTTGGTTACTAAATGAACTGATTTTTTTGAATTAGAATATTTTATTTTCGAGGCAGGTTCTGCCTTTTGATGAGCCTCTGCTAAAGCCACTTTTTCGAACATCCACATAACTGACCCACTTTCTCCCATATTACCTTTGTGTTTTTTAAACATAAACCGAACTTCTGAAGCTGTGCGTGCACGATTATTGGTTAAGCAGATTACAATCATAGCTACCCCATGCGGACCAAAGCCTTCGTAAATAACCTCTTCAATTTGATCTTCAGGGGTTTGACCTGTTGTGCCCTGGCTAATTGCTCTTTTTATTGTGTCTTTTGGCAAAGAGTGAGAGCGAGCTACCTCCAAAGCTAACTTTAATCGGGAGTTATTTTCAGGATGAGGTCCTGCCAACCGAACTGCCACCTGAATTTCCCGTGAAAGCTTTGTAAACAAAGCCCCTTTTTTGCTTGCTTGAACCTCTTTTCCGGCTGTTTTCCATTGTTTTCCCATTATTTTATACTCACTTTGTTTGTTTGCTCCTGTGCTATGGCTTTCACTACTATTAACATTAAAGCTTGTTTACTTTGTTGCAATATATTTTTTCACGGACTACTATTATAGATTCATTAAAAGGCGGGAATGTGTTGTTTAATTATGTATAAAGCACAAACAAACAAAAATTATGACTTTAAAGGGGAAAATTACTCTACCCGTTTTCCTAATCTTCATAGGTATCCAGCCACTATGTTGCCTCAAATTGGAATTGAGCTTTTTAAAGAGCTAAAAATGCGGAATAAAAATCGCCTATTAGACCCTTATTGCGGAACAGGTTCTTCTTTTCTTGCAGGAATAAGTGTTGGTTTTTCAGAATTTCATGGGTTTGATATAAATCCCTTGGCCCTCTTAATTGCCAAAGCAAAATATACAAAACTGAATATAAAAACACTTTTTTATTATAAAAAAAAAGTAAAATTTTTAGGTAACTTTGAAGAAAAGAATACTCAACCCCCTATAGTAACAAATATTGATTTTTGGTTTTCTAAAAAAGCCATTAAAGATTTATCTGTTATTAGATATTCCATATTAAAGAATATTAAAAGTAAACCCTATCAATATTTATTTTGGATAGCCTTTTCTGAAACAGTGAGATTTGTATCCTATACCAGAAACAGTGAGTTTAAACTTTATAGGATGACAGAAGAAAAAAGAAAATGGTTTTGTCCTAATGTGTTTGAAATATATTTTAAAAATTTAAACAAGATTTTAAGTATTTATTTAGAAGTATATCGTCCTTTACTTACCCCCATAAGGGAATCACACATAGCAGGACATAAGTTTCCTATACCTCTTGCAAAGGGCCACTTAGGTAATTTAAAATTAAACACCAGAACACTTAAGACACAGAAATTTTGTTTTTATAATAAAAGGTTTGTTCATAATAAAACCCAATACGATGTTGTGCTTACCAGCCCTCCTTATGGAGACAGCCAAACAACGGTGGCTTATGGGCAGTTTTCCACTCTTTCTAATGAATGGATAGGCTTTGCCCATTCCAGAAAAATAGACTCTCAACTTATGGGTGGGAAAAGAATAAAGAACTTATATAACAAAGGGGTCTTGCTCCCCTTTGTTAAAAAAATAAACAAAATAAACCCTAAAAGAGCTTTAGAAATATCCTCTTTTTATAAAGACTTAGCAAAATCTATTAAAGAAGTTTCTCAAGCTATAAAAAAGAAAGGGTTTTCTGTTTATGTAGTAGGAAATAGAACAGTCAAAAATATTACTTTGCCGACAGATCAATTTATTGCAGAGCAATTTGAAAAAAATGGTTTTAGGCATATTTTAACCTATAAACGAGCTATTTCCTCAAAAGTTATGCCCTCTCAAAACTCCCCGACAAATATTATGGGGAAAAAAGCTCGAACTATGAATGAAGAATATATTATTGTTTGCCAAAAAATTTAGATTTATATTTGTTGATTTCCATAAAAATTATGGTAAGGTTGCCCATAATCCCTGTTTTTATAAAAAATGAGGTCCAAAATGGCAGAACCTAAAAGTCGAATTAGCCGATCCCGAAGAGGGAAAAGACGGTCCCATAGTGCCATAAAACCTAAAAGCCTTTGCCAATGCTCTAACTGTGGGGCACTTACCCGCCCCCATTGCCTGTGCCTTTCTTGTGGGTGGTATAAAGAAAGACAAGTGGTTATTTCCCAAACTTAGCCCGCAAAGCGGGTGACTTATCCATGTCCCTTCTCCTTATTGTTGCAAAGGGGCTGGTGAAAAATACTGTCTAAGAAGGTTCATTAAATGAGAAAATCAAAACATTTTTTATTTCATCATACATTAAAGCAATTCCAAACTATGGGGTTAAAAAATAAACGGCTTTTAGTGGCTGTTTCAGGAGGGGTGGATTCTATGACCTTGCTTTCTGTTCTATGGGAAGTAAAAAGTGTGTTAAATTTACACATTTCTGTTGTGCATGTTCATCACGGATCAACAGATAAAAAACAAAGGCAATTCCAAGATCGTGCCATAAAAACTGTCCAAAATTTTTGGCACTCTTTAGTAGCTTGTGAAAAAAAACAAAATAACAATATTTACATTTGTTTTACCCAGCCCAACTCGAAACACCAAAAGCTCAAACACTTAGCTTTTAATGAAAAGAAAAATATTCAAAAATTAGAACAAAAGGTGGTCTCACACTCTAAAACCCGTAAATCTCTCCCCCCATCGGAAGCAGAAATGAGAAAACTGCGCTATCAAGCCTTTGCGGACATTCTAAAAAAATCAAAGGCCGATTACTTAATATTGGCCCATACGGAGGATGATCTGCTGGAAACCCGCTTGATTCGGCTTATTCGAGGAACAGGAGAACAAGGTCTGAAAGCTATGTCTTTTAAAAAAAACAAGCTTATCAGGCCTTTTATTCATATCAACCGCTCTCGAATTATAGATTATGCTAAAAAAACAAAATTAAAATGGAGCGAAGATCCTACCAATCAATCCCTGGAATATAGTTTTAGAAACTGGATTCGGCGAGAATGGTTGCCCATTTTAGAAAAAAAAAGGCCAGGTTCTGTCCGAACTTTATCCCAATCTTTGAATTTAGTGTCTCAAAAAGCTCAAAACAGCCAAAAAAGAATAAAAACAATATGTCAAGGATTAATTAAAACTAACTCTTTAAGGCGGGATATAATTTCTTCTTTTTCCCTTATAGACAAAAAAAAAATTTTAGCTTATTATATCAAGCAACAAGGATTTAAAAATTATCAGGCCTCGCATATATTGGAAATGTTAAAACATATAAATAGAGCTCAAAAAAAGTTTTACTTTTCCCTGCTTGGACAAACATGGAAAATGAATAAAGAGTGGCTTTCTCCACAAACTAAATTAAATCAAAAGGAAGAAAAATAATGCCTAAAATAAAAGACAGAAAAATAATGAGACCCACCGGAAAAAAAGTAATTCTCCTTTGGATGTTTTTTGTAGTAGCGGGCCTTGTTTTTTTTACCGTTTATGAATATAGACGCAGTTCTTACGCCCCTGATTTTAACTATCCTAAGTTTATTCAGGCCGTTACTGAAGGAGCTGTTAAAAAAGACTCCATAGTTTTTAATAAAACAAAACAAGAGATTACTGGAGAACTAACTCCTGCTGGAGAGGAAAAATACGAAGGTAAAAAATTCCGCATTTACGGCAATGTAGAAGACAAAGGTTTTGAGTTGTTGAGAACAAAAGGTATCACTCCAGATTATGTAAACACAGATAACGCTTTTTGGACTTCTCTTCTCTTAAGTTGGTTGCCTATTCTTATTTTTGTGGGTTTTATTATTTTCTTTATTCGTCAGATTCAAATTGGAGGGGGAAAGGCTTTAGCTTTTGGGAAAAGTCGCGCCCGATTGGTGTCAGATAGGAAAAAAATCCTTTTTAAAGATGTAGCGGGAGTAGAGGAAGCTAAAGAGGAATTACAAGAAGTGGTGGAATTTCTAAAAAACCCTAAAAAGTTCACCCGACTGGGTGGGCGTATTCCAAAAGGGGTCCTGCTCATTGGTTCTCCTGGAACAGGCAAAACTCTTTTAGCCAAGGCGGTAGCGGGAGAGGCTAATGTGCCTTTTTTTACTATTTCCGGATCTGATTTTGTAGAAATGTTTGTAGGGGTAGGGGCTTCCAGAGTCCGAGACCTTTTTTTACAAGGTAAAAAAAGCGCGCCTTGTGTTATTTTTGTAGACGAAATTGATGCTGTGGGCAGACACCGCGGTTCCGGTATGGGAGGTGGGCACGACGAAAGAGAACAAACCCTAAACCAATTATTAGTAGAAATGGATGGTTTTGAAAGCCAGTCAGGAATCATACTTATTGCGGCCACCAACAGGCCAGATGTGTTGGATCCAGCTCTTCTAAGGCCTGGACGATTTGATAGACGAGTGGTGGTAAATGTTCCCGATCTCAAAGGTCGACACGAAATTTTAAAAGTGCACACACGCAAAGTGCCTCTTTCTAATCATGTGGAGTTAGAAAAAATTGCAAGAGGTACACCTGGTTTTTCTGGAGCTGACTTAGAGAACCTGGTAAATGAATCCGCTTTGATGGCGGCCCGCTTTGATAAAGATCAAATTGAAATGTCCGATATCGAAAGAGCAAAAGACAAAGTTATTATGGGCAGAGAAAGAAGGTCTATGGTCATTAGTGAAAAAGATCGTGAGATTACAGCTTATCACGAAGCAGGGCACACTTTGGTTGGGAGAAAACTTCCCAATTTAGATCCTGTTCATAAAGTAACTATTATTCCTCACGGAATGGCCCTTGGAATAACGCAAACTCTCCCTAAAGAGGACACCCTGAATTTAAGCAAAAGCAAAGCGGAAAACACTTTGGCTTTTTTATTTGGAGGAAGAGCCGCGGAAGAATTGATTTTTAAAGACTACACCACAGGGGCTGGCAATGATATTGAAAAAGCTACAGAGTTGGCTCGCCGGATGGTTTGTGAATGGGGTATGAGCGAAAAATTAGGCCCCTTGGCTTTAGAAAAACGGGAAGGTCCTGTTTACTTGGGAGTGCAATACACAAAAGGCCGGGAGTATTCTGAATCCAAGGCTAAAGAAGTGGATCAAGAGGTACATCGTCTTATCAGCACAGCTCATAAAAAAGCTTTAGATATTTTAAAAGCGCATAAAAAAATTTTGGAAATAATGGCAAAAGCTTTATTAAAATATGAAACCATAAACGGTGATGAAGTAGATATGATTATAGGTGGCACAGGTTTAGACGATTTAGAAAAACGTAGAAAAGAGCAAGATTTAAAATTAGAGCAGGAAAGAAAAGAGTCTGCTCAAAAAATGAAGGAAAAAGAAGAAAAAGAAAAGCAAGTAAAAAATCCCCCCACAGAACCTATTAGAGATCCAAAACCAGTTACTACTTAACCAGTAAGCTAATCTTTAAAACAAAGAGATATTTTTCTATCTTTTATTTATTAAAAACTCTCTCACCTTCAGGTTTTTTTATAAAATTTTTGAATGCTCGATTTAAAAGCTTGACGCGAAAGCTTCCAGGTGTAAAACATGTGTCCTCCATGAAACACTTGAAAAAAAAGATTTTGTTTTAAAGGTTCTGGAAGATTCATCAGCTGAATCACTCTTTCAGAAGAAAAATAAGGGGTAACCAAATCAAACACTCCATGACAAATAAACACCTTCATTTGTGGATTCATAGCCATAGCATATCGTAGATCATCAGCGGCCCCTATTTGCAGATCAAAAAAATGGCTGGACTGATCCTGTTTCCAACTTTCATTAACTTTTATATTTAAAAGACGATAGGTTCTTTCGGAAGTTAATTCTAAAAATTCCCGCAATAAGATATTGATACCGTGACTGAAAGCAGGTTCAATACCGGATAGAGTGGGATCCGCTCCTTCAAATTGATCTCTGGCAGGAAAAGGATCATAGCAGGTAATAGAAGTGTCATACATTCCGCACCACTTTCTTTCCTTTTTTAAAAGTAGGCGACAAAACTGCCACAAGTTAAGACGAGCACTACCTGTACTGATTTTATCAAAAGGTACTCCTATAAACTTTGCGACTTTTTGTATAATAGCTTTTCTTTTTTCTGCTGGCATTCTTTCTCCCTGAACCAGAAGAGTGCTCATTTCACCCACCGCAAAATCTTCCGCCGGTTTTAAAAAAGCTCTTAAATTGCTATTGGACTTTATTATATATTTTTCTTGTCCTGCAAAGTGACCGGATTTTTTATGATAAACTGCTGAGGCGGTCATTGTAGGAAAAGACTCCACCCAATGCAAAATATCATAGTCACTAAAAGAAAGAGAGTTAAGTTCCACACAAGGGGAAATAAGTATGACTCCACCTAAACCTACGCCATAGTCCTCTTGTAGTTTTCGAGAAAGCTTGGCCACACGAAACCCCCCATAGCTTTCTCCGGCAATAAATACTGGGGAAGACCAACGACGATATTTTGATAAAAATTGTTGGATAAATTCTCCAATAGTTTCTAAATCTCGATTCATTTTATAAAACTCTTGACCAAACTTAGGGTCTTCCTGATTTTTTTTCTCTTTACCAGGAGGAGTTAGATCCACTTCTTCTAAAGATCGGCTAAAGCCCGTGCCTACAGGGTCTACAAAAACCAAATCGGTTAAATCACACCAGCTTTCTTGATTGTCTTTTAATTGGGCAGGCGGAGCAAGACACTCTCCCCTATCACCAAAAACAACAGTTTTAGGTCCCATAGCCCCCACATGAAGATAAGCAGACGAGGCTCCAGGTCCCCCGTTAAAAACAAAGGTAATGGGACGAGGCTTTTTATTTGTTTTAAGAGAGTAATAGGTATAAAAAATATCGGCGATAGGTTTTTCTTTTTTACGAATAAGAATCCAATCAGCTGATACAGAACCGTTAATAATTTTTTTATAAGATTTTAAGCTCCATGTTTTTTTTTGTCCTTTAGGGGGTTGGTAGGACTTTTTGCCTTCTGAAGAAGAGTCTTCCAGCTGTTTCTTTTTTTTATCCATTGTTTTATTTCCTCATTTGTTATTCTTAAGTTTTGGTCTTATTTTCAGCTTTTTTTTATTTGAAAAATAAGAAACAAACTGAGAGGTCAACATAACAACAGGTTCCAAGGTTATCAAGCTATAAATCGCTCCTGCACTACATCTGTGGGCTTTTAGGTTTGAAGAACCTCTTTAGAGTATTGACAGGATAAGAGGCTATCTTCCCTCTCTGATTAGACTTCCCTAAACTTCTTTTGTTGATAAGAAGATCGAATGCCTAAAACCTCATTTTCGAATAAAAATTCGGAATCCGAATTTTTTTACCCCAAAACCCTATAAAAAGACCGTTTTAGCGTGTTCTCAATCTTGCATGTATAAAAAGTGGATGACTAAAGAAATACAAACAGAAAGGAAAACAAAAATGAACACAAAAAAAACAAAAAACCAATTCTTAAAACTGACTCAAGACCTTATGTTTAAAATCTACTTCTCAAAAGATGAGCAAGTTCTTAAATTCTTGCTTAATACTTTCTTACCTCTTCCTCCTGGAAAATGGGTCCAAGCTGTAACTATCTTAGATAGCTCTTTTTATCCTGATATAGCCACAAACAAGCGAATCGTCATGGACATAAAAATTCAGCTTAATACAGGAGAAAAAGTAAATGTGGAAATGCAGTCTATGTCAAAAAAAGGTTTCTTAAGCCGAGTCCTTTTTTATTGGTCCAGGCTTTATACAGAAGACTTAAAAAAAGCAGGAGAATACCAAAATATCTGTCCTGTTTATTCTCTCATTTTTACAGACTTTGATGTATTTAAGCCAGAGCAGTTTAAAGTGTCCGGTGGCAAAAAATCGTTACTCAAGAACCAAAGAAGACATTTTATCAATTCTTTTTCTTTGCGGTTAGATGATCCCCCTCATTTTGGATTAAGTGATGATTTACGGATAGTGTTTGTGGAATTAAGCCGATTTCAGAGGGAATATTTATCAGAGCTTAACAATATGTTTGATTTTCGGGACTTATGGTGTTATATTCTAAAGAAATCTAATAGTATAAGCATGAAGGAATGTGAGATTTTATCAAACAAGGGGGAGGAGATGAAAAGAGCGGTAGAACATTTAAGGGACTTATCACAGGATGAGGTTTTGCGCCGGGAAGAAGAAGCACGAGAGAAGTTTCTTATGGATCAGAAAGCCGAAAAAGCCTACGCCTTTGATGAAGGCTTAGAAAAAGGCAGAGCAGAAGGTATACAACAAGGCATGCAAAAAGGCAGAGCAGAAGGTAAAAAAGAGTTAGTGATCAGAATGCTAAAAAATGGAGCAAACATAAACTTTGTATCTAAGTTTACAGGATTATCTGAAGAAGAGATTAAAGGCTTGAAAGAAAAATCGGAGTTATAGAGAGATGAAAAGAGCGGTAGAACATTTAAGGGACTTATCACAGGATGAGGTTTTGTGCCGGGAAGAAGAAGCACGAGAGAAGTTTAACTTGATGTAACCTTCCTTTTTTTACCTAAGTTTTATTAAGTTTTTTAGGTTTTGAGACAATTCATTAAGGCTGTCCACGACTAAAGTAACAAACTGTCCTTTATTTATTGACATTAGACGAAAAATGGGTTTAAAAAAGTTAGATTTTTTGGAAACAAAGAATTATATTTTAGATAAAAGGAGGGAAAACCATGAAAATACTAATATTTTTGGTAATACTCCTAAGCATATCCACTTTTTCATCATGCGAGAGTATTTGTCCAGATAAAAACAAAACCGCGGACTGTTCAAAGGATTTTGACTGAAAAAAATTAAAACCATTTTAGCATTGATATTTTTCCTCCCTTTTATTCTGGCATGGGAATCTATAGAGATTTACTCCTATGAAGATGGAGAGCGTGTAATATGGAAGTATCTTATTTTTGAACCTGAAGATTATCCTCTATATGTATGTCCTCTTTCAAAAGAGTATGACAAAGAAGGTTTGTCCCCACAGGAAAGAAGCATATTTTGGTCGGAGCCACTGAAGCATGGAATGATGCTTATGACCACTATATTGAATGAAATCCTTTTAAAAACTATGGAAAAAGATATCCCCATTGGCCACTTTTAAAGTTCAGTTGTGATGCTCCTTTACACAAACACACAATCACAGTGAAAAAAGTATTTAACATACCTGATAATAACTTTGGTGTAGCTGAAATGAAATGGTTCAGTTTTGGAGGATGGATAACTACTTTAGATATTATTATAAACGGAAATGTCCAGTTTAATACATTGCTCCCTATCCAAAGGGTTACACCTGGTGAACCTATGTTATTTGATATTTTTGTGCATGAACTTGGACACAGTATGGGGTTATCACATTTAAAGAACTATGGAGGTCGTGTAATGATGCAATACTTATCTGGAAGCAAATCTTTAAACGGATGTTCATTTGACCCCAGTATGCGCCCATGTTATCCTAATTTAGCAGAAATCTCAATGATTCTTAAGAACATTGATAGGGTTCACCAGGAAGATTGGTTTTTAGAATGAAGAAAGTTTGTTGTTCAGGCGATAAACTATTGGCTATTGTTATTTGGTGAGTGTTGCTAATTCCTCATTTTTTCTTTGTTGAACTTGTTTGCACTCATTAGGAAATCGCTCTTCCATCTTTATTTTTTGCAAAACACTGTAAGCTAAAGCTTTTCCAAAAGCGGGTTTGCAAATATCAAAAGCATAGCCACCGGTGTTTTTAGCAAACTTTACAATTTCCGGTATTTCACTCTCATCTTTAGTCGTTTGTTTATTTGAAAAATAAGAAACAAACTGAGAGGTCAACATAACAATAGGATCAAGAGTTATCAAGCCATAAATGGTTCCTGCCTCACTTAAAAAATCCACTCCCCTGGATATAACTTCTCCAGCAGTAGTTATGCAATCTTTTTTGTTTCCTGCGTCTGTTACAGTCAGACCAACAAGTTGATCTTCCTCATACTCGTTATATAATGTTGTCAAAACCTCTTTAGAGGTAGTGTCTTGACCAGAAAACCAACCATCTTTTTCATCTGAAAGAGATACAATAATCACAGCTAAAGAGGCATAGTCTCTTAAAAAACCATCCAGACTATTCTCTCTTTTTTGCATAAAAGCTTTTATTGAACTCAAAGGTTTTAAAGAGTTCCCCCCACAATAAGGAGGATAAGAACATCCAGATCTTAAAGAAATAGTTTCAGAAAATGCTTTTTTATACCCTCTTATATTAGGATGGACAAACTTTTTATCAGAAACTTGTCCTTTTATTTCCAGGTTTATCAGCTCTCCAAACTTGTTTTGTTTTCCTCCTTCCGTCCCGGATATCAATCCTACTCTCCAATCAGCTGGTTTTATACATTTTAAAAATTGACTTAAGTTTAGTGTAATTTGAGGGTTTAATTCCTTAGCGTCAGAAGAGTTATCCAAGACAATTAACACATCTACTGGTTTTTCAACCAATAATTTAGTTTCGCCATATTGTTCACATTCCCTTCCCCCTTGCTCTGTGCAATTCCAAGAAGACATATACAGTTCAGAACAATTAAAAAAAAATATGCTAACAGCTATAATAATAACTATCACAAAACGACTGTGGATTTTGCTGGAAAAATTACTCAGTTTCATACTATATTTTTCGGAATCCATGAGAGAGAAACTGAAGGGTTTATCTTTTATTCTTAAGGTTTATGCCTAAACTACACAGACTTTTATACTAAGTATAATGTCCTGGTTTTATTTTGCTGGGTTGTTTTCTGATGGGCTGGCTATAGTTCGGCTTTTAAATTTTATGTTTTGCGGAACTGAATTTTTTAAAGAGGATTTATCTCCGGCTGGAGATTTTTTGTTTGTCAATTCAACCATTTCCTGATCGGCCCTATGGAACAAGGCTATTCTTCTTTGGACAAGGGCTATTTGTTTTTTGACCAGGCGGGTTCGGTTTTGGACCACAAAAATTTGTTTTTTCATCAAGGTAATTTGCTTTTTTAAAATTGTAGCAGACTCTCTTAGAGCATACGCAGAGGGTGATCCCAGAGGCAAAGAAAGGTAAAACATACGTTGTAGTTGATTCAGTTTAAGCTGTAAAGAGCTAAACTTAGTGTTTATCACATACTCCTTTTTAAATAGGCGATCCCCTTCAGCCACTAATTGATCATTTTCTCTTAACATATTTTTATATTCTTCAAGAAAAACATTATTTACTGGGCGACCGACACTCTTTAACTGATTATATTCTTTATGTAGGCGAGTGTTTTTATCCGACAAACGAGCGTCTTCTGTATTAGCTTTATCTAATTTTACTTGTAAAGCAATTAATCGAGTTTGTAATTTCACAAACTGGCTAAATAGCTTTGCGGGTTTTCCAAATTTTGGGATACATCTGTTGTTAAAGTTCTGAGAATGCCCCTCTAAAGTAACTGCCTGATCGAAGTCAATTTTTTCTTTTGCCGGAGGTGGGTTGGTTTTTGATACAGAAGAAAAAGAGAGAACAAAAAAAGAAAGAAAAATTATAAAGTTTTTCATATTGTCTTAATCTCCTTAAAATGGTTATTTTCCCGACTTCAGCACAACGCTATGTGTTAAAAAAATATTTTGATGTTTTTTAGGGTTTTTGATGCACCGCCAGGCTGTTTTCATGTAGTTTTGAAGGGTAAAATATACTAAAAACACCACTTGTAGTCCACTCCCAGACCTTTACACCCTATATCTCTTCTGGCACTGTAAAAATATGTTTGTAAAAGTTACTACAAAAATCTCAGGGAAAAACAAAGACCGTAAAATTAAATCCTTTCGGATTGTGGAGTCTGTCCGAGAAGGTTTAAAAACAAAACATAAAACAATACATTTTGTGGGCTCTTCTTCAAAACCAGAAGTCATTTCCTCTTTAGAAAAAATATCACAAAGAATGATTATAAAGCTCTGCAATGATCGCCAACCCGCTTTACCCGGTATGGCTGAGATCATCTACAGCAAAGATCCTTTAAACAAAAAAACTAAGAACCAGAACCAAAAGAAAAAGTCCAAGTCTCCTTCCCTTTTCTCTCTTAAAAAACCATACGAAAAAGCACGTGTTCATCATGGCATTAAAGGAGTATGTGGGGCTGTCTATGAACAGTTAGGCTTCCACACTCTCATACAAAACACTAAAAAAGATAAGCAGTGGAACGATATTTTAAAATACTGCGTCCTTTCTCGTGTAGCTCATCCTGATTCTAAAAGAAAAACTGTAGAGACTTTAAAAGAAGACTTTAACGAACAGGTGCACTTAGATCAGATGTATCGAATGATGGATAGACTTCACCCCCGAATAGACCAAGTAAAAGACACAGTAGCTAAAAACACCCTCAGCCTCTTTAACCAAGAAGTAGATGTCCTCTTCTTTGATGTCACCACCCTTTACTTTGAAAGCTTTGAAGAAGATGACCTAAGACAGTTCGGCTTTAGCAAAGACTTAAAGTTTAAAGAGACTCAAGTCGTCTTAGCCCTTATCACCAACCAAGAAGGCCACCCTCTAAGCTATGAGCTTTTTCCAGGAAGCACAAGCGAAGGTTCTACCCTTATCTCCACAGTGAAAAAGCTAAAACAAAGATTCACTGTTAAAAAGGCGGTATTAGTCGCTGATAGAGCTATGTTTAATGAAAAAAACCTTAAGCTTATGGAAGAAGAGGGTATTCAGTATGTAGTGGCCTGTAAACTAAAAACTCTTTCTAAAACTAAAAAAGAGGAGATATTAAACCAAGACTTTAAACCCGCTGTTGTGGCCAATGAGTTTCATTGGATAAAGGAGTTTGAGCATAAGGAAAGAAGACTGATTGTCAGCTACTCTAAGAAGAGAGCCAAGAAGAACAAGTCCGATAGACTAAGACTCATTGAAAGACTGATGAAAAAAGTAAAGAAAAACCAAATTCCTATAAAAAGCCTTATCTCTAATTATGGAACAAAAAAGTATGTCACAGTTCAAAAGACAAAAGCTACATTAAACGAACAAAAGATAAAAGAAGATAGTCAGTGGGATGGTCTGCATGGAGTAATAACCAACATAAGAACAGAGCAAACCCCTCAAGAGATACTGACCCGATACAGGAGACTTTGGAAGATAGAAGAGGCTTTTCGTGTGTGCAAACACAACCTTAAGATGAGACCCATTTACCATTGGAAGAGGAAAAGAATAGAGTCCCATATAGCTATATGCTTCTTAGCTTACTCTCTTTCCTATACTATGAAGTATCGGATGGAACAAAGAGGATTAAACTTCAGCATAAGGCAGATGAGAGAGATTTTAAAAAGAGATCAATATAGCCTTATAGAGGACGCAAACAAAAATCTTTATCGTATGCCCTCTAAAAGCACACAAGAGATAAGATCCATATACGAGGCCTTAGGTCTTAAAAGAGTGTCTAAATTTATCTCCACTTCTTGAACTAAATCTTAAAAATGTGTTCCCCCAAAAATTTGTAAATATCGGAAATCACTCATTTATTGCATTGCGTTGTGCTGAAGTCAGGATTTCACAAACTGGCTAAATAGCTTTGCGGGTTTTCCAAATTTTGGGATACATCTGTTGTTAAAGTTCTGAGAATGCCCCTCTAAAGTAACTGCCTGATCGAAGTCAATTTTTTCTTTTGCCGGAGGTGGGTTGGTTTTTGATACAGAAGAAAAAGAGAGAACAAAAAAAGAAAGAAAAATTATAAAGTTTTTCATATTGTCTTAATCTCCTTAAAATGGTTATTTTCCTGTTATTTTTGCCTTGAGCGGGAATCTTCTGACTTTTAAAGAAGTAAGATCTAAGCTGTTTTTGTCCTCAAACTACTTTATCCAGATCGGCTAATAGTGAGAAAAACTTTAAATAAATCCTCCTCAGTTTGTTTTTTAAATGGGATTGGTTAGAAAGCTTTTACTGGTAAAGTCGTTTTTCGCTAAAAACTTAATTATTTAGAGCCAAAGTTGTTTTTGCTCTTCCTCCTGGTCAGTAGCCATCTTATTTAAGAGCGACAAAGCTATTTGTTTTTTGTCTCGCACTTTTAATACAGAGCTGTTTTTCAGTATCTCCAAATAATCCTGGCTCCTTATTGTTCTGATATGACCTAAGTAAATTGAAACAAAATATTCTTTTATTTTAATTTCTTTGGCTATTTTTACATTTTTTTCTGCAATTTTTACATATTTTGGATCTATTTCCATTCCAATATACCTTCTTCCAAGTTGTTTAGCCGCTACCGCAGTTGTACCTGTACCCATAAAAGGATCTAGGACAATGTCATTTGCATCTGTGGTCATTAAAATCAGTCTTTCAAGAAGGGGAATAGATAGTTGGCAAGGATGCGCATTTCTTCTTTTTTTATGTCTGATTCTGTGAATGTCACTCCACACATCAGATATAAGAGGGCCAAACCCATGAGCTTGATCTTTTTTTCCGCCGTAATCTTTCAAAAACTCCTTACATATTCTACATTTTGGATGGGGGTATCGAATATCATAAAATTTAAAGTTTTTATAAAATGGGGATTTTGTGTAGTATAAAATTCCATAATGATTTGGCAATAAAGTTTTTCCTAATGGCGCACCACCTGAATCCCAGGCAATCCAATGTCTAAAATAAGCTATTTTATTCAAATATTCTGCATAATAAGTAAGCCATCGGGGAATATTATGAACAAAGATGGTTCCTGTGGGTTTTGTCACTCTTACCATTTCAGTAATCCAACTATTGCACCAATCCAGGTAGTCTTTTTTTTCTTTTGAATCTTCATAATTATTATATTTTTTCTTTAAGTTAAAAGGGGGATCGGCAAAGGTCATATCAACAGAATTATCCGGTATTTTTTTAAATAGAGATAAACAGTCTCCTTTCATAATTTTATTACAAAGTTTATTTATGATCATTATTATCTCCAAAAACTTTTAATAAAAATTGTTCAAACCGTTTTAATTCATTTTTATGAAAAGTAAAAACTTCTTGATAAGCTTTAATCATTCTTTTTAAATCCCCTTTTCTTACATACCAACCAATTCCATCCACAAAACCAATAAATTTTGCTTTAGGATACTTATTTGCAATTAATTTGTTTAATGTAATCTCAGTTTTTGATTTATCACCCTGACCGGAAGAAGTAGTTGTTAAGAATGAGCTTTCGATAATAATCAGAGGTTCTTTTTTATTGGGAATAATAAAATCCAGAATTCTTTTGTTGTCATGGAAGCTTTTAGCTAATTCTGTAAGATCACCTCTTTCAAAAAGTATATTAAATTTATTTAAAATTTCTTCAATTATTATTTCAGGATTATTGTCTTTTTTCCCAGAATAACTACCTTTTTCTTTATATCTGATTAAAGTATCAATCATTTCTGGTAGTTCAAATTTTAATTTTGAAATACTAAGTTTTTTTAGATCAAATAGTGGAATGGTATTTGCTAAAAACGGTACAGTGGAACCTTTAAAAAAAATATTTACAATACCTTTTTTAAAAAAAATGTTTTCTTTAATGGTTTTAGATATTTGTATATCTGACCATTCTTTTATTTCATTTATATTGCCCTCTTTGTGCCATTTATGCTTATACACCAGTTCATCCAGCTCTTTATTATTAGTAACTCTAATAATTGTTATTAATCTTTTTAAATTTTCATTGGAAAAACCAGTAAGAGCAAGCAAAGCTTTTAATCCATTTTCTTTTTCTACCAATAGTTGTTCAAAAAGTTCTTCTTTGAATCCTTTTATTTCAATATCATTTTTTAAAACCAATAAGGTTTCTTTTAGAGAGTTTAAATAACCTTCATACTTTTCTTCAAACTTGCGGTTAAAAAAATAAAAAGTATTATTTTCAATTACTGTTTTAAATTTTTTGTCATCTGTTTCCAAATTTATACCTTTTGTTTGTGTATACTTTTTCCCATATTTAAGTAAATTACAAAAGCAATTTTAATTTGTAAAGCCATCCCGCATTAGAAAAAAAATAAAGTTCTGAATTTAAAACAGAAACCACAGGAGACACAGACATTCCACTTCCAAAAGCAAAGTCCCCTATAGCCTTCCCGGTCTTACGAGATATAAACCGTAAAGCTCCTGAGTATTCTCCGTAAATTAAAAAATCCTTATACAAAACAGGAGAAGTAGCTACTTTTTTATTGAGCTTATGACTCCAAATTTGTTTTCCTGATTTTTGATCTAAAGCCAATATTTTTCCATCCGAAGTGGAATAAAAAAGAAAAGGACCAAAAAGTAACAACTCCCCATGAGAACCAAAAGAGTTTTTCCAAATCGTTTTACCGGTTTTTTTATTTAAACAATAAAGCCCCGACTCCACACTTGCGCTGTATAAACACCTTTTCCCCATTACCGGTGCAGAAAGAGCTGAAGTAAACCGATTGGATTGAGATAACTTTCGTTTCCATTTTAATTGGCCTTTCGCGTTTAAAGCCATAAGGCTCCCGTCACTTGATTTAAAGTATATCCGAGCGGTTTTGTTAGAACCTTGGACAAGAGGGCGAGCTATCCCCTCAATAGTAAACTCCGCAGGTTCTATTTGTGCGGTATAGGTCCAAACCCTTTCCCCTGTTTTCGCATTTAAACAATACATTTTGTTCACAGTTGCGAAGTATAAATAACCATTCTTTAATGTGGGTTGGCTTACATGGATGGCACCTATGTAGGACTTCCATAAAACCTGACCAGTGCTCAAATAAAGACCGTATATAAAGCCATCTCCTCCTCCAAAAAACAAAAAATCGTCTTTAGCCAACACATCCCCTGTAAGCCCTCCTTTAACAGGAAAAAACCATTTTCTTTTTCCCCTCTTCAAGGTGTAAGCATTTAAGCCGTTTACTCTGTTCCCTTGAATAAGTAAGCCTGAATTTGTAAGAACAGGTTTTATAGGCTGAAAAGCAGAAGGGCGGGTAAAATCTTTTAAAAAAGTTTCTTTTATCCAAACTTTTTTAGCCACAACAGTTGTTTTATTGTGCCTACCTTTTAATGCGTAAATGTTTTCTTTATCTAAAGATTCTTTACCTAAAGACTTTTTATCTAAAGACCCACAAGAAGTTAGCAACATTATACTTGTCAAAAAAAAGAAAACTTTAGTCCAAAAAAATAGCTTATTCATTTGTTTTCTCTTTTACTGGTTGCTTGTCCGTAGACTCATCTGCTGGTTCATCCTTTGGTTGCTTATCCGCTGATTTATCCGATGGTTCATTTGTTAGCTTATTTTGTTTTTCCCCTTTATTCTCATTCCCCTGTATGGGTTTGTCCATTGGTTTATCCATTCGGGCTTTTAATGCTAACAAGTTAAGATACTTCTCAGCTCTTTCTGCTGAAGGAGAGTCTGAAAAATCATTTTTTAACCGTCTATAAACTTCTTTTGCCTTATCCCATTTATTTTGCTTTTCATAACATAAGGCTATTTTTACTAAAGACATAGGCCAAAGCCATTTTGCTTTTTCATTCTCCGTAATGAACTGAAAACTTTGCTCAGCCTTTTCATACTCTCCCTGATCCATTAAATAAATACCCGCCTGAAAAGCAGATAAAAAACCAGTTGTATTTTTTTTTTTATGAAGAACAGCTTTATTTAACAGGGCCATTGCCATTTTCGGTTTTTCATATTCCAGTAAAAAATAAACCATCTCCATCGTGGCAAACAAACCGGCAGGTTTAGCTATCCATTTATTGATCAAAATGATATGCTTATTTACTTTTTCATTCATTTCAGAGTTGTATTTTGCTTTTTTAGCTTGCTCAAAAAAATTTTGACTGCTGTCGAAACTTAGAACATTACCACCAGCTTTTTTCTCCCACTGGACTAACTCTTTTCGAGATTGATACAAGAGCTTTGCCCCTTTTTGATTTTCAAGTTTTTGCCAATAAGAATAAAAAAGCACCAAGCCAAAAATAAGAATACCGGCTAACAATAAAAAAAGAAATGGCTTAAAATACTCAGTAATCCAGGAATTGGATTTTTTAATAAACAAAGATAAAGGATCATGTTCTTCTTTTTCCGAAAAACCTTTTTTAGCCATGATGATACTTCCTACTTTGATGATACTTCCTGCTTTGATAGCCATTAATATGTGTTTTTTGGCGGATCCTACTATTCGCTATCTCTTTTGCCACATCTGTGGGATTTTTTCCCTCTTTTTCTGAGCGAGAAAAAATCTCTTTTAAAACATGATATATATCATTGATCCGGTTTTCAGCTTCTTCATCAGAATATCTCCCTCCCGCCTCTACAGATACACTAATAACCCCTCCAGCATTAATCACAAAGTCAGGAGCATAAAGTATATTTTTACTCTGAATATCGTTTTCTGTTTTTAAGGTGTCTAACTGATTATTGGCCGCTCCGGCAATAATAGAGCATTTTAATCTTTCTAAAGTGTTAGGGTTGATAACAGCTCCTAAAGCGCACGGAGAAAAAATATCACATTCCTCATCGTAAATTTTTTCCGGAGAAACAACTTTAACTTTTAAATGTTTCTTTTGAAAATCTAAGGCTTTTTGCTCAAAAATATCGCATATAACTAACTCACAACCTTCCTGTAAAAGATATTCAGATAGATATCCCCCCACATGCCCCATACCTTGAACAGCCACTTTTAATCCTTTTAATGAGTCTTTATTTAATTTATGAGAAACCGCCGCCTTTATACCCATGAGAGTGCTTTTTGCGGTCCAGGGACTGGGATCTCCTGAACCTCCATTTTCTTTTGAGAGGCCTGTCACAAAAGGAGTGCTTTCCCGAATATAAGCCATATCCCGCACACTGGTTCCCACATCTTCAGCTGTAATATACGCGCCATTTAAAGAGTGTACAAACCGGCCAAAGGCTTTAAATAGTTCTGGTGTTTTCTTTTTTGGGTCATGTATGATAACGGATTTTCCACCCCCTTGATCTAAGCCTGCCACTGCCGCTTTATAGGTCATTCCTGTAGAGAGTTTTAACGCATCTACCAGGGCTTCCTGTTCAGATGGATAGGGCCACATACGGCAACCTCCAAGGGCAGGCCCCAGAGAAGTGCTATGAATAGCAATAATGCCTTTTAAATTCACGGAAGGCTCATTAAAAAAAATAATTTGTTCATGCCCTCCATATTGCTCAATCTTTTTAAATACCAATTTCAAACTCCTTCTTTAATTATGATTTAATTTTTTATGGGCTACTGATCTAATTTGATCCCCATATTAAATAAAGATATTACAACTTTGCTTTAGTAAAATTCAATAAAAACAAAGCTTTTTTTGTAAAATATCCCTTGAAAACGGGTGTTTTCCGAATCCTTCTCACTCCTTTTGAAGGCTTTGCACCTTTTTTTGTAATTCAGTCCAATCTAAAGGGGGCTGAGAAGGAGAATAACGAATCATTTTTATCCGTTTAGGCTTATATTTTCGGTCCTCTTGCATTAAAATATCTTTTATAGTTTGACCAGGATGGGTAAAAAACTCCTTAATTAGAGAAATTTTTTTCCATTCTTTAAATGGTTCCTTCCAAACAAAATCTCTATCCGAACAAAGCCCCTCTTTTAAAAAAAAACTTATTTGTCTTGTGCTATAAGGCCCTTTTTGTTGAAATTTATACTTTTTTCCTTCCCCTTTAAGGCCTGAACCTTCTAATTCTGTTTTTTTTTCATCTTTCTTGGACCTTGCCTTTGAAACACCGTGGCTTAAATTTTCCTTTTTTACTCGTTTTAAGAGGATCCATATTTTTTGCTCTCTTTCAGTGCCAAAAAACTGATTCCATTCAGCAGTTTCATTCAAATCACACCAATCGGATTCTCCTTCTTTTTGAACCTTTGTTGTTTGAGATAGAGTTTCGTCAAAAATCATACCCAATAACTCATTCTGGGTTAAAATTAAATTTTCACCCCCAGTCCGCACACAATAATTTATTTTAAGCCCTTTTTTTGTCATATTCATTATTTAAGCCTCTTCCATACAGGCAATAATTTACTTCTTTTTTTATACCTTCATTTGCCTTTACCCGCTTTATTAGCCGTTTCAAACCAAATCCAAATAGTAGTATGTGATAAACTTTGTTCGATCTTGCTAAACTAAAAAGCCAAGTTGTTTTGGCAAACTGCAAAGCCAAGTTGTTGGCTTTGCAATCCCGCACTTGAGCGGGAATCTTGTCTATTTTGAGGCAAAGTAAACCCTGTTTACTTTGTTATAGACACCTTATTTCATGGACTACTACTTTAACGAAAGGATAAATGAAATTCAAAACAATTTAAAAATTAAGACGCAAAAAGTCTTGAAGTAAAACTGGCAAATATGATAGGAAAAACTATGAAAAAAGCATTATTCGTTGTTTTTATTTGCTCCGCTTTGTCTATGGGCTTACAACTTTATTTAAGCTCCCGATCTTATTCTTTGTCTGTTGACAATATAGAAGGTTCCACAGTTTGCCATATCAATGATTCTGTTAACTGTGACAACACTTTGCTTTCTGATTACTCCCATTTTATCGGCTTTCCCATTTCTAACTGGGGGTTTGCTACTAATATGGTCCTGCTTTTTCTCTCTCTGTTCTTGATTATAGGCTGGGAAAGTCCTGCACTAATATGGCTTACTCTTGGGCTTTTTTCTGCCCTTTCCGCAGGGGCTTCTTTAGTTATGTTGGGGGTGTCTGTCTTTTTACTGCGCCTTTTTTGCCCTTTTTGTATGGTTTTGTATGGATTGTCTTTTATTATTGCCATTTTTGTTTTTCCTCAAGCAAAAAAGTATATTTCCATTCCCATGTTAAGGCAGGCGCGAAAGCTCATTCTTTTAACTTTTTTCTCATTGTTGCCAATAAGTGCTCTTGTTCACCTAATATTCATAAATATGTATGATATAAAATCTACCCAAAAAATTGTTAAAAACAATTTATTAGATTGGGTGTCCGCTCCCACAAAAAACACCCCGGAAAAAGAGCTACTGGAAAAAGGACCTGTAGGAGACAAAGCTCTAATTACTGTAACGAAATTTGCTGACTTTCTTTGTTTTCATTGTAGGACAGTTTATTATACACTCAAAAAGTTTAAATTAGCTCATCCTCAAGCGCGAATAGAATATTTTTCATTCCCTTTAGATCAATGTAAAAGTGAAAGAGTGTCTTGTGTGTTAACTAAAGCGGTTTACTGTGCTGAAAAACAAAATCAAGGTTGGAATATGCACGGGATTATTTTTGAGCATCAAAAAGAATTTATCAATTTAAGAAACAATGAAGAAGCTTTAGAAAAAACAAAAAACTTTAGTCAACATCTAAATATTAAATGGTTAGAGTGGTCTAACTGTATAGCCTCTTCTTCTGCTGAACAGGTAGTTAAAAAACAAATTAAAGCGGGAAAAGATATGAACATTAAAGCCACCCCTGCTTTTTTTGTAAACGGAAAAAAAATGAATCACAGGTATTTTATTAGAACTTTAAAAGCAATTAAGAAACAAATTGCAAAACAAAAAAACACTTATTAAGGAGTTGCTCGTGCAAAATAAGGGGCTTGATTAAGTTAAATTACAAATATTATATTTTTTAAGCTCTGTTACAACCCTACTTACTTTATCCTTAGTAATTTTATTTCTTTGTTTTTTTATTTCTGGAATTAAAGAATTTATCACCTCATAATGAAAGGGAATCCAGCCTGTTCCCTTGTTGCCTTTATCCAAAAATAGAAATAATATTTTTGTCAAATCATCCGGCGCGTGTTTTGAAACAGCTTGTAGCACTTCCTTCCAATGTAAGAAATCACTATCTTCAGATTCTTTAATACTTTCTAATGTTTTTTTAATAAGTATGAAGAAGTATTTGTTATATTTATCATAATAAGATTTGTCGCGATCCAATACAATAGCCAGTGCTCTAATTAAAGAAAATCTTATATTTTTATTGATATCTTTAAATAAAAGCACCCAATAGTCTTTTACTTTTTCAAAAACATTAAAATCTGGCTCCGGTTTATTTGTTTCCTTATTTTGGTTTTCGATCCTTTTATATATAGTGAAAGATATAGCCCCTTTTAAGCTGTTTGTTTTTCCTTTGCAAATCTTTTTTAGTTCTTCTTTAAACCAATCGGTTTTAAAGTCTATCCCCTTGAATAAAGGATCTTTTTCCCTAAAAACCGCATAATAAATAAAAAGATGATCCTCTTCCGCTATGTTGAATTTTCTAATAAAATATAAAACTTTTTTTGCCTCTCTCTCATCTAAGTCCCTAATCACATTAAAGAGCCTCCCTATTTGATTTAATAAATTGACAGGATGATATTTATTTATCTCAATTTCTTGTTCGGTTTGTTCTAAAATCGCAAAGGCAAAGTTTTTAACCTCATCTCCTAAACCTGGTTTGTATTTATTTAAGTTCTTTCGAGTTCGATAATAAGATAAGTTAAGAAGTGGCATTATCGCAAAATATCTTAAGTAATAATTAGGACTCGGAAACCCTGGTATTTTTTTAGCAAGAGAACCATCCAGATCTATTAAAATTTTTATCCATAAAAAAGCTTGCTCCAACTTTTTAAGAGACTCTTTATCCTGTTCTCGACAATAACGAGAAACATAGCTATTTATAGAACAACATAAGTGTGCTCGCATAGTCGTTATGCCTAAGCTGGCTTCTTTTTTTATTATCTCTTCGTGCAAGATTTTGCTTTCCCCACAAAGATCTATATCGTTTATACACATATTCATAATTTTTTCTGCCAGTTTTTCATTTTGCAAAAAACTGGAAGCCCAAGGTGCCATTTGAGCTATTACTTGCATTAGATACTCTGATACTTTTGCTCTTTGATAAAATCCTTCAAGATCGCCATCCATAAAAGTTAAAACTTTTTTAATAAAATCAGAGTTGTTCTTCAAAAAAGCCATGTGCAAAATATCAGCTAAATTGTCTAAATCTTTTTTAGAGGAGCTTTTAAATAATTTCTCGATAGCAGGTGGTTTTGAGGTAACAGGTGGCTTTGAGGCAATGGGTGGGCTTGAGGGGATAGCAATATTTTCATACATCAAACTTTTGTTTTGGGATATATCAATCTGATTTTTTATTTCATTAAAAAACTCTTTTATATTTTGATTTGTTGTTTTTCCAGACAATATTCTTAAGGTTTGTTCGTATATATGAGATTTTTGAAAATCTTTATTCAGTAAAATTCTTTTTAAATCTTCTTTAAACTGTAATTCGCCACTTTCTATAAGACGCATTATAAGCTGAATCATAAGAATATTATAACTTATACCACTTTTTGAATATTTATATAAGATTTTCTTGATTATCAAGTTTAAATAAGAGCTTGGTATTTTTATATTGGTTTTTTTTAAATTATCTTGTTCTACATCCAAGAGAGGTAAATCTTTTAAACCACCAGGCCAGTTAATATCAGTTTTATGTAAATACTTTCTATATATTTCATCTATTACAACATCTTCTGTAGTAGGGAGCCCTTTTTTTATTTCTAATATAGATTCTAAAGCTTTATAAAATTTATTTTCTTCTGGATTTTTTTCAGAAGTACTTTGCAACTGCTGTAATAAGACAGGTATAAAGCTTCTTTTTACAAAAACAGGGTTTTCTTTACTACAAGGAGTATTAATAATAGTCTTTAAACATGCCCAATTTTTCTTTTGATTGTAAAAACTTGTAACACAGTTGGATAACAAAGACTCCCACTGAACCGCTTGCAAATAATGCCTACCACCACTACCAAAATAACCACCGCCAGATAATTCAGATCCATCGTAGTCATCAAACCCATAGCTTTTATACAAACTCGTAAATTGATCAACTAACCCTTTAACTACTACTGGAAAATTGTTTTCAAAATCTTGGTTTATAAACTTTTCTATATAATTATAATGAATACGATCCTGTTGATCTCTTGTCCTTGTAAAGTCATATTTTTTAAAAACAAGTTTAATGCCCTCTTTAGTACAACCAAGAATATTTTTAATTATCTTTGGAACATCTCTAAATCTATAGTATTCATATTCAATATGATTCTGATGAGTCGTTTCCCAATCAGGAAGCACTTTATTTAAAAATTCTTGTATTTTTTGTTTAAAATCATCTGAAGTATTTGTTTCGGATAATTTTGATAAAATTTTAAATATACTATCTCTATAAAAATGATCAAAACTATGTTGATAAACAGAACTACTGCGTGATTCATATTCATATAGCTTAAAAATAAATTGCAAGATATTATCTTTATCCTCTGAGTCCAGGTCTTCTTTTTTGGCATATTGCTTTAAAAGATCTAAGCTATGCAACATATATCGATCTTTAATTAAAATTTTATCAAAAAACCATTTGATTTTTTTAAACTGAAATTTTTTGGTTTTTAATTCATTAACTATATCAAAAACAGCCCTCTCTCTTTTAGATATGGGGGTAATGTATTTATCAGCATTAAGTTCTGCAAAAGTATCTTCTGATTGAAGTTTTTGTTCTATATTTTGAATTACTTGGCCTAAATCCTTATTTAAGTCATAAGATTCTGATTTTTTAGTTTCCACGTTACAAAATTCAGTAATAATTTTTTCAATCCATTGCTTTGTCAATTCTCCACCAACAGAGCTTTTTTCTGTAATTTTTTTAAAAAGACGACTTATTATATTTTGTGCATTTTCTTTTGTATAAAAAAAAGATTGTTCGTAATGAAATCGCTCCTGTATCCGTTTGTCCACGCTTTCTTCGTCTAATTCCTTCAGATTAACTCTTTTGTTAAAAAAAAGAATTTCCTCTTTACTCCAATCAAGTATGGGGTGCGATCCATACATCTGTTTATATATGTCTTTTATTGAATAAAAATCTTTATATGAACCAAAAAGATAATTATTTTTTTTAAAAGACTTAATTTGTTCTTTACACTCTTTACTAAAAGAAGAAGCCACAATAAAAAAGCTTCCTTTTTCAACATTATGCCACATATTTTTTTTAAGTTCTTTTTTTATTATGTCTCTTACATTATTTAAAGTTAAAGGGGTTTTCCAGTTTTTTACTTCAAATTCACAAAAAAAACTGGACTTATTATCTATGTCTCTAAAAAACAAAGTAAAATCTTCAAATTGGTCTCCTTCTAATTTTATTTTTAAAAAATTATGATATTTATAGTTATCCAACATATAAAGCAAGGCAACTTTATTTTGAAAAGTGATTCCTCTTTGATTGTCTTGACCTTTTTTTGACATTTTTACCCACTTTTTTAAGTTCTAAGGTTTAATATGTTAGCCATAGAGGTAAATCACCTCTGGAACTTTAAAACCACCTTGGTTTAAACTCCCATATCAATAATAGCTTTATAAGTTTTTATAAAATCATCAATAGCCTTGTCTATATCAACTGGTTTTTCCTGCTTTGCCTCTGGCGTAGCTTTAAGTAATTTTATCTCGGATATTCCTGTTTGTATATTATCTAATATTTTTTCAGCGTTTTTTATTATTTCTTTATCTGTTATATCATTTTCATTAGCAAATCTTTTTATATGACCTTTTAAGCCAGTGATAAACTGCTTAACTACAAAATTATCTTGCTCATTTTTTACTTTATAAATATTATCCCTCACACTATCTAACCAATAAGGGTAACTTTCAAAATATATTTTAATCCATTCCTCTGTTGTTGCTGTTTTTGTTTCTGCATCTTTTTCGTTTATTTTTTTTCGTATATATAAAACTCCATTCAACAACTGAGGTTTGTCGTATAATTTTAGTTTATCTACAGTAATTTTTATCACTTCTCTTTTTTCTGGTTCCAATTTAATAAACTCTTTCTTTATTGTTATTTTTGGGTGTATTTTTTTAAATATAGAGTCTATTTGCTTCTGATCACAATCATCCACTCCAACTATTGTCCGTTTTCTATTTTTCTTATCCTCACCTATACCAATATACAATACTCCACCTTTTGTATTGGCAAGGGCATAAATAGCTTTTAAAATCTTAAAGTATATTCTTTTTGTTATATGATTAATGGCGGTTTCTATATCATCAAAGTTTGGCTTGAGCTTATATTCAAGTTCTATATGCTCATCATTATCATTTATAAAATTTTGTAATTCTTCTCTTGTCATATTATATCTGTTTGAAAAAATATCCTTACTAATAGCCTCCTGCTTCAGCTATTCTCATAACTCTCGCATCATCTCGGAAACAGAAGAGCAAAAATAGTCTTACACACTCAGGACTAAATTCAAATTCTCTCTGTCTCCAGTCCAAGTGTCAAATAACAGTGGCCTGTAAACTATCTTTTTCAATTCCTTATTTCTCGACTCTATCACAATTTTTTGGTTTAGAAATTCCATTTCCGAATAAAAAATTCGGAATCCGAATTTTTATACCCCAAAACCCCATAAAAAGCCATTTTTAACATGATCCCGATCTTGCATATATATAAACAGACAAACAAAAAGGGGAAACAAACATGAATACACAAAAAAAACAAAACCAGTTCTTAAACTTAACTCAAGACCTGATGTTTAAAATCTACTTTTCAAAAGATAAACAACTCCTACTCTCCTTGTTAAAAAACTTCCTACCCCTTCCTCCAGGAAAAACCATAAAAGATGTGTCCTTTTTAGAAATTCAAGAACAAAAAACACCTTCAAAAAAAGAATTTTCTGTGAAAAAGAATGAAAATACTCCCATAACGCAGACAAAAGAACAACGGTTAACCCTCCTGGATAGCTCTCTTTATCCTGAAATCTCCACAAACAAGCAAATCGTTATGGACTTAAGAGTTCTGCTTAATACAGAAGAAACAATAAATGTAGAAATGCAATCTGTGTTAAAAAAAGGCTTTTTAAATCGAGTGCTGTTTTATTGGGCCAGACTTTATACTGACAACTTAAAAAAAGCAGAAGACTATCATCAACTCTGCCCTGCTTATTCTTTGATCTTTACAGACTTTGCTGTATTCGAACCTAAAACCAAGCAATATAAAACCACAGATACTTCCAACATTATTACTTCTTTTTCTTTAAGATCGGATAAAAAGCCTCATCGGACACTCAATAATCAGTTAAAGATAGTGTTTGTGGAATTGAGCAAATTTAACATTAATTCGAATAATATAAATTTGCCTAAATTATTTGATTTTCGTGACTTATGGTGTTATATTTTAAAGAAATCTAAAAATATAAGTGTTCGAGAGTGTGAGATCTTATCAAACAAGGGGGAGGAAATGAAAAGAGCGGTGGAGCATTTACAGGATTTGTCGCAAGATGAAAATATAAGAATGTGGGAAGAGGCAAGGGAGAAGTTTATACGAGACCAAAGAGCCGAAAAAGCCTACGCCTTTGATGAAGGTTTAGAAAAAGGCATACAAAAAGGCATGCAAAAAGGCATACAAAAAGGCATGCAAAAAGGCATACAAAAAGGCATACAAAAAGGCATGCAAAAAGGCATACAAAAAGGCATGCAAAAAGGCATGCAAAAAGTAGCTTTAAATATGATACAGAAAAAGTTGGATATTTCTCTTATTTCTGAAGTAACAGGACTGCTTGAAAAAGAGATCAAAGAATTAAAAAAGAAAGCAGAGCTATAAAGATGAAAAGAGCGGTGGAGCATTTAACAGAAAAACTGGCAACATCTCCCTCTCGTTTATTTGAAACAGCAAACTTAAAGATATCACTCGCTAACAAACAATCAGTCGCTGTAACTATAAACCCATTTTTAACTGTTTTCGTGTTTTAGAAGTTTTTTTTTAGCTGTTAGACCTAAGGCAAAACCTCCTAAACCCTTTTTCGAAACCACTCTATGGCAAGGAACTAAAATTAAATAAGGATTATAGGCACAAGCAGAACCCACTGCTCTAACAGCTTTAGGCAAACCTATAGCCTTTGCCACTTCCCCATAAGTCCACGTTTGTCCATAAGGTATTTTTATTAACTCCTGCCAGACTTTTCTTTGAAAATCCGTTCCTCTATTAAATAAAATAATGTCTCTTCTATTAAGGTTTTTATTTTTTAGAAAGCTTTGCTCTTTAGATCCAAATTTAATTTGCTTTGTGGGAAAGAGAGTCTTAATTTTTTTTTTATCACTAACTAATTGGTTTTTTTTATAATGAAAAAAATAATGATCCAGGAATAATACTGTTTTTTGAATTATAGGATCCTGATTCGCGCCTCTTTCCACTTGCTGATTTTTATGTAGTGCTTTTTTGTTGTTATCCTTATTTGTAGGAAAAGAGGTATTGTCTTTATTTGTATAACTTTTGTTATGTGCATTTATATAAAAATGATCTTTTGTTCTTTTAGGAAGAATCGATTTTGATAGGGAATATATTTGATAATTTTTTAACTGAATTTCTAAAACCCCAAGAGGGGAGTTATAAAAAAACATAGAAAAACCTTATTAACCTTCCCAATGTTCTTTTCTGCGATGAGGAGTCGGAACATTCATAGATTCTCTATATTTTGCAATTGTTCTGCGTGCCAGATGCACTCCTAACTCCTCTCCTAAACGATCCATAATGATTTGATCAGAAATAGGAGATTTTTTATCTTCATCTTTAATATAAGATAAAATTTTTAGTTTTACTACCTCTCCGCTTATTTTGTCTCCTCTATCTGTTTCAAGACCAGAGTTAAAAAAATATTTAAGCTCATAAACTCCATGCGGAGTGTGAGCGTATTTGTTGGTAGTAACACGGCTTACAGTGGATTCATGCACACCCACTTCTTCGGCAATTTGTTTTAAAATCATAGGCTTCATTCCTATAGGGCCTTTTTTAAAAAAATCTTTTTGATGTTGGACAATAGCTGAAGTGACTTTAAACATAGTTCTTTGACGCTGGTTAATAGAGCGGATCAACCAAAGAGCAGAATTCATTTTATGACGCAAATACCTTTGTGTAGAATCTAAAGGCAAAACCTTGTCGCCTGTTAAGCCCTGCAACATTTGCTGATAAACATGGGCTACCCTTAGTTGCGGTAACCCTTCTTCGTTAATGGAAATTCTATATTCATTGCCTTCTTTGGAAATATACACATCCGGTGTAATATATTGAACAGGTTGGGTAATAAATCGCCGACCAGGTTTAGGTTCCATAGCTGTAATAATTTTATACAAATCCATTACTTCTTCTTCTTCTAAACCCATTCGGACAGCAATAGCACTAAAATTTTTACTTTCTAAATCTAACAAATGCTCTTTAATTAAAGTGATTAAATCTGTTGTATCTTCCTGGTTTTGATGAGCTTGAATCAACAAACATTCTTGTAAATTCCTGGCTCCCACTCCATTAGGATCCAAAGTATGTAAAAGCTTAAGGACTTTTTTTAAATCTTGGCCATCAACCCCTGTCTCAATAGCTATTTGCTCTAAGGGAACAGTTAAGTAACCGTCTTCGTTTAATCGATCTACCAGCAAATTTAAAAGAGCTTTTTCTTGATTGGAAAAGCTACTCATCTGGATTTGCCATATTAAATGATCATGAAGGCTTTTCTCAGTGGAGGTCACATTTTCCAGGTTAAACACCCCACTTCCTGCCCTGACTTGGGATTGCCTGCCCCCTCCTTTTACGGAATAAGTGCTTGTAAACTCCATCCAGGTATGCCTTTCCGGTATTTCCTCCTTATTGGATAATTCTTCCATACTTTGCTCTTCTACTGTATCTTGCACCTCTTCTAAAACGGGGTTTTCCAACAACTCATCCCGAACAGCTTGTTCTAACTCCATTATAGGAAGAGTCAGTAGTTTTATGGATTGCTGAAGCTGAGGGGTCATTTTCAACTTTTGGGCCAGTTTCATTCCCATTTTTAAATGCGCAGACATATACTATACTCCTTAAGTTTCAAATATTATTAATATAATACATTGTTTAAGTTTATATAACAAGGAATTTTCTGTTAAATCCATCAAGGGTTTTTAACCTACTAAGGAGAGTCTGCAAGGGCTAACTCCCTGATTTCCATTCGTTTTATTTTGTCCCTTAATTCCACCGCTCTTTCAAAATTGAGCTGGTTAGAGGCCTTTTTCATCTCTTTTCTTAAAAAAGCCAATTCTTCAGCTAATAAATTTTGTTCTTTTACCCCTTTTCCTTTTTGTCTTTTTTGGCCTTTTTTATTCTTCTGACTCAACGGCAGTGTATTTTTTTCATAGTTATTATAACCATAAATTTCCATTAACCCTTTAGGGGCTGGTTTCTGGACGCTTCGAACTTTAATTTTATGCTTTATATTAAAAGCTTTTTGCAATTTTCTTCTGCGGTTAGTCTCTTGGACGGCAAACTTAATAGAGTCCGTTTCCTGGTCGGCATATAATATCACCTTTCCGTTAATATGCCGTGCGGCTCGCCCAATAATCTGAATTAAAGATCTTTTAGAGCGCAAAAAACCCTCTTTATCCGCAGACATAATAGCCACTAAACTCACTTCTGGAAGATCCAAACCTTCTCTTAAAAGATTAATGCCTATCAAAACCTGAAATACCCCCATACGCAAATCTCTTATCAGCTCCATTCTTTCAATAGTTTTAATATCACTATGCAAATATTTTACTTTTAATCCTTTAGATTGATAATGTGCCGTTAAGTTTTCTGCCATTCTTTTTGTCAAAGTCACTACTAAAACTCTTTCTTTCTTTTTTTCTCTTTGTTTAATTTCTTTAAATAAATTATCTACCTGTTTTGCAGTAGGATGAATAAACACTTCTGGATCCAATAATCCTGTGGGGCGAATGATCTGCTCCACCACTTCGCCTCCGTTTTTTTGTATTTCATAGTCTCCAGGAGTGGCAGACACATATATTACCTGACTAAGAGATTTTTCAAACTCCTGAAAATTTAAAGGACGGTTGTCTAAAGCAGATGGGAGGCGGAACCCATGCTGAACCAAGGTCTCTTTTCGACTTCTATCTCCCCGATACATTCCTCCCACTTGAGGAACACTGATATGGCTTTCATCTATAAATAAAAGCCAATCTTTTGGAAAGTACTCTAATAAAGTGGGAGGAGGTTCTCCCGGAGCGCGCCCAGTAAAATGGCGAGAATAATTTTCCACTCCTGGACAAGTTCCCATTTCCTCTATCATTTCTAAATCGTAAAGAGTTCTGCTTTTAAGGCGATCATGTTCTGTTTTTAATCTTTTATTGATAAGAGTTTTAAGATGTTTTTCTAATTCCTCTTTAATAGATTCTAAAGCCTTTTTATTTTCTTCTTCTGTATTAACATAGTGGCTGGATGGATAAATAACCAATTCTTCCAGCTCTTCCAAAATATTTCCACGAAGAGGATCCACTTGACTTATAAACTCAATATAATCTCCAAAAAATTCAATCCGAAAGGCTTTATCCTCTTCGTAAGTGGGAAAAATATCTACTGTGTCTCCTCGCACACGAAAAGTACCTCTATGAAAATCAAAGTCCTTTCTCTGATATTGAATATCTACCAAAATTTTTAAAAAATCATCTCTTTTGAGGTTTTGATTCCGTCTCACTCGCACTTTTAAATTATAGTAAGTTTCGGGACTGCCTAAGCCGTAAATACAAGATACACTGCTTACAATAATCACATCTTTTCTTTCTAATAAAGCCTGAGTGGCAGAATGCCTCATACGATCAATTTGATCGTTTATGCTGGCATCTTTTTCTATATAAGTGTTTGTGGCAGGAATATAGGCTTCTGGTTGATAGTAGTCATAATAACTTACAAAATACTCTACCGCATTTTTAGGAAATAAATCTCTGAATTCAGCAAAAAGCTGACCTGCCAAAGTTTTATTTGGAGCAAGTACTAAAACAGGCCGTTTCATCTCTTGAATAATGTTGGCCATAGTAAAGGTTTTGCCTGACCCCGTTACACCTAACAAGGTGTGATATTTTTTTCCTGCTTTTAATCCTTGACAGATTTGCCGAATGGCAGAAGGCTGATCTCCGGCTGGAGAATAATTTGAAACTAACTGAAATAATTTTTTTGTATTTTTTTTCATCCTAACTTTTTACTCAATCAGATTTTAAATATAATCTATCTTATTTTGTCCCTCTAGTGGGTATAAATATAGAGGTTTTTTGAGGCGACTATTTAGTTCGCCCTGAATAAATGCTTTTTTTCCGCCGTCATTCCCGCCTTGAGCCAGGAATCTCTGGACTTTTAAGGAGATATACTAAGTAGTTTACTTAATTAAATACATTTTTTTACGACCGACTATTTAATCAACTCTTTGATAATAGAAATATTTTTTTGTATTTGATTTATTTTGTTTAAAACTTTTTCTTCTGAAAAAGATCTTTTTTTGTATTGGCGACTTTCTTTTTTAAGAGCTTTAAAAAATTTTTTAGCTCCTTTTACTGAAAATCCATCCTTATATAAAAGTTTTTTTATCAACAAAGCCGTTTCCACATCTTTTCTGAAATAAAGCCTTTGGCCATTAGGCATTTTTCGAGGATGAAAATACTCAAACTCTGTTTCCCAATATCTTAAAACATGAGCTTTTACATTTAAGAGTTCACATACTTCTCCGATTCTAAAAGAAAGCTTTGGAGGAATACTCTCTATTTCCATCTTTAGATCAGGATCAAAAACACCCAGTTTTATATTTTGTTCTTCTTCTGCTATAATATTTTCTTTTTCCATTTCCATGATTGCTCTCAAATTTTATAATCACTTAATCTTTCTTAACTTTACAAGCGGAAAGTATTTTAACACCTCTCATTGCATTCACTCAAGTTCTGTGGTTACTTGGATTATTTTTTAAAAGTAAAAAAATTATCAATTCACCTTTTTTCTTAAAACAGGGCTAGGATGAAAAACAATCACCCGCCTCCCTTTAATAATGAGCTCGTTTCCTGTTTTGGGATCACGCCCCCTTCGTGATTTCTTATCTTTTAACAAAAAGTTACCAAACCCGGATAGCCTTACATTGTGCTCAGAGCAAAGTTTCTCTTGGATTATATCAAAAACAGAATTAGCCAATTCGGCAGCTCTTTGTCTGGAATAGCCAATTTTGTTATATAAATCCGAATGAATATCAGCTTTTGTTAATGTCTTAACTTTGGTAGACATTTTTATTTACTCCCTGAAATACAACTCGTGGGCAACCTCATTCGCTTTCAAACTAAAAAGGTCAGCCTGCCTGCTTTTTAATCTCGCCTGAGGAGCTGAGTCCACACTTATTTTAATTGCCCGTAAAAAAGCCTCCTGTTCATCCTCACTAAACTGCAAAACCAAGTTGTTGGCTTTTTAGTCCAACGAAGGCAGAATCCAGTTAAAAAAAAGATTTTTTCACGAGCGACTAAAATATCATGTTTACTGCTTATTTTTTTAAAATAAACCGGATTATAAGTCAATTTTTTTAATTCTGAAAGCTCTAAAAACCCTAAAATTATCCAAAAAATCCTTAGAGCTTGAAAAAAAGGCTTTAATTGTTCATTAAAGTGCAAAGCCTTACCCCCCGATCCAGCTTACGAAAAGCAATTAAGCAGTTTAGCTTATCTATAAAGGAAGAAAGCCTGTCCTGATAAATGGCAAGCTTGTCCAGATTGGCAGTAACTTCTGTTTTAAATTGGTTCATCTTTTTTCTAAAAGTTTTGTCTTTCATCCAGCATACATTAACACCATATAGCTTAAAACAATGGATCCAGTATAAAACTATAGCTTTTTTTTATACTTTAATGAATTTTTTACAGGTTTTACTCCCTAAAAAAGAAAAAAAGTGCGGTTTTCATAGGAAATATGCTTTTTCTGTTAGTTTTTAGTTAAAAATCAGTTCTATACAGTCGGTCGTGAAAAAGCAGTTAACGCATTGTTATCACTTGATTTTTTTATAAAATGTTTGGAAAATAATTGCACTAAAAGTCCTAAGTATAGGACTTTTAGTTTTCCATAAATCTCTTATTTTCTTGCAAAATAAGGAAAGGAAAAAGCACCATGATCCCAAGGAATAATCTTCACAGCGGGCAATATAATCTGTTTAAAAAAAGAACAGACGAGGTAGCCCATAAAGATCACCCTCTGGTCATTTTATCAAGAGCCTTTGATTGGGATATGTTTGATAAGTCTTTTGGGGAGAAGCATCATCCTGAAGGATTAGAGGTTAATGTAAGCGGTCAGAGACCATCACCCAGCCGTTATCATCGCCGTTTGGCACGTCGAAGGAACAGTGTAGAGGCCGTGATAGGTCATTTGAAGGGGAGTTGTCGTATGGAGAGGAATTTTTTACATGGTGAGCTGGGTGATGGAGTGAATGCTCTACTTTCTGGAAGTGGATACAATATAAGGAGATTGATAAGAGAAGTAAATGGGTTGCCTTCTTTTTTTGTTCTTTTTATCAAGAGGTTTTTTACTATGTTATTTTGTTTGTCGGCAAAGCCTTAAGCGGTGAGGGTCCAAACGTAAAACGAGAAGCCCTATCCGTAGGGCTTCTCGCCCGAACAAGCTTAAGGTTTTGCAGACCACAGCTTAAACTTAAAAGAGACTTCTTCACGTGCGACTATTTAAACGATTTTCAATTTTTAAACCTTGTGGTGGTTTTTAGGTGACCACCACTTATAAAAAAAAGGGAGTGTTCTTATGATCAAAATTATATTGATAGGGTTGTTATGGCCTTTTTGTGTTTTTGCTGGAGAGATGGAAGATAATAAACGCGCGCTTGGTAAACGCGAGATGATGGATAGATATCATAAAGCGCGGGAAAAATACAGAAAGGCTAAGGCACGAAAGCGAGTTACTAATGGTGGAGGTCTTGAAAGGGGGGTTACTAATGGTGGAGGTCTTGCTTTTGATTCTGTCATAACAACCAAAGTGGGAGTGAAGGCACAAAGGTTTCAAGGTGTTTTGTTTGAGGCCAACCCTTCAGGATTGGGGGGCGGTAGTTCTGGAAGCACCTTTTAAAAAGATCTTAATTTGACGGGATAATGGGTGGTTATTTTTTGTGTAAGTTTATCTTGTAATTGGTTTAAATCCTCTTCTGTAAGAGTCTTTTTATCAGATTGTAAAGTCAACCGGAAGGAAATAGAACGAGCATTTTCTTTACGGGTTTGCTCGTTTTCGTAGATATCAAAAATTCTAACTGTTTTGCAAACCGACCCAATTAACTTTTTTATCCCTTTTATTAAAGTATCTGCTGGAAAATCCTTGGGCACTAAAAAAGACAGATCTCTTTGAACCGCAGGAAAAGGAGATAAGTTTTGAAAATCTCTAACTGTAAAATCCTCAGCCTGTAAAAACTGCGTGTTTACTTCTGCTAAAGCTAAATCCATCCTGATTTTGTGTTTCTCCGCATAAAGAGGATGAAGAGAACCAACATAACCCATTTCCTGACCCCTAACTTTTAACACCATATACTGCTTAGGATGAATAAAGGGAGGAGCTTTTTGCTCAAAGTCCCACTCATAGTTAGAAACACGAAAAAGATCTAAAAGAGTGGACAAGGCTGTTTTTAAATTGTAAATACAAAAACAGTTTGCTCCCCCTTGCCCACCAGAAAAAGAAGGCTGATATAAACCATCTTCTTGACCCCAAGCTATAAGACCTAAGCGTGAATCTTCTTTGTAATGGCTTTCCTTGCTTTCTCTAACTAATTTTTCTTGTTGAAGAGGGGTATTACCAAAATTTGCAAACACCCTTCCCAACTCAAAAAGCCGGCCCGTAAAACTGCCATGTCGGATACTTTTTTGCGCATTTTTAAACAAAGAGGGTGCGAGGCTTACTCTCATCATGTTGTGTTCCGCACTTAAAGGGTTTTGAACAAATACAGGAGCTTGATTAAACAAATCTAAAGAGGAAGCTCCCTCATCTGATCCACTTAAAAAAGAATCAGAAAATTTTTGGGAAATAAAACTATGGTTAATGGCCTGATAAAAACCCTCATGCACTAAAATCTGTGCTATTTTCCAAGAAACAGTATACTCACTTTGATCTAATTTAGGGAAAGTACTTAAAGAAGGTATTTTTTCAGGAATTTTATCGTATCCCTCTAAACGAGCATATTCTTCAATAAGATCTTCTTTAATCTGCAAATCAAAGCGAAAATAAGGAGGTGTGATCAAAGCTTCATCATCCTCTTTTTGAACTCCACAGCCAAGCTTCTTCATCTTTTCTTGAAACTGGTTAAAAGAGATTTGCATACCTAATCTTCTGTCCAAATCTTTTTTCTGGATTTTAATAGGCTTTATCTTTTTTGGTTTTTCCCAAAAGTCATACTCATCTTCTGAAACTTCTCCTCCAGCCAGCTCTTGAATTAAAGCTATGGCCTTATGTAAAACATCTAAAGTGTTTTCTGCAGAAACCCCTCGGCTAAAACGATAAGAGGAATCAGTTTCTATACGAAATCTTTTTGAAGACTCACGAACTTGAGTAGGTTCAAAACAAGCAGACTCTACAAAAATATTTTTTGTGCTATGATGAATGCCAGACCTCTCTCCTCCTATAACTCCAGCTAAAGCTAAAGGTTCTCTCTCATCTCGAATGCAAAGCTCTTTTCCGCTTAATGTAATTTCCTGGTTGTCTAATGTTTTAAACTTTTCGTTTTTTTTAGAAAAATCCACTACTATTTTTTTCTTTAAAAGATCCAAATCAAACGCATGCAGAGGCTGGCCCCACTGAATTAAAAAATAATTTGTAATGTCTACTACATTGTTTATGGACTTAAGCCCTAAGTAATTTAAAAAAACTTTTAACCACAAAGGCGAAGGCTGGACTTTAACTTTATACACCGCTCGCCCCGTGTACCGTATGCAAAGTTTTTGTTGTTTAACCTCTAAACCCAATTTTTTCTTAATGGAAGAACCTTTACCAATAAACACAGCTTGAGTTTTCCTAACAGATGGGTTTAAATTAAGCGGGTCTTGAATTTTCTGTTTTTTTAAAGAATCTTTTAAAGGGTGCCTTAAAGACTTTTCCCCTGTGTTGCTAATATAGGTGTCCCTAAGAGGGCGGTTTAAAATACAGGAAAGCTCTCTTGCCAAACCAAAATGGCTTAAAGAGTCTCCTCTGTTAGGGGTTATATCTATATCAAAAATAATATCATTTAACCCTGCATAAGGAGCAAAATCTTTCCCTACATGTGCCTCTTTTGGTAAAACAAAGATCCCCCCCTTCTCTTCTTCCTCTAAACCCAATTCACTTAAAGAAACCAACATGCCTTGGCTTATTTCTCCCCGGATTTTCCTGGTCTTGATCTCAAAAGGCCCTGGCAAAATAGCTCCAGGAAGAGCTAAAACTACCTTATCCCCTTCCTTAAAATTATCTGCCCCACACACAATGCGGTGGTTACTTTGGCCATTAAACGCCTGACCACTAAACACCTGGCAACAAGAGAGACGATCAGCCTGTGGGTGCTGTTTTTTTTCTCTTACTTCCGCAATTACTAAATGGTTAAAATGTTTTTTAGTCCATTCTTCTACCTCGAAACCAGAAGTAGAAAGCTGGTTTAATAGTTTATTTGGATTATCAAAAAAATCTGATAAATCAATAAAATTATTTAAAGAATTAAGAGAAAATTCCATACTTAAAGATCCCTTTGAAAGGAAAATTGTTTTAAAAAACGAATATCATTTTCTAAAAAAAGCCGTATATGGGGAATACCGTAATAGACAATAGCCAATCTTTCTATACCTAAGCCAAAAGCAAAACCTTCCCATTTTTCAGAAGAAACATCTGAAAGTTCTAACACCTTTGGGTGCATCAAGCCACATCCTCCTATCTCTATCCAACCGCTTTGTTTACATAAAGAGCATCCCTTCCCTCTCCCTTCACATATCGGGCAGGAGCAATCGTATTCTGCAGAGGGTTCTGTAAAAGGGAAATAGCTGGGGCGAAACCGCACACGGGTTTTAGAACCAAAAAGCGATCTGACAAAATAAGATAAAGAACCTTTTAAATGAGCCATAGAAACATGGGTATCAATAAACATCCCTTCTACCTGATGAAAGGTCGGAGAATGCGACACATCATTATCTCTTCTAAATACCTTTCCAGGGGCCAGCACGGCCAATGGGGGTTTTTCTGCCAATAGACTTCGCACTTGAATAGGGCTGGTATGGGTGCGCAAAACATAAGAAGAATCAATGTAAAAAGTGTCTTGAAGATCGCGGGAAGGATGATGAATGGGGATATTTAATGCTTGAAAATTATTCCAATCACTTTCTATTAAGGGGCCTGTTCGCACGCTATATCCTAAAGTTTTAAAGATATTTACTGTTTTTTGAATAATTATTTGCACAGGGTGCAAACCACCACTTTGAGGAAGAGGGCCAGGCAGACTTAAGTCTATTCTCTCTTTTTGCATTTTTTGCTCAAACTCCTGAGCTTTTAATTGTTGAAAAAAAGAGTTGTAAAGCTCTTCCAGGTTTTTCTTTTTTTCGTTCAACCACTTGCCAAAAATAGGTCTTTCGTGTGGAGCCAGGTTTTTCATCTCTTTCATGGTTTTTTGAAAAAGGCTCTTACTTCCCATAAATTGCGTTTTTAACTGGTAAAGCTTTGTAGAATCTTCAGCCGATTGGAAAGCTTTTTCCGCAGACTGAGCTAAATTTTCCAATTTATTTTTAAGATCTTGAATAGAAGAGGACATAAAAGCTTTATATATTTTTATGAGGAAAATAGCAAGCAAACAAAACACCAACAAACTCTGTGAAGCTTGATTGCTTTCCGTCTCCACTTGGCAAATATCTAAATATATGTCCTCCCTTCCTTTTTTTATCAATATCTACAGATGTTATTACTGTCACCTCTCCAAAACACACTCTGTTCATAATATTACCAGAAAAAAGAAAAAAATAAGGATTCCCTTACCCGTATTTCATAACACATTGCGTTATGCTTTAAGCTTTAAACACTCTGGGTTAAAAAAAACTTATATTTATAGGTTTTATTAGATTGATTTAAACTGGTCTTTAGTTTAGTAAACGCTTAGAAAGATATTTAAAAATTCTTACAATGCAATAACCATGTAAAACTTTTTTATAGCTACAATATAAAAAAATAATTAAACACACCCATAAAACCCAGTATAATTAATCATAAAACCAATTTTTATGAAAACATTTTTAGAAGCAAAAAAACAATTTGATAATAAATATTCTTCCTTAAAAAGAATTACAGCTTTTATTCCTGTAAATCTGAAATTTTCTGAAAAATATAAAATAAAAACACAAAATGGAGAAAAAAATGAAGAATATTATAAATGGCAATTTTTCTATTCTCTAATATACTCTGGTTTATATAAAAAAGACTATTTAGGAACTGAAGTATATTTTCCAAAAGGGAATAAATCATCTGCGCCAATTCAATTGGATGGAGCAATTTTTGATGATGTAAACTGGTTTGATTGGTATAAAAAATATCATAAAAATAAAGATCAAGAATCACTTGATTGGTTAAGAAAACATCTAATTGGTGTAATTGAGTTTAAAAAAGAAAATTCAAAATCTGTTGAACTAATATACAACCAGCAACTTAAACCTGCAATTAAAGAATCAGAAAATGATTTTTGTATTGGAATATTATATGATACTGAAAGATTATATCTGTTTCAAAAAAAGAGAAACTTATATTTAAGACTCGATGAAGAATTTAATCTAAAAGGAGAAAGAAGCACCACAAAAGATTTATCTTTACATCTTACAGATGCGTACAGGAAAATCCCAACTTTTGAGCAAATAAAAAGAAAAATTACTAATGTGTCTATTGATAGAGCACAAAGAACAATTGATGATTTAGATATTATAAATAACCTTCACAGCACACAACTGACGGATGGTGTATCTCATATATTAAGAGCTATGGATAAAGTTAGTATGAAGAATCAAAGAGGATATGAAATATTAATACAAATAATGGCTTTAAAAATTTTTGACGAAAAAAGAAGCCAAAAAACAAACCAGCATTTACAATTTTTTAAAAGTGCACAAGAAACTAAACAGTTAAATCTACTGTTTTATATTACACAAGAAGAAAAACAAGCTGTCGACCTTGGAGATAGCCAAGTTCAAAATTTTATTGAAAGATTACGAAAACTTTATCGGGAAGCTTCTGAAAAATATCACTATATTTTGAAGCCAACAGATACAGAAACAATAAATTGGAAAAATAAATCTCATATAAGAATTATAAGTGAAATTGTTGAACAATTTCAAGATTATAGCTTTGTAAATTCAAAAACAACAGATTTATACCAAATTGTTTTTTATAAGTTTGCAAATGAGTTCTCAAAAACAGATAAAGGACAATTCATTACACCTATAGACTTAATTGATTTTCTTGTAAAAATTGTTAATCCTCGTAGTGACGAAAAGATAATTGATCCAACAGCAGGAACTGGAGATTTTTTATCAGTTTCATATGTTAATTCAGAAAATCAGTTAGAGGATAATAATATCTATGGTTTAGATAATGATGCACAGATGATAATGCTTGCACAGTTAAATATGTTACTTAATGGAGACGGAAATGCTGTTTTACAACATAAACCTGATAAAGGTTCAATCATTTGGAAATTTGATGATAGAGATACACTTGTAAAGCTCAACCCGGAACTACATAAAGATGGCAATTGGGATAATTGGAAAGATGAAACGAAGTTAAAAAAATTTGATGTTGTTTTAACTAATCCTCCTTTTGGTGAAGATAGAAAATGGCAACCACAGACATCACAAGAAAAAAAAGAAGCAGAAATGTATAAATTATGGAATATTGCTAGAAGTGGAAATTGGATTGATCTAGGGGTTATATTTTTAGAGAATGCTTATCACATTCTAAAAGAAAATGGCAGAATGGGCATTATTATTTCAAATTCTATAGCTTCTATTGATAGGTGGAATAAGGCTCGAGAATGGTTAATGTCCAATATGAGAATTGTAGCATTATTTGATCTACCACCAAATGTATTTGCTGATACTGGAGTTAATACTACTTTATTAATTGCCTATAAACCAAATAAACAACAACTTCTCAAATTGCAAAATGAAAATTATAATATATTTATTAAAAATATCAATAAGGTGGGATATGAAATCAGAACATCAAGAAGAGTAAAATTCTTTAATCCTATTTATAAAATAGATGAAACTAATTTTGAAATACAATTAGATGAGGAAGGTAATTCAGTTATAGACGAAGAGTTCTCAGAAACAATTAATGAATTTAAGAGTTGGTGTGTAGGTCAAGAAAGCATTTTACAAGATTTATTTATTAAGGAAAAATAATGGCTACAATAAATTATCAAGATATAATTAAAAATAATACCTTGGCTCCTTCTCAGTTAACAACTCTGGTAATTCCTAATAATAATACAGTACCATTAAGAAAACTTTTAGACAGAAAATTGACAAGTAAAGATAATGGTCAAGAAGTAGGATCAAATAACTATATATCTCAATCATCTAAATATTTTATTAAGGCGAAAGCCTTTCAAAAAAACTCTTTTTTGCCATACTTAACAAAAGAAACCATCAAACCCATTCGCCCTCAAGTTTTTACTAATTTTAAATTAAAAAAAAATGATATACTTATATCAAAAGATTCTAATATAGGTGAAACTATTATCTTGGAAAGAGATCTCCCTAATCATACTATTTCTAATGCACTATATAGACTGCCGATAACAAAAAATAAATACTATTTACTGGCATTTTTAAAACATAATTTTTTTTTAAAGCAACTGGATATATTAGTTCCGAAAGGAGCAACAATTAGACATGCAAAAACTTTATTTTTAGATTGCATAATTCCTTTACCTAAAAATAACTGTAAACAAATTATTGATTATGTTGAGTTATTAACAAAGTCTATCATTAATAAAGAAAAACAGATTCGGACTAAACACAAAAAAATTTTAGAAAGTATTAAAAAAGAGCTTTTAAATAATCAAAAAAAAATAAAATTTAAAAATAAAACAGTCACTAGTTTTAAAACATTAAAAGAATTTAATAGAATAGATGCAGGATATTATTGTATAGATTACAGAAAAAAAAAGTTTATAATAACAAACTATAAACATGGAAATAAAAATTTACAACAATGGGGATATTCTATAAAAAGAGGACAAAATTTAGGAATACGTCAAATTGGTAGAAGTATTTATTCTGATGAATTAAAAAATAATTTTTATACTCTCATCAGGCCAACAAGTTTTTCAGATTTTGGAACTGTAGAAAAATTTGAATCTCTGGGTAATTCAAAGGAACTTTTATTATTAAAAAATGGAGATATTGTTTTCTCAGCTGAAGGTACTATTGGAAAATGTATCTTATTTACAAACCCTCAAGATAAATGTATTACAAATGTACATGGAATTATCTTGCATAAGGCAGACTATGATATCCAAGAAAGTGCATTTGTCTCTTGTTATTTAAGATATTTAAAATACATTGGTATATATGATTATATCTCAGTCGGTGGACAAGGCGGAAGCTTGGCACAAAAATATTTAGAAGAAATCGACATACCTGTATTTCCAAAAGAAAAACAGAAAAAGATAGCAAATTTATATTATTTTCCAATAAAATATCCTACATCTTTAAATAAAGAAAACTTTTTAGAAAAAGACAATCTATGGAATAAGCATGCAGGTATATTACAATTAGATAAATCAATTAAAAATAGTAAAATATATTTAAATATTATATTGGACAAAATAATGAATAATGAAAAAATTAATTCTAATAATTATAACTTCTTTAAATGCCCCATTCGTTGTTAAGGCTTGGAAGGGGCTAATCATCCTCTATGATCTAGCCCTCATATTTGAACTGTTTGTAAGCATAAAGGAGTGTGCTAAAAGTAAATTGTTTTAAGGAGATATCAGATGAAAAAAACAAAGTGACCGACGCTATTCAGAGTCATTTAAACAGGAGGAGGATGTTCTGGAGGGTTCTCATTTCTCCAATCGAGTTTTTCAAGAATTAGGCAATGGGCTTTAAAGAGCATCAAAAAGTAGACTTTGAAACAGGGATATACAAATCAGAACAGTGTTTTTTTATATATTCTATTATATTTATATGAGCATTGTTCCATTTAATTTTGTTAGTCAATGCCTGCTCTGATGATACAAAACCTTGTGGATCAGACTCACCTAATTTGATGAATATTCTGGGAGTGTTTCTCTTATATGCATATCCAATTTCTTGATCTGTCCAACTCCCTTTATGAAAGTCATCAGTAACAATACCAATGAAAATATGCATTGTATCTAATGCTTTAATTATTTCTCTTTGCCAACTCAGAGAAGGTTCTATATCTTCATGAGCAATGAAACAACAAAAATTTTCTTTTTCAAGTTCTTCCTTTATATTTGAAACTTCTTTTTTGTACTTCGCCTTATGACTAAAAAAAATACATGTTTTATCTGTATAATTTTCTCCCCAAATATTTTTCATTTCAGAAGATGTTACAATAGATTCTTTTTTAATTTTTTTCGCAAAATATTTTGAGATAAACTCAAATAAGTCTTTATTTTTAACTGCCCAGTGGGTTCGACTTAATTCCCATAATTTAGGATCATCTATGCCTAGATTTAAGAGATCTGAATGGTTTTTTATATCTATATTGATAATGGGATATTCTACATCTAATGAATATTCTATTATCACCTCTAATCCTAATCCTTTGTTAAAAGTTTCTTTTTCTTTTATTGATCTTATGTGTCCTACATATCCTTTAATTTTATTATTCCCACCCCATCTTTCATAAGTAAATAAACAAGGGAGATTTTTTAATTTATCTAGATTATTTTCATATTTTTCTTTGATTTTTTCATTTGTATATTCAAAAAGACGGGTTTCTTCGTAGACATTGTTATTTTCCCACCATGTTTGGTCAGGATCAGACATCATCAAAAGGTTATACATGACAGGGATACCTTCTTTCAAACCCTAACAACTTTTTGGACGACCTCTCCTTTTACATCAATACCACCAGGGTCAAAAATGTTAGGTTTCATAATATGAGAAATTAATTTTATTATAAACCTTTCTGGTTTCTTTGTCCAGCAGGATAAGTGCGGGATATTATCAAAAAAAAGGGTTTTGCAAGCACAATGGAGGGATGGATTTAAATTTTGCAAATAAAAACCTTGAATTTCTAGGCTTTTTTAAAAAAAAGGCTTAAAATTTCTTGAAGACCCACCGATAAAAGAAATGGTATCTGTCATACAATGGTGGGCTCATTAGTTTAATCTAAACTTAAAAAGCAGGTATTAAATTCTTTCTTAAACGCGCTGGAGGCATGTCCTGCCAGAGGCTAAGCACATAACCCCCTCCACCAGAACCCGTGGGCTTTACAGCCAAAGCCCCCTGTTCTTTTAAAAAAGATATAGCTTTTAAGCTTTTTCCAATAAGGTCCCATTCTAAAAAACAATCTTCTGCCAGCAAAAAAGATTTTTTTAACAAAGCAAGCCCTTCTTTTTTGTTTTTTGTTTCAAAACCCATTTGAGCTGTAAAAACCGCTTTTGCCATTTGCTGATTTAAAGCCTCTGCCTTTTTTGGGTCTTTTTTCCAAAACAATTTCATTTTTTTTATATTCTCTTTTGTGGAGCAACCTTTTTTAGAATAGGATAAAAAAACATAAGGCTTCCACTGAGGTTTAAATATTTGTATTTGTGGGGAGAGGTTTTTTCCTAAACCTGATCGGCTATAGAGACTTGCCGATCTATCGTGGGTTATGTTATTACCTGATTGGCTATAGAGAATAGGCTTTCCCGTTAAAGTACCAGCTATATCTGCTCCACTGCTTTGGCCATGCAAAACATTTTCTAAAGCATGGCAAAAACTAAATAGCTCTTCTTTTTTTATCCATTTCAATGAATAAAAAAGCCTCCCGATTAAAACACATATTACAGCGGAAGCTCCTAAACCTGAACCAAAAGCAATATGAGATTTTAACTCTATTGTTCCTTTAAAATCAGAGGAGCTTTTAGAGACTGTGCGCAAAGCTTGACTTAAAAGATTTTGAAATAAAGCCTGCAAATCAAAATTTTTATTACAGGGAAAATGAGAGCCTGCCACTTTATAGGTTATTTTTAAATCCCGATTTTCGGTTTTTTTTTGGTAGCTTAACTCCATAAACTGGGAGGGACAAGGGAAAATAAGCGCGGGATGCGATTTTAAAACCGCATACTCCCCTGCCCAGATCCATTTTCCAAAAACTTTTAAATTGATATTGTTATTCATACTAAGGTAGCGGAAAAAAAGAAAAATTTATGCCTTACATGCACCCACCCGATCTATTATAGTCCTCCGTGATAAACCCCATTCTCCTTCTCTGTCATACCCGCGAAAGCGGGTATCCAGAACCTAAACTGAAAGCCTAAAAGACTTTCAGTGTTTTTCAAGTGAGAATCCAGTCAAAATAACAACCTTTTTCACGGACTACTATTATAGTATCACTTAGCAGTAGCGACTATTAGCTGATCCAGCTTAGCATTCATCTCTTTTTGTTCCAATTTTATCTCTTTTATCTCTTTTATCTCTTTTATCTCTTTTATCTCTGATTCCATACGGGCTTGATTGTCTTTTAATGATTCCACTTTTGTATTAAAATTATCTTTTAAAGGATCAATCTTTGCTTTCAACATCCAATTAAATCCGCCAAAAATAGTCACTGTATAAGCAACTAAAACAGCTATAACTGGCCCTATTTCTGTAAAACCCATATTAGTGCCTTCATTTTACTCTATAACAAAAAAAATAACATGTCAAAACTTTAATAAATATAGAACTGACGCCAGAGGATATTTTAAATATCTGATGAAATATCTCAAAATAGGTCATATTCACCTCTTTTTTGGAATATTTCTGCAATTTGACTCTGTTTAGTGGGAGGTGAAGAAGCCCTGGCTTATACCTACCGCGAGGCGAGTTCGGCTTTAAACACAGAGCGACTGAAAGTCTGCTCTGTGGCAAAACACATGTTTGAGACCAAGCAGTGGGTATAAGCCAGGGCACGGACACAATCAAATAAACTTTTTCACGGGCCCTATTTTAAATCCGACTGGGGTACAAAAATAGAGATAGTTGCTCAACATAGATATTATTATCAATTACATTGTCGTTGTAGAATATTTATTTTTTTAAACGACGAATTAGAGTGACCTATACCTTTTTTACAAGTTTCATCCCGTAAAGGAAGGTAAGTTTCACCAGGCTCACCACACCATATTTGATATACTGATGGCTCCATATAATATACCCGAGCAATCACCTGATACTTTTTACCATTTATTTCCTTTTGGATGCTTAAACAATAATACTTAAATTTATTGCCCCCTCCAGGGTTGCCATGAACATAAGTCTTGCAAGTTGCCTTTTTCGGACAATCCCAGCCCAAGGTTTTTCTTAATTTTTCTTTTAATAAGTCTTGGTCAGAGTTCAAAATGCGACAAGGAAAGACATCCGTTCCGTTTAAATCTTTTATGCTCCACCCCCCAACGGACTTTATACAAGTTCTGATTTTTTCTGCAAATAGCTTTCCTCCCGCGTGCAATTCTATTTTCTGAGTATCAGCGTTAACTTTCCCTATATTAAAAGCCGCAACTCCACCGATGATGGCTAATAATCCAAGAACTATCACTATCTCTATTAAGGTGAATCCTTTATAGTTTTTCATAAATATACTCCCTTTACAAAAAAGCCCACAAATGTCTAAACAAAGTTATTTCAAATAAAATTCCCTTTACTTAGACCCGATCCAGATCAAACTAAAGAGGGATTAAAAAAATAAGACAAGTAAAATTCCCTTTTCTTAAGATCAATCCAGATCAACTACAATTATGGAGTATAATTTCTGTTTTGTCTATAAAGAAGGGCTTATTTTTGCTTTAGCTGTTTGATAAAAAAATCAAATAATCCGTTAGCTTCGTGTGGGCCGGGATGGCTTTCTGGATGAAACTGTATACCTAAACATTTGTCCTTTTTTGAAAAAAAACCCTCCATTGTCTTGTCATTCAAATTGGTGTGCGTCACTTGAATAGAAGACGGCAAGCTTTTCGACAAAACTGCATAGCTATGATTTTGGCTGGTTACATAAATTTTTTTCAACAACTTATCTTGCACAGGATGGTTGCTCCCCCTATGCCCAAATTTTAGACGATAGGTTTTTCCCCCTAAAGCTAAAGCCAAAATCTGATGCCCCATACAAATTCCAAAAATAAAGATCTTACCTAATAGAGCACGCGTTGTCGCTTGTGCTTTTTTCACTTGCATAGGGTCCCCAGGCCCGTTAGAAAGCAAAAGACCGGAAGGATCCCAAGCTCTTACTTCTTCTACATCTACACGAGGAGGGAAAACACAAACCATGCTAGATCTTTTTACCAACTCTTGAATAATATTTTGTTTACAGCCAAAATCTAAAATGGCTACTCTCGGACCTTTAGGTTTTTTCCCTTTTACCTCTTCTGATTTTTTTCTGGCTACCATAAATGGCCAGTCTTTTTCCATTTTTTGACTACTTACTATAAAATGAGACGCTCTTTTTCGTGCCTGCAAAATATCTGATCCTCTGACCACAGCTCCCCAAAGTGTGCCTTTTTTTCTTAAACACAGCACAAGAGAGCGAGTGTCTACTTCTGATAAAATAGGCACTCCGTAAGAGAGCAATTTATTTTTCCAACCAGAACTCCCACTTTGCATTTCCACACACACCAGGGCTTGAATATGAATACGCGAGGACTCCCAAACTTTATCGTCCTCCCCGTAATTACCCTGCATGGGAGCAGTCATCACTAAAATTTGATTAAAATAAGAAGGGTCTGTGGCCATTTCTTCATAGCCACTGTGGGAAGTGTTAAACACCACTTCACCAGCGCGCTCCATACCTCCGAGGAATCGCCCATTAAATACTTCACCTGTTTCTAAAATCAGCCAGCCAGCCTCTGATTTTAAGCCAGATTTTGTCTGACTCATAACGATTTTATCTCCAAGTTTAACATAGTTTTTGGTTTATGAGCAGTAAAGGCTACTATTGATAGTGCTCGACTCATAATGATTTTATCTCCAAATTTAACATAAGAGCTATAATAGCTGAACGAACATGAGAACCGTTTTCCACTTGAGTGATAATATGACATCGTGAATCATTTAAAGCATGATTAGAAATTTCCACACCTCGCACAGCCGGACCAGGGTGCAAAAGCACACCATCTGAGCAAAACGCTTCCATTTCCTCCTGACCAATGCGGTAATGGTCTCTGTATTCTGCCATAGAAAAACCAATATTGCGCAAAGAATGCCTCTCTCTTTGCACTCTCAAACACATTATAACATTTGCCCACTTAATACCAGTTTCTAACGAGTCAAACCGGACTACATCTTTCCAAGCTTGTTTATCCGCAGGGCTTAACGCTTCCGGCGCGCTTATTCCCAACTTCGCGCCTAAACGAGTAAGCAATTTTAAGTTAGAGTTAGCCACACGAGAATGCAAAACATCCCCTACAATTAAAATTTTTTCGTCCTCTATTTTTCCTCTTTTTTCCTTAATAGTAAACGCGTCTACTAAAGCTTGTGTGGGATGCTCCATTGCACCTAAACCGGCATTAATAACCGGTATGGGACTGGAGCGCAAAAATGACTCTGCGGATTTAAAATCTCCACAACGAATTACAATCATATTAGGCTTTAAGGCAATTAAACAATGAAAAGTATCTTCCAGGGTTTCCCCTTTTGCCATGCTGGAAAAATGTAAGTTCCATAAGGAGGTGGTGGAAATACCTAATTTTCCACAAGCTATTTCAAAACTGGCACGAGTGCGCGTGCTAGGTTCAGCAAACAATAATTGAACCACCATACCCCTTGTTTGATCGGAATCAATACAATGAATAATGCGTCCCGTTTTGTAAAACTCTTTTTTAAAAAGACCGGCAGTTTGAAGAATAAAATCAATGTCTTTATGGGACAAATCATCTATACCCAATATTTTTTTAATTGAGGGGGTTTCCATTTTATATCATCCTCAAAATAAGAGTTATTAAAGTATTTTTCTCAACAGACGCTTAAACCTTATTTTATCAGGATGACACAAAACAGGCAAATTAAAAAATGTTTCATCACAACTAAGCCAAATAAGGACGGCTTTGCCCATAATATTATTCTTTGGCAAATGCCCCCAAAAGCGGGAATCACGAGAATTGTCTCTATTGTCACCCATAACAAAAACAGAATCTTTAGGTACTTCAAAGTCTGTGTGAAATGGCGTGTAAAAACCCGCTTTTTTAAAAATAACCCGGTAAGAGTGCCCGTTTTTTGTAGTTTCTGAATAAAAATGATAATCTTCAAAATAGGCCCCTAAATCCTTTTCCTTGATAGGATAAAAGGGGTTCCCACTGCCTGGACCTTTAAGGTCCCTTCTTTGAACCAAAGTTCCGTTAATCCATAATTGCTTTTTATCATCAATATAAATTTTATCGCCTGGCAAGCCCACCACTCTTTTTACCATGAATTTCATGCCCTTTCCAGCCTCTTTTTCTACGGGCCTAAACACCACCACATCCCCTCGCTTAGGATTTGCTCGCTTCCAAATCCATTTTTTGGAAAAAGGCACACGCATTCCATAATGAAACTTATTAACGATAATGTGATCATGTATCAACAAAGAGGGGATCATACTTCCTGAAGGAATAACATAAGGCTCAAAAAAAGCCCAGCGAAACACCAGAATAGCGCACACAATGATAATTAAAGGCAAATCAAAAAAATTTTTTATCTTTTGTTTTAAATTCATTTATTGAAAAAGAGGTTTAAGGTTTTGTCACTCAGAAGATTATGACGCAATTAACTGGTTAAGCTTTGACTCTATTCTACCTATCCATGATTTTATTTCCTTTTGATCAACTATTAATTCCAGCTGATTCTCTTTAATTGGACTCAAAAGACAAGTAAAAATAGTAAGCATAGCTGAAAAAGCAATGACAGTCATTAAAATGACTTGTAATTCCATAATTCCTCCTTTTAAGGACTTTATCACAGCTCTAAGGACTTTATCATAGCTCTTTTTTAAACGCAAGAATTAACTCTGATAAGATAGTAGATAAAATAGAGTAAATATTTTGCTAATAAACAGGGGTAAAAGTCCTACCCCATCGGATACTGCGAGGATCACAAAGAAAGGCAGAAACTGTTAAAACCTGTTCACAACTAAGCCCTATCCGGCTCACTCGACCTAAAATATCCGATTCTGATACTAAGTTCTCATCTCGACCTCCTGTTAGCGCGCTCCCATTTCCTACACCCAATTTTTTAGATAATTTTCCTTCAATAATATTTATCTGCCCCGCCTCTACATTTCCAGCTAAACCCGCTTTTCGCGCTCGAACTTCTACATCCTGAAAAAGCTGTTTTAAAAAAACATCTTGCTGAGTTTCAAAATATTCTGGCAATTCTAAGTCCTTTGTGCGAACCAAAGTCCCTTTAGGAATCAAAACCTCTCCCTCTTCCCCTGTGGATAAACGGGAAAAAGTCACCTTCCCTTTTGCTTTCTCAAGGCGCGCAGGCCAGGTTCTACTGTCTTGAGACTGATCCCTATGATCTCCCATTACAAAATAATAGCGAGGGGGAATGCGATAAGGGCCAAAAATGAGATAACTTTGTTTTCTTTTTTTAAGCAAAATACTGTAAGAAGAGTTAGACAGTGTTTCCTCCCAATGAACATAGTGACTTTTATCCTCTGTTTTTCCTCCGTCTGAAAAATCCTCGTCCCTAACCCAGGAAAAATTTTTTTTCCGCTTTGAAGGAATTTGTTTTTTAATTTTTTTTTCGTTTATATACAAATTGCCATTTTCATAAAATACACGATCCCCAGGCAAACCCACTACCCGGCGAATGGAAAGCGAATCTAAATCAAAAGGAGACCGAAAAATAATTACATCTCCCCTTTTAGGCTTAGACCACTTAGAAATATAACGAGAGGAAAAAGGCATGCGCAAACCATATGCCAATTTATTAACAATAATATGATCGTTAGGAAAAAGAGTGGGTATCATTCCGTGAAAAGGCAAAATATACACTTCTAACATGCTCCATCTTAAAATGAGCGCGAATAAAATCATCCAAACAGAAATAAATAGGCCACTAAAAAAGCCTTTAAATTTTTTAATCATCCGCCTTTAACACAGCCATAAAAGCGGATTGAGGCACATCCACTTTTCCAATGGCCTTCATTCTTTTTTTACCTTTCTTTTGTTTTTTTAGCAATTTTTGTTTCCTCGTAACATCCCCTCCGTAAAGCTTGGCTGTCACATCTTTCCTTAAAGCACTTAATGTCTCTCTTGCGATAATTTTAGAACCTATCCCAGCTTGAATAGCCACTTGATATTGTTGTCGAGGGATAAGTTCTTTTAATTTTTTCACTAATGCACGACCTTTTTTTTGCGCTTTTGAACGATGCAAAATCACAGATAACGCGTCCACCTTTTCCCCATTTAACAAGATATCTAATTTCACTAATTTAGAAGGAGCGAAATCCATCCATTCGTATTCCATAGAAGCATAGCCCCTGGAAACGGATTTTAAACGATCATGAAAGTCCAACACAATCTCGCTTAGAGGAAGGCGATACTCTATAATCATTCGTTTCCTGGAACCATATTCCATTCGGATCTGCTCTCCTCTTTTGTCTTCACACAGCTTCAAAATAGCTCCTGCATACTCACTGGGAGAATGAATGGAAACACGCACAAACGGCTCTTCAATATGCTGGATTTTAGAAGGATCTGGCAAAGCAGATGGGTTATCTAATTTTTTCATTTCTCCCCCTGTAGTCCAAACTTTATAAACAACAGAAGGAGCGGTGACAATCAAATTCAAATTAAACTCTCTTTCTAACCGCTCTTGCACAATCTCTAAATGCAACAGCCCTAAAAAACCACACCTAAAACCAAAACCCAAGGCTGGAGAGTTTTCTGTTTCAAAAATTAAAGAGGAGTCATTAAGAGCCAATTTCTCTAAAGCAGTTTTTAAAGAAACAAAATCATTGGAATCTGAAGGAAATAAACTGGAAAACACTGTCCGTGTAAGTTTTTTAAATCCTGTTAGAGGAGAAACATCAGGGGTATGAGAATGAGTTAAAGTATCCCCTACAATCACATCTTTTATGCCTTTAATACCCGTTATTACAAATCCTACCTCACCGGACTTTAATTCTTTTAAATTATACGGGAAAGGGGTAAAAACCCCTAATTTCATAACTGCACTTTCTTTCCCTCCTTGAATAAAACGCACTTCGTCTCCTATTTTAATTTGCCCTTCAAAAACACGACATAAAATGACCACTCCTTGATAACTATCAAACCAGGAATCAAAAACCAAAGCACGTAAAGCAGAAGGAGGGGAATGTGTCTCTGTTGGAGTAGTGTTTACGGAGGGATTCTTTATTGAAGTAGTACTTGCGGAGGAGCTCCCCCCCCCCTCCTTATTAGGTACAAAAGGAGGAGGGATATCTCGCACTACTCTTTCTAATATATCTTGAATACCTGTTTTTTCTTTGGCACTTGCATAAATAATTTCCTCTTTTTGGACCCCTATAAGCTCTTCTAACTGGCAAGATACCTCCTCTGGTTGAGAAACAGGAAGATCTATTTTGTTTAATACGGGAATAATAACCAGTTCTTTAGCTAAAGCTAAAGAGGCATGAGCCATTGTCTGCGCCTCCACTCCTTGAGAGGCATCCACCACTAACAATACCCCTTCACAAGCAGAAAGAGATCGAGACACTTCGTAAGAAAAATCCACATGACCAGGGGTGTCTATTAAATTTAATTGATACACCAAACCATCTTTTGCTTTATAGGATAGTCGCACGGTCTGTGCTTTAATAGTGATTCCACGCTCTCTTTCCAGATCCATTTGATCTAAAAACTGCTCTTTTTTTTGCCTGTCATCCACAGCTTTAGTGAACTCTAAAAAGCAATCAGCCAAGGTGGATTTTCCGTGATCGATATGGGCAATTATGGAAAAATTGCGTATCCGGTTAAAGGATGACACATTTTGATTCTTAAAACTTAAGTTTTTTTGATTTTTTTGCTGAGTCATTTTTTATTTCGACCCGGTTTTTCATTTTTTTTATCTTTTTGATTTAAACTAAAAGAAAGCTGGCCCGGTATAAGGTGAGCATTTTTTTGCAATATCAAGTCCACCCCCTGACGCACATACTCAGCAACCGGCACTTTAGATCGCTGACTAAGTGTTTTAAGTAAAATATTTTGTTCTTCTGTTAAATAAACAGTAGTGGTTATTTTTCTTTTAGCTTTCATGTTGTGTTTCACTTTTTTAGTTGCTTGCTCTGGTTTACTACTATTACTTATATTATTTTATACTCTATATTTAGGGGTTGATCAAGGAAAAAACTCTAAAAACTGGTTTTTTATGCAGTTTTTTTAGCTTATTTATTTTTGCAAGAGGAAAAAGGCTATGATATAGTGTAGGTATGGAAACATTAGTAAATTTATGGCCAATGGTCACTTTTTTAGTTCTTTATACGGGATTCATATTTACGGGTTTTAATTGGATACTGAAAGCACACACAAAGCTTATAAATGCTCAAATAGAGCTTATAAATGCTCAAATAAAGCCTATAAACGATAAACTGGATAATCATATCACCGACACGAATAAAAAAATTGATACCCTAAGCCTGAAGCTTAATCAATTTAAAACAGAAGTAAATGGTGAGCTTAAAGAATTAAATGCCAAGCTGGATAAGCTTTTAAGTAAATAATTTTCTGCTGTTTCAAGATCCACTTGGGTTTATATTTCCCCAATCCATTCTCATTACCTTGTCAGTTTTTGTTTCTTTATATATGACTGTGAATTTTTTACAATATTCAATCCCTTAAAAGATAAGAATTAGGTTTTTTATAGAAAATAGGCTTATTCTTTAGTAAGTATAAGCTGTTATGCTATGAAACCAATAAAAGTGAAGTTTTAATAATTGAAGTGTTGTAAATAGATAAAAATAAGCAAAGGTTACCTATTATGCTAAAAATGGTCCAAAAAAAATGGCTTTTGAGTCTAATAATTTTCTTCTCATCTTCCCTTGTGGCAGGCCATAGCCAAACCAGGTGTCAAGAGGCTTTTCACTATAGAAAACAAATAGGAGAATTAGCACTTGGGCGAAATTTAAATGAAAAAGAAGTAGTCGCGATGGAATCTGCTCATCGTGTAGGATGGCCCAAAGATGGAGATATTCACAGTATAAATATCTCTGATTACTCTCCCCAGAAAATCAGAGAGAAAAAAGATATTCTCTCAAAAGCAGGGTTTTCCCAAAGGGAAGTGCAAATACTTATGAAAAATGGTAATGGCTTAATCTTCTTAGATGTTTTGCATCCTAATATTAGATGGATACAAGATTTTTATAACAATAATCTCCAAAACCCTTTTATTATTTTAAGTAGTTCTGATTTTTTACTCACTCCACCAACCCTTGGAATAATCAAGAAAATAGAAGATAACCAAGCTCTAATTTTAATGTATGATCCTTCTTCCCACAAATGGAAAGAGCAAGAAATAGTTATAAACACCACCCTCAGAGACCACTATCTTTCCATAGAGGTAACAATAGTATCCAAAGAGCAAGAAGGGTCTAAAACCTCTTCCACAAAAAAAGATGGCAACTTAAAATCAAAAATATCCATCCTCAACGAGGAAAATAGGAATAAAGAATCTAATATAAACCGATATACGATCATGCCTGGAAAGTCTGAATGGTCAACTGTTATAACAAACTTAAAATCCGAAGAAAATAAAGTAGACTCTTTTTTTCCAGAGGTTTCAAAAATCGCAGAGGAACAAAAACTGAGAGAACAGGGATATGATCCTATTTATACAAGAGGAATGGATGAGGTAAACCAATGGTTGGTTATGCAAGAACATTTTATAAAAGCACGGGTGAACCCTTTGATAACCCACATTACATGGTTGGAAACTCAGGTTCACCGGCATATTGAGCATATAAGAAAGAGGGTTATGTCTCAACCCTCAACAGAGGATAGACAACAAATACTGGAGGTCTTAGCTTTTTTGGAAACAGAAGCTGAGGCTACTATTCGCAAAAAAAAACTCACCTACTACTATTGGCTGAGATTTAATCATTTATTGTCCAAAGTAGCCTATGAAAAATATATTTATTTGTTATCCAACAAAAAACTAACATCAGATGAAGAATATGTAACAAATGCAGTAGATTCCTTTGCAAATCTTTTCCCTATTGACATTTTAGTGCCAACTATTTTAGGAGAGGTGGGGATAATGACTCTCAATAAAGGGAATCCCCAAGGCATTTATCCCATCGGCCTATTTAGTAAAGAAATAAATAAAGAAACAATAAAGAGAAGAGTACCTGAAAATTTTAATTTTTTTGAACATGACTTAGGTCATGCAGATATTTCCATAAGGCTTTACTCTGATCCACTTCACAGGCTCTTTCACGAACAACTTATGAAAAAAGTAAAAATTATACCTCCTCAGAAAAGAAAAAATATTGAACTGGCATATTACCTTTTACACCATGAAGATGGAGGGTTTTTTATGTATAAACAACCACAGGAAATGAAATACTATCTTTCCAAACATGTTTTTGGCCTGGAAACAGAGGGTTTAAGAAGTTTTTCCAGAGAACCAGAGCAAAGAGCGCGGGAAATGGAACAAATAGCAAACGATTGGACAGAAATTTGGACAGAGATTAAAACCTCTTTAAAATAACTTCTTATCTCTAAATTTGAGGGATTTTAAGCCTATTTTTAATTTTCCTTGCAAATATTTTTTAGACCTCTTATAAAGCAGTAACAGCATACAAACCCTGTGGGATTTCGGGCAACAAAGTAAGGTTTTTTATTGTATGTTAAAAGTATAAGAAATAAAGCCCCCTCCTTAAAACAGGAGAACCACAAAAACAAAGGAGAAAATCATGCAGGAAAGTCTTTTCTTTTTAGCCGAACAGATGGTATTTTGCTTATTTATACCTCTTGGGCTTTCTTTAATTGTGCAAGCTAAACTTTGGGCAAAACTAACAAAGTTTGTTTATTCTCAAAGTAAAGAAACTTTTAATTTCATAATGCTGGTAAGCGGTTCCGTATGCTTGCCCTTTGGGCTGTTTTTAGTTCTGACTCATAATGACTGGAACTTAAGCCCTTCGGTTATTGTCACTGTTGTGGGTTGGATCACAGTGGTTAAATGTCTTGTGCTCTTACTTTGGCCCCAGCTGGCTATAAAATCTAAAATACTTTACGGCAGAAAAGAGTCCGTCTTAAAGTGGTTTTTAAGAATCAGCGGAGTAATATACATAATATTAGGTCTTTTGGTGCTCTCTAACTTCTGGGCTGTATAGAGGGTTGAATGTTAGTTTGGAAATACCCTCCTCAGCTTATTTAATCAGGTTTTAAGTTGTTTTATGATTAAAAAATTGCTGTTTAATATTTTCTAAATCTTTTTTATGGAGGCTTAAGGCTTTTAACTCTTCTTCAGAAAAACTTTGAACCATCTCTAAAGCTTTTGATAAATCTTTTCCAGATAGTGAACCAGTAATTGCAGAAGGTCGCTTTAAAGCGGTCATAAAAAGAGACATAAGATAACGAAAATTTTTAATATCCTTATGATGACCTGAAAAAATGATTTCAGGAATTTTATATCCAGAAATTTCTCTTGGGCGAGTCCACTGAGGAGCTTCCAATAAACCTTGATGTTCAAAACTTTCCTCGTTTGAAGATTGTTTATTCCCTAAAGCCCCCTGGATAAACCGAGTAAGAGAGTCCAATATCACCAATAAAGCAGGTTCACCTCCTGTTAAAACATAATCCCCTACTGATATTTCTTCCTTTACATATTCGCTAATGATCCTTTGATCCACTCCCCCATAACGGCCACATATAAAAGTTAAATTCTTTTTTTGTTCAGCAAACTTTCGAGCTTGTTTGTAATTCCATCTTGGACCTTGCGGGCTTAAATAAATAATTTTTTCGGAAATATCCAGGCTTAAAGATTCTATAGCTTTTTTCAAAGGAATGTATTTGAGGACCATGCCATCCCCTCCACCAAAAGGGCTATCATCTACACTTTGATATTTATCTTCAGTAAAGCTTCTGGGGTTAATAAAAAAAATCTTTATAAAACCAGATCGAATAGCCCGCCCCAATACGCCTGTTTCTAATGGGGATTTAAAAAACTCTGGAAATAAAGTAATGATATTTATTCTCATACTTCTATTTATTTTTTCTTTTTTTCTGATATTCCTTAAGACTTTTTTTCACCTTTCCACTGAGCCAAACCACCCCAATAAGATTAGGAAAAGCCATGCCTAAGATCATAAGATCTCCAAAATCCAAAATATTTTTGGAAGTAGCTATCGCCCCTAAAAAAACAACCACCAGTAAAAGCCCTTTATATATGAAAGATTGCTTATCTCCAAAAACAAAAGAAAAGCATCTTTCCCCATAATAAGACCAAGAAATAATAGTGGAAAAAGCAAAAAGAAACACCGCGAGACTTAAAACATAAGGAAACCAGCTCACTACAGAACCCATAGCTTTAGCTGTCAAAGCCGCCCCCTCATTTTGGTTAATAATTTCCAAATACTCAGGATGATTGTAAGCCCCCGTAATAACAATCACCAAAGCCGTCATGGTGCAAACCAATACGGTGTCGATAAAAGGTTCTAATAAAGCCACAGCCCCCTCTTCTACTGGATGATTAACTTTAGCTACGGAGTGAGCAATAGCGGCAGAACCTAAGCCCGCTTCGTTAGAAAATACAGCCCTTTTCATACCCACAACCAACACTCCTAAAAAACCACCATAAACGGACTCAGGGGTAAAAGCTCCTTGTAAAATAGTGACAAAAGCTGTAGGAATTTTATCGTAAAAAACAACCAAAATATAAAGAGCCATTAAAACATAAGTGGCGCACATAAAAGGAACTACGCGACTTGCCACCAAGGCTATTCTCTTAATGCCACCAATAATAACCATTCCCACTAACAGGACCATAATAAGCCCATAGACCCAATGATAATTTGCCAAAGCGGGAATACTGATACTTATGGCCTTTAAAGATTGATTTACCTGAAAGGCAGCCCCTCCTCCAAAAGAACCCCCAATACACATAAGGCAAAAAGCAATAGACAAAAAAACACCCACACGCGGAAAACCCATATCTGTTAAGCCTTTTTTTAAATACTCCATAGGCCCACCCATAAGCTTGCCGTCTTTTCTTTTTTCCCTATACATGACTCCTAAAGTGCATTCTGTAAACTTGGTGCTCATACTTAAAAAGCCCATAACAATCATCCAAAAAGTAGCCCCAGGCCCCCCTACAGAAACTGCAATGGCCACTCCGGCAATATTTCCTAACCCCACAGTGGCGGAAAGGGCTGTTGTTAAGGCTTTAAAGTGGCTAATTTCTCCGCTTTTTTCTTTGGCACTGTATTTGCCTGATACCAATTCCAGAGCATGTTTGAAAAAGCGAACATTTACAAACCTCATTTTCACAGTAAAATAGATGGCACAAAAACAAAGCAGGCCCACAACAAGCGGAATTTCTACTTTATCTATAAAAAACAAGAGGTCAAAAAAACTGATTTTAGCCAAAAAACCATTAACTTTTTCAAACAGAAGGTTTACAAATTCAACCATAAAAACTCCCTGTTAATAGGCTAATAGTGTCACTTTTATTTTGATATTCCAAGACTTTTATTTGCCTTATTGATAAGCAGATCTTTTGCAAAATAACCCCATTTGCGGTAAAGTTTTAGAGAATAAAGACATTCTTCTCTCATTTTTTTTCCTCCAGCTTTATAAAGCCCAATAAAAAACTGTTCATTAGGAGCAGGTGTGATATCCGACATAACACATTCTGACCATTCCTGGAAAAAGGCTTTATCCCATTTCTTACTTTTTAATTTCTTTGAGTAGTAATAGGGTAGATGCTCAATAAGAACTCCAAAAGCCGAAGGCCAAACCTGCTTTTTTAGCTCTTTATTTAAGAGAGCAGGATGGGTAGAAGGCCAAACCTGAAAAAGATATTGAATCATTATTTCTCCCAGGCGAGGATCCAGACGCACCCACTGGCTCCAAAGAGCTAACTTCTTAGTTTCTACGAGGTGAGAGCTTGATTGATAGTTTTGCCCATCATTTTTTTTTTTTAGCTTGTGTTTATAAAATTTCATCGGTTGACCATACCTCGATCGGATAGAAAACTGCAAAGCCTTATAAGCTTGAAGAAGTTTTTTTTGGCACGGGATTTCAGAAAGACCTTTCATGTTTATACTCCCATTTCATCTAAAATATCGTCTAAAAAATCTAAAGCGGACTGGGCTGTGGGGATATTTTGCTTTATTAAACTGTTAATATGATTTTCCACCATTTTAATATTCGTTTTTTGTTTGATTAAAGCTCTAACATGGCCTATGTCTTTGCTTCTTCCAGCAAAGCACTTCAGAATTAAAATATCTTCTTTTCCAAAAGTTTTAGCTGTCACTTTTTTACCTACAAACAAAGTATTAAGTCGTGTTTCATAATCTAATGGTAAATAATGTGTAAATGAGGAAACCCATATATTTAGCCAATCCGGAGGCAGAGAAAGTTTTTTTGCGGTTTTTTTTATATATGTATCCACTTCACTTATGTCTGCTTTTCTGATAACAGCATCTACATCATTGGTAGTTAAAGGGTATTCGTAAGAACACACCATAGCACTCCCTCCTGCTATAATCAACTCAAAAGATTTAAGAGATACAGAGTCTAAAACATGCAAAGCCCTTAGTGTTTGTTTTTTATTAAAATCTTGTTTCATTTTTTTATATTACAACATTCATTCAAATGTGGCAAATAGGTTTTGATTACCGTTTTGATTATTACATCACAATCTCCTAAGTGATAAAATAGTGTGGGTTCGCATTTCTTACAGACAATAACCAGAATTTCCATCAACTCTTAAGTTATTTCCGGGACGGGTTAAAGTGCACTCCTCTCCGCCATTAGTGCAAGAGTAAGCAGTTCCACCAAGGTGAGTTTGAAGATCACTATCTATAAATTTGCCACCACTAGCAGGGCAATAACAAAATATACCACCTGAGAATATTTCTCCTAAGCCCAGTCTGGTTAATGAATTAGCAGAGTTAGGAAGAGATTTTAACAAGTTTTTAATATCAGAACAAGAAATTTCAGATTCAGTAAGTTCTAAATGTGTAAGCGAAGTTAAATCAGACAATAAAGTGATTGCACTGGGAATAGTATGCAACCTATGATTATTCAAATCAAGAGTCGTAATCCCAGAAAGCCCTTTAAAATCATTAACGGTCATAGCACTTTCTTTACCCAGACGACCTGTGCCAACCAGACTACCTGATATTTCAGAGGGAATGTGTAATGTTCCTGTTATGCCAGATAAATCAGAAGAGGTGACAGCAGAACACTGCGTCTTGCCAGGTATTTTGGCAAGAATAGCGGTTTGCACCAGGCTGTTTCGACTACAAATACCTGTGGGAGCTGAGGGACCGGACGATGGGCTTCCATCAGAACCACTGGAAGAACTACCACCACCGGAAGAAGAACTACCACCACTGGAAGAAGAACAAAAGTCCCGAAAACCATCCTCATCATAATCAAACCCCGCAGACTCCACTTCACCGGAATACTCCTCTTCAAAATGTTTTGCATCATCTAAAAAATCCTCTAAATCGCTATCACTAAATCGAACCAAAGCCTTACAATAAGCCGTTAAAGACTCCTCCTTATCTCCGCAAAACGTACTCTCATCTTCACACCTTAAATCCACATAATTATCCAAGTAGTAAAAAGCAGGCTGATTTCTTTCCGCTGAAGCTATTTGCAAAAAAGTTTTCCCATCCTCTATAGATCGAGTTAAAACACGATACAGATTCTTACCCCCCACTGCCTTTTCAAAAAGCTCTTCCAACACATCAAAATCACTGTCCTTGTTTTCTAAAGCCTCTGCCAAGGCTTTATTTTCTGCTATAGCTACTAAAAAATTTTTTGTGGCTTGACGGCTTGTGTTTTTTACTAACTTGGCAAATTCTTCCGGATCAATTTGCAAAAAACAACCCAAGGTTTTAGGAGCTATTTCTTGAATCTCATCCTTATCTTTTGTTTTTTGAATTAAGGTTTTAAAGGCTTTAACTGTGTTTGTTGGGAGGGCTTGGCATTTTTTCTTATTTTCTTTTTCAGAAAAAATTTTGTCGCAATCTTTTTTGCAAGAAGAGTTATTTTTACAAGAGTTTTCTGAAGAGGTTTTATCGCAAAACTGTATAACCTTTTTTACACGAGGTTTAGAGCTTTTACCAGCAGGCGAAACATCATCTGTTGTACACCTGGTAAAGAGCAGTAAAGCACCCATCAAGAGAAAAATAAAACCTTTCCAGGACCAAGGGGGGGGGTAAAATAGTTTTTGCATAAGTTTATGCCCTTTAAACACCAATAAAAAAAGGTTATAATATTGTTCATTTAAGCTAATAAGGCAAATATAATGAATACTGTTCAAAAAAATAAGAACTGATCTGACCTCCTAATTCGAACAATTTGTTAACTTTAACCCTATTTCTTATATAAACTGGCTCAAAACAGCTATATTATGCACTTTTAAACCCTTTGCAGTCTCCTTGTCGTCTCAGCTAAACAAGACAGTGGAAAAAACCACTATCGATCTTATTTTACAAGATAAGTGGTAAGAAGGTTTGAATAAAGCTTTTAAGAAAAAACTTTAGGTTTAAAATCCCGCTCATTTTGAATAATAACATCACCTGTTGCCTCAATAACAAAAAAACCCTGCTTTTCAGCTAAACTGCTTGCTTGTCTATTAGACTTTATTAAAAAAGCCATCGCCCCATAGATAGTTTTGTCTTTAAATTCAGGCCACCATATTTTAAAATTTTGAATATTTTTTGTAAATTTCTTCACATCGGCAGGATCTAAAGTGGCTTTGACTTCCACAACCACAACCTCTTTCCCATTAACAGCAATAATATCAAACTCTGTTTCAGTATTTTTTGCATTGGTAATGACTCTTTCCACTTCGATTCCTCTTTCTTTTAATCGTTGAACCAAACTGCCTTTGACCAGATTTTCACCTAATTTGCCCCAACGATTTCCAAAATCTCCGATAACAGCATGGATTTTTTTGTCAGTTTCTTTCATTTGTTGACTGGTCTCTTTCTGAATAGCGCGTATCTCTTGTATTTCTTGTTTATGGCTGGCACGTATCTCTTGCATCTCCTTCCTTGCCTCCTTATGGCTGGCACGTATCTCTTGCATCTCCTTCCTTGCCTCCTTATGGCTGGCACGTATCTCTTGCATCTCCTTCCTTGCCTCCTTATGTTCCTGCCTGGCTTCTTTTTGGTTGATAGAAGCTGATTTTAAGTTCTTTTGTGTTTCCCTGAGCAATCTCCAGATTTCATCTGAAACAGATAGGGTTGATGGGCGACTCATTATAAACTCCTTATAGATAATTATTGATTTTATAATACTATAAAATGTTGTTAAAAGTCCACTAAAATAAGGAAACAAAAAAAGTTGTTCACGGGAGACTAAAGTAGTAAAATATCTTGAAAAGATAAAGTTATTACAGTAGCTTAATTAAAAGAGGAAAAAAATATGAAAATAGTTATTCCTGGCGGAACAGGTTTTCTGGGGCGATTATTGGTTAAAGCTTTTCTTGCTGATTCTGAAAAACACGAACTTATTGTGTTAAGCAGAAGCGGAGGGGATGGTTCTCTCCCCCACCCAACTCGACTGGTCCCTTGGAATGCCCGCACTTTAGGAGAATGGGCTAAAGAAGTGGATGGAGCAACAGCCGTTATCAATATGACCGGCAAAAGCGTAAAATGCCTTTACACAGATAAAGTATTAAAAACCCTTAAAGATTCCAGAGTTTTATCCACAGAGGTAGTGGGCAAAGCCATTCAACAGTCTAAAAATCCCCCTCTTGTATGGATTCAGATGAGCACTTCTTCTATTTACGCCCACAGCCTGGATACCCCTAATGACGAACAAACCGGAAAAATCGGAGAAACTGCTGACAAACCCAGAACCTGGAAAAAAATTTCAGAATTAGTCCAGGATTGGGAAAAAGCTTTTAATGACTCTAAAACAAACAAAACCAGAAAGGTGTTGGCTCGATCAGCGGTAGTTATGGGCCTAAGCCAAAAAACCGCTTTTGATGTGTTTTTAAAACTAAGTCGCTTAGGTTTAGGGGGGGCTATTGCTGGAGGAAAACAGATGATTACCTGGATACATGAAGCTGATTTTGTTAGTTCTATAAAATTTTTGTTAGAAAATAAAAATATAGCCGGACCGGTTAATGTGTGTTCCCCTCACCCTATTTCTCAGGGCGAGTTTATGAAGATTTTAAGAGAAACTGTAGGAGCAAAGTTTGGCCTTCCCGCTACAAAATGGATGGTGGAGCTATCTTCCTATATAACACAAATAGACTCTGAATTGCCACTTAAAAGTCGCTATGCTGTTCCTAAAGTGTTATTGGATAATCAGTTTAATTTTCAGTTTTCGCAATGGAAAGAAGCTGTGGAAGAACTTTTTTTGAGATGGAAAAAAAATAACACATAGTCACAGAAGATACTTAGTCGGGTGTGAAAAAGGTCCCTGCGACAAAGTAAGCAAGACCTACTTTGCCTCCTCAAAACAGGCGAGATTCCCTCTCAGGGCAAAACTGCAAAGCCAACAACTTGGCTTTACAGTTTAACAAGAAACGAGAAAAGACGAGCTTTTTCACAGGCTACTACTTAGATAAATATTGCACTTGCAATAAAGCAGAAACCACTTACCAGAGCGATTGCAAACCAGGAGCAAATACTTGGATAAGTATAAAATATTAATTATTTTTTTTATCATTTTTTCTTCTTGTGACGATTCTAAATCAGGAAAAAACACAGGAAAAAACACTCTTTCTGAAAAAGAAACCATAGCTAAAATAAAAAAAACTTTAATAAACTCTAAAATTAATCTTTCTCAGTTAGATAGTGCCCTCCCTTATAATTTAAAGATAGTTAAATTGGATCAACATCTTTATGCCTTTTCTGGTTCTGTAGAACTTACGGCCAGAAGAAGAGGACTTTTATGGGAAAATGGTAAAGTGCTTACCAGTTTAAGAGTTTTTATAAATACCACAGAGGAGAAAACAAACAAAACCTATGCCACTTTATTTGATGAAAAAGCAAAAAAAATGATTAACTTTGTGTTGTTGGGTTCTAATCTTTCTGTTGTTTCTGTGATAGAAAGTGAGTCTGATGATTCCATAATAGAGTTTTCTGCTTTGGTGAGGGAGGGAGGGAGACCAGCCAAAAAAGTTAAAACTTTTAAAGTAGAAATAAAAAATAACAAATTAACTCTTCTTTAATGTCTTCAACTCAAATTATCTTTAAAAAAAATCTTGGCATATAAATTAATTCTTCTTTAAATTATCTTTTAAATAAAAAGCCTTGGCATAATATTGAATTTGCCTTAACATGCTGTCTAACCCACCTACTCTGGTAGGAGTAAGATGGTTTTTTAAATCCAAAGCCTCAAAAAAAGAAGGCACAGGATAAGACATTATTTCTTTAGGTAGCAGTTCTGAGTAATACTGAAGTAACAAAGAAATGAGACCTTTGGTAATAAGTGCATCACTATCTGCGCGAAAAATCACGCGCCCCATCTCATCTTGATAAGCATAAAGCCACACTTGCGACTGGCATCCTTTTACCAGCCATTCTTTTGTTTTGTGCTGTTCTTTTAAAGGGGGAGTGATTTTTCCAATATGGATAATTTGCTTATAACGTTCTTCCCAAGAAGAAAAATGGGAAAAACTTTTAATAATTTCTGCTGATCTTTTTTCTATTTTATTCATCAATAATGATATTACCCTTAATAGGTATCAAAAGCTAATTAAAAATGACATTTAAAACAGTAAGAACAGTGCAAACAGCTACTATCGTCATTAAAATGGCTTGTATAAAAATCCATAATGCCCCGCTGTTTTTAAAAAATGGATTCTAATTTTTGAATAGTATACTACCGTTTTTCCCCATTTATCCAATAAACTCTTATTTTCTTGCATGAAACCCAGAATAAAACTATAAAGAAATAAAGAGGTGCTAAAATGGGTATAATGAACTTCTTATTTGGAAAAAAGCCAAATATTTTTAATAAAACTGGTAAGGTGGAACATCAACTTAAAGAAGATTCCTGGGCAGAATGGAAAAACCGCTATACACAAGGAAAAGAATACAACTGGAAAAAACACAGCGGAATGAGATACACAGAAAATCTACCACCCAACAAAAAACAACCATAAAACAGGGTTTGTCCAGATCAAATTACCACATAAACATGAAACCCTCAAAAACTTATCGAATTAGTGTTAAATTTGCTCAACTCCACAAACACTATCTTTAACTGATTATTGAGCATAAAATGAGGGTTTTTATGGGGTTTTGGGGTATAAAAATTCGGAAACTGAAAAAAAGTAAGAAAATATAATCAAATGAGTTATTTTTTAGAATAGGGGTGAAATAAATCAGGAGAAAATATAAACTGCAAGGCAGAAAAATCTAAGGCCATTACCTCTGTTCCTTTACTGCTGACTGCATACACAAGCTGTGTGTCCTTACTCTCTTTCTCTTTATCACTACTCTTTTTACCCCCTCCTTTATCTACTTTTTGTTTAAAAGGTGCACTAAATTCCAATTTCAAAATTTCTTGATTTTCTTTGTTCTTTAAAATTATGTCTGCGGTCTTTTTAAAATTTTTTGAACCAAAATATTCTTTTGCTGAAAGCACAGGTATTCTATTTAAAATATTTTTCAACTCATCCTGGTTTAATCCACTCTGGTTTAATTCTTCCTGGTTTAACTTTTTTTCTTGAGACTTATGATCTAAACTCTTTTTCTTATTTTTTAAGTTTGCCTCATTCCCGTCTGTAGTTTTATTTTGTTCTATGTTACTTGCCTGAGCTTCATCCACCTGAACCTTATTCGTCTGAGCTTCATCCTTAGAGAGTAGTCTCCATTTCCCTTTTTCTTTTTTAAGCTGAACCTCCAACCCATAGCCCTTTAAGTCCACAAAATACACTTGCTCTTTTTTAAACTGAAAAGGCTGATGATGATCTCTAATAGTTTTTTTAGTTAAAACAATTTTTTCCATCTGATCTTTATCTAAAGCAAAAATATAATCTCTTGTGGATACCAATGCGTAAAATTTACCCTTGATTTTAGGGCTAATTTGGACAACCCAGTCTGCGCTATCCTTAAACCGAAGAGATAACTCTACATCTGGCTTGTTTAATTTATATTTTTTTATCGTTTTTTTTGTCCGAGGATAGCTCTCTTTCATAAAACTTACCTCTGAAAGAGAAGACCAATAAGATTCTAAATCAGACTGAGATAAAGGAAACAAGGAGTTAGCCCCTTCCACCACTCCACCTGCCGGATCTATATCCCACTTCCACTTATAATTATCCCCTTTTAGTCGCACTTTAAATAAGCGGGAATGGTAAACTAAACCCACAGGTCTATCTTTTTTATTTAACAGCTTATAACTTCTAAAATAATCTCCCTCTTTATCTATCAGCTTAGCCCAGGAAATATTTCCTAATAGAAGCTCCTCCTTTTTTCTTAAGTAAAAACGGCCATCAAAGGCACTGTAATTACTAATATTTACCTTTAGTTTTTCTTCTGATTTTTTTGTTATTTCTATAGATTTTATGTTTTTATCCAGATCATATTCTGCCCAATTCACTTCTTTTTTCTTTAAAATTCTTACTTTTTCCGCCAATAAATTTTCCAACCAATCTGTCACCAGATCTGCATCCGCTATATCCTGCACAGGAGAATTAATATACCAATTTTTCCGTTTTTGAAACACATGAAAAGCTAACTCTTTTTTTTCTATAGAAAATGCTTTTATTTGAGATAACTCTAAAGAGGGAAAAATAAGAGCTTTCTTTTCTGCCAACAAGGCGGATTTTTGAGACTTCTTATGTTGATAAAAAGCAAACCCCGCCGTGCCAGCCACAATGGCAAAGTAAATAATTCGCCTCAACCATTTTTTTTTATTAGGAGAAAGCTTTTTCTTCATCTTTTACCAGCCTCCGTCACTCACTTAAGTTTACACTTATACTGGCTTTGTTTGAGTTTTCAGGTTTCATAACATAATCTTCAAAGAGGAAACCCTTAAAAGCCTGGCTCTTTTCAAAACCAGTTTAGTTTAAGCTCCACTCCGACGAAGCCAAATAATAAATCCGCAAATAAAAAAGAAAATAGGTAAAGTCACTGCATAAGCTAAAATGGCATTCCTATCAAAAGTTTTTAAAATTAGCTTTGTTTCCTTAAGACTTTTAGGGCGAATGCTTACCAACTCTAACTCATCCACTAAATAAGAAAAAGTATTTAATATTAAATCTTTGTTTATTAGTCCCATGTTAATAAGCTCGTTAGATAAAAAGTCACTATCTCCAAAAACAGCTAACCTCATCTGCGATTTCTTATTTGATTTTTTAGCAAGATCTTTGTTTGTTTTATCAGTTTCTTCAGCCCCTTCAGCCCCTTTAACCCCTTCCGTCTCAGTCCCTTTAGGTTGAATGATATCCTCTATATGTTTATTAGTTTTCTCTTTTTTATCTTCCACAAGCAAAGCCACTGTTTGAGAATCCGCTACGTCTGCTTTACCTTTTTTAAGATCAGAAACTAACACAGCCCTTGTATCCGTTCTCACTAATTCCGTAAAAGAAAATAAATCGTGGGCAGGAGCCGAGGCTAATGGCTTTAAATTACTGGCTTTATGAAACAAAGAAGCCGCTCCAGGCCGAAAAACTTTTGTCACAGGGCTTGATTGATCATAATAAATGCCTACAGCTGACAAATCTCCCCCCCCCATAACTTTCGCTAATTTATCTATTATATAATGAGGTTTGTAATCCACACCAAATATTTTAAGAAATTCTTTTAAATTATGTTTTTTATCTGGATCCAAAGCCACTATCATTTTACCACCTTCTTTTAAATATCTTTCCAACCACTGAATTTCTTTTTTCAAAAAACCACGTTCAGGGCCTATTATAGCTAAAACAGATACATCTTGAGGCAAAAGACCATCCATAGTAAAGCTCCATGATCTCACTTTAAAAGAAGAGTTTGTTAACAAAGCCCCAAGCTCACTCACCCCTGCACGACTGGTATCAGACAATTCTCGCTCTCCATGACCAGATAAAAAATAAATTTTATTTTCTTCTCGACGGGTAGCTTTAATAAGAGCAGAAGTAATTTGTTCCTCATTAAAAGGCTCTTTAACTAGTATTTTTTTACCTTTATATTCCACAAAAACAAAAACATCTTCTTTGTCCTTGTTAGATAGCTCATTCAAATACTCTTGAGCTAATTTATTTTTTAAATGAACATCATGGTAGTAATCTTTTATTCGATCACTTTCTTGTTTGAATAAAAAAAGCCTTTGTTTTATAATTTCTTTTTTTTGTTTCCCCGTGTCGCCTGTATAAAACAAAATAACCCTCATATCCTTTTTTAACCCATTCAATACCTGAACAGTCTGAGGAGATAAAGAGTTAATTTTTTCTTCGGTAATATCTATTGATTTTTCAAACTGTTTGCTTAAATATGCTAAAGAAGAAAAAAACACCAACCCCATTAAAAAAGAAACACCCATAGACATACCGTTTTTAGTGGTTTTCATAAGCAAAAAACTTAAATAAAATTTATGGTCAATAATTAAAGAAAGTATAACTGATACTACAAATAAACCCAAAAACACACTTAAGACAGGCAACCAACCTAAAATAAACATATTGATTGTTATAATAATAAAACTAACCACGCCGATCACTAATGATATTTTTCCTAACAAGCTCATTTTGCTCTCCATCGGTAAGATTCCACCACCCTTTGTGTCATAAATATAAAAAAGCCCATCGCTATAAAAAAGAATATAATACTGCTACTCACTATATTTCCACGAAATAAAAGATTTACATGTTCAAACACAGATAAATAATTTGTAACAGAAGAAAAAACAGGATGATCAAGCAACAGTCCTACCAGACCCATAAAATGCAAAGCTATAATAAAAATTATTCCCAAAAACACACTTAACATAACAGAGGAAGTAAGCGCGGAACTAAAAAGACCAATGGAGGTATAAAGACCCGCTAAAAGGGTAATCGCAAGATACCCCCCTCCTGTTAATAGTTTCATATTAAACTCGGCAAACCATCTGGTTCCAAAAGGATAAAGAAACGAGCAAAAAACTAAAGTAAGCACTACGACATAACCAGCAAAAAATTTTCCTAAAACAATTTTTGTAGAGGTAATAGGAGCTGTTAGCAAAAGATCAAAAGTACGTAGCTTTTTTTCCTCAGCCAATAATCGCATAGTGATAATGGGAATAATAAAAAGTAATAACAAATGCGTAAAGGCCAAATGATTCATAAACACAGTTTCATAAATATTGGGGCCTCTTTGTTGTGCAAGAGAAGGATCAAAATAGGGCACCCCTCCCGCTTTGCTCGCAAACTCAAAAAGCTCTCTTATAAACCGAAAGCTCCATATAGCACAACAAAAACCAGCTATCAGAAAAAATACCGGACTAAAAAAAATTTGTTTAAAATCCTTATTAACTTGATTGATAAATTGTCTCATTTTACTTTATTCCTCTTTTTTATGAACACTTTTATCTGAAGTGAGCTTAAGAAACATATCTTCTAAGCTGGAAGATTCTGTAAGCTCTATTAATCCCGCTTTTTGTGCTATAACTTTCTTAACCACTTGTTCGTTTAACTCACTATCTGCGCCCTCTTGAACCACTAAAGAAAGCCGGGATCCTTGAGAGAGGCGAACACTTTGAATACCTTTTAGCTGTTTTAAACTTTTTATAAGAGGTTCTTTCGCTTCCCTCACTGTTACAAAAATTGTACGACGACTTTGGGATTTTCTTTCCCTCAAAGAAGTTAAAGACTCTTGAGCCACCATTTTTCCCTCTTTGATAATTAAAACTCGATCACAAACGGCTTGTGCTTCCGACAAAATATGAGTAGATAAAATAATAGTATGTTGCCCTTTTAATTGAGTAATTAAAGATCGGATTTCTATAATTTGATTAGGATCCAAACCTGCTGTAGGCTCGTCTAAAATTAATATTTCTGGCCTGCCTACTAAAGCCTGAGCCAAGCCCGTTCTTTGTTTAAATCCTTTTGAAAGATTTTGAATCAAACGATGGCGCATTTCTGTTAAACCCGCTCTTTCTATAGCTGAACTCACTTGCTCTCTTGCCTCTTTTTTTGAACACCCCTTTAAATAGGCTACATAATAAAGATATTTTTCTACATACATATCATAATATACAGGTGGAATTTCTGGTAAATAACCTATTTTTTTCTTAATTCTAATAGGATCTGAAAAAATATCCTCGCCAGCAATTTTTATCTCTCCAGAAGTAGGGACCATATAGCCTGTTATCATCTTCATTGTAGTGGTCTTGCCCGCACCATTAGGACCAAGAAAACCCACTACCTCACCTCTTTCCACCGTGAAGTTTAAATTTTCCACAGCTAAGCGAGAACCGTATTTTTTGGTCACTCCATTAACTAATATCATCTTTATATTATTCCGTTTTACTCTGGGATAATGATTCTTCTTCCTGCAATTAGAATAGATTTAAAATTAAGCTCATTTTTTTTCATTAAAAGAGGAAGAGGAACATTATATTTTCTGGCTATTCCAATTAGTGTATCCCCTCTTCTAACTGTATGAATTTTTTTAGATATATTTCCCTCACCAGTAGCAGGATTTCGGTTCTGATTATTCATTAATTTCAACACCTGCCCTGGATGAATAATAGAATTAGCCAACAAGTTATTCATTTTTTTTAATTTATCCACTTTTATTTTATATCTCCTGGCAATAGAATTAAGGTTTTCTCCTTTTTTAACTGTATGATCAACAGCTAAAGTATACCTTCTTCTTTTTTTCGTGCCACTATAGTAAGGGATCTTAATTTTTCGCCCCGCGCGCAAAATAGTGTGGGATCTCATTCTATTCAATCTTCTAATAGCGGAGACAGTGGTCCTATTTCGGCGAGCTAAACGATAAAGAGTGTCTCCTCGGCGAACACGATACCAGTAATGATTGGAATAAACAAATTTAGGTTTGTTCATACGACATTGTTCTAAAACAGAAAGAGTAAAGGGCTGTTTGCCTACAGGTATACGGACTACAGTTTCCTCTTCAATAGGAACATATTCCCCTCGATAGCGAGGGTTTAAGTCTTGAATTTCTTTATATGTGACCCCTAATTTTAAGGCCATTTTTTTTAAACTGATAGGGAAATGCAATTTAACTGTATCATATTCCAAGGGAGACTGATACTCTAAGTTATCAAAACCATACTTTTTAGGTTCTTTGCTGATACGGAGAGCCGCAATAAATTTTGGAACATAGTTGGCGGTTTCTCGTGGTAAAGCTCTTTTATCAGTTAAGTGCCAAAAGTTTCTTGTGTAGTTTTGGATAACAGCTCTGCTTATCCTATATTCACCTGCATTATAGGAGGCTAAAGCCAAATGCCAAGACTCAAAAGCAGAATACAAATCTTTAAAATATTCCGCCGCCGCACGAGTGGATAACACAGGATCACGCCTTTCATCCACATAACTATTTACTTTTAGTCCATATCTTCTTCCTGTATCCTCAATAAACTGCCAATAACCCACAGCATTAGCAAAACTGTGCGCACGAGAGCTAAAACCAGATTCAATCATGGCCACATAAACCAGATCTTCAGGGAGCTGATACTCTCTTAACACATTTTTCATCATGGATATATAACGGGAAGATCGGCTTAAATAAATCTCCATTCGCTCTCGCCCTCTATTTTGAAAATAATGGATCCATTTATCCACCTGAGGATGATCAAGTTGATGGATTTCCCCATAAGAGCTAACATAAGGTTCATGTAAACGCTCTTTTACTTTCTGAGAGGATTCCTCTTTTTTAGATATTTGGTGTTGCACTTGAGGCGGACTAAAGGTCTGCTCCCTGATAGACTGACAAGACACAAAAATAAAAAAAACGGCTAAAATAAAAATTATTTTCATAATAAACACCTTCCTTTGTTTATAAAATTCTAACAAAAAAAATAAAATTATGTGAAGAAAAAAATTAAAAAAATCAAGATATTGCCCTCAATACCATGAAATTGTGCATAATACCCCCCCATTAAGCAGATATTTTTTTGACCCCTTTGCGTTATATACCGATATAAGTCCTAATGCCAGGCAGTCTAAAAGTCAGGCAAAATATTCTGCGGATATTTCTTGAACTAAATCTATAACTTCTTTTTTTAAGCTCTCCACATTTTTTTTGCTTCTGAGTGCTCTAACAGAACCCTCTTTAGCAAAGCTTAGTTGTTCTATGCGAGACACCAAATCTTTTATTTTTGATTCATATTTAACTCTAATACTGGGGTTGATATGTTTCAACAATATATCCCAGTTTTTAGCAGACTGGTTTTGCTTAGACCATTCAGAGAAGAAGAAATACATTAATTGATTAAGCTCTATTCCCGACTTTTTCCAGTTCTTATCTGCCATAGCTTGATCCACTTTTTTTAAATTAGCCTTTAATTGTTTTTTAAAAGAATTTTTATCCTTTTGAGAGAAACAAAGCCTTATGACTCCCCAAACGAAGGACAAAAAGAGCAACCCGTAAATAATTCCCCAAAACATTTTTCTGTGCTTTAAAACAAAAAACTCTTGACCTTGAGCCAAAGGAATAATGGATATCCCTTTTTCTTCCCCTTCTGGAGTGCTTTTTTTCTGAGGCTCAAAATAAATTTTGTTCTGATCTGCTAAACCATTTGATAAAGCTTTCCCCAAAGCTTTTAATGTAAAAGACGGCAAAACATGGGTTTTATATATCCCCAAATGAGGATCAAAAGTGCTTAATTCAAAAGAGGGAATAATAAGATCTCCTGAAATCTTAGGAATTAAAATCACCTCAAAATCTTTTGTGCTTTGCGAAAACGCAAATTTTTGAGACTCTGTTATATCATACACTTCAAAAGCCTCTCCAAAGTTCAAATCAGGCAGGCGAATAGGCCCCACCTGGCCTTCTCCTTTAAAGCTTACTTTATAAACCACCGGTTCTTGAACCCTAACTATTTTTTTATTTACAAGTGCAGAAATATTAAAATCTCCCACTGCCTCTGTCCAAAACTGTCCTTTCCCTTCTTGTGGAAGAGGCAATACTGTTATTTGTTTTTTTTTACTAACATGAACCAAAGGTTTTAAAAATCTAACAGAGGAAGAACCAAAAATAACAGTTTTGATTTCAACAGGTTCTATGGTTAAAGGGCCTTCCTGAATAGGAAATAAAGCAGAAGAGATTATAAGCTCTTTTTGGTATTTTTTTCCATTCCGCTCCACAAGTTTAGGAGAAACGGAAGGGGTCTCTCCTGGTGCGGTAATGGACTCTACCCAAAAGCCATCTAACTTTGCAGGTTTTGTTACCTGGCTTCTGATAGTTTGGACACTTTGAACACGGTGGTGAGGTATGTAAATAAACCATTCAGCAGTAATCATTTCACCTAAGTATACGGTGTCTTTGTTCACCTCTAATTGAAAAAGAACATCCTTTTCTTTAATAGCCCCTTTAGAAGGAAACATATCCTTATCATCCAAAAAACCAGGAGCAAAAAAACCAGGTGGAAAAAATTTTTTCATATTACCAAAAGGCGAATGAAAAGGGCTGGAGCGTCCATGAGGCTTTGCTTGAGGCTTTGCTTGAGAGGAAACCTCCACCTTTACAGGGGAGGTTTTATAAACCTTCCCATCTACTATAACTTGAACAGAACCGATTTTAAACTGTCCCTCCTTTAAGGATTTTAATTTATAGTGATAGCTTTTTTTTCTTGTCACAGTTTTGCCTGTAAGGGAAAAATAACTTCCCAGGTTTTGCCCCATTAAATGAAAGTCATTTAACGGAGGAAGTCGTGGGGGCTGGATGTTTTGTGCAGATTGATACTCTATTTCCACAGTTAAAGTAAATAAGGACTGAGGTTGAACAACATGAGGCTTAATATAAGCTCTCACTTGCGTTTGCGCCCCTACTTTACTGGAAAAAAAACATATATAAAAAATTATAAAAATTAGGCTTTTCAAAACTTACTCTCCCACACAAATATATTTTTTAACAAGACTCCTTTAATAGCTCATAAACAACCTATTACTTTCTCTAAACTTTGCAACAACATCGCCGGTTTTGTTTAGAAACCCGTGAACAACCTATTACTTTCTCTAAACAAGAAGGCCTCTATCTACTTTTCCATCCCTTAAGGGGCTGAAATCTTGCCTGTTTTTTTAGAATATAAAAATCACCAGTCCTTTTCCACTATAGGTCGCCTTTTTCTCTCCTGGCTTCGTCGCTCTCTTATATTTTTTTCTTGCTCCAAAATAGCTTTTAAAATGGCTTCTGTTTGCCTTTGATTCAATTTTTGATTATTTCTTCCAGCTTTAAAATTTCCTTGTTCTCCTTGTGCGTTTTGGTTGTCCTGGGCTTTGTTTTCTAAAGAAGAGTCATAGCCTTTTTGTTTCTCTTTTTCTGAATCGGCTTGTTCTGTTTCCTGGGGGTTTTGACTTTGCTTCTCTCCTGGTTGGTCTGAGCTTTGTTCTTCCTTTACGCTCTCTTCACTTTCCTTTTCTTTCTGGCTATCTGCCTTTTGTGCTCCCTGCTCCCCCTCTTTTTCTTTTTCGCTTTTCTCTGTTTCCTGAGAGTTCTGACTTTGCTCTTCCGGCTGTTGTTTCGCGCTTTCTGATTTGTTGTTTTTATCTTCCTTATCTTTATCAGATTTCTCTTTATCTTTTTTCTGGTTTTGATTTTTTACAGGATTTTCTTGAATCAACAACTCGATATTTGTTTTCGTTCTTAAAGATTCTGGGTTTAAAAATAAAGCCTGTTGATAAAAATTTAAAGCTTTGTCTATTTCTCTATTTTGAGTAGCCCCAATAGCAGAATTAAAAAAAGCTTTTTCTTTTAAATCAGACATAGCAAATTTTTGATTAATATTATCGTTTTCGGAATTAGAAAAAGAAGAGGAAGTTTTATCTATTAGTTTTCTGGTAACCGCATATTCCTGAAGGGCTTTTTCAGATTGCTCCCACAACATATAATTAAAAGCCAAATTCATGCGATATAAAGGGGAAAAAGGCTCTTTTCCCAAAGCCGTCTGCCAGGTTTGCTCTGCCTTTTCATATTTTTTTTTCATCATATAAAAAACCGCGCGATTATTCCTATTCCAAAATGGAAACGACAATAAAAGCCCAAGTAAAATAACCATACTTACCACACACAATCCATCCCAGATGGAAAAAACTCTTATTTTAGATTTCATCATTTTTTCTCCAAATAGCTATGCCATTCCTTTAAATGAATTTTTCTTTTTTCTCCAATAAGAAAAAACATTATGCCAAAAAAGAAGGCCAGCAAAGCAAAATATTGGTACCATTCTTTAAACACATTTTGAGAATAGAAAGACTGCACTCCCTCCCCTATTTTTTGAATATCAGCATAAATTTTCTTATGAACACCCCCTCCTAAAGACATAAAATAAAATGCACCTCCTGTAATATGAGCAATTTTTTTTAAATTCTTTTCATCAAATCGAGAAACTACAAAATCCCCTTTTGGGTCTTTTTTATAACCGGTCTTATTTTTTTTTCCATCATAAACTGGTATCATCCCTCCTTTTTGAGTTCCAAATCCTAAAGTAAAAACACGAATTTTTTGCTCCGCCAAGAGTTTTATGGTCTCAAAAGTTTCCTTTTGATTATCTTCTCCATCCGTAGCTAAAATAATAACCCGGGAAGAGGAATCTGGTTCCAAAGCACTTCCTCTCTTAAACGCTTGAATAGCCGATCGAAAAGCCCCCCCAAAATTAGTCCCTTGAATAATATGTGACTGAGGGGAAAGGGATTTCAAAAACAATTTTAAGATGGAATAATCTAAAGTTAAGGGAGAAACTAAAGCCGAAGAACCGGAAAAAGAAATAAGCCCCATCCTTTGGCCGGAAAGCATTTCAATCAGTTTATTGATTTCTTTTTTCAAAACATCCAATCGGCTAAACCCACCCATATCCCTTACCAACATACTATTTGAAACATCAGTTAAGATCATAATTTCTGCTCCTTTTATTTTCACTTCTTGTTTTTCCTGCGAGGTTTGAAATCGGGCCAAAGCTAAAATCAAAAACGAAAGAGTTATAAAAGCAAAAAAATACTTTAAAATCCGCCTGCCATAAAAATAAGTCCCTAAAGTCGCCTCCCAACAAGTCCCCTGAATATGAGATCTTAATTGTTTTTCACTTTGCTTTAAACGGGCAATAAAAAAAACAAGTCCTACTGGCAAAAAAAGCAATAAATACAAATATTCCTGATGGGCAAACATTATTTAATCACTCCTATTAAAATTCATACTGCTTTCCAAAAAACAAATAAAGAAAGAAAAAGAGATAAAAAATAAAGCAATAGGGCTTTTTGCAAGAATCCTGGAAATAGCTCTTCGTATTTTTTCCATTCTGTTATTTCTACGACGCTTTTCTCTAATTTACCTATTTCCGAAAAAATAACCTTTAACCCTGCGGAATTATTGGCCCGGAAATATTGCCCTCCTGTTTCATTAGCCATTTTCCTTAAAAGTGGTTCATTGATCTTTGTCTTAAGCTTTTGATAAACTGTTCTTGTTTTTCCTCTATGATCTTTAACCTCACGAGGGACTAAAGCGTCCCCGGCTTTTCCTCCCACACCAATAGTATACACCTTAATAGCATACTGTTTTACTATATCCAAAGCTGTTTGAGGACTAATAACTCCCACATTATCTTCCCCATCTGTTAAAAAAATAATTACTTTGCTTTTAGCTGACGATTGTTTTAATCGAGCCACTGCATTGGCTAAAGCTACTCCTATAGCTGTACCAGGCTTAATATAGGTATCATAATGGCTTACTCGCACTTCCTCTAACCCACTTAACAGGACGCCATAGTCCAAAGTCAAAGGAACTTTAGTATAAGATTCCCCTGAAAAAACAACTAAACCCACTCTATCGTACACCAACCCATTGATAAAATTTTTAATAACAGCTTTAGCAGAATTAATTCTATTACCTGGAGACATATCCTCTATCAACATGGAGTCTGAGGTGTCTAATACAATAACAATATCTATTCCCTCTGCACTGCGGTTAACATGAGTATTCACTGTTTGGGGCCGGGCCAAGGCTAAAATCAATATAAAAAGACTTAAAAAATTTAGCAAGGTGGGTAGTCCACAGAGCCTCGATCGTAAGGTTTTACTAAACTTTAATTCACTTAATCCACTTATGCGAAAAGCATTAATTCTTTTTCGGCCTCTAAAAAAATAATGTAAAAACAACATAGAGTAGGGCACAAACAACCAAAAAGCTTCTGGAAAACTCCAATACATCAAACCCCTCTTTCTTCCACACAGAAGATAGCCAACTCCCGAGCTATATCCAAAATTTGCTCATACTCCTTATAGCTTATTTTTTCCTGGGAAAGCTTTTCCACTTCTTTAAAAAAGCCAAAAAAATCACACTTTTCACAAATAATAGGATAATATTTTTTTAATTGCCGAACAATTTTTTTTGGCTTTTCATTTAAAGCAAAAATTAAAAACTCATTTTCCAAAAACAGGCGAAATTGTCTGTCTAATTGTGGTATAATTTCTTTATTTTTCGCGCTGTTTATTTTTCTGACCATTAAATTTAATTGGCTAATAAACTCTCGAAAAGGGGTTTTGTTTTTTAACCTTTTTTCTATTTCTTGTATTTTTTTTTTCTTTTTAACAAAAAGCCGTATTTTAAAAGCCATAAAGGCAAGCAAACCAAGCAACAGGACCACAGTCAAAGGCCAATACCAAAAAGGCAAAACCTTTTTCCAGGGACCATAAGGGGGGTAAGGCTTTATAGTTTCTTTTTTTTCAAGCGGAATAACAGACTCCACTTGCCAGGAAAGAGGCTTTACTTGGATAGTGCCTTGATCGCTTACAAGAGTAAACCCGGTATTATAAACACCTGGCTTATAGCTGGTAATTTTAAACACCCCTTTTCCTGGGTAGATATGAGCGGTATCCAATACAACAAGAGAATATGGGCCAGGCAGGCTTTGTTCTTTCTCTCTACTTTGAGTAGCAGATTCCCCTACTCCCTTTTTTTTTAGATCCTCTCCTGTTTGCTCTTTTTCTGTTTGCTCTTTTTCCCACTGAATACGAACAGGAGAAGACAAAGTAAAAATGACAGGCCACTCACAATGTAGCTCCAATACATCTCCCACTGTCCACGAGGGTTTGCTTTTTTCAAACTTGCAAACGGCTTTTTCTTCTAAAAGTTTTATATTTTTCATCAAATACACCTTGAAGTTCTATTTTTATTATTCATTTTCTAAAATGAACAGCTATTAAAAACTTAATCTCACTCTTAATTATCTTTTTCTTCTCTTTTTTATAAACATCATAAATTGTTTAAAAATATCTTGATCTGTATACACAAAAAAGTGATCTATACCAGATTGATTTAAACTTTTTCGGACCGCTTGCCTTCTATCTTCTGCAGATTTTTTATATTCTCTCCTAAAAACATAAGAAGAAGTATCCACCATCTCTTTTTGTCCCGTTTCTGAGTCTTCCATCTCTATTAAACCCAAAGCGGGAATTTGCATATCAAAAGGATCGCAAACTACCCCTGCCACCACATCATGCCGCTGACCTGTTATTTTTAACTGTTTCGTAAAAGAAAAAGAGGTAAAAAAATCACTAAATAAAAAAATATGACAACTCTTTTTTAAAACACTGTTTAAAAAATCTAAAGCAGGAAGAATATCTGTTTTAACAGATTTCCTTTTAAAAGAATAAAGCTCTCTCACAATTCTTAAACTATGCTTGGGACCACGAGAAGGAGGCACATAGCACTCCACACGATCAGAAAAAAGCAAAAGCCCCACAGCGTCTTGGTTTCTCTGCGCGCTTAAGGCAATTAAACTGGCCAGTTCGCAAGCCGATTCCCCTTTAAAGCCTTTTGTCCCAACATCAAAAGAACCACTCACATCCATTACTATTATAAAAGTAGCCCCTTTTTCCTCTTCAAAAATTTTTATATAAGGCTCACCCAGTTTAGCTGTTAAAGGCCAGCTGATAGCACGGGTATCATCTCCAGGAACATACTCTCGATAATCAGAAAAAATCATGCCCTGCCCTTTAAAAGCGGAACGATAACCTCCGGCAAAGAGATCTCTCACCCGCTGGCGCAGTTTTAATTCAACCAATCTTACTTTCTTTAAAACAGAAGATGGCGCGCTCAAGACACTCTAACCCTTCTGATAATTTGATCAATAACCTGATCTGAATCCAGATCTTCTGCTTGCGCTTCATAAGATAACATAATCCTATGTCGCAATAGGGGATAAGCCACTGCTTTTATATCATCTGCTGAAACATAATTTCTTTCTTTGATAAACGCAAGGGCCTTAGCCGCTTTAGGAAAGTTTACTGTGGCCCTGGGAGACGCTCCTAAAGAAATAAAAGGCTCTATATCCATTAATCCATAATCTTTTGGTTTGCGGGTAGCCATAACCAGATCCACAATGTAGTTTTTTAGTTTTTCGTCTATATATACTTCACTTGCCTTTTTTTGAAAAGCTAAAATATCTACTGCGGACAAAACCGGCTGAACAGATGGCATGTTTAAAGAGGACATTCGATTTAAAATTTCCATCTCCTGACTTCGGGTGGAATAATTTACTTTTACCTTGAACAAAAAACGATCTAATTGTGCTTCTGGCAGATTATAGGTCCCTTCTTGCTCAATAGGGTTTTGGGTGGCTAATACTAAAAAAGGATCTTCTAAGCCAAAACTATTTTCTCCGATGGTAACCTGTTTTTCGGCCATAGCCTCTAAAAGTGCACTTTGCACTTTAGCGGGAGCGCGGTTAATTTCATCGGCCAATAAAATATTGGTAAAAACCGGCCCTTTTTTTATAGAAAAAACCTGACTTATCGAATTAAAAATCATAGTTCCCATAATATCTGTTGGCAAAAGATCTGGCGTAAACTGAACCCGCTTAAATTCTAAAGAAGTCACCTGAGCTACAGAGGAAATAGTTAAAGTCTTGGCTAAACCCGGAACCCCCTCAATCAGAATATGCCCACCGGTAAGCAAACCCATAAAAATACTATCCAGCATTTCCTGCTGACCCACAATAACAGTTCGCACCTCTTCCATAGCTTTTTTTAGCTTATCTGTTTTAATGGATTCAGGATTATACATGGTCATAACTTATCTCTCTCTTTAGAACATTACAGACTACTTGAATCACATCTTCTTAAAAGTCAAGGGATTCCCGCTTTTAAGTGATAAAAAGCCTGTATTCAGGACAGGTTCCTCACAGGATCATTATAAAAAAAACTTCTTTTAACCAAATAATCTAATTTTATTATATAAATAAATTTTAAATAAAAAATATAATAATTTTAATAAGTTATAAGAATGTATTGAATTTTATTTTAGATAATTTGATTTTGAAAATTCTCCACTTAGGCGGATAAAAATTGACTCTTTACTCCTGCATGGTATAACGGATAAAATAAGGTCTTTTGTATATACTGGCCTTAATTTTTGACATGGCCTTTTTTTTAACACAACAGGCCATTTCTACTAAAAAAGGAAGGGTAAAAAATGAACCAGGAAAAAGAAACAAAAAAAGAAAATCTAAAAATGGACGCACCCGTCTTTTCTACTTTTATTCATTCCCTCACTCATTCTGCTCTGGTCGCAATGGGGCTGATACCAGAAATGAAAGATAAAAAAAATAAACAGCTTGCAGAGTTTAATATTGAGCTTCTTTTGCTACTCAGAGAAAAAACAAAAGGAAACTTAACAGAAGAGGAAAAACAAATGTTAAATAGCTGTATACAAGATCTGCAAATCACTTTTTCTCAACAAATAAACGAGGAAAAAAAATGAATACAGAAACTAAATTTGACTGGATTCCCACTTGAAAAAAGCTGAAAGACTTTTGGGCTTTCAGTTTAAGTTCAGGATTCTCGCACCAGCACGAGACTCAAAAGCCAACAACTGGGCTTTTGAGTTTGCAGGTGAAAGGGTTTATCACGGTGGACTAAAGTAATCTCTCATAAAAAAGTAAGGAGTATTTATATTATGAAAATATTCAAAAAATCAAAAATTTGGACAGCTCTCTTTATCGTGTCCTTTTTTTGTTTGGGTGTAGGATTTTTGTTATATCAAAAAAACCTAAATGCTAAACCTTTTATAGAAAAAATTAAACCTGGAGAGCCCCTGCCCGCTGACCTCTTTATTAAAATGGCAAAAATTATTAATCCGGCGGTAGTTAATATCTCCACAACTCAGCTGAACAATATCCCCTCTTTTCCCCATTTTAATGATCCTTTTTTTGATTTCTTTTTTGTCCCTCCTGCCAGGCCTCCTAAAGCTAACCCCCTTCATTCCTTGGGAACAGGTTTTATTATTCGCTCCAGTGGCTTAATTCTCACTAACACCCATGTTATCAATAAGGCCGACACCATTCAGGTTCAGCTGAAGGACAATCCCAAGCTATATACAGCTAAAGTTATAGGGAAAGATGAGCACACAGATATTGCCATTATAAAAATTAAGGCCGATAAGCCCTTACCTACAGCCCACTTAGGTAATAGCAGTGAGTTGCAAGTAGGAGAATGGGTGTCTGCTTTTGGAAATCCTTATGGACACGGACACACCATGACAAAAGGGATTATCTCCGCTATCAATCGTGAAATTGATGAGCTTAACTTATTTCCTTTTTTGCAAACAGATGCTATTATCAATCCTGGTAACTCCGGCGGACCTTTAGTGAACACAAGAGGAGAAGTCATTGGCGTTAATACAGCTATGCGCACACAGGGAATTAGCTTTGCCATTCCTATTGACAATGTTAAAGTGGTATTAAAGGATTTAGAAAAGTATGGGCGAGTAAGAGGAGGTTTTATTGGTGTGCAGATGGCTCAAAATCCAGAAAAAACACAAGCTGGAGCTCTTATTTTAGAAGTTATACCAAACTCTCCAGCAGAAAAAGCGGGCATAAAACCACAAGATATTATTACCTCTTTTAACGAAAAAAAAATTAAAACCTATAGAGATCTTTTTAAAGCTGTGTTTTCTACCCCTGTAAATCAAACTGTCCCAATGAAAATTAAGAGAGCTGGAAACACTATGCAAATAGATATCACTGTCGCGGAAAGAAAAGAAATATTGGCAAAAAATATGCAATCCTCTCCCTCTCCTGGCCACAAAAAGAAAGCTCCTTTTAACCTAGGTCTGGTAATGGTCACGGGAACTAAAGAGGTTATGCAGTCTCTGGGGTTACCCCCTTTAAACCGCAATCATCCTGTAGTAACAGAAGTAAAACCAGGCTCTCCGGCTGGTTTTGCTGGATTCAGAAAAAAAGATATTATCCTAAAGGTCAATGGGTGGCAGGTGCAATCCGCACGGGATGTGCAAAGACGGCTTTCTAAAAACAGAATCAATACATTAAATGTTTTGAGATACCGCTTTTATTCTCGCCAATATGTTAATATGATTTTTCAACTTAGAACCCGTTAATGTATTTATACCACAATATCTAAAATGCAATAGATCTATTATGACATTTCAAACACAAGAATATAATTTTGACGGACTAATAGGCCCTACCCATAACTATGCAGGGCTTTCTATTGGCAACAGGGCCTCTATGAAGCACAAAGATAAAATATCCTACCCTAAAAAAGCCGGCTTAGAAGGTTTAGAAAAAATGAAATTCCTAATGGAAAAAGGCTATAAACAAGCTCTTTTACCCCCTCAAGAAAGACCAAACTTAAACTTTTTAAGAAAATTAGGCTTTACTGGTTCAGACAAAGACCTTGTGCAATCTGTTGGAAAAACCTCCCCTGTTTTACTGGCCAGCTGTTATTCTGCCTCTGCTATGTGGACCGCCAACAGTGCCACTGTTTCTCCCAGTGCAGACACAAAAGATAATAAAGTTCACTTTACCCCTGCTAATTTACAGTCTTTTCTCCATCGCGCTTTGGAGGCAGAACAAACCCACCGAATTTTAAAAAAAATCTTTCCCAATCCTGCTTATTTTACTCATCATCCCCCCCTTCCCTCTTCCCCTGCTTTGTCGGATGAAGGATCAGCCAACCACAATCGCCTTGGCCTAAATTATGGTTCAAGAGGGGTAGAAGTATTTGTCTATGGCCATAGTGGTTTTTCCACCACCCACAACACCAAAAAATTTTACAGTAGACAAAGCCGATTGGCTTCAGAAATAATTGCCCTCCGACACCAGCTTAAGCCACAAAAAACCATAATGGCTGAACAAAATCCCTCTGCTATTGACACGGGGGTCTTTCATAATGATGTGATTTGTGTCGCTGATCAAAACCTTATTTTTTACCATGAGCTGGCATTTACTAATACAAAAAAAGTTTTAAAAGAAATAAAACAAGCCCTCTCTCCCACGCCTTTAATAGAAATTTCTGTTCAAAATAAAGAAATCTCCTTAAAGGAGTCTGTATCTTCTTATTTATTTAACTCCCAGCTGTTACCCAAGGGAAAAAACCAATGGATGCTGTTAGCCCCCAGGGAATGCGAAAAAAACCCTATCGTTAAAGAGTATTTAGATTCTCTTACCAAAACCACTGTAATTAAAAAGGTGTGTTTTATTCCTATTCGACAAAGTATGCAAAACGGGGGGGGACCGGCCTGTCTGAGGCTAAGAGTAGTACTCCGCCCGGAAGAAGAAAAAGCTACAAATAAAGGGGTTTTCTTAAGCCTAAATTTATATGAGCAAATTAAAGCATGGATTAAAAAGCACTATCGCGATCATCTTAAGGCCGATGATCTTTTAGATCCTCTTTTAATATCAGAAAGCAGGACCGCTTTAGATGAGCTAAGCAGAATGTTAAAATTAGACTGTATTTACTCTTTTCAACAATAACCCGCCTTTAGGTTAGGGGAAGGTGAGAATAAAAAAGTAAAATTTCCTGGATTTCTTTCCGATAAGTGTAACAATATTTTATAAATTAGACCATTATCAAGGAATACAAAAAATGAAAATTACAGAAGTTAGAATCACTATTGTCCCCAATGAAGAGCGATTGAAGGCTTACGCCAGCATCGTTTTTGACAACTGTTTTATAGTGAATGACTTAAAAATAATACGAACAGATAATAAACTGTTTATTGCCATGCCCAGCAAAAAATATAAAAATATTTTTCGTGATATTGCCCATCCTTTAGACCAAAAAACCAGATCTATGATTCAAGAGGCGGTTTTTGAAACCTACAAAAAAAAACTGAATCAATTTCAATTAGAGGCTAGATCGGTCTTAAAAAAAAATGAACCAGAAATATGATTTTGAAATGAAGTTCTGAAATAAAACGAGGTTTTAATCCCCTCCTTTTTTGCCCTTTAGACAATAACAGCAAAAAAGCTTGATTTTTTCTTTAAAATCACAGATATTTTCCTTAATGGGGTGTCGGCAAGTGGTAAGCCAACAGATTTTGGTTCTGTCATTCGCAGGTTCGAATCCTGCCACCCCATAAATTAATTCAATAATGCAGGATTCGAAGGGAAGAAGCGACCTGTGATGAATGCGACCAAAAAGAGCATTTAGCACAGGACAAAAAATCATTGACGATTTTTTGAGCGACTGAGGGGGGCCTGCGCAGTGAGTGAGCTGGATGCGAACGAACAAAGTAGGCGACATCCTGCCACCCCATAAATTAATTCAATAATGCAGGATTCGAAGGGAAGAAGCGACCTGTGATGAATGCGACCAAAAAGAGCATTTAGCACAGGACAAAAAATCATTGACGATTTTTTGAGCGACTGAGGGGGGCCTGCGCAGTGAGTGAGCTGGATGCGAACGAACAAAGTAGGCGACATCCTGCCACCCCATAAATTAATTCAATAATGCAGGATTCGAAGGGAAGAAGCGACCTGTGATGAATGCGACCAAAAAGAGCATTTAGCACTAAGACTTTAGTTTTATTTCTTTACTTATTTTATCCATTAACCTGTAAAATACCCTGAAAATATAAAAAAATGTTAATATTATAAAATGCAACTTTTAAGTATTATTCTATTTTTCTATGGGCTATTCCTTCCTACTACGCACTCTGCTGTTTATAAAAAACCTGATTTTTATATCACAGATTTAAAAACTTCAAGGCAAAGCCTAAACTATAACAATTACGAAAACACAGTTTATCAAAAAATTTGCCATTATATGAAGGAATTAAAATCTTTAGAGTCAAAAAATAAAATCAGTCAAACAAATCGAAAAAAGTTTTTAAAAGAAGTAGTAAAAATTTACGATAAAGTATTGGATTTTTCAGGCGAGCATTTTATAATGTATTGTGTATATAATTATTACGAATCTGCTGAACCAACAGAGATTTTGAATCTAAGTAAAAAAATACTTTCCAAAAAAAAACAAAAAAAGTTTAAAAGAATGCTGAAGTTATGTGATAAGGAGCAAAAAACAGGAAATGGCGACAACTCAAAAAAATTCCAAGCAAAAATAATATGGAAACCTGTCCAACTGCTTTCTTCAAGTGATTATAGCTCTTTTTCTCCTTCTTCCCGTGAAAACTATATTAAAAAGATAAAACAAAGTTATCTCCAATTTGAAAGAAATGTTGATGAAGGATTATTCCCTCTTCAAGCAAAAACTACGATTTTTAACTTTCTTATCCCATCTGCCTTAGCCTCTACCTCTGGAAAATGTTTAATTGGAGGGGTAATAAGGGATACAGCTTATTCTTCAAAATTAAAAAGAAAAGTTTGTCCAGTTTATGGCAGAAATTGCGAAAACCGCGAAAACACCTTTCAATGTGGAGTGGTTTTTAACAACAAATGTATTTCTATTAACCCAGTGCGATCCTTATCTAAACGATGTTATCAGGCTTCCCAAGGAACTTCTATTAACCCAGCAGATTACGCGTCTTACAAAAAATCTTTAGAAAATATTATCAACCAATATTGTAAAGGAAAAAGGAAGTCCTGGGCGGGATGTATTAATGTTAGGAACAGAGTAAAGGAAATTAATTCTACCCAATTAGAGCTAAATCAAACAGCAGATGATACACCTCCAAGGTCAGCAAAAAGCACAACTTCTACCCCGTCTCCTGTAGTTTCTTTGCCCCCACCTGCGCAAACGGAGGCCAGTGCTCCTGTTTGCGACGAAAATAACTGCCCCGATACCAACACAGGATCCACTTTCAAGGAAATAATAAATATACAAACACTTTTAGAACCAAATCCAGCATACAAAGACATGATAAATTATTTTTCAGAAACTGTTTTTGATAATTCTACTTGTAAATGCCAGAGCAATGATGCCTGCAAAAGAGGGTGTAAACCCAGGGGTGAGGTAAAAAAAAGTGAATCCCCTCCTGTTAATAAATGCTCTGGTAAAAAGGAGATAGGAAATTCTACAGCTAACTGTATGCGCCATGTAACAAGTGCTATTATGAATACAGTGCATAAATACTTAACAAAATACTGTGAAGACACCCAAAAAAACGAAAGTAAAGACAGTTACGGCCAATGTGTGAACAAATTCACTTCTCCTTCTGAGAAAAACAATATTTGTAAAAACAGTTTTGTATTTCCTTCTGCCCTATGTGCTCTTAACTTAGACGGCCAAAACAAAGAAAGCTTTAAAAACATTGAAGACCCATCTGTCCGGAAAAAATGTGAAGCATGGGATCTTTTAAATCAGTCTTTAACTTCCTTTCCTATTAAAAAAGACGATGGCAGTATCGAAAACATTCCCTTGTTTAATAAAATATCAGAAGAACAAGCTAAAAAATTTCAAGATGACACAACTCAGATCCCAGAAGGAGCTATTGTGGTTATGCAATCAGGAAGCAAGCATGGCCATGTGGAAATAAAAACCAATAAAAAAACCTGCGGACCTGATAAAAATCAAGCTTGTTTTTGCAGTGACTACTGTAGGGACAGGCCAAACTACTCCTCTGGTTTTAAAGTAGAAGCTGTATTTGAATTTAATCCAAGGGTTTTAGAGTATATACAAAAAAATATTTAATTTAGTATCCTATGATAAAGAATTTTAATGAATAAAAATATAAGTAAAAAAAAACACCTTAACTTGGATCTATTAAGTTTCGTTAGCCACGAGCTTAAGACCCCTCTTTCTACTCTTAAACTCAATGTGGAGATGTTAAAAACCGTTGTATCTCCTAAAGAAAAAAGACTAATAGAAATTATGGATGAGGAAGTAGACTGGATGATCCAATTTATTTCTAACACTTTGGATTTAAGCAAAGTCGGCACAAAAGCTACTTTAAACATAAGTCAACATAAATGGAACAAATGGTTTCAAACCATAAAGGGAGATATGCAAAAAAAAGCAAGCCTTTTAGATAGAATATTAAAGTTCTATTCCACCAAGCAGGAAATAGAAGTATCTATTGATCCTTTTTACATCAAACAAGCTTTGTGGAATCTAATTTTAAACGCCATTGAATACTCTCCTAAAAACAGCACAATAGAAGTTTTATGGAAGATAAAAAACGGCTATCTTGAAACACAAGTAATAGATGAAGGACCAGGTCTTAGTCCAAAAGATAAAGATAAAATATTTAAGCCTTTTTACAAAGAAAAGAAAAAAAAGAACAAAATAATAAAATCTACTGGATTAGGATTAACTATTGTCCAGGAAATTATCCAAGCGCATGGCGGAAAAGTTTATGCTCAAAACCACCCTAATAAAAAAGGGGCTGTTTTTACATTCACCCTTCCTGTTATTTAAGCTTTTAATCTGTAACTGGAATTTTGATTTTGTTTTGTTGTCTATTTCTTTACTATCTCTTTTATTTCTTTAAAACCTTCTTTCATTTCTTGGCTAAGAACATCGATCCTTTTGTTGGTATCATCGATCTTTTTGTTAGTATCATCGATCTTTTTGTTAGTATCAGTGATATGATTAGTCAATAATTCTTTAACAGGATCAATTTGAGACTTAAGCATCCAGCTAAAACCTGCAAAAAGAAAACCTGTATACAGAACAAGAAAAGTGACCGCTGGCCATAAAATTTCTAAATTTTCCATACTCCTACTATAACATAAGATTAAAGTCTGTCAAAAAGTTTCAAAACAGCGAAATACCGCAGTTTTGACCATTTTTATATGAAGATCAAGAGCAATTTTCCTTTCTAATTTGCTCATATACTTTCTTTAAAAGATGCTTTCCAACTATATCTTTGAACTGTCTTTCATTCATAAACTTAGCTATTATATCTTCGTTTTGTTCCATTCTATTCTAGTGGCCCGTGATAAACCCTGTCACCCCTGCTGTCATTCCCGCCTTGAGCGGGAATCTCGCCTGTTTTAGGACAAAGTAAGCCATGTTTACTTTGTTGCAACATACTTTTTCACGACCGACTATCTATAAACAAATCTTCAAGCTTTTTAAAAAAAATATATCCAAAATTTTCCATCGGATTAGCCATTGCTACCTCTCTTAAATTAGAATCAGCAACCGCATCTTCCTTAATGGAATCCAAGAACAGTTGATCTGCCGGTGTAAAGCTTGTTCCAAACCGCTCATTTAAAATATCTATCAGATGAGAAAGTTCAATGGTTTCATCTATTGATACTCCTGTTCCTACAGAGGTAGGCCCAGATACTTCACTTTCTATCCCACTCTCAAGAGAGATAGAACTTTCGCTTATTCTCTCCCGACTTCAGCACAACGCTATGTGTTAAAAAAATATTTTGATGTTTTTTAGGGTTTTTGATGCACCGCCAGGCTGTTTTCATGTAGTTTTGAAGGGTAAAATATACTAAAAACACCACTTGTAGTCCACTCCCAGACCTTTACACCCTATATCTCTTCTGGCACTGTAAAAATATGTTTGTAAAAGTTACTACAAAAATCTCAGGGAAAAACAAAGACCGTAAAATTAAATCCTTTCGGATTGTGGAGTCTGTCCGAGAAGGTTTAAAAACAAAACATAAAACAATACATTTTGTGGGCTCTTCTTCAAAACCAGAAGTCATTTCCTCTTTAGAAAAAATATCACAAAGAATGATTATAAAGCTCTGCAATGATCGCCAACCCGCTTTACCCGGTATGGCTGAGATCATCTACAGCAAAGATCCTTTAAACAAAAAAACTAAGAACCAGAACCAAAAGAAAAAGTCCAAGTCTCCTTCCCTTTTCTCTCTTAAAAAACCATACGAAAAAGCACGTGTTCATCATGGCATTAAAGGAGTATGTGGGGCTGTCTATGAACAGTTAGGCTTCCACACTCTCATACAAAACACTAAAAAAGATAAGCAGTGGAACGATATTTTAAAATACTGCGTCCTTTCTCGTGTAGCTCATCCTGATTCTAAAAGAAAAACTGTAGAGACTTTAAAAGAAGACTTTAACGAACAGGTGCACTTAGATCAGATGTATCGAATGATGGATAGACTTCACCCCCGAATAGACCAAGTAAAAGACACAGTAGCTAAAAACACCCTCAGCCTCTTTAACCAAGAAGTAGATGTCCTCTTCTTTGATGTCACCACCCTTTACTTTGAAAGCTTTGAAGAAGATGACCTAAGACAGTTCGGCTTTAGCAAAGACTTAAAGTTTAAAGAGACTCAAGTCGTCTTAGCCCTTATCACCAACCAAGAAGGCCACCCTCTAAGCTATGAGCTTTTTCCAGGAAGCACAAGCGAAGGTTCTACCCTTATCTCCACAGTGAAAAAGCTAAAACAAAGATTCACTGTTAAAAAGGCGGTATTAGTCGCTGATAGAGCTATGTTTAATGAAAAAAACCTTAAGCTTATGGAAGAAGAGGGTATTCAGTATGTAGTGGCCTGTAAACTAAAAACTCTTTCTAAAACTAAAAAAGAGGAGATATTAAACCAAGACTTTAAACCCGCTGTTGTGGCCAATGAGTTTCATTGGATAAAGGAGTTTGAGCATAAGGAAAGAAGACTGATTGTCAGCTACTCTAAGAAGAGAGCCAAGAAGAACAAGTCCGATAGACTAAGACTCATTGAAAGACTGATGAAAAAAGTAAAGAAAAACCAAATTCCTATAAAAAGCCTTATCTCTAATTATGGAACAAAAAAGTATGTCACAGTTCAAAAGACAAAAGCTACATTAAACGAACAAAAGATAAAAGAAGATAGTCAGTGGGATGGTCTGCATGGAGTAATAACCAACATAAGAACAGAGCAAACCCCTCAAGAGATACTGACCCGATACAGGAGACTTTGGAAGATAGAAGAGGCTTTTCGTGTGTGCAAACACAACCTTAAGATGAGACCCATTTACCATTGGAAGAGGAAAAGAATAGAGTCCCATATAGCTATATGCTTCTTAGCTTACTCTCTTTCCTATACTATGAAGTATCGGATGGAACAAAGAGGATTAAACTTCAGCATAAGGCAGATGAGAGAGATTTTAAAAAGAGATCAATATAGCCTTATAGAGGACGCAAACAAAAATCTTTATCGTATGCCCTCTAAAAGCACACAAGAGATAAGATCCATATACGAGGCCTTAGGTCTTAAAAGAGTGTCTAAATTTATCTCCACTTCTTGAACTAAATCTTAAAAATGTGTTCCCCCAAAAATTTGTAAATATCGGAAATCACTCATTTATTGCATTGCGTTGTGCTGAAGTCAGGAAAAAAATATATCCAAAATTTTCCATCGGATTAGCCATTGCTACCTCTCTTAAATTAGAATCAGCAACCGCATCTTCCTTAATGGAATCCAAGAACAGTTGATCTGCCGGTGTAAAGCTTGTTCCAAACCGCTCATTTAAAATATCTATCAGATGAGAAAGTTCAATGGTTTCATCTATTGATACTCCTGTTCCTACAGAGGTAGGCCCAGATACTTCACTTTCTATCCCACTCTCAAGAGAGATAGAACTTTCGCTTATTCTCTGGAGGCGGTAATACTGAAGAGTAACATCATCATCAAAATAATAAGAAGGACCTGAGTCTCTTCTTGGTAGTTTCTTTAATAAAATCAAATGAAGCCTCCCCGTGGCAAGCCACGGGGTATCACTGTTGTCTATCGCCAATATCTGTGCTCTCAAAACAACCGCAGTTGCTGACTGTAAATCTTCTTATAACCTGACTTATTACCTTGATTCTTCACATAATCACTGATCTTCTGCTCATCACCATGATGACCCACCGTGCTTATAAAATATCCCTTCGTCCAAAACTCACCACCCCACAAAAACTTCTTCACATCAGGACACCGCCTAAATAACTCACGAGCCGTTAAACTCTTCACTATCCGACAAATCCGTGTAGGACTATACATCGGCACAGACTGAATCAAAAAATGAACATGATCCCCATCTAAACCTATCTCTATAAACTCCATCTCATAACGCTGACTAATCTCTTTACATATCCACTTTAATTCCAGCGAAACTTTATCCGACAACACAAGCTTTCTATACTTTATCGGACATACTAAATGATAAAGCAAAATCGATACATTGTGACTTTTATAAATATACTTCCCCATATAATAAGGCTAACGCCTTATAAGGAGCGTGGCAAGCCACGGGGAATTAAACCCGTGAAGATTAAAATTCAGGATCCATCCCTCGAACGGGGTCAAATTGTTCTCTTTTTCCTTTACTATATCCACCTTTATTTAATAAGTGCCATTCTATAGCCTTCTCAAAGGCGATTTCTTTAGTATTATCAGACACTTAGACACCTCCTTGTGTTACAATATGTCGCAAAGTTTGTCGCAAGTTTGTCGCAAGCTTGTCGCAAGTTTGTCGCAAGCTTGTCGCAAGTTTGTCGCAAGTTTAACCCTATTTTAAAAGGCGGTAAAATTGTCGATTGGTCTTTCCTTCTACCTTAATAATTTTTTTATCTACCATATCTTTCAAATCTCTTTGCAGAGTTCTTTTAGTGATTGTTACTTTTTTACCGGTGGCTGTTTTACTCACTTTTTGCATTTCCTTTTTCAATTCTTCAAAATCTTTTGGAAAGAGTTTTCCGTTCTCTAAAATATGCTCAATAATAACACCTTGCCTTTGAGATAAATTGTAGTCTTGTATTAAAGCATCTTTAAAAATAACTTTTTTTCCAATATCCATAACTAAATTCATTTGAAATAAAAAACCTTTAACAAAATACTCTAACCAACCCGTCATATCCATATTATTATTTCTGACAGACTGAATGGCCTTGTAAAAATTTTGTCTGTCTTTGTCGTAATACTCACTAATAGAAAAAAGCTTTTTAAAATCATAGTCTTTTTGATAAAGAAAAGCTGTGCAAAGCAATCGCGATGTGCGTCCATTGCCATCCACAAAGGGATGAATATGCACAAACTGAAATTGAATAATACCACTTTTTAAAACAGGATGAATATCCGATTCTTGATTGATCCATTTCGCAAAATCTTTCATAAGAGCTGGCACTTCCTTTGGCTTAGGAGGTATGTAAATAATCTCTTTGGTGACAGAGTTGCCAATATAATTTTGTATGCTCCTGTATCTTCCGGGTTGAGCACTCCCTCCCCGCACTCCTTTAACCAGTTCTTTATGAATCTGTTTAATAAGAGTTTCTGTAATTGGTGGTTCTCCAAGTTTTGTTGATTTATTGCTACTTAGAGAAGATATAAGGTTAAAGGCATCTTTATAGTTTTGAACTTCTTTTATATCCTCTTTATTGGCATCGGATATAAGTTTTTTACCAGCTAAAATTCTTTTTGATTGTTCAAAAGTAAGCTGTGTTCCTTCTATATGGGTAGTGTGGTGCGCTTCCAATAAAAAGCTTTTTTGACTCATTTTTTTGATCCATTGAGGGGATAAATGGGCGGCTTTCAAAAAACCTCTGGCCTGCTCAATTTCCATTAAATGGTTGAGTAGGGACTTTGTAATTTTAAATTTTGGTAAAAACTTTGTTTTCATTTTGTTTCCTCTAAAGTTTTAGTTTTAGGTCCATAACCTTTAGGAACAAGATTTTGCTGTTTCATCCACTGAATGGCTTTTTGCAGTTGATTATCAGAAAATCTTTTTTTTCTTTTATGCCAGTTGTTTTTTACTTCATAAACAATTTCACTAACTGAGGGTTTTTTCCCTTCCAATAAAAAATCATTCCATACGGCATAAATGGTATCTACAATTTCTGATTGTTCCGTTGTAAAATTCTTCATAATAGATAAAAGCCGGTTTAATTCCTTTGTATAATCTCCCCAGTATTTATTAAAATACTGCTTATGTCCATCAGGGTTTTTAAAAGGTTTGTATTTGAACATAGAACCTGTTTTAACAACCTCAAACCATTTGTTTCTTTTCATAATCCCTTCTATTGTATAAATAGAACTATCTAAAGGTCCTGCGGCTTCTCTTTTGTATTCTCCTTTTAGAGGGATTTGCAAATGAGCTTCACACAAATAAAGGGTTTTCATAAATTTTGTTCTGCCAAAATGAGGATCATCTTTTAACTGAGCAACAATTTCTGCTCCAAAAACAGCTTTTTTAAATATAGGTGAAGCTAACTTTTTTGATCTTTTTTTAGCAACAAGCTTGTTATTCCCGCAAAAACGGGAATCTTTTTGTGACTTAGACATAGAGTCACGATCAGATACAAGAGCTACAGCGACTTTGTCACCGCCGACACGGCGGTCATTCCCGCGAAAGCGGGAATCTCTTTGTAGCTTGGTTGCAAATTCATGATCAGACACAAGAGCCAGAGCAACTTTGTCACCGCCGACATGGCGGTTATTCTCGCGAAAGCGGAAATCCAGAACTTTTAAAGAGTTGGCAAGTTTTTGTCTTTCTGTCTTTTGGGCTTGAACTGTTATTTCTTGTGCTTGGGATTTACGAACATCAATTTGTCCAGTGACTGCGGAAGTGATTAAAGCCAAGCGGTATTCTTTTAAAAGAGTGATAGATTTTTTAATTTTTTCTATCAAGGAATCAATCCAAGAAGTTGCTTTATTCAGGAAGATAGTAATAGATTTTTGTTCATATATATCAGGCAAGGATATATATAAGTTAGAATATTTTTCAGCACTAATATTTTGAATGGTAGCTTGTATAGAATTATTTTTAATCCATTTCCAATAAACTTGCGACTGACAAAAATAGTAAATAAATTTTGGGATATTATCCGACATTTCAAATCTTGCACGAATTAGATATCCAGCAAATGCAATTTGCCCATAACACTTTTGATAAAGAAAAGTTTTTCCAACAGTAGCACCACTACGAGCAAACAATATGTCATCATCTTTCAATAAATATTGGTATGCTATTTCTTTAGGAATAGATTTAAAAGTTTCTTTTTTTAACATACCATTTTCATCTATATCAGTAATCCTCACATATCTTGGCCATGAAGGCTCGTCATATTCAGCAGATTCATTTGCACCATATTTTAATGGTTTAGATAATAAAAATTTTAACCTTTTTATTTTCCAATGTTCTGGGATTTTCCCAAGCCATTCTATACCAGAATCTTTATACTTTGTATAAGATATTTTTTTCATTTCACCGCCTCATGGCCCATTTGCCTTTAATTTTCATTGGCCAATACTCTTCTGGATTTTGGATAAACCATTTTCTTTATTTTTTTCTATCTGTTTTTTGACTAACAACGCTCTGTTTTTCTCTTAACTGCTTTTCCAATTTCCCAACTTCCTGATCAAAATCAGATTCAAAAAGCTTGTCCTGAATGATACGATATTTTTCAAACTCACTTTCTGCAAAGCTTTTTGCCAACTCATGGCTGATTTTTCCAGAATCTTTTAAAATTTCTCTTTCGTCAAACTCCAAAAAACGATCTAACCTATTAGCCCAATCCTCCATAGTCATAGGAATCTTGCGCTTAGCTCTTTCTTCTGCCAGGTCCAGATAAGCACTTACAATTCTACCTAAAGCTGATAATTCTTCTGAATTAAGATAATTCTTGGCGATAGAAACATCCGTTTTTAAAATCTTGCCATCAGGACTTTTAGCCCAATTTGTGAGGCCCATATTTTGTTTTTTGCTGCCCGCCCTCTGCCTGATAAGCTCCGCAGAAGTCTTGCCATGAACAGCAAAATGAAGCTTATTTTGCACTTTGGCAAAAAATTCACGGGTGGTAGGCGCATCCTTATCGTAGTCTATGCTGGTTGTGTAAATATCAGTGATTTTTTGATAAAAACGCCTTTCACTCAGACGGATTTCCCGGATTTCAGAAAGTAACTGTTCAAAATAGTCCTCTCCCAGAAAATAGCCGTTTTCCATTCTTTTTTTGTCTAAAATATAACCTTTAATGGCAAATTCTCTTAAAATATGGGTGGCCCATTGGCGAAATTGGGTCGCCCGGTGAGAATTAACTCGATAACCTACAGAAATAATAGCATCCAAGCTATAAAACAGGGTGTTATAGCTTTTTTCATCTGGGGCAGTATGTGCAAATTTTGCACATACTGAATTTTTGTTCAGCTCCCCTTCGCTAAAAATATTGGCCAAATGCTTTGTAATAACTGATCTTTCCACAGAAAATAACTCTGCCATAAGCTTTTGTGTGAGCCATATAGTGCCCTTTTCATAGCGGACTTCAATTTGAGGCCCATCGGATGGCTCTTTAAAAATAAGAAACTCCATCATACTGCTTCCCACACTTCTTTTTTTACTCATCCCACTGTCTCCAATAATATCTCTGTAATCTCTTCCTCAATCTCTTTTAAATCTGCCTCAATTTCCGCAATCTCTTTTTCAAGATTAAAATGTTCAATAATTTTCCTGGCTCTTTCAGAAAAACCTTTTATAAAATTTGTAAGATTAGCTGAAATGTTATCTGGATCAGCTTTCAACTTTTCAAAAGTAAAATGGCTTTTGTTATAAAATTTTTGACCAGCTACTCTATTTAAAATAGATTCTATGTTTCTCATTTTGCTTTTTTTTAAACTTTTTTCTTTTGTTAAGACCTTCTCTTTTGTTGGCTCTAATACACAATCCAGCCTTCTTAAAACTATAAGAGGAAGTATAACTTTTTTATATTGATTGGGACGATAAGGGCCACGCAAAAGCTCAGCCACTTGCCAGATAAAACTGACTATTTTATTATCACTCATTTATTTTGACCTCATAGAAGTAGTTTTTAAGTTGTTTTGTAAATTGTCCCATATATGCAGATGTTTGACTATTAGAACACGCAGGAATCGCTAATAAAGTCTTGTAAATTGTCCCATATATGCAGATTTTTGATAGGTCTGCACTTCATAAATAAGACTATTGAACAGCCCACAATCAGCAAATAAAAATACTGTTTAACAGATCTATATTTCATAAATAGGACTATGGTCTTACAAATCGCTTTAACTAATTAATCGCCCGTGAAAAAGCTTGTTCGTCCTCGCTGTCATTCCCGCGTAAGCGGGAATCCACGCTTGTTTTGAAGCAAAGCAAGTTTTTTTCTTAAGAAAACATATTTTATCACGGGCAACTAATTAGTCACCCGTGATAAAGTTTTTTTTGACTTTTAAGGAGATGTACCAAGAATTTGACTTAACTAAACTGACTTATTAAAAGCCAGAATGAGGCTCTCAGAACACCTGTCTTTCTAACAAATATATTCTTGAATTATTATTTGACATCACACTATTAAAATATTAGAAAATAGCTATTATGAAAACAAAAAGAAAGCCAGCTACAATTTATTTTTACCCGGAAACACATAAAGCTCTAAAACTGCAATCCACTCTTAGAAGGTGCTCTATGTCTGATTTAGCTGAAGAAATGATAAAAGAATCTTTGGAAGAGGATAAGGAAGATATAAAAACCATCAAAAGGAGAAAAAAAGAACCTTCAGTAAGCTTTAGTGATTTTGTTCAAACACTTAAACACAATGGCAAAATATAAATCTCAATATCACTATGGAAAGCTTAAAAAAAATTCTTAAAGAAGATCAAGTGAGCACAAACCCAGATGTCTTGCAAAAATACGGGAGTGACTGGTTAGAGCTATATAATCCCTCCCCTTCTATGGTTCTTTTTCCTGAATCCCATAAAAATGTAGAAGATATTGTTAAGTGGGCCCTTCAAACCCATACCCCCCTGGTGGCCTCAGGAGGACGCACAGGGCTTAGCGGATCAGCTGTGGCTCAAAATCAAGAAGCGGTTTTATCGTTTGAACGTATGAACCAAATCCTGGAGTTTAATGAAATAGAACAAACCTTGACAGTTCAACCCGGAGTTATCACCCAAACTGTTCAAGAAAAAGCTAAAGAAAAATCTTTTTATTTTCCTATTTCTTTTGCCTCGGAAGGTTCAAGCCAAATTGGAGGCAATGTAGCCACCAACGCAGGCGGAGTACATGTTATAAATTATGGTTCTCTTAGAAAGTGGATCACAAGCCTAAAAGTGGTTACAGGAGAAGGAAAAACATTAACTTTAGGAAGAGGGTTGATTAAAAACACAGCCGGTTATGATTTACTTAATCTTTTTATTGGTTCGGAAGGTTCTTTAGGTTTAATTACAGAGATCACCTTACAGCTTACAAAAAAACCAGAATCCCCTTGCGTGTTTTTATTCTCTGTTCCGGGAACAGACTCATTAATGAAGCTTTATTATTTGTTTAAAACAAAGCTTACTTTAAGAGCCTTTGAAATGTTTACCAGCCTTGCTTTAGAGTACGTGCAAAAAAACTCTTCTGTTTCCTTCCCTTTAAAAGAAAAAGAAGAATATTATGCCCTTATAGAATGCAACCAAAGCGATCAGGAAAAAGCACTCTCTCTTTTTGAGTCTGCTTTAGAAAAAGGTTATGTTGCAGATGGGGTAGTAAGCGAAAATTCGCGCCAAGTTAAAGAGCTTTGGACTATTAGAGAAAACATTAGTGAATCTCTTTCTCCCTATTCTCCTTATAAAAATGATATATCGGTTCGTATCTCCTGCCTTCCTCACTTTTTATCTGAAATGAATCAAGTTTTAAAGAAAGAATATCCTGATTTTAAAGTAATTTGGTTTGGCCATATAGGAGATGGAAACCTGCATATTAATATTTTAAAACCAGAAAACATGAAAAAAGCCCTGTTTATAAAGAAATGCGAAGCAGTAAATAACATTTTATTTACTGTTATAAAAAAATATAAAGGCTCTATTTCTGCAGAACATGGAGTGGGACTTTTAAAAAAACCTTATCTGCTTTACTCCTGTTCTGAAGAAGAGTTAAGATATATGAAAGCTATAAAAAAAGTTTTTGATCCAAAAAATATCTTAAACATAGGAAAAATATTTGATTAATGGTTGATTTTAATTAACCCCTATTCTATATAATAGTAATAGAAAGGAATTAATGAAAAATGTCTATAAAAAATAAAACTTCTTTATTCGGTTACAAAGGCAGAATAGGCCGAAAAAAATATTTCTTTCAACACTTAATAATATTACTTATAGGAGGAGGTCTTTTTTTGCTATTGTTCGCAATTATAAGTATTGGAATAGAGTCACTAATAGATAGAGAACTGTCAGAGGGGGAATCAGATGTAACAACCTTTATTTTTCTTATAATCCCTCTTTGTTTTTTATTCTCTTTTCCCAGTATAAAAAGACTGCATGATTTAGGCTTGCCAGGTTGGGTTTATTGGTTAATAATGATTATAACCCATATTGATTTTATAACTGATATACCTGCTTTATCCAAAATTTGCACAGGGATGTTTTCAATTTTTGAAGGTGTATTGTTATTAAAAAAAGGAACAAAAGGTGTTAATAAATATGGAGCAGACCCTCTTAAAACAAGCACGGAGTTAGCAAACCAACCCGCACAATCAAAAAAACAGGAGAAAACAAAGTTAGAGAAGGAACACACAAAAGAGCTGGAAAAACAACCAGAATGGAGCAAACAAAATGACTGGAGCAAACAACCAGAATGGAGTAAACAACCGGAATGGAGTAAACAAAATGAATGGAAAAACAAAAAATAAGCCAGAGAACAAGCTAAATAATTTGCTATGGAAGTTGCTCTTCCTCTATGCTTTTTTATTCAGTGCAAACTCCGCTTGTGTAGATGACACTCGTTATTCTTTTGAATATCAATATAGTGTACCTTCTGAGGTCACTTTTGATTTTACAAAAAGTTACTCTGTAGATGCAGGTTCTGTAGTTTTACTTAATACAAAGGATAAGAAAAAAAAGTTTCGTTATATCAATAACAGCCCTGTGGGATATTTTTTTAACAGAAAAACAAAAAAAACACATCGAATGGACCTGGTTTCTCATAATGCCGATCCTGAAAAAGGAGATTCCCTTTTTTGGGCTTTATTAGGTTCCGGCACTTCTCACACTCCTGTCGGGTCTTATAGTTCAACAACTCTCACTTTATATCTTAATATCAATGCTAATGCCCGGCCAAAAGAAATTTTAGATTATCTTATTAAAAATTACAAAGACCTGGAATACCATATTTTTAACCCAGATAATTTTCCACCCATAACAGGCGAGGATAACCCACCAGATGCAAAAATTAGCTCTATTAAAGTAATTGTTAAATAGTTACAAAAAAATCTTTTATTCTTTAATAGCCACTTTTAAAATGATTTCGTTTTTTTTGACCTTAGAAACTCTCACTTTAAAACCAGGAAATAAGGTGTCTTTAATTTTTTGTGAAATATTTTTAATATCGGCACTTGTGTTAGCTGTGTAGGTAATGGAATCAGACCTTATAATATTTTCTGTTAAATTTTTTATAGCACTGATTTTAGCAATTAATAGCTGTTGAAATTGATTGGAAGCTCTATAGCTCAAATCACCCTTTAAAGTCAATTTAAGTAAATTAGCTGAAATCTGACCTGCCGAATAAATAGATTTAAGTTGTGCTCCCAGGCTTTTTGCAAAATTTTTGTTTTTTTTCAAAAAAACAGCAACAGGCATAACTTTTTTCCCTTTTTCCACCTGAATATTTGCCAATCGCTCTGTCTCAGACAACAATCGACCGCTTTTCGTGTGATAAACTGTTAAATATAATTTTAAATTTAAAATAGAATCTGTGTCGGATTCTCTAATTTTTACAGAGCCAATAAGAGCTAAATGAGACCTAAAAAACTGAGCCAACTTAAATACACTCTTTTTTTTGGGAGTTTTAAACTCTAAATCTTCTGGGATAAAGTAAGATAGACCCGCTTGTTCTGGATGGATAAGAAAAAAACCATAAATGAGAAGCACAGACTGCATCTCACTTAAAAGTGCATTTATTTGCCGTTTTATGTCTTCAGAAGAAGCTTTTTTCTTTTTCCACCAACCGTAACTTTCCTTATGAACTAAATCTTCAAACAAAATAAGTGGTAAAATTCTTAACTGCGAAGCTCCTGAGTAAAAAAGATCCTCTTCCAGTAAAATTTTTTTTAAATTTTCTTCGGAAAATCCGATAGTTACATTGATAACAAAAGAATTATCCTCCTTTTTAACAGGAGGATCTGTCTGTGTATGTAAAATATAACGGTTAGAATATGTTGATATTATTTTTTGTATTTGTTTTTTTTGTTCCTTTAATTTTGTTGGCTCAATAAATTGCTCCATTAAGTTGTTGGACACCTCTTTAATAGCAGTTTGAACGGCTTTTTTTGAGTTTGGAGAATCCTGTTCTATTTCCATAGAGATTTCTCCACCATAAGCAAACGGAACTAAAAAAAACAAATAATATAAAACGCCCCACCACATAAAAACCCCTAAAATTTGCTTTCGACAAAAACCTTGAACCTGACCAGAGTAAACTTACAAACAAAAATTTCTGAAATGTTGCTTTAACAAGCAGTAAATTCTCAATAACTAACAAAAAAATCAATAAATTTGTACTTTATTTTTCCCACCCATTGTTTTCTGTATTTGCTCTAAAAAGTGCGGGCTAAGAGTTACACCTAAAAGAGAACTGGGCTTTAAACATACTGTTCTGGGGGGGGCTTCCAGCTGAACATTAAAATACACAGGCACTGGACCGGTATATTGCTCTAATAGTTTTTTTAACACTGGGAGTTTCTGTTTTTCATGCTCCCCTAACAGCAAAATCATTCCGCGCGCGTGGTTACTCATCTGTGCCCTTATTGATAACACTTCTTGAACAAATAATCTTGTATACTTATCTTTGTCTTTTACAAGACTCCCTTTAATTACTAAAGGTTCTTCTGTCCGGCGGATCTGTGTTTCAAACTTTAAATACACATCCGAGAAAAACACAACTTCCAAAACCCCTGTGCCATCTTCCAATCTACCAAAAGCCATCCGCGTTCCTTTTCTGGTGGTGACTTCTCGAAACCCATTTAATAGGCCCCAAACACAAACTTCCGTTTTATGCTCTTTCTCATCAAGAGACGAAATAGGCCCACAACCACAGATCTTTCTAAAAGGCTTTAAATAGTCCATCGGATGACCACTTAAATAAAATCCAATTACAGATTTTTCATTATCCAATCGAACTGAAAAACTCCACTCTGGTTGCCGTTTATATACAAAATTTTGAGACTTTGCTTGAGTAGAAAATAAATTTATTTGCCCAGATTCCTCTTCTTCTTTTTTCTTCTCCACTTGTTCTATAAAACTTTCATAGTTAGAAAGTATTTCATTTCTGTTTAACTCCATGCCATCAAAAGCTCCTGCTTTTACAAGAGATTCTATACATTTTTTATTTATTACTTTTTTTATATCTACTTTTTCAAAAAACTGCTGAACAGATACAAAACCACCCTCTTTTAACTGTTCCCTAACCTGAATAATATGGTTTACAGCAGAATGTCCCACCCCTTTTATTGCTCCCAGAGAAAAATAAATTTTATTTTTAACAGGAGTAAAAAAATACTTAGAATGATTAATATGAGGTGGCAACAATTTTATATTATGTTTTTTTGCATCTTGAACATAACGAACTATTTTATCCGTGTTGTTGATTTCCATATAAAGAAGAGAGGCAAAAAACTCCACAGGATAATATTTTTTAAGCCAGGCAGTTTGAGCCGCCAACACACAATAAGCCGCGGCATGAGATTTGTTAAACCCGTACTTAGCAAACTCCTCCACCAGATCAAAAAGCCTTTCTGATTTTTTTTTGTCATATCCATTTTCTCTTGCTCCCTTCAGGAAACGGCTCTTTTGTTTTTTCATCACAGCGGGCTTTTTCTCTCCCATTGCTCTTCGTAAAACATCAGCCTCCCCATAGCTATAGCCTGCAATTTTTGCGGCAATAAGCTGGACTTGCTCTTGATACACGATAATTCCATAAGTTTCCTTTAATATAGGTTCTAACTCAGGAAATAAATAATCTACTTTTACTTTCCCTTTTTTTCTGTTCAAATAAGAGGGAATCATATCCATAGGGCCCGGACGAAAAAGCGCGTTAATAGCCACAATATCTTCGAAACAAGAAGGCTCTGCTTTAATGATTAGATCTGTGATTCCCTCTCCCTCAAACTGAAACACACCTTTAGTATCACCTTCTCGCATAATTTCATAAATACCCTTATCTTCTAAAGAAATATCTTTAACAGAAAGTAGTTTGTTTTTATTTTGAGTAATCATCTGAAAAGCAGAACGCACCTGAGTTAGAGTTTTTAATCCCAAGAAATCAAATTTAACTAAACCTATTTTTTTAGAAAGATTTAAGTCACATTGAATAATATTTTCTCCCTCTGTCCCTCTATAAAGAGGAGCATAGTTAATAATAGGATGATCTGCAATAATCACCCCTGCCGCATGAATGCTGACATGGCGGATAAGACCTTCAATCTGACGAGCCAGGCTGATCAGAGTTTCAATTTGAGGATCAGCCTCTATTAGCTCATTAAGTCTTTGATTGTCTTTTATAGCTGACTCTAAGGTGATGCCTAATTTCTCTGGTATCAGCTTGGCAATCTGATCCACTTCTGCATAGCTCATTCCCAACACACGCCCTACATCCCGAATAGCCGCACGCGCCTGTAACCTTCCGTAAGTCATCACTTGAGCTACATAATCTTTGCCATATTTTTTACTTACATATTCAATAACACGGTTCCTGTTTTCTTGACAAAAATCAATATCAAAATCAGGAAGAGAAATCCTTTCCGGGTTTAAAAATCTTTCAAACAAAAGATTATAAGGCATAGGATCTAAGTCTGTGATTTCTAAACAATAAGCCGCCAAGGAGCTGGCCCCTGAACCTCGCCCAGGCCCTACGGGAATGTCTTCTTTTTTTGCCCAATGAACAAAATCATAAACAATTAAGAAATAATCCGCAAAACCCATATCTATAATAATTCTTAATTCTTCTTCCAACCTCTTTTTATATTTTTGTTTTTCTTCTTCTGTTAAACTTTTCTTAAATTCCCTACATCTTTTTTCCAATCCTGAAAAACTTAAATCTCTTAATGTTTTTGTTGACTCTTTTTCCTGTTTTTCTTCAACTTTCCTGTTTTGCGAATTTAATGTTTGAGTTTCTGCTGATAAGTCCTCTGAAACTGATTTCTCCTGATCTATTTGTTGTGGACCTTTGGCTGTAACTTTTTGGTTTTGTGAACTTAATGTTTGGACTTTCGTTGATGGACTTTTCTCCTGATCTCTTTGTGGGCCTTCTTCTTCTGCTTTCTCCATCTTTAGTTGTTTCAAAGATTCATCTTCAAATCCAGTGCGGTTTAATTTGGGAAGATGATAAATAGGCCGGCCATCTCTTTTTAGTTGAAACTGAACCTGACAACGAGAGCTGATTTCTAAAGTGCTGTCACATACTTCAGGAATATCTTTAAATAATTCTCTCATCTCATTAGAATCTCTAAAATAAAATTGATCTGATTTTAACTTAAATCGCTCTTGATCCCTTAAAGTTCTATTAGATCCAATGCAAAATAACACATCTTGTGCCAGATGATCTTTCTTATCAAGGTAATGCACATCATTGCCAGCCGTGAGGGTTGTTTGGGTTATTTTTCCCGCCGATTGCAAAAAATTATTTACCTTATCCCACTCTAAAAGCCCTGTGCGGTTAAGCTGAAGATAAAAGCGATCGTGATAAATATTTTTTAGTTTTTTAATAGTTTCCAAAGCTCTATCAGGTCCTTTTTTTAAGAAAATTTGAGGAATCTCCCCATTAAACCCCCCGGATAGTGCAATAATTGCATTATTATATTTTTTTAAAGTTTCATAATCCACTCTGGGGACATAATAAAAGCCTTCTTGATAAGCAATGGTGCTAATACGGCAAAGGTTTCTATAACCTTCCACATTTTGTGCCAACAAAATTAAAGAGGGGTTTCTAACTTGAAAGGCAGAAGAAACAGAAGAAACAGAGGGAGTGGGGCCAGATAAAGAATAACTTTTTTTCTCTGAGCGATGGCCTGGAGTGAGATAAATTTCCAACCCTAAAATAGGTTTAATACCTTTTTCCTTAGCTTTAAAATACAGATCTAATACACCAAACATATTGCCATAGTCCGTAATGGCCACAGCGGGTTGGGAGTATTCTACACATTTATTTACCACACCTGAAACTGTGCAAGAAGACTTTAAAAGGGAGTAATGGGTGTGCACATGAAGATGCACAAACGAGGCTGGTTTATTTGGGTTCAGGCTACTCTCCTGACTCTTACTGTGTGGCGATTTTGTGCTGTGGCTGGTATTATGAATAGGGTTATGAATAGTAGATTCGGCGACATTCTCCTGATTCTTGCTTTGTGTTTTTGCGTTATGGGTTGAGGAATCTTTAGTTGCAGTAGCAGATGCGTCTTTTATCGTCTTTGCCGATAAATTTTCTTCTTTTTCTGCTTTAGTAGCCATAGTGGGGGCGTTTTTTAGCACCTGTGGCGATAAAGCCTTTTCTTCTTTTTTAAGGGTTAGGACAGTGCTCATATATTTTGCCTTTGTTTAATTGGCTCACTATAGCAAAGTTAGTTTGAGCTGTCTTCCTTGTTATTTTACCCTAATTTTAACTCAATGCTATGAGTTAAAAAAATAATTGGACTATTTTTAAGTTATACTGCTTTTTTTACATGCTTTTTGGACGCAAAACTTAAAAAAATTATCTCATTTTTCTAAAAAAAAAAATTCATTGCTCTTTTTGTTTCAAAGTATACATCCTTCAAGCACGCTCCTTTGTTCCTCTGTCTCAGGGATTGTGTCTAAAATCCTTTGCATTAATCTTTTACCAGCTTTATGCCTCTCAGCTTTAGTCATACCCTTAATTTCAGCTTCATGTGCTTGTATCATTGCCTGCTCACGAGCTTTCTGCTCCTCAGATAAATTTGCCGGTGGACACCAGCTTCGACTACGATTTATACATTCTTCAATTGCTCTCCTTTGTTCTTCTGTCTCAGGAATTGTGTCTAAAATCCTTTGATCTAATTCTGTCCTGGCCTTGCGCCTATCGTTTTTATTACTCATATCCCTAACTTCAGCTCTATATGCTTGTATCATCGCCCGCTTACGAGCTTTCTGCGCCTCAGATAAATTTATCGATGAACACCAATCTCTGCGGTGCCGATTCATACATTTTTCAAGCGCGTTCCTTTGTTCCTCCGTCTCAGGGATTATGTCTAAAATCCTTTGCCTTAACTCTGCCCTGGCTTCGCGCCTCTCGGCTTTACTCATACCCTCAGCTTCAGATCTAAACGCTTGCCACATTGCCTGCTTACTAGCTTTTTGCTCCTCAGACAAATTGGCCGATGGACATTTCGAACCTTTTTTGCCCCCCTTATGAGCGTATGCAAATGTTGTCCCCAGGCAAAACAAAACCACCACAAAACCTATGTTTCTGCTTATTATCCCTTGCCTTTGCATAATTACCTCCTTAAATTTTAGTTTTTGACATACTTTTGATTATTTTGATACATTGCATAATAGTCAAGAAGATTTTGTCCTAACTTCAGCACAATACGGATTGCCCTTTTCCCCGTACTAAAAAATAGACCACCTAAAAGAGCACCAGCTGGCCTTTTTTGACAAAAGTTAAGCTCTGTGGCATAATAGGAGTATAGAATCTTTAGCAAACCTTTTTAATTCTTTAGATAAAAAAGTCCCTATTTCCTGGGTTCTACTTATTCTTATGATTTTTATGGTTATAAAAGTAAACAGCATAAATGATAAACTGGGCAACCATATCACCTTTTTGAATTGATTTTCAGTAAAATTTATAATATTATAAAGCCAATAATCATAAGGAGTCTATAATGAGTCGCCCGTCAGCCTTACCTGTTTCAGATGAAATCTGGAGAATGATAAAGGAAACACAAAAAAACTTAAAAGCATTTTCTGCCGGCCAAAAAGAACTTCAAGAAAGCCAAAAAGAAACTGATAGATATTTAAAAAATCTTTCAGCTGAGTTGAGAACTGGTCAAAAAGAACTTCAGGAAAGTCAAAAAGAACTTCAAGAAAACCAAAAAGAAACTGGTCAACAAATGAAAGAAACTGATAAAAAAATCAATGCTATTATCGGAGATTTTGGAAATCGTTGGGGTAAACTGGGTGAAAACCTGGTCAAAGGTAGTCTGGTTCAACGATTAAAAGAAAGAGGAATCGAAGTAGAAAGAGTGATTACCAATGCAAAAAATGCTAAAACAGAGTTTGATATTATTGCTGTTAATGGGAAAGAAGTTGTGGTTGTGGAAGTTAAAGCCACTTTAGACCCTGCCGATGTAAGGGAGTTTACAGAGGATATTAAGAACTTTAAAGTATGGTGGCCAGAATTTAAAAACAAAACCATTTATGGAGCGATGGCTTTTTTAATAAAGGCCAACAGGCAAGCAAACAGTTTAGCTGAGAAGCAGGGTTTTTTCGTTATTGAGGCTACAGGCGATGTTATTATTCAAAATAAGGAAAATTTTAAACCCAAAATCTTTTCTTAACCTATTTTTAATTCTAATTTTATGGGTTAAATGTCTTAATTTAATCTTCCCAACGACCTTTTTCTTTAATATGCTCTCTTATATCCATAATCCCTCCTTTGGTTAAAATTCCCTCTTCCACAATTAACTCTTCCGCTTTTTTCCATGTTTTTAAATCCAAACCAGTATTGTCTGTCAAATACTCCAATATCTTTAAAACTGTGTTCTTTTTTTCTTGCCCCTTGGCTTTCTTTAAAAGATCTTTAAACTCAATAAAAATGTCTCGAACCTTTTCCGGATCAGGTTTTTTTATACTCCATATCTCTGAAAGTAGTTTTATAGCTCCACGGCTCTTAAGCCTTTTATAAGCTCTTTGAATGCGAGGCGAATGAGCGTCCAATATCTTTATCCCATAGTTTAACATGAGTTTTCGAAATTCAACAGGAATTTTAGACAAATTTTCTGAAAAATCCTCTTCCTGAAGGGTTTTGCTCCATTTTATAGGCTCTTTTCCATGACAAAATAGGAGCCATTTTTTGATAAAATTCCTGTTCCATTTTTAAAAAATATGCTAAACTACCAGTTCAACTAATTAGTGCCTCGTGAAAAAGATTGTTTTTTTAACTAGATTCCCACTTGAAAAAGGCTGAAAGACTTTTAGGCTTTCAGTTTAGGTCTTGGATACCCGCTTTCAAGGGTCTGCAAAGCTAAGTACTTGGCTTTGCAGTTTAGAGATGAAAAAGGTTTATCACGGAGGACTAATTGGTCGACTGTGATGTGTTTAGTTAAATAAATTGCTTGGGGCGTATCTTTTTAAAAAACCCAGAGATTCCAGCTCCTCAGCAAGAATGACGACTGGAAAGGACAATATGGAAAAATCTATTGTTAATTCTTTTTCATCAGAAAGTTTTAATAACTGTTCAGATATTCAGTTTATCTGGAAGGATAGACTACCTTATCGAGAAAGCCTTACTTTACAGGAAAAATTAAAAGAATCCGCAAGTAAAAACAGACAAGCTTTCTTGCTGGGCTTTGAATGCCCTGCCTGCATCACATTGGGGTTAAGAGGAACAAAGGAAAAAGATCTTAGTGCCAATATTGAGGAATACAAAAAAAAACAAATAGAAATTGTGCCTATAAAAAGAGGAGGACAAGCCACTTTACACTCCCCAGGACAATTAGTCATTTACCCCATCATGGAGCTTTTAAAGTGGAAAATTCGCCTTAGAGATTTTTTATCTATGTTAGAGAAAATCACCATCATTACTTTAAAAGAATATGGAATCTTTGCTGTAAAAAAAGAAACTTCAGCTGGGCTTTGGACAAACAAAGGAAAAATTGCTTTTTTCGGTATTCATATTTCAGGTGGGGTAAGCCAACATGGACTGGCTATCAATATACAAAATGATCTTAAACTATTTCAGTTAATCAGAAGTTGTGGTGTGCTTAATCGCCCACACGACTCTTTTAAAAATCAAGGTGTGTCTGCAAATCTAAAAGAAGTGTTTTCTTTTTGGTGTAAAACTGCAAAATCTTTTTTTCATTCCCACCTTAACAAATAATCTGTGGAAAGTGAAAAAAATTGTTATAACAAAGTAACACAGAACTTATTTTGCTCCAAACCGGCAAAACTCCAGCTCAAGGCAGAACTAAAAAGTAAGCAGTTGGACTTTTCAGTTTAGAGAAAATAATAAAGATTTTGCACGGAGGAATAATTCCTGTAAAATATTTATATGAGGGTATGTAAAAAATTCACACCTATTTAAAAAAAATACAATCTCCACCTTTTTTTCTTTACTTTAGTAAAATAAAAAGTTTTAGTGATTCCAGTATGTTATAAAAATATCTTCTAATATGCTCTCTATCTTGCATATAGTAAGATATTGATTTTGAAAAAAAGCTTTTTTGCGGTTTTAGAGTCAAGAGATTCCCACTGAAGCGCGAGACTGTAAAGCCAAGTACTTGGCTTTACAGAGGAATAAATAAAATATAAAGAACTTTAAACCAATTTTGGAATTATAAACTAAAAATAAGGAGACTTCTGATGAAAAAAATTTTAGACAATACTCTTACATACATAACATTATCAACCCATGCTAAAAAAATGAAAAAACATTTTTTAACATGGATCATTGGCTTATTTCTACTCACTTTCACTTCTCAAACTTTAGCTGATATCCCAGACCTGCCCCTAAAGAAGGACCTGACCCCAAAGAAGGGCCTGCCACAGAACCCAAAGACTGATGATACCCTTATCTTGCCACAAACAAAGAACCAGCTCCCAAAGATAACAACTTATCCATATATACAAACTCCTTACAAAGAAAAAAGAAGCACTGTTTTAAATGTTCTAAAAGAAAGTGTTTTTGGGAACGATACCCCTCCTCAATCTTTAGCCAATGGGCAAGTCACCACTTACGATCCTATGTATTTGGCTATTGTCTCCAGTATGTATTCCCGTTTACCAGAGCGGGACGATAGCCAATACAACCAAGTTAATCTTCCTCCTATTTCTGATTCAAATTATAGAAAAGTTATGAAGTATTCTGATGTTTGCCCCAACCCCATTAAGGCTTTTGTAAAGCTTTCTAAACAAAAAAATCCCCATACCTTTATCTTATTGCCCGGAGCTTATGCCACCTGGAAAAGAGGTTCTTTTAACAACCAAACCATATCGGCTTTAGAAAACCATTTTAACGATCCTAATATTATCTCTTTTGCAGGTTATCTGTCTCCTGCCTTTTTAGAAGGAGTGTGTGACGAAATCCCTTGGGACGCCTTATCCATTGCCAGGGATTTATATTCCAGACTAAGAGTTTATTTGAACACAATAAACTCTAACCCTTTCAAAACTGGCGTTATTGGATTTTCAGGAGGCGGAGGTTTAGCTATTGAATTATTGGCCACAGATAGCCAAACACAAATGGATCAAAGAAATACACTTCATGCAGAGTTAGAATCCCAAACAAAAGAAAACAGGCTTTTTGGCTTAGGTGGAGCTGTTTTTAGCCCTACTTTGCACGGGAGAGTTATATTCCATAATTTAGACACTGCCATTAGCGAGATTGAACACACCAAAGCCCTTACCACAATAGGGTTTAAAAATATAGTGTTTATGGCTCTGGCGCATAGAGACCTCAAAATGAACTGGGAAGATATTATTGATTATTATGAATACGATCCTCAGGACTTTTTAGAAAGAGCTTTTAATGAATTTACCCATGTTGACTTAGCAGATACTTTAAAGGCAGTAGGAGTGGATCCATTAAATATTAATGGTGAGCTAAGTTATTACAACGCTTATGTTAACACTGGTTTTAGGGAAACATTACACAGTGCCCTTCAGACTGAAATAGAAGCTTATCAAGGTAAACCAGTCAACTTGGGTGGGATGGTTTTACCTGAAGGGGAATTAGATACCCTTTACGATAAAGAAACAAACATAAAACCAGCCTTGGATCAAATAGACCGCCCCTTAACTATTTATCTCTCTCAGGATGATCCTGTGCTTTCATCTTACAATGCGGGAGGCCAGCCCCAAGCGATTACAGAAATTTTAAAGTCTGCCGGAAAGAATCCTGCTATCACTGTGTTTAATCCTAAATATGGAGGCCATATTGGTGTATTTTTAGATCCTATATTTGAAGATCTGATACAAGCTGTTTTTACAAAAGATAAAAAAACTTTTTTAGAACAGCTTTACAACTAAAAATAAAAAAACAACAAAAAAATGAATAAAATAAACATAAACAAATTATAAATAAAGGAGTAATAAAATGAAAAAATCTCATAACCAAACCATCACTTGTTTGATAGGGCTTTCCCTGTCTTTATTGCCAGTAAGTGGATTTTCAGTAGGACCTCACCCTGTTGAAGAATCAACAACAAAACAGAACCCTGCAAACTTAACAGATGACATAACTACACAAGTCTTTACTGAGCAAGAGCTGGAAGAGCATAAAGGTTATATTATACTGGCAGGACTTGATCTCCTGCTTAAGAAAATACCAGTGGATAACACGGGTGTTCTGTATGCGGGTCCTAACCTGGAGGAAGGTGATATTTCCGGTCGGGAAGTAGTGGTGTTTTTAAACACTGAAGGAAAATGCTTAAAGTATGTTAAACAAGGTATACCGTCAATCACTGCAGAATGCAGTTCAAAGGAAGCGAGCGATTTTCAAGCTCAGCGGGAAGAACTGGCTCTTAAGAAGGCACAACAAGCCAATGACAATTTAAAAGAAAGAGTTACCTCTTCTACAGAATCTGTTCTGGAAGGTGTAAACAAAGGTGTAATAGATAAAGCTAACACTTTAATAGAAACAGGTGGAATTGAAGCCTTAAACAATATTTCTTCAGAAGAGTTAGAGGTATTAAGTCACCTTGAGGCTTCGATGAGTGAAGAAAAAAGCTGGTTTATGGATTTTGCCTGTGGAGACGATGAAAAATGTATCGTACTAAAAATAGCTACTGTTTTTGCTATTATAGGGGGTATTCTCAGCTTTACGCCCATAACTGGAATGGGAGCGGGTTTTTTGTTGGTAGCTGGTGGATTAGGTGCCGTTGGAATTAGTACTAAAATCTTTGGAGAGTATTTTTCGAAAGAAAATGAAAACCGAACAGTAAGCCTTATCTGTGGAGATATGAATCGTCAAACTTGTGAGATCCTTACAATGACAGTATTAGGAGCGATGGCGGTTAGTGTTATACTAAGTGTTTTTCCGCCAACAGCTCCCATTGGATATGCTGGATTGATAATGACTACACTTGTTGGTGTTGTGCCTTATATGACACAAAGGTTCCTCCCTTATCCCTCAGGAGACTGGGCCAAACATGCACAAACTGTAATGGGAGCCAAATAAAAAATTGCAAGAAAGTAACACAGAAATCTTACTGAAAAAAACATTAGCCCATCTTTTAGGTGGGCTTTTTGTTTGAGAAATGGGTTATTAAACTTTGAATGCCAGGGAGGCTCCCTTGTTCTAAGTATTTTAAACTCGCCCCACCTCCTGTAGAGATATAATCAAAACCATCTTGTTGGCCGGACTTTAAAACAGCGGATAGGGAATCTCCTCCTCCTACCACCCGAAAAGCTTTTTTTGCATTAGATATGGCCTCGCATATAGAAAAAGTGCCACTTGCAAATAATGGATCTTCAAACTGGCCAAGAGGGCCGTTCCAAAATATTGTGCGAGCTGTGCTTAAAGCCTCTGAAAAAAGTTTAACAGTCTCAGGCCCTATATCTTTATGACAAAATCCTTTTGGCATTTCAGCAATAGGAACAACTCGTGCTTGATTTTTATCTCCGTTAACCGGCGACACAATATGATCCACAGGCAATAATAACTTTTTCCCTCGAACCTGGAGACGATTCATAAACTCTTCTGCAAGCTTTAGATTTTCTTCTTGTGCAAAAGCCTCTCCTGTAAACATCCCTTTCGCTTTTAAAAAAGTATAAGCCATATAAGCATCACCCCCCCTATTAAAACCGAATCCACACGATCCATTAAACGGCTAATAGCTTTTATCTTATCACCCACCTTCACCCCCCCTACTAACAACAAAAAAGGAGATAAAGAGTGGTTACGCAGGTAATCCAATGTCTCTCTTTCTTTTCTCATGGAAAAACCTTGCCCTCTCATTTTCACCTTCCGAGGAAGGACTCCCACGCTGGCATGGTGCCTATGACAAACGCTAAAAGCCTCATTAATGTAAACATCCACATAAGAAGAAATTTGCTCTGCCCAATCTTCATCCCCCTTTTCTTCGCCAGGATGAAAGCGCAAATTTTCTAACAAAATAATTTTTTTTTCACTTAAAGAGGAAAGCAAAGGAGATGGCAAAGCCTCGCTTAGGTCCTCAATAAACAGGATCTCACAGTTTAATTTTTTGCATAGATAATAGCCAAAAGGTTCTAAACTTAATTTCTGTTTATTAGTTGCTGTAGGGCGTCCTCGGTGACTCCCAATAATAATTTTAGCTTTTTGCTCTAAACCGTATTGGAGAGTGGGCAAGGACCGTTTAAGACGAATATGATCTTCTACCTTTCCATCTTTAACAGGAATATTAAAATCTGTTCGAATAAAAACGGTTTTATTTTTTAAATCAAAGTCATCAATAGAATATAATTTTGAATTAGACATAAAAAGGCTACTCATCTATAAATTAAACAGGCACACATTTTATAAAATCGATCATTCTTTGGGAAAAACCCATTTCATTGTCATACCAAGCCAACACTTTTACCAACCCTTCTTCCGTCTGCATTGTGCAGGAAAGATCCAAAATAGCACTATAAAGACTCCCATTAAAATCCATACTCACCAGTTCTTTTTCTTCACAAGCCAGCACCCCTTTTAAATCTGATTTTTCAGCGGATAAAAAAGCAGAGTTTACAGCCTGCACACTGGTTTTAACCTGAGATCGAAATACCAAATCTATCAAACTCACATTAGCGGTAGGGACACGAACGGCCATCCCGTTAATCCGGCCTTTTAAGTTCGGAAACACACGGGTTAATGTTTTAACTGCACCCGTCGTAGTGGGAATCATAGAAAGAGGGGCAGAGCGCGCCCGTCGCAAATCTTTTTTGTGTGAAGAATCTAAAAGCTTTTGATCCTGAGTATAGGCATGCACAGTTGTAAATATTAAATCTTGAAGCTTAAAATTTTTGTCCAACACTTTTATCAGAGGAGCTAAACAGTTGGTAGTGCAAGAACCGTTACTGATGATTTTATGTTTTTCCGGCTGAAAGCTTTTGTGGTTTACTCCGTATATGAGAGTAAAATCTTCCCCTTCTGCGGGTGCGGATACAAAAACCCGTTTTGCACCTTCTTTAAAATGCCCTTTTAAATCTTCCCTTTTTTTAAAAAACCCAGAACATTCCAATACCCAATCCACCTCCCACTTATCCCAAGGAATTTCAGAAGGATGAGGATAAGAGCTATACGCGATCTTTTTATCTCCCACCTTTAGCTGATGATTGTCTACAATAGAAATCGGATGAGGGTATATCCCGTGAACACTGTCGTATTTTAATAAATGCCCCGCCATCTGAACAGAAGAGCGACTGTTTATAGCTACAATATCCAGATCTTTAAAACTGAGGCGAAACAGGCAACGGCCAATCCGGCCAAAACCATTAATACCCACTTTAAGTTTTTTTTTATTTTTTAATTCCATAATCTAATGTTTGTATAAAAAGTTTTGAAAATAATTGCAAGAAAAATGAACCAATCCTGAATAAATCCGTTCAGTTAAGTAAATGGCTTGAGTCACATCCTCTTAAAACCAGCAAGATTCCAGCTCCTCAAGGGACTGCAAAGCCAATGATTTGGCTTTGCAGAGCCAACAACTTGGATTTTTAGTTTAACAAGGATGAGCAGGGTTTTGCACAGGTGACTCAGTTAATCCTCTGTTTAATTTAAAAGTGGGACTTAAGTTGAATACCAAATTGAAAATTATGGCTTAAACCTGCTTTTAAGGTTCGAGAGGTTTTTCCTGGTTTTTTTGCCTGGTTTCCCCTTTTCTTTTTTATATCCTTATCTAAAAAATTAAAATTCAGAGGATGGCTATAACCTGTATAAAAATTGAGTGTCACCTTCACTTTATGGTGAAACAACAATTCTGTTTTGATACCAAAAGTCCATTCCGCAAAATGCAAATATTTATTATCGTCATTGTCCAAAAAAGAAAAATACTTGCCTTTAAATAAAGGGGCTATCCCTCTTAAAGAAAGAGGGTATCGTGAAAAGTAAACTGGGGTTTCAATAAATTTTTGAAAATTTATCCCTGTAGAAAGATATTCATTAGTTTCTTCCAGTAGTCTTTTTTCTAAAAAAAGATTTAAAGTAGGCGCGCCCACTATATCTAATGGTTTTAAATAACGAAAAGGAACAGACTTTGGTTTTAAAGCTGTTTGATAATTAAAGAAAGGTTGAGTGTAAAATTCCCACCCCCAATTAAAAAGATAATAAGATTGCGCTTTTATTTTATAGTTAGACTCACTATCCGGGGAGAGTTTTAAACGATACTGTAATCCGGTTTTTAATAAAAATTTTCTATAAAAATCAAAGTTTTTTTTGTATTTTCTTCTATATTGAAGCTGAAGGGTTGGTTCTGTGCTAAAATAATAAGAGGTGTCTGATCTGTCTTTTATTTCCAGAGAAGAAAGACTATTTTTAACGGAAAAGGCCGAGTTCCAATAACCAAATTCAAATATCGGAAATAAAAACCCTTGACTAAATTCATGGATATAAGAGTAAGCTCTGGAACCAGAAAAGTTTTCCGGTCCTTGTTTGTAAGTGTATTGGACATCCCATGATAAAATATAAGCCCTATTCATGTATTTTGTTTGAAACATCCAATTTTTTGGTGCCCAACTTTTAACATTTATCCAGTTTTCAAGGGATTGCTGATAAGCAAAGTGAAAAGAATTGTATTCCAAAGGATCCTGAAAATGAGCTTTTACCAGGCTATTATATTCCGTAATAGGATCACGAAACGCCCCTAACTCTATGCCACTAAAACTAATATTCATCAGGGAATTATAACGGGAATAGGGAATATTATGGGAATGAGGTTTTACAGATGAAGAATAAGACAAATCAAAGTGAGGAGATACGGGAGAGCTTAATGGATCTGCCCCTCCTACCCCTTCCGTTTCTTCTTTAGACTTATATGTTGCGTCTTCTGTTTGATCTATTTTTTTTAGCTCTTCCAGATACGAAGCATCTTCTTGAAAAGGATCTGGATTTTCTGTTAACATTTTACGAGATTGCTCCGTTTTAATGTGAGATAAAGAAGGTAGAGTAGACAAAGAGTTCGAAACAGTTTCAAAAGGATATTCATAAAAAACCGGTTGTTCATTAGAGGCTCTTATAGGTATTATTTTATAAGCATAAGACTCTGGCTCCACTTCACAGACCAGAAACTGATGGTTTGGCCCTGGAACAGCATCTATTATCACATCAGACGGGGATACCCTCTGAATACCCACTTCAGGAATCCATGCGTATAAAGAAGAACCAAAAAGAGAAGCAGATATAAAATAAACAATGCCACCTAAATCCACTCCCACAGGTTTTCCATAAAACCCCCTAAATTGAAACAAAGGGATTTTGTTTTTGTGCATAACTCTTTGGTCCCCTTCTTGTTTAAAGTAATATATATCCCCTTCTGGGCCAAATAGAGCAGGAGAATGGGTTGTATCGTAAAATTTGCCATTTAACATAAGGTTAAAGCCGTGCATATTATTACTTGTATCAATAGAAAGTGTCTGATCTTTATATATATCTTGCATATTCTGTGATTTATATTTTTTAAAATACATACTGCCCATACCTTCAGAAAATAATCCGTAAATTATCTTTTTTGAGCTAATTTTTGCAGAAGTAGAAACATAGTAGCGATTTTTAATTTTAAAAACTTTTCCTACTGAAAAAACTTTTTTTCTTTTTCTCCATTTTTTTGTAGAAAGATTTAAGATTCTTAAGGTGGGTGTGCTTTTTAAATTTGAAGTAAGAAAAAAAATCTCTTTTTGAGTTCTATTAAAAGGGGGGCAAATAGCACTTTTAAATAAAGTTTTTTCAGGAGATTTTTTTTGCTGTTCAGATAGAAGGAGATATTTTTGGATATAATGATTAACCAGACTTTCAAAACTGGCACCAAAAACACTTTCAAAAGTAGATTTAACAGAAATAAAAGAAAAAGGGGCAATAAAATGTTCTGCATGTTTTTTAAAAATGTTGTTAATAGTTTTTATATCATATTTTTGCAATAAAGAATTAAAAAAATACCCTCCGTGAGTGTATTGTTGCTGGACGGAAAAGGAGTCTCTTGTTCTGTTTATCAAATAATGTTTTATAAACTGATTGGTTGTTTGAAATTTGTTTTTTATTTGAGAAAAAACCATAGCGCGAGCCGATCCACTGTAAAGCCTACCCCCTGGAGCAAAAAGAGATTCACTAAGAACGGCATGACCTTCCAATAAAAAAAGAGGCATAGTTAAATTGACATTTAAAAAAATAGGGATAGGCAGAAAGATAACTTCTGAATTTTTAAAAACGGGCTTTATGTATTTCAAGCTGTCTGACATTTGCCCCAACTGAAAGGTGTGAGCCAATTCATGTGCTATTACAGTGTCCTCCCACGAAGTAGTAGCTATATGTGTCATTTTTTCCACTCCTGTTGGGAAAAATAACACCTTTAAAAAAGGTATACCTGAGGTAACTGCATTTGAAATTTGATTATTTGAAGAAGCAAAAATATAAATAGGGGTTTCTTTTAGTTTTTTAGTAAATATTTCTCGGTAAATATCATCGTAATAGGAAAGCTTTTTATGAATATATATCAAATCCCTTTTGTTATTTTTTAAGAAATCCTTATTAAAAATCAAAGAAAAGGAGGGGTTTTTATGTATGTAGTAATCCACATCGGAGGGTTGGACCTTATTCATAGAGAAAACGCGTCCAGATGAGAAAAACAATAGAAAAAAAATAAACAGAGAGCCATTTCGCATATATATATATTATACGGAATGGTTAGAATGAAAAGAGGAGTCCAAGTTAAGCTGGACTTTTTCTGAGCGGGCCAGGAATAAAGCGGCTACAGAGTCCCCAGTAACATTGGTAACAGTTCTACACATATCCAAGAGGCGATCCACACCTATAATCAAGGCTATGCCTTCTGCCGGTATACCCATAGACACCATAGCGGCTACTAAAATGGGAATTGAACCTCCGGGCACCCCAGCTACTCCAATAGAAGTGATTAAAACCAAAAAAATAAGCGTAAAGTGTTCCATAAGGGAAAGATCTACTCCAAACACCTGGGCTATAAAAAGAGCCGCCACAACCTCAAACATGGCTGTGCCGTCCATATTGACTGTAACACCAATGGGGACACTAAAAGTGGTAATACTGTCTGGAACTCCAAATGATTTTTCTAAAGTACGTATGGTGACGGGCATGGTAGCGGCAGAAGAACTGGTGCTGAAAGCCGTTAGAAAAATAGGCATAGCTTTTTTATAAAATTGAAAGGGAGAAATTTTCAGCAAAAACTTAAGAATACAGCCATATACAACAAAAAACTGCAATAGAAGAGCACCTGCAACCACTAAAACATATTTGATTACTTTAAACATGACCTCTATGCCAAAATTAGCAACCACTTTAATCATGAGGGCGGCCACGGCATAAGGAGCTATTTTCATGATCCATCCCACCACTTTGACAGAAATATCCGCTAAAGCAGAAAAAAAGCCCACAAAAGCCTCTTTAGGAGGGCCTGTTTGCATTCCCAACAAGGCCATTCCAAATAAAATGGATACAAAGATAATAGCCAGCATATTAGTATTAGCATATTCCCGCAGAATATTTTGTGGGATAATTTTACTCACAATGCCTGGCCAAAGCGATTTACCCACCCATGAACTTTTTTCTTTATAGGTTTCCACCTTGTCTTTTTCAGACTCAACCAGCTGTTCTGCTACTTCCTCAGAAAACCCCACTCCGGGTTTAAAAGTGTTAATCATGGATTGCCCAACCAAAATGGCACAAAAAGTAGTGGTCATATAGAACAAAATAACTTTCCAACCCAGGGTTTTTAGCAATTTTCCTGTTCCTAAGTTCACCACACCCACCAAGAGAGAACCCGCTACCAGGGGAACAATAATCATTTTAAGAGAAAAAAGAAACACATCCCCTAAGGGAGCAACAAGATTTACCAAGAGCCAGTCCCGAACAGGGTTTGCTCCCCATTCGTGGAATAGAAAACCAATCAGGGTCCCCACTATGAGACCAGCAAAAATTCCCCAGCTGGATAAAACACTGGAGGAGGTTTTAGCAGACATGAGCTGATACTATCTTCAAAAAAAGCAGAGCACAAATAAAAAATAGAGGCTAATTCTCAATAAAAAAGCTCTTTTACGCCAATATTCACTTTTTTGCGGTGCGTTATTCTTTGAATTATCCTCAAAAAAACGGTTTTTATGCATAATTTGACAAAAAGAAAAATATTTGTTAGATTTAATCTCGTCAATGAGTGTTAGAAGGCGTGTTCTTATATAAATATAAAATCAGTTACAACATAAAATAAAATAAGGAGGATCAAAGTGAGTGTTCCCGTAAATTCTGCGTTATCGCAAACCAATCAATCACCTCAGGCCAATACAACCCAACCGCCCGTAAGTGCGTTTTCTTCTATTATGGAAGATGAAGATATTGCCAATTTAGACAAAATCAAAAACATCTTGGATGTGGATGAGTCTCAATACCCTTCGTTTGTCCTGGCTAAAAATAAAGCTCGGTTTAAAAAAAAGCTGATATGGTATAAAGCTAAAAAGGACTGGTTAGATGTGGCCCCTGTGCATAAAGTAAACAAGCTGTTCAAGCAACAGGCTAAAGAGTTAGAAGCTATCCGATCTAATAAATTAGATTATGAAATGGAGTTAGAAACCAGTTCTTTGACTACCAGCCAAAAAACTCATCGCAAAGATGAGCTGAAAATGTGTAAAATTCACGAAAAAATGGCCATACAGCTTATCACTAAAATGCAACTTAAGTTTAAACTCTGTCGTTAATTGGGTTATTTATTGCCCCCGCGTGTGTTATTATTGTTTAGTGACACCGCGGGAAGAAGTAAAGCTACTGTTTTAATATTGCAGTAGAAAGATGTTTTATGGAATTAGAAAGCCCTCTCTGTATTGGGGAATATTTACTTACTTTTTCAAGTGCCCTTAAAGACAATTCCATATGATAAATAAAATCAGGAACCATTTTTGTAAATTCATCTATTTTAAGCTCCACTGTTTTTTCCAGAGCAGTCATCGACTCTTTAATATCTTTTTGTTTTATAACCAGTTTACCCTTATTTTCTTTAAAAAGTTTTTTAGCTTTATCAGGGTCTGTTTCTTTTAATCTGTAATACCCTTTAAGCTCTTTAGACAAATCTACTGAGGAAGAAGAAAGTGAAATTAGTTTCTGTATAGATTCACCATATTCATTCAATGAGTTTTCCATATTCTGAAAAATTTCTTTCATTTTTTCTCTATGGTATAAATGATCGCTTACAGATTTAATAAAAAAAACCTCTGAACCTTTTCTCCAGGGACGACCTGACTTTTTATAAAACTCAACAGATTTTTTAAGTTTTTCACCCACTCCACTAATAGACTGCATACCCATTGCAGAACTTTGAACTATGATATAAAGTTCCTTAAAAGCCACTTCATAATTTTTTCGCACCATTTCCTTAACAACCTCTCCTTCTACAGAACTCTTTTTAGTGACCTCCAGGTATTGTGCAAGAGATTCTTTTGCCTGTGTTAAGTCTTCTGAATATTTGCGCTGTTTCATTTCATATTGGTTAGCAGATATTTTTATCCCCTCATTTATTGATAAATAAATTTGAAGGGCCTTTTCATAAGGATCTGTTATTTCTTGTTCAAGGCGTTCAGAACGAACTGGCACATTTTTTTTCCAAGGTTTTATGTCTTTCTGGTGTCTTCGGAACATTTTTTGCCCTTGTTGTTTTTGCTGATCTGGATGACTTTGCTCCTGCCACAAATAATATCCGAAACACAAGATCAAAATTCCAATAATTAATAAAAAATCTATTTTTTTCATACCAAGGTTATTCCACAGTAACAAGGTTATTCCACAGTAACAAGGTTATTCCACAGTAACAAGGTTATTCCACAGTAACAGATTTGGCCAAATTTCTGGGCTGATCCACATTGTGCCCAAGAGTACAAGCCGTCCGATAAGCCATTAACTGAAGAGGTAAAGCGCATAAAATGGCGGATAGATATTCATTGCAAGCAGGAACAGATAAAAAATGTTTGGCAAGCCCTTTTACCTCCTTATCCCCTTGAGTCCCAAGCACAATCAACTTCCCCCCTCGCGAGCGCACCTCCTCTAAGTTGGTCAGCGTTTTTTGACGAACAGAAGACTTAGGTGCAATTCCTACCACTAACATATCCTTATCCACTAAAGCTAAGGGCCCATGTTTCATTTCCCCCGCCGGATAAGCCGACCCGTGCTTGTAAGTTAACTCTTTCATTTTTAAAGCCCCCTCTAAAGCCAGGGGGTAATAGATATTTCTACCTAAGTAAATAAAACTTTTAAGTGGCTTTGCCAAATGAGCTAAAGCTGTGTATTCCCGCTCACAAGATAAAACCTCCTCCATAAGAGAGGGAAGAGTGAGTAAAGATTGAATATATTTTTTTTCTGTAGAGGAATTAATATATTTGTTTTGTCTCCCTAAAAACAGGGCCAACAAAAACAACATTGTTAAAGTTGACACAAAAGCCTTAGTACTGGCTACTCCTTTTTCCACCCCTGAACACATATAAAGTTGGGTAGTAGAACCTCTATCTAAAGAAGAGTGCTCCACATTGCACAAGCTTAAAACAGGCCAGTTTAGCTCCTTTGCCATTTTCAAAACAGCCAGGGTGTCTGCGGTCTCTCCACTTTGAGAAATCAACATAATGGGAGTACGATCCGGTAACACAGGGGCTCGATAACGAAACTCACTGGCCATATCCACTTCCACTGCAATACGACTAAGTTGTTCGATGGTGTATTTTCCATAAAGAGCTGAGTAATAGCTACTACCACAGGCCACAATGCTAAGCCTTCCCTCTTGAACAATTTGATCTAAAAGGTTATATTTTCCACCTTCGTTTATCTTTACCAAGTGATTTTTATTGTTAATATTCTGCTGAATTAGTCGAGAAACGCAACCTGGTTGCTCATAAATTTCTTTCAGCATATAATGAGGGTGGCCTTGCTTATCTGTCCGATCCTCCTGAGATTTTAATGTTGTGATATTTTTTTTAATTTTTTTTTCAGAGTTTTCAGAAGAGTAAAAAGAAAGCTCTTTTCCATCTTTAATGTGTGCTACTTCTCCGTCTTTTAAAAAAAATATTTTATTCGTATAAGGCAGGATTCCTTGAGCATCACTACATAAAAATATTTCCCTTTCCCCTACCCCTATCAACAAAGAAGGTCCTTTTTTAAAAGCAAAAAATTCTTTAGGATGTTTTTCAGACATAACTGCGCAAGCATACTCACCTTTTATCTTGGAGAAGGTATCAAACAAAGCCTCTTTTAGAGAACCTGTTTTTTTATAAAGATCCAACAAACTATAAGCTATTACCTCCGAATCCGTTTCAGAGGAAAAAAAATAAGGAAGAGTTTTTTTTAATTCTTGGGCATTTTCGATAATCCCGTTATGAACAATATAAATATGTTCTGCCTTATGAGGGTGCGCATTGGCTTCAGAAGGCGCGCCATGCGTGGCCCATCGACTGTGAGCCAGCCCGTAAGAGGAATGGGAAATATCACCTGTACTAACTACTTTTTTTCTAAGTTGTTTAATATCACCCACAGATCGAATTCTTTTAAATCCGTTTTTTGTGGCCACCACTAACCCCATGCTGTCGTAACCGCGATACTGAATTTTTTCCAGCCCGTTCAGCAAAACCTCTTTTGAATCACGAAAACCCATATACCCCATAATACCACACATATCATATCCCCTCTCTTTGACTATTATACTTCCTTTCTCACTCATTATTACACAATTTTAGCAAATTACTGACCTCTTGTTTATTCTCAGGAGAAACATATATCCGATCCATCAAAAGCATAAACTCCTTTTGATTAAACATTTTCATTCTTGCCCTCAAAGTTACAGCTTTCCCTGTGGACTCATCCACAATATATAAAGGTAAATGTTGGTCCGTATCCTGAAAATAAAATCTTTTAACATGATTTAAAGAATTAGTATGGATAAAAGAAATACCTTGTTTTTTCAATAATTGTTTTACTTTTTGCAAGTGGTCCAGTTTTTTTTCTTTCTCAATTAAGGTGTATTGAATTTCATATAGTTTTTCATAAGGTTTTTTTTCGGTGATTCGACGTGCCCATTCATTTTTAGAAGACGCTTCCCTTAAGTTTTCAAAAAGGGAAGTGTCTGTACATTTGAGATAACCATCTAAATCAGCCGGAATATGAAAATTACAGTTAGGACTAACAAAATAATGATAAAGCATCTCATCCATTGCCACCATTTTATTATGAAAGTAAATAGCCAACCCTAAATGCCTCCTACCCAGAAAAAAGCTTTCCACACTGTATACCGCCTTTTGTCCAATACCTAAGAAAGCCTGCCCCTCTTGGATATGAACACGCAAATTATTCAGTATCCATTCATGATCACAAAACCCATAATCTGCTCCACAGAAAAAAGCATCCCTTCGAGTGTAGTCAACACGATCCATATCCAAATCAGAACTGATAATTTGTTTTAACAAAGGTTTAAAATTTACCCCTGCAGAAATAAAAAAATCCGTATCAGAAAAAGGCACCCGATCGTCAATCAAATGCGCTACACATTGGGCAGACACATCCATAGCAGAAATAAGGCTTTTGATTTCTGATTCCAAAATGAGTTTAATTGTATAGTGCTCATGGGTGGCTTTTTTTTTATTATCATCTTTTTTGTCTATATTACAGAAAGGAAGAGACAAATCTGACAACAAAGGCATAGCTGTTTCAGAAATATGAGATAAAGGTCCGTGACCTATGTCATGCAAAAGAGCGGACAGTCTAACAAGCTTTCGAAAATCTTTTTTTTTAGAGGGGGTTAAAAAATTATCTAAAAGCAAAAGGGAGTCAAAAGCTTTACCTGCCAAATGACAAACCCCTAAAGAATGCAAAAAACGATTATGAACTGCTCCAGGAAAAGCCAACTCCGCAAACCCTAACTGTCGAATATAGCGAAGTCGCTGAAAAATTATAGAATCCACAAGAGGACGTTCCTGCTCAGAAAAAACAATATACTTATGCACTGGATCTAATATTCTCAAAGTGCCCCCCTTACCAAACTTATTTAAGATACATTGCCCTTAAAAACCATTTTTAAAATAAAAGCAAATAACTAATAATTCTTGCTTTGTTTATATACTGTCTAAATTGTGAGCTACAAACTTTAAACAGATGTAATATAAGTTAAGAAAATGATTTTAAAAGTGTCAAAATTATGGATTACAAATTTTAAACATATCATAAATAAAGCCACATAACCATTAAATAATGGGTCCTCAGTAGGAAAAGTCTCTAAAAGTGCCTCTTTTTTAAAACCCGTTTGTTAAAATTATTTAATTGTATTCATAACTTCAATGTAAGTTTAAAATATCTCACTTAAAATTTTTTGACGCGATGTTTCAATATTATTCCAAAAAATCAACTCTAAAAATAAAAAAATTAATCCATTGACGAACAATAAAAAAAATTATTTTATCCTCTATCCTAATGTTTTAACCCCCATTTCTAAAACGGCAGTTTTAGATTAGGAAAACAGTATATTATGAAACTATATAAAATTATTTTTTGTTTTTTTATTTTTGTCATTACCCCTTCCCTATACTCTAACTTTAACTTTCAGGGCACAAAAGGCACTATTAACCCCCAGGGTGCGGAAGATGGTCTATACACTCATTTATCAGTTAGTGATCAAAAGTTAGTCACTAAAACGACTTTCCAATACTTAAACCACAGTCGCCTTGGAGCCAGTGAATATGAAAAAGCTCAAAAAGAATTACAACAGTTTAATCGCCCAGTCATAGGTATAGTGGGGCAGGATCAAGATCGTATTTCTTACCATGAATATCAAAAAAAAATTTTAGGTTCAACACACTAATCCATCACCCTGATTGACTATAAAAAATTAAAGAAAAGAGCCCCATCAGAGCTTCCCATCCATTCTGCCATAGCCCTTTCCGGGTGAGGCATCAAACCCGCCACATTTTTCTTTTCATTCATTATACCTGCTATATTTCCCACAGAACCATTGGGGTTATTTCTATATCTCCACCAAATTTGTCCCCTATCCTCCAGCTTTTTTACCCCATCTGAATCTATGTAAAAAGAACCTTCCTTATGAGCAATAGGGATGCAAACCACTTTAGCCATTTCATCTCCTCCCCACACTCGACAAGAATGACAAAGCTCAAGTTCTACCCAATCATCAATAAACCGAAGGCTTTTATTGATTCTTAACACTCCCTCTAAAAGACCCGCTTCACATAAAATTTGAAAGCCATTACATATCCCTAAGATAGGCCAACCCTGTTTAGCCGCCTTATGGATATCTCTCATAGCTGGAGAATGTCCTGCTAAAGCTCCCGCGCGCAAATAATCCCCGTAGGAAAACCCCCCAGGCAAAATAAAAGCAGAATAATCCTTTGGAGCAAAAAATTCTGTATACCACATTTTGCGGACAGGATAGTTTAAACCTTTTAGGGCTTGGATAACATCTTGATCACATTGAGTACCTGGAAAAACCAGCACCCCAATGGGCTTCTTTCTTATTTTACTATAGTTCATTTTCATTATTCCTGACTTTCTCTCTTAATTAATCCTCTGTAAAAAAAAACTGTGTTGTGTTGCCTTCCTGCCCCTTGAAAAACGGCAACCCAGAGAAATAATATATCCCCACCTCCACGAGGACAGGTTTTTTATAGACTCGTATCATCATCGAGTGTGTGGGATAAAACTTCTAATTGGTAGGTTTCTACAAGAGCACTGCATAATACTGACTCTGCTATTTTTTTTGCCTGATCTAAAGCCGTTTTTTGATCATTCGTCTGAATTTTTAATCTGATAACCTTCCCATACTGACAATCTTCAATAGCATAACCTTGCCGTTTTAAAGTGTCTGCTATAGCGCGACCTTGCACATCCAACACTTCTTTCTTAGGTAAAATTTTAACTCCCACAATCATCATAACTTATACCTTTCTTATATCCCTATTAGTTAATTACCCGTGAAAAAGTGTATTTAATTAAGGAAACTACTTTATACATCTCCTTAAAAGGCAGGAATATACCACTGATTTTTTTCAGAAAATATATTATTCACGGATGATTAGTTAGCCTCTGCAACAAACCTTGACTTTATCTTAATAATATACCATTACATAGAACATGTCACCCTAATTAAATACAAAAAAGGGAATCATAATGTCAGTTATTTCTCATATTTACGGCAGGGAAATTTTAGACAGCCGAGGATTGCCAGCCCTGGAAGTGGAGTTAACTTTAAATAATGCCATTACAGCGCGGGCCAGCGTTCCCTCTGGTGCCTCCACAGGCACACACGAAGCCCTGGAATTAAGAGATCAAGATCTTAAACGATTTCACGGAAAAGGACTATTAACAGCCCTATCCCACATAAATACCCTATCTAAAGAGTTAAAAAAATACAGTTTGAAAAATCAATATGAAGTAGACTCTTTATTAAAAAAATTAGACGGCTCCCAAAATAAGTCCCGTTTAGGAGCTAACACTTTATTGGCGATCTCTTTAGCCTATTCTAAAGCGCGTGCCTTGAACCAAGATCAAGATCTGTTTGAATCTTTTGAAAATATACCTAATAAAAACTATACCTTGCCCGTCCCTCTTATTAATATTTTAAACGGAGGAGTACACGCCCACAATGGTTTATCTGTTCAGGAGTTTATGATAGTTCCTTATGGTTTTAGTTCTCTAAAAGAGGCTTTACGCGCTGGAGCAGAAGTTTTTTATTGTCTTCGACAAATTTTAAAACAACAAAACTTAAGTATTACCGTAGGAGATGAAGGAGGGTTTGCTCCCCTTCTTTCTAATAATGAAGTCGCCCTTAAGCTTTTACTGCAAGCTATTGAAAAAGCAGGATACGCACCTGAAAAGCAAATAGCCTTGGCTTTAGACATAGCGGCCTCGGAATTTTACCACCCAGAAAAAGGATATAAATGGGAAAAAGATTTTCTAACAGCAGAAGAACTAATTAACATCTACAAAGACTGGCGCACACTCTACCCTCTTATTAGTATAGAAGATGGTTTGGCAGAAGAAGATTGGACCGGATGGGTTAAGCTCACAAAGGAAATGGGAAAAAACACCCAACTCATGGGGGATGATTTATTTGTCACTGATATAGTTCGTTTAAAAAAAGGCATTGATTGCCAGGCTGGAAATGGCCTGTTAGCTAAAATAAACCAAGTAGGCACAATTACAGAAACTTACTCAGCCATTCAGATGGCAGGCAAAGCGGGTTACACCCGTTCTGTATCTCATCGCAGTGGAGAAACTGAAGACACCAGTATAGCCGATCTAACAGTGACATGGGGAGCGGAGCAAATAAAAGCGGGATCTGTTTGTAGAGGAGAAAGAACAGCAAAATACAATCGCCTGTTGAGGATAGAGGAGAAATTAAGCTCCAAAGCCAAATTTTTAGGAAAAAAAGCTTTTCCTTTCTTATCAAATTAAGTTCAGTTTAGATAAAGCCACAAGAGCTACAAGACCAGCTGTAAGCAGAGATCCCAGTTTGATTACAATTCTTTGTTCCATCTCTTTCATATCTCTGGTCAGCTTCTGTTCCATCTCCTTTATATCTCTGGTCAGCTTCTGTTCCATCTCCTTTATATCTCTGGTCAGCTTCTGTTCCATCTCCTTCATATCTCTGGTCAGCTTCTGTTCCATCTCCTTCATATCTCTTTTAGTAGCTAAGTTGGAGTCAATGGTTTCATTCAGGATACGCACCTGAGCTTCTGCCTGCCTGTCTGGAACACCTGCTTTTCTTAAATTTTCCACATATTTTAAAGCGTCAAAACTCATAAAATCTCCACATATTTTAAAGCAGAAAAAACTATAAAAAGCTATTTTAACACAAAAACACTCATAATAAAAAAGGTTTTTTTGACAAATTTGACGAAACAAGCCTTTAACCCGCTTTTTTACAGAAATTTTAGATTCAAAATTAAGCCTATTCCTGTAAATAATATCACCAATGCACTCATAACAACATAAAAGCATTAAAACAAAACATCTCTTTAGGAAAAGCCTCAAGCATAAAAGAATTGTAACATAACCCACATCATGTAAATATAAGGTGATAGCCCGGCTTAAATCAATATGATTTGCGCCTTTAGGCGGGTCCCAAAAACCCGTCTCATTTTTGAAGAAACAACGAAACAACAACAGGAATATAAAAAATGAATTATTGCCATATTAGTGGAATGGGATACTACCTGCCAAAAAAAATACTAACCAACCAGGATCTGGAAAAAATGGTAGACACCTCTGATAAATGGATTAAACAAAGGACCGGTATCGAAAGAAGACATATCTCTAATGAAAATGAATTGCCCAGTGATATGGCTCTAAAAGCCTCTTTAAAAGCTTTTGAACAAAGCCAACTTAAGCCAGAAGATTTAGATTTTATTTTGATCGCCACCCTCTATCCCGATCAAATAATGCCCAACACGGCCTGTAAATTACAAAAAAAACTGAATATCTCTCATATCCCCTGTTTAGATATTTCCTCAGCTTGCAGTGGTTTTATGTATGGACTGAGTATAGCTGATCAATATATCCAAACGGGAACTTATAAAAATATTCTTTTAGTGGGAACAGAAACCTTACACCATGTAACCGATTATAAAGATCGCTCCACTTGTATTTTGTTTGGAGACGGAGCAGGAGCTTTTGTGCTATCCCAAAACAAAGATCCTAAAACAGGAGGGCGCGTGTTTTACCAGGAATTAAAAGCCTACGGAGAGTTAGGGTCAGCCCTTTTTATATCTGCACCAGGGGCAAAACATTCAGCAAAGAAAGATAATTATTCCTCTTCAGAAGACACCTCTTCAGAAGACAAAGCAGAACCCTATATCCAAATGGATGGACAAACCGTATTTAAAAAAGCAGTCCAGATTATGTGCGAATCCTATAAAAATGCCTTAAATAAAACTTCATTTTCCCCAGAACAAATTGATTGGATAGTCCCTCACCAGGCTAACGAAAGAATTTTAAAAAAATTTTCTAAATTAGTTAACTTTCCTGAGGAAAAAGTGATTTTTGATATTAAAGAGACAGGCAATACTTCTTCTGCTTCCATCCCTTTGTCTATGGCTCGCGCCGTGGAAAAAGGAAAAATCAAAAGAGGACAAAATATTTTAATGCTCGCGGTGGGAGGGGGTATGACAAGCGGAGCAGTTTTACTTAGATACTAAACAGCTTAGACCTAAAATTTGAACACACTTCAAGTTAAAAGTTTTGGTTTTATTTTTATTGATCCACTAAACAAGTCACACCCAAGATTATATTATACACTTCAAGGGAATAAGCCTCTATTTTTTAGTTGCACAAAGGGTAAATAACTTAACTCCTTAGCTTGCTCAATATGCTCTGCTTTTATCTCACTTTCCTCATTCAAATCCGCTAAAGTGCGTGCCACTTTAAGTACAGCCTTTTTCCTCCTTTTAGAAGATACACTGGAGGCCAGCTGAGTCTCCTTTAAAAACGTGCTCAAGGAAGACTCTAACTCCTGAAGAGTAAGCTGAGCATTAACTTTTTCTTGTTTCCTTTTTTGGCGAAATTCTGAGGCTTTTATTACCCTTTTGTATATATCCTTTAAAGAAACGGACAGTGCACCCTTTTTCCATTGAGTGGAAAAAGCCAAAATATCAAATCGATCCAACATGGGGCCGTTCAGTCTATCCATAACAGAAAAACATCTCCTAAGAGAATAAGAACAGGAATTGGATTTTCCTGGCACTAAATCCCCACAAGGGCAAAGATTGGTTGCCGCCACTAATAAAAAACGAGCTGGAAACTTCTCACTTTGCCCTCTGCGGGAAATGCAAATTTCTCCTTTTTCTATAGGTTCTCTAAGAGCCTCCTGCACCCTGGGATGAAATTCCAGGTATTCGTCCATAAACAAAACCCCACCATGTGCCTTTGTAATTTCTCCAAAAAACAAAGGATAACCTCCCCCTATCATAGAAAGCGCGGTAATGCTATGATGAGGATTTACAAATGGTCGCCATGTTAACTGTTGCCCGGTCCGAGACCAAATTCGCCGAGCTTGCTGAAATTCAGATAACGAAGGAGGGGGTAGAAGATATGGCAAGTGTTCTGATAATGTACTCTTTCCAGATCCCGCCTCCCCAGCCAGTAAAAGAGGGTGCGCACCTACAGCTGTAACAGCTAAAATAAAAGCTGATTTCTCGGAAAAACAAATATCAGGAATAGGAGGTTTTTGCAAAAGCTGGCTTAAAGGCTGTGCAGGAACAAAACCTGGGTTTTCTAACTCCTTTAAACAACTAACTTGAAACAAAGGACACAGATAATTTTCTTTTTCTATTCTGCCCGTCAATATTCCTTCTTTTCTTGAGGGCAAGCTCTCCCAATCATCGGGCGCGGATACAGTCCCATCCAAGGATAGCTCTCCATAAACATAAAAAGGAGAAGACATATCAGGCGGAGGTTTTAATTGCCCTGTTTTCCACAGTAAAGCACAAGCAATAGCCAACTCCACACCTTGCGAGCTTTTCTTTAAATGAGCAGGTCTTAGATTGATTATCATTTGCCGGGTTTTAGGCCACTCAAACCCTTGAGCACGAATAGCAGATTTAATCCGCATAACGCTTTCTTTAATAGCCATATCCGGCAATCCCGTAAATTGCACCTGAGGCAAACCCGGAATCAAGCTTAATTGCACCTCTACAGGAATGATTTTATTTCCATCTTGAGTAAAAGAAAAAATTTTCATACTCAATATATCAGCAAAGTCCAGATACCTGAAAACTTAAAAAAAACGCGGTTTTGATCTGTAAAAATTCGGATTCCGAATTTTATCCGAATTTATCCGAATTTTTATCCGAATTTTTACTTATCCAAATAACATTTTATCAGTTTTTTTAGATTTTTACCTATCCAAGTCGATTAAAGTCCTTAAAATTTCTGCTTCCTGTTTTATAGTTTGGTCACCTATGGCTTTTATCTCTTGTTCCAAATAAAGTAAAAATTGCGTAAATATTTTTTTATACTCAGGAGAAACCACTAAAGGTTTAGACTTCCTCTCCCACCGAGTGGACGAACCAAAATGTCTATCTGTGTTAGATGGAATACCTAACTCCTTATACCACTCCTGAATAACAAAAGAATTTTGCCCCCCCGAATCCTCCACCTCCCAGCCTGTTTTGTCTAATCTTTCGAATACTATCCAATCTCTCAATAAATTGGCATAACGAACCAACAAAATCCCTTTTTGCACTCCAGTATTAGCATAATAATCCTCTTGTTTCTCAAATTCAATTTCAGTGGTGTCAGTGTCTTTATTCCCTTGCCTGTTCTCATAGCTGACCTTTAACTGAATGTGGTTTTCTTCTTTATCCCCTGTTTTCTTTAAGTGAAGCAACACCAACCCGCCACGTGTTTTACCCTCTACACTTTCAGAGGGAAAAAGCGTGTTGACTGTCATAATTTCCCCTTCCACCTGGTTCGCCTCTGGTGAACCATACACTTTTTGAATTTCAAACCCCTCCGTCTCCACTTGCAATTTCAAGTTAAACACCAAAGGGGTAACCATGTAATCAAAGTTTTTATCCATTCGATCTTTAAACTCCTTAGGAGAATGAACAGAATAATAATTAGCCCCTCTGAGTTTTGTAATGGATTCAATTAACTGCGTGTTAAAATCCACCCCCACACCTATAAAAGTAGTGTAAACCTGATTTTGAGCTAAGGATTTAGCTAAGCCGGCCAGGCCTTTTTCACTCAAATCCCCTTGGTTAGGCTGGGCATCTGTCAAAAAAATAATACGATTTTCTACTTTGTCACTATTGTTAAATCCCAGTTGTTTAAACAAATCACCAGCCCTTTGCAAACCAGCAGACATATTTGTTCCTCCTTGGGATTCAAGCTCCATAATATGTCCTTCTATGGCTTTCATATCCGTTTCTACTACTTTTCGAAGAGGTTTAGCCAGGTAAGCTTGATCGTCGAATAATACCACTCCCAAACTATCTTCCGGTTTAAGGTGTTTCAGCAAACCTACTACTGATTCCTTAGCTACTTGCATTTTTGTTTTATTCCATTCTTTTTCCTCATCAAAGCTTGGCTTTTTAGGTTGTTCTCCTGGATGGACAGGGGCTCTTGGATGGACAACAGCACTAAGTTGATCATAATAATAGCGATTAAAGGGGGATGACATGGAGCTGGAAATATCCAGGACAATAATCAAGTTTAATGTTTTGCGAGAAAAATCGCTTTTTTTAATATTAGAATTAAGCCCTACGGATAAAAAATACTCAGATTTTTTGGAAAAAGGATCTTTAGATATTGCCGTGGTATAGGAAGGGCAAAAAAGCTTATCACAGGAAATAGGTTTTTTAACGGAAGTATCAAAAAAGTAATCGTAAAACAAGCCTTCATAAGTTATGTCTGTTAGAAGAGGTAAAAAGTTATTTTTAATATTTTCTCGAAAAGAGTTAATACTTTTAGCTCCACCAACAGAAAACCCTAATGAAGCAGAGGCTATAGAAGAACTGGCAAGGGAATCTACCTGCAAAGTTCTGCGTCTAACACCCCCCTTCTGCGTGACTACTCCTAACCCATCAGATAAAGCTAAAGAGGGAGTAAACTGCCAATCATCCACTTTTTTTGCGATTTTTGGTTCGTCTTCATCTTTTTTTGCAACAACCTGCTTCTTTAGATCGTCTTCACCTTCTTTTGCAACTTGTTGTGGTTCATCTGCTTTGTTATCATTATTTTCTTTTGTTTCGGTTACTCTGCCTGTTATCCATGCCCTACTACCTGTCTGTTTTATTCCCTTCGCTTCTGTTGTTCCATCTGTTTTTTGTTCCTTTGTCGCCATTCCAGCGGAGGTAGCTTTATTGTTCTGAGACACTTCACCTTCTAATTGTTTGTTTTCTAAAGGCGCGCGTTTTACATCATCTGCGGTTAATGGTTTTACAACAACATCTTTTTTTCCGGTGCAGTTTATTGTCAAAAAAACAAATATAAATATAAAAACACCCACATTTTGATTTTTACTGCTCTGCTTTTTACTTCCCATATTGTCCTCCTTTATACGGACTATTACTTCCCCTTAATAATATAGTATTTTCTTCTATACGTTTCCGCGTATAAATATCCAACTACTACTGATCTCTAAATAATACAGTATTTTATTCTAAAAACAATTATAAAATATGCACTTTAGTTGATTTTCAGGATATATGGTGTTACATTTTATTGACAATATTGACATCCCTGACCTGCTCCACCTTGGTCAGGAACACATACGGCTGTAAGAAGAAGTCCTTTAGAGAAGTAAAGAACCAGTTTTTTTACAGTCTATATTGGATTTTTATTTTTTTAGAGGTTAAAAAGCAAAAACACACTTAATTAAAAAGGAGACCAGATCAATGGGAGAGTTAAAAAGAAAAGAAAACGAAAAACAAGATTATCGAGTTTGCCAAACCGCTATGGATAATCCAGAAAAAATGAAAGCCCTTAACCAATATGGGCGAGAGGAGATTCGCCTGGCTGAAAACGAAATGCCCGGATTGATGTCCTTAAGAAAAGAATATGCAAAATCAAAGCCTTTACAAGGCGCGCGCATAACAGGTTGCCTGCACCTCACCATTCAAACAGCCGTTCTGATAGAAACTCTGATAGAATTAGGTGCTAAAGTTCGGTGGAGTTCTTGCAATATTTATTCCACCCAAGATCACGCGGCAGTGGCTATGGCGCAAGCGGGAGTTCCTGTTTTTGCTTGGAAGGGAGAAACAGAAGAAGAATACTGGTGGTGTATCCAACAAACCCTTAAAGGTTGGGGGTCGGAGGGCTTTGATCTTATTTTAGATGATGGGGGAGATCTAACCAATGTCATGCACAAACCAGAATATAACCACCTTATGAAAAAAATAGTGGGCATTTCTGAAGAAACTACCACAGGTGTAAGAAATCTGGAAAGACTGCACAGGGAAGGAAAACTAAAAGCACCGGCTATTAATGTTAATGATTCTGTAACCAAGTCCAAGTTCGATAACCTTTACGGGTGTAGAGAGTCTTTAGTAGATGGCATAAAGCGAGCCACCGACATTATGCTGGCCGGAAAAACCACCTTAGTGGCGGGCTATGGAGATGTGGGAAAAGGATCTGCTCAAAGCCTTCGCTCTTATGGGGCGCGTGTCCTTATTTCTGAAGTGGATCCTATCTGTGCTTTACAGGCTGGTATGGAAGGTTATAGCGTGGTTCGTATAGACGATGTAGCGGATCAGATAGATATTTTTGTTACAGCCACAGGGTGTAGAGACATCATTACACAACAGCATTTTTTGAAAATGAAAAGTGGGGCCATTGTCTGCAACATTGGTCATTTTGATTTAGAAGTAGATATGAAGTGGTTGAACCAAAACAGTAAAAAAACAACCTTAAAACCCCAAGTGGATCTGCATCGCTTTTTAGACGGGCGGGAGATTATTATTTTAGCAGAAGGCCGTTTAGTAAACTTAGGGTGTGCTACTGGTCATCCCTCTTTTGTAATGAGTAACTCTTTTTGTAACCAAGCACTGGCTCAGATGGATTTATGGAAAAATAAAGGTAACTATACACCCGGAGTTTACCGTCTACCTAAAACCTTGGATGAAAAAGTAGCTCATTTGCATTTAGATCATATAAACGCCAAGCTCACTAAGCTTACCCCTACCCAAGCAGAATACTTAGGCTTAAGTGTGAACGGCCCCTACAAACCAAATGATTATAAATATTAAAATTTTTTTGCACCAAATAAAACCCCTCGCCTTTTAAGCGAGGGGTAAAAACCTGTAAAGGATACGAAAAACAAATTATTCCTATACTACTTTGGCTATCTTAAAAGCTTCTACCATTCTTAACAGCTTTTCTTTGACTGTCTTAAAAGCTTCTACAATTTTTAACAGATGCGGTTTTATCAGAACATTTACTTTTAGCATTTTCTTGAGCTGAATTTTGATCATCCCCCGATCCTCGAACAAAGCTCTTATTATCGCACTGGCAAAGCACAGTCACAGATTGCCCCTCAACCTTAATATTAGTTGCTGGAGTTTCCTTCTTTATTGAACTATTAGTTTTTCCACTGGTGGTTTTATTATTAGAGTCTTTTGTTTTCTCTCCCTCTCCACAGGAAATAAACAAAAAACTAAAAAGCCCTATAAAAAGCAGATATTTTATATAAACTCTCATAATCATTCCCCTTCAGAGTTTGGTTTTTGCACGACACAGGTAATACAAACCTTTCTCATAATCATTCCCCTCCAGAACCGTCTGTAGCTTCAGCAGAACAGTCCAGATCTTGGTCTGGATCGCAATAAAAACAATAACTTGGTTCACTACAAGTTATATTTTTTGTCCAAGATTGAGGGTTTTTCTTTTTTGCTAACTCTTCATCCAAAATAAAGTTACAAATTGCCCTGGCCTCTTCTTCTGCTAATTGAGCAGACAAATTCTCCCCAGTACTGTTAAAACCTTCCAGCGTCTGTCCTCTATCTAATTCACAAACACATTGCACTGTGGCTACCTCACCCCCCTTTGCTGGACGACAAATATAAGACTCAACACAGGTAACCTGTCCCCCAATATACGCATGTTCTAAACACCTCGATCCATGATTGAAGGGAGACACAGCTCCAGCTAAACCACAGCCTAAAAGCATAAAAATCCCAACTACATATTTCATAACTACACCTCCTTAATTTTTGTTTTTATTATGGCACTTGAAAAACAAGCCCAGCTCCCAGACTAATGGGGGGGGGTAAATGTCAACAGTTTTTTTTAGATTAAACAGTCATCCGAAAAAAAACTGTTAACACCTTGTTATTATTGGATTTTTACGAAAAAGGGGACGAAAAAGGATTTGAAGATAATCGTCAGGAAAATTATTAAAAACCGTCTGGACGACTAGTTTTTCTCTTGCCATTAAAGGCCAGTTTCAGTTAATTTGTTGAAGGTTAACTATAAGGAGTATAATCCTCCCGAAAGTCTCCCATTTTAGTTTTCAGATTTCCCATCTTTCAGGAGTGTAATCAGAAGTCTTTGAATGCCTACTGGAACAACTTTTACTTAAAGTCTATGGATTGTAACCCATTTGGTAAAGTCACCGTAAAAAATTGCAGGGAAATATAATAATTTAATGGGGTAATAAAACAGGAGAAGCTTATGCCGTTTCTACATTTTAAAGGGAAGTCTGTCATCTATTCGCACCATTTAGGCGTTCCTTTCCGAACGTTAAAAATAGATGAAAAAAAATCACTCTCCCCGGCTGGACGAGGAAAACCCAAAGGGAAACAGCACGCATCAAGTTTAGATGACAATCTAATCATTTATGGGGACAACCTTCATGCCCTGAAGGCCCTTTTGCCCAGGTATTCAGGGAAAGTCAAATGTATTTATATCGATCCACCCTATAATACCGGAAATGAGGGCTGGAAATACAACGATAGGGTGAACAGCCCCATAATAAAGGAATGGTTGAAACAAAACGGCATTGGAATAGATGATTTGGAAAGACATGATAAATGGCTTTGCATGATGTGGCCCAGGCTACAGTTATTAAGAGAATTACTTGCTGATGATGGAGTGATTTTCATTAGTTGCGATGATAATGAGCAACATCATTTGCGAATGATAATGAATGAAATTTTTGGAGAAGAGAATTTTATCAATGTGATTATATGGAGAAAAAAAGCCGGGGGAGGGCAGGACAGTGAGTATTTTGCCGGAGAGCATGATTATATTCTATGTTATCGAAAAACAGAAAAATATCGCATGAATTTTCGAAAAACAGAGATTCAAGAGAGCTTTTTTAATAAAGAAAAAAATAAAAGAAAATGCCGATTTATAAAATTAGAAAAATGGGGGTCAAACGCTTATCGTGAAGATCGACCAACAATGTTTTATCCTATTAAAGCTCCTGACGGCGCGGATTTTTACCCTAAAGCCCCTGACGGCAAAGATGGGAATTGGCGGACACGGCCTTTAAACTTGGACAAGCAACATATTCACTGGGAAAAGCGAAGTGGCCGATGGACTCCTTTTGAGGTTAAATATCTTGATGAGTTGAACGGACAGCTAAAAATCATCAAAGAGCGAACCATTTTTTATGATTTAGCGACAACAACTGATGCTACAAATGAGCAAAAAGACATATTTGGCGGAAAAAAATTCGATAACAGCAAGCCATCAAGCCTGTTGTTTCGCTTGTTTAAAATTGGAGGTGGAAAAGACGCCATTATCTTGGATTCCTTTGCCGGTTCCGGCACAACAGCCCATGCTGTCTTGAACTTGAATAAAGAGGATGGAGGCCACCGCAAATTCATCCTTATTGAGTGTGAGAATTATGCGGACAAAATTACAGCAGAGCGGATCCGCCGGGTCATAAAGGGCAGACCAAAAGCCAAAGATGAAAAGCTAAAGAAAGGCTTAGGTGGTTCTTTCACTTATTGCTCCTTGGGAGATGAGATCAACGCAGAAAATATGTTGCTAGGCAAACTTCCAGAATACAAACAACTTGCGGAATATATCTTTTACACAGCGACGGGAAAAAGTCTCAATATGATTTCCAAACCCAATCCATCATGGTTTATTGGTGAAACAGAAATTTATAAGTTTCATCTTGTTTATAAATCCAATTTGGAATTTTTAAAAAGCAAGGAAAGTGCTTTGCATTTAGATTTGGCGGAAAAAGTAAAAAACTTTAGTAAAGGTTCAAAAAAAATCAGTTTGGTTTTTGCTCCGGCAAGCTATATAACACAAAAAGAGCTATTAAAAGATTACAATATTCAGTTTTGCCAACTTCCAACTGCCATTCATAAAATTATAGGGGTTTAGAGAATGACTAAAAAGGAATTGTCCTTTATTCTTCTCAGAATGAAAAATCAAGGGATTTTTAAGTGGAGTTAAAAGATTATCAACAAGCTGTTCTTGACAAACTGTCCGCTTACCTTAAGGTTCTTAAGGAAAAAAAACAAGACGCTTTGGATTTGGTGGGAATTAGAAAAAAAAGACAGTTGCCCTCCCCGTGGACTTCTGGTGATTTTAACTTTTGCAAAAGAGCATGGGATGAATTGAATGAAAAAAATTTTTTACCTTTGATTTCCAGAAAAATTATCCCTAAAACAGAAGATTTATTTATTCCTAAAGAAAAAGAGCTGATCCCGGCCCCCCATAAAGATCGATTAAGTGGTATGGATCGCCCTGTTCCAAATATATGCTTTAAAGTTCCCACAGGGGGAGGGAAAACACTGCTTGGCACTTCAGGTATTGAGAGAATCAATACAGATTTTTTCGAAAGAAATAGTGGTTTTGTGTTATGGGTAGTTCCAAGCGATTCCATTTATAAACAAACTCTGAAAGCTCTTACTAATCGAGAAAGCCTTTACAGGCAAATTCTGGATCGTGCTTCCGCCCGAAAAGTTAAAATCCTTCAAAAAACCGACAGCTTTCATCCTCAAGACACAGATAATTTTTTATGCATTATGTTGTTGATGCTTCAAAGTGCTGGAAGGCAGTCAAAGGAGACCTTGAGAATATTCAGGGATTCTGGAAAATTTCCTTATTTTTTTCCGGAAATTGATGATTATCATACCAATCAAAAACTTCTTGAAACCTGCCCCAATCTTGACACTTATAGTTGTATAGACTCCAGCCTTGCCGGAGGCTTAAAAAAGATTCCCTTAAAACACAGTTTAGGCAATGTTTTAAAGCTGATACAACCTTTAGTTGTCATTGATGAAGGCCACCGGGCTTATACAGAAAAAGCAAAGAGGGTCTTAATGGATTTTAATCCCCGATTTATTTTGGAACTTTCCGCCACTCCTAATAAAAAAGAACATCACAGCAATGTTTTGGTTTCTGTTTCAGGAGAGTTGTTAAAAAAAGAGGAAATGATCAAACTTCCTATTAATATTTACAACTTAAAAAGCAAAGACTGGAAAAAAGCTCTGGCCAAAGGCCATGAAACCTTGGAAAGCCTATCAGAAGATACGCAAAGGCTCCAAAAAAAAGGAAACCGCTATGTCCGCCCTATACAGTTAATAAGAGTTGAAAGAACAGGAAAAGATCAAAGAGAGAAGAAGTTTATCCATGCAGAGGATGTTCGGGAATATCTTATAAATAATTTTAGCGTAGATCCAGATGAGATAAAAGTCAAATCCGCAACAAACGACGAGCTAAAAAATGAAGATTTGCTATCTGAATATTCAAGGGTCCGGTATATTATAACCAAAGAAGCTCTGAAAGAGGGCTGGGACTGCCCTTTTGCCTATATTCTAACCATTTTATCCAAGACAAAAGCCCCTGTGGCTATAGAGCAAATGATAGGAAGAGTTTTAAGACAGCCAGAAACAAAAAAAACCAGTATAGAATCTTTAAATCAATGTTATGTGATTTGTATGGATCAGGACACAGCTGGAGCCGTGGAAGGCATACGAAAAGGATTGGAAGGCGAAGGAATGGATGGCTTAGCCGGAGATATAAAAAGTTCAGGCATTGATAAGCCTTTAACTCGAGAAGTTGTTGTCCGAAGAAGAAAGCCGTTTAGGAGTTTAAAAATCTTTTTGCCAAAAGTTTTGCATAGAGACGGGAAGAGCTTAAAAGAGTTAAGCTATGAAAGAGATTTGCTTTTTCCTATTGACTGGTCAAAACTGAAATTAAATCAAGATCCGTATTTGAATGAAAAAGTTCCGGACATATCCCATACACAAGTTGATATAAAAGAGCAGTTAGAACTGATTTCCTCTTTTCATGGAAGAGAAAAAGGAAAGGTGCCTGAAGATTTTGCTATGGATTTTGGTTTTATGTGTCAAAGACTCTCTGATATTATCCCTAACCTTTGGGATGCAAGTAAGATAGTGGATAAAGCTCTCTCTTCTTTAAAGAGGAAGTACGGAAAGGAAAAAGTTTATTTGAGCCGGTTCCATATTCTGGATTGTTTGAGAAATGATCTTCAAAATCAAATAAGCCAAAAAACAGAAAAGATTTTCAGAGAGAAGCTGAAAAACCATGAGATTATATTTAAACTTGTAAGCGCAGGAGATCCGGATTTGAATTGGGAAATGGCAAAAACTTTAAATCTCTCCGTATCAGGAGAAGATACATTATTGAGAAGGAAAAGTAACGAAAATTTGCAACTATCCCTGTTTGAAAATATTTGGACTGAGAAATTTAAGTTTAATGATTTAGAAAAAAAAGTGGCTTGGTATTTAGATGAGGATTCAGCCATAAAATGGTGGCATAGGATTATTGAAAGGCAAGACTGGCATTTGCAAGGCTGGCAAAAAAATAAAATCTATCCTGATTTTTTGGTTTGTGTCGAGTCATCTAAAACTGGCAATGCCTCTTTCTCCATTCTGGAAACAAAGGGACAGCATCTTATGGGAAACCCCGACACAGAATACAAGAAAAAGCTCTTTGAGCTTTTTACAGAATATTCCCATAAATCCATAGATGCCGGAACCATTGAAATACAGGATCAAAAAATGACCTTTGATCTCATTCTACAGGATAAATGGCGAAACGCTTTGAACAGGATTTTTAAGCCAGATTAAGATTATGGAACAAAATTTAATTATTAATCTCGTCCCTTTTTGAGTTATCTTTCAAGCAAATAAAAAACTATTATTCACTTACTGCTCAAAATAATTGTAACACTACTCCCAAAGCCTTATTTTAAGCATTTCTTCTGTTTTTTCAAAAATTTTTTGGGTAAGTTGATACATAAACATCCTATATAAGATACTGCTTTTTCCAGAAATTATATATTGATCAAAATCAATAAGATAAATATCTCCTTCTTTTGAAATCAAAAACTGAAAGTCAAGAGGCAATATCCCATTTTCAAGAAACATTTTTTTAATTTGATTTAACTGATTGTAAGTAGCATAGCTAACATTATGGTTTTTATACAAACCTAAAATTTGATTTTGTTGAACTTTCACCAATACACCTTCTTGAAAGTGACTAACCATGTAGAGAGTACCATCCTCTGCCTGCGTAACCCCTTTAAATAAAACAGGTACTCCTAATTCAACCAAGAGACGAATGGCAGAAAGCTCCAACAGGTGTCTTTTTAAAACTATTGGTTTTAGAAAAATTTTTTCTCCTTTCAAAAAGCCAATCTTAAAAAAGTTTGTATATGAAAAAAAGGGACCAATATAACCTAATTCTGGAGTAATAGGTTTTATATCTGTAATTTTTCTAATCTCAATATCTGGTTTTATGTGATCTGTGCTAACAGTATTTACTCCACTTAAAACTTCCACTATCGGTTTCAACCTTTCGTGTCTTGATAATTTCATCAGACTCTTTACTACATTTTTTCTAACTGTAAAAGGGGCTGTTACTCTAAAGGCCTGGCGACAAACATCAACCATATCAGCACGAGAGGAAAAAGAATACACCATAATACCGAAAAGAAAAACTTTACTCATCTGTTTTGAAATTCGAAGAAATATATTACACATAATGAGTTTCATCTGCTTAATATTTTTTAATTTGTCAAAGAGAATTATACAATAAACTGATTTTTTATATATATAACTTATTGGTAAATGATATTTCAAAAAAAGGTGTAAAAATTACCTACTTTTATTATGAGTGCAATAGGAAAAAATGAGCTAATTTATCAAAGAAGGTTATAAAATAAACTCATTTTTTATTCTTCTTTTACTACTTGGCTTAAGGTATAGGGAACATGGTTTACAAAAAAATTTAAACGAGGGCAAAATTTTACCCGCAAAGCACGAGAGACTGCCTTCTGAATAAAATACCTTTCTTGCTCTAAGGTAGTATATATCTGTTCAGAGTAATCTTTTTCGCTCATAACCGACAAAAACACTTTGGCCGATTTCATATCCCCCGCTACCGCTGTTTCTTTTACAGAAATAAAACCTGGGTAAGAATGTTTTTTCTTTGTCAAAAAATATTCCATCAGAATTTTTTGCAGATTCCGGTTTATTTTTAATAGTCGGCGGTTCATTATGTCCTCTTATTTATTATGTTCTTTGCAGTTTATTTTTAATAGTCGGCAGTTCATTGTTATCCTCTTACTTTATATTTGTTTTCTATTCCCTCCCTATTTTTTCCCTATTCCTACGAATCATAATGGGTAACACTCCCTTTATTTATTTTTCATGTCAAGCACAAATTGGTGAAACTATTTTATAAGACAGCGGATATTTTTTTTAAAAATCTTTCGACAGGTAAAACTAAAATATCGTTTAAAATATAACTTTTTTGGCCAGTGTAAAGCAAAAAAGACTTAGCTTGAGGATAATCTTTCATAAATTCCAGGAGGCCTTTGCAGTCTGCTGGCCTAATTCTTTCAGACAGCTTAACCTCAATCGCTTTTATTCCCCTTTCTCCATAGAGAATAAAATCCACCTCACAAAAAAGGACTTTCCTGTTCCTCTGGGACCTAACAGGAAATAACTTTGCTCAGAAGGAGAAGTGAATTTTCTGCGATACATAGTCTTGATAGTATAAAGATTTTAATGAAAAATGCAATAAAATATAGGAGTCAAAAACTCCATTTTTTATATATTTTTGGAGTTTTTTGCTCCTAATCCCTCATCTTAGACTAAAGAAACCTTATTAAATCGCTCCTGAGCAAAACTCCTGCGCAAGATTCTTGGACCAGACTCTTGAGCAAAACTCCTTATGGGTAAAAAAGGGGATAAGATATATGTTTTTCACTTGACATCTCCTAATGAAATACTTTACTGCTTTTAAATAGGAGTGTGTCTTATGTCCTTATCCCCTACCCCCCTTTCTGTGGAAGAAATAAAAAATATTTATCAACTTCCTGTAACCGACCTTTTATACAAAGCTCACGCCATACATCGAAAACACTTTAACCCCAATAAAGTGCAAACCAGTATGCTTCTTTCCATAAAAACCGGGGGATGTTCTGAAAACTGCGCTTACTGCCCTCAATCAGCTCATTATCAAACTAATGTAAAAAAAGAAAAACTGATGGACATAGACACAGTGGTGTCTTCTGCTAAGTCTGCGAAAGCTAAAGGGGCCACTCGTTTTTGCATGGGAGCCGCCTGGCGAGAGGTTAGAGACGGCCCTTTATTTGATCGAGTTTTAGAAATGGTTTCTGAAGTGCAAAAGCTTAACATGGAGGTATGTTGCACCTTGGGCTTGCTTACAAAATCACAAGCCAAAAGGCTTAAACAGGCGGGGCTATATGCTTATAACCATAATATAGATTGTTCCGAAAATTTTTATCCTAACATTATCACCACCCGAAAATATCAAGATCGCATTCAAACTATTCACAATGTGCGCGGGGCCGGTCTTACTGTTTGCACAGGTGGCATATTGGGAATGGGAGAATCTGATCAGGATAGAATTGAGTTTTTACATCAACTTGCGATTTTTGATCCTCAACCAGAAAGTGTGACGATTAACAAATTAATCCCTATCCCTGGCACTCCCTTGGAAAAACAAAAGCCTATATCTACTATAGAGGTAGTGCGTGTTATTGCCACAGCCCGCATTATTATGCCTCGATCTATGATTCGCCTTAGTGCAGGTAGAACAGGTATGTCAGAATCTGATCAGTTTCTTTGTTTTTTTGCCGGAGCCAATTCTATTTTTATTGGAGAAAAACTTCTTACTTCTTCTAATCCTGATTTGTCAACCGATCAAAAACTACTAAAGCGATGGGGTTTTACCGCCTCCCCTCAAAAAGAATTGGCATAGACTAAAATTCAGAAATTTTTAAAAAGAATGTATTTAAGTTGTTATAAACTACACACAACAAAAATAAAAAAACTAATGATGTTGTATGAAACAAAGGCAAAATACTAATGAAAAAGAAACCGCAAAATTATTTTTTTTCTGAATGGGATAACGAATTAAAAAATTTTAAAGAACAAAATTTAACAAGAAAATTAAAACATGATTCTGGCTTAGATTTTAGCTCCAACGATTATCTTTCTCTTTCTAAACATGCCGGCATAAGAAAATCCCTTATGCAAGCTTTAAAAAACAATCTCCCTTTAAGTGCCAATGCTTCCAGGCTCATTAGAGGAAATACTCCTTGGCACGAAGAAACAGAAAAGCAATTTCAACAATGGATCAACCGCCCTTCTGCTTTGTTCTTTAGTTCAGGCTATTTGGCTAATATAAGCCTTATCGGAACAGTTTGTAAAAATTCTGTTTTGTTTTCGGATCAACTTAATCATGCAAGCTTAATTGATGCCTGCCAGTTTAGTAAAAATCCCTGTCATATTTATCCACATAAAAACATAAATAAGCTAGAAAAACTGTTAAAAAAAGAAAAACATAAAAAAAAAGTAATTATTACAGAAAGCCTTTTTAGTATGGATGGAGACTTTGCACCTCTGGAAGAAATATCTCATTTAGCTTTAAAATACCAAGCTTTGCTCATAGTGGATGAAGCGCATGCTACAGGTGTTTACGGCCCAAAAGGAGTGGGCCTTTGTGGAGCATTAAAAAAAAAAGAGCATATTATTAGTGTTCATCCCTGTGGAAAAGCTCTGGCCAGCAATGGGGCTTTTATAGCTGGACCAATGCTTCTTAAAAAATATCTTATCAATAAATGCCGGGCTTTTATTTACACCACAGCCCCCTCCCCTATTTTGCTTTTTCATATTCAATGTGTGTTAAACACTTTAAAAAAAGAATCTAACCGCCGGTTATTGTTAAAAAAAAAAGTAACATTTTTTAGAGATAAAATTAAAGGCTTTGCTGACACAGGAGACTCAGAAAGTGCTATCTTTCCTATTATCACAGGCCATACAAACTCTGCTTTACAAATGGAAAAAAAATTGCAAAAAGCAGGCTATGACATAAGAGCTATCCGCTACCCCACTGTCCCACGAGGAAAAGAAAGACTTAGAATTTGCATTCACTATAACCACACCTTGAAACAGTTAGAACAACTAACTGGAATTTTAAAACAAATTGTAAAATAAAGGTTTTTAGGGATAAAAAACTTTCACAGATAAAAAAACAATGAAAAAAATATTTATAACAGGAACAGACACTGATGTAGGAAAAACCATTGTCTCGGTAGGATTATGCTTAACCTGGCCAGCCCACTATTGGAAACCCATTCAAGCTGGTTATCATTATAAGGAGGATGAGAAAAGTTTGCCTCCTCCTGGAGCTTCTTATAGAACTACCCATTCAACTCTTAAATACAAAAAAACAAACAAAGCCAATCTAAAAATCCCTATTTTGCCAAAAATAAACAAGGAGAATGAAACTCTTTCAGATCTAAAAGAAAATAACCATATTCTACCAAAAACAGACAATGAAGTACTTAGCCAATTTATCCCAGTAAAAAATATTTATCCCTCTGCTTACACGCTTAAAAACCCTCTCTCTCCAAATCAAGCAGGAAATATAGAAAATATTTATATCAACAGCCAAAATATCACACTACCGAAAGGCCCCACTCGTTTAGTAATAGAGGGAGCGGGGGGCGCGTTAGTTCCTTTTAATGATAAAGAAGACATGACCAATTTAATGAAAAAATGGGACTGCCCTGTTATTGTGGTAGCCCGAAGCGGATTGGGAACTCTTAACCATACCTTTCTCACTCTTTCTGCTTTAAAGGTAAAAAAAATTTCTGTAATGGGAGTAATCATGGTCGGCCCCCCTCATCCCTTGAATAAAAAAGATATTTCCGCCAAAGCTCCTGTGCTTTTAGAACTGCCTTTTTTGCAAACATTATCCTCTGAAACCCTTATCTCTTATTTTAAAAAAATAAATTTACAAATTTAAAGGTGTGTATAGTAGTCCGTAAATAAATCTTTTTTTTGACTGGATTCTCACTTGAAAAAGACTAAAAGCCTTTTAGGCTTTTAGTTTAAGTTCTTGATTCTCACTCAAGCGCGGGACTAAAAAGCCAACGATTTGGCTTTTCAGAGGAGAGGAAATATTTATGCAGGGCCGACTAACTTAATCAGATAAAGTAAAACTAATTAGATCCTGCATGTTCCTGCCCTATATTCAGCTGAACCTCAATTCCAAAGTGATCTGAACCGATAATTCCACTGTGAGGCTTATCTGCAAAAAGAAAGTGAGAGAGAATTTGAACATCATCACTTACAAAAATATAATCTATTCGCCTTTGACGACTGTCGTATTGTTTAAAAAAATCCTTTACCTCCTCTTTATCAAAAGTGGGAACAGAAACTTCAAAATTTTTTGTGTATTGATGATTTTCTTTATTGTTTAGAGGATCCCAAGTATAGGGAACAGACGCGTAATTTCCCATGCTGTCCTTCATTTTATGGGTTTCAATAATTTTTTTATAAATAGGAGAAGCCACTCCTGAATTAAAATCCCCTGCTAAAATTAAAGGCAACCCTTTGTAATACTCCTTTAGCTCTTTAATTTGATTAAATAGATTTGTCAGCTCCTCTTCTCGTCTTTGGTTGGACTCCTCAATAGCCTCTTCCAGCTCTTCTATTTGAGATCTATCCAACACTTTGGTTGTTTTCCACTGCTGGATTTGTGCGCGCACTTCAGGACTCCATTCCACTCCATGATGAAAGTGAGTGTTGACCAGTAAAAAAGAACCATAGTCAGGATGATAAGCCAAAGCAAATAAAGCATATCTAAACTCACCATACTGAAAAGTAAGATACGGGTTGCAATCCCCTATAGGACCACTCAATTTAAGCCCTAATATTTTTTCTATTTTCAAGGGAGGGCGAGTTAAAATGGCAACCCCCACATTTAAGTTCAAAGGCAAGCCAAAACCAAACAAAGACACTCCACAGTTTGTTTTTTGCAAAACATGAGACATGTTAAGTTCTTCTGCTATTTCCTCTGCACGAGAAACAGAAGGGTGCACTTCTTGCACAAAAAGAATATCCGGTTTTGTTTCTTTAAAAAGCCGTATTTGCTCTTTGTAACGTTTTTGTTTGCGCGACTCCGGCTCCAATTCATCTATTGAAAAATATCCCGTGCCCTCCAGACTATGCCAAAGATTATAATTAACGACTTTAAGAGAAATAGCTTTTTGCTCTTTTGGTTTAGGGAGCAACTCAGGAAATCCACACGCACTAAGAAGGACACATAACAAACACAAGATAAAAAACTGAAACCTAAACAAAATCATTTAATCCTTCACCCATGCTCGTCTCTCTAATTTCCCTTGCTTCTATAAGAACCATTTTTCAGTTTTTTAATTTCCTCTTCAGAAAGCCCTGTTATCTTGGAAATAACAAGAGGTTTAAACTTGTTCCTTAACATATTTAATGCCACCTGTTGCCTACCTTCTTGCCTACCTTCTTGCCTACCTTCTTGCCTACCTTGCTGTATTCCCTTTCTCATACCTTCTTTCATACCTTCCTGCCTACCTTCCCAACGGCCTTTTTCTTTAATATGTTCTCTTATATCCATTACTCCTCCTTTGGTTAAAATTCCTTCCTCCACAATTAACTCTTCCGCTTTCTTCCATGTCTTTAAATCTAAACCTGTGTTATCTTGTAAATACTCCAGTATCTTTAAAATCGTGTCCTTTCTTTGTGGTTCTTTGGCTTTCTTTAAAAGATCCTTAAACTCAACAAAAATGTCTCGGACTTTCTCAGGACTGGGCCTTTTTATATCCCATATCTCTGAAAGTAGTTTTATAGCTCCACGGCTCTTAAGCCTTTTATAAGCTCTTTGAATGCGAGGCGAATGAGCGTCCAATATCTTTATCCCGTAGTTTAACATAAGTTTTCGAAATTCAACAGGAATTTTAGACAGATTTTCTCCAAAATCTTCTTATGGAGCGATAAAGCAGGCTATTTTCAAAAGTGGCTTGCAAGACTGTATAGAAGGGACATGGATAAGTAACCTGCTTTGCAGGGAGGGGCTTTTTCCACTTAAAAGGTTTTTTTCCATGAAATTAAACTTAGCTGATATGTCGTCAAAGCTAATGATCGGGTAAAATTTACATCTCTTAAAAAAAAATATATTATCTTTTTAGTTTTTCTTAGGTATTTCTCACAAAGTCCTTTATAGTGTTTTTTATGAAAACAATACTTCTGCTTATAACTATTTTTAGTTTTATCTTGGTAAATGAAGCTAAGGCTAACAGTTGCGAGGGAGCATTTAACAAAGCCCATGCCGATATGGAAAAAGCCAGTGCCGATTATAATAAAGCCCATGCCGATATGGAAAAAGCCCATGCCGATATGGAAAAAGCCCATGCCGATATGGAAAAAGCTCTTGCCAATATAGACAAAGCTCTTGCCAATGACAAAGCCCTTGCCAAGATTGTGAGGGGCTTCTTAATGTGGGGTTGGATAAGGGATATATCCGAAGCCCGTACCAATATGGACAAAGCTCTTGCCAATATAGACAAAGCCCGTGCCGATTTTGAAAAAGCCTTTGCCGATATGTATGGAAAAAGTTGATGCCGACTAAAAACAAGTGCGGGATGTTTTGAAATAGGTCCCCATATTCATAACCCCGTATTAGCTTTTTCCTTTGGCCCGCGTGGCCACCGGGGGAGCTTTACCTTTCAAATAAAAGGTCCCGGAAAGTGACTTTGAAAATCAAAAAAAAGTCCGGTGATTCTAATAACTTACATTGTATTGCATTGCATTAAATTTAAAAAATAAGCTATAATGAATTTTTAAGTAAAAAAAGGTGAATGTATGAAAATTATTTTTAACATTCTCTTTGCTTGCTACCGGGATAAAAAACGGCAAGCAAAGAGGATAGGAAAGGAACAGGAAAAGCATACCATGTTTGCAAATCCTGTCAATAGGAGTAAAAAGCATCATGGAAAAATTGCATAAAAAACCAGCTTACCTACTTTGTTTATATGCAAGATTCGATCCAAAATATTTGGACAGCGTGTTATCTTTTTCTTTCCCGACTTCTATACCCGACTTCTATACCCGACTTCCGCATAACGCAATGCAATAAATAAGTGATTTTCAACACTGACAGATTTTTAAGGGGACAGATTTTAGAAATGGAGATAAATCTTTATGGTTCGGCATATTTGCGTTCCGCATTCCGCATTCCGCATTCCGCTACACCAGTGCCCCGGCCTACGGGTACTATTTTATCGGCTTTAGTCTTATGAGAACCTTGTTCTCCTTTAGGGCTTTTGTTTTTTTAATGAGGCTATTTTTTAATATTTTATGATTTGTTTTTATCTGCTTTTATGTTACTTAGAAAAAACGACTATTATAAATAAATATATTGGTGGGGGTTAAAAAATGAGTGCTCAAGCCATATCCCCTTGTTTTGATGAAATTCGAATAATTTTAAAAGAGAATAGTCAGTAAACAAAAAAACTAAGAATCAACCAAACGGAAGTTAAAAATCTTAAAAAATGATCTTTTATCTATAATGAAGTAAATATGAAAGCCATAAGAAAAATAAACGATATCAGTTTTAACAAATCAGATACTCTTGTTATCTTTGGAGAGGTGTTTAAAGGGGGGTATGTTAGTGGGCTTATTCGATCAGCTCAATCTAAAGGAATGAAAGTTATCTATTCCACAGTGGGACGATATAGTCCTGATGGTTCATTAAAGGCCCTTAATGAACAAGAATTAAAAACTCAGCCTGATTTACTTATCAATATTCCTTTGTCAGCGGGCTTTGATATGGAACTTGCTGACTCTGGCCAACGCCCAATCGATCTCTTAAAAAATATTCCCTTAAATGAATGGGATAAAGCCAAATTAGATAAAACTATAATGGAGTCTGCCAAAAAAAACGCTATTCTCTCTTTTAAAGAAAGAACAAGAAAGTGGGTAAAGATTCTTTTAGGAAAACTACCAAATACAGGCCATGTTTTAATCGCCCACACAATGGCAGGGGGTGTGCCACGAGCTAAAATTTTTCTACCCGCGCTTAATCGAGTGCTAAAAGGAACGGGAAAGCGATTTTTTTCCTCTGAGGTTTTTTGGAAATCAGATATGGGCTGGCTTTGTGAAAAAAACTTTAACGAAGTAACGGCTCAAACTTATAGACACCTTATTGAGTTAACCTCCCCTCTTAGAGAACAACTACACCAAAAAGGGCGAAAAGTTTTTTACACCGCTTACAGCTACCACGGAACAGAAGTGCTTATGGGAGATCAATACCGATGGCAAACCTATTCACCTTATTTACAGGGCTTTGCCAAGTTGGAATTAGAAAAAATTTCTTCTGAATATTTTAATAAAGGTGTTAATACTTCTGTTTTTAATGTGCCAGAAATATTAACTAAATCCAGCGCGGTTTTTCCAGGAGTGGAAATTCCCCTTTATACTATTTTAGGTGCTCTAAAAAAGCAAAGTGGGCTGAAAGGGGAAGAAATAGTATCTCAGTGCTTAAAAAAAATGATAGATAATGCTTTTGATACTATTATGAATGACACAAAAAATTATTTTGAATCTGAAGAGGTAAAAAAACAATCTGTTTTTGAAAAATGGCCCCAGCACAATAGTGCAAAACAGATGGAAAAAATGCTTACTGCTTCAAAAAAACTGGCCAGCCTCCATAAAGAACCAACCCAAAGCATTACCCCTTTTTTAAGCGAAACTATATTTAATTCTTGTGGCAGGTTAATTCTTCAGGAAATGTCCAACAAAGCAAAACAGCCTGTCTGTTGGTTAGGGCACGATATTATAGCTGATGATATTAGAGAAAGAGCATAGCTTGTCTCAGACACATGCATGCCCTCCCGTTATCGTTACAGTCCCCTCTTCCACAATATCTACTACTCTCGAATCGGCGAATCTCCCAGTGCCTCCTCATATTGTACCTCCTGATATTGTGCCACCTGATATCTCTACATTCTGTGCAGGGCTTACCATCTAAGGTTTCTTGACTGCCACCGTATTTTTTCTTGTAATAGACAGTTAAAGTTCTTTATTGTTAAAATTAAGAAAGTTTTTCTTTTTTAATTTCTGTCTGGATAAAGCTTTCAATAGTATCACCAGGTTTAAAATCCTTGTTCTGATCCAAACTGATTCCGCACTCCTGTCCTTCCAGTACCTCTTTAGCAGATTGCTTAAATCTTTTTAAACTACTGATTTTTCCTTCATAAATTACATTATCATCCCGAACTAAACGGGCTTTATGAGTGCTGGCAATTTTTCCTTTAAGAACTTTGCAACCCGCAATCGTCCCTACATTGGAAATAGAAAATACTTGCCTAACTTCTGCCCGCCCTCCAAAAGTCTCCTGAATCTCTGGATCCAATAACCCAGCCATCATAGTTTCCATCTCTTTTAAAAGATCATAAATCACTTTATAGGATTTTACAATAACACCCTCTTGCTGAATAGCTTTTCGCGCTTTATCCGATATAGAAACATTAAAGCAAATCAATATCGCCCCGGAAGAACGCGCCAACAACACATCGCTTTCATTTACAAAACCAGGGCCAGCATGAATAATTTTAACAGCTACCTCTTCTGTATTTAACTGCTCTATAGAATATTTAATAGCTTCCTGACTACCCACCACATCTGTTTTTAAAATTAGGTTAAGAGTTTTTTTCGTGTTTCCATAAGCTTTAGATAAAAGTTCGTCCACAGACAATTTTTTTATTTCCTCTTCTACATTGTTCTCATCAACATTTTTTCTTTCTGATATAAATCGGCGCGCTTCTTTTTCGCTTTTTACTGCGTAAAAAGGCTCACCCGCTTGCACAGGCTGATTAAAACCAGAAATTTCTACAGGCACACCTGGCCCCGCCACCGAGATCCTTTGCCCCATATCATTGGTCATCTGACGCGCACGCCCTACTTGATCATCAGCAATCAATACTTGACCAGATTCTAAAGAACCGTCTTGCACTAATAAAGTCATTACCCATCCTCTCCCTTTATCCAAACGGCTTTCAATAATCACACCTAAGGCCGAGCGATTAGGATTAGCCTTAAGCTCATGCACTTCCGCTAAAAGTGTAATATGCTCTAATAGTTCTTTAACTCCATCCCCTTTTAAAGCAGAAATGGGACAAAAAATAGTTTCCCCTCCCCACTCTTCTGGAACCAACTCTTTTTCCATAAGCTGTTTTTTAACATTATCAATATTAGCATGAGGTAGATCCATTTTATTAATAGCAACAACAATGGGCACTTTTGCGTTTTTAGCATGATCAATGGCCTCAATAGTTTGAGGCTGAAGACCATCATCCCCCGCTACAACAAGAACTACAATATCTGTTACTTGCGCTCCTCTGGCCCTCATAGCTGTAAAAGCTGAATGTCCGGGAGTATCAATAAAAGTAACAAAGCTTTTTCCGACAGGCACACTGTAAGCTCCAATGTGCTGAGTGATACCTCCTTCTTCCTGACTGGCCACTCTGCTTTTTCTGATATAATCCAATAAAGTGGTTTTGCCGTGATTAACATGCCCCATAACTGTCACCACCGGAGGCTTGGTTTGCCTTTTAGCAGACAGTTTTCCAAAAAACAAAGATTCAATAACTTTATCTTTGCCTTTGGTCATGTCTTTTACTTCAAAATTAAAAAAAGAAGAAATGACTTCCGCAGTTTCATAGTCAAAAGCGGTGGGAATTTTAGAGTCAGAAAATAAACCTTCCGATTTTATTTTTTGCATTAAAAGTTTTTTCTTCACTCCCATTGCGTGCGCAATACCCTCAAGGGAAATGCTATTATCATATATTTTTATTATTCGTTTATGTAATTTAGGAGTGGTAATTCGTGGTTTTTTAAATAACTTTCCAGAAACTTTATGTTTTTTCTTAGGCTGAAAGATAACCTCTCTTTTTCTAAAATCAGTCGCACGAAATTGTTGATTCTGCCCTTCCTTTTCTAAAGTTGTTTTTTTTGCTTTCTTCTTATCCGCAGGAAAAACTTCCGAAAGGCTACTACCTTCTTTTAAAAGGTTGTTTTGAGCTGATGTAGAAATAAGACCAGGGCGAACGGGGGGAGTAGCGCGCATAGAAGAAGATTGCACTGTCTCTTTAGTTTTGGCCTCAACCGGTTTTTTTTTCATACTTTTTCCCACATCTGTGGGAGGTTTTTTCACCTTTTGCCCTTGTTCCACCCCTCTTCTACGTATGACACCTGTTCGAAGAACAGGTGGTGGAGCAACCAGAGAAAGAGGAACCTCAGACAACAAAGCCCCATCCGGTTTAGAGGGGGAAGATTTTTTTTTCTTGATTGTTTTTTTTTTAGAAACAGAAGAGACTAAAACCTTCTTTTTAGTTTTGAAAATATATTTTATTTTCTCAACATCTTTTGAACTCAAGACCTGCATGTGACTCTTTAAAGACATATTGTGTTCTTTTCGAAGTTTGTCTAAAAGATCTACACTTTTTAAATTCAAATCTTTCGCTAACTCATATACCTTCATTAAAAAACCTCATTATGTTTATACTTTCGGCCTTTTTACAGGTGACCCTTCTTCTGCTTTCGCAGATTGGGATGGGCCTAAAACCTTTTCCTTGTCCCCAGCAACATGCGACCCCTTGTCCCCAGCAACACGCGGGTGGTTTAATTGAGCCAGCTCTTTCTTTAATTGTTGATCTGCTTGTGCTTTTATACCTTCAGCAGAAGGGGAAGCTTTTTTCTGAGTCTTTAAAGGCGGAGCTTTAGGAATTTCCGTGCCTTCTTCTTTATATTTTTTCACTAATTCTTTGGATTTTTGAATTAAATCCTCTGCTATTTCTTTATTTTCGTATCCCGGAATCAGTTTAACTCGATCTAAAGTGGATTTCGCTAATTCCTGAAAAGAGGAAAATCCACATTGATATATATTTTCTGCCATAGTTTCAGTAATTTCTGGTAAAAGCTTAAGATTAAAAATAGATTCTCTTTTCTTTTCTTCAAATTCAGCTAATGAGACAATATTCAAATCCCAATTAGTTAAATTTACGGCCAAACGTACATTTTGCCCTTTTTTTCCAATAGCCAGAGACAGCTGATCACTTGCCACTACCACTTCCATTTCTTTGTTTTCCTCATCCACCAACACTTTTGATATTTTTGCTGGAGCTAAAGCATTACAAACAAACTGCACAGGATCTTCATCATAAGGGATAACATCAATCCTTTCCCCTTTTAACTCTTGCGTGATATTTTGCACTCGATTTCCCTTCATACCCACACAAGCCCCTACGGGATGAACTGCAGAATCCGTGCTGTAAACCGCCATTTTAGCTCGCTGGCCTGGTTCTCTGGAAGCAGAAACAATTTTAACAATGCCTTCGTAAATTTCTGGAACTTCTTTTTCAAAAAGTTTTATCAAATAGTCTGGGTGAGCGCGAGACATTATGATCTGTGGTCCTTTTGTGGTTTGCCGAACTTCTAAAATATAACCTTGAATCCGATCCCCTGTATTGTATTTTTCTCCATAAATTTGCTCTTTCTTAGGGATATACGCTTCTATTTTTTCTAAATCTACAACAACCATCCCTCTGTCTACTCGACGAACCAATCCAGAAACAATCTCCCCTTTTCGTTTTTCAAACTCATTGAAAACCATTTCATTTTCCGCCTCTTTTAAACTTTGAGTTACAATTTGTTTGGCCATATAGGCGTCAATCCTCCCCAAAGCCTCTGATTTTAGAGGAACACCAATTTGATCTTTCAAACGCGCCTCTGGGTCCAACTTTAAAGCCTCACTTAGCTTTATTTCAATTTGTTCGTCTATAAAATCATCATCCGCCACCACTTCTTTAAATTCATAAAGCTCTAACTGTCCTGTTTCCTCGTTATATTTCACTTCAATATCGCGGTAAGTGCCGTATTTTTTTCTGGCCGCAGACAACAATCCATGAACAATCGAATTAATAACCACTTTTTTATCTATACCTCTGTCCTTGCTCACCTGATCAATTAGGCGACCTAATTCAGAAAAAGTATTTGATATTGTGCTCATATCTTAACTCCCTTATTTTTTTATATAATCTTTATGCTTAATTAAACCAGCTTGTTCAGGACCAACCAACCAAAAAATTTAAGAATTTTCAAACACTGTTCGCGCTTTTTTAATAATATTTACAGAGATTGTCCAATCCAAAGAACCATTATTTAAAATTATTTTATCGCCCTCAAACTGGCTCAGCCGACCTTGTAATATTGTTTTTTTTCTTTTTTTATTTAATTTTTCATCGTAATAAACCACAGGCTGGGTGGTGTAAATTTTGACAACCTCTCCAATAGCTGACAAAAAATGCCAGTCTTTTTTAAGTGTTCTTTCTAAACCGGGGCTGGATACCTCACATTCCAGATCCTTCAAACCTTCTGATTCAAGTAAAAATAGTAAAGATTTCAAAAACTTACCACAAAGATTTAAATCCACTGGTTCTGTTTTGCTGTCAATAAACACCCTTAAAAGAGCTGGCTTAAACTCTATATCATAGATAAGCAAATTATTAATTTTGCTGGCTGTATGAATAAGCTGAAGTATTTTTTCCTTTCTATTTGAGGATGGCCCTCTTTGGTTTTTTCTTAAGGTGGTTTTACCTTGATATTCATAACCGGGGTTTTTAAACCGATTTTTCCTTAAATAACTCATATTTATATATCCCCTGAGGACAAAAAAAGAGGGCCTGGATCGGACCCTCTTAAGTTAATAAAGCAATATCAAATAAAAACTCCAAAAGCAACCCCAAAAGGGGAATATTTATCCATATCCCTTCTCCTCAATCTTGCAATCAACCCTTAAAATGCACCTGCCCACACACTATCCCCCCTTTACGCGGGTCTCCTGGTCGTCTCCCTGTCGTCTCAGATGAACAAGGCAATTTGAACCCTATTTCTTACACAAACTGGCTCAAAATAGCTATATTATCCACTTTTAAACCCTCTGTCGTCTCCCTGTCGTCTCCCTGTCGTCTCCTTGTCGTCTCAGATGAACAAGGCAATTTGAACCCTATTTCTTACACAAACTGGTCATCCATAGGAATCAGTACTGAATAAGTGATAACACTTTGTTATCACTTGATTTTTTTAATGCCATTTCAGACTGAGGAAGGAATACCTTTAAGTTATTGAAATCACTCACTTAGCACAGCGCGTAATCTAAGAATCAGAACACAAAAAGATACCTCTTTACACTCAATCCAACTACTTAAAAACCATTTTGGAACGGATCTTGCATGTATCTTTTTAAAGGTCAGCCTGCGGTGGTGGATCCACCAGGAGTAACTTGCAAAAGTTTAAACAAAACAACACTGAAGGCCAACAACTTGGCCTTCAGTTGCCCCTTAACTTCAGTTGCCCCTTAAGGGGAAAGGAGTTTATTATGAAAAAAACAAATAAAAATACAAGTCAAAGAGGTAAAGAAAACACAAAAAATCGCCCCCTTCTAATCAATTTAACTAAAAACGGGCACTTTAAAAATTATTTTAAAACTTGTAATTCTTTTTCTATCCGATCGGACAAACCTCCTCATTTTTGCTTTAACCAGGATTTGCGGTTTGTAACAGTGGAGCTAAGCAAGTTTCAAGCAAAGGGAAATGTCCACACCTTAGTTGATTTTCAGGATATATGGTGTTACATTTTAAAAGAGTCCAGGAAAGTGGGCCAACAAGAATTTAAAGAACTATCAGGCAGAGGGCCGGAAATGGAGGAGGCTATGACGTATTTGCGTAAGTTTTCAGAAGAGGAGCAAAGACAAATTTTAAGAGAGGCCAGGGAGAAGAACCGCCGAGATCAAGTGGCCCGTGAAGATTATGTCTTTGATCAGGGTAAAGAAGAAGGCATACAAAAAGGAAGAGAAGAAGGTATGCAAAAAGGTATGCAAAAAGGTATGCAAAAAGTAGCTTTAAATATGATACAAAAAAAATTAGATATTTCTATTATCTCTGAGGTAACAGGCTTATCTGAAGATGAAATCAAAAAACTTAAAAACGGTTCTTAATAGGCAGGAAAATAAATTGTACCCTCCATTAGCGCAATTTTATTAAGTCTTTTAGGTCCTGAGATAATTCATTCAGACTGTCCACAATCTTAGATAATGTTCTAAGTAAAAATTCAGTTTCTTTTTTTCGCCTCTGATAATAATTGCCAATATGTTTTTTCTTGCATTCAGATTTTCCACAAGTGAGTCTTTGATTCCCCATTGGTTTAAAAGGGGCTTTGCAATACATGCACTTTTTCTTTTTTTCAGCCTTCCGCCTGTCTTTAACATAGGTGGCCATGTGCTTTTTTTTACATTCCAATGCACCACAGGTAATACGCCTATTCCGCCAAGGCTGGAAAAGCTTATTGCAATAAGGACATTTTTTCTTTTTAGGTTTATTCATGTTGATTATTTTTTATTGGATCTTTTTTATTCTGTTCTGCCATAATATTGGCAACATCTATAATACGCTCAACATCATCATCACTTAAACCTAAGTTTGGATTGGGCCTGAAAAACGGACAGGAAAAAGAAAAGATAGAAGTAAAAGATTTCTACCCTACCAATAAAATCTTACTAAAAATAAAGTTGAAAGACCTAAATACACTGTTCCTTTTGAATGATTGAACTATTTTTTTTAACATAGCTGTTTAGCTTAAAAATTCCATTTTCGAATAAAAAATTCGGATTCCGAATTTTTATACCCTCAAAACCTTATAAAAAGCCCTTTTTAACACGATCTCAATTCTGCATATATATAAAATGACTAACTAGTCACCCGTGAAAAAGATTGTTTTTTTGATTGGATTCCTACTTGAAAAAGGCTGAAAGCCTTTTAGGCTTTCAGTTTAGGTTCTGGATACCCGCTTTCGCGGGTATGACAGCGAAGAAGAATGGGGTTTATCACGGAGAAGTAACTAAAAACAGACAGACAGACAGACAGACAGACAAACAGACAAACAGACAGACAGGCAAACAGACAGACAGACAAACAGACAGACAGGCAAACAGACAAACAGACAAACAGGCAGACAGACAAACAGACAAACAGGCAGACAGGCAGACAGATAAACAAAAAATCACTTAAAGAAAGGAAAACAAACATGAACACAAAAAAGACACAAAACCAATTTTTAAACTTAACTCAAGATCTGATGTTTAAAATCTACTTTTCAAAAGATAAACAAGTCCTACTCTCTTTGTTAAAAACTTTTCTTCCCCTTCCACCCGGAAAAACTATAAAGAATATATCTTTTTTGGAAATAAAAGAACAAAAAACACACTCAAAAACAGAATCCTATAGAAAACAGGGTGAAAATGCTCCTTTAACGCAAACAAAACAAAAAATAACTGTTATGGATAGCTCTCTTTATCCTGATATCGCCACAAACAAACAAATAGTGATGGACTTAAGAGTTCAGCTTAATACAGGAGAAAAAATAAATGTAGAAATACAATCTGTTTTTAAAAAAGGCTTCTTAAACCGAGTCTTGTTTTATTGGGCCAGACTTTATACGGAAAATCTAAGAAAAGCAGAAGACTATCATCACCTTTGCCCAGCTTATTCTTTAATTTTTACAGATTTTGCTGTATTCGCTCCTAAAGAAGACCGGTATAAAACCATAGACACCTCCAGCATTATTACTTCTTTTTCTTTACGATCGGATAAAGAGCCTCATTTTATGCTCAACGATCAGTTAAAGATTGTTTTTGTGGAATTGAGCAAATTTAACACCAGTTTAGATAATATAAATTTACCTGATTTATTTGATTTTCAAAAGCTATGGTGTTATATTTTAAAGAGGTCTAGAAGTATAAGTAAGAGGGAATGTGAGATTTTATCAAAGAAGGGGGAAGAGATGAAAAGAGCAATAGAGCATTTACAAAACTTGTCGCAAGATGAAGAGGTAAGAAGGTGGGAAGAAGCAAGAGAAAAATTTATACGAGATCAAAGGGCTGAAAAAGCTTATGCCTTTGATGAAGGCTTGGAAAAAGGCATACAACAAGGCAAAGAAGAAGGAAGAAAACAAGGCAAAGAAGAAGGAAGAAAACAAGGCAAAGAAGAAGGCATGCAAAAAGCGAAACAAGAACTTATCAAAAACATGATAAAAGAAGGTGTGAGTATAACCACTGTATCTAAAATAACAAACTGGCCAGAGAAAAAAATACAAAAACTAAAAAATAACTTGCCTGGAAAAAAGTAGCTTTACTGATGCTTTCTACCGCCCGCATAGGGGCGAAACAGGCTCATTTTGCCCGCAATGCAAACAGCTTTTCCGGTGTACCGTCCGGGAAGGCTTGTAATTCTTTTTCTATCCGATCGGACAAACCTCCTCATTTTTGCTTTAACCAGGATTTGCGGTTTGTAACAGTGGAGCTAAGCAAGTTTCAAGCAAAGGGAAATGTCCACACCTTAGTTGATTTTCAGGATATATGGTGTTACATTTTAAAAGAGTCCAGGAAAGTGGGCCAACAAGAATTTAAAGAACTATCAGGCAGAGGGCCGGAAATGGAGGAGGCTATGACGTATTTGCGTAAGTTTTCAGAAGAGGAGCAAAGACAAATTTTAAGAGAGGCCAGGGAGAAAAACCGCCGAGATCAGGTGGCCCGTGAAGACTATGTCTTTGATCAAGGTAAAGAAGAAGGTATGCAAAAAGGCATGCAAAAAGTAGCTTTAAATATGCTGAAAAGCAATTTTAAGCCTTCTGTTATTTCCAATGTAACAGGGCTTTCTAAAAATGAAATTAAAAAACTTAAAAACGGTTCTTAAGAGGCAGGAAAATAAATTGCACCCTCCATTAGCGCAGTTTTATCAAGTCTTTTAGGTCCTGAGATAATTCATTCAGGCTATCCACAATCTTAGATAATGTTCTAAGTAAAAATTCAGTCTCTTTTTTTCTCCTCTGATAATAATTGCCAACATGTTTTTTCTTACATTCAGGTTTTCCACAAGTGAGTTTTTGATTCCCCATTGGTTTAAAAGGGGCTTTGCAATATATGCACTTTTTCTTTTTTTCAGCCTTCCGCCTGTTTTTAACATAAGTAGCCATGTGCTTTTTTTTACATTCCAAAGCACCACAGGTAATACGCCTATTCCGCCACGGCTGGAAAAGCTTATTGCAATAAAAACACTTTTTCTTTTTAGGTTTGCTCATGTTGATTATTTTTTTATTGGATCTTTTTTACCCTGTTCTGCCATAATATTGGCAACATCTATAATACGCTCAACATCATCATCATCTAAACCTAAATTTTCCTGCTTTAAATTTTGCTTAAGTGTTTTTTCAAACTGGATTTTATCAAGGTCCCTATTTAAAGATGATATTTTATACAAAGCTTTTAATAACTTAGTTTGATCATTGATCGTTTTAAGAGCGTTATTTATCTGCTTTGCAATCTCTTTTTTTGTCATTTTATATCTCCTTTCTTTAGTTTATGTGGCTAATCTAAAACCTTTCCCTGGTGGACACTTTTCTAAGTCTTTACTATCGACCAGTTTCTCTAAAATCTGATGAGTCGGCGCGCTGTGGTTTTTTAAACTATCTAAAAAATCCAAAGCTTTGTCCACTTTTCGCGCTCCCATACACACACCAGGATTGCTCTTATAAAAATCCAATATCTTAGCCTTTCTTTGATTCTGATCTTCTTTTTTTGGTTCAATATGGATTATTTTCGCTGACTTTTCTTTAGTGGGCTTTACTGTAGCACTTCTTATTAATTCTAAAACATTATTCAAAATATCATTTGCTAACATATCTCTTTTTATCCTCTGTTTAAAAAGCATAAAAAAAATAACAAGCTGAACACAAAAAGTAAAAAACACAAGCCAAGGCTCTATAATATTAAAAAACTCTGATATTTCCTCTAATATTAACATCTTTTCCTTTCTTGAAAAAAAGCGGTTGCAGAATATACAAGCACAACCGCTTTAAACAAATAACCCAAGTCGGCAAAACAAAAAACCGACTTTACCCACAAGTTTTGATTGCATCACAATCTCCTAAGTGATAAAATCGGCGTGCCTGTTTATACTGGCTACAGTAAGTTTTGATTGCATCACAATCTCCTAAGTGATAAAATATTGACGCCGGAGAGGGGGCAACCATGAATGTTTTGATTGCATCACAATCTCCTAAGTGATAAAATGCCTTGTTTAATGAATGTATTATCAAGCAGGTTTTGATTGCATCACAATCTCCTAAGTGATAAAATTTTTATTTCCCCTTGGTTATTGTCTTGGATGTTTTGATTGCATCACAATCTCCTAAGTGATAAAATCACTCTCAATAACCTGGTCTGGTTCAGTCGGTTTTGATTGCATCACAATCTCCTAAGTGATAAAATTGTCCGCGCTGGTAAAAGGAAGGTTGCAAGGTTTTGATTGCATCACAATCTCCTAAGTGATAAAATTTACCTTGGAAAACTGTAATTACAGGCAGGTTTTGATTGCATCACAATCTCCTAAGTGATAAAATTTGATTAAATCCTTTAGCTTTTACTGTCTGTTTTGATTGCATCACAATCTCCTAAGTGATAAAATAGGCCGGTCTTTTGATTGTCATTAGTTGATGTTTTGATTGCATCACAATCTCCTAAGTGATAAAATTAATGATAGAGCTACACCGTTCACTCCGGCGTTTTGATTGCATCACAATCTCCTAAGTGATAAAATTACTCCTACAATCTTATTTATTTCAAATAAGTTTTGATTGCATCACAATCTCCTAAGTGATAAAATTCCTTTCTATTTAACCCAAATTCAAGCAACGTTTTGATTGCATCACAATCTCCTAAGTGATAAAATAGCACTCAGTTACCCCCATCCCAGCGAATGTTTTGATTGCATCACAATCTCCTAAGTGATAAAATATTCGATAGAATAATAATCATCAGAGGGGGGTTTTGATTGCATCACAATCTCCTAAGTGATAAAATCAATCTGTAGATATTATGCCGGTTGCATCGTTTTGATTGCATCACAATCTCCTAAGTGATAAAATCAAATTTAATTTCTTAATATCGTAACCCGCGTTTTGATTGCATCACAATCTCCTAAGTGATAAAATAGATGGCCGGGATGGTATGATGCTCAATTAGTTTTGATTGCATCACAATCTCCTAAGTGATAAAATTCTTTTTGTTCTCTGGCCACCGCTGAGCTGGTTTTGATTGCATCACAATCTCCTAAGTGATAAAATTTTAATGAGAAAAAAAAGATGATGTGCCAGGTTTTGATTGCATCACAATCTCCTAAGTGATAAAATATAACACCACAAATTATGCAAGAGCTTATGGTTTTGATTGCATCACAATCTCCTAAGTGATAAAATTAAACAAATGAGCAGTAACCTATCTTTAGAGTTTTGATTGCATCACAATCTCCTAAGTGATAAAATCAAAAAGTAAAAAAGAAATGGAAAAGCATAGTTTTGATTGCATCACAATCTCCTAAGTGATAAAATGCTCCTGCTCAAGCTCCCTGTGGATTTCAGTTTTGATTGCATCACAATCTCCTAAGTGATAAAATTACTGGGCCGTTTTCCATGTGCACCACTTGGTTTTGATTGCATCACAATCTCCTAAGTGATAAAATATATAAGACTTTACATCATGTAAGGTTTCAGTTTTGATTGCATCACAATCTCCTAAGTGATAAAATCCAAAAGCTTAAGTTGCTCCACCGGAGCCAGTTTTGATTGCATCACAATCTCCTAAGTGATAAAATTTTTTTAAACTTTTCTTTTTTACCAAGCTGGTTTTGATTGCATCACAATCTCCTAAGTGATAAAATTAGCTGGTGCTGGTGCAGGTGGTGCTTATGGTTTTGATTGCATCACAATCTCCTAAGTGATAAAATAGTTCACCAAAAACCCCTTGAAATCACAGGGGTTTTTGGATTTTTTAAGAACTAAAAAAGAAGGAGTTGTTTACTCTTTTTAGGTAATTTTTCATCATTTTTTCCTCGAAAACTCATAATATTTGCAAATTGTTTGTCCGTAACAGTCAATAAATCCACTTTTCCATTTTTAGGCAATTTGTATGAGATTTTTTTGATTAAAGATTCAACTTTTTCCTGACCAGGGCAAACTTTAGAATAAACAGAAAATTGCACCATCTGAAAGCCTAAATCCAATAAATGCTGACGAAACTGCGTAGCTATTTTTCGCTCTTTTTTTGTTGTGACAGGTAAATCAAAAAAAGCAAATAACCACATGATACGATAATGACTTAAACATTTCATGCTGAGGAACGCACTTTATTAGAGGAATTTAATGATTCCAAATTAAAATTTTTCCAAACTATATTCAAACCAGTATCCCATTTCTTTTGCTCTTTAGATAAAACAACAGCTAAAGAAGTGGAAATGCGAGCTATAACCTGAAACAAAGGGCTTAACCCAGAAGTCCCTATCACATCCACGACAGCAATACCTGACAATATATGCTTTACCTCCTGACTAACCTTAAAATGCCCTTGAGAATAAAGCTGTTTTACAACATAATCCGCAATCGGTCGAAATGGTTCCATTAAATCATCCACTAAACACATAGAGTTATATGTATTGCGATGGTAAATACCTATGCTGGGATGAAGACCTGCTGATACTACTCCCCTGGCAACACACGATCTAATGATGGCATAAGCGTAGTTGAGCATGGCATTTACCCCTTCTTTACTTTTATCTCTTTTAAAATCTTTGGAGAATAAACTGATCCAATATCTTCTAGCTCCTTGTGCTTCTAAATTTTTGGGATCACCCGATTGAACTATTTTAGACATACACACTAAACCCTCATAAGATAGTCCATATTCCTTTAAAACACTTGCTTGGTTTTTTAATTTCCATTTAACAATTTGTCTCCATAGTCTTTTTTTAAGAGGTTTAGTCATTTCAGATTGCCCACGGATCCGTAAACTTTGCCTACAATTACCCTCTATTGGTAGAATTAAAGCCTTTGGTGCAAAATTAGACCCACATATAGAAACAGGAATATTTCTTTCGGCTAAAGCTACTAAAATATTGGAAGAATGAGAACATCCATAACCTGTAACAATCAAACCTAAAATATCATCTAAAGGCACACGACCAACGAGGTTCTTTTTTTTATGAACTCTCAAAAAACCACGATATAAACTAAGATGAATATTTGACTGAGAAATTTCAATAAATTGTCCAAAACTACTACTCAACACTTTTACCTTTTATCTAAACTTAAAATTTTATAATATCCCCATTTTATTTTTGGAAAATAAATAATTTGTTTTAAGCAAACCCAAGTAGCTTAGTTTAAGCACTTTTCTCAGAGGAGCTATCTTTCTTCTTAAAATAAAGATCAAATGGCGTGAGTTTAACTTTACCGCAAGGGCTTATATCTACCCGTTTAGGATTATGCTTTTGTAAAGAAGCAGGTTGTAGTCGTGTATATTTATACTCATTTTCTGTACTTCTGTTTCTTGCATCTACATTAGCTTCAAAATGTTCTGCAAATATAAGTTGTTTATGCTGATTAAACTTAACCAATCTCCAAAATTTATTGTCAAAATACAGCATATCCCCTTTCATCAATCTTGATTTTTCTGGAATAGGTGTAAAGTTTTTTTGATTTGCAGTAAAGGTATCTATAACCTCCGCAGACCATTTTCCGCTTGAGTTTATAAACAGCCAAACAGCATAGTTGCTATCGCCATTAAAAGCTTTGTAAATTTTTCCAGATTTATTTTTAATAGGTATAACTGTTTTCTTTTCTTTTAAGCGGACCCGCCGAATGCCTATTTTTTGATGGTATGCTATTAAAAACTCTTTGGAAAGAGAATGATTGTTTTGAAACTCCTCTAAAAAGTCTTGTTTTATTTTTTCGCTCACTATCTTTTCTATCTTTTTCTTATTGGCCTTTACAAAACCATCACTTAAAATATCTACATAATGAAAAGTGTCTATAGGCTTAGAAAAATCGGATGTTTCTGATGTAAAACCATAAGCGGTCTCATTATGAAGTCTACCTTCTTTTTTTGTTCTCCTTCTGTGTGATACAATTACCTTATCTATAATAAGTTTTACATCCTTTTTAAAAGAAGACCAAGGGGTTACTTCTTTCTTAATGGCTTTGCCAATATTTTCTAATTCTGCTTTATTTGTTTTTTCTTTTTGTTTGGCTATATTGCTGATGTGTTGCACTAAAGAGCGATCTATCAAACCTATTATAAGAGCGTCATTTGCATGGTTTCTATGGTCATCCCTGTTCTTTTTTTCATGTTCTTGTAACAACCATCTGAAAATAGCTGTTGTTTGGCCTCTCACTGTCCATACCTCTTTGCAAATTCTCTCTAAATATTGTTTTGCATAACGAGAAATATAACGAGTGTCATTTAATTGTCTCTCCAGCCAACCCCCTTCTTCTTTAAATTTGTCCATTGCGTTTTTGTTAAACCGCCATCGTTTATTTTTCGGTAATTCTTTTACTCTTTGTCCAATCTCCTGCCATTGTTCTTTATGGGACGAGAAAAACTCAAAAGGGGTTTTATTTCCTTTATTTTGATTAGCAGACTTATATACCAATACCTTATTAGACAGCCCATCATCTAAAGTCTGAGACCAAGGCAAAATATGATCTATCTCTAACTCCGCAGTGTAAAGCTTGCTTTTTGGAATTGGTTTTCCTGAATAAATACATTTTTTACTTTGCTCTTCCCATAGTCTATACCTAAAGCGATTGGCTCGGTTATTTATCGCATTAAATTCTTGTATAATTTGCTTTGCTGATTCGTTTTTTTCTTTATTTGCTTTCTGCTGTTTTTCCAGTTCTTTTTTACTTTTTTGCCCCATAGGCAAATCTCTAGCTGTTTCTATTACCACTTGCGCTGGTTTTCCGTATACTCGTATAATGTCATTTACCACAAGCCTGAGCTGGTTAAATGCAATATGCACTGTCGGATTTGGAATCCTAAAATTTTTATATTTTTCTTTTTTACTTTGTAATTTATTTGTATCTGATTTTTTTACAGACCTCATTTCCACTGAGTGAGAAGATAAAACCTCCTGATACAAAGGAAGTTCTTTTAATAACTCTCCTTTGTATCTTCTGTCAGAATGATGACCGTAACCAGCAAGAGGCAAGGTTTCAAATTCCTGTTTTCCTTCTTCCAGAAAAGGCAAAATGTTATAGATAGCTGTTTTACTGTATCGCCCATGATCTTTTGGAAGCTTATTTAATAACTTATTTACACATTCTTTTAATTGCTCTTCAGAGAGATTAAGTTTTTGCTCTTTATTAAACTTTTTCAGATCATCTAAAACCTTTTCATCTGTTTTCATAAAATGATTTTCTTCATTTTCCCCTTCTAAAAGCTCAATAAAACGATCTTGAATACCCAAAGCCCAATTATCCCAATTTGGCAAAGTTTTTCTTAAAACCACACTTGTTTTATTGCCTTCTAAATAGTCTCTGTTATAGGTGTCTAAGTTAAAGCTGGAAAAATCTTCTATTTCAGGAAAAAAGTTTTTAAAAGCTTTTTCCAAAACTGAAAACCTTACTTGTGATTTTTTTTGAAACAAGTCTTTTATAATTTTATCTCTAAATTTAATGCCATTTTCTATAGAGTTTATGAGGCAGTATTCTTGATGGTTATTAATATAAGCCAGATTGTTAAGTTCTTTTAAAATCCTGAATTTTTGAAAAGAGGGTAAAGCTTTATGTATTCGTTTTTCACTGGTAAGCTCGCAAGTTCCCACAATGGGTTGTTTCAAACATCTTTGATAAAAAATAACTTTAAAAAGATCACTTTTAATTTTTTGATCTTTTAAAAATTCGTGGAAACGAGCCTGAGAATCCCAAAGTTTGTTAAACTCTTCTTCAAGCATTGCTCTTTGGGCGTAAACCGCATAATTGTCTTTAGCCCCCGCCCCTATAGCTTTTCTTGCTAAAACCCAGTTTTCTTGTTGAGAACCTGGGGTTTTTCTACTTACTTTCATTTTTTGAAATCTTTTGTATAAAAACTCACCGTAAGTTCTTGCATTATGTTTTTGCATCTCCTCTTTTGAGGCTTTTACAGATCGAGCAATCAGGCCATCCTCTTTTTCATCACTTGATCTTCTATTGCTTTTAAAACCTCTTCTTTGGTTCAGGTGGAATAAGGCTCTGCCAAAATGATGGATATCTAATTTTTTATCAAGCCCTTTGGCCCTCAGTTCATAAGGGTTTAAATTAGCCAGGTTTTTAGCAGAAAATTTGTCTTTAGGAAATAACCCATGTTTTTCTAATAGAATAATCAAATAGGTTCTTCGTTGTAGATACCGATCTCTTTGTCTTCTGACCAGCCTTGCTTGTCGGCGAGTGGCATTAAGTGTGGTGTATTCTTTTGGGGTTCTTCCTGAAGAAAAAATCCTTACACCAGCTCCAATGATGCTATAAGGTTTTTTGTTTTTATCTATATTATACAAGGCCCAGCCTATGGAGTTTGTGCCTATATCCAGGGCCAGCCTGGTGCAGTTTTGTTGTGAATGTTTATTCATATTTTCATACTCCTAACTTGATTTTTTAAAAACACTGAATGTTAGCATATTGTTCAATAAAAACAACAATTTTTAAAAAATTATATTTATTGTCTTATTATGAGACACTTATTATCTAAAAGACCAGGCCTTTCTATATTTATTGTCTTATTATGAGACACTTATTATCTAAAAGACCAGGCCTTTCTATATTTATTGTCTTATTATGAGACACTATAAAAAAAATAAAAAAAGATTTGACAACAGCTGAGTCTAAAAGCATACTGTTGCCTGAAGTATCATTTAGGAGATTGTGGTACTCTCAATAACAAGTGAGTATTCACACCAGTCTGGGCGAGGTTTACCTCGCCTTGTTTTTTTAGTTAGCCACCCGTTAAAGTAATGTTTTTTGACTGGATTCCTATCTGAAAAATATTTGATTTTTTGTCCTGACTTCCGCATTATACACTACATTAACTCAATGATTTCAAGGATTTACAAAAATCAAGAGCACTACATTTCAGCCTAAAGGGTTTATCACTTAGGAGATGGTCCTACAATCAAAACCCTAAGCCAGTAAGCAATAAAGGCCCTTTTGGTTTATCACTTAGGAGATGGTCCTGCAATCAAAACCTAAATAGGGGTGGGGTAATGGCCTGTAAAACAAGCGGAGCAAAAACCATTTTCTTTTTGATCTGGTGGCAAAGCTGAACCTCCCGCTTTTTGATCTGGTGGCAAAGCTGAACCTCCCGCTTTTTGATCTGGTGGCAAAGCTGAACCTCCCGCTTTTTGATCTGGTGGCAAGATTGAACTTTTATCTTCTGCTCCTGCCTTTACTCCTGCTTCTGCTTCTGCTTCTGATTGCTTAGGCAAACTTTGAACCGCTTTCATCAATCCCTCATGCGAAAGAAAAGCTAAAGAATCTACTTTTAAATAACTTTGTATCTCCTTCACACTCTTTTTCCCAGCTATTAGTTTGCTTTTTTCCGGTGTGTCTACTCCATAAAAACAAGGGCCAACAATAGGAGGAGAAGACACACGAAAATGTATCTCCCGCGCCCCCGCCTGCCTTAACATTTTAACCACTGATTGAGAGGTAGTCCCTCGAACTAAAGAGTCATCCACCACCACTACTTTTTTGTTTTCCAATAACTGTTTTTGCGCGCTTAATTTAATTTTAACTTTAAAATCCCTTATACTCTGAGAAGGATGAATAAAAGTCCTACCAATATAATGATTTCGCACAATACCCATATCATAAGGAATACCGCTTTGCTCACTATAGCCTATAGCTGAGGGCACACCACTATCAGGAACGGGAACCACAATGTCTGCCTGAACAGGAGCCTCCTTCGATAAAATTCGCCCCATTGCTTTTCGGCTTTGATACACATTTTTACCAAATACCTGACTGTCTGGACGAGCAAAATACACATGCTCAAACACACAACGATGTAAGCTCTTACTTTTTAAAAAATAAGAACGAGAACCCTGCTCATCAATAGTCCAAATTTCCCCAGGTTCAATCTCCCGAATACACTCTGCCCCTATGAGATCGAAAGCACAAGTTTCCGAAGCCACCATCCAGGATTTTTGCTCTTTTCCATTTGAATCTTTCCATCTCCTTTGTCCTAAAACTAAAGGTCTAAAACCTCTGTGATCCCGCACGGCTATCAAAGAATTTTTTGTCAAAAAAGCTAAACTGTAAGCCCCCTCTAAAAGTGGAAGGGTCTTTTTCAGATTATCTTCCACAGCACAGTAACCATCTCGCGCTAATAAGTGAATAATACATTCCGTATCGCTACTGCTGTAAAATATACTCCCCTGGCTCATTAACTCTTTTTTTAGCTTTAAAAAATTTACAATGTTGCCATTATGAGCCACTGCCAAAGGCCCACCCGAAAGAGAGGCCGTTAAAGGCTGAATATTCTTTTTTTTATCTCCCCCCTGAGTAGAGTAACGGGTGTGCCCCACGGCGGAAAAGCCTTTTAGTTTTTTTAAAGTCTTTTCGCTAAACACCTCTCCCACTAAGCCTGCCCCGCGGTGAATAAGATGTTTCCCCTGATACAGGGAGACAATACCCGCCCCTTCCTGGCCACGATGTTGTTGGGCATAAAGCCCTAAGTAAGTCATCCAAGCGGATTCTGGATCATTCCACACGCCAAAAACTGCGCATTTATCATTCCAGTTTTTTTTCATAAAATCCCTTATTATTATAGCTGGTTCTAAAATAAATAGTTACTTGTAAAAAAAAGTTTTTCAGCAATGTTCGCTATCTTGTTGTAAAACAGCCTATTTAAAATATTAAACATATCCTCTTAAAACGCAGTGTGTTAAAGGTAACTTGTTTTAAGAAGGTGTCAAGTAGAAACCTAAACTGAAAAGCTAAGTTGTGGGTTTTTTAGTCCCACTGAGAAGCGGGAATCTCTTGACTTATAAAGAAATATATCGAAAAATCTACTAAACTAAACAAGCTCATTTAGACCAACTAATTGGTCCTCCATAGGAGTCCTCCGTAAAAAAAGATTTTTCGAGGGAAACTAAGAACTATATCCTTGACAATAAATGGATTTACAAACAAACTTATAGCTAAGTAATCGGCCCTGAATAGTCCGTTTAATTAAGTGACGGCGAGGAAAAGTATTTATTCAGGATGGACTCAGTAAAATGTCCATTTTTTTCAGGATAGACCCAAATCAAGTAACATTTCTTAGGATAATGCAACATGACAAAATCTTCTAAACAAGAATTAACTGCTAAAACCGCTAATTCAAATATTATCCAAAAAATATTAACTGATAGCAATTATCATCTTTCTTTTTTTAAAAAATCAGATGTGGATGAACTGAAGAAAAAAATATCGTTTAAAACCATAAAGAAAAAACAAGTACCATTTATCAAATGCCTAATTAGAGAAAAAGACATTCAACTAAAACCAGAAGAAATGGTGAGGCAACTTTATACTATCCATCTGATCAAGCAATATAGCTATGCAAAAAAAGAGCTGGCTTTTGAATACCCTGTAAATTTTGGCAGAGAGAAAAAAAGTGCGGATATTGTTATTTTTGATAAAGATCGCCCTGACACCCCTTATATCATTGTAGAACTAAAAAAACCAAAACTCAAAGATGGAAAGCAACAACTTCGCTCCTATTGCAATGCCACCGGCGCGCCCATAGGAATATGGACAAACGGAGAACAAATATCCTATTACCACCGAAAAGATCCCAATTATTTTGAAAATATTACTGATATTCCTAAATCCACCCAAAGCCTTCAGGACATATTAAGCGAAAAATTTACTTTCAAAGATCTGATTATTAAAGATAAAATTACTAATGAAAAAAAATCCCTAAAGGATATAATTTTAGAAATGGAAGATGAGGTTTTAGCTAATGCGGGAGTGGATGTTTTTGAAGAGGTTTTTAAACTGATATTTACAAAGCTTTATGATGAATCTTTAAGCCAAAAAGACAAAGCTATAATAGAGCATCATATTGACAACAACTTAACAAAAGCAGAAAAAGGAGACTACGATAAACTTAAAGAATGCCTTAAAAGTTTAAAAAACACTGGCTTTCGCCTTATGGAATTTAGAAACACCGGACAAACCTCTACTGCACTAAAAAAGAAAATACAAAGCTTATTTAATCAAGCAAAAGAAAAATGGAAAGGGGTTTTTCCTGAAGATTCAAAGTTTCATCTGTCTGACAGCCATTTATCTATATGTGTATCCAGTTTGCAAGATATAAAATTGTTTAACTCAAACCTTTTAGTTATAGATGAAGCCTTTGAATATCTTGTTTTAAAGACCGCTAAAGGAAAAAAGGGCCAATACTTCACACCCCGCCATGTGATTGACATGTGTGTTCTTATGCTAAACCCCAAAAGAGAAGAATATATGATTGATACAGCCTCTGGTAGCTCAGGCTTTCCAGTTCATACTTTTTTTCATGTAACCGGCCGGCTTTTTACCAATACAGTTATTTCTGAAAAAGATAAAAATAATATACTTAAAATTTTTGGAATTGATTTTGATGAAAAAGCCGTTCGGGTTTCCAGAACTTTAAACCTTATCGCCGGCGACGGAGAAACCAATATATTGCACTTAAACACACTGGACTATGAGCGGTGGAAAGAATGGACAGAACAAAACAGAGAATGGATTAACATTTACGGAAGAGGATTTGATAGGCTTTCAAAATTGAGAGCAGAAAAAGAGAATAACAAAAAATTCCGATTTGATTTACTTATGGCTAACCCTCCTTTTGCCGGGAATATTAAAGAGAGCAGAATGCTACATCAATACGAATTAAGTTTTAAAGCCAATAACAAAACTCAAACTCAGGTAGGTCGTGATATTCTTTTTATCGAGAGAAATCTTGATTTTTTAAAACCAGGTGGGAGAATGGCTATAGTCTTGCCTCAAGGAAGATTTAACAACACATCCGACAAATACATTAGAGAATTTATATCCCAAAAAGCTCGTATTCTGGCAGTGGTGGGACTGCACGGCAACACCTTTAAACCCCATACAGGCACAAAAACCAGTGTTCTTTTTTTACAAAAATGGAACAATGATTCAAAAGAGGGTCCCCTTTGCCTTAAACAGGAAAATTATCCTATATTTTTTGCTGTATCAAAAAAAGGAGGTAAAAATAACTCTGGAGATTATATTTATCTTAAAAATGGCCATAACAGCCAATACAAGTTGGATAAAAATGGGCATTTAATTGTCCAACATGATTTACATAGCCATAGTGGAGAATTACCGGAAGGGATTGCTGAGGCTTTTATTAAATGGGCAAAAAAAGAAAATTTATCATTTTGGCAGTAACAAAAAAGGGGAGAGCAAATAAAAAATGAAGAGCAAATAAAAGGTAGGGAGAAAATAATAGAAACAAATAGTCCCTCGTGAAAAAGCATGTTATTTTAACAGGATTCCCACTTGAAACAGGCTAAAAGCCTTTTAGGTTTTTAGTTTAGGTTCTGGATTCCCACTTCTTGCAAGGAACTGAAAAGCCAACAACTGGGCTTTGCAGAGTTAAGACAAACAACCTTTTTCACGGGCTACTAAATAGACAACAAGATTATAAAATAACAAAAGGAGAAACAAATGAAACAAAAAAACAAAACTAAAAAGAAAATAACAACACAACAAACCAAGGCTAAGGCTAAGGCTAAAAATAGCACAGGCAAAACCAACACTAAAGCTAAAAACAGCACCAAAGCCAAGGCTAAGGTTAAAAACAGCACAGCCAAAACCAACACCAAAGCTAAAGCCAAAAAAAAGAAAACTAAAAAACAGGAACTGGAATTTGAATTTATATTTGTTGCTGAGGACAATGAAAAAATTGTTTTACAAAGATATACTGAAAAATCAATGGTATGGTGGGACAATGGAAAGAAAAAAAAAGTTTGGAAAGGTCATTTTTCTATATGTGAAGCCAGTGATTTTGTGAAAACCAAATGGCCAAAGCGCAAAATTATATACTCAAACTCAAGCTACGACTCCCCTCCCAGACCTACCGATATTTTCCCTTGTAGATAGTAGTAGAACTTAACAGAAGATATAGTTAGGAAAATAAAATATGCAATATTCCATAGTTCATTTATCTGAGGTTAAGCGTGTTTTTGATTGGAGAATAGACGCCGAGTATTGGCAACCTGCTTTTATCAAAAATAGCCAACTGGTTTCTGCACAAAAAAGAATTAAAGATTTTACAACTCGAGATATCTCCAATATTAAATCAAAACCTATAAAAAGAAACTTTGATTATTTGGAAATCTCTAAAATTCCCCTCAATAGCTTTGGATATGAAACTGCACAGATCCAAAAAGGTGAAGAACCAGACAGAGCGCATTATATTCTTAGAAAAAACGATGTTGCTGTTTCTACTGTCCGGCCAAACAGAAACGCCGTGGCGTTTATTAAAAAAGATGGAATTATTGGCAGTAGTGGACTATCTGTTTTAAGAGCACAAAGCATAGAACCAGAATATCTGTTTGCTTTTTGCAAAACAAATTACTTTATTCAGAGTTTGTTGCGGGCAAACAAGGCCACTATGTATCCGGCCATCTCTAATAAAGATATTTTAGATATGCCTTTATTTATTCCTTCTGAAAATTTTAGAGAAAAAATAAAACAAAGTATCCAAAAAGCAGTTTCTTATATTGCAAAATCCAAAGCTCTATTTGCAGAGGCTCAATCTCTTTTACTTTCAGAATTGGGTTTATCTGACTATCAGCCCAAACATCATCTGACTTTTATCAAACAACTTTCTGATGTTGAAGAAGCAGGGCGTATGGATGCGGAGTATTTTCAACCAAAATATGAAGAGATAATTAAAAAAATAAAAAATTATAAAGGAGGCTCAGATACGATTGGGAATTTAGTAAAAATGGAAAAAGGTATTGAAGTCGGTAAAAAAGAATATTCTGAAAAAGGGGTCCCGTTTGTGCGGGTAAGCAATTTACATTTACAAGAAATTGCTGAAGAGAAATATATTTCTAAACAACTATATTCCGAAGTCATAAAGCATCAGCCACAAGAAGGGGAAATATTGTTAACAAAAGACGCTACCCCCGGTATAGCACATTATTTACAAAACCAACCTAAAAAAATGATTGTGTCAAGCGGGATACTTCGATTAAAAAATAAACAAGAAGATAAAGTTAACAATAATTATTTAACTTTATTTCTTAATTCCATGATAACTAAAGAGCAAATCAATCGTGATGTAGGAGGATCCATTATTTTACATTGGCTCCCAGATCAAGTAAAACAAACACAGATCCCGCTTTTACTAAAGGAAAAACAAATGCAAATTCAAAAATTAGTTACGGAATCTCTAAGTTTACATAAACAATCAAAAAAACTATTGGAGAATAGCAAATATGCGGTAGAAACTGCTATTGAGAAAGACGAAAAAACAGCCCTTCATTGGTTAAAAAATGAATTTTGATCTCATTAGAGTTTTTTTATATGCTAACAAAGGCTTGAAAACGAACGGTAGACTATAAAGTAAAAAGGTTATAGAACAAAAGAGATTTTTTGCAAGCCATTAATATAAGATTTTAAGGAAATAGAAAATGGTTAGAGAAAAAAAATATTGGTTAATGAAATCAGAACCAAGTGTTTATTCTATTCAAGATTTAAAAAAAGCTGGCACAGACCTTTGGGATGGAGTTCGGAACTACCAAGCCCGAAACTTTATGATGAATGATATGCAAGTAGGAGATACAGCCCTTTTTTATCATTCTAACGCTAAACCTCCAGGAGTGGCGGGCCTGGCGCGTATTTCAAAACTTGCGCAACCCGACCCCACAGCCTTTGACCCTAAGTCCAAGTATTATGACCCTGCTTCTAACAAAAAAAAACCGCGATGGTTTTGTGTAGAAGTGGCTTTTAAAGATATTTTTAAAAAACTTATACCTCTGGAAGAACTAAGAAAACAAAAAGCCCTTTCTAAAATGCTATTATTAAAAAAAGGGCAAAGGCTCTCTGTTATGCCTATTACAAAAGCAGAATATATGTGTATACTAAAAATGGCGAAAAGAAAATAAACTATATTAGTTGAATGTAAAAAAATGTGTTGCAACAAAGTAAACAGGATTTACTTTGTCCTAAAACAGGCGAAATTCCCGCTCAAGGCGGGACTGTAAAGCCAAGTACTTGGCTTTACAGTTGGAGATGAACAAGGTTTATCACGACCGACTACATAGTAAAGAAAGGTAAAAATATTGGAATCAGCACAAAGTAAATCAGAATTAAATTGGCTTATTGCCGCAGGAGTGGTGGGAGCAGACATTGGCACTTCTGTGTTTTATGGCACAGGGATTTTATTCCCTATTGTAGGATATTTTGCTCCCTTATTTGTCCTTATTGCCTGCCTAACCATGTGGGTTTTTAAACGCACTTATGAAGAGGGACTGGCTATGAGTCCTTATAATGGCGGTGCCTACTCCATGATTTTAAGAAGTGTAGGAAAACAAGCGGCTGTTTTTGCAGGAGCTTTAACTTTCGTGTCGTATTTGGCAACAGCGGCCGTTAGCTCCCTATCTGGAGGGTTCTATTTATCCTCTCTGTTTAAAGGAGGCTTAGATTCCTCTACTGTGGTGTTTATTTCCTTTATCCCCGTAGTTTTGTTTAGCCTTCTTAATATTAAGGGCATAAAAGAACCTGCAAAAATTGTAACAGGTGTGTCCATAGCCCATTTTGGACTCCTAATATTAATTTCCATCTGGGGACTGGGTTATATATTGTTTAACTTTTCAGAAATTGACTTTTCTAAGTTTGGCGATTTTTCCTCCTACCCTCGCACTTTAACCTGGGCCACCTTAGCCTATGGTTTTTCAGCGGCCTTCCTGGGTATTACCGGTTTTGAGTCTGCGGCGCAAATTGTAGAAACTCTGGAACACCCCACTTTGCTAACTGTTCGAAGGCTCTATAAAGCAGTTATCATCCTGGTTTCTATAACAGCACCCGTTATCTCTCTTATGTGTCTAACCATTTTGACCCCTGACGAAATAAATGGCAACATGGATTATCTTTTATCCGGGTTAGCAGAAAAAATAGGTGGAAAGTTTTTACTCACTATCATTGTCATAGACGCCACTCTCACTTTATTTTCTGCCACTAACACAGCCTTTATTGGTTTTATTGGCCTGGCTACCACTATGGCCAAGAACGGAAACCTTCCGCAAATCTGTCTAAAAAGAATCACCCATATTATTCCTCAGATGGAAGGCTACCCGGTAATTTGTATCAGTTTGATGACTATTGTTATGTTCATATCTTCTTTAGTGGCAGGTGAATTAGACATTGCCGCCAAGGTATATGAAGTGGCTTTTTTAGGTGTCATGGTTAGTTTTGCCCTGGGAGCAGTCTTAATGAGAAACAAAGGGTACCGAAAATCTACACCAAAAAAATACCTCTCCCCTATTCTTCTGCCAATAAAAAAAGGAGTAGCCCTTTCCCTTCCTCCTTTGCTAACAGCTTTAATTCTTAGTTTTGCCATTTTTATCCTGGTAACCCACGCTAACTCTGATGTGCTGTTTATGCTTACTTTTTTATTAGGGATTACTGTGATACTTATGGCCTTTTACCGGTGGGGAGTGTTGGAAAATCGCTTAGAAACCCATACAGACTTGCGCTTGGGATTAGGGCAATTTAGCCATTATATGGACGAACTACCAGACCACCTTCCTAAACATATCGTATGTATTGGCGAGCACAGAGTGCGCCGGCTAATCTCTAAAACCCTAAATTTTGTTTCTGAAAAACACCCTGGTTCTTTTGAGCTGATTTTATTTTATGCAGAATCAGAAGAAACCATCTCTTCCCATCACGGATTCCATGAAACTTTACAAAGAGTGGTGTCGCAACAGATAGCCCCTATTTATCAAAAAAAAGATATTATTTTAACTGTTAAAATTTTGCCAGGAAATTTGTTAGAAGGCCTAAGGGCACTCAAAAAAACAACCGCGCCAAAAGCCATTTATTTTGGTGTCGGCAGAGATGCAGAAGATTCTGAAAAAATAAAAAAACATATTGCCCAGGAAATCGAGTTTCCCATCACCACTATTGAATAACCTATAGAAATAAAATACAATAATATTGGCCGTCCCAAGATTAAAAAGCTTTTTACAATAAATACACCTTGTTTGACCTTTTTTGAGACATATTTGATTATTAAGAAAAATAGATCTCACTCCGGTGGGGTAGCTTTTGTTAATCTATAAATCCCTAACTATGGGGTCTTATTTCTTGTGCAATTCTTTGATTTTTTTCCGATCCTCTGCCTGATAGTTCTTTAAACTCCTGCTGACCTACTCTCCTGGACTCTTTTAAAATATAGCAACATAGTTGCACCAGTTGTTTGCAACACTATAAGGATATTGGATATTATTTCCATTTCCTTATTTTTGGTGTTTTTCTTTTAAGTTTTTAATCTCTTCTTCAGTTAAGCCTGTTACTTCAGAGATAATAGAGATATTCAATTTTTTCTGTATCATATTTAAAGCTACTTGTTGCATACCTTCTTGTCTTCCTTCTGATCTTCCTTTTTGCATACCTTCTTCTTTACCTTGATTAAAGACATAGGCTTCACGGGCTACCCGATCTCGGCGGTTCTTCTCCCTGGCTTCGCTTAAGATTTGTCTTTGCTCTGCTTCTGAAAATTTACGCAAATAAGTCATAGCCTCCTCCATTTCCGGCCCTCTGCCCGATAGCTCTTTAAATTCTTTCTGGCCCATTTCCTTGGACTCTTTTAAAATATAACACCATATATCCTGAAAATCAACTAAAGTGTTCATATCTCCATTTGACTGAAATTTGCTTAGTTCTATTGTCACAAACCGCAAATCCCGGTTAAAGCAAAAATGAGGGGCTTTGTCTGATCGGATAGAAAAAGAGTTACAAGCCTGCCCAGATCGCACACCTGAGAAGCTTCTTGCAGAATCAGAAATAGGTTTCTTGGATAAGTCCCCCGCTCCATAGCAGGGAAACAAATCAAATTGGCTGAATATTAAAGAATAGGAGGGGCAAAGTTTTTCGTATTCTTCTCCTTTTTTTAATTGAGATATGTAGTTTTTAGCCCAGTAAAAAAGGATTCTTTCGCTAAAGCCTTCGTGGGGGAAGGCTTGCATTTCCACATTAATCAGCTCTCCGGTATTAAGTTTCAGTCTTAGGTCCATAATGGAGTTTTTTTCTTCTGGTGTAAGATTAGGTAGAAATGAGTCCAATACAGTGACTTTTTGAATGGAGCTTTTATCAGGAAGAGGGAGGAAGGCTTTAAGCAAGGATTTTAAAGCCGGTTCACAATTTTTAAAGTAACTTTTAAAATGCCCGTTTTTAGTTAAACTAACCAAAAGAGATTGATTTTTTGTGTTTTCTTTACCTCTTTGGCTTATTTTTTTATTTGTTTTTTTCATAATAAACTCCTTTTCCCCTGCGGGGCAACTGAAGGCCAAGTTGTTGGCCTTCAGTTATCCATATTTAAAGTTTTGCTAATCACCCTGGCAAACCCACCGCGCAGGTTGACCTTTTAATAAGACATGCAAAATTGGATCCAAAATATGCTTCAAGGGATTGATTGAGTATTAAGAAATATCTTTTTTGTGTTCTGACTCTTGTATTGTCCGCTGTGTCAAATCAATGATTTCAATAACTTACAGGAGATTCTTCTTCAAACTGAAATTTTGTTAAAAAAAAATTAATTTACGAGAAAGCTTAAGGTTTTCTCCTTTCAATTTGAAAATTTCTTATTTTTGTTCTTCAGAATTTAAACTCAAACTTGGTTCTTAGTTCTGTCATTTTCATACATAAGCTGTTTCTGTCGTTTTTTGTTTGCTCAAAAAGTTTTTGGTGGAGACTACCATGCTCTACCAAAAACTCTCATAACCTCTTAAAATCATCTTGAAGAAGAATCTTTTTTAACCTCCACTTGAAGAGGAGTCCTAAAATGCAGATCTTTTTGAGGAAAAGCAATCACTATGCCTTGCTCCCTAAATAGTTCATCTATGCGAAAACGAATATCACTGGGTATTTGCTTTAATTCCATAATGTGTTTCACACGCACCCAAAAAGAAACAGAAAATTCTAAAGAATTGTTGCCAAACTCCTTAAAAAACACAAGTGGATTAGGAAATTTTAAAACCATTTTATGCTCGGTTACAGCCTGCAAAAGCAGTTTCTCCACTTGCCGGGTGGGAGAACCATAAATAACTCCTACATTTACCCTCCTTCTCACTACAGAATCCGACAATGTCCAGTTTAAAATATTTTTTTCCAAAAAAGAGCTGTTAGGCACCACAATTTGCGTGTTATCTATAGACTTAATCCGAGTGGCCCTAGCCCCAATCCGCTCTACTTCCCCCGTTAAACCCTCTACCTCCACTATATCTCCAGCACGAATGGGTTGCTCTAAAATGACAATCAAACCACTAATAAAGTTGTTCACAATATTTTGAGAACCCAAACCAATACCTACAGCCAACGCACCCCCAATTACAGTAAAAATGGTAATGGGAATATTTAAAAGCCTCATGGTAAAGAGGAAGAGAATGATCATAGAGAAATAAAGTATAAAAGTAGAGATGGCGTGCCCAACAGACTCCTGAACATCTAACTTTTTTAAAATGACCTTTTCAAGTTGACGCGTGAACCGGCGCAGAACAAAATAACCCACAATAATAAGGGTGATGCCAATAATAAGCTGGCCTAAAGTAATATAATTTTTACCTACTTTAAATATCTGCCAGTTCCAGATTCCGGGCACTTTTGCCCATACATCTGTAATAATAAGATCTATTTGATACCAAATTGCTTTCCACATAATACCTTATATATTGAAAACCTTTGTTATTGGTCAAGCTTTTTTACTGAAAACCTATACTGTTTTTACTGGTTCTTTTTTGCCTCACAGTTAAATTTCTCTTCCCATTTCATTCTTAAAAACTCCCCGGGAAACGAAAGAAAAAGCTTGCCCACCTCTAACCTACTATCCACAAAATATTTTTCCTTCCCCATTTGCACTGAAATATTTTCTAAAGCTTTATTTTTATTTCTTTTTAAGATATTTTTTTTTATCAGTTCCTTAGTAAGTTCACTTATTTCCTCATTAAATCTGTCTATTATATGAGCATTGCATTGGCTTCTTTGCAGACTTAAATCCAGCTTATATCCCTTAATAGCTATTCCCGCTCTGCTGTAAGTGATTGTAAAGGACTTTAAAGTTGTGCTCACTATGAGTATCTGATCCTCTTTCGCAGGCAAAGAGTCTGATGAACTATTTGCAGAATCTGCAAATCTTCTTTTTGTGCTGGAAGATTTTTTGGCAAACAGGTTTTTATCTGCTTTTGTTTTCGCAACAAGGTTTTTTGCACTAAATGCTCCCTCAATGACAACCGCACCCGCTGTCTCTAAAACCGCCATAAAAACAAATACACAAATACATAATTTCATAATACCTCCGCCCGCAAAGCGGGTTATTTATCCATGCCCCTTTTACCAAACTTTGCATGCTACTACTAAAATGCACCTGCTCCCTCGCTCCGCCCGCAAAGCGGGTTATTTATCCATGCCCCTTTTACCAAACTTTGCATGCTACTACTAAAATGCACCTGCTCCCTCGCTCCGCCCGCAAAGCGGGTTATTTATCCATGCCCCTTTTACCAAACTTTGCATGCTACTACTAAAATGCACCTGCTCCCTCGCTCCGCCCGCAAAGCGGGTTATTTATCCATGCCCCTTTTACCAAACTTTGCATGCTACTACTAAAATGCACCTGCTCCCTCGCTCCGCCCGCAAAGCGGGTTATTTATCCATGCCCCTTTTACCAAACTTTGCAAATCACCTCTAAATTAACCTTACTGCACTCCAGAACTACTTCCTGTACCCCCAGCTCCCACAGACGCATTACCGCTACCTGCACTGTTTGTTTGCGGTTTCCAACAAGGCTCAAAATTAATTTTATCTTTGTTCATATCGACCACTTGCTGACAGGCAGGAGAAAGCTTTTTTCCCTTATGGATAGCCTCCACTAAAACCCTTAAAAAAGCAGGAGGATGTTTTTCTGTGTTATCGAAAACAGTTAATTTTTTATATTCATAGTCCGGTTCATATCTTGCTCTTAATCCTTTACTCCCCGGCACCTCTACCCAGATACCATTTCCTGAATCTCCATAGTCTAACAATGAACAATTAGCTAATGACCTGTTACGGTGCAGGAAAGTGAGTGAGGATATTAAATCCGCCATCTCTTCTTCCGTTTGCAACTTATCACCCGGATGTGACCAAGCCTTTCTCATTGGAGTTATTGGCCCATCATTATCTTTATAACGATTTTGAGTGCATTTTCTTAAGCTCATATATTGAATGTAACTTTCCGGGCTTAATTCAGCAGACGCAAATCGAAAACTAAGAATATGCCCTAATTCATGAGCAAACACCTCTTTTCCATGCTCATGATGAAACTGACAGCTAAAAAGAGATACCGATAATTTAGCTTTTGGCTCTACTCCTGACGGATAAATTACATGATCACCACCTACTGATAAAACAAATGAAGGACAGATATCAAAAATCCACTCTCCGTCTATTTTGTCCTCATATTCTTTTATATTTTCTAAGATAGATGTTTTAGGATCGTCAGGAAACTCAAACTCTACTTGATTATCCACATATTTACTGAATAAGTTTGTAGATTCCTCACTGTAATTAGCTCTCATGTTGTTTATAAATTGATCTATGTATTTTGACTTATTTTGCATAAAATCTTCTACTGTACTATAACGTAAACTATCTTCAACAAACTGGCTTCTACATTTATTCAAGCCTTGGAACATCCACTTAATAGGATTACTTAGTCGCTCCTCTATTCCCTCCTTAACTTCGTTTAAGTGTTCCATTTTTTCTGGATCCAGAGGATATCCATTTGCCTCCAAGGCCCTTTGTTGGGCTATTTTCCTGTTGGTTTGTTCAAGCAATAATCTGGCTTTTCTTTTGCGTTCTTCCATAGCTTTTTCAACAGAAGGCTGAATGTTATCTTCAAACTCCTTTTCCAGCTGTTTCAATAGTTTTCCATTCACATTGTCATAGTCAGTATCGTTAAGTTGAAAAACTAATGCAGGATTATCTTCAGGAGAACCACACAGATCAACAGCACATTGTTCAATCGGATCCATCTTTTGCGCCCCTGCACACTGAGTTTGACACACTTCCTGTGTAGGACTATTACTAGGAAACGCAGTGTTATTTACCAAATCTATAATTTGAATAAGGCGTGGAATATCATCCCCTGACAAAAAGGGAAGGGCACCGGAAACTTTAGGTCCTCCCCATAAACCTACACCCATTAAAAGCACTAATTTAATGGCACTTGAAAAAGCTGATCGAAACAAAGTAGAAAAATACACGCCCATACTAAAACTAATTAATCCTCCGTGATAAACCCTGCTCATCTTAACTAAAAAGCCAAGTTGTTGGCTTTTTAGTTCCGCGAACACGGGAATCTTTCTTGGTTTTAAGACAAAGTAAGTTCTGTTTACTTTGTTGCAACACATTTTTTCACGGACTTCTAATTAGTGGCCCATGAAAAAGGCTGAAAGCCCTTTAGGCTTTCATTTTAGGTTCTGGATACCCGCTCAAGGCGGGTATGACAGCGAAAGAGAATGGAGTTTATCACTGGCCACTAATTAGCCTCTCACTTCTTAAAAACAAGCTTTCGCGGTAATCTGAGAAGTTACTGGCCTCTAAGCCTATCCACTTCTAAAGCCTTTTTAAGGACCTACTCTTTAAGTTAAAATATTATAAATTGTTTTTTTCTTAATAAAAACCCTTTATTTTAAAAACCAGACCACTTAAGGTTGCTAAAACCTGCTATTTTTTGTATAAGTAAAATTTTCAAACCCTTAAAAAGTAGCAAGAAATGGCGCATTTAGATTACTTAAACAGAAGCAATTTAGACTACATCGAAAACCTGTTCCAACAGTATCGGGAACACCCCAATCAAACTCCCATAGAGTGGAAAATGTTTTTTAACGGGGTAGAATTGGCACAAAACTTTTCACCTAACTTTTTGCCGGAAAAAGAGCTGGCCGTTTTTCAAACCATTTCCACTTACCGAGAAGACGGTCACTTGAAAGCCAATTTAGATCCCCTACAGCTCAAATCAGGAAACACAAAATCGCCTCCTTGTTTTCTCTCCACTTTTGGGTTGACTGAAAAAGATCTTAAAAAAACATTTCAAATCAGCTCTGTCCTGGGAATGAAAGCCGGAGAATCTTTAGAAAACATACTGCGCTTTATGGAAAAAACCTACTGCGGAACTTTTAGCCTCCAAGTGGGAGGATGCCAACCAGAGATAAGAGAGTGGTTTTTTAAAGAGTTTGAGGGACGAGGAGCACCTTTTCAGCTTTCGGCTGAACAGAAAAAAAACATTTTTTACGAATTAGCCAAAACAGAAGCTTTGGAAAAATTTTTACATTCCCGCTTTGTGGGAGCTAAACGATTTTCCATAGAAGGAGGAGACGCACTTATCCCCATGCTGGAATATTTAACAGAAAAAGGAACTACTCAACTAAAAATAAAAGAGCTTATTATCGGCATGGCTCATAGGGGTCGGCTGAATGTGCTTAATAATTTTATGAACCAGGCCACAGAAATTGTGTTCATGGAGTTTGATGGCGGAAGAGCACTTAAGAATTTTGACTTTGATGGTGATGTGAAATACCACGCAGGCTACTCTTCAATAAAAAAGTTTGCCGATGGATCCTCTTGTAATGTTTTACTGGCCTATAACCCCAGCCACTTAGAGGCTGTAAACCCCGTGGTGTGTGGGATTGCCCGCGCCCGGCAAAGAGCTTTAAAAGATCAACAACAAAGAAAAGCGGTTTTGCCAGTCTTAATCCACGGAGACTCCGCCTTTAGCGGTCAAGGGTCTGTAAGCGAAACGCTTCAGCTTTCTGAATTAGAAGGCTTTACTACGGGTGGGGTTTTGCATATTATCTTGAACAATCAAATAGGGTTTACGACAGATCCGGAGGACTCTCGATCTTCTGTTCATGCTTCCGATCTGGCTAAAGCCATTCAAGCCCCGGTTTTATTAGTAAACGGAGACGACATAAACGCCTGTGTCCAAGCAATGGATATGGCTTTGCGCTTTCGGCAAAAATTCAGAAAAGATGTGTTTATAGACTTAATATGTTACCGGCGCTTTGGTCATAACGAGGGAGACGAACCCGCTTTTACACAACCACTGATGTATCAAAAAATAAAACAGCACCCCACAGCCACGCGCCTTTACGCAAAGGAGTTAGAGCGCGAAAAACTGCTGAGCGAACAGGAATCTCAGGCCTTTTATGACAGACAAATCCAGGAACTGCAAAGCATTTTAGACAAAACCCGAAAAACAGACAAAATTCTTACAAAAGAAGATCTAAAAGGAAAACTATGGGAGCAATATAAAAAAACAACCGAAAGTGATTTTTTTAAAGAAGTAGACACCTGCCCCCTGGATAAACATTTAAACCAAACCCTTAAAACCCTTACAGAATTTCCACAGGACTTTAATTTGCATCCCAAGGTAAAAAAACTTATCCAAGATCGGCAAAAAAAAGTAAAGGAAGATAAATTAGATTGGGCTTTATGTGAACTTTCCGCTTACGGAACACTTTGTCTAGAAAATCATCCCGTGCGGGTTTCTGGTCAGGATTCTAAAAGAGGTACTTTTTCTCATCGGCACGCGGTATACTTCGACACACAAACAGGAGCAAGCTACTCCCCTCTTTCTCTGTTAAATCCAGGTTCAGGAGAATTTTGCATTTATAATTCTCCTCTTTCTGAAATGGCGGTTTTGGGTTTTGAATATGGAAACGCCTGCGCCGACCATTCTTTTTTTACAGTTTGGGAGGCTCAGTTTGGTGACTTTGCCAACGGGGCACAAATTATTATTGATCAATTTATCAGCAGTGGAGAAGAAAAATGGATGCAAAGCTCAGGCCTGGTTTTGCTACTGCCCCACGGCTACGAGGGGCAAGGGCCAGAGCATTCCAGCGCGCGACTGGAGCGATTTTTACAACTTTGCGCTCAAGGTAATATGCAGGTTTGCTACCCCACCACGCCTGCCAATTTTTTTCACCTTCTGAGACGACAAATAAAAAGAGACTTTAGAAAACCCCTTGTAGTTATGACCCCTAAATCTTTATTGAGGCACCCGGAGGTGGTTTCTTCTAAAAAAGAGCTTATTCGATCTTCAGGATTTCAAGAAACATTGGCCGATCCAGAGGTTTTTAAGCCAAAAAAGGTGGAAACCTTGGTTTTATGCAGTGGCAAGGTGTATTTTGACTTAAAAAAGGAAAGGGAAAAGGCTTTGTCTTTGTCGGATTCTTTGGAGGAGGGCTTAAAACACACAGCCTTAGTAAGGGTCGAACAACTTTACCCGTTTCCTAAGTTAGCACTCACCCCCTTTTTAAATGGCTATCATCGTTTAAAAAAAGTTTTATGGGTGCAAGAAGAACCTGCCAATATGGGGGCTGGTTCTTACATAATACCCCGACTTAGAAATTTTATGAACGAATTAGGTTTAGATAATATACCTTTAACGGGCTTAAGCCGAAAAGAAAAAGCTTCCCCTGCCACTGGTTCTCCCCATGTTCATAAAAAAGAATATGAAGAGCTTATAAAAAATTTATTTATTCAGCTTAGAGTACAAAATGACCGCTTAGAGTGAGAATTATATCTGACTTTCGTAAAGCCTCTTACTTTAAATATTTGTTATTTAGCCTAAAAGAGGGGCTTTTCCAGTCTGAAAGAATGTGATTTTTCCCTTGATCTGCCACCAGTTACTATTATAATAATAACTAAGCAGTTTCATGACAAAGGTTTGTGTTTTGAGATGTCGCCACTGTTTTTCACCAACCGTCTATGCGGTCGAAGGCAGAGCATCACGGCTTTAGCCGGGGAAATCTATAAGTGACACTCTATAAGTGACACAATTCCCGTGCAAACGAGGTGCGGTTTGCCAGATCAAAAACAAGCTTTTTCAGAACTGTTATGTCAATATTTATTATATAAACATTAAAAATAAGGAGGTTATAATGAAATATATAGTCCAAGCCGGTTTTGTTTTAATTTTTGGATTTTACTGTTTTGCACAAGAAAACCAGCAAACACAAGTAGGGTGCGACTGTCTGCACAAAGCAGGAACAGTAACTGGACAATCGAACAAAGAAACAGCCAGTGTGGAATGCGCTAATAAACTTGCCAACATACCAGGAGAAGAAGATATAAGTGTGCATATTGAATTATTAAACAATCCTGAAAACAATAGTAATCAGGTATATGAATGTTTTGCCATTCATTATGTGTATGGTTTCGGATCGGATCGCGCGGGAGCTATAAGCAATGCAAGGCAAACTTGTTCTGCATTGGTTCGTAGCTCGCAAATAGAGGAATCCATTATTCATCCTGAAGAATGTAAAAACACAAGGTAGAATTTATAATGAAATGGTTATTATTTTCCAGCTGGTTTTTTATTTTGCTCCTATCCGCTTGTTCAGAAGAACAGCCTGCTAAAAAAAACTCCAATAAAGCAACAGGAGAGAGCTCTAAAGCAACAGGAGAGAGCGCAACAAGTAACAAGACATCTCAAGGCGCGGTTACTGTGCTTTGCCGTTGCGGAAAAGGATATGTAAGCTGGTCTGGAGAGGACGAATCCTCAGTTAAAGAAGTAGTAAAGAAAAACTGTGAATCCTTGTCACAATCTATAAAAGATTGCCAGGTAAAAAAGCAATAGCTTCGAAACCTCAAACAGGACAAAGTTTTTGACATATTATATTAAAACTCTGAAAAATAAGGAAAAAATACGACCCGCTAGCTCAGCTGGTAGAGCATCTCCCTTTTAAGGAGAGGGTCCTTGGTTCGAGCCCAAGGCGGGTCACTGTTAGTTCCCTTCGTCTAGCGGTCAGGATGTCACCCTTTCACGGTGAAGACACGGGTTCGATTCCCGTAGGGAACGCCACTTTTTCTAATCCGAATTTCCTGTCAGGTAATTGTATTCACAAAAGAGGATTGATATACACTACAATTAGTTTATAATGAGTTGTCCAGTAAATATAATAATGCTAAAAAACCATTTATAAGGGCTTTTCAAGCTTATTCTGGGATTACATAAAATAAGGGAGAGTTTTATGAAAAAATATCCTGCACTAAAAAACAGGGCAAAAAGACACTCTGAGTTAAAAAAACATTCTCTTGAGCGACCAGGTGTCAAAGAAATGATAACTGTCTATAATCTTTGGCAAGAAAGCCATAAAGCAGAACAGGCCCATCAAGCTATTAAAGACTCTGCTTATATAGTTACTAATTCGGATTCATCAGAACCCAGATTTTTTTAAGAAAGGCCGTCTTTGTGCAAAGGAAAGCATAAATTAAAATGTTTGTGCGGAAGCAAAAATGAATACAATAAAAGTTTTTACAGGCAGTGCCAACCCAGAGTTTGCTAAAAAAGTAGCCAATCACTTAAATATCCCTCTGGGGGATTGTGAAATTTCCCGTTTCGCAGATGGGGAAGTGCAGGTATCTATTAAAGAAAATGTGCGTGGTTCAGATGTGTTTATTATTCAAAGCACTTGCGCACCCGTAAACGAAAACTATATGGAGCTTTTTATCTTAATGGACGCTATGAAAAGAGCTTCTGTCCAGGAGATTACCCTTATCATGCCCTATTACGGCTATGCCCGCCAAGATCGAAAGGCCGAACCTCGCGCCCCTATATCCGCCCGATGTGTAGCAGATCTTTGCCAAGCCTCAGGAGCTAAAAGATTGTTGACAGTAGATTTACACGCTCCCCAAATTCAAGGTTTTTTTAATGGCCCTGTAGATAATTTATTTGCCTTTCCTGTTATGGCTAAAGCCTGGTTGGAAAAAAAGGGAGATTCGAAAAACATTATATGTGTTAGCCCTGATGCAGGGGCTGTAGAAAGAACCAGATCTTTCGCAGAAAGAATTAAAAGCCCTATTGCCGTCATAGATAAAAGACGAACAAAACCCAACGAGGCCAAAGCTTTCCACATTATTGGAGATGTAAAAGGCAAAACAGCTTTAATCATAGACGACATGATTGACACCGCAGGGACCCTCTGCACAGCAGTTGATCACCTTATCCAAAAAGGAGGAGCAAAAGAAGTGTTTGCCATAGCCACACATGCTGTTTTTTCTGATCCAGCCTTAAAAAGAATTGAAAACAGCCCTTTAAAAGAAGTTTGGATAACGGACACTATACCCATCAGGCCAACAAAACCTACCAATCAGTCCACAACAAACTTAGCAAAAAACCAGGAAGACACAATAAAAAAGAAAGTCCATTGCGTTTCCGTTGCCCCCCTTATAGCTAAAGCTCTTAAAAAAATCCACTCTAAAGGATCTGTAAGTGCCCTCTTTAAGTAAAATAGGTTTTTTACGGGCTACTATTCTGGTTTTATCAGCATTTTTCGAATTTCATCCGTATGCTCTACTTCCTCTTTAATAAGTGCACGACTCATCTCTTGTAAAGCTATATCTCCCTGTTTTTCAGATAGTAAAGCCAACTCCTTATACATCCTGACAGCCTCTTCTTCAAAACGCAAACTCTCTTCCAACAACTGCTTAATGCTGTGGTTAGGACCTTCTTTTACCTGAGAAGATAAAATAGGGGGATGGCCACCTAAAGAGGTAATTTTCTCTCCAATAAGAGTGGCATGTGTAATAGCTTCCTGAGCTTGCTCTCGAAACCAATTTTGAATGGGTATGCGATTGTAACCCATTATCATAAAAGAGTAATGTAAGTAGCGGTTTACACCAGCTATTTCGCTCTGGTAAATCCGTCCTAAAAGCTCTAAAACCTCTTTGTTTTTATATGTTTTTTCTCTTGTGTCGTTTTGATCGCTCATAGGGTTTGCTCTCCTTGTTTCCAATCACAAGGGCAAAGTTCGCCTGTTTGAAGAGCATCCAGTATTCTTAAAACTTCTTTAGGATTTCGACCAACACTTAAATCTGTTACATACACAAAACGAATAATCCCTTTAGGATCTACAATATATGTCGCCCTTTGAGCCACCCCTTCACCTGCATCCAATATCCCTAAACTGGCTGTAAGCTCCCGTTTTATATCCGCCAGCATAGGAAAAGGAAGATCTTGTAAGTCCTTTTCGTGCCTTCTCCAGGCATGGTGTACAAATTCAGAGTCCGTAGAACCAGATAAAACCTGGGCGTTTCTTTCTTGAAATTCCTTGTTTAAATTTGCAAATCCTTTTAGCTCTGTGGGACATACAAAAGTAAAATCCTTTGGATAAAAGAAAAATACCAACCATTTATCCTTATAAGTGGAGTTATCCACTTCTTTAAACGCCTTATCCAGATCTTTTTCAGAAGAAATTGTTGCCTTCACTTTAAAAGATGGAAATAAATCCCCTACCCCTAACATAGAAACCTCCTTAAATTATGTGTTTGTTTTTCTTAATTAGTAGGATGTGAAAAAGCTCTGATTAGGGAGTTACTTGTTTGTTTATTGAAAAATCCCCCCTTGGAAACTAAAAAGCCCAGTTGTTGGCTTTTCAGAACCGCGAAGGCGGGAATCCAGTCAAAAAAAACTTTATCACGGACCACTAATTAGATTAGCAAGCCACAATAGTAAAATTATTTAAAATCGGCTGTCAACCAAAAGCTTTTTCGGGAGAAAAAGCAGGAGGCAAAAAAGAGGCGAGGCGGATAGCAGTTTTTTCTTGATTCGGGAGAAAAAGCAAATGCACAGAAGAACCAGCGTCCATCGTCACTAAAGGCCCGTCTTTTTCTTTTTCCCAAAAGGTTTTAATTGTGTTAAGAATTTTATGGCTTTCCCGGTTGCGGTAAAAAATCCCCGCACTTTCATAAAGGGCATGCAAATCCTGAAATTCCTCCCAAATAACTTCAAAACAGGCTCTCCAATTTTGGTTATTTAACTCAAATAAGAGGGTAGATAGCCTTTTTTGTGCTCTTTCCACTCGTCCTTTAAAGGCCGGGCTGGCCACAATTTTAATATGCGCTGTAGAAGAAGACACTGCTTTTTTTTCTGAATCCACCATTATCAGTTTATGTGTTAAATGAGAAAAAGGTAAGTTTACGGCACGAGCGCCATCCCTTTCCCATAAGGCATAAGGTCGAAAAAACGACCTACAAGAAGAACCTGATCCCTGCCTGCTCAGTGTAGAAAGATCAGTAGTGGTCCAACTTTTTACCTGTTCGGGAGTGAGGGATCGGGACAAAGCCATTTCATAAACAGCTTTAGTAAGGGCACAAAAACTGGAGGCCGAGCTGGCCACCCCTGCCGAATCAGGAAAATTATTAGCCGACCTCACAAGATAAAACCCGGGAACCTGAAAAGTCTTTTTTAATACTTTAAAAAAATCTAAAAATTTTTTAACAGAGTGATCAGAAAGCGTGAGAGGAAGAAAATTTTTATCTTCTAAAGCCTGCCAGCGATCTTGATTATCCTCAATGGGTGTAATTTTAACTTTAGTAATAAGATGATCTAAAGTATAGGAAAGAGAGCTGTTTAAAGGCAAATTGCTTTCATTTTTTTTTCCCGCGTATTTGATCAGGGCTAAATTAGAGGGTGCAGACGCGGACCATTGTTTTGAGTTTTCAAGAACCATTTTGTAGGTTTTTAATCTCCTTTTTAGAAAGTCCAGTTATTTCAGAGATATATGATATTTTTGTTTTTTTCTTCAACATATTTAAGGTAACTTGTTGCCTCTCTTTGTATCGCCCTTGCTGTATTCCCTTTCTCATACCTTCTTTCATACCTTCTTTCATACCTTGTTGTCTCCCTTCCCAACGCCCTTTTTCTTTAATATGTTCTCTTATGTCCATGACTCCTCCTTTGGTTAAAATTCCTTCCTCTATAATTAACTCTTCCGCTTTTTTCCATGTCTTTAAATCTAAACCTGTATTATCTTGTAAATACTCCAGTATCTTTAAAATTGTGTCCTTTCTTTGTGGTTCTTTGGCTTTCTTTAAAAGATCCTTAAACTCAACAAAAATGTCTCGGACTTTCTCAGGACTGGGCCACTTTATATCCCATATCTCTGAAAGCAATTTTATAGCTCCACGGCTCTTAAGCTTTTTATAAGCTCTTTGGATGCGAGGTGAATTTGCGTCCAATATCTTTATCCCGTAGTTTAACATGATTTTACGAAATTCAATAGGAATTTTAGACAGATTTTCTCCAAAATCTTCTTATGGAGCGATAAAGCAGGCTATTTTCAAAAGTGGCTTGCAAGACTGTGTAGAAGGGACATGGATAAGTAACCTGCTTTGCAGGGAGGGTCTTTTTCCACTTAAAAGGTCTTTTTCCATGATTAAATAAAACAGGAGCTATGGGCATAGCACAACCTAAAAACTGGATATTATGCTCCCGCATTAACACCTGGTATCCTAAAAACTGGCTATATAAGGCTTTTTCATACTGGGATTTATGTTCTAAGAGAATAAAAAGCTTAAGCCTAATTTTAGGGTGATTTTTCAGCGGAACAGAAAAAATAAGGTCTGCTCTTTTCCCTTTAAAGGTGTCTTTTTCTGTTTTAAGTTTATTCCAGTTACAGGCTTCCCTAGTTTGTTTAGAAAAAATGAGCTGAAAAAGCTCTTTTGCCAGGTTAGGATCAGAGTAGAAATGCTTAAAGAAGCTATCATGGCTGAAGGTGGGTTTTTTGTTTGTAGTTTTAGGGTTTTGTTTCATAATATTTTTCTCCGTTTTTTAATGGTTTTTGATTATAAAAGAATGTATGCAAGATTCGTGCCAAAATATCAAGCACCTTTACAAAGCGGGAATTTTAGAAAAAATATTTGTGCTTTTGACTAAAGCTTTGTTTCTGATGAGCCGATAAAATAACACTTGACAAGGAAGGAACTACAATGAACACAATCGTTTTATCGTTTTATCGTTTTATCGTTTTATCGTTTTATCGTTTTATCGTTTTATCGTTTTATCGTTTTATCGTTTTATCGTTTTATCGTTTTATCGTTTTATCGTTTTATCGTTTTATCGTTTTATCGTTTTATCGTTTTATCGTTTTATCGTTTTATCGTTTTATCGTTAAGATCCGGTTTCAGTTTCTGTCATTCCCGCACAGGCGGGAATCTTGTCCGTTGGACCTCAAATGACAAGCTGGGTTTTCGCCTGCGCAACTATAACAGGCTGGGTTTTCGTCTTTGCAAATATGACAACCAAGGGTTCGGCCTCGTAGAAATCCTAATCCTATCCTCTTTCGGGTTATTTGTAAGCATGAGCTTGCTTAAACTCTCAGGCCATACCGCCCAAACTACCAGAATACTCAGAACTTCCTTAGCAGAACAAGACCTACAGTATAAACTCACAAAAGCCCTCTCAGACCCCGCCGATTGCTTCTACAACCTCAAACTCTCCCACCTCTCCGATCCCACTAACAGAAAAGGCACGCTTTCTTCCCTGGTCCAAACTAATAGAAATAATGCGGGAGACACCCCCAACCTCACAGACGACATCACCTTAATTGAACCAGGCGATTTTAGAGCAGTATTAAACATCGTTAAGATAGAATTAGCCAATAAACCCACCTACAACCCAGAGGCCAGAACTTTAACTGTCTATTACAAGAAAAAATACGGGGGCGGTCAAGAAACCTTAGATGGTAAGCCCTGCACAGCCGGAAGCGGAGCTAACGATCAAGCTGGCTGTTACTTTAAAGCCTGTAAAGTGGACTATCGTTTTGATCCCATAAGCAAAAAGGTTACTCACTGTTCCCTTTTAGATTGCTCCAGCAGAGGTAGAGGGGGCCCTGGTATTGTGGGCATTTCTTGTGCAAAGAATCAGTATTTACGGGGTTTTGACAAGCAAGGGACAGCTATTTGTGGTGATTTATCAGTTTGTCCAGAGGGCAAGATACTAACAGGTGTTAAAAATGATGGAAGTAAAGCTTGTGGGGTGGATTTATCGGAATGTGAAGACATTCCTGTTCCTGACACAGCAGTTTGTAAGGAGAGGTGCAAAGGGGGAGCAGAAAATGAGAGCAATAAGGATTGTAAGTGTATTGAGACCACTTTTAAGGGTATAGGCCCAGCCGGGGAAAGAGTTTGTGAGAAGGTGGTTAGGTTAGGTCAGGATTGTCCTGTAAAGGAAGGTAGGCAAACTGTTTTAAAGGGATTTGATGAGTATGGGGATATAGTGTGTGAGGTGCCCTGCACTGGGGGCAGGAAGTGGGATGGTTCAGGTTGTGTTTGTGATGAGACAGACAGGGTATGGAATGGTGTAGCATGTGTATGTGGTGTGGGGACTCATTGGGATGGTTTAACCTGTGTAACTTGTCCGGGAAGTAAGCCAGATTATCCGGGTAATAAGCCGGATTGGGATGGAACGACCTGTGTAGCTTGTCCATCGGGTAGTGTGTGGGATATGGAACAAAAACGTTGTATATGCCCAGATGGTAAAAGTTTTAACACGGCAGGCACTGCTTGCGAATGCCCAGATGAGACACCTTGGTGGGATGCGGGAGAATGTAAGGAGTGCCCAACTGGTAGGTTAGCTTGGAATGGTTCAGCCTGTGTCGAAGGCTGTGGTGTTCGAGAAGTTGGTAGAAAACATACAAACGGGGGAGGATATATAGGTGGTTCAGCGAGTGTTACCCCATCCGCTTATGTAGGTCCTAATGCCGTGGTATGTGGGTCTAATGCGCAGGTGTCCGGGAATGCACGGATAACGGGGGGTAAAATATTCGGTCGTGTATATGGTAATGCACAGGTGTCTGGAGGCTCAATATTAGGAAATGTATATGGTAATGCGCAGGTGTCTGGAGGTGGAATAGCTGGAGCGAATGTATATGGGACCGCTCAAATATCAGGGGGCCAAATACTTGGAGGTGAAATATTTGGAGGCAGAATATCCGGGGGCACAACAATAGGCGGGAATGTAGAGATATCAGGTGGCACAATATCAGGAGGTATAATATGGGGAGGCACTGGGCAAGATATCGCAATAGATCTGGTGGATCATGGGTTTGTAAGGGTATCAGGTGGCACAATATCAGGTGGGGTTGTGACTGGGAATGCACAGGTATTCGGTGGCAGAATATCAAGGGGGAAGGTAACTGGGAATGCTATAATAAGAGATGGCCAACATATACGATCTGGTATCATTAAGTAAGTTGTTATTCAAAAGATTTTATAATCCTGATTTAGGTAGCCAGCCATGCTGGCCTATTTTGAGTTGTGACTTGCAAAATTGGAAAAAAGGATCATGGATAAGTCGCCCGCTATGCGGGGATTTAGGTAGCCAGCCATGCTGGCCTATTTTGAGTTGTGACTTGCAAAATTGGAAAAAAGGATCATGGATAAGTCGCCCGCTATGCGGGGATTTAGGTAGCCAGCCATGCTGGCCTATTTTGAGTTGTGACTTGCAAAATTGGAAAAAAGGATCATGGATAAGTCGCCCGCTATGCGGGGATTTAGGTAGCCAGCCATGCTGGCCTATTTTGAGTTGTGACTTGCAAAATTGGAAAAAAGGATCATGGATAAGTCGCCCGCTATGCGGGTTGATGAGCTATGCTCTTGCTTTAATATCATCGGCTATAATATCGTGCCTTAATTAACCTTAGAAAAGGCGGGTGATCCATTATCTTCATCTTAATTAAATAAGCCTAATAAATTTTTATGCAATGTGACATATCGGATAAAAAGTTTTTTTTATTAGATTTATAGGATATATCCAATCTTTTCTGAGAATAGATAAAACTTTTGAATTTATTTTAAAATAGGATATAAAAAGATCAAAACATATAAATTATTGGAATTTAGGTAAAATGAACACTACTGAAAATCAAACTCCACAAATAAACTTTTCCGATAGGCATATCGGCCCAAGAGAAAAAGATATTGTAGCAATGCTAAAAACCCTAAACTTAAAAACTCTGGATGATCTCATCAAACAATCAGCCCCTTCTGAAATCCTAAACTGCAAAAAACTTAATTTGCCAAAACCCCTAAGTGAAACTGAATGTTTAAAAGAATTAAGAACGCGTGCCTCCCAAAATAAAATATTTAAAAATTATATTGGTATGGGTTATTACGAAACTAAACTACCTACAGTAATCCAAAGAAATATTTTAGAAAACCCTGTGTGGCTTACCTCTTATACCCCTTACCAGTCAGAAATATCTCAAGGTCGCCTTCAAGCTCTGTTAAATTTTCAAACCCTGATCACAGAGCTAACAGAAATGGACACCGCCAATAGCTCTTTGTTAGACGAGGGCACAGCAGGTGCGGAAGCCATAAGCATAGCCGTCAACAACCGACAAACCGAAATAGCCAAAAATATATTTGTTGATGAAAATATTTTTCCTCAAACCAAAGCGGTGATTAAAACCCGTGCCCACTCTATGGGATTAAACATTATTACAGGAAACACACATCACATTAATTTTTCCCAACAAAAATTTATTTGCGTAGTTATTCAATACCCTGATTCCACGGGAGCGGTACATGATTGGGAAGTTTTTTGCAAAAAAGCCAACCAAGAAAAGGTTATAACCCTATTCCTTGCCGATCCTCTTAGCCTTTGTCTGCTTAAAACGCCTGGAGCTATGGGAGCAGATATTGTAGCAGGTTCTTGCCAAAGAATGGGTGTCCCTCTTTTTTTTGGAGGCCCTCATGCAGGTTATATTGCTGTTAAAGAAAAATATACCAGATCCCTCCCAGGTCGAATTGTGGGAGTGTCTAAAGATCGCCACGGAAAAAGAGCACTTAGGTTGACTCTGCAAACCCGTGAACAGCATATCCGGCGAGAAAGAGCCACCAGCAATATTTGCACAGCTCAGGCCCTATTGGCTGTTTTATCCGGTATGTATGCCCTCTATCATGGGCCAACAGGGCTAAGAAAGATGGCCAAGCGGGTTCATCTATTGGCACTAAGCCTTAGCGAATCCTTAAAGAAAATGAATTTTAAACTAAAAAATGAAAAGAGAAATATTTTTGATACTGTGCAAATAGAACTGCCAAAAAATACAGCGCAGTTTATTTATGAAAAATTTATTCAAAATAAAATTAATATCGCAAAAATCCCCGTTCCTAATACCTCCCCTTCCTCCGCCTCTGATACAAACACAAACACCTTGAACAAAAACACATCTAAAGTTTCTGCTGTTAATATAAATAACAAGAACTCTTTAAGCGAAATAAAAGTAAATCAAGAAAAATGGAAAAACAATAACCATACCATTTTGTCTTTTTCTATAAACGAAACCACCACAACAGATGATATAAAAGAAATTTTACAGTTAATAAAAACCAGCTTAGAAGAAGAAAACACTAAAAATCATCAACCTAATAAAAATAAGTCTATACATAAATCCAAAAACGAAGGACTAAGGGAGAAAGCTTTTTTGGCAGAAAACACTAAACCTATACATAAATCCAAAAGCCCTTACCAAAACCTATTTAAAAAAATATCTCACTCCCCTTTACCTAAAGAGCTTATAAGAAAAACAGCTTGTCTCAAACATCCGGTGTTTCAAACTTATCATTCTGAAACCCAAATGCTCCGCTACATTCATCAGCTACAAGAAGGAGATTTGTCACTCACCCACTCTATGATTCCGCTTGGTTCTTGCACTATGAAACTCAACGGAACTACAGAGCTACTACCAGTGAGCTGGCCAGAGTTTTCTGAAATTCATCCCTTCGCGCCCTCTTCACAAACCACAGGTTATATCCAAATCATAAAAGAGCTAGAACAATATTTGTGTGAGATCACTAACTTTAGTGCTGTGTCTTTTCAGCCCAATGCAGGTTCTCAAGGAGAATACACTGGCCTACTTATGGTTCGTCGCTATCACCAGCAAAAAAAAGACAAAAAAAGAACTATATGCCTTATCCCCTCTTCTGCCCACGGCACTAATCCCGCTTCTGCTGTTATGGCTGGACTTAAACCCGTAACAGTCCAGTGTGATAAGGAGGGAAATATCTCACGCGAAGATCTTAAAAACAAAATAACTCAGCACAAAAATGAACTGGCCTGTATTATGTTGACCTTCCCTTCCACTTTTGGAGTTTTTGAAGAGCAAATTCAAAAAATTTGCGAAGATGTGCATTCCGCAGGCGGATTGGTTTACTTAGATGGTGCTAATATGAATGCTTTAATAGGGATCAGCCAACCGGCTAAATGGGGGGCGGATGTTTGTCATCTTAATTTACACAAAACTTTTTGTATTCCACATGGAGGGGGAGGACCTGGCGTGGGGCCTGTGGCTGTAACAACAGCTTTAAAAAAGTTTTTGCCTTGCCATCCGGTAGTGCCTGAGTGTGGCCCAACAGAGGGGCTTTCGGCTGTTAGTTCTGCACCTTATGGAAGTGCTGGCATTTTGATGATCCCTTGGACCTATATTCGCTTAATGGGAGCGGAAAAACTTAAAAAAGCCACACAAGTTGCTGTTCTGAATGCTAACTATATAGCTAAAAAGCTGAGTGGACATTATAAAATTCTTTATACAGGAAAAAACAACAAAGTGGCGCATGAATGTATTTTGGATTTTAGAAAATTTAAAAACACAGCAGAAATCACTGTGGATGATGTAGCAAAAAGATTGACAGATTATAGCTTTCACGCGCCCACTATGAACTGGCCCGTACCCGGCACCCTTATGGTAGAACCTACTGAAAGCGAAAACAAACAAGAGCTGGATCGTTTTTGTTCAGCCCTTGTCCAAATACGAAAAGAAATTCAGGAAATTGAAGAAAGAAAAGTAAGCCTCACAAATAATGTGCTGAAAAACGCCCCTCACACTTTAGAAGATGTTTTGGAAAAAGAATGGAGGTTTCCCTATTCTAAAGAAAAAGCTTTTTATCCCCTTCCCTGGGTCAAAGAACGCAAGTTTTGGCCTAAGGTGTCTCGTGTGGAAAATGCTTATGGAGATATAAATCTTTTTTGTTCTTGCCCTCCTCCTTCATAATCCTCCTCCTTCATAATCCTCCTCCTTCATAATCCTCCTCCTTCATAATCCTCCTCCTTCGATACAATACATAAGCTAATATAAAATCTGTTCAAATAAATACTCTGTATTATTTAACTTGTTTCCATTATTTAACTTGTTTCCATTATCTATCTCCTTTAATAATATTGGCTAAGCCTGTTTATGGCCCATCTATGGGTTCACACTCTTTGCATTCGTCACAATCAGGTAATCCTGGCGGTGGTGTTCAGAACATAAGTGTTCACACTCTTTGCATTCGTCACAATCAGGTAATCTTTTAGAGACTGGTTCACCATTGACTGCTATTAGCTCCCTGTCTTTATAATGTTCTATCCTGCTAACAGGTTACAAAGCCTTCGGATCAGGTGGTAAACCATCACACTTCTTTTGAACCTCTGGAAGTTAAGGAAAATAGGGACAAAATAGGGCATGGTGACTAATTTTTAGTCAGTTATGGAAAAATTACACACTCAAAACCGATTAAAAACCCATTCTTTAAAAAAACAAACTCTGTCTCCATTATTGCAAGAATATTATATAGAAATACAAAATACAGGAGGCTTATCATGTTAATTTTAAATTCTATACCCGCCAGATTGTTTTTAAGTTTTTACTCTATTGCTTTTTTAATATTGCTCTATCATTTAAGAAGGCAAATTGAGCTTTTACTGGAGCACAATTCTGCAAATTGGCATATTGATTTTTACTTATACTTAAGATGAAATATTAATTTTTTATTTTATATAACTCGCCCTCTATATAAATCACCTTAATCTAAATAAGAACAAAAAGGCAAAAAAAGGGGGTTGAAACCAAAAGCCGTGTCTTAAGCCGTTTTGGTTTTTGGAAACTCAGACCTTAATTCATCCACTTTGTCCAATTTTTCCCATGTAAAACCTGGCTCATTTCTTCCAAAATGCCCATAGACCGCTGTCTTAGAATATATAGGTTTTAACAAATCAAAATGAGCTATCAAAGCCGATGGTCTGAGATCCCATAGATGTTGAATCACTTTAAGTAGTTTTTCTTCTGGCACTTTTAAAGTACCATAAGCCTGAAGAGAAACACTTACCGGTTTAGCCACTCCAATAGCATAAGCTATTTGAACGAGGCACTTTTCAGCCAACCCACTCGCCACAATATTTTTAGCTATATGGCGAGCTATATAAGCCCCAGAACGATCCACCTTGGAAGGATCTTTTCCAGAAAAACTCCCCCCTCCATGAGCACCATGTCCACCATAAGTGTCCACAATAATTTTCCGACCTGTTAAGCCACAGTCTCCTGAAGGCCCCCCTATCACAAATCGTCCGGTGGGGTTAATGTAAAATTTAGGTTTTGCCTTTAAATATTTTCCTGGTATGGCTTTTTTAATAACCTCTTCCACAACAAATTCCCTCAGATCTTCTATTTTAATATCAGGAGCATGCTGGGTAGAAAGCACTACGGAAGGAATATGAACGGGCTTACCCTCTTTATACTCTACTGTTACCTGGCTTTTGCTGTCTGGCCATATATGCCTTTCCCCTTGTTTCTTGAAATCTGCTAAAACTTTCATCAGCTTATGAGCCAACATAATGCTTATGGGCATACACTCTTTTGTTTCATCCACGGCATAGCCAAACACCAAACCCTGATCCCCTGCCCCCTGTGAGTCCCCTTGGCCAATCCCACGAGCAATGTCTGCACTTTGAGAGTCAATAGCCGTTAAAACAGAACAGGACTTGTAATCAAAGCCTTTATCCCCCTGATCGTATCCGATCTTTTGAATAACTTGCCTAACCTCATTTTGAATATCCACATACCCATTAGTGGTTACCTCACCACCTACAACCACCAGGCCCCTGGTCAACATAACCTCACAAGCCACCCGGCTCCTGGGATCTTGCCGTAAAAAAGCATCTAATAAGGTGTCGCTTATTTGATCAGCAATTTTATCAGGATGCCCTTCTGAAACAGATTCACTTGTAAATAGATAATTTTTCATAATACATACCTCTTTATCAAGACCAACCTTCCTGGGTCAACCCTTAAAAAGCGGTTAAACATAAAATAATTTTTTACGAGCTATTATACTAAGTAAAAAAGCTTTACACAGAACAGGCTTTAATGATAAAGTTTTCCAGCCATATATGAGCAGATATAGGAGAAGACTTAAGGGCTTTATCCGTAGCTTTTAAAGCCTCTAAGGCGGAAACCATTTTTTTCTCCGTCCATAGATCGGCAGACTGAATATATTTACGAATAAAAAAGTAAGGAACACCTGTTTTATCACAAATCGTTTTTTCTGTGTTGCCTTTCTTAAGACCCTCTTTTACACGAATCAATATACGAATATGGCGACTGATTAAAGCCAATACCCCCACTTCGTTATGACTATCTTCTAAAAGCCTCGATAAACAAAGAAGGGCCAAAGGCATATCCCTTTGCCCTATAGCCTCTGATAAGGCAAAAATATTTTCTGGACGAACACGTGGCACAACAGCCAACACATCTTCTTTAGAGATATGTTTTTTTGATCCCAAAAAGCTTTTTAGTTTTTTTACTTCTGTGTTCAGGTTCATTAAGTCTGAACAGGCGTATTCCTTAACAAGCGGGAGGGCAGACGAAGCAAAAGAAAGCCCCTCTTTTTTTCCCATCCATTGGATCCATTTATCCCACTCTTTTTCCTTTGGAGGTTCAACCAATACTACCTCACAGTAAGACATAAGCTCTTTAATTATTTTTTTTCTCTTATCCGGGGCTGAAGACACAAAAACCAATACACAGGTTTCCACAGGGGATTTTAAGATCGGCAAAAGAGTTTTCCAATCCGCGTCTTTTAGTCTATGTGCTGATTCACACACTATCATTCTTTTTTCAGATAATACGGGCAAAGTTTCCACCACCTCCCGTACTCGACTTAATTCCTCTTCTCCTGCTCGAAACACCTCATAATTAAAATCCATTGTCTCAGGAGATAACACATAAGATTTTATGCACTTCAAACTTTCTTGAATTAAAAAAGCTTCTGGCCCCATAATAAAGTAAAAAGGAGGGACTTGTTTGTTGGAAAGGTGTTTTTTTAGACCTTGTAAATTCAAAGATGTTTTCATTTTGTCTCCTTTTATATATTTCGTATATTTAATTAGTCGGTCGTGATAAACCTTTTCACTACTTCTGTCATTCCCGCCTTGAGCGGGAATCTCGCCTGTTTTAGGACAAAGTAAGCCCTGTTTACTGTGTTGCAATACACTTTTTCACGGGCAACTAATTAAACACGAAAAAGGTTGTTCATCCTTCAAACTAAAAAGCCAAGTTGTTGGTTCTGCAAAGCCAAGTACTTGGCTTTGCACTCCCGCGCTGGTGTGGGAATTTTGCTGGTTTTAAGGGGGTATGCCAGTTTTTTTTACTTTAAGCAAAAAACCTTTTTCACGCCAGACCACTTAGTGGTCCATGATAAACCCTGTTTTACCTTAGTCAAACTAAAAAGCCTGCCTGCCTGCTTTTCAGTCCCGCAAAAGCAGGAATCTCTTGACTTTTAAGAAAAGATATATCAATACGATTATCTTAACTAAAAAGATTTATCCACACCCAACTACTTTTACATATACTTATTCCTATTAAACTATAATAAAACAAATAGACAAGAGACAATAAAAAAATATGAATAAAAAAAAAACCTTAAAACCTTTATTGCTTACTCCCGGACCTGTGAGTGCTCCTCTGGCCATTTTAAAAGAGCTTTCAAAACCAATGATTCACCACCGCAGTCAGGAGTTTGCCAAAATTTTAAAGGAAACAAAAGCTTTATTAAAAAAAGTATTCCAAACCCAGCAGGAAGTAATTATTTTAAACTCTTCTGGCACAGGAGCTATGTCCTCGGCCCTTTTAAATACACTCTCTTTAGGGGACACTGTGTTAGTCCTTTCCGCAGGAAAGTTTGGCCAACGATGGGAGGAGATGGCAAAAGCCTATAAATTAAAAACCCTTGTCTTGAGTGCTCCTTGGGGTCAAACTATTTCTATTCAAAAGACTAAAGCCTTGTTAAGAAAAAACCCTCAAATTAAGGCTGTTTTAGCTCAAGCTTGCGAAACCAGCACAGGAGTTTTGCATCCTATTAAAGAGCTGGCTCAGGTTATCAGAAAAAAACCAGGAACTTTATTTATTGTAGATGCCATATCTGCCCTGGGAGCTTTAGATATTAAAATGGACCAATGGGGGATTGATGTTTTGATAGGGGGTTCTCAAAAAGCTTTTTGCCTGCCGGCTGGACTTTCGTTTATTACTCTTTCTAAAAAGGCTTGGCAATTTAATAAAAAAGCCCAACTTCCCGTATATTATTTTGATCTCAAAAAAGAAAACCAAGCGCAAGCCAAAGGGCAAACAGCTTTTAGCTCTAATATTTCTTCTATTCGCGCTTTGCACTTTTTTCTTTTGCCTTTAAAGAAAAAAGAAGGCTTAAAAAAAAGAATCCAAAAATGCAAAGAGCTTTCTCGTTTTACTTTGCAATTTTGTAAAATTATGGGATTAGATGTGTTAGCTGGCTCCCCTTCTGTTACCAGTATTGCTTTGCCAAAACACATTGACGGAGTAAAGCTAAAACAACAAATAGAAACAAAATATCAAGTGGTTTTTGGAGGAGGGCAAGGCCAGTTAAAGGGCCATATCATCCGTGTAGGGCACTTAGGGGCTATCTCTCTTTCGGATTTAAAAAAAGGATTAAAGATTTTGGCTCAGACTTTGCACTCTTTAGACCCTAATCTCATTAGTGAAAAAGATTTGAAAACCGCAAAAGGAATGTCATTCCCGCGAAAGCGGGAATCCAGAACTTAAACTGAAACCCTAAAGGGCTTTCAGTATTGTTCAGATGGGAACCCTAAAAAATAACATATCTCCGATTACGCGAGGCAAAGACAAGCTGTTTCACAGACCTTTAATTCAAGCCACTTCAGGGTTAGTGGACTCAAGATGGATTTTTGCTTTCAGATTAAACACTTCGCGCAAGTATTTATCTATAGTTTTAGAAGTAAATCTTCTTTTTATAAAAAGGTTTTGTGCTATGATTTTTTGAAAGCCAGTTAAAGGATCACTATTTAAAATACTTGTATTATACCCAGTAAGCTATAGACAAAGCCGGTTAAAGGGCTTTTTTATCCATAGTTTCAGCAAAAATCGGCTTGCAATAGCCTAAAAAAACCCTTATTATTAGATTAAATAGTCGTCCGTGAAAAAGGTTGTTATTTTGATTGAACTCTCGCTTGAACAATGCCGAAAACCTTTTAGGCTTTCAGTTTAGGTTCTGGATCCCCTCCTTCAAGAGACTGAAAAGCCAATGATTTGGCTTTTTAGTTTAACGAAGAGTAGGGTTTTGCACGGACTACTACATAAATAAAAAAACAAGGAGGAGTTACATGAAAGATGTAAAAGAAACAAAAGAGGGTTGGAATAAAGAAACCGCAGAATTAATAGAAATCGCAAGAGAAGTGGTGCGGGTTGTCCGAAAAATAAGGGAGGAGAAACCAGCACCTGTTACAAAAGAAGAAACCCCTTACGAAAAAGTGGTTAAAACAAACCCCTATATTTCCAACAATAATATTATTTATTACCGCTGATGGAACTAATATATCATTTCAGAACATAGAAATAAGCCAGAAAGATTAACTCTACCAGAGAGTCCTAAAAGAAATCAGGAAAAAAAAGCCTCACATCAACATTGGATCAAATAAATTTGATGGAACTTGGCCATTTTGAAAGAGAAATAGAAAGTGCGAAACAGTATGCAGAGGCTCTTTTAAGTTCCAGAAAAATAAACCCTCTGGACAAAAAAAGCGCAAAAACTGTAGCAGATAATTTTGTTCAAAAATACAAAACACATGGATTTGTAATTGATGGAAAAATGGCAAAATCTTGGTTAAAAGACACTGTCAAAACACTTTCTGCTGAAGATGAAACTTGGAAATGTATGTGGCAATTACATAATATTTATGACCAATACATAAAAGATAAAAAAATAGTAAACATCATTGAAACCATTAATGAAGCTTATGAAGAAAAAGAGCGATAATAATGAATGAATTGCAAGAAAGATCAAAAGAGCCTGTTCTTCAATATGTTATTTTATGTGATGCTGTAACTAAGGATCAATTTGGAAAGTCCGTATACATTGGAGCGTTTGATAGATTGCTTAAACCCGGTCTACTACCTCAGTTTGTTGTGGCTTTAAAATGGATATGCGGAGTAGGTTCTCATAAATTCAAATTTAGAATATTAGACCCTCAACTTAATGAAATAAGTCCTGTGCAAAAAATAAATGACATCGAAATGAGTTTTAAAACAAAAACAGACTTCTTTCTTTTTGATTTTCCTATTATCAATTTTAATTTCAATACACCAGGGGTTTATTGGATAGAAGTTTTTTTAAATAATCACACTTATTTATCTGTTCCCCTACCAGTACACAAACCATAAAAAAATCAAAAAGCCATACTAAAAAACAAAAATTAAAATCTTTATGTTTATTTCCATTACCCACTGGACTTAACTTTTTTTATTCTATGGGTTCGCATTCTTTGCATTCGTCACAATAAGGTAATTCGCTTTTAGAGACAAGCTCACCATTGACTGATATCAGCTCCCTATTTCTATAAAATTCTGTTCTACTAACAGTTTCCTTACTTTTAGGATCAGTAAGTATTTGAAATCACTTATTTTATTTCATTCGCGTTTGACAGAAATCTGGATAGATTCCCCGTCTATAGTCCTAAAACAAATATCTTAAGAAAAATTTAAGTCAGCTTCATAAGAAGCCGAAAAAAAAAATTATTCAATCTTCAAAGACACAAGGAAAAAATAAATTATTATAAGGACTGAGTAAATGAAAAATTCATCAGAAAACCCACAATCAAACTTTAAAACATTTCTTAATGAAATCAGAAAAAAAGCCAAAAATGAAAGAGAAAAAGGCGACCTTTTTGAAAGAGCTATAAAGGATTTTTTAAAACAGTCCCCTGAATATTCTTTTGAAAATGTGTGGTTATGGGCCAACTGGCCAGACTTAAAAAAACACGGATTTTCAAAAAAAGACCTTGGTATCGATCTGGTAGCTAAAGAGCAGGAAACAGGAAAGTTTTGGGCCATCCAATGTAAATGTTATGACGAAAACTACCAAGTAAATAAAACCGATATAGATAGTTTTTTCACTGAATCTGGAAAAAACCCTTTTCAGGTTCGCTTGATTGTCACCACTACAAACAACTGGGGCCCTAATGCAGAGTCCGCTTTAAAAAACCAAACAAAGGAATGCAAAACTTTAGACTTGCATGCTCTTAACACAGCTGATTTTGATTGGAACTTTAAAAAAATTAAAAGAAAGTCAGAAAAGAAATACTTAAGAGACCACCAAAAAAAGGCTGTTCAAAAATCATTAGAGCATTTTAAAACAAACAACAGAGGAAAGCTAATAATGGCCTGCGGAACAGGCAAGACTTTTACCTCTCTTCGTATTGTAGAAAAGATTACTCCAGAAAATGCAAATATTTTATTTCTTGCTCCCTCTATATCCCTTATATCCCAAACCTTAAGGGAATACGCTTGGCAGAGAAAAAAGCCCCAAAGGTATTTTGCCGTTTGCTCTGACACTAAAGCCGGAAAAGATACAGACGGCTATGATGTAAATGATTTACAAATATCCCCTACAACCGATCCAAAAAAATTAGCTGAAAGACTTAAAATCAACTCAACTCAAAGGACTGTTGTTTTTTCCACCTATCAATCATTAAATAAAATTAAAAAAGCTCAAAAATTAGGTGCTCCACAGTTTAACCTTGTTATTTGTGATGAAGCTCATAGAACCACAGGAGTTGAAGCCAGGGAAGCAGAAAACGGAAAAACGAAAGGCAATTATTTTACCCGTATAAACGACAAAAACTATGTCCAAGCCTTAAAGAGACTTTACATGACAGCCACTCCCAAAATTTACAGCGAAAACCTAAAAAGCAAAGCCAAAAAACATGATGTTCAAATTCACTCTATGGATGAGGAAACGATTTTTGGAAAAGAAATTTATAGATTAGATTTTTCAAGTGCCATAGAGAAAAAACTTTTAGCAGATTATAAGGTTATAATTTTAACCATTGATGAGCAATACACGAGCGATACTATACAAGATGCCTTAACAGATACAGATTTAAAATTAGATGATGCTTCAAGACTGGTAGGTTGTTACAAAGCTTTAAGAGATCAGGGAAATAAAAAGGAAGGAGTAAAACTTAAGCGCGCTGTAGGATTTTTAAACACAATTAAAGATTCTAAAACGGCTAAAGAGGGTTTTCAAAAAGTGGTTGATATTTTAGACGCCCAAGAATTAGCTGATAATCAAAACGATTATTTTACTTGTGAAACAGAACATATAGACGGGACAGATAGCTCTATAAAAAGAAATAAAAAATTAGATTGGTTAAAAGAAGAGCTTGGCCGGACAGAAAGTGGCGAAACCATTTGTCGAATTTTAATGAACTCCAAATGTCTGACAGAGGGGATTGATGTTCCAAGCCTGGATGCAATTATGTTTCTGCATCCCAGAAAATCCCAGGTGGATGTGGTGCAAGCTGTAGGCAGAATAATGAGAAAACAAGAGGGGAAAAACTATGGATATGTTATTTTGCCTGTGGTGATTCCTGCTGGAAAATCCCCTGAACAAGCTTTAAATGATAATCAAACTTACAAGGTAGTTTGGCAGGTATTAAACGCCTTAAGGTCGCATGACTCAAGCTTTAATGCTATGGTGAATAACTTGGAATTAAATAAAAACAAAACCGATAAAATAAAAGTTATAGGGGTTGGCTACGGAAGTGAAGAAGAAAAAGAAATTGGGGAAAAAACAGATACGCAAATTCGTATAAATTTACAGCACAGCATTGAGGACATAAGAGAAAAAATTTACGCCAAAATTGTAGAAAAATGTGGCGATAGAACTTATCCTGAAAAATGGGCCAAAGAGGCTGAAAAAGCTTGTAATACTATTTCTACCCGGATCAGAAGCCTTTTAAAAACAAAGCCTGCAATTAAACAGGAATTTCAAACTTATTATAAAGGGCTTAAGTCTTGTATCAATCAGGATGTAACAGAAGAACAAGCTATTTCTATGTTGTCTGAACATTTGATAACCCGCCCCGCTTTTGATAAAATTTTTGAAAATTATAAATTTTCAGAAAACAATCCTGTATCCAAAACCATGAAAAAAGTTTTAGAGCAATTGGATCAATATGGTTTTAAGAATGAACTAAAAGACCTTGAAAAATTTTACAAAGGGATAAGTAACCGCTTAGATAAAATTGATAACAGCGAGGGCCGGCAAACGGTTATTAAAGAACTTTACGAAAATTTTATCAAAACCGCCTTCCCAAAAACAGCAGAAAAGTTAGGTGTAGCTTATACTCCTGTTGAAATTGTAGATTTTATATTAAAGTCCGCAAACGAAATTCTGAAAGATGAGTTTGGTAAAAAATTAACAGATGAGGGAGTGCATATCATAGACCCTTTTGTGGGCACAGGGACTTTCCTTAATCGGTTAATTCAAGGTCCTGGTGAAGATAATCTAAAGCTCTCTCCTGAAAACCAGGCTCCGGAAGGTAATAACTTTCTTATAAAAAAAGAAGATCTTCCTCGAAAGTTTGAAAAAGAACTTCATGCTAATGAAATTTTACTTCTTCCCTATTATGTAGCCTCTGTTAACATTGAGGAGGCTTATTATAGTAGGGGAGGAGAATACAAACAGTTTCCAGGAATAACCTTGACAGATACCTTCAATATTTATGAACCAAAGGATAATATAATCCCTTTGTTTAAGGAAAACAAAGAAAGAATAGAGAGACAAAAAATTGCTGATATACAGGTTATAGTGGGAAATCCGCCGTACTCCTCCGGCCAAAAAAATGAAAATGACGCCAACAAAAACACAGTGCACCTAAAAATTCATCAGAGCATCGAGAATACTTACATTAAAGAATCAGATGCTAATTATAAAAGAAATCTTTATGATTCTTATATTAAAGCTATTCGCTGGGCTACGGATCGGATTGGAAACAAAGGCGGAATCATAGGTTTTGTCCATAATGCCTCTCTCGTGAATGAAAGAAGTATCGGTGGCTTAAGAAAATCTTTAGTAAAAGAATTTGACTCTATTTATTGTTTTAACTTAAGAGGCAACCAAAGAACAAAAGCAGAACTTTCCAAAAAAGAAGGGGGAAAAGTTTTTGGAGGCAGTTCCCGCACTCCTATTGCTATCACCTTTCTTGTTAAAAATCCAGATAAAAAAAGAAAAACAGCAAAAATCAAATACCTGGAAAGAATAGGCAGAGCACTTTCTGATCTGCACTTAAACTATGAAAACCAACCTTTTCCTAAAAGTGTGAAAATCTTAAAAGATGGCCAAGAGATAGATATATCTCAACTCCAAAGCCCCTCACACTTTAAATCCGATAAAGCTTTTTCTAAACAAATCCTAAAAAATCAAACAAGCTTTACAAAAGATAGTGAAAATCATAACTACAAAACCGAAGAAGAAAAAACAAGAAAAGGACAGAAAGAATATTCACTTCCAAAGGGGTTAACACCGGAAAGCTTAAAAGTCCAAAAAATGAAAATGGACAAAAATGATAAATCTAAAATTCAATTTAACCAACATATTACCATTGCCAATATACCAGAATCAGCTTATGAGTATAAAATTAATGGTTACTCTGCCCCAAAATGGATTGTAGAAAGATACCAATTAAAAAGAGACAAAAAAACAGACTTAATAAACGATCCCAACACTTATTCAGAAGACCCTGCATACATTTTAAAATTGCTCCTCAGTGTGATAACAGTTTCTTTAAAAACCCAGGAGCTTGTCCAAAGTCTCCCTCCTATTGACTTTGATAGCCTTATTCCCTCTATAGACAAAGCTGGTTAAAGGGCCTTTTTATCCATAGTTTTAGCAAAAATCAGCTTGCAATAACCTAAAAAAACCCTTATCATTTAGATTAAAGGTTGAAAAATAAAACAAACTCTGATAACTTAAAGAAAATGAGGTAAATATGGCGAACTCTATAACTACAACAGATAATTTAGTCCAAAGTATCGTGGAACTGAGGGAAACTTTAAAGAAAAGTGCCCAAGAAACTGATCGTAAAATGCGAGAATCTGATCGCAGAATGCGAGAATCTACAGAGGAAACCAAACGATTAATGCAAAAATCCACAGAAGAAACTGATCGCAGAATACGAGAATCTCAAGAAAAAACCGAACAAGAAACCAGAAAAACCGCCCGGGCTATTAAAAAACTCAACGACTTGTTTACTACCCAATGGGGTAAATTAGTAGAAGCTATGGTGGAAGGTAGCCTGTTGGAACTATTAAAAGCTCAAGGTATAGAAGTTAATAATCTTATGACCCGTGTCTACGGAAAATACGAAGAAACTATGAGGGAGTTTGATATTGTTGCAGTTAATGGGGAAGAACTGGTGGCGGTAGAGGTAAAAACCACCTTAAAGAAAAAAGATGTGGATTATTTTTTAGAAACAATGCAAAATTTTAAAAAGTTTTTTCCTATTTATACAAACAGGAAGATCTATGGAGCGGTGGCCTATATTAGAGGGACAGAAAGCTCTGAAGTTTATGCGGAAAAGAAAGGGTTGTTTGTGATACGCGCTGTAGGAAAAAACGCTATGTTGATGAATGCTAAAAACTTCAAACCCAAAGAATTAACACTGACAAAGAATTAACACTGACAAAGAAACAGATGCTAAGTGATTTTTTTTCTTACACTTTTTTTATTGCTTTTTCCGCAACCCAAAGTGAAAAGAAAAACAAAACTCTATATTTCATTTTATCCCTCTTGTTATGGACAGAGTACAACAAGACTATATCCGAGGGCATACTCCCACCACCGTGCTGTCCTCTTGATTTCTTTTCTGGGTTTTGCGTCCTTAATCCATGTATCTTCAAGTCGGGAAGTATTGCCTCTGAGACATATCCCCCAAGGGTAATACTCCACAGGTAAGGCAGTATGTGTCTGCCTGTAAAAACCACAAGTGCTACTTATTTGATAGCCTGGTCGTTTTATTACAAGCGGTGTTTTTGTTTGTGACAAAGCTTGTTTAGGTAAAAGCAAAACAACCCCCTAAGCATAAAAACCATATCCAGTATAAACCTTTATTTAATATAATCATACACGGCTTTATATCACAGAACAAAGCTTATTTCTTATACAGAACTGATTTTTAACTAAAAACTAATTTTTTAACTTTTTAGGATTAAATATTGTAAAAATTTTATTGAACTATAGGAAAAACCTATAATTTTTTTAAGAAAGTATAGGTTTTTTCTATACCCTTAATTGTCACAGTCCAGCTTATAATTGTAAGCTATAGACAAAGCTGGTTAAAGGGTCTTTTTATCCATAGTTTTAGTAAAAATCAGCTTGCAATAGCTTAAAAAAGCCCTTATCATTTAGAATGAAGCCTCCCCGTGGCAAGCCACGGGGTATCACTGTTGTCTATCGCCAATATCTGTGCTTTCAAAACAACCGCAGTTGCTGACTGTAAATCTTCTTATAACCTGACTTATTACCTTGATTCTTCACATAATCACTGATCTTCTGCTCATCACCATGATGACCCACCGTGCTTATAAAATATCCCTTCGTCCAAAACTCACCACCCCACAAAAACTTCTTCACATCAGGACACCGCCTAAATAACTCACGAGCCGTTAAACTCTTCACTATCCGACAAATCCGTGTAGGACTATACATCGGCACAGACTGAATCAAAAAATGAACATGATCCCCATCTAAACCTATCTCTATAAACTCCATCTCATAACGCTGACTAATCTCTTTACATATCCACTTTAATTCCAGCGAAACTTTATCCGACAACACAAGCTTTCTATACTTTATCGGACATACTAAATGATAAAGCAAAATCGATACATTGTGACTTTTATAAATATACTTCCCCATATAATAAGGCTAACGCCTTATAAGGAGCGTGGCAAGCCACGGGGAATTAAACCCGTGAAGATTAAACATAGCTCTATCAGCGACTAATACCGCCTTTTTAACAGTGAATCTTTGTTTTAGCTTTTTTACTGTGGAGATAAGGGTAGAACCTTCACTTGTGCTACCGGGAAAAAGCTCATAGCTTAGAGGGTGACCTTCTTGGTTGGTGATAAGGGCTAAGACGACTTGAGTCTCTTTAAACTTTAAGTCTTTGCTAAAGCCGAACTGTCTTAGGTCATCTTCTTCAAAGCTTTCAAAGTAAAGGGTGGTGACATCAAAGAAGAGGACATCTACTTCTTGGTTAAAGAGGCTGAGGGTGTTTTTAGCTACTGTGTCTTTTACTTGGTCTATTCGGGGGTGAAGTCTATCCATCATTCGATACATCTTCTCTAAAGGAACAATCTCGTTAAAGTCTTCCTTTAAAGTCTCTACAGTCTTTCTTTTAGAATCAGGATGAGCTACACGGGAAAGCACTGAGTATTTTAAAATATCATTCCACTGCTTATCTTTTTTAGTGTTTTGTATGAGAGTGTGGAAGCCTAACTGTTCATAGACAGCCCCACATACTCCTTTAATGCCATGATGAACACGTGCTTTTTCGTATGGTTTTTTAAGAGAGAAAAGGGAAGGAGACTGGGACTTTTTCTTTTGGTTCTGGTTCTTAGTTTTTTTGTTTAAAGGATCTTTGCTGTAGATGATCTCAGCCATACCGGGTAAAGCGGGTTGGCGATCATTGCAGAGCTTTATAATCATTCTTTGTGATATTTTTTCTAAAGAGGAAATGACTTTTGGTTTTGAAGAAGAGCCCACAAAATGTATTGTTTTATGTTTTGTTTTTAAACCTTCTCGGACAGACTCCACAATCCGAAAGGATTTAATTTTACGGTCTTTGTTTTTCCCTGAGATTTTTGTAGTAACTTTTACAAACATATTTTTACAGTGCCAGAAGAGATATAGGGTGTAAAGGTCTGGGAGTGGACTACAAGTGGTGTTTTTAGTATATTTTACCCTTCAAAACTACATAAAAACAGCCTGGCGGTGCATCAAAAACCCTAAAAAACATCAAAATATTTTTTTAACACATAGCGTTGTGCTGAAGTCGGGAGATGATATGAATAATCGCTTTAATAATGTGAATAATCGGCTTGATAAGATAGATAGCCGTTTTGACAAGCTATTTGATCATCTAATAAAAAACAAATAACAATCAAAACAGCTTTCATATACTCTGCCTGTGGGACCAATCTATGAGGGGATTCTCCAAGTATTAGGACAAGACTCCAGTAGGAGGCACTGGTTTTTCTGTAGAACCTGTGTATTCACACAAAGGGCGTATAATGCGATTGTTTTTCCTTTGCTCCATAATATGGGCTGTCCATCCCGAAACACGACTCATCACAAATAACGGAGTAAATAAGTCAATATCAAAGCCCATCATATAATAGGCCGGACCTGCCGGAAAATCCAAATTAGGATAAATACCCTTTTTCTCCAACATAGTGTCTTTTAAAATATTATAAATTTTGATCCACTTAGTGTTGTTTGTCACTTCCGCCATCGTTTTAGCACAGGCAAACATCTGTGGCACACGAGAGTCCCCTTTTTTATAAACCCTGTGACCAAAACCCATAATTTTTCTTTTTTCCTGTAAGGCATTTAATATCCATTCTTTAGCTTTTTCCGGCTGACCTATTTCTTTCATTATATACATCACCTGCTCATTTGCTCCCCCATGCAAAGGCCCCTTAAGAGCACCTATAGCCCCCACCACCGCAGAATATATATCAGCCGTTGTAGAGGTAATAACCCGAGCAGTAAAAGTAGAAGCATTAAAACCATGCTCTGCATACAAAATCATAACAGCAGAAAAGGCTCTTAATACCTCTTTTTGTGGCATTTCACCAAAACAAAGATGAAAAAAGTTTTCTATAAAAGGTTTATCCTGGCTATGCTCAATAACAGAAAGGTTTTTCCTAAATCGCCGATGGGCTGAAATCCATAAAGGAATATTAGCCAGTAAGTTTAAAGCTTTTTTTTCTAAAATCTTATCGCTATCGTCCCAAGGAGAATCATCTAAAGCCCCCGCCATAGAAACCGCCGTCCGTAAAACATCCATAGGATGACCCTGAGCACACTCTTTTATAGCATTTAAGATACGAGTATCTGTTTTTCTGGCTTGTTTTTCTTGATCGGTAAACTGATCTAAATCAGATTGAGAAGGCAAGTCCCCCTTCCATAAAAGATAGACCACAGCTAAAAAAGAAGAATGCTTGGCCAACTCTTCGGCAGAATATCCTCTGTAAATAAGAGAGCTTTTTTCAGGTATGACTTTTGAAATAGCACTCTCATCAGCAATAACGCCTTCTAAACCTTTTTTTGCTTTCATTTTTTAATAGCTCCTTTTTTATTTAAGGTTTTTTATTATAGACTTATGACATTTTAAAAATTGTTTTCTTAAAAATTAATCTCTCAGGAAATAATATGACCTAAGCGTTTGATTTAACTAAACAAACTTATTCAAGATGGACTAACCATAAATAATTTTATATCCATATTTTAACTTAAAAGTCAAACCTTAATTACAATAAAGACAGCCCCCTTAAATGTGGTTACTTATCCCATTTTGAATATTCATCATATCGGAGCAACTCATAAAGTTGATGGCGTGTAAACATTTTTTTAATTAAGTCTTTTTGGTGACCTTTTGCTTTTATATCCATTAACCCCTCCTCCACAGCTTTAAGGGCTAATCTCCACACAGTAACAGGATAAAGCACAATGTTGTAACCTATATCCTCTAACTCTTTAGTAGATAGTAATTCTGATTTTCCAAACTCTGTCATATTGGCTATTAAAGGAACATTTACTTTCTCTCTAAACTTTTCAAACTCCGCTTTGGTTTTTAAAGCCTCAGGAAATACCGCCTCCGCCCCCGCTGATATATATGCTTTAGCTCTTTCAATAGCTTTATCTAACCCCTCCCCTGCTCGTGCATCTGTGCGGATAGATATCAAAAAAGAACTATCTATTCTAACTTTAAGTGCTGACTCAATTTTTTTTTGCATCTCCTTAATATCAATAAGTTTTTTATTGTTCAAATGGCCACATTTTTTAGGGCTTTGTTGATCTTCTATATGTAGGCCACAAAATCCAGCTTGTTCGAGTTTTTGAACCGTCCGAGCCACATTCAATGTGCCTCCAAAGCCAGTATCCGCGTCCACAAGTCCCGGAAGAGTGACCTGCTGAACCAGGACTGAACCCCGCTCCTCCAATTCAGACAAGGTTACCAGCTCCACATCCGGCAAGCCCAAGTCACTGGAGATAACAGCCCCTGAAACATAAACCCCCTCAAACCCTTGTTTTTCTATCAAACATGAAACAAGAGGAGAAAAAGAACCTACAAAACGAAGTAGTTTTCCGCTTTTTAAATCTTTACGAAATTTTAATCTTTTTTTGTTTACATCAGGGATAGAAAAAATCATTTTCCTCTCTTTACTTTACCCGTAAGGTGGGTGATTTATCCATTTTATTACTACTTGGTCCTCCGTGATAAACTCTTTCACTACTTCTGTCAGTCCCCTCCTTGAGCGGGAATCTTGCCTGTTTTGAGACAAAATAAGTCCTGTTTTACTTTGTTGCAACACACTTTTTCACGGGCGACTACTGAGGCCCTGAATAAATCGCTTGGTACATCTCCTTAAAAGCCCAGAGAGTCCCCCTTTTTCACGAGACTAAAAAGCCAAGTACTGGGCTTTTTAGAGGGAGAAAAAGCATTTGTTCAGGGCCGACTACTTACCATTTTTGCAAGTAGCTTCTGAAATAAACTTATCACCAGAAACTTTAATCATAAGAATATATATCCTTATTAGTGGGACACTTTTCTTTTACCTCTTTTTTTAATTCAGGAATTTCAGCCCCCCCCCCCTTAATATTTATATTATGTATGTAGTCCATATCTCTTTCCACTTTATCGGTAAATTCCTTCAATTCATCTGGATTTATAAAATATTTTGAATTTTGATCCACATAAGAGGAAAATAAGTCCTGTAAATCTTCAATATTTAAAGGCTTTCCCTCTACCATAGAAGCTCTGCGTTTTGAGCACTCTTCATCTTTTTTACAAGAACTTCCACGGGAAATGGTTAGTTTAGTTTCTTCAACAAAAGTTTTTAAATGAGTTCTAACAATTGAACCGCCACCATTGTGTGCAGAATGCAAAAACGCACTTCTTAATGTTTTTTCATCAAACAACTTTGTTTTTCTTACTTCAAGATTTTTTATATCATATTCCTCCACTTTGTTAAAAACAGAATACACTTCCGAAGTATCCCAAAAAACCCATTCCACTTCCTCTTCTTTTCCCTTTTTTTTTACTGTTCCCTTTACAACCAACATTTCATTTAATTTAATAGGAAGCTCAAAATCCTCTTCCATCTGAGCAGAAAGCTCTCGCGTGCCCATATAATCGGACACTTCATTATAGTTTCTATCAAAATACCGCATATTTATTTTTATATTGAACATAGAATAAAATAAACAAGTCCAAGGATCTTGTGTCATATTGCAAGTAATAGGGGCGTTTCGTTGAAGCCCGGATAGTCTTTTATCACTTCGTTTTTCTTGATTTATGATGGTTGGAGGCACTACTTTATTTTTTAAACCTGGACATTTATCGATGGCCTGCTTATATATGTCTCCAAACTGGTAGCCCCTGTCTCTATAATAAATATTACTGTTGATGTCCTTTATAAGAGGCATAGTCATTTGCCCATAGCAACGCGCTTCTGTATGACTGCGAGCGTTTAATATAAATCGAGATTCATGATTTAAAAGAGCAAACATTTGCTGTTTTTCATGTGGCAAAAAATCAAAACAACCTGCTACTTTATTAAAAGCTTTAGCAGTCATATCAATATATTCCTTGCTCAAGCAAGGCCTTACTCCACTCTTTGTAGGATTTTCAGTATCTCTTGTTGGGCAACTATAATGACGTTCTTTAGAAAGACCTTTTCCCCTTAAAGCAGAAGCATAAAAACAAATAGGAGGTATCTCCATTGTCTGAGCTATGTCCTTTAGGTTTTCCACCTCTTCTTTTGAAGAAGAAGGGTGCGCTCCTTTATATCTGTTTTCAGAACAATCAGAGCAATCCTCAGCCTCTATGTCTCCTTCAGCCGGATGATGAGGTTGAAATTGATTCGCATGGTCGATTACCCTGTCTATCCACGCTGTTTCTCCCTTACAAGTTTCGTAGTTAATGTTAACAGAAAATGCTAAGTGTGGTAGTGTCCATAAAAAAATATATAAAATAATTAAAAATCGCATTGATATTAAACTCAAACTTTAGTGGTGGTATTGCTTTTCATTGATTTGGCCTTCCTATTCAAACAGTTTAACCTTTTATAGCTATTCTATTGTATTGCTTTTTATAGACAGTTTAACCCTTTATAGATTTGGACAGCCCACTTGTGCTTTAAACCTTCTGAGGTGAACCTCCCTTCTGTGTCCCCTGCCTCTATATTAAAATAGCTATAGTAACTTCTTAAAAAGTTATTAGATAAATTATATGTTTCTTTGTTTTGTATAAAAGATCCGTTTTGGCTTAACCCAAAACCTAAAGCTATTTCTGAAGTGTTTTCTTTTATATCTCGCAAATATATGCTATCCTGCGTGCTTAAGTAAGGCTTTGCCAAGTAACTATCAATAGTATTTCTTAGCTCTGTTAAAGTGCTCTCTAAAATAACTGCCCTTTTTTCAGCATTTTGATTTGTTTTACATATTCCTTCTATAGTGATGATATGTTGTGAAATATTTTTTCGGACTTCTGTAGAATTTATTGGCTTATAGTAATCCTCTCCCAATAAATCCTCTTTATCCAAAGTATTACCTGGTTTCCGATCGCGATGGTTTTTGTTAGATGATCTGGTGTGTTTAGTCCGGGTTGGTTTTTTATCAGCTATATTGATCGGACTTTGGTTTAAATTTTTTTGTGCAACACTGATGAAACTATTAGAGTTAAAATGATCCAGAAAAAGTGATGGCAAATCCCCTTTTGTCTGGTGAATAAAATTATATTGGCTTGATTTTTGCGGATAAGGCTGTTTGTCCAAAATAGGAACAAAAGTTGTTGTATTTCGCGCCCCCATTGCCCCCCCTAAAACAGGAACAAAAAAAGCAGATATAACTAAAAAAAATAAAATATTCTTTCTCATAAATAAAAATTATATCTTGTTTTGATAAAAAAACGCAATTATTTAAAAAAAAATAGGACCACCCCGCAAAGCGGGTGACTTATCCAAGAAGCAAATGCTCTGATTTTGCAAGAGATTTTTCCAGTGAACCAGCCAAAGAGGCTCAGTTTGCCCGCAAAGCGGGTGACTTATCCAAGAAGCAAATGCCTGATTTTGCAAGAGATTTTTCCAGTGAACCAGCCAAAGAGGCTCAGTTTGCCCGCAAAGCGGGTGACTTATCCAAGAAGCAAATGCTCTGATTTTGCAAGAGATTTTTCCAGTGAACCAGCCAAAGAGGCTCAGTTTGCCCGCAAAGCAGGTGACTTATCCAAGAAGCAAATGCTCTGATTTTGCAAGAGATTTTTCCAGTGGACCAGCCAAAGAGGCTCAGTTTGCCCGCAAAGCGGGTGACTTATCCAAGAAGCAAATGCTCTGATTTTGCAAGAGATTTTTCCAGTGAACCAGCCAAAGAGGCTCAGTTTGCCCGCAAAGCGGGTGACTTATCCAAGAAGCAAATGCTCTGATTTTGCAAGAGATTTTTCCAGTGAACCAGCCAAAGAGGCTCAGTTTGCCCGCAAAGCGGGTGACTTATCCAAGAAGCAAATGCTCTGATTTTGCAAGAGATTTTTCCAGTGAACCAGCCAAAGAGGCTCAGTTTGCCCGCAAAGCGGGTGACTTATCCAAGAAGCAAATGCTCTGATTTTGCAAGAGATTTTTCCAGTGAACCAGCCAAAGAGGCTCAGTTTGCCCGCAAAGCAGGTGACTTATCCAAGAAGCAAATGCTCTGATTTTGCAAGAGATTTTTCCAGTGAACCAGCCAAAGAGGCTCAGTTTGCCCGCAAAGCAGGTGACTTATCCATGAAACAAATGCCTGATTTTGCAAGAGATTTTTCCAGTGAACCAGCCAAAGAAGCTCAGTTTGCCCGCAAAGCGGGTGACTTATCCCAAATGCTCTGATTTTGCAAGTAACCCTTGAAATGTGCCAGCCAAAAAGGCTCAGTTTGCCCGCAAAACGGGCCACACTATGGTCAGGTGGATCGGGCGCGCGCAGAAAGTTTTTTTTCCTCCAGAGCATGTATAAATTTTAAAAAACCCTCCGCCTGCTGATAAAGCAAAGCGTTTATTTCTTTATCCTGGATCTCCCCCCTTTCAGATAAAAGATCAGAGATATTTTGCAAAAAAACCCTTTCCGGGTAAATAAAAGCATTCCGATAACCCATAATTTGTTGTAACTGCTCCACCGCTCTTAACGCTCCAAAGCGTCCTCCCAGACCCACAAAAGCCACTGGGCGGTACTCAAAAGTTTCCGGGTAGCTCCAATGGTCTATAAAGAACTTAAAAATTCCAGGAAAAGACCCATTATATTCAGGACATACGATGGTAAACCCAGAAGAAGAATTAAGTTTTGATACCACCTGCTGAATATTTTTAGGAAGTGTTTCAGAGTAAGGATTATTCATCAATTCTTGAAAAGAAATATCTCGTAAAGAGATAATTTCTGTCAAACAGTTTAATTTTTTATATATCTTTTGAAGAATATTTGCCACTATTCGGCTGTTAGATTCTGGCCGATTAGTGGCCGAAATAATATATTTCATCATTATTTATACTTTCTTTTAAAACCGAAGGGGATATGCCCACTTTAGCTAATAATTTTTATACTTCTGCTAAACGCGCTCACTTTTATCTTCTATGGTCGTGTATAAGCAACACCGTCATCACCATTCGTTCCCAGCTTTCTTGAGAAAAATGAGCTATCTCTTCAGGACTCATAGCCCGTTGCCTGCGTAGTGATTTTTTTTCATTCAGAAAAGCTATGTTTTCTGGAGTAAGCTTTTGTAAGGCCTTTAGTTGGTCAGGAGTCAAGACTTGTAATTGCTCCGCCGTCATACTGTCTTTTTGTGGACCTGTAAATCTAAGCATTATCTCATTTTTTGCTATAGCTGTTTCATATTCTGCATCCCGAAAAGCGTGCCAAGATATTTTTCGTTTATCAACCATATTCTTATAATTATTCCACTGATCTTCAAGATTTTTATTTGATGTCTCAAATGTTACCATCTCCATTGTTTCAAGAGCTTGTTCAGAAAAATTAACTATCTCTTCAGGACTCATAGCCAGTTGTTTGCGTAGTGCAATTTTCTCATTCAGAAAAGCTATGTTTTCTGGAGTAAGCCTTTGCAAAGCACCTAACTGATTAGGGTTTAAGTGCCATAATTGCCCCGCCGTCATACTGTCTTTTTGTGGACCTGTAAATCTAAGCATTATCTCATCTTTTGCTATGGCTGTTTCATATTCTACATCCCGAAAAGCATGCCAAGAGCTTCTTCCGTTATCAACCACATCCCTATAATCACTCCACTGATCTTCAAGATTTTTATTTGATGTCTCAAATGTTACCATCTCCATTGTTTCAAGAGCTTGTTCAGAAAAATTAGCTATCTCTTCAGAACTCATAGCCCGTTGCCTACGCAATGGGATTCTTTTATTTAGCAGAGCTATGTTTTTTGGAGTAAGATCTTGTAAGGCCCTTAGCTGGTCAGGAGTCAAGACTTGTAATTGCTCCGCCGTCATACTGTCTTTTTGCGGACCTGTAAATGCTTGCATTATTTTATGTTTTGCCTCTTCTTCTTTTACCTCTCGGCTGAGTGTGAAGCCCCAAACATTTCTCGCGCTTTCGATACTTGTATCTAATAGTGCCAACTCTAAATTAAGTTCGCGGTTCAAAATCCTGTGAGATAATTTTTTAGCTATCTCGGAAAAAGTTTGCTCAGAAAAATCGGCTATCTCTTCAGAACTCATAGCCCATTGCCTGCGTTGTGAGATTGTTTTATTCAGAAAAGCTATGTTTTCTGGAGTAAGCTTTTGTAAGGCCTTTAGTTGATTTTCATCCATCCTCAGTACTTGAAAATCTGTCATTTTATTTATTTGTTCCGGTGTAAATTTTTGTATTATAGGATATATTTTTAAAGCATCCACTTGCGCTGGACTACGATTAAAAGAGAAAAAAATCTGCCGAGCTTGTTCAAAATAAGTCTTTAACATATCTATAGCTTGGTGAACTTTTAAGTTACTACCTTCTTTTTCGAAATTTGTATCAAAACCGGTAGAACAGGTACTAGCATAGGAATAAAAATGCCCACAAAATATCATAACAAAAAAAGCCAAAGATATAATATTTTTTATCCTCATTAGTTATAATTCCTTGCTTATAAAAAATATGGGTTTTTCATATCATACTATATAAGTTAAAACAACAATAAAACACAATAAATAAAAACTTTATACCCTTATTTACTAAAGATATGGATGACCAACCTTTCCTAGAGCTGGTGGTTACCCTAATATGTGAAGTTGCCCTTCTTATAAAATAAATATAACTTTTAACATAAAGGAGGTCACCAATGAAAAACAATATACTGTATGTTGGACTTGATGTCGATGATAAAGCCTTTCGAGGTCAGTGGACGGAGAACTATTTAACTTTATTATTACCAGCTGGATTTAATAACACCTGGTATTTTACCCTGATGGGCCAGTTTCCGAAACATAAGCCGAGATAAGCCAAAACGACGCAGATTTCCCCTGGGTCGACCAGAGATATTGCACCGGCGCACTACACGGGATAAAGAACCGTTTTTAGGGAGCTTTTGCAAGGCGATGCCCGCGGAATATCTTTCCTCTTCAGAAAGTTTCAAATTAGACACTTTTTTACGCAATTCAGCGCGATAATTAGCATGTTTAAATGCTTTTTCTTTTCTTTTGTTGTTTTTAACAACAGCACTTTTTTTAGCCATTTTATGCCCTTTCTTAATTATTAACTGTAATTTATACCTTACAGAAAGAATAGGCAAGTTTAAAGTTTAAACTTTAAAAGAAAGCAAAAAACCAATTAACCAAGAGCAGGCGATGGATTGACGATTTACAGAAGAGGCTTATAATGGGTTTTTAATTGGGATATAGCTCAGCTGGTTAGAGCGTTGCCTTGACATGGCAGAGGTCAGCGGTTCGAGTCCGCTTATCCCAACCATATCTGACCTTCTAATTTGTTATTGTTTAGAGGATTGACAATCCTCTTGAATTTTCAAAATTGTTTTTTCTTCTGTCACATCCATTGTAAGATTCCATTTTTTCTTTACATTGATCCATTGGGCAATGTATGAACATATATTTTCCCTTGCTGTCGGCAACCATTTTGAAGGGTCTTTGGCCCCTTTTTCCATATTAGCTGACCCGGCCACGGCTAATAAATTATCTTTGTCGTTGGCAAATAGCTCCTTTTTTTCCTCTGACCAGTAAGCCGCTCCGGAAATATGAGCTTCCCCTCTTGAAACAACATGATCAATATGAATATCTCTTGCATAGGTGTATTCACGGCCACTATAAGGACAAATCCACCAACCGGTTTTTACTTTGCATAGGGAATCGTTTGTAAATGTCACCGGCACCAAAGAGGAATCTATCAGAATTTCTGCTCTGGTATCTCTGCAATCATTATCAAAATCACTCCAAAATTTGTATGACTTTGCATCATATTTTGGAAAAAGAGACTGGAAATCTTCATCTGTATTTTCTTCTTTTTTGTCTTTACATTCTTTAATTCTGACTCTAAGCTCTTCAGGGAGATTGGCTTTAGCTTGATTGCATTTTTCTCTATATTTTTTGCTACAGTGATAAGAACAATCTCCCCCCTGCACTATATGTCCTCCATATTTGTCATATCCTCCCTGATGAGCAAATATTGTGTAGCTGAATAACAACAATAGAATTATGCCGGCTGTAAATTTTATTCTCACTCTAAATCTGGAGTTTGACAGTTAATTTGAGAAAAAAGGCTCAAAACCCTGTAAAATAGCCTCTATTCAGGGTTTTTTTGGATTTTCTCCAAAAATTGTAGTTAAAAAAGCCCGACTTAAGGTTTAAAAATTTGTCAAAGCAACTCAATTTTGTCCTGAGTTTGACAGTTAATCTGCTCTTTTGTTAAATGAGCCTGAAAAAAGGTTCAAAACCCTGTAAAATAGCCTCTATTCAGGGTTTTTTTGGATTTTCTCCAAAAATTGTAGTATAAAAAAGCCCGACTTAAGGTTTAAAAACAGCTTTTAATTGCTTTTTTCTTCCTCTGCTGGCGGACAAAATTTAAGCAACTTCTTAGGTATTTGAACCTTCGCCACCTGAAATATCTTTAAGGGATTTGATTTTTTTAATGAACATGCCATTAAAAAAAACAACACTGATGCGTTAACACCGATTATCTCTGTTCTGATCCATATTATAGCCCCTCTCACTTTAACGGGCACAGCCCGAACTTCCAATAAAGCCTTCATCCCCTGAACCACTGTTAAAGGACGATGAGCTATGCTGGCTGTCTCTGTAGCAGGACTTTGAAACAAAAAACCTCTTCTTCTTAGCTCTTTTAGCTGACCAAGTGATGATAAGCCTCTTACCCTCATACTTTGTCTCATACACAAAAACCCCCGGCTGGACTTCTTGAAAAAGACTCTTATTATAAAAATCCTTATGGCGATTCTTTATTGCTCCTAACTTCATACCTACAATAAACTCCCCTTGGCCTCTCTCTAAGCTCTCTAAGTTCTTTTTGGAAAAAATCCCCCGATCACCAACAAAAATAAATCGTCCAACATTAAATTTTTCTCTTAATTTTTTTTCTATATCAGCTACTGTTTTGCCCTCAAAAGTGTTACCAGGATACACTTCAAAACCCAAAGGAAGCCCCTCTTTATCTACCAAAAGACCTAAGACCACTTGGACTAAATCCCCTCGTCTCTCTTTGCTGTAACCAAACTGTCTAAGTTCTCCTAAGTCTATTCTCTGGCTTTCAAAGCGCAAAGTAGTTAAGTCATACAAAACTACATCTACTTGTAAATTAAATAAGTTTCGTTTATGTCAATATAAGGATTTTTCTATATTATCTTTATGTAGAACCAAAAAGTCTAAAGCTCTATAAATCTTTTATTCTAAAAATTTTGTTTAAAGCATTCCGCCATTCATCTTGAAAGATAAGGTCAAAGGTCATTTTTTGATCTTGGATTTCAATGGTTCCGGCGTCTATGGATTTTTGAGAGTATTCCGTAAAAAGATCAAAGAGCTTTTTCTTGTATTCCGTGTCAGGATTCCCCATAAGGTGTTGCCCCTTTGTCTCCAAAATGGAAAAAGAGGCATTGCCGTTTTTAGATGACTTAACACAAATCAAAAAATCAGGATATATCTTGTGTTTTTGCCAGCCCTGTAAATACCAGTCCTGTCTCTCTATGATCCTGTGCCACCACTTAATGGCTGAATCCTCGTCTAAATACCAAGCCACCCTTTTTTCCAGATCATTGAACTTAAATTCGTTCTTGTAAATATCCTCAAAAAGGGAGAGCTGTAAATCTTTGCTGTTTCTTTTTCTCAACATATCGCTTTCCTCTGAAACGGAAAGAGACAAGGTTTCCGCCATTTTCCAATTCAAGTCCGGATCGCCTGCGCTGATAAGTTTAAATATAATTTCATGACTCTTCAACCTTTCCCTGAAAAGCTTTTCCGTCCTTTGGCTGATCTGCTCTTGAAGGTTGTTTCTTAAGAAATCCAAAATATGAAATCGGCTCAAATAGACCTGCTCTTTTCCATATTTCCTCTTTAAAGAAGAGAGAGCTTTATCCACCGTAGTACTCGCATCCCAAAGATTGGGAATAATATCAGAAAGCCTGGCGCATAAAAAGCCAAAATCCATATTAAAATCCTCCGGTATTTCCTCTTCTTCACTTCCATGAAAAGAGGAGATCAATTCCAACTGTTTTTTTATATCAACCTGTGTATGGGATATATCCGGAATTTTCTCATCCAAAATCGGAGTTTGATTTAATTTCAATTTTGACCAGTCAATGTTAAACAGTAAATCCTCCTCATAACTCAATTCCTTTAAGCTCTCTCCCTTTTTACAGAGAACTTTCGGCAAAAAGATTTTTAATCCTCTAAACGGTTTTCTCCTTCGGACAGTCACCTCTCGAACAGAGGCCTTATGATCATCAGGCATTTTTATTTCCCCGGCCAATCCATCCATTCCCTCATTCTCCAATCCTTTTCGGATTCCCTCCACAGCTTGGTTTGTGTCCTGATCCATACAAACTATGTATGACTGATTTAAAGCCTCTATGCCGGTTTGCCTTGTTTCCGGCTGTCTTAAAACCCGCCCTATCATTTGCTCAATGGCCACAGGGGCCTTTGTCTTGGACAGAATTGTCAGAATATAGGCAAAAGGACAATCCCAGCCCTCCTTTAAGGCTTCCTTGGTGATTATGTATCGAACTCTACTGTATTCAGAAAGCAGGTCCTCATCTCTTAACTCATCCTTAGAGGCAGATTTGACTTTGATTTCCAATGGATTCACATTAAAATTTTTTATAAGATATTCCCGAACATCCTCCGCGTGGATGAACTTTTTTTCCCTCTGATCTTTCCCCGTTCTTTCAACCCTTATCAGCTGTATGGGGCGAATGTAGCGGCTTTCCTTTGCTTGCGCTCTCACTGCGCTTTTTGAAAGTCTTTGCAAAATCTCATGGCCTTTGGCCAAAGCCTTTTTCCAGTCCCTGTTCTCTAAGTTATAAATGTTAATGGGGAGTTTTATCATCTCCTCTTTTTTCAATTCCCCGCCGGACACAGAAACTAAAACATTGCTCTCATGGGATTTTTTGTTGGGTGTGGCCGAAAGCTCCAAAATAAATCGAGGGTTAAAATCCATTAAGGCTGTTTTCGCTTTTTCCGTATAAGCTCGATGACCCTCATCAATCACAATCAAAGGTTGAACAAGTTTTAAAACATTTCCCAAACTGTGCTTAAGAGCGGTCTTTTTTAAGCCTCCGGGAAAATCAGCTCCGCTGATTTCGTAAATGTCAAGGTTGGGACAGGTTTCAATCAATTTTTGATTGCCGTGATAATCATCAACTTCCGGAAAAAAATAAGGAAATTTCCCGGAATCCCTGAATATTCTTAAAGTCTCTCTTGATTGTCTTCCGGCACTTTGAAGCATCAACAACATGACACATAAAAAATTTTTCACATCGGAAGGGTGAAAACTGTCGGTTTTTTGTAGAATTTTAATTTTTCTGGCTGAGGCGCGATCCAAAGTCTGCCTATAAAGGCTTTCTCTGTCAGAAAGGGCTTTTAAAGTTTGTTTGTAAATGGAATCACTTGGAACCACCCACAAAACAAGACCGTTGTTTCTTTCAAAAAAATCCGTGTTGATTCGTTCCACGCTGGAAGCACCAAGGAGGGTTTTCCCTCCTCCTGTGGGAACTTTAAGGCATATATTAGGGATAGGGCGGCGCAGGCCACTGATACGGTTTTTATACAAAGCGGTAGTTTTCTCTTGGCTTTTAGAGATAGCAAGAGCTTCCATTTTGTTAATAATTTTTCTAGAAATTAGGGGGATTAGGTTTTTTTTATTCAATTCCTCCCAAGCTCTGTTGCAAAAATTAAAATCCTCTGAATCCCATTGAGCGGAAAGCCCTCTGTTTTCTACAATTTTAACCAGCTCTAAAGCATTTTCCCGCTTTTCCTTAAGGATTTTAAGATAAGAAGAAAGCCTGTCGAGGACGGCTTCCTGATAATTTTTTAATTCCATTTAGAGCCTTTTGTTCTTTTAAATATCAACATAAACAACTTGACTTCTCGCTATATTGGCTAAATTCCTATAATTTTATGAATGGCGGTTGGGAGCCGGCAAAATTGGATTCCGTATTTTCTCTTAAGATTTTTTTGGGTGATATAGCTTGCCGGAGCATAAACCAAGCTAATTTTCTTTAAATCTTTGTTGAATTTTTGGACAGCCTCTGCAAGATCCAAATGCAAGGCACTTTCTTTGCTCCTTAGAAAATCCACATCAGGTTTATACACAAGATGAAAGCTGTAATTTTCCGTTTTCCCGATGAACCAAGACGGGCTGGTTTTAGGGACAGCACTCAAACTTTTTCCCGTTGCCGTGTAAAAAATATATTCCGCCAGCTGTTTATAATCGGGAAGTTTGCCCCTTAACATATTCTCCGCATTGATTTCATCCCCCAAAGAGCAATAGGTGAAGGAACCGCCTAAACCTTTCTTTAGCTTTTCATCTCTGGCTTTCGGGGCTCCTTTTATGACCCTGCGAACCCGCTCCGCTGTAATTTCATCCGCGTAATCCTCACACTCAACCAGAATGAACTTGCGATTGCCTCCGTCCTCTTTATTCAGATCAAGAACAGCATGGGCCGTTGTGCCAGAACCGGCAAAAGAATCCAAGATAATATCTCCTTTGTTAGAGAATATCAAAAGTATAAATTTAATTAGCAGAGATGGCTTTGGGTTATCAAATGCAATATCAATTTCATGAATTTCCGTTGAAGCACCTTGATTTGAACCAAAGCGTTTATGATTCCAGAAGTTATGCGCCACCTGTCCTTCTAATTGCCTCTCTGATTGATAATATTTTTTTCTTGGCAAGCCTTCGCCATTTGCCGGAAAAAAGATCCTTTTATTTTTTAACAGAGATTCAAAAGTACTTTTTGTTCCCAACCACTCCTCATCATATATTTTTCCTGCTGGTGTGGTAATTTTATATCTACTTCCTGTCTGACCGCTACCAGCCTTCCAAGGTTTTGATGCCCAAGGCCCTTTAGGATCTCTATCAGGATTTGTAAAGTTTCCTGTAAGCGGCAACCCATTAAATGATTTTTTCTTTTTTAGAAATTCAAGGTTTTTAGCATAAATTATAATAAATTCGGCTGTCTTTGCTATAGGTTTACTTTTATCATTAGGTTGATTATGCCTTCTTCTCCAAGCAATAATTTCTTCCCTGTTGTGGGTCCCAAAAATTTCATCAAGAATTAGTATGAGGTTACCAATTTCTGTATCATCACAACTAATACAAATCACCCCGTCATCAGAAAGCAACTCCTTTAATAACTGTAACCGTGGCCACATCATGCAAAGCCACTTGTCATGTCTTTCTTGGTCATCCACTCCTATGCCGTTTTGCTTCAGCCATTCCTTTATTATGGGGCTGTTCACTTTATCGTTGTATTTCCAGCCCTCGTTTCCGGTGTTATAGGGCGGATCAATGTAAATACATTTGATTTTCCCAGAGTATCTGGGCAAAAGAGCCTTCAGGGCGTGAAGGTTGTCTCCGTGAATGATTAGATTGTCATCTAAACTTGGCGTAGCGGGTTTGTTGCCGGACTTACGCCGTCCGGCCAGCGGAAGGGATTTTTTTACATCCACTTTAAGCGTTCGAAAAGGAACTCCTAAATGATGTGAATAGATGACAGACTTTCCTTTAAAATCCAAAAAAGGCATGCTTCCCCTCTCAGTTGTATTGTTTCATTAAAATATGCTTCTTGTAAGTCCAAGGGTTATTGTTTGTATCCAGTGTAAATTTCATAAATCAGAAAGGAAAAACCGCTCTTTTCAGAGTTTTCAAAAGATTCCAACAGGCGCCTTTATCCCAATTTCAATTTAACAACAAAACAGTTTTTAAAAGCAAGCGCAAACAGCTATTTCCACTTTGTCTAAAGCCATTTCTCAGCTCATCAGAAAATAATACAATGCGTTATCTGGTTTCTGTGTCCAACCTCTTAGAGGCGATTTGAATTACCCCCCCCTAAAAGCGGACACCTAAGACTACTTTAAAGCTGTGTCAAGCCCTCTTTTTTAACCATAAAAGTCGCTCAAACAGACCAGTTCCACTTCCTTTTCATCCTGAAACAGCAAATCCCGCCAAGGGGCCTTTTATTTTATTGGCGATCGGCTACATGCCCCATCGCCTCTTTTCCCTGATTCTGGCCACAGCTTCCGTCGGGGGTCTTCCGCCGGAAGGTTTGAGGGGGGGGGCTACTTCTCCCTTGTTTCTTTGCCACTATGCAACATATAGGCGAGGATTCTGCAAAGCAAAAGCCAGAAGCCACAGGCGGAGCGGCAAGGGCCGGAGGCAACACTTCCCTTTTCTCTTAAAAATCACTCAAAAAAGCCCTTTTCAGAACGAATACCCCTAAACCTCCTTTTTCCATATTAGCTGACCCGGCCACGGCTAATAAATTATCTTTGTCGTTGGCAAATAGCTCCTTTTTTTCCTCTGACCAGTAAGCCGCTCCGGAAATAAAGTCTCAATTTGTTTTGTAAATTTGTCAAAGTCAATTTTGTCCTGAGTTTGACAGTTAATCTGTGAAAAAAGGCTCAAAACCCTATAAAACAGCGTTGACAGGAGAGCAGTTAAAAGCTATTTTTAAACTTTAAGTCTGCCATTCAGCACTTGACCTGAAGCCACCAGAGGGAGTTAAAAATGGGAACCGATGTAAAAACAAGGATAACCTGTTATGTTCTACTCTTGAATTTACTGTCTTGTTCTACATTTCATCAAAAGAACTTTGTCAAACAGACAAAATTTTCTCGCCCTCCAGAAAATTCTCTTAAAAAAAACACCAGAAAATTATCATTGGTTTCCCCCCCCCCTCTCTCTACACAGAAGCTTTTTCCACAACAGAAAGCACTTTTGCAGATACTAACTTTTTAGATGAACTGTATGACCGCTTTATCACAGAAGTTGACTTTGAGATTCGCCAAGGACTGGCCGAAAAAGATCAAGAAAAGGTTTTGTCTGGGTTGCAAAATTTGCAACACTTTTTTCCCTTAGTTTCTAAGAAAAGCGGTGGTTTTGAACTTCTCGAATCTGACAAAGAAGCTTTAATTGTTTTTGAACATGTTAATACGTTGTTGGAAAGCCATTTAATGATCTTTTCTGAAAGAACTCCGGTTCTTGAAGATTACTATCAAGTTGCAAAAGATTATAAGTCTTTTCTGGATAGAGCTTCCGAATATTTTACAGCCTCTTCGCAACAAAATGAAATATTGCAGGCTCTTATGATGCGGAAGAACCAAACAGCCGGAATAGTAGGTTTTGGTTTTATTGGAGCCGCAATGGTGGCAACTGTTGTTGTTTATCTTAGTTTAAAGGGAGTGGACGATCAGAAATTAACAGACAAAATACTCTTTTTAAAGAAAGCTATTAAAGTCTGTTCTGATAAAAATTCTAAAAATCGCAACAATCATCATGTTTGGCAACAAGAGATCTATAATGTTTTGGGCCATTCTTATGGTGAAGCAGAAGAAATATTTTGTAGTCAAAAATCTCATTTTATAGATACTTATGAAGATATTTTTGGGGATGTCAACAGACATTGGGGCCGAGGGCATCTGTGTGAATTTATTGGAGCATCTTCCAAGGAGGATTGTGATTTTCGCAAATGGCTGTGTGAAGAACTAAGAAAACTCAAACATTGTCTGCAAGAAGAAAATATTCAAATTAAATGGCTGTCTTCAACCTGATTTCACAGATTCAATTGATTTTCAACAGCGTTGACTTTCTGGATAGGATACTCACTTACGGCTCTCAAAAGACGAACTCAGGAAGACAATTCTGGTTTAACAAAAACTTAATTTATATTTAAGTTTGAAAATTTTACACCCCATCTTATTTTTTCTTGTGGATAGTTTTTAAGAAAATTATAATACAAATCACTCTTAAGATAGATCTAAAGTAGTCGGCCCTGAATAAGTCCGTTTAGTTAAGTCAAACACTTGGTACATCTTCTTAAAAGTCAAGAGATTCTCGCTTTCAAGGGACTGCAAAGCCAACAACTTGGCTTTGCAGAGCCAACAACTTGGTTTTTCAGAATGGGAAAAAGCATTTATTCAGGACCGACAAAATTAAAGGGAAAGACTATGATACCCAGTTGCTCATTTCAAAAACAAGAAATAACTTGCTATTTTAAAAGCACATTATACTCTTTCTGTAGATCAATTTTGAAAATCTTTTTGTTTCTAAGTTTTTTGTGCATTAACAGTGCCAATAGCCAACCCCATCAACCTGACTCCCCCTCTCCCCTACCTGATTACAACTCTCTTTGCTCTGTCACAAATAGCCTCAACAATGTAACAGTTATTAAAGTTAATGAAAAAAGGATTTATGGTTTGTTCACACCTCATTTGATGGGTGAAGAAAGCCAAATCATTAGCCTTTTTATACAAGACAATAACGAAAAAACAAGGCAAAATTTAATAGCATTTGTAGAAAAGCAATGGGACATGGTGGAATCAGAAAAAAAAGATGTCTCTGATATTATCCATTTGCTTTCCCATAACCCACAAATAAGATGGATCGGAATTGAAGCAGGAGAACAAGAAATAGAACAGCTTCCCATATTAGTCCAACTACTTGATTACCAAAATGTAAAAAAGCTGTTTCAAGATGATATAAAATTAAGTGCTGAAGAAACAGACCATCTTCTCCACCTCATATTTCCTGCCTATATTATCGCTTTTTCAAAAAAACCAGAAGTTTTTCAAAATATTCAATTTATTCCTATTGAAGATAATTCCCTTAAAAAATCAGCCCTTATCTTAATGAAAAGAACACAAACAATCCGAAAACAAATTATTGATATAGTAAAACAACTTTCTCTTCCTTTTTCTGAATTTAAAAAAATTGAGGAAATTCAATACGGAGCCTTAAAAATATCTAAAAAAATACCTGAAGCACAAATAACCACCGTCTTAGATCGACTCAATGATATAGAATTAAAATCTCTTGTTTCAGAGTATTTTTTAACTATGAATACATTTATTGAAAACTCTTTTGAAAGAGATAGAGCCTTAGCAAATAATATTTCAAAGCAATCCGGTGAAGGGTTGATTATATTAGGAATAGCTCATCGTCCAGGTGTGATAAAGCACCTATTATCCTATTACTGTGGACCTTAAACCCTTGAGAACCATTAAAGTCTTGTTGGGTTGCTGGAGACTTCCCGTGTTTTTTGCTTTTTCTGCTTACTTAATTGCCTCCTTATATCTTTAAAGGATATACGAGCTTGTATTCTTTCTCCTATTTTTAGTTTATAATCTGGTTTTAATTTATAACATTCAGAAATAGCCGATCTGGAGACTTTTATTTTCCTTTCACCCTTTATCTCAAGAATAACTTTTTTCTTATCAAAACTGACAACTTTCCCCCTTATGTTTCCTTCAGTAAAAGTAAAAAGCTTCTTTAAATTTATGGTCTTAGTCTCACCCGCTTTTAAAGTAATATGAGGTTGTGTAGTAATAGCAGAATATCTGCAATCTATTCCAGAGTTTTTTGGTTTATCAAAAAAGAACTCTGTGCGCACCTTATACTCCTTTTCGTCAACTGTCCTTGTAATGCTTAGGTATTGATTAGTAACTTCCTTTTTTTCATTTACCATCGGGGAGGCTTCACACTTCGCACCTGGTGGGCAGTTATATCCTGCTTTTTTGAGCGATAATTCACTCTCGTAGCCTATGGTGGATACAAGACAAGGGTGTTCAGACGAAGCAGGCCATTTGCCTGGACTGCCATTAACAGAAACACAGGATTTAATATTATTAAAAAACAACTGTGCCAAATTATACATAGCTTTTTTATCTTCTATATTAACGGGATCACTTGTTTTCAGATAATAAAACCCTATAAAAAATAAAGTCACAAATCCCACTAAAGCAAATGCCATTAATATTTTAAAAAATTTAAAACTCTTCTTCATCATAAAAACGGCCTCCTCTCAAAAAAAATGGAATGTAAACACTGGTCTCATTTATCGGAAAAAGAAAGATAAACCTTTAATAATATTTTTCTCTCGACTTCAGGTTGAAGAAAAAATAGCTTAAAAGTTTATTTTTTGGCCTATTTCAGTACTTATTTCAGTACTTGAGGCAAAGCCCACAGTCGTGAATAAGGGTTGAGATTAGTTCCAGTATTTGGGGCCGGATAGGTTGTTTTCTGATCTGTTTTCTGAGTCATTATCAATATTGTTTTTTAATATTTCGATCTTTGTTCTTTTTTTCCAAAATTTGCCGGAAAATTTATCAAAAAATTTACCACGAAACTTAAAATTTCCAGATCCTGATCGCATAGAAATAGCTCTAAATTTAAGAAACAAAAAGCCAGATAGCAAACCACCTAAGTGCGCCAAATTGGCTACAGGAGAACCAAACCCTGAACCCAGCATAGACATTAATTCCACACAAGCAATTAAAATGGTAAAAGTTCTGGCTTTCATAGGAAAAATAAACATAAACAAAATTAAACGATCTCCAAAAATCCAACCATAAGCCAATAGTAAGCCAAACACCGCGCCAGAAGCCCCCACTACAGGGACATTCAAAATCGCATGGGAACCACCTAAAAGAGAATATAGAGTCACCCCTATAAAATACACCACTGCTGAGCCTACACCACAAACAAGATAATAAATAAAGAAAAATCTTTTTCCCCATAATTGTTCCAATTCAGAACCAAACATCCAAAGCACCATCATGTTAAATAAAATATGAAACAACCCTGCACTGTGAATAAACATATAGGTAAAAAATTGCCAAATAAAAAAAGAGTGGCTGACCTTTGAAGGTACAAAACCCAATAGATGATATATCATATCTGTTTTTATAAAAAATCTTTGAATAATAGCGATTAAAAAGAACCAGCAAATGAGATTTGTAATAATTAATATTTTTACACAAGGGGTGGTTCTGGGGATTATCATCTGTGCACCGGAAGAATGATACATAAAAACTACATTCCAATAGCTGGTGGAAAAATATACAAAGGCCGAACACCAGAAGGAAAACCTAAAAGAGAGAATAAAACTTTTTTCTCTTCCAGAAAAGTAGACATCCTTCCTTTTACACCGCCCCCTAATTGATTACTTAATAGATCAAAATAACTGGGTTGAGGAGTAAAAAGTTTGGGTTTTTTTCCTAAACCAGACATTTCCCCCACCATTTCAATAGCAGAAGAGTAAGTGCCAATAGAATCTGCAAAACCTACCGACACAGCCACATCTCCTGTAAAAACCCGTGCATCTGTATAAAGATCCAGATCTTCTGCATTCATTTTTCTGCCTTCCATAATAGCCGATTTGAATTGATCTAATAGCTCGTTTACTAAATCTTGAAATAAAACCCTTTCTTTAGAGGTCATAGGACGAAATTTTGTTCCCGCATCTTTAAACTCACCGGTTTTAATGGAATAAGGCTCCACTTTTGCCCAATCGTATAATCTTTCCATATTAATTAAAGGAAAAATTACCCCTATTGAACCTGCTAAAGTCCCTGAATTAACCATTACATGAGAAGCCCCTGCCGCAGAATACAAAGCCCCGCTGGTCATCATAGAACCTACAGAAATCACTACAGGCTTTTTTAAAACCGTCCGTATTCTTTTAAACTCATGGTAAATTTCCTGGCTGGTGGCCACAGAACCACCGGGAGAATCTAATCTAATTAAAACCCCTTTTATTTTATCACTCTCAGAGTATTTTCTGAGGTTCTTAAGAAATTTATGTTTATCAACTAAAATACCTTTTAAGTCCAAAGCTAAAATAGATTTTTGGGTAGCTTTTGGCACAGAGCTATCTATATTAAAAAGACTAACTACTCCAATAACAGCAAATAAAATAACTGCTAAAATAATGATTTTAGCAAAAAAAGGTAGTTTTTTTTTCTTCATACACTACTCCTTATTGGCATTAGAAGGTGGTTTAGAGGATTTTTCAGAAAGCTCAGCAGAAGAAGAGGTGTCCTTAAAAACCTCAGAAGGTGGCTCAGAAGAGGATTCAGAAGAAGAGGTGTCCTTATTGGCATTATTAGAAGATTCAGAAGATTTTTTAGAAAGCTCAACAGAAGAAGATGTGTCCTTAGAAACCTCAGAAGGTGGCTCAGAAGAGGATTCAGAAGAAGAGGTGTCCTTATTGGCATTATTAGAAGATTCAGAAGATTTTGCTCCTAAAGAAGCTTTTAAAACTCGTCCAAAAAAACTTTCTGATTTTTTATTTTCCTTAGGCTCTCCTTTTTCAGAAGCAGAAGATAATTTCTTGTTTACTGAAGCTTCTCCAGCAGGAGAAGAGTCTGACTGCTCTCCCCTTAACTGCACTTGTTTAACACTTAATCCAATTTTTCTGGCTGGCAGATCTATAGTCAATACTTCTGCTTTTATAACTTCTCCAACTCGGACGGCTTGGTCTGGCTTATCCACCCGTTTTGTGCTCAGTTCACTAACATGAATCAATCCCTCTATTCCTGGTTCTAATTCCACAAATACTCCAAAGTCCATAAGTTTTTTTATTTTTACTTCATGACGAGAGCCTGGTGGATATTGAGATTCTACCTTCTGCCAAGGGTCACTTTGTAAATGCTTGACACTGAGGTGAAATTTCTCTTCTTCTGCATTTACATCTCGAACCATTACCTCTAAAGTATCACCCACTTTATAAGCTGATTTAGGAGAAATACGCTCTGTCCATGACAAATCAGCAGAAGAAATAAATCCATCTATTTCTTCTTTTCCAGGCAACTCCACAAAGAGACCAGAATCAATAATAGAATTTATTTTCACTTTTATTCGCATTCCTGCTGAATATTTTTCTTTCAAACCCACCCAAGGGTTTTCTTTTAACTGTTTTATTCCTAAGCTAATTCGATGGTTTTCCTGATCTAAGCCTAACACTTTCACATCCACTTCTTCAGCTACTTTAACCAGCTCAGAAGGACGTTTTGTCTTTTTTCCCCAACTCATTTCACTCACATGAACCAGCCCCTCTACACCTTCTTTTATTCTCACAAAAGCTCCATATTCCGTCAAACTCACTACATGAGCTTTTAATACATCTCCAATTTTAACATCTCTACCGATTACAGCCCAAGGATCTTCCTTTAATTGCTTTAACCCTAAACTCACTCTGTTTTTTTCTTGATCAAATTTTAACACCTTTACCTTTACCTCATCTCCTATAGAAACTACCTCTGACGGATGCTTTATGCGACTCCAACTCATATCCGTAATATGCAGTAAACCGTCTAAACCACCTAAATCCAAAAAGACTCCATAATCTGTGATATTTTTTACTACTCCCTTTACAATTGCTCCGGCTTTAATTTCAGATAAAATGCGAGAACGTAAATGCTTTCTCTCTTGGTTTAGTAACACCCTTCGAGAAAGAACAATATTTCCCCGTCTTTGATTAAATTTAATAACTTTAAATTGCAGTCTTTTTCCAACATACATATTCAAATCTTTAACAGGACGAAGATCAATTTGTGACCCAGGCAAAAAGGCCTTTACACCTATATCTACACTCAGCCCTCCTTTTACCTTATCAATAATAGTGCCTTCAATCACTTCTTCGTTTTCAACTACTTTAGAAATATCTTTCCATATTCGGATAATATCTGCGCGATCTTTTGAGAGTACCATCATGCCATCTTCATTTTCAATTCGATCAATATACACATCTAATTTTTGACCTACTTCAATATCATCCCTTCCCTCTACCAAACGAAACTCAGATTTAGGAATAAAACCTTCGCTTTTATAATTGATATCCACTAAAACCCGATCGTCCCTAATAGCCAAAACACGCCCTTTTACCACATCGCCTACTTTAAAATTTGATTGTGCTAAAGATTCTTCATACAATTTACCAAAAGATTCAAGGTTTTCATTATCTTGATCAGATAAAGCAGATTGTTCTAAATTGTCTTTATCCGCTAATTCCAAGAGAGATAATGCCTTTTCTTTTTGAATTTGTGATTTTGTTTTTCTCTCATTCTTATTGATATTCTCATTAAGATAATCTACTTTTTCAGACATACTTTTAACTCCATTTTAAAATAAAGAGGTTTTTCACTTCCTCAGTAAATATAGCCCCGTGATAAACCTTGTTCTCCTTCAAACTAAAAAGCCAAATCGTTGGCAAACTAAAAAGCCAAGTTGTTGGCTTTTTAGCCCTTGAAAACGGGAATCTCTTGACTTTTAAGGAGATGTGACCCAAGCAGTTTACTTAACTAAACACACTTTTTCACGGACGACTAAATAATTTGTCTTTTCACTATTTCCCTATTCACTTTCTGTCAAAGGAAATTTTACGATATACAAAAAAAAAAGAAGATTCAAGGTATTTTTTAAAAAGTCCAGGCTCATTCAGAAGATTTATAAGAGAATAGAGTTTCAGAGGCAAACTGAAAAAATTTCACAAGATTTTTTATAAGCTTTTTCCACCATTTCCTCAAAATCTAAAGCCCCTGTGTCGATAAGAAAAGCCCCTGTGGGCTGGCGAAGAGGACTTTCTGCCCTGTTGGTATCCCGTGTGTCCCTCTGTTTTTGCAAGGCAATCACCTCATCCACTAACAATGAACCTCTTTGGTCTGCCCGTCTTTGAGCGCGAATATCATCTTTTGCCGTCAAATAAATTTTTAACCCCGCAAAAGGGAAAACCACAGTCCCACAGTCTCTGCCCTCGGCCACCAGGCCTTGTGGGAAATTCTGAAAACAGTCTCGTTGATAGGGTAAAAGAGCCTTCCTAACTGAAGTAAACCCCGCTAAAGTAGAAGCCAAAGCATCCACGGCCTCTGTATAAACTTTAGTTGTTATATTTTGCCCATTATAAATAAAGCTGGTTTGCTTTTCCTCCAAGCAAACACTCCAGTTTTCCACCCCTATTAGATGCACTATATCCTGCTCCTCCCTAACTTTTTTAGATAGTGCTAAATAGGCCAACCCCCGATAAAACACTCCAGTGGAAAGCCATTTCCACTCCATTTTTTTAGCCAATGAGCGACTCAACGAGCTTTTTCCAGAAGCTGAAGGGCCATCTATGGTGATCAATTTACGGGTTGGTGATAATGCCTTTTTCATATAACCTGCTTTAAAAAAGAAACTGCTTTTTTATTTTCCTCTGGCAAACCTACACTTATTCTTAAAAAATCTTTTAAATTAGGTTCATCAATAGGGCGTAAAATAAGACCTCTTTCTAAAAGAACAGAGAAAAGACCTGTCTCCTGAGAACGAAATAGCAAAAAGTTTCCTTGAGAGGGATAAAACTCTAAATCCATTTTTTTAAACTCCTGATAAAAATAGTCTAACCCCTCCCAGACTAGTTTTTTTGAGTCCGATATATATTTTTTAAAATCCTCTTGAGACAGACAATAATCTATGGCACACACTGATAAAGCATTCACATTAAAAGGACATATAACTTTTTTCATAATTTTTATCACAGCAGGGCGCGCCAGCATAACTCCTGCTCTTAAGCCTGCTATTCCCATAACTTTGCTCATAGATCTAAGCAGAACCAAATGGGGGAATTTTTTAAGTAAGGAAACCCCATCAGGAAAATCCTCAGCTCTTGCGTATTCTAAGTAAGCCTCATCCAAAATAACAAATACATTCTTGTTTGCGGTAGAGACCAGCAAAGCTGACATTGTTGAATGATTTATATAGGAGCCAGTCGGATTGTTGGGGTTACTGATAAATATCAAACGAATACCTTTATTCTCTTTTATTATAGACAACATATTTTGAGCACTCACTTTCAGATTTTTTTCCATTTTTGCTTTGTGTACGCGCAAACGATGAACTTGAGCACACAAGGCATATAAAGGAAAAGAGTTTTCCGAAATTAAAATAGAGTCGCCCGGCTCACAGTAATGCATAAGTTTATCGATCAACTCGCTTGAACCATTACCTAAAACAATATGATCTGGATCTATCTGGTAATATTTACTCGCAGACTGAATAGCTGGAAGAATATACGAAGGATAACGATTAATGATTTTTAGTTTTTCCTGTAAGACTTTTAAAAGACCAGGAGGGGGAGGTAAAGGATTTTCGTTGCTGGCCATTTTAAACACTGTTTTTAAAGAATACTTTTTTTTTATTTCTTCAATAGATAAACCAGGCTTATAAGACTTTGCCTTTGTTATCCAAGAATCTGATTTTATCATTATTTTAAACCCCCATTGCTCAAAAATAGTGATTTTGAAAACTAACAGATCGTAAATCTGATTTTATCATTATTTTAAACCCCCATTGCTTTACTCTTTCTTTTAAAACCTTTTTTAAGTCCCTAAGCAAGAATATTTATTACTTAAAAAATTAAGGCTCTTCCGACATAAGTTCTTGGATGGCAGAAATAATATCCTTTTCCTGAGGAACAGTAGCTTTTTCTAAATGAGGATGAAGTCCAATACCTGGAAGATTTTTACCTGCCAACACCCGCGGGGCTGAATATAAAGAATAAAAACATTCTTTACTGGCCCTATATGCCAGATGCTCTGCAAAATTAGTGACTTCTGTATCTTCATTTACAAACAAAACCCGATGGGTTTTTAAAATGGATGTTTTAATTAAACTCCAATCATAAGGGTAAATAGAGCGCATATCAATTAATTCCACCCCTGCTTTTTCCTTTTTTTTCATCTGCTCTAAAGCTTTTTTGCATAAATACAAAGATCGTCCGAAACTAACCACTGTCACCCGATCACCCGATTGAATGATCTGGGCTTTCCCAATGGGGATAGTGTATTTTTTAAGCTTAGGCCATTTAGGTAGCCACCCTTTTCGATCTCCTAAGGGCGCGTCTATCATTTTTTTTAATAGATTTTCATCTTCCGGTTCACCGGGGATTTTTTCCTCTCCCTTGATCCTGAGCAAAGCTTTGGGTTTTAAATACAAAACCGGGTTAGGATCTTCAATAGCCGACAACATAAGCCCGTAAGCAGATAAAGGATCAGAGGGCATAACCACTTTCCAGCCAGGTAACCGGCTGGCCCAGGACTCAAAACTGTGACTATGATAAATAGAACCATGAATACCTGCCCCTGTGGGGGTCATTAACACAAAAGGAAGGGTGTATTGCCCGTTTGAAGACCAAAGGTTATTTCCTGCCAATTTTAAAAGATCTATTGTGTTAAAAATATAATCAGCAAACTGCACTTCTGCCACGGCGCGCTCGCCCGTTAAGGCTATGCCGATAGCTGTGCCCACAATACCTCTTTCATCTAAAGGAGTATTCCATGTGTTTTTTAACCCTTGAGTGACTGTAAACACTCCTCCTAAGGGAGGTCCCACATCTTGGCCAAAAATATCTTTTAGATCAAGATGCTCTTCTCCATAATGCAAAGCCATTCTGATAGCTTGTGCCATATTAGCCATATCTTTACCTCAAAACCAGTTTAGTTAGTGGCCCGTGATAAACCCTGTCACCCCTGCTGTCATTCCCGCCTTGAGCGGGAATCTCGCCTGTTTTAGGACAAAGTAAGCCATGTTTACTTTGTTGCAACATACTTTTTCCCGACCGACTAGTTAGAATTTTCTTGGAATTTTCACAAGCCCTAATTCTAACAGTTAATCCATTTCTCCTCTTTAGGTAAAATCTATTCAAAACCAGTATGGTTAAAATTTTCTTAGAATTTTCACAAGCTTTAATTCTAACAGTTAATCCATTTCTCCTCTTTAGGTAAAATCTATTCAAAACCAGTATGGTTAAAATTTTCTCCAGTTGGCGTTTTCGTTGTTCGCATATACATGATCCCATATAGAGTCTGGCGTGGGATCCTGCTCCTGTTTTACTTGCCTTTGAATATCTTTTGCCTCTTCTTTTAAAGATTCCCAAGTGTGTTTTTGTTCTTTTTCCGTCAATAAATTCCTTTTTTTTAACTTCTCCTCAAACAAGGCAATACAGCAAGTTTCCTGAGGTATATAATTAGCACCAGAGGCAGAAGAGTGTCCGTATAATCGGGATACAAAAGCTTCCAACAAAACCGGACGACGTTTTTCTCGAATATATTGTATCTTTTCTTTTAAGGTAATATAGGTTTCTATAGGATCATTACCATTGATTAAAGCGGAGTCCATATTAAAAGCTTTTCCTCGATCCACAATATGGGTCTCCCCATGTTGCCCCTGATAAGCGGTGGAAATACCCCATTTGTTATTTTGAACTGTAATAAGCATAGGCAAAGGACGATCGGGTTTAGAAGCCCATACTAAACAAGTGGCAAAATCTCCTTCTGCCGTTCCCGCATCCCCTCCTGTTACTACTGTAATAGCATTTGTTTTAGATCGGCTTTGAACATGAGCCGTGCCCAAAGCAGTGCTATATTGAGTACCAATAACAGAGGTTATAGGTGCTACATTCCACTCTGGCACGCAATAATGATTAGCAAAATTTCTCCCTCCTGTGTGTTTATCTGTCACCTTATTCATAATTAAACGAATGGCCTCTTTCATTGGAAGACCCATTGCAACTAAAGTGGGAGTCGCGCGGTAATGCAAGTGGAGCCAATCAAACTTCAAGCCACAACCTTTTTTAATAAGCAACCCCAAGGGAACGGCAAAAGCCTCTTCTCCAGGACCTCCGATCCAGAAATAGGCTTGACCCTGCTTATAAATTTGGATCATTCGTTCTTCTAAAACGCGAGACTGAACCATTAAATGATATATTTTTAATAAAGTTTCAGAGGAGATTAAAGAGTTTGATATTTTTTTCATACAGCTTGTTTTTTGGATACATAAGTCTAATTTAAAGTTTTTTTTGAGCCAGATGAGAGCGAATTTCCCAATTTACCTGATCTAAAGCAATGTTAACCGCTTCTTGAATATCAGGTCGCTCTCGGTATTTCTTTTTTATTCTTTCTTCTTCGGCTTTTGCACTGTATTTTTCTGTATTTTTTTCTTTTCCGGTTTCTTTTTCATTTTCTGCTTTTTTATTATCTTCTTCTTTTTCATTTTCTGCTTTTTTAGCTTGATCAAATATTTGAGTGAGAGTAGTTACATACCCTTTGCGTTTTTTATTCCGTAGTTCTAAAATATCTTTTTTAATTTCCTTAAATTTTTTATCTTTCTTAATCCGGTTATGAGATTTTTTGCGCAAAAAAGAAATCATATCTTTTGTAACAAGGCTCCATTTTTTTCCTTTTTTAGAAACATAAGCGGACGGAGAAATAAATTTGTCAATTTTTCTTCCTGCTAAAACATAGTCTAATGTTTTTTCCCCTATTTCATCGCTGGAAAATACACTGGGAAAGGAAATATCAGATTCCACCCCTTTTAATTGAGTGGAAAACCCATTAGGAATAAAAAACATACCCACAGTCACACGAATAGAACCTAAACCAAATTTTAACCTCTCTACAGACTGTATACTGCCTTTTCCAAAAGTGTGATCTCCCCCTACAATAACCGCCCTATTATAGGACTTTAAAGTTCCTGAGACAATTTCTGATGCACTGGCACTCACCCGGTTTACTAAAACCACTAAAGGTCCTGAGTATTCAATAGCCTCATTCACATCAGAAAGAGTTAAATAGCGGTCACCACTTTTAGTTTTAACTTGTTGGCGCACCACACTGCCTTTTGCAAAAAACAGACCCGCCAGCTGAACAGCTTCTGTCAAGGAACCTCCTCCATTGCTGGACATATCCAATACTAAAGCAGACACCTGGTTGTTTTTTGCCTCTACAAGCAGTTTTCGGACATCTTTCGTAACAGAACGTCCCCCTGGCCGTCCTTCTCCATAAAACGATGGAAGATGAATAACACCTACTTTAGCTTTCTCTTTGTTGCCGTCTTTGATCTCAAAATAATGCAGGCTGGCCGCTTGATCTTCTAAGTGAACTCGATCGCGAACCAGACGAACATTAAATATTTTTTTTTCTTCTTTTTCTCCTGTTCTCATAATTTTCAAATATACGGGAGTACCTTTTTTTCCACGAATCATACTTACTACATCTCTTAAGACCATATTAAAAATATTGATCATTTTGCGAGATCTTTGCCCCACTGCAAGAATTTTATCCTTGGGCTTTAATTTACCAGAACGGGCGGCCGCCCCTCCAGGAATAAGTCTTTCAATAATAGTATATCCGTGTTTAGAGCTAAGGCTTGCACCAATGCCCTCTAAAGAAAGCTTCATATTAATTTCAAAGTCCTCATGATCTTCTTGAGAAAGATAACCAGAATGAGGATCAAAGCCTTTGGCAAAGCTTTTTAAATAAATGGAATACCATTCATAAGGCTTGCAAGTACTTACCTGGCCAGAGGATTTTCTTTTTTTGTAACATTTTTTCTTTTCCTTATCTGACAAATTAACCGACCAACTGTTTATCTCGTTTTGCAAACGATTGTAGTTACGCAAAACATTTTCTTTAGCCTCAACCACCTGCTTTTCATATTCCTCTTCGTCACTGGCGATAATGGCATTAGCCATTTGATATTGAATATATTTTTTATGAAATTTATTAATCTGGCGGATAGTTTTTAGCCTTCGCCTTTTTCGAGAGTCTAATGTTAACTTAGTCATTGGCTTTAAAATAAATTCTGGTTTTAGATACTCTGTTGCAAAGCGCACTCGCTCAGTCACTCTTTTTGCGTAAAGATCATAAACTCTGTTTAAATAAGAGCAATCTCCTTTTTTTACTTTCGCAAAAACATTTTTTAACTTTTTTCTGATATTATTAATATCTGACTGAATAAAATATAACTTTTCAGGATCCAAAGACTTAATAAATTGATCCTTCACTCTTTTTTCTAAATGAGACATCATAGATCTAAAGCGTCGGCTTTTCCTGTCTAAATTAGAAAAATTAATATGTAAATCTAAGTATTTTTTCTGAATATCATGCACATAATCACACTCTAAATAAACCGCATGCAAATGAGATGAAAACAAAAACAATAGAGAAAACACAGCTAAAAGGCAAAACGGCTTAAAACCTTTTAAAACTCTTTTTAAGAAAAGGGGACTCAACCCTCTTTTTATCACTAAATTACTTCCCATTTTTTAATACCTCTATAAGTCTTGCTGAAAGTTTTACCAAACCTATGTAATATTTTATATAACATTTTTAGCCTAAGTCTACAGGGAAACCCCAGGTTCTTCTATAACTTAGACTTTTTTTGCTTTTTCCGAACAGACTTTTTTTGAATAGGTTGTTTTTTCTTAAAACTCTTAAAACCCGCCTTTTTTTCTCTTGAGACCCGTTTTTGAGAGGGCTTTTTCTGACTCCTGTTCGTCTTTCTGCTCCGTTCACTAACTGTTTCTTTGGTCTTAGCCCCATGCTTAACCGTTTTTTTCGTCTGTTTAGATTTTTTTTCTTTCCCCTCTTTTTTTAATTTCTTTCCCTCTTCAATTAACTTCAACACAGTGGGTAAATCTAAATCCTCCACTATTAAATCTGAAGAAAGAGAATAGTTTTTCTTATCATATTTTACATAAGGCCCATATCGTCCTTTCATTAATTGGATGGGCTTAGTAGACTTAGGATGCTTAAATTCTTTTAAAACACGAGAAGAACGCCCTTTAGGCATACTCAATTTCTGAATCGCGTATTTAAGATCAATATCAAAAAATGTATCCACGGGCACAGAGCGAAAATCTCCATCGTGCACAATATAAGGACCAAACCGGCCTACAGATTTTTTAATTTCTTTTTTGGTTTCAGGATGAACCCCTAATACCTTGGGCAATTCTAATAATTTTAAAGCCCCTTCTAAAGTAATGTTTTCTTCATTATAAAAGGGAGCAAGAGAAATGGTTTTATTTTTTTTACTTTTCTTTTTTTGTTTCTTAGATTTTTTATCTGCACCTCTCCCCTTTTTGCCTTTAACCCCTTTTTTGCTTTCAGAGTTTTTACTTTCAGAATCTTTTTTGTCCTCTTCCGTTGCACCTAACCGGATATAAAGGCCATAACGGCCTAATACAACAAACACTTCCTGACCAGTCTTAGGGTCTGTTCCTAAAAAACGCCCCCCTGTTATTTTGTGCTCAATAATTTGTTTAATAGATTCTTTTGTTATTTCCCCAGGATAAATATTCGCAGGCAAAGAAGCGGATATGTCCTCTTTACCATTTTTCCCACGCACATACGGACCAAAAGGCCCTACATTAAAAGAGTATTCCTCAAACCCTTTTAAAATGAGAGAACGAAAACTCTGATCCTTTGCATTTTCTTCCTGGGTATCTACTAATTGTTTTAAACCTTTTGGCCCCCAGTAAACTGATTTCAAATATTTTATATGGTTTTTTTGGCCACGAGCAATGTCATCCAGATCTTTTTCCATTTCAGAGGTAAATTGCGTATCTACATAATCCGGGAAATTTTTCTGTAAAAAATGGTTTACAACCAACGCTGTAAAAGTGGGGATAAGGGTGTTTTGCTTTTTATCCACATACCCTCTATCCTGAATAGTGGCAATGATACTGGCATAAGTGGAAGGACGCCCTACACCTTCTTTCTCTAACTTTTGAATAAGAGAGGCTTCTGTGTAACGAGCAGGAGGCTTAGTTTCATGTTTAAGTGTTGACAATTTTAAACACGGCACTTCATCCCCTTTTTTCAGAAAAGGAAGTTGAAATTCATCTGTGGTTTGATCTTTATATATCAAATAAAACCCAGGAAATTTAATCGTCACTCCTGAACTTTGAAAAACAGAAGAGCTTACTTTCATTTTTATTCTCATTTGATTTTGTATACAGTCTTTCATCTGTGAGGCTAAAGTTCTCTTCCATATAAGCTCATATAAACTTAAAAGCTGTCCGCTTAAACCCGTTTTATCAGGAGCAACAAAACGGTTTCCGGCGGGACGAACAGCCTCATGTGCTTCCTGCGCCCCTTTAGCTTTTTTACTATATACTCTATGAGTGGGAGGAAGATTCTCTTTCCCATACAGGCGAGATATCTCCGATCGTGCCGACTTCAAAGCCTCAGAAGAAAGAAAAGTGGAGTCTGTTCGCATATAAGTGATTAAACCCCGCTCATACAATTTTTGGGCCAGACTCATGGTTTGTTTAGAGGAAAAATTTAATTTTCTATTTCCTTCCTGCTGAAGAGTAGAAGTAATAAAAGGCGGTGGGGGTTTTCTGGCCACTTGTTTTTTTTCCACATCTATTACTGTGAATTTTTTGTCTTTTAAGCTTTTTTGCAGTTTTAAGGCCTCTTTTTCCCCCATTAACAACACATCTTTTTTCTTTAACACGCCCGTGCGACTTTCAAAATGAGAACTGCGCGCTAACTTTTTTCCGTTGTGCTCAATCAATCGGCTTTTAAAAATGGGAGATTGGCCCTTTTTATGCTCCGCCAACAAATCCCAATACACACTTTTTTTAAATGATAACCTTTCCAACTCTCTGTCACTTACCAAAGCCACCGCCACAGACTGCACTCGTCCAGCGGAAAGCCCTCGTGTGACTTTTTTCCATAACACCGGAGAAATGCTATACCCCACTAAACGATCTAAAATACGGCGAGCCTCCTGAGCTTGCACCAAGTTATTATCTACAGCGCGAAAATTTTTTAGAGCAGATTCAATAGCTGACTTCGTTATTTCGTGAAAAACCATTCTCTTAACAGGAACTTTAGGCTTTAAAAGCTCTTGAAGATGCCAAGAAATGCTTTCCCCTTCCCGATCTTCATCAGTTGCCAATATTAATTCTTGGACAGATCGGATTTTCTTCTTTAAATTTTGGACGATTTCTCTCTTTTCTCCTGGAACACAGTAAAAAGGTTGGAAACTATTTTCCACATCCACTCCAAAATGCGCCCAAGATTTTTTTCGCACATTCTCTGGAAGATCTTTTACGGAACTGGGTAAATCTCTTATATGTCCCATACAGGACTCTACAGCATAATCAGCCCCTAAAAACTGGCTAATAGTTTTGGCTTTTACTGGAGATTCTACAATAACCAATTTTTTGCCTTTTGACTTTGGTGCCTGTTTTGATTTTGGCATATCTTTTTTTCCTTAAACAAAAACTCAATTAATTAGCCTCTAAAAGCCCTTAAGCCTAACGATATCTATATATTATTAAACCTAATGTAAGATCGTGTGGCGAAAAGCCCACTGTCACTTTATCTCCATTAACCACTTGAATATTGTATTTACGCATTTTACCGCACAGCCGGGCAGATACTTCAACCTCTTTTTTTTCCAGCTGGACCTTATATAATCCATTAGAACATACTTTTACAATTTGACCATCAAATTGGACTAATTCAGATTTTGGCATAACTACACCCTCTATCCTTTTTGAGGAACAAAAAAAACATATTATATAATATCATAAGTTCTTGTTTTCACTCCTCTTTCCAGTTGGATTTAATGAATAATTAGATAGCAAATTTCTCTCTTTATCTTTAAATATAACCTGTAGACGATCATTTTTATTGCTGATGATCCATCCCCATCCAAAAACAGAATGCTTTATAGGAGCATTAGAAGAAAACGACCTGGAAATATCAAAAGCAGATGGCTTTATGCCTTTTGCCTTTTTATAAAAATTTTCCCATTTTTGCTCATTTTCTTTTTTAAGTTTTTCCTCTTTTTTCTGATCCGCCAAGGCTTTTCGATCTAATGTTTTTTTAGCTTTTTCCTTGTCAGAAGTTAATGAGGTTTGTTTCTTTTTACTGCTATCTTTAACTGGTGATGGCAAGGTCTCTTTCTTCTGCTTACTATCTTTAACTGGTGATGGCAAGGTCTCTTTCTTCTGCTTACTATCTTTAACTGGTGATGGCAAGGTCTCTTTCTTCTGCTTACTATCTTTAACTGGTGATGGCAAGGTCTCTTTCTTCTGCTTACTATCTTTAACTAAACTCTTAGTATCAGTAGACAAAGAAGGGGAAAAGGGAAAGGGGCTGGCTTTACTCTTCACAGCAGAAGGCTTAGCTTGGCTCTTCACGGCAGAAGAACTGACTTTTTTGCTCTTCATAGCAGAAAGACTGGCTTTTTTACTCTTCACGGCAGAAGGCTTAGCTTGGCTCTTCACAGCAGAAGAACTGACTTTTTTGCTCTTCACGGCAGAAGGCTTAGCTTGGCTCTTCATAGCAGAAAGACTGGCTTTTTTACTCTTCACGGCAGAAGGCTTAGCTTGGCTCTTCACAGCAGAAGAACTGACTTTTTTGCTCTTCACGGCAGAAGGCTTAGCTTGGCTCTTCACAGCAGAAAGACTGGCTTTTTTACTCTTCACGGCAGAAGGCTTAGCTTGGCTCTTCACAGCAGAAGAACTGACTTTTTTGCTCTTCACGGCAGAAGGCTTAGCTTGGCTCTTCACAGCAGAAGAACTGACTTTTTTACTCTTCACGACAGAAGGCTTAGCTTGGCTCTTCACAGCAGAAGAACTGACTTTTTTGCTCTTCACGGCAGAAGGCTTAGCTTGGCTCTTCACAGCAGAAGAACTGACTTTTTTACTCTTCACGGCAGAAGGCTTAGCTTGGCTCTTCACAGCAGAAGAACTGACTTTTTTGCTCTTTCCACTCAGTTTTTTTTCTTGAATTTTATTAGCATTAACTGGTTTCTTTTTTTTAGTTGGCATAAAAGCCCCTCCGTTTTTAGTGCTGATATTTTATATTTTAAAGGTTCATAATAAATTTTCAGCAACAAATTTCACACTAAACAAGAAAACTCATTTTAAGCAAGATTTTTTTTATCTCACCCCTATTTGGTCGGCCCTGAATAAATGCTTTTTCTGCTCTAAAAAGCCAAATTATTGGCTTTTAGTCCTGTGAAAGCTGGTATCCAGAACCTAAAATGAAAGCCCAAAGGGCTTTCAGCACTTTTCAAGTGAGAATCCAATCAAAAAAAAGACTTATTCACGGGCCATTAATTATTTATAACAATATTTATATTTTGAGGGGGAAGGCTGTAAAACTTTTTTATCATTTTTTCTATTGCTTCAATCTGTTGGTTTGTTTCTGCTTTACCGCTCCGCAAAACCACACAAAAACCCAGTTTTAAAAAAAGATGGATTATTTTTGAAAAAGGAAAAGGGCTATGATATAGTGTGGGTGTGGAAACATTAAAACAAGAGGTTTTAGAATGGAAATGTCTGTAAATATTACTTTATTAACTGGTTTAGTTTCACTTCTTTTAACAGGTGGTGTCTTTTTATTTGCTTTTCAAGCATTCCTTTTAAAAGGTGTTAATGCAATGCTTGATGCAAAGACAAAACCTTTAGAAAAAGAGCTTAGTCAATTTAAAACAGAGATGAACCAATTTAAAACAGAGATGAATCAATTTAAAACAGAAGTAAATAACAAGCTTGATAAGCTTTTAAATAAATAAACCCTCTGTTATTTCCCATAGAGCGGGAGCAATCAATCCCCACGTATCCCTTCCCCGCAAAAAAGAAGTATTCTGCTTTACCGCCGGACCCTAAGTTATGAACAACCTGTTAGCAGAACAGAATTATATAGTCGGTCGTGATAAACCTTTTCACTACTTCTGTCATTCCCGCCTTGAGCGGGAATCTCGCCTGTTTTAGGACAAAGTAAGCCCTGTTTACTGTGTTGCAATACACTTTTTCACGGGCGACTATATAGAACCAATGACCTTGTTTCAGTCAATGGTGAACCCGTCTGTCCCCCAGATTAAACCTTCAATCCTTTATGGCCACAAAGCCTTAAAGTCCATTCCTGTAGCAAATTCTATAAGTTGCTTAAATTTTGTCCGCCAGCAGAGGGGGGAAAAAGCAATTAAAAGCTATTTTTAAACCTTAAGTCCTGAACAAAGCCTCTTATTGAAGATCAGCAAAAGGCCACCCGATGAGTATATTAATGAACCTATTTTATATTACAACCCCTCTTTACTATGTCAACGATCAACCTCATTTGGGAACAGCTTATAGCACTGTTTTAGCAGATGTAATAGCTCGTTATCATCAGCTCATGGGGTTTGAAACCTTTTTAATGACAGGCATTGACGAACATGGCCAAAAAGTCAGTCAAGCTGGAAAAAAACAGAATATCCCTGTCCAGCTCTATTGTGATCAAATGTCAAAAAAGTTTGAAGAAATTTGGAAATTAATGGATATCTCTTATGATCGTTTTTTCAGAACCACTGCAGACTGGCATAAAAAAGCCGTACAAGTTTTCCTTCAAAAATTGGACGACCAAAAAAAAATTTATGAATCCACTTACGAAGGCTGGTATTGTGTCAGTGAAGAAACTTTTTACACCTCAAAAGATCTGGTAAATGGAAAATCCCCAGCTGGGAAGGAAGTCGTAAAGATAAAGGAAAAAAACTATTTTTTTAAAATGTCCGATTATCAACAGCCTTTGTTGGAGCATATTAGTAAAAACCCAGACTTTATTCAACCCTCCCACCGAAGAAACGAAGTCATAGGCTTTTTAAAAAAAGGTTTAAGCGATTTATGTATCAGCCGGCCTAAAAGCAGACTGAATTGGGGTGTAGAAATTCCCTTTGATACAAATTATGTCACTTATGTATGGGTGGATGCTTTGCTTAATTATATCACAGGTGTGGGTTGGCTTTCTCAAAACCAAATGGACTACTCCCCTTTTACCCCTCAAATAAAAAAGGATTCCTTTAAAAAGTGGTGGGAAGATGCAGGGGCTTTGCACTTGATAGGAAAAGATATTTTGATCACTCACTGTGTGTATTGGCCTTGCCTTTTAATGGCTTTAAAAATCCCCCTCCCTAAAACCATATTAGCTCATGGCTGGCTTTTGAATCAATCTCAAGAAAAAATGAGTAAATCAACAGGGGATGTGATGAATATTCTCACTCTTTTAAAATCTTTTGATTCAGATAGCCTTCGTTATTTTCTTATTCGAGATGTGCCTGTGGGGAAAGACGCTCTGGTCTCTCACCTACTTATTGCTAATAGAATCAACGAAGATCTATCCAATAACTTGGGCAACCTTATCAGAAGAACTACAAAAATGATTCACCAGCACTTTGAATCTAAAATCCCTGAAAAAGATAACAAAAACACAAATCCTTTAATAACAGATCTTAAAGCTAAAGGGTTAGAAACAGCAGAAGGTTTAAAGAAAAATCTTTTACGCCCCCACCTGATACTGGAAGATATTATCAAACTATTAAACGAAACTAATCGGTTTTTAGAGCGAAGTGCCCCTTGGAAAACTATTAAAACGGAAAAACAAAAAACAGGGGAAATCTTAAGAGCCAGCTTAGAAGTTATTTATTTATCCTCCACTTTGTTAAAGCCTGTTATGCCTAAAAAAATGGATCAGGTTTTAAAAAGTTTATCTTGCCCAGATAAATGGCCCGTAGAGCATTTTCAAAAAGGCACTTTTCCAAAACCTGGTGAAAAAATTCAGGAACTGCCTCCTCTTTTTCCTCGTGTAAAATAATAAACAACTTAAAAATCATACAGGTTGTATTAAAATAAAAAGAAATTTTGACATATAATAAGGCAACCTGTTACATTAAAATAAAGTTTTTTAACCCTTTCTGGAGAATACAATGTTAAAAAATGAAAAAAATCCGCATAAAACCCCTTCTGCCCCTTCAACCCCTTCTGCATTATACCAAATAGTAAGCTTTTATCGCTTTGTTTCCTTTCCGAAATCAGATCTGAAAAAGATAAAAGAAAAACTGGCACAAGCTGGAGCAGAAAAAAATATTGTAGGTTTAATTCTTCTGAGTGTGGAAGGCATTAACGTTACAGTTTCAGGTAAAAAAGCCAATATAAATGATTACCTTCAAATCATGGAGCAAATTACTGGCAAAAGTGATTTTTTCTATAAAAAATCCCCCTCCCCTATTCCCGCTTTCAAAAAATTAAGGATAAAAACAAAACGAGAAATTATTACTTTTAATACACCCTCAAGCCCCACAGCGGATTTTGGCTTTCATAATTTAGAACCAGACGAATGGGAGTCTGTGTTAAATGAAGATCAGGTAACCATTTTAGACATTAGAAATGATTATGAAATAGAAATAGGCCAATTTAAAAAAGCCAAAAATCTGAACATAAAAGAGTTTAATGAATTTCCAAAAAAATTAAAAACCTCCACCTTACCTAAAGAGCAAAAGACATTACTGTATTGCACAGGAGGCATCCGATGCGAAAAAGCCATAGCAGAAATGAAAAAACAAGGCTTTAAAGAATTGTATCAGCTAAAAGGGGGTGTTTTACACTATTTAAAATCATTTCCAAACAAAAGTTTTAAAGGAGAATGTTTTGTTTTTGATCATCGCGTGGCAGTTCAGCAAAACTTACAAGCTTCCCGTAAATACTCTCTGTGCCCCCATTGTGGTCAAGCTGGAGGAGAACCTATTAATTGTCTACACTGTGGAAAAACAGCTAAAATCTGCAAATATTGCCTAAAAAAACAAATCAAATATTTAATAACTTGCACTAAAAACTGCGCATATCATTTTCGCGCAGGGCATAAATGCAAAGCACCAACTAAGTAGTTGAACTGAAAAAGTGGGGCTTGATGCGTTTTGTCACACCTGCACCTTGTCTTTATTACAATACACTCCATCTTTATTACAACACACTCCAGCAAAAGCTTGAAAATATTGTATTTTGAGATTTAGAGTATCTTTAAGTCGATCTTGAAAAAAGTAGCTTGAGTATAAAAATTGCTTGATTCATATCTTCTTAAAAATCCATAGATTCTCGCATTTTAGCGGGACTGCAGAGCCAACAACTTGGTTTTGCAGAGCCAACAACTTGGCTTTTCTGCTTAGAAAGGGCAAACTTAGATGAAGCACCAATATAAAAATAAGCAAGCAGGAGTATTTACTTTTCTTTTTTGTTTTTCCTTTTACACCAGTGGGACAGATTGGTTTTCCAGTAAAATGGAAAATAAGTCTTTAAAAGAAAAAATACAAATCAGTAGACAAATAAGAAAACAAATTCAAAACAGAAAACTATCCTCCACTCAAAAAAAATCATCTTCTGCTCAAAAAAAATCATCCTCCATTCAAAAACAGCAGTATTCTTCTACCCAAAACAGAAGTAAAAAAAATAAGAAAAATAACCATCATGCTTTATCTCATTTTAAGGAAAAAGATCTACGCAATATTAAGATGATCTTAAATCTTCCTCTAAAAAACAGGAAACAAGCTTTAATTAACTATGGATCGATTAGTTTTTCGATTTTAAAATATTTTGTGTTTTCAAAAAAAGAGCAAATGCCTATTCGTTGGAAAGCTTTAACCAGTTTAGCGCGTGTGTATCCTGAAAGCTCTCTTCCGGTGGTTCAAAAAGCTCTTCACAGTTCCGTATGGTTCTTAAGAAATGCAGGTTTGATAGCCTTGGAAATTATAAATCCCAAAGAAAGTGTGAGGCAGGCAGGGGAATTTTTAAATGATCCCTCCTTAGTAGTCAGAACAGCCGCCGTGGATATTCTGAAAAAACACAAAGCCAGCCAGTATAAAATCCACTTGCTGGAAAAATTAAACGCCCCCGATAGCTTTCATAAACTAAGAAGTCTTTGGATCCGACATCATATTGTGTCTGCACTGGCCGAGTTTGCTGAACCTGGAGAGGAAAGAATGTTTATAAACTTTCTCCAAGATCCAGATGAACGATTACATCAGCATGCCATTTCCGCTTTAGAAAAACTAACAGGAAAGACATTTCGCTTTGCTAAAGCGGGTCAAGAAACATCTGAAAAACAGCAAAAACAAAAATGGATAAGCTGGTGGGCGGAAGACCGTTATGACTCTGCAACGGCAATCATAAATTAATCATCTAATTGTCTTGAGAAAACTCCAATTCCAATCCAAAGTGATTATATGCATCACGGCTAACATTCACATCAGTTAATGTATGTTCTGTGTATTGATCAATATTATTAACATCAATAAAAACTTCATCCCTTTTTAATTTTTCTCTTCTTTATCTGTTGAAAAATATTCTCTTCTCTCCCTATAACGCCAAAGTGGGTTTATGTCTGGGCAAAAGAATTTTTTTAACTTGTCTGTTACATCTAACATACACTGGGTTTGCTCCTCGTTAATACTCTTACAATCCTCTGTCGTGGGCACAATACAGCTATTTTTATATTTTTCTTCTTTTTGCTGATCGTGATACACAAACCATTCTTCAGTATATTCCTTTATTGCAATACAAGTTTCTTCATTTTGCTCATCCTCACAAACCACTAAATATGTTGTAAAGTCCCGACAAACCTTTATATGCTCATTAATATCAAAAGGAAGGTCAGATACTCCTCCAAAAATACGGACTATTTCTGCTACCTCACCTTCAAAGTACTCATAAGTTACAGTTTTATCAATATATTTATTTCCATCTTCATCAAAATATTCATTTTCTTCGACATAAAACTCATGCTCTAAAATATTAGAATCATTAAGCCTATCCTTACAACTAATTTGCTCTTTATAATCATGATAAGTAACAGGCTTTTTAAAATGAAAAAAATCATTCTCTTTTCTGTGTGGATTAAGGGTTTCATTACATAACTCCTGTCCAGGGACACATTCAAAAGAACATAAAGCAGATGTTACATTTTTAAAGATAATACTGGAAAGAGGAACAGAAGGGACTGGGTCATGTGGAGTTTCTTTTGTTGCATTAGGCATAGAACAGTATTTATCCCTCGCTTGCTCACAGGATAAAAAATTCTTGACTTGACTTAAATACTCGCAGTTTTCCATTTTCGTTTTCTTTATGGACTCATACAGATTAGGTTCCACATCTAAAAACATATCTTGCATAGCACTATAATCCCAATACCACTGGCTATTTGGAAACTTCTGCAGGGTTGGGTTCCTATCATTGAAATCTATAATATAATTCATAACTCCTCCAGCACTTGAACGTGCCATAGCCCGGTCATGAGTCAAACCATAATAGCCCGCTTGGACATGATGCTGTATAATTTCTTTCATATCCTCATCAAGTACTACACATTCTTGATCTGGAGAATAATTCATAACTCCTCCAGCACTTGAACGTGCCATAGCCCGGTCATGAGTCAAACCATAATAGCCCGCTTGGACATGATGCTGTATAATTTCTTTCATATCCTCATCAAGTACTACACATTCTTGATCTGGAGAATACTTCATAACTCCTCCAGCATCTAAAAATATATTGCGGATGATCCAACTGTCGTACGGTTCCGGTTGTACGTACATTCTATCATCAGGATTTATACCATGTGATTCATAGTCTATAATTCCTGAAGCTGGAGGCATAATATGGTTCAAACCATAATTATAACCTTGTGTATAATTCCTTAAAACCTCTATTGTAACAACAACTTCCTCTTCTTCCGCTGTGGTTAAAATTCCATAAAACGAAAGCAAACCGGGTAAAAAAAGATTTAGAAATAGTTTTTTCATCAAACCTCCTCATGGTTTAGACAAGTTGTTTTTATACTAATATCAAACTTATAAGAACCAAATCTAAAAATAAAAATTAAGACAGATTTGCAAAAATAACAAGCTTTTTTTGTAAAATTATGAAATAACTTCATAATTAAAAAGGGTTTAGAAGCTTATTATGGCTTGTGTGAAATATTTTCACGCCTGGTAGGCTTTTAATCAGGACAGACTAAAAAGCCAATAATTCAGCTTTTTAGTGTGGATAAGCTTTGTTTATATCCATAACAAACTTTTTTTTAACTTGAAGAAGATTTCTTATGGTGGTTAGTGATGGCGCGCTCTATGCTAATTTCACGATGTATCCGATAGAGAATAGATCGTTCTTCCAGACCATTTGAGGGTATTCTTTTAGGGTTGTCTATAAAACCTTTTTGAAGGATTGTCTTTTTTAAAACACTTACTTGAACAGCTGGCTGAGATTTAGATCTTCCTTTTATTATTTTTATATGAATGGTGTATTTTGCGACCTTCAGTGTGTCCTCTCGTTCCACCGGAAACTTCCATATTGTTTCGATCGGGATACTTTCTGTTTTTAAATATCCTTTTTCATTATTTTCCTCTTCTATGGGATAGTCCTCTAAGGCCAACATAGTCGCACTCCAAATTTTTTGATAATCCGCATGAAACACTTTGGACACAGAATGTGTAATACTGGGCAAAGGATCCACAGTTTTGCAACTAAACAGTATACAAGTAAAAAATAGCAAAATAACAATAGAAAAATTTTTCATAAAAGTTTCCCACTCCCAGGAAGAAGTTGATATTTTTGATTTATATTCGTATAGTGAAACTCATTCTAAAAGCAAAGAACTTCATTCCAAAAACAAAGAACCTCATTTATAACCTTCATAAGATATAGTTTTACATGAGTAACACTTTTGAACACCTTAACATTGAAAATGAGAAAATTCAACCCTAAATTAGTTAGGTGTGAAAAAAACTGTTTAATTAAGTAAGCTACTTAATACATCTCCTTAAAAGTTAAGAAATTCTCGCCTGCAAGGGACTGCAAAGCCAACAATTTGGCTTTGCAGTTTGCCAAAACAACTTGGCTTTGCAGTTTGCCAAAACAATTTGGCTTTGCAGTTTGCCAAAACAACTTGGCTTTGCAGTTTGCCAAAACAACTTGGCTTTGCAGAGGAAACAATAAGGGTTTATCATAGACAATTAAATTAGAATTGACATATCGATATAAAACCAGGACAATAGTTTAGGTAATAGATTTGATTTAAAATTTCAGGGCTGAAAATCAAATTGGGGCGGGGTAGCTCAGGTGGTTAGAGCAGCGGAATCATAATCCGCGTGTCGGGGGTTCAAGTCCCTCTCCCGCTACTTAAGCCATAAAAATGAGCCATTTTTAACTTATCTCACCTACTTAAAAAGCTTCTGGAACGATCATACTTTGTTTTTCAAGAAAGCTCTAAAATATTCCGATTCTTTAAATAGTAGTCCATGAAAAAGGTGTTTACAACAAAGTAAACAGGGCTTACTTCGCCTCAAAATAGGCAAGGTTCCCGTTCAGGACAAGACTGAAAAGCCAACAATTTGGCTTTTTAGTTTGAAGAATGAAAAGGATTATCACGGGTGACTAAATAGTCCTCCGTGATAAAATCCATTCTCCTTCGCTGTCATACCCGCGAAAGCGGGTATCCACGCTTGTTTTGAAGCAAAATTAGTCCTGTTTATTTTGTCTCAGAGACCTTTTTCACGGAGGACTAAATATATGAAAAAATTAAAACAAAAGAAGTTTTTTTTATTTGTCTGTGTGGCTGTTTTTGTGTTGGTAATTAGCGCGTTTTTTACCTATTTTAGCTTAGATCTTCCTAATCGTCTGTCCCGCAAAAGCAAGGATCTGCCTGATTTTGAAGACAATACACCTAAAACACCCTTCCTGAAAAATCCTGTTCGCCCCCACCAAACAGGAAAGCAAGTTATAGGTTTCCCATTTCTTGAAAGTAAGGGTGAAAATCAGCTTGATCTTGAAGATAATGTTAATAAAACAGAAGTTTATAAAAAAACCTCAAACTTTGTTTCTGTTCGAGATCCAGCTAATACAATGTTTCCTGTCGCCCCAGGTATAGTGCCTGCTGGCACACAAATGATGATACCCCCTTGGATTTTACAACAATACCACTCAAGCCCGCAAAAAGCCTTATACGGAGACGCTTTAAACTTTTTGATATATAACTATGGCGACTCTGCCCCTTCTATTAGTGAAGAAGGTGAAGATGATATATATGTTCCCCTAACGCGCTATAAAAGTGACGATTACTACAAAAGTTATAGCAAATATGATGATGATTATGACGATTATGATGACGATGATTATGACGACTATGATTATGATCGAGGCAGGCGCGAAACAGTAATGATGCCTGTTACTCACTTAACAGTAGAGCAAAGGAGTCATACTCCTGGAGCTACAGTGCCCTCAGGAGGAGCCCCACAAGGGACACAAACCACACAAGAGACACAAGCCACACAAGGGACACAAGCCAGAGCATCAGCCACACAAAATAATGGCCCTGTGGTTACAGTAATACAAAGTGTAGATACAGCTCAAACTCCAAAGGTCCCTCCTCGTCGCCCTGAACCCGATCTATCCAAAGTGTATCCCGCCACTTGTGAAAAACCTGACACTCAAGCGAGAAATACAGAAGCCAGAGCCCTTTGCACACATTGCTCGCTCCCCTCACAAACCGATAATTTTTTACAAGAAGTCGATACAACAGTTAATAGATACACAAGAGGAAAAAAATTTCAAAATACAATAAACAAAATTTGTGAAACTTGCCCAAATGTGGATATAAATGACCTAATAGGATATATAGAGCAAAGAACTAAAAGTAACAATGTGCCTCCAGAAATTATGTTTGCCCTTATAATTAAAGAATCCAGTGGACAATGTTTTGCAGAAGGAGATAAAACCGACAGTAGCGAACACCGAAGCATTGGCTTGTTTCAGCTTTTTACAAAAAATAGCACGAAACTTCGTACTTGTAAACCCCAGGAATTAAAAAGCATGAACGCGCAGAAACAAAAAGAGGTGTGCACCAATGGAAAATATAGAAACAACTCCACATACAACACAACATCATGGGAACAAAGCCCTAATAATAGGCCCAATATAAAAAAGGGAGTATGTTTGGATAATCCTTATTGTAATTTTGAAGAGGCTTTACATTTATTAATAAAAGAAAAATGGAGGACAGGTAATGGCAGGACACCCATACCAAAAGGAGAAAAAAGTTGGACAGAGATGACATCGGAAGAAAGAAATTTATGGAGAAATGCTATTATTTCTTATAATACCGGAAGTTATTTAAAAAAAGCGGAAAGCTATATGAAAGATCTAAATGTGAATAGCGAATATTTTGATAATTGGGAATTAAAACGAATGTTTTTTGTTCGACAATATTTGGGCTTGTCAACCAAAAAAAAACAGTTCTTGATTGGCAATCTGGCCTATGTAGAAAGAATTACAGGACGAGAAAAGCCAGGGGGGTTAGCTGAATCAGGTATATGTCAATGGACCCAGTTCAGAATGAAAAACAAACCTCTTTCCTGCCAATAAAATTTTAAGCGACTGTTTTTTCTGAAAAATTATTAATGAAACTTGATACCTTACTAACACTCTCCAGTGTAGGGTTGGAGCTTGGTTCACACATTCTATAAAGGGCATTTTTTGATAAACCTATTTTTTTTGTAATTTCTTTATAATCACATTTATCCAATAATATAGCAACACATCCTCTAAAAGTGTCGAAGTCTTCTGAAAATAACGCTGATATAATAGCTGATTTTAAACCCATTATGGAAACATCTGTACCTGCTTTATAATCCTTTCTTAAAGATTTCTCTTTTGAGGATTTGCCGAGCGGTTTTGATATTTTTTCTGCGCATTTTTAAAACCTCAAATTATCCACTTACCTCAGCTAAACTCACTGTATAATTCAAGTTATATTGACGAAGGTAATCCTGAATAGCTATCTGAACCCAATAAGATTGAATTTCTCCTAAAGCTCTTGCCATTTCACCAGCTTTAGCTGGAGAAGGAATACGACGTCCATTTTCATAATCACAAATCACCCTACGGCTCAAGCCACCTAACTTTTTCCCAAATTCAGTCTGAGTTAATTCCGCAGTTATACGGTAGGTATTTAAGAGTTTAGCAAAAGTGACAGCCCCATAGTCTTTTTCTAATTCTTTTGTTCCATATTTTTGTTTAATAGTCATGGGGAATCACCTCCCTAATGGTTATTATAGTAACATTGTTTTTTTTATCAATCGTATAAATTAATCGCCATTTTCTGTTTAGATATACAGCTCTTTGGCCCTTACGATTGCCTTTTAATGCGTGATCTTTAAAACTGCGCAGTTTCTGAACCACTGGTAAACCCTCTTTTTCTACCATGTCTGCCCAAATTTGTGTTTTATTACAAATAAAGAAGGGAGCTTTTTTAAGGGATTTCTGCACAGAATCCAAAACCACTTTATACATTTTCCCCCTAATTATAATCATAATATGAAAACAATATCAAGAAAAACCAACTACTTGAATCCATTTTTATTCAATTTCAATCCAGAATATATAGCTGAACTGGCCGTTAAAAAAGTCTTTGACTGGCCCCTTTATTTACAGTAATCACAAAAGAGGAAGGAAAATTATGAACCCAGAATCCACTACTACAAGCCAAAAACTGGAATTTGAAGTTTTTTTTAGAAAAGCAGGTGCCTCCCCTGCCCGCCAGCTAAGAAAAAAACAACAAGTCCCGGCCATTGTATATGGCCCAAACCAAAAACCCATCACTTTAGCTTTAGATATTCGAGCTATAGAAAAATATTCAAAAAAAGAGTATGAAAATAAAATATTCACCTTTAAGTCCGATAATACTGAATTAAACGGCCTGAAAGTGCTAAAAAAAGATATAAGCTACCATAAACTAACACGATCCCCCCTTCATATTGATTTTCTTTCCCTTGATATGAATAAAAAAGTGCGTGTTCATGTAGATGTGCATTTTACTGGTAAAGCAAAAGGAGTAAAAGAGTCCGGCGGGGTTTTTAGTGTGATTCGAAGAAATGTAGAAGTAGAATGTATGCCATCAGAAATACCAGATTCCTTTTCTATTGACATAAGCCCTTTAAATATTAATCAAAACTTTCATGTCTCTGATTTGCAAATTCCGGAAAATATAAAACTCATTACCAGTCCAAAATCCTCTCTTTGCACAGTAAGTGAAATTACGGAAGAAGAGACTAAAGCCCAACCCACAGAAGAAGGAGAAAAAACCACCACAACAGAACCTCCTTCTGCTGGCAAAACCTCTTCTAAATCCGAAGATAAAAAAGAAAATAGCGCAAACAAAAAATGAAATTACTGATCATAGGCTTAGGAAATCCGGGAGAAAAATATCTTTTAACTCCCCACAATATCGGCTGGATCGTAATAGATGCGTATGCTCATTATCTTAATATTTTATGGTCAAAAAAAACAAAGCTAACTGCACTCATAACAGAGAACAAAAATATTTTACTAGCCAAACCCACAACATATATGAACCTTTCCGGCCAAAGTGTCCAAAAAATAATGAACTACTACCGTATTGATCAAGATAACCTCTTAGTTATCCATGATGACACCGATTTACCTTTTCTAAGTTTGCGCTTTCAAAAAAACCGTGGGCCGGCCGGACATAACGGATTAAAAAGCATCAACCAGGAATTAGGAAGTCAAAATTACACCCGCTTAAGAATAGGTATGAAAGCCCTAGATCCAAACACCCTCGCAGAATATAAAGCCCCTCTACCAATAACAGAACCTAAAACACCTATTTCAGAACCTCAAAAAAGGCAAGTCCTAAAGCCTTTTACAAAAAAAGAACAAGAGTTGTTGTCTGATTTTTTAAACCAAGCTGTTTCGGCTTTAGAATACTTTATCCAAAAGGGATTAGAAAAAACAGCTAATTACTATAATAACAGAAAGTAAAAAAGGTGTCCCTGCAACAAAGTAAACAGGACTTACCGTGCTTCAAAACAGGCGAGATTCCCAAAGAAGCGCGAGACTGGAATGCCAACAACTTGGCTTTTTAGTTAGAGATGAACAAATTTTTACAATAGTAACTAAAGGTATTTTTCAAAAAAGGCTATATAAAAATGAAATGTGGAATTATAGGACTCCCTAATGTGGGAAAAAGCTCCTTATTTAACAGTCTGACTTCTTTAAAAGCCCCTGCGGAAAATTATCCTTTTTGCACAGTGGATCCTAATATTGGCCGGGTTAATGTGCCAGACTCCCGGTTAGATAAACTGGCCCCTATTTTTGAGCCTCAAAAAATTACACCTGCCACAATAGAGTTTGTGGATATTGCTGGCCTTATACCAGGAGCACACAAAGGAGAAGGGTTAGGAAACCGCTTTCTCAGCCACATAAGAGAAATGGATGCTTTAGCCCATGTTGTGCGTGTATTTAAAGATGAAAATATATCCCACACCCAAGGCTCTATAGATCCACTAAGGGATATTCAACTTATTGAAACAGAACTTCTTTTAGCAGATATAGAATCTCTCGAAAAAAAACAAGAAAAACTTAATAAACTGGCCAAAAGCTCAACAGAAAAAGAATTAAAAATAGAACTCTCTTTAACAGAAAAACTCCTACACCTCCTATTAAAAGAAGAAAAACCTGCAAAAGAATACACACCAGAAAAAGAAGAAGTAAAATTTTTTCAAGATTTGCGCCTTTTAACGACCAAGCCCTGCCTTTATATATGCAATATGGATGAAAAAGAATGGGAAGAACGCCAGAAGACGGACCATAAACAAGACACAAAAAATCAAACAGAACCAAAGCAACAAAGTTGTTTTGATCGTCGTGGGCCTCTACTACCTACAAAAAATCAGATAGAAACAAAAAAACAAACCCCTAATAATTTTCAAAAAAAAGAGATAGAACAAGAGACAAAAATAAACAGTGCAAAACAAGAGACAAAAATAAATGGGACAGAAGAAATTATTAAAACATACGGGCCGGAAAAGGTTTTACCCCTTTGTGTTTCTTTAGAGGCACAAATAGCAAAATTAGAAGAATCCGAAAAACAGGAATTTTTATCCGTTTTAAATCTAAAAGAGTCTGGTTTACAAAGGATGATTAAGTGCTCTTACTACTTACTTAATCTTATTACTTTTTTTACAGCCGGCAAAAAAGAAATACGAGCCTGGACTATCCCTAAAGGAAGTAGAGCACCCACTGCTGGGGGGCGGATACATAGCGATTTTCAAAAAGGTTTTATCTCAGCGGAGGTGTATTCTTTTAAGGATATTCAATCTGCTGGATCAGAAAAAGCTTTAAAAGAGTCCGGCAAATACAGACAAGAAGGAAAAAATTATGTTGTGCAGGACGGAGATGTTATCTTGTTTCGGTTTAATGTTTAAAAAAACATTAAACCAGTTGCTCTGGAAAAAACCCTTAATTTTAACTAAGTTCTTGTTCCTCAGCGGGAATGATAAAGAGAGCAATAAAGGTTTTTTCACGAACAGTAAAAAATATTTAAGAAAAATATCCTTGTCTTTATATAGATAAAAGCTTTAAAGTAAGATTAAACACAAACCTGGTATATATCCACCTGGGGATGTTATACCTTTAGCTTTAAAGTGAGATTAAACACAAATGGAATATATACTATGACTATTGAAACAACGGCTAAAATGCTAACCCACATTTATGAACATAGCCGGAAAAATCTTAAACAAGTCCAGAAATGGAACAACAAGCCTCTCACCTTAACAGAGAAAATTTTATTTTCTCACTTACTTGAGCCTCATAAAAAATTAGAAACAGATTTTTTGCTTCTTCAGCCTGATCGGGTGGCTATGCAAGATGTAACGGCTCAAATGGCTCTTCTGCAATTCATGCTTTCTAAAAAGGAAAAATCTGCTGTGCCCTCTACTGTTCATTGTGATCACCTTATTCAGGCCTGGAAAGGGAGCGCGCAAGATACACAAAAATCATTAGAAGAAAATAATGAGGTCTTTCAGTTCCTTTCCTCTGCTTGTAGCCGTTTTCATATAGGGTTTTGGAAACCAGGAGCAGGCATTATCCACCAGGTGATTCTGGAAAATTATGCCTTTCCCGGTGGTTTGCTAATAGGAACAGACTCTCACACACCCAATGCCGGAGGGCTTGGTATGCTGGCCATAGGTGTAGGAGGGGCAGACTCAGCCGATGTAATGGCCGGAATGCCCTGGGAAGTAAAAAAACCTGGTATTACAGGGGTTCATCTAACAGGAAAATTAACAGGTTGGACCTCCCCAAAAGACATTATTTTAAAAATATTAAGCCTATTAACAGTTAAAGGAGGCACCAATAAAGTTATAGAATATTTTGGAGAAGGAGCTAAGTCTTTAAGTGCTACGGGAAAAGCCACTATCACCAATATGGGAGCAGAGTTAGGAGCTACTTGTTCTGTTTTTCCTTACGATTTTGCCATGTCGGAATATCTTATCGCCACTAATCGTGTTAATCAGGTAAAGGTAATTGAAAATTATAAAGACCTTTTTTTACCTGATACTGAGGTAACAGACGACCCACATCAATATTACGATGAAGTTATTGAAATAAATCTATCCACTTTAGAACCTCAGTTAGCTGGCCCTCATTCCCCGGACGCTGTGCGCCCTTTAAGTGAAGTAAAACATGTCCTTAAAAAAGAAAAATGGCCCGTAAAACTTTCTTCAGCTCTTATTGGTTCTTGCACTAATTCCTCTTACGAAGATATAGGCCGAGCGGCCCATATTGCTCGCCAAGCCCATTTAGCTGGATTCAAAATGCCTCAACATTTTTTAGTCACCCCTGGTTCTGAACTTATTAGAAAAACCATAGAAAGAGATGGATACATAAAAGATTTTTCAGCGATTGGCGCGCTGGTTTTAGCCAACGCCTGTGGCCCTTGCATCGGACAATGGAAAAGAGAAGACTATAAAAAAGGGCAGGTAAACACTATTGTAAACAGCTTTAATCGCAATTTTCGAGGCAGAAACGACGCCAACCCAGAAACACTTTCTTTTATTGCCAGCCCAGAAATCACCATTGCCTTAGGACTGGCAGGAAGATTAGACTTTAACCCTCAAACCGATTTTTTAAAAAGAAATGGAAAAACTTTAAAACTTATCCCCCCTAAGTCGGATGTTCTGCCAAAAAAGGGATTTTATCAGAAAAAAAAAGAAGGATATGTTTCCCCAAAAGGAAAAAGTATTCAAATTATTATCAAAGAACCATCTGAAAGATTGCAGATATTAAAGCCTTTTCCCCCTTGGAATCCAAAAGATTTTAAACAAATGCTTATCTTATGCAATGCCCAAGGAAAATGCACAACAGATCATATTTCCCCTGCTGGATTTTGGCTCAAGTATCGCGGACACCTAGATCGCATCTCCGACAACCTCCTATTAGGGGCCACTAATAGCTGGACAGAAGAAAGAGGGACAGGGCTTAACTTATTAACAGGAAAAACAGAGTCTTTTTCTAAAATAGCCCGACACTATAAAGAGCAAAAAAAACCTTGGGTGATCATCGGAGGCGAAAACTATGGCGAAGGAAGCAGTCGCGAACACGCGGCTATGACCCCCAGATACTTAAGCTGTAAGGCTGTTATTGTTCAAAGTTTTGCGCGCATTCACGAAACCAACCTGAAAAAGCAAGGGGTTTTGCCTTTGATTTTCACAAAACCAAAAGATAAGCAAAAGCTAAAAGAAAAAGATAAGTTAGATATTTTAGATCTGGAAAATTTAATACCAAAAAGCCAGCACAAAGTGTTGGTTCACCATGAAGACGGTTCTAAAGAGGAGTTTTTTGTTTCTCATTCTATGAATGAAGATCAAATAAAATGGTTCCGAGCTGGTTCTGCCCTAAACCTTATCAAAAGTTAAATTTTAGAGCATGCAAATTAAGCTAATTCTATCTTAACAATATTCACAGGTTTAATATACCCCATTAAGGCTGTCTATATAAGACAAATCTTAAGAGAAACTTCTTGCAGTTTTTCTCGTTTTTAACTCGATCCGGCTTTCCTGTTTAAGGGGTTCTTTTGTTTATCAAAAATAAGGTTTTTAAAATATCTCCTTGGTCTGCTCGCACTTCCTCCCACTTTGTAGGTTTTAACAACCAGTTACTGAAATGAAGAGGAGAGTTAATAGTCTTTTGCTCGCTAAAAATTGGAATTTCACCATAATGAAAAAGATAGGTTATAAAAGCAAAGGCTTCTCTTTTAGTGTAAATGAGGGGAATATCCTCAATAAGAGTGCTTTCAAAAACATTTAATAAAGGCTCTAATTCTCTTGTGCTTAAATATTGAGAAGAATCTTTATCCAGGTATTCCATTGTGTTTTCCTGATAGTGAATGAACAAAAATGTTTCAAATAAATCTTTAATAGATATCTCTTCTTTAGCATTATTAAACAATCTTAACCGAGAGATATAAGCCACTTTTTTTTCTTCATTTTGTGATAAATTATCTAAAAGACGCGGAAAACTTGCAAAAATATTCGGTGGTAGATATTGCAGATGATGATAGACACAGTCTGCGCGCAAGCTATTGGACACAGAACCTTTGCAAGTTTCTATCATTCCTCTGGAGGCTATAACCGTACCCAAAGAAGATGTAAAAATAGAAAACAATTCTAAAATCTCCTCTTCTTGCAAGATAGCATCTCCATTAGAATAAGAAGTTAAAAAGTCACCATGTTTAAAAACCTGAAAGCCTAACTGTTGAAAAGACTCCCATTTCATTTCTCTGTAAAGAGAAACACTAAAAGCAGTCCATTCTGTAATCATTATGTTCCAAAGTTTTTGAGTAACCTTTTCTTGTTTTTCTCTATTGGTGTAGGAGAAAGTAAACGCTTTCATTAAATGAGATTGCCAATTTAGGTAACTGAGAAAAGAAATATCGTCTGTTCTGTTTGTGTAAAGCTTAAGTCTTTTATCCGATGTAATACTTCTTCTTTTGTTCAGCCATCTATGGGGTAAACCAAAAAGAGGAGGTATTTTAGAGGTTCGCCTTATGGCATTTTCTGTGTTGATCCAGGAGTTGATATATTGTCTTAAAACTTCCAGGTGCATATTTTTAATACGATCACTTGCTTTTCCAGATCGAGATTCGTGTATAGTTTTATCTGCTATAATGGTAAATGTGGTATCAGAAAAACTGATTTTTAAATCCGGGTGTTTAGAATCTATGTTGTATTTACAGGTTTTTTTAGTTGTTAAAGGTTCTAAAATAAAGCAAAACGCAGAACGCAAACCTAATCGGAAAACAGGTTTGGAAACATAAGGCAGAAACCATATTCTTCGAGCCAGTTCATCAATATCCTGTAAAGAAATGCCATTTTTTCCTGATTTTTTATATGTTTCCCGCACCAGGTTTAAGGAATAGGATAAAAAATGTTGCGCATGTTGAATAACAGAGGTGGATAACCAAAACCTTCCTTCTAAAAACCTTTTATGGTAAAACCAAAGAGACATAATTTGAGCCATTGAATCCAACAACAGAGGATACTCTGAGTGACGAATAGAGTTTATGGATGCACTTAGAAAAATTTTTTTCCATTGACTAAGTATTGCCAAGGAAGGTTCTAAATATTGTAAATGCACACTTGTAAAGCCTAAGGTTTTTAAATTTTGTGCAGTCCCTCTTAAAAGAGATAAGTCAGAAGAAAAGGAGATATGGGATAACTGAGAACCTAACTTAGTTAAATTGGATTTCAATATGTTAGTAGCATTTAGCAACTTTGCTCTTTTTATGTTTTTTTTATCTAAAACCTGAACTAACAAAGGGACTGTTGTTATTAGGGAGCGCATTCTGGTCCTAAAGATGGATAACATTTTCCGGCTAATAGCTATTTCTCTTAAGGTTAATCGGTTAGTATGGCCTCCGATAAAACTGGTTTTGAGATTCAGTATCGCCTGACTAATAGCTAAGGCTCTACTTCTGGCCTCAGCTTCTGTTTTTGGGTTGTTTTGTCCAAACCCCATATAGAGTATCAAACGGCTTAACTCTGTTTTTGTGTAATATTTAGGATTTTCTGTTTCTGTATGGTTCAAAAAAATATTGATAAAGTTGTTTATACATTCAAAAAAAGATTCCAGCTCCCGGACATGAGACCGGCCTGAAAAATACCGGGAAATAAAGTGCTTATTTTCATTAAAACAAGAATCTTCAACAGAAAAGGAAAGCGCGGGCACACAATAAACAAACATTAAAAAAAATAGGAAGTATGTAAGCAAAGAGGGTTTAAAACTCATAGCTAATGCCTCCAAAAATCCGGCTTTTATTTGTGTATATTCCTATATCCTCTTGAGTTTGCTCGATGGAAAAGGGCAATTCAGAAAAAAGCAAATCTGTAGAAAGAAAAAGAGAAAAAGACTTATAAGTCCAGGAACTATAAGCGGAGAATAAAAAATATTCTTTTAATAAATGATAAATAACCCGCGCTTTGATTTTTATTTCTTGGGTGTCTTCAAATTGTATTGTGTGATTAATACCTGTACTAAATGAGCGAGAAAACTCAAACAAGTCATCACGAAAAAATTGTTTTTCTATATTATTTGAGAACAATTTTTGAAAAAGATTCTTTTTTTCTTCACTTGGGAAAAACTGATGGGTATACCCTACGTGTAGGGTGGTTTCTTCTATTTGATCTTTGACATGAATCTCTCCTTTAACGGAGATATGCCATTCGTTTCGAGGTTGGAAAAACCCCCAGGATTTATTATCCAAAATATGCTCTTCAGGATGATTATAAGTAAACGAGGTTTTAAGCCGGTAATTTGTACTTTGTTGCCCACTATCCTGGTTTAAACTTTCCAGAGTAAATCCTCCACTAAAGAGATGATGCTGTAAGATGACAGTTTCTACCGGAACATCTAACAAATAACCATCTTTATAAGAGCCTCTTAATTCTTTATGTAAAGGGAAAGAAAAAAGCCCTTTTACTTTTAATTTGTTCATCGGTTTATAAGCATAAGAGAGATAGAAGTTTTTATATTCTGCTTTGATTGCCAAAGACAGTTTTAAAAAATCTGTCCAAGAAGCTGACTGCATTTGATAGACAGGAACTGTGTTACTACCTGCTACTTTTCCAGAAGGAGGGGAAGTAAACCAGGGATTATCGGATGTTATTTTACCATCTTTGTTTTCAAAAGCAGGAGGAAAGTCAGGAAGAAAAATAAAAGATCCAAAAAGGGTGGCCTTTCCCCCTGAAAAGTCAAAATCCCTAAATAATCCCGTTAAACCCGCCCACTGAGGTCTTAAAGCATCATCTCTATAAGCCGGTTGCCATAAACCTCTGTTCCAAAAGGAATCTGCCCAATCCCACTCCAAAAGTGTCCTTCCTATAATCCATCTGCCATCTGGTCTTTTAAAATGTAAGTTTAGCTGATAAGGGCGAAAATAATGGTGATTTTCATATAGGCTATAGGTGTAGCTGGCCTGGGCAACAAATATAGGGTGTTTTAGAGATAAATTCGCACCTAAAAAGTATCGTATTTGATCTTCTTGAAAAAACTTCATGGCTTGAGTATTGATTTGAAGTTTATAAAATTCTGCGGTTTTGTCTGTTTGAGACTGTATATTTTTTATCTGAAGTGTGTCTTTTGTTTGAACTCCCTCTAAGGAATAGGGAAAACCCCACCCGTTTATAGAAAAGGTAAGCCAGAAAAAAATAAAAAAAACAAATATATAATTAGTGTTCAAATTTGCACTCCATTTTTTTATACTGCTTTGTTCCATATTTTAAGGTCTTAAAAAGCCCTGGAAAACACACCTATTTTGAGACCATTTGATTCTACCGGGTTAATAAGTTTTAACAAGCCCTGGAAAACACGCCTATTTTAAGTTTTGAGTTTTTCCCCTTGCTCTTAAGGCAGTTTTAACAAGTCCTGGAAAACACACCTATTTTGAGCGAGCGAAAGAGGGAGGGGGCTACGCAAGAAGATTGCATAGCCAAAAACAGGCTTTTTCTTGCTCTCTCTCCATATTGTCCGATTATTAAGGAAAATAGGGTGATTGTAAAATTATTTAAATGATTTTAAAGTAATCGGGCCAATTATAGCTGATTATAGTGTATTTTTTTTATGTTAGTTTGATTTTTTGTTAATTTTACATATCTGGTTTGGATTGGAACGTTATCTGTCTCTATGGCTTGAGCTGGAAAACATGAGTTTTTTAGAGAGGTTTTTTTGAACAAATATTTGTTGGGTATATTTTTTTTATTTTTTCTTTCTTCAGCAGAGGCTCAACTTGATATATCTTTTAGGTATTCCAGCTATCTTACCTCTACCGATCTGGAAGGGCAGTTAGACCACTATATGGATATGGGGCTTAACTTTCAGGACCAAGACAGCTGGAACTCCTGGTTTTACAAAACGGAAATAAAATCTCTTTTTTCTTTAGATGAAAGCAACCAAAACTATATAACGGTTCCGGATTTATTTATTGCTTATGAATTATCAGATATTTTAGAGGGTTATGATATTCACTTTGTTTTGGGCAACCAAAAAGGGTTAAATAATATTAAGAGGGAACAAAAATCAAAAAAAAATATTGAAAACCCTGAACAATCCTCCTCTGAGTCCTGGAGTTTTATGGATGAGGCATGGCATTTGGGTTTATGGGAGGGGAGAATTAATTGGGACTATTTAGAGTCTGAGAGTAAAGGCTTAACAGGCGTTTTTTGGACAGTCACTAAAAAAAAGCAATGGCTTTTGACTGTGTTTTTGTCTGGTTTATTTATGCCAGACCAAGGGCCTGCGGTGGATATTACAGATGGAGAAATTAAATCAGCCAGCCGTTGGTTTATTCCCCCTCAGTCTGAGTTTGTGTTTTTCAGTCAAAAAATTTCAGCCTTTTATTGGTTAAAAAAACCTTATTTAAAAAATGTGGTTTTAAATGACAGTATATCTGTTCGGTTTCGTTTTGGAGACAAAGATAGCGAATGGCTGAGCTTAGCTTACGCTTATAAACCAGTGAATCAAATTTATTTTAAAATGGATGGTGGTTTTTCCATACATAAAAAAGCAGTTGATAATGTAATCCACTATCAGTCTTTTAAACACTCTTTGTTTTCTTTGGATTTTGGAGTGAAAAAAAATATTTTAAACACTGTGTTTTCTATTACTCAGGAGATTCCCCTGCGACCTCAAACACCAAAAGGCTGGATTGTTCCTGTCTTACCAAAAGCTTTGTTTTTTTCTTCTTACATGGAATTAGATTTTGGGAAATATTATTGGCCTATTCGCTGGTTTAAGTTTAATTTTCTTTACTCGCGGTTTGTAGATCAAAAAGGGGCTAAACCTCATAACGGAGAAGAAAGCCTGGAGTGGGATGTGAATATAAATCGCTTTAAAATGTATCGAGGATTCTCTATATCTGCTCAAAGCAAAGAATTTCACTGGAAAAAACAAGCTTTTTCATTAGGTGTCCGCTATTGGCATTCTCTTCCTGAAGAGGGAGGATGGCTAAATACATTTTTTAAGTGGCGCGTTACTCCTCATTGGACTTTTGAATCTAAATTGGATATTTTAGGAACAAATAATAATAAAATAAATAGTTTTTTTAACTCCTATAAACACAATGATCGAATTAAGGTTAAAGTAATTTATCGCATTAATTAAAAAAATGATTAAATATCTAAAAATTTTAACTTTGTTTTTTGTATTTACCCTGTTCGGCTGTAGCTTGCAGATAGGGGAAGAAATTTCCTCTATAAATATTACATTTTCTGCGGGTTGTTTAAACGGGATAAATAAAAAAATAGACTTATATCTAAAAGGTCGCTTGACTCCTGTTGAAATCGAACAAGTATCTCATTGTGCTAAAACAGCTTTAACTCTTTTTAAAGATCGTGTAAGAGGAAGTAAAAAAGGAGAGTTTACTCCTCGCGAATTAAGAAAATTTATTCAAGACTTATTCTTGCAAGATCAGGTTATCAATAGTGCTTTACTAACTCAGATGGTGCGTTTAAAGACAGTTATTATTGGAGGTTCTGAAGATAAATTAACTTTATCGGACATAGAGCGATTTATTATTTTTATAGATGTTTTAAAAAAAGAGGCTGTTTTTTTTCAGCCCTATATTCAAGCTTTAAATATTTCAGACAAGAAAAAAACGGAACAAAAGGGAGAGGGGGGAAAAGAAGAAAAGTTTTTTAATAAAATTGAAGAAGATCTAAAGCAATCTATAAGCCGTTTATCTATTTTTATAAAACAATTTTCCAATCCCTATCATTTAAAGGATATGAAAGCTCTCGTGCAAGAGTTAGGTTTCTTTTTTAATCGCCCGTATGATTCTGCTCTTTTGAATGAAAAAATAAAACTTGTTGGAGCTTTAAAAAAGTTCATAGTAGGAGGATCAGAGAGGGTTATTCAGCCTAATGAATGGGAGGGTTTTCTTATAGGAGCTTCTCAACTTGTCTCTTTAAGAGTTAACTATCTTTTTTTAAAAAAACAAAAGTTTTTTGTTTCTCCAAGTGGAATGCAATATGCCACCATGATGTTTAAAGATCTATTAAAATTTTTATCTCTCTCTGTCCAAAATCATCCTACACACCGTATTGGAGAATCTGATTTTTTAAAAATCTTTGCACATTTTCAGCAAACAGGAATAATAACTAAAAAACTAAGTAAACAAGCTGTCCGAAATATATTTTTAATTTTATTAGGAAAAGTGTTTAATACGCAAAAAGACAGATATGGAGTGATTGAGTTAACAGCTGAACAGCTGGAAAAAATTTATAAATCAGCTCAGCCCTGGTTTGGTATACAATCTTTTTTAGATTATATCTCCCGGGAAAAATCTTTTCAGAAGGGTATCAATAATTTTTCTAAAATGGCTGGTTTTTTTTCATCCTCAGAGTTTTTTTTGGAAGGACAAAAAAAGATCCAGCAAATGCTTTTGCTCAAACCTCTTTATAAGGAAAGTCCAAAAGTGTATTTATCAAATGCTCTATACACAAAAAATAAGCGCACAATGGATTATAAAAATATGACCATTTATAATTTTTTTCATTTTATAGCTATGATGATGAGAATGGGATATGAAAAAAACTATCCTACAAGTCCTGGAATGACAGATAAAGAATTAAGTGCTTTTTTTACGGACTTCCATATTATTGGTCAAAATTTAGGATTGTTTCAAAAAGCAAAAAGCCAACCCCCTTTAAATCCAGGAGAACCTGAGTTTATAGTCGCCAATACGCTAATACCCAGCACAAAAGGATTTAATCATAATTGGATAGAAGAGGAATACCTTATAGCAAATGAAATTGTTGAGTATTTAGCTTTTGCTTTTTCTTTTGGATTTTCTGTTAAAGAAATAGATACAGATCTTTTTAAAATATGTGGGAAGGAATTAGATGAATCCGATAAACACAAATGGAATGTAGAACGATATGATATAACTTGTGTTCGCCTTCATTTAACAGATTTATTAAAAAAATACATGGATAATATGCCTAATTTGAGGACAGTTATGGCAAAAATGAGCTTGAATCAAAAGCGGGATTTAGCAGAGGCTTTGATTGAAATTTCATACGAAACGGATCAAGAGTATCTAAACGCCACCAGCCTAACAAAAGGAAATTTAAAAAATATAGTGATGGCGGTTTATTTTGTGGAAACAACTATTAACCGTTACGACAGCAATAAAGATCTGGTTTTACAGAGCGAAGAAACCAGAAGTGCTTTTCCTACTTTTAAGGGGTATTTATCTCGCTCATTAGTGTATATGCACTGTCAAGAATCTGATCGTTTAGTAGAGGCGGTGTATGTTTATACTGTTGAAAACGCCAAACTTCCGGCCAGCAACTTGTTAAGCTTGCACGAGAGATTTTGGTCTTGGTTGCAAGTGAATACTCATAAATGGTGGAGCTGGGATTTATACTTAGATCGTGCAAAGTTAACCCGTGTATATTCTGCTATTGTAAAGGGTTTTTTACATAAAAAAACTCAGCAGAAACAAAATCTAACTCAAGATGTGTGTTTTGAAAAAGAGTTGAAAAACATTGAACCTTATAGTAACAAGACACTTTCTCCTTAACACATAGTTTGGTGAATGCTTAACTATTGCTTTAGTCGCCTCTCTGGATTTTGACTGATACCCGCTCTTTTTCCTATCTTAGGCCAATGCCATATAGGTTTAAAAGAAACAGCTTGAAAAAAAGCAAAAAAAATAAGAATTATTGCTTTCATAAAAGCTTTGTGTCTCATAATGAGAAATTTTATATTTTTTTATATTCCCCTAAAGTCCTGCTTAACAACCCTTTTTATGCGATTGTAAAATGTTATTTCCAAGTGTATAATTTATACACAACATAAAAAAATGTAGGAGTAACTGATGAAAAAGTATGTTGGCATGACTTCCCGGGATCCGTATTTGAGAAAACAGGAGTGGATAGCCACAGGCCGGGTTATGTCTAATTTTCAAGTTATAAAGCAAGGGGTAACTTATGAGGTGGCTTTGACATTAGAGACCCATTATAAGGCACAGGGTTATGAGGCAGAACCTGGTGGGCCGAGAATCCAAGGAGCTGTCTATTCTGTCTATACTTATGAGTATTAAAAACTAAAAGACAAAAAATAGGAGTCGTAAAATGAAGTCTAAAGATGGGATGAAAAGGAATCCAGAAGAAGTTTTTGAAGATTTAGATAGGTTTGTAAAGTCTATTGAGGGGTTTGTAGAGAATAAAGTTAACTCTATGTTGATAAAACATCTTAGTGTAAAATGGCAAATTTTTTCAGTTATTGTCTCTACTCTTATGTTTTGATTGCAGGACAATCTCCTAAGTGATAAAATAATGATGGATTAAATCTTCTTATTGAGCATGTTTTGATTGCATCACAATCTCCTAAGTGATAAAATCAGGGCCACAGGGGCCACAAGGACCACAAGGTTTTGATTGCATCACAATCTCCTAAGTGATAAAATACCATTAGTTATTGAATAATCCGCCTCAAGGTTTTGATTGCATCACAATCTCCTAAGTGATAAAATTTCAGCTGTTGATCTGGCCCTCATATTCGGACATTTTACTAAGCATAAGGCAGTGTGTTAAAAGTAAATTGTTTTAAGGAGGTGTTAGATGAAAAATACAAAGAGGCGACGCTATTCAGAGTCGTTTAAAAAAGAGGCTGTGAGAAGGGTTCTGGAAGGTTCTCGCTCCTCTAATCGAGTTTCTCAGGAGTTGGGGATAGGCCAGCCCACTTTAAGTAAGTGGGTGAGACAGTTTAAGCAAGGTGGTCATTCTTCTTTTAATAAGGAGTCTGAGCGGGCTTTAAAACAGCTAAAAGCGGAGAACAAACGGCTTAAGGAAGAAAGAGACATTTTAAAAAAAGCCACCATCTTCTTTGCCAGTCACGAAGGTTGAGATATGAGTTTATTTTTGTTCATAAAGACAAGTGGAGAGTAAGTGTAATGTGTGATGTTTTACAAGTATCTCGTAGTGGATATTATACTTGGTTGCCTTCAAGGGATCGTTTGAAAAAGACTCATAATCAGCTAAAGGGGGCGGTTTTGGCTTCGTGGCTTGATAGTGGTCGGGTGTATGGTTCTCGGCGTGTTGTGAAAGATTTAAAGGAGGAAAGAGGGATCTTTGTTTCAAAGAGCACAGTTCAGCCTGTTATGAGGGTTTTAGGCATCCGTTCTTCTTATCAGCAGAAGAAGTTCAGAAAAGCCTATCAGAGGGGGGAGATAGCCTCTTATCCTGCCAATGCTCTTAAGAGGGATTTTAAGCCGGAAAACCCTAATCAGGTGTGGGCCAGTGACACTACTTTTATTAAGAGCTGTAAGGGGTGGGTTTATTTATGTGTGATTATGGATTTATTTTCCAAGTTTATAGTGGGTTGGTCTGTGGGAGATAAGAACAACTCAGACTTGGTGGAAGAGGCTTTACAGTTAGCTCTTTACAGTAGAGGGTATCCAAGGGGTGTATTGTTTCACTCTGACAGAGGTTCTGAATATAGCTCTTATCAGATTTACAAGAGGTTACAACAATACCATTTAACAGCTTCCATGAGTCGTAAAGGAAACTGTTGGGATAATGCTCCGGTTGAGAGCTTTTTTAAAACTTTGAAAGTGGAATTGATAAATAAGATAAATTCAAAAAGACTTAATTTGGAAGAGATAAAAAAGGAGTGTTTTAACTATATTGAGGGCTTTTACAACACAAAGCGGATTCACTCCAGCCTTGACAACAAAAGCCCACAGATGTATGAACAAACTTATTCCAAGTAAACTGTCCGTTTTTCAGGCCCAATCCTTTTGAATGATTGAACTATTTTTTTTAACCCAGCTGTTTAGCTTAAAAATTCCATTTTCGAATAAAAAATTCGGAATCCGAATTTTTATACCCTCAAAACCTTATAAAAAGCCCTTTTTAACACGATCCCAATCCTGCATATATATAAAATGACTAACTAGTCACCCGTGAAAAAGATTTTTTTTTAATTGGATTCCTACTTGAAAAAGGCTGAAAGCCTTTTAGGCTTTCAGTTTAGGTTCTGGATACCCGCTTTCGCGGGTATGACAGCGAAGAAGAATGGGGTTTATCACGGAGAAGTAACTAAAAACAGACAGACAAACAGGCAGGCAGACAAACAGGCAAACAGACAGACAGACAGACAGACAGACAGGCAAACAGACAGACAGGCAAACAGACAAACAGACAAACAGGCAGACAGGCAGACAGGCAAACAGACAAACAGACAAACAGGCAGACAGGCAGACAGATAAACAAAAAATCACTTAAAGAAAGGAAAACAAACATGAACACAAAAAAGACACAAAACCAATTTTTAAACTTAACTCAAGATCTGATGTTTAAAATCTACTTTTCAAAAGATAAACAAGTCCTACTCTCTTTGTTAAAAACTTTTCTTCCCCTTCCACCCGGAAAAACTATAAAGAATATATCTTTTTTGGAAATAAAAGAACAAAAAACACACTCAAAAACAGAATCCTATAGAAAACAGGGTGAAAATGCTCCTTTAACGCAAACAAAACAAAAATTAACCGTTATGGATAGCTCTCTTTATCCTGATATCGCCACAAACAAACAAATAGTGATGGACTTAAGAGTTCAGCTTAATACAGGAGAAAAAATAAATGTAGAAATACAATCTGTTTTAAAAAAAGGCTTCTTAAACCGAGTCTTGTTTTATTGGGCCAGACTTTATACGGAAAATCTAAGAAAAGCAGAAGGCTATCATCATCTTTGCCCAGCTTATTCTTTAATTTTTACAGATTTTTCTGTATTCGCTCCTAAAGAAGACCGGTATAAAACCATAGACACCTCCAGCATTATTACTTCTTTTTCTTTACGATCGGATAAAGAGCCTCATTTTATGCTTAATAATCAGTTAAAGATTGTGTTTGTGGAATTGAGCAAATTTAACACCAGTTCAGATAATATAAATTTACCTAATTTATTTGATTTTCAAAAGTTATGGTGTTATATTTTAAAGAGGTCTAAAAATATAAGCCCAAGAGAATGGGAGATTTTATCAAACAAAGGGGATGAGATGAAAAGAGCAATGGAACATTTACAGGACTTGTCGCAAGATGAAGAGGTAAGAAGATGGGAAGAAGCAAGAGAAAAATTTATACGAGATCAAAGAGCTGAAAAAGCTTACGCCTTTGATGAAGGCATGGAAAAAGGTATGGAAAAAGGTAGACTGCAAGGCAAAAAACAAGGCAAAAAACAAGGCAAAGAAGAAGGCATGCAAAAAGCGAAACAAGAGCTTATCAAAAATATGATAAAAGAAGGTGTGAGTATAACCACTGTATCTAAAATAACAAACTGGCCTGAGAAAAAAATACAAAAACTAAAAAATAACTTGTCTGGAAAAAAGTAGTTTTACTGATGACATTTCGTAAACATATCATAAACATATTTCTAAAAATATAAGCCCAAGAGATGAACTATAATTATTTTGGCTTCACTGGAATTGGTGATTTAAGTTTTTGGCGAATTTCCTGATAGATTGGTATATTAATACCTTCCTCTACTTTAAGCGTCACAGCCAACCCATAAGGGATTGCAACTTCCAAAGATTCTGTTGCATCAGCTTTACATACTACTTGTAATGAAATGTTTTCTCCTTCTTTATAAGAATCTGTTTTTACTCTGTCCGGTTCAAAAACTTCATGCTGAACAGTACCACGAAGAACTTGACGAAAATCAGAGTCCTTTCTTTTTAATCTCAAAGGTATATTATCCCAACTTTCAGAAGGTTTTACTTCTAATTTTGCTTCTCTTAATCTGCGATGCTCTGGATTGATAGGAGAAAACCAAGCCAAGGTAACCAACATCTGCCTTTTAATACTTTGATTCGATAAACCGATTGGCAGTGGAAAATTGTATTCATGGGCTGTATCAGTCTCAGCCTCAAGTTCTCCAAAACCAATAACAGTCCCTCTGTGCTCAGCACAACTTAAAACCCGATCCACATTGGCGTTTCCATAGCCAATATAGCGAGACAGTATCTCTTTTTTTCGCAGGCCAGAAATTTGAAGAGATTGCATAAAGGATTCAACTACAGAACCATTGTGTTCAGCACTATGAACCAACAAGGTTTTGATAAGTATCGCCATTAAATTTTCTGGTATCGGATTAGATTTTTCTTTTTTATTCAAAGAAGACAGCATTTCATAAATTTTTACTCCGCTTCGTGTTGCCAAGGCTGTAGCATTGCTTGTTCCCGTGGTATAAACCACTTTTGAGGTTTCTCCCGCTTGTTTGCTGTCCCCAGCAGTTTTTTGCCCTGGTTTTTGATAACCGTTGGTAATAGAAATGCTTTTATTTTCATTAAATAGTTCTTTATAAAGCTGACGGCCTCCGGGAAACAAAATCTCAGGCTTAATGGATCGACGAAAGCCATATCCAAAACGGGATATAGGGCTTAAAAAATGATCACCAGCAGGTAATAAATCAATACGAAGTCCTGACTCATATTCTCCTGATTGATCAGAATGCAAAGCACCAACAGTTAATGAATTTAAAGATTCCGCTGGAGATAGTAATCGCCTTTCAGACAGCTGATTTTTAAAAGCTTTTAGCAAAATTGTCTTTTTTTCAACATCTGGCAATTTTATAAAATTTTTAACAGGTATTTCTAAAGTGATTTTATCAGTAAAATTTCCTGCACTCACACAAAAAAGCACTTGGTGTTTAAAAGAAAGATAATCCAACAGTCTTGCCCAAGGGCTAAGAGTATGAATAAACGGACGATCTAGATCAGCTATTGAAATATTAATAATTTTTACTGTCGAAGCTTGGGCAGAAGTATCACCCTCCTTTTCAAACATACGGCGGACAGCCCGTTCAATTCGATCCTCAAAAAACACATGATCCGGAAAATACTCTATACACTTTGCAACAGTTCGTGCCTTTGGATCTGGTTGCATAACAGGAAGATGATAAACTTGGCTTGACAAGGGAACTGAGTTTGGAACTGACAAATCTCCATGTATTACTAAAGATGCCATAGATGTTCCATGCCTTCGCTCTCCTGGCTGATATTCTGCGGATAAGTTATCGGGATCATCAAGTAAAACCCTGCCTTTTAAGGCATCATGTTTCACCTGGGGAGCACCATCCAAAATGGCCGCTATTGGTGGAAGTTCTGCTCTGCCCTCTGAAAACTTTGCTTCTTTATCCGTTATATCCTGATCCTGTTCAGAAACTGCAATAGATTGTCCGGTGGGACGAAAATACATAATGCCCGGAAATGTGAATAGTTGAATATCTAATTCTGATTGCTGTTGCGGTTCTATTTTTTGCAATAAATCTTTTATTTTTTTAGCTGGAAGCTCTGCTTTGACAGCATGAAAAGCAATGTATGGCATATCAATAAAAGGGCCAAGTTTTTTACCCCCAATATCCTTTAACAGGTTTTCAATATCTCTCTCATTCTTTTTTCGTTTCTCTTCATTTTTTCTATAAAAAAGATCTATTTGAAAAGTTATTGATTCCTCTTCATTGACAGGATCTATGAGGGCTTTCCATCTGTCAATCATGCCAGTTTCCCTTAAGGTCTCCTTTATCCCCCACTGACGAATATCATACGCTTTAGTAAATACATGTTTCCATTTTTTTTCACCCCTGGCAAATTGCTCATTTTCCTTCCATTGCTCCCATAAGGACAATAGTTTTTCTTTACCTTTTTGATCAAAAAAAGAAACAAAAAGCTGTCTTTTTAATTTTTTCATATCTTTTTTATCTTCTGTTAATACGTAAAAATCCTCGTCCGGTTCTATATCATCTATATCCCATTCTCCCATCCACTCCAAACCCACTTTTTCCACAGCTTGACGAAAATTCTCAACACTATCGACAATTTCAATAACCAGAGCTGTTTCCGGTTCAAGATCTGTTATAGTGTTGCTGACACTGGCTTTCAGTTTTTCAATCTTTGGAGTTAATCTTTCAATTTGCCTCTGATGATCCGGAAAATGAACATCAGGTTTTCCAAAACCTTGTTTTCTTTTTCCCGACTTCAGCACAACGCTATGTGTTAAAAAAATATTTTGATGTTTTTTAGGGTTTTTGATGCACCGCCAGGCTGTTTTCATGTAGTTTTGAAGGGTAAAATATACTAAAAACACCACTTGTAGTCCACTCCCAGACCTTTACACCCTATATCTCTTCTGGCACTGTAAAAATATGTTTGTAAAAGTTACTACAAAAATCTCAGGGAAAAACAAAGACCGTAAAATTAAATCCTTTCGGATTGTGGAGTCTGTCCGAGAAGGTTTAAAAACAAAACATAAAACAATACATTTTGTGGGCTCTTCTTCAAAACCAGAAGTCATTTCCTCTTTAGAAAAAATATCACAAAGAATGATTATAAAGCTCTGCAATGATCGCCAACCCGCTTTACCCGGTATGGCTGAGATCATCTACAGCAAAGATCCTTTAAACAAAAAAACTAAGAACCAGAACCAAAAGAAAAAGTCCAAGTCTCCTTCCCTTTTCTCTCTTAAAAAACCATACGAAAAAGCACGTGTTCATCATGGCATTAAAGGAGTATGTGGGGCTGTCTATGAACAGTTAGGCTTCCACACTCTCATACAAAACACTAAAAAAGATAAGCAGTGGAACGATATTTTAAAATACTGCGTCCTTTCTCGTGTAGCTCATCCTGATTCTAAAAGAAAAACTGTAGAGACTTTAAAAGAAGACTTTAACGAACAGGTGCACTTAGATCAGATGTATCGAATGATGGATAGACTTCACCCCCGAATAGACCAAGTAAAAGACACAGTAGCTAAAAACACCCTCAGCCTCTTTAACCAAGAAGTAGATGTCCTCTTCTTTGATGTCACCACCCTTTACTTTGAAAGCTTTGAAGAAGATGACCTAAGACAGTTCGGCTTTAGCAAAGACTTAAAGTTTAAAGAGACTCAAGTCGTCTTAGCCCTTATCACCAACCAAGAAGGCCACCCTCTAAGCTATGAGCTTTTTCCAGGAAGCACAAGCGAAGGTTCTACCCTTATCTCCACAGTGAAAAAGCTAAAACAAAGATTCACTGTTAAAAAGGCGGTATTAGTCGCTGATAGAGCTATGTTTAATGAAAAAAACCTTAAGCTTATGGAAGAAGAGGGTATTCAGTATGTAGTGGCCTGTAAACTAAAAACTCTTTCTAAAACTAAAAAAGAGGAGATATTAAACCAAGACTTTAAACCCGCTGTTGTGGCCAATGAGTTTCATTGGATAAAGGAGTTTGAGCATAAGGAAAGAAGACTGATTGTCAGCTACTCTAAGAAGAGAGCCAAGAAGAACAAGTCCGATAGACTAAGACTCATTGAAAGACTGATGAAAAAAGTAAAGAACAACCAAATTCCTATAAAAAGCCTTATCTCTAATTATGGAACAAAAAAGTATGTCACAGTTCAAAAGACAAAAGCTACATTAAACGAACAAAAGATAAAAGAAGATAGTAAGTGGGATGGGTTGCATGGAGTAATAACCAACATAAAAGCAGAGCAAACTCCTCAAGAGATACTGACCCGATACAGGAGACTTTGGAAGATAGAAGAGGCTTTTCGTGTGTGCAAACATAATCTTAAGATGAGACCCATTTACCATTGGAAGAGGAAAAGAATAGAGGCCCATATAGCTATATGCTTCTTAGCTTACTCTCTTTCCTATACTATGAAGTATCGGATGGAACAAAGAGGATTAAACTTCAGCATAAGGCAGATGAGAGAGATTTTAAAAAGAGATCAATATAGCCTTATAAAGGACGCAAACAAAAATCTTTATCGTATGCCCTCTAAAAGCACACAAGAGATAAGATCCATATACGAGGCCTTAGGTCTTAAAAGAGTGTCTAAATTTATCTCCACTTCTTGAACTAAATCTTAAAAATGTGTTCCCCCAAAAATTTGTAAATATCGGAAATCACTCATTTATTGCATTGCGTTGTGCTGAAGTCAGGAAATGGCCGCTATTGGTGGAAGTTCTGCTCTGCCCTCTGAAAACTTTGCTTCTTCTGGAGTTTGACAGTTAATTTGAGAAAAAAGGCTCAAAACCCTGTAAAATAGCCTCTATTCAGGGTTTTTTTGGATTTTCTCCAAAAATTGTAGTATAAAAAAGCCCGACTTAAGGTTTAAAAATAGCTTTTAATTGCTTTTTTTTTCCTCTGCTGGCGGACAAAATTTAAGCAACTTCTTAGGTATTTGAACCTTCGCCACCTGAAACATCTTTGCTGAAACACCGGTTATCTCTGTTCTGATCCATATTATAGCCCCTCTCACTTTAACGGGCACAGCCCGAACTTCCAATAAAGCCTTCATCCCCTGAACCACTGTTAAAGGACGATGAGCTATGCTGGCTGTCTCTGTAGCGGGACTTTGAAACAAAAAACCTCTTCTTCTTAGCTCTTTTGTTAAATGAGCCTCACATAAATACGCAATAAAACACATCACCAAATGTCCCATTATACGCTTATCTGTCCAATGAAATACAGGACGGGCTTTTAAAGTACCTTTTAGCTCCCCAAAGGCATCTTCTACCTTCCAGAGGTCCTTATAATAACTAACCAAATCTTTCGCGCTTTTATTTTGAACATTCGTAATCACTCCAAAAAAACCATCCTTTATAGCCTCTCTTTCTATAGCTTGTTGATTTAACACAGGTTTTTTAGCTCCCTTCTTTAAACAAACATATTTTTTATAAGCTTCGTGGGTCACAAAACTTTGAATAGAGACACTATGAGACTTTAACTTTTTCTCAATTTTAGATAAAATCTCCTCACGAACCTTCTGATCTCTCTTAGCTCTTTTAGCTGACCAAGTGATGATAAGTCTCTTACCCTCATACTTTGTCTCATACACAAAAACCCCCGGCTGGACTTCTTGAAAAAGACTCTTATTATAAAAATCCTTATGGCGATTCTTTATTGCTCCTAACTTCATACCTACAATAAACTCCCCTTGACCTCTCTCTAAGCTCTCTAAGTTCTTTTTGGAAAAAATCCCCCGATCACCAACAAAAATAAATCGTCCAACATTAAATTTTTCTCTTAATTTTTTTTCTATATCAGCTACTGTTTTGCCCTCAAAAGTGTTACCAGGATACACTTCAAAACCCAAAGGAAGCCCCTCTTTATCTACCAAAAGACCTAAGACCACTTGGACTAAATCCCCTCGTCTCTCTTTGCTGTAACCAAACTGTCTAAGTTCTCCTAAGTCTGTTCTCTGGCTTTCAAAGCGCAAAGTAGTTAAGTCATACAAAACTACATCTACTTGTAAATTAAATAAGTTTCGTTTATGCCAATATAAGGATTTTTCTATATTATCTTTATGTAGAGCCAAAAAGTCTAAAGCTCTATAAATCTGATGAAGCTTTATATCCGGCACCACTAATCCAGGATAAAAAGCCTGTTGTCCTCTTTCAAAAACCGCCAGCTTTGAACTAGGCTCCACAAAACGGCCAGCTACAAGGGTAAAGAGAATTTTTTGAATATCCCACTTTGTTTTTGAACCTTTAGGTAATTCCTCAAGGGCTTGATTGATTCCTAATTTTTCAAATAGTTTTTGTAAAATAATAAGAGGACCAAGAATAAAAGTTTTTTCAATGTTTAAGTTTTCAGACAGTTTTTCAATAGTCATAGCTCCTGAGTAACGTGAAACAGCTTGGACCAGGCTTTCTATGGTGCCATCTCCTTGTTTACCTAAAGAGAGGAGGGGTTTATGACGAACTTTGCCTTTATCTCGGTAAGATTTAGTGAGTTGTAAGTAAGTGTCTCCCTTAAGGGATTTGATTTTTTTAATGAACATGGTTTTATTTTACCACTACCATTAAAAAAAACAACACTTATACAGGATGCGTTAACACTAAAGTCGAGTATATTTTTATACTACATTTTGGAGAACCAGAGGACAAAAATAGCTTAAAACCTCACAAAACAGCCCCCATTAGAGCTTTTTCGGCCTTTTTCCAAAATTAACTGTCAAAGTCGGGATTTATTTTTGGTTTTCCAATTTAAAACCTGTGTATTTTTTATATCCTGGCAGATTGGTTCTTGTATTTTTTATTAAAATACATTTTAAAGTAATCTCTTGCTTGCTTATTTTAAAATAGGAATAAAACTTTATGTCGAAATTATATTGGTTTATTGATGATTTATTTTACAGAATGAATAGGCGATTCTGGCACAGAGCTTCAGAGATTATAGCTAAAGGTGCTTGTTTTTCAAGCCTAACGGCTTTTTTTATAGGGCTTTTTGTGTTTTCCCATTTAGGAGGGGCTGATGATGAGCAAACAAGTAACAAACTACTTATGACATCCCCTTTAGGGGTATTTATTTCATCTAGCCCTGAGCAACAGGTTGTTGTGGAAAATCCTACTCAATATTTAAGTGAGATGGATAAGACTGTTCAGGAGTCTATTCTTTCTGAAGAAGAGGTATGGTATTCCAGTCAGAATCGTCAAAAACAAAGCGAAGTGTATACTTATTTTCAGAGGTTTTATACCTGGTATATCACTCAGCTCCCCTTGTTAATATTTGCCGATAAAAAAGGGTTTAAAGGATCTGATCGTATGATATCCGAATTCCAACAGGGATCTCTTTCAGAAATTAGTTTTTTATTTTCAGCAAATACCAATATTACAGCTGATATTATTATTTCTTTTACTAATCGCTATGGATACACTTTTCACGAAAAGATAAACCTTTTTCTTGTTGTGTTATATAAAAATATTTCTGCAATGGAATTGCTAAAATTGCAAAAAGCCTGGGGAATTACAGGTAATATAGCTATCTATACGCAGAATTATCAAAAATATATAGAAGAGTTTTTTCAAAGTTTTTCTCTTGATCAAGAAAGGGCCATTGTTATATCCTTATTTAAAATGCGGATAGCCCCTTTTACTTCTATTTTACATGAGTTTTTTTCTGCCGACAGGCACTTGCTTTTTAATAAAATGCTTGGAAGATCTAAAGAAAATGTGAACGTACAAGATTACTTATTGCAAACTGTGGCGCATAAAGTGGCTAATGAGGATTGGAAAAGAGCACAAGATTATCTTCCCTCTTTACTTAAACACCCTTTAGTGGATTGGAATATTCAAGATTATCAGGGTTGGACAGCTTTGTTTTATATTGTTGATCAAAGTAGAGATAAAGTTTCTCCAGCACTTAGGCAGATTATGAGTCATAAATCTAAAATAGATATGGGCCTTATTGATCATAACTTAAGAACTCTGCCATTAGTGGCGGCGGAGGGGGGGCATCCAGAGTTAGCTCAATTTTTGCACGCAGAGGGAGCTCCTTTGCCACGAAGGGTGAGTTTGTTTAACTCTTATATAACCAGTGATTATAAAGCCGTTTGGTTTCGGCACAGGACGCAATTTCATTTAAGAGAATTAGAAAATGTGTTTAATTTTCCTGCGTTATCCCCTTCTTTTGAGGATTTTCAAAGGTATCTTGCTAAAGAGGAATCGGCTATTTTATCGGAAGAGTTTTTACATAATTTTAGGTATTACTTCCTCCTTCATTTTTTAGAAAAAAGTCTCTCTATCGAGGAAAATTTACGCTATTCTATAATTATGCCCTGGTTGTTTAATGATAAACATGAGGTGATGAAAAATGGTTTTGATACTCGACTAATAAGAGCTATGCGTCAGGATATAGGGCTTTTTAGAAGTATAGTTTCTAACATAGGAGATAAAAATATGCTCACCGACAACTTATTTTGGACTCGATATATTTTTAAAAATACTATGGAGAAATGGGTAATTTCAAATTTTGATTTATTGGATAGAATAAAAGTAAAACCGCTCTCGCAATCTGATGGAGCTTTATTGTTTTACATAGGGGTTAGTTCTTTGCTTAGTGAGGCTGTGCGAGCTAATCAAGCTCCCGCAGTGGAGTTTTTATTAGGAGAGGGGGCGGATCCAACTGTAGAAGAGAAAAACTTTGTGGTGAGGAACAGCATTGTAACGGCTATTCTAATGGGGGATTTACTATACAGATATTCTGATCCTTATAAAGAGCACTTGCGGATAGTGGATATGTTGATGGATCATCCCTCCGTAACAAAAGATTTTTTAAATCGAGATGTTATCCCTGGGATCAATTATGCAGACCTAACAGGATTGAGAGGGCATTTAGATATTTTGAAAAGAATATATAAAACAGGCGCGCGTGTGACAGAAAATAAAGTAATATGGGACACGGGAATATGGGACACGGGTTTTTTGGTTGAATCCTTTACTGCGGGATATCGCTTCGGAAGGATCACAGAATTTATATTGGAAGAAAAAATTGAAAGAAACCCTGAAGATCAAGGCTTGAGAAAAAGTTTGAGATCATGCAGAGATGCTTTCCATTAGAAATGCTTTTCATTAGTCCCTCGTGAACAAAGCTTTTTTGTTTTCGCTATTGCTTCTTTTTTGAATCAGAGTCTCTTTCATTTAAAGCGGAATAAAGGCTTTTTTTAAATTGATTTTCCTCTTCATTATTGTAAAAAGGGACCCCTGTCAGCTTGTATTTTTGAGACTTTGCTTTTGTTATAAAATCCAATGTTCGTCCTTTAAATCTCTTTCTTATGTCTTTCAAAAAATCCTCTTTCCACTTATCATGTTCTTTTAAATGTTTGCCTTTTGGTTCAATAAACATTTGATAAGTAAGTGCTTTTCCTTCTTTTTCTCTAAGAAACAACACAAAATCCGGTTCAAAGCCTCGCCCGTCTTTAAAGTTGTATATTTTAAAATGTTTCCTATTACGGACCAGATATATCTCATCATATTTTTTCTTTAATTTATCCATTTGGCTATCCAGCATTCGGACAAAGGCGCGCTCTTCAGAAGTTCCGTAAAAAGCTTTAAACACATACCAGTCTTTTTCAGATACAAGCTCTGCATTGCTATTTGTCCTGTTGCCAGATAGTTTGATTTCCTTATCAGTAAAAATGTTGCTGATAAGATTTTTTTCAAACTCTTTCGATCCTTTATATTCTGTGATGTTTTTCTGTATTTTGTTTTTAATTTCCTCCAATAATCCAGATACTCCATCTAAAAAATCTTTGTTTGAGGGGCTTTCGCCTTGGAATGTAATGGCTAAACCTCCAAGATAGTTCTTTTCTTCAATAAATTCCCGGATGGAATAAATATGAGGAAAATATTTTTTCAAAGAGCGGAAAGTAAAAAATGGATTATTAGAAACGGCATTTTGGATAATATGAAAAGGCATATCCTTTAGCTTAATATCCTGTCTTCGGCCTTCAGAGACTCCCTTAATTTTGTTATTTCCCGCTGATTTGCTTTTTTCTGAGAAAGCTTTTTGGATAGTACCTCCTCCTGTGGCTGTTGTGTATTGATAGCTTTTAGAAGATGCTTCCATATCAGAAAGAGATCGGACATTATCGTATTGGTTCTTAATCCGCTTGTTTATGTAAATCAACCCTTTTTTATAAAAATTTGTTTTTTTAAATTGTTCTTTTAATGTAAGCTGTTTTACAACCTGTTTTTCCTCCATAATACCAGTCTCTATTAGGGCTTTAGTTATTTCTGATATGTATTTGTTGTCATTTATGCTGTGATAATGAAGTTCCTCTAAAATTCGTAATTCATGGCCTAAGTTTTGGTCAAACTTTCTTTTATAGGGATTGTCATAGTTATCTAAAGATACAAGATAGTTATTCAGTAAAGCCTCTTCAATAGAAGACAAAGCAAATGGGAAATAACGAGCACCGCGACCAATCAGCTGAGCTTCTTTCATTGTGGTGTTTCCAATTTTTCCTTGTCCAGAATCCCTTGTTTCATAACAGCGAACAATATCAAATAAGTTAAGCACATCCCAGCCTTCATTTAATTTTTCTACTGCGAAAATAGCTCTTATAAGATTGTCCTCATTCTCTAAAGTGTTCAAGAGGATTTGATTTCTTTCTTTTTCCGCCTCTTCATTAACAGAAAGGCATCGGTTAGGTTGAAACTCCTCTTTTAGTCTTTTAGCAAGCCCGGAATTGGAAATTCCTTGACTTTTAAAAAAATCAAAAGCTTTACTCACAATAGGAAGACTGGATTTATTTTTTATTCGCGCAATATCTGCTTGTGTTAAGTGTTCAATCATTTTATGAAAGGCTTGTTTGTTTTCTTTGTTTTGCTGAATGGTTTTTTGAGCTTTAAATAAAATTACTGGCTTAAGCCTTATACGGTATTTTGTTCCCACCTCCTGCTTGTATTGACTCAGAATAAGAGCTTGAAGAATACGATCTTTTTGTTCGAAATCGGCTTGAACGATATAAACATCTTTGGAATAGCTGTTGTTTCGGAACTCCCGGAGATCGTACTTATATAAAACCTTGTTTCTGTATTTGCCGGCAATGCTTTTATGCTCATAGTCTAAGGTGGCAGTAAACTCCAGCAATAAATTGCTTTTGTTCTGATTAAAGATTTTTTCTACAGTGTTTTCCCATGTCGGTTTGTCATTAAAAATAAACTCTTTTTGCTGTTTAGTTTTCGCGCTTATATGATGAGCTTCATCTGCAAGCAGAACAATTTTCTTATCCTTAAAATCCTGATAAGTGAGGGCATTTTCTTTGACTATGTTCAAATCAGAGTGCAGTTTTTGAACTGTTGTAAAAACTATGTTTATATCATTCTTATTTGCGTCTTCAAAATTTTCAAGCGGAGTTACAGAGATTCTTTTTGATTCAAAAGTGATATTCTGGCTGAACAAGTATTTTGAAGATCCAGAGTCCAAAAAATTGCTTTTTGTCTTCTCTATAATGTTAGTTGAATTAACAAAAAACAAAAAATCCCTATAGCCTTTTTTGTAAAGATAAAGAATAAGTCCTGCCATAATCAGGGTTTTTCCAGAGCCGGTTGCCATATTAAAAGCCAAGTGAAGGGGATTTGTTTTGCCGGGGAAATTCTTTTCAAAACAATGCAAGAACCGAGTAAAAGCTTCTTCTTGATAGGGGCGTAGTTTGAACTTAGGATTAAGATTATCTTGTAGGAAAGTGGGAAATTCTTTTGATAGCATCCCATGTTTAGAAAGAGCATCCAGCTCTTCATATAAAAACTTCTCTTGAGTCATTTGTAACTGTCCTTTTTAAAAATAAATTTAAGTGGTTCATGGTTGTGTTATCTGAATTTTATTTATAGCTATATTATTTATCTGTTCTGAAAAAAAGCTTATTTAAGTGCTTGTCTGCTTTGCTGACTTTAAAATCCTTATCCTTAATTTCTGAAAGATGGACATAGAGCTGATTTTTGTTCAACAGCTCTGCCAACAGCCGTTTTTGTTTTTCTAAACCGGTGTTACCGTCCTTAAGAATGGCCCCAAAAGTTTTCTCTATATACTTTTGGTTTTTCCATTCTTTTGCTTGGTTTGTGGTTGATTTTTGTCCAGCATTAATTTTTCTGGAAACATTTGTTTTCTCTTTGTTCTGATTCAAGGAGTTGCTATCTTTCTCCTCTCCAATTTTTATAAAGTCATTCAGTGCTTCTTCTGGGATTTCAGGATTTACATACCAGTTAAGAAAAGAGTTTTTAGAGATATCTTTCCAAAGCTTCACCAGTTCTGTTGAAGATTTTGCGTCTTGAATTTTATCCATATAAACTTCGTTATATTTCATTAGTTCGCAGTAAAGAAAATCACCACCCCCTTTCCAATCCACGGATTTTGAGATACCAGAAGTGTCGCCCTTGATGATATTATTCAAGCGAACACTGCTGTCATTTTGGCCATAATCCAGTTGTTCAACCCCGATATATTGACGACCCATTTTGTGAGCTACAGCTACTGTTGTTCCACTCCCAAGATGATAGTCTAAGACCATATCTCCTGGTTTTGTGCTCATTTCAATAACTCTTTTTAACAGTTGCTCTGGCTTTTTTCCTCTTCCAAGAGTAACATTTCCTTCATTTGCTAAATCAGCTTTTGGTATTTCTTCATTTGTCCAAAAATCTGATAATTTATTAGTTTTTACAATTTTTTTCCCATTAATTTTTGCGGCATTTTTAAGCCAAGCAAACAATTGTTTTTTATAATAATAATTTGTAATAATTTTTCCTTTGTGCTTTCCTCTACTGACTTTATATTCTACAGAATACAAACCTTCATCATCAAACGAGGAAATAATATGATGTTGAAAAGAGTTTTCTGATTGTGGAATATTCAGTCTGAAAATATATTCAAAAAATTTTAAATATTGTTTAAATATTTCTTTTTTATTTTGTTCAAAACCAGCTAAAGATATTTTATTTATTAAAAAATTTGTATGCTTATAAATTTTGACAGGTTCATTTGTTGATTTTGAAATAAATGTATGAAACAGTCTTTTTTCACCTTTTTTATGTAAAATACCATTGTATCTTTTCATTTGTTTTATGGTAAATGGTTCTTGGTTTTCAAGTTTAAAAGACTGAAAAAAATTAAAGTCTTTTGAGAAAATATTTATATATTCTGTCACATTAACAACAAATTTCCCCCCTTGACCTAACCCTGCAACACCTGACCTTTGGTATGATATAGTAGATAAAAAATTTTCTTTTCCAAAAATTTCATCCATTAGAACTTTCAAATAAGCTTGTTCGCTGTCATCACATTGAACGAAAATCACTCCGTCTTTCCTTAATAGATCTTTGGCGACCTCTAGCCGATTTTTCATAAAAGTAAGCCAGCTGGAATGATTAAAGCTATCATTGTATTTAAAGGAATCGCTACCTGTATTATAAGGTGGATCAATGTAAATCAGCTTCACTTTTTCGCGAAACTGCTGTTTCAAAGTATGCAGGGCTAACAAATTGTTGCCTTTGATAATAAGGTTTTCCTGAATTGTGCCATTTTTATTTCTTTTAATTTGTGTGACCTTTTTCGCACCATTGGCTGTGTGTCTTTTCCAGTTCGTGAGGACTTTCGGGTCAAACATTCGGCTCATTTCATCTTGTGCCAATACCTCATTAAAAAAGATTTCTTTTCTTGGTTCTTCTTCCTTCGTTTGCCCGCCTTCCAGAACACAATCCTTATAGGGCCAGACAAGGGAGACTTCGCTTCTTTCTTTAAGAAATTTACCGTCAATATTCAGTCCGACTTTGTTCCGAAAGCGGGTATAGGAATTTCCTAAAAAATTCTTATTGGAAATATACTCAATCAAAGTGTTGATATTAAAAACCAAAGCCTCAGCAATTTTATCAAAAAATTTTGTCTTGACTTCTGGATCAGAAAGCAAAAGCCGGACCAGCTGATGATCAGTGTGCCAAGCCCTATCTATTACAACTCGCTTAATCAGCTTGCCATTTTGATCCGTAAAGCGACGGTCTGTTTCCAGCAACTGAATCAGTTTTTTATCAAAATTTTTACTCATAATGTTTTTTCTCTTCAGTTTCTACTAATATACTCGCCCGTGAAAAACCCTGTCCTCCTCTAAACTAAAAAGCCAAGTTGTTTGGCCAACTACAAAGCCAAGTTGTTGGCTTTGCAGACCCTTGAAAGCGGGTATCCAGAACCTAAACTGAAAGCCTAATCAAGAGGGAATCCAGTCAAAATAACAATCTTTTTCCTGGCTACTAAAAATTCATTATAGCTTATTTTTTTAAATTCTTTTAAAAATACTTTTTCTTTTGTCTCTTTGCATTATTTCCATTATAGAAAGTTTTTTTACTGGGGTTATTTTTTGTTCTGCTTTGTTATTCTCTGCGGTGTTGGTTGATGCGGGTAACTCCGGTAATGGACGCAAGCCCGCGTTTTTTCTGCATAGGTTTAATTCTATAAGAGCGCGTTCCTGAGAAAACTCTCTATATTCTTTTTGATTCATAATTGTTTACTCCTGATGATAGTTTATAAGATTGATTTTAATTATTGATATTGGTTAAAAACAACCAGCACTGCGTCATTTCTATAAAAAAATAAGGGGGAATCATATAGATAGGGCTTGGGTGGCAACCGCTTAGGTTGGATCGTCATCTTTTTTTATATTTAATGCAAAGCAACACACTGTAAGTTATTGGAATCACCGGACTTTTTTTTGATTTTCAAAGTCACTTTTTGGGACATTTATTTTAAAACTTAGCTTCCCCGGTGGCCACGCGGGCTAAAGGTAAAAAGCCAATACGGGGTTATGAGTATTCAGAGAAGATTGCGGGTAACATATAAGCCCGTTGGTTGTGCCTGGACAGGCTGAGTGGTGGCCACAGCGGGGAATATAATATATAGTCCGGACAAATAAGCCTTATCTTGGCTACGGAAAGAGCTCCTCTTTTTGATGAAAGAATTTTTTTGATGAAAGAATTTTCAGGAGTTGTTTTTAAGCTTTTTGATCTCTGCCTCAGAAAGACCTGTCACTTTAGAGATAAAACCCAGATCAGCTTTTTCTTTCAACATATTTAAGGCCACTGCCTGCATGCCTTTTTCCATACCTTTTTCCATACCTTTTTCCATACCTTTTTCCATGCCTTTTTGTAAGCCTTCTTCTCTGGCTTCATCCAATGAATACTGAAGTAACGGTGCCATAACTCTTTCCTCCTCTTCTAATGTGGTTTGTTCAATCTCTCTTACTATTTTCCAACTAAATGCAGGATCATATTGACGGACATAATCCACCGCCCGAACAATCAAAGCCTCTCGCTCTTTTGGGCTAAGACCACGACCTATTGTCCAAAGCTCCTTTATCTTTGTCGCGTTTAAATTCCATATATGCTTTAAAATATACAAAATAGGGCGCGTTGTCAAGCCCTTGGCCTTATCTATATCTAAAGCCTGAATATTAAGCACCCTTGGACAAAAATTTAACACATTTTCTTTAAACCTCTTTTTTAACTCCCCTTCAAAATTGTTTAAAAAACTATGAAAATCTAAAGGCCCTTTCCAAGTTTTGTTTGGACTTTGGTTGATAAACACCGGAAGCACCGGGTCCCTGGTATCTTGATAAATACCCGCCTGATACACTAAAAACTGCCTCAATAGATCCGGGTCTTCTTGGCTTTTATGCTCCATTAAAAACAACACTCTGGCAGGCTTCCTGGAACCTTTAAAAAGGGCTGAAACTACAAGGTCCATTCGTTTTTCTCTAAATTGCTTGTCAACAACAGTGTTGGCCTCTGTTTTAAGAGTAGCCCAATCAAAACCCCCAAAGCGGGGTGCTTATCCAAGAAGCATTTGTATCATTTTGCAAGTCACATTTCCGATGTGCCATCCCGGAAGGCTCACTTTAAGATTCATTTCCTTTTTTGAAAACACAAGGCTTAAGATGTCTAAGCAGTATTTAGATTGAGAGTAGACTTCTTTGAAAAAATGATCGTGTAGAAACTTTTTACTTTTTTTCATTGTATTGCAGAGCCAAGTTGTTGGCTTTGCAGTCCTGCGAAAGTGGATTTGTAGATATAAGCCGGCCTGTTTTCAGCTCTCTACAGACAGGTATATCAAGCACAAAAAATTTGGACACATTGTATCCGGTCTTCATCGGAAAAAACCTCTAAAATCCAGTTCTTTTTAAAATAGTTTAGTTTAACTTAAAAAACAATCTTTTTTGAAAGTCCAGCACAACTCTAAGAGATAATAAACGGATTTGATGCGGTATCCCACAGAGAGAATCATGTCTAAGCTGTAGAATTTCTGCGGACACTTAACTTCCCGAGAACCTTCTTTTTGAACTGTCAAGGATTCCTTGACAGCTACCTCTGGCTTCATTTCCCCCTCATTATATATATTTTGGATATGGATATTTGTCTCTTGCGCAGATTATAGCTAATTCTGGACATTAATCTTGTTTTCAGTTAGTCAAAGAAAGTTCTGCTTTCTTGAGCTAAAGCTCTGCTGGTTTTGTTTTCTGAACTTATAGGAGGCAAAAACTGGACAGAAACTTCTACAGATTTAAGCTGAGCCATTTTAAACAAATGCTGAGCAAAATTCTGAGTATGACCATACCAATATACTAAGTTCTTATTCGTCTCGTTAATAGCTTGGTTTTCTATGGATTTATATTTTATTCGAACTGGTAAAACAGATTTTTTTGCTCTTATGGCTGTAATAAAAAATGGAGGGTGAAAGGGCAGAGTTTTAGATCCATCTGTGCTGGTCCCTTCGGGAAAAAACACCAGGCTAAGGCCATTTTTTAAAATGTTGGTGGTATCTCTTATCTCTTTTCTGATGTTTTTTAAGTTTCTTCTTTCTACAAAATACACTCCTGCGTTTTTAGCTATTAAGTTTAGGAAAGGGCTTTCTTCCTGCCATTCGTAATGGGTGATAAAACAATTGTGCTGAATAAGGGAGTGTAAAATAGTAATATCCGTATAGCTTACATGATTGGCTATAATGAGATAGTTTGAATTTGTTTGCAAATGCTTAAGGCCATTAACTGTTACTTTAAAGCCCATAGCCCACATTAATATTCGAGATAAAATTTTTATAAGAGAGGACACTTTTTTTTGTTTTTTAATTTTATCTTGGACTAATAGTGAGCAAAGGGTGTTGAAACACACAAGCGTGCTCACCATAGAAAGAAAAACCCATAAACGATAAATAAGCCTTATTTTTCTCATACAGAAAACTTAAGAAAATTAAACCCCATCTTGAGTTGTTATTTTAAACCCTAAAATCAACAAAATTATAGCTAAAAATTAAAGATAAAAATACCCTAAAATGGCATTTTTATCTTATTTTGCTTGTCATTATTCCCATTTAGGCTATATTATCCATCCTTTAGTGTTAATTAGAGTGAAATTTTTACACAGGTTTAAAATTTATCGAACCCATCCTAACTGTCCAAGTAAAAAAAAATCATACTGGTTTTTAAAAAAAAGGTTGTCAAACTGATTATCTATATTATTTAATGAAAGCTAATTTAATGCAAACTAAACCTATTAAGGAAAGGATAAAAAAATGAAATATATTTTTATATTATTACTGGGAGTGTTTGAGCCGTTTTGTTTTGGAGATAATCAAGAGGATAGGTCCAGCAAGGTTGAAGAAAGTTTAAAGGACTGGATACTGTCTGTTCCTTTTCAAAAAATTTCAGCTGGAAGTTTTAAGATGGGTAGTCCTGAAAATGAAAGCGGTAGGGGGACAGATGTAGATGGAAATCCAGCTGAAGATCAGGTAGAAGTAACAATATCTAAACCGTTTGAAATAATGACGACGGAAGTAACTCAAAGCCAATGGGTTAGGGTAATGGATGGAGAGAACCCTTCCAGGTTTATCACACCGGCAGATTGTGATGACTATGATCCTGAAAACAATATGTGTCCAAATCATCCTGTAGAAAAGGTTTTTTAGGATGAAGTGCAGGAGTTTATAAAGAGAATAAATAAAGCTTTAGGGCTAACAGGCTGTGATGGGACACCAGATAGTTCAGCGGGTTGTTATCGTTTACCTACAGAAGCAGAATGGGAATATTCTGCCAGAGGAGGAACGACAACAGCTTTCTCATTCGGAGATGATCTAAATGTAGGGGATTATGGTTGGTATAGTAATAATGCTGGCAATCAAACTCACCAGGTGGGTTTAAAGAAGGCTAACCCCAATGGGCTTTACGATGTTCATGGAAATGTGTGGGAGTGGGTGCAGGATAAGTATGATAGTAATCTCCCAGGAGGAAAAGATCCTTTAAATACTTCTGGCTTGTTTCATGTTGTTCGTGGTGGTGGTTGGCATAATGGTGCAAAAGGCTTGCGTTCTGCAAATCGTGGTTTTAGCAGTTCGTACAAAAGATACGGCGATATTAGCAGGTACAGCTCTGTTGGCTTTCGTCTTGTAAGGACACTTTAACCTAACTCTTCCCGACTTCGACACAACGCAGTGCAATAAATGAGTGATTTCCGATACTTACAAATTTCTGGTGCCACACATTTTTAAGATTTGGTTCAAGAGGTGGAGATAAATTTAGACACTCTTTTAAGACCTAAGGCCTCGTATATGGATCTTATTTCTTTTGTGCTTTTAGAGGGCATACGATAAAGATTTTTGTTTGCGTCCTCTATAAGGCTATATTGATCTCTTTTTAAAATCTCTCTCATCTGCCTTATGCTGAAGTTTAATCCTCTTTGTTCCATCCGATACTTCATAAGTATAGGAAAGAGAGTAAGCTAAGAAGCATATAGCTATATGGGCCTCTATTCTTTTCCTCTTCCAATGGTAAATGGGTCTCATCTTAAGGTTGTGTTTGCACACACGAAAAGCCTCTTCTATCTTCCAAAGTCTCCTGTATCGGGTCAGTATCTCTTGAGGAGGTTGCTCTGTTTTTATGTTGGTTATCACTCCATGCAACCCATCCCACTGACTATCTTCTTTTATCTTTTGTTCGTTTAATGTAGCTTTTGTCTTTTGAACTGTGACATACTTTTTTGTTCCATAATTAGAGATCAGGCTTTTTATAGGAATTTGGTTGTTCTTTACTTTTTTCATAAGTCTTTCAATGAGTCTTTGTCTATCGGACTTGTTCTTCTTGGCTCTCTTCTTAGAGTAGCTGACAATAAGTCTTCTTTCCTTATGCTCAAACTCCTTTATCCAATGAAACTCATCGGCCACAACAGCGGGTTTAAAGTCTTGGTTTAATATCTCCTCTTTTTTTGTTTTAGAAAGAGTTTTTAGTTTACAGGCCACCACATACTGAATACCCTCTTCTTCCATAAGCTTAAGGTTTTTTTCATTAAACATAGCTCTATCAGCCACTAATACCGCCTTTTTAACAGTGAATCTTTGTTTTAGCTTTTTCACTGTGGAGATAAGGGTAGAACCTTCACTTGTGCTACCGGGAAACAGCTCATAGCTTAGAGGGTGACCTTCTTGGTTGGTGATAAGGGCTAACACGACTTGGGTCTCTTTAAACTTTAAGTCTTTGCTAAAGCCGAACTGTCTTAGGTCGTCTTCTTCAAAGCTTTCAAAGTAAAGGGTGGTGACATCAAAGAAGAGGACATCTACTTCTTGGTTAAAGAGGCTGAGGGTGTTTTTAGCTACTGTGTCTTTTACTTGGTCTATTTGGGGGTGAAGTCTATCCATCATTCGATACATCTTCTCTAAAGGAACAATCTCGTTAAAGTCTTCCTTTAAAGTCTCTACAGTCTTTCTTTTAGAATCAGGATGAGCTACACGGGAAAGCACTGAGTATTTTAAAATATCATTCCACTGCTTATCTTTTTTAGTGTTTTGTATGAGAGTGTGGAAGCCTAACTGTTCATAGACAGCCCCACATACTCCTTTAATGCCATGATGAACACGTGCTTTTTCGTATGGTTTTTTAAGAGAGAAAAGGGAAGGAGACTTGGACTTTTTCTTTTGGTTCTGGTTCTTAGTTTTTTTGTTTAAAAGATCTTTGCTGTAGATGATCTCAGCCATACCGGGTAAAGCGGGTTGGCGATCATTGCAGAGCTTTATAATCATATCATTAGCTACTTTTTTCTAAAGAGGAAATGACTTCTGGTTTTGAAGAAGAGCCCACAAAATGTATTGTTTTATGTTTTGTTTTTAAACCTTCTCGGACAGACTCCACAATCCGAAAGGATTTAATTTTACGGTCTTTGTTTTTCCCTGAGATTTTTGTAGTAACTTTTACAAACATATTTTTACAGTGCCAGAAGAGATATAGGGTGTAAAGGTCTGGGAGTGGACTACAAGTGGTGTTTTTAGTATATTTTACCCTTCAAAACTACATAAAAACAGCCTGGCGGTGCATCAAAAACCCTAAAAAACATCAAAATATTTTTTTAACACATAGCGTTGTGCTGAAGTCGGGACAAACATGGGTTCATTATAAGAGCTTTAAGGAGGTTTGTCAGCTACAAGGGCCACTACATTTTGGCCTAATTTTAAAAAAAATATAACCCTGTAGAATGACAGGCTTTTTTTTACTGGACCTTTTTCAAATCACCCCTAAAATGCGGAAGTCAGGTCCAATTACCCTTACTGGTCACTGTAAAACTCACCTTGTTACCAAATTCATATCGCTTGTGTGCCTTACCTTTTGATAAACACTCCACATAAGGCTCATGCACACTATACATCTTATCCTTGCTCAATCTTTCCTGAGAAAATACCCGCCGACTTAAATTCAATATATCTTGTAAATTATCCGATGGAGCACAACACTTTCTGTCTATGTCCCGAATAACACGACCCAAAAAATTCCTCTGCCTCTTTACTGAAACTTGCCCCCTTTTATACTGACGAGCATGAAAATAACGGGCAGACTTAATCATCTCCTCCTTGCCTTTGAACTTGTAGCTTTGACGAAGCTTCACCCCCTCTTCTGTCGCTACTTTTACCAACTTCTCACGAGACTTGTTGATTAACTTTGAATCCACAGGATAACAAATATTCTTACTCTGAACTGTTGTATCTACTATCACTTGCTTATACTCGCTACCTCGTAATAAACCTAACTTTTGAGCTACACTTAGAGTCTCCTTCAACAACTCCTCTGCTCCCACCTCCTCTATACGATGCCTCCAACGAGTCAATGAACTGGCATCAATGCTCAGCTTATGCTGAAAATACTCAAACCCACAAAAATACTACCAATAAGGATCACTCAACAACCTATCCACTACAGCCTCATCCGATAAATCAAATACATACTTCAGGTAAATTAAACCCACAACTAATCGCACAGGAAGAGCAGGACGCCCCCTGTCTGAAGGAAAAAAAGTCTTAAACTTCCTCTCAAATTTTGACCAATCTATACAATCTGCTAACTGAACAAGACCCATTTTCATATTTAAAAAATCTACTAAACGGGGCCGACCTAATTCCAATTGCTCACAATCTCTTTCAGACTTCTTAGGCTTCATTTTTACCTCCAAATTTGCAAGGTTTTTAAACCTCTTTATATTTTCCTTGCAAATATTTTCCTTGCAAATTATAAAAAAATCAAGTGATAACAATGCGTTAACATTTATTCAGGGCCGACTATATAGAATCATTGGAAAAGCGCATTGAAAAGCTGGAATCCCGTAAAAAACATCACTAAATTTTTATTTTACTTTTAGAAAACACTATGTTTTAATGGAAATATGAGCTTATCAGACATATCAGCTTTTTTTGATCAATCTATCCCGATCGGGATTGTGTTTATTATAATTTATCTTGTTAAAATGGGACAAAAAATAAATTATGTGGAAAAACATCTTAATAATCATATTACAGACACAAATAAGAAAATTGATCATCTTACCAATGGATTGGGCCTGAAGCAGACCAGTATGTTAACAGAGCAAACGATACTTTACTTAAAAATGGATTCTTTAATTTTGACCAGTTAAATAGGAAGATGCCATAAAAAAAACAATATTAGTTTTGATGATTCCGCTGGTGTGTTACGCGGGAACAAAGGAACATAAGACAGTGTATAAAGATCACTGGGAGATTGTCCGTGATCATCATGGGGTCAACCAATGGAAATATGAGCCTGAAGTGGCATATACTATTCTGGATTATAAGGAATACCCTTTGGGAGTATGTAATGAGGAGAAACTAAGAAGCTACAGGAATTTTACAGATGACGAGTGGAGGTGGTTTAAGGAACAAGTAAATAGATTGAATGTGGAATGGTGGGATTTTTTAATGCGGAAACAAGCGAAGGCTAAAACTAAGGGGTGGCATCATATAATTGTAAGAGTGCCGAAAAAACTGCTCACAATCTCATGCGATTCAGATATATACAATTTAGTATATGTTGGAAAATCTAATTTACGCTATCCCTATTTAGCTGAGACATATATTCCCTGGACATTTTTCAGTGATTATTTTTTTATAATAGATTTTACCAGCCATGACAAAAACAATAACATTCTGCAATGGGAGGAGATTAGGTTTAAGAATACTGCGATGCACGAGCTTTTGCATGTATTTACTGTTCCACACGGCCTAACGCAAGAAACCCAGATTATGATTACTAAGGGAATGGATCCAGAAAAGGGAAACTGCGACAAGAGAAGGGAGATATGCCGTATATTGGACTGGGATATGGAGCATATACTTGACAGCTTTGACTATAAGTGGATAAAAAAGAAAGATGAGATGATAAGAGGTATATAATGAAGGTGTTAATTTTATTACTATTTGTGCTAATATCGTGCGGGACTACACTTGAACACCCTGCGGGTGATTATGATTGCGAGTATTCAGATACTTGCGAGAAGGAAAATAACAAGGATGTTAAAGAAGAAAAAGCTTGAGTTCGCCCTTTGAGAGGGGTTAAAATATGTAAGTTATTAAAATGATTGTTTTTTTTATTTTTGAGGTTCAAAAAAAGATATACTACATTTTAGATTTTTAGAGGAGACTTCCCCCTTTTCAAAATTGTTCTTCTAACTTATAAGGCCTCTTAGGATAATCTTTGCCAAAAATAGCATATATTTTTTTAGCTGTCTCTGATAAAGACCTTGGAATACAATAAGAACGAAGTGGATTGGGCCTTTTAGTTTTGCGGGGATGAATCAAGAAGATAAATCTGAAGAAAGTTTGAAGCATTGGATACTATCTATTCCTTTTCAAAAGATTTCAGCCGGAAGTTTTAAAATGGGCAGTCCCGAAAATGAAAGCGGTAGGGGGACAGATTTAAATTCAGATGGAAATTCACATGAAGATCAGGTAGAAGTAACAATATCTAAACCGTTTGAAATAATGACGACGGAAGTAACTCAAAGCCAATGGGTTAGGGTAATGGATGGAGAGAACCCTTCCAGGTTTATCACACCGGCAGATTGTGATGACTATGATCCTGAAAACAATATGTGTCCAAATCATCCTGTAGAAAAGGTTTTTTAGGATGAAGTGCAGGAGTTTATAAAGAGAATAAATAAAGCTTTAGGGCTAACAGGCTGTGATGGGACACCAGATAGTTCAGCGGGTTGTTATCGTTTACCTACAGAAGCAGAATGGGAATATTCTGCCAGAGGAGGAACGACAACAGCTTTCTCATTCGGAGATGATCTAAATGTAGGGGATTATGGTTGGTATAGTAATAATGCTGGCAATCAAACTCACCAGGTGGGTTTAAAGAAGGCTAACCCCAATGGGCTTTACGATGTTCATGGAAATGTATGGGAGTGGGTGCAGGATAAGTATGATAGTAATCTCCCAGGAGGAAAAGATCCTTTAAATACTTCTGGCTTGTTTCATGTTGTTCGTGGTGGTGGTTGGCATAATGGTGCGAAAGGCTTGCGTTCTGCGAATCGTGGTTTTAGCAGTTCGTATAAAAAGTACGGCGATCCTAGCAGGTACAGCTCTGTTGGCTTTCGTCTTGTAAGGACCTTATAATCCTTCAAAACTTTTAAACTTTTTTAATTCTTTTTAATAAGGACTTTAATAAGGGCGTTAACTTTTTTGAGAGATCGTAAATAATGGCGTATCCGCAAGGAGTCCAAATTAAAGTCAAAAGAGTGCCACTCACTAAGCCCCATGCTAAAGATAAGGTAATAGAAATCAAAACGGGATCATAACCTCCTATGCCGTAAGCTGTGGGAAACAGCCCAAAAACAGTAGTGGCACTGGTAATTAAAATAGGCCTTAGTCGTGTGGCAGAGGCTGTAGCCAGAATCTGGTTTAAAGATTTTTTTGTTCCGGCTTTTTTTTGTTTTTCAATAAAGCTGATTAAAATAATGGCAGAATTAATAACCACTCCGGCTAGGCCCACTGTTCCAATCATGGCAAAAAAAGAAAGTGGTTTTGAATGAAGTAAAAAAGCCCAGCTAATTCCCACCAACCCTAAAAAAACATTGCTTAAAATTAAGATGGAAATAGAAAAGCTGTTAAACATAAGTAAAAGCAAAGTAAAGATGCAAAATATTACTAAAATAGTGGCTTGTTTTAAAGAGTTTACAGATTCCTGTGTGCTTTCATGTTCTCCGGCTTGCTTATAGGAAACAGCAGGGTATTTCTGTAATAAGGGTTTTATTATTTTTTTGATTTCCGCATTAGCTAAAAAGCTAGTGGTTTTTTTTAAGTCCACATCTGCATAAAAAGTAATAGAAGGGGAAAACATATAATGTTTTTTTATTTCAGGGCCTTTTTTTGTTTCCACATAGCGCACTAATTTATTTAAAGGAATAAACTTATCCCCTCGAACTAAGACATTAACAGATTTTAAAAAGTCAATTTGCGATCGACCTTCTAAGCTGTGTTTTACTCGCACATAAAAAGTTTCTCCCTGGTTTGTTACTTCAGTAACAATGTGTCCGTGCAGGGCGGTTCTTAAAGCCATTCCCACTTCTTTTATACTTAAGCCCAAAGAGGAAAGGACTTTTCTTTTAGGATAGAGTGCATATTCTGGGCCAGAATACTCTCTACTGCTTTCTAAATTCAACAACCCTTTTACAGAGGGAAGGGCTTTAGACATTTCTTGCATTAAATCTGTTAGTTGTTGTTCATTTTGGGAAAATAAAATTAATTCTACTGGTCGGCCAATAGGGGGACCAGGCCGGATGGCCTCAAAACGAAGTTTTTTAAAAGAATTGTCTATTGTTTGTAATTTTTTTAAAACCTCTGTGTGCTGGAGCTTTCTGGCTTTTTTCTCATAGATTTCCACATACAAACTGCCTTTTCCTCTTCCCGTGTCAGGGCCTCCAGCAAAACCTGCCCCCGGAGAGCTGTTGATAAAAGAGTAACTATGTTTAACATTTTGCTCTCCTATTGTTTTTCTGATCTGTTCTGATAGGCGAACAGTTTTAGTTTTCATTTCCTCGTCAGAAAGTTTTTTTTTCATTTCAAACTTTGCAGAATATATTTCTACTTTATCTTTTGGGAACAGAATAAAGCGATTTTTGAAATAACTTAAACTTAAGCTCCCTACCACAACAAACAGGATGATAAAGAGGGCTAAATATTTTTTTTCTAAAGTTTTTAATATAAAACTTTCAAAACTATTTTTAAATTTTAAAAATAGAGCGGATTCCTGTTTTTTAGCTGAAAAACTTTGTTTTTTCGATCGTAAAGTAAAACGGAGTCGGCAGGGGAGCAGAAAAAAAGACTCTATAAGGCAGATGGTGAGAGCTATGCTAACCACGATGGGTATCCATTGGATAAACTCTCCCATTACTCCCTTAGTTAGCAACATGGGCAAAAAAGATAGGATGGTAGTGGCTGTGGTGGCCACAATGGGTTTCCAAAGATGTGTTACAGACTCTAAAGCGGATTGAATAGGAGGAATATTTTGCATCCTTTTTTGTGCATAATATTCGCTAATAACTACAGCGTCATCCACAAACATTCCTATACAGATAATAAAAGCGCACATAGTTATAATATTAAAAGTGATTCCAAAAGAGGCCAGCAGGGCAACAGAGCACAAGATAGATAATGGCAAACTAAGAGCGGTTACAGCTCCAATCCCCCCTGGAAGGAAAAACCACAAGATCAATAAAACCAGCACCAACCCCATAAGGGCGTTGTTTGTGACTATACTAAGTGTGTTTCTTGTTTTTCTTGATTCATCATACAGGGTAATAATTTTAACTTTTGGATCCAGGGTTTTTATGTATTCTTGCAAAAACCGCTTAACTTGATTAACTGTTTTTATTATGTCTGCTGTTTCCGTTTTTTTTATATTGAGTGATACAGCTGGTTCTCCTTTTACAAAAAACCATGAGCTGTTTTCTTCTTCTGCATCTTGGACAGTGGCAATGTCTTTTATACTGATTTGCTTTCCTGAAAAATTGGATCGAACAATAACATTTTCTAACTCTTTTGTTGTTTTAAATTTTCCAAAAAGCCGAACAGAGTGTTCTGTTGTTTTAGAACGGATTACACCGGCTGAAATATCTTTAGAGTAAGCGCGCAAAGCCTCTGCTACTTCCACCAAGCTAACAGAAAGCTTTTTAGCTTTTTCCGGATGGATAAGAACTTGATACTCTCGTTTTTGAAAACCAGATAAATCCACACCAGCTATATTGGGTTTGTTTTGTAAAAGCGTTTTTAACTCATGGGCTATGCGGTTTCGTTTGTGATCTGGGCCTTTAACAGCCAGGGTTATGATGGGTATTTCATTAGCTTTAACATGGATTACCTTTGGCCTCTCTAACAGATCTGCTGGTAGGTCATTTGTATTTTGCACTGCTCGATAAATATCATCTACTGTTTGCTTTGTGTCTCGGTTGTCGAGATCTAAAAATAAAGTTATCTGACTTAAGCCAGGTAAAGACTTAGAGTAGCTTTTGCGGATGCCTGTTATAGGGCGCAGGTTTTTTTCTAATTTATTGGTGATAAACTCTTCCACTTCAGTGGAAGAGGCACCGGGATGGGGTGTGGCTATAACAACACGGGCAAAGTCCACGGGCGGGCGAGCCTCTCGCTTAAGGTTTTTAACTCCCGCAAAGCCCAGGATCAAAATAGCCAAAGATATGGCCAGGTTAATTTTATAGTGTGTAATAAAGTAATAAAATATTTTTTTCATAGTTGTTTTTTAATTTTATACTTTTTTATTATCTTTTGGGTATAAATAAGTTATATATTGAGGTTGTTATTCCAGCTTATCTTACTTTTTGGATATAAATAAATGATATGGGCCTCGGTGGCGGAACTGGTAGACGCGTGCGACTCAAAATCGCATGATCGCAAGGTCATGGGAGTTCAAGTCTCCCCCGAGGCATTTTTGATAAAAACAATAAAATTCTCCGTGCCGTGTGGAGTTTAAGTCTCCCTCGAGGTATTTTTAGCCGTTATTTTTTGGAACGAAATTTGCATACAAAATCAGAAAAAGTAAAAAAATTTCACCATTGTTTGAAAATTAGACACTTTATTTATCTTTTTTGTTCTCTTTTAAAAACATCTAAAATCAAAAAATTATAATAATTTCAATAATATATAATAATTTCTTTCTAAAATTTATAAACCGTTCCTGATCTTGCATCTATTTTAAGTGTGAAACATAGAAATACTTTTCAAGGAGGTATAAATAAAATGAAAACATTAGCTGTCCTTTTACTAATGGGGAGCTGTTTGTCTTTTTCTCTTTTCGCTGATGAAATTGTAGAAATTGATAAAGAGGATATTGTGGTAATACCAGAAAATCCAAAAAAACAGGTAAAATCCTCATCTGACCCCAAGGTGGTTATTTTGAATAACCAGCAAGTGGATCAGGATCAAAAATCTGCGCAACAACATGATCAAAATGCGCGTATGTTTAACCATCAACCCGTGGTGCATGTAATGGGCACACCTATTACCACAACTTACGCCGCGGAACTAAAGAAATCCCGTCAAAATGCGGAACTTCAAACAGAACAAAAAATTGTGGAAAAATTAGAAAGCTCCAGACTCAGGGACGAGCAGGAGCGCTTAAAAAAGCTGTTTGGAGGAGGATCCCCTATTCAAAAAACTGTGGTTTCTTCTTCTAATCAAGCGATAGCTTTAGAAGATACTAAAGCGGTGGATAAAAGCGAAATATATGCTGAAGTGGTGACTCCTATTCAGGAAAAAAGCCAAGATAAGGTGTATGTAGGCGTGCATGGCGGTCAGGGTTTAAACTTAACTCGCGCTCTGGAAGGTATAAACTCTTACGGAAGTGTGGGGTTCTCATTAGGGGCTACTGATGACAGTGGATTAAGAATGGAAAGTTCTTTTTTCTACACAAATCATCAGCTTTCTTACACAGAAGGTGATTTATACAGCAACTACAGTGATGAGTCTGTTTTAGAAGATATGGAACAGTTTAGTGCGTTTTTGTCTGTAAAGTATACACCTTTTTCTAATCGCTTTCAGCCTTATGTGGGTGCGGCTCTTTCTTACAGTCACAGAATATACTCAGGCAACATGACTTACTCTTGTTGGGACTTTGGTGACAAATATTGTGACGAAGGTGCGAAAACAAACTCTGTGGATTTAGTGGCCAATGTGGGAGTAGACTTTAGATTGAATAAAAAAATATCTGTTGGTTTTAACATGTTGGTAAATGTAAAAAACTTATATAACACTCGTTTAAAGAATGAACACTCTTACGACTATGACTATGACTACGACAACTATGACAATGATTATGCTATTCCTGTTAAGCCAGAAGAGACGAATTGGATTATTGCCTCCATAAATGCCAAACTGTATTTCTAACCTCATACAATTCTCTCTTCTTTAGTGGGAAGCCGGCTGTATCAGTCGGCTTTCTTTTTTTTAAGCTGTATTTTCGTATTTTAAGCTGTTAGAAACTTGTGGCAAAAGAGAGGGAAAGGCAAGACTTCAATGCCATCTGTTTTAAGCTGTGTTGTGCCTAAATTTTTTTAAGCTGTATTTTCGTATTTTAAGCTGTTAGAAACTTGTGGCAAAAGAGAGGGAAAGGCAAGACTTCAATGCCATCTGTTTTAAGCTGTGTTGTGCCCAAATACACTAAAATTCTTTTTTTCACACCTTTTAAATCAGCTATAGCTTTCAGTCCTTTTAAATCCTCTGGCCTTACTTTTTTAGCGGTTTTAACTTCTATAGCCGTCAGCTCTAAGCCGGTTTGCAAGATAAAATCCACTTCCACATTTTGGGCTTTGCCGGAGGACCAATAATATATCTCGTCAAAAGCATTTTTATACTCCATCTTCATTTTAAGACACATATAAACATAAGCCTCAAAAAGCGGTCCTTTTTCCATTGCGGATACAGGTCCACTATGTTTTCGCGCAGAGCGCGCAATACCCGGATCCACCCAGTATATTTTGGGGTGCTTTTTTTCCCTCACCCTTAGTTTAGGGGAGTAAGCGGGTAATTTGTTCAGTAATAAAGTGTCTTCCATAATATCTAAAAATCCGTTTACAGTAGAACGAGATACTCCGGCGTCTCGCGCCGTGGCAGAGACATTTAAAACTTGTCCGTGATAAAGAGCCAATACAGGCAGAAAGCGAGCAAAGCCCGGTAAATTTCTGACCAAAGCTTCTGCTTTAATTTCTTCCTTAAGATACATTTGCACATAAGAGTTTAGAGCTTTTTGTTTGTCTGCCTGATTTTGAATCAAAGGCATAGTTCCAAAACGAAGAGCCTGGTTAAGACTAAAATCCTGAGCCAGTTCTTTAGGGGTAAAGGGATACATAAAATATTGGTGGGCGCGTCCGGCCAATAAATTTACTCCTGATTTTCTGAGTTTTCGGGCAGTAGATCCTGTTAAGGCAAATTTCAGCTGTTTTTCTTCTATCAGCCGATGCACTTCATTAAGTAGGTTGGGCATGCGTTGAATTTCATCCACCACAACCCATGAGTGAGGTTTTAGAAGTTTTAGGGTGTTATAAAAAAGAGAAATATCCTGTAGATAATCCTGGTAAAGAGCTTCATCTAAAAGGTTGATCACCTTTGCTTGCTTAAAGTTTTGTCTCAGCCAAGTACTTTTTCCGGTGCCTCTTGGTCCCAGGAGAAAAAAAGACTTTTTTGGCGGTTTTAAAGATCTTGCATACATTACCGTCATTTTGCACGACTTTTTGACGACATACAAGTCATTATAAAAAAAGGTCCTTTTGGCTGTAAACAATGGTGTAAACAATGGACTATTGGTCTGTTATTATATGGCTAATTCGTCATAATGTTGTAAACTATGTTTGAAGTAAACAATGGACTGTTGGTCCATTATGTGACAAATATTCAAAATGCCACTTAAAAAAGAAGCTCAAGCCAGAATCAAGATAAATAAACTGCTGGAAAAAGCGGGATGGCGGTTTTTCGACGACCCAAAAAACCCTTCTAAACCAGCCAACATTCAGATGGAATCAAATGTAAAGATCACCAAGAAAGTTCTTTCCTCTGTAGGTACTGATTTTGAAAACACAAAGGGTGGGTTTGTGGATTATCTTTTATTGGATGAAAAAGGTTTTCCGCTTGTGGTGTTGGAGGCGAAAAAAGAATCCAAAAATCCATTGGATGGTAAAGAGCAAGCTCGGGCTTATGCTCACAAAGCAAATGTCCGGTTTATTATTTTGTCCAACGGGAATTTGCATTATCTTTGGGATCTGGAGATGGGAAGTCCTGAAGTAATAACAAAGTTTCCAACCCCAGAATCCTTTAAATACAAAAGCCAGTTTAAGCCAGATAATAAAAAACTATATGAAGAACCTGTTAATGAGGATTATATTGCTTCTTCACAAAACCCTGCGCTCCTACAAGATCCGGATTGGAGCAAACCTCAGACAAAACAAGCCTTAACTGAACAGCACGGAGTTCGTATCTTGCGCCCTTATCAAGTGCAAGCCATTCAAGCTTTGCAACAATCTGCTAAGGAAGGAAAAAAGCACTTTCTTTTTGAAATGGCAACAGGAACGGGCAAGACTTTACTTTCTGCGGGTGTTATTAAACTCTTTTTGAGAACCGGAAATGCTAAGCGGGTGTTATTTCTTGTAGATCGGTTGGAACTTGAGGAACAAGCACACAAAAACTTTAAAAATTATTTAAGAAATGATTACACATCGGTTATTTACAAAGAGCACAAGGATAGCTGGAATAAAGCAGAGATTGTTATTTCCACAGTGCAAAGTTTAATGACGGGAGACAAATACAAAAAACTTTTTTCTCCTACGGATTTTGATCTTTTAATTTCAGACGAGGCTCATCGCTCTCTGGGAGGAGGAAATAGCCGAGCGGTTTTTGAATATTTTATTGGTTACAAGTTAGGGCTTACGGCCACACCAAGGGATTATCTTAAAAATGTGTCTGCTATGGAGCTTTCTGAAAAAGATCAAAGAAGGTGGGAACGGCGATTGCTTTTAGATACCTATACCACTTTTGGTTGTGAAAACAGCGAACCGACTTTTAAATATAACCTTATGGATGGTGTTCAAGATGGATATTTAATCAATCCTATTGTAGCGGATGCCAGAACAGATATCACCACAAAGCTTTTATCAGAAAAAGGTTATAGTGTTAAGGTAGAAGATAAAGAAGGGGAAGAGGCAGAGGCGGAACAAATTTTTTATCAAACTGATTTTGAAAAAAAATTCTTTTCTGAAAAAACAAATTTTGTGTTTTGCGAAAGCTTTTTAAAAAATGCCCTAAAGGATCCCATTAGTGGGGAGATAGGAAAAAGCATTATTTTTTGTGTTAGCCAAAAGCATGCCTCAAAAATCACTCAGATTTTAAATAAACTGGCTGATAAGCTTTGGCCAGGGAAATACAATTCTGACTTTGCTGTTCAAATTACCTCAAATATTAAAAATGCTCAGCAACATACTGTTAACTTTGCCAACAATAAATTAAATGGTCAGACAAAATTTTTAGAAGGTTACAGATCAAGCAAGACCAGGGTTTGTGTTACAGTGCGTATGATGACAACAGGTTATGATTGCGAAGATATTTTAAACCTGTGTTTGATGAGGCCCGTTTTTTCTCCCACGGACTTTATACAAATGAAGGGACGGGGAACCAGAAAATTCACCTTCAAATACAAGGATAAAAGTCACCAACAATACAAAGTGGAAAAAGAAAAATTTAAGCTATTTGACTTCTTTGCCGTTTGTGAATTTTTTGAAGAAAAGTTTAACTATGACGAAGCCCTTAAACTTCCTCGTGGGCAGGGTGTAGCAGGTGATGGCAATGATAATTTGCCAGCCATTACTATTGACGAAGTAAGTATTAAAATCCCCGATGCTTTAAAAACCCTTTCTGAAAAAGAAGTAGGTAGGGAAGGTATGAGAGTGGACAGGGAACTATGGGGCAGAGCCAGGGATGTTATTGTAAAAGATAAAGAAATTAAAGAGGCTGTGTTGCGGGAAATGTGGCAAAAAGCTACCTCTTTAGTGATACAAAGATATGAAGATAAGCCCAGGCTTTACCTCACTTTAGAAAAGATCCGAAGGGCAGAGCAGTTGGATAGAAGAATCACTTGGAAGGAAGTTTTGGAAAAGGTTTTTGGTATTATTGACTTTTTTCCAAAGAAAGAAGATCTTTTGCAGTCAGAGTGCGAAAATTTTATTGCCATTTATAAGCCGGAAAGCCAATATGTTCCTTACATTGTGAATTATATCCGATCTTACATTACGGATCCGGATTTTAGAACAATTATTGATAACAAAGAATACGGCGATTTATATAACAATCCGGGTTTTGATATGAGTGATTTTGAAGCCTTGGGAAATAAAGATTGGCAAACCAAAGTTCCTGAGTATATTAAAAATTATGTTAACTTAAACCCTTTTATGGAATAATATTTTTATAGAGTAATGTTTTTATAGAAACAGCGTGGTAATAGAGTTTTTTCACGCTCGACTAACTAATCGCCCGTGAAAAAGCTTGTTCGTCCTCGCTGTCATTCCCGCGCAAGCGGGAATCCACGCTTGTTTTGAAGCAAAGCAAGTTTTTTTCTTAAGAAAACATATTTTATCACGGGCAACTAACTATTATAAAGGAGATTCATTATGTTAGATACAGAAACAAAAAGAAAAATAGATTCAGCAAGGGATATTTTGGTCGGGAAAATTCCAGACCCTACAGCACAAGTAGATCAAATTACCACTGCCTTGATTTACAAATTTATGGATGATATGGATCAAGAGTCAAAAAGCTTTGGAGGAAAGCCCAAGTTTTTTACAGGAGATTTTAAAAAATACTCTTGGCCAAAAATTATTGACATAAAGCTTTCCGGTCAAGAAAGAATGGACTTGTATATTCAAGCTTTAAGTCAGTTACCCAGCAATGAAAAACTCCCTCCACTTTTTAGAGAGATTTTTAAAAACGCTTTTTTGCCTTACAGGGATGCAGAAACCTTAAACTTGTTTTTAAAAGAGATAAACGCATTTTCTTACGAGCATAGTGAAAACTTAGGCAACGCATTTGAATACTTGCTTTCTATCCTTGGGAGCCAGGGGGATGCAGGGCAGTTTCGCACTCCTCGGCATATTATTGATTTTATAGTAGAGGTGGTGGATCCCAAAAAAGAAGAATCCATTTTGGATCCAGCTTGTGGCACAGCGGGTTTTTTAATTTCCGCTTACAAGCATATTATCAAAAATAACTCTGGCAATTACAAACCAGAAACAGATAGTTACAGTTTTGCTTTTAAAAAATCAACCGAATCATCAGAGTCATCAAAATCAACCTCGTTTTTATCTAAGCAATCTCATTCAGATAAACAGCCCTATGATCTCAATATATTTCGTCATTCCCGTCAGAACCAAAAAACCAATCAGCCTACTTTTCAGTCCCACGAAGGCAGGGACCCAGAGATAAAAATACTAAAGCACTATCAGCCGTTTGAAAGTGCTTCCGCTGTGCAAATACAAAGTAACGGCGGATACAAGGGCGAGAAGCTGTTACCAAAAGATAAAAAACACTTACAAAAAAACATAATTGGTTATGATATATCTCCTAAAATGGTAAAATTATCGTTGGTGAATATGTATTTACATAACTTTAACACTCCTCATATTTACGAATATGACACTTTAACAAGTGACAACCGTTGGGAAAATGACTTTGATGTGATTTTAGCTAATCCTCCTTTTATGTCTCCTAAAGGAGGGATCAGGCCTCATAATAAATTTTCTATTCAGGCTAATAGGTCAGAAGTTTTGTTTGTGGACTACATAGCGGAGCATTTGACTATAAACGGTCGGGCTGGGGTCATTGTTCCTGAAGGAGTTATTTTTAAAAACGACAAAGCTTACAAGGCATTAAGAAAAATGTTGGTGGAGAGCGAGTTTCTTTGGGCAGTGGTCAGCCTTCCTGCCAAGGTATTTGAGCCTTATTCCGGGGTTAAAACCAGTATTTTATTTTTGGACAAAAAAAGAGCTAAGAGCAACCAGGACATTTTATTTGTGAATGTTCAAAATGATGGTTTTGACTTAGGGGCTACCCGCCGAGAAATTGAAAAGACCGATCTACCAGAGGCTTTTAAAGTTTTAAAAGCTTATAGCCAGGGCAAGAGGTTAAAAAGTGCTATAGCCCACTATGTGAGCAAAACCAAAATCGCAGAGGGGGGAGATTACAACTTAACCGGAAGTCGTTACAAGGTGGATATTTATTCTGAGTTACAAAGTATTAATAAATACATTAAAGAGCTTTCTGCAGGTTTTGCTGAAGTGCAGTTGGGAGTGGACACAGCTTTTAAGCCTTTTCGAAAACAGATAATACGGGCGGTGAAAAGCAAACAAAACTCCAAAACCCAAACAGTGGATCAAAATATAGAAAAGCAAACAGAAATTTCTGCACTTAAGCTAAACAAAACTTTGGAAAAAATAGAAAAAAGATCATGCAAAAAAGCGCAAGGCAGTATGGTAAACTTATATCTTTGCTTAAAGAACCTTATCCATTCTACTGAGTTTCTTCATAGTGAGGAGCGGGTTCAGGATATTGTAAATAAGTTATGGGGCTCAGCTAAAGTTTGTGACTTAAAAGAATTATGGAAACTGCAACCCCATCTGGAGCCTCTTTTAAAACAAAAATACCCTCTGGTGGAGCTTGGAAAAATCTGTGAAACCACTTCTGGTGGTACACCTTTAAGAACACAAAAGAAGTATTATGAAAATGGCACTATACCTTGGATAAGAAGCGGAGAAGTAGCACAAGGTTTTATTAAAAAATCAAAGTTATTTATTACACAAACAGGTTTACATGAGTCATCTGCAAAATTATTTCCTATCAATACAGTGCTGGTCGCTATGTACGGAGCTACAGCTGGTCAAGTTGGTTTATTAAAATTTAAGTCTTCCACAAATCAAGCTATATGTGGTATTTTACCAAGTAAATCATTTGTTCCTGAGTTTTTATTTTTAATTTTAAGAAACATGAAATATAAGATAATACGATTGGCTGGTGGAGGTGCACAACCTAATATATCACAAAAGATTATTAAAAATCTCAAAATCCCTTGTCCACCCTTAGAGGTACAAAAAAAAATTGTGGTTGAGATTGAGGATTACCAAAAAATTATTGAAAGTGCAAGACAAATTGTAAAAACCTGGAAACCAATTATCAAACCTGATCCCTCCTGGCCAACAGTCCGCCTTGGTGATATTTATAAAATAGAATATGGATTCACTGATACAGCTAAAAAAGATGGTGATACTCGCTTTATCAGAATTACAGACATTGATCACTCAGGAAATATACAAGAGAAAGAAAAAAAATTTATTAAACTTTCAAAACAGTCTAAAAAATATCTTCTACAAAAGAATGATTTGTTGGTTGCTCGCACAGGAGCTACTTTTGGAAAAACTGCTGTTTTTGATAAAAACTATCAATCTGTATTTGCTTCATATTTAATTCGTTTAATACCTTTAAAAAGCAATAATGTAAAAAGCAATAATGTAAAAAGCAATAATGGCATCTTGTCAAAATATTATTGGTTTTTTTCTCAATCTGAAAATTATTGGAAGCAGGCCAATAACTTAATGACAGGTGGAGCACAACCTCAATTCAATGGAAATGCGATTAAGCAAATACAAATCCTTCTTCCCCCTTTAGAGGAGCAAAAAAAGATCGTAGCGGAACTGGAACAAGAAAGAGTGTATGTTGAGTCGTGCAAAAAACTGATCAAGCTGAATGAAGCTAAAATCCAACAAACCATCTCTGAAGTCTGGAAACAAAAATAAAAAAAACAGTTGACATATACTATATATATGGCAGTATGGTTATGAGGTAATTAGCCATGTTAAAAAAGACAACAATTTATATTGAGGAAAATGAGCTTAACGCTTTAAAGACACTTTCTGTTGTTAGAAACAAATCCATTACAGAATTGGTCCGTCTGGGAGTTAGACAGATTTGTAAATCCGCTGGGCAAGAAGAAATAAAAGCTATAGAGATGCTGAATAAGATCAGAAAAAACACAAGAAAAAAAGGTTACTCCAGTAAGGAAATTATGCAATTAGCTGTAAAGGCTCAAAGAGAAGCACGTAATGAGCGCAAAAAAAAGAAGAATCGTCGTTCTTGATACGGTCCTTAGGATGTGGTATAATTAAAGAAGCAAAATATTTGTAACACAAGTGGTTTATCATGGAAGATTATTTATTAGCGGTAATAGTTCAGTTTTTTATCTTGAAAAACAGGTTTTCGTATAATAATATATAAATAAAGTTAATATTTATTGCAACAGAACTGAAATGATGAAAAAAGGAAAAAGAATGTCTGCAAATCCTCTTATGGATATAGGGCATCCACACAGAAACCCTGATGGCAAAGAGGTGGGTCCAAAGCATCTTCATTTATATCGCGAAGGGTATAATAATTTGCAATGGGCTTATGAAATTCCAAAATCGGATTTTTCTGATTTGGATGATATATATAAAACTATAAAAGATTTTTTACAGTATATTCATGTTGTCAATATACCAGAGATTCAAAAGGGGTTATTTAATGAACAGTATTAATCATCTTGTTGATCAGTATTATGCTTGGCTTAAAGAAAAAACAGTTTGTAAAAACATCAATCAATGGATGGAGATCACAGCTCCTTATTTAGACCGTAACAATGATTATATACAAATGTACCTTAAGAAAACAAATACGGGCTATTTGTTGACAGATGATGGAGCGACCATTGCTGGTTTAAAAATGGAGGGGCTTAAGCTGGATAAGTCACCAAAACGACAGGAATTATTGCAGATGATTGTCAGAGGATACGGAGTTCAAGAGGAAAACGGCAGGCTTCAAATAACAGCCACCGGTGAAGAGGATTTTCCTGTTTGCAAGCACTCTTTGGTTCAAGCCATTTTGGCAGTTAATGACATGTTTTATATGTCTTCATCCTATGTAACCAGCTTATTTTTTGAAGATGTGCGGGACTGGCTTGAAAAATCTAATATTCGTTATTCAGAAAGAGTATCATTTACAGGTTTATCTCGTTATAACAGAAGCTTTGATTTTCTTATTACAAAATCTTCCAATCAGCCGGAGCGTTTGATAAAAACCATTAACCGCCCGGCCAAAAATAGTGCTGATGCTATTATTATGGATTGGCTGGATCTAAAAGACACCAGATTGCAAAAATCCAAATTATATACTTTTGTTAATGACAGCAAAAAATCTGAATCTGATAATAAGTCCAATAATGCCCCAAATACTCAGTCTGCCACCGGAAGAGTGTTGTCAGCTCTTAGGCGGTATGATATTCATCCGGTTTTATGGAGTAAAAAAGAACAAATAAAAGAAGAGTTGGTGGCATAAAAAAAATATTAACCCTCTCTTATGCCTTTTTGAAGCAACTTTTTGAGGCAATAAGAAAGTTATATAAAAGCAAAAAATTATTAAGGAAACTTTGTGTTATGGAAAAAAACAAAACTGCATCAGGAGGTGCAAAATTAAGTATGATTGAGCTGAAAGATATTGTGCAGGATTGCAATATTAATTTCCTGACAGGAGCTGGTTTGTCCACTCCTTACCTCTCACTATTAGGGCAAGTGGAAAAATGGAATGAAGCTAAAATCCAACAAACCATCTCTGAAGTCTGGAAACAAAAATAAAAATGAAAAAACAAACAAAGCCCTATATATTTTTTGATCAAAATGTGATGGATAAAATGTCAAAGAATCAGTATGATTCTTTTCAGCGTAATGTAAAACAACTTACAGGAAAAAAGATACCAAGGCTTACCCCCTTTGGATTGTTAGAGTTTGCCGGACTGAAAAAACATGAACTTTTTGATATAAAATACGAAGGCAAGAAACTGGCTGAATACTCATTTAGCTCTTATCAAGAAGTAGAGGGTTTTATACCTGATTTAAGAGATAAAATTGAGCAAAAAATATCAAAAGAATTATTAAAAAACAGGTTAAAGGAAAAGAAAAAGAGAGAGATTTTGTATATTAATCAATGGGGAGAAAAGCTTATAGGTAGATGTATTTCAGCTCTTTCTAAAGAACCAAATCCAAGATCAAGAGATAAACATATCTATTATAGTATAGTTAATAACTTATTTTTAGATAGGTTATCTCAAATAAGGATTTCCAAACTTTCCGAAGAGGATCGTGAAAAAGTTATGCATCATTTATCTCATCTCATTTTAAAACTTATCTGTGAACAAAGCAATATGGGTAGTCTTAGGTTGATGTGCAAAATTTTTAAAGAAAAAAGAGGGCAAATTATAGAAGGAAACAGAAAAGATATTGAAGCACAAATAATTACAATATGTGATAAAATAAAATCTGAAGGTGATTTAGTAGATTGTGAATTAATTCACTTAGCTTTTTTTGGTTCAAATGATAAACACTGTTATTGCTATACCACTGATAAAATAGAAGATATAGAAAGCAGATTAATTTTATATGGGAAAACCGCTCATTACTGGATATATAAGACATTTTATAATACAGAAACTAACAATAATTTTATTGCAAAAAAGTATCCAAAACCAAAATGGAGGTGCGGAAAGGTATTTATTTTGGACAAAGAAACCGGCGAGAATATTAAAAAAATTCCAGTAACCGAGATATATGAAAAAATTACTGTTAATGCTGTATATTTATGATAAGTAAATTATAGTATAACTAAACTAATAAAAAAAGTGGAAAAGTAGGCTAATCCACTGATAATAAATAAGGTATATAATATGAACTCGAAAGAACACAGAAAAGACTTTAACAGAAGGTGGAATATCCTCTTACAGCCTGATTCTCCTCCAGTGGCTTTTCAAAAATTCAAACAACGCATTTTAAATGTTTTTCAAGATATTGATCAAATGGTTACAAAAGACAGCGGTGCAAATTTTTGTCAGTATTATGGTATCAAACCCAAGCTTAAAAAAAATTTGTATAGTAGGCGATCCCAATTTCATCGTATCCCTATCACTATAATTGATTATTTAGCAGGTGAAAACGACATAAAAGAATTTTATAAGTTAATTGAAATGATCCTTTCTTTACAGTTTTTTACTCCCGGTCAAAAATTATTCATTATACAGCAAGTGAAACAAGCGGTGGAAATGTCTGATCTGAATGTAGCTGTCGGGAAATCCAAAGGTCGTATCATTTTATACCCTGAAGGAGATCGAAAATTAGATAATGAATTGGTAAATAAAACCCTGTTGTTTTTGGATCCAGAAAGCAACAAACATTTTGAAAATGCACTTAGATTTTATCAAAAAAAACAGCATAAAGAATCGGCGGAGCGGTTACGCCAGTCCGTTGAGGAGTTTTTTCGATATAAGCTACAAAATAAAAAAGGCTTGCCGGAAAATATAAAAACTTTGCAACAGAAATTAAAAAACAACAGTCAGTCCCAAATAAGAAATATTATTTTTCAGATTTTTAGCTACTTGGATGAATATTTTAATAAACACAGTAAACATGGCGATAATGTAAACGAGGTGGAAAATGAGTTTCTTATCTATCAAACTGGTCTCTTATTGCGATACATAAATAAAACAGTTTCACAAACAGAACAACAACTAAAAAAGCAGGAGGGGTAAAATGGCCACAGCGGAACAAATAAAATCCTTAATAACATCTCATCTTCAGGATGACAGAGAGAGGTTTTTAACTACAGCCTTACAGATGGCAGCTTATGAAGCCCACAGAGGCCATGCCAATCTGGCCCGTGATATTCGTCTGCTGATTGATCGAAAAAAACTGTCTTCCTTAAAAATAGTCTCCTTTCAAAAAGATTTAAGTGACTTTGTACTTTCATCAAAATCAAAGAGCCGTTTGATTGATATGGTTTTAAAACCGGAATTTAAAATTAGAATAGATAAAATTCTTAAAGAATATTATCAACGGCAAAAACTGTTTCAACATGGTTTAAGCAATAGAAGAAAAGTGTTGTTGGTCGGCCCCCCTGGAACTGGTAAAACTATGACTGCTTCTGTTATTGCCGGAGAGTTGAAACTGCCTTTTTTCACTATACAAATGGATAAAATCGTAACCAAGTTTATGGGGGAGACCAGTGCTAAACTTAGGCAGGTTTTTGACGCTATTCAAAACTCAGAAGGAGTGTTTTTGTTTGATGAATTTGACGCCATTGGTGCGGAAAGAGGAAGAACAGATGATGTGGGGGAAATGAGAAGAGTTTTAAATTCTTTTTTGCAGTTTATTGAAAATGACAAATCTAAAAGCATTATTATTTCCGCCACCAATAATATGGAGCTTTTAGATAAAGCACTATTTCGGCGGTTTGATGATGTATTGTATTATGATTTGCCAAATGAGGAAGAAATAATTAAACTTATCAAAAACCGATTGGCTACCTTTCTCGGAAAGCTAAATGTGGAGGAGGTGCTTCATCATACGAAAGAATTAAGTCATGCGGAGATTGTTCAAGCCTGTTATGATTCCGTAAAAGAGGCTGTTTTGGAAAATCAAAAGCAGGTTTCAAAAAAACTTCTGTTGAATAACTTAAAAAATAGAAAATCAGTATATAACTCTAAAGGTAAATAATTTCAGTTATGGCAAAAAATCAGTTTTCTCATTTTTTTATTAAAAAATCTCCAGATATCATGAGTTATACTTCTCCAAAAACTGGAGGTAAATCCCTTAAACTGCCTAAGAGAAATAGATCTCAGCATGGTAACTTTTTAAAAGAACAATTTAAAAAGCTGTGGGAACAAGCAAAACAAGAAAAAGAAAAGCGCAAAGCGGTTTCTCTGCCCTTTAAAGATGGTTTTTATATTGAATTTAGAGGACAAATCAGCTTTGAGCTTGTTACAAAGAGTCTGGAAGATATAAAAAGAGGCATCCGGCTTTTAAATATTCGTGAAGAAGAACATGGTGATCAAAAAATAGCTATTGCAACAGTATATATTCCCTATAGTAAGGCTGATTGGTTTTTAAAAAAAATAGATAAGTATTTAACTGAGCAAGCTAAAAGCGGAGAGCCAAAAAATAAAAATCTGGTAGAATCTATTGAAAATATACAAACAGCGGTGTTGGAATCCTTTTGGCAGGACAATAAAAATCTGATACCGACAGACAATAAAGCTGTAGAGTGTGAGGTTTGGCTTAGAACAGGTGATAAACCAGAAGTTGAGATAACAAAAAATAATCCCATAGAGCAGGTAAATAAATTTTTTAAGATCTGTGATGAGTTAAATAAAATCAGTCAAAATAAAATTCAATACAGAAGGGAACAAGTTATTTTTTTTCCTGAAAGAGCGGTTGTTTTAATTCAAGCCAATAAAAAACAGCTTTTAGAGTTGATTAAAAGCAGTGATCAAATTGCTGAATTTCGCAGATCTAAGGAAACAGCTCGATTCTGGTTGGATCAGGAAAATAAAGATCAAGCAGAGTGGGTTAAAGAGCTACTGAAAAGGCTGGCTGTGGATCAGAAGACCAATGTTGCTGTTTGCCTCTTGGATACAGGTGTTAATAACGGACATCCCCTATTGGTTCTTGTTTTGTCAGATAAAGACTGTCATACTGTAAACCCTCAATGGGGAGTGGATGATAAAGATGGACACGGCACTGCAATGTCTGGTTTAGTTGTTTATGGAGATTTGCAAAAAGCTGTTGAGAGTAAAGAAAAAGTAAATATTGCTCACACACTGGAGTCTGTTAAATTAATACCAAAATCCGGAAAGGACAATAAAAAAGAGTTATATGGATACTGGACCAAACAGGGAATTAGCAGGGCTGAAATTGCTAAACCGAACAGAAAAAGAACAATCTGTATGGCTGTTACCAGTACAGATGCTCGAGATAAAGGCCGACCCTCTTCCTGGTCAGGAGCAGTGGATCAAATTACTTCAGGCATGGAAGAGAATAATAAAAAAAGACTGTTGATTGTGTCTGCTGGAAATGTGGAAGAACAGTCAGAATGGAAAAACTATCCTGTAAGCAACAAAACAAATGCTGTCCATGATCCTGCGCAATCATGGAATGCTTTGACTGTAGGAGCTTATACAGAAAAGGAACTGATAATAGATCCTAAACTGAAAGGATACAAGCCTATTGCAAAAAAAGGAGAGCTTTCTCCTTTTAGCTCTACTTCTTTTGCATGGGATGCAAAAAAATGGCCTGTTAAACCGGATATTGTGTTGGAAGGAGGAAATATCGCTATGGATAAAACAAAATTTTCTACTGTGTCGGAAGATTTGTCTTTGCTTTCTCTGCATCATAAACCCCAAGAGCATCAATTTGAGATGCTTTATGCGACAAGTGCGGCTGTGGCTCAAGCAGGATGGATGGCCTCTCAAATACAAGTTAGATATCCTGAAATATGGCCTGAAACAATCCGCGCCTTAATGGTTCATTCTGCAGAATGGCAACAAAGTATGAGAAGACAGTTTTGGGAAACAAATCAGAGTGACAAAAAGAATTATAAAACCCTGTTGCGTATCTTTGGATATGGAGTGCCTGATATAAATAAGGCTGTTTCATCTTATAAAAACAGCTTGACTCTTGTTTCTGAACAAACACTGCAACCTTTTACTAAAAAATTGAGTAATTATTCTACGAAAGATATGCACTTTTATGAAATGCCTTGGCCAAAAGATGTATTAAAATCTTTACCGGACCAAACTGATGTTCAATTAAAATTCACATTGTCTTACTTTATCGAGCCGGGTCCTGGAGAAATTGGCTGGAAAGACAGATATCGCTATCCCTCGCATGGGTTGAGATTTGCTCTTATAAAACCCCAAGAAAGTAAAGATCAATTTACCAAGAGAATTAATAAAGCTGTAAGAGATGAAGAAGTAAAAATTGATTCAGAGTTAGATAACAGATGGATGTTTGGAGCACAGAATAGAAATATCGGCTCTATTCATAGCGATATATGGAAAGGAACAGCCAATGACATATCTGAATGCAATTTGATGGCAGTGTATCCCACAGTGGGTTGGTGGAAAACCCGGTATCATCTTGGGAAATGGAACAAAAAAGCAAGATATTCTCTTATTGTTTCTTTATTTACCAAGGAAGAGCAAGTAGATCTTTATACTCTTGTGGCTATACAAATAGGGGTTCCTGTAAAAGTGTAAGAATTAAAATTCTTATGTCCCAGGGTGCTTAATATTCAAGCTTTAGATATAGATAAGGCCCAAGGGCTTGACAACGCGTCCTATTTTGTATATTTTAAAGCATATATGGAATTTAAACGAAACAAAGATAAAGGAACTATTTACGATAGGCCGTGGTCTTAGCCAAAGTGAGCGAGAGGCTTTGATTGTCCGAGCAGTGGATTATATCCGGCAATATGATCCTGCATTTAGTTAGAAAATAGTAAGAAAGATTGAACAAACCGCCGTCAAAAAGGAGGAAAGAGTTATGGCACCGTTACTTCAGTATTCATTGGATGAAGCCAGAGAAGAAAGCTTGCAGGAAGGTCGACAAGAAGGTTGACAGGAAGGCATGGAAAAAGGCATGCATGCAGTGGCCTTAAACATGCTGAAAGAAAAAACTGCTCTGGCTTTTATCTCCAAAGTGACGGTCTTTCTAAGGTGGAGATCAAAAACCTTACAAACAGTTCTTGAAAATTTTTTCTGACTTCCACATTGTCTGCTGTGTTAAATAATAATTTCAAGGGTTTATAAAACTTAAGGGTACTATACTTTAGCCTGAGGTCTTGGTTTAATCTGTAGCTGATAAAAGTGGCTTTGTTATTAGGATTTTCACTTGAAAAAAATTGAAAACCTTTTAGGCTTTCATTTAAAGTTTAACAAAAAAGAGCAAATAAAAAATATAAAAAGGTAATCATTTTATGAACCAGCCAAAACAACTTTATTATATCACTCACAAAGATAACTTAAAATCTATTTTAAAAAATGGGATACTTTCTCATACTCGCGCAACTGCATGGTTTAAAAAATTGCTTTCAAAAAACACAATCATTTATGACAAAGATATTGTTAATAGAAGAAAAAACAGAGAGTTTAAAGGTCGCTCCCTTTGGGATTATGCTAATGTGTATTTTCAGGTCCGCAATCCCATGCTCTATCAAGTAATTAAAACATTTGGAGCAGAAAATATTGTAATCCTGCAAATCGATCCTGATATTATAAACAACCGTGATGTGGGGATCACAGATGGCAATGCCTCTTCTCAAAACACAATATTTTTTAAAGATATAAGTAAAGGTTTAAGTGTCTTAAACCAAGAACAATTTGAAAGGCCGTACTGGAGTGAGGTGGATGACTCAAAAAGAAAAATTATGGCCGAAGTATTGGTTTATGAAAAAATTCCAAAAGAAAAAATTATTGGAATTTATACAGCTGATCAAGAAACAGCCAATCAAATTAAAAAAGACATAACAGGCCCTTTAAACATTATGCAAAACCCTAAAATGTTTTTTCTTCCTGAATACAACCAAGTTATTTTAAAAAAAGGGACAGAAAATCAAACGCATATTACTTTAAAAAAAGGGGACATGTTTTTTTCGGAAATGCAGACTTTTACGATCAGTGTTAATACTGTGGGTGTTATGGGTAAGGGTCTGGCCTCAAGGGCTAAATATCAATTTCCTGATGCGTATGTTCTTTATCAAGATCTTTGTCGCCAAAAGAAACTAAAAATGGGAGTCCCTTATTTATATAAACGGTCAGAAAATTTTATCACTACTCTTATGGAAGATGTGTCTTCTGCTTCTTCTATTACGACAGAAAATGGCCATCGTTGGTTTTTGCTGTTTCCCACAAAAAATCATTGGAGAGAAAAATCCCCTATTGTTGGGATCGAAAAAGGTTTGCAATGGTTAGTGAATAATTACAAAAGCCAGGGAATTGAGTCTTTAGCCCTTCCTGCTTTGGGCTGTGGCTTAGGAGGCTTGGACTGGAAAGAGGTTGGCCCTTTAATGTGCAAATACTTAAAGCAAATGGAAATACAAAGTTGTATATATTTGCCACTGGAAAAGCAAATCCCAGAAGAACAACTACAACCTGAATTTTTACTTAACAATTTATAAATAAGGTCGACAGGAAGATCGACAGCAAGGTATGGAAAAATCGTGTCTCCCAAATAATAGCGTCCTAAGTTTATAAATAAGGCCGACATATAAAGCAGGCCAACAGAGGAAGATCTACAAAAAGCTATGCAGTTGGTGGCCTTAAATATGCTGAAAGAGAAAGTTGATCTGGCTTTTATCTCTAAAGTAACAGATCTTTCTGAGGTAGAGATCAAAAACCTTACAAATAGTTCTTAACAGGTAAGAAAGTAAATTGCACTCCCCATTAGTGCAGTTTTATCAATTCTTAAACTTAACTCAAGATTTGATGTTTAAAACCTTCAAAACCTTAAAAAAACTGGTTTTTTCTAACTCTCTAAGTGACTTTAGTTTAGGGAATTGACATTTTTCGCCCCTTCTTTTACTATTAAAAAAACTTGAAAAGAAGTAGTTAGTGGCCCGTGAAAAAGGGTATTTCAACACAGTAAACAGGGTTTACTTTGTCCTAAAACAGGCAAGATTCCCGCTCAAGGCAGGACTGTAAAGCCAAGTACTTGGCTTTACAGTTGGAGATGAACAGACTTTTTCACGGGCCATTAGTTAGTCGGTCGTGAAACAGTCTTTTTTTAACTGGATTCCGCTTTTGCGGGACTAAAAAGCCAACAACTTGGCTTTTTAATTTCCAAGGGGACTCTTTCTTCTTGGCAGGCAAGTAACTTACCTAATCAGAGTTTTTTCACGGACGAGTAGTTAATTGGTGAAATACTGGTTTAGAACCAACAACTTGCTCAGTTTTAGGGAAAAACTGTTGTCTATAATAAAATCAGGGGTAGTAAAATGGCACAGGCAGATTTGTTAGTTGAGTTGATAAAAAGTGTTAGTGATGATGATCGTGTTGCTTTCCGCAAAATCTCTGAAGCTCTAATTCAAGAAGAACGAAACAAGGGTCATAGAATACTGGCAGATCGTTTAATCAAAGCTTTGCGACCCAATGGTTCTATTAGTGCTCGCACTCTCAAAAAAAATGAACATAACAATAACCACAAAAACTTTATTTTTGAAGTAACACCGGAGAGAGACTTAAATAGCTTGATTTTAACACAAAAAACTCATGATCAACTTAAAGAGGTAATTGAAGAGCAACACAGATCAGAATTATTGCATTCACATAATTTGTCTCCAAGAAATCGTTTATTGTTTGCAGGACCTCCCGGCAACGGAAAAACTACTTTGGTGGAGGCTTTGGCTCATGAGTTAATGTATCCTTTGTTTGTTGTCAGGTATGAAAACTTAGTTGGCAGTTATTTAGGAGAAACTTCCGGTCGGTTGAAACATCTTATGGATTATGCTAAAACCCAAAGATGCGTTTTATTTTTTGACGAATTTGAAACTCTTGGAAAAGAGCGTGGGGACACCCATGAAACAGGAGAGATTAAACGAGTTGTAAGCTCTTTGCTTTTGCAGATTGACAGTATGCCAGATTATGTTGTTGTAGCAACTGCGAGCAATCATCCTGAATTGCTGGACAAGGCGGTATGGCGTCGCTTTCAAGTCAGAGTTGCATTAAATACTCCCACACAAAAACAATTGTCCAAACTTATTCAAGCTATTGGCCAACGTTGTAAAATAGATTTTGGATATGCACCGGATACTTTAGCAAAATCTATAAAAGGAGCCAGCTTTTCTGAAGCAGAGGAATTTTGTTTAGATATTGTCCGGCGATTTGTTCTTGAGAAAAAAATAAAAAATACAGCAACAATCACTAAAAACAAACTGGAGCAATGGCATAGCCGTTTAAATCCTCCAAAAAACAATCAAGATTAAGAAAGTTATGTTATGTCAAAATTTCTGCCTCTTCTGATATTTCCTAAAGCAAAAGCGATTGAACCTTCAAAAAGAAAACAAGGTTTTGGAAAACCTGATGTTCATTTTCCGGATCATCAGAGGCAAATTGAAAGATTAACTCCAAAGATTGAAAAACTGAAAGCCAGTGTCAGCAACACTATAACAGATCTTGAACCGGAAACAGCTCTGGTTATTGAAATTGTCGATAGTGTTGAGAATTTTCGTCAAGCTGTGGAAAAAGTGGGTTTGGAGTGGATGGGAGAATGGGATATAGATGATATAGAACCGGACGAGGATTTTTACGTATTAACAGAAGATAAAAAAGATATGAAAAAATTAAAAAGACAGCTTTTTGTTTCTTTTTTTGATCAAAAAGGTAAAGAAAAACTATTGTCCTTATGGGAGCAATGGAAGGAAAATGAGCAATTTGCCAGGGGTGAAAAAAAATGGAAACATGTATTTACTAAAGCGTATGATATTCGTCAGTGGGGGATAAAGGAGACCTTAAGGGAAACTGGCATGATTGACAGATGGAAAGCCCTCATAGATCCTGTCAATGAAGAGGAATCAATAACTTTTCAAATAGATCTTTTTTATAGAAAAAATGAAGAGAAACGAAAAAAGAATGAGAGAGATATTGAAAACCTGTTAAAGGATATTGGGGGTAAAAAACTTGGCCCTTTTATTGATATGCCATACATTGCTTTTCATGCTGTCAAAGCAGAGCTTCCAGCTAAAAAAATAAAAGATTTATTGCAAAAAATAGAACCGCAACAGCAATCAGAATTAGATATTCAACTATTCACATTTCCGGGCATTATGTATTTTCGTCCCACCGGACAATCTATTGCAGTTTCTGAACAGGATCAGGATATAACGGATAAAGAAGCAAAGTTTTCAGAGGGCAGAGCAGAACTTCCACCAATAGCGGCCATTTCCTGACTTCAGCACAACGCAATGCAATAAATGAGTGATTTCCGATATTTACAAATTTTTGGGGGAACACATTTTTAAGATTTAGTTCAAGAAGTGGAGATAAATTTAGACACTCTTTTAAGACCTAAGGCCTCGTATATGGATCTTATCTCTTGTGTGCTTTTAGAGGGCATACGATAAAGATTTTTGTTTGCGTCCTCTATAAGGCTATATTGATCTCTCCCGACTTTGACAGTTAATTTTGGAAAAAGGCCGAAAAAGCTCTAATGGGGGCTGTTTTGTGAGGTTTTAAGCTATTTTTGTCCTCTGGTTCTCCAAAATGTAGTATAAAAATATACTCGACTTTAGTGTTAACGCATCCTGTATAAGTGTTGTTTTTTTTAATGGTAGTGGTAAAATAAAACCATGTTCATTAAAAAAATCAAATCCCTTAAGGGAGACACTTACTTACAACTCACTAAATCTTACCGAGATAAAGGCAAAGTTCGTCATAAACCCCTCCTCTCTTTAGGTAAACAAGGAGATGGCACCATAGAAAGCCTGGTCCAAGCTGTTTCACGTTACTCAGGAGCTATGACTATTGAAAAACTGTCTGAAAACTTAAACATTGAAAAAACTTTTATTCTTGGTCCTCTTATTATTTTACAAAAACTATTTGAAAAATTAGGAATCAATCAAGCCCTTGAGGAATTACCTAAAGGTTCAAAAACAAAGTGGGATATTCAAAAAATTCTCTTTACCCTTGTAGCTGGCCGTTTTGTGGAGCCTAGTTCAAAGCTGGCGGTTTTTGAAAGAGGACAACAGGCTTTTTATCCTGGATTAGTGGTGCCGGATATAAAGCTTCATCAGATTTATAGAGCTTTAGACTTTTTGGCTCTACATAAAGATAATATAGAAAAATCCTTATATTGGCATAAACGAAACTTATTTAATTTACAAGTAGATGTAGTTTTGTATGACTTAACTACTTTGCGCTTTGAAAGCCAGAGAACAGACTTAGGAGAACTTAGACAGTTTGGTTACAGCAAAGAGAGACGAGGGGATTTAGTCCAAGTGGTCTTAGGTCTTTTGGTAGATAAAGAGGGGCTTCCTTTGGGTTTTGAAGTGTATCCTGGTAACACTTTTGAGGGCAAAACAGTAGCTGATATAGAAAAAAAATTAAGAGAAAAATTTAATGTTGGACGATTTATTTTTGTTGGTGATCGGGGGATTTTTTCCAAAAAGAACTTAGAGAGCTTAGAGAGAGGTCAAGGGGAGTTTATTGTAGGTATGAAGTTAGGAGCAATAAAGAATCGCCATAAGGATTTTTATAATAAGAGTCTTTTTCAAGAAGTCCAGCCGGGGGTTTTTGTGTATGAGACAAAGTATGAGGGTAAGAGACTTATCATCACTTGGTCAGCTAAAAGAGCTAAGAGAGATCAGAAGGTTCGTGAGGAGATTTTATCTAAAATTGAGAAAAAGTTAAAGTCTCATAGTGTCTCTATTCAAAGTTTTGTGACCCACGAAGCTTATAAAAAATATGTTTGTTTAAAGAAGGGAGCTAAAAAACCTGTGTTAAATCAACAAGCTATAGAAAGAGAGGCTATAAAGGATGGTTTTTTTGGAGTGATTACGAATGTTCAAAATAAAAGCGCGAAAGATTTGGTTAGTTATTATAAGGACCTCTGGAAGGTAGAAGATGCCTTTGGGGAGCTAAAAGGTACTTTAAAAGCCCGTCCTGTATTTCATTGGACAGATAAGCGTATAATGGGACATTTGGTGATGTGTTTTATTGCGTATTTATGTGAGGCTCATTTAACAAAAGAGCTAAGAAGAAGAGGTTTTTTGTTTCAAAGTCCCGCTACAGAGACAGCCAGCATAGCTCATCGTCCTTTAACAGTGGTTCAGGGGATGAAGGCTTTATTGGAAGTTCGGGCTGTGCCCGTTAAAGTGAGAGGGGCTATAATATGGATCAGAACAGAGATAACCGGTGTTTCAGCAAAGATGTTTCAGGTGGCGAAGGTTCAAATACCTAAGAAGTTGCTTAAATTTTGTCCGCCAGCAGAGGAAAAAAAAAGCAATTAAAAGCTATTTTTAAACCTTAAGTCGGGCTTTTTTATACTACAATTTTTGGAGAAAATCCAAAAAAACCCTGAATAGAGGCTATTTTACAGGGTTTTGAGCCTTTTTTCTCAAATTAACTGTCAAACTCCAGAAAAAAGCCGTTAGGCTTGAAAAACAAGCACCTTTAGCTATAATCTCTGAAGCTCTGTGCCAGAATCGCCTATTCATTCTGTAAAATAAATCATCAATAAACCAATATAATTTCGACATAAAGTTTTATTCCTATTTTAAAATAAGCAAGCAAGAGATTACTTTAAAATGTATTTTAATAAAAAATACAAGAACCAATCTGCCAGGATATAAAAAATACACAGGTTTTAAATTGGAAAACCAAAAATAAATGGGTTAATTAATAGCCCGGGAAAAAGGGCCTTGCAAAAAAGTAAACAGGACTTACTTTTCCTCAAAACCAGCAAGATTCCAGCTCAGGACAGGATTTAAAAGCCAACAAATTGGCTTTTTAGTTTGCTAACAACTGAGCTTTGCAGTTAGTTTAGAGGAGAAAAGGTATTTATTCAGGATAAGCCAATTAAAGGGAAGGGCCAGAAGTTATAGAAATTTTTTATAATTCTCAATGGTAAAAGGCTCAAAAGCCTTTAATTGTGGCTTTATTTGATCCACATTAGTAAAAACCAAAATAGTCATCAAATTCGTCTGTAAATGTTTCTTTATTGCTAAATTCACAGTAGAAACATCTAAATTGTTGAGACGATCAAAAAACTCCTCCACATATTTATAAGGAATATTATTACTACTTAAATACAATAAATAAGTGGAAAAATCATCTGCTTGAGCCACACCACTTATAAACTGATTTTTTAAAAGCTGTTTTGCCTTTTCCAGCTCTTCTTCTGTAATACCTTTTTCATAAAAATTCTCCAACACACCAAATATCTCCAGCAAAGCTTGTCCTACTTTGTCATTTCGAGTGGCTAAACCTAAATTAAATGACCCCATTTCTTTTTTTGCAGACAGATAAGAGTACACACCGTAAGTTAGCCCTTTCTGCGCACGCAAACGACTCATAAGACGAGAGGTAAACCCTCCTCCTAAAATAAAGTTAGCTACCCGGAAAGATAAATAATCTGGATGAGATCTATTTAAGGAAATATGCCCCATTCTTATTTCTGACTGAACGGCAGAAGGGTGATGAATCACTAAAAGTTTTTTTTTCTTTACTAAATCAGGAACCACGGAAACAAAAATATCTTGTTTTTTTTTCTTCACAGGCTTTTTCCAATGAGCAAAAAATTTTTCCAGTTTTTTAATAATATCTTCAGGATACTGACCCGCTACAGCTAATACGGTCTGATCCGGAATAAAATAACGGCTATAAAAATCTTTAATATCTTTTAACTGAATTTTTTTTAAACTTTTTAACCGGCCCGCTTTATAAAAACCATAAGGGTGAGAACCATACAAATATTTATTAAAAATTTTCCAGGAATAAGAAGTAAAATGTTCAGATTTTCTTTTAGCCCATCCTATGGCCTTCTCTTTTGCCCTGTTAAATTCTTTAGGTGAAAATAAAGGGTTGGTAATAATATCAGATAAAATCTCTAAGGTGCTATCATCTAAATAGGAAAGAGTTTCCAAGGAAAAAGAAACATAGTCCCTACCCACACTATAAGAAAGTTCTGTGCCCAGTGTTTCTACATCTTCTACTACTTGAGAGGCAGAGCGGGTTTTTGTGCCTTTATCCATCATCTCAATTAAAAGAGACATAAGCCCCTCTTTATCTTCCGGATCTTGTTTCGTGCCCACTTTAAACATAATATTAACAGATAAAGACGGCAAAGCTGAATCCTTTACTAAAAGAACCTCCATGCCATTGGAAAGGGTTTTCTGAACAAAAGAATAGGGTTTGTATTGATCTACTGCACTCATATTGGTTTTCCTCCAAATAAAATACCCAGCACTTATAAAGACAACAGTTAAAAGCACTAAAATAACTATTTTCAAAAAAAGTTTTTGTTTCATTCTATTATTTCTCGTTTTGTTCATCGTAAAAACTAAAAAGGCAAAAGCTCTACTACAGATATTTTAGAAGAAGAAAGATATTGTTTAGCCTCCGATTTTATAGTTTGAGCTGTCACCTTCTTATATCGATCTAAATCCTTAAATAATTCCCTATAATCTCCAAAATACGCCTCGTTTAAAGATAGAGAATTAGCTTTTCCAGAGAGGCTCCCGACAGCTGATATGTAGTCATTCATTATGGAGCGGGAGCTTTTTAAAAGCTCTTTTGGACTAACCTCTGTTACAAGGGCCTTTTGGATTTCAGATAAAAACAATTTTTTTACTGTTTCCAAGTTTTTTCCGGGGACCATTTTTACAAAAACAAGAAACACCCCATCTTCTTTTAAAGTATAATAAAAGCCTCCTACTGATAAAGCCAGTTTTTTTTTATATACTAATAACTTATGTAGACGACTGGACTCTCCACTGGTCAAAATACGATTTAACACTTCCAAAGAGTATGCTCCCTCTTCTCCAGCTTTAGGCCCTCTGTATGCAAAAGCTAAAGTAGGAGCATGAACTGCTCTTTTTAATGTGACCTTTCTTTGTTTTATTTGTGCAGAAGGGGAAGGAAAAGATTTTTTTTCCAGATGAGAAGGCTTTAAGGCACCATAATATTTTTGAATCCATTTTTTAGCTTTTTTTACCTCAAAATTTCCTACCAATACCAATATGGAATTATTAGGGGCATAATAAGATTGATAAAATTTTTTACAATCCTTTAAGCTCATTTTTTCTAAATCCCGCATCCATCCTATAATAGGTCTCCCATAAGGGTGAGATTTAAAAATGAGTTTCATCATAGGCTCAAAAATTTCGTTAGGGTTGTTGTCGGTTGTCTCTCTTCTTTCCTCCTTAACCACCTCTACTTCTTTGTCTAAATAGCTTTGTGTAAGTCGTAAGCTCTTTAGCCTCTCCGCTTCCATCTCTAAAACCATTTCCAATTTATGGTTAGGCAAAGTGACTTCGTAAGCTGTATAGTCTCTGCTGGTGAACGCGTTATTTGTGGCCCCTATAGAGGCCAGTCTTTCTTCATACTCCTCACCCGTGTATTTATTTGTCCCTCGAAACATCATGTGCTCAAATAAATGAGCCAGCCCTGTTTTCCCTTTTTTTTCATCCTTAGAACCTACTTTTACCAAGATCTGATGATAAATTTGTGGGATACGCCGATCCTCATGTAATAAAATAGTCATCCCATTTTTTAAAAAGTATTTTTCTACTTTAAAATCAATAAGAACAGATGGGGTTTTGTCCTGTTTTGGTTTTATCGGATAGTTTGCCGAAGTTTTGCTTGTTCCTTTATTCATTTGTTGCTCCTTATTCTGATGAGTGTTGAGCTTATTTGCTGTCCCGACGTCTTGTGAAAAAAAATTCTTTAGCAAAGCCACTGCTTTTATCTCCAATCTCTGTTTAGATCCAACCCCCTGCTGAGCAGAAGACAAAACCTCATACCCTTTAGGTATATTGGCTTGCACAGGATAAACAAAAATCAGTGTTAGGAAAAAACACTGAAACAAAAACAATATTTGCATATTTAACACCCTAAACAATTAAAGAGGGTATTATCAAAAGAACCAAAAGGGAACAAAATCTTTTTTCCTGTGGTAAAAAAATATTGAGATAAATAACCACTTATGAAAAAATATGTTATTTTGGCTGGATTCCCACTTGAAAAATGCTGAAAACCTTTTAGACTTTTAGCTTAGGTTCTGGATTCCCGCAGAAGTGCAGAACTGAACAGCCAACAACTTGGCTTTTCAGAGGAAGTAACAGAGGTGTTAGCTACTAACAATAAAGTATTGTTTACCTTATATACCCTCCTCACCGGCTTTGCAGGTTAAAGTTCTTTGTATTCTCCTACATTTTTCATCAGATCCACAAACTCTTTAGAGCAAGGAGATACGGGATATATATGGGGAGCAAGAAAACCACCTATGCCACTAATATTGTAATGAGCAGGGTTTTTAAGAATAATATCTAAAGATCTGGCCTGAGAGCATTCTTGAGACTGGCATATATGGACTGCAAGGGGAAAGGCGGATGCAGGCACTTTAACGCACTCTCCGTCTACTTTTGCCTCTTCCATAACAACATACTCCAATTCTAATGGCCCGTATATAGTGGGCGGGATAATGTATGTTTTTTCAATATTCACGCTTGTCAAAAGCACATACATAGCTCCCCCTCCCCGATAATCTTGAAAATCATTGGTTATGGTGTAAAACTGCTCCTTATCCTGATTGGGAGCCTCTGTATTATTAGCATTTCCTACCCGCTCTTGATCTGTAGAAGCATGTTCTGCAACAGATGTCTCTGCGTCTTCACAGGAAACAGTTGTTATAAAGCAAATAGAACAAATTACACTTAAAAAAATCTTGCTTTTCATATTGCACCTCTCTTTTTTATTTTTACTAAATAACTTTAAAATAATATCATAAATATAAAAAAAGTTATAAATTTATTTTCTTAAACCAGGTCTTTTGCTCTTAACTGGCATATAGGGGCCATTTTATAGGGTTTTTACCCCCTTGTCTATATGCAAAAGTGGAATGGAGCATTAAAAAATCTTAAATTAAAAAGGGGTTAAAAAGGCTGTATTGCAGTTTTTGTCTGATTCTTCACCTGGAACAGAATCATAAGTTCCTGTTTTCTCTAAAAAAATGGGCTTTATAAGCCTTTCAAAAACATCTTGAACCGCCGTGGCAGGATAGTGACCATTATGGGCCAGTTTGTTGATCCCATCGAAACCGGCTTTTAAGTTGTTTAAACTGCGGAAAAAAAGCTCATTGCTCGCATTTAAGATTCTTCTCTGTTTCTTTGTTTTAGAGACAGGGGGAGGATTTATAGGGTTTACACTTCCCTCGTTTAATTGAGAAAGATATTGCTCCATACTCTTACGAGAGCTAGGTGTGAATCTTTTTTGCTCTTTTAAAAAATTCTCTGCTGTTTTATAATCTCGAAAAAAAAGATTCATAAACTGATAAGTTAAGTTATGATTTACACCCAAAAGAATCTTTAAAGCTGTGATGCTAAGTAGTATTTTTGTCATATTGTTCCGAAACAAAGCTGGTATATAATCTCTCTTGCTGGCCTTCTTAAACCATTTTTGAGACTCATCAATATCATTTAAACTGTAATAAATTTCACCCAGAAGGTACTGAAAATGAGGATGGCTTTTGTTTGCCAAAGATTTTATAGTACTATTTTGTACCAAAATTTTAAGATATTTCATTCGCTCTTTTTCAGTCATATTGGTATCTGCCAAAAGCCAAAAATAATGCAGTTCTACATTCCACTTAGAAGCTCCTTTCCAAAAAACAATCCAGCTTTTTTTTATTTTTGAGGGATTATTGATCCCAATAGAAGACATAAATGTTGTAAACTCCTCAAAATCCGCTGAGGTTCTCACTATCAGCTCATATTGCGCTCTGGCATTTCCTGATTTAGCTTTTTTATAAAGAGTTTTTCGCGCAGAAATAATACACCCCTTAAGAAAAAAAGAGCACTGACCAGGGGGGGTATTTAAAATTTTTTTCATATTCCGATTACCATATAATGTATTTGCAGAACTATAAGATGTCAAAGACACCACTTCCCCTTTTTCATTAATAATGAGGCTGTTACTTTCACTCAAAAAATCTGTTCCAAAGGTGGTATCTGTTATAAAATCCTGTCTGCCAGAAAAGGATAGGACCTCCTGCACAGGTTTTGCTGAAAACCATTTTGAATAAGGAGCAACTGGCATTATAGTGTAAAACAATTTTTGATCTTTAGCATGGAGATCAGCTATTAGCAAAGGGGGTCTTTTTCCTTGTTCAGTAAGGTCTCCATCCATTTGCAAAAAAATTAAATTATCAACGGGAAAGGTTTTTATAACCCCTTTTAAAGAAAAAACCCGATGGCTATTATTATAGACCACAATATCTTGACCTACCCCTATAGAAAAGGCCATATCAATGGCACTAAAAGAAGTAATAACACCTATATTTCCTTTAGCGTCTTTTGCTATAAATCCAATGGTTTCTAAATTATAGCTATCGTGGTTTTCCGATAAAGATACCAGGACAGTGGATTGCAAGGCTTTTCTGACAAGAAAAGAATCAACATTAGAGGAAGATAAACTACCTTGTCCGAAAGATGGAAAAACCACGCATACAAAAATAAATATAGGAAGAAAAAGATCATCACGACAAAAAAACAAAAAACCTTTCATATTACTATTATCCTATCAATAGAGATGCTGATGGCTTATTTTTTAAGTCAATGCATAACAATTAAGACAATAGAGCACAAGGTAATTTTTAGTTACATCATTTCTACAAAATTTTCATATTCACAACCACCGGCTTTAAGGCTTTCAGCCACTCTCTTCCAAACTAATTCAGAGTCTATAGCACAGTAAGCCAGGCGAATGCACTCACTATTTTCTGCACAAGCTAAGGATAGGACATCATGACCAATCTCAAAGGCGGAGTAGTTTTCAATATCAACAGCCATTTCACTAAAAGACTTAGTTTTGTGTCCAAAGCATTTCTTTATAAACCCTCTGAATATAGGTAAGTTAAATTGCAAAAGAGCCTTGCCATCTACAATTTTTTTATTTTCTAAAACTATTTGGCTATCCTGATCTGATTCTTTTCTTGCTAATTTTTCTGTATCCTGCGCGCCAGCTGATGAATCAAGCTCAGCACAAGCAGATCCCCCATTACCTGGCTTATTATCTAATGAATTAGGACCAGCAGGAGGGGCAGGAGGAGCAACATCTTCTCTTATATCTCCATCTCCATCTCCGTCTCCATCTCCATCTTGAACGGCAACCATTTGTTGCGTATTACCTTGGCCATCGTCATCAGCAGGTACACCAGCAGAAGAACCTCCTCCACTATCTGCATTACCTACTTCAGCTCGCGCCTCTGCTGATGAATTAGGTTCAGCACAAGAAACAACATCTTCCCCAACCTTCGCTTCAGCTCCTGTTGAAGCGGCAGGAGGTTCTATATCAAGTTTAGGCCCCACGTATAAAGCGGCCTCAGGAGAATAACTGTAAAAAATATTTTGTTCCCCCATAGGACACTCGGCTGAAGTATTTAAACTAAAGAGAGCACGGGGGACATTATTGTTTCGATCCACATTTTTCAAAAAAGCAGAAACTTCCGGTTCTGTGGCAATGAGGTTTAAATCTTTTTCAGCTTGCGCCCATTCTGTATAGGAACCAATTTTACCTAACCAAAAAGAAACCACCTGATCCACTGAAAATTGCTTGCATTTTTTGTGTTTAAAATATTCACAAACATGCAAACATCCCTCTACTCCCCGGCATATAATCTGCATTCTCCTGTTTTTGCGTCCTCTCGCAACACTGATAGCCACTTTTTGATTTTTGACAATCTCCACATTTAATTCGTTATGTATTATATTCAGCTCTTGAGTCTTTTCTCCACCTACTTTTTGTCGAACATTTTTAAAATCTCTGTTACAAGAAACCATAGTTAAACTGAGAAATACAATAGACCAAGTTAAAAAATTCACTTTTTACCTCCTCTTTTAAGCTTATTCTTATTCAACTATCATATATCTTATCGTAACACAATCTATCCTACTTAAGTAAAGTTTTATTTGAATAAATCACGCAAAATATTTTAGCCTCTCGTGAAAAGCTATGTTTATACTTAAAAGACTGAGTATTCTTTCAAAACCAAGCAGATTTCCATTCCTCACTTCCGCTTTTGCTAAAATAGACTTTTAGCCAAGGCAGAGTTTTAGAATAAATAAGCTTTTCCAAAAACCAGGACTTTAGTAGTTTGTAATTATTACACTCTAAAAAGTAGTGAGCCGTCCGTGAAAAACCTTGTTCACTCTCGCTAACCTGCAAAGCCAAGTATTTGGGCTTTACAGTCCCTTGAAAGTGGGAATCCAGAACTTAAACTGAAAGCTTAAAAGACTTTCAGCAGTTTTCAAGTGAGAATCCCGTCAAAATAACAACCTTTTTCACAGGCTAATAGTTTAGTCCTAAAAAGTTTTTTTGCTTTATAAGGGTTTTCCGCAAGACACAGGATATAAAAAGCTTGCTTTTACCTTTATAAATACTTAAATACCTTATAAAAAAGGAGGAATATAATGACGATGTGCGTTAAAAAAATAAAAAACTGTCTTTTTAAAAAAGTTTCTGCCCGTTATCAGGAAATAACAGAGCTTGTCTTTCGACTTGTTCTGGGGGGTTTTATGATCACACATGGCTATGGAAAGTTTGCTAATTTTTCTGAAAAATCTGAAACATTTCCAGATCCTTTAGGGATAGGTTCTTTTTTAAGTTTAGGTTTAGCCACTTTTGCTGAGTTTTTTTGCTCTATTCTACTAATTTTAGGATTATTTACCCGTTTTGCCGCTTTAAATGTTCTTATAACCATGCTTGTAGCTGGATTAATCTTCCACTATGATGATCCTTTTAGCAAAAAAGAGCTGGCTCTCTTATATGCTACCGGATTTTTATACTTTACCATTGTCGGAGGCAACCGTTATAGCCTGGATTATTTTATCTGTTCAGAAAAAAATAAATAAAATTTGACTCTCAGTTTTTTATATGTTTAAATGGCGCGAATTTGAGCTTTTAAACTGTAAGGAGGAAAAAATGAGAATCATTTTCCTGTTGATTTTTTGTCTTTTATTTACAAGTTGTGGTAAGTCTAACAGAGACTCCAACCAAACCGATGAAAAAAAAGAATTGCCTACAGAGCCTATTTCCACTGATTCTCCCACAAATACCCAAACAACAGCAGACCCTGCCAGTGGCCCAACCAATCCTGATTCTCCCACAGATACCCAAACAACAGCAGACCCTGCCAGTGGCCCAACCAATCCTGATTCTCCCACAGATACCCAAACAACAGATACTTCCGGTTCCACCGACTCACCCAATACCCCTGACTCTGATACTGTCGCTCAAGAACCACAGAAGCTGGAAGAACCTATTATTCGTATGTCAGATATCCAAGAATGGATATCAGGAGAAGAGCCTATTCCACTACTTTCTGATATAAACCTCATTGTTCCTGACACATTAAAAAGTGCTCACGTAAGAATTATTAAAATAATTTATGAGTGCAAAAACCAAAATGAAGTGGAAGAAGAAGAAAAGGATAAACTGATTCATGTAGACTACTGGCTGAGTGAACTCACTGAAACTGAAAGAATGATTTTTAATGAAGAACCAATATACGGTTCTACATGTAGTGTGTACAAATCAACTTATACTAAAAAAAAGGTAATAGAACAAAAATATACTATTTCTTCTAAGGACAAAAACCAATGTCGGCTTGATTTGCTTAAAGTTATAAATACTCAAGAAAAAGAGGGATATAAATGTAGCGGAGTAAGACTTTATGCAAGTTTTCCTGAATTAAGTGATTCGTTAAATTTAACTGAACCACAATATAAAGGGGAAAAAAACATTGACCCATAAAAATTAGATAGTTTTTTCCAGGAATACTGGTTTATCAGGAATCATATAAGCCCTTTTTACACTTTCCTCAGAAATAAAAACCAAATCCTTATGGCTTTTATGCACCTCTTTTAATGTAAAATGCCCCGATCGAATACCCCCTAACCACCAGCGATTATCAGACACATATATTTTATCCCCTGGATAAGCTTTTAATAAATCACAAACTTTTTTAGAAAGGCTAATTTCTCCTTTTTTCATATCAGAATCTAAAGATAATTTAAGATTTTTTACTTTTTTCCCCGGCTCCAGATTAGGTTCGCCCCCTTTAAAAAAGAACATAGCTTTCTGCAAAGTGTTAGCTGTTAAGCCACTTATGTCTTTTTTCTGGGAAAACCGCTTAGACGATGAGAACAAACAGGCTGTAATACCCACAGTACTTGTCAAAATAACCCCAAAAACTGCCCGGAAATATATAGGATCTCCTGATTCAGCACCCACAAAAAACTCTCTCAAATATATAACTGGTTCTGGAAATATTCCTGTCAGCACAGTGGCCCCTCCTCCAATAACCATCGCTAAAATAGCAGAAAAAGCATCAAAACGGGGCCAAAACAAAGCTATAAAAACGGTTGTCACCACAGGAGGAATAATAGTCATAATTCCCTTATAATGAATGGACATCAAGGTCCCTTTTTGTTGAAAAAACCAAACCACTAACAATAAACTGATGCCAATTACAAAAGCAGAAGCAAACCGTGCTACTCGAAGATAATGCCTTTCGCTTTTATTAGGACTTACTAAAGGTTTATAAATATCATACACCCCTATAGCCGCAGACGCGTTAATGAGGGTATCCACTGTAGACATAAGAGCCGCCAACAAAGCTGAAATCACCAAACCCAGGAGTAGCTCATTTTGTTTCAAAACCTCAAAAGCCACATTAATAAAAACATTATAAGTCTCTGTAATGGTTAAAGTTTCATAGCCTGGTAAAGCGGAACCGATTTTTTCCTGTTTAGTGATAATGGCTTTAGCAATCCACCCTGCCCCTCCCACAGTAATAGCCGAAAGAGGCAAACAAACCAGAATATTAAACAAAGCTGTGAGACGGGCCTGCTTGAGACTTCTGGTGGAAAGAAAACGCATTAATATTCCCTGATTCATAAACAAAAAAGCCGCACTTCCCACCAAAGCATCTCCCCAAAAGATTCCCACGGAATTAAAATGAGGATTGGCATTTAAAGAAGCAAACGGCAGGCGGTGGCTTAAAGGCAAATGAGTCCAAAATTCCCCTAATCCCCCCAAAGCATAAATACCAAAACCCATTACCAGAAAACCTGCTAAATAAAGCATTAAACCTTGAAACAAATCTGTTAAAATAACCGCTGTCTGCCCTCCAAAAGTAACATAAAAACCCAAAATAAAAGTAACCAGGGGAACTGTGTAAATAGGAGGAAAGCCAAACAAGCCGTGCAAAGCCAAACCAATAGTGTAAAGGTTGTAACCAATATAATAGAAAATATAAGACAAAATTAAAACCACCGCCACATAACGAGCTGTGCGGTTAAATCGTTTTTCGAAATACTCCGGAACCGACTTAATACGGTTATAGTATAATACAGGGAGCCAGGCGAAAACAAAAATAGGAAGAACTATCCATTCATTCATATATACCATTGTACTGCTCATTCCGGTATTAAAGCCTTGCTGGGAGTATTTGAGATAGCTATAAGAACCAATACCGGTAGCCACCATACTAAAAGCCGGTAGCCACCAGGCGAACCTTTGGCCACTAAAGAAAAAGTCATTTATATTAGAGCTGAAACGGGAAAAATAAAACCCCACGGATATAATAAATAAAAAATAAAAAATAATAACAGCAAAAACGATAACCAAAGTTTTCGGAGGAAGTATATAACTTAATTCCATTTTTTTTACCTCAATATTATGATAATAAGACTTAAGCCATAGTATTTTTACCTATTTATAACAACCTTGCTATAATAAGTTTTTTTCACGGACGACTATAATAGACTTTCTTAATAATGAAAACAAATATAATTTTTCTTTTTTTTTATATGCTTAAAAAATGTCCTAAATACAAAATTATAGCACAAAAAAGAAATCAAGACCCGCAAAAGCTATTTTCTTTTTGAGAAAAAGATTAAGAACTACGCACACACTCCTGACGAGCCTATCCCTTAGAAAGAACGCGCTAAATCCCTTATCTTTTTATTGGAATGCCTATGTAAATTTCTATCTACAATAACTTTTCTAAGATACTGAAGAGGGGGATCCATACTATGTAGGGATCTCAAACCTCTTTCAATAATATCTTCATCCTGACTAACAGCCACTACATCTACTAACTGTTTATTTACAAGGGGATAGGGAGATTGCAATAAACCCACAGCAGAAATAGCCTGAAGCTGAACCCATTTGTCTGGATAGCTAAACCGATCCGCTATTGTCAAATGTGTGGATTCCACCTGCACACCAGAATAAGCCAAACCATAAATAGAATAATACACCAACCCGGCGTGGTCCAGTTTTACAAATTCTTCCATTTTATCAATAATGGGAGTGTCATTTACTCTTAAATGCCCTAAAGTTTTAAACACCTGGTAACAAAGAACAGGATCATCTTGTACTTTAATTAAACAAGTATTCATCAATTTGCGATGCATCCGATAATCTTGGACACCAAAAACTTCCATAACTAAAGCACTCCATATATTTTGGTAAAACGCAGGTGGAAAATCATCTACCGACAACCCCAGCTGTTGAATAGGAATTTTTTCATCATATATAAGAGCCAAAGCAAAATCATAAGCTGAAGAAGTGGGGTTTCGAATCATCTGAAGTGTGTTGTCCCTTAACTCTTTTTGATAAAAATCCTGGGGGACCCATCCAAAAAAATTTAAAAAATTTAAAAACTGAATCCTAACATAAGGAAGGCGAGGGCTTATTTGATCATATAAAATATAAAACTCCGTTTTAAAAGTCTGGCTATTTTTTATGCCATTAAAAATATTCAAGCTTTGGTCGCTAAAAGGCTGATTTTCAGATATAAAATTTTTAATAGACAAATACGCCCTGGGGCCATCCCCGGACTCCATAAGAGCTTTCACCACCTGCATACCCTCAGTAGGGTTTACATCCTCTGTATACAAACGACACATTTTTTGCAAATGAGGAAACTGATTATTATCAGGGCCAACCCCCTTCACTTCAGAAATAGCTCCGCCAATAGTGGAATAAATAAGAGAGTTTGTTGCCTGCAACGGTTTTTGATCCAAATAAGCTTTGTAACTGCCATAATGCTTTTTGATCTGTTGAAAGTAGTGGCTGATGGGCTGACGAATATGCTGGCCTAACGGGCTTAACTCAGTAAATCCGTAAATACTGCTTTGATAAGGAAAAATCCATTGCATTCTCTCTTGAAAAGAAAGCCCAAACGGAAGATAAATAGCTGAAACCATAATTTCTGCTACATCACGCGCGTAGTTATGCTCTAAAAGAACCTGTAAATGTTCTTCAGGTGTTCTTTGGCGACTGCGCTTATTAGAAAGTGTGTAACAACCAAATAAAAATACCTCTCGGACATGAGATAAAACACTTGAACAAGAATGAGAGCAAGCTTGTTTTTCCATAATATCCACGGGGAGAATATAATTATTTTTCTCACCAAAAAACAAACCTCCAAAATGTCCTGAAACCACTAAAACATCACATCGATACCCTTTTCGACAGGCATCCGTAAACCAATGCACATTATTAGGCCGAGCCTTAACAGACAAAGGCACTAATTCCACAAATTCAAAGTGATTTGGAGAGAGGTTTTTCTTAAACATTTCTATTTCATCAGCAGAATTAATGGTGATACTACACACCTGATACTTAGCCTGAGCAAAAACGGGACAAAAAGAAAAAAACAGTAAAAATAAAATGATTAGTCGTCTGTGGGAAAGTGTGTTGCAACAAAGTAAACAGGATTTATTGTATCCTAAAACAGACGAGATTCCCGCTTTCGCGGGAATGACGGCGGGGACAAATGTGGTTTTGCACAGACGACTAGTTAGTCCACTATGAAAAACCTCTTTCTTTTCCGAAACTAACAAGCCAAATCGCCTACTTTTCAGTCCCGCAAAAGCGGGAATCTGTTTGATTTTAAGGGAATGCTCCATTGACTTTTTCCTTAAATAAATAGTTTTTTTATAGGACAATAGTCCTCCATAAAAAACCTCTTGTGTTTCAATCATCTCGCATCAGTTTATAAATATCTAACAAAATATTGTCTAAATTTTAGACATAAAAAACAGCTTAGTGTTAAAATTCTATATTAAAACTGGTCTATAGTCTGAGTAATTGACTTGAAAGGCAGGACATTATGTAAAAAGACTTTTTTTATGGGATGGAATTTTTAGATGATTGTGCACAGCATAAAAATTTTGTTTTTTGTTTTGACAAATATTAAAACCACTGAAAAAATTTTCCTATATAGATCTATTTTATCTATTTTATCTATTTTAAAAACAAATTTTAGGGGCAAGAATGGACTCTTATTACCCAAAATACCCGATTGAGGATGATACAGACTGGGAAGAAGTGGAAAAAATACCAGTACCTTCCACTAAGTCAAAAAAATCACAATATAGCATAACAGTTCCTCCAAAAAAGCTATATACTACACCAAAAGATACCTTACCGTTTCCACACCCGAAAGCTAATACAGTGGATGATCTACATACTACACCAAAAAATACCTTATCGTTCCCACACCCGAAAGCTAATACAGTGGATGATCTACATACTACACCAAAAAATACCTTATCGTTCCCACACCCGAAAGCTAATACAGTGGATGATCTACATACTACACCAAAAGATACCTTACCGTTTCCACACCCGAAAGCTAATACAGTGGAAACACCACACGAAATAAAAAAAAAATCCGCTTTGATGAGCTATCTCTCTGCAATATTAAAAAAAAATTCTTTTATGGAATCCAAAACTCGTTCCCTGGAGAGCTTAAACAGACAACTGGCAGATAAAAATATCTTTTTACAAGATCAGTTTCTAATTTTAAAAGAAAAACATGACCACATAACACAAAACAACCTCCGCTTTGCTCAAGAGCTAAAAGACAGCTCACAAGAATTAAAATCATTAAAAGAAACTTTTTCAAATATGAAGGATAGGCTAAACGGCTCAGAAACAGAAAGAAAACATTTATTGAGTCTAAATCGCCATATAGTAGAAAAGCTAACCTCCCTATTAAAACAAAATGCTCAGATACAAAACACCAAATTTAATTCTGATAGGCAAAAACATTCTTTAGAAATCAATAAGTTAAATCAATTAAAAAAATCGCAAAAACAGCATTATAAAAACCAGATGGACACCTTTAAAAAGTCCATCCAAGAGTACTATAAAAATGAGATTCAAAATTTAAAACAGTCTATAGGTAGTAATAAAAAGCAATATTCGTCTCAGATAAAAAAACTCATCAAACAAATTCATCAGATGACAGATAAACACAAAAAAACAAAATTACAGATGATAAAAAACTACCAGGAAATGGAACAAAAACATTTAAAAAAAATTCAACAACTTACAGATGAACTTAAAAAAATCGAACAACAAACACAAAAAGAAAAAATAAGTTTAGAGCAAAAGTACCTTAAACATTTGCAAGAGCTAACCAATGAAAATGAAAAAGCGGGACAGCACTTACAAAAAAAATATCAAGATCTAAAACAAAAACATTTAAAAGAAATAAAAGCTATAACGCAAGATTATCAGCAAAAACTAAAAACTCAAGAAGAGAACCAAAAACAAACTATTAAGACTCTGGAAAATACAAACCAGCAAATAATTAGCCAGACAAATACTATATCCCACAAATACAAAACATTAAAGGAGAAATGGAATAACAGAATTACCCGAATTATCAGAAAAAAAAATTCAGCTACGCAAAAGAAATGTCTAACCCTATTAGAGGAAAAAAAGAGCCTTGTTCAGTCTTTTAAAAATAAAGTAAAAAACATCAACACAGAAAATGAAAAAGAAAAAGAAAAAATTAAACAGGAATTTGAACAAAGTTTAAGCAAACACACGGAAGAAAAAAATCAAGTTATAAACAAATTAAAGCAAGAAAGGAAAGAGCAACTTCGGACACACGCTATAGATATTCAAAACCTAATACAAAAACACAATCAAAACATAAAACAAATAAAAAAAGAACAAGAGCAAAAAACAGAAGAAAGAAAAAAACAAAATGAAAAACTTATTCAAGAAAAAGAAACTACTATTTCTGAGCTAAACAAAGAAATAGAAAACTGGAGCCAAAATCACGCCGATTATGAAAGAAGTGCTCAAAAAAAATGGTCAGAGGTCTTTGAAAAAGAAAAACTAAGTTTAATAACCGAAAAAGAAGACGCTCTTTCTAAAATGGAGCAAAACTATGAGCAAATTATATCTGCTCTTAAGGAAAAGCAAGAACAGATTTTAAAAAATTTAAAAGAAACACAAGAAACTAAGTTTTATGAACAATCCTCTGTATTAGATGATCGAATAATAGAGTTAACAGAGGAGCATGACAATCTTATGCACAACTTGCGCGTGGAAATGGAAAATGAATTGTTAGCAGAAAAAAGAAAATCAGCAGAAGAAAATAAGCAAAACATTAATGAAATTCAACATCTGAAAAAAAACCTTGAAGATTTGAAATCCAAAACGGAGTTAAAAAATCTTAAAATTATTAACTTGCAATTAGAATCTAAAACCAATACAGAAGAATTACACACATTTAAACAAGAAAACAAAGAACTAAAACAACATAATAACAAACTACAAATTCTTTGGGAGAACCAAAGGCCAAAAATGGAAGAACAAGAACAACAAATTGCCAGTCTACAAAAACTTAATCAACAATTAAGCCAGCACATTCACGAAAATCGAACAAATAAAGAGAACTTAAACCATCATTTAAAACTAAACACAGGAAACCCTTTAAACCATCAACCAAGTTATAATAAATTAAAAAACCCTCCTAAAAGCAAAGACTTAGATAACCTACTCAAACAAATCCATCTCCATGAAAATAACTTATAAGGTTTAGCTATTGTTATATATCGCAAGATTAGTATTTGATTTGAATACTGATACTTTATAACTTATAAAGCTCGGCTATTGTTATATATCGCCAGACCTGAAATTAAATTGAAAGAGATTAAAAACATAGTTAAGTAAAAAAACCATCCTACTCATAGATTAGATAATTAACTTGGTTTTAAAAAATCTATGTTACTCAAATAAGGTTTGAGCTTAAGGGGAATGTATATAGACCCATCTTCTCTTTGATGATTTTCCAAAAAAACAGCCAACAAACGAGGTAAAGCAATGGCCGTGTTGTTTAAAGTATGGCAAAACTGAGTCTTACCGTTTTTGTCGCGGTATCTGAGGTTTGTCCTGCGAGCTTGCCAATCTAAAAGAGAAGAACAACTATGTGTTTCCACATATTTATTAAGAGAGGGCAACCAACATTCTATATCGTGCATCCTGTATTTACCAGCTCCCATATCCCCTGTTGATACTATAACTACCTGATAAGGAAGTTCTAAAGCTTGCAAAATTTCTTCAGCGGTATTTAATAAAAAACTATGCCAGTGGTTAGTTTCTTTTTCGCTATTTTCACAAATCACATATTGCTCTAATTTTATAAATTGATGTACTCGCAAAAGCCCTCTAACATCTTTTCCTGCACTTCCTGCTTCCCTTCTGAAACAAGGACTAAGCCCCCCCATAAGCAAAGGCAGTTTTTCTACTGGTAAAATTTCCCCTCTGTATAAACTGTTTAGTATCACTTCAGAAGTGCCAGTTAAATACAAGTTATCTTTTTCAATATAATAAACCTGTTGTTCCCCTTCTGGAAAATGCCCACTTCCAACAAAGCTTTTGTGATCCCCAAAGTTGGGAAGACTAAAAATCTCAAAACCTGTTTTAATAAGCTGGCAAACGCCCCACTGAATTAATGCTTGTTCCAACAACAAAGCCTTGTTTTTTAAACAATAACTGCGGGAACCAGACACCTGGGCTATCCTTTGAAAATCTGCCCAGTTGTTTTTCTGCATGAGCTCTATATGATCCTTTAAGTGGGAAGGTGTAGGCCTTTCTCCAACAGTTTTAACTACTTTATTGGCTCTTTCGTCTTTTCCTAAAGGAGAATCTTTAGAGGGAATATTAGGAACTTTTAACATAAGAGATTGAAAACGGTTTTGCTTTTCATTAAGTTCAGCCTGAAAATGGTTAATTTGGCGCGCCTTCTCTTTTCCGATTTTCTGAATTTTTTGTTTTTCCTCATCAGAATTAATATTTTTAAATTCTTGCGCAATTTGGTTTTTTTGCCTTTGCAGATCTTGAAGCTGTTGTTTGCTCTTTACCACATCTGCATCCAATTCCAACAGCCTATCTAAATCCAGATCAATATTTTTGACCTGAATAGCCTGCTTAATTTCTTCTGGATTTTGACGAATATATTTTATGTCCAACATATTATGCTATTATTAAAAATTAAGTTTTACTTGTCAACCCCAAAGGGGCTATTGTCGGGGCAGGTTCTGCCTCGTCTATCAGTGAATATGGGTAAGAGCTTTTGCTTGTACAAGTTTTACAAAACAAAACAAAGAATTTTACGATAATGAAAACAGTCACCTCTATCTAACAATAAGATTTAGTTTTTATCTTATGAACAATAAATTCTTCCAGTACTTTTGGATTTTTAGGATCGATGGAAAATACGGATTGTTGTTCACATCTCTTTTTTTCTTTAATAAGCCATCTTAAAATGCGCGCCAGTTTTTTGTTTTTCTTATCCTGGAAAAAGGGGTCGTTTTTTAAAGCGTCTCTGGCTTTTTTTATAGAGCGCATTTCACTGGCAGACTTAGTAGAAACCTCATAGCAATGCAAATCGTACTTTTGCACATCTTCTGGAAGCAAACCCAGAAAACGCACTTCTGGCGCGCTAAAGTCGGCGTTTCGAACTAAACTGGCAGCAGAACCTGCCTTTAATGTTCGATAAATATTTTGCAAAGTATAGGCATCTAAATCTCCGTAAAAAAAGATGGGGATTTTTAATTGAGTTTGAATAGTCTTGCACCAACCTCGAACTGCATTGCTTGGCACCCCTTGCGCACCCACAACAATACAATTATGTCGCTTTGTCATTCCATTGGCCACCAAAGTATTGGCTGTGCCTTCTGACTCCACCACCAAACAAAAATCTAATCGCCCTTTCTTTTTTAACTGAAACTGTTGAGGTTTGTTTTTAGGCTGAAAGGGAGTAGTTCCTAAAGCACTCAAGTCCACCACGGCTTTTGTTTTATCCTGTAAGGTTTCCGTCACCACCAGGTTTTTAGAATAGGTCTGCCCTCCTCGATCATTTGCAAAGCAGTTCATCTCTTCCCGATACACTTCTAACATATCTGTTATAAAATCAATAGTGGAATCACTTTCGTTTTGGCTATCAAAATCTAAAGGTTTATACAAGGTGTCGGATTTAATTAAACCTTTACAAATATAATACAGTTCTCTTTTAGTGTTAACCAACCCTCCTTTAAGATTGTTTAGTAAAATCTCTAATAAAAAAACCGCACGGGAGATTTTTTGCACAGAGGAAACATTTAACTCCGATTTCACCATTTTCCCCTTGGGAATTAAATAGCCTTTTTTGTAATCGTATTCACTGTTATCTAAAGAGCATTTAATAGCTGAAAGCACAGGCCGTTTGGCTTTTTCTAATTCCTTTAGCATATTATCACATATATGAACAGCCATTTTTGGAATGTTCTTATCTAATTTTCTAATACGAATAGGATTTTGTTTTCTGGCCATATTACACCTTACTATTTCCTTTTTCACAGGAAAGTATGTAAGTTCAATCCTGCTTACTTTATTTTTCTACACTTTAACCCATATTTCAAGATTGAACAATAAAAAAACTTAATTAGTGGACAGGAGGGGGTGAAGGGGAGGGTTGTTCCTTCTTTAAGCGATTTTCCGCTGTCTTTAAAGCCTCTTCTGCCTGTTTAGTATCCTGACCTAAAAGTTTCATAATTCCTTTTGTCGCCTTCTTTTGCCTTCCTGCACCAGCTTTCGTAATATCACTTAGCTTTTTAACCAAAATAGGGACAAACTGTTTTATGTATTGTGTTTTTCTTTCTAAATCATCTGCTCTTTTTTCTCTTCTGATATGACGAGCCAGTTTTTGCCCTGTCTGCATAAGTGCTCTTCTAATCTCTTCTACTAATTCTTCGCTGGCATCAATAGTCTCTTTAGAGGCATTTTTAAATTTAATAAAAGGAGAGGTTACAGAAACTGCAAACACATAAGGGCCTAAAGGTAAACTGTTTTTCTGCTGAGCCAACCCGTAGGCTTTCCAATTAACCGACTCTACTGCCTTGGTAATAGCGCAAGAAGATTTATCAAACTGAAGAGGAACGCGATTGGCAAACCTCATCAATCGCACTGTCGTGTTTTCACTATCTGGTGCCTTTTCCAGCAATCGAGCAATAGCCGTTTCCACCACCACAGGTTTATGATCACAAATCCGCGGTTTCCTGGTGATAACACTAAAAAAGTCCACCTCTCCGATCCGCAAAATAGAATGAGACAAAGCTTCCTCCCCCACTGTCAAAACAGATCGCGTAGTAGGGTTGGCCATCTCCGTTTTTTGAATAATCTGAAACACTTTCTTATATTCTCCTTCTGCAAAAGAGCTTAATTTTTTTCCTAACAAAGTGGGGGTAATACCGTTCTTTTTAAAATCCTTTAATGCTTTGCCACCTGTTTTTGAAAAACCTTTTTTTAAAAAAGATTCCAAGGGAGCTTTACCAAATAAATGCGCATGAGAAATAAACTCCCCTAACTTCATGGTGTGAGGGTGAGGCAAGGTGGCCGGAGGAATCTCAGGCACATAATCTGTTACTTTTTCAATATGCCTCCAGTCTTTATCAATCAGTTTATAATGAAGAGTCAAATGCGGATTGACCAAGGCCGTTCCCTCTAAATAAGTAATTAAACCCCCATCCCCGTTTAATTGAATGCGCCCATCAATACGAAACACCGCCTTCAAACCACTCTGCTTATCCCATTTAAAAGCTTCTTTCTTTTTTATAACCCCTTTGTTTTTTTTAATATTCACATCAATCAAAGCTCTAACCGCTTTTTGCATATTTTTTGTTTTGCTAATCACTTCTACACCAGAGGCATTGGTTAGCTGTGCCCATGTTGTAGCCGCGGAAATACCAATTCCCTGTTGCCCACGCGAACATCGCCCTTTGCCAAACTTAGAAGAAGCCAAATACTCACCAAACACCTTAGGTAAATCATCCGGCTTTAAACCTGGACCGTTATCCTCTACGCTGATTTCCACTAACTCCGTATTTTTGCCAGAAGGTTTTCCCTTTCGTTTTATTTCCACCGTAATTTCAGGAAGAATATGAGCCTCTTCACAAGCATCTAAAGAGTTATCCATTGCCTCTTTCAAAGTAGTTAACACTGCTTTAACAGGAGAGGAAAATCCCACTTGTTGAAGGTTTTTAGCAAAATATTCTGCTGTAGAACTTGTTTTAATGTTAGACATAGGCTCATTATCCTTATATTTTGAACTGGACTAAGTAGCGGATACTTACAAAGAAAGTTTACACTGTTAAAAAGATTTTTCTCCTTAGACCATTACTTATTTAATCGAATCTCAACTAAAGTCTTGTGTTTTTTTTCAAAATTGCACTTTTTACAGGCTACTTCCACATTGCCCTTTATGGTTCGCCCTTTCTGCACTAAAGGAACCAGATGATCCATGCTCAGGTCTTCTGTCTTAAAAGTTTTTCCACAGTAATAACACTCCCCTTTGTTTAACTTGTTCTTCCACCATCGAGTTTTTTTAAGCTCTTTAGCTTTTTGTCGCTCTTTTTTAATATGTTCTTTATCCGCTGGCATAAACCACTTAGTGGCCCCCTGGATCGGAACAAGACCATCACCCTCCAGCTTATTCTTTCTTTTGTTTTTTTCTTTTTTCATCATTATTGACCACTAACTCTTTTCATCACTGCGACTTTTAACCCTTTTCATTACTACAACCCTTAACCCTTTACTACAACCCTTAACCCTTTTCATTACTACAACCCTTAACCCTTGAAAACACACTTGCCCTACCGCGCTACACACAAAGCAGAAAAAAGTTACTTTTTTTGAGCTATTCATGTTTTATACTTCATTTTTTATCTCCTCTATTTGTAATAATTTTAAACTTGTTTAAAAATTTCTTGCAAATATTTTTCAACCATTTTATAAAAAAAATAATTAACAACGAGGAAAAAGGAGAAAAATAATGGAAGTAAAGGAAAAAATACAAAAAATGCTGGAAAAGCATCCCATTGTGCTTTTTATGAAAGGTAGCCCTCAAGCCCCTAAATGTGGTTTTTCAGCCAAAGTCAGTCAGATTTTAAGTTTTTTACAAATTTCTTTTCATCACTATGATGTTTTAGAAGATGAAGAAATAAGAGCTGGAATTAAAGAATATGCTCAATGGCCCACTATTCCCCAACTATATGTGAATGGGTATTTTATAGGTGGATGTGATATTGTCCAAGAACAATTTGAAAGTGGAGAGTTGGAAAAACTATTATCTGATTTTAAAACAACACCTTCTTAAATATTTATGCCCTCATCCTACTTTCAGTAAGCTTTCACCCTGCTTTCAGTGAGGTTTCATTTTGCTTTCAGTAAGCTTTCACCCTGCTTTCAGTGAGGTCTCATTTTATTAAAAATCCTCTAAAGTTCTTTACATTTCTACTAATTGATTAGTATTTCCTTAACAGTATGCAAATAATATTTAGTCGTCCACAAAAAAGGGCAACTATATTAATGGCTTTCTTAATCAGAGGTTTTTCATGGCTAACTGTTTTATACTTCATGCTTTATGTTTTTTATTATCAGCTATCTTTTTATGTTTAGCTCCTTTACAAATTCAAGCCCACACTCACTCACACCATCAAGGAGCACACGACCCGCCAGAGCTTATTAGCACACTTTACGAAAAAGCAGTCCTTCTTTCTCCAGAAATATTAAAAAGCCCCTCCCCTTCCTTAGCTGAACCTTATATACAAATAGGAGGGGAAACTATAGTTTTAAATACCCAATTTTGGGAGCTGGTAAAAGGATGGCTCAGGCTTTACCGCCAGGAAATTGAAGTATATTGCCCCTGTGACATTAATGCAGAAGAGTTAGTTAAATCAGCTAAAAACTATATACCCGCAGGTTTTACTTATTCAAAAATAGGAAAACCATCCATTCGATTTGCAGAAAAAATTATTGTGGAATCTTATGGGTTATCTGCAAAATATGGGAAAATAGCTTTATTATTAAAAGCTTCTGCGGAAATAGCAGAGACTATTCTCTCGATGACTTTTGGAGGAAAAGGTGTCCATTTTATTTGCACTGTGATTGACACCATGATTCTTTTTCTCTTTAGAAAAACCCAAATCTACTCCCGTGTGTTCCAGAACAGCAGGACTATGAATCAAAGTGGTTTATTAATGATGTTTCGTCTACTCTGGCTTAATCGTTTAACCAAAAAAGCAGAAAGCAAAGTGTTTTTTTATTTAAACTCATCTGAAGTAAATCAGACAAACCTTATAGAAGTAAATCAAGAAGGAGTCGGGAAAAATAAAAGAGCAAAATGGGTAAGTGCTATAGCTCAAAAAGCAAAACCGGTGTTAGAGGAAATTCAAGTCATAGACAAAAAATTAGAAACAAAAGGGCTTTCTAAAAGACAACAAAACAAATTACTTAACAGAAGAAGAAAGCTTTATAAAAAAATAGAGCACTTTACAACAGTATCTAAAAAATCTTATTTTGGAAAAAGATATAAAAGATTTTTACTTCTTCGATCCAGAAAAGGAAAATCAGATTATCTAAAAGGTACCAGTTTGCCAGACATAGTAACATCAAAAAACTGGTTTTGGGCTTTGGCTATTCAGGAAAATATTTTGGAGAGAGCATTGGCCAGGCAAGCCTCAATAGAGATGGAAAATCCTTATAAAGAAAATCAAACTTTATCTTTAAAAAAAGATGAGATCAGATCTGGTTTGGCACAAGAATTTATAGAAAAAATAAATCAACCAGGGTTGGAAATGACAAATCCCTCATATATAAAAAAAACAGAATCAAAAAATCCAAATGAAAAAAATGATGTTCACATTGTGGAAAAAATACTAATGGACATAGAAAATATTTTTAACCCCTATTTAACTGTTAAAGAAAGATATCTTCTGGTTTCTATTTTGGAATCTGGTTTGACAGGTTTTTTTGAGTACTATCTCAATTTTATTTACAACAAGCTTTCTCAATCTACAGAGGATATGAGTACAAGAAGCAAAGCTCAATTAAAATGGAGGCTGGCTCGCTTTACCTATTATGTTTTTAGTTATACAGACTTTTTGCGAACAATAGCTTTTGTAAAAAACAAAACGACTTTGATGCTTTATCAATATGAAGCTATGGAAAGTTTTTTATTATTTTTTGAATACCTGCATAAACTATCTCGAATCAAAGACTCCCCTCAAAGTAATGCATCTCTTCTTTCCTTATTGGATAAAAACCTTGATCACATTCAATCTTTTCAAATTCAAAAAGAAAAGCGAACTGCTTTTTCTTGGATACCTTTTCACACTCCTCGACCCTATTGTAGAAACTTAGTAAGGAGTTTTTAATGAGAACTTTTTTTCTTATCCTTATTTTTATGTTTAATGTCTCTATAGCAGGGGCAGGACTGCTTTCTTTATGCAAAACAGCTTTTTTAGGAAAAAAACAATTTTTAGAAGGGTATGACTTTCAAAATCCGACAGCTCAAGTGCTGGTAGAAGGATACCGAACTGCTAAAGATTTAAAATGGTTTAAAAGAAAGCAAGCCAAGGAGTTTGAAAAAGGCTTAAAAGAACTGGTGGAGTTCTTAGAACATTCTCATTCTCATACTTCAGCTGATCCTTTAAAAAATTTAAGTGTTCCCTTAGAGGAACTGACTCATAAAGTTCCTGAGATTATAAATTTCACAAGACAACAAACTCCACCAGCCAAAGCACTTTACTTTAGGCAAGTGACTCAAGCTATGCTGGCTTTTTTTGCAAAACACCTTCCAACTGTTCTAAACAATAGCTCCCAAGCGGATTGGCAAAGAATTAACTTAATTGCTAAAAATATTTCTGATTTTGACATACAAAATCCTCGTTTTTCGATTTATAAAATCAAAAGAGCTATAGAAGGACGATATTCTTTAAAGGAGTTTATATTATGTCGCTTATAAAAAAATTAAAACAAATTGCCATTAGTATACTTATATATTCGTTAAACCTTAAACTTAAAGGAGTTTATATTATGTCGCTTATAAAAAAATTAAAACAAATTACCATTAGTATATTTATACATTCATTAAATCTTAAACTTAAAAGTTCTAAATTTAATCTATTTAGTCGGTCGGGAAAAAGTATGTTGCAACAAAGTAAACATGGCTTACTTTGTCCTAAAACAGGCGAGATTCCCGCTCAAGGCGGGAATGACAGCAGGGGTGACAGGGTTTATCACGGGCCACTGTTTAGAAAAATCTTTTTAAAAACTTCGAAACATATATACCTTTTGGAAATTATTTTTCTTTGTTTCTTCTTTATAGCTTGTGGAGAAACAAAATTAAATTTAAACGAAGATGAAAAAGAGTCTCCTACTTTTGTCTCTAATTTGGACCCAAAAGAAAGGGCAGAAATTGTCACCAATCCCGTTTTTGAAGCAATAGTAGAGGGAAAATCTACAGAAGAAATGGATAAAATTATTTCCACCCTGAACATCTCTTTACTCTCCGTAAACCAAAGAGGAGATACCCCTTTAGGCACAGCCATCCAATTAAAACTAAAAGAAAAAGCTTTTTTCTTATTGGAAAAATTTTCCTGTCCTGATCTTTTTCATCAAAATAACAAAGGGGAAAGTTATGTTTATCTATCCGCTAAACAGGGTTATGTGGAGCTTATTCACCGTATAGCTGGAAAATGTTATGAAAATGATTTTTTAGATGGATCTGATTATGAGTTTTCTGATTTAGATCCGGAAACAAATACAGGAGAGATTGCTATTCATGTAGCTTTAAATAGTGCTGTAGCAGACGCTTTAGTTTATGAATACTATAGAGGAGCTTTTGAATATTTATGGTGGACTTTGCATAAACGCAATCATCAGAAAGAAAGCTTTTTACATAAAGCTATAAAAGACGGCAGAACCAACACCTTAGAATGGGCTGTGCGCAATTATTGCGACAAAGGAGAATGGGAAAAATCAGAAAATGGATGGAAAAGCATCCCCGCTTCTTTATGGCAACATTCTTGGAACGGGATACAAGCCTTTACCTGGAACTTTGAACAATTAATAGATTATCAGGACAAAGATGGTAACACCGCTTTTCACTTAGTTACCCAGGCCTTAGATGTGCCAAATATCCGATTACTCTCCGGTTGCCGATGGCTGGATTTCCTAATAGAAAACAAAGAAGGTAACATTGCTGGACAGGTTTTTTTATTGGCACTTGATCCTAAGTTAAAAAACCACAGTCAAAATATAAAAAATACTTTTATCTTTTTAGTGAACCAAGAAACTTACTTAAAAAACTGGATTATAAATATTTCTGATACTGTGGATCATCAAAACAAAAATGGAGATTCCATGTTTCATATATCGGCTCGTTTGGCAGATCCTTTTTTCTATAATTATCTTAAACAATTTGCTAATTTAAACTTAAAAAATAATTCTGGAGAAACCCCGGAAACTATTTTTAATGTCACTCAAAGTCAAATAAATCGCCCTTGAAATACATTAACCAACTATGAAAAAGGTTCTGTAATGTCTGCTACTATTGTTTTTTTTTCTTTACTATTTTTTTCCAGTTGTTCTCCTGTAGTCCAAAACCAAGCAGAACCTATTATCCTGGATAAAGACACAACCCATCTCATTAAAGAAACAAAAGTATTACAGGGAACAGGAAGAGTATTATTTGATCAACCTCTTTTTAATCTGTTTTCAAAAGAGCTTTACTTTGTAACAGCAGAACTGTCTAACGAAAATTCCTCTCTTATTTTACATAGCCATTTTACTGGATTCACACAAATAGATGGCATTAAAGTTTTTTTTATTAGAGATAAGACTCACTTAACCATTAAAGTTAGCACTCCAAATTACCCAATTCAAACCCTATACACAAATGAAAAATATTTTACTCAAAATCAAACTGTCCAAGTTTATATAGAAGTACAAAATGGAACAGAAAATACAATTAACCTTAAAATATGGGATACTTATATCAATCCCACAGGCTATTTAAAAGAGCTTACCCATACTCTTACACGGCAAAATATTCTTGTTGATTCCGGCCACTTGATTTTTTACTCCAAAGGACAGGGAATGCTTTGGGGAGTGGAGTTGGACAGAGTGCGATTGATTAAAATCTCGCGGGAGTCGCAGAACCAATGATATACTTAATTGCTTTTCCTTTAATGTTTGTTTTTATACTGCTACCCATTAAAAGTTTTAGTATGGCTGTACCTGTTTTAAACAAATCCGTTCTTACTAAAACCAAAAATTCTTTAAAAACCTTTAGATCTGTAAAAGAGACACTAAAAAGCCAAATTGTCGGTATTTCAACCCTGCAAAGAAATAGCAAGAATCTAATAAGTTTTGATAAAGCAAAAGTGAAAAAACAGAAAAGTAAATTGGTTATCAATAGTCGTCATTCCCGCGAAAGCGGGAATCCAGTCAAAAATATTACTTCTTTACAGGCTACTGTATTCCCTCAATATGTACACACAAACACAAAGGCAAAGGCAAAGGCAAAGGCAAAGGCAAAGGCAAAGGACGAGCAAAAAAAAACAAAGCCTTTTTTTGCCATCCAGTTAAAAGGGGAAGGAAGATTATCTAAAGATCAGATTTCCAAAAACCTGCCTGAATTTTACCCTTCCATTCCTTGGACAGAATTAGAATTTTATTATTCTAAAAACAAAAATATGGATTTTTTAATTAACTTTGAAGTGGAGTCTCGCCATAAAGAATGGTTTATAGGTTTAGATGAGTTTAGTTTTTCTTATGCTTTTGAGCATATTCCTTTTAGCATCCAAGCTGGGTGGTTACCTGCTCCTTTAGGTTATAGAGATAAAAACACTCATATTTTTTCTAAAGAATTATCTCTTTATAACAGTATAACTCTTAACCATGAAGATATAGGTTGGTCGGCTCGTACTCAGATCTTGCCGTCATCTACTTTGTTTTTTCAAGTAGATTATTTAAGTGGTTGGAGTTATAGAGAATGGGATAATTCTTATAATCAACCAGACTCTACCCCCTTCATAGTGAGTCTTAAAAGCCAGGGATTTTTTTGGGATTTTTTTATCAGCTGGTTTGAAGAGGACTTAGCTTTTTTTGATCCTGTTCAGGCTATAGGGGCAGGAATAAATTTAAACACATCTTATAAAAAATTAACAGTAGTTCTTCAATCTGAGTTTTGGTGGATTACGAAAGATCGGCAAACCTCTTTTGCCTACTATGTGTTTCCCCATATTGCTATTGGCCCGTTAAAAGTGGGAATGATTTTTGAAAGTATAAACCACTTTTCTCCAAACTATGAAAAAGTTCAGGCCAGGTCTTCTATTTATGAAAGAGCTTTTCAGGTTTCTTGGCAAATTCATCCTAATATGGTTATTATAGGAGAGCGATTTATCAGCACACAAAAAAAAGGGCCGTTATTACATGACTTATGGGCGATAAGGGTCCAAGGGCATTTTGGCTGGTCTACCCTTCGCTGACTAATATCTGAACTGGTGTTAAATTTGCTCAATTCCACAAAAATGCTCTTTAACTGATTATTAAGGATAAAATGAGGTTTTTTATCCGATCGTAAAGAAAAAGAAGTAATTATGTCGGAAATATCTGTAGTTTTACACTGGTCGGCTGTTGGTTCAAATACAGCAAAGTTTGTAAATATCAAAGAATAAGCTGATATTTTAACAAAATGACCAATCTATAAAAATCACTTTTTTATAGACAAAAGGAGGTTTTTTTATTATATTTAGCCGAGCGTGAATAAATGCTTTTTCTCCCTCTGCAAAGCCAAGTTGTTGGCTTTGCTCCCGCGAAAGCGGGAATCTCTGGACTGTTAAGGAGATGTACCAAGCAATTTATTTAGCTAAACAGACTTATTCAGGACCGACTAAAGTAGTCACCCGTGATAAAGTCTTTTTTTGACTGGATTCCCGCCTGCGCGGGAATGACGTGCGAAGTGGAGCCTTTCCAATAAACAGACAAGTAACTCACCTAATCAGAGCTTTTTCACGAAGGACTAAAATAAAAGGAAAAAAACGATATGAATTTTTTAAAAAAAGTTAGTAAAAAATTTTTAAATATCGTCAAAGGTGGATTTTCTGTCTCTCCGAGAATTTTAGATCACTTTGGAATACAAACTTATGATTCCATTAAAAAATCATTGGTGGAATTAGCATCCAATTCTTATGATGCCGATGCAACAGAAGTTCGTATATCATTACCAGATCAAATAGAGCAAAATAGTAAAATCATCTTAGAAGACAATGGAGCTGGAATGTCTACAAAAGAGTTTCAGGAACATTATTTGCAAATTGGAAGAAACAGAAGACAAGAACAAGAAGCTGACACCAGCCCTGGTGGCAGAAAAATTATAGGAAATAAAGGTATAGGAAAGCTGGCCGGTTTTGGAATTGCCGGACTGATAAGGGTTGAAACTTGTAAAGACAACATAATGACAGCCGCTAATCTTAAAAGAGAAGGTTTTGACAATAATAAAGATTTGGAAGCTACAAAATTTGATATTGAAACCTATCAATTAAAAGACAGCTCTTCAAAAGGAACAAAAATTATTCTTAAAGAACTGAAACAAGACCTATCCGTACCTCAAAAAACTTTTCTCAGAAGATATTTAAGAAACAATTTACCAAAATATGAAAATTTTAAAATATTTGTAAATGATACCCCCTGCACTGTGGAGGATATCATAGGAACAAAACATGATATTGACGAAACAATAGAAAGCCTAAACAAACCTATAACAGGATATTATATCATTGCAAAATCTAATCAAGCAGAGCCAGGTCTTGCAGTCCGAGTAAGAGGGCGACTTGTAACTAAACCAAGTTTTTTTAATTTGCCGTTTGATTCTTTTACAGGATACATTAGTAGAAAATTTACAGGGGAATTGGATGCTGATTTTTTAGATGAAGGAAATGGAAAATTTCAATCTTTGATTAACACATCCAGAACAGGTTTTATTGAAGAAAACAAAACTGTAGAAAAGTTTAATCAATGGGCTACAGAGTTTTTAAAAAAAATCTTGAAAGAAGAAAGTAAAAAAAAGCTAGCCGGACAAACAACTAAGATATTAAAATTAGAACCTATCGAAGCCCGACTGAGAGAGCTACCAACTTCAGTGAGAAATAAAGCCAAAGAAGTTATTTCCACTTTAGTAGCTAAAATGAAAGAACAAGAAGAAAAGGATATTATCGACTTTGCCGGGCGTATTTTACAATATTTTGAATCTAATGTACTTAAAGAATTATTAGATAGCATTTTACAGGCTGACTCAAATGATGTGGAAAAACTGGCAGATCTTATTTCTGAATGGGGGGTTAGAAATGTAGCTGGTGTGGCTAATCTTATAAGACAGCATATTAACATAATCAAAAAATTAGAAGAACTTGTTAATGATACAAGTGCTCTGGAAAAGCAAATTCATAAACTTTTTGAAAAAAATCTGTGGCTATTGGATGATAAATATAAACTTTGGGGTTCTAATAACTCTTTAAAAACTATCCTTGGTGAAAATTTAGATAAAAAATTTAAGAAACAAAAGCATTGGAGACCAGATTTAGTGTGTTTAAGTTCTCAAAATGAAGCAGTTGTCATTGAATTTAAAAATCCCAGTGTGACAATTTCCACAAAGGATTTAGCTCAAACTATGGAATACCAAGGACTTATAGAAGAACAAATGCCTAATATTCAAAATGTAACCACATTTATTATAGGAAAAAAATATGATGAGTCTATAAAAACAATCAAAAACAAACAAGCAATGGCAGGAAACTTCTTAATGAGTTATTCAGAAGTGTTATCTAATGCAGAAAAAAAATATAGCGACATACTAAAAATACTTGAGAATAGATAATATGAGTAATATCTTTGCAAGCTATTTTGATTATTCTATATTGCTGACACCTTCTTAAGATAATTTACTTTTAACACACCACCTTATGTCGAGCAAACTGGCCGAATAGGAGAACCAGACCAAAGGTTAAAACATAGCAACCTGATCATATTCGATAGGTGCTTCATTAATCCTTTTGCCTGCTAAAATATCTTCAAAAAGGACAAAATCTACTTTATTTATAACCCCATATTGCTTTTGTGATTTGCTTGGCTCTTTAAGAACTAAAAAATAACCTTTGTTCGATTTTTCTTCTTTTATCCTGTTTCCAAAATAACCAATTTCTTTTCTTCCGTAATTACCGCTTTTAACTTCTAATAACACAGGACGGCCTTTATAATCTTGATAAATTCCATCTATACCACCATTCTTTCCTGGCTGTTCCTTTACTGTAGCTTTTTTATTTGTGAATTTTAAACAAGCCCATTTTTCAACCTCTTTTCTGACCTTGTCTTGCGGAGAATTTAATTAAAAGCAAGGGGTGAAATTTATTTTGTTTTTGTATTTTCTTACAATTTTTTGGCAAGCAGAAGATAGTTTTTTCCTTTTGTGAATGGCCTCCATTAATACTCTAAAAACAGGTGTAGAATGTGGGTCAGCTATCTCCGATTTATATAAAACATCCAGACCTATATATCTAATACCATCTTTATTGGTACTGGTTCCTAAAAGCGCGCATTGGTAATGTGTAGGATCATCTTGAAACACCATATGGGAGAAGAGATCAGCCGTATCTTCTTCTGTTCTTAGTCTGTCGTTTTTATGACTCCATGCGCGACTCTCTGGCACTGTTGGATTAAGAGTTTTGCGTTTATATCTTTTTGTGGCACAAGCTCTTAATTCTTGGTATTGGCTATAACTTCTCTCGCTCATCTTTACTTCTTTATTCTCTGGTCTAAACAAAGAACTAATAGCATGCCCTATCTCGTGCGCTAAAATGCCTTTTCCATGATTATGAAGAGCGCAGGAGGTAAAAGATAGATTTATCTTATGCTGATCATGCCTGTACACATCACTCAATCCCTGTAGACCAGAATTAACAGGGCAAATTTGGTTTATTTTAGGATCCGAAATAGACCGTCTTAGATCGTTAAAAGAAACATAGGAGCCGAATGAGCTGGTAAGGCTGGAGGAGGTAGAATTCATATTATCTATAAATTCTTTTTCTATACTCATCCTGGGCATGTCAATCTGAAGAGTGTTTTGCATGTAGTTTTCAAATTGCTGGCGAGATTGCAAACTGTAACGGGCAAACCCTGTTTCTATAATTTTTTCTTTATATTGTGGAAGATTTTCTCTAAATGTTTGAGTGTATTTCATAGCCGATGAATGTTCAATAAAATTTGACTTACACTCATTGAGAAAAGTTGAATCATCTGTTTCTTCGCTAATTGTTGCCATATTTGCTACACCTTTTTGAAACAGAGCTAACTCCTCCCTAACTATTTGTTTGCACTCTTCTCCACACTCAGCTTGTATTAACTCTTTTGCTGAAAGCATACCTCCCACAATAACTGCTATGTTTTCTACAAGTGCTCTATTTGGTTCAGCTGATTTTTTATAAAAATTCTCTAACGTTCTCACTTCCAAACTTTCCCTTGCAGTTAGAGCAGAAGGGTCTATGTTTTCATAGTCTGCAAGGAGAGTTTGAATTTGATTTTTTATAGATTCCCTTAAGTCACTTATAGATTGTTTTTTGACTTCTTTCTCTATTTTTGCTCTTAAGGTATTTTCCATTTTCAAATAAGAATCCAGCCAGCGTTTCTTCTTAGGCTCGTTAGACAGATCCTCAATTATGACTCTTGTTTGCACACCATTCTTGCCTAAGGGGACTGAACTATAGCTATTTACGATATTATAAGCGATGGTACCCCAATCAGGGTGGGCAGGATCTGAATTTAAAGCGGTTTTTATATTTTCTAAATCATCCAAAGCTTTTTTATAGTGCTCTCTTCGGCGAGCAAGGCCTTTTTTAATAGCTGGTGCTAGGTCTTGATCAAATTGGGCTAAAACATTCTTTGAATGACCACCAGCAACTTCAGCAAAATTAGTGTTGTTCAAAACAAACCTGGGGTTTTTACCTGGAGGGCCACATATATCCACCATACACTGATGAGATAACTTATTTGTTTTTTTAGATGAACTAAACAAATTAAAAATACAAGAGCCTTTACATTGCATATTATTTATAGAAAAATCCGATGTGTTGAGTTCTTCTATCATATCAAGAATATCTGCTGTTTGATCAGGCTCTTTGGCTAATGAAAATGAATGAGTCAGTAGAAGAAGAGCTATAAGGGCGGCTTGTTTAATTTTTATTTTTTTCACAATTTAATCTCTCCTCCCACTTCATTCTAACAATTTCTCTTGGTAGAGATAGAAAAATGGCACCTGCTTTAGAACGACCACGAACAAAATAAATTTTTCCAGCTATCGAAACTTGAAGTGTTTCTATATTTTTTTTAGAGTTTTTTTTCAACAAAGCTTTTTTATTTGTTCTAATAATTTTTTTAATATCCTGGTTAAAACGATCTATTATGTGGGCATTACATTTTTTTCTGTCCAGGCTTAAATCCATCATATACCCTGTAATGGCTACTTGTTTTTTACTATAGGTGAGAGTAAATTGTTTAAAAGCAACCTTAACAATGAGAGTTGAGGGGACAGATGAGGGAATCGCGACCTTGGCGATCTTGGCGATCTTGTTCGCCCCTTTAGAGTTTAATTTGTTTTCACTTGGGATATTGTTTTCTGATTGTAAAGCAAAAAAAGGGGAAAAAGCAGTGGTTAAAAGGACAAGGTATTTATAAGACATAAGCTGTTTTTCCTAAACCGGAGGTTTGGCTTTAATACTTTTTTAAAAAATTAGTATAAAACAGATCAGGAATTTTGTCCATAAAATCAGACTTTTGTCTAAATTAAAGTGTAGGCAAAAGACTATTTAACAGTTTTTAATAGCTCCGCAGGAGAGTGACGCATTTGAGAGCGCACAGACCATACACACATTACAAAAGCCAGCAAAAAAACACCTATAAACAGCCAACCCATAAATAAAAAATTAAAATCTATCGGAAACTGAGATTCTGTGTGAAACTGAGCCAATAAAGGAATATTAGCATATTTTAGAAACAAACAAATAAACAAGCTAAAAAACCAAGCACCTATCATGCCACAAATACAAAGCAAAAGTCCAATACCTGTAAACAAATTTTGAATTTTTTTCAAAGGCAAACCCATAGCCATTAAGATTCCCATTTCTTTTTTTTTTCGCACAATAAGCAAAGCCAACAAAGAAGAAACCGCCAACAAAGTAATAAGCCCCGCTAAAGATAAAAAAAGGCTCATAATAATTTTTTCCGCTTTAAGAGCAAAAAAAACAGAAGAGTTTCTTTCCGGCCAAGCTTCTACAGAAAACCCCTCTTTTTCTAAAACTGTTTTATATTTTAAAAAATCTTCCGGTTCTTTTAAGCGCATTTCAAAACCCGTTCCATAAGAGCTTTGTTCTCGAAAAGAGGGAAACTGCTCTCGATTATAAAAAATATAATGGGCATTCCATATCGCGTTTTGAGTAGAGATAATAGAGTCCACCTCAGCGGTTTCAAAGTGAATAGGTTCTCCAGGGGGAAGCAAAAGATTTTCTGCTGGTATCAATCGTACTTCTTCTGATTCATATAGATCAAGTGAGCTGGCCAAGCCTAAACCCATAATAATTTTTTTTTTCTTTTCAAGATTTTTTTCTTTGCGAGATTTTTGTTTAACAAAAAATAATTGCTCATCCCCTAATTGAACTGTTTCTAACTCAAGAGTTTTTTTTCTAAGATCTGATTTTCCTATCCTTTGGTTTTTCTTTTTTTTACCTTTAACAGGGGGAGAGTCCAAAATATCCCCTGTAGAAAAAGTTTGCTCTTCTCTTCTTATATTCTTTAAAAAACTTTTTAACCGATCAGAAGAATACCCCCTGGCCACAGCTCCTGCAAAAGCCCCTTTGCCCGCACGCAGGACCAGATCTACGCTTTCAAAAAAATAAAAATCAGAAATCTCTTTTTCCAACTTAGAAAGTCGCAAAACCTCCTTAATTTTAACTTTTTGTTCTTGGATAAAAGACGAAGAAGAATTTTTTTTTAAAGAAATAATAATATGTGGCTCTGTCTCTAAAAATCGATCCTTGATGGATTGCCCTAATCCACCCATGACATTAAAGATAATAAGCAAACTGCCAATAGAAACCACTAATCCAAAGAAACAAATAATAGATACTCTGCGGATAACAGAGTTGGCTCTCCTGGAAAAAAGATAACGATAAAAAAAAGTTAACGGGGATAAAAGGTTTTTCATTAGTTTCTACCTACCCTTCCTAAAAATTTCTAAATTAAGAATACATTAATTCATTACACGCCAAGAAGGAGCTTGCTCTTTTTGAGATGACACTACTCCTAAATCCAAAAAATCAAAACCTTTAGCCTTTATTATGGCCTGAACTTGCTGGACAGAGGAAGAGGAAATCACCAATATCAAACCCACCCCACAGTTAAAAGTTTTTAGCATTTCTTTATCACTGATTCCTGCTCTTTTTTGTGTTTCTTTGAAAGGCGCGGGCATTGTCCATTTTTTTATCTTTGCCTGACTTCCTTTTGGCAAAATTCTTAAAATATTATCCATACCCCCACCGGTAATATGAGCTATGGCCTTTAATCCCTCTACCTTAAAAAGATCCAAAGCTAAAGAAACATACAAGGCCGTGGGTCTTAAAAGCTCCTCTTTCCATTTATCTAAGTCCTTTTGAAAAATTTTTCTCAACAAAGAAAAACCATTGCTATGAAACCCAGAACTGAAAACCCCTATTAGACAATCACCCACCTTTACTTTGTGCGCACCCAATACTTTACTTCGATCCACTACCCCTACCGCAAAACCTGCACAATCAAAATCTAAATCCGTATAACAATCCGGCATTTCTGCCGTTTCCCCTCCTAACAAGACACATTGGCTTTGCTCTAAGGCTTTTTGAATCCCAGTTAAAAATTCTCGCGCCGGGCTTTGACGAAGTTTACCGCAAGCGTAATAATCCATAAAAAATAAAGGTTTTGCTCCACTGCATACAAGATCGTTTACACACATAGCCACTAAGTCTTGCCCAACCTCCCTATATCTTTGAAAATGAACAGCCAATTTTAATTTTGTTCCCACCCCATCTGCACTGGCAGATAAACAGGGGGCTTTCATATCGGGAAATAAGGCCTCAAAAAGCCCGCTATAACCGCCAATATTAGACAATACTTTTGAAGAATGCGGACCAGAAACAGAAGTTTTTTTTTTCAACCACTGAATAAGCTGGTCTGCTGATGTGATATTCACACCTGATGACCGATAATCCATTGCTCTTCTCTTCCCTTCCCTTGTAATAATAAACTAAAGTGATAGCTAACTAATCGACCCTGAACAAATGCTATTTTGTTAAAAAACAGATTAATTTTTTATAAAATTATGAACCACACTTAGAGTCTCTCCTTCAACAACTCCTCTGCTTCCACCTCCGCCATTACGATGTCTCCAACGGGTCAATGAACTGGCATCAATGCTCAGCTTATACTAAAAATACTCAAACCCACAAAAATACTGCCAGTAAAGATCACTCGACAACCTATCTACTACAGCTTCATTCAATAAATCAAATACATACTTCAAGTAAATTAAACCTACAACTAATTGCACAGGAAGAGCAGGACGTCCTCTGTCTGAAGGATTGCTCCCACTCTATGGGAAATAACAGAAGGTTTATTTATTTAAAAGCTTATCCAACTTGGTATTTACTTCTGTTTTAAATTGATTCATCTCTGTTTTAAATTGATTCATCTCTGTTTTAAATTGATTCAAATCTTTTTCTATCCGCTCTTGATTGTCCTTTACAGGATTCAAAAGCCAATTAAAAATCACACTCAAAACAGTAAGAACCGCGCAAACAACTAAAATGGTCATTAGTGCTGTATGTAAATCCATAATTCCCCCTTTTTTATTTTATACTATATCACAACCTTTTTCCTATTTCAAACATAATCCATCTTTTTTTAAAACTGGGTTTTTGTGCAATTATGTGGAGCGGGAAAGCGAGCCCAAACCAACAGATAATTTACTTGCAAAACTATCCATCAGGGACATGGATAAACAACCCCCTCTGGGGGTAAACTGAGCCTTCTGGGCTGGCACAACTTCAAAGGCTACTTGAAAAATTATCCATCAGGGACATGGATAAACAACCCCCTCTGGGGGTAAACTGAGCCTTCTGGGCTGGCACAACTTCAAAGGCTACTTGAAAAATTATCCAGAAGTAACATGGATAAACAACCCCCTCTGGGGGTAAACTGAGCCTTCTGGGCTGGCACAACTTCAAAGGCTACTTGAAAAATTATCCATCAGGGACATGGATAAACAACCCCCTCTGGGGGTAAACTGAGCCTTCTGGGCTGGCACAACTTCAAAGGCTACTTGAAAAATTATCCAGAAGTAACATGGATAAACAACCCCCTCTGGGGGTAAACTGAGCCTTCTGGGCTGGCACAACTTCAAAGGCTACTTGCAAAGTTAAACAAATGCTTCTTGGATAAACAACCCCCTCTGGGGGTAAACTGAGCCTTCTGGGCTGGCACAACTTCAAAGGCTACTTGAAAAATTATCCATCAGGGACATGGATAAACAACCCCCTCTGGGGGTAAACTGAGCCTTCTGGGCTGGCACAACTTCAAAGGCTACTTGAAAAATTATCCATCAGGGACATGGATAAACAACCCCCTCTGGGGGTAAACTGAGCCTTCTGGGCTGGCACAACTTCAAAGGCTACTTGAAAAATTATCCATCAGGGACATGGATAAACAACCCCCTCTGGGGGCGTGTTTTGTTCCTGTTGTTTGAACTTTGGATAGGGGTTTGTTTCAATATGAAACACTTTTCTTACTTTTGTCCTTAATAGTTCCCCCTCAAAAATAAAAATCTCCAACTATATCAAGAGGTTATCAAAAAACCTCCCTCTCTCTTGCACTTTATAGGGGTAGACATAAACAAAACTTTAAACAAGGAGAAAAAAAATGAACATTATAAACTGCCCAAACTGTGGAGCTAAAATAAACAAAACTGGAAACACTTTGCATTGCCAGTGTGGATGGAGCAAATCTTTAAACCAAGCAAAAGAAAAACAAATCCAACATAAAATAGCAAAAAACATCTTTTTAAGCGGAATCGTTTTAATGGGTTTTGTGATTTATCTTGGAAACTGGGGATCTTCTTCTCTTTCTATTGTGCCTCTTAAAGCGCGCCAATGGACAGGGCAATTAAACGAATCTTCTTTTAAAAAACTTACCAGCCTTTGCGGACAGCTTAAAAAATATAGCTGTGTGGAAAGTGCTCATAAGTCCTTTTTTAGCTCTTCTAAAGATTTAAGAGTATTGGAAAAATTAGGTGAGTATCAATACAGAAGAAACAAGGTGGCAGAGGCCAGCAAAACTTACAAAGAATACTTTACTAAAAAAGGGTCCAGTGTGAAGTCTGCTTACAATTACGCTCGTATTTTGGAAAAGCAAGGTCAAGTGGAGTTTGCTCTTTCTTACTACCAGTATGCTTTAAAAGCGCGCCCTCAAACTGTTCAGGTGACTGTTATGCGTGCTTACATTAACTTGTTAGTGAAGTCTGGTCAGGTGAATAAAGCCAAGCAAGAGTTAGCAAAGTTTAAGCCTATTTTAAAAAGAGCTGGTTCTTTAGTTCAGCAAGAATATGCCAGATGGCACAAACAAACCATCTAACCCGCATGTCGCCCGCATGTCGCCCGCGGGTCGCGAGAGACAAAGCCCGCGGGTCGCGGGAGACAAGGGGTGTGGCTTTAGAGGATTTACCTCCTCTAAACACGCCCTTTCTCTTTAAAATCCAAACAAACCATTTACCGCATTATGTTAAAAAGCTATTCTTAAGGATACTTTTTATTGACTTTGAGGTAAGTTTATTTACCTTATTAACATAGGCCACAGCCTCTTTAGAGAACTAACTAATGACAAAAAAAACAATCCTTAAAATCTATAAACAGGTGCAAGAATACCATACAAAATATTTATCAAAATATGGTGTTATATTACCTAAACTGAAAAATAATAAAGGCACTTGGACAAAAGACGCACTGGTATTAACTTATTTGAGTCAAAAATATCCTCATACCCAAAAAGCCACAAAAAAAGAGTTAACACACTTTATAAGAAAATACTATCCAGACATAAATGATGTTCAACAGGCAAGACACTTAGGAGCGCAAAAAGGTTGGTGGATTTTAGCAGGAGGCAGAGACAATATTGTTTTATCTTTAAAAAGAGGAGAATATCAACTTTATACCTTAAAAAAACCTTACCCCGGATTTAAGAAAAGCCGGAGGCAAACCACTTTTCTTAGCTGGAATGATATAAAACAAAGTTATCTATATCGATGCGCTACCTGTGGATCTAAAGAAGGACAACCTCATTTTCATTGGCCGTCAGCAAAAACAAAGCTACAAAGAGCACATAAGGATCCAGAAAAACCATTAACAACAAAAAATATCATACCACAATGTCAAAAATGCAATAGAGCTGACAGAAACAGATGGGTGTATGATGATAAGGGTAGAGTAATTAAATTAGCCAGTGCCAGTGTCCTGAAAACCTGCTCTGAATCTGTGCAAAAAAAAGCTTATCAAATTTTATATAAAAAATATAACGGTCAGTCTCCTAATTTGCAGGATAAACCATGAAAAAATATATCAACAAAATTATTCATGACGATGCTCTCCGTTTTTTACCAAAGTTAAAAGATAACTCTATAGATATTGTCCTAACAGATCCACCTTATTTCTTGGATAAAATGGATCATAACTGGAGTACAAAAAAAGTGCGTGCTCCTAAAAAACCTTATGCTGTTCAACACTTACCGGCAGGTATGAAATTCACAAAGGAACAGGGAAAACAATTTTATTCATGGTATTTAAAAGTATCTAAAGAGCTGTTCCGGGTTTTAAAGCCAGGAGGGTTTTTCTTTTCTTTTTCCAGTCCGAGGCTTTATCACAGAATGGCTTCCGCCATTGATGATAGTGGTTTTGAAATGAGGGACTGCTTTATATGGCTCTATACACAAAATCAACCTAAAGCTATGAGCCTGCATCATTTTATTAACAAATCCAATATGACTAAAAGAGAAAAAGAAAAACTTAATAGGAAGTTTAAAGATTGGAAGACCCCCCAGGTAAAATCCTGCCATGAACCTATAGCTATGGCTCAAAAACCTTTGGAAGGTACTTATATAGAAAATTCAATCAAACACAATGTGTCTCTCATAAATACTCGGATTCACCAAGGCTTGCATAACAATATGTTTGTATCCAATATTATGACTTGTGAGCATATCAATCATAGAGTAGATAAAGTTTTTTTAGTAGATAAACCAAAGGTCAAAGAAAAAGGCATATTTAATAACCATAAGACAGTCAAACCTCTGGCTTTATTTAGATATTTAATCAGCTTGACAGCAAAAAAAGGCAGTATAGTTTTGGATCCTTTTATAGGAAGTGGCACAACAGCTTTGGCCTGTAAAGAGCGGAACTGCCAGTTTATAGGAGTGGAAATTAACAAGCAATATATTGATATAGCCCTTAAAAGATTAAAAAACTTAAATGTAATGCAAAATCAGGATGAACAACAAATATCTTTTTCCAGGTAAAGAGAAAAAGCATTGGACTTTTAACAAACAAAACCGGAAAAGACCTCTTGGATAAGCAACCCGCTTTGCGGACGGAGCGGAAGAGCTGGCACATTGGAAATGTAACTTGCAAAGCTGTCCAGAAGGGACATGGATAAATACCCCCCTCTGGGGGTAAACTGAGCCTTCTGGGCTGGCACAACTTCAAAGGCTACTGGCAAAACTATCCATCAGGGACATGGATAAACAACCCCCTCTGGGGGTAAACTGAGCCTTCTGGGCTGGCACAACTTCAAAGGCTACTTGAAAAATTATCCATCAGGGACATGGATAAACAACCCCCTTTGGGGGTAAAGTGAGTCTTCTGGGCTGGCACAACTTCAAAGGCTACTGGCAAAACTATCCATCAGGGACATGGATAAACAACCCCCTTTGGGGGTAAACTGAGCCTTCTGGGCTGGCACAACTTCAAAGGCTACTTGAAAAATTATCCATCAGGGACATGGATAAACAACCCCCTCTGGGGGTAAACTGAGCCTTCTGGGCTGGCACAACTTCAAAGGCTACTTGCAAAATTATCCATCAGGGACATGGATAAACAACCCCCTTTGGGGGTAAACTGAGCCTTCTGGGCTGGCACAACTTCAAAGGCTACTGGCAAAACTATCCATCAGGGACATGGATAAACAACCCCCTTTGGGGGTAAAGTGAGTCTTCTGGGCTGGCACAACTTCAAAGGCTACTTGCAAAGTTAAACAAATGCTTCTTGGATAAATAACCCCCTCTGGGGGCGTGTTTTGTTCCTGTTGTTTGAACTTTGGATAGGGGTTTGTTTCAATATGAAACACTTTTCTTACTTTTGTCCTTAATAGCTCACCCTCAAAAATAAAAATCTCCAACTATATCAAGAGGTTATCAAAAAACCTCCCTCTCTCTTGCACTTTATAGGGGTAGACATAAACAAACCTTTAAACAAGGAGAAAAAAAATGAACATTATAAACTGCCCAAACTGTGGAGCTAAAATAAACAAAACTGGAAACACTTTGCATTGCCAGTGTGGATGGAGCAAATCTTTAAACCAAGCAAAAGAAAAACAAATCCAACATAAAATAGCAAAAAACATCTTTTTAAGCGGAATCGTTTTAATGGGTTTTGTTATTTATCTTGGAAACTGGGGATCTTCTTCTCTTTCTATTGTCCCACTTAAAGCTCGCCAATGGACAGGGCAATTAAACGAATCTTCTTTTAAAAAGCTTACCAGCCTTTGCGGACAGCTTAAAAAATATAACTGTGTGGAAAGTGCTCATAAGTCCTTTTTTAGCTCTTCTAAAGATTTAAGAGTATTGGAAAAATTAGGTGAGTATCAATACAGAAGAAACAAGGTAGCAGAGGCCAGCAAAACTTACAAAGAATACTTTACTAAAAAAGGGTCCAGTGTGAAGTCGGCTTACAATTACGCTCGTATTTTGGAAAAGCAAGGTCAAGTGGAGTTTGCTCTTTCTTACTACCAGTATGCTTTAAAAGCGCGCCCTCAAACTGTTCAGGTGACTGTTATGCGGGCTTACATTAACTTGTTAGTGAAGTCTGGTCAGGTGAATAAAGCCAAGCAAGAGTTAGCAAAGTTTAAGCCTATTTTAAAAAGAGCTGGTTCTTTAGTTCAGCAAGAATATGCCAGATGGCACAAACAAACCATCTAACCCGCATGTTGCGGGGGACAAAGCTCGCATGTTGCGAGGGACAAAGCCCGCGGGTCGCGGGAGACAAAGCCCGCATGTTGCAGGGGACAAAGCCCGCATGTTGCAGGGGACAAAGCCCGCGGGTAAAGGTATAGAGAAAAAGATAAAAAAAGCAGAGAAGGCGCGTTTAAAAGTTTTAAATAAGCCAATAAACACCATAACTGCGCGGGCTTTGGCTGATGAAAAAGTATTTCCTATTATAAAAGCGTTTAGGGGACAAGGTTACACTTATGACAAGATAGCTATAGCTTTAAATAAGGAAGGGTATAAGACCAGAAGGGGTTGTGAGTGGAGTCGGCCACAAGTTTTTAGAATCTGCCAAAGGAATGGACTTTAAAGCTTTGGCCGGTGGCCAATAGACTTTAATCTATAGGTTCACAATCTTTACATTCGTCACAATCAGGCAATCCTTTAGAGACAGGTTCACCATCGACTGAAACAAGCTCCCCGTCTTTATATATTTCAGTCCTGCTTACTGGTTTTTGAAACTTAGGGTCCGGCGGTAAAGCATCACACTTCTTTTGCGCCTCTTTATACAAAGCTTTACAAGCCTCTGGGTATGGGTCAACAACCCCTTCATGTATACCTTTTATAAGTGGGCCTCTATAGCATACCCCTGTTTTTGTTCCTTGGTTGTATGCTTCAGTGTGAAATTTATCACACCGCACATCAATATAAACAGACGCTAAATGATTTTTTTTCTTACACTTTTTCTTATCACTTTTTCCGCAACCCAAAGTGAAAAGAAAAACAACATTCATTAAAAAAAATATAATTGTATGTTTCATTTAATCTATAGGCTCACAATCTTTACATTCGTCACAATCAGGCAATCCTTTAGAGACAGGTTCACCATTGACTGAAACAAGCTCCCCGTCTTTATATATTTCAGTCCTGCTTACTCCCGACTTCAGCACAACGCAATGCAATAAATGAGTGATTTCCGACACTTACAAATTTCTGGTGCCACACATTTTTAAGATTTGGTTCAAGAAGTGGAGATAAATTTAGACACTCTTTTAAGACCTAAGGCCTCGTATATGGATCTTATCTCTTGTGTGCTTTTAGAGGGCATACGATAAAGATTTTTGTTTGCGTCCTCTATAAGGCTATATTGATCTCTTTTTAAAATCTCTCTCATCTGCCTTATGCTGAAGTTTAATCCTCTTTGTTCCATCCGATACTTCATAGTATAGGAAAGAGAGTAAGCTAAGAAGCATATAGCTATATGGGCCTCTATTCTTTTCCTCTTCCAATGGTAAATGGGTCTCATCTTAAGATTATGTTTGCACACACGAAAAGCCTCTTCTATCTTCCAAAGTCTCCTGTATCGGGTCAGTATCTCTTGAGGAGTTTGCTCTGCTTTTATGTTGGTTATTACTCCATGCAACCCATCCCACTTACTATCTTCTTTTATCTTTTGTTCGTTTAATGTAGCTTTTGTCTTTTGAACTGTGACATACTTTTTTGTTCCATAATTAGAGATAAGGCTTTTTATAGGAATTTGGTTGTTCTTTACTTTTTTCATCAGTCTTTCAATGAGTCTTAGTCTATCGGACTTGTTCTTCTTGGCTCTCTTCTTAGAGTAGCTGACAATCAGTCTTCTTTCCTTATGCTCAAACTCCTTTATCCAATGAAACTCATTGGCCACAACAGCGGGTTTAAAGTCTTGGTTTAATATCTCCTCTTTTTTAGTTTTAGAAAGAGTTTTTAGTTTACAAGCCACTACATACTGAATACCCTCTTCTTCCATAAGCTTAAGGTTTTTTTCATTAAACATAGCTCTATCAGCCACTAATACCGCCTTTTTAACAGTGAATCTTTGTTTTAGCTTTTTCACTGTGGAGATAAGGGTAGAACCCTCACTTGTGCTTCCTGGAAAAAGCTCATAGCTTAATTGTGTTATGTTTTGTTTTTAAACCTTCTCGGACAGACTCCACAATCCGAAAGGATTTAATTTTACGGTCTTTGTTTTTCCCTGAGATTTTTGTAGTAACTTTTACAAACATATTTTTACAGTGCCAGAAGAGATATAGGGTGTAAAGGTCTGGGAGTGGACTACAAGTGGTGTTTTTAGTATATTTTACCCTTCAAAACTACATGAAAACAGCCTGGCGGTGCATCAAAAACACTAAAAAACATCAAAATATTTTTTTAATACATGGTGTTATGTCGAAGTCAGGAAAAAACATCAAAATATTTTTTTAATACATAGTGTTGTACTGGAGTCGGGATTAACTGTCAAACTCCAGAATTAAATACTTGAGCAATTTTTAACAGCAAGAGTTTTAACAGAGCATTTGCTTTTAGCATTTTCTTGGGCAGAAGTTTGATCATCCCCTGATCCTCGAACAAAAACACCATTGGCACACTGGCATAAAACTGTTACTCTCGCACCAGGAACTTTAATATCTGTATTAGTAACTTCTTGGTTGGGAACCGTCTTTGATCCAGCCTGTTGTTGGTTTTGTGTACCTTTTTTCCCGACAGGGTTATTGTTGTTAGTAAAACCATTACTTTTCTCCTCACCTCCACAAGAAATAAATAAGAAAAATACAATACTTTGAAAATACTTATTCATACATGCACCTTATTTAACAAGGCATTCAATCATTTGGTGAGTCTGAGTGATACATGCAAAAAGATGGATCACTGCAAAAAAACTGTCTGTCGTATATTTGCGCTTCTATTCCAGCTTTGTTAAATTCTTGTGCTACAAGAAAATTACAAATACCCCTTGCTTCGGCTTTTGCTCCCAGTGCACCATTATGTTCACTACTACCTAAAACTGTCTCGCTCCAAAACCAAGTCGGCGGTAGGGATTTTGACACGGAAAGAGTCACACTACACACGCATTCTACTGTCACTGTTTCCCCATCCCGTGGTTCTCTACAAGTATACCATTCCTCACACGGTGACGAACGATTATCCGCAACACATTCCGATCCATGATTAAACGGAGACACACTTAGTGTTTCTTGAGCTAAAGCTAATTCACCACTAAAAAGCAAAAAAAGCCCTCCCATTATTATATGTTTCATAAACTCCTCCTTATAAAATTAAGAATAAATAATTGCTTGTGAAAAACCCCCAGTATTTCAATTAATACTCTTTTCGTGAACGATTTTCAATAGCTACTATTTTTTTGACTGACTTCGACACAACGCAGTGCAATAAATGAGTGATTTCAGATACTTACAAATTTTTGGGGGAACACATTTTTAAGATTTGGTTCAAGAAGTGGAGATAAGTTGAGATTTTTTCCTTTTTTGGCGGTTTTAGAAACTTGACAAAGTAATATCAATATTGTTTATTATGATAAATTGGGAATAAAGATGGAACTCAATTTAACAACACTAATAATAATAAGGAGTTATAACTATGAAATTCTTCTCTTCTCTTCTCTTCTCTTCTCTTCTCTTCTCTTCTCTTCTCTTCTCTTCTCTTCTCTTGACTACAGGTTGTGCCTCAATCTTAAAAGGTTCAGATCAGCCTATTAATATCAATTCCAATGTGGATTCAGCGGAAGTTTATGTCAACGAGCAATTGGTAGGCAGAACCCCTTTTACTGGCACAATCGAAAGACGCTCCAGGGTTAACTTGCGAGTCAGTAAAGAGGGTTATCAATCTCGTTCTCTTATTCTTGACACAAGCATAGAACCTGTTTTTTGGGTGAATGTTTTTGTAGGAGGAGTATGGGGGTCCACTACAGATTGGGCCACTGGCAGTATGTGGAAAGTTTCTCCAAATACCTATAATGTGGATTTAAAGAAATCGGTGGGAAAGTAAATACGTTTTGTGTTCCTGGGGTGTTTACATTTCTTTTGCAAAATTACCCCAGGATCATAAATGAGATTTTTAGTCAAAAAAACAACGTTTTGATAGGCACTTTCGCTCAGCAAATAGACGGTAGTAAGTCTATATCTAAATTAAAAACGCGCCTAAGGAAAATATTATTTTCCTCGGACAATGAAAGAATGTTTTGCTGTCTTGCCAGCCATGCTATTTCAAAATGAAATAAACCAAACTGGTTTTAAAAAAACTGGATGAATAAAGAATTTACCCTCTGTCCACGATACCATGAGATATGATAGCTCAAATAAGATCAATATACACACTTTACCTTCAGGTTGCTCTTGTATTCTTTTTATTGAAACTGATGAATGTTTATGATTCTTCAGAGGGCAAGACTCAGAGTCTCCTTAAAACTGGGGTGTTTCCATCAGTGACCAAACCTCACCACATAGATCACTCCACAACAAACTCTCCTTTCCTTTCAACTGCCCTTAATTCTTCTTTTGATCCTAATAGGCCTGAGTACAATTCTTTGTTAAGTAAAAAAGATTTGAGTCAATTTAAAAAAGTATCTCTGGTATTTGGAAGCCAAAATCTAAGGTCCCCTATTTCCTCTTTCGGGCACACTTTGCTTGTGTTTCATGATGCACCCATTCCAGCACCAGATAGCCCCACTTTTGAATATTTGGGTAGTACTTCTGTGCCTTTTTCTGTTTTACGCTCCTTGTTTTGGACCATACCAGGAGCTTATAGAATAGTATCTTGGAACCAAAAATACTGGGAATACGAAAGGGAAAATAGGGATATATGGATTATCCCTCTTAAAATCACTAAACCGGAGCGCACAACGCTTAACCGCTTGATTCAGGAGTCACTTTCCAGTCAAGAGGACTATTATAACTTTTTATTTACTAACTGCTCTTGGTATATTTTTAAAATTCTTCAGAAAAGCCTGAATAATATGGGTTGTTCTGTTAAATTTTATGTGTACCCTATAGAAACTATACAAGCCCTTAAAGCTTGTGATAAAATAGGAGAGCCAGTTTATAGGCCCGCTGGGGCCACAAGGTTGGTTCAGGCTTTTCAAGATCTGACTTCAAAAGAAAAAAATCTAATGAAAAATATTAGTCCTTGGAACTTTCCTAATCTTAGGTCTCTAAAAAAAAGCTCTTCCACCCCACTTTCTCTATCTCCACTAAAAACCGCAGTTACAGAATGGATTGACTACACTCTGCCTCGCACAGATGATAAGGAAACTCGAAATGAGCTGTTTAAACTCAAAAAACAGTATCATTCTCCTCTTGTAATCTCACAAAAAAAAATGACAGAATTGCAATCTAAACGAAGCGGAAGTTTAACCTTGGCCTGGCAAAAGGGAGTGGAGTCTGAAATTTTTAGCCTGAGATTAACTCCGGGATATTGGAATTTTTTAAATTCCACCAACAACCCCTTTTGGGCAGATCATATTGAACTGCTCTCTACGGAGATATCCTTTGACACACATTCTGCTTTTCTCTCCTTTTTCAGTATTTTAGATATGAATACCAGCCATCCTGGAAATCTTATTGAGTCTTCTTTTGTGAGGGATATTTACTTGGGTTGGAGAAGGCACATTGTTTCTTCAAAACAATATTGGGAGGAAGGGTTGATTAGGTTAGGGATGGGATGGTCTGATGATTTAGGTGAAGGTTTAAGATTTTCTCTTCTGCCTTTCTTAGAGTTAGGTGTAAACGGATCTTGGATAGCAGAAGGCTTAAATTCTATTTCTTTTCTGGCCCGACTGGGGCTGACTGCCAGAATGTTTATCCGTTTTTCCTCTGCTATGCGTTTTAAAGCGGAATTTCACCAACCCCTGCTGACATATAGAGCACTTATCAATCAAAAAGGGGCTGTAAACATGGTGGTTTTTGATTATTACTCTTTTGTGTTCTCTCTTCAATATCAAAGCTTTAGTATAAAAGGTCAAAAAGGTTTTAACCATTTTTTTGGTATGTCCCTCAGCCGACTTTTCTAAACTGTTGTTAAGTTTATTCTTTAAATATTTAGTCGTCTGTGATCAAAGTGTTTTTTAATCTTAAGCTGTGGTCGGCAAAACCTTAAGCTTGTTCGGGCGAGAAGCCCTACGGATAGGGTTCCTCGTTAGACGCTTGGACCCTCACCACTTAAACCCTTACCGACAAACAAAATAGCATAGTAAAAAATCTCTTGATAAAAAGGACAAAATGAGTAATTTTTGATACTTTTTGATACTTATGGATTTATAGTAGCTGTTATTTTTAAGGTATCTAATAATAGAGCCTGCTCCGTAATATTTTACTGTTTCAATAATACTTCTGGGATCTATTTTTTCATGGATATGCAGAGGAACAATCGGAACTTCAAAAGACAACCTTTCTGCCTTACCGGCCCACTGAAGTTCCGGATCCAAGTGAGGGTCGTATTTGTATTTCTTGGTTTTAACTTGTGGACTGTCGGTTTCAGAGGTAACAACACCCACTTGAGGGTTGTTTTTTCTCTTTTGGTCTTTATGTTTGTAAATCTCTATACTTTTTTCCCGACTTCAGCACAACGCTATGTGTTAAAAAAATATTTTGATGTTTTTTAGGGTTTTTGATGCACCGCCAGGCTGTTTTCATGTAGTTTTGAAGGGTAAAATATACTAAAAACACCACTTGTAGTCCACTCCCAGACCTTTACACCCTATATCTCTTCTGGCACTGTAAAAATATGTTTGTAAAAGTTACTACAAAAATCTCAGGGAAAAACAAAGACCGTAAAATTAAATCCTTTCGGATTGTGGAGTCTGTCCGAGAAGGTTTAAAAACAAAACATAAAACAATACATTTTGTGGGCTCTTCTTCAAAACCAGAAGTCATTTCCTCTTTAGAAAAAATATCACAAAGAATGATTATAAAGCTCTGCAATGATCGCCAACCCGCTTTACCCGGTATGGCTGAGATCATCTACAGCAAAGATCCTTTAAACAAAAAAACTAAGAACCAGAACCAAAAGAAAAAGTCCAAGTCTCCTTCCCTTTTCTCTCTTAAAAAACCATACGAAAAAGCACGTGTTCATCATGGCATTAAAGGAGTATGTGGGGCTGTCTATGAACAGTTAGGCTTCCACACTCTCATACAAAACACTAAAAAAGATAAGCAGTGGAACGATATTTTAAAATACTGCGTCCTTTCTCGTGTAGCTCATCCTGATTCTAAAAGAAAAACTGTAGAGACTTTAAAAGAAGACTTTAACGAACAGGTGCACTTAGATCAGATGTATCGAATGATGGATAGACTTCACCCCCGAATAGACCAAGTAAAAGACACAGTAGCTAAAAACACCCTCAGCCTCTTTAACCAAGAAGTAGATGTCCTCTTCTTTGATGTCACCACCCTTTACTTTGAAAGCTTTGAAGAAGATGACCTAAGACAGTTCGGCTTTAGCAAAGACTTAAAGTTTAAAGAGACTCAAGTCGTCTTAGCCCTTATCACCAACCAAGAAGGCCACCCTCTAAGCTATGAGCTTTTTCCAGGAAGCACAAGCGAAGGTTCTACCCTTATCTCCACAGTGAAAAAGCTAAAACAAAGATTCACTGTTAAAAAGGCGGTATTAGTCGCTGATAGAGCTATGTTTAATGAAAAAAACCTTAAGCTTATGGAAGAAGAGGGTATTCAGTATGTAGTGGCCTGTAAACTAAAAACTCTTTCTAAAACTAAAAAAGAGGAGATATTAAACCAAGACTTTAAACCCGCTGTTGTGGCCAATGAGTTTCATTGGATAAAGGAGTTTGAGCATAAGGAAAGAAGACTGATTGTCAGCTACTCTAAGAAGAGAGCCAAGAAGAACAAGTCCGATAGACTAAGACTCATTGAAAGACTGATGAAAAAAGTAAAGAACAACCAAATTCCTATAAAAAGCCTTATCTCTAATTATGGAACAAAAAAGTATGTCACAGTTCAAAAGACAAAAGCTACATTAAACGAACAAAAGATAAAAGAAGATAGTAAGTGGGATGGGTTGCATGGAGTAATAACCAACATAAAAGCAGAGCAAACTCCTCAAGAGATACTGACCCGATACAGGAGACTTTGGAAGATAGAAGAGGCTTTTCGTGTGTGCAAACATAATCTTAAGATGAGACCCATTTACCATTGGAAGAGGAAAAGAATAGAGGCCCATATAGCTATATGCTTCTTAGCTTACTCTCTTTCCTATACTATGAAGTATCGGATGGAACAAAGAGGATTAAACTTCAGCATAAGGCAGATGAGAGAGATTTTAAAAAGAGATCAATATAGCCTTATAGAGGACGCAAACAAAAATCTTTATCGTATGCCCTCTAAAAGCACACAAGAGATAAGATCCATATACGAGGCCTTAGGTCTTAAAAGAGTGTCTAAATTTATCTCCACTTCTTGAACTAAATCTTAAAAATGTGTTCCCCCAAAAATTTGTAAATATCGGAAATCACTCATTTATTGCATTGCGTTGTGCTGAAGTCAGGACATATAGAGCACTTATCAATCAAAAAGGGGCTGTAAACATGGTGGTTTTTGATTATTACTCTTTTGTGTTCTCTCTTCAATATCAAAGCTTTAGTATAAAAGGTCAAAAAGGTTTTAACCATTTTTTTGGTATGTCCCTCAGCCGACTTTTCTAAACTGTTGTTAAGTTTATTCTTTAAATATTTAGTCGTCTGTGATCAAAGTGTTTTTTAATCTTAAGCTGTGGTCGGCAAAACCTTAAGCTTGTTCGGGCGAGAAGCCCTACGGATAGGGTTCCTCGTTAGACGCTTGGACCCTCACCACTTAAACCCTTACCGACAAACAAAATAGCATAGTAAAAAATCTCTTGATAAAAAGGACAAAATGAGTAATTTTTGATACTTTTTGATACTTATGGATTTATAGTAGCTGTTATTTTTAAGGTATCTAATAATAGAGCCTGCTCCGTAATATTTTACTGTTTCAATAATACTTCTGGGATCTATTTTTTCATGGATATGCAGAGGAACAATCGGAACTTCAAAAGACAACCTTTCTGCCTTACCGGCCCACTGAAGTTCCGGATCCAAGTGAGGGTCGTATTTGTATTTCTTGGTTTTAACTTGTGGACTGTCGGTTTCAGAGGTAACAACACCCACTTGAGGGTTGTTTTTTCTCTTTTGGTCTTTATGTTTGTAAATCTCTATACTTTTTTTCTTTCTTCTCGTCATGATACACCCAATTACCCAGTTTTGATTTTTAATGATTCAGATTCCATTTTTCTAATATATTCTTGCCCCTTTTTTAAATCTTTCTTTGAGATCGGATATTTTCTTTTTCCAATATCCTCCACATAAAGAGCGGATGAATTTTTAAACACCTGCAAATAATGAGAATTAAGAGCTTGCACATCAGTATATCTTTCTCCTTCTTTTAAAATGTATCCAAATGGGTCCTTTTTTGGATTTTTTTCTCTTACACTGTTAAACAAATATACAGTGTCGCTTTGATCATTATGAACATACATTGGATTTACAACCACTTTCCCCCTATTTGCCACTATGATCATTAAAAAAAATCCAGTTTCAGAGCTTAGATCTGGAAATTGTTGTTTCACTACATCACTGTCTTTATGGAGAATCATAACCGTTACACCAATATTAGGTTGCATCATTCTATAATTCAAATAAGCAATCATAGTTAAAAGACTGGAAGTGACAACCATACTTAAAGGATAAATATGCTTCTGCAAAAAAGAAGGGAATAGTATTTCCAAACACAATAATCCAATAACAGCTATAAAAACAGTAAATATAATAACCCATTTCATTATTTTTTTCTTTTTTGCTGTTTGCATAAATTTTTATTTTGTATCGTTAAAATTACAGCTCGGCGGATCTCATATAACTTTCCAGTTGGTCAATGGCTGTTCTTTTTTCACGGGCAGAAACATCAGCCCCCTCTTCCGTATATATTTTTTCAAATCTTTTTAATCTTTTCACAATATGATTTACTGTCGGGTTTTGTGCTCGCTGAATATGCCCATAAGTAAAATCCACCTGATCCCTTAACTCCCAAGGCAGAGCTCTATATTTTAATAACTTTTTTCGCTTAGACATAACAATTAATCTTTCCTATTTTTTCGCACCTTTCAACAGTTTAACATTAAAAACCAAAAGTCTAAATAGTGGCCCGTGATAAACCCTGTCACCCCTGCTGTCATTCCCGCCTTGAGCGGGAATCTCGCCTGTTTTAGGACAAAGTAAGCCATGTTTACTTTGTTGCAACATACTTTTTCACAACCGACTAAATATGATAAGTATACATGCAATTTTTGTGCCAAAATAATAACGCATAGCAAAAACTCTTCCATTTTGCTTTAGGAAATACCAAGAGCGGAAGAAGTGTTGACATAACGCGCTAATTTTAATTTTGGTTGCTTTTTAGAGGGTTTAAACAACACCGCCATTGTTCCAGTTTGTTTTTAGTAATACATGTTACTGCCCTATAGTCTGGTTATTTTATCCTGGTAAGGCTTTTGTTTATCTTTTCTTCTCTAAAAACCGATAAATCTCTCATATACAAGGCACTTTTTATGATGAAAAAATTTTTGTTTATTATTCTTTTTTTTTCGGGAGGGTTAATATACCCTCACTCCGCTTTATCTAATGAAAAAAGTGAAGAATTAAATGTTTATGATCCTTTTGCAGATTACTCTGAATTTGAAAATACGGCAGAAGAGCAAGAAAATATCAACTTTTTTCAAACAGGCCGATTTCTCACCTTAGGAGGTTTAGGGGGAGTAAAGCTTTTTACACAGAATATGGCCACCCTTTATCAAATAGGCCCTGTTTATGGCGGTTATCTAAACTATTTTTTTGACCTACAATTTTCTATCCAATTCGGACTAACAGCCAGCACTCATTCTGTGATTTTACAAACACAATCGGGGCAGAATTTTTTAGGAGCCGCTGATTTTCTCTCTATGGGAGTGGATTTTAAGTATTTTTTTGACAAAGGCCTGTTTAGCAAAAGTTTTTCCTGGTTCCAACCTTATATTGTTCTGGGAGTATTTAATTCTTCAGTGACAATGGTGGCCACATTTACCGACCAGGCGGGTTTTTTTGAAGATAGCGGATTTGGCCTAAATATAGGATTAGGGATAGAATTTCACCTGATGAAGAAGATACATCTGGGCTTAGAATACGCTTTTAGGTTTGTCACCTTAGAGCAGGAAGCTGTGCCACTTAACCTAAATGTCGGAAATAACAAGCAAAATACCAATTTTCGGCCTTATGGGGACTGGATGAACATAGCTTTGCTATTAGGCGTTAATTTTTAATACTTTCCTGATTTTTTTATGTTAGGCTTTTCTAAGGCAGTATTATGCCTTATATTTTGAAAATATACAATTACTAAGGAGGTAATATGAAAAAAGCAATAATGGTTCTATTAACTGGGTTTCTTTCCCTAATAATAGCCATGCCCGCGCTTATGCCTATAGTGGCACAAGCAGAAAGCATGGATGGCATGAGAAAGAAAAGATACCGGTATCGTAACAGGACCCATCGTGTCCAAGTAGGAGTGATGGCCACTCCCTGGGCAAATAAGAAAAATGCAGGCAATAATATGGCCTTTAATATCGATCTGCTTTACGGATATAATGCCGGGCTTTTCGAAATCGGCCCTAATATAAAGGTTGTGAACAAGGGCGATGGAAAATTAAATCCAGATTTTGGCGGTGGAATATGGGCAGAATTTAATATTATAAAAAACACCAGAAAAGAAAAATTTGTTCCTTCTCTTGGTTTAAAAATTAACTACCAAAGAATGGATAAAAACAACTATTTGCTGTGGGGTCCTAATCTGGCTTTTAAATATTTTCCAGCCAGTCGAACAGGACTTGTGCTGAACTTCAGCTACGACATAATGGATGACTTTAATAAGCTGTTTAAATTTAAGGACATGAATATTGGAATATCATTGGCTTACGTCCATTACTTTCACTTTTAATCAGCCTTTAGAGCATTCTTAAATAAATAAGAACTCAGGAAAGCCGGAAGTATTTGCTTCCGGCTTTTTTTATACACCTTTTTCTTCTTTTTTGCTTAAACCATCGGGACGAATTAGACTTTCCTTCTGATCTGATAAATCGGGCAGAGATTGAAGGCACTTTTGATATTCTGAGTGAGTAATCATCTTGTGACGAATGCCCCACTCTATTATACGTTTATCAAAGCGTGACTCTTTAATAAGACTGTTTAGTTTCATTGATACTCTCCTTTGTTTATTTTCTATTATTATGTTAAATCTTTTGAGCTAACTATAATGTTTTCCTTCTTTAAAGAATGCCTTAAAGAGGTCCGGTCTTTTGGGTTAAAAAACACAGCTATCACCTCCGCCCCCATTGCTCCGCAACCTTTGGCTATAATAACTTCTTTTAAGCTTTTAATAAAGCTTAAATGTCCAAGAGTTTTTTTATCTATTAAACCCCTCTCCTTGAGCCTGTGAGAGTATTCTTTTAAAGCAGAAATAAACCCCGGTCTATCTACTTTATTTATGGAGTCTCTGGCTTGTTGTGCTATATCACAAAGGTTGGAAAATTTTTTACCCATAGACAAGTTTTGTAAATGCTCATAAGTGTTAAATGTCGTGCCTGTGCGAATGAGAAAAAAATCTAAATCCAAAAAAGGCCATTTGATAGAACGAGCAGAAAAAGGGCTGGTGCAAAAAACACACACTCCCCCTAACCATTGCGAAACCACATCCGCCCCAGAAGGCTTTTGGCCCTTAAAATCTAAAGATCTGTAGGCATTCCATAGCTTAAAAACTTCCTCTTCTCTGGTAAATTCTCTAAGAGCCAGTTCCTTCTTTACACCCTCCCTACTTAAATTTGCACTCTTCCTATTTAAAAAATCACACAGCCAATATACAAAGTTAAACTGAGCGCTGGAAGAACCAAAACCTCCTTTTCCTAAATAAGGATCCTGATATTCTATATCGTAACACAGCTCAAGATGAGCTTGCTTTTTAAGCCACTGCCCCGCCGGACTTTGTGGATGAAAAAGCTCTTTTTTATCTATCTGTTTTGCTCCTTTAAAAAGCTTTTTTCTTTCTGTCACAAAAAACTTAAAGTGAGGTTTAGTATTAACTAAAATAGCAGGTGCACCCTCTAAAACGGCGTATTCTCCAATAAGAAAAGTTTTACTGGGAAAAGAAATATTGTGTTTTAGTCTATCCATTTTTTAGGATTAGCTTTAATTTTCTTTAAACCAGACAGTGGGTTTTGTTGATATTGATCTTTTATTTTTTTAAGAGCTGTTTTATGGTTCATTTTTAATTCTTTTAAAACTGCTAAAGCTTGTTTTTGATGTTTGTCTCTAATTTTTTTAAGAGCCTCCTCTGCATGATTCCATGTCTTCTGCCTTAAAATTTTAAGAGCTTCCACTGCCTGAGAAAGGGAAATACGATTTTTAAATCCAAAAATGATTTCCAAATGTTTTTGAATGACCGGGACTTCCCAACCTTTCGCACCTGCCCCTAAGGTGAGATTTTGAATATGAAGCTTCATGTGCCCTTCAATAATACCCACAGTGGTCAGTGCTCGCAAAGCTCCTAAGTTCTGCACCAATCCCACACCAGCGCAAACGCGAGAAAGCTCATCTGCTGTCCTAACTTCCAACATTTTTAAACACATTTGAGCCGTGGGGTGAAGGCGAGTCATCCCCCCCACTGTCCCCAACATTATAGGAGCCTCAAAATAACCATGCAAATTACCTTGTTTGATTCTCCAGCAGGTGATCGGCTGGTATTGCCCAGAACGAGCAGAATAAGCATGCACTCCGGCAGAAACGGCTCTCCAATCGTTTCCTGTTGCTATTAACACAGCATCAATGCCGTTCATCACCCCTTTATTGCTGGTGGCGGCCCGATAAGGATCGGCCTCTGCAAATAAAGAGGCTTGCTCAATTTTTTGCATTAACTCCGTATCTAAACCGGACATAACGACTTCCGCCGTTGTCAGTTTACTATCAGACATATTAGACACAATACAAACAGACACTTCTTCTTGAGTGGCGGATTCAATCAGACCCCGTAAATATTCACACACCTGATTAACGATATTAGCCCCCATTGCATCGCAGGTGTCCACTGTCACATGAATCACTGCCATTTCCGCTTTTGTTTTGTTTTTCTGGTGACTTAACTTCCGCACAGAAAAACCAATAATCCCCCCTCCTCGTTTGCGCATAGAGGAAATCACATCTTTATGCAGGCTTTGTATCCACTTTTTTTTATTCTCCTGGACAGTTTTTTTTAAACTTTCAAAATCCTTTACTTTATTAATTTGAATTTGGCCAATAACCCCCGATCCCTTAACAGCCGTCCTGATGGATCCATGCTCACTAATCCAACGAGCTGTCTTGCTGGCAGATGCGATAATAGAGGTCTCCTCCACAGCCATAGGAATCACCTTTCTTTTGCCGTCAATACAAAAATTAGCCGCCACTCCTAAAGGAAGTTGAAAGTAACCAATAACATTTTCGATAAACTTTTCTGCCAGATCGGCTTTTTTAATCCCCCCGGATTTTAAATATTTAATATCTGATGGAGCAAGTGCCCCCATCTGAACCAACCGGGAAAATCTCTCTACCATTGTTAGACGAGAAAAACCTTTAAACAGTTTTTTTCTTTTTTCATTTCCATCTTTTGGTGAACTCATATCCCACCTCTTTGTTGTTATGATGACCATTAAATCCTACTGAAAAATGGATTCTTAAAAAAAATCACCTTTTCCAAAACCTATTTTTATCAGTATTTCATAATTTCAAATGAAAAATAAGGGGAAATCAGGAAAAAGAAAGAAAAATATACTCTCCAAATTTTAGGTTTAAAAAAAGGCACGACAAGGGCTTTATTGAGTCAGAATATTCTATTTCCAGGTCTTAATTTTTTTTATTTCTTTTATGCTTTTACGCCCAGAGCAAAACAAAGCAATTTTTAACTCCTGTTCCAAACGAGACATTGTTTTTTCTAACGCTTTGTCTCCTTCTAATGCAGACTGAATAATGGGGCGCGCAATCCCCACTCGATTAGCTCCCAAGGCTAAAGCCTTGGCAGAATCACAACCATTGCGGATACCACCACCTGCCCATACCTCATAGTCCTTTTTCACTTCTTGGGCAAATAGTAAAGAGTCCACAGTGGAAATGCCCCAATCCCTAAAAGCCTCTGCTGTTCCATGCAAAGTATGCCCCTTACTTATTCTATCTCCTTCAATTCGACCCCAATGAGTGCCTCCGTATCCACTCACATCCACAGCAAAAAGACCTATCCCTGACAAAACTTGCAATGTCTCTCGTGAAAAACCACAGCCTGTTTCCTTTAGTATAACCGGGACAGAAAGTGTTTCACATAAATGCCGTAAAGTCTTTAATCCTCCTTTAAAGTGAGGAGTGCCTTCTACTTGCAAAGCTTCTTGCAAAGGGTTGGTATGCACCACCATAGCGTCTGCCTTTAAAGAAGACACTAAAGCTTCTACTTCAAGCACTTTCATTTTAATCAGCTGGGAAAGACCAATATTGCCTAACAAGATTAAATTAGGACATTTTTGTCGTATTTCCTTCCACTCTTTTTTAGCAGAAGGGTCAAATATCTGCCTTCTTTGGGAGCCAACCCCCATAATCCAACCTCTTTTTTCAGAGATCTGCGCAATTCGGCTATTGATGCTCAAAGAACCTTCCCAGCCCCCCGTCATACCTGTCACCACAAACGGAGTTTTTAAATTTTTTCCAAAGATCTGGGTGGATATATCTACTTCTGAAAAATCCATTTCTGGAAGAGCAGAATGAATAAGCTGAATATCTTGAAAACCACTACAACCAAGAGCTTCGTTTTCTTTTTTTAAGGATAAAAAAATATGATCTTTTTTTCTATGGGAAAATTCGGATCTTTTATGGAGTTCGGGTTTTTTCTTCATTATTTACTGCCTGACTTTTTTCCAAAAGAGACACCCGTTTAACCAGCTGTGAAAAACCACTAAAATCCCGCACAGCCATATCCGCCAGCATTTTCCTATTGATAAGAATATTAGCTTTTTTCAAAAGCCCCATAAAAACAGAATAATTCATGCCATTAAGGCGCGCAGAAGCATTAATTCGTTGATTCCATAGCTTTCGCTGTTCTCTTTTTAATCGTCTACGATCCCGATATTGATAAGCTAAAGCTCTGTCGCTTTTTTCCACTGCCACAGTAAAACAGCGACTATTAGCTGAATAAAACCCTTTAGCCCTTTTTAATATCTTTTTATGTTTTTTTCTTCTCACACTACCTGTTTTAACTCTCATAACTTTCACTCCTGTTTTTGTATTAACCTTGTGTTAAAAAATTTGTTTTGAACATAACAACCCCTCTTGTCCTATTCAAGAGCACTTTTAACTGGCCCCTAACAGCTTTTTTACCTCAGAGACAAAAGAAGAGGAAACATAAGCGGTTTTTCCTAACTGACGCTTCCGTTTTGAGGATTTGTTTACCAGCAAATGGCGAACATACCTTTGTTTTCTCTTTACCTTGCCACTACCTGTTTGGCGAAATCTTTTTTTTGCTCCTGAATGTGTTTTCATTATCTACTCCTAATTTACTTCCAAAAATTATGATTCATTTTTCTCATTTGATTGAGGCAGTTTTTATTGATAAAAGCTGATCCAGCTTAGATTCAATCCGATCCATACGCTTTTCCATACGTTTTTCTATATGCTCTATGCGATTTTCCATATTTGCTTGATTGTACTTAATAGGCCCTAAAAGAAGGTTAAAAACAATACCTAAGCCAGTCAAAACAGCCACAAAAGCAATAATAGCCTGAAAAATAGGAGTAAATCCCTTCATAAACACCTCGATTCTTTAATAAAGATAGCCCATCACACTGGAAAAAGTCAAATTTTATTGGAAAATTTACGGAGTGCTTTTTCCATTATGGGGTGCCCGCAGAAGCGCGGGACTGAAAAGCCAACAACTTGGCTTTTCAGAGCCAACAACTTGGCTTTTCAGTTTGAAGGTGAAAGGCTTTTTCACGGAGGACTTTATTAGAGCATACCGCTTTCATCGTCACTAACATCCTCTGCTGACTCTGTGTCGGCGGAGGAATCGGAGGAATCTGAATCCTCCTCCTCTTCCTCTGAATCTTCTCTACCAAAATTAAAAAAGTGGGTAGAAATAGGAACACTTAAGGAAAGGGCAATAGATAAAATATCAAACCCTCCAGAAGAACACTGCTCAGACTCAGGTTCCGAACAGGTATAATTTGCCCACTGAAGTTCTAAATTAACCTGAACATAATAAGCAGATAAATAACTCAAACCTGCTTTTACGCCATAACCTTGATGGTTTACTGTTTTTTCGCCAAAGGTGTAAAAAACTGTTCCATAAGTGTTAAATAAAAACGGCAGATCTACCACTACAAAAGCTCCTAAAGAAAACGGCTGAAAAGGCTCGCGCACTTCAGAATAATGTAATGCCAAACTTTCCCCCGCCTGATTAAAACCTTTAGTCGGTTCAGTAGAATGATACACTTCTAAATGCTGAACACTGGAACTGCTTCCTATATTATAATGGGTCCAAAATAAGTCTAAACCCGTACTAAGGAATGAAAAATTGTACCCCAACCTGGCACCTAAGCCGTAATTCAGAAACAAGGGACTGGAGGAAACAGAAGAGGAGTAGCTCCCCCCTATACTGCCATAAGGTTCAATATGCACTTTTGCCCTGGAAACAGGCAAAAATAATAAAAAGCTTAACAAGACAATATAATACTTCATATTACCCACCCTTAATAATATTGGTTTTTTACTTTTTACATACTTTTTCACTTTCTACTAATATAGAGTATAACAACAATTACAAATATAAACTGAAATATTACTTTGTCGCACCGCGTGCAAAAGAAATTACGACTATTGTCATAATCTAAGCAGTCTGATTTTTTATCAGAGCTGGCCTATTTAACCTTTTTTTAGTGACGAATCCAAAATACTTTCTACCTCTTTTTTATTTTTCAAGTTTTTATATTTATTGTAACCTTGCAACAAAATCCGCGCTTTTTCCTGCAAAGTGGCTTGAACGGCCTCCCTTTCCTCTTGAGATAAATTTTTATCCACTATGTAGTTCTTGAGGGCTTTTATTCTCCAATAGTCCATAGCGGGATAACGGCGAGACAGCTGATCTGTATGTCCTCCATATTTAACCACTAAAGCAGACTGAACAAACCCCACAGAATACCGAGAAGTCACCCTGAGCCACATTTCATAATCTTCGCAGACGGGAAAATCCTCCCTAAATCCCCCCACTTCTCTTAAAAGAGATCGTTTTAAAACAACAGAAGAGGGACTGATACAACAAAGCCTAACAGAGGACAAAAAAATCCTGCCCCCTTGTTTTTTATGATGTTTTTTTTGATGTAAAATTTTTCCATCTTTAATCCATATTTCATTACAGTGGATTAAAGGGAAATTAGGGTTGTTTATTGCAAATTTCATTTGCTTTTCTAATTTTTCTGGCTTCCATTCATCATCTGAGTCTAAAAAAGCCACCCACTCCCCTTTTCCTTTTCGTGTACCTGTGTTTCGTGCCCGACTGACCCCTTGATTACTTTTAAGAGAAATGATTTTTACTCGCGGATCACCAGCAAAAAAGGTGCAAACCATATTAGCCGTTTCATCTGTTGAACCATCATCCACAACCCAAAGATTCCAATTTTTAAAAGTTTGATTTTGGACAGACAATATAGCCCTTTTAAGAAAGGCTTTTCTGTTATAAGAGGGAATAACAATATCTACTAAAGTGTTCATACTTTTGTTTCTTCGAATAAAACTTTTTTTTGACGCGGAAAAATATTGAAAAACCTGCACAGAGAATTATAATAAATTAAGAAGAAATTCCATAATATTCAACCAGATAAGGCTATTTTCCATAAAACAGGAGGCTACTATGTTTAAAATAAGAAGAGCTAAAATTAAACAAGAAGAACTAAAACCACCAGAAAATAAAACAGAAATTGATATTGGCATTCCAGAACACGAAAGACTTAGAATTGCAGAAGGTCTGTCCCGCCTTTTAGCAGATAGCTACACTCTGTCCCTTAAAGCGCATAATTACCACTGGAATGTGACCGGCCCTCTGTTCCAAACACTACACCTTATGTTTGAAGAGCAATATACAGAATTGACCACTGCTGTTGACACCATCGCAGAAAGAATTAGAGCTTTAGGGGTGCACGCGCCCGGTTCTTATAGGCAATTTAAGGAATTAAGCTCCATAGAAGAAGAAATAGAAGTTCCAAAAGCCCTAACCATGATCGAAAATTTAACCGCGGACAACCAACAAGTGGTTAAAACTGCTCGATCTGTTTTCGAGTCAGCAGAACAGGGAAATGATGAAGCCACAATGGATCTACTGACCCAACGGATCCAAGTCCATGAAAAAACCGCCTGGATGCTCAGAAGCCTTTTAGAGGAATAAAACACCCCCATATTCCTTCCCCGCATAGCTTGAGATGTTCCAATTAAGAAAAATAATAATGCCCGCACCCCTATTTCCCTTCCCCGCATAGCTTGAGAGCAAAAAAACTGGCTCATAATCCTATACGAAAGCCTATATAAGAGGCCAGCAAAAACCTATAAAATGAAAATTACTTTTAAAAAACACAGATAAGCTATAACTTATTGCCTTAAAGCAAAAAACCACAAATACTTAAATACACTATGGCCATCAACCAGAAAGAACATCAAGAGAGAATCAAAGTTTTTTTAAACTGGTTCAAAAACTGTAAAGGTTCTGAAAAAGGAGAAGGCCAAATATTTTTTGACCGACTTTTTCAAGCTTTCGGTAACCCAGGTGTTTTAGGGGCAGGGGCTGTGTGTGAAAAACCAGTTAAAAAAAGAGAAGGCAAAGGAATAGCCTTTGCAGACCTTGTTTGGAAACCAAGAGTTATTATTGAGTTAAAAAAAAGAGGAACACCTCTTCAAAAGCATTATGATCAAGCTTTCGATTACTGGATTACTCTTGTTCCTGACAGGCCAAAATATATGGTCTTATGTAATTTTGATGAATTTTGGATATATGACTTAAACAATCAATTATATGATCCTGTTCATAAGCTAAATACAAAAAATCTTCAAACAGACTGGGTAGCTCTAAAATTTCTTTTACCAGTAGAAGAAGAACCGTTATTTGACAACCATAATGTAGCCATCACAGAACAGGTTGCAAAAACGGTCGGTGAAATTTACCTGTCTATGGTTAAAAGAGGTATATCTAAAGATAAAGCTCAAAGATTTATTCTGCAATTAGTTATTGCTCTTTTTTCAGAAGATGTTGGGTTAATACCCCAATATACATTAAATGAGATTTTGAAAAAATGCTTGATTGATTTGCCTGCTCAAAAAGAACTATCTTTTTTATTTAAAGCTATGGCCATTAAAAATAAATTTGATAAACCAAAAAAATATCAACATATTGAATACTTTAACGGCGGGATTTTTAAAAAAACCAACACTTTAGAACTGTCTTATAAAGAGGTGGAATTATTGCATTCTGCTTCAAAACAAAATTGGGAAAAAGTAAGACCTTCCATATTTGGTTCTCTTTTTGAAGGCAGTATGGAACCAAAAAAAAGACATGGTCATGGTATCCATTATACCCATGAGTTGGACATATATAAAATTGTTGGGCCTTGTATTGTCAGGCCGTTTAAAGAAAAAATAAGCAAGGCAAAAACAAAAAAAGAAAAAAGAAAACTGCTAAAGGAAATACGAGATTTTAAGGTTTTAGACCCAGCTTGTGGCAGTGGGAACTTTCTTTATATTGCTTTTAAAGAGTTAAGAAAATTAGAAATGGAAATTTTAGAAAGCTTAGGAGAAGAAGAACAAATCCGCCCTTCAGAACTGGGCTTGCTTGTTTCTCCAAAAAACTTTTATGGTATTGATACAAATAAATTTGGTTTAGAGTTAGCAAAAGTAGCTTTATCCATTGGTCGAAAGCTTTTAGCTGATGAGTTTAATATACAGGATCCTTCTCTGCCTCTTGATGATTTAGATAGTAACTTTTTATCTGAAGATGCTTTATTTGCTAAGTGGCCGGAGGTAAATGCTATAATAGGAAATCCTCCCTTTCAGTCAAAAAATAAAATCCAACGGGAAATGGGAGTAGATTATATAAACAAAGTGCGTATAGCCTTCCCTCATGTTCCAAAAAGAGCAGATTACTGTATTTATTGGTTTAAAAAAGCTCATGATCATCTTTCAACAAAGGGCATGGCGGGTTTAGTTGGAACAAATACCATTAGAGAAAATTATTCCAGAGAAGGCGGTTTAGATTATATTGTCCAAAACGAAGGTATTATTGTAGAAGCTGTATCCAGCCAAAAATGGTCTGGCTCAGCGGCTGTTTATGTGTCTATAGTGAATTGGACAAAAGATAAACTTTATAAGAAAAAAATAAAAAAACTGTTTATAAACACAGGAGGTGATCCTGATTTTAAAATTCATAAGTTGAACAAAATAAACCCGGCCTTATCTGTTGGCGTAGATGTTTCTCAAGCTAAAGTGTTAAATACAAATAGAAAATCTAAAACAGCCTATCAAGGACAAACACATGGGCATTCCGCTTTTTTGATGACAAGAGACAAGGCTGAGAAAATAATTTCCAAAAAACCAGCTTTGAAAGAGGTGCTAAAGCCGTTTTTAACGGCTCATAATTTTATAGCAGGAAAAACCCCTTTACCCAAAAGATATGTTATAGATTTTTCAGGTAACACTTTAATACAAGCTCAAAAATATAAAGAGTTATATAAAATTATAGAAAGAACAGTTTTACCAAAAAGAAAAGAAGAAGCAGAAAAAGAAAAGACCAGAAATAAAAAATTACTAAGAGCAAATCCTAAAGCTAAAGTGAACAAGCACCATCAGAATTTTTTAAAAACCTGGTGGCAATTATCTTGGCCAAGAGAAGATTTGATACAAAAGATGAGAAAAACAAAACGATATTGTGTCTGCGGACGAGTGACTCAAAGAGGGATTTTTGAGTTTGTCCATTCAGATATAAATCCAAATGATGCTTTAGTGGTCTTTACTTTTGATGATGATTACTCTTTTGGAATTTTACAGTCCCGTATGCACTGGCTTTGGTTTACCCACCGGTGTTCTACTTTAGGAACAGGCTTTCGCTATACGATTAACACAGTGTATGATACTTTTCCTTGGCCACAGAGACCTACATTGGTTCAAATAAGGAAAGTGGCTAAAAAAGCCAGAGAATTAAGAGCAGAACGGGCAAAAATTCTAAAACAAGAAGAGATAAGCTATCGTGATCTATATCGCTCTATGGAATTGCCTGGAGAACACGAGTTATCAAAATATCATAAAGCTTTAGATGAGGCTGTTTATTCCACTTATGGCTTAAAAAAAAACCAGGATGAGCTGGACTTCCTTGGACAGTTAAATTGGAATTTAGCTCAAAAAGAGGCTCAAGGGGAAAGAATTACAGGGCCAGGATTACTGCAGGCTGTCAAAAACCCAAAAGAATTTAGGATAAAGGACTGTATTGCTTTATAAACCATAAGGAATATTTTTTACTTTATAAATTTAGTGATTGTATGATTAAACAGGGTAATAATTAGTCGTCTGTGGGAAAGTGTGTTGCAACAAAGTAAACAGGATTTATTGTATCCTAAAACAGACGAGATTCCCGCTTTCGCGGGAATGACGGCGGGGACAAAGGTGGTTTTGCACAGACGACTAATTATAAGGGCTAATTAAATATGGATAAAAAGTGGCCCCAGAGGTTATAAATTAAAAAAGATAACGATTAAAGGACCAATCAGATGTATGAAAAGATATTAGAAGTCAAAGGAACTGCAAAAGGAGCGATCCGGCGGATTATGCCAGATATTGGTTTTGGTGCTATCTGGGATAAAAAAAATAAGCAGGATGTATTTTTTTCCACAGTAACAAAATTTATCAATACTTCTTATGAAGAACTTAATGAAGGGGATATTGTGGAAGTCTTGGTTGTCAGGACACATAGAGGGCTATTTGCAAAAAATCTTACTTTAAAATTAGCTCGTCCTGACCAAGAGGAAGATGTGAGTGCAAACCTATGAAAAACCACAACAAATGCAAATGCTCACACAGACGACACAAAAGAATTATCTTTGATGTAAAACCTCAAAGGCCAATAACAGGATAACTTACTTTCAGAAAGGCCAATACGAGGGCTTGTTTCTATATTTCTCATTTTCTTTCCTTTTTCTATGTATAGGCTATCTCCCTCTAAGCTTTTTCCATTTAACTTTTTGCCAATACCAAAAGCTTGACAAAGTTTTCCGGGGCCGTTTGTTAAATTTTGAATGTCTTTTCGGCCACGATTTCTGGCCATTTCCGCTATCCCCTCTAAAGGTTGAACAGCTCTTATTAACACAGCCTCTGGTTCTTCTGCACCCGCGGTTACAATGTTAAAACAGTGATGCATTCCATAAGTAAAGTAAACATACGCAACACCCCCCGGCCAATACATAACCTGAACACGATCTGTTTTTCTCCCCCCAAAACTATGACAACAATCATCTTTGAGACCTAAATAAGCCTCTGTTTCCACAATTCGACCTTTTAAAATTTTGCCATTTTCCATTACCCTGACCAAAACACAGGACAAAAGCTCAACCGCCACCTTTGTGGTTTCCCTCCTAAAAAAGCTTTTTTTTAATTTAGACATACGGGGACTATAGATAAAAATATAACGAAAGGCCAGTTTTCTTATATTCCACCCCTCCCATCACTCCAAAAGTTAAGATTTTATGTGTTTTTTGCAATAGCTCTTTAAACTAAGGAAAGTTTTATGTTATTATTTCTCAATCAGGCGCGAAAAATAACAGACTCTTTAAACTAAGGAAAGTTTTATGTTATTATCTTTCAGGTAGCTTGTGAAAAAACTTTATTGCTCTAAAAGGGAAAACTCGCAAAAGCGGGAATTTGCTTGATTTTAAACAAGAGCATATAAAAAACTTATAGGGACAAATTAATGAAAGCTTTTATTAGAAAAAACGACAAAAACACCTTTATCATTAATCTAAAAGGAGAAATAGATTTCGCCTCCGCAGATGTGTTTTATGAAATTTGTATGAATGAACTTTCCAAAAAAAATATTGTCTTTAATTTAAAAAACTTAAGTTTTGTTGGATCAGATGGCCTAACCTCTTTTGTGAATACCATTAATGATCTTAGAAGAAAATCCAGCCTACAATTTTGTTGCGTAGGTTCTGAATTTCGAAAGGTATTTGCAGACAGTGAAATAAAAGACATTGCCATTTATGAAGATGAACAATCCGCTACTGAGGCCTTTCAAAAAAGGATAGACTAAAAAAACAATGCAATTAAACTGAACCACTGAACAAATCCTTATAAACAACTCTCTTGACAAGCTGAAAATAATGCAATTAAACTTCGAATCCTATTTTAATCAAATACAAAGCTTTAACCCAGGACAAACTAAAAAAACAATGCAATTAAACCCATTAATATATGACAACAAAAAAAGATTCTATTAACTGGAGGCTTTTTCAACCTCCACCTGTTATTGGTGTAGATGAAGCCGGAAGAGGCTGTTTAGCCGGACCAGTATTTGCCTCTGCTGTTATTCTTACAGAAGATGATTCTTACCCGGACTCAAAACAAGTTTCTCCTGAAGTGAGAAGGTTCTTAGCTAAACGGATTATGAAAAAACACACATACACTATAGGAATGGCCTCTGTAGAGGAAATTGAAAAGCTTAATATTTCACAAGCCACTTTTTTAGCTATGAAAAGAGCTATTCTGCAACTACCGGTCCAGAAAGGACATATTTTAGTGGATGGGCAATTTTTAATACCCCATCTACCCTCATCCTTTCGGCAAACTGCCTTTATTAAAGGAGATAGACGTTTAGCCCCTATTGCCGGGGCCAGCATTATGGCTAAAGTAAAAAGAGATACATGGATCTCCGAACAGGATCAAAAGTTTCCCTCTTATGGGTTTTCAGCTCATAAAGGCTACCCCACCGCACAACACCGAAAAGCCATTGCAAAATACGGCCCTTGCCCTCTCCACCGAAAAACCTTTGCCAATGTAAAAGAACATTTGTAATTATTTCACTGGATTCCTATTTTAATCCGTCCTGAATAAAGGCTTTTCTCCACTAAACTAAAAAATAGACAAATATAAGAAATAAAGATATGGACAGGGGAGATAAAACTGTCATATTAAAAAAACAAAAAAAGGAGGAAAAATGAAAGTTTTATATATTGTAAGTATGTTATTTTTTTCATGGTTAAGCTTTGCTGATTTAGAAGTGAACCATTGCCCCAGGCTTATAAACCTACCGCCAGAAGGAGAAATTAGAGCAGGCTGTGATATTGAGGTTTACGACTCCCACATTGAAGTCCCTCCTCATTGTACAATTATGATGGTTATAGAGGAACAGAAGGGAAACACTTTAGAAATAAAACATGAGTTTTACTCTGATGATCATTGTCCTATTATTTTAACTACCCCAAGTCACAGTGCTTAAACTATAATGAAAAAAGATTTAAGCCAAAACCTAAAAAAAGGACAATTTTGTGAGCAAACCGCTTTAAAATTTTTTCAAAAAAAAGGTTGGAAACTGAGTGCTAAAAACAAAAAAATAGGAGGAGTGGAAATTGATTTAATATTGGAAAATGCCAAGGCTTTTTTATTAGTAGAGGTAAAATCAGATAATTCCTGGAGAAGGGAATATCCTTTAAGCAAAGATCAAAAAATCAGGTTATCCAGGGCTTTTTCCGCTTTTTGCGAACAAAATAAAAAACCCGTTCAAATTTCAATAGCTATAGTAGATCAAAAAAACAATAATGTAGACACTTTTGATTTAGATTTTTAGTGTTTGTTTGAAGAAACCGCTGTTTTTAGTTGATTTATTATACTGTGACCTTTAGGTGAAGACACTATTTTGACTAAATGAAATATAATTTTCAGAATTGCTTTTCTGTCGCTGTGCGATATACAAAATTAGAAGTTAAGACCGAAAGCCGGGTGAAGAGGATGGGACACCACTAAGCATCAATGTTTCTGCTGGTTAAACCCGAAAGCCGGGTGCAGAAGGGACCAGAAGCAACATCTCTCTTTTTCTCTTAAAAATCCTTAAAAAAGCTTTCTTCAGTACAAAGTATTGACAGACTTCTATAAAATCAACAAAGTCAGCTATAAACCAAAGGACTAAGGAGAAAGAGTCAAGCACCTCAAGGCTGGGCAAAGAGGTTCTTTCTTGAAAATCCGCTCTAATTCATAAGATAACTGGTTACATATTATGAAAAATCCGGCTTATTTTAACATTCCGTTTGTCCTTGAAAATGGAGAGGATTACAAAACTGAGTTCAAACAAAAACCGGACGCAAAGTTAGACAGGGAAATAACAGCTTTCGCAAATTCTGCCGGAGGGAAAATCTACATTGGAATTACTGATGACGGAAAGATAAAAGGAATCAATATTACAAATCAGCTGAAAAGCCGAATAGAAGATATCGCTAAAAATTGTGACCCTCAAATTTTAATTTCAGTTCAAGTTTTAAAAAAGGATAAAATTTTAATAGTGGATGTCCCAGAAAGTAAAAACAAGCCTCACAGATGCTCTTCCGGGTTTTATATCCGATCCGGTGCGTCTTCGCAAAAACTTACTCGAGATGAAATTTTAAATTTTGCAGAAAAAGAAGATATGATAAATTTTGACAGGCAAACTTGCAAAGACTTTTCTTTTAAAAAAGATTTTGACAAAGAAAAATTGTTTAATTTTATGGCCAGAGCCGGAAAAAAATACAGCAGAAAAAACCATATCCAGCTGTTGGAAAATCTGAAGGTTGCAAAAAGAAACAGATCTAAAATAACCCTTAACAATGCGGGAATTTTGTTTTTCTCCAAAGATTTAAGCCGGCATTTTTTTCATACGGCAATAGCTTGCGGGCTTTTTAAGGGAACGGAGAAAGTGCATGTTCTTAACAGTGCCAGATTTAATAAAGATTTGGCCGGAAATATAGAGGGTGCCATGAGTTTTTTATGGAAAAGCTTACGAGCCAGACATGAAATTATCCCAAGAACAGCCAGACGGAGAGATGTTTTGGAAATTCCTGATAAAGCCTTAAGGGAGGCTTTAACAAACGCTGTAACTCATAGAAACTATGTAAATCGTAGTCCATTTATACAGGTGGAAATTTATGATGACAGAGTGGAAATTTCTAATTTTGGAGGTTTACCGAAAGGTTTGAAAAGATCAGAGTTCGGGCGGAGAAGCGTCCCCAGAAATCAGCTAATCGCCGATCTTATGTTGAGAGCACAATACGCCGAACAAATGGGGACAGGAATTAAAAAAATGAAAAGACTGGTCAAAAAAGAAGGACTGCCTCCCATTAAGTTTGAATTTACTGATTTTACAACAGTCACATTTTATAGAAAACCGTTGCCTGGAGGCAATTTTATTCAATCACCTGAAATAGAAGCAGAAGAAAGTTTAAGAGAAAAGCTTAGTGAGATTACTGGAATCAAAGGAGAAAAAATAAAAGAACTGTTACAGATATTATATCATATAGAAGAAGGGACTTTTTCTAAACACTCTTTTTCTAAGAATTACAATGTGGCTTCAAGAACTTTGGATAGAGATATAACAATATTAAAAAAATACAAGCTTATTTTATTTAAAGGTCCTCCAAAATTAGGAAAATATAAAATCACTAATAGATATAAAAAACTAAAATCTTAGATGTATAAATGGCGGAGTAAATGGCGGAGTAAATGGCGGAGTAAATGGCGGAGTAGGCGACTAATGTAGACACTTTTGATTTAGATTTTTAGTGTTTGTTTGAAGAAACCGCTGTTTTCAAACGAGCTGAGCGACCTTTGCGTTCCCTCAAATAAAAAAGGCGGGCACGACGAACTTTAGCCCGTGACACTGTTTTCACCTTCTCCACAGCTGGACTGGCCAGAGGGAAAGTTCTTTCCACTCCCACTCCATCTGAAATTTTCCTCACTGTCCAAGAGCGGGTGCTCTTTTTACCCTGAATTTTTAAAACCACTCCGCTAAAAACTTGTGTTCGCTCCTTGCCAGCCTCTTGAAAGCGAACAGACACCTCCACAGTGTCCCCTACCTGAACCGAACAATCCATCTTTTTTTGATTTTTTGCCACATAAGAATCCACAATATCCATAACTTACACCTTGTTTTTACTTTGATTTACCTAAACCACTTAATAGTAGTAGAGGGTTATAATGCAGTAGTGGGGGCTTATAATTCCACACCTTGTTTTTACTTTGATTTATCCCTCATTATCAAGTAAAAAATCAAGCTTTTTTTACATTTTTTGTCAATAACTGTAATTTTAGTGATTTTTCCCCTTTCAGGAGCTAAACCATAAATGTATTTCTTTTTTTAAACTGTTTATTTCCCTTTGTTGCCTTTGGCTTAATGCAATAATTTGTTTTGTTCTTTTAGCAATGTTCTCTTGTATTTTCTTACTGGGCACAGGCACAACCACTTTGCATAAATTAGCTGGCGATATACATGGAATGGCATGACCAGTCATCATCCGTCTCACTTGTTTAATAAATACATCTGTCTTCAAAAAGGCAAGAAAAAAATATTTATCTATGTTACTGATATTTCTTAATACTGCAAAACCATTTGAGCATATAGATCCTTCATAATCCTTAGTGACTATCGCAACAGCTTGCTTTTCAGTGCCTGTATTAGCTCCAGATATAGCCAATAAAATATCCCCTTCCTGAATTTTATAAGATGCTCGCAAAGGCAATTTATTAGGTTGGAACATTTGATGTGTCACAATTTTCATCCCATGACGATCTATATCTGATATAGCCACATATTTTACAGCAGAAAGAGGATATTGTCCTAATCTTTCTTTATGTTTCACTATTTCCACAAAATTGGACAGAGTTCGATTTGAGTTTAGCTTATCAATCATTTGCATATCTCTTAAAGAGTAGTGTTCAGCATCCCATCTATCTGCCAGAAGATCATATTTTATTTTCCAAGCAATAGCTGGTGATTTATATTGCTTTTTTTGATTATGAAAAGTATTTATTACTTGATCTATATCACTCTTTATACATTGTAAATTATCATTATTATTTTTTTTTGTATCTGTATTGGTTGCTTTATTAAAATAATTTTTATATCTTGTATTTCCTTTTATATCATACCCAATATTTTTTATTTTTGAAAAAAATATATTCTTCTTTTGAAAATTTTTTCTTAAAAGAACTAAAGATGTTTTTACACCCGTACCAAAAGGCACAAAAGTTTCCTGTGGTAAAGAGACAACACCTATAATACTAGCTTGAAATTTTATCCAATGCCTCACAAAAGCTAAAGAAGGGTTTTGCAATACTCCATCTGGCAAAACAATAGCCATGCGACCTTCAGGTTTTAATAACTTCAAGCATTTTTCAATAAACAATATTTCTGGAGGTTGAGCTGATAAAATAGATCTTCGCATATTCCATATATTGCCACTTGTATTAATCCATTTTTTCCCTAGATCGTATTTATTTAAAATTGCTGGATCTTCTACTCTGCCTCTCCGACCAAAAGGTGGATTTGTAAGAACTATATCATATAGGCCATGTTGCCCTTCTGTGTTTAATGAATTTTCACAAGATATATTTGACTCTTTTCCTCCCTCTATTTCAAGAAGCAATTTAGCAGTAAAAGCCACATCAGGATTAAATTCTATGCCGTAAATATTATTTGTCACATAAAAAGACATCTTTTGTTGCGGATTCGATTTTTCCACATACCTTATCGCAGTTAAAAGAAAACCTCCACTACCACACGCAGGATCTATCAATCGCTCATTATATCCAGGTTGAAGCATTTGGATAGCTAACTCTACCACTGGAAGAGGTGTGAAAAACTCTCCTCTCTCTCCTCTTTGGTGATGGTGTATGAAAGTTTGAAAAGCTTGCCCTGCTATATCCCCGGATATGTTACTTAAGGAAATAGATTGTAGCCGGTTGACTATATACGCCATAGCTTTTTCACTAAAACGCACCTTTTCATTCCATATTTTTAATGAAGAAGCTTTAGACAGTTCTTGATATAGTGTTTTAATTCTATAGTTAAATTCTTTACAGGGTTTATTTTTAAAAATATTTTGATACTCTTTTTTAGTAATTTTAAACAAAGCCTTTTTATCGTTTATATGTTTTTCAACATAAATTTTTATAAATAAAATTTTAATAATTTCTCGAAAGGCCTTTTCCTTCAAGACACCTTCGTTAGCATAAATATAATTATGACAATCTTCAAGCACTGAAAGAATGTGTGTTTTTTGTTTCAGCTTGTCGCTTGAAGTAGAAAAAACTGTTTTATCTGTTGGTTCAAAAAAAGATATTTGCGACATTTACTCTCCTATATAATTAATATAACGATTATCTATTTGCATATCTTTTTCTAATATAGATTTTTATAATAAAATGGGGTTATTTTTCGGATATGATATAGGCCACCCAAGCTTCACAATCTTCCCCCTTGTTCTTTCGAACAAAACGACCATCTCCTTCTCCATTCTTATCCGTTCCCTCCCAGTAAATATGGGTTTTCTGAAAACCCGCCTCCAAAAGCAAATCCCTGATTTCAGGAAGAGTCCAAAGTCGCCAATGATAAGTAAATACATTTTTTCTCTTTTTTTCCCCTCTTCTTTTATAATGAATACGCAACATAGCTTGATGAGAAATCGGATCAAAGTTGGTTTGATCCCAGTAATAAATAAATGACCCATGATTCACTTTCTCTTCATTATTTTGAAAACACTCACTTCCTCCAAAGCAATCCAAAACCAAAATGCCGTCTTTATTTAATGACTTTAAACAGTTTAGAAAATATTTTTTTAACTCACTTCTTTTCTTTAAAATAAAATAAGAAAAATTTAAAGTAGCTATAATGTCCGCCCTAATTATACGACCACTTAAAACATTGGAATGAATAATCCGCATACGTTTTTTTTGATGATCATTAAGCTCAGCTAAATTATGCTCCTTCCCGTACTTTAAGGGTTTGGCATCAATATCTATTGAAGAGGATTTATAAAGCTCTCCCAGTTTAACCCACTCACAACTTAAGGCAAAAGTGGAACAAAAATCTTCTCGAAAAACATAACCGGTTTTCTTCTTCAAAGAACGATAACAATCTCTAATAAACCGAACATCTAAGTCAGGAGATTGAACAGAATGGCGATAATGCCAATATTTATCAAATTTTTTTTTCATAATCTTATTCCTTTTTGTTAGTTATATTCCTTTTTGTTGTGTTTTAAGCTCTCGAAAAAGCTGTTTACACCTCTTCCTTGGCAAAGCGCGCGCCAGATTTAAGTATTAACTATCTACCCCTGGAACCGTTTGCACGATTTCCCTCTCTGGAAGCCAGAGACCAGTAAGAGGCCCACCATAAACACAGCCTGTGTCTAAACCAATAGAATTTTGTTTTACCTTTAAACCCTGTTTAGCCCAATGAGCATATACAACCAATTTAGATCCTGTGTAAAGATCATGCCAGGCAGGATCAGACGGATCTGTCATATTTTCCCCTTTTCCATCCCAATAACGAATATTGATCAAATGCTCCGTTTGGGATTGACTGGGATGCTCTCCGGGAACTATTCCTCCATGCACTGCTAAAAAACTTTCTTCCTCTATATATGCTGGCCAGCTTTTTATCCAAGCCAGCCACAAGGGCCACTCATGCCCCATGTCTTTTTTTAATTTTTCTAAAACAGGTTGTAAAGGAAGATTTTTTTCAAGAGATTGAATAAATTTCCATTCATGGTTTCCTAAAAGAGCAATAACAGCTTTTTCACGAACCCAAGATAAAACCTGAAAAGAATCAGGACCTTTATTAATTAAATCTCCCAATAAAACCAGCTGGTGATACCGAGAATCATACCTCGCTTTTTTCAACAACAGCTGTAGTTCGTTAAAACATCCGTGCACATCTCCCACAAAAAAAGTTCGTCGGACCATATAATAAAAAAACCTCTCTCTTACTCAAAAAATCGCCCCAAAAAATCCACTACCCAGATCAATAACCCAAAACTTTCTCTCTTTACTATTCCTCCTACCCCAGCAGACTCGAAAACCCACTACCCAAATTAATAACTCAAAACATGTAGTTGGCCGACCTCCAAATATCCTCGAAAACCCACTACCCAAATTAATAACTCAAACTCCCTCATAATCCAAAAACCAAATTAAATTTCACCAAAACATTTTTCTTGTTTTTTGAAAACACTAAAAACTTGCTTTCCCTAAAAAGACAGCGGGATAAGGCTCTCCGACTCTGCACATTTCCATTTCCTTTAAGTTTTAGCTTAGTTCTGGCCACCTGAGTTTGATTAAGTGTTAAAAATATTTCCGCTTTTATAGATAGTTTTTCATCTTTTAACAAGGCTTGCTCATAACAGTCCCGAAACTGGAAATTTCTGCTATCAATCACTTTCATGATACTTGCATAATTGGCCTCTCCATCTCCCACAGAATCTGATAGCAATCGCATATTATTCCACATCTGTATTGTAGAAGGTTTTGTCCTTCTGCCAATCTTTTTTTTATACTCAAACCCCCAACCCGCCTTTAAGTTTTGTTCCACTTGAGCTAATTGAGACTTAAGTTTTGGCCTTTTCTCCAACTTATTTACAGAAGAAGATAAAACTGGATTATTAGATTTTTTAAGCTTATTCAGCAAATGGCTTAAAGCCCTGTCTTGTTTTTCTCCTAACAAAGTATGTGAATTAATAATGATATTACTATCCTTATCATATACAGGCTCTCCGTCAACAGAGACCATTCCATCCATTAAATCGAAATCCACCACACTACGGGCAATCATTGTTTGTGTACCTGTCAAAACAGGGGTAAAAAAACCATTAAAAATACTTACAAAAAAAACGATATGCAATATTAGAGAAATAGAACCAGAAATAAAGTGACGTCGCTTTTTTCTAAATAGCTCTTTTTTTTCCTCTCTGCTTAGACTCGCAAGATATATACGCCCCTCTTTATATTCTTTCACAAAAAAAGCAATCACCTGAGGTGGAAAAAAATACCAATATTTTTTATCAAATTTTTTGTTCATTGACTTTTTCCTTTTTTTGGCATAGGATCTAATTGAATAGAATCTAACTGAATAGGTTTAAGCAATTCTTTTTCAAATTCTTTTAATTCCTCTTTAGCTACTACACTAACGGCCTTATTAAAATATTTTTTTGAATGCACAAGCTTAACATTGGGTCTCCTAATTTCCCCTTTAATTTCAATAGCCCCTAAGTCTAACACTTTTTGTTTTCCAAAAGCAAAAAAAGGCAACATACCCAACACCAAAAAAGTTATTATAATGAAATATGAAAAAGGCTGTTTATTGTTTTTGTTCATTTTTAGTTTTCTCCAAAACTGTTATAGCTATCTATCAAAAAGCCTATTGTCCCAACAGGGCGGTGATTCCCGCAGATACGAGAATCGTACGTGTTCAGCAATTTACTAACAAAATCACTTTTTCACAAGCGACTATTATACCAGGTTATTTCCATTGACTCACGATATTTCTTAACTCCTTATATGTTTTGCCATAAGGTGAGCTTTTAGCCAATCTACTTAGTTCACGCTCAAAGAGATAAATTTGTCGCGCTAAAAGCTGTTCCATTTGTTTTGCCACTAATTTTAAATGCCATTTTCGTCTTTGATAAAAGGAAATAGCTTGTTTCAAATCCATAATCATTTTTGAAGGTCTTTTATTTAATTGGGATATTCCTTTTTCCATCCAAAGAGTTTTTTCGCGCGTTCGCGCAAGCAAAACAAAATCTCTTGCCAAAGCACTGGATCGAAGGAGAGCAGGCTGTTTTAATCTCCCAAAAGGGATTCTTTTTTCAAGGGCGGGATGAACTTCCTGATCTTTAACCTGGCTTTTCACCATTGGTTCTCCTTTTTCGCCCTTTATTTTATTCCCAGAAGATGGGACATCCTCCTCCATTATCATAGAACAAGACTGATAGGTAAACTTCAAAAGAGGAGAAAGTTTTACTGTGTCCCAAGCTCTTAACCAAGACTCACTGGCACAGGAACTCTGATTAGACAAACTTCTTTCAAATAATTCCACAGCCATATTTTTTTTCGCAAATACAGAAGATAATTTATTCCAATGTTCTGCAATTAAAGGCACTTGATCTGTTTTTAAGTAATGCAAAGCCAAAAACAAAGACACTGTTTTTCGGTCTTTCTGTTTTAAAGGGAAGTACTTTAATAACTTATTCACCACCTGATCTTTTTGAGAAGAATTTACATTGTCGGACAAAACTTTTTTAAACCAAGGAAGTATTTTATGATAAGAATCCACCGCAGATAAAGGTAAAAACTTTTGCAATTCTTCCGTCTTTACCACTTCTGATCTCGCTATCAATATATCCACATAATATCCTCTAACAGGTTTTGAACCAAAACGATTCAAAAAAGCCTTTATCTCTTCTGGCTGATAGCTATCCACATCAGATAACAATAAAGCGGGCAGGAGATCTTTTTCACTCCACTTCTTTTTAGCTTGTAATATACTCTTTCGTGTAACAGGACGCGTTTGTTTTAAATTTAAAAAATTAAATAAGTTGTTTTCCCATACTCCATCCACATTCTTGTATTTTTGAATAACCACAGAGGAATGCAGGACCGTGTGTAGAGCCTCTTTCATCCGTTGGACAGACCCTTTTGCTTTTTCACAAAATCTAAAAGTTTCTGAAAGAATTTTTTTAAATTCTTCATCCGCTGTCTTTCCATCCACATCTGCTGGCCTTCCATCCATAAACTGGGTCACTTCCGTTAATGAATGAAGAGACTCATTACAAGCTTTATCCTTTAAACCAATATACTCGTACACTATGAGTAATGGCCAACGTTCAATACCTCTTCGCTCAAATCGAATATATAAATCAGAAAGTTGCTTAAACTGCTCTCTCTTTTTAAGACTCCTCTTTTTATTGTTAACTGTTAAGTCACGAACACAAGAGTTTAAAGCAGAGAGGGTTAACTCTTTATCTAATTTTTTTGTTTTTGACTTTTCTATCCAGGGCAAAAGATGGCAAGAGGGAACATCAAGTACAGAGTTATCTGATAAAACTAAATTTAATATCTCTGTAGATAAAGGCGAATCTTCAGATAAAGCAGAAACCATTTTACCTATACCTTTTTTTGACATTCGACGCATTCCTGCTAATATTCCTTTTGCCAAAATCTCCCGTTCTGCTTTGGAAATAGTTTTAATAACTGCTTTTAGCCGGCTAAAAGCTACTGGCTTATTTTCAAAATACTGACTTTCCACATAAGTTTTTCCTATATCAGAAAGCACAATATCATTTAACCGGTCCACCCTTTGCTCTAAAGATCGCACTAATAAATCAAACGCCCTACTCCATTTTTTTTGATTAATATCTATCCACGCTTGCTTATGAAAAATATAAGCCACTGTCGCTTTTTTGGTTTTCTCAACAGAAATACCATTTGTTAATTTTAAAGCCTCTTTATAACAACGAGTCGCCGTTTTAAGCTGGCCTGACTTAAAAAAACCATCCCCAGCTTCAATCCATAAAGACATCCTTTTGTTCTTTGGAATATTTTTTGCATAGCGGGCAGCTATAAAACCATATTCATGACGATCTTTTTTCATAGACACATTAACCGGTAATTGATTCAGCAAGAGGGCATAATAACCTTTTTTAGTACTATCCCCCTTTTTTTTCATTTCCTGCTCCATTAAATGAACAGCCTTTAAATACTCCTTCTTTTTTAATAAAGAAAGAATTTTTATTCTCAATGGTAATTGATTTTTCTCAATAGTAATTGATTTTTTCTCAATGGTAATTGATTTTTTCTCAATGGTAATTGATTTTTTCTCAATGGTAATTGATTTTACAGTACTCTCAGACAGGGAATGCGTAGAAAAAGTATATAAAAAATTTACAAGAAGAAAAACTACCAACCCGATAGATTTCAAACAGGTAAGATTTAACATTGACTATTCACCTTCACTCTTAAATTTTTAGGGTTATCTATCTGTTTTAAATAAGAAACATCCAAAGGCCACCAATAATATATTTGATCTTGCCAGTTTACATTTTTATCCTGGTTCTGAATACCTAAAAGTTTATCTAAACTTAAAAAATAATTAACTTTTTTTATTTTTGAAGAATCTTTTTTTATTCTCTTCGCCAATGTTAGGCTGAAATTCATAACTTTTTTAGAATCCTGAAAACGGCAGTGACGCAGTAAAGCCAGTGCTTCTAACGTCAAAAATTCCTGGCGAAAATGATAGGAAGACCGCTTGTCATCAGAAAGAAGAACATTTCTGTAATACACTGCCAAACCAAAAAAGCGATCCCAATCATTATTAATGTAATTAATTTTCTGAATTTCCAATAGACCAGAAACAAAGTATGCATCACCATAGTTTAATGTCTCCAGCTGGTTTCGAGCAGATGTTAACTGCCCCTTTTGAAACAAACCCACCCCTTTAGAGAACCGGGCTTGAGCTCCTTTAATAGAAGTAACATCAACCGATTTATTTACATGAGTGCAGGAGAAAAAAAACAAGCAAAAAACTAATAAAACTGCTTTTTTCACACCAATACCCGATTACTTACTGGACTCAACAGAGACAGCAAATTTGTTTACACCCGCCTTTTTAACAAAATCAATCAATGAAATTACATTCCCGTGTGCCACATTTTTATCAGCTGCAATAACCACTTTCATATCTTTATCTTTTTCTATAAATTGCTTTAATTTTTGCTTTAGCTCCTCCTTCTTTAAAAGCACTCGATTAAAATAAATTTTTCCCTCCATATCTATAGTTAAAAGGGCCTTTACATTTTTTGGCTGTTTAGCGGTTTCTGCTTTTGGTAGACTGATATTAAAACCAGGATTGATAAAGGTAGGAGAAATGATCAAAAAAATGATTAAGATAACCAATATTATGTCAACAAAAGGAATAATATTGATTTCAGACATAATAGCATTATGCTCATCTGACTTTGTTTGCATTTATTTTCTCCCGCTTTCTTTTTTAGAATCCTGCTGAACCATAGCACTTTGAGATTGGCTGTAAGCAAGACAGACGGCTCCTACATTTTCCATAGTGTCCAACACACTACTTACCCGCCTTCGGAAATAATTATACAACATAACAGAGGGAATGGCGACAGCTAAACCCATTGCCGTAGCCAGCAAAGCAATAGAAATGCCTGTCATTACTGTTTGTTGACCTGCTGACTGAACCGCCCCCAGGTCATGGAAAGATCTCATTATGCCAAATACTGTGCCTAAAAGCCCTAAAAAAGGAGCATTTGCCCCCACTGTCGCCAAAATGGAAATACTTCCCTCTAAACCTGGTTTTTCCTGAAAATAGATAGACTTAAGTAACTCTGCCAAACCTGAAGAACCATGTTTTTTGATATGAACCAGAGCATAAGACACCAACCGGCCCGATGGATGGCTTATATCTTTACTAAAAGACTCCAGCTCATGCAAAGTGCCAGATTGAAAAAGGACCTTTAGTTTTCTTCTAACTTCCGCGCTCTTTCGGTAAATGGGCTTGATAAAAAAATATCTCTCCAAACTGATACTTAGAACTAAAACGCTAAAAAGCACCAGTACTGTCATAATAGCTTTATCCACAAAAGGGGCTATAGAAAAAAATATATCAATCATTTTTGTTCCTTTCTTAAAAAGATCCATTTTATATTTTTTAAAGATAAAGTGTATACTGGTTCTTTATAAATTGTAAATAAAATTAAAAGAGTACCATGTATATAAAAATCGATTTTTACTAACAGACACAGTCTGGGAAAACCTAATTTGAATCCCCAATCTATGACTGAGATGAACATGGGGCCCTATCCCCCATTTTACTGATAAAAACCGGCCTTTTTCTGCCATATTCATTACGCCAAAGCCAAATTGCACAGGAAAATCCACATTTATCCTGAAAAGACTGGCCAAATTAACATGGCTTTTAAAAAAACTGTAATGCCAATTTACATATACCATATTTTTAAGAAAAGGGTATGCAAGATCTAAACCATATAAATCCATTTTTTTCTCAATAGCCAATACAGCAGAATGGGATTTTGAGTCGTGAAGGGAATATTCTAAACCTAAATGCAAAAAAGAGTGGATCCGGTGCTTTACCTCTACACCAAAAAAAGAAGAATGAATATAAGGACTACCTATTTCTTGCCCACCAAATAGGGAAAGGCTAAATGGATATTCAGGTCTTTCCTGGGTTTCTTGAATAAAAATTTGCCCATAATCCACTTTAGGTGTGAGAGGAATACTTTGTGGTATCCGCTCAATATTGGGTGTAAAAGAAGCATTTTGTGAGATCCGCTCAACATAAGGTTTATTTTCTGACCACGCAACAGCACAAAATAAAAACACACTTAACAAAAAGTACTTCATTTTCACGAACCATTATCCCTATTTATCAACAGTTTGTCTTCCAATAAGTTAAGTTCCTTTAACTCCCAGCCTATATTTTTCTCTTGCAAAGCCTTTTTTATTAAGTATATAAAGTCTTCATAAAACTCGTTTTCATAAAACTCGTTTTCATAAAACTCGTTTTCTTCAAGAGGTAGCACTTCTTTTACGGACTTATTCTCTACTGTTTTAACAATTTGAACTTCACGAGACACAAGAACCACAAAATAAAATCCCAGAGACTCTGTGCTCATAGTCCCTTTTTTAGCATCATAAGAAGGCACATTTTTTAAATACCTCCATAATTTATTAGATTGATATGCATTTAGCTCAAAAAAATTCACTTCTTGAAACAAGTTAATTAGATAACCTACACCTATCCATAGTGCATTTAGATACACCTGCCCTCCCACATCTAATAAACTAATATCCGATAAAAAAGCACGGGCTGTAACAAATAAAAGTGTATTAATTTTTTCTCGAGAAACACGACCACCACAAGTGTTTTTTGCTGTTCTGTATCTGCTATAATGTCTTGCCCCCTCCCTGCTGAAATGACTTATTTCCTGGTGTTGAGTATTATATATATCAAATAGATCTATAATTAGATTTGTTTCATAATTCTGGATAAGAAAATGGCTATCCTCATATCCAAAAAAACGACATACAGAATGACCAACTACGTTGGGATAAACCTTATTCACCCGATACACAGCTTCATAAAACAAACACACATTCGTAAAATCAGGTTTTCCTCTTAAAGAGAGAATTAAAATTAAAATAATATCTTCCCAATCCGTTTTATTTATTCGAGCAATAGCTGGTGTAACCAAAGAATCAGGGTAAAGGGAAAGAACACCCACCAACCATCGCACAAATTGATAGGTTTTATTGTCCTCCTCAACGGACTCCACCTCGAGGAAATGAGAAAGCTTTTTAGAGGATGATAGATCCCAATCTGTTTCTTGAATCTGATTAACAATTTTATTCCACTCTCTTTGTCTAAACTCTGCCACAAAATCCACACAGTTTTCAAAACTAAACTGATTAAACAACAAATCTTTCTTGTCAAAAAATAAAAAAAACTGAAACAGACTTTTTATATAAGAGTAATTACATATTTTTCCAGTTTTTTGTTCTATCTGGTTTAAATCCTCTATTTTTATATCATATTTTGTATAAGATGAAGTATGAGAGTTTTCCACTTCTGCCCAAAAACTTTTAAGAAACTGCACATTTTCAAAATAAGCTCTGTTGTATCCATATTGATCAGTTATTTCTAAAATAGATTTTTCTCCTTCTGACACAACAGACAATATATCTTTAACTAAAAACGGAATCTGCCCTGCATAAGCTTGATTGTGCATAGCTAAAATATCACTTATGGCACTTCTGTCATGACGAGCACGCAAAAGACCCATGATACTTAACCAATCCTCTTCTGAAAAGTAATCCAAAAGCTTTTTCCACTCCTCAGGGGACCTTTTATACTTTTCCTTAGAATAAACAAGTAATAGCTCACCCACAGTCTGTAAACCTCTATGATCAGGATGATTTTTAAAAAAATCTTCCAACTCTTGATATGAAATAGATGTGATTCCTTGAGCTATCCATTCTTTTTCTCTTAAAATTTCCCATTCCTTTTCCGCAACAGTTTTAGGCTTTTCCTCATCGACCTGCTCTCCTCCCTGAAACACCTGGACACGCAAAACATCTACGCAAAATTTAACTGCAAGATCTTTGTAATTGGATGCATTCCACTGATCTACTAACTTAAAATAGGAGCGCAAATCCTGATCCTGGCAGGAAAAAGAATACAAAGAAAGCAAAGGCTTAACATTCCCATTGTTCGGTTTCTCAGGATATAGGAGTAAAAATTTTTCATAAAGAGTAGACCAGTTTACAGACCCTCCTGTGGCAAAATACCTTTTGTATTCCGCCAAAGTCATAGTATCCTCCATTTTATTTTCTTCTTCAAACATTAAGAAAATATCTTGCTCCAGGTTTTCAATAGATTGATAAGTGCTAAACTCCATTTCCAAAGTTTTGCTTAAATGCTCTTTATTTCCTTGTTTGTAATTAATCCAACGAACATCACTCCAAAACGAACGATCCACTATACTTAGGATATCATTCCAAGCCCGGATTTTTTTTGTTCTAGTCCATTCTTCCAAAAGTAGTTTTTGTAACTCTTCAGTGTAAATATACCTTGTTTCCAGGTGAGAGTGAGAGACATCCCCTGTGTCTGACGAATTCATTAAAGCAGAGGCACTTATAAAGTCTTTTTTCTTTTCCTGCTGTATCTTTTCTGTCTCTATTTCCTCTCTTTTGCGAACTAAAAATTGCACAATAGGCTTAAAGGCAGAGTTAGACAAAAAGGTAGAACAAACCTCATTTAGACGACTTAGCTGGTAGCTAAACAATATTTTTTTAGAATCAGTTTTAGCTATTTGTAAAAGAAAATCGGCAAACGCATCCCTATCTTCCCCTCTACATGATATTTCACTCAAAGAAAGTAATTTATTAAAATTTTCTTCTGTTAGATTTTTATAAAGCTGTTTTTTTTCGATCTCAGACCAATACTGACTCCAGGAAAAGCCAGGAGCATGATGATCACGAAGGTGCTCCACATAGTGTGAAAAAGCTCCTTCCTTGTTTTCCTCCTCCTCTAAAGATAATAGTGCCGACTTGAGGTCTACCCCTTTTACAACAAATTCAGGAGGTTTTACTGTGCAGGACACAAAAAACAAAGAAAAAAATATAAAAATATTGATTTGAGCTCTCATTTTGACCACTATTATAAGGTTCGAATGGATGATTACTATATAACTAATTTTCTGTCTATCTGCATCAAATTTTTAATGATAATGTAAAAAATACAATTTTTACCAGAGTTATGCTAAAAAAGCGTGAAAATTCAGATTGATATTGAGTGAAAATATCTGTCGCCGGTAAACTATCCTCATAAAACCCTTTTATTGCAAATTTTAGCTATGAAAAAGCTCTTGCCAATTACTCACCGCGATCAAAAAAGTATGGCATAAAACCACTTGCACAAAGAACAACCGGAGATTGTAAAAAATAAGCCTCTCACGGTTAAAATCGTGGTTCTCTGTCTAAAAACACATATAGAGCAGACTTTTGAGCTGGCGAGTGGGCAAGCTAAAGGATATAAGCAAGCTTATCAGTCTGTATAGTGTATAAAATGTAAGACTTTAGCTAAATTGTATTAGAATACCTAATAGAACACCTAATAACATCATACTCCCGGCTATTATACTTCCTAATTTCAGAATCAAATCCTTCTTTAACATTTCGAGGTCTTTCTTTGTATCGGCACGCAATTGCTCTATGTCTTTCTTTGTATCGGCACGCAATTGCTCTATGTCTCGCTTCACTGCGACAATGTCTTTCTTTACTTCGGCAATGTCTTTCTTAGTAGCCATTGTGCTTTCGATGCTATCTTTTTGGAAGTAAATCAGAGTGTGGGCTTGTTGTTCTGTAAAGCCATTTTCTTTCAAATATTGAACTTGTTTGATAAGTGCTGTCCCCATAGTAGCTTCTTTATATCAACACTTTATAAAAAAGTCAAATTTTATTCTCATTAAAAAGGCTGACATAAAGCCCTTTGAAAACAGAAGATTGTAAAAAATAGAAAACTATTTTTTACAGGTGATTATTTCTTCTTTTTAGCAGATTCATCAGCTTTGGCAGATTCATCAACTGTCTTCTCTTCTACTTTTTTTGACTCTTTACCATGATCGTGTTTATGATCATGCCCTGCACACACGGCACAAGCGGATTTCTTTTTTTCCTTACATACAACACAAGCTTTTTTATCTTTTCCCTTACATACAGCTGAACAAGAAGCTTTATCTTTTTCCTCACATACAGCGCAAGCTGAATCCTTGCTATCCAGCTTTTTTTCCTTTCCACAAGAACCACAGTCCGCCATCGCAAAAGACATAAAAACTAAAGTAAAAAATACCGCTATAATGTGTAATAATTTCATAATAAAACCCCCTGGTTTTTCTGAATGATGTTTTAGAAACACCTTAAAAAACCTTTTTTCTATTGTCAACCCCCTAAAGGGGGTTATTTATCCATGTCTCTTCTAACAAGCTTTGCAAATCTCTCACAAAATGCACCTGCATTCTTGCCACCTTTTTTACCCCTCTAATGGGGGGTATTTATCCATGTTCCTGAGTTCACCCTTTGAGAGGGTTTAAAATATATAAGTTATTAAAATGATTGATTTTTTTATATCTCTCTTTTCCGGGTTATGGGATGATTGTTCCGACTTCCGCTAAACCGCAATGCAATATAATGAGTGATTTCAGATACTTACAAATTTTTGGGGGGAACACATTTTTAAGATTTGATTCAAAATTTAGACACTCTACTTGAAGATCAAAAGCCTCATATATGACTCTTATCTTTGGTGATCTGCGTGCTCAGGACGCAGATCAATCAAAAGTCTCATATATGACTCTTATCTTTGGTGATCTGCGTGCTCAGGACGCAGATCAATCAAAAGTCTCATATATGACTCTTATCTCTTCTGTGCTTTTAGAGGATTTGCCTTTTTGAGTGATCACTTATCCATAAAGTGCTTTTTATATCTTGCATAATTTACGGAATATAAATATACCAAAAGAAGTACAGTACTGGAATAACCTCAACAAAAAAGATCTAAAAACTATGAATGCTTATATTGTATCAGCTAAAAGAACAGCTATCGGATCCTTTATGGGTGGCCTCTCCACTGTGCCCGCTCCCCGCTTAGGTGCGCAAGCCATCACTGCTTTACTGGAACAAAAACCTCAACAAAAAAGATCCCATACATTAAAGCCTAACAGGACGCAAAATCAGCAAAACCAACCTAACCAAATAGAACAAGAAAACACAAGCCACACAAAAAAACCTATCTTGCCTATAGAAGATATACAAGAATGCTTTATGGGCCAGGTTTTAACAGCAGGATCCGGTCAAGCTCCTGCCCGGCAATCGGCCCTCTATGCCGGACTCAAAAACTCCACCCAATGTATGACCATTAACAAAGTATGTGGTTCTGGGTTAAAAGCCATTATGCTGGCTCAGGATTCTATTGCTTTAGGTCGATCCGATGTTGTAATCGCAGGCGGGCAAGAAAATATGAGCCTCACCCCCTACCTGCTTCCCAAAGTAAGAGACGGATTGCGCTTAGGTCACAGTCATACAGAAGATGGAATTATTAAAGACGGCCTGTGGGACCCCTATCATAACTTTCACATGGGCAGTGCTGGAGAAATTTGTGCCAAAGAATACAAAATTAGCAGAGAAATGCAAGATGAGTTTGCCATAAACAGCTACAAAAAAGCTATAAGAGCACAAAAAGAAGGCTGGTTTCAACAGGAGATAGTAGAAGTGGCAGTCCCTTCTAAAAAACAAAAAATATTAATAAATACAGACGAAGAACCAGACAAAGTCCTTTTTGATAAAATTCCTAAGCTCAAACCCGTATTTGAAAAAGAGGGAAGCATCACCCCAGCTAACGCCAGCAAGATAAACGACGGCGCGGGGGCCTGCTTATTGGTTTCAGAAACCTATATGAAATCGGAAAAACAAAAGCCCCTGGCTCGCATTATCGCACAAGGTGCTTTTGCACAAGCACCGGAATATTTTACCACCGCGCCCGTGGGAGCTATAAAAAACTGTCTTAAAAATGCCAGTATGAGTCTTTCCGATATTGATCTTTTTGAAATTAATGAAGCTTTTTCTGTAGTGGCTCTGGCAGTCTCTAAAGACTTAGGCATTCCAGAAGAAAAACTTAATGTGCACGGAGGAGCAGTAGCCTTGGGTCATCCTATAGGAGCCAGTGGCGCGCGCATTCTTATTACTTTGATATATGCTCTTCATCAACAAAACAAACATTACGGAATAGCTGGCATCTGCCTGGGCGGAGGAGAAGCTTTAGCTGTTTTAGTAGAAAAATTGTAAAATAATGAAACTATATCACACTTAAAACAGATCAAAAAAGTTATGAACAAAGTTTTTCAAAACGCAGAAGAAACTATTTTTGATATAAAAGACTCTTCCACTTTATTAGTGGGAGGGTTTGGCCTGTGCGGGATTCCTGAAAATCTTATTTCTGCCATCCGCAAAAAAGGAATCAAAAATTTAACTTGCGTGTCCAATAACGCGGGGGTGGACGATTTTGGCCTAGGGCTTTTACTGCAAACCCAACAAATTAAAAAAATGGTGGCCAGCTATGTGGGGGAAAATGCCCTCTTTGAAAAACAGTTTTTAGATGGCCAGTTACAAGTGGAGCTAACTCCTCAAGGCACTTTAGCAGAAAAAGTACGAGCCGGGGGAGCAGGTATCCCCGGTTTTTACACTCCCACCGGAGTAGGCACTCAAGTAGCAAAAGGAAAAGAAGTTAAAACTTTTGAGGGAAAAGAATATATATTAGAAAAAGCTATTAAGGGTGACTTTGCCTTAGTAAAAGCTTATAAGGGAGACAAATTTGGTAACTTAATTTATCGCCACACGGCCCGGAATTTTAATTCCGTTATGGCTACGGCGGGAAAAGTAACCATTGCCGAAGTAGAAATATTGGTGGAAAAAGGCCAGCTAGATCCCAACACTATCCATACCCCAGGACTTTTTACGCAAAGAATTTTCCAAGGCACAAACTACGAAAAAAGAATAGAACAAAAAACGGTGAGATAATTGACGATTTAAAATAAAAAAAACTACGCATGCTCAAAACACTTGGGTTTTTAGTTTAGCAAGGGAGAACAACACCCTTTTTCACAAACTATTAAACACACCTAAAAAGGAACTCTTTATGCCACTTAATAGAAATCAAATAGCTAAAAGAATTGCGCAAGAAATTGAAGACGGCTTTGTAGTAAACCTGGGCATAGGCATCCCTACTCTCGTTAGCAACTTTATCCCTGATAATATAAGTGTTATGCTCCATAGTGAAAACGGCCTTTTAGGTCTTGGGCCTTTTCCTATAGAAGGAGAAGAAGACGCTGACCTAATAAACGCAGGCAAACAAACTGTCACAATAGAAAAAGGGGCCAGCTTTTTTTCCTCAGCAGAAAGTTTTGCTATGATCCGCGGAGGGCATATTGACTTAAGTGTGTTAGGAGCTTTACAAGTGGATCAAACAGGGGCTATCGCCAACTGGATGGTGCCAGGAAAAATGGTAAAAGGCATGGGAGGAGCTATGGATTTAGTAGCAGGAGCCAGAAGGGTCATCGTAGCTATGCAACACACAGATAAAAAAGGAAATTCAAAACTTCTTAAAAAATGCACTCTACCCTTAACAGGCTTAAATTGTGTGAATCGCATTGTCACAGACCATGCTGTGATTGATGTTCTTCCAAAAGAGGGTTTTTTGCTACAAGAAATCGCACCAGATGTTTCTGTTGAAGAAGTGCAAAAGCTTACCTCTGCTGAGTTAAAAATCAACCCTCAAATAAAAACTATTAAATTATAACAGGAAAAAATAATATGGAAAAACCCTCCTCCGCAGGAAAAAATCCTTTTGATCAACAAACCTCTATTCCCGGAGTAAAGCATATTATAGCAGTTGGTTCTGGAAAAGGGGGCGTGGGTAAAAGCACAGTATCTGTAAACTTGACACTGGCCCTTAAAAAAAAATCTCATAACTTAAAAGTAGGACTGTTGGATGCTGATCTTTATGGCCCTTCCCTTCCTCGTATGATGGGATGTCTAAATCAAAAACCGGATATTAATGCCCAAAACAAAAAAGTTATTCCCCTCCATCGTTTTGGAGTGAAATTAATGAGCATGGGTTTTTTAGTGGAAGAAGATTTGCCAGTAATATGGCGTGGTCCTATGCTGTTTAAAGCCATTGACCAGTTTTTAAAGGAAGTGGATTGGGGAGAGTTAGATTATCTGATAGTAGATTTGCCTCCCGGAACAGGAGATGTGGTTTTAACCTTAGCTCAAAAAGTCTCTTTATCAGGAGGTATAGTGGTGTGCACGCCTCAAAATATCGCCTTGGTAGATGCAAAAAAAGCTTTAAATATGCTGGAACACCTGAAAATTCCTTGCTTAGGAGTCGTAGAAAATATGTCTTCTTTTAAAGCCCGACCAGAGGAAGAGCCGATTGATTTATTTCCCAGAGGACAATTAGACACTTACTTAAAAGCAAACAACATTAAAAAACTAAGCCAGATTCCTTTTCATCCTGATATAGGACTAAGCTGTGAAAGTGGTGTGCCTTTTATGGAGAGTGGCTTAGATTCCGAAGAAGGTTTGGCTTTTTTAAAATTAGCCGACCATGTTTTATACCTAAACAATGAATAAGGTTCTACTTTTAACCTCTTAAGGAGAGTGATCAGACTATAACACCAGAATCAAAAAAAAGGAGATTTAACTTTAAAACCCATGAGTTTGCCCTTTAAAGTTCTACCTTTAAAAAACTGGCCACGTAGCTCAGCTGGATAGAGCAAGAGTTTCCTAAACTCTAGGTCACAGGTTCAAATCCTGTCGTGGTCACATTATTACTATATTACCCAGCAGTTACTATATTACCCAGCAGTTACTATATTACCCAGCAGTTACTATATTACCAAGGCTGATAACTCCCTTTCTTTAAAGTAACTATGGCCACTATATGAAATAAAAACAACCCAAATAAAGAAATCCAAAGGGCCACATTAACGGGAACATCTGAAAGCCCCAATACCCCATAGCGCACTCCGTTTATAAAATAGAGCAACGGATTAAAATAAGACACTTTGGCCCAAAAAGGACTTAAGTTGTCTAATGAAAAAAACACTCCTCCTAAAGAAATCAAAGGCAAAATAATAAAGCCACCAATAGCACTCACATGATCAAAGCTTTTGGCCCAAAAAGCCACTGCAATCCCAAGTTTAGTAAAAGCCAACCCCCCGATAATACAAAAAAGCACAAAGTAAAAAGGGTGCGCTGGAATAAGCCACATACCTTCATGGAAATAGTAAAATATCTCTCCAGAAAGCAAAACCACCAAACCTACTACCAAACCACGGCATAACCCCCCAAGAGACATAGCCCATATAATTTGCTGAGTAGTTAGGGGAGAAGCTTTAATATCCACAATTTCCCCAGTAAACTTCATGCCTAAGAGGGAACTGGATCCGTTTTGATAGCTGTTGTTCATACATCCCATCATCACCAATCCGGGTATCAAAAACTCCAAGTAAGAAAGCCCTTTAAGTGCTTGAATGTTTTTCCCAAGACTTACTCCAAAAATCAGCAAGTAAATAAAAGAATTAATAGCAGGAATGAAAATAGTTTGCGCAAGCACTTTCGCAAACCGCTTAATTTCCCTATAGAGCAAGACAAAGAAAGGTGTCCATACTAAATCGCGCTCATTATTGTTATCTAAGTTTTTCATTGTTTTAAATTTCTCCTTTGTTTAACACATATTTAAAAGCTTCTTCCAAGGTGCCTTCCCGTATTTTCATATCTAATATGTTATGGCTTTGAAAGTCCACTTCAGAAAAAAACTGACCCATTTCCATAGAGTAAGGAACACGAAACTCCAAAGTATTGCCTTGGTTTTTCACCAGTGTGGAGTGCGTGCATTCTATCTTGCTTTTGAAAGTGACAGTCAAATGGCGGGAAGTGAGTTGTTGAACCAGCTCTTTTATGTTTCCTTGTTTTTGGATCCGCCCTTTATGGATAATGGCTACACGATCGCAAAGCTGTTCAGCTTCCTCTAAATAGTGTGTAGTAAATAAAATGGCCACACCCGTTTTTTTAAGCTGGCGCACCTGTTCCCATATAGAATATCTTAACTCCACATCCACACCTGAGGTAGGCTCGTCCAATAAAAGTAACTTAGGAGAGTGTGCCAAAGCTTTAGCAATCATTAATCGACGCTTCATTCCTCCGCTGAGCTGACGAACCTTTTTATGCCTATGTTCCCATAGATCCAGCTGTTTCATTAAAGACTCCGTTTTTTGATTGCGGGAAAAGCCGTAGTAGCCAGAATGAAAATTTATAATCTCTTCCACACTAAAGTATCCGTGGGTAATAATTTCCTGTGGAGCCACACCAGTTATAGCTTTTACAGCTCTTTCGTGATGAGCTATGTTCATGCCATCTACAATAATAGAACCTTTAGTGGGTTTTTCTAAGGTGGTAATAGTAGATATAATAGAAGTTTTGCCCGCTCCGTTAGGCCCTAAGAGGCCAAACACCTCTCCTGAGTGAACTTCAAAAGACACTTGATCCACTGCGCGAAAAGAACCATAATTTTTTATTAAATTTTCAAGTTTTAAAATAGTCATAAATTTTTACAGATGAGCTGGATAGAGAATCTACAGACTCTGGACTATTGCTCCTAACTATTAGTCCGTGAAAAAGTCTGTTCATCCCTAAACTAAAAAGCCAAGTTGTTGGCTTTTTAGTCCCGCCTTGAGCGGGAATCTTACCTGTTTTAGGACACAGTAAACCCTGTTTACTGTGTTGAAATACACTTTTTCACAGACTACTAACTATTAGCTTACTTAGTCCATCCTGAATAAATGCTTTTTCCTCATTGAAAAAACAATCTGCTTACTTTTGAGTCCATTGAGAAACTGAAATTTCTACTTAATAGAAGCAGTTTTAGCAGATAAAAGCTGATCAAGCTTAGCATTCATCTCTTTTATATTTGATTCTATCCCTTTTATATCTGATTCTATCCCTTTTATATCTGATTCTATCTCTTTTATATTTGATTCTATCCCTTTTATATTTGATTCTATCCCTTTTATATCTGATTCTATACGCACTTGATTCCTCTGTAATGATTCAATTTTTATATCAAAATTTTCTTTTAAAGGTTCAATTTTTGTATTCAAAAGAGTATTAAAAACACCAAAGAAAAACCCAGTATGAAGCACAAAAACACTAAGAACTGATAAAATAACCTTATAATTCATACATCCTCCATTTTGTTTCAGCTTAGTATATTATACCAGAATAAGTCAAGTTTTGTTGGATTTTTTTTCCTGATCAGTAATACCAACAAATAAAAGGCTTAAAAAGCCGACTAAAACCCTTGAAATCCTTTAGAGAGGTTCTAACCGCGAGGCAAGTTAGGCCCAACATAGCACAGTGTGAAATGCAATAAGAGATGGTTCTAACCACGAGGCGAATTAGGCCCTTGAACACGTCGTGTCCGTAAGACGCGAGCGAGGCAAAACGCATGTTTGAGACCGAACGGTGGATATGAACCACCAGGGCGCGGATACGATCAAATATACTTTTTCACGACCAACTAATTAGAAAAAGTGAAAATAAAATTTGACTTTTCAGCAAAATGCCGATATCAAAAGACTATTATGACTCAAGCCCTTATCAAACAAAAAGATATTGAAATGTTACAGAAGGATTTGATACTGAAATTAAGCAGTATAATGATTGGAGGAGTAACACTATTATGTGTTTTATTGGGCATTCTAATACAATTTGGCTAATGACACTTTAAACGGGTTATGTCCATCTTTTTAAATTTAATTTTAAAAAGATATGTGTAACAGGTTTTTATTTTTTCTGTCTTCCAAAAATAACAAATGAGCAAAAATATAAATAATAAAGAATTTTCCCACCTGATATTTTGTAAATATCTGCTTTCTATGCAAACAAAAGAAGCACAGATAGAAAAAAACCAGATAATCTTGGTGGATGAAAATAAAATTCATTCAGTCGGACCCGCAGAACAACCCTGGCCTAAAGCTAAAGAGGTTATTCACCTGAAGAACCACATGGTTTGCCCTGGACTTATCAACACACACACGCATTTGCCTATGACTCTTTTTCGTAGCATAGGGGACCATCTTACTTTAAAAGATTGGCTGGAAAAAGTGATCTTCCCACTGGAAAAAAAAATGATAAACCCAGAGTTTATCCGGGTGGGAACAGAGTTAGCTTTATTAGAGCTAATTAAAAATGGTATCACCACAGTTTGTGATATGTATTTTCATACTCCTATTATGGCCGAGGTGTTTGAATCTTATGGACTACGAGGAGTGTTGGCTGTAGATATGCTTAGTTCCTTTTCTGACTGGAAAAAAGATCTTGATGATTTATGTAACAAATACCAAGGGAAAAACCAAACAATATATCCAGCTATAGCCTGCCATGCCCCTTATACTTGCTCCCCGGATTTATTAAAATTAGCAGGAGAAGTGGCACGCGAAAGAGAGCTACCCCTGACTATTCATGTGGCGGAAACAGAGTGGGAAATATCAGAAATCAAAAAACGATACGGGAAAACCCCTGTGGCCCACCTTAAAGATTGCGGGGTTATTGGCCCGCACTCTTTGTTTGTGCACTGTGTGCATATAACTGAAGAAGATATGGACATAATGGCTAAAACCCACACCTCACTCTCCTATAATCCTGAAAGTAATATGAAGCTCGGCTCTGGCATTGCTCCTATTTTAAGGGCAATGGAGAAAGGCATTACTGTTGGCTTAGGAACAGATGGATCAGCCAGTAACAACGATCTGAATTTGTTTACAGAAATGGACACAGGAGCCAAATTACAAAAATTAAAAAACCCTGATAAAGTGGTTTCTCCAAAAGATATTTTTTCCATGACCACCTCTTCTGCTGGAAAAGCCCTTGGCCTTTCTCATTTAATCGGAAAAATACAATCCGGGTTTTTTGCTGACATTATTGCTTTGGATTTAAACCACCCTCATCTTTACCCTAAAAATGATCTGCTTAATCATTTAGTGTATTCTGCCACAGGAAGGGAAGTGGACTTTATGATGTGTCACGGGAAAGTTATTATGAAAAAGGCTGAAATTCAGGGTGTGGATATGTTTAAGGTGTATTCAGAGGTGGAAAAGATACGAGAAAAAATAAAGCAAGCCCTTTAACCGACTAAATAGTCCTCCGTGATAAAATCCATTCTCCTTCGCTGTCATACCCGCGAAAGCGGGTATCCACGCTTGTTTTGAAGTAAAATTAGTCCTGTTTATTTTGTCTCAGGGACCTTTTTCACGGAGGACTAAATAGAATTTTTTCACAAGCAGATTAAATATTTTTAAAGTTTTATATCAGAACTGACGATTAAAGAATTATGAAGATTTTATACCAATCTATGATTTTTATGGCGATTTTTCCGGCTGGTTTTAGTCAAGCAGACACTGCTCCTATAAATACTAATGTTGTAAATATTTCTTCCACCACTAATGTGCAGGCAGAACCTGTTAGCAAGCTAAATAAAGGGCGAGAGGTAGCCAATGCTAAAAATGCTGAAATTAATCGCCTAAAGCAAGATCTCAGGAGATTGATGTCAGATATTACTCTTTTAACGGCAAAGCGAAAACGATTAAGAGAAAAAGGCCAGCTTACCGTAGCAGAGCAAAGACAAATACTTATAGAGAATAACCGATTATGGGCAAAAGCAAAAAGGCTGGAGAAAAAAGCAAAAAGTTTAATAAGACAGAAACACATAGGGCCACTTTCCCAATCTAACTTACAAAAAGATATTACTCTTATACTGGCACAATGTAACGAAAATCAACAAAGTATAATGATCAATCCCCATTCGCCTGATCAGAGATTGCCAGCCAGCAAAAAAGCAAAATAATCAGATTCTTATATCAGATTTGAGTTTCTAAATTGTCTTTTAAAAAAACAGACAGTTTACTTGGAATGTTTCGGCTTTTAGTGTTATAAAAAAGTATATTTAGTTATAATGAGGCTAATATCTTAATCAAAAACGCCACAAGCCCAGAGGAATTAAACCCAATATGAAAAAGAACTATCAAAAAATGTATTCTGTTCAAAAAACATTTTCATCTGTTCTTAAAACTTTTTTGTTCTTTTTTTTAATCCCAAAACAGGTTTTTTGCTGTTCTGGATTTTTTTAATCCCAGTTGGTTTTGCCCAAAAAGGCAAAATGTTTGAGATAGCTCTCAAAAAAATCATATCTAAGGCAATGGACTATTCTCCTCAAGAAACAAGCACTGCTCAAGCACCACACAACAAAAAAGCACGAGGCATAAACACTGCACAAAGCAACAGCATAAATACTGCACAAAGCAACAGCATAAATACCGCTCAAAACACAAAAAATAAACAAATAAAAAAACAACCCCTCAATAAACAAGAAAAAGTGCAAAAAAAAGAACCAGCTACAGAACAAGCCACAGAACAAGCCAATGAAAAAAAGAAAAGCCCTTCCTTTTCTGGAAAAAGACAACTTATAGAAAAACTTTGGGAAAAGATGCAACCCTACCCATTTGAGTCAAAGAAAAAAAACACCAGCAAAGAAAAAGAGGAAAAATTAGATAAAAATGGGACAAAAAAAACTGTCAGCAAAGAAAAAGAATCAACCAACAAAAAAACTGTCAATAAAACAACAAAACCAACCAACAAAAAAGCAGGTTCACCAAAAAATAAACTAAACGCCACTACAACAAAAAAAAGAAACGCATGCACAGTGGAGCTAAAAATAGAGGGAGTTATTGGAGCGGCTATTTTAGATATAATAGAGCGAGCTATTCGCACAGTGGACAAAAAAAACTGCTCTGCTTTATTGTTACTTATCAACACCCCAGGGGGGCAGTTATTCACCACCCGAAAAATAGTAGATCGCATTTTAAACACAGATTTTCCTGTGCTGTGTCTGATATACCCTGCGGGGGCTCATGCAGGAAGTGCCGGGGCTATTATTATGCAAGCCTGCCATGTCAATGGAGGTATCGAAACTACTAATATAGGAGCCGCCACCCCTATTGCTGGAGGAGGACAAAAAATATCAGATGACCTAAGAAAAAAACTAATTAACGACACCACCTCCTGGTTAGATTCCTTAACCCAACTTAGGAAACGCAGTAAAAAATTTGGAAGAGAGATTATTACAGAAGCTAAAGCACTTAGTGCTCAATCAGCTAAAAAAGAAGGGGGAATTGATTTTGTAGGAAAAACAAAACGAGAATTTTTGCAGTTTGCTGAAGGACGAACAGTCACTGTCAGGGATGGAAAACAAAACATTGTTCAAGTAGGAGAACTTTTGCCCGTTCAGTTAGGTTTTCGCTATCGACTGGTTTCCCTTATCACGGAACCAGAGTTGATCTATATTCTATTCACAGGAAGCCTGCTTTTATTATATTACGAAATCACCCATCCAGGCTTAGGAGCCCCTGGTGTCTTGGGAGCTATAGGATTAGTACTTTCTTTTGTGGGTATGCACAAATTAGATTTTTCCTGGGCAGGACTGATTTTGCTTTTGCTTAGTGTGGCTTTATTTTTAGCAGAGCTGTTTATTTCCGGTTTTGGCATATTTGGTGCGGGAGCTATTGTCTCTTTTCTTTTAGGTAGTTTTTTGCTGTTTGACCCAGCTAAAACCGGTGGTATAGATATTTCCGCTTCTCTCATTTTTTCTGTCACGGGCTTGTTTGCTCTATTTATGGGAACAGTCACCTACCTGGCTTTAAGCACACTCAGAAGAAAAAAACCAAAAATCAGCGATGATCTTATGGATACCACCGCACCTCCAGCAGAGGTGGTTCATGTAAATAAAGATGGCATTAGTGGGTTGGTGTTTGTAAATGGAGAAAACTGGCGTTTTGAATGCAAAGAAAAAGTAAACAAAGGGGATAAAGTCCAAGTTTTATCGCATAGTCATTTGATATTAAAGGTAGAACTTCTCCCTCCAAAAAAAAACTGAAACGTTGATTTATTGAAGGGTTATTGGCAAGCCTCGCAGATTTCTGGATTTTCTAAATCTGCAACAGCAACGGAACCATCTCCCTCTCCATAGTTTCCTGAAACTGCACTAAAATTATTATCCCCCCCTTCGTGGACAGTGACTTTACTTATTCCAGTAGCAGGCCTGGAGCGAAGATAATAAGTGGTTTTAATGCCCTTCTTCCAAGCATACATATACATACTGGAAAGCTTGCCTATAGAGGGATTTTCGATAAACAAATTTAAAGATTGGCTTTGATCTACAAAAGGGGCGCGAGTGGCGCAAAGGTCAATCAGAGACTTTTGGGAAAGCTCCCATGCCGTCCGATACACTTTTTTTATTTCATCTGGCACTTCAGGAATATTTTGAAGAGAACCTTCATGGGTTTTGATGGCTTGTCGAATTTTATCGGTCCAAAGGCCTTTTTCTCTTAAAGCAGACACCAAATATTTATTAACTTGAATAAACTCCCCAGACAAAGTTTCCCTTTTAAATAGGTTAGACACTTGTGGCTCAATAGCCTCATACACTCCCGTTATAGAAGCTATGGTGGCGGTGGGGGCTATGGCAATCAGAAGGGAATTTCTTAACCCGTGTTTTTTGATTCTTTCTTTTAAAGCTTTCCATCTTGCTTTATCAGAAGGCTTCACATTCCACAAGTCAAACTGCAATAGCCCTTGACTTGAACGGGTTTCCTTAAAAGCAGGATGGGGGCCTTTTTTCTCACTAATAGAACAAGAAGTGCTAAGAGCGTGATAGTAAATTTCTTCTTGAAGGCGAGCGGAAAGAGAAAGAGCCTCCTCAGAGTCAAAGGGAATGTTTAACTGGAAAAGCAAATCCTGAAAACCCATTAATCCTAACCCCACTGGCCTCCATTTTTTATTAGAAGAGCTGGCAGGGCGAATAGGATAAAAATTAATATCCACAACTCGATCTAAAAATAAAATAGCTTTTTCTACTGTGTTTTGAAGTTTTTCCCAATCCACCTGGGTTTTAGGATGATAGTGGTTTTTTAAGTTAATAGAACCTAAATTGCAAACCGCCGTTTCGTTTTTAGAGGTGACTTCTAAAATCTCTGTGCAAAGGTTGGAAAGATGAATAACATTTTCTTTATTAAGAGTTTGGTTAGATTTTTTATTGCTTTGATCTTTAAAAGTCATCCATCCGTTGCCTGTTTCGGCAAGAGTCCTCATCATGCGAGAATAAAGACTGCGGGCCGAAATTTGACGAACAGCCAAGCCTTTCTCTTCTGCGTCTGTATAAATTTTTTCAAACTCCTTGCCAAAGGTGTCTGTAAGCTGAGGCAGTGCTTTAGGATCAAATAAAGACCACATTTTGTTTTCTTCTACTCGTTTCATAAAGAGATCGGGAATCCAGTTGGCCAAGTTTAAATTGTGGGTTCTTTGGTTTTCATCTCCTGTGTTGTTTCTTAGTTCTAAAAATTCCTCTATATCTGGGTGCCAAGGCTCTAAGTAAATGCAGGCCGCCCCCTTTCTTCTGCCCCCTTGGTTAACGGCAGATACAGAAGAGTCCATTGTTTTTAAAAAGGGCACAATCCCCTTAGAGTGACCATTGGTTCCCTTTATTAAAGAGCCTCTACAACGGATGCGACTAAAGGACACACCAATACCCCCTGCAAATTTGGAAAGCAAAGCAATATCTTTGTATTTGTCGTAAATAGAAGATAAGTCATCTGTGGGAGAGTCCAATAAATAACAAGAAGAAAGCTGAGGTAAGTTAGAAGCAGAATTAAAAAGAGTGGGTGAGCTGGGCATGTAGTCTAATTGAGAAATCAGCTCATAAAATTCCTTGGCCTCTTTAAAAGTCCGAGAAAGTCCACAAGCTACCCGCATAAAAAAGTATTGAGGGGTTTCAATCACTTCTCGATTTTCTGTGTGTTTAAGCAGATAACGGTCGTAAAGGGTTCGAACACCAAAATATTCTAAATTTTGGGAGTGATTTTTATCCACAATAATATTTAGAGCCTCTTTATGCTCTTTTACAAAGTGATAAGCGGTTTTAGAGATGAGACCCAGTTTGTATCCTATTTTTATAGACTCAAAGAAATTGCGAATGTTTTGGTTTTGCACCTCTTCGCCGATATACCGAGCCATAAGGCGAGAAGCCAGCTTAGAGTAGTTTGGATCTTCCACAATAAGCAGAGAGGCAGTTTGAATGCAAAGTTTGTCTAACTCTTTTGTGGTGGCTCCGTCATACAAGCCACTAATAACTTTAGTGGCCACCCTCATCGGATCTACCTCTTTTAGATGAGAGGCGCAGGCTAAAACCACATTAATGATCTTATTAACATCCACCGGTTCCAGATCCCCATTTCTTTTTTTAACCCGCATCACTTTAGGGCCAACCGACTCATCCATATTGGACTTATTTTTATCAATCTTGGATGGGCTACGAGGCTTATTTGTCATCTTAAATTCATCCTTTTCAGACTGTGTGGAAGAGGCATTTTTGCTTGTAGAAGAAGAATCGCCCTCACTCCCGTTTTCCTCATTTTCATTTTCCTCATTTTCTTTTGTAAATTCAGCAGAAGTATCACTCACAATTTTTTCCTCCTTAAAAACAAAAAACTTATTACAATTATGATATTACAATATAAATTTGCATAGTATTTTCACTATAAAACACGCCGCATAAATCAAAAACTTAAAACTTCCCGGTTAACTGCCGATTGTTTTCACTATAAAAACACGTCGCGACAAAACCCCCTATTTTTAACTTATTTTCGAATTATGCAAAATAATGGCTTTTATTTACTTTGCGCGGTTTTTAAATTATGACGCCACCCGTTATTATCTTGACTACTATATTACTTTTATGAATTAGAAAAACTACAAAAAACTTCATGTTATAAGACCACCTATTTTATTTCTTATCTTCTGAATTTGCTTTTGTGCTGACCATTTTTGCAAAATACTGGATTGAGTTAAATTACTAATTTTTTCAATTTCCTTTTTATCTTTATATATAGGAAGTATAAGCTCTTTCCATCTATCTCCTATATTTGGAAGTGTTGTGTCTACGAACACTTTTGAACTTATTTGATCTTGAACAAATTTTGAAGATAGTAAAGCAAGAAGATAAAAAGCATTTATATTGTAGTAATTAACCGGCTGAAGTACTCTAAGCGTAAGCAGTTCTCTTGTTAATAATACATGATGATCTTGAGGACTAGCCATCGCAACAGTTCCAATTCTATAACTTCCTCGACGTACAAATAAAATATCGCCGGTTTGAGGTTTCTCTTTATTTTGTGTCATTTTTTTATAAATATCTTCTGGCACCCCTGAAACAGGATTTCTATATAACTCCCAATTTACAATATCAGACACCCTTATATAAGGTATATTCCCTCTTCCTTTTAACTCAGAAGGTGGAGAACCGTGACCATCCCACGCTCCTAAGATATTTTTATCAATAAGTTTGCCGATGCTTACTTTTTTCTGATTTCTCGAAACTTTAGGAGGATTAACCAACCCTTGATAATATGCAGGAATAAGATTACCTGATTTTTTAATCTTGTTCCAGGGAACAATAAATGTAAATTTATTGTTGGGAGATTGGGGATTTTGCAATTCTTTCATAACAGCTGATAAATCATCCCATAGTATTTCAGTGTTTGGATGAAATAAAGGATTACCATTATGATCATGCCCCATTTCTACTGGATTTGACATAATTACCTTTTCTGTCTGCCTTGCTGTTTTTGTTAAAACTAAAAGACAAGTCTTTGCGTTGCAATGTGGACGAAATGTATTGTGAGGCAATCCAATAATGGCTTTAATACTGGCCTTTTTCATAATGAAATGCCTAATGTATTCTGTCTTTGGAGCATGAAAAACAGTTTCTGGCAAGACAATGGCAAGCCGACCATCCTCTAAAAGCATATCCAGGCAACGTTCAATAAATAATACATAAGGGTCACGTCTACATGGCTGGTTGTTTTTCCTCCATTCTGTTATAGAAGTTTTTGTCCATTTGTATCCGAGCTCAAAATGTTTAGAGTCTGAGGCCACTACCCTTGTTTTAGTTCCATACGGAGGATTTGTTAATATAATATTAAATTTTTTAAACTTATCTTGTGTTACAAATTTCTCTTTGGCAATAGGGTTAAAATTTTCTGGTTTATGCAGAGAGTTTTCATGAATAATATTGCTCCGTCCATCTCCTGAAATCGCCATATAAGCTTTAGCAATTTTTACAAGATCAGACTCTTTATCAATTCCAAATATTGTTCGTGAAGCCATTTTTTTCTGTTGCTCCATTAGCGTTGGTGAGTCTTTATATTGAGGATTATTATTCATAGATTTCCAAATATATTTCATGGCATATATTAAAAACCCTCCTGATCCACAGGCTGGATCACAAATGGTTTCTTCCATCTGTGGATTAATGAGTTGAACAGCTAAATTAATGACCCCACGTGGAGTAAAAAACTCCCCCTTTTCACCAACTAAGCGAGATTCCGCAAATACTTCAAACGCATCACCCACAACATCTGTATCTGTTTTTAAAAGACTTCCCCTCTCTAACTGGCCTACCACCCAAGCCACAGATCGAGAGTCTAAAGTAATAATTTCATGGTCTAAAAAAACACCATCATCTTTTAACTCTTTTTTAACACGATTAAAAAGTGTAACCACTCTTTGTTTAACTTGATCAGGAGCTTCACCCACTACAGCCCTGAAAGCAGGAGGATGGTTTAAATATGTTTTTTCATCTTCAATTTTAGAAAAAATTAATTTTATCATTTCATTTCCTAATTTTTCCCTACGACTGATATTAGTATTTGCATAAAGTGTCCTAAGGATTCTGCGAAATACAATTTTAAGATGTGATCTTTCAAATGGTTTTAAATCTGATTTTTTAATGTCTCCGATAAATTGAATTGATTGTCCTCTAACAGGAATATCATTTATATAGTTATCTAAAATCTCAGTCCGTCCCGGTAACCGGCATACATAAGCAATATCATTCCCATTTGTCCAAACCCCCCAGGAAGCGGATGTAGCTGTCATATATGATTTGAGTTGTGATAATCCATCTTGTTTTTCAGGGCTTTTAATTTCCACAATTCCTAAAATATCTTTAGCAGGTTCTCTGCCAGATGAAGATTGAAAAACCACTATATCTGCACGATCTGGAAAATAGCCAGTTCCGCGTGGAATTTGAACCTCAATATCTATTTCTGATTTTTGGTATCCATAGCTTTCCACTAAGACTCGCTCATACTCTTGTCTAACTTTTTCTTCCGGTGATAGTTTTACTAATTTACCAGTAACGAAATCTTTGATCTTCATAGATATTAATACTATCAGTTTTTTTTATTAATAAAAGATTTTCTTAACTTTATACAATGCAATAAACCAATAATTTCAAATATTTGTAAAAACCAATCACTACTTTTTCATCCTAAAGTCTTGAGTCTGTTCTTCCCGACTTCGATATAATGCAATAAATTGCTGATACTTATAAATTTTTTGGAGGGGGGGGAAACATTTTTTAAGATCTTGTTCATTCAAGAAAGGAACTTTAAAATCTGTGATTCAAAACACAATTACTGGCTTTTTTTTTCCTGTATTAGATAATCATATAGCCTGTCAAAACGAGCACCTAAATGATCAATTTTTTTATTTGTATCCATTAGATCGGCTTTTACTTCTTTTCTTAAAGATTCAATTTTTTTATCTGTATCAGTGACATGATTTGTCAATAGAACCTTAATATTCTCTATTTGAGTATTTATTTGCACCATTTGAGTATTTATTTGCCCTATTTGAGCATTTACTTGCCCCATTTGAGACCTGAGCATCCAACTAAAACCCGCAAAAATAAACCCTGTATAAAGGACAAAAAATCCACCAACAGTTATAATTTCTTGAATATCCATAATCATACTATACCACAGGCTTTTTCCGTTTGCAAAAAAATTACCGCGGTTTTACACATTAAAATCACCTAATTGTTGGTTTCCTCCAGAGGTTTTTTTGTTTCCGGCACTGTTTCGGAAGAAGATCTTTTGCCAGGTGTAGAAACCTTTTTAATAGCAGATTTTGTTTTAGGAGCTGGACTTACTACCTTCTTAACACCGGAAGACTTAGGCTTTGCAGAAACAGGAGCTGGAGCTGGAACTGGAACTGGAGCTGGAGCTGGAGCTGGAGCTGGAACTGGAGCTGGAACTGGAGCTGGAGCTGGACTTACTACCTTCTTAACACCGGAAGAAGACTTTCCCGCTGGAGCTGACTCGGTTAAATTTAACTCTTTTTGTTTCATAGTGTAGCCAATCACCCCACAACCAATATAAGGGCCAGCGTTGCCAGACGGTTGGGTCATTAAATCGTCTTCACCTGCATGTACTATTATAGATCGCCCACCTAATTTACGAAGGCATATATCCACTACTTCCTTATAAGAGGCAACGCCAGAGCTATCAGCCATAAGATTGCCCATGTCGCCAGCATGCCTTTCTTCAGAGTCTAAAGAACCATGTTCACCATCATAAGGGTTTAAGTGAGGGCCTGCGTATCTGCCATTTTCTCGGCAATCCCCATATTGGTGAATATGAAAGCCATGCTTTTTATTAGGTGTAAGTCCTGAAATTTTAGCAGTCACCAGCACTCGCCCATGCTCCATTTTTCGAAAATGAACCCACCCCTTTACTTTGCTGTTATGGACAGGGGAGATTAAAGCCATACTGTTTTTTTTGTGTTTTTTATGGCGAGAAAAATAGTGCGCACAGGAAATATTTAGCAAGCTGAAAATCATCGCTAACAATAAGACAGGTGAAAAAAGTTTCATTATATACCCCTTTTTTTATATTGGTTTAGGTGATTGTTCCATAACTTGGCCATGCGAGCTACAGAAATAATCTGTTTTTATATTAGTTTAGGTGATTATATTGCAGATATCCTGTTTATTCAACCTATAAAACCCCACTAAATTATCAAATTAAGTTCAATTTAGATAAAGCCACCAGAGCCACAAGACCAGCTGTAAGCAAAGAACCTAATTTGATTACAATTCTTTGTTCCATTTCTTTCATATCTCTTGTCAGCTTTTGTTCCATTTCTTTCATATCTCTTGTCAGCTTTTGTTCCATTTCTTTCATATCTCTTTTTGAGGCCAAGTTAGAATCAATAATTTCATTTAACACACGTACCTGTGCTGTTGCCTGTTTGTCTGGGACACCTGCTTTTCTTAAATTTTCCACATATTTTAAAGCGTCAAAATCCATAAAATCTCCGCATATTTTAAAGTAGAAAAACCGAATAATGAATTATAACACAAAGATACATCATAAAAAACAAACTTTTTAGACGAAACAAGTATTATTCAAAAATTAATGGAAAAATCAAACTTTTTAGGGGATTTCCGGCTCCAAAGGGGTTAAGAGGCTTTCATCTTCTACCTCATCCTCTATTACCTGTGGTTCTATCTTTTTCTCGATTTCCCCTTCAACAACCTCCGGTGCGGATTCTACCTCCCCTTCTGCTGTTTTCTGCTGACTTAAAGAAGAAGTGACAGCAGATTCTGCATTGGGATCAAACTCCACAGGATCTAATAATTCTTCAGAATCAAGTAACGGAGCAGAAGTGTCCTGAACACCATCCGCGCCATCCTCCACATCATCTAATAATTCTTCAGAATCAAGTAACGGAGCAGAAGTGTCCTGAACACCATCCGCGCCATCCTCCACATCATCTAATAACTCCTCAGAATCAGAATCAGGTAGAGGATCGCTGGTGCCTCGAGAAGCTCCATCATCTTTTGGTTTTAACATTTGTTTGGTTGTTTCTTCATAAGGATCTTCATTACCTGTAAATTGCCGTATAAACTTCATTCTCTCTTTTAGTTTACTACTTAGGATAGTTTGATGCTCCTCCGCAGAACGAATAATATGAGGTGTGATAAACACGATGAGGTTAGACTTTTTTCTTTCCGATGAGGAGTTTTTAAACAACCATCCAATAAGGGGAAGATCGCCCAGAATCGGAATTTTTGAGTCAATTTTAGAGCTGGCTTCCCTCACCATTCCTCCTAAGACCGCAGTTTCTCTGTCTTTTAGGGTAATGGAAGTCTTAATTGTTCTTTTTTTAATGGCTACATTAGTTCTTTGCAGAGCTTCAGGAACACTTGTAACTGGTGCTATGCTGTCAATTTTTTGCTCGATGGTTAATTTTACAGAATTTACATCAGGAGAAATGCGAGGAGTAAGTTTTAAAAGGGTTTCGACATTCAACTCCTTATTAGAAGTGCTGATTTGTCCCACTGTAGTTGTAGAGGTGGTTCTTTCTCCCTGAACAGGAATGACATCTGTTATGCCTACTTCAGCTGATTCATGGTCTAAAGCCATAATTTGTGGAGTGGAAAGAATATTGGCCCCTACAGTTTTTTGTAAAAATTTCACAAAAGAGGATAAAGAAGGGACTATTATTTTCTGTGGCAAAGCACTACTTAAAGCGGGACCAGCATTCATCCGGGCAAAAGGAGTAATATCTGTTGTGCTGTCAGTGGATGTTCCCAGAAAACTCCCTTTAAAAAACAAAGATAAAGGAAAAAATAAAGTGGCTCCACCAGAGGAGCTGGCCAGATCTGATAAACTACTGAGGCCATATCCAATACGCGCAATTCCCTGCCCATCCTTTGGAAAAAAATAGTTAGCCATTTTCCATTCACTGCTTCGGTCCGTGCTCAATTCCAGGATAATAGCTTTTACAAACACTTGGTTTTTAGAAATATCTACTTTTTCCAAAACAGTTTTTATAACTTCATAATTAGCTGTATTAGATAAAATCAACAGGCTGTTGGTGTGTTTTTCTGGAAAGATTTGCACATCTGTCCAAGCCTGCGCCAAAGTGGATCTACTGGCCCTCATGCCTTTTCCCCCTCCTCCCTTTAGGTTCCCGGCTTTTACTTTTTTGGGTTCTTTAGAAGTGGAACTTTGCTGGAATATTTGCCCTAAGGTTTGCGATAGGGTTTCTACATCTGTGTGTTTAACTTTATACACATGAATTTGCGCAGACATTTTAGTGTTTTCATCAGAGTCTAACTTCTGTATTAGATTTCCTAATTTATCAAGGGCTTTTTCGCGCCCCATAGCAATAATAGAGTTAGTTCTTTCGTCATGGGATATAGATTGAATATTGAGAAATTGACTCAAACCCTGCCCCTTATTTTTGCTGAATCGAGAGTAACTTGTGCGTTGCCTTCCTGCGGGACTCAAGTTTTTAATAATTTCATCCACAATCTTTTTTATGTCCTCTGCCCGAGCGATTTTGATAGGAAAAATTCTTAAGTCAAAGTCCGGGCTGGGCATATCTATTCCCTTAATAATGTTTCTTACCTTTTCCACATTTGAACCATATCCTGAAATAATAACTGTATTTGTGGGAGGATAAAAAATTAAAGAGCTTACCGCTTTTTCATCAATAAAAGGCTTCATTTTCCCTTGCAAAGACTCTGCGTCAATATGCTCTAATTTAATAATTCGGGTAAGAAACTGATCTGTGCTGATTTCTTCCCGTCCTTTGTATACCTGTAAATTGCTTCTTAAAGCCTCTTCTTTTTTAATCACTTTAAAAAAAGCACCGGTTTTAATCATTGTTAAATTGTACAGGGCGAGAGAGGAAAGAAAAGCCTTATAAGCCTCTGCCACTGTGATGGGGGAGCGAGAAATGATTTCAATTCTTTCAGCTCCTATATTAGGACCTAAAATGATATTTATATTTAAAAATTTACTCATAGTTTTTATGACATCTTTTAAAGAGGCGTTAAATTCAAAATTATCAATAAGACCGGGATAGTTCTCGGAGGTAATCTCATTTACTTTTGCCTCAGAAATGCTTACCCCTGTAAACCTTCCCTCAAGAGAAGGACGTTTATTAGGGAGGTTTATTATATCCCCTCCCACACCATAAGATGATATGGAAAAAGCATAAACCAAAACAACAGTAAACCGCGCGAGAACGAAAAAAGGAGAAGATTTTAGCGGTAGGCCCTTAGAAGAATCCACTTCAGTGCCAAAACCTTTAAATAAAAAAACATACATTTTAAAAGCATCCTTGCTGTTTATGGTTTAATCCTAACTTTAATAATAAAGAAACCGGCTTTCTGGCGGTTTTTCTTTCGCAACATCTTCATCAACATTCCAGGAAAAAGGAATATCCTTCCCTTTTCTTTTAACTATTATATCCAATTTTGAAACAGAATCACTAAACTTATGAAACAATTCAGCGGCGTGTAATTGAGATCTGGGCAACTCTCCACTAACAGATGTCAGTATATCAGATTCTTGAAAGCCAAACTGCTCGTAAATACTACCTTTCTTAATATATTTAAAGCGCCAGCCGATCAATTTCCCATTTACCCTATGTGGCACCACTTTGGCATCCCGCAAAATGCTATCTATATTGCGTAAATGTTTGTTTATATCGGACCGGCTGATCTGAAACTGAAAATTCCCTGTTTTTTTAAAAAACCCGCTGTTTTTATCTATTTTTTTCTTACTCTTCAAATCTGAATCAAAAGCCATACTACGAGACAGAGAGAGTTCTATATATTCATTTTTATTATTTGCAAAATTGATAAAATAGACTCTTTTAGAGGTTATTTTTGTAACACGCGCCAGTATTTTTTTTACTTTACTCAGACGATCCGTTGTTGTTATTTCTTCTTCCACCCGATAGGCCCCCGATTTGTTTTGATTTTTTAAGGTAATGCTTGCAATAGAGAGCTTAGGCTCTCTATAAACAATGACCCCATTGAGCCTAAGAGGCAAGCGAGATTTTTGGGGAATATCGTTTTTTGCAATATTTTCAATAGGCAGACCTTCATCGTGAAAAATGTTTAAATCCCATATAGGCATATATTGCGACTCCTCCGAATGGTTTTTTTTCTGAAAAGAGTAGCTCGAGATAGGGCGCGGTGCTTCTTTCAACAGAAAAACAGGGCGTAAGCTAATAATAATTAAATCCGCAAGACCATAAGCGCACAACAAGACTAAGAGCCAGTATTTCTTATTAGCCAAAAACCGACCAACAGATAAACTTCTGGCACGCAAATAATTCCAAAATAAATTTCTCATTATGCAAAAGCTTATCAAGACAAAAGCTCATTCACAATAATTTTTCATTTTCAGAGCAAAACCCTCCCGACTTTCGCACAACACGATGCAATAAATAGGTCATTTCCAATACTGACCAATTTTTGGGGGAACACATTTTTTAAGATTTTCTTCAAGCAAATGGAAATAAATTGAGAGACACTCTTGAACCTCTAAAGCTGTCATATATAGCTCTTATCTCTTCCGTGTTTTAGAGAGCTTTAGTACCATGTTATTTACATTCAAGCTTTTTCATATAATTTTCAGAGAGAAAAAAGAAAAGGAGATTGTTTCTTTTAGTTCTTACTATTTGGTTTTTTGTTTAGAGGTTCTTCTCTGTAAATAATCATCAAAACTAAATGAAGCCTCCCTGTGGCAAGCTACAAGGTATCACTTCTGGCTTATCGCCAAACACCCCCATATAATAAGGCTAATGCCTTATAAAAAAGCGTGGTAAGCCACAGGGAATTAAATCCGTGAAGGTTAAAGTATTTTTTTAACTCATAGTGTCATATCGAGGTCAGGGTAAAATAAAAGACTTTACTCAGCGTGTTATAAAGTAGAAACTACTTTACAAAAAACTACTTAAACAAATAAGGTTCTTTTATCATTAAAAGGACAGAAAATGACAAAAATTGAAATGAAAAATATTACTGATGAAATCACTTATATAGATAAACAACTCAGTATTCTTTCCCCTAATAATCCAATCGAAAACCAGCAAAGAGACAGACTATTATGCCGGTTGGATTTTCTGGAGCATAAAATAGATTGCTTTTTGCTATCTAAAAAACAAAACCATTTAAGACTTATTTCTTCCTGATTTTAATTTCTTAACTTGTTCACCTTTAGGAACTTTTTTTCTTACTTTTCGAATACGTTGTTTCTGGATTTTAGCCTCTTTAGGTGAAGCCTCTGCTGAATCTTTAAGAAGCTTATTGATTAAATGATTTAACTGTTTCCAGGTATCAGTGTGTTTAATTGCTTCTCTGACTTTTTTTCTGGACTTAATAAAATACCAAGAAGGATCTATTTCTACATTTTGGACAATTTTTTTAATTTCCTTTGTGTGATTTACAATATCATTATGGAGTAGATGTTTAGGGTCGTATTTTGGAATAGGAGGTTTTAATAAATGTCTGTGGATATCTCTTGCCCCCCATTGCCCTTGACTCTGTAAGCCTCTAATCTTTTCTATAAGGCAATCACTATTTAAAATCCCTTCAATATATATCCCTTCATCTTTACTATCAACAGAAGTCCAATATAGTTTGGTATCAATTATCCCTTTAGAATCTGTTAATAAAACAGCTGATACATTTGTTCCAGAAGCTGTATATACCACTCTGAGTTTGGATATAGGAAATTGTTTTTCTAAAGTTGCATTGTAGTTTACTCTTCGTTTAAAAGTCATACTTCCACTACTATTTTCACTCCATAGCTTTTCAACTTTTTCAAGATAATTACTTAAATTTGTATGGCCTCTTTTTTCTGCCATTGAAGCGTCCATCACACCATTCTCGTTATCCCAAGGGATAATAGCTATATTGTGATTAAGTGTTCTAAATGGAGCAATAGACTGGCCTGTGTAAACTGGTCTCAAAAACTGAGATTCCATTTTAGCCTCTAAAGGCTCAATTTTATTCCAAGGGGTTTTATCTTGATTAGATGTGATGCCTTTCACTAAAGGAGTTTCAAAAGACCCACCTAACTGTCCTCTTTCTATTTTCTTAACAAAATTAAAGCGTCTTGGAACTAAAGAGGCCCCCTGTTTAAACTTATCGTAGTAGTATGAATATTGCTCGTAATCATTTGAAGGCCATGCCTTAATTTCTTCAGACAAAGCTTTACTGGCTATATTCAAGCTGGCATTTTTTGAAAGTAGTTCCCCTTTGAAAGCTATAATTTGTTCAGGTAGAGGTTTTTCTGTCTCTCCCCTTCTTTCTGAGAACAAGACACAAGAAGGAATTTCGAAAAGATTTTTAACTTCAGAATCAAAAGCCCACGCATTTTTAAATTTGATATTCATATAACTGCCAGAAACTTTAAAATGTCCAGTTCTGAAATTTGAATGATGCTCCCCATTTATTACTCCATAAGGCAGGACAAAGGCCAGTGTCCCTTTTTCTCTCATATAGAGATGAATAGATATAATAAAAAAATAGGTTGAAATATCTTGGCTGGTTTGAAATGCTGTTTGCCTTCTGCTTCCATAATTTTGAAAAGTGTTTCTACATTCACTTTTAAATTTTTTCTGCATTTTTTCATTCATACTGTTAAATTTTAACCAAGGAGGATTTCCTATTACTACATCTGCTTTTTGTTTGTCAGAAGAAAGCCATATAGGGCGAGTTAAATTTCTGGCCACATAACCCCAAATATGATTTCTACCTTCTTTTTGAAGTTCTAATAAATTTTGGTAAGTATTAGATAAAATATTATATTCACCTTCATTAGTGGATTGCTGGTTGAACCAAGCTTCAAAAACCGGTTTTTCTTTATGGTTTCCAGCTAATTCAATCATCTTTTTTAAGATTTCGTCAAATCTATTAGAATCCTGACATATAGATTCCGGAAAAACCAACTGTCTGCTTTTAGCTCCTGTCTGTGTATCTTCAGGAACTTGTATCCTTAACTCATGTTTTCCTAAAACTTCGTCTTTACTCCATTGTAAAGAATCACCTAAATAAATAGGAATAGTTACTTTATCAGGACGGTCTTTTTTGATTTCATTCAGCATGGCTAAAAGGTAAGTGATTCTTGAAAAAATAACTGCAACAGGATGAATGTCAATACCAGTTATTTTTTCACATATAAGACCTATTGTTTTTTTGGAAGAAATATTGTTCTTTTTTGCTGTCTTGATAAGAAGCTTTATGGAATGAAATAAAAATGTTCCAGAACCACAAGATGGATCTATCACTCTATGCTCAAGAGGTTTTTTTATAGTTTCTTTACAAATTTTTTCAGCTAACCAGTCAGGAGTGTAGTATTCACCCATTTTATGCCTTTGTTCCTGTCTTATAAGTCCTTCATACAAATTCTTCAAAATATCTGCTTTAATAGTGGAAAAATCAAATCGTTTTATATGAGATAAAATTTGCTTGATTAAATCATTCCCCTTATTGCAGAAAGTTACCCAACTAAAAAAATCATCCTCAACAACACCAAAAACGCTTGCTTCTTCAAACAGCTTTCCATTTAAAAGGTATTTTCCTGATGGAATCGATGAGGAGTTAAAGAAAGATATGTATGCTATAGCCTTGGAAATAATTGTCAAATAAGTATGCTCAATAAATAAAAACTCATCAGTACCTTCTGTGCCATATACAATATCAACAGACTTTTTCCATAGATTATATTTTAATCTTATATCTGGCTTATGTTTAGCTTTTGCCCATAAAAATTTAAGTTGCATAAGTGAGTTTCTACAAAGAGGACTTTCCTGCCCTATCTCCTTACAAATGATTTCAGGGGTGGCCTCTAATTGGCTCTTAATTAAAATTACACTTTCCAGCCATTGTATAAAATTACTAACTTTGTCTTTAGTTAAGGTAAATTGATTGATTTCTTTTAGAATATTATTTAACAAACAATAAGCGATATATTTTTGTCCATCAGTCACAATTCCAACATATTTTTCTTCTGTTTCTGTTTCTTTAGATTTTATATATTTTTTAATTTGATTTTTAGCATCTGATAGTTCTCTATTTAAATCTCTTTTTATCTCAAAAACAGTTCGCCCCCATAAAGTATCAATGCGACCTCTACAAGTTAAAAGCTGTGATTCCAAAGCAATCTCATTATCTTTCGCACCAAGTTTTTCTTTTAAGATATTGCAAAGCAAGTGTTTGACTTGCCCATGCCCTGGTTTTTGTGAAAGTCTTACGACCTGTTGTTGTATGCTCTGCGATGCCATATCTTAATAACATGCAAATACCGTGCCATATAGCCTTTAGCCCAAAAAATCCAGTTTAGTGTTGCATTTACAAGGCTTTTAAAGGGTATGTGTTAAAAATACTGTCAAAATATAGACACTGTATGGGTGTTTTTTTGACTCTTAGTTAATTGAGAAGAAAGGTTGACCGACAAACTTAACCTGTTGGAAGAGCCAGAAACATCTATTTTGTTCTCTTGTTCTTCCATTTATTTCAGCTATGAAAGAAAAGCTCTCCACTTGCATACTTTTCAAGATTTTAAAGGAAAAGAAACTTTACCAGAAATTGTTGTAAGTGCTATCGGGTTATTTTTATAAACAGATATTATAAATCTGGAGTTTGACAGTTAATTTGAGAAAAAAGGCTCAAAACCCTGTAAAATAGCCTCTATTCAGGGTTTTTTTGGATTTTCTCCAAAAATTGTAGTATAAAAAAGCCCGACTTAAGGTTTAAAAATAGCTTTTAATTGCTTTTTTTTTCCTCTGCTGGCGGACAAAATTTAAGCAACTTCTTAGGTATTTGAACCTTCGCCACCTGAAACATCTTTGCTGAAACACCGGTTATCTCTGTTCTGATCCATATTATAGCCCCTCTCACTTTAACGGGCACAGCCCGAACTTCCAATAAAGCCTTCATCCCCTGAACCACTGTTAAAGGACGATGAGCTATGCTGGCTGTCTCTGTAGCGGGACTTTGAAACAAAAAACCTCTTCTTCTTAGCTCTTTTGTTAAATGAGCCTCACATAAATACGCAATAAAACACATCACCAAATGTCCCATTATACGCTTATCTGTCCAATGAAATACAGGACGGGCTTTTAAAGTACCTTTTAGCTCCCCAAAGGCATCTTCTACCTTCCAGAGGTCCTTATAATAACTAACCAAATCTTTCGCGCTTTTATTTTGAACATTCGTAATCACTCCAAAAAAACCATCCTTTATAGCCTCTCTTTCTATAGCTTGTTGATTTAACACAGGTTTTTTAGCTCCCTTCTTTAAACAAACATATTTTTTATAAGCTTCGTGGGTCACAAAACTTTGAATAGAGACACTATGAGACTTTAACTTTTTCTCAATTTTAGATAAAATCTCCTCACGAACCTTCTGATCTCTCTTAGCTCTTTTAGCTGACCAAGTGATGATAAGTCTCTTACCCTCATACTTTGTCTCATACACAAAAACCCCCGGCTGGACTTCTTGAAAAAGACTCTTATTATAAAAATCCTTATGGCGATTCTTTATTGCTCCTAACTTCATACCTACAATAAACTCCCCTTGACCTCTCTCTAAGCTCTCTAAGTTCTTTTTGGAAAAAATCCCCCGATCACCAACAAAAATAAATCGTCCAACATTAAATTTTTCTCTTAATTTTTTTTCTATATCAGCTACTGTTTTGCCCTCAAAAGTGTTACCAGGATACACTTCAAAACCCAAAGGAAGCCCCTCTTTATCTACCAAAAGACCTAAGACCACTTGGACTAAATCCCCTCGTCTCTCTTTGCTGTAACCAAACTGTCTAAGTTCTCCTAAGTCTGTTCTCTGGCTTTCAAAGCGCAAAGTAGTTAAGTCATACAAAACTACATCTACTTGTAAATTAAATAAGTTTCGTTTATGCCAATATAAGGATTTTTCTATATTATCTTTATGTAGAGCCAAAAAGTCTAAAGCTCTATAAATCTGATGAAGCTTTATATCCGGCACCACTAATCCAGGATAAAAAGCCTGTTGTCCTCTTTCAAAAACCGCCAGCTTTGAACTAGGCTCCACAAAACGGCCAGCTACAAGGGTAAAGAGAATTTTTTGAATATCCCACTTTGTTTTTGAACCTTTAGGTAATTCCTCAAGGGCTTGATTGATTCCTAATTTTTCAAATAGTTTTTGTAAAATAATAAGAGGACCAAGAATAAAAGTTTTTTCAATGTTTAAGTTTTCAGACAGTTTTTCAATAGTCATAGCTCCTGAGTAACGTGAAACAGCTTGGACCAGGCTTTCTATGGTGCCATCTCCTTGTTTACCTAAAGAGAGGAGGGGTTTATGACGAACTTTGCCTTTATCTCGGTAAGATTTAGTGAGTTGTAAGTAAGTGTCTCCCTTAAGGGATTTGATTTTTTTAATGAACATGGTTTTATTTTACCACTACCATTAAAAAAAACAACACTTATACAGGATGCGTTAACACTAAAGTCGAGTATATTTTTATACTACATTTTGGAGAACCAGAGGACAAAAATAGCTTAAAACCTCACAAAACAGCCCCCATTAGAGCTTTTTCGGCCTTTTTCCAAAATTAACTGTCAAAGTCGGGATTAAGTCTAACCACTCTTATTTTCTTCATGCAGGCACAAAAAAAACAGACAAAGGTTGGCAAACAGAGGGAGGAAGGGTTTTAAATGCTTTAGGACTTGGAGACTCTAAAAAATTAGCTCTTAAGCGCGCTTATGAGCAAGCGGATTTAGTTCATTGGCCGGGAATAAAAAAACGATCAGACATCGGCTCATAAAACCAAACATTAACTCACATTGAGCTTTTTCAGATCCCATTTTGGATCTTTTTTATCTCCTCTTCGGAAAATCCTGTCACCTCAGAAATAAGATCAGAAGATAGTTTTTTCTCCAGCATATTTAAAACAACCTGTTGTCGTCCTTGATGGATACCTTCTTTCTTACCTTCTTTCTTACCCTGTTGCATGCCCTCTTGTCGACCTTCCTCTTTTATATATTCCCTTATGTTCATATAACCTCCTTTTGAAAATATACCCTTGCTAATAGCCTCTTGCTCCAATCTCTCCCATAACTCTTGTGTCATCCCAGAAACGGAAGACCAAAAATAATCTCCCACACTCAGCACCAAATCCTCTCTATCTCCAGTCCAGTTATCAAATAACAAAACTACCTCTTTTAATGCCTGCTCTTCCGCTTTTAAAGACCATACTCCCTTTAATGCACTTAAAAAACCCCGACTCTTGAAACTTCTATCGCAAATCGCTTGCTCCACCCGGGGATCATGGGTATCTAAAACTCTTATCCTATAGTCTAACACATCCTTTTCTAAAGAAGAAGGAATTTCCGGCAAAATACGCCCCCAAAGCCCTTTTTTGAAGGATTTTTCCCACTTCCAAGGCTCTTTTCCATGATAAAATACAACGGCTATTACAAGGCAATCCTCCTCTGTTTCCTCCAAACTCTTGCCTATAATAAGAGCTTTGTATTTGAGAATCTGATAATAGATCCAGCGACTGAAGCGGGACTTGTGTTCTAAAAGGAGGCAAAGCTTAGCTTTCCGGGTAGGTTGATTTTTAAATCGGACGGAAAAAACTAAGTCTGCTCTCAGGTCCTGAAAGGTGTCTTTTTCTGCCTTAAGGTGTTTCCAGTCAAAGACGGCTAATTCCTCTTTAGAAAAGACCATCTGAAACAACTCCTTGGCAAAGCGAGGGTTGGAATAGCATGTTTTAAAAAATATATCATGGTGCCCGGTGGGCCATTTTTTTATTGTTTTTGTCATGAAATCCTTTTGGTGGAAGTAAAATTATACCTTATAAGGTTTTTTTTTAAAACTACAACGCTTAATTTGCTTCTGTTGTAAAATTTTTATTAGAATTGGGCATTATTAAGAGAATATGCGGAAAAGACGGCAGGAAGTTGTCCTAAAATATGCACATTCCTGCTTAACAGGGTTTTTCACGAACCATTATTTATAATGATTTTATGGACAATTTTAGAAATTTACCTTATTATTTCAGAAAAACAGTTGATAAATTTCATATCTAGTCGCTTGTGAAACAGCTGTTAACATATTGTTATAATTTGACTTTTTTATAAAATGTTTAGAAAATAACTAAAAATTGAAAGCTAATATTATGAAAAACCAGTCTCTATTGAAAACTTTATTTAATGTTTTATTTTCAGAAGAATCACAGAGTTCTATATCAAAAAATGAAAAAAAGAACACAAGCTATGATGACATGAATTTGAAAATATTAAGCCCATATAAGGGATATAATGAGTATGATTATACAGAAAGAAAAAACGCAAAGTGGTATGGATTAGGAAGTACGGTTGAAATCCAAGGATATAAGATGAATGCTCCTCTTATTTATGTAAGTAACTCAAGCAATAAATCCTCTGCCCGTTATATTATATCAAAAAAATTAAAAGTAAATCGTAATGAAAACTATGATTATATTGGCTACTGGCCATCGTATTCAAAACTTAGCCCCAATCAAAGAGGAATGTTCTTAAAGTGGCTTTCTCAAGGGAAAAATAATCCAGCAATAGATATAGGTTATGTATTTATTTATTTTTATGGGCTTGAATACAGAGTTTTACAAGAAAATACAGATCTTGAATTAATAGGATACGAAATTATAAGATTAAGAAAATATTATGCTTCAAATAGATCATTCTTAGGGTATAGTGACAGATTGTTAGCTTACATAATTAGTAACTTGAATGATAAGCACATAGCAAGAAAAATATTTAAAGTAGTTGAACCTGGTTTAGATAAATATTCAAATATTTATCGTTCAGGTATTCATTTAAAAATCAAGGGTTCTAATTTTATTGATGCTGATGAACTTATTTCTTTAATCCCAACTTTTGAAAATGTAGATAGAAGTTCTATACCGCAGAAAGTAGGAGGTTATTTTAATAAATATTTTAAACTAATCGCAGAAGAAGAAATAAAAGAAGCAATTGCTCAAGTGAAACTAAAAGAATATAAAGAACGATATTGGAGTGCCTCTCAATTTACCGATAGGGATATTTATTATAAAGGCTTGCGAATCATTGCAGATCGTAATATCCAAAATAAACTTTCTAACAAATGGAAACAAGCTATAGAAGATTTTCGCCCCTATAGTAGAAAATTAAATATATATGAGTTTAAAGAAATATTTCACTTATTACCAGATAAATTAAAGAAAACTATAGAGCATCCTTTAAAAAAACAATTGACAGAAATTGAAGAAAAATTAGTTGGAAAAGCTGTTACTATATCTGAAATCGTCAAGCATTTAGGAATGGAAGTTTCAGAGAAGTTAAAGAATAAAGAATGTAAGGAGATCGTAGATACTCTACTTTGTGCAAATATAATTATTGAACCAAACGCAGTGTATTTAAAAAAAAATTATAAAAAAAATGATTTTGTCCTCTTATCAAAGACAGAAAATGCTTCTATGTTAAAAACTAGTAATTATAAACAAGCCGCCCTTCTGGTTGATCTTGGAGTTGACTTAGCTTACGCTGATGATGATTACTCAGATGAAGAGGCACAACAAATTTATTTAGCTGTTAGTTCTATCTTTTTATATACAACCCTTGAATTTGAACATCTTAAACTACGAGTGGAACTTTACAAAACTCAAAAACCAAATATATCTGGTATCCTAAAAAAAATTTCAGAAAATTTAGAGACTAAAAACCTTGAAACTCTTAGTAGTTACTTAGTGGGGGTAGCTCTATCTGATGGACACTTTACAAATGAAGAAAATAAAAAAATTAAGAGGTTTTTATCAAAATTAGGAGTAAAAGAATCTTATATAGAAAAAATATATAAACACTTTGGAATCAACGAAACATTTAAAAATGTAGAATTAAAAGAGTCGCAAAATAATATTCAAAAAGGAAGTATAATACCAAAAAAAAATGAAGTTATTTTAGATCAGAAGAAACTCAATCAAATTAAATTGGATACAGAAAAAGTCAAATTAATTCTTTCAGAAATAATAGCAGAAGAAGAAAATGATAATATATCTATAGTAAGAGAGGTGGAGGAAATTGAAAATGAACTGGATAACAAGTATTGGCCTTTTTTAAAAATTATTATTCAAAAAAACAAATGGGATAAAAAATCTCTTAGAGATAAAGCAACAGAACATAGGTATATGATCTATGATGCTATATCAAAAATAAACGAATGGGCTGAAGAAAAACATGGTGACTATCTAGTATTTGAAAATGATGATAATTTTGAAGTCAATACATTAATTTTAGAGAATATAAAAAATGATACAAATAAAGCCTCGTGAGAGAGATTCCATTATTACATCACTTAAAGCTGGGGTAGTGCCAAGAATAGGGTTACATCATATTCAAGTTGGTCGTCTACACGAAATTAAAGCAGTCATAAGTGATTTTGAAAAAATACAAAATAGTGGCTCCACTATAAGATTTATTGTTGGTGATTTTGGCTCTGGTAAAACCTTCTTTCTTACTTTGTCTAAGATATTAGCTCATAAAAAAAATGTTGTATCAACTAATGCTGACATAACTCTTGAAAAGACACTCTATTCGAGAGATGGAAAAGCAAAAAATACTTTTTCAGAATTAATAAAAAATCTCTCTATTAAGCAAAAACCTGATGGGGGAGCACTAAAATATATTGTAGAGACATGGTTAGCAGATTTTATGGAGGTAGATGATAGAAAAAATCAACTCAGACAAATACTGTCTCCTTTAAAGGATTATGTTGCTGGGTATGATTTTATTGAAGTTTTAGATAATTATATAGAAGCATATAATAAAGGGAATGATGATCTTCTTGATTCTTGTTTGAAGTGGTTAAGAGGAGAGTTTAAAAATATTACATCAGTTAAACAAGAGCTTCCGAATATAAAAACATTTATAAATGACAATAATTATTATGATTACTTAAAATTATATTCTGCTTTTTTTAAAATTATAGGGTATGATGGATTTCTAATCTGTCTTGATGAATTAGCTACTTTAACTCGACAAAAATCAGATATAAGAAAAAAAAATTATGAAACAATTCTTAAAATCATAAATGACTCCCTTCAAGGAATGAGCAGAGGATTGATGTTTGTATTTGGAGGTACACCAGATTTCGTATTTTGTGAAAGAAAAGGACTATATAGCTATGGTGCCTTAAAAACACGATTAGCAAAAAATACTTTTAAAAATGATAAATTTAAAGATTATAGTGGTCCGTTAATTGAATTAGATAAACTTACACCAGAGGAGTATTTTCAGCTATTTAGAAATATAAGGACGGTATTTGCAAATGGGATAAAAAGTAATTTTTTAATTACTGATAATGACACTCAACTGTTTTTAAAAAAAATGTATAATCAATTAGGTTCAAAAGAATATTTAACTACTAGAGATGCTATCAAAAAGTTTATTTCAATTCTTAGTATATTAGAACAAAATCCTGGAGTGACTTTTAAGGAAGTTATTAATTGTTCATCCTCTGAGAAAAAACCAGAATCTATAGATAATGGAAACATAGATTTATGAGCAATAATTACGATACTTTTAAACTTCTTAAGCCTGAAGTTGGAAAAGCTATATATGATTTAAAATGGGACAGATTTCGGCCTATTCAAGACGATTCAATAGAAAAAATTGTTCAATCAAAAAAAAATATAATTATCTCTGCTCCAACAGCTGGAGGAAAAACAGAGGCTGCTTTTTTACCAGCAATTAGTGAATCTATTCCAGAAATTAATCGATCTCTTAAAATTGTATATATTTCTCCTTTAAAAGCATTAATAAATGATCAAATTTTCAGAATAGAAAATTTATGTCAATATTTAAACTGCAAAGTAACTAGATGGCATAGTGATGCCTCCTTAAGTAAAAAAAAGAAATTTCTTACAAGTCCAAGTGGAATAATACTAATTACGCCGGAAAGTCTTGAATCATTTTTAATCAATCGTAGCTCTATAATATATAAATTATTTAAGTTAGTTGATTTTTATATAGTTGATGAAGTTCATAGTTTTGTGGGTGGTTCACGAGGAGAACAGCTAAAATCAGTTTTAAACAGAATTGACAGCATCATTAAGAAAGTTCCCAGAAGACTTTTATTATCTGCAACAATGGGTAGCTTAGAAAACTATAAAATCTGGTTAGATGATAACGAACCTTTAGTTATTAAAGATAAAAATGAAGAAAAAGGAATAAGAGGTTCAGTTAGGTTTTTTGAGGATGATAATAAAAGTAATTATTTAAAAGAATTAATAAATATCACCTCAAGTGGCAAACAATTAGTGTTTGCAAATTCAAAAAGACAGTTAGAAAAGACATGTTCTACTATAAAGTCAATGATTCAGAAGTCTTCCACAGCCGATCCCGATCTAAAGATTGATATCCATCATGGTTCTTTAAGTAAAGAACATAGAGAATATGTTGAGAAACGACTAAGAACTGAAGCTAATATATCTATCTTTTGCACAAATACTCTTGAGTTAGGAATTGATATTGGAGATATTGATGAAGTCCTATTAATCTCTGCACCTTGGTCAGTATCTTCATTTATACAAAAAATAGGTCGTTCTGGTAGAAAAGAAAACTCTAAAACAGAATTTAGCTTTGTATTAAGTAATCCACCTGTGAAAGAAGACTCTCATATCTGTGATGGTCTTAGATGTGAACTTATCCACTCAATGGCTTTAATAGAATTGATGCTCAGTGGCTGGTGTGAACCCGGAAATACACAAACAAATTCATATTCTACCTTTGTTCATCAAATAATGGCTTTCTTGGCTCAGAAGAGAGAAACAACAGTAGAAGAAATTTGGACAGAAATTGCCAAACAAAGTTTTTCTAATAAAGTCTCAAGTACAGATTTTGAAGATATAGTGAATCACTTGATTGAGAAGCATTATATAAGAAGATACTCAACAGAGGTTTTGATTTTAGGAGATAAAGGGGATAGAATTACAGAAAACTATGATTTTTATAGTGTGTTTTTTACACCTGAGCAATGGGTTATATATAATGAATCAAAAAAAATCGGAACAATACCTTTACAAAATATTTTCCGGGAAGGGGAGACTATTTTATTTGCAGGTAAAAAATGGAAAGTTAAAATTATAGATTATCAATCTAAAGTACTCCAAGTTACCAAAGCTAAAGGTGGCATCCCTCCTTTATTTGGTGGATATGGTGGCTTAATACATCATCAAATTCATAAAAAGATGAAAGATATTTATGAAGGTAAGGAAGATTATAAGTATTTAACATTTTCAGCAGAAAAGTTTTTAAATTTATCTAAACAAACCTATCAAAAGTTGCTTAAATCAGAGAAATTTTTACCCATCTTTAAAGGATCAGGAACTTGCAAATTAATATCTTTTATATTAAAATCAAAAAAAATTAAACTTGATGAAGAAAGCAATATAGATATTGGTATTTATTTAAAAGATTGTAATAGAAGTAAAGCAATTAAACTCTTAAAAGAATTTAATGAAACTCAAAAAATTAATTCTCTTTTAGATGATATGCCTTTAGAAAAATTACATTTAGAAAAATACGACTATTTGTTACCTAAATCTATTTTGAGAAAGTCATTTATTAATAGCACTTTTGATATAAAGCATTTTTTAGAATACATAGATCAAGCCTGAAAAAGAGACCACTACTAAAAAATTGGAATTAAAGCTACTTTTTGCATGCCTTTTTGCATGCCTTCATCAAAAGCATAAGCTTTTTCCGCCCTTTGATCCACAAGAAACTTCTCCCGCGCTTCCTCTTCCCTGCGTAAAACCTCATCCTGTGATAAGTCCCTCAAATGTTCCACCGCTCTTTTCATCTCCTCCCCCTTTTTTGATAAAATCTCACATTCCCTTTTGCTTATACTGTTAGATTTCTTTAAAATATAAAACCATAAGTCAAGATGTTTTGTGTAGATTGTGAATTAAGGACTCATTTATAATTGTTTGATAACCCACGCCTCTTTTTTTGGCTTCCTTTTTTGCCCAGTTTAAAACTTTGGGATGCAACCTAATGGATGTTGGCTTATATTTATCTTTGGCTGTTTTGATCGGGCGACCTTTTCTTCGCAATCGTTTTTTTCCAGTTTGATTCTCAATAGCTTTTTTCGCAGATGTTACTTCACTTTTAGTAATCCTCCGCGCTTTTTCAAACGGAAAAGTTTTTATATTCTTCATAAAGCCTCCTTTCTTTTTTATTTGCCTTACGAGCACTGATTATACGATAAACAGATTTTTGTAATCGCTTAGTAAAAACAACAACTAAAACTCCTGTGTCAGATTCACCAATAATCCACTCCCTTTTTTCTTCTTTAGTAGAGTGTTTTGTATCAGAGGCAATCAAGGCCAAAGGATCATCAAAGACTGTAATTGCTATTTCAAACCGGATTTTATGTTTCTTAAAATTACTGATAGCCTTTTGTTGGTCCCATTCAAATTTCATATTTTCAGTATATACTGAAAATATGTCACTGTCAAGACTATTCGAAGATTACAATATTATTGTTAAGCTAATATTTGAACCCAATACAATGCAGAAAATCAATAATATTCAATACTTATGGATTTTAAATCAGACCCTCTGCCTGATAACCCCTTAAACCCCTTCTATCTATTAAGAACCATTTTTAAGTTTTTTGATTTCCTCTTTAGATAATTCTGTTACCTCAGAGATAATAGAAATATCCAATTTTTTTTGTATCATATTTAAAGCTACTTTTTGCATGCCTTTTTGCATACCTTTTTCCAACCCTTCATCAAAAGCATAAGCTTTCTCCGCCCTTTGATCCACAAGAAACTTCTCCCGCGCTTCCTCTTCCCTGCGCAAAATCTCATCCTGTGATAAGTCCCTCAAATGTTCCACCGCTCTTTTCATCTCCTCCCCCTTTTTTGATAAAATCTCACATTCCCTTTTGCTTATACTGTTAGATTTCTTTAAAATATAAAACTATAAGTCTCGAAAATCAAACATATTGTTAAGCTCTAATAAATATTCCCTCTGAAATCAGCTTAATTCTACAAACACTATCCGTAAATCATCACTTAACCCAAAATGAGGGGGATCATCCAACCTTAAAGAAAAAGAATTGATAAAATGCCTTCTTTCTCTTTGGTTCTTGAGTAACGATTTTTTGTCATTAGATACTTTAAACTGCTCTGGCTTAAATACATCAAAGTCTGTAAAAATGAGAGAGTAAACAGGACAGAAAAAAAAATAAAACTGTATATTCCATTTAATCTATAGGCTCACAATCTTTACATTCGTCACAATCAGGCAATTTTTTATAGAAAGACGAACCGCTTAAATACATGGTACTGTCCGGATCCGTAGGAAGTATGACTTCCCCATATTACCGATTGCATACTCATTGACCTATTCATACATACACCCCAAGGATAAAACCTCATTGGTAAAATATCAAGGTCCCATGATTCGTACTCGCTATCTTTTAAACTAAAACTGCACCTTTCCACTGTCCGGGGATTATTTGATTGTGACAAAGCCTTTCCAGGGAAAAGCCAAACAATCACAAAGCATAATCCATATATCCAGCCTAACAGTTTTTTTTGTGCTCTCATACAGGGTTTTACAGCAAAGAAACAACATATTTCCCAATATTTCTTATAAAAACCGCACTTTTTCGCATTTTATGGGTTAAAACCTGTAAAAAATTCATTGAAGTATAGATAAAACAGGGAAAAACCACGGGTTTATGAAGAAGGAATTTCCGGCAAAATACGACTAAAAAGCCAATAACTTGGCTTTTTAGTTTGCCAACAAACTTGGCTGATCAGAGGGGAGGGAATGGAAAAGGTCCTAATTAAGGAATTATATGTTGAATTAGGACCAATAATTTAATATGTTATTAAGATCATGTATAAAAGAAAAGCTGAAAAAATTATAAAAAGCCTCTCCCGATTATATCCCATTGTGGCTATTACAGGTCCCAGACAATCTGGCAAAACCACTCTTGTCAACGCTATTTTTCGCAAAAAAAAATATATTTCTTTAGAAGACCTGGATCAAAGAGCTTTTGCTAAACAAGATCCAAAAGCTTTTCTTAACCAGGATAAAAATGGCTTGGTGATTGACGAAGCACAAAACTTCCCAGCACTTTTTTCTTACATGCAAGGAGTGGTGGATAAAAATCAAAAACCAGGGCACTTTATCATCACAGGCTCACAACAGTTTGGACTCTTATCAGGAATTACTCAATCTTCCCGACTTCAGCACAACGCTATGTGTTAAAAAAATATTTTGATGTTTTTTAGGGTTTTTGATGCACCGCCAGGCTGTTTTCATGTAGTTTTGAAGGGTAAAATATACTAAAAACACCACTTGTAGTCCACTCCCAGACCTTTACACCCTATATCTCTTCTGGCACTGTAAAAATATGTTTGTAAAAGTTACTACAAAAATCTCAGGGAAAAACAAAGACCGTAAAATTAAATCCTTTCGGATTGTGGAGTCTGTCCGAGAAGGTTTAAAAACAAAACATAAAACAATACATTTTGTGGGCTCTTCTTCAAAACCAGAAGTCATTTCCTCTTTAGAAAAAATATCACAAAGAATGATTATAAAGCTCTGCAATGATCGCCAACCCGCTTTACCCGGTATGGCTGAGATCATCTACAGCAAAGATCCTTTAAACAAAAAAACTAAGAACCAGAACCAAAAGAAAAAGTCCAAGTCTCCTTCCCTTTTCTCTCTTAAAAAACCATACGAAAAAGCACGTGTTCATCATGGCATTAAAGGAGTATGTGGGGCTGTCTATGAACAGTTAGGCTTCCACACTCTCATACAAAACACTAAAAAAGATAAGCAGTGGAACGATATTTTAAAATACTGCGTCCTTTCTCGTGTAGCTCATCCTGATTCTAAAAGAAAAACTGTAGAGACTTTAAAAGAAGACTTTAACGAACAGGTGCACTTAGATCAGATGTATCGAATGATGGATAGACTTCACCCCCGAATAGACCAAGTAAAAGACACAGTAGCTAAAAACACCCTCAGCCTCTTTAACCAAGAAGTAGATGTCCTCTTCTTTGATGTCACCACCCTTTACTTTGAAAGCTTTGAAGAAGATGACCTAAGACAGTTCGGCTTTAGCAAAGACTTAAAGTTTAAAGAGACTCAAGTCGTCTTAGCCCTTATCACCAACCAAGAAGGCCACCCTCTAAGCTATGAGCTTTTTCCAGGAAGCACAAGCGAAGGTTCTACCCTTATCTCCACAGTGAAAAAGCTAAAACAAAGATTCACTGTTAAAAAGGCGGTATTAGTCGCTGATAGAGCTATGTTTAATGAAAAAAACCTTAAGCTTATGGAAGAAGAGGGTATTCAGTATGTAGTGGCCTGTAAACTAAAAACTCTTTCTAAAACTAAAAAAGAGGAGATATTAAACCAAGACTTTAAACCCGCTGTTGTGGCCAATGAGTTTCATTGGATAAAGGAGTTTGAGCATAAGGAAAGAAGACTGATTGTCAGCTACTCTAAGAAGAGAGCCAAGAAGAACAAGTCCGATAGACTAAGACTCATTGAAAGACTGATGAAAAAAGTAAAGAAAAACCAAATTCCTATAAAAAGCCTTATCTCTAATTATGGAACAAAAAAGTATGTCACAGTTCAAAAGACAAAAGCTACATTAAACGAACAAAAGATAAAAGAAGATAGTCAGTGGGATGGTCTGCATGGAGTAATAACCAACATAAGAACAGAGCAAACCCCTCAAGAGATACTGACCCGATACAGGAGACTTTGGAAGATAGAAGAGGCTTTTCGTGTGTGCAAACACAACCTTAAGATGAGACCCATTTACCATTGGAAGAGGAAAAGAATAGAGTCCCATATAGCTATATGCTTCTTAGCTTACTCTCTTTCCTATACTATGAAGTATCGGATGGAACAAAGAGGATTAAACTTCAGCATAAGGCAGATGAGAGAGATTTTAAAAAGAGATCAATATAGCCTTATAGAGGACGCAAACAAAAATCTTTATCGTATGCCCTCTAAAAGCACACAAGAGATAAGATCCATATACGAGGCCTTAGGTCTTAAAAGAGTGTCTAAATTTATCTCCACTTCTTGAACTAAATCTTAAAAATGTGTTCCCCCAAAAATTTGTAAATATCGGAAATCACTCATTTATTGCATTGCGTTGTGCTGAAGTCAGGACAAACTTGGCTGATCAGAGGGGAGGGAATGGAAAAGGTCCTAATTAAGGAATTATATGTTGAATTAGGACCAATAATTTAATATGTTATTAAGATCATGTATAAAAGAAAAGCTGAAAAAATTATAAAAAGCCTCTCCCGATTATATCCCATTGTGGCTATTACAGGTCCCAGACAATCTGGCAAAACCACTCTTGTCAAAGCTATTTTTCGCAAAAAAAAATATATTTCTTTAGAAGACCTGGATCAAAGAGCTTTTGCTAAACAAGATCCAAAAGCTTTTCTTAACCAGGATAAAAATGGCTTGGTGATTGACGAAGCACAAAACTTCCCAGCACTTTTTTCTTACATGCAAGGAGTGGTGGATAAAAATCAAAAACCAGGGCACTTTATCATCACAGGCTCACAACAGTTTGGACTCTTATCAGGAATTACTCAATCTTTAGCGGGCCGGGTGGGATTAGTAGAGCTTTTGCCTTTTTCTTTATCGGAGATAAGTCCTTTATTAAAGAACTTGAATTCTACTTTATACAAAGGGCTTTATCCTCCTCTGTATGACAAAAACTTTCCTCCCCATATATGGTATGAAGATTATGTAAAAACTTATATAGAAAGAGATGTCAGAAAACTAATTAACATTAAAGACCTATCTCTTTTTCAAAAATTCGTGAGCTTATGCGCAGGACGAGCTGGACAGCTTATTAACTATTCAGAGTTAAGCAATGTGGCAGGCATAGACACAAAAACTGTTCAATCCTGGATTTCTGTTTTATCAGCCAGTTATATTATTTTTTTACTTAAACCTCATCATAAAAATTTTTCTAAAAAATTAGTAAAAACTCCTAAACTTTATTTTTATGATCCTGGTTTATTATGCTATCTTCTTCACCTAAGAGTGAAAGATCTATCTCTTTCTCCTTATAAAGGTGCGATTTTTGAATCTCTAATTATCAGCGAATTTTTTAAACATAATAAAAATTATCGAAAGGGAATGGATTTTTACTTTTGGAGAGACAATAAAGGGATGGAAGTGGATCTTTTGTTTCAAAAAAACTCAAAGCTTTTTCCTGTGGAGATTAAATCCAGCCAAACCATTCATAATGATTTTTTTAGAAACTTAAAAAAATATCAAAAATACTCAGGTTCAGAACACGGGCAATCCTTCCTGGTGTATGGGGGAGAAGAGGCGCAAAAAAGAAGTTCCGGTCGGGTAATCCCCTGGAAAAAACTAAATAAACTATTTTAACAGTCTATTTCAAACTAAAAAACAACAAAAGTAAGTGTTTAAATTTTATCTAACTGTTAAAAAAAAAACGATATTTATTGTCTAATCTGATTACCTAAAATTATGAAAAACATAATGATTTTAAGCATATATAAAAACCCAGCTAAAAGGTTGCGATTCTTGCATTCTTAATCTGGAGTTTGACAGTTAATTTGAGAAAAAAGGCTCAAAACCCTGTAAAATAGCCTCTATTCAGGGTTTTTTTGGATTTTCTCCAAAAATTGTAGTATAAAAAAGCCCGACTTAAGGTTTAAAAATAGCTTTTAATTGCTTTTTTTTTCCTCTGCTGGCGGACAAAATTTAAGCAACTTCTTAGGTATTTGAACCTTCGCCACCTGAAACATCTTTGCTGAAACACCGGTTATCTCTGTTCTGATCCATATTATAGCCCCTCTCACTTTAACGGGCACAGCCCGAACTTCCAATAAAGCCTTCATCCCCTGAACCACTGTTAAAGGACGATGAGCTATGCTGGCTGTCTCTGTAGCGGGACTTTGAAACAAAAAACCTCTTCTTCTTAGCTCTTTTGTTAAATGAGCCTCACATAAATACGCAATAAAACACATCACCAAATGTCCCATTATACGCTTATCTGTCCAATGAAATACAGGACGGGCTTTTAAAGTACCTTTTAGCTCCCCAAAGGCATCTTCTACCTTCCAGAGGTCCTTATAATAACTAACCAAATCTTTCGCGCTTTTATTTTGAACATTCGTAATCACTCCAAAAAAACCATCCTTTATAGCCTCTCTTTCTATAGCTTGTTGATTTAACACAGGTTTTTTAGCTCCCTTCTTTAAACAAACATATTTTTTATAAGCTTCGTGGGTCACAAAACTTTGAATAGAGACACTATGAGACTTTAACTTTTTCTCAATTTTAGATAAAATCTCCTCACGAACCTTCTGATCTCTCTTAGCTCTTTTAGCTGACCAAGTGATGATAAGTCTCTTACCCTCATACTTTGTCTCATACACAAAAACCCCCGGCTGGACTTCTTGAAAAAGACTCTTATTATAAAAATCCTTATGGCGATTCTTTATTGCTCCTAACTTCATACCTACAATAAACTCCCCTTGACCTCTCTCTAAGCTCTCTAAGTTCTTTTTGGAAAAAATCCCCCGATCACCAACAAAAATAAATCGTCCAACATTAAATTTTTCTCTTAATTTTTTTTCTATATCAGCTACTGTTTTGCCCTCAAAAGTGTTACCAGGATACACTTCAAAACCCAAAGGAAGCCCCTCTTTATCTACCAAAAGACCTAAGACCACTTGGACTAAATCCCCTCGTCTCTCTTTGCTGTAACCAAACTGTCTAAGTTCTCCTAAGTCTGTTCTCTGGCTTTCAAAGCGCAAAGTAGTTAAGTCATACAAAACTACATCTACTTGTAAATTAAATAAGTTTCGTTTATGCCAATATAAGGATTTTTCTATATTATCTTTATGTAGAGCCAAAAAGTCTAAAGCTCTATAAATCTGATGAAGCTTTATATCCGGCACCACTAATCCAGGATAAAAAGCCTGTTGTCCTCTTTCAAAAACCGCCAGCTTTGAACTAGGCTCCACAAAACGGCCAGCTACAAGGGTAAAGAGAATTTTTTGAATATCCCACTTTGTTTTTGAACCTTTAGGTAATTCCTCAAGGGCTTGATTGATTCCTAATTTTTCAAATAGTTTTTGTAAAATAATAAGAGGACCAAGAATAAAAGTTTTTTCAATGTTTAAGTTTTCAGACAGTTTTTCAATAGTCATAGCTCCTGAGTAACGTGAAACAGCTTGGACCAGGCTTTCTATGGTGCCATCTCCTTGTTTACCTAAAGAGAGGAGGGGTTTATGACGAACTTTGCCTTTATCTCGGTAAGATTTAGTGAGTTGTAAGTAAGTGTCTCCCTTAAGGGATTTGATTTTTTTAATGAACATGGTTTTATTTTACCACTACCATTAAAAAAAACAACACTTATACAGGATGCGTTAACACTAAAGTCGAGTATATTTTTATACTACATTTTGGAGAACCAGAGGACAAAAATAGCTTAAAACCTCACAAAACAGCCCCCATTAGAGCTTTTTCGGCCTTTTTCCAAAATTAACTGTCAAAGTCGGGAAAAAACAACAAAAGTAAGTGTTTAAATTTTATCTAACTGTTAAAAAAAAAACGATATTTATTGTCTAATCTGATTACCTAAAATTATGAAAAACATAATGATTTTAAGCATATATAAAAACCCAGCTAAAAGGTTGCGATTCTTGCATTCTTAATAGTTGTCCGTGTAAAAGTATGTTTAGTTTAGTTTAGTTTAGTTTAGTAAACTACTTGATATATCTCTTTAAAAGTCCAGAGATTCCCGCTCAAGGCGGGACTGCAAAGCCAAGTACTTGGCTTTGCAGTTGGAGATGAACAAGGTTTTTCACGGGGGACTAAATACTTCTCCGTGATAAACCCCATTCTTCTTCGCTGTCATACCCGCGAAAGCGGGTATCCAGAACCTAAACTGAAAGCCTAAAAGGCTTTCAGCCTTTTTCAAGTAGGAATCCAATCAAAAAAACAATCTTTTTCACGGGTGACTAAATAATATAACTTAGATCCACTATGAAAAAAGGAGAAACAAATGTATAGTATGGGAAATACTGTTTCAGCCTTTAATTGGTATAGGTTAGCAGGAGAGCAGGGCTTAGCTATCGCTCAACATAATGTGAGGGTCCTGTATCAATTTGAAAAAGAATTAAACTATGATTATAAGTCAGCTGTTAAATGGTATGAAATGGCGGGAGAGCAAAACTTTATACCTGCTCTACACAATCTGGCTATGATATATTATCACGGTAATGGAGGCTTGCTTCAAAACTATCAGAAATCAGCTGAATTATATCAAAAAGCCACTTTACTTGGTGATTATAGTTCTCAAAATCGTTTGTCGGAAATGTATACGAAAGGAAAGGGAGTAGATCAAAACTTCCAAAAGGCTCTGTATTGGAAGAAAAAATCAAAGGTATATTTGCTTAAGTTTAACCGCTTTCGCGAGCCAATTCAGGGACCGGTTTTTCCGATGTGTTTTCCTGCGTGTCCTCTTGTATTAAATCCTTTTTCGAAGAAGGCTTTTTCAACTCATCTTCTTGTTTATTTTCCTTTGTGTTTTCCACTTTCTTTTTCTTTTTTTGCCATTCCTTGAGCTTTATGGGATCAGGAACAAAAAACAAAAAAGCCGATCTTTTTTCTAACTGAGGAGTGTCTTTTTCTAAAAGGGAGTAAGGAAGCAAAACCTCTTTGACTTTATCTAACATTTTTAAACCTAACTCTTTATGGGCCATCTCTCGGCCAGAATAACGTAAATGCACCTTCACCTTACAACCATCTTTAAGAAACTCTTTAGCTTTTCTCATTTTGATTTCCAGATCATGTACATCCGTTCGAGGACGCAATTGAATTTCCTTGATAATAATTTTTACCTGATTTTTTCTGGAAAGCTTTTCTTTTTTGCTGAGTTTGAATTTCCACTTGCCATAGTCCATTATCTTGCAGGTGGGCGGGTTGGCTTTAGGGGCAATTTCTACTAAATCTAAACCTTTTTCCATAGCCATAGTAAGAGCTTGAGAGGGTGGCAAAACCCCCATCATATCACCAGCTTCATTTACCACACGCACTTGTTCTGCGATAATTCTTTCATTGACTCTAAACCTGTCTTCTTTTCTAACTACCCCTCTGAATTTTTTTCTAAACTTACGAATAAGACACCTCCTGTTTTATAGTTTTATTTATTTACTTAGTCGTCTGCCCTGAATAAATATACTTTGTTAGCTCAAAAACTACCTACATCTACCTAAAGGGCTTGCTTATGCAATAAACCTAATACAAAATACTTTGTTAGATCAAAAACTACCTACATTACTATATCACAATCTTTTTTCTGAATGATTTTTAACAATTTTTCAACAAAAATATCCATTTTTAAAGAAATATTTTTCCCATCTAACAAACGAACAGACACGGATTGCGATTTTGTTTCTCTTTCCCCCACTATAGCCATACAGGGGATCCGGCGCAGGCGACCTGCTCTTATTTTATAACCCAGTTTTTCTGCTCTTAAATCTGTTTCCACCCGTATACCTCTTTCTTTCATCTTATCGGCGTATTCTTTCACGTACTTTTCCTGATTTTTTGAAATATTAATAAATAATACCTGCACGGGCGAAAGCCATAACGGAAAATGTCCTCCTGTGTGTTCTAAATAAACACCAATAAACCTCTCTAAAGAGCCTAAAATGGCCCTGTGCAGAAGAATAGGCATTTTTTCCTTATTGTCGCTATCTACATATTTGAGGTTAAAAGCCTTAGGCATATTAAAATCGCACTGGAGTGTACCTAACTGCCAAACTCTTTTCATCGCATCCACAAAAAGCATATCCAACTTTGGTCCGTAAAAAGCTCCCTCTCCGGCATGAATTTCAAACGGAATTTTCAGCTTTTCCAAAGTGTAAGAAAGCACATCTTCCGCCTTGTTCCAAAGCCCATCTTCCCCCATTGAGTTATCTGGACGAGTGGATAGAGCAATTTTATACTCCTTTAAACCCAACTTGCCATACACTTCCTGAAACATTTTTAAAATGCTTTCTATTTCCTCTTGTAGTTGATCGGGAGCGCAAAATAGATGAGCATCATCCTGGCACATACTGTTTACACGGGTCAGGCCGTGCAAAACTCCTTTTTTTTCTCTCCGGTGCAATCGTCCAAAGTCCGCCACCCGCCAGGGCAGATCTCTATAAGATCGCTTTTGAAAAGAGTAAAGCACACAATGTCCGGGACAGTTCATGGGTTTGAGAAAAGATAGATTTTGTTCCGTTTGCGCCGGTTGCTCCGTTTGTGCCGATTTTTGCAAAACCGGATACATATTCTCCACAAAATGCTGAGCGTGACCGGATTGCTTAAAAAGTGCTGAACTAAAAATTTGAGGTGTAATCACCTCTTCATAGCCATACTGAACATACATTTCTCGTAAAAAACGCTTTAATTCATTGTAAACAAAAGCTCCCGTGCCCGTAAAAAAAGGACTACCAGGGGAAAGATCTGAAAAGTAAAAAAGCCCCATTTCTTTTCCTAATTTTCGATGATCTCTTTTAGCAGATTCCTCTAAATTTTTAAGGTACTGTTTTAATTCCTTCTCCGTATGAAAAGCCGTTCCGTAAACGCGCTGAAGTTGGGCTTTTTCTTCATCCCCTCGCCAATAAGCCCCAGACTGACGCAAAACCTTAACTGCTCCAATTTGAGATAAATTATTAACATGAGGGCCTTTGCACAGATCCAACCACTCTCCTTGCCGATAAACACTTACCTCTGGTTCGTTTATCTCCTGTATAATTTCCACCTTGTAATGCTCTTTCATTTCTTTAAAAACAGAAATAGCTTTTTCCTTCGGCCATACCTCTTTTGTGACTTCCAGCTTGCGGTTTATAATTTCTTTCATTTTATTTTCTATAGTTTCCAGATCTTCGGGACAAAAGGGCTTAGGGGAATCAAAATCATAGTAAAATCCACCTTCAATAACTGGACCAATAGTAACTTTAACATTTGGCCAAAGCTCTTGAACCGCCTGGGCCATAACATGAGCGGAAGAGTGTCGGATTACTTCTAAAGATCCCTCTGAGGGCAAGAGCAAAAACCGAACATGATCTCCGTTTTTTAAAGGGGTTCTTAGATCGGAGATTTCTCGACTCTTATTGATAAACGCACCTGCCACTAAAGCCCCTTTTTTGAGTTTTTTAGCTAACTCAAAAACAGTGGTGTCTTCAGGAACATCTATAGGATCAGAATCCGGTAGAAACAAACGCATACCCCAAACACTACCACTTAAAAACCATAAAGACAAGAACTAACTTACTTAGCCATCGTTTATAAAAGTCCATATTTGTCTTCTGGGTTGACTTTAATAACAGCAAAATTTATCTCCTGAACACCCGCTTCTGTTAAAGTGTAAAGAATTTTTTTAATAGAAAGAAAATCAATATCCTTATCTGCCTGCAAGGTCATTCTATATTGAATAGGTACTACATCGGCACCGGTTTCATTTTTCCTGCTCACACTTTTGTTTTTCTGATTTAATTTTTCAATCGCCTGCTTAACTGACTCTAACAAAGGAACAATGACCCAGTCTTTGTTCTCCTTTATCTCTTTAAAATTAGCTAACTTTTTGTCATTAAAAGAAACAAAATCTTTTGACAGCAAAACGACAAAAGAAGGCTTTAGTTCCTTAACTGTGGAGGCCTGAGGCAAAGCCACTTGATCAGCATTAGGTAAAATTTGATTAGTGGAGGCATAGTTTTGAAGCAAAAACACCACCAAAACAGTAAACATATCCACCATAGCAGTTAACTGTAAAACTGCCACCACATTTCTCTTGGTTCCTAAAACCTTCCCTCTTCCTCTGCTTCTTTTTCCAGGAACATGAATAGGCATTACAGTACTCCTTTATTCGAGTAATTTAAAAATCCCATCCCAAATTTCCATCCAAACCAAAAATTCCTACCAAACCTATAAATAAGCATTATAGCATCTCCCCTGTGGCAATAACCACTTCTGGAAAACCTCCATTTAACAACGCATCCATTGCCCCCACAACATACTCATACTTAACACGATCTCTGGAAGCCACTACAACATCTTTTTTTTCAGGGTAAACTAATTTGATTTTTCTAATTTGTTTGAGCAAAGCTTTTTCATTATACTGTTTTCCTTTACGAGGAATACTTATTCGCTCTTTGCCGATTAAAATTTCAAATCCCGTTTCCAACACATTTACCCGGAAGGGAATTTCCGCATAAGGGGGAGGCTCCTCCAAAGGGGTGACCTCTGTTTTTTTAGAATAAAGTGAACTACCTAACTGAATCATGGAGACCTGAGTCCATACTGCAGTGATCAGTAAAAATATAATACACACACTCATTAAATCAATAAATGGAACAAGATTAAGCTCTACAGCTATACTCTTCTTATCACCACCTGATTCTTCTACATGAGCCATAAAACCTCCTTAGATTAAAAAGCTACTTAAAAAATCTTATTGTTCTGACTGACTATTAATTTTATCTCTGTTAGAAACCACCCGGTTCATCAATTCCATAGAGGTCTCTAAAAGATCATTTGTGGCGCGCCCAATTCTGATCTGAAAAAAACCATAAGCGGTAATAGCTATAATAGCCACTGCCAAACCAAAAGCTGTGCAATTTAGAGCTTCAGAAATACCTGCTGATAAAATACTGGCTCTGGCGGATGGATCGGCCGCGCCTACACCACCAAAAGCCTTAATCAAACCAATAATAGTTCCTAACAAACCTACTAAAACACTCACATTTCCAAAAACCGCCAAAAACGAAGCCCAACCCTCTATACGAGGAGTCACACGCAAGACAGCCGCATCCATAGCTACTTGTACTTCCTCATCCGGTCTTTTTTCTATCACTTTAATCAGACCCGCCTTTAAAGTTTCCGTCAGAGGGGCTGGTGTGGTGTCACAAAATGCGATAGCCTGTCGGATATTTCCTTGGAGCAACAAGCCAAACAAATTTTCACACACATTGCTTTTGTTTAACACCAGTGACTTTAAGCTTAAAAATCTTTCAATAATAAGAAAGATCACTAAAAAACCAACCGCCGCGATAAAATACATCGCGGTTCCTCCTTCGCAAAAAGCTTTACTGATAAAATTTAAGCCGGGATCACAGCTATGTATCATATCTACTGTTTTTTCTTCCAAGGTAACACCTCCTGTTTTTTGTTTTGTTTAATTTTATTTATCTAAGTTTTAAAATCTTTATTTCATAACTTATAATAACTTTATAATCAAGAACCCTTTTTAAAGTTAGGGTCAATATTACTCAAACTGTCCTTCGTGAGTCACAAGTTGGTTTATTTTTTTGTAACCACGAAAGGAATAGTAACCTCTCCTATTTGTCCTTTCTTTAACCCTGTTCCTGTAAAACGAAAGTTACGCAAACGGGACATCAAACAACGAGCCAAAGCAGAGTCCCTTGTCGTATTGCTTTTTACCTTAACACCTCGAACTCTTTCATTCACTATATTCCATTGAACCAAAACTTTCCCCTCCATGTCAGGTCTTTTTTGCAATGCAAATTCATAACAAGATTCTAACTGATATTTGTTACGGCGAATCACTCTTAAAATAGCATTTTTATCTACTCCACCTTCTACTTCCCAGTCAGAAGTGCCCAATTCCAGCTGAACCATACCTCTTCGTCCCAAACTACCACCTGTGCCATAGCCTCTGGCTCCCCCTCCTCGTCCTTTAGTCTTAATACCTGCAGAGACACCAATAAGATTTGTGCCTTTTCCTCCTGCCCCGGTCTCTTTAAATTTAGTTCCTATTCCTTCCCCTGTGTAAGAATCCTCCTGCCCAGCATAGCCTGTAGCCTGTTCTGCTAAACCCGCCAACTCTCCTGTGCCAGAGTAAGCTTTATCTAATTGCTTTTGAGCACCTTTTTTACCAAAAACCCCCAACAAACCTATTTTTGTGGGATCAGGACGAGGGCTTTTTGGCCCAGCTCCTCTTTTTTTAGTAGTTACAGAACCTCCAGGGCGAGCAGAGGTAATAGTTTTCTTCTTAGATTTTGCCTTCGGCTTAGCCGCTACTTGACCTAAGCGTCCTTCAGAACCTCTTTTTTTAATTCCCACTTTTTTTCTTTTCTTCTGCACTTTCTGATTTTGCGGAATAGAAAGTCTGGTCTTCTTTTTTCGGTTTTTTTGAGCCATCTTTAGTTTTACTACTCGTTTTTTCTTAAATTCAATGGTGGCTTTTTTAATTTCCCCTTCTTCCAGCTCTTCTGTATCTCCTAAAAACTGAGGTGAAAAAACCGCCAAATAAAAAAACAACAAGGACATAAAGAAAAAAGACATCATTAACCCCATCATTTCAGAAAAATTAAAACCAAATAAACCGGCCAGTGTGGCTTTTTGTTCTCGATTTGAGTAGCGAACATAAACCACTAAAGAGGAAGAAAAATCCATGCGAATAAGTTGATTTTGATTAAGAGAAAGAGCTTGTTGCCCAGAACCTTGAGTTGTAATTAATCCTTTTTCCACTAATTTTTCAAAAGGATGTTTGACACCCTTTCGATCTATCACACTCACTTTCACTCCGTCAGATAAATAAACACAAGCTCCTTGGCCGGTTTTTAATAAGTTGTAACTGGCTTTACCTAACAAATTGGGGCAAAAAATAGTAGCCTTAGAATCTGATCCCAGGGTCACAGTTTGGCCAATGTCCTTAAAATGGTGCATGAAGAGAATCCTCTCTTTCCATGCTACAGTCACTTCCACAATAGGACCACTACCTATGGGAATGCTTTTATCCAGATTTGAAATCCTACTTTTAGGTGCATAAGTTCCATATCTACTCTTTTCCACTGTTACTATGGATTGTTGTTCAGTTTGTTTAGGCTGTTCGTCCAGCAGGTGCTGTTCATAAAAAGGACTTTCCTGATTAAAACCTTCAGTAGAAGAATGAGAGGGGAGAACTTTACTCCTTTGTTCATGAGCAGAGGCTTCTGGAGCGTGAACGTGGGCGTGGGTTTGTGTTTGGGCTTCGGGAGCTTCAGAAGCGGGAGCCTGGGTTTGGGGTTCTGGAACTGGAGCTTCGGGAGCTGGAGCTTCGGGAGCGCGGGTTTGTGTTTGAACTTCGGGAACTTCGTGAACGTGGGCGTGGGTTTGTGTTTGGGCTTCGGGAGCGCGGGTTTGTGTTTGAACTTCGGGAACTTCGGGAGCGCGGGTTTGTGTTTGAACTTCGGGAACTTCGGGAGCTTGCCCCATATCACCCGCTGAACGACGAACTACAGAAGGAGGAATAATCTCAGTCTTTGGTAGAGAGCTTGCACCAGTTTCGGTTTCTTTTACTGTTTCCTGTTTTTGTTTTTTCAAGGGTCTTATTACCACCTCATCGGTCCTGTTTAAACCTGGCAAAGACAACTCAGACTCAGGCTGAACAACAGATTCTTGCTTTTGCAACGGTTCAACAGGAGAAGGCGGAAAAGCTGGAGCTACTTTTGGCGGAACTGGTGTTACCCTTGGCAGAGGTGGAGAGGCTGGAGCTACCCTTGGTGGGGTAGGGGCCGGTGCATACGAAGGCGGAGCAGGTGTCGCCCCTGAACCTAGTGGTGCTACCTCTGGCGAAGGAGACACCGGGGCTACCTTTGGCAGAGGTGGAGAGGCTGGAGCTACCCTTGGTGGGGTAGGGGCCGGTGCATACGAAGGCGGAGCAGGTGTCGCCCCTGAACCTAGTGGTGCTACCTCTGGCGAAGGAGACACCGGGGCTACCTTTGGCGGAACCGACGGAGCTGAAGACGGGGGCACGGTTGGCGAAGAAGGCACATTTTGCTTTAAACCCGGTAATGGCTCAGCTGTTTTTTGTTTTGGATTTTGGATTTTTTGACCACCAGGTTGAGCAAAAGGAACATTTATAAAAAAATGAATCGTAAAATTTCCAACTTTTATTTGATCTCCATGTTTTAATACAGATTCCACAATTTGGTGGGAGTTAACAAAAGTCCCTGTAGGAGAACCTAAATCAGAAATATGATAATCATTACCTCTTTTTTCAATTAAAACATGCCAAGAGTAAACACTCGGATCAGATAGAACTAAAGTAGGGCCATCTGTATTACTGCCAATGCTAATTTGATCCGATAAAAATTGTCGATTAGCAACCAGTTGCCCAGAATGAAATACTTTTAAAAACACAGGTTGTTGCAAAGTTTCTTCTCCTTTTAAGCGCGAATTACTTGATTTCTCGTGCTGTTCTTCTCATCTCTGGTAAAAAATTTTTCCGTAATTTTATCAGTCTGCCATACTTTATTTGTTTCTTATGAAACAGGTGAAAAATACTGGGGTTGGACACAGTTCCCTCTAACAGCTCATCTTGAAAGTCAATCACCACTCTTTTACCGCCTGTTCTTTTCTTCTTCCTTTGAGCCTCAGCAGAAACGGAAACACAAAATAAAAAGAAAAATAAAACACCCCCCCACAAACAATATTGCAGACGATTATATTTTTTTAATATGTTTTTTCTCATTAAATATTACTCCTTTTTTATAACACTTCTAAAGCATGGATATATAAGACGACTTATAACTCCCTGCCTGACCGGTTTTTAAATACTTCCGCATAGCTTTTATTTTTCGTGTATACCTCCCGGATTTATCCATCATATCTGCTTTCTGCAATAGCTGATAGGATTTCTCTTTATCCTTCATGTCTTTACCTAAAAGTATAGCATAGTTTAAAATGAGCTGAACAGATCCAGGATGTTTTCCTATTAACTCTTCAAAAATATCTTCTGATTTTCTAAAATCTCCAGCCCAGGCTAAAGCCACGGCATAGTTATTTCCTGTTTTTAGCACTTCACGATGGGTTATGGATAAAAGTTGTTTAGATCTGCTATAAGCCAAACTAAGAGGTTCTAACGCTTGATCGTATTCATAAGCCTTTGTATAGAGAGTCCCCAGATTAGCGGCAGAAACATAATTGCTATACCTGTAACTCAAACTCTTTTGAAATCCCTTTATGGCCTCTTCTGGTTTGTCCTCTTTTAAAGCAATAACAGATAAGTTGGCATGTAAAGAGGAGTTTTTAGGATGTTTTTTTAGAGCGCGCGTAAAAATAATTTTTGCAAGCTGTGTCTTTCCTGCCCGCAAATAAAACACGCCTAAGGTGTTGAGAGCTTGAATATTATGAGGGTCCTTATTTAAAATTTTGGAAACTAAGGAAACTACTTGCCCTTCTTTTTTGCTCCTTTTAAGGGCTTTTAGCTGTGTTAACCATTGTTTCAATTTTTCCTTTTCCTGACGAGCGCGCAATTGCTTTTTTCGTTTTTCTTTTTCTGCCTCTGTCCCATCGTTTTCTGTTTCGCTCCAGCTCTCCTTACTGGTAGCTGATTCCTCCTCTATTATATCTTCTTCATCCACAAATTCTGCAAACCCCACTGGACTTAAAAAAATACATAAAAACACTGAGGTCAGGAGTGTTAAAATTTCCCGACCTACCAACAGGCAAGCAAATGCTCTTAACCTAAAAATAAATAAAAAAACCATATTTTTTATGTCCATAAAAACCTCTTAGAAAAACATCTTGCCCATACTTACTACGAAAGAAAAACTGTTTTCAAAAACTATCATTATTAACTCCTTAAAATCATACTCCAGACCAATCCAAAAAAAGCACAGGTAAAATTTCTTTTTTCAAAAGAGGATTAACGGCAATGGAGGAGTTTTTCTCCAAAGCACTTAACCGCTGAATAGCTTTTTTCAGCCACTCCTCATTGTAGGCATTAAGTTTACGCGCTCGGCTAATAGCTAATTTATAATTTTTAACTGCCTCTTGTTTAAAAGGTAAAGCCGTCTTTTTTAAACCTTCTTTATATTGCTTTATCTCCTCTTTGTTTAAACCCTTAGGCAAAGGAGAGTTATAAATGGAGTCTCCTATATGTTCAGAAGCTAAACCAATTAAAACTAAACTGGCTACCACCTGATGACCACTATTAAAACGAATCACCTGTTTCAAATCCTCTTTTAGTTTATTAAATAAATTTAATTTTTTTTGAACAGCCACTTGCTGTGCTTTAGGGTTAACCGGAATCCTTATTCTAACAAACTTAACATAAGTATCATACACTAAATGAAACTGAGATTGAGCCGCATAAAAAACCCCTGCCTTGTTTTTTTTATATAAGGCGATGGTTCTTCTATACCAGGTTTTAGATTGCGCGACTTTTCTTTGTGCTTTTTTAATCTCGGCAATTCTAAAACTGGCAGACACCAATGCTTTTCTATCAGAAGATCCTCTGTTAAGAAATTGATTGTAATAAGACACGGCCTGGCCCGCCCGCCCTCTTCTTTTGTTAAGCTCCGCTAATAAGTAAAGGGCTTGCACTTTTTCTGCTTTTCTGCTTTTTTTAAAATATTCTAAATAAGCCTGCTCTGCCGAGGTATAATAATTAAACCCATCATAAATAAGAGCAGAGTTAAACCAAAAATCTACAGAGACCCTATCTTTTGGAAAAGAACGCGCGTAATTAGAAAAAGCCTCAGCTGATTTCATATATTGGCCGGTTTTTTGGTATAAACCAGGGATATCTTTTAAAATGGTCTTTCGTATATTCTGGCTTATGGAAGAGGTTTGCAAAACGGTTTTATATAGGGAAAGAGTTTTAAGAATATCACCACTTTTTTTGAAATTTATGGCGGAGTTATAATAAGCCGTTCCCCTTAAAGGGGATTTAGGGTGTGTGTCTGCAAAAGACTTATACAATACAGCACTGTTAAAATACTGCTTGTTTCGAGCCATATCTTCAGCCGTCTTTAAGGAGACCTGACTTAAAATTTTCCTAATTTCTCTGGCTGATCCAGAGTTAGCGATCATTTTATTTTTCAACAATCGCTGAGCAGCTTGCCTTAAACCTTTAAAGTTCTTTGTCAAATTGTAAATATCTAAAATTAAGTTGGCGGAATATTCTGTATACCGACTGGTAGGATACTTCTGAATTAAATTCCAAAACTGAGCCAATGCCTGTTTATGATGATTAAACTCATAATGAAGAGAGGCCATTTTATATAAGATAGCCGGTACATTTGATTTTTTAGGAAAACGACTGGTATAAGAGCGAACCACCTTTTGAAAGTTCTGCACAGATGAAGGAAAAGCCTGGAAACTGGTTTTTTTGCCGACAAGTTGATTAATAGCTTTTGCAGAGGGAAGAGCTTTTTCAAAAGTTAAAACACTGTTTAAGCTGGCCGTCTCATAATATTTACTTTTTGGAAAGTTTTCCACCACAAAAAGATATTGCCGGGCCGCCTTTGCAAACTGCCTCAAATCAAAAAGTAGTTCTGCGTAAAAAAATCTCATTTGATCCGACTGTTTTGATTTTCGAAAATGGCTGTTATAAAGATCATAGCTAAAAAGAGCTTGTCTTTTAGCTGTTTTATCTTTGGTTTTACGATAGGATTGGTGCATACGAAGGGCGTAGTTTCGAACTGTTGTCTCCATCAGATGAACAGCTTTTGAGACCAAACCATCCTGATTGCTCCGCGCCCACGCACTCATAGGCCCATAACGAACTATCCAACGTTTTAACTCTCTTAAAAAAACTTGTCGGCTTCCTGCGTAAGTGTGTGCGCGAATAATTTGATATTGGTAATCGTAAGCCTCAGGAGAATCTGGATCTTCCTCAATAAGCTTTTTAAAAGCTATACGCACCCCTTTAAGGTTGCCTCGATCTAAATAAATGTAAGCCAAAGTGTTCAGCATTTTAGTTGCTTTTTTAGAGCTACCGGCCCTTTTTCGAAAATACGACAAGGCCCTTTCTGGCTTGTTGCGGGAATGGCTATAAAAAAGAGGCAGATCTCCTAAAGCCTCATTCGCGAAATGCAAACGGCCAGCCCCTTCTACCCCCCTATTTTGCCTACCTTGTTGGCGCGCACCCTCTCTAATAACAGCTTCTAAATTAGCCATAGCGCGATCAGCCTGCCCCATTTTTAACCGACACCAAGCTATTTTATATAGAGCAAAAGAATAAAGCCTTTTTTTACGATTAGAAGCTATTTTTCTGTAATAGTTTACAGATCTTTTCCACTGAGATTTATTAAAATAATACTCCCCTAACTCAAAATGAACATCATCTGTGTATTCACTTTTAGGGTATTTTTTTATTAAAGTTTCGTAACGGGCGCGACCTTTTTCTAAATGCCCCCTTTTAAAATAACTAACTCCTAAAAAAAACAGCACCTGATCCATATTTTTATCTTTTGGAAACTGCCTGCGATAAGTTTCAAACAATTTAATAGCTTTATTGATATAAACATAGGTGGGCTTTAAATTAAGGCGAGGTTTGCTTTTCCTTCTTTTATTTTGAAAGAGATCCATCTGTTGATCATATTTTTCATAAAGTCGATATTCAATCAACCGGGCTTTTTCAATATACAGGTTTCCCAACCTGAGACGCAGATCATGACGTTTGCTGGTTTTTAAAAGATTAAAAAGTTGATTGATCTCTTGATTGATAACGGACTCTAATTCTGCTTCATCCGTTCCTGCCTCAAAATATCTTCTGAACTCTCTGGGAGGTTCTGCTATTTTAATAGCCTGCCTTTGAATTTTTTTAATAGTCATCTGCGCTTTAGGAACAGCCGTTGCTCTTTTTTTTATTCCAAATTTTTTTACTTTTTTTCGCCGGGATGAGGGATCCCGATCTGCCCTACCTTCTGACAAAGTTTTTTGCTCTTGAAGAGGCTCCTCCTCCACATTAGTTTTTACCAGGGCTAAATCCTCTTCAGCCAAAGACGCAAAAGAGAAAAGAACCACTGTCCCATACAAAATAAATAAGTTAGTTTTAAACATCATATACTTAATATCCTGACTGAAAAATATTAATTTGTCATACTCTTTATGCAATAAAAAATTTTCTTCTTTATTTTTTACAGCTCCCGGTCCCTATATAGTGGTAATTTCCAAGCTCATCCAACCAATATTCTCCCTGAAAAGGCCAGTATTCGTAACCATTTTGAATATAAAAGCTCCTATCAAAGTCCTCAATACTTATGCCTGTTGTTCTTTTTTGAGCAATTTTTTTCTTTAAAAACCCTCTTTTGCTTCTTAGCATTTCATATCTTAGATATTGTTCCTGGGTAAAAAAGCCCTGTAGTTCCGCACGAATAACTTTTAAATGCCTGAGTGCACGCCCACCTGCTTTTTTTTGAGCATTTTTAAGTCTTTTTCTTATTAATTTTGTAGAATATTTTCCGACCATAGATCGACGCCAGGAGTACGGAAACTGCTGAATTAAATCTCTTTCCTCCTTTAGTTTAGTAATATAATGATGAAGGGTAGAAAAATCCCCTTCTCTGGAAATCCTCCGAACCACTGACATAGGATATGGAATACGGCTTGTTCGATTTTTCTCATCCATAGAAAGAACTAACGACTGATAATAAGACTTTAAGGAATGACGACTCGCAATAATATTTTTGACCTGCGTCCAAGTAGGACGATAAACCCGATGAAATAAATCCAACACTTTTTCCATTTCATAATGTTTACAAATATAGAGATAAATAATAGATCTAAGTAGTAAAGATTCCGGCTGGTAATATCCTTCGTAATAGGAGGAATGCAAAGTTTGAAAATTACTAAGAGCGGAACGCAGTCTTCCTCCTCTTAACAAAGCCCAACTTTTTTCCAATAAAGTGTCATGCCAGAAAGGCGAATCTTTTGGCACTTTTTGATAAGCTGTAGCAGATTGCTCCCAGTTTTTCCCTTGGTAATAAGCTCTGGCTTTCCCCATAAGAGCGGCCACTCGAAAACTGTCTGTAACTCCTGTTCGGCGATTTTCTAATTTGCTAAAAATTCTAACGGCCTGTTGAACACGATTCAGTTCCGCATGAACCAAGCCTAACTGATAAAGGGCTTTGTAAAAAAAAGGGCTTGTAGATTTAACCCGGGAGAAATGAGCAATAGCTCTTCGAAACTTTTTTTGTCGCATCCAATATTCTCCAAAATGATAATGCAACTTGTTTCTTTCTTTCCGAGGAATATATTTTAAGCTTCCTTTAGAAATAGCGTAATTTAAAAGCCTGTCATCTTTTAAATTAGCCGCCACTAATGCAATTTTACGCAAACTTTTTCCCACATATCCTGGGGCGTTATTAGAGACTAAAGTCTGGAATTGGAAGATGGCAGGATGATAAAGGCCCATATTATACAAACTTAAAGCTAAGTGGTATCGAATTTTATTTTTTTGCAAAGACAAAGCAGGTTTATACATTAAGCGAAAAAGAGCTTTTGTGGAATCCATATAATTTCCCTGATTGGATTGTTTAAGCGCGCGTCGGATCTGAACAAAAGCCCCCATCTGACTTCTGCGTTTATTGCCAACTGTTTGTCTTTTTTTTCCTTCTACAGAAAAAGAAACACATAAAATCAGGATTAAAAAAGTACTAAAACCCACTCGCTTCATCTCAGCCCCGCCGATGGATAATAATAACTAAAACCAATAGAAAACAAAGTATTATTCAAAAAAGTTATATTTTGGGTCTCAACAGTTAAATGCCATCTTAAATCCCACCTTAACCCTAAATCTCTTGTAATAGCAAATGTCTGACCAATACCAGCAATAACAGTAGGTTCCCAAACCACCTTAGCAATTTTTTTTTTTCTTTTAATTCCACTCATTCCTACACCCAGATTAAAAAAAGTATCAAACGCCAAAATATTTCTATTGTAAAAAGCAATCTTACCATAAACCGGCATCCATTTATAAGTTAATCCAAAAAAAGAATTGGCAATAGGCAGTTGTTCAGATACATCGGCGTCGATTTTAGCTAAATCATTTGTCACACCTCGATTAAAAGTTAGAACATAGTAACCGCTTAACTCTATTCCATGTTTTTCTAAAAAATGATAAGTTAAGTGTCCTTCCACCCCTGGGTTTAAAAAATATTCACTACTTAAAATAAATGCAGATGATATAGTCCCGGAAACACGACCCGTTTTAGGCATAAATCGCCGTTGAATAACAGCCACATCCGAAAAAGGGGAAAGATAAACCAGATCAGATAATCTTCTGGCTTTAAGGGATTTTACTCTTTTTAAAAACCTCTCATCAGGAGACTCCATATCTTCTTCCTGAAAGTCATGCTCATCCTCCTCTTGAGCAAAAGACAAAAAAGGAACACACACCATAAATAACACATATAATATTTTTTTTATCCAGATAATCATGTCCTTATATCACTCCTACTTTATAAAAGTATTGTTATTCCAACACGAGCTAAAAATCTTAAAAAAATATCTTTTTCAAACGCACTGTATTTTGGGCGACTGGGAGGCTTTTGATCTGGTGCCCATTTAATACCCTTATGGACAGGATTAGGAGCATGATACACCAAGAAATCAATCCCTCCATCCAAGGCAAAATAACGATTAAAATAAAATCTTTGGCCAATTCCAAAATGAGAGGCAGGAGTCATAATAATATTTTTTTGACCATGCTTAAGTCCCATAGTACCTAATCCAAAAAAAGAATAAAGTGCGAAATTAAAAACAAGAGTTTTGGTAATGCTAATTTTTCCATAAAAAGGGGAAAACTGGTAATTTAAAAAAGTGCCTATAAAGGGGTGAGGAGCTAACCCCGCATCATAATAAGCATCCACCTCCCCAGGTTTACCAGCCTTGCTTATTCCTTCTTTTGCTTTCAAAGTTTCTCCTGTTTTAGAAAGCCCAGGGAGAAAAAACAAAGCAGAAAGTCCTAACCCATGAGATTCATTCCAGTAAAAAGAAAAAGAGGCAGAGGCACTAAAAGGATTATAAAATGGTTCGTCTGTCCGCAAAGCCCCGGACATACGTAGCTCAAATCGATTGGTCAAAGTAACATCTCGATTGAGGACTGCTTTTGGATTTTTAAACACTGGGAAAACATATTCTTCAGCCAGCTCCTGATCAGGAAATTGAATCACCTCAGACCAGGCAAACCCAGAAATAAAAATTAGACAAAAGAGACCATAGACACTACTTTTTTTAATCATTTTTTTAACCATACTAAAAAACCTCATTAATGGCTTTATCTGCCCATCATTATTAGATGTTCCTAAGCTGTTCAGAACAAAAAAATACTACCTAATTTTAACACCTAAAAAAACTTTCCCACCTTATTTATAAACCCACTTCTTTTTACAAATTCCAATTTTTACGCACCATGATTGAAATTTTTACACTCTATGCTCAAAGTTTCAACCACTCTGTGCTTTTTGACAAGCTTTAGACTCCAATTTACGCAAAGCTTTATAAGGAAGGAAAACCTTTAATCGCTTCTCAACGCTCTGTATCAAATTAAGTGGTATTTCTGCGGTGCATTATTACTAAGGTCAGGCCTAAGGTCAGGGAATCAATAATAACACCCCATAGACCCCTTACAATGGGTGGATTTGAGCTGAGGAATCAATAATAACGGCCCATACGCCCTTACAATGGGTGGATTTGATCTGAGGAATCAATAATAACAGCCCATAGACCCCTTACGATGGGCGGATTTGAGCGAGGAATCATAATAACAGCCCATACGCCCTTACAATGGGTGGATTTGAGCTGAGGAATCAATAATAACGGCCCATAGACAGCCCATTATGTGCGAGGAAGTTTATTTTTTAGGTAAATAGCGTCTTCGTAACGATTCACTAATTTTAGATTACCTATATTTTTAAAATCTAAAGTGATAAAAAAATCATAAGAACCAAACTCAGGATCATAAACAGGTGGGCCATGTATTTTAACCCCAAGACTTAAATACCACAAAAAGAGGCGCGGAATTTTTAATATACTTCTTTCATCCTTCTTTACTTTAAAAAGCAAGTCCTCAAAAGCGGGTATCTGGTATTTCTTAGTGGGTGGAACAGTCAATTTTTGATCCACCATCCCTTTCTCCAAAAAAGTTTTATACTGAGTGGCTACATACTCTAAGGAAGTGCCTACTATACTAACAGTGCCAAACATATACCTGGAAAAAGTGAGCTTGAAATATCTGGCCAAACCCAGCCAGATATGATGAATAGCCTGGCTCCCGCGTAAGCTTTTATGGGTACAGGCTCTTCCCATTTCCACTTTATTATGTGGGTTTTGGTTTAAAAACGAATTGAGGTTAAAAAAATCCGCTGTATAAAACTGGTTGTTAAATTTAGTAGCACTTAAACGATAAGTCCCTACTACTTGTTTAGTTTTTTTTTGAATAACAATGAGATGGTCTGATTGGGGATCGTATTTATCAATATCCAAACCGGACTTAGAGGACTTACCGGTCCACTCTTCATAAAACACACTATTTCTTAAGAGAAAAGCCCCTAACAGCTCTTCTGTTGTTTCTGCTGTTTTAACAATAAAATGTTCTGAATCAATATTAAAAACCACATTAGGTTTATAGGACTGAAAGGTATCCGGCAATTTTAAATTCATTTTTAAATCAAACCACCTGTATTTTTTTGTTTGTGGATCCAGGACTAAAGAATAATAAAGATTGAAACATCTGTAAAAACTATACTTTAAGATAAAAAAACCGGTCGCTCAGGTTCCCCCCGGGGCCAGCCAGTTCAAGGCCGTAAATGGAGGTATATAAGCCATGTCACTTCAGAGATCTTAAGCCCACAAGAAGCTATAGGACTTTTATAATCACTTAAGATCCAATTTAGCTTTTATTTTATTCATATCATTAGATAAAAGTTTTATAGCATCGGAAAGAAACTTTTGCTCAAGTTTCACACTTTTAAATCTTGCATCCAGTTTAGCGTCCAATTTCCCATCGACAATGTTTAAAATGAATGCCAGAACAGCAATAAAAAAAATACCAAAGGTCATTATTAAAGTGATTAAACCAATCAGACTTATTTCCATATTGTTTCCTCCTATTTATACTCAAAAACATAAACAGAATAGACCACACCGGGGACTCTTGGCCCACCTGGCTCTGCTTGATAGCCCTTTATTTTATAACTATTTTCTAATTCTTGAGCCTCATCATAAGTTAAACCTGTCTGGATAATTACAAAATCAGATATCACTCGACCTTGATTCTCCCATTCTTGTTTTCTTAAATATGGATTTTGGGAAGTCATGCCAACATATTTCATAATTTACTCCTATATGTTGCCCATATCACAAAGATTCGGAAAAGCGGGTTAACAAATCCTCATATAGTCTATCAAATATAACTTTTATAAGAAAAAAAGGGTGTTTTTTACTCGTAATGTATTTATCGTGCAAAAATAGTTAAAATTCAAGAAAAATTTATAAAAATTCCAAAAACTCCCCTTTTGCCTATTTTTCCCAGGTGGGAAAAATGGTCAAAATTGGCTTAGGTATAGAGCGTCATATCCTGGACTACAAGTATCATCTAAATAGGTATGCCTGTTATTTGATTGTCCAAAATGCCGATCCATCTAAGCCTGTGATTGCCAGCGGGGTGTTAAACCTGCTCTTTAGCCTTGATTATTGGCGCAAAAACCATTATAATAATAAAATATAAAAGGAATCGACAGAAAATTAAATTATATCAAATAGTTAGATAGAGCTTGATAGTTTGTAAAAAGATAAGGAGGTGTCACTGTGTTAGATTATCACAAAAAAATAAAACCGGAAGTAAAACGTATCTTATTTATGTGTTTAAAGCATGAATACAGAGAAATAAAAATCAAAGAACCTTACTGTTCTGAGATACAAATTACCCATCGAGTTCCACAACCGGCAGAAGCTTTGCTCATTAGAGAAGCTATTAGAGAAATAGTAAATAATTTACAATGGGATAGATCAGTAAATAAACAAAACTTTGAACAAAAATGCCAATCAGAAATAGAAAAATATCGTAAAAAACATGAAAAAGAACCAGTAATAAAAAACCTCTTTTTATAAATTCTCCTGGGGCCTTCAAGGAACTAATCAGAAGTTATTTTCCAGGACTTCTTGTTTGATCAATATATTCTAAATATTCTTTATTATCCTCAATAACTTTTTGTATAAGGTTTATTGTATCTTTAAGCATTTGTTTTGTTTTTATTTGCTCTGATTTTATCTCTTCTTTTAGCTCTGATTTTATCTTTTTTTGCTCTGATTTTATCTCGGATTCCATACGAGAAACATCTTTCCTTAAATTATCTTGGTTTGTCTTTAATTTATCTGTCTTTGCATCCAGCATGGCATTAACACCTTTCAAAAGAAATGCCTGAAAAGCAAATAAAAAAATACCACTGGTTAATATAAGAGAGATTAAACTGGCCCATGTTATTTCCATTTTATATACTCCCGGTGTCTAATAAAGCTTTATTAAAACATAGTATATTGAAACCATCTATGAAAACTATAACTTTTTTCATATAAACAAGGTAAAAAAAACCGGTCGCTCAGGCTCCCGGGGCCAGCCGGCTCAAGGCCGTAACTGGGGGTATAATATATTTATCGCACAAAACAAGAAAAATTTTACGCTTAGCATAAAAAACCTGCAAAATACTTTTTATAATTTTAATATTCTCCTTTTAAATTAAATACTTACAGATTTACCCAAATGAATCTAAAAAATGAAATTTTTCTGTTTTTAGCTGTTGACACTTTGATTTTTTTATCTTAAATTTTAAGACCATTATAAATTTTAATATGAAAAATTGAATCCTATAAAAAGGAGGGTATAGTTAATGATTTGTGATAAAGAGGAAAAAAGGATGGCACATTTTCTTCAACAAGATTCCCGCCTGCGCGGGACTAAAAAGCCAACAACTTGGCTTTGCTGCTGTATAAAAAAGATTTTTCATGCCCGGCTAATTAATATGAAAAGAAGAGGAGGGGTATAGTGGAATACACAAACCAACAATTAAATAACTATGTAAACCGAATCAAACTTACCAGGGAGCAAAAAGCCTCTTATACCCAACAAATTGATCATCTAAAAAGCAATATTTCCAATGCCATAAACAATATGGAAAACACAAAGGTAATAAAAGCAAAAAGAGCAGGATCATGGAAAAAGGGTACTGCTCTGGCTCCAAAAGGAGATTACCCTCTTGATATAGATATGGTATTTTACTTGAATCTTGAAGAGCAGGTTTCATTTGATGCCAAAGAATTGCGAGAAGAGCTGATTAAAGTATTGTGCAAAGCATATCCTAATAAGCAAAAGTCTGATTTTACCGATGGCAAAAAAACTGTCGGAGTTGTGTTTAAAGGCTCCGGCCTTGAAGTTGATATTGTGCCATTTATCCCAGAAAAAGGTAACACAACCTATGGCAAACAACCTCGAAAAAAGTTAAACTCAGATGATGATTTTAAAACCAGTGTTGATAAACAATTGGATTTTACAAATAAAATAAAAGAAAAATATTCAAACTTTACCGACGTTGTGCGTATTCTAAAAACCTGGAGAAATTATAAAGAACTGGAGCTTTCTTCTTTTTCTATTGAATTAATAGTAGCTTATTTGATTGAGACAGGAAAGGTATCCCACTCCTCATCAATAAGCCATACAATAATTATGTTTTTTGAATTTTTAGGAAATGGTAATCCTGTTAAAGTGTACTTCCAAAATGCTATTGGATCACAATCAAGCGACACCCCTTGGATAGCCGACCCCACAAATAACGAAAACAATACTATCGAGATGCCCGACAGAGAATGGAATGAAATTATAAGAACAGCCGAAACTGCTTTTGACACCTTATCCTATGCTCAAGCTGTGCAGGAAACTGGAAAAACATTAGAACTATGGAAAGAAATTTTTGGACCAGGTTTTAATATTGAGGAGTAAAACATAATGAGTACTTTTACACAAACATATACTAAAACAGATATTCGTAGAGCTTTTGAAAATTTCCAAGCAGATTTATTAATGCTTGCTTTAAGAACACAGGCAATGGAACGGGGCCGGGCAAATGAATGTGCTGATGATATTCGTTTAATGGCTGAAGAAAAATGTTTAGAGTATATTCATATACGATTATACAACCGCTATGAAGATCTGGTAAGAGTTCATAGGTATTCTGTCCAAGAAAATATGTTATTAAATTCTCAAAGACCAGGGGGGAACAGATGGCCATGCTTGCCTGATGGCAAGCTACATATACTTATTGAATACTCTGATCATAATAAGGCTAAAAAACTTAAAGAATCAGGACGATTAAAAAGAAATTGGAGTCCTACATCTTCTTCAACTGACTACTCTGAAATGCAAGAAGAAAGCAGTAGATTCTACTCAAGTAATGGTTACGGATTGCAACGCAATACTTTTGTAAGTTTATAGGAGGGTTAATGTCACAAAATCATTTTGATATTCAGCAAGAGCTTCCGTCATCTAAGTTGGAAAGTATCGCCAAAACACTTATCGGTTTTGAAAAACATTATAAAGCATTAAAAAATCATTTAACAACAATGCTTTTGCCAGATCATGTAAATGAGTGGAGCAAAAAGTATTATAAAAAAATAATCCCATTATGTGATATAGTTCAACATAGATATCCATTGTTTCTTTTTAGCGGAGATGTGGGAACTGGAAAAACTGTTACAGCAGAATGCGTAGCCAATCGTTTAGTGCAAGATATGAAAAAAGACGGATTTTTACTTAAACTCAGCACACGGGTAAGAGGAAAAGGTTTGCACGGAGAAATGAGTCAACTCATTCAAGATGCTTTTGAAAAGCTGACCACTCAAGCTGGAAAAAAACGCTTGGCGTTTTTGTTAATAGATGAGGCAGATTCTATTGCTTCACTTAGGTCCACTGAGCAAATGCACCAAGAAGAAAAAGCCGCTGTCAATACACTAATACAAAAAATTGATGATATTCGTCAGATAGGTGGCCGGGCAGTTGTATTTCTCTGTACCAATCGGGCAAATATCATAGATCAAGCTATTATCAGACGAGCTTCTTTACATATAGAATTTTCCAGGCCAAATAAAGATCAATGTTTAGAATTGTTAAAGCATGATCTGCAAGGAATGAAATTAACAGAAGAACAATTTAACGAACTGGCAAACTTAACTACAACACAGGGACATTATGGAGATAATGGTTATACATTTTCAGATTTTCGCTTGCGACTTTTCCCTTCAGCTCTTGCTCAATCTTTCCCGGATAAAGCTCTCACATTTGATATTTTGAAAAAAACTGTATTGGATATAAAACCCAGCCCTTCAACAGTAAAACATGATATGTAGGCCGTTTAAATGAAAACTAATGATATAAAATCAAACCAGCAAATTTTAAAAAAATTGAGATCTAAAGCGGAGCTGTGCCGATATTCTCACTCAGAACTAAAAGCACATCATCTTAAATACAGAAACTGGAAAGAGTTTTTGATTCTTTTATTTTCTGTTCTTCTGATTGCTTTAATTAATTTTTATTACAGAAAAATATTAGAAGGTGATTTTATACTCTTTTTGCTTTGTTTACTGCCTCTCTTAATAACAGTATTACAGGGTTTGGATCAAACTATATTTCAATGGACATGCAAGATTGCAAAACATGAATCAGCAGTGGCTATTTGGGGAAGTTGGCTTAGGGAAGCAGATTTTCTTGAAAAACGAATCCAACAATATGAAAGCAATACCTTAGATGAAAAAATGCAACACTTACAGGAAAAATACAATATCTGTATGTGTAATACAGAGCAAATCCCTAACAACAAGTTTCTAAAATACAAAAAGAAGTTCAAGTTATATGTGTTGAAATCCAAAGAAATTGATAAAGTGTTTTTACATGATATAGAAGGTATAAAAAAAAATGAACCAAAATAAAAATATAACAAAAAAATTAAAATTTATTGAATCTCTTGTATATTTTTATGGGATTATAAATCGGGAAGATATTATGAATAAGTTTGGTGTTTCTCCAGCATCTGCTACAAATATATTATCTAAGTATAATCAAATTGCTCCAAAAAACCTTGATTATAATATACATTTAAAAAGTTATGAAATGAGTAAAACTTTCAATCCTATTTTCAATATGCAAATGTTTCTTGAGCGTATTCCAGTATACACTATACCTACATTCAATAAACAAATTGATATTGATGAGATTGACAGAATTGCTATAATTTCAAGAGCTATTCACAGGGTGCATTCATTGAAAATTATTTATTCTTCTATGTCTAGTGGAACATCTGATCGACAAATTGTTCCTGTGGCTTTTGCCAATACTCAGCTCCGCTGGCATTTACGCGCATACGATAGAAAAAGAAAACAATTTGCTGATTTTGTTTTCAGAAGAATTTTAAAAGTAAAACCTATTAAAAAAGATATCATACAAGAACATGAACACCCAAATAATGATAAGCAATGGCACTTGTTTATTGATTTAAAAATAAAAAAACATCCTCACAATGTAAAAAACTCTAACATTATAAACTCCAATACTCATAATATTAAAATTCGATCAGCTATGGCTGGGTATTTGCTTCAGCTTTGGAATGTTGATTGTTCAGCAAATGCCAGGTTAAGAGGTTCACAGTATCAATATGCCTTGGAAAATGTTAAAAAAGTTTCTCAATCAGCTGATTTAAAATTAGCCCCAGGATATAAAGACAAAGACGGATTTTAAGGAGAAAATAATGTTTCTGCCTCTTGTAATCAACCCTCTTTTTGCCAGAATGACAAAGAACACAGGATGATGGAGATTGTGAGACAAAAGCTTATTGCCCAATGGAGACTAAAAATATGAATATAAATATAGAAAAAAAGTGGTTTCAAGAAAGACAACCTAAGTGGCTTCAAAAAACCGCTATACTCATCCTTGATAAAGGAAAACTAAGTGAGGAAGACTATAGGGAACTTTATAAATATTGTGTAAACGAAGTTAAAAACCCACAAAATGAACCAAATAATGATATACCAATAGAAAAATTGTTAAATTATAAAAACACCAGTGATTTGATCAAAATGAAGCCTCCCCGTGGCAAGCCACGGGGTATCACTGTTGTCTATCGCCAATATCTGTGCTCTCAAAACAACCGCAGTTGCTGACTGTAAATCTTCTTATAACCTGACTTATTACCTTGATTCTTCACATAATCACTGATCTTCTGCTCATCACCATGATGACCCACCGTGCTTATAAAATATCCCTTCGTCCAAAACTCACCACCCCACAAAAACTTCTTCACATCAGGACACCGCCTAAATAACTCACGAGCCGTTAAACTCTTCACTATCCGACAAATCCGTGTAGGACTATACATCGGCACAGACTGAATCAAAAAATGAACATGATCCCCATCTAAACCTATCTCTATAAACTCCATCTCATAACGCTGACTAATCTCTTTACATATCCACTTTAATTCCAGCGAAACTTTATCCGACAACACAAGCTTTCTATACTTTATCGGACATACTAAATGATAAAGCAAAATCGATACATTGTGACTTTTATAAATATACTTCCCCATATAATAAGGCTAACGCCTTATAAGGAGCGTGGCAAGCCACGGGGAATTAAACCCGTGAAGATTAAAATCTATCTCAGACATAAAAGGAATTAATGCTCTATCCCCTAAAGAACCTCTGAATTTTGGAACAGCAAATCTCTCTGTTGTTTATGGTCTAAATGGTTCCGGAAAGTCAGGGTATGTGCGAATTTTAAAACACATCTGCGGAGCAAAGTCTTATTCAAATATTTTGCCAAATGTTCATACAAACTCTGGAGCTGAACAAAAATGCACTATTTTTTATCAAAAAGGAAAGGAAACAAAAAATATAGAATGGAAAACACCTAACACAGGGGTTAGTGATTTAAGATCCATAAGTGTTTTTGATGCTTCATGTGGACAGATTTATGTAGAAAATGAAAATGAAGTTACTTATGAGCCACAAATTTTATCTTTTTTTTCGTATCTTGTTAAGGTATGCGAAGCAATATCCTCAAAAATAGAAGATGAAAAAGAAAAATACCCAAATAAACAACCAAGATGTCCAGACGAATACAAAGATACAAAAGAAGAAAAATGGTATAACACTTTATCCACAAATACCTTTGAAGAAGACGTAAATAAATACTGCTTATGGACAACAGAAGATCAAAAACAGTTACAGGAATTGCAACAGCGACTTACCCAAAAAGATCCTGCAAAAAAAGCAGAGGACATTAGAAAACAAAACAAACATTTACAGGAATTGAAAGATACTACAAATAATCTTATAGATAAACTTTCTGATGAAAAATGCAATAATATTAATGATCTTAAAAAAGAAATTATCACAGCTCAAGAAACAGCAAAAGTATTGGCAGATAAACTGTTTGAACAATCACCTTTAAGTGGAGTTGGTAGTGAAACTTGGAAACAGCTTTGGAAATATGCCAAAGCTTATTCTGAACAGGAGGCTTATAAAAAACAACCTTTTCCTGTTGTGTCAGATGACGCTTTGTGTGTTTTATGCCACCAAACCCTGGATGAAAATGCAAAAAAAAGATATAAATCTTTTGAAAAGTTTATAAAAGACGAAGCACAAAAAGAGGTAGAAAACAAAAAAGCAACGTTGGAACAAGCTAAAAAGGTGTTGCCCAATATTCTCACCGAACAAGAACTTGCAACTAAAATTGACGCAAGTGGATTACAGTCAGATAGTAATACAGAGTTAAAACCCTTATATGTTTCTTTAGAAAAAAGAAAACAACAATTAACTGATTCTGCAATTTTATCTAATTTCTCCCCTCTGCCTTCTTTTGAACATTGGAAAAAAGAAGTGGAACAAGCTATTATGGATAATGAACAAAAAGCAACACAATATGATGAAGACGCGAAAAAAGATAATAGGGAAAATTTACTGTCCAAACAAAAACAATTAAAAGCTAAGAAATGGCTTGCCGAACAAGTAACTTTAATAAAAGAAGAGATAAAAAGATTGCAAAATATTTATTTACTTCAATCTGCTAAACAGTTAACAAACACAACATCTTTATCGAAAAAGAAAAGTGAATTATCAGAACAATTAATTACTAAAGATTTTATTGATAGATTCAACACTGAGTTGAAAAAATTAGAAGCTGAAAAGATAAAAGTTGAGCTTTTTAAATCAAAGGTGGCAAAAGGCAAGGCACTCCATAAGGTGAAGCTAAAGGGCATAAGTCCACTACATTCTGCAGTAAAAACAGCAGATATTCTCAGTGAAGGAGAATCTCGCATTGTTGCCCTTTCAGCATTTCTTGCTGATGTAACAGGGGGGCAAAATTCAGCTCCGTTCGTTTTTGATGATCCTATATCTTCATTAGATCAAAACTATGAAGAAGCAGTCGCTAAGCGTCTTGTAGAGTTATCTCAAGAACGACAAGTCATTGTGTTTACGCATCGGCTATCCTTCTTTGGTCTTATTCAAGAATATGCGAAAAAAAAAGATATAGAGCTCAATACTGTATGTGTGAAAAAAGAACCTTGGGGAACAGGCGACCCAGGGGATATTCCATTTTCTAAGAAAAACCTAAAACAAGCTTTAGATTCTTTAATAAAAAACCTACCTCAAGCTAAAGAATGTTTGGAAAATAAAGGTAAAGATGAATATAATAAAATCGCAATAGGGCTTTGTAGTGATTTTAGAATCACTATTGAAAACACAATTGAATCTGTTTTACTTATGGATATAGTAAAACGACACAGAAGACACATTCACACTTTAAATAAAATAAAGCACCTTTCTAAAATCAATAAAGAAAAAGATTGTGATTTTTTGGATGACTTGATGACAAAATATTCAAAACCTCTGCATTCTTCCACCAACGAAGTAATTAATAATATACCTGGACCTGAAGAATTAAAAAAAGACTTTGAATCCCTTAAAAATTGGATAAAAGAATTTGAACAGAGAACGAAATGATTTGCTTAGTAGATTAGACAAACAACTATAAAAATATAATATAAAAGAACTGTAAAATTTTGGAAAGGAATATTAAAATGGAAAATAGCGCACCTCGGTATATGAAAAAACAAGAGTTATTAGAACTATTAGATAATTTAGTTAATGGAATACAAAAACAACATGATACGGCTAAAGAATTAACTGATGAAATAGAAAAGCAGTGTAAGGAACTGAATACAGAACTTTTAAAGATACAAGCTCATAAAAAGACTGCAAATACTTTATCTGATGAAATATCAAAACAACATGAAAATGTAAAAAACCTCAATTCTGAAGTTCAAAAATGGCATGATGATTCTAAAACCTCTGTTTCAGAGATACAAGAACAGCAAAAAAAAGCTGGTGAATTAATTGATGCAATACAAAAACAAAGTGAAGCTACCAACACTTGTTTTTCAGAGATAGAGGAACAGAAAAATACAGCTAAACAATTAACCGTTGAAATAAAAGAACAGCATGACACTGAAACAAAAATTATTTCAGAAAAACAACAACAGTATCAAGAGCTTTTTAAAAAAATAGAAGATCTTTTACCAGGAGCAACCTCTGCGGGCTTAGCAGGAAGTTACCATAAAGCGCACACAGAAAAGAAAACAAAAGGGTATTGGTTTGGATTTATTACTTCACTGGTTATTTTAATGTTTGGATATTTTGGTTTCTTTTTTATATTTCCAGAAATTACTTGGATGAATATAGTTACTCGAACAATAGTAGGCTTGCCTTTGGTATGGATTGCCTGGTATTGCCAAAAATCCATATCACAAACAAACCGCATAAAAGAAGAATATCATCATAAACAAAGAGTAATGACTGTTTTTGATGGATTTTCAAAACAAATTGATGAATTAACAAAAGATAATCCTGAACAAAATAAAGAAAAAAAACTGGAACTTATATCAGTCATTATAAACGCTATTAAGAAAAATCCTGCTGAAAAAATAGATACTTCAGGAACTTTTTTAGGTTCTGAAAAAAGTAAAAAAAAGAAAACTGATAAAAATAACACTTCAGAGGAGACAACAACATGAAAACAAAAATGATACAGACACTTATCAATAGGTTTGAAATGTGCTCCAGGCGAACAAAAAAAGGTGTGGAGTTTTGGCTAAACAAAACATTATTAAGGATAACAATCTAATGTCTTCATTTTTATTAAAAACTTTAGTTGTTGAAAATGATTTATATAGAGACAGATTTAATTTACTGGATGAAAAGGTGTGGAGTTCCAAAAATTTTGAAATGAGAGGAGCAAGAGAAAAAGCTCTCTTTTATAAAGTAGACCAAAAAGAATTGTATCTTTTTAAAAAACCAAAATATGGGAAAATGGAAATTTATACAGAAGTTTTTAACAGTGTTTTAGCCAATGAATTAAAAATTAACCATGTTCAGTATTTTCCAGCTCAATTCAGGAACACTAAAGGAATTTTATGTAAAAGTTTTCTAAACGAATACGGAAAAAACCTTTTGGATTAACAGAAATGAAAACTTTGATATGCCGTTACATTGGTCAACCAGATTTAGATGAAAGAAAAGGAAGGAGTATTGCAATCTTGCAAAGAACATAATATAAAAAATATTTTTAATATTATAACAAACGAAGGTTATAGTGATGATGTGTTAGAAGATTTTTTTACAATGATCGGATTTGATGCTTTGATAGGACATGGAGATCGTCATTGGTGCAATTATGGATTTCTTAGCTCAAAGTCCAAAGAAAATAATGTTAAATTTGCACCTATATATGATACCGCATCTGGGTACTTGACAGAAATAACTGAAGATTTAAAATTAAAAAATAAACTTTTACAATTAGATGATGAAAACTGGTATCAAAGTAAAGCGAAAATAAAAGGGCTATGTAAAATTACAGTTCCGGGAGATTATTGCTCTACTCATTTTGATTTATTGAAATATATTTTGGAAGACAAAAATATGAAAAAGTATAAAGCTTCTATCAGCTTGGCGTTTATAAAATACAACCCTTGTATAACTCAAGTGATTTTAAAAACATTCTTTTCATTTTTAACAAAAACAAGAAAACAAATTATATTGAAAATATTGAACAAAAGGCATAGTATTGGTATGAAAATAATAAAGAGGAAAAATACTTAAGAAAATATCAGAATTTTTACTTAAAAAAGGATATACTATGGAAGAAACCTTGAAAAAAATTATTTCTAAATCTCCAAAAAATGTTCCGGTGTTAAATGTTGTTATGGATGATCATCCTGTAGCTACTTTATTTTATGATAAAGATAAAGAAAATTATGGCCTTATTTACCATGAGAAGTTTAAAAATTATAAAGGAATGATGCCTTTTAATATAGACTTGCCCCTTGGTGAATCTGTGGAAATAGGTAAAATCTACTACAGCCAGAAACTCTGGTATCCATTTTCAGCCAGGCTTCCCAACAAAAATAGAAAGGATTGTATGAAAAAATTAAAAGAACATAATCTAACCCTCGGAGATCACCCTTTGAAAATTTTAAGCTACATGGGACAAATCAGTATTGCTGATCTTTGGAAACTGGAGCCTTATTATTGGTAATAACTGTTTTACATTTTGACTATTTTGCCGGCATCGGCAAAATGGTTGGCGGTGCGTCAAACCTGCGCTTTAGTCCTGATAATAAGCATAAAAGGCTGGCTTGGTTTTTGATGTCCAAAACATTGTAATAATAACATATAAAAGAAAAGAAAACACAAAAAATAAGAAAATACAAAAAGAAAGTGGTAAAAACTATGTCCTTAGAACTTACAAAATGGCACAAAAAATGGCTGGCAATTCAACCCCTTCCAAAAGAAAATTATCAAGCTCTTTGGCAGTGGATTAGATTGCGGTTTAACCATCATTCTAATCAATTTGAAGGCAATACGCTTGTCTATAATGAAACAAAGCTTTTGCTTATTCATGGTCGGACTACAGGAGAACACAATATAAGAGAATATGAAGAAATGAAAGCACATAATGTAGCCTTTAAATATATGTGTGAGTTGGCAAAAAAAGATAGAACCCTCACTGAAGCTTAAACCAAGATATTGGAGAAAAGCTTTAAGTTAAAAAACCTCCCTTAGAAAAGGACAAAAACCAAAAAGAAAATATTAGAACATACATAATGAGGCTTTAGGGCTTAAAAGAGTGTCTAAATTTATCTCCACCTTTTGAACCAAATCTTAAAAATGTGTTCCCCCAAAAATTTGTAAGTATCGGAAATCACTCATTTATTGCACTGCGTTGTGTCGAAGTCGGGAAAAAATTTGTAAGTATCAAAAATCACTTATTTATTACTGGATTCCACACTCTTTAAAGATTTTATCAGTCCGATTTTTAACAGAATTATGAAACACATTGTGAATATTTAGGTCATTAAAATTACAGAGTGCCAGCACGTTTTCCATACCACAAGCTTTATGTGATTCCGCATAATAGGTTGTTTTAAATTCCTTATCCACTAAAGATTTCTGGACTGAGTCACAATCTTTTGTATGGAATTTTATCAAACATTGTGAATAGTCATTTATCTGGTCCTCACAGTCAACAGCCCTTGTGGCTATAGCAGGTGTGGCTATAGCGTCTGTGGCTATTAAACTATCTTCTGTTTGTTCATTTATCCCTATAGAACAACTTAAAAATATAAAAGAGAGAAAAAATAAAACCTGTTTCATTTAATTAGAATCTGTATATTTTACTTCAGGGTATGTGCCTGGTTCATCAGTTTGCCAGTCATCTAAGTCTAAAAGGTCGTTACAATAGGAATCTCTTTCAAATAAAAGGTTTTCCTGACTTCAGCACAACGCAATGCAATAAATGAGTGATTTCCGACACTTACAAATTTCTGGTGCCACACATTTTTAAGATTTGGTTCAAGAAGTGGAGATAAATTTAGACACTCTTTTAAGACCTAAGGCCTCGTATATGGATCTTATCTCTTGTGTGCTTTTAGAGGGCATACGATAAAGATTTTTGTTTGCGTCCTCTATAAGGCTATATTGATCTCTTTTTAAAATCTCTCTCATCTGCCTTATGCTGAAGTTTAATCCTCTTTGTTCCATCCGATACTTCATAGTATAGGAAAGAGAGTAAGCTAAGAAGCATATAGCTATATGGGCCTCTATTCTTTTCCTCTTCCAATGGTAAATGGGTCTCATCTTAAGATTATGTTTGCACACACGAAAAGCCTCTTCTATCTTCCAAAGTCTCCTGTATCGGGTCAGTATCTCTTGAGGAGTTTGCTCTGTTCTTATGTTGGTTATTACTCCATGCAACCCATCCCACTTACTATCTTCTTTTATCTTTTGTTCGTTTAATGTAGCTTTTGTCTTTTGAACTGTAACATACTTTTTTGTTCCATAATTAGAGATAAGGCTTTTTATAGGAATTTGGTTGTTCTTTACTTTTTTCATCAGTCTTTCAATGAGTCTTAGTCTATCAGACTTGTTCTTCTTGGCTCTCTTCTTAGAGTAGCTGACAATCAGTCTTCTTTCCTTATGCTCAAACTCCTTTATCCAATGAAACTCATTGGCCACAACAGCAGGTTTAAAGTCTTGGTTTAATATCTCCTCTTTTTTAGTTTTAGAAAGAGTTTTTAGTTTACAAGCCACTACATACTGAATACCCTCTTCTTCCATAAGCTTAAGGTTTTTTTCATTAAACATAGCTCTATCAGCGACTAATACCGCCTTTTTAACAGTGAATCTTTGTTTTAGCTTTTTCACTGTGGAGATAAGGGTAGAACCTTCACTTGTGCTTCCTGGAAAAAGCTCATAGCTTAGAGGGTGACCTTCTTGGTTGGTGATAAGGGCTAAGACGACTTGAGTCTCTTTAAACTTTAAGTCTTTGCTAAAGCCGAACTGTCTTAGGTCATCTTCTTCAAAGCTTTCAAAGTAAAGGGTGGTGACATCAAAGAAGAGGACATCTACTTCTTGGTTAAAGAGGCTGAGGGTGTTTTTAGCTACTGTGTCTTTTACTTGGTCTATTCGGGGGTGAAGTCTATCCATCATTCGATACATCTTCTCTAAAGGAACAATCTCGTTAAAGTCTTCCTTTAAAGTCTCTACAGTCTTTCTTTTAGAATCAGGATGAGCTACACGGGAAAGCACTGAGTATTTTAAAATATCATTCCACTGCTTATCTTTTTTAGTGTTTTGTATAAGAGTATGGAAGCCTAACTGTTCATAGACAGCCCCACATACTCCTTTAATGCCCTGATGAACACGCGCTTTTTCGTATGGTTTTTTAAGAGAGAAAAGGGAAGGAGACTTGGACTTTTTCTTTTGGTTCTGGTTCTTAGTTTTTTTGTTTAAAAGATCTTTGCTGTAGATGATCTCAGCCATACCGGGTAAAGCGGGTTGGCGATCATTGCAGAGCTTTATAATCATATCATTAGCTACTTTTTTTAAAGCAGACACCCCTTCTTCCGTCTTGGCACTGCCCACATGGTGCAAAGTCTTCTGGGTGACTTTATCTTGAAGTCTTATGGACTCCATAATACGGACAAAGGTCGAACCATTAGGTTTTTCTGTAACTTTTATAAACATGTCTTTACCTGTGTTAATTTTAAAACTGTAATACTTAGATTTAACTGTGTCAGATAAGAAATAAGAAGTAAATAGGGGCGTTGCCACACAACCTTTATTTTACTCTTCAAGACTGTATAAAAACAGCCTGGCGGTGCATAAAAAACACTAAAAAACATCAAAATATTTTTTTGACTCATAGCGTTGTGTCGAAGTCGGGACTGCGTTGTGTCGAAGTCGGGAAAAAATTTGTAAGTATCAAAAATCACTTATTTATTACTGGATTCCACACTCTTTAAAGATTTTATCAGTCCGATTTTTAACAGAATTATGAAACACATTGTGAATATTTAGGTCATTAAAATTACAGAGTGCCAGCACGTTTTCCATACCACAAGCTTTATGTGATTCCGCATAATAGGTTGTTTTAAATTCCTTATCCACTAAAGATTTCTGGACTGAGTCACAATCTTTTGTATGGAATTTTATCAAACATTGTGAATAGTCATTTATCTGGTCCTCACAGTCAACAGCCCTTGTGGCTATAGCAGGTGTGGCTATAGCGTCTGTGGCTATTAAACTATCTTCTGTTTGTTCATTTATCCCTATAGAACAACTTAAAAATATAAAAGAGAGAAAAAATAAAACCTGTTTCATTTAATTAGAATCTGTATATTTTACTTCAGGGTATGTGCCTGGTTCATCAGTTTGCCAGTCATCTAAGTCTAAAAGGTCGTTACAATAGGAATCTCTTTCAAATAAAAGGTTTTCGTCTGAAGTGTAGTAATCGCAAAGGTCGCCCTCCTCGCCTACTATGTCTGGGTCACCACTTGAGCCTAAAGTCTCTTTAAATTTGTTGTATTCTTTTTGTGTATTCCATTCCCTTATTAGTAAAATAATTCTATGTTTTATTTCCTTAGCTCGGTCAAAACAGGTCCAAACAAAGTAAGGGTTACCTCTCTTATCATCCTTTGTAAAATTATTTTCAGTTGGTGCTTTAGGAAAATACACTTTTAACTTAGACTCACTAGTTAAAAAAACTTTTTCTTCCGCCTCTTCCCAATAATTTGCTGTAATAAAAGAGGGAGGCTTTTTATTACTTCCTTTGTGTCCGTCATAAATATTTATGAGTGCGTTCAATTCATATTCTTCTTTTAAACCATCTTCTTTTGTATTAGTGACTTCTGTAATGGGTTCGCCTGTTTTATTATGGGAATCCCATGAAAACCGACCAGGCCCGCCAATACATTCTTTAAAATTACCACCCCATTCACCTTGACTTGACGGTTCTGCATTTCGACCAGTATACACTTTGTATTCTCCAAAACAGCAATTCCCAAGGTCTTGTTCGCTCTTATCATAGTTACTGCATATTTCTTGAACCTCATCATGGCCACTACCCTCGTCTTCACAGCCCCACTCAGTAAGGTATTTTTCATGCCATTTTCCAGCCCCGTCATCTCCCCCTCCGCAATTATTAGTAAGAGCCTCACATTTATTTTCAGTGTTACAATTTGTATTTGAAGACACATCGTCACCATCTTCGTCTGTGCAACCTAACCATGTGCCTGCAACACCTGTATTACCACAATTATTACTACTATCTTCGCATTTACTTCTATCGTCACAATTTGTTGAAGTCACAGCATCACCATCTTCGTCTGTGCAACCTAACCATTCCCCTCTTTTTTTACCGCAATCAGCACTCTCACATTCACTTTTAGTGTTACATGTCTCTTCTGAAGTCACATCTTCGTTATCTTTTATACAGCGATTATTTAATGTGTTACACTGGCCTTTACAAAATCTTTCCTCTGTCTCTATTTGTTCCTGCTCGGTTTCGGTTACTCCTGCTGAACCTGTCCTTCTATAAGTATAAGTGTTGCCCTCCGTCAAAAACTTACATTGAGAGACCTCCTCTGGCCCTTTAGCAGTGGCTTGGTTTAAGTGATAAGGGACAATAAACCCGGAATAATCACACATCCCCGATGGAATATTATACTCCAATACAAGCTTATGAAAAAATAAATCCCCTTCCATCACATCTAAGATACAATAAAGGTCCTCTGTGGATTCTTCATTGACAGAGATTTTACAATCTGTCCCTGGTCCGTCATCCATTGCGTAAATAATCGCATCCAGTGGATCAAAACCTTCCCCATAGTAATAACCCGCGCTTAAATTTACATAAAAAAAATCTTCTGATGGAATATTCTCTGTACTTAGCCCTTCCGTGGGGATTAAAGAGTATTGCGCACTTGTGCCAATACCTAAACTGCCTAACATATCACAACTGGAAAAAAGCCCGACTAAGAAAAAAAGAGGTACTAAAAATAAAGTTTTTTTAAGAGGGCCTGTGGAAGGTTTTATAAAACCCCACTTGGTTTGAACAAACTTAAGATTTAACTTGACTTGACGATAAAACGATAAAACGATAAAACGATAAAACGATAAAACGATAAAACGATAAAACGATAAAACGATAAAACGATAAAACGATAAAACGATAAAACGATAAAACGATAAAACGATAAAACGATAAAACGATAAAACGATAAAACGATAAAACGATAAAACGATAAAACGATAAAACGATAAAACGATAAAACGATTTTGCTCATAGTAGTTCCTTCCTTGTCAAGTATTTTTACATGTTTCTTTTTAATTTAATCGGTTAACAAAAAAACAAACTTTAAATAAAAATTATTGCCTTATCCATAAACTGGCTTTTTTTAACTTTTACCCAGCTTTAACACAAAAAAAGACTTTATTTAAAAGACTAAAGTCTGGTTAAAATCTTATTCATCCCAACTTTAATCTATAGTCAGATCTTCAAGAAAAAGGTTGTTGTAATACAGTACACAAAACTTATTATGCTCTTAAACACATAGAAATTCCCACAGATGCAGGTATGACGACTGAGGTATAAACTCTCACAGCTAAAGCCGTGGTTCTTTGCCTATCGGTTGTATATAGAAATTTTAAAAAAGGACCAATATAGCCTTATAGAGTCTGCAACAAAAATCTTTATCGCATGCCCTCTAAAAGCACACAAGAGATACGAGCTATATATGAAGCTTAGAGAAATGCCAATAAGACAGAATGTTGCTAATGATGATAAGGGCAATATATGAAGCTTTAGGGCTTAAAAGAGTGTCTAAATTTTATCTCCACTTCCTAAACTAAAATCTTAAAAATGTGTGGCACCAGAAATTTGTAAGTACCGGAAATCACTCATTTATTGCACTGCGTTGTGCAGAAGTCGGGATAAAGGTTGAACCCATCTATAAAAGCTATAACTTTTTTCATATAAACTAAGGTAAAAAAAACCCGGTCGCTCAGGCTCCCGCCCGACTTCGACACAACGCTATGTGTTAAAAAAATATTTTGATGTTTTTTAGGGTTTTTTATGCACCGCCAGGCTGTTTTCATGTAGTTTTGAAGGGTAAAATATACTAAAAACACCACTTGTAGTCCACTCCCAGACCTTTACACCCTATATCTCTTCTGGCACTGTAAAAATATGTTTGTAAAAGTTACTACAAAAATCTCAGGGAAAAACAAAGACCGTAAAATTAAATCCTTTCGGATTGTAGAGTCTGTCCGAGAAGGTTTAAAAACAAAACATAAAACAATACATTTTGTGGGCTCTTCTTCAAAACCAGAAGTCATTTCCTCTTTAGAAAAAATATCACAAAGATGGAAAATATTATAAACTCACTGATCCAAAACTTGAAGAATGTTTAAAAGACCTGTAAATAGAGATCGGTTAACGGTTATTATGACGCCTGGTTTTAGGGCTATAGTCCTCAAAATATTAATAGAAGATTTTTCCAGATAATAGTGACCTCATTAAATCTTTTGATCGGGTAAGCGAGCTATGGCAGAGCGGGCAGAAATCAAACGCGCCACAGGCACACGATAAGCAGAACAACTAACATAATCTAAACCTAAGCGATTAAAAAAATAAATGCTACTTTGTTCCCCTCCGTGTTCTCCACAAATGCCTATTTTTAAATTAGGCTTTTTTCCACGGGCTAACTCTACCGCCCTCTGAATTAAAAAACCTACTCCTTTTTGATCCACAGTAGCAAAAGGATCTTCTGAAATAAGGTTCTCACTCATATAAACCGGCAAAAATTTGCCACAATCATCTCTGGAAATACCTAAAGTGGTTTGAGTGAGATCATTAGTGCCAAAACTAAAAAAATCTGCATGTTCGGCTAATTCATCTGCTATTAAAGCGGTTCTGGGTAATTCGATCATAACACCCATTAAATACTTAAAAGGTTTCTTTCTCTCTTCTTGAACAGCCTTTATTTCTTTTTCCACCAACTTTTTAATAAAAACCAATTCCGACTTCATCATCACAAAGGGAACCATAATCTCTGGCACAGGAGAGTCCCCTTGATCCATCCTTTCGCAAACTGCCTCGGCAAGAGCGCGCGCCTGCATTTGATAAATTTCAGGAAAAGAAATAGATAGACGACACCCCCTATGCCCCATCATGGGGTTGGTTTCTTTTAAAGTCTCTACTCTTTCTTTTATGGTTTCTTCTTTTTCATCTGTCTTTTCAGCTAATTCTTTTATTTCACTCTCCCTCTGAGGTAAAAACTCATGAAGAGGAGGATCCAACAAGCGAATAGTCACTGGCCACCCTTGCATGGTGGAAAAGAGCGCGTTAAAATCTTCCCTTTGCATAGGTAGTAATTCTTTTAAAGCAGATTTTCTTTCGCTTTCTTTGCTGGCCAAAATCATTTTCCGAACAGAAATAATGCGATCGTCCCCGAAAAACATGTGCTCTGTTCGGCACAAACCAATGCCTTTTGCACCAAACCGGCAAGCCGTTTCCGCCTCTCTGGGGTGATCTGCATTAGCCCTTACTTGCATGTCAGAATATTTATCCACAATAGACATAAACCTTTTAAAATTTTTATCCCATTGAGGTTCTAAAGTAGGAACCTCACCCATAAACACCTCTCCAGTGGATCCGTCTAAGGAGATCACATCCCCTGGTTTTAAATTATGTTTTCCGGCTTTCATTCGCCCTTGCTTTTCGTCTAAAGTTACTTCATCGCAACCTACTACACAGCATTTTCCCATCCCCCGCGCCACAACAGCCGCATGAGAGGTAATGCCTCCCCTTGTGGTTAAGATCCCCTCCGAGGCAATCATACCCTTAATATCTTCGGGAGAGGTTTCCGTTCGGACCAATATCACTTTTTCCCCACGGGAATGACACTGAAAAGCTTCTTCAGAGGAAAACACAATTTTCCCAGATACCCCTCCGGGACTGGCAGCCAATCCTTGAGCTATTTTCATTTTTGGTGCTTTGGGATCTAAAGAAGGGTGCAAAAGTTGTTCAATAGCAGAAGGTTGAACTCTAAACAAAGTTTCCTTTTCTGTAATCAAACCCTCATCTAACATATCTAAAGCCACCTTTAAAGCCGCCTTAGCTGTTCTTTTGGCACTCCGGGTTTGCAAAATCCATAACCGTTTTTTTTCAATCGTAAACTCAATATCTTGAACATCTTTATAATGTTTTTCCAAACGATGGCAGACCTGATTCAGCTCTTTAAATACGGAAGGAAATTGTTCTTCTAAAGTGGGAGAGGCCCGACCGTTGGCCATCGCCTTGGTAACAGGATAGGGGGTCCTTACTCCGGCCACCACATCCTCCCCTTGCGCGTTCACTAAAAACTCCCCTACTAAATGCTTTTCCCCATTAGAAGGGTCGCGGGTAAAAGCCACACCCGTGGCGCAATCTTCGCCTTTATTGCCAAACACCATAGCCTGCACATTAACCGCTGTGCCCCAGTCATGTTGGTAGTTGTTTAATTCCCGATAAGAAACTGCGCGCGAGTTGTTCCAACTATCAAAGACGGCGGATATAGCAGAATAAAGTTGTTCTTCTGGATCTTGTGGAAAATGTTTTCCGGTGGCCTGAAGCACTTGCTCCTTAAAACAACTCACCAGCTTTTTTAAATCCTCCACTGTTAAATCTGTGTCTTTTTTGTAACTCTTAAGCCGTTTTAAATCTTCCAGAAAAAACACTAAGAGCGAGGCATCTACAGAAAGCACAACATCTGCATACATTTGTATAAAGCGACGATAACAATCGTAAGCAAATCGTTCATCAAAATTTTGATTTGCTAAAGTTTCTACTGTCTGATCGTTTAAACCTAAATTGAGTATGCTATCCATCATACCAGGCATACTTACTCGCGCGCCGGAACGCACACTAACCAAAAGAGGTTTTTTTGGATTGCCAAACTCTGAGTCCATTTCCTGACCTAAAAGTTTTATGGCCTGGTTAATTTCTTGTTTTAAAAAGTTAGGGAGCTGTTTGTTGTTTTTGTAAAAAGCCTGACACATACTTGCAGAAACAGTAAATCCGGGAGGAACGGGAAAGCCAAGAGAGATCATTTCTGCCAGATGGGCCCCTTTACTTCCTAACACATCCCGCAAACCAGCTGAACCCTCTACTTTTTTTGGTAAAAAATAATATAGATTTTTATCCACAGATGGCCTCTTAATCCAACATTTAATATTTTTTAGTATTGAACACGACGGCTTTTTACACGAACACCTTTCATTAAACCTTCATAACGGGCTGTCAGCAAATGCGACTGTATACGCTGAGTAGTGTCCAAAGCCACGCCTACCAAAATCAACAAACTTGTGCCTCCAAAGAAAAATGGCATGTTCATCTGATCAATTAACAAAGTGGGGATAATACAAATAACACTGAGATAAATAGAACCTGCCACTGTTAAGCGATCTAAAATTCTTTTTACATAATCCGCTGTGCTCTTGCCAGCCCGAATCCCCGGAATAAACCCCCCGTACTTTTTTAAGTTGTCCGACATCTCGTTAGGGTTAAAAACCGCCTCTGTATAGAAAAAGCAAAAAAACACAATCAAAACCACAAACATAATATTAAACAAAGAACTTTGAGGGGTAAGAGTGTCCTTAAGAGTTTGCGCCCAAGGCTGATTTACATACTGGGCCAAGGTAGTGGGAAACAGTAACAAACTAGAGGCAAAAATAGGAGGGATCACACCTGAAAAATTGAGCTTTAAAGGCAGATGAGAGCTTTGCTGGGCAGGCTGTTTTCCCATTGCTCTTTGTGAATACTGAATAGGGATCCTTCTTTGACCCACTTCAATAAATATAATAATCCCCACAACCACAATCATAAATAAAACCAAAGCCAATAAAATACCATTGCTGATTTGCCCTCTTCCCACCATTCTAAACAAATTCATTGTGCCGGAAGGAATGCCTGCGGCAATACCAGCGAAAATAATAAGAGAAGCTCCATTGCCTATCCCTTTCTCAGTTATTTGCTCGCCCAGCCACATAATAAGGCAAGCTCCTGTTGTTAAAGTGATAATGGTAAAAACCTCAAAAGGAAGAAAGCCAATAACGGGAGAAATAACCAAAGACTGCCCTTCTGCTGAAGTCAGATTGATCAACATTTTAGAAATGCCATAGCCCTGCACAATAGAAAACAAAACAGTAGAGTAGCGGGTGTATTGATTAATTTTTCTTCTGCCTGCTTCTCCTTCTTTTTTTAACTGCTCTAAATAGGGCACACCGGTTTGCAAAAGCTGAAAAATAATGGATGCAGTAATGTAAGGCAAAATACCTAAAGCAAAAATACTAAATCTTTCTAAGGCACCACCGGTAAAAGTGTTTAGCATATTTAAAACTCCTCCGCCTTGGTTTGCGAAGTAGTCCATTAAACCTACTCTATCCACACCGGGAGTAGGTACCTGCACACCCATGCGGTAAATGATGAGTATCGCCAAAGTAAAAAGAATTTTATTTCTAAGATCTTTTGGAAAAGAAAATTTTTGCGTCATTGGTTTATGTTCCCATCAGATTGATTGCTTTCAGGTTTGTTTTTTTCAGCGGATTCTTTAGTAACACTGTCAGAAGGGATGGAAAAAGCTTTAACCACTTCTGTCTTGCCTCCTGCTTTTTCAATAAGCAGGGTGGCTTTTTTGCTAAATCGGTGAGCGCGCACAGTTAACGATTTTTTTATTTGCCCTTTAGCTAAAATTTTTACCAGGGATTTTTTTCTCACTAACCCGGCGGAATATAACATTTTAGGATCCACCTCAGACTCAAATCGATTAAGATCTGATAAATTTATAATATCATACCTGGTTTTAAACCGGCCATTGGTAAAACCAAACTTAGGCAGAAGACGAACCAAAGGCATTTGTCCTCCTTCAAACCCTCTTAATAGACCAAACCCGGAGCGCGCCCTTTGCCCTTTATGCCCTTTAGTGGAAGTGCCTCCGTGGCCACTGGATCTTCCACGCCCTAACCGCTTCATCTTGTGTTGGGATCTGGAAAACCCTTGTAAACGACTTAAAACTGCCAGGTGAACGGTTGCCTCCTTAGCAGAGTTAAGAGTAGATTCTTGCTCTTGAGCTTGCTCTTGAGCTTGCTCTTGCTCTTGAGCTTGCTCTTGCTCTTGAGCTTGCTCTGGACTTGTTGCTTTCGTCATATCCTCTTGGCCCTTCATGCTCTCTTCGTTTGTAGCTTTTGGCATATCCTCTAAGCTGGACTCTTTCTTCATGCTCTCTTCGTTTGTAGCTTTTGGCATGTCCTCTAAGCTGGACTCTTTCTTCATGCTCTCTTCGTTTGTAGCTTTTGGCATATCCTCTAAACTGGACTCTTTCCTCTCTTTGTTGTTTGGTATATCCTCTTGATCCTTCATATTTTCTTCCCCTTTGTTTCTGAATCCACAGGAACTAAAGCAACCAAATGTTTTATTTTGTTAATTTGCCCTCTTGTTACAGGGGTCAAAGTTAAAACAACCGATTGGCCTGGCTTTTTTAACCGCAAACACCGGACAGCCGATTTTTGCTGTTTTGTAGAACCTATTAAGCTTTTTTTTAATACCACTTTTACTTGATCCACTTTTATTCCTTATCTCCTTCAGAATCCACTTTTTCAACTTTTTTTGAACGAGGTTTTTCAGATTTTTTTGAGTCTGATTTTAAACTGTTTTTAATTAAAGCTCTTCTTTCTTTTATTTCCAAAATCTGCTGTAAACCATTTAAAGTAGCACGCACCACATTATGGGGGTTTCGGCTTCCCATTCTTTTAGTCAATATATCTCGAACACCAATACATTCCAACACCGCGCGCACAGGGCCACCAGCAATTACCCCTGTTCCGGGGCCGGCAGGCCTCAACACCACTTGAGAAGCCCCAAATTTTCCGATAATCTCATGGGGAATAGTTCTTTTATCTCTTAAAGGAATTTTTAAAAAAGATTTTTTAGCTATGCGACCCGCCTTGTTTATAGATTCCGGCACTTCACTGGCTTTTCCTGTGCCAATACCTACCTGGCCTTTTCCATCGCCCGCCACTACTAAAGCGGAAAAAGAAAAGCGACGCCCGCCCTTCACCACCTTTGTGACGCGGTTAATGGCCACCACTCTTTCTAAAAATTCTTGCTCTGTATTCTGTTGTTGTGTGTTCAAAATATCCTCTCCTTTATAGTGTTTTTCCACTTTGTTTACCTAAAGTAAAAATATATCCGATTTTTCCCACAATAACGATAAACTCCTAAGATAGCAAGAAGTAAAAATAAGAAGTCAACCCTAAATAAATAAAAGCCCATTTTTACACACATAGAAACAGAAAGCAGATTTTAATCTATAAAATTTGGTGCATAGTGACTTAAATTGAGGTTTTCCCTTTTTGAGGGAATTTTCCTTTTAAACTTAAACAAACCAATAAAGCAAAAAAAGCCAATAAACCAGACATATAAAAAGGAGCAGAGGGATTTAAGTCCCTGTAAAACCATCCCCCTAAAGCAGGACCTATGATTCGTGCCAGGGAAAATAAACTTTGATGAACACCAAAAATCCCTCCCTGTTGGTCTCTGCCCGTTAAGAGGCTAACAGCACCAGAAAGACAAGTGCTAGCCAAGCCATAGCCAACACATAAAAATGTTACACTAATTGCTAAAAACCACAGCCAGTTTGTTAAACCCACTCCCGCAAAACCCACTCCTGCCAAAACAAAACCCCACAAAGCTATTTTGTTTTCGCCAAAAATAGGTATAAGCTTTCTGACCAAAAAACCTTGTGTCAAAACCATCATTAAACCTATGTAGGTAAAGCCCATACTGGAGGGAAAATGGGACCAGGAAAGTTTATCCCTCACATACAAAAACAAAGAGGCTTCGATTCCTGCCAAGGCCAATGTTAACACAAAATACATAAACAAAACCTGTTTTAATACAGGGAAACGAATAGCCTGCATTAAACTTTTTACTCTGGATTTATGTATTTCTTTAAAATTAACCAGAATGCTTTTAAGGTTTAAAAAAGATTTTTTCGATTTTAAAAAACTTTCTTTTAAAAAGAAAAAAGCAAGGGAGAGATTTAAAACACAAATTAAAAAAGCTCCAAAGGCGGAAAAACTGGAACCAAAAGGAGGCGTGCTTCCTAAATACTGGCCAAAGAGGCCAAAAACTCCTCCTAAAAGAGGACCAATGATAAAACCCAGGCCAATGCCAGCCCCTACTAAACCCATGTTTTTAGATCGCTCTTTTTCTCCTGTTATGTCTGCAATGCAGGCCATAGCCACAGACATGACTGCCCCAAACACCCCTGCCAATACACGGGTTAAAAACAAAGTGCCCAAAGTTTGTGCAAAAGCAAACCACAGATAAAATAAAGAAGATCCTACAAGACAAATTAAAATAATGGGCCTTCTGCCTAATCGGTCGCTTAAGTATCCCCACAAAGGTGCAAAAATAAGCTGAGCCAGAGAGTACACACTCATCAGGAGGCCCACTTGCAAATCATCCGCACCAAAATCCCTGGCCAGGTAAGGGCTAAGGGGGATAATCATTCCAAAGGCGGTAAATTCCATTAGCACAATAGAAAAAACCAGAGACAAAGCACGAAAACGGGAAGATGATGATGACAAATGATTCTCTCTTATATTTTGGTCCGTAAAAAAGTCATTTTACTTCCCTTGTCCTTCTCGTATTCTCGTAAAGGAGGGAATATAAACAAAAAAACATTTTTTTTGAAGCCACTTTTTAGTATTCCACACAGTTAAAAAAGCCTATTTCTAAATGCTCTTAATACTCTTAAAGAAGAGGAGCTATAATTAAAGCTACTATGGAAAGCAATTTTATTAGAATGTTCATTGCAGGACCTGTAGTGTCTTTAAAAGGATCTCCCACGGTGTCTCCTATAACAGAAGCTGAGTGCGCCTCACCTCCTTTTTTCGCACCTTCTAACTGGCCTTTTTCAATAAATTTTTTTGCATTATCCCAGACCCCTCCCGCGTTGGCCATAAGTAAAGCCAAGGTCACACCTGTTAGCAAAGCTCCCGCCAAAGCCCCACTTAGGGTTTCCGGTCCCATTGTAAAACCAACCACAACAGGAAAAAGGATAGCGATAACACCTGGTAAAATCATTTCTCTAAGAGAAGCATTGGTCGCGATATTCACACAACGGCTGGTGTCTGGTTTGGCTTTTCCCTCTAATAAGCCTGTGATTTCTTTAAACTGCCTACGAATTTCATCCACCATTTTACTGGCCGTTCGCCCTACAGATTTAAGTGTCAAGCTGGCTGATATAACCACCATCGCTGAACCTAAAAATAAACCCATTACCACAGAGGGCTGGCTCAGGCTCATAGTAATAGCTTCTGCTGAATGAGCATTCACAGCCTCCCTAAAAGCAACAAATAAGGCCAAAGCTGTTAAGGCGGCAGAACCAATGGCAAAACCTTTTCCGATGGCGGCGGTTGTGTTTCCCAAGGAATCCAAGTCGTCTGTAATTTTTCTTACATCCTTGCCCAAATTAGACATTTCGGCAATGCCTCCAGCATTGTCGGCCACAGGTCCATAAGCATCCACAGTCATGGTAATACCCACAGTGGCCAACATTCCCACCGCTGAAATGGCAATACCATACAAACCAGCAAAAGAATAAGAAAGTTGAATGGCTACGGCAATCAAAACTAAAGGAGCGCAAGTAGACTCTAACCCCACAGCAAAACCGGAGATCACATTTGTAGCTGGCCCTGTTTTAGAAGCTTTAGCCACTTGACGCACAGGTCGAGCGGAGGTGTAGTATTCTGTAATTTTTCCAATTAAAAGCCCAACCACTTGCCCTGCGCAAATCGCTATAAAAAGACGATAGCCTTTTTCTATGGAGAACAAAACTCCTCCTGAAAAAACAAGAAAGACAAACCCAGCAATAAGTTGTGAGAGTAATAAAGTTAAACTGGGAGAAGCTTTTTTAAATACCTTGAGCCTGACACTTAAAATACCTGCTATGGATGCAAACAGCCCCACCATACAAAAAACAAGAGGAAAAACAGTTAACAAACTACGAGAAAAACCCACGCCAAAATACTGCCCCATAACTGTTGAGTCCATAGTAAGAGCAATAGTAATACTGGCCACCATAGCACCTATATAAGATTCAAAAATATCTGCACCCATACCAGCCACATCCCCCACATTGTCCCCTACATTATCGGCAATAACTCCTGGATTTCTGGGATCGTCTTCAGGAATACCCGCTTCCACTTTTCCTACCAAATCAGCCCCTACATCTGCCGCTTTAGTAAATATACCTCCGCCAATACGGGCAAAAAGCGCGATGGAAGAAGCCCCCATAGAAAAACCAGAAACAATAGAGATCATTTGCTCCTGAGTAGTGCTGAAAAAGCAATACACCAAACCCAGCCCCAATAATCCCAGACTGGCAACAGAAAGCCCCATAACTGCACCACCATTAAACGCAACGGACAAGGCTTCGGCTAAACCTTTTTCTTTTGCGGCCATTGCTGTTCGAACATTGCTTTTTGTGGCTGATTTCATGCCGATAAAGCCTGCCAGTCCGGAGCTAAGCGCGCCTAAAACAAAAGACAAACTGGTTTGCCAGCTAAAAGAAAAAAACAACAGTGCAGAAACAACCAACACAAAAATCAGTAACTTAGAATATTCTGATTTTAAAAAAGTCATAGCCCCCATTTCAATTTCTTGGGCTATGTCTTTCATTTTATCTGTGCCAGCAGGGTGAGAAAGAATTTTACGATAGGTAAAAATAGCCAAAAAAAGCCCTAAAACACCTACAATAGGGAAAAAAAGTTTGAACTGAAGATCAATCATTTTATGCTCCTTTTTAAAAAATAGTGACCGATTCTTAAGAATTATGAATACTAAAATTGCGGGAATATAGGCAAGTCTTTTATCATAGCATAAACAGTAGATGATAGATATTAAGCAAGTCTAACCCCAGGGGGGGGGCGTTTTGCCTCAACTCACGACCCTCATAGCAGTTTTACAACAAAATGATAAAATACAAGTTTCAAGTAAATTTCTTGTGTTTTATCATCAAATTTACCTGAAAATGGAAGGGTATTATCTTTTTCAAAAAAAATATAGGGTACTAAAAATTTATAAGTATTTAAAATCACTCAATTTTTTAGTTTTATTATATCGAAATCAGGAAAAAGGAAATATTTTTATTAATGCAGTGTGTTAGAAAGATTGTAATAATTCTTTATTTCAAAATGGCTATATGGGCCGACGCAAAATATAACTTTTATTTTCAAGGAAGAAGGTATTTTCATGACAACAAAAAAACTGCTCATTTTATTTATTTTCACAGGTTTTTTTACTTTAGATGAAATAAGCAACAAAGCCCAAGCGAATCAAGCACCAGAAGATATCTACAATCTAACAGGACAGGATATTCAAAACACAAGAACACAGAGCAATGGATATTGAGGAGGTTCGTTCTCATATTATAAATGTTTGCCATCAAACAAAACAATGGGAATACAAAAAAAAATCTATCACAGCTCTTATTCGATTGGCAGAGTAAGAGCTGATCAAAGTTTTACTGTTACTATTGACTCTGTTAGCCCCTCTTCAGCTCAATCTCCATCCGGGATTTGGGATGGGGCAAATAACTGATTTGTCATTCGATCAGGATCAAAAGTAGGAGTATACACAGTGAGCGGAAAAATTAGAAAAAGAAGAAACTTCAGCTTTTGGTCTTTTACTATAACAGTTACATTAAATAATTAATAGGGTCTTGACATTATTCTTTCCATAAGTGAGATTTAAGAAGGAAAGTATGTAACTGTTCTATTAAGGAAGCAATAATCAAATGAGTTATGAATTTTATAAAATAATCCACTTTTTTTCTATTATATCTCTTTTTCTATCTTTAGGTGCTTTACTAACTTTTTCAGGAAATATAGAAAAACTGGAAGGTAAGTTTCACAAGGCTGGTGTAGGGAATAAAAAGAAACTAATGGTCTTGCACGGGATATCCGTGTTGTTTTTACTAATAAGCGGGTTTGGCTTGATAGCCCGTTTGCAACTACATTCTTTTCCGCTTTGGGTGATTTTAAAACTTTGTATATGGCTTATCCTGGGAGTATTGATTCCCGTTATGATCGGTCGCGGAGTTCATAAAAAATGGGGCTGGCTGATTATCCTTGTCAGTGCCTCTATCGCTGTTTTTTTAGCCGTGCTAAAGCCTTAAGCATAAGCTTCTTATGCTTAATATCAAATGAATCTATCTTTATTAAGTGAATATTGCACAAAGTTTATTTGATAGTGGCAGATAAAAGCTTATCAAGTTTAACTTGAATCTCTTTTATCTCTGATTCCATACGCACCTGATTCTCTTTTATCTCTTTTTGCTCCGCTTTTATCTCTTTTTGCTCCACTTTTATCTCTTTTTGCTCCGCTTTTATCTCAACATCCATGATATCTATACGCTTTTCCAGCGGTTCGATTTTCGCATTCAATAAAAAATATATAGCTCCAAGCAAAACAGCAAAAAAAGAGCATACTGCAATAATAGTTTGTGGATCCATATTAACACCTCCTTATTATGAATCAGTTTAGTATATCGTCCAGAAAAGTCAAGTATTATCTTACAAATATTCCATAATAATAGAACCTCCTTGTTAGAACAAGACCTACAGTATAAACTCACAAAAGCCCTCTCAGCCCCCTATTCACAAGGTGTTATAATCTTGATTGATGAGACGAGCTATGCTCTTGCTCTAATATCATCGTCTATAATCAGGAACACCAGTGGGGTTTAGGGAGAAGCAGACTCTTTTTGTGTTTTTAAAAATTCCTTATAAACCTCTTCTTGCACAACCTTATGATTAAAAAGTGTCCTATACTGGGGAAAGGTATCCTGAACACGCAATTCTTCTTTTTCTAACAATTTTTTTTGCTCTTTAGAGATAATACTTTCTTGTTCTTGTTCTTGTTCTTGTTCTTGTTCTGCATAAGAATAAGAAGCAAATTCAACTATTAAAAAAAGAGATAGCAAAAATAAAAGCTTACTCATGTTTAATCAGGTTTTAGTTGAAGACGAAATAAGACGAATATTGGAATAGGCAATCCAGCCCTCTTTTTTTTGTATTCCCTCTTTTTTATCGAAGTGGGTTTGTACTCTAACCCCTTCCACACGCGCTTTTAATTTATTAGGATCAATCTCGATAACTTTAGATTTTTTGCCCTTTTCCGATCCAGCAATCACCAGAACAGAATCTCCTTTTTTTATTTTCAGTTTCAAGTTATGTGCCCTCCTTTAGTTTGAACAATTAGTGAAAGCCGAACACACAGATTTTTTTAGTTTCAAGTTATGTGCCCTCCGGTTCACTCTCTTTTTTCAAGGGAATAGAATTTTTTGATTTTTGTTCACGGGATTTATCTGGTTTTTTACGCAGTTTTTTTTCCATACTTTTCCTCAGTTTTAAAGCCTGTGGGGAAAGCTGGTTTTTTGCACATTTCATTAAAAAGTTGTCAATTCCTCCTGTTTTATCTATAGAGCGAACAGCACTGGTAGACACTTTTAAGCGAAAAGACCTTTTTAAACAAGGACTGTAAAAAGTTTTGATTTGGACATTAGGAAAAGCCCTGGATTTGGTTTTTATATTAGAATGGCTTACTAAATTTTTAACAACTGGCTTTTTGCCGGTTAACTCACAATGGGGCATAATAATACTCCTGCATTTGACTTACATTGAAAAGTGTTTGAAAAAGTTTTTAGTTTTGTGCTCCCTGGACTCACTTTTTCCTGTATTATTTGAAAGTTCAAACAATTATGTATCCGATCTATGTTGATTCGTCAATAAATTGTGGTATAACAGCTAAAAAAAGTGAAATAAAAATGATAGAAAAATCACTATAACACACCACCTGCACAATACAGGCTAAAAGAAGGTGAAAGAAAATGGAAGAAAAATCCCTTGAAAAAGACAAAACCACTGACAATACACTCATGGAAGAAAAATCCCTTGAAAAAGACAAAACCACTGACAATGCACTCATAGAAGAAAAATCCCTTGAAAAAGACAAAACCACTGACAATACACTCATAGAAGAAAAATCCCTTAAAAAAGAAAAGAAATACCTAAAAATAGACTATAAGTCTCCTGTAACTCTTTGCCAGTTTATTTCAGAAGGTGGCAAAATTAGCCCAGCTCGAATCACTAACCTCAATCACTCTCAGCAAAGAAAACTCAGAAATGCCATAAAAAAAGCGCGCAGACTTTCCTTAATCCCCTCTTCAGTTAGGGCTTATGATGATTTTGGCTGGCCGGAACAAATATCTGCTGTGCCCTTCGAAATAGATTAAGTGTGTGTTACCCTGCCACGCACAAATCCTTCTGGAAACTCCAGCACAGCCCCTGTTAATACTGCAATGTGTGTTACCCTGCCAAGCACAAATTCTTCTGGAAACTGAAAAGGCAACAACAAGGGTTTTTCACAGATAACTCATAGTGTTATCCTGAAATCCGAATTTTTTTTCGGATATTGAATTTTTATCTTTCAAAACCTTGTTTTTTCGGCCTCTTTCTTATCTCCTTTTTTGCATGTCTTTTTTATAAAAAAGTAGCTCACTTCAACAACAATCAAAAAAAAGGAGGAACAAAATGAAACAAAATAAAGCTTTAATAGAACAACTGCGGGAATTTGGACTCAACCCCAGGTTTTGGATCCTTAAAAGGCTAAAGAAAACTCAAAACTGGATTTTAATACATAAGCAAGATCATGATATGTGCCTGTTAGGCCAAACCCAAACAGGCACACGATGGAAACAATTAGAATGGTTAATATAAACCAGGCGGGTCTTGAAAAGGGCGACCTGTAGAGGTTCTGCTTAGAACAAAGAGACTATGCCTTCTCATTCACAGTTAATATAAACCCAACGGGTCGGGAAAAGGGCGACCTGTAGAGGTTCTGCTTAGAACAAAGAGACTATGCCTTCTCATTCACAGTTAATATAAACCCAACGGGTCGGGAAAAGGGCGACCTGTAGAGGTTCTGCTCAGAACAAAGAGACTATGCCTTCTCATTCACAGTTAATATAAACCCAACGGGTCGGGAAAAGGGCGTGGACAAACCAACCTAATTTACAAAGAGGGATAACGAGCACAGTTTTCAGACACAATCGCCAATTCCCTAATACGTATTTCGCTTAAACCTTTTGCCTCTGGAAGCTTTTGAAATATTTTCTGCTCTATGCCTAACAAACCACTTTTCCCATAGTAAAAAAGGATTTCCTTTTTTAGCAAACAAAAAAGAGACATATCCACTTCGGAAAGCCAATGTAATTTATCCTGGTGTTCCGTAGGAGGGGCAGATCCCCAAGCTATCCGAATCATCAACCCATATACTGCAAATAAAGCATTACGCACTTCAGAAAGATCAGAAAAAGACGATTTACAGTCTACTGAAACCACTTTAAAACCATTTATAAGCACTTTTGTTCTGGAAAACAATCCATAGCAACTACCCGGAGAGTTGTGTTTTTTACAATTTTTAATTAACACCTGTAATAAAGGTTGTGGTCTGTTTTTAGCTTCGGGGTCTTTATAGATAATTCCTTTTTGCTGTTCTTTAAAGTTTTCTATTTGTGTTCGACACACAGTATGAGGAGGATCATTTGCCACTATAAACACAATAGCTGTTCCTAAAACCAAAACAACCAGTATATTTTTAGGAAGAGCCAACAGCCATTGAACCACTTTTAATATTCCTCTAATAGTTTATACACTATTTTTACTGATTAACAGGTGCTCCACAGGATTGATATTCCAAATGCAAAGGTTTTGTTGTTTTCGCACGCTGACCCTGCATCCATACACTACGATCTTTTGGACAGAAAAACACAATATATTTTTTTAACCCATACATACGAGCCATATCAATCAAAGATCGATTAATAGCATTTATATTTCTTTTTGCTCTTCCATGAGAATTTTTTAGGGCAGACAGCTCTGGTTTTAATTTCTGCAACAGTTTGGATATGTAAGACTGCTGATGATAGGGCAAAAGCTGAGGAGATCTTTCCCATGATTCTATTGTATTTATCATGCTCGATAAAGTGAGGTGAATTTGCTCTTCTTTTTTAGAGTAAAAAGCCTGATGTAAATCTACAGCTTTATCCAATAAAGAAGTAAGCGGTTCCTGCAACTCCTTCGTTACAGGAAAATTTGTTCTTTTCAAGGCCCAGCTGGCGCAGGAAAAAGAAAGCATTAAAACGATGGTTAGAAAAGGACGAAACATATCACTACCTGGTAAATTAAAAAAGGGCCGATCATTGTTGATCGCCCCTTTGTTTTAATACAAAATAAAAACCCTTAGAAATCAAAAGTGGTGTTTAACTGAACCTGCCAATAAGGGGTGTCCTGAGTTATGTCAAACAAACCACCTTGTAGCTGTATAGTGAATCCCCCAGCATAGCTTTTTTTCACATATATGTCAGCTTCAACTACTTCTTCCTGGCTTAAAGCGGAGTCGTCTTCAGGGTTTTTCCCGTCATTGCTCCACTTTCCCCAAGCTCCCACTTTGTGGAAATATAGTCCAACAATACCCACTTCAAAGTCTTCGCTTGGCATATAGGCAATACCACCTTTTCCGTAAATAGTTCCACCACCCCATTGAGCAACATCCAAAAGACCGGAGCGACCATGACGGCTATAGTAAAATGAATCATACTCATCTGATTCATAATGACCACCAACATAAATGCGTGCATCAAAATCCAAGGTGTAACCTATTTGAGCGTCAACACCATACTGCTCAAGACTTTCAAAATCAGCCCCATGCAGGACACCTGTTAATTTGTAATCCAGGCCAGACACATCGCCACCAATACCAAGTCCTAAACGAATTTGTGCAGTTTCATTATTGTCATCTATAACATATAACCCAAATAAATTAGCCATTTTAAACTCTTCTGGGAGTACGCGCACATCTAAAGAAAGCCCTACAGCCGCTTTAGAGGAATCTGCTTCGGCAAGGCCCTTCCACACTTTAGGGAGATAAGCTCCCCATACATCTACGGCCAGGCTTTCGGTGTTATAGCTTAGAAAAGCACCATCAAAAACATAAGGATATTCGTCGTAATCATTTACACCGATAGACGAACCATCTGCAATTTGATAAGGGGCTCTACCCAATCTGATCATTAATTCATCAGACACTTTCCAGTCGCCATATCCGTAAATACGGATATCGTTGTCGCCATATTCTTTGTCACCCCATTGATAATTTGTCATCAACCAAAAATGGCTTTCAAACATTTCGTTTGGACGAAATGCACCAGAGAATTTAAACCGCTGAATGAAAATATCTTCCATATCTTGCTGGTAATAAACACCTCTTGCGCGATGCTGGCCACCAAATTCTACATCCATTGCAAAAGCAAATGGGGTTGTGAAAAATAAGGCGAGTAAACAAATAAACTTTTTCATAAATTAACTCCTTGGTTTATGTTTTTAGTAATAACTACCTTTCTTATACCCACTCTTTTAAAAAAGAGTCAATACAAAGTATTTTCCAAAAACCAGACTTTTTTCGGGTTTTTTCCTGTTTTTTTCCTGACTTCAGCACAACGCAATGCAATAAATGAGTGATTTCCGATATTTACAAATTTTTGGGGGAACACATTTTTAAGATTTAGTTCAAGAAGTGGAGATAAATTTAGACACTCTTTTAAGACCTAAGGCCTCGTATATGGATCTTATCTCTTGTGTGCTTTTAGAGGGCATACGATAAAGATTTTTGTTTGCGTCCTCTATAAGGCTATATTGATCTCTTTTTAAAATCTCTCTCATCTGCCTTATGCTGAAGTTTAATCCTCTTTGTTCCATCCGATACTTCATAGTATAGGAAAGAGAGTAAGCTAAGAAGCATATAGCTATATGGGACTCTATTCTTTTCCTCTTCCAATGGTAAATGGGTCTCATCTTAAGGTTGTGTTTGCACACACGAAAAGCCTCTTCTATCTTCCAAAGTCTCCTGTATCGGGTCAGTATCTCTTGAGGGGTTTGCTCTGTTCTTATGTTGGTTATTACTCCATGCAGACCATCCCACTGACTATCTTCTTTTATCTTTTGTTCGTTTAATGTAGCTTTTGTCTTTTGAACTGTGACATACTTTTTTGTTCCATAATTAGAGATAAGGCTTTTTATAGGAATTTGGTTGTTCTTTACTTTTTTCATCAGTCTTTCAATGAGTCTTAGTCTATCGGACTTGTTCTTCTTGGCTCTCTTCTTAGAGTAGCTGACAATCAGTCTTCTTTCCTTATGCTCAAACTCCTTTATCCAATGAAACTCATTGGCCACAACAGCGGGTTTAAAGTCTTGGTTTAATATCTCCTCTTTTTTAGTTTTAGAAAGAGTTTTTAGTTTACAGGCCACTACATACTGAATACCCTCTTCTTCCATAAGCTTAAGGTTTTTTTCATTAAACATAGCTCTATCAGCGACTAATACCGCCTTTTTAACAGTGAATCTTTGTTTTAGCTTTTTCACTGTGGAGATAAGGGTAGAACCTTCGCTTGTGCTTCCTGGAAAAAGCTCATAGCTTAGAGGGTGGCCTTCTTGGTTGGTGATAAGGGCTAAGACGACTTGAGTCTCTTTAAACTTTAAGTCTTTGCTAAAGCCGAACTGTCTTAGGTCATCTTCTTCAAAGCTTTCAAAGTAAAGGGTGGTGACATCAAAGAAGAGGACATCTACTTCTTGGTTAAAGAGGCTGAGGGTGTTTTTAGCTACTGTGTCTTTTACTTGGTCTATTCGGGGGTGAAGTCTATCCATCATTCGATACATCTGATCTAAGTGCACCTGTTCGTTAAAGTCTTCTTTTAAAGTCTCTACAGTTTTTCTTTTAGAATCAGGATGAGCTACACGAGAAAGGACGCAGTATTTTAAAATATCGTTCCACTGCTTATCTTTTTTAGTGTTTTGTATGAGAGTGTGGAAGCCTAACTGTTCATAGACAGCCCCACATACTCCTTTAATGCCATGATGAACACGTGCTTTTTCGTATGGTTTTTTAAGAGAGAAAAGGGAAGGAGACTTGGACTTTTTCTTTTGGTTCTGGTTCTTAGTTTTTTTGTTTAAAGGATCTTTGCTGTAGATGATCTCAGCCATACCGGGTAAAGCGGGTTGGCGATCATTGCAGAGCTTTATAATCATTCTTTGTGATATTTTTTCTAAAGAGGAAATGACTTCTGGTTTTGAAGAAGAGCCCACAAAATGTATTGTTTTATGTTTTGTTTTTAAACCTTCTCGGACAGACTCCACAATCCGAAAGGATTTAATTTTACGGTCTTTGTTTTTCCCTGAGATTTTTGTAGTAACTTTTACAAACATATTTTTACAGTGCCAGAAGAGATATAGGGTGTAAAGGTCTGGGAGTGGACTACAAGTGGTGTTTTTAGTATATTTTACCCTTCAAAACTACATGAAAACAGCCTGGCGGTGCATCAAAAACCCTAAAAAACATCAAAATATTTTTTTAACACATAGCGTTGTGCTGAAGTCGGGAAATGCACCAGAGAATTTAAACCGCTGAATGAAAATATCTTCCATATCTTGCTGGTAATAAACACCTCTTGCGCGATGCTGGCCACCAAATTCTACATCCATTGCAAAAGCAAATGGGGTTGTGAAAAATAAGGCGAGTAAACAAATAAACTTTTTCATAAATTAACTCCTTGGTTTATGTTTTTAGTAATAACTACCTTTCTTATACCCACTCTTTTAAAAAAGAGTCAATACAAAGTATTTTCCAAAAACCAGACTTTTTTCGGGTTTTTTCCTGTTTTTTTAGTCAGTTTAACCTTGTTTTATAGTCTAAACACAGAAAAAAAACAACTTATGGATTATTTATAGCCTAAGTGCGTCTAAAATGCTTATAAATCCTGTTTTCTGATTTTTGACATTTCATATCTAATCTAATTTGAAAATCCCTTGTTGTTTCCTCTAAAAAGCCAAGTTATTGGCTTTTTAGTCTCGCGCTTCTACGAAATCCAGCCAAAAAACCGCCTTTTTCACGGAAGATTATCTATATCTAAATAGTCCCTGAATAAATGCTTTTTCCCCTCTAAAAAGCCAAGTTATTGGCTTTGCAGTCCCTTGAAAACGGGAATCTCACCTGTTTTTAGGATAAAATAAGTCCTGTTTACTTTGTTGCAATACACTTTTTCACGGAGGATTATCCACTTTAATTTAAAAATCCAAAGGCCCCTAATAGTGTGTTTTAAGATGATAGGGTATTTAAAGCCCGTTTGCTCTAAAACTGAATTAAAATAAGGTTTTTATAATGTTGTCTTTTTAAGCTTTGCAGTATAAATTTGCAGTATAAAAACGATACTAAAGTATTGTCCATAATTCTGATTTTAGTCCTGAAAAAATACGGGGAGTAGCGCAGTCCGGTAGCGCATCTGCTTTGGGAGCAGAGGGTCGCAGGTTCAAATCCTGTCTCCCCGACCATTACAAGCACGCACTTTCCCCATTCTGTGCATGGAATTTTTTGGTGTTTGATTTCACTTGAAAAATCTTGTAAAGTATAAAAGTCTATTTGCTTCTTAGAGTAATTTTTAATAATGCAGAGAGTTAAAACGAATGGTTAATAACACCCCTGATTTTATAGTGGATACCCATAAAGAATTTTTAAATATAAAAAATACAGCTGAGTTATTAGGGATTTCAACAGCCACTGTCCGTAATTGGATTAAAAGCGGTATCCTTAACCCTGGCCAGCTCCCCATATATAATAATAATTATTTTTTTTATAAAACTGATGTTGAAAAAATTAAACTAAAACTTTTAAGCGGGGAATTGGAAAGATTAAATAAACGGGCTAATAAAATAAAAGCTAAAAGAACATTTATCCCTGAAGAACATATAAAAACAAAAACCCACCTTGATGAATTTAATCACATTATTAGTTTTGGACAAAAAAACAATATAAAAACTGAAGTAGCTCTTTTCCTGCTCAGCCTCAATCTTTTAAAAAAAGAAAAAATATTACTAACAATAAATTTTCAAGATATTGAAAAAGGTAAAAAATTACTTTTTACAAACAAACAAATTCAACAAGAGATAAACTTATGGCTTTTAGACTTTAAAAGTGAAAATATCAAACCACATTTTTCTTTTTTATTGGACTGTCCACTTCCAGAACAAAGAGATATTTTGGGTATATTTTATCAATCTCTTCTATTTGAAGGAAAAAAATCTCAAAGCGGTTCTTATTATACACCCTCAAATATAGTAAATGATATAATAAAAGATTATGTAAAAAAAGATTCCAAGGTTTTAGACCCTTGTTGTGGAACTGGTCAGTTTTTGTTGTCTTTTGCTGATATTGTCCAAAACCCATCAAACATCTACGGTATTGATTATGATAAAACAGCAGTCCGAATTGCCAGAATTAATATTTTGATGAGATTTAAGAACAAAAATTTTACACCAAATATATTTTGTAAAAACACGCTTTTTGATATTGATAACGATAACTTGTTTAGCCTTCATAACCATAAAGATATAAAAAATTTTGATGTTATAGCTACAAATCCACCTTGGGGAGTGCATTTTTCTAAAGCAGAAATAAAAAGGCTCAAAAACCTTTACCCTCAAATTACTTCTTTTGAGTCTTTTTCTTATTTTCTTGCAAAAAGCCTTATTAGCTGGATTCGTGATTCTGGAGTAGTTTCATTCATTTTGCCTGAATCTATTTTAAATGTCCGAACCCACAAAGACATAAGAAAAATGATCTTAAAAATCGCTCAAGTTAGAAAAATCATCTATCTTAACCGTATTTTTAAAAATGTTTTTACTCCTGTCATCCGATTGGATTTAGGGAAAAATAATAAAAAAACAAAATTAACAGCTATATATAATACAAATAAAACATATAAAGTTCAACAAATAAAATGGATGAGTAATCATGATTTTATTTTTGATATTCATTCAAATAATTTTGATTCTAAAATTATTGATAAAATATATAAGACAAAGCATACTACCTTAAAAAATAAAGCAAGTTGGGCCTTAGGAATTGTAACTGGAAACAACAAAAAGTTTATTACTACTGAAAGTAAGCCAGGGTTTGAACCCATTTACAAAGGAAAAGACATAAAAAAGTTTATTTTAGATAAACCTTCTTCCTATATTCAATTTCAACCTGAGAAATTTCAACAAGTAGCTCCAGAGGAAAAATATCGAGTTAAAGAAAAACTGATTTACAAATTTATTTCAAAAAATTTAACATTTGCTTATGATAACCGTAAAAGATTGACTTTAAACAGTGCTAACATACTTATCCCTAAAATTCCTAATTATCCTATCAAAGTTATTGCGTCTCTTTTTAATTCTTCTTTATATCAGTTTTTATTTCAGAAAAAATTTTCCAGTATAAAGATTTTGAGGAGCCATATTGAAGATTTACCACTTCCTTTATGGGATAAAAAAACTTTTTCTAAAATAACAAAATTAGTAGATGAAATAATGCAAAATCAAAGTAAGTTTCAGGAATTAGATAGTTATATCATCAACAATTTTTTACTTTCAGAAAAAGAAAAAAATTATATCAATACTGAGAAAAAATAATTGTGGAAATTTTAAAGAAACATTTAGAACAGCCGGCCCTTAAGCCCATTTTTGCGGCAAACTCTTTGATTTCCGTTTTATCTGTCATTTTTTAAATCCTTAAGCCAAGAGAGCGGAACAGACAGTTTCCACCTTGTGACGATTTTTGAGCAATTCAAATCCGGATCTAATTTTGAATAACCCTGGCTTAAATTGTTTCTGCAAATGTTAATCGCCCCGGTTTCTTCCGTAGCGTCCATTTCCAAAAGAAGCCCAAGTCTTTTGAAGGCTGTTTTGTTTTTAAGTTTTCGACAGTATTTTATAAGCAGACCAATATCCTTGTTTTCAGATTCCAAGTAGTTTTGAAACACATCCCGAACCGGCCTTATGCCGCCACCTATTCGGGGATCATCCAGCATATCCGCAACTGTGCGACTGGGATCGGAAACCTGGATTTTGGATTTTCCGATCCATACAGCCTTCAAGCCAAAAAATTTCCTCTCTGAAACAGTTTTCAGCTTAAACTTCATGCCGTCAATTTTTAGATTTCTGCTCTTAGGGCGTTTATTGGTCATTACCATGACGGAATGAAACAGCTGATCCGTCATATCCCAATACTCCAAAGCACTCCAACCCCCTATATAACAGGGGGCGAACAGTTGCATAGCAATCAGAGACGGGTTGTCCGGGCTAACATCCCTACTTTCGGCTGTGAGAGGGATGGGAATGTAAAGCCCTCTCTGCGCTCTTTTCACCAGGCCCTGTTTATTCCAGCGACTTAACAACAGGGAGCTTTGCTCCCTTGTTATACTTAAAATCTCAGCGGTTTTTTCAGGGGTAATAACTTCGCCGGCCCCCCTTAAAACTTTGGCAAGCCGTTTTCTTGAAACGGAAAAAGATAAAGTACTCACAGTATATTTAAGGTGACATAGTTTACTGAATTTGTAAATAATTTTGTAAAAAATATACTTTTTCCCGACTTCAGCATAACACTATGTGTTAAAAAAACATTTTGATGTTTTTTAGTGTTTTTTATGCACCGCCAGGCTGATTTTATAAAGTTTTAAAAAGTAAAATACAGATTGCATGGCAACACCTCCTATTTACTTCTTATGCTTTATCTGATACAGTAAATCTAAGTAGTCGGCCCTGAATAAATGTTAACGCATTGTTATCACTTGATTTTTTTATAATTTGCAAGGAAAATATTTGCAAGGAAAATATAAAGAGGTTTAAAAACCTTGCAAATTTGGAGGTAAAAATGAAGCCTAAGAAGTCTGAAAGAGATTGTGAGCAATTGGAATTAGGTCGGCCCCGTTTAGTAGATTTTTTAAATATGAAAATGGGTCTTGTTCAATTAGCAGATTGTATAGATTGGTCAAAATTTGAGAGGAAGTTTAAGACTTTTTTTCCTTCAGACAGGGGGCGTCCTGCTCTTCCTGTGCGATTAGTTGTGGGTTTAATTTACCTGAAGTATGTATTTGATTTATCGGATGAGGCTGTAGTGGATAGGTTGTTGAGTGATCCTTATTGGCAGTATTTTTGTGGGTTTGAGTATTTTCAGCATAAGCTGAGCATTGATGCCAGTTCATTGACTCGTTGGAGGCATCGTATAGAGGAGGTGGGAGCAGAGGAGTTGTTGAAGGAGACTCTAAGTGTAGCTCAAAAGTTAGGTTTATTACGAGTTAGCGAGTATAAGCAAGTGATAGTAGATACAACAGTTCAGAGTAAGAATATTTGTTATCCTGTGGATTCAAAGTTAATCAACAAGTCTCGTGAGAAGTTGGTAAAAGTAGCGACAGAAGAGGGGGTGAAGCTTCGTCAAAGCTACAAGTTCAAAGGCAAGGAGGAGATGATTAAGTCTGCCCGTTATTTTCATGCTCGTCAGTATAAAAGGGGGCAAGTTTCAGTCAAGAGGCAGAGGAATTTTTTGGGTCGTGTTATTCGGGACATAGACAGAAAGTGTTGTGCTCCATCAGATAAGTTACAAGATATATTGAATTTAAGTCGGCGGGTATTTTCTCAGGAAAGATTGAGCAAGGATAAGGTGTATAGTGTGCATGAGCCTTATGTGGAGTGTTTATCAAAAGGTAAGGCACACAAGCGATATGAATTTGGTAACAAGGTGAGTTTTACAGTGACCAGTAAGGGTAATTGGATAGTAGGTGCTAAGTCTTTTTTTGGCAATCCTTTTGACGGCAAGACCTTGGGGCTGGCGATAGAGCAGGTAGAGAGGATGTCGGGTAAGTCTGTCAGAGAGATATTTGTAGATAGAGGGTATAAGGGTAAGGCATATCATCCATTAGGAAAGAGTGTGTTTATATCAGGGATGAGGCGATTATCTCCTAAATTGAAGAGAGCTTTAAAAAGGAGGACGGCGATTGAGCCGGTGATAGGTCATATTAAACAGGAGCATCGTATGGGGGTAAACTATTTGCATGGGATAGAAGGAGATAAGATCAATCCTATTTTAGCAGCAAGTGCGTTTAATATGAGAAAGATCATGCGGTCTTTCTTTTTGTTCTTTTTTTGCTGGTTGAAAAAACAGATTCAAAATTATAATTTTATAAAAAATCAACCTGCTTTTTAACAAAATAGTATTTGTTCAGGGCCGACTAAGTATTATGAAAAATAAGAAAATAAAAAACCTGTTTTAAGATTTTAAGAGGACGTGGTAAAATTTGATAAAAAACCAATGGGTAAAAAGAAAAAAAGAGATTTATACAATGGGAATAAAAAAATATTTATTGATATTATTTTTTTTAATATGGAATATAAACTGCACAACTGTTCGAACAGTCTATAGGGATAATCGTCCACATATTATTGGTTATTGTCAAGATGTTTTTAATGATGCGAAAGCTAAAACAGCGGATGATAATACTAAAATTATTATTAAGGCTAATTGTTTGACAGAGGCAACAAAAACTGAAGTGGAATTAACAAAGACACACCAGTTTGCAAGTTTTTCTATATTTTTTACACTTATGGTTTTGTCCGGCGGTTTTTTTATTATTCAGAGGTAAAACTTGCTTAAACTTCAATTTTAAGACCGATTTTTCTTGTTATTTCCTTTAAATTCTAATATACCCTTGCCGGAGGCTTTCTTAAAATTTCTGCCTTTTCTCAATCAGTTATGCTCCCCGCTCTCATATTGAGAGATAGTAAATTCAAGTCTTTTAATTAAATCGTCATAAGTAATTATGTCAATAATGTTTTTATACTTTCTCTTTACAATCTCAAAATCTTTTTTTTGCTCTTTGCTTAAATTATTGTCCCTTCCTAAAATAATCATAGCTCCGGGATTGACAATCTTAATCCTGAGATCCTGAGGCAATTTCCCTTCATATCTCTTGTTTAAGTGATTTTCACCGGAGGTGCCCCATTTGTTTAAATGCAACAGATATTTTTCAACTTGCATTACAGCACCCGAAAGTTCTCTCACAGGGCAGTGGTTGCCTCTGTAAGTGTTTTTTGAAATAACTTGGCAACCTAATGGCCTTTTAATTTCCGCAATATCAATATGTCCTTCTGTATCAACTAACAAAAAGTCCAACTCTCTTTTTGTATTTTCATAGCAATCTTTTATCTTCACTTTATCAAAAGCTTTAATATATTTTGGAAAAAGCAACTGCAATATTTCAATAATTTCTTTTTGCCATTGATATTCATTATATAGATTCTCTTCTTTAAGCATATCTTGTAATTTTTTTAATATGATTTTATATTTGCCTTTTTCATAATTTTTGAAATTACTTAATAACCCCTCTCCTTGAATGCTTCTCTTTTTGTTCATGTATTTTTCATATTTTTCTATAGCATCTTTTCTTCTGTCAAAATAAGGAGCTAAAATTGAAGATACCCTCGCTAAGCTGTATTTCTGTCGTTCCAGGGAGTTAGGAAATCCACTTAATAAACTCTGAAAATCTTTATATGGGATAGAGTGTTCATTTGCTCCCCCTATGTAAATCGGCTCATTGATTAAACTGTCAATATGACTGAAAACGGAAATATTATATTCTGCAACAAATAACTTTCTTTTTAATTCAATTTTTTTGTGAATATAAAGCTTGTTTGCAATCTCTAAAATTGACTTGTTAATTTTGTAATATTCCCCTTCAAGAACACCAAAGTTAAAATATAAGTTTTCCGCCCAATATTGATCTTCCTTTTTAGGTTTTTTGTTAAGCACTTCTATAAATTCTTTATTAAGGGATTTAATCAAATGATTTTTTGTTAAATGAAAAGTGCGACTTAATGGGAAACCTTCATTTCGAAATTTCTCTATCAACCACAGTCCAGGGTTTTCTGGTGAATAGACCAGAATTAAAATACCATCTTTTTTTTCAAATGAAATCATGTATAGTTTGACCTTATAAAAAGTGGACAGTTTATTTAGTCGTCCGTGATAAACCCTCTTTTAAGTTTAAGCTGTGGTCTGCAAAACCTTAAGCTTGTTCGGGCGGGAAGCCCTACGGATAGGGCTTCCCGTTGGACGCTTGGACCCTCACCGCTTAAGGCTTTGCCGACAAACAAAATAGCATAGTAAAAAACCTCTTGATAAACAGGACAAAAAAAGAAGGCAACCTTTTTACTTCTCTTATCAATCTCCTTATATTGTATCCACTTCCAGAAAGCAGAGCATTCACTCCATCGCCCAGCTCACCATGTAAAAAATTCCTCTCCATACGACAATCCCCCTTCAAATGACCTATCACGGCCTCTACACTGTTCCTTCGGCGAGCTAATCGGCAATGATAACGACTGGGGGATGGTCTCTGACCACTTACATTAACCTCCAATCCTTCAGGATGATGCTTCTTCCCCCTATAGCCTTTATCTACAAACACTCGCTTTAAACAAACTCCCGTTAAACTTTGCACATCAGAAAGGGCCGGCTTTAATGTCAAGACATCGTGCACACTCTCTGTAAAGGACTTAACTCCCAATACCCAGCAAGTCTTTGCAGAAACAGCCACACTCACCTTACTGCCAAACTCATATCGCTTATGGGCTTTTCCCTTAGAATAACACTTCACCTCTGGAGCATGAACACTATACACTTTATCCTGATCACTTCTTTTTTGCTCAAACACCGCTTGGCTTATCTCCAATAGCTTGCGCAAACGAACATTATCCTTCCAAAAGGGACACTTCCTTTGAATATCCCTCATCACACGACCTAAGTAAGTTTTTAACTTCCTTTGTTCCCTTCGGGCCTGACGAAATCGTCGCAAGTGGGCTAATCGGGCCTGCTTAAATAAACTCTTTTTTGACTTCCTCTTGTAAGTCTGCCTTAGCTTAATCCCAGACTTCTTACAAAAACGAACCAAAGACTGCAAAGACTTAAAGTAAAGACGGCTGTCTGTTGGAAAAGCTATCGCCTTCTCCATAATGGTTGTATCTACTACAACGGTCTTAAGCTCCCCTCTCTTTAACAAACCCCCTCTTTTCGCTACCTCTATCGTCTCTTGCAATAACAGCTTAAGCTTATCCTCTCCCATCCTCTGCCTCCAACGGGTTAAAGAACTCCGATCACAAGGCACAGTATCTGTGTAATACTCTAAACCGCAAAAATACTGCCACTGAGGGTTTTCTTTAAACCTCTCTATTAAAACCTCATCGCTTAAATTATAGGCATATTTGATGTAATGAAGACCTACCATTAAACGAGTGGACAGACCGGGACGTCCGGCTTTAGGATGAAACTTCTCCCCGAAAAACTTGTTAAATCTATTCCAATTAAAAGCTCTCGATAAAATAACCAAAGGGTGGCTTTTATGGGCTACCTCATCTGTTCTTTTTTTTAATAGATCATATTGCCCGCTTTGCGGAGTATTCCTTGGAATCATGGTGTTTTTTCCTTTCCTTATTTTGCAAGAAAATAAGAACTTTTAATGATTTTCTTTGCAATTATTTTCCAAACATTTTATAAAAAAATCAAGTGATAACAATGCGTTAACTGCTTTTTCACGCCCGACGAATTAGTCTCATAAAGACAATTGCCTTGCTAATAGAGGACGCAAACAAAAATCTTTATCGTATGCCCTCTAAAATCACACCAGAGAATTGACAAAAAGTTTTTTTTATTTAACAACTTTTAAACACAATGAAAAAAAGTAAAAAGTTTCTGCACGATCATTTTTTCAAAGAAGTCTACTCTCAATCTAAATACTGCGTAGACATTTTAAGCCTTGTGTTCTCAAAAAAGGAAATGAATCTTAAAGTGAGCCTTCCGGGATGGCACATCGGAAATGGGACTTGCAAAATGATACAAATGCTTCTTGGATAAGCACCCCGCTTTGGGGGTTTTGATTGGACCACTCTTAAAACAGAGGCCAACACTGTTGTTGACAAACAATTTAGAGAAAAACGAATGGACCTTGTAGTTTCAGCCCTTTTTAAAGGTTCCAGGAGGCCTGCCAGAGTGTTGTTTTTAATGGAGCATAAAAGCCAAGAAGACCCGGATTTATTGAGGCAGTTTTTAGTGTATCAGGCAGGTATTTATCAAGATACCAGGGACCCGGTGCTTCCGGTGTTTATCAACCAAAGTCCAAACAAAACCTGGAAAGGGCCTTTAGATTTTCATAGTTTTTTAAACAATTTTGAAGGGGAGTTAAAAAAGAGATTTAAAGAAAATGTGTTAAATTTTTGTCCAAGGGTGCTTAATATTCAAGCTTTAGATATAGATAAGGCCAAGGGTTTGACAACGCGCCCTATTTTGTATATTTTAAAGCATATATGGAATTTAAACGCGACAAAGATAAAGGAGCTTTTTACAATAGGTCGTGGTCTTAGCCCAAAAGAGCGAGAGGCTTTGATTGTCCGGGCGGTGGATTATGTCCGTCAATATGATCCGTCTTTTAGTTGGAAAATAGTAAGGGAGATTGAACAAACCACATTAGAAGAGGAGGAAAGAGTTATGGCACCGTTACTTCAGTATTCATTGGATGAGGCCAGAGAAGAAGGCTTACAAAAAGGCATGGAAAAAGGCATGGAAAAAGGCATGGAAAAAGGTATGGAAAAAGGTATGGAAAAAGGCATGGAAAAAGGCATGGAAAAAGGTATGCAGGCAGTGGCCTTAAATATGTTGAAAGAAAAAGCTGATCTGGGTTTTATCTCTAAAGTGACAGGTCTTTCTGAGGCAGAGATCGAAAAGCTTAAAAACAACTCCTGAAAATTCTTTCATCAAAAAGAGGAGCTATATACGAGGCCTTAGGTCTTAAAAGAGTGTCTAAATTTTGAACCAAATCTTAAAAATATGTTCCCCCAAAAATTTGTAAGTATTGGAAATCACTCATTTATTGCATTACAGTTTAGCAGAAGTCGGGAAAACAGCTAAACAACCAGTTTTTTTATAAAACCTCCACCACTTGGGCGCAAATTAGGTGTTTTTTGCCCTGCGCGTGTCTTCTGTCTGTGGTGTGTTTAAAGCCTTTTTGTGGAGCTTTATTTGCAAAATAAAGATGGGCAACTTCAAAAAAGCTTCTTTTTTTTAATCAATTTTCTAAAATTTTCGCTAACCCAACCGATAAGTGATGTATGAAAAACTTAATTCCTTTACACAAAAAAGATTCAGAGAGGGCAAAACTAATGAAAAATCCACTTTTACCCCCCCCCCCCCCGCACCGCGTCATTTCGGAGTTTTAAGAGAACCTTACTTAATAATAAAGGCTTAGGCTTGGTGGAAACATTAGCGTTTATGACTATCAGTGTTTTAGTTATTTCCGGTAGTGCGGAATTTTTGAAGGTTGTTTTATCTTCTGCCAAAGTTTCCAATTCCATACTAACAGAGAATGATTTTAAACAAACTATAAACAACAGGTTAATCTTTGATTGTCAAGAGTCATTATCAAAAAGGCCATTGACAGGCAGGATAATCAAACCGGCCACTGTAGACGATACAGATAAAAGTAGCGGTGTTATTGAATTTACGGGGAGTTTGGGGGGGATTCAAGCAGGACAGGATTTTAAAGATAGTATTAAGGTTATTAAAATAGAGTTAAGAGGTGATTACACAGTAGCTACAGACACAGAAAGTAAATTTGTCGTCTATTATAAAAAAATAAACTTAGGAAAAGCGGGTGCTCGTGATTCTGTAAATTGCACATCCGCAACCACCACCACACCAGCTAAAACCACCGGATGTTTTCACCACACTTGCCAGGTAATTTATTCCCCAAGTGAAAAAGTGTGTAAAGGAGTGGACGATTGTTATAATTTTTCACAACATAGAATAACAGAGATTCAAGATATATCAAAAGCAGAGATTACCGCCACCATAAAAAATAAAGTCTGTGGGGAGGGTAAAATTTTTAAAGGCTTTGATAATTCTGGAAACCATGTTTGCACTAATCTACCACCACAACCACCCGCAGGGCTAAAAAAACCGTCAGTCGCACCTTGTCCCCCTGGTCACTTTTTGCGGGCGACTGATGCGAATGGAAACACTGAATGCGCACCAGCGTGTACCGGCGGGCGACAGCTAATAGAAAAGACAGTAAATGGACTTGTCCAAAGAAAGTGTGAGTGTGTAGATCAAAAAAAGTGGGTTTCTGCTGTTCGGGGTGGTAACTATGGTACTGTTAGGATACCTGTAAATAAATGTATGTCATGCACAGGAGAGCAAGCTTATTGGTTTAGTACTTACTCTATATTTATAAACGGACAGGCTAACAGTTGCCATTGTAGGAATCTCTATAAAAAAAAAAGACACACGATGGTTGGCAATGTCATTGCCCATCCCCTTGGTATCATATAGATAAAGGTTTTTGTTGCCTTGTTGGTCATGGAAGAGTGGGTAATAGCTGTATCTATGGTGGTTGCCCGGATAACTATCATTATGACAATGGGCTATGTTGCAAAAGAGATTGGAATAATGACAATGGGTTATGTTGCCGTAATAACACCCATTATAACAGCAACGGGCTATGTTGCCGTAATACCCATTATAACAGCGATGGGGTATGTTGCCATAAAAACACCCATTATAACAGCAATGGGATATGTTGCCGTAATACCCATTATAGTAGCGATGGGCGGATATGTTGCCATAAAAACACCCATTATAACAGCAACGGGATGTGTTGCCCTAATACCCATTATAACAGCAATGGGATATGTTGCCCTAATACCCATTATAGTAGCGATGGGCGGATATGTTGTCGGAGACGCGCTTTTTTTAATGTCAGAGACCAGGTATGGGTTGACGAGTATAATTCTAATGGAAAATGTTGCTATACTTACCAATACAATGATAATGGGATATGTTGCGACCACGGAAAAATCAGATCCGGGAATAGATGTTGTACACCAGGGACACATGCAACACAAAGGAACGATGGAAGGCCTGGTACAAGATGTTGTCCTCTTGGAGCGACAGTCGCCTCAGGGGGGATATGTTGCCCCCCTGAGAATATAATAAAAAGCGGTATTAGGAAGGGAAGGTGTTGCATTTTCCTTCCGACATCTATTATGGGGCAAGCTAACCCTTCCGCTGTTTGCCCCCCAGGAATAACCCCTAAACGGCAAAACCAAGAGGGTAGTGGATGGTGTCAATATCAATTTACTACAGATGGTCAACATTTTTGCCCCCCAGGGACACCTTATGAGACCAGTTTTTTTTAAAACCAGTATAAGACAAACAAAAAGCTACAATATTAAGTGTTTATAAAGTATTTATACACATAAAAGAGAAAAGGTTATGAAAAATAAAAAAGGTTATACACTTACGGAAATACTTATTGTCCTTAGCATACTGGGGATATTGACAGGGATAGCTACTGTTTCATACCGGGGTTATATATTATCCGTAAATAAAAGTAACTTAAAACAATCAAGCATTATGTTTGCTACCGCCGTAAATACCTGTATTCAAAACAACGGGAGCTGGATAATACACCGCTACACACAAGGAACAGAAACTTGTCCGGTAGATAAAGCTGATCCTTGTATAGAGATGACACCTTGTAAAGCAGACAACACCGCAGAATTAAGAGACAAGCTTAGTTTTAACTGTCCCCCAGACGCGACTTGTAACACAGCTGTACACGGCAACCCCAGTAGAGGCCCCCGTTATCAATACTACTGCTTAAGCATAGAAAAAGAAGTATCAGGAAAAAAACTTCAGGTTATTACACGGGTACCTTGGCATAACCCCAGTGAACCTTATCAAATACTTTGTAATGAGATAACGGGCAGTTATATGCCATTAGGAGACTCATCATGTAAAAAAGGCAGTCATAAAGACTTAAAAGATAAGGGATTTGCTAAAGATAAAGCTAACGGGCCAGGGACCCAGATTATCCCCTGTCAGTGGAAATAAAAACAAGTGCGGGATGTTTTGAAATAAGCCCCCCGGTCGAACGCGTGCTGGTCATCAAATATTTTCCGCGCCAAGATTTTATTCAGAATGGGCCTTTAAAACCCCCGTCCAGGGTAATGAAAATGCACCAGTGAAAAGAGTCGGGTTTGCCGATAAGGGTTTTACAAAAGGCTGTGCCAATTTTAAATAACCCCCACTGGTTAACCACAAAGCTTTATTGTCTCAAAACCTAAAAGACTTAATAAAACTACGTTTTTTTGCGTATATTTAAGACTACCAGTGACCAAGCCGATATGGTATATAATGAGAAAAATAACTTTTAGGAGGTGGATTGTGAAAACCATAATTTTATTCTTTACCCCTTGGGTTATGTTTTGTTCTACAAACCATAGTTCAAAAGAAAACATAAGTTTGGTCTCACCAGCAGTTGGATCGGGTTCAGGTGGCCAGTGTGATGACTGCCTTAGCCCCCCTAAAGGGGCTACTTTACTGTATCAACCTGATTTTGATAAATATACTTTAAATGAGGGTTATACTAATAAGTTGGGTCTGAAGTGCCACAAGACCAGCAGGGATCAGGTCACCTGTTCAGAGTGTCATAGGTTGGTATATGAAAAGGGACTAACACTTGGAAGTCCGTTTTGTCCAGCCAATAAAGAGGGCACTGTTCTCGATGGTGGTTGTAAATGCCCAAGCCACGCACCAACATGGAACAAACACCTTAGAAGATGTGTCTCAAAAAAGGACTATCAACCTGACTTTGATAAGTATGTTAAAGACTCTACCAAGAAGTCGGTGAAGTGCTATCAAAAAAAACATGTAAATGAAATACTTTGTCGAGAGTGTCATGTCACACTTTTTAAGCCAATAGAGCATAAATGAAACATAAAACAAAGGGTTTTTCTCTTGTCGGTGTCTTGGTAGTCTATAGAATAATAAGCATACTTGATTATTAGCTCTATGGATTTTATTAAAATCTTCATTCAGAAAATTTTTATACCAAGTGGATTATTTTTTTTATTATGGCTGTCTTTTTTGCCCTCTATTTATCCGTGATGAGGATCGTCTTTTTCTGATGAACCAGAATCCTCCTTGTTCCTTACTTTTACCTGATAACGCACCGCTGGCTGTGTATTTAATTCTTCCAACAAAGAGTAACTATCTTCCCTCGTAAATAAACGATATACCTCAGAACTTTTGTCTTTTAAGTCGCCAAACACAATAGCCCCTGCCGGACAGGATTGCTGACAAGCTGTTTGAACATCCCCATCTTTTAACTCTCGGTTTTCTAACTTAGCCTGAGCCTGAGCTGAGCGAATGCGATGCAAACAAAAAGTGCATTTTTCCATCACTCCGCGAGAACGCACAGTCACATCAGGGTTAAGTGCCATGTTCAAAGGCTTTTCCATTTTTTTAGCATAGTTAAACCAATTAAACCGCCTCACCTTATAAGGGCAGTTATTAGCACAGTAACGCGTGCCCACACAACGATTGTAAATCATGTCGTTAGTGCCCTCATCACTATGGACAGTCGCAACCACAGGGCAAACAGTTTCACAAGGAGCATTATCACAGTGCATACACACCACAGGCTGATGCAAAGCCTCTGGAGCTTTAGGCGCGCCTTTGTAGTATCGATCCACCCTGATCCAGTGCATTTCTCTTCCCTGTAACACCATGTCTTTTCCCACAGTGGGAATGTTGTTTTCAGACTGGCAAGCCACTACACAAGCCGAACAACCCGTGCAAGAGTTAAGATCAATCACCATCCCCCACTTGTGTTTTGGATATTGATGAGAAGACCAAAGGCTAAACATTTTATGGCGATGAATAGCCCCACCTGGATTTTTTAAATATTTTTTTAAAGTGGTTTCCACCACAATTTGACGCCCCTCCATAGAATGATGCCCTTGGGTGTTAGCTAAAGGGATTTTTTTTGAAGTGGCCTCCATACGAGCAAAGGAAGAATAAAAACTAACTTGACCTTCTGAAGACACTTTTGCCATTGGCCAGGCATTTACTCCCACTTGGTTTCCCACTTTGCCGGCCCGCTCTCTTCCGTATCCTAAAGCCAATGCCAACACTCCATCGGCTTGGCCGGGCTGAATATGAACAGGAACTTGTAAGTTAATCTGATTTTCTTTTTTGTTGCTCTTTGCCTGCTCATTTCCCGATTTTAAAGATAAACCAGTATCAGAAAAAGAACTTTTCTCTTGAGCTGATTTCGAAACAGACTCACCCCCTGCTGTTTCCTGTCGCATATATTTACGCTCTACTAAAATTTTTACTATCTGCCCCTCTTTTAAATTTCTTTTGCGCGCGTCTAAAGGGGAAACACATAAATAATTATCCCAACAGATTTTTGTAACAGGATCGGGAAACTCCATTAGCCAGGAAACATTGGCTAAAGTTCCATCTTTTAATCCACTGGTGGTATAAAGCAAAAGTTCGTATGCTTCATCGTTATTTCCGTGTAGAACCTGCTCACCTTGCGTTTGCGGGGAGCGAGAATCTACCTCTTGCCCCATACCAGGAGAGGAACCCATTACCGAATCTGCGTTGTCTTTCCCATGAAAGCGAGAATCAGCCACACGCCCCGCTACAGAAGAGGAACCTATTACCGAAAGCGCGCCCACATTAAAAGACCTGGCGGGAAAGCGACTTTTTCTTTGTTCAGGTTTTTTGATATTCACCCCTATTTTTAAAAAGTGATCCCAGGAAAAACCAGCCTTCGCATGCGCAATCACATTGTTTCTTAAATATTCAAACCATGATTTTTCCTTAAACCCCTTTACTCCTTCAGATTGTTCCGAAAGCAACCCTGTCCATTTGATAAGAGCAGATTCAAAAGCGCGAGTGTGATATAAAGGGCGAATAGTAGGTTGTTGAATACTCAGTGTCCCTTTTTGAAACTCCCAATCAGACCATTTTTCCAAATCATGGTGATCTGGTAAAATATAACGCGCCTCACGACCCGTTTCATCCTCTCTGTCACCTGTGTAAACCACCAGTTTGGCTTTTCTAAGGGCTGACTTTAGACGCTCTTTATCGGGATAAGTATAAAGAGGGTTGGTTTTATGAATAATAACCATATTTATTTTTTCCTGCTCTAAATTTTTAATCAGTTCTTCTATTTTTCTGTTGGCCCAGGTCCATGTGCGGTAGGGGTGGCGGTAGTCTACTGTATAGCCATCGTTTCCTAAAAGGTGGTTGAGCCATGCAGTGGCTATCTGCAAACTTTTGGAATCTTTCCCGGTCTGTTGATTTCCGGCCAACACAAGGCTTTGCCCTCTGTTCTCCCAAAGCTCTTGTATTAGATGATCCCAACTTTTTTTATCAATATGAAAAGCCTTATAAGGATCAGAAGGGGACTTTAAATGAGAAGGCCATTTTGCTTTCGAAAAACCTTTTTGAATTAAACTATAAATAACAGCCAACACTAAATCTAATTGCTGAGAGGGTTTGATCCTGACCCGCCAGTCTGCGTTTGTGCCTGTTAAGGAAAGCAAAGACTCAAATACTATAAGACGATTCATATCTCTGTTGGCAGAACGACCCTTAGCATACAAGCGATTAAACTCCGTGGGGTAAAGCCATGTGCCTAAAAAGTCGCAGTTGATGCTTAAAATCAGTCGGGCACGATCCAAAGCAAATCGCGGAACTAAGGCTTTGCCGTAACAAAGTTTTTGCGCCCATTCTATGGCCGAATGATTTAAAGGATTCCATACAAAATGCGAGCAAGCGGTTTTTTTGCAAAAATCTTTTAATAAATTTTCAGAAGAAGGAGAGGGCCATTCTCCAGTTAAGAAAGCGGTTTTTCCTTTTCTACCTCTGGACTTTAAATTAGACTTTAAATAGCTCACTATTTCTGCATCTGCTGTGGTGTATTGAGCGCGAATTTTTTCCCGATTAGTTTTTTTGTCATTAAATAAATTTTGTTGCGGGTTTTTTAATCTTTCCGGATCGTATAAGCTTAAGATATGAGAATGCGCGCGCGCAGAAAGCCCTCCTTGATTAACAGGATGATCTTTGTTCCCCTCAATTTTAATGGGCCTGCCTTCACGGGTTTTAACCAAAATACCAAAGCCCTCTTCTCCGTCAAAGTAAGAGGAGGAATAAAGGCTTGCTTTCCCCAAACTCACATCTTCGGGCCGTTTAATGTAGGGGACAATTTTTTCTGTGGGACGGCGCACACAACCCAACCCGGCCAAAGCCATGCTGGCCGCCATTAATTGCAAAAATTCTCTTCTTTCCCAAAGGTTTTCTGCTTCTTTTTCAGAAGGAAGGGGGTGGGTAAACTCTCGATCTCTTGCCAGTTTTTGGAAGTTTTTATCTTGACCCCATTGCTCAAGACTGAGCCAATATTTTTCCTTATGTTGGACGGATTTTTTTATATTTTTCATTGGACAATTTCCTTAATAATTGATTTTTTACTTCCTCATTCCTACACGGATTTTTTACTTCCTCATTCCTACACGGATTTTTTACTTCCTCATCCCTACGCTGATTCTATAACCCCTTTCATTTAGTCGGCACTGAAAAAAATACTGAAAACCCTTGGAGGGCTTTCAATTTCCAAAACAAACATACTTTTTCAGGGCCGACTAATTAATTTACTTATATACCATCACAGGAAATCAAACAAAAGAATTTTATAGTCTTTCCTGATTTTTCTGCATTTTCCGATGTGACAAACCAATGCTTTTAAGGTTTTTTACAAAACTCAATGGCAAGACACTTTGCTAAAGTCTTGGTTTAATTTAACCCCCTCGTTAGAGAAATCAAAAACAACTGGTGAGGCAGGACACTTTGCTAAAGTCTTGGTTTAATTTAACAAACTCCCACGGCTAAAGCTGTGGTTCTTTAGTCTGCAACCTCATGTAGATTTAGGTAGAGGGGCTTGTTTTCTTGTATTTTTTTGATCAAGTGGGCTATTAAAGTTTTGTCCGGGAATGGATTTAAAACATCTTTTATATAGGCCATCATTAAAAACTCAAGAGCTTTTTTTTGTGTCAACCCACGGCTTTGCAAATAAAATAACTCCTCTTTATTAAGCTGACCCGCTGTAGCCCCATGTTGAGCTTTTACATCTCCACAGTGGATTTCCAGTTCCGGTTGGGTATAAGAGTCCGCTTTAGAGCTAAGCAAAAGATTTTTAGCTGATTGATCACAGTCTGTTTGCGCAGACTCAGCAGATACATGAATTTTCCCATGAAAAATACTTTTAGATTGATCATTTAAAATGCCTCTGTAAAATTGCCTGGAATGCCCTTGCTTTTTTGAATGATGAATATAAAATCTTTGATCTTTTATAGCCTTTTCTTTTAAGAGAGCTAAACTAAGCAAGGTGCTGTGGGCTTTTTCTCCCTTATGACGAATATCCACAGTTTCTCTGGAAAACAAAGAACTGAGACTAACATTAAGTTTGTTCATCCTTCCTGATTTCTCTATATCGCAATGAACTTGGTTTAAATAACAGGAATGAGGAGTACCCTCTTCTATACATAACCACCTTAAGTCCGCACCCTCTGACACTTGAACATCTGTTGTGGCATTTATTAAAAACACTTTTGAGTCTATGGGCTGGTTTCCCTTGTTTATCAACCGGGATGGGTGGTTTTGAACAGAAACAGTTTGGATTAAAGTTACTTTTGCATTTTCTTTTAGAAAAAGGAAATTCTTAAAATTCAACCCTGCTGGGTGTAAAAAAGCAGACTCATCAAAAGAAAAATGAACATGCAAAACAGCCCGATTGTTTTGCAATAGATGAGAGGGGGGGGACACAAACAACACATAACCATTTAAAGGAAAAGCCCCTGATAGATGATAAAAACCATCCCTTTCCTTTTTAAGAGTGTTAAGAGTTTGAGTAACCCAAGGCCATGCAGGAAAATCGGCAGTTAAAGTGTTCCAGGGGCAAAACTGGATACCAGGAGCCAGTGCATCAAGAGAACCCTCTTGTAAAACTCCGTTATGAAAGTGGATTTTATAAGCGTCAGGAAAGAAAAATAATTTTTTTGGTTTTATATTTTCTTCAGGCAAAACTTTTTCTGCAATATTTTTTTTAGTCGATCGGAAAGCCCCTTTGTTTTTATTAGTAAACCTATCTATATTTTTTTCGGAAAGCTGTCTTGTTTCAGAGAAAGAATTATTTTTGTTCACAGCAACAGAAGGGAGAAGTGCTTCTGTCCAAACATTTTTTAAAATCCGATTTATATTGGTAAACTTCCAAAAAGGATCTTTTTCTAAAGGCCATCCTTTTTCCAAAAAGCGCGCAAAATGCTCTGTCTGGAGCTTTTGAACTGTTTTTTGATGAGGGCTAACAGAAGTTTTAAACCACAGTTTTTTTTGTTTTTCAAAGTAGACTTTTAAAGCCTCTACCCATTTCTGATAATTTTCTTCCATATTTTTCCTAAGTGTATTGAACAATCTACTAATAAAAAGTCATTAAGAAGGACAATGTTTAATGTTAATATAAAGAAATACCAGCCTATTTGATGTTGGGTTTTATTGTCAAGACTGAACTGTAAAATAATAGCTCGTGAAAACCCTTGTTCGCCTACGCGGGAATCTCTTGACTTTTAAGGAGATGTATTAAGTAGTTTACTTAATTACACACACTTTTTCAAGGACTACTAATAAGATTAGGGGAACGATATGCCAGAATTACAAAAAAACACAGAGATAGAAATATCATCCGAACCCAATATTTGGGATATGTTTGATTACGAAAAGATTTCAAGCCGTCTTTTTACCAGAGGTATATGGGCCCTTTTTTTGCGATTGGCTTTTAAGTTTTATGTGCGCCTCAGGGTAAAGGGCCATTTTAAAGGGTTTTATAAAAAGTACCCAAAACTGATTATTATATCTAACCATGCCAGCCACCTGGATGGTCCAGCTATTTTAACTTCTATTCCTTTCACCCACTGGATGGATCTTTATATTTTAGCGGCCAGAGATTACTGGTTTAGCACAAGAGCTTTGCGGTTTTTTTCCAAATATTTTTTAGGAGCTATTCCTGTAGATCGAGCCACTAAAAGAACAGACTCCATAAAAGCCTGCCTCCACCTTTTAAATGATTTAAAAAGAATATGGATAGTAATGTTTCCTGAAGGCACTCGCTCCATAGATGGTTCTCTTAAGCCCTTTAAAAATGGGGTGGGGCTTTTTTCTAAAAAAACTAATACACCCGTATTATTCCTCTACCTCCGAAAAAACCGCAGTCTATGGCCCAAGGGAAAAAGCTTTCCTCTTCCAGGAAAAATGTATTTACATGTGGGTCCTGTGCAGGAGCCAGGAGATACTAACACTATTTTTAATCATTACAAAAAATGGACAGAAGAAGTAGAAGAAAAAATTAAAAAGAAAAGACGATTCAGAAATCTATATAAGAAAAAAACTAAACCCGTTTAACTTAACTAATAGGAGATTGATCAGAGAAGTAAAAGGGTTGCCCTCTTTTTTTGTTCTTTTTATCAAGAGATTTTTTGCTATACTGTTTCCATAATGACAAAAATATTCATATCTATATTTGTATTTAATCCGTGTTGTTTTTTCCACTCCCGACGCTCTTCTAAAAACTTTGCTTGTCCTGGTGTGATTATTGCTCCTCTTAAGTCCGCACCGCTAATCCGCACCACCAAAGTCGTGTAAATCGCTACGCAAGTCCGCACCGCGCAAGTCTGCTTTAATAAAATACACGATGAAAGAATTTTCAGGAGTTGTTTTTAAGCTTTTCGATCTCTGCTTCAGAAAGCCCGGTGATTTTAGAAATAACAGAAAGTTTAAAATTACTTTTCAACATATTTAAAGCTACTTCTTCCATACCTTCTGCTCTGCCTTTTTCCATACCTTTTTGCATGCCCTTTTCCATACCTTCATCAAATGCGTAGGCTTTCTCTGCCCTCTGATCCATAAGAAACTTCTCTCGTGCTTCCTCTTCCCGGCGCAAAACCTCATCCTGTGATAAGCCCCTCAAATGTTCCACTGCTCTTTTCATCTCCTCCCCCTTGTTTGATAAAATCTCACATTCCCTTTTACTTATACTTTTAGACCTCTTTAAAATATAACACCATAAGTCACGAAAATCAAACATATTGTTAAGCTCTGATAAATATTCCCTCTGAAATCGGCTTAACTCCACAAATACTATCCGTAAATCATCACTTAATCCAAAATGAGGCGGATCATCCAACCGCAAAGAAAAAGAATTGATAAAATGCCTCCTTTCTCTTTGGTTCTTGAGTAACGATTTTTTGTCATTAGATACTTTAAACTGCTCTGGCTTAAATACATCAAAGTCTGTAAAAATGAGAGAATAAACAGGACAAATATTTTTATATTCTCCCGCTTTTTTTAAGTCTTCAGTGTAAAGCCTGGACCAATAAAACAAGACTCGGCTTAAAAAGCCTTTTTTTGACATAGATTGCATTTCTACATTTACTTTTTCTCCTGTATTAAGCTGAACTCTTAAGTCCATCACTATTTGCTTGTTTGTGGCAATATCGGGATAAAGAGAGCTATCCATAATGGTTAACCTTTGCTCTGTTGTCTGCGTTAAGTGAGTCTTTTTACTATTTTTCCCGAACAGTTCTTTTTTTGAGTGTGTTTTTTGTTCTTTTATTTCCAAAAAAGACACACCTTTATAGTTTTTCCGGGAGGGAGGGGGAGAAAAGTTTTTAACAAGGAGAGTAGGACTTGTTTATCTTTTGAGAAGTAAATTTTAAACATCAGGTCTTGAGTTAAGTTTAAAAACTGGTTTTGTGTTTTTTTTGTGTTCATGTTTGTTTTCCTCTTTTGTCTGTTTGTCTGCTTGTGTAGTATCTGTGTAGTGTATGTCTTTAGTCAGTAGGCCGGATTGGGATGGGACGACCTGTGTAGTGTATGTCTTTAGTCATTCATTCCTATATATATGCAAGATCGGGATCGTGTTAAAAAGGGTTTTTTATAAGGTTTTGGGGGTATAAAAATTCGGATTCCGAATTTATTATTCGAAAATGGAATTTCTACACCAAGAAATTGGGTTAAAAAAATAATTCAATCATCCAAAAGAAACAATGTCTTCAGATCTTTTAATTTTAGTCAAACCTCAATGTGTTTTAAGGAGTGGGATTGAGTGTAAAAATGTAGTGATTTCAATAACTTACAGGCATTCCATCTTCAGTCTGAATTTTTTTTAAAAAAATTTTAATTTACAAGAAAGCTTATTAAGGAACTCCCCCCTCAGAATGGGATCAAGCCTGAAAAATGAAACAAGCCTCCCTGGACAGCCTGAGTGGTGGTCATGGCGGGAGGAGTGTATAACCCAGCCCGGACAAATAAGCCCGTCTGTGGCTGAGATATGGGGTCGGACTCTGCTTTACATAGATCGAAAAATCCCTTGAATAGGTCGGACTCTGCTTTACATAGATCAAAAAATCCTTTGGGTAGATATTTTATTATTTCCATACAAGTTTTTGTTTTATAGAAACATTTGTTTTTTATAGCGTCTTTATAACCCTTGGATATATCAGCATAAACTTTTGACATATCAGCGTACACTTAGCTTGATCGACTATGGCTTTGTCTACTTCGGCCTTTGCTTTAGATAACTTAAATCTGGTTTGGATTTTAGATAAATTAACAAAAGTTTTTATTTTTTTGTATATTTCAGTTTCTTTATAAGGAATGCCTTTATAAAAAGCACCAGCTACAGAGGGAAATAAAAGGACTATAAAAACAGTTTTCATAATTATTTATTTTTTGATGGCCCCACAGTAGTTTTTTTTATAAATCTATCTAACAACCGATCATGATTATCAATAGCCATCTTTATTTCCTGGATAGACCACCACCGGGGAGTAAATTCTTGATATACAACTTTACTCTAGATTTTACGCTCGGGGTGCGCCCTGGACGGGCTAAATCGTGGCCACGAAGATTATAGCCAGGGAAATAATACACTCGGCCTTGAATAAATGTTTCCTCTCCTCTGGAAAGCCAAATCGTTGGCTTTCCAGTCCCGAGCAGGAGGGAATCTTGCTGATTTTGAGGAAATGTATTAAGTGATTTTTATCATCAAACTACTTTATTCAGGTTCACTATATAAAGTAAAGAGAACAAGAATCAGTTTAGTCTTTATTTCCCTGAAAAGGGCAAGACTTTAAACTTATTTTAGATTTTTCTTGCAAATATTTCCCTGGAAAATTATAAAAAAATCAGGACAAACTAATCATGTTAAACACAAGTTCAGGAAAAGTGGTAAAGAAATTTATCACCCCTTTTGCCAGATTTTTTTCTTTGCCAGCAAGCCCCGGAATTGTTTTGCTTTTTTTTGCGGTGGTGGCTCTGCTTTGGGCCAATTCCCCTTGGTCTGAACTTTATCACAAGCTTTTACACTACCCCCTGGGGCTTCATATTGGAAAGTTTTCTCTTTCTTTTTCTCTTCACCATTGGGTGAACGACGCTCTAATGGTTATTTTCTTTTTTGTAGTGGGATTGGAAATTAAAAAAGAGCTGAGTGTGGGTGAGTTATCTACTCCTAAAAAGGCGGCTTTACCTATTTTTGCCGCTTTAGGCGGAATGGTAGTTCCGGCTCTTTTTTATCTCAGTTTTAACTATGAAGGCTCTACTCAAGTAGGTTGGGGTATCCCTATGGCAACAGACATTGCTTTTGCATTGGGCGTTTTAAGTCTTATGTCTAAAAGGGTGCCTGTCTCACTTAAGGTGTTTCTTTTAGCGTTAGCCATTGTGGACGATCTGGGGGCGGTGTTAGTGATAGCGTTTTTTTACTCTCAGAACATCGCAGGTAAGTTTCTAACTCTTGCAGGTCTTATGATTTTTATTATTTTTTGTGCCCGCCAGGGGGGTATTAGAAACATAGCATTTTATGTTTTTTGCGGAGTGGGCCTTTGGTTTTTCGTTTTAAAAAGTGGCGTGCATTCTACAGTGGCTGGGGTCATTTTGGGTTTAATGTGCCCCGCCAGGGTAAAGGGAAACAAAGAGTTACACAGAAACTGGGAACAAAATATTAAAGAACTTTCCACTAACGCACCCTCTTATGGGGCTACAACAAAGCTTATGCACTCTATCCGCTCTCTTCATAGTCCTGCTTATCGTTTAATTAAGGAGCTGAACCCTTATGTAACATGGATTATTATGCCGGTATTTGCTTTTTTTAATGCAGGAGTGAGCTTTGAATCCCATTTCTCTTGGGCGGAATTTATGTCTCATCCTGTTTCTTTAGGTATTTTATTCGGTCTTCTTTTAGGGAAACCCATCGGCATATTATTGTTTTCTTTTATCGCAGTCCAGTTAAAATGGGCTATCTACCCTTCTAACTTTAACTGGAAAATACTTACAGGTGTAGGGTTTTTAGCGGGTATTGGGTTTACTATGGCTTTGTTTATTTCTCATCTTAGTTTTGAATCTCAGCCGGAGTTGGCAACTTACTCTAAACTAAGTATCTTATTAGCTTCTTTATTAGCTATGTTAATAGGTTTAGCTTTTATTGCTTCTTCCAAAAAACTACCCCTCTCCAACAAAAAATAACTTCTATGACTGTAAACAAGTGTATTCCCGTGCAGACAAAGATCCATTAGTAATAAGCGTCATTTGCTTATTTATCCCAAAAAAAGCTTTATACAGTCTCAATAACAAAGAAAATAACCTAAAACCAGTAGGTTAAGGTAATGAGGTATGAGAAAGGGAATGCAAAAAGGTCGGCAAAAGGTCGGCAAGAAGTGGCATTAAATATGCTGGAAAACAAGTTTAAACCTTCTGTTATTTCCAAAATAACAGGGCTTTCTGAAAAAAGTATAAAGAAACTGAAAAATGGTTTTTAAAAAACCTTTTGCATTGCTTTTAAAAAGTTGTTATAATATAGTGGTTAGTAAAACTTAGAAAATGAGTGTTACAGATTTATCCGTCTTTTGATGAAATTCAAGGAATTTTATAGTGAGGTATTTATGTGGTCTAATTATTTAAAGACTTTAAGTTTGGTGTTTATTAAAAAGCATTTTCTTAAAGTGTTTTGTCTAAAGCTTTTGATATTAAGTTTTCTACTTGTTCCTGCTCGGAAGGGTTCAGCGGAACAAGCCGAAACACCCAAGCATTGGATACTTCCTGTTCATTTTCAAAGGATAGAGGCGGGAAGTTTTAGAATGGGCAGTCCTGAAAATGAAAACGATAGAGAACAGGATGAAGATCAGGTGCAAGTCACAATATCTAAACCGTTTGAGATAATGAAAAAGGAAGTAACCCAAAGCCAGTGGTTTAAGGTGATGGGGAGTAACCCTTCCACTTTTAAGTCACAGAAGGTTTGTAGTAACTATGATTCAGAAAACGATATATGTCCAAACCATCCTGTGGAAGGAGTTTCTTGGAATGATGTGCGGGAGTTTATAGAGAAGATAAATACGGTTCTAGGATTAACGGGCTGTGATGGGACGCCTGACTCTTCAGCAGGTTGTTATCGTTTGCCAACAGAAGCGGAATGGGAATATTCTGCCAGAGGAGGAACTACAACGGCTTACTCTTATGGAGACGCTATTTCAGATTTAAGGGATTATGCGTGGTATAGTAATAATTCCGAAAGAAAAACTCACCAGGTTGGCTTAAAAGAAGCTAACCTTAAAGGACTTTATGATGTTCATGGTAATGTGTGGGAATGGGTCCAGGATAGTTATACGAGAGATCTACCAGGAGGAGAGGATCCTTTAATTATTTTTGGTTCGAATCGTGTTATTCGTGGTGGGGGCTGGAATAGCGGTTACACACCCATATTGCGTTCTGCAAATCGTGGCTACCAATTCCCTGGCTACCGAGGTAGTGTTCTCGGCTTTCGTCTTGTGAGGACCTTATAAGACTTTAGGTTTATTTGGTGGCGTGAGCTTCAACTGGATAGATAACTTTTCTTTGGTGGCGTGAGCTTTAGCTGGATAGATAACTTTTCTTGAGGACGAGCTTCAACTGGATAGATAACTTTTCTTGAGGACGAGCTTTAGCTGGATAGATAACTTTTCTTGAGGACGAGCTTTAACTGGATAGATAACTTTTCTTGAGGACGAGCTTCAACTGGATAGATAACTTTTCTTTGGTGGCGTAGCTCAGCTGGATAGAGCATGAGCCTTCTAAGCTCAGGGTCGCAGGTTCGAATCCTGCCGCCATCACTTTTTAAACCTAAAACCATCACTTATCTGTTAACCAAAAAAAGCCGGTTGCAAAGGAATTTGCTGTAAGCCGGATTCTGTCTACTGTCGCTTAACCGGAAAAGCAACAGGAGGTGAGCATTCATCTTTGCGATCAACCCGAAAGCTTATCATGGCTTGACTCAAACGCTTTCCTATTTGATCTTGCTCCACGCAGAGTTTAGCTGATTTCACTCCAGCAGTCTTTTTCCAAAAAGAAAAAAACCCGGATATACTTTCTGTTCCACTGGTCCTCACCTTAAAGTCACCTTTAGGGTGGAAAGGTTTTCACCTTTTGCGTCGCCATGTTGGAGTCCGGACTTTCCTCTGAGTCTTAACAGGTTTATAAACCTGCCTCGGAAACAAATTAAAGTTTTATAAAAAGCTCTATCTATTTCTCTAAGAAAAAACTCAGCGATCACCCGCAAATCCCTAAGACAATTATAACCCCATTATGGTATTTTGTCCAGAATAAAAACAAAATTATTCATTTACTTAAAGCCAACTCTGGCAAAAGCGAAAATGATGATTTAAGAAGAACCCAGTTAAACCAACATAATATCAGACTATTTAAAATAAGTCCAAGGGTTAAAATTATTTGTAGACTCCTGTGCGCCTCCTCCCAAACTGCCTGTTTTGCTTGAACCTGCACGGGTAGAGAAGACCCGACGAAGATAAGACAGAATTTCCGGATCCAATGATTCCACACTTTCTTCTTTCCATGATTTTAAAAACACTTCTTCTACAAACCGAGTATGAACCCGGCCCGTAATAAAAGATTGATGAGAAAGAATATCTTGCAAAAAAGAAATATTGGTTTTTAAGCCAAAGATTATTGTTTCGCTAAGTGCTCTTTTTGCTTTTTCTATAGCCCGCGCACGGGTTTCTTCCCATACAATAAGCTTTCCTAACATGGCATCGTAAAAACCGGGAACAATGTCGCCCGATTCATATCCCATATCAAAACGCCAATTTACTCCACGCGGAAAGTAGCAGTTAGCCAAAGCTCCAAACACGGGAATTTGTTTTTGCATGTCTTCTGCGTAAATGCGACATTGGATACTGTGCCCATGCGGTTTAAACTCCTTTTGCAAAAAAGAAGCATGCCCCTGAGCTGTTAAAATTTGTGCTTTTATTAGATCTATCCCCAATATCATTTCTGTTACAGGGCACTCCACCTGAATACGAGGGTTTACCTCCATAAAATAAAACTCTCCTTCGTGATACAAAAACTCTACTGTGCCCGCTTGTAAATAGCCCACGGATTGCAAAAGCTCCACCGCCGCTAAACCCATTTTCTGTTTTGCGGAAAAGGGCAGTGAAGCAGGGGCCTCTTCTATCACTTTTTGATGTTTCCTCTGAAGAGAACAATCTCTTTCAAATAAATGAAACACTTTTCCCGACACATCTCCAAACACTTGCACTTCTATATGACGAGCAAAAGGCAAGTATTTTTCAATAAATATTTCTGAAGAACCAAAGGCAGACTGAGTTTCCCTTTGGGCAGAAGCAAAAGCCTCTTCCCACTCTTTTTCAGAATAGACAATCCTAAGCCCACGTCCTCCCCCACCCCCTGTAGCTTTAATCATCACAGGAAATCCTATTTTATGGGCAGACTTCAACAGGGTTTTCGACAAAGAAAAACCCAAAGCAGAAGAAGGACCAGTAGAAGTAGACATAACTTTAGATGAAGTATTTTGAGATTTTTTAGAAGCAGAACCCGTATAAGCAGGCAGAACAGGAAGACCACACTTTATAGCTTGTTCGCGGGCGCGCATTTTATCACCAAAAATTTTAAGACAGTTTTCAGGAGGGCCAATAAAAGTAATGTTGTTTTCCCGGCAAGCTTTAGCCAGTTCTGCTTTTTCAGATAAAAAACCATACCCAGGATGAAGAGCAGTCGCACCCGCACTTAAAGTGCCTTCTATTACAGAGTCCATGTTTAGGTAACTTTGCTGGGCCTCCGCTGGGCCTATGCAAACTTTTTCAGAACTAAGTCGTGTAGCCAAACTGTTTTGATCGGCGGAAGAGTAAAGCAGGACAGGTGTGATACCCATTTCTCGGCAAGTGGAAATGAGTCTGCAAGCTATCTCTCCTCTGTTGGCAATAGCCAGTTTTTTTATAGTTTTATACATTATGTTTTCTCTGTTTAGCAGGGGTTTAATAATAGTAGCTTAACTGCGACAGTTTAAAAGTTAACATACCTAATAACATGTGTCTTCACACTTACAACACGTTTAACGACAACAGTTTAAAAGTTAACATACCTAAATCCTATCTTTATTAGTTTAATAATAAGGGTTTAACGACGACGGTTTAAAAGGTTTTTAATCCTCTTTCTTGCAGATTCACTTTTTCTAAATGAGCTGATAATACGAGCACTTTCTGTTTTTAAACTTCTCTTTTTAGAAGGCTCTAATGACTGGCATTCTGCACCTAAAAGCCGGTTATCTGAGAGTTGAGCTTCTTTCCCAAGGAGGTGTTTTGAATCAGAAACACCTGAACCTGAAACACCTGAACCTGAAACAGTCAGCAAAGAAAGAGAGTTAAGCCATTCTTTAGTTTTAGAAACAGCGGAGCTATCTAACTCTTTAAAGTTTTGTAATAGTGTTTCTAAAAACTGGTCGCACTTTTCCTTTGAGCCTGTAAAATGAACAAGACCCACTTCCTTTGCTTGCTGAGCAGAAAAAGGAAGCGCGCTTAACATTAAAAACTTTGCCTGAGACAAACCTATTTTTTTTAAAACAAAAGGGCTAATGACAGAAGGAACAAGCCCTAACCGAGTTTCGCTAAAGCGAAACTGAGCACTTTCTTCCGCAATAACCACATCCGAAACAGATAGCAATCCCAAGCCTCCCCCCACAGCAAAACCCTGAACCAAAGCAATAACTGGTAAAGGGCAAAGGGCTATGGCCTCGAAAAGAGAAAACAGGTTTTCCAATTCCTCTAAGGTAAAAAGAGACTCATCCGCCATCCATTTTAAATCCGCCCCACTGCAAAAAGCTTTTCCTTCTCCTGACAACACAATCCCTTTTGTAAAAGGGTCCCATTTTTTCTTTTTAAAAACAGACAATAAATCGCGGATCATCTGTGGATTAAGAGCGTTTCGTTTTTCTGGACGATTAAGCCGAATAAACAAAATCTCTTTTTCTGTCTTAATTTGTAAAGGGGTACTGGGGTGTTGATTCATCTATTATAGTCCTTTTATTTATAGTTTTTTTATTTTTATTAGCTCAACAAAGCACTTAAACATTAACTATATTATACACTCCTATTAGTTTACATTCTGTAAATGCCTTTGGCCTTTTCTTTAAGTGGAGAGTAAAGGGCGACATCTAAACCTAAAGCCAGCACTTTTCTGGTATCTAAAGGATCGATAATGCCATCATCCCACAAGCGATTGGTAGAATAATCTGCTGTGCTTTGTCTGTCATATTGTTTTTCCAAAGACATTTCCTTTGCAAGGCTCCTGCCTTTAATGGTTTTTAACACTCCTTCCGCTTGTGATCCCCCCATAACAGCGATGCGAGCAGAAGGCCACATCCAAAGCTGGCGAGGCTGATAAGCTCGCCCACACATTCCATAGTTACCAGCTCCATAAGACGCTCCCACAATAACCGTAAACTTAGGAACGCGCGCCAGGCTGACCGCCGTCACCATTTTTGCCCCGTGTTTTGTAATACCCGCGCTTTCGTATTGCCTGCCTACCATAAAGCCTACAATGTTTTGCAGGAAAATAAGCGGCACACCTCTTTGGTCGCATAAGTCAATAAAGTGCGTTGCCTTTAGAGCAGACTCACTAAACAACACGCCATTGTTGCCTAATATTCCTACAGGAAAACCACACAAATGTGCCCATCCTGTTACTAAAGTAGAACCATAGTTTTTTTTAAACTCATGAAACTCAGAACCATCTATTAAGCGAGCTATAATTTCTCTTATATCAAAAGCTTTTTTTAAGTCCTGTGGCACTACTCCGTAAATTTCTTCTGCCGGATAAAGAGGCTCTTTATTTTCCTGTATAAGCAGTTTTTGCTTTTGAGCAAGACCTAAATGCAAAACAATATCCCGTGCTTTTTCCAAAGCTTGATCTTCGTTTTCGGCAATGTGGTCGCTGACTCCTGACTGAGAGCTGTGCAATACCGCTCCCCCTAAATCTTCCGCACTCACTTTTTCTCCTGTGGCTGACTCCACCAAGGGAGGCCCTCCTAAAAAAATAGTTCCGTTTCCTTTAACTATAATATTTTCGTCAGACATAGCTGGAACATAAGCCCCTCCTGCTGTGCAATAGCCTAACACCACAGAAATTTGCGGAATCCCTTTACTACTCATACGAGCCTGGTTGTAAAAGATCCTGCCAAAATGATCGCGATCGGGAAACACCTGATCCTGATAATGCAAATAAGCCCCGCCACTATCTACCAGGTAGATACAAGGAAGGTGATTTTCCAACGCTATTTCCTGTGCACGCAAATGTTTTTTAATGGTAATAGGAAAATAAGTTCCACCCTTTACTTGATAGTCGTTAGCTACAATTACACAAGGCTGGCCGTGCAGAGTGGCTATGCCAGTCACAATACCCGCAGAAGATAAATTTTCCGGGTAAAGCCCTCTGCCCGCTAAGGCAGAAAATTCCAGAAAACAGGTATCGGGGTCTTTTAGTTTTTCAATCCTTTTTCTAACAGGGTATTTGTTTTTCTTTTGAGGTTTTTGACTTTGCCCTTCCCCCGTTTTTGCCCGCTCTATAGCCTGTTTTAACCTATCCACTTTTTTTTTCATGGCTTGAAAATTAATTTTATAATCTTCTGCCTGAGTATCTATTTTTGTTTTTAAGATCAAGTAAAGACTCCTTAGTTTAGATATAGGGTTATCTAAATATTTGCAAAAATACTAGCTGTTAGGTCCCACAAAGGCGGAATCTCTTAACTTTTAAGGAGATGTGACCTAAGCAATTTATTTAGCTAAACAGACTTATTCAGGGCCAACTATTTAGTCGTCCGTGAAAAAGGGTGTTTAATTAAGTAAAATTAGTGCATGTTCTTTTAAAACCACAGAGATTCCCGCTCAGGGCGGGAATGACATTTGTATAAAAAACCCTTTTTCACCAACCATTATTTAGTTTACCATACATTTTTAAAACCAATACAATAAAACATGAAATAAAAATCGGAGCAAGTAGGAATTTAAAAGCCTTATTTAGTGGTCCGGGATAAAGGTTGTTTTTTTAACTTGATAAATGGAAAAAGCAAGTCTCCTCAGGCTCTTTTATACATTATAATATGAAGGTCATAGAGTTTAACAAAACTAAAAAGGAGGGGACCTAATGTATGATCATAAATATAGCTTTAGATTGAACAAAAAGCAATATGGCTTTAGATTGAACAAAAAGCAATATGGCTTTAACAAAAATGACAGGAAACAGCTCTAAAATTACAGTTAAGGAAAATTACAGTGATATTAAGGATTTAAAGATTTATTTAACGAGTTTAAAAAAGCTTTTCTCTCTAACACGGAAAGTAGTAATCCAACCAAAAAAAAGGTTTTTTATGGACAACCAGGTCATAAAAACCGCTTGCCTTGGCTTTTAAAACAATCCATACTACTGGTGAAATAGGTTGATTTTTCCTGATCTTGGTTTGCTTGTCTAACGAAGAAAGGGTTTTGCACCAGAACAGAAGTTTTTTTCGCAATCAGCCCATTAGTGCTCAAGTCTAAAGCGGAAAAGATTTTACACCGGAAAAGAGGGTTTTTTACAAACAACTATTGAATCTCAAATAGGCGAAAGCAAAAACGGGAGGATTTTTATATATGCAAAAAAAAGTGTCAAAGTTTAAAGCTTATCGTTTCCGTATTTTATCTGGTGTGCTGTTTGGCTTTTTTTTGGTGAGCACTTGGCTTATGTTCTATCAAAAGCCTGAGTACCCAGAAGAGCTTCATATTAGCCTTCAAGAGCAATTAAAAACCCTTATCCATGACAATTTATTGGAGCAAAAGCCTCATGCACGAAACCTCCGTTTTAAAACAATGTGGACACAATCCACACATAAAAGAGATCAAATTAGTGCGCACTTCAAATATTCTTTTGATGATGATGATCAGGTAAATCTTTCTGTGGAAGGCAAAGCCTTAATGAACAGGAAAAAGATAAGAGCTGATGAGAAATATGACTTGTGGAGCGTAGATCATATTGAGATCAACAACACCAAATTAAAGTTTCAAGAACCTATTACTCTTTTTTCTGTTTCAGAAAAGTTTAAAGAAACAGAATTAGAGGAGCCTGACTTGCAGGAAGTGCCCATAGAAGGAGAGGGAGAAGAGGCTATAGAAGAAGCAGAAACCACAGAAGAAGCAGAAACTATAGAAGAAGCAGAGGCCATAAAAGAACCATCAGCGCGAGAAAAGCTGGGTAGCCCACCAAACATAGAAAGGCTTGACACTACTAATAAAAATTCTGGAGCTGGAGCTGGAGCTGGAGCTGGAGCTGGAGCAGAAACACAAGGACAAGACACTCCCTCAGAAGAAACAGATCCAATAAAAAAGGAGGGGACAATAACTATTGAATCAAAACAAGCAAAAAAAACTGCTGAACCAGAACAGATAAATAAACCACAATTAGACATACAAACAAAAGAAAAAGCCTCTCCCTCAAAAGGGCAAAAAGACGATCAAAAAATGGAGCAAACAAAGATAGATAAGTTAAAACAAACAAAAAAATCAAAAGAACCTATTAAACCACAACCAACAAAGAAAAATCTTATTGAACAAGAACAAATAAAAAAACAAAACAAGCAAAAAAAGGCAGAAGAAGCCAAAGCCAGTAAACCTGACAAACCATCCAGCCCATCAGTTACTCTCGAAAAACCCAAAGATTTATCTAAAGGTTTAAACGAACCTGATAAACAACCGGAACCTAAAAAGCCAAACCCACCAGATGAAATAAATAAACCTAAAAAGTCAAACCCACCGGCTAAACCAAGTGCTAAGGATAATTTAGAAAAACCTAACCAAGAAACAGGGGCCCAAAGTATAGATAGTAGCCCGTGAAAAAGTGTGTTACAACAAAGTAAACAGGATTTATTTTATCTTAAAACAGACAAGATTTCCGCTTAAGGTGGAATTGAAAAGCCAAGTTGTTGGGTTTGCAGTTTAACAAGGGTGAAAGGGTTTATCATAGACGATTAGACAGTAAAAATAAACTTGATCCATCCTCATTGGAACAAAAATCCGATCTAACAAACTAACAAACAAAATGAATAGCTATCAAAAAATCCAAAAAGGAAATACCACAGGCTGGCCAAAAGAAGTATTGATCCATACTGATGGAGCTTCCAGAGGCAACCCAGGCCAAGCCAGTGCGGGACTGGTAGTTTATAACCAGGATAAACAATCTATTTATGAAGAAGGTTTTTTATTAGGTATCCAGACCTGTAACTTTGCTGAATATTCGGCTGTTTTAAGAGCTTTGCAATTAAGTGCGCAAAACAAAATCAGCAGTTTGCTTTTAAAAAGCGACAGCGCGCTTTTAGTAAACCAACTTTTAGGACTTTACAAGGTCCGCTCTCCCAATATTAAACAACTCTATCAGGAGTGCAAAAAGTGGAAGGAGGAAATACCCAAAGTTCAATTTCAGCATGTGCGAAGGGAGTACAACAAAAAAGCGGATGAGTTAGCTAATTTGATTTTAGATAGTGCAGAAGGTTTAGATTTATCTTAGTTAGGCATGAAAAAAGTGTTATAAATTAGGACAAAAGTCTGTGTGTTTTATAGATAAAATCTCTTTGCCATTCTATACTTAATTTTATGTTAAAAAAAAGTATATACAGTTTTTATTATCTTACTTATCCTATTTATAATAAAGTCATAAAAAAACCTTGCCTTGCCTTGCCTTGCCTTGCCTTGCCTTGCCTTGCCTTGCCTTGCCTGTTTTGAGCTATGCTGAGATGCACACTCTTACTCCAATACTGAAACATATTGAGCAAATAAACACTTTTGGGTTTCCTTTTAACAGGTCATGTGGACCTGTTTGCCCAGCTCCACAAGATGAAAATGCCCTTCTGCACCAGTGCGCAGTGGATATATGTGGCCCACCTAACCAAAGTCCCAGATTTTTGCTCAACAATGATTATTTTAACAACACACCTGAAGATACAGAAATTCAAGCTCTTTTTAATAAAAGAGCTCGCCCTGCTATTGTTAAAGCTTTGCAAAATGATGTAACATACAAACAACAGATATTAGCCCATTTTGGAGATAAATTAAAAGATCCTGACTCGAAGCTAAACAATATGGAATGGGATCAAGTTATAGATGGTATATACAGACATTTTATAGACAACCCAAGTATTTCAGAGGAGGAAAAACAAATTCTTAAAAAATTTTATAATGATAAAAAAAAAGCCTCTTCTATCAAAAATAACCCATCTTTTTTTGAAGATAGAAAATCCGTTGTTCAATCAGCCTATCAGGAGTTTTTAAGCACACATAAAGATCAAATAATACAAATGTCCATCCAGGATCAAGATAAAATAAGAGAACTGGGCATTTTAATTCAAAACACCCAACACTCTCGACTTTTTAATAAAATAGCTGATGATTTGGAATTTCTGATAAGAAAAGTAGATGCTAATGCCTTATGTTCTTCAGAGAGCTGTAGAAAAATAGCACGGGAATACCTATCTGATCTTTATGACGACTTATCCAGTTCATTGGAGAATCAGAATGAGGAATCCGATCAATATCTTAAATATTGTGAATCACTTTTTATATCACAAATGACAAGAACTGACAAAGTAAAGGATTTTAAAAATAATATTAAAAATTATAAACAGCAGTTTACAGGTAACTTCCTGGTTAATTACAGTGCACAATCAAGAGAAAATTTTAAATCCATTATGGATAATAACTTGAATTGGAAATGGCCCTCAGCAGACAGGGAAACAGCTGAGAAGGCATTTTTTGAAAATCTAAGTGCCAATATTACTTGGAGAGATAAAGGGACTAAACCTGTTGAGTCATCAATACAACCAATAAGAACTATCATATTAAACAGAGAAACAAAGGGTGATATATGCTCCATTTCAATGATACAAACTGGAGATAGTATAGGATTGACAGGAGAATCGAAAGGCACAATGAATGTGTCTCTTCTTAGTTGTGCTTTTCATGATCATGGTAAACAAGTTTTAGCACATGAATTTGCTCACTTGTTAAGCCATGCTTTTAACAAGAGTCAATTAAGTGATACAAGTTACAATAAATATAAAAAATTAAGAGAATGTGTAAGAAATAGATATAAGGATAATAAATTTAACCCTAAAGGAATAACAGAATACCCTGATTTGGAGCATGAACATGATAGGCTGAGGACAGAAGAGGATACAGCGGATATAGTTTCTCATATAGTTTTTTATACTGACCCAACGCTCTCCAAGTGTGGCCTTCTTAAGTCCAATGCTAAAGGCTTAAAATATAAAGATCTTTCTGTTTTTTATCAAGATGAAGTAGATCCTCACTCTCCCAGTTTACTCAGGGTACTGATGGAGGCTATTCATAAACGCAAAAAACTCCCTCCCTCTTGCCAGCAAGTGATAGACAGATACAAAGACCAAATTAATTTTGAACCCTGTTTTTAGAGAAAGCAACAGGGTTGTTTACAAGAGACTATGATAATGGGATGTGAAAAAGTCTTTTTTTTGACCAGATTTCCCACTTGAAAACTGCTGAAAGCCTTTTAGGCTTTCAGTTTAGGTTCTGGATACCCGCTTTCGCGGGTCTGAAAAGCCAACAACTTGGCTTTTCAGTTTAGAGATGAAAAGGGGTTTATCATGGAGGGCTATATAGTCGGTCGTGAAAAAGTTTATTTGATTATGTTTGCGAATTATTGAACATTTACGGGAATGACAGGGGATAAAAAATACTAAAACTCCCATTTGACACACAATTAAACAGTTTATACTATCTATTAGTAGTAGCTGGTGAAAAAGCCTGCCCTCGTACAGGCACGGACTTATTCAGGGCCAACTAAATAGCAAAAAAAGGAGAGGTTATGTCTAATAACATAAAGCAAGAAAAAATAAAAAAAAGAATAGCCTTAATCGAGGAAATAAAAACTTTAGAAGAGGAAATAAAAAAATTACAGGATGACATTGAAGGATTAAAAAAACAGGCAGACCAATCTTGGCGACTTTATAAAACATTTGGGCACAAAAAACATTTTATTTCAACCCAGAGAAAATACGAAGAATGCCATAAAAGAGAAAACACGCTGTGTGAACTAAAACAAGAAAAAGAATACCTTAAAAATAAACTTGATAGGTTAAAAACAGAACACTTCCAAAATCAGGATCAGATTAACTATTTAAAAAAAGCCGGATAACCATGCCCGTAATTAGTAGAAAGTAAAAAAGTGTGTTGAAACAAAGTAAAGAAAGACTTTTTCACGACCGATTAAATAAGTGTGACCAAAGTAAAAAGTAGGAAAAAATTATGTCCGACAAAACAATAAAATGTGAAATCAATGGCCAGCCCGTGGAAGTAAAAACCGGGGCAAGCATAATTCATGCTTTCAAAAAGTTAGATCAACCCATTGCCCATTATTGTTGGCACCCGGGTTTATCAGTAGCGGGCGTCTGCCGGCTCTGCATGGTAGACATTGAAGGCATACCTAAATTGCAAATCGCCTGCAATATAGAAGCTAAAGAGGGTATGAAAATCAGCAATCAGTCAGAAAAAGTAAAATCGGCGGTCCGATGGGGTTTGGAATTTCATCTTATTAACCACCCTTTAGACTGCCCAATATGCGATCAAGCTGGAGAATGTGAACTGCAAGAGCAGTATATGCGTTTCGGGCAATACAGCCCTAATATGGCTGAAAAAAAAGTCAAAAAAAGAAAAGTCATTGATCTGGGATCTAAAATTGTTTTAGATTCAGAAAGATGTATTCTTTGCACTCGGTGTACACGCTTTACAGATGAAGTTAGTAAAACTCACGAGTTAGGCATCTTTAACAGAGGAGATAGAAGCGAAATAGGAGTTTTTAAAGACAAACCTTTGGAAAATAATTATGCCATAAATACAGTGGATATTTGTCCGGTGGGGGCTTTAACCTCAAAAGATTTCCGTTTTCGCCAAAGGGTCTGGTATCTTAAAACCGCAAACTCAATATGCACAGGCTGTTCTACAGGGTGCAACACAACAGTAGATTATAATGAAGAGGGGGTTTTTAGAGTAAAGCCTCGCTATAACCAAAAGATAAATGGGCACTGGATGTGTGACAAAGGTCGAAAACTAGCCCTCCTTTCTAATAGAGAAGGGCGACTTCTGCAAGCCCTTGCGCCTGCTGTTTCTAAAGAAGAAATCCAAAGTGTTTCTCAGTTTCGTCCCGCACCTGAAAAGGAACAAGCACACACCGCACCTGAAAAGGAACAAACACACAAACAAAAAACCGTAATAAACACAGCACCGGATAAATTAAAATCTTTTTTAGGAGGAGGTGTAAAACAGCCTTTATTTAACCCATCTGATAGAACTGACTCTATTGAATTTCTGAAAAAAATTAAAAAGTTTTTTATAGAGAAAACAAACCAAAAAACCACGAGAGAAATAAAAAGAACCACCCACCACAGCTTGATATTAACGGCTCAATACACTACAGAAGAATATAAAGATCTAATAGCTTTTTTCCTAAATTTTTTAGGCACAAAAAAGTCTATTTACTATTGGCAAAACAACCCTAAGAGTTTTAATGACTTTGATGGCCTGCTATTAAGAGGGGATAAAAACCCCAACACAAAAGGATTGGGACAAATTTTAGAAGAAAATCAGGCCCTAAACCCTTGGGACAGTTTACAAACAAGGCTCAAAAACAAGGAAATAGACACTTTATGGGTAGCCGGCCCAGAAAACCAAACAACCTACTCTGATCTGAAAGAAAAAATAGGGAATTTTGAAAAGCAATGTTCCAATATTATTTGGTGGACGGCTCATCCTCTGCCAGTTCGCAATTTACAAAATACCTGGCAAATTCCCACAAAAACCTGCATGGAAAAAGAGGGAACTCTTACAAATTTTGCCGGAATTAAACAAAAAATCAAACCCGTCCGGTTATTTGTTTCCTCCGCACTCTCTCTTTCTGAATCTGTAAGTGTTTTAAAAGGAGAAGAATTAAAAGCACCAGAATCCTTTTTAGGTACTATGAAAACAAATTATTTTACAGAGAGGAAAAAAGCTTTATGAGTCGTGTTCAAAGAAAAAGTAATTTAAAAGTATGGTATCTACCAGCTATATTAAAAGGACTTTCTTTTACTTTTAAAAAAATGCTGGCCAATTTATTTGGAAAACACAAAATGCTTACCCTAAATTATCCTGAAGAGCATTACTCTTACGGCCCGCGGTTTAAGGGCAACCACATACTAACTGTGAAAAAAGACGGTTCTCTTCGTTGCACGGCTTGTATGTTATGCGCTACCAACTGCCCTGCCAACTGCATTAAAATTTTAGCCAGTGAGCACGAAGATCCAGAGGTAGAAAAATATCCTATAGCCTACGAGATTGATATTCTTCGCTGTGTGTTTTGCGGTTTTTGCGAAGAAGCCTGTCCGGTGGATGCTATTCGTATGGGGCCTGAGTGGCAAACTGCGGGCCTTAACGGCGCGCCCTTTACCTACGACATAAAGTATCTATCTCAAAGAAAGAGCCTTAAAGGAGGTGTCCTGTCTCAAGTAGACGATAAAGAAAGGCTTAAAGCTGGAATATAAAACTGTTTCAGACAATAAATTAAATGACGCTTTGCAATATACGCTAATTTTTACACCTATTTTCATAATTCCGTGATATAAGCTTATCCGCATGTCATATAAAGAAGGAGGTAATCATGTTTGGAGTAAACAAAGTTATTTTAGTGGGCAACTTGGGGGCAGATCCGGAGGTGAGAAAAACCGCCAGCCAACAATCAGTAACTCAATTTAGCCTGGCCACCAGTGAAAGCTGGGTCAATAAAGACGGAGAGCGTCAGGAAAAAACAGAATGGCACCGGATTGTAATTTGGGGAAAACTGGCAGAAACCTGTGCAAAGCATTTAGCAAAAGGCCGGCAGGTTTTTATAGAAGGCCGTTTGCAAACTCGCTCTTGGGAAACAGAACAAGGGCAAAAAAAGTTTACAACAGAAGTAATAGCTAACCAGGTCTTGTTTTTAGGTAGATCACCACAAAGCCTCGGTAAAGAAAATGGCTTAAATGAAACAACACCTATAAAAAAAGAACCTGATTTTTCTTCAACAGCAGAACAAGAAATGCCTTTTTAAAAACCAGACTGATTGAATAGGGTGCTTCTTCAGAGGTTCGTTCTTCAGAGGTTCTCGAAGGTTCTTCAGAGGTTCTACTGACTAAAAGGCAAAGGAAATACCTGCCTTAACTCCTACATACAGGGGTTTAAATTCTTTCGCGCCTTGTTTAAGGGGTTTAAAAGAAATAAGTACTGGGTTAATCCAGCTGGCGTCTATCTGAATAGGAATATAAAAACCCCCTAAGTGAATATCTACGCCTAAAGCCCCTGTTAACGCGCCATGAAAACTGGAAAAGCTTTTCTTATCCAAACCCAGATTCGCTTTTTGATTCACTATCAAAGGCCAAAGTAAAAAACCACCCGCTCCCACCCAAGGCTGAAACATAAAATGCCTTAAAAAAACTCCCCTCAAGAGAAAGCCTGCCCCTATATAATGAATATCTAAATTGCAATTAGACAAACCACAATTATCCCCTGTGGCTCTTAAATTCTGATGCCCCACCATAATACGACCCCCTAAAGGGCCCATAATATTAAAATCCACTATTAACTTTTCTGAAAGACTCCACCCAACGACACTCTTATTTTGCGCAGTGGCAATCATATTATATTGAGAACCTAATATTAAACCCACCCCGTTGGAAGGATAAGAGGTTTTTTGAAAACTGGATCCAGTGGAAAAATGTGTGGCCCCAGATTCATTTTCTCCCCTGCCAGCGGGATCGTATTCCTCTCCTTCTTCAAAAGAGGAAGAAGAAGAACCAGGAGCAGAAGGCTCTAAAATCCAGTTAATTCCCATTTTCCCTTTTATTAGGGTAGCAATAGCTTTTCCTTTTTTTATTTTTCTTATTTGAAGAACCCCTAAAGGCTTTCCATATAGATTAAGCGCGTCAAATTTATCTCCTTTTTCCGCCGTCTGCCCCTCTAAATCCACCAAAGCTTTCCGACCTTTGATTTTTAAAATGACTGCAGAATACGCCATAGAAAAGGGATATAAACTCCAAAAAATTAGGAAAAAAATTATGACCACCACTTTCATAGAGGCATAGTTTTTCTGCTTTTGAGGGTTAACTACCAAGGTGACACTCCTCTAAAAGTTACACAAAAATCTTGTTCAACGGGGCCAATTTCCCCTCCAAGGCAAGCTTCGTTGGAACAGCAAATTTTACCTTTAGATATATTTCACTATTTACCTTGAACAGGATCAAGGGTTTTCACTTTTTACTTAACGTTTTAGGACTCATTATGTTACTCTTAAAATTTATGAAAACCGCTAAAGCAAAAACCCAATTTGTCTGCTCTGAATGTGGCGCGGAAAGTCCTAAATGGCAAGGGCAATGTCCCCACTGCGGACAATGGAACTCTATAGTAGAATCAGTGGTTTCTGCACCGGCACACCTTAAACCCGCCCATGCCCTAAAAACTACACCTGTTTTACTGAACAACCAAAAACATAAATCAGAAATTAGAAAATCTACAGGAATAAAAGAATTAGATCGAGTCCTGGGCGGAGGTCTGGTATCTGGTTCTTATATTTTGTTAGGAGGAGCACCAGGAATAGGAAAAAGCACCCTTCTCCTACATACGGCTGAAGGTCTGGCTCAACAAGGTTTAAAGGTTTTTTATGTCTCCGCAGAAGAAAGTCTACAGCAAACCAGTTTAAGGGCTAAACGGCTAAATTTAAAAAGCCAAAATAATATTTTTATGCTAAACGAAATCTTTTTAGAAAATATTTTTCATCATGCTGAAAATATAAAACCTGATGTACTGATTGTAGACTCTATTCAAACTGTCCAAGCTTCCGAACTTTCTTCTGCTCCTGGCACAGTATCACAGGTGCGAGAATGCGCAAATCAGCTTATGAATTTTGCCAAATTAAATACTACTACTGTATTTGTGATTGGACATATTACTAAAGACGGACAGCTGGCTGGCCCGCGCCTTTTAGAACACACAGTAGATACAGTATTATCTTTTGACGGAGATCCGCATTATCAGTTCCGTATCTTAAAAGTTTTAAAAAATCGTTTTGGAGCTGTAAATGAAATAGGCGTTTTTCAAATGTCTTCTGAAGGACTAAAAGAAGTTACTAATCCCTCTGAGTTTTTTTTAGAGGAAAGGCAGGAAAATCCGATCGGCTCCGTGGTGTTTCCTGCGATAGAAGGTTCTCGCCCCATTCTGTGTGAGATACAAGCCCTGTGCCTACGCAGTTACTTGGCTATGCCCCGCCGAACCACTATTGGTCTGGATATAAATCGCCTGCATAAAATTATTGCTGTCCTGGACAGCTATTTAAAAACGGGATTACACCAATACGATGTGTTTCTTAACATAGTGGGAGGATTGAAAATAACAGAACCGGCTGTAGACTTGGCTATAGCCAAAGCCCTGATTTCTGCTAAAAAGCAGGAACCGGTGGGTGCAGAAAGCTGTTTCTTTGGAGAAATAGGTTTAACAGGAGAAGTAAGAGCCTCCGCTTTTGCAGAAGAAAGAATAAAGTCTGCTCAAAAATTAGGTTTTAGAAATATTTATCTTCCGAAGAGCAACAAAAAACATATCGAAAAAAACAAAGACACTAAAGGCCCTCAATTATATTGGGTTCAGTCCATAAAGAATTTAATAAATTAAATATCCTCAGCTATAATTTTAACAGCTACCCACCAGGCTCTAATGATGGGACCCTGCTGGCCAAAATCATTATTATTATCCATTTTAAAGAGCGTGTTAATAGCCCCGGCAATAGTCACGCAACATAAGAGAAGCAAAACATATTCCACCACAATAGAGCCCTTGTTCTTCCTGCTTTTGGAATTAGGCTGGCCTAATTTGAGTTTTTGCAGATTTGACTCGACGACTCTTTTACTTTGTGCCGAGGGCCTTACAGTTTTCGCTGGCACTTTGGGCCTCCTTAAGTTCATAGCCAACACCCCCCACCGGGACAGCTATCGGCCTCCCTGGACTCACTGGCGTGGGAACTGAAACTGCTCCTCTTGGGTTATAAATTACTTCATAGTTTTTAAGCTCACATTTTTCTGAGTCTACATTGGAGGCGTGATCACACAATATTTTTTGTGTTTGTGTACTGGAATCCTTTACTGAAATTTTAAGACTTTGTGCTTGGCTTTCTGTAATCACCACACAACCATTAATCAACAGGCTTTTTTTAGTTAGAGATTCAGACTCACCAGACTCAACAAGAACTACATGACTACTACGTGGCTGGTAGGATTTAAACAAGACGGTGTATTGTGTGTTATTTATTGATTGAACCTGTTTCTGTTCTACTCCCACACATTGGTTGTTTTCCCATTTGTAACCCTGGCTAGCTTCACATTCTGCCTGAGTTAGAGGTTTTTTGTCGCAAGTGTTTGCTGACGCATTCCATAAGTATTCTTCACCTTTATCTTTGCACTCTTTTTCAGCTTTAGTGAGGCATTGGCCTTTACCATATACATTATATACATAATTTTCGCCTTTATTTTCACATTTTTCCTCTGAAGTTTGCTTGTCTACTTTTTTACCGCAACCTACAAGGGTTAACATTAAAAAAGAAAAACTTAAAATTATAACAGTTTTCATTATATACACTCCTTTTTCTTATGATTTATCAGTTTCCTTTAAAAAGTTGCAGAATGTTTAATTTTTGTCAAGCCTTAAATTTCCTCATCCCAATATTTTTTGATATATCAAATTTCAACACAGTAAACAGGGTTTACTGTGTCCTAAAACAGGCAAGATTCCCGCTCAAGGCGGGACTGTAAAGCCAAGTACTTGGCTTTACAGTTGGAGATGAACAGACTTTTTCATAGGCGACTAAGTAGTGGCCCGTGAAAAAGGGTATTTCAACACAGTAAACAGGGTTTACTGTGTCCTAAAACAGGCAAGATTCCCGCTCAAGGCGGGACTGTAAAGCCAAGTACTTGGCTTTACAGTTGGAGATGAACAAGGTTTATCACGACCGACTAAGTATAAAGTTATAACAGCTTATCAGAATATTTTTTCGCCTTTTAAGAGGGAAATAGCCCTTCGATAATTTTTGTGTTTAAATATAAAACTCCCGGAAACCAATACATCAGCCTCCCCCAGCAAAGGCAAAGTTTTATCATTCACCCCTCCATCTACATGAACCAAAACATTATTAAGGTTTTGCCGATCCAACTCCTCCTTTACCAGCTTGATTTTTTGAACCTGATCGGGTAGTAGATCCTGGCCACTAAAGCCGGGTTCCACAGTCATAATCAAAACTAAATCTAACTCTTGCAAAAAAGGGAAAAGTTTTTCCACAGGGGTGGAAGGTTTTAGAGCTAAGCCTGCCAATATCTTTTCTTTACGAATCTGTTTTAAAATCGCTTTGGGATCCTTAACAGTTTCTATATGAATAGTTATAGAATCCGCTCCTGCGTCAACAAAAGAGGGTATCATTTTTTCCGGTTCATGGACCATTAAATGAACATCCAAAGGTAAATCGGTGGATCTCTTAAGGCTTTTCAGGACAACCGCCCCTATAGTTAAATTAGGCACAAAATGCCCATCCATGACATCAATATGAAGCCTATCCGCACCCGCCCATATAACATCCCGCACCTCTTTCCCTAAGCAGGAAAAATCAGCCGATAAAATGCTGGCAGACACCAGTTTTGTTTTATGACTAAACACTGGAACAACTCCCTAAAACTCCCAACCCCTTTTGATAACTCATAAAAACTTATCCTTGCATAGCTCTACCAAAAACTTTCATCCCAACTATTCATAAAAACTTATCCCCTTTTTTTAAATTATATCCCCTTATGTATTCTCCAGCAGATATTATTTTTTTAGACTCTGGCTGAACTTGAATAACAGATAAACTCAAGTCCCCACAAGCCACTTTAAAATAATCAGCACCTATCTCTACCACCTGTCCAGGGGAAAAAGCACCCACACCCTGTAAATCACCCACTCTGTCTGGCCCACTTTCTACTTTAGTAACCTCATCCCACCTCACTTTATAAATTTTTATTCTTTTCCCTTTATAAAGGGTGTAAGCCTGAGGTCCCATAACCAAAGCCCTGATTTTATTAAAAATCTTGAGGGCCGGCATATCCCATATAATTCGGCTTTCTTTTTTGTCAATTTTATGAGCGTAAGTTACCTTGGTTTCCTCCTGTGGAATGGGAGTAAGTTGGCCTTTCATGTATTGTAACAAATCTGTTAAAAGATCCTGAACCAAAAAATCCATTTTTTTAAAAGCAAAAGCAGTATCCCTTTCCCGGCTCATTTTAAACGAGCGCGATCCTATTAACGGACCTGTGTCTAAACGGGAGGTCATTACCTGCAAGCTCATTCCTAACTCCTGATCTCCGGCCATAATAGCCCTCTGAATAGGTGCTGAACCTCGCCAACGAGGAAGTAAACTGGCATGAAAATTTAATGCTCTGTCAGGAAACATAGACAAAAAAACGGGAGGAAGTATTTTTCCATAAGAAAGCAAAACCAGCCACTGAACCTGCAAACTTTTAACCTGAGATAAAAATTGATCGTCTTTTAAATTATCTGGTGTTAGGGTGGGTAAAGCAAGAGCTGTTGCTCTTTCAGCCACAGGGGAATCAAAAAAGCGCATTCCTCTGCCTTTTCGGCGAGCCTTTTGCGTCACCACTCCCTTTACCTCAAATTCCGGGTGACAAAGAAAATGGTTTAAACCCTGAAGAGATATATTATCTGTGCCTACAAATATAACAGGAAACTTAGTCAATAATTCTCCCACCTGAAATTTGACGAACTGCCTATACTAATAGAATAGTAGTTCGTGAAAAACCTTTTTTGCTCCCTCTGAAAAACTAAGTGGTTGGCAAACTGCAAAGCCCGGTACTTGGCTTTGTAGTTAGTTTTCCGCCCATTCCAGCTTGGCCAGAACTGCAAAGCCCGGTACTTGGCTTTGTAGCCTTTTTCAAATGGGAATCCAGTCAAAATAACAACCTTTTTCACAGGCGACTAAATAGTGCATCCAAGGAAAATAACCACACATCTCCCTCATAGCTTTACAAAACATCTTCTTTATTGTTGGGCTAACTTATCTGAAACTGGTTTATCAGGTTCAGGATAGCCATATTTTTTAATTTGCGCGCGCAGGCGATCCGCTTTAACGGGACTTAGATGATCTATAAACAACTTCCCGTTTAAATGATCTATTTCATGCTGAATACAAACCGCCAATACTCCGTCTGTTTTTATTATAATGGGGCTACCTGATCCATCTAACCCTTGCACTTCAATTAAAGCAGACCGTTTTACTTCTGCATAATAAGATGGAAAACTCAAGCACCCTTCCCTAAAAACAACTTCTCCAGAACAGCTGATTATTTCCGGGTTAAATAAAACCACTGGCTGAGGGACCTCTTTTTCGTATTGTCCTATTTTCTCGCTTCCATACCTCTCATTATCCCCGGAATAAAGCCCACGTGTATCTGCTGTCAAAACCCGCACAAACCGATCGACTTGAATAGCAGAAAGCCCTATTCCATAAGAAGCAGACATAGTTTCCAACATATCGCCCACTAATATCTTTAAATCATCCGTTATTTCTCCGACAGGGGCGCATTTGCGCCTTAGACGCGGATCGGGAAATTTTAATATCTCCAGGACAGCCATAATTTTAGAACCTCCTCCTTTTCACCCGCAATTTACCAGAAAATAAGAGCTATGTCGCATAATTTATGCCTATTCAGAACCTATTTGTTCAAATTCCTTGACTTAACTCCATAAAAACGGTTTATTTTTTATTATGGGAATCGAAATTATTTTATACGACTCATCTCCTGTGGTTAAAAAGATTTTTCTTCATGTTCTATACCACTATAATCCTACTATTCACCGGATAGACCAAACCTCCAACCTGCGGGAAAAAATACAATACAGCAGACCTGATATTATATTTATAGATTCCTCTTTTTCACAAGATATAAAAAACCAAGTGGATAAAACACAGCTTAACAATATTCCTGTTATTTTAATGGCAAAAAAAGAGTTAAATCCGGAAGAGTGGCCCTCTCATTTAGCAATAGAGTTTTTAAAAAAACCCATTTCCGCAGATAAACTAAGAAATTTAGTCACCCGTTTTGTGCCAAAAGCAAAAAAGAACATATTAACCACACACTTAAAATTTCCACCTATACCCGATTTTGTGGAAAATGAAGAAGAGCATAAAGAAATAAACCTTCAGCATATTACCCCTGGCCCCCCTGCTGGGACAGATCAAAACACTCAACAACCCTCTAAAGAAGGCATAAAGCCTATTACGGGAACAAGCTGGACCAAAATACAAGATAAAATCCAAGAAAATGCTCAAGAATCAAAACCAGTCCAACCCCCTATTTTCCAGCAACAGCCTCGCTCACCCTCTAAAGAAGAAGGCATAAAGCCTATTACAGGAACAAGATTTACCGAAATCCAATCTGCAATTCAAAACGCTCAAGAATCAAAACCAATCCAACCCCCTACTTTTCAGCAACAGCCTCGCTCACCCTCTAAAGAAGAAGGCATAAAGCCTATTACAGGAACAAGATTTACCGAAATCCAATCTGCAATTCAAAACGCTCAAGAATCAAAACCAGTCCAACCCCCTACTTTCCAACAACAGCCCCACTCACCCTCTAAAGAAGAAGGGACAAAACCCATTTCTCACGAAACAGCTAACCTCAAAACAACCCCAAAACCAGAATCTGGACAAGAAGACATTAAACAATGGATAAAAAAACAAACTCAAGAAGAGGTATCAAAACAATTACAATCTCTTTTGGAACCAAGCGGGACAGTAATAATTCAAAAAATTGCAGAAAAAGTGGTTTCGAAAGCCGTTCCTGATCTGGCCCGTGAACTTATTACAAAAGAACTAAATCAACTATTATTAAACGAAGAAGAACAGGAACCAGGAGCTAAAGCTCCGCCCTCAACAGTGTCTCCAACCACCCCACACCATCATCATCCCACTTCAGCAGGTTCTTTTACTCCTTCAGTGGATAAAGTAAACTCCTCTCCAGCCACTATAGAAAACAGCGAAGAAGAGGAATTAAATAGTATGGATCTGGATGACATAGATGATGACATAGACCACCTGAATAATCTAACCCATTTACACGATTTAGATGACGATAGAAATGAAAACTTAGATGACCATTACAACAATGATGAGTGAGTATCTTAATAGCCTGTGAAAAAGGTTGTTATTTTGACTGGATTCTCACCTGAAAAACGTTGAAAGCCTTTTAGGCTTTCAGTTTAAGTTCTGGATTCCCGCTTTCAAGGGACTGCAAAGCCAAGTACTTGGCTTTGCAGTTTAGAGATGAAAAGGTTTATCACAGGCAACTACTTATAAAAACTCAAAGTAACTTAAGTATAAATATGTCACTTATCGCGCAATGGACAAAAAAATGGGCTGAAAACAATCATCAACCCTTTGTTTTTTACAACCAAACCAGTAGCACTAACACCTTAGCCAAAGAACATGCGATAAACCACCCACCCCACTACAACCAAACCAGTAGCACTAATACCTTAAAAGAACATGCGATAAACCACCCACCCCATTTTGCAAATATAAACTACGGACAACAAAACTCTTTTCTCTTTATTGCTGAATCTCAAACTAAGGGGCGTGGCAGGAAAAACCGAAAATGGCTCAATAGCGATATGATGGTAAGCTGGAGCTATCCCCTTAAAAAAGCACCACAACCTAAAACAGTAGATTTAATGGGAAAGGCTTTACGCAGAGCACTTAAAAACTCCTGGAAAAACTGTCCATTTACCATCAAAAAACCAAATGATATTTATATCAAAAATAAAAAAGTCGCCGGATTACTTATAGAGGTAGTTAACAAAGGCCCAACGCATACCCTTATTATTGGCACGGGGTTAAATGTTTTTTCCCATCCTCCCTCAAGCCCCTTTACTCATTTACAGGAACACCTGAAAGAAACAAAAATCACAGAAAAAAAGTGGTCTGACTTTTTAAACAACTGGCGGGGGCAAATTCATGCCCAAATTCCACTTTGCGTCAAATCCAGCCCATTAAAATAAAACACAAAATACTCCCCTTGAAGGTTAAAAAGAGTAACGAAAACCCATACTAAAAAAAGTGCGATCAGGATGAAAAATCTGCGTACTCGGAACCAAAGCAGAGTCTTTAGGTTTTAATATACGGTCCCCCCAATGCAAGCTGGCCATAATCGAAATTCTTTTAAACACAGTCCAAACAGCAGATGTGTTTAAAGAAAAAAAATAAAAAGGGGTGTTTTTAAAATTAATAGCAAAACGGTAATCACCATAAAAAAACAGGACTGGAATAAAAGAGTATTTTAAATAACCCACCTCGACCCCTAACTGATTAAACACATTCCAAGGAACATTATAATCAATCTCACGAACATTGGCCGTTTTGTAGCGATAAAAGTCTCTTGTCACAGAATGTCTTGTCCTAACAGATAAATGAAAATCTGATTCAGCGGGCAACAATTTATAAGTCGCACTCAATCCAGCACCTAACCCTAAAATAAGAGAGCTATCAAAAGAGGATTTTGAAAAAGGAATATGAAAATAAATAGAGGGTTTAAAAGTGAGTCGACCTTCATAAGCTAAAAAAGATTTAGACACTCCCAGTTTAATATCGCTAAAACACAAAACAGAATGCCAGCAGGTTTTTTGTATCTCTTGAGCTGTTGCATATATAAGACGCTTATAGCTCAAAACAAAAACCGCTGATATATTATTAAACAGAGAAGTGTTTTTTATATTAGAAAAATACAAATCTAAAGGATGGCTGAGTGTAAAATCATTTTTCATATATAAAGAATCAAACAATCCTCCTTGTCGATTTGCACTCAGAAATTTATCCTTGCTGACTCTTATATTTCGAGTAAACTCTGTTACAAAATAACCATTAAAAAAAGAAGGATCATCCGATTTAGGTTCAGTGAGCAAAGCCGGGTTGGTGATAGAACCAGAGATTTCTGCTCTTGCCAAAGGAAAAAAATAAAGCAGGAAGAGCAAAAAAATAAACCCAAACTGGTTTAATAAGGTGCGTATACTTTTAGCTTTAGAGACTCTCCTAACTGTTATACCAACCATAAATCTATCATTTTACTCCCTTCTCCTGTAGTAACAAGCCTATTAATTGCACATAAGCTTTTTTATCTTCTATATTTTCACAAGGCACTGTATCATGGTTTGCGATACATGTTCTATATTTATTGAATTTTCGACACATTTGCACAGTGAAATGATCTTCAGTGATAGCATAAGGCAGTATGATTGTTTGCTTATTAACCGGTTGAACACACAAATCAGGGTGCTCTATTAAAAAATTAATGAAACTCTTATCTGAATCTTGAACACCTGAACTACTGCTATATTTTTGATAAAGAGTCTCGAGAGAAGGATAAGGAAATCCCATCCCTTCCCCTATCTGAACTAACCGCGATACATCAAGAGAAATGTTTCCAAAGTTACGCATAACTTCATTTGTTATACGCTGATCTGAATTGTTCGCAATTACATTAATAGTTGCTACTAAGAGGCCCAGTTTATATTGAAGTATTCCCAATGGTTTTCTTAAGACTTCACCTTTTGAATTAAGTATTTTGTTTCCCGTCATAGATTCTATTTCATAAGATAAAAAACGAGGCAGTTTTTCGCTTAATGAACGATTAAGGTAGGGGTTTAAATCCACACCCTCTAAAATAGACAGTTTTAGTTCGTGTAGTATCTCTTTCGCAAAATCAGGCTCTTTCAGAAGAGGAATACCAGACATAATAACATCTAACCAAAAATTAGGTAGAGGAATAAGTGTATCAAACGGCGAAAGTTCGTTATATTGATCTTCTTTAGTGGGTTTAACAAAGTATTTTATATTGTTCCCAAAATATCCCACTTCCACCACAAATTCCCCGCGCGCTTCTTCCTCAGCCCACTTTTTAACTGCAGGAGATTGGCAGTTCATAAATATCTCTCTGGAGTTTTTAGGATAAAAAACTTCTATTCGTTTTCGGATCACTTCCAAAGCTATAACGTTATAAGTGCCATCTGATTTTTTATAAACACATTGCTTTACAGGCATGAACAAAATCTTTTTATAATAATCAAAAATAACCTGTCTAAAGTCATAATACAGTTTAAACTCTGGGTTGCTATTAGCTTCCTCTTCAATAAGCTGTTTATAGGATTGAATATCATTATCATTAAGAAAAGAAAAATCAGAAAACTGTCTCCTATGCCGACTTAACAATGTATCACGCAAATTAAACCAGTGCTTCAGGGAGTTTACAGCAAATGAACTGCCATAAAACAGTCTGGACGATAAATCTGAAATAATATAATCACTGTCATAACGCATTTTTTTCCGCATTAATTCATTTAACTTGTATTCAATCTCATTATTTATTATTTCCTGAGGAGTAACTCCATAGTCCCATTTGAAACAAATTTTTTCAAAATGAAAATCACTATTTTCTTCGTCCTGTTTTTTGCCTCCACAAACTTTGTATCTTTTAAATCGAACTGTTTGCTCTGCTTCTGTCCTTAGAATGTTTTTTTGAGGGCTTTTTAGATCAGCATCTGCGCCTGCGGGAACAGTTAAAAACCCTCCGTCCTCCAATTCTACTTTATCAAAATACACAAACCGGGTGACAGCTATATCGTATTTTCCTGGCACAGTTAAAACCGGGAAATAAAAATTAAGATAATCCATTACAGAAGAAAACTGAGCAGGGTTAGGATAGCTTTTTGTATCATCAAATAAAATCTCCTTCCCAAAAATACTTGTTATCTCCTCATAGTTAGCATAAAAATTTTCCTTATCTGCTGAAGCAGAAAACACATGTCTATACGCCAGACCATGACCCATTTCATGCAATACTGTTGATAAAATATTTTCCTGCGATATTGTATAAGCGCATTCCCTTATAATCTCTTTGTCATTTAAAACAGTTTCTGTAGGATGAAAGGGTTTGTTTTTAGCTTTCTCCGTCTCAATAAAAACAGTTACCTTAGGACACCTTTTCTGAATTTTTTCGTGCAGGAACTGAGTGACTCCGGAAGTATCAGGAACTAACTGCCAGGCCGGAGAAAAAATATGAAACCGAATATATTTTCTTAAAATACCAATATAATGATCAATAATATTACTCACCCACACATTGGTTGTAGCAGACACAGTTTCTCCTGTAATGGGATTCGAAATATTAGGTCCAAAACCTAAAAAAATACTGGCTTGAGATTCAGAAACCATTAGGTTAACAATATTATATCGTATATCTCCAAGCTCTTTATCTTCACTTTCATCTAAAACAATCCTTATCTGGTAATCTGAATCTTTTCCTGCCTCCTGAAAAGCTTTATCCCAAAGCTGAACGGCTTTTCTTCCAAAATCACGGACCCATTTCTCCCTGGGGGTTTGTTTTGAAAAATACCATTTAATGACCTTTGTTGAACCTGTTGTCGGACGAGGGTCAAACCGGGTAACACGAAAAAACTTCTCTTTATCCGCTTGCGTATGCTCTTCCATTTTATCGTAATATTTTCTCACATCATAAAAAACTGGAAAAAACTTAGAGCTATCATCCTCAAACCATTGTTTTTCAACATAATTTTCATTCTTAACCATTTTTTTAAAAGCGTATTTAACCCATTTGTTTTTCCCTGCGCTTATTCTTCTAACGGTAAAGCTGAAATAATCATCTGTAATAAAAATCACCTCTATTTCCGCAGGAATGCTGTCATTATTGCTTTCTATTCGGGCTAACTCTTTAAATTTAATTTTAAAATAAGGTCTTTCTATATCTGGAGTTTTATGGCTGTCTCTTTCTGCAAATTTATGAATGATATCCGAGTCCCTATCAATTTCATATTCTTTCCACTGGACAGGAATAGCAAAACTGATAACTTGATCTTTTTCATCTATTTCATATCCACTCGCGTCTGAAATTCTTAAATTGTCAGGAGTTTTGCCAAACTCCACTAAATTAGCAGAACGAAAAGCCTGATGAAATCCAGTTAATGTGTCTTCAGAGGATTTTACAACACTTTTTACAAAAAACCATTGACCATCAAAAAAATCATTTGGAAAAATATCCACTTTCGGCTGATAGCTAAAAACTCTTTTGTCCTGCTTTCTTAAACGAATATACTGGGCCGTTTCTTGTCCGACCCCTTCACATCTGGGGCGACTTTGCCCTGTTTCTTCGTGATTAACATTTAATATTTTTTCTGCCACGCAGTAGTAGACAGGATAACCCACAAGAGGAGTGGCTATTTTATCTCCCACTTTATAGGAAATGGATAGCTCATCATAAGGAACTTTTTTAGGATCAGATAAACGATAAAGTATCAGATAATTATTTTCCAGGTGAGGAACAATAGTATAAACAGTGTCAGGAAAACCTTTAAATAACTCCACCTTTCCTAAAAAGCTCTTTAATAATTTTTGAGTATCTGTCTCAGCTGACAAAATATCATAATCTAAAAAGTAGTATTGATTTACAAAAGAAATATTGGAATGAGGATCAATAAAAACTCCGGTTGTGCTCATAGAAACTTTGGCTTTTTTTCCAGTTTTAGAGGTTTTTATCTTTAAGGTTTTACCACTTATCGCACTTAGATCTAATGTTTGAGATGGTATATCAATAACTTGAAATTGCTCAGCCTTATATAAATTATCTGCCAACCCTGGCACAAAAACATCTTTAATACCACGAGCTTTTTCATCTGGATCCACTTCCTTGTCTGGCCGAGTGCAGGATGTGTTTAAAACAAGTAAGAAAATCCAAAGAAAAATAAACTTCATGTAAGAGCACCTGTTGTATGTATGTATGTATGATATATTTGATTAAGTTAGGCACTTAGAATACTCTAAATGAGTGCGGAGGAAAGAAAGGTTTTTTTTGTTATAAGATTTTTTCATAAGTTTAAGATACTACAAGTAAACGAGCTTGTCCACCTTTAAAACATAAGAATGAAATTTTTACAATCTATAGGTTTAAACTATAGAGTTTAATAATTTATCTTTACTCAAGCTATATATGATTAATTTTCTGTATAACGCAGTGCAATAAAACTGGTTTAAAGAGTGCCGTACTTTTTTAAGGTTAAGATTATGTTAAGAGAAAAATCTGAGACTGTTAGAGATAAGGAGTCCAAAACCCATTCTTTAAGTTAAGATTTTGTTAAGAAAAGGTAGAAAGCAATAAAAAATTAAGTTAGAGCTTTTTTTAAGAAAGGCGCGGTAACACTTTTAGATGATCTGACCACCTGATCCAGCGAACCTTCTGCAACCACCTGGCCTCCGTGCTTTCCCCCACCAGGACCCAGATCAATCAGATAATCACAAGATTTAATCACATCTAAGTGATGCTCTATCACAATCACAGTGCTTCCTTTTTCTGTCAGCTTTTTCAGCACAAACACCAGTTGCTTAATATCCTGAAGATGCAAACCCGTGGTGGGTTCATCCAAAATATAAAGTGTCCGGCTCGTGTTTTTTTTTGCCAGCTCGCGAGTAAGTTTTACCCTTTGAGCTTCCCCTCCTGAAAGAGTCATAGAGTTTTGGCCTAAAGTCAAATACCCTAATCCCACTTGTTCCAGTAGTTCTAATTGATTTCGAATTAAAACATGATTAAGAAAAAACTTTTTAGCCTGAGAGATATTCATGCTTAAAATATCGAATATGTTTTTACCTTTATATAAAACACTCAATATATCATCTGAATAACGTTTCCCCTGGCATATATCACAGGGCAAAACGGCAGAAGGCAAAAACAACATTTCCTGTTTAATCTGCCCTGTGCCCAGGCAGTTTTCACAACGTCCTCCTTTAATATTAAAGCTAAAATCCCCTGGGGTATAACCCCGCACACGGGCAGGAGGAGTCTGAGCCAACAAAGCGCGAATAGGAGACATAACTCCAGTATAAGTAGCAGGTGTAGATCGAGGGGTCCTACCAATAGGCTTTTGATTTACCTCTACCACTTTGTCTAAAAATTCTAAGCCTGTTATTTCCCGATAAGGAAGAGGAGAAGCAAAATCCGCACGGGATAAATGCTTTAAAAGAGCTCTGTAAAGAGTGTCTATTATCAAAGTGCTTTTACCACTCCCCGAAACTCCCATCACCCCCACCATACAAGAAAGAGGTATTTGAATATTGATTTTTTTTAAATTGTTGCCCATCGCCCCTTTTATCTTTAGGATTTTTCCCGTGTGTGTTTTTCTTTCAGAAGGAAGAAGAGCGGTTTTTTGGCCTGACAAATAAGGACCCGTTAGGGAATCTTTAGATTTTATAATGTCCCTTAGTGCACCCTCCGCAACAATATGTCCACCTTCGCCTCCTGCCCCAGGGCCCAGATCAATAATATGATCGGCGGATCGAATAGTTTTTTCATCATGCTCCACCATTAAAACAGTGTTCCCGCGATCTCTAATATGAAACAAAATATTTAACAGACGATCGTGATCTTTAGGATGTAAACCTATACTGGGTTCATCCAACACATAAAGCACACCTATCAAAGGAGAAGAAATTTGAGACATGAGCCTTATCCTCTGCGCTTCTCCTCCTGACAAAGTCCGAACAGGGCGATCTAAGCTTAAATATCCTAAGCCTATTTTTTCCAAAAAACTTAGATCAGATTTAATTTTATTTAAAATTTTATCCGCCACTATTTTATACCGGGAAGAAAACTTTAAGCGAGAACAAAAGACCATAAGCTCCTCTACACTAAGAGAAGAAAGCTCTGCAATATTTTTATTTTTTATTCGAACACTTAAAGCAAAAGAGTTTAATCGCGTACCTTTACAGATAGGGCAAATTGTTACCCGCACGGGGCTTTCCATCTCTTCTTCGTTTGGTTTATTTATTATTTCCTCTTCTCCCATACTTATCCAGTCTTCTGGCAAATATCCCAACCCTTTACAGTGAGGGCAAGCTCCCTTGGGATTATTAAAACTAAAAAGTTTGGTGTCCATTTTTGGAAATCCTGTTAGACAAACCGGACAGGTAGCATGAAGGGAATAGTTTTTTGCTTTTCCTTCGGAATCTATAAGCTCAATTTTAATTTGCCCATCTGTGAGATCTACCGACTTTTGCAAACTCTCCTTTAACCGGGGAATAAAGCGGGTTTCCACTATTAGGCGATCCACCAATAAATCAATAAAGTGATCCTTCCTCTTAGATAGCTTTTTGGCTTGAGCTAACTCGATCCATCTGCCATCTACACGGGCGCGCGTATAACCATCTGACAAAAACTGACCAAACTCTTTTAAAAACTCTCCTTTTTTCCCTTGCGCTACTGGTGCCAGGACAAAAAACCGAGATCCTGGACGCCATTTCATTATCTCTTCCACAATTTGACTAATAGAGCTTTTAGCTAAAGGCTTTTGATGCTGAACACAATAAGGGGTGCCCAGTCTTGCAAACAGCAATCGCAAATAATCGTAAGTTTCTGTGACTGTTCCCACAGTAGAGCGAGGGCTTGTGCTAAGGGATCTTTGATCAATGGCCACAGCAGGAGAAAGCCCAGTGATGGAATCCAGATCTGGTTTTTTCATTTGAGAAATAAAAAAACGCGCATAAGAAGAAAGGCTTTCCACATACCGCCTCTGCCCTTCTGCGTAAATTGTATCAAATACAAGAGAGGATTTTCCACTTCCACTTAACCCTGTTACAACAGTGATTTTATTACGAGGGATAAAAGTATTAATAGCCTTTAGATTATGCTCCCTCGCACCGTAAATATAAATACCGTCTTTTGTTTTGGTTTTTTTGTTCATTTTAATTTTTAGTGCTTGGTGCAAGTTAGCTTAAACAAATTCTAAAAAAATAGGGTGCCCCAGAAAGGGATATACCCTTTTGTTTAGAAAGATCCAGCACTCTCTGCAAAGTATGGTGCCCGGCGAGGGACTTGAACCCCCACCTCGCAAGGAGACATGATCCTAAGTCATGCGCGTCTGCCAGTTCCGCCAGCCGGGCTTTTTAGACTATATTACTATTCAAGGCTTTTAATCTCCGCTTCTATTAGTTTTCTATAAGCTGTTGGAGCCAATAAATCTACCAGATCCCCTTCACGACTCATCTCCACACGTACTAACCAACCATCCCTCATAGGATCATCACTAATCAAACCAGGGGTTAAACTGCCGTTTATTTCCACTACCTCCCCAGAAACCGGCATATACAAATCACTTACATGCTTATTACTTTCCACCAAGCCAAAAATGTGTTTCTTTTCAAAGCTTTGCCCTTTCCTGGGTAGTCTCCAACTTACAATCTCTCCTAAGCGATCTTGAGCATAATAAGTTAAGCCAATAGTGACTATATTTTTATCATCTAATGAAATCCATTCATGGGTTTTAGTGTAATAATAATTATCTTCCAGAACAATTAACCTTCTTGGGATTTCTTCTGTCATTTTTTCCTCCTTAATTTATTCCTCTTTAAAAAACCGCTTAAGTTTCAGTTATGGCTCCTTTTTAATTATGGTTTTCTTTCAAAGGGAAACTGAAAAACCAAATCGCCTACTTGCCTATCCCTTAAAGAAGGGAAACTGAAAAGCTAAATCACCTACTTTTTAGTCCCGCGAAGGCGGGAGGCAGGAATCTGCTTACTCAATAATAAAAACAAAAATAAGTCAAATCAAAAAGAGGGACAAAAGCATTGAAAACACATAAAAATTGACTTATTACTATAATAATAATAAATTTCTCAATCCGAAGTGAAGGCAATGAGGATAGCACCTTTCCCATTATGAATGTCAGAAAATGGGTTAATGCTCAATAGGAAATAATTATTAAGGATATAATAATGAAGCCAACAACCTTATCAGACAAGCCACTATCGGACAAGCAACTCAAAAACCTTCTTAAAAAAATGGAGAGTGAGCTTATAGAGAAATGCGAAACTCCAAAAGCTAAAGAGAAAATAGCACAAGCTATATGTGCTTTTTCCAATGATATAGCCAATACCGGAAAAACCGGTGTCCTTTTTATAGGTTGGACAGACAAAGGCCAGTGCGCAGGTCTTTCTGTAACAGATAAAATGTTGCTAAATATTTCTTCTATACGAAGCGATGGCAATTTACAGCCCTTTCCCAGGATAAATGTCAGAAAATGGGTTAATGCTCAATGTGAATTAATTGTTGTAGAGGTAAAGCCTTCGAAAAATCCTCCCATGCGGTATAAGGGATGTTGCTGGATCCGTGTAGGCCCCTCCACTCGCCGGGCTTCAGAGGAAGAGGAAAATCACTTAATGGAAAAACGCCAGGCCAGCAACCTACCGGAAGACATGAAAGGGGTTTTGGACACCCAACTGAACACAGACCTGAATATGGAGTATTTTAAATCGCAGTATTTGCCATCCTCGGTTTCCAGAGAGGTATTTTTGGAAAATAATAGAGATACAAAAACACAAATGCGCACTTTAAGGCTACTGGATCATCACTGGACACCTACAATGACCGCTATTTTGATAATGGGAAGCCATCCCAGAAATTGGTTTCCCGGTGCTTATATTCAGTTTATCCGGTTTGATGGCAAAGAGTTAACAGATCCTATTAAAGATCAAAAGGAAGTTTCGGGAACTTTGCCGGATCAAATTATCAGAGTTGAGGATATTCTAAAAGCCCATATTGCTACTGCTCTTAAACTATCAAATAAAAAAAAACATATTGAGTTACCAGACTATCCTATAACAGCTTTGAGGCAAGTTGTTAGAAATGCTATAATTCACAGGGATTATAAAAGTCATACCCCTGTAAGAATACATTGGTTTGATGATAGAATAGAAATTCAAAGCCCCGGAGGGCCTTATGGAGAACTTAATGTTGAAAATTTTGGTGAAGAAGGAAGGACTGCTTACAGAAACCCAACCATTGCCGAAGCTTTTAAAAATTTAGGTTTTGTGGAACGATTTGGCTTTGGCCTCCCTCAAGCCAGAAAAGCATTAAAGGAAAATGGTAATCCTGAACTGGAATTAAAAGCAAAAGAATCCATAGTTTTAGCTGTGGTTAAACCAAGAATAGAAATATGAATATAAAAACCATTACTTTTTTCAATAATAAAGGAGGGGTAGGAAAAACATCCCTGGCTTATCATGTCTCCTGGATGCTGAGAGAGCTTGGAAACACAGTATTATCCGTGGATCTGGATCCCCAAGCCAACTTAACAGGAATGTTTATGAATGAAGACAAATTGGAAGAGATTATGGAAAAAAATGAAAGTATATACTCAGCTTTAGAACCTTTAATGAAAGGCACAGGAGATATTAAAGAACCTCAGATTTTTACAGCGGATGAGAGATTGGGGCTATTACCTGGAGATCTAAAGCTTTCCAATGTGGAGGGGGAATTTTCAGATGCTTGGCCAAAATGTCTTGACGCAAGTAATGAACGACCTTTTAGGGTTACTACAGCTTTCAGCCGGGTCATGCGTAAAGCGGGAGCGCAAATTTCTGCTAATTGGGCTATTGTGGATATGGGGCCTAACTTAGGAGCCATTAACCGATCCGTCTTAATTGCCAGCGATTATGTAGTATTTCCTTTAGGGCCGGATCTATTCTCTTACCAAGGGTTAAAAAATGTGGGAGGAGTGTTAAATAAGTGGCGAGAGAATTGGACAGAGCGTAAAAAGAAAAAACCGGAAGACCTTGATTTTTCTTTACCAGAAGGAAATATGACTCCTGTGGGTTATGTTATGATGAGGCACTCTATACGACATGATCGGCCTGTAAAAGCTTATGAAAAATGGATAAATAAAATGCCAACAGCTTATACGCAGTATATTCTAAGAACGACAGAACAAAGACAAAAAAGAGTACTAAAGAAAACCAGTCCAAAAAATAAACTACCAGAAACTGCTCACTTATTGGCTCATTTAAAAGATTATCGATCCCTTATGCCAATGGCTCAGGATAAAACCAAACCTATGTTTCTGTTAAAACCAGGAGATGGAGCGATAGGAGCACATTATACAGCCGTTCGAGCTTGTTACGATGATTTTGAAGCACTGACAAAAAATATTATTTCTGCTATTGACAAAATAATTTAGCGGGCAGGGAGTGTTGGAGTTTTGTTTCAAGCCAGCGAGTGGTTTTTATTAACTCAGATATTTTTATCCCTGTTTTAAACTGTCTTGGCTTAAAGGGGAAAATAGTCGATTTTTGTGGAGAAGAAAATCCCTTCTTCTCCAGCATATAAGCCAAGTCTTCCGTAGCCACATTACCGCTGGCCCCAGGCGCGTAAGGGCATCCACCTAAACCTCCAATACTGGAGTCAAACACCCTCACCCCACATCTTAAGCCCTCTGCTACATTAGCCAAAGCCCTCCCTTGGGTGTCGTGAAAGTGCAAAGCTACTTTTTTAACCGGTATTTTGTTTTTCAACAAATTCATCAAAAGCAAAACATCCGTAGGAAGAGCTGAACCAATAGTATCGCTTATGGATAGCTCAAAAACCTCTTCCTGCATAATTTGATCAGCTAATGTTGCCACTTTAGAAGGACGCACTTTACCCTCATAAGGACAAGCAAAAGCGGAACTAAGATATACCCTTACTTTTATCTTTAATCGCCTTACTCTGCGGGATATGATTTTTAAGTTTTTTAAGCTTTCCTGAATGCTCATATTAATATTTTTCTGGGAAAAAAACTCTGTGCAGGAAACAAAAAAAGAAACTTCTTTCAACCCACACTCCACCGCCTTTTCAAAGCCCTTTAAGTTAGGCACAAAGGCGGAAAAACTAATGTGTTGATCTATCATGCCAACACTTTGGGCGTGCAAAACTTTTTTTACTAAAGCCGGTGTTGTCCGCATTTGCGGTAGAGCTTTAGGAGAGACAAAAGATCCTAACTCAATCCTTTTTAAGCCAGATAAAGAAAGCTTTTTAACCGCTTGCCAGCGATCATTAAGAGATAACTCGCTTTTTTCGTTTTGCAAGCCATCTCTTAAACCCACTTCTACAATTTGCACAAAAGACATTCTCAGATCCTCCAACTCATTTGAGGCCACCGTTTTCATTCTACCACAATCTAACTCATCGGCTGATTTTTACTAATATTTGATTACTGGAAACAGTTTCCCCTTCCCGGACATGGACAGACTGAACAAGGCCTTTCCTATCAGACTTTAAAACATACTCCATCTTCATAGACGAAAGCACTATAAGCGTTTGGTTTTCTACTACTTTCCTACCTGGCTTAACTAATACCTTTACAATCTGCCCAGGCATGGGAGACTGAACCTCCTGCTGGTTTGCACGCTTTCCAGTTTGACGGGCAGATAAAGCAAGATCTGTATTTGTTGTCCCTGTTGTATCTGCTCTAACTGTTGCCACTGTTTTGTCCAAAACAAAAATACGCCCATCCAGGTGGAACCATATTTGGTTTTTCCACTCCTCTGCCCTTATCAGGAATGATCGCTTTTTTACCTGCATTTCTACAAATTTCATCATGGTATATATATAACCTATATAATCACACAACCCAATAAAATCTCATCAGGAGGAAGGGGTTTTAGCCACTGTCTGATTTTTGTCTTTTCAAGATCAAAACAAAGTATACCAAAATACACAATAACATAAACACACTTAACCATTGCCCGCGGGTAAGCCCTAAAGCCCTAAAGCCTAAATGAGCGTCCGGTTCACGAAATTGCTCTCCTGATATTCGCATAAAGACATAACTTAAAGCCCAAACAGCACTAATTATCCCTGATTTTAACTTTTTCTTATTAAATAAAAACAAGACCACCAAAAAAGGAAATAATCCTTCCAAAAAAGCTTGATAAAGCTGGGAAGGGTGACGAAGGGGCAAAACCTCTTTTAAAGCAGAAATAACCTCTTTATTTCCCTTTTCACAAGACTCTATTAAAGAATGAATAACAGAATAAATTTGCGATTTATAACTTCCATTGGATTCCAGCTGATAAACCCATTCTCGCCACATATCCGCACTCATACCAGATTTTATTTTAGAAACAGCAGGAGATAAGCCTTCTAAAGCCTCCATCTTCTTTTGTGCCACCCAAGAGAGCATTTCCTGAGGAAACTGAACAGCCCATAAAGTTTTACCCTCTATTACTCTACCAAAAAGTTCTCCGTTAATAAAATTAGCTATCCTGCCAAAAAACACACCTAAACCGCCCAAAACTGTTAAATCCAAACAATGATAAGGAGAAAAACCTCGTCTTTTCGCAAACCACACAGTAGATACAACCAACCCTATAATACCGCCGTGGCTGGCTAAACCTCCATGATGTATTTTTAAAGTTTCCCAATAAGGAAAGTGAGAATCAAACTCCAAAAGAATATCAGGTGCGTAAAATACAGCATACCCCAACCTTCCTCCCAGAATGGCTCCAAAAGCCACCCAAACAACAAAGTCGCTTGCTGATTTTGTGGACAAAGGGCTGATATTTTTTTTAATTAATCTTGTTATTAAGTAATAGCCTACAAAGAAGCCCACAATATAAGCCATAGAATACCATCTTAGTCCAAAATTATCCGTGAACTGGATAATAAAAGGATCTATATTATGAAAATAAGTCCACTTTGCCATTTTACTGAGGATGTCCTGCTTTTCGTTAGAGGTTCAATTACCTGGCGGGTTTATATCACAAACAATTTCTCTAACTTATTAAAAAATATTCCGTTTTTCGTTAGGGGTTGAAAAGGGTCAACCATTTTCTTACGCCACCTTTTCTTTATTTTCAACAGTTATTATTTTACTATTAGGCTGTTTTTATAAAGTTTTAAAGAGGAAAATATACCAAAAATACCACTTGTATTCCCATCACATAAGCCCCAGGCATTTCAAACACTTTTGTAAAATATACCAAAAATACCACTTGTATTCCCGTCCCCGACCTTTACTTTCTATATTTCTTCTGGCACTGTAAAAATATGTTTATCAAATTGGTTTTCCTTAGATCATTTTTGGAGTCCGCCAGTTTTATGAAAAGCGAAAAAGTTTCATGCCCGCTTACGATTTTCGTGAAACCAAAAATTATTACTTCTTCAGCTTTCCATTAGAAAGAGACCATGATAAAAAAAACTGCAATAGCTGAAACAAAAGAACTTTTTTCATAGAGGAACAAAACAAGCAAAATAAACATGAAATTTCAAAACTTAAAATTTGAGTTATCTAAAATAACTGTCCTTTTTATCAACAGGCCCCGTGCCCTAAACACTTTAAACGCTGAAACATTAAGTGAGTTAAAGTCTTTTACAGAGAAAATAGGTAAAAACCAAGATATTAGAGCACTAATTATCACAGGTGCGGGAGAAAAAAGTTTTGTCGCAGGGGCAGATATTAAGGAGATGATAGACTTTAATAGAGAGCAGGCAGAGGCTTTTTCTAAAAAAGGCCAAAGCACACTTTCTCTTATAGAAAATCTGCCTTTTCCTGTTATATCTGCCATCAATGGCTTTGCTCTGGGAGGAGGAATGGAGCTGGCTTTAGCCTGTGATATTATTTTAATGAGCGAGAAAGCCAAAGTGGGTCTACCAGAAGTGAACCTGGGTTTATTTCCAGGGTTTGGAGGGATACAAAGGCTTACGCGAGCGGTGGGAGTTTATAAGGCCAAAGAGATGATTTGTTCTGGAAATGTTTATTCTGCTAAAACCGCGTTTGAAATGGGTTTTGGAAATCAGGTGGTCACCCATTTAGATTTAATGGACAAAGCTTTTTCTTTGGCAGAAGATATAAAAAAAAGAAGCCCTTTAGCCGTGGCCAAAGCAAAAAAACTAATACACGCAGAAGACGCTCACACTTTAAATGAAAGATTGCAAAAATCAGCAAAAGAGTTTGGCAAACTGTTTGATTCCCCGGCAGTTAGGGAAGGTATGCTTGCCTTTTTAGAAAAAAGAAAACCGGATTTTTCTTAGTCTTTGGAGTGTTTATATGGAATCAAAATTGCAAGTTTTTCAGCTACCGGTTCTTCAGGATAATTATATTTATATCTTACGCGATAGAGATGAACAAAAAACGGCAGTGGTAGACCCGGCCTTAGCGGAGCCAGTAAATCTTTTTTTAAAACAGAAAAATTGGAATTTGGACTTTATTCTGAACACGCATCACCACTATGATCACACAGGGGGCAACCTGGAGTTAAAAAGCCAGTGGTCGCTGTGTCAGGTGATGGGGTTTGCGGGGGATGCAGACAGGATTCCCGGAATAGATAAGCTTATACAGGAGGGGGAGGAGTTTTCTTTTGGTCAGTTCCTTTGCCAAGTTTTATTTTTCCCGGGGCACACTTTAGGGCATATTGCCTATTGGTTTTTTAAAGAAAAAAAATTGTTTATTGGAGACACTTTATTTGCTATGGGTTGTGGAAGGTTATTTGAAGGGAGCCACAAACAAATGTTTGAAAGTCTAAAGCAGGTAAAATCTTTGCCTTTAGACACGGAGGTGTTTTGCGCCCACGAATATACAGAAAAAAACGGCCAGTTTGCCTTAAATATGGATCCTCACAATCCAGATTTGAAAAATCGTATGAAGGAAGTTTGCGTAAAAAGACAAACAGGAAAATCTACAGTTCCTTTTTTTCTGTCTGAGGAATTAAAAACCAACCCCTTTTTAAGGGCTGGTAATTTAGAGAAATTTACCCATCTCAGAAAAAAAAGAGATGTTTTTTAAACAAGGAGAGTATGTATTATGACCACTAATATAAATATGGAAAAAATTTCAGCAGATGTTTCCAACCAGAAGCCTTTTGTAGGTGGGGTTATTGATAAAGTGGGGATTGAAGATCTGGAGATCCCTATTCAAGTGTCAGATGGTCAGCAAATTTTGCGATTAAAATCCAAAGTGACAGCAATGGTTTCTTTAGATAACGCGCGTATTCGTGGCATCCACATGTCCCGTATTTACCTCACTTTACATAATTTTTTAGAAAAGCAAGTGCTTGATTTGAACGCAGTAAAAATACTTTTAAAAAAACTGGTGGAATCCCAAAAAGGCCTTTCTAAAAAAGCTTATCTAAAGTTTGAATGGCAATGGCCTGTAAAAAGAAAAGCCCTTAAGAGCGAACCTTTAGAGGGTTGGCGCTATTACCCTGTGTTTTACGAAGGTCAGCTATTAGAAAATGGCCAGGAAGAGCTAATAATGGGGGCGCGGATCACTTATAGCTCCACCTGCCCTTGCTCTGCCAGTTTGGCACGAGCACTTATTCAAAAAAAATTTCAGGAGGATATGTCTTCTGCTTTAGTAGATAAGGAAAAAATATATCAGTGGCTTGGAAAAGAGCAATCCATTTCCGCAACCCCTCACGCACAAAAAAGCCTGGCCGATATAAAATTAAAAGTAAAAGAAGAAAAACAAAATTTAATGGAGCTTATTAACGAAGCGGAACAAATACTGGGGACACCTGTGCAAACCGCTGTCAAAAAAGCGGATGAGCAAGAATTTGCTAAACTGAACAGCGAAAACCTTATGTTTTCCGAAGATGCAGGAAGGAGGGTTAAAAACCTTTTAGATAAAAAGGCCTGGATTAAAGATTTTTATGTCCATGTAAAACATTTTGAAAGTTTACATCCTTTTGAAGTGGCTTGCCATGTTACAAAAGAGGTCTGATGCTTATCAAAAAGCCCTATTTTTACTGGACGGGAGATAAACATAAATCCATAACACTCTTTACGCCAGCGTCTCAAACATAACTCAAAGAGCCCTATTTTTACTGAGGGGAATTTGTGTGTTTTCCGAACAATGTTTTATGTAGCTCTCTAAAGCAGGAGGGAGAAACAAACCCCTTACTATGGTTAAGCTTCTTAACAAAGCAAATAAATGAAAATCGTTAAAGCTTATTTGTTTTCCTAAATACCAACTGACTTCTGTATTTTCAGATTGTTTTGTTGACTGGTTGGTTGCATCTGTGTTCTTTGGAGCTGTTGTGTTCTTTGGAGCATTTGATGAATCAACAGAATGGAAAGGGTGACTTTGTAAAAGTTTATCTTCTATTTTTAACAAGGATTTTGTTATTTCTTTTTTAAAATTTTCTGTATTTTCTAAAGCTTTAGCAAAAGAGCCAATCATTTGCTCTTTTTTATCTTGAAAATATTTTCGGGCAGAAGGGGTTTTAAACTCTTCCATTGCAGAGTTTACCCATCGGGGCATTGTTAAACTGTAATAAGCTGTGCGCACTGAATCAAATATATCAAACAGAGCAGGATCTTCTTCTTCTGAAACAATAGTAGGTGAATATTTTTTGTCAATAAATTGGACAATATCCATGCTCTCTGGCATAAACTGCTTAGATTTATATTCTAAAATGGGAACCATTTTTTGTCCAATCATACTGACAGGTGTTTTTTCGTCATCATTTAGTAAGGTAACCAGTTCAACAGGTATGTTTTTTAGACCAAAAATCATACGGGCTTTTACACAATAAGGGCAATGATCGTAGATAAATAATTTCATTATTTGTTGGTCCTTTAACCGTCCTTCCCGCTAAGGCGCGAGAATCAAACGAAATAATATACTTTTTTGAGTTTTTTTAAGCTACTCTGCCTGTAAATATTCTGGTTTTATTGAGAGCTTTATTGTCACACAGAATTTTAAAACAGTATACTATTATAGTCGTCCGTGAAAAAGTATTATTAGTCCATGAAAAAAGGCTGTTTTCGTTTAATAAAACTGAATGGATAACCGATAAGTGATTATTATGGCTAATCGGGACAAAAAAACCAGACGACGGAGACAACACTCCTCTCGATATAATCGTTTAGAAAGGGAGCAAACAAAACCTGCTGTTTCTACAAAAAATAAGAAAAGTAGTTTTTTTGATTTTTTTCCTGTTTTACTACTGGTGGGTGTGGTAGCTCTTGGTTTTTACTTTTTTAATGGTCCATCAAAACAAGAGTGGCCTGCCTCATCTTTAGATCAATCTGGCACACTTCTCACTATAGAAGAAAGAATCAAGCGGAAAGAAGCAAGCCTAAAACTACAAAAGGATATTCAAAAGCAAGATGTTCTTTCTGAAAAATTTAAAAAGCCAGTGGAGCATATAGATCCTCTTGAACCGGATGTATCTTCTTTAGATATGGGGGTTCGTTTTTCTGATGATCCTTCTGCCCAATCTGTTCTCAAAGACTTGGATGAAAAGCCTTTTGAAAACGATATGTATAAAGAACCAGAAAACATTATTCGCCGGCAAATAGCGCACAAAGATTGGTTGAGAAAACATTTGGAGAGAAGAAACGAAGAGGAAAAAAAGAAATTTATTGCTGATTTTGTGAAAACAGCCAGAGAACAGGGTTATAATGTGTATTTTACAAAAGATATGAAGGCCATTTTAGAGCCTATAGATCCAGAAGAACAAAAAACAGATGATCCTGATTTTGAAGAAGTGCAAATCAACTGGAAATAAAGCTTGATAAAGCTTGATAAAGCTTGATAAAACTGCACGCCCGGAAGGATTCGAACCTCCGACCCCCTGATCCGTAGTCAGGTACTCTATCCAGCTGAGCTACGGGCGCGTATCTTGATTCCTTTAGTGTAAAATCTTAGCAGATTTTACAACCTCTATTACCTGCTCCCAATGGTCGCAGGTAACACAGGTCACTATTATCTCAAGCATAGTAAATCCGATACTCTAACCATAAAAACTACGGGCGCGTATCTTGATTCCTTTAGTGTAAAATCTTAGCAGATTTTACAACCTCTATTACCTGCTCCCAATGGTCGCAGGTAACACAGGTCACTATTATCTCAAGCATAGTAAATCCGATACTCTAACCATAAAAACTACGGGCGCGTATCTTGATTCCTTTAGTGTAAAATCTTAGCAGATTTTACAACCTCTATTACCTGCTCCCAATGGTCGCAGGTAACACAGGTCACTATTATCTCAAGCATAGTAAATCCGATACTCTAACCATAAAAACTACGGGCGCGTATCTTGATTGCTTAGTGTAAAATCTTAGCAGATTTTACAACCTCTACCTCTTAAGAATCATTTTTAAGCTTTTCAATCTCTGCCTCAGAAAGCCCGGTGATTTTAGAAATAACAGACAACTTAAAATTGCTTTCTAACATATTTAAAGCTACTTCTTCCATACCTTCTTTCCTACCTTTTTCCATACCTTCTTTCCTGCCTTTTGCCATACCTTTTGCCATACCTTCTTCTAAACCTTGGTCAAAGACATAATCCTCACGGGCCACCTGATCCCGGCGGTTCTTCTCCCTGGCCTCCCTTAAAATTTGCCTTTGCTCTGCTTCTGAAAATTTACGCAAATACGTCATAGCCTCCTCCAACTCAGGCCCTCTACCCGATAGCTCTTTAAACTCTTGTTGGCCCATTTTTCTGGACTCTTTTAAAATGTAACACCATATATCCTGAAAATCAACTAAAGTGCTCATATCTCCCCCTGACTGAAACTTGCTCAGCTCCACTGTTACAAACCGCAAATCCCGGTTAAAGCAAAAATGGGGAGCTTTGTCCGATCGGATAGAAAAAGAATTACAAGCCTTCCCAGATCGCACACCTGAAAAGCTGTTTGCAGAACCAGAAATAGGCTTCTGGGACAAATCACCCGTCCTGTAGCGGGGAAATAAGTCAAACTTGCTAAATATCAAAGAATAAGAAGGACGAAGCGTTTTATACTTTTCTCCTTCTTTTAGCTGGGATATGTAGTTCTTGGCCCAATAAAAAAGGATTCTTTCGCTAAAGCCTTTATGGGGGAAGGCTTGCATTTCCACATTAACCAATTCTCCGGTATTAAGCTGAAGTCTTAAGTCCATAATAGAGTTTTTTTCTTCTTTTGTAAGATTAGGTAGAAGTGAATCTAATAGAGTGACTTCTTGAATGGAGCTTTTATCTGGGAGAGGGAGAAAAGCTTTAAGCAAGGATTTTAGGGCTGGTTTACAAGTTTTAAAGTAATTTTTAAAGTGTCCGTTTTTAGTTAAATTAACCAGAAGGGGGCGTTTTTTTGTGTTTTTTTTATCTCTTTTTATGTTGTTATTTGTGTTTTTCATAATAAACTCCTTTTCCCCCTACAGGGGGCGTTTTTTTAAAATTTTGCTAATCACCCTGGCGGACCCACCACACAGGTTGACTTTTTAATAAGGATGCAAAATTGGATCCAAAATATGTTTTAAGGAGTGGGATTGAGTGTAAAGAGGTGTTTTTTTTGTGTTCTGACTCTCGTATTACCTGCTGTGTCAATGCAGTGATTTCAATAACTTACAGGCATTCCATCTTCAGTCTGAATTTTTTTTAAAAAAATTTTAATTTACAAGAAAGCTTATTAAGGAACTCCACCCTCAGAATGGGATCGGGCCTAAAAAATGAGAGGACCAGCACGCGCTCGACCACCCCCCTTATTTCAAAACATCCCGCAAGCCTTATTCCACAATAACAAAGCCACTACTGTTTTACCCATTCACCCTGTCGACAAAGTGATTTTCCGTATGCTGTTCCGTCTGAGTAATACATTTTATTTAACATACAATCACTTTCTTTCTGTCTGGTTTTTGTTGGTACTACAGGTTTTATGTTTTGTACCAGTGGTGGTTCTGATGCTTTTTCTGTTTTTGTTTGTTTAGGTTCTGTCTGTTTTGTGGATGATGGTGGTTCTTTTTCACTTTTACTTTCACACGATATAAAACAGAACATAAAAACTACACTAAATAATAAAATTATGGTTTTCATAATATATCTCCTAAGTGGTTAATGGTTTTTTTATTTATCACAAAGTCTGTGATACTGTGCGAACTTTTCTCCTTTATCAAGACACCACTTTACGCAACTGTCGGAATCACTTATCCACTCACCTTGTCGACAAACTAAATTTTCGTGTGTTGCCCCTTCTGGGTAAAATCTATTATTTAATAGACATTGACCTGGATCATATTGACGGACATAATCCACCGCCCGAACAATCAAAGCCTCTCGCTCTTTTGGGCTAAGACCACGACCTATTGTCCAAAGCTCCTTTATCTTTGTCGCGTTTAAATTCCATATATGCTTTAAAATATACAAAATAGGGCGCGTTGTCAAACCCTTGGCCTTATCTATATCTAAAGCCTGAATATTAAGCACCCTTGGACAAAAATTTAACACATTTTCTTTAAATCTCTTTTTTAACTCCCCTTTAAAATTGTTTAAAAAACTATGAAAATCTAAAGGCCCTTTCCAAGTTTTGTTTGGACTTTGGTTGATAAACACCGGAAGCACCGGGTCCCTGGTATCTTGATAAATACCCGCCTGATACACTAAAAACTGCCTCAATAGATCTGGGTCTTCTTGGCTTTTATGCTCCATTAAAAACAACACTCTGGCAGGTTTCCTGGAACCTTTAAAAAGGGCTGAAACTACAAGGTCCATTCGTTTTTCTCTAAATTGCTTGTCAACAACAGTGTTGGCCTCTGTTTTAAGAGTGGTCCAATCAAAACCCCCAAAGCGGGGTGCTTATCCAAGAAGCATTTGTATCATTTTGCAAGTCCCATTTCCGATGTGCCATCCCGGAAGGCTCACTTTAAGATTCATTTCCTTTTTTGAGAACACAAGGCTTAAGATGTCTAAGCAGTATTTGGGTTGAGAGTAGACTTCTTTGAAAAAATGATCGTGCAGAAACTTTTTACTTTTTTTCATTGTGTTTAAAAGTTGTTAAACAAAAAAAACTTTTTGTCAATCTCTCATTAACTATCACCCCCCTTTGAGTGTCATTAAAAAAAGGTGGCTAAAAAAATGGGAGCAATGACAGTATCTCTTGAGGAGTTTGCTCTACAATCCGAAAGGATTTAATTTTACGGTCTTTGTTTGGATCTGAGATTTTTGTAGTAACTTTTACAAACATATTTTTACAGTGCCAGAAGAGATATAGGGTGTAAAGGTCTGGGAGTGGACTACAAGTGGTGTTTTTAGTATATTTTACCCTTCAAAACTACATAAAAACAGCCTGGCGGTGCATAAAAAACACTAAAAAACATCAAAATATTTTTTTAACACATAGCGTTGTGTCGAAGTCGGGAAAACCAATTAGCTAAGTTTAATTAAGTCTTTTAGGTTTTGAGACAATAAAGCTTTGTGGTTAACCAGTGGGGGTTATTTAAAATTGGCACACCCTTTTTCAAAACCTTTAGATTGTAATGTTACGCGGGTTGAGCTACCGACAGGTTTATAGCCCTCACTGTCTTTGCAAGTTTTTCCCCCTTCAGGGACATAAGCAGAAACTTGGCCACACCATATTTGATTATCAGTGGGGTTATTATAAGGGATACGGGATAATACCTGAAGTCTTTTTCCTGACACTTGTTTTCTAATGCTTAAGCAATAATATTTATCTGTGGTGTTTGTATGAACCTGGCAAGTGGCGTCTGGGGGACAAGTAAAACTAAGCTTTGATTTTAATTCTGTGGTGTCGTCTGCTTTACAAGGCAAAAGTGGGGGAGTGACATCTGGTCTGGGTGACCAAGCTCCCATACTTTGAATACAGGTATTTACGGCAGTCGCAAACATTATGCCTGCCTGTTTTAAGTTTCTTTTATTTACGGACAATATATAACCCCTGTATGAAACAGTAGCTATCCCTGTCAATATCCCCAGTATGCTAAGGACAATAAGTATTTCCGTAAGTGTATAACCTTTTTTATTTTTCATATTTTCCTTGTCAATACAGACTACGACAAACACCATTTCTCAAGTAACCGCTATTTGGACACCAGCAGTCACCATGTCTATCACGGATTTGTTTGTCGATGCACCTTTTGCGACAACCTACCATGTTATTTACCCATTCAGGTCTATGACTTGGACATTCGCAATCACCAAGACTATTACGGGATCCGCCTATGCATCTTTTGCGACAACCTACCATGTTATTTACCCACTCAGGTTTATCGTCTGGGCAGACGCAATCACCAAGACTATTACGGGATCCGCCTATGCATCTTTTGCGACAACCTACCATGTTATTTACCCACTCAGGTTTATCGTCTGGGCAGACGCAATCACCAAGACTATTACGGGATCCGCCTCTGCACCTTTTGCGACAACCTAAACTGTTATTTACCCACTCAGGTTTATCGTCTGGGCAGACGCAATCATTCCTAAAACGGAGACGGACTTTTCCGCCGGTGCACCTTGTCATACATTTGGAATGGTACCATACAGGTTTATCGTTTGGACATTCGCAATCACCAGAACTATTACGGAATTTTCCGCCGGTACAATTTTCCCTACATTGGGAAAGAAACCATACAGGTTTATCGTTTGGACATTCGCAACCACCATCACCCCACAAATCACGTTTTTGTCCGCCAGTGCATCTTTCGCGACAAACAGAACGTATCACTACAGGTTTATTACTTGGACAGACGTTCATACAATAACGACCAACACGGACTTCGTCGCCTCTGCACCTTGGGCGACAACCTAAACTGTTATTTACCCATACATGGTGAGACGCTCTACATTGGCAATCACCAGAACTATTACGGAATTGTCTGCGGGTGCACCTTTTGCGACAACCAACATTATTTACCCATACAGGTTTATGACTTGGACATTCGCAATCACCAGAACTATTACGGACTTTTCCGCCGGTGCATATTGATTCACAAGTGTAAACTGAACCACTTTTTTTTTATATATCCACTACCTTGGCAATCGCATTGCCAACCACCACCTAAACTTACAAAATTCCCACCTATGCAAGACATACAGGCTTTTTCTGAACTTAGAAATCTCTGGTCACCGGTGCAAGTAACACAATTTGTCCCGTCCCAATGTTCGTTATCCTGGCATTGGCAAAACCTGCTATTTGTTCCAAGTAAGGTTGTGTATTCAGGGGCCGTTCCACCAACTGGATAATTTAAAGTGTGGTTCATAAAATGGGGGGGGTGGTTTGCAACTATACTTTCAAATAATGTTCGTCCACCGGAGCAAGCCGGCGCACACCTAACAGTCCCATCGGTGTTAATACCTATCACAACCTCTTGCGGATCACAGGAATTATTTGCGGGAAAAGAGGCCCCGGATGGTGGAGCTTTACAATCAGGACTCCCATCTTCTTTAAAGCCTTTTATAAACTTCTGTGGGTTACCACTTGTTGGTGCTGGACAGTCTTTTTCTTTTATGGTGGCTGTAATCTCTGCTTTTGATATTTCTTGAATCTCTTTTATAGTGTTTTCTGAAAAAACATGACAATCATCCACACCTTCACACTTGGCGTGTTGATGATTATACTTTACTTGGCAAGTGTGGTGAAAACAACCAGTGGTTTTTACTGTGGGGGTATCTGTGCAATTTACAGAATCGGGAGCACCTGCTTTTTCTCCTAAGTTTAATTTTTTATAATAGACGACAAAGTTACTTTTTTTATTATTATTGTCTGAGTAATCATCACCTCTTAGCTCTATTTTAATAACTTTAATACTATCTTTAAAAACCTCTCCCGATTCAATCCCCCCTGGTAAGCTCCCCGTAAATTCAATAACATTGTTACTTTTATCTGTCTCATCTAAATCCCCCCCCCGTTTGATTATCTTGTTTGAATTAGCCGGGTTACAATCAATCGCCAATCCCTTAGCTATGGTCTGTTTAAAATCATTCTCTGTTAGTATGGAATTGGAAACTTTGGCAGAAGATAAAACAACCTTCAAAAATTCAGCACTACCGGAAAGAGCGACAACACCGATAGTCGACATAACCAATATTTCAACCAAGCCTAAGCCTTTTTTGTTAAGCAAGGCCCTCTTAAGAAAACCGCAATGACGCGGTGCGAGGGGGGGGGGGGGGGTAAAAGTAGATTTTTCATTAGTTTTGCCCTCCCTGAATCTTTTTTGTGTAAAGGAATTAAGTTTTTCATACATTACCTATCGGTTGGGTTAGCGAAAACTTTAGAAAAAACTTAATAAAATTGATTAAAAAAAGTAACAAATATCACTTATCGGGATTAAAAGAGCTTGGTTTGTTCTTTACTCGTAAAAAAGTAACAAATATCACTTATCGGCTGGATTAGCAGAAAATTAAAAAAACACCCAGAGGAGATTTTATCAAAAAATTGGTTTTTTAGCTGGCTTTTTTGATGAAAAACTTTTCAAAAGCGGTTTTTAAGCTTTTTAATCTCTTCTTCAGAAAGCCCGGTGATTTCAGAAATAAAGGAAATATCCAATTTTTTCTGCATCATATTTAAAGCTACTTTTTGCATGCCTTTTTCCATACCTTTTTGCATGCCCTTTTCCATACCTTCATCAAAGGCGTAAGCTTTCTCTGCCTTCTGATCCATAAGAAACTTCTCCCGTGCTTCCTCTTCCCGGCGCAAAACCTCATCTTGTGATAAATCCCTCAAGTGCTCCACTGCTCTTTTCATCTCCTCCCCCTTGTTTGATAAAATCTCACATTCCCTCACACTTATACTTTCAGATTTCTTTAAAATATAACACCATAAGTCACGAAAATCAAACATATTGTTAAGCTCTGATAAATATTCCCTCTGAAATCGGCTTAACTCCACAAATACTATCCGTAAATCATCACTTAATCCAAAATGAGGCGGATCATCCAACCGCAAAGAAAAAGAATTGATAAAATACCTTCTTTCTCTTTGGTTCTTGAGTAACGATTTTTTGCCACCAGATACTTTAAACTGCTCTGGCTTAAATACATCAAAGTCTGTCCAAATGAGAGAATAAACAGGGCAGATATTTTGGTATTCCCCTGCTTTTTTTAAGTCTTCCGTGTAAAGCCTGGACCAATAAAACAAGACTCGGCTTAAAAAGCCTTTTTTTGACATAGATTGCATTTCTACATTTACTTTTTCTCCTGTATTAAGCTGAACTCTTAAGTCCATCACTATTTGCTTGTTTGTGGCAATATCGGGATAAAGAGAGCTATCCATAATGGTTAACCTTTGCTCTGTTGTCTGCGTTAAGTGAGTCTTTTTACTATTTTTCCCGAACAGTTCTTTTAATTTTAGTCAAACCTCAATGTGTTTTAAAGAGTGGGATTAAGTGTAAAGAGGTGTCTTTTTTGTGTTCTGATTCTTGTATTACCTGCTGTGTCAATGCAGTGATTTCAATAACTTACAAGCATTCCATCTTCAGCCTGAAATTTTATTAAAAATCTACAGAATGGTTCTTGAAAAATCAAAACAAAACCGAGAGATCAAGTATGATTGAAATAAAATAACTTTTAGGGTAAAAAAACATGATGGCCCATTAAACAATACCTAATGGGTCATCATGTAAAAAAGCAACGGCTATAACCATCTGTCTTGGCACAAAACAACACACAAAACCTTTTCCCGTTAGGGTTTTTCCTGGCCGGGCAGGGGTTGGCATAATCTTAAATTGATAATCGTATATTTCAAAAATAGCTTTTTCTGGTTTATTAAATGTTTTGCTTTTATTCAAACCCCATTTGTTTATCCTGACTTCCACATTTTTAGGATTATTCGAGAAAGGTCCAGTAAAAAAAAGCCTGTCTTTCCATTTTAAAGAGATCCAAGGCAAGTTAAATAAGAAACTATAAAACTTTAAACCAACCCAGTATAAGTTTTTTATTTTTTTCAAATCAGTTTGTTGCTTCCAATTAAAAACAGATATTTGTTTCATAGGAATAGGGCGCGTGCCTTGACTAAAGCTTTTATAAATAGCCTCTTTAGCTGACCATAAGGCAGAAGGAGAGGGAGCGAAATTTGTTGAGGTTATACTGGTCCGATCGATCCCCACTTGGTTCAACTCCCCTTTACTGGAAATGCGAAGGGCTATTTTTTGACTAACCCTCCCTAAACTTTCTAAATCAAAACCTATGGCCCTCTTGGGGTCAGGTGCTATAATAAACCCCTCCACCAAAGAACAATGAGAAAGAGATATAGAGGCAAAAGGGGGTTTTGGCAGAAGGCCCGGTGTCAGCAGTTTTTGTTTTTGATCTAAAGTCAACAGGCGTATTGAGCTTGATAAAAGGCCCGGTGTCAGCAGTTTTTGTTTTTGATCTAAAGAACAACGAGCTTTCCGGCTTATTTTCAAACCTGAAAAGAATTTGGAATGTTTATAGTTTTTTTTTTCTAATTCCCAGAGTAAACGCACACGAAGATGCTTTCTTTGTTCCATTAAAGCGCGTGGCTTGTCACAATGAGATACATCTAAAGGAGGAACCCGGTATAAACGGCAAGTGACCGGGCAACCCATCTGCTGGCTTTTTTGCTCCACTATATGTTCAAGTATCTTTAACATAGCTTTTTCACGGGCGAATAATTAGTGTCGACCTACTAATTACTTCTTACACTGAAAGGTAATATCCGTATACTCTCTAAAAACAGGGGCGGTTCTGGTGGTGGAATGACTATCGCTATAGCCATATCGCGAACTGGTATCAGACTGTGCATAAGCCCCTCCCATTATTTTACCCATCAAGCTATCAGATCGAGCATAGCCACTATCATAACCACTCTGCACACCTTGCCCATAAGAGTCCCTCTGAGAGCTATAGTCACTATGATAAGAAGTATCTGTTTGAGTGCCTAAGTTTTCTTTTTTTTCCGCAATCGTTTTTATAATGTATTGACCCTCACAAAATTGCTTTATGCTGTGCTTAACAGCTTTCAAGCCTTTTTCATGCGCTCTTTTCCAGTTTGTGATAGCACCTGGTCGTTCAGAGAAAGTGGTCTCTCCATACACAGTTAGCTCAATCCGTCCTCTTTTAACAGGGTTGTATGTTCTTTCTTTAAACTCATGGTTCGAGTGATAATAACGAAATGTGGTGCAAGAAGTGCCAATAAATAAACAGAAAAAAAGCAATATATATCTTATACCTAAAGGCAGAATCCACTTAAAATAAGTATTCTTTACTTCACAAAGCAAATTACTTAGTTTTAAATAAGATGCTTTAGTAAGCGAAAAAGCTATAAGCTTTACTTTAAAACTCATTAGATTCCCATGCAAGTAAGAATAACAAGTAGTAAGAGCTGATGATTTAAAGACTGAAAAATGAAAAATGCTTTTCCTGAAAAAAAAAGTTATTTTTAATCGCATAATACCTCCTTTTTATTTCTCAAAAGCTTAATTAGTTTGGTGTGAAAAACCCTTTCACCTTCAAACTAAAAAGCCAAGTTGTTGGTTTTTTAGCCCCACCTTGAGCGAGAATCCAGAACTTAAACTGAAAGCCTAAAAGGCTTTCAACGTTTTTCAAATGAGAATCCAGTCAAAATAACAACCTTTTTCACCGGCTACTAATTAGTCCTCAAAGTATGTTTATTTAATAACCTCCTGATATATTAAAAGTCAAGAGACCTCTTTAATCTGCCCCATACAAAAGTATAGCTACTATAATAGCAATGGAATTTATTTTAATAGGGCTACTGTTATTAAATATCCTCCCAGCCCACAAGCACCTATCAAAGAACTTGATTTTATTATTTGTTTTAAAATATCCTTTGACATAGCAAAATCACCTGCTGAGGTTTTTCCAACTAAAGCACCAAGTCCAAGACCCCCAATGGCCCAAAGAGCTGTGGAACCATCAGGTTCCCCCTCGTCAGCTATTCCGGCGACCATTCCAAGAGATAACCCGGAAAGGCATACAGCAAGCGGGATCACCCCTGCGCCAGCTACTTGTACTCCTGGGTTTTGCTCATCCACCAACACGGCGTTTTGCGCTATGTAATAAATACGGTTATATTCCTCTACCCCGCACTCCGGCAAATCCACTTCTGCCATCTCCTTAATTGAACTCTTATTAGAAGTTGATTCATCTGTATTGGCCATTTCAGAGGAGAACGGGATTGAACTCTTATTAGACTTATTAACAGCTAACTCACCAGGTATTTCAAAAAGCTGATCTCTCCAGACAGAGGGAATGAGAGAAGGGTATTTACTTGTGTTTGCCAAGCAAACAGGCTTCCCTTTATAGCTCAAGAGAGTATAGCTCAAGGGGGTTTTAGGTATTTTATCTATAGACACGATTTGATCTTTTAAGAGAACCGTTTTGTTAGTTAAGATTTGATCTTTTAAGAGAAGCGCATACAGTGGAGAACTTATTATTATCATTACTAAAAAAATAAGCGGTTTCATAGATTCCTTCTTTAAAAAAATGGAAAACACGAGCGTGGCAAAACGCATGTCCGAGACCAAGCAGTGAGTATTGGTAAAAAGCACTTCCTCACTAAAAATACTCTTTCAAACCTAAATTGTTAGGTCAATAAGCAAAACTTGCGGGGCGCGCACCCTGCCTCAAAAACGAAAAACTTTTTCAAAAATGAACAGCCAGAGGTTGTTTCGGGTTTGACCTTGGAAAAAAAGGCAAAATCACAAATTGGTTTAACCTATAAAAGTAAAACCAAATACTGCAAAACTACAAACCTTTTATCCATCTCCTTAGAAAGGAGGTGATCCAGCCGCAGGTTCCCCTACGGCTACCTTGTTTCGACTTCACTCCAATCATCGATCTTACCTTGGGCGTCTGCCTCCCGAAGGTTAGCGAGACGACTTCCGGTATAACCAACTTTCATAGCGTGACGGGCGGTGTGTACAAGGCCCGGGAACGCATTCACCGCGACATTCTGATCCGCGATTACTAGCGATTTCAGCTTCATGTGGTCGAGTTGCAGACCACAATCCGAACTTAGACTGACTTTTTGGGATTGGCTTGACCTTACGGCTAAGCTTCCCTTTGTATCAGCCATTGTAGCACGTGTGTAGCCCTGGACATAAGGGCCATGAGGACTTGACGTCATCCTCACCTTCCTCCGGCTTGCGCCGGCAGTCTGTTTAGAGTACTCAACTAAATGTTAGCAACTAAACACAAGGGTTGCGCTCGTTGCGGGACTTAACCCAACATCTCACGACACGAGCTGACGACAGCCATGCAACACCTGTCTAACGGCCCGAAGGCGACCTTGTTTCCAAGAGTCTTCCGTTAGATGTCAAGCCCAGGTAAGGTTCTTCGCGTATCATCGAATTAAACCACATGCTCCACCGCTTGTGCGGGCCCCCGTCAATTTCTTTGAGTTTTAATCTTGCGACCGTACTCCCCAGGCGGGATACTTAACGCGTTAGCTCCGGCACTGATAGGGTCAATTCCATCAACACCAAGTATCCATTGTTTACGGCGTGGACTACCAGGGTATCTAATCCTGTTTGCTCCCCACGCTTTCGGGTCTCAGCGTCAGTGTCGGGCCAGGCAGACGCCTTCGCCTCCGGTATTCCTCCTGATATCTACGCATTTCACCGCTACACCAGGAATTCTACTGCCCTCTCCCGCACTCAAGCTCTACAGTATCAAAAGCACTTCTTAAGTTGAGCTTAAGGATTTCACTTCTGACTAATAAAGCCACCTACACCCTCTTTACGCCCAATAAATCCGGACAACGCTCGGACCCCTCGTCTTACCGCGGCTGCTGGCACGAAGTTAGCCGGTCCTTTCTCCTTGGGTACACTCATTTTTTTGTTCCCCAAGAACAGAGCTTTACAACCCGAGGGCCTTCGTCACTCACGCGGCGTTGCTGCGTCAGGGTTTCCCCCATTGCGCAATATTCCCTACTGCTGCCTCCCGTAGGAGTCTGGGCCGTGTCTCAGTCCCAGTGTGGCTGATCATCCTCTCAGACCAGCTACCGATCATAGCTTTGGTGGGCCTTTACCCCACCAACAGGCTAATCGGACGCGGACTCATCCTTAGGCGATAAATCTTTGACCCCTTAATCCTGAGATAAAGGGGTATTATGCGGTATTAACCAATCTTTCAACTGGATATTCCCCACCTGAGGGCAGATTATCCACGCGTTACTCACCCGTGCGCCACTTTACTTGCCCCCGAAAGGGCTTTCTCGTTCGACTTGCATGTATTAGGCACGCCGCCAGCGTTCGTCCTGAGCCAGAATCAAACTCTCCACTAAAATCAAAATATGGAAACTTTTGACTCTTAAAATAAAAAGGTCTCATCAATTTCAAGAAAAACTGACAAGTAATAATAATTTCAGAAACTTATCGGAAAGGCAGAACCTCCCCTTTAAGCCCCCGAAACAAGACTTAACTGACTATTCATTTTTCAAAGAGCAGATAATAAAGCCCTTTTTTTAAGGGCTGACATTGTTTTTCGACTATACAGGACTAAAAGTCAATATTTAAAATAAAATTATCATTATTTTTTTCTGAATTTTCCAAACTTTTTGTATTATTGTTAAAAGTGGGCTGATTTAAGCTATATTTCTGTGCTGACTGTTTTTTTCTTTATCATTTTTTTATAATTAAAACTGATTTTAAAGCGAACTTTAATACGTTTAAAGCGGACTTAAGTAGTCGGCCCTGAATAAGTCCGTTTAGTTAAGTCAAACGCTTGGTACATCTCCTTAAAAGTCAAGAGATTCCCGCCTACGCGGGAATGACGGCGGGGAAAAAGTATTTATTCAGGGCCGACTAAGTAGACTTGAGAAAAAAATAGCTAATATACAAAAATACAAAAGAGAGATAAATTCACCAACACCATACGGTTTATGATGAGAAAATAAAAATATTTATAGATCTATTTTTTCTCGACTTCTGATTTATCTTGACCTGTTTTATTACTTCGCGAGTTTGGAGAATTAAGTAATAATAAAGTTTTTATATCCTCTTCTATTCTGTTAAATCTTTCTTCTATTTTGTTAAATCTTTCTTCTATTTTGTTAAATCTCCTATCTATTGCGTTTTCTATTTTGTTAAATCTTTCGTTAAATCGAGATTCTATGTTGTCCAAACGCGAGCTGGTTTTGCTGTCTAAATAACTTATAAAGCCAGCAAATAAAATAAATCCACTGATCATCACCCCTAAAGTCCAAAGCTTTAAATCTTTTTTCAACAGCTCCAGATCTTTTTTATTGACAGCTCTTTGCTCTATAGTCCGAACAATAGCCTCTGCTTGTTCCACTGTAAAGCCACTTTCTGTCAAGTGATTAAGATGTTGTTTTGTTAAATTGTTTTCCATAACTACCCAACAATAAGTGAACCAGACCATAAAGTCAATATGTATAAGAAGAAACCTGGAATAAAAATGTTCAAATTTTGGACACTGCTTTAAAAAAACACGCTTAAAGCACAACACTAACCCTCAAACAAGTTCAGTCTTTAAATAAAGAAACTATAGTGACGGAAAATATTTTTAATCACTAACCCTCAAACAAGTTCAGTCTTTAAATAAAGAAACTATAAGGAAAAGGGCACAAAAAGCAGACAAACCATACATATAAGTAGAAAGCAATCGGCCTTTCCCTAAAACTATTTTTAAAAAAGTGTAAAACAAAAATCCATAGATAATCCCCTGAATGATAGAAAAACAAAGAGGTATCAGCACAATCATCAAAAAAGCAGGAAGAGCCTCTTCGGGATTATCCCATTTAATATCCACAGCAGATTTTATCATATAAGATCCCAGTACTACTAAAATAGGAGCCGTAGCAATATGAGGGATCATAGAAAGCAGAGGAGAAAGAAACAAAAAAGGAAGAAATAAACCGGCTGTTACAATGGCTGTTAAACCCGTTTTTCCGCCTGCGCGAATACCTGTAATGGATTCCAAAAAACACAAAGCAGAACTGGAACCAACCCACCCTGCCCAAGAAGTGGCTATGGCGTCTACTAATAAACTTTTCTTTAAATTTCTGGGACGAGAGCTTTTTTCAGAAGTTAAAGGGCCAGACTTCGCTATCCCCATCACACCGCTTAAGCTTTCAAACAAATCCACAAAAGCAATAGAAAATAAAACAAGCCAAAAAGAATATTGTAAAGAGCCCAATAAATCCATACGAGAAAAAAGGCTTAAGTCGGGCCAGGAAAATAGCCCCCTATAGCTTACGAGCATGCTTTCCCCATAAAGCCTTCCCACAGGAACACATAAGAGAGTGACAACAGAAATAGAAAGCAACAACGCCCCTTTAAATCTTAAAACTAACATAATAAAAGTAAGAGCTAACCCGATTAAAAAAGTTCCATTTTCTATCGTAAGAGACTTAGCTTTTAAAAAAGTTTCATCCGAATGAACAATCAACCCACCTTCTTTTAGACCTACAAAAGCAATAAATAATCCAATACCACAAACCAAAGCGTTTTTAAGAGAGGAAGGCACAGAGAGCGCGAGTTTCTCTCGCACTCTAAAAAGAGAGAAAATAAAAAAAACAACACCTACCCAAAAAGTGGCTCCCAAAGCTATTTCATAAGGAACGCCTTGGCCTTGAACCAAGGTGAATGTAAAAAAACTGCTGAGGCTCAAACTGGGACCTAACACAATAGGATTGTTAGCATATACCCCCATAGCCACAGAGCTAAAACAACAAACTAAAATGGTGGCTGTTACGCAAGCAGAAAAAGGCATACCCGTTTGGCTAATGATCTGTGGATGCACGCTGACAATGTAAGCCATACTAAGGAAGGTGGTTACCCCAGCCAGCACTTCTTGCTTAAAAGAGCTTTGGTTTTTTTCTATTTCAAAAAAAGATAGAATTTTTTGCTTCATTTTTCATTACTTCCCTAACCCAAAAGGCTTAAAAAAACATTAATTTTTTGCCTCATTATTTACTATTTTCCCTCAAGAAGTTTAAAAAAATATTAAAAACCCAGTAAAACTTGACTTTACAGTTACACACCAGAACATTATTGGCTTAAAAAAACATTAAAACCCAGTAAAACTTGACTTTATTGTGTGATATAATATAAAATTTACAGAACAAAACAATCTATTTCAAAAACAAGGAGACTTTATTTATGGAAATCACTTTAAATGTTACCTTATTAACTGCTTTATTCGCTTTATTATTTACTGCGATCATTGCGTTTTGCTCTGTATTTGCTGGATTAGGTTTTATTTTTCGGCTCCTTTTAAACCCTGTGAAAAAGGATGTGGAAGGATTGAAACACGATGTTGGAGTGTTGAAACACGATGTTGGAGCATTGAAACACGATGTTGGAACATTGAAACACGATGTTGGAACATTGAAACACGATGTTGGAGCATTGAAACAAGGCCAACAAGAGAATCGAGGAATGATAAAAGAGATAGATAAGAAACTGGATAAGCTTTTAGCCACCGCCACCGCTAAATAAGTAAGTAGACCTTGCAATATCTATTCTCTGGAGAATTTAATGAACACACTATAGTTTATTCAGGGTTTCTTTTGCTTGTTTTTTCCTTTTAAAAGCTCTCCTGCATGTATCAATAGCTTGTGCACCTGCCATTAAAGCCATAGCAGACACCGCCATTCCAGCGAGTTTGCTCGGTTCAGCAGTAGCTATGGAGGGAGGCAGGAAAGACGACATCATATCCGTTAGTGTCATAGATGAGGATAAAAGCTTGTAACCACCAGTCGCAAAAAGCCCGGAAAGAACAGTATACACTCCCGCAGAAACCAAACTGGAATTGTATTTCGAGTTGTCTAAAAAATAAGTTAATTTTTCTTTTGCTGATTGACTTTTATTGTGAGAATGCTTGTGAATTTCTGCAAGCAATGTTTCCATATTGGTTAGAAACTCGTCGACAGAAGTATTGTTAACAGTCCTTGCCACCCGCCGGAGCCGTGAAATATCTGTATCATAAGATCGAACAATATCAGCAGAAAAAATGATAGTCAATAGTTTAGCCACTTCCATATTAAAGACTTTCGAATTAGACTGTACCATTGTCTCCAGTATATCTATCCATGCTGGCTTTGTTTCTAATTCTGTCATATCATTTCTATATATACCAGGTAAATCGCTGGTTACCCCACTTTTTTTCTCTGATAATGGCTCTAATAAAATCTCTGTCCAGCTAAAATGGTATTTGTCGCTTAATTTATACATAAGGAGATTATATCTCTCTATATCCCTTGTTTCAATCGCAGTTATAATGGCTTTCACCAGCTGAGTACGAAGTGATTCCCTAAGTGGGAGTTCATTGTCAGGATTTTGGATAACCTGTAAAAAACTTTCTTTTATTTTTAAACTACCTAACAAGTCTGCTTCAACTGATTCTAAGGTAGATTGTTTCACATCTTCTTGTACTTCTGCAAACTCAGATCGTTTTGCTCTTATAGGATCTTGTCCATTTTCCGGAGTTTGCCTTTCTGCTTTTTGTTCAGTCTGATCACCCTCTGCGGGAGTAGAGGGCTTAGGAGGTTCGTTCTCTGAAACTGAACCTTGTCCTCTCCCGGATAAAAATCCTTCAGTTATCTTAGGAGGCACAACAGGATGGATAGGACGATCTTCTCCCGGACTACGTTGCTCCTGAGACTTCGCTGAGGATGGAAAAGGCCGACCCTCTCCTTCTGTAGATTTCTCCGAGACAGAGGGGCCTATATACGGAGCTCTTATTTCATTTTCGCCAGATGGTATAGCAAAAGATAAAGGACTTGTTATGGTTACAGTAAAAACTAATACAATTAATGTAAAAAAGTATTTCATTTTTATGCTCCTCTCTAGCTTATTATAAATTGGATTACACTAAAAAAGTAGCCTATTAATGCTGAACAAACTTTTTCACACCCAACTAATTAACTTTAATCTTCTCAAAAAAAGTATCAATAAATAATCCCATGTCAACCTTAATCAAATAAAAAAACCTGTTAAATTATAAAAAAACAAGGACAAATAATCAGGAGTGTAAATATTTCACACAAAGCCTTTAAAAGAGGACAAAATAAAATTTAACTAAAGTGAGAAACAATGAAAGCCTAAAAGGCTTTCAACGTTTTTCAAGTGAGCATCCAGTCAAAATAACACCCTCTTTCACGGGCCACTAATTAGGTTTTTATATAGCAAGAGAGCGTAATATCCCTAAAATGATCCGTTTCCATTGGTATCTAAGGAGAGATATTTCCTGACAACGCCATTCACTTTTGTCAAAACCAAATTGGACATAATTTGCTGGTGTGGATTTATCCCTTTCTATAAATTCCAAAGGCCCTTGGCTATAAGGAATAGCATACGGATTGTTTTTCTGCTCTGTAAGTTTGTTTTCATAATCTTCTTTCGGGGTATAATAAACAAAAGAGTGGGTAAGGGTCCCAGTTTCCCTATTAAACCGATAGACATTAAAAACTTTCCAATGAGCGCATTCAGCACAAACTTGTCCAGCAGAAAAAGAAGTATATAAAAATTTCTGCTTTTCTTTAACGGGTTGCAAAGTGGACTCTTTAAAATCAGCTTTAAAACCAACAGGAAATTTTTCATAAGAAAAAACCCGGTCAAAAGTAGTGTGGGAATGATTAGTTTTATCTATTAAAGGCACACCCCAATAGTCACAAAAAAAATAATATTTTTCTTTATTAGAATCAGCGTCTATAGAGGCACTTACGGAATCAGCATTTATCAAGCTACTTTCAGAAGAAGGGTCTGTCCAACAACTTACACAAATAGAAGCTGATAAAAAAAACACCACAAACAAAGGTCTAAAATACGAAACAGTATTATGTATTCTTCTACAAAAGTCAGATAACATAAAAACCACCTCTCAAAAGTAAAGAGTACCACGGACACACTGAATCAGAGTCTTTTTCTCATCTCTTCTATCACTTTATTGGTAAAAGTTAGTGCTATAACGCCTGCTTTTTTTGTATTTTCCAGAATATACCGCACTCGCTCATCAAAACACAGGTTTTTCTTGTCTGTACTTGTAGAGGCTAACACCTGAATAGATTTATCAATATTCCATAGTTTAGCTGGCTTTGCGAAGCTGTTTTTTAAATTTTTCTCTTGGAAAATTAAACTGATGATCTATTATTTCTTTCATAAAGCTGGGTTCTTCCCCCGTAGGTTGAATAACACCAGCATAACGGCCATCAGCTTGTTTTACCAAACGATCTAAAGAGTACATAGCTCTTACCTGATACACTCCTTTGTCATTCACCCCTAAAACCTCCGCAACAGATCCAATACGGCGGGAACCATCTGGGTATCGAGAGATCTGCACAATAACATCTATGGCAGAGCTGATTTGGTGTTGCAAAGCTTTTTCACTCAGTTGCGAGTCCGCCCCCTGAGCCAAAGCCTCCAGCCGAACAATGGCATCATGCGGGGAATTAGCATGCACAGTTCCCAGACATCCTTTGTGCCCAGTGTTCATAGCCTGCACTAATTCTAAAGCCTCACCACCTCGCACTTCCCCCACAATAATCCTGTCCGGTCTTAAACGAAGAGAGCTTTTTAACAGATCTTGAATATTCACTTCCCCTTCTCCTATTTCATTGGCCATGCGGGTTTCAAAAAACACAACATGCTCGTATTCTATTTGCAATTCACTGGAATCCTCTATCACGATAATTCTTTGCCCTTTAGGGATCCGGTTGCACAAAACGGAAAGCAAAGTAGTTTTTCCAGAACCCGTGCCTCCACTAACCAAAACATTTTTCCCAAGCTTCATACAAATATCTAAAAAACGAGCCACATCCAGGGTCATTGTGCCAAAACGAATATAATCCTCAAAAGTAAACTGCGTGGTGGAAAATTTACGAATAGCTATAGTGGTTCCCTTTCTGGCACAAGGGGGAATAACAGCATGAATACGATAACCATTAGGGAGACGAGCATCTAAACGGGGATTTTTGTCATCAATTCTCCGGCCTACACTTTGAGCTATATTATTAGCCGCCGCACGCACAGAATCCTCATCAGGAAAATGAGCGTCTGATTTATGCACCTTTCCAGCTTTTTCAACCCAGATTTCATCGTGCCGGTTAATCATTACCTCTGTCACACTTTCATCCTTAAGAAGACCCCATATAGGGGATAAAAAGTTTTTAATGGCAGACTCAAAAACACTACCCTGATTATCCTGACTCACTATTTCTCCTTTGGTTTATTATTCTCGCGAAAAACCGTCATTCCTGATCTATATGCTCAACAAGTAAAGTGCTTTTGCCCATATTTACCGCGAAGCAAGTTAAACCCTTGAGCATGTCGCGTCTGCAAGACGCGGGCTTGGCAAAACACCTGTTTGAGACCGAACATTGAGTATGGGCAAGAGCTTTTTCACAGGCTATTAAGTATATTGTCGGCTTTGCCCATCTGAAACTTGAATTTTTTTATACCCTGGACTAAAATAGTTACTTATGAAAAAGTCCGTTATTTCTCTTTTTTTTAGTGCTACTCCCCTTTTTTCTTACTCTCTCAGTCTCTCTCAAAATTCAGTGGTGAAGGCGGTCCTACAAAATTCTTTAGAGTATCAAAAAATCAAAACTGAACAAAAAGCCAGTGAGCAAAATCTTATAGAGTCAGAGGCTTTTTTAGATTGGCACTTGTTTGCACAAGCTCGTTTTAATTCAGAGGAGCAAAACACTTTAAATTTTTTTGAAAACCCTTTTCAAAAAAGCTGGACTATTTTCTCCGGTGTGGAAAAAAAGTTTCTCACTGGTACTTACATAAAAATACAATATTCCCACTTTCAATTTGAAAAAGACTTTAACCCGGAGTTTAAAAAAATAAGCACCTCTCCAGACACCACTTTCCGGCAAAAATTAGGATTGGAAGTGGAACAAGACATCTTAAGAAATATTTTTGGTTATGCAGATAGAATGAGACTCAACATAGCAAATGCACAAGCAATATCACAAAACTTAAAACTGTTGGAAAAAACAGAAGACTTAATCCTTCAGGCTATTCAACAATTTTGGACCACTTATATTAGTTATCTTTCACTTGAGTTAAAAATCGCAAAAAAAAAAGACTATAACGAACTGGCTCGTATCACAAAGGAAAAAAGCCAATACGGATATGTGAGACCAGGAGAACTTGGTCAAATACTGGCGGAACAGGAAAAAACAAAACAAGAGCTGATTTTGCAAAAAACAGATTATGCCGAACAACTTAAAAAATTACTTAATCTCTTAAATATTCAGGAAGAAAATATCCCTGTTCATTTTGTCCTGCAAAACAAACTCCCTTCCCTTCCTGTTTTAAGTAGCAGTTTGAAACAAACACCCAGAAAAGTTTTACTAATGCAAAAAAACCTTTTTATTCAAAAGCAAAAGCTTGAAATTCAAAAATCCAATACTTGGCCCACACTCAAATTATTTGGTTCTTATGAGATAGGCGGATACGACACAAACTTTTCATCTGCTTTTGAGGGGCTGACCGAAAGAAAAAACCAAAATCATTCTTTTGGAATAAAGTTCAGCTACCCTCTGCCCTCTTCACGAGTTAGGAGTCAGCGCATTGACATTAATGAGCAAGCAGTTTTTGCCTCTGAGTTACAAACAAAAATTACAGAAAAAGAATTTAACCGGCTTATCAACAGAACACAAAAAAACCTATTGGCTTTGCATTCTGCCCTTAGCAGTTCCGAAAAAATACATAAGCTTAGGGCACGCTCTTACAAAGAAATACGAAAAGCTTTTTTGCAAGGCCGGCTGAGTGTATTTGAACTTATTTCCGCAAAAGAGCTTTCTTTGGTTTCAAAAATGGAAAAAACCAGGATTAATGCCCAATACCACCAAGCTTTAGCTTATGCACAAGCCGTAAGGGATCAGCTAATTACTGAATATCAATAAACTTAGACCTTGATCGTCAATATGCTCCGCAAACCGTAAGGGATCAGCTTATTACTAAATAGTCGCACGTGATAAACCCTCTTTTAAGTTTAAGCTGTGGTCTGCAAAACCTTAAGCTTGTTCGGGCGAGAAGCCCTACGGATAGGGCTTCTCGTTGGACGCTTGGACCCTCACCGCTTAAGGCTTTGCCGACAAACAAAATAACATAGTAAAAAACCTCTTGATAAAAAGAACAAAAAAAGAAGGCAACCCATTTACTTCTCTTATCAATCTCCTTATATTGTATCCACTTCCAGAAAGTAGAGCATTCACTCCATCACCCAGCTCACCATGTAAAAAATTCCTCTCCATACGACAATCCCCCTTCAAATGACCTATCACTGCCTCTACACTGTTCCTTCGACGTGCCAAACGGCGATGATAACGACTGGGTGATGGTCTCTGACCGCTTACATTAACCTCCAATCCTTCAGGATGATGCTTCTTCCCTCTATAGCCTTTATCTACAAACACTCGCTTTAAACAAACTCCCGTTAAACTTTGCACATCAGATAGCGCAGGCTTTAATGTTAATACATCGTGCACACTCTCTGTAAAGGACTTAACTCCCAATACCCAGCAAGTCTTTGCAGAAACAACCACACTCACTTTACTGCCAAACTCATACCGCTTATGGGCTTTTCCCTTAGAATAACACTTCACCTCTGGAGCATGAACACTATACACTTTATCCTGATCACTTCTTTTTTGCTCAAACACCGCTTGGCTTATCTCCAATAGCTTGCGCAAACGAACATTATCCTTCCAAGAGGGACACTTCCTTTGAATATCTCTCATCACACGACCTAAGTAAGTTTTTAACCTCCTTTGTTCCCTTTGGGCCTGACGAAATCGTCTCAAGTGGGCTAATCGGGCCTGCTTAAATAAACTCTTTTTTGACTTCCTCTTGTAAGTCTGTCTTAGCTTAATCCCTGACTTCTTACAAAAACGAACCAAAGACTGCAAAGACTTAAAGTAAAGACGGCTGTCTGTTGGAAAAGCTATGGCTTTCTCCATAATGGTTGTATCTACTACAACGGTCTTGAGCTCCCCCCTCTTCAACAAACCCCCTCTTTTAGCTACTTCTATCGTCTCTTGCAATAACAGCTTAAGCTTATCCTCTCCCATCCTCTGCCTCCAACGGGTTAAAGAACTCCGATCACAAGGAGCTTTGTTTGTGTAATACTCTAAACCACAAAAATACTGCCACTGGGGATTTTCTTTAAATCTCTCTATTAAAACCTCATCGCTTAAATTATAGGCATACTTGATGTAATGAAGACCTAACCATTAAACGGGTAGCAAGACCGGGACGTCCGTTATCAGGGTGAAACTTCTCCCCAAAAGACTTATCAAACATATCCCAATTAAAGGCTCTTGATAAAATGACCAGAGGGTGATCTTTATGGGCTACCTCGTCTGTTCTTTTTTTAAACAGATTATATTGCCCGCTGTGAGGATTATTCCTTGGGATCATGGTGCTTTTTCCTTTCCTTAATTTTGCAAGAAAATAAGAGGTTTATGGAAAACTAAAAGTCCTATACTTAGGACTTTTAGTGCAATTATTTTCCAAACATTTTATAAAAAAATCAAGTGATAACAATGCGTTAACTGCTTTTTCACGACCGACTAAATATCAATAAACAGCCTTATTTTTTAATATTTAGCACCGTTGTTTTTCACTTGACACCCCTTTAAAACAGTTTATCTTTAAATACAGTCAGTCCTGAAGATGAATATCAAAAAAGAGCACTTATGGAAACAATTAAACTAAAAACAATAAACTGTGATAATATAACTATTTCTCAAGAAAAACTGGATATAGTAAACAAGGAAAGAACTAACTTCTTACCTTGGAAAGGCCAGTTTTCACCCCAACTAATACAGTTTTTATTAGAAACTTACTCTTATAAAACTGATAGAATATTAGATCCTTTTATGGGAAGTGGCACAGTTTTATATGAAGCTGTTCTAATGAAGTTAAATGCAATAGGTATTGAACTAAACCCTGCGGCTATAAAAATAGCTCAAATTTATCTTCTCACTCGTATTACCGTAGAAAACAGAAAAAAATACATTATGAATATTGAAAACAAAATTAACTTAATTATCTTTGAAGACATGCCTTTATTTAATAAATCATTCCATACTTCTGACACAAACTCGTTTGATCTGTTTTCTAAACTGAAAAAAGTGATTGATGATATAAAGACCCCAGAAGCCTTATTAGTCCTGGAAACTTATCTGGTTCTAATTGATCCTAAAGAAAACCAATTAACTACAAAAAAAGCTCGACATATTTGGCATAAATTAAAACTTTTGATTATTAATCTACCTTATACTAAAACTGAGATCAGAATATTCAATAGTGATTGTCGGAAAATACCACTTGAAAAAAATTCTATTGATCTAGTAATCACATCTCCACCATACATTAATGTATTTAATTATCATCAACAAAAAAGAGCTTCTATAGAAGCAATGGGATGGAATATTTTATCAATTGCAAAATCTGAAATAGGATCAAACCGAAAACACAGAAATAACAGATATCTTACAGTCATACAATACTGTTTAGACATGGCAATGGTAATGTATGAATTAGGTAGAGTTTGCAAGCCTAAAGCTAAATTAATTTTTATAGTTGGCCGTGAATCCACTATAAAAAAAACCATTTTTTTTAATAGCGAAATTATCTCCAACATTGCTAAACAGGTATTCAGCTTTAATATTAAATGTCGACACGAAAGATGTTTTAAAAATCGCTATGGTAAATCAATAAAAGAAGATATATTAATAATTGAGAATCCAACTACGTCTTTAAAATACAATATTGATCCCAGACAAATTGCTTATTACACATTAATAGAAGCAAACAATCGTGTGCCTAAAGAAGAACAAAAATTTCTATCTGATGCCATTAAATCAATCGATCTAATAAACTGTTCCCCTATATATCAGAGGCCAAAAGAATTTTTACAAGAACCGTTTTTTATACTATAATTTTTATGCTATAAAAAGGATAAACAATGATTAAATACCCCACTACCCATAAAGACAAATTAATAGCAACAATAAAAAATAAAAAAGTGCCCTCAACTGAAGTACAACGTTTAAAAAAAGCTTGTACACTGTATAAAAAATGGATATCTGAAATTGAAACAATTTACAATATAAAAAAAATCACCGTATATGAAAAAATTTATCTGCTCGTTGAAGCTCTTAATAAATATAAAAATAATATAGATGTTGATCTTATTTATGATTCAAAAAATGATTTTCTATATCGCCAAAAAGGTCAAATGAAACTGGGTAGCAGTGTAATAGAGGAATTTTTACCAAGATTAGTTCATCCGTCCATTATTGGAAATTTTGATCAAAAACAAGTGATAATAGGCCCCATTAAATCTCTTTCCAATTTACAGTTTAAATCAAATATCTCTGGTATTTATACTGGGGCGAGTTTATATGCCAAAGAAAAAGATCAAGATTTTTCAATATCTAAAAAATTATTTTTAAAAGTGTCACACAATTCTGACTACTCCGATTCATCTGAGATTAAAACACATTTGAGCTTTATTGCGACGGAATGCAAAACTAATCTTGACAAAACAATGTTTCAGGAAGCACTCTCTACAGCTACAGATTTAAAAAAGATGGTAATAGGATCTAAATACTTTTTAGTTTGTGAATGGCTAGATATGCCACCCATTGACACTTCTGTTACAGATATCGATTTAGTTTTAATTTTAAGAAAAGCAAAAAGAATATCGGCTAATATACGAGAACACTTTAACACCACATTAGGGAGAAAAAAATATAGGAACACTTATATAGAGCAAATAAAAGCACACCCTATAAATTCCGAGGTAATTATGAAGATCGTAACACACATTCGCAATATGATAGCCTTACAAAATATTAATGAAAAAAAGGCATTAGAGAGAGGTTTTTTTTAAAAGTGCAAGATTTTGAACACCTGACTTTTGCATTTTTTTAATATTTAGTCGCCCGTGATAAACCCTGTTCATCTCCAACTGTAAAGCCAAGTACTTGGCTTTACAGTCCCGCCTTGAGCGGGAATCTCGCCTGTTTTAGGATAAAATAAATCCTGTTTACTTTATTGCAACAGATTTTTTCACGCTCTACTATTTAGCACCGTTGTTTTTCACTTGACACCCCTTTAAAACAAGTAATATCAATAACTTAACCTAATTTTTCCCAATAACAAGCAAAGAACAATTAAAGTTCAATAACACTTGACTCTTTAGAGAGTATGATATATTGTGATAAATGCTGGAGGTGTTTTATGGAAACCATTTTAAGTTTATTACCAATATTGTTTAGTTTAATAGCTGTTTTATTGACAGGCGGTGTTTTTTTATTAGCTTTTCAAGCCTTCCTTTTAAAGGGAGTTAATGCCATGTTAAGCGCAAAAATTGAACCACTAAAAGACAATCAAGTACGTATTGAAGCAGAAGTAAAAGAAATGAAAGCAGAAGTAAAAGAAATTCAAACAGAAGTAAAAGAAATTACAATTAAGTTGAATCAGTTACTATCTTTCTCAACCAAATGAACACATATTTTGATCTTATTATAAAAGGGGGAAGCGCGTTGCTTTCTCACCCAAGCGATCCTTACACACTGGTGGAGGAGTCTCAAGACATAGGTATCGCCAAAGGGCACATCCTAAAAATTGGTTCTTTAAAAACACAAAATGCGAAACAAATTTTTAAAGCAGATGGATTACATATTTTGCCAGGTCTTATTGATACTCAAGTGCACTTTCGTGAACCGGGTATGGAGCATAAAGAAGATATAGAGTCAGGAAGTCGATCGGCCCTCTTAGGTGGCTTGACCACTTTTTTTGAAATGCCCAACACACACCCCCCCACTGTCACCAAAGAGGCTTTACACTATAAATTAAAAAAAGCACAAGAGGTCTCTTGGTGTGATTTTGCTTTTTTTATTGGTGCCTCCCCAGAGAATATTCAGAACCTTCCCTCCCTTGCTCAAGAACAACATTGCCCTGGGGTTAAAATCTTTATGGGAAGCTCTACAGGCTCTCTCTTACTGCATGAACCAGATAAATTAAACTTAGTCCTTAAAACTGTGCCCCAAAAAATAGCTATCCACAGTGAAGACGAAAATCGCTTAAGAGAGAGAAAAAAAATCGTGCTATCAGAACCAGGAAAAGTCCATCTGCACCCGGAATGGAGAGATCCGGAGTCGGCCCTTATCTCCACAAAAAAAATTGTAGAGCTGGCCAGGACACACCAGCGACAGGTGCATATCTTGCATGTCACTACAGAAGAGGAAATACAGTTTCTTTCTCAACAAAAAGCACACGCTACTGTAGAAGTTACCCCTCAACACCTTACCCTTAAAGCCCCGGAGTGTTATGATCGCTTAGGCACTTTGGCGCAAATGAACCCCCCCATCCGGGAAGAAAGACATCGCCAAGCCCTTTGGCAAGGGGTTAAGTCCGGTGTAGTGACTATGTTAGGTTCGGACCACGCACCCCACACCCTCCAGGAAAAGCAAAAAACTTATCCTCATTCTCCTGCGGGCATGCCTGGCACGCAAACCATGCTGACCTTAATGCTGAACCATGTTCATGCAAAACAGCTCAGCTTAAAAAGGCTTACAGAACTAATAGCCGTACACCCCTATCGTTACTACGGCATAAAAAACCAGGGCCTGATTCGGGAAGGCTTTAAAGCCAACCTTACCTTGGTAGATTTAAAGAAAACACGAAAAATCACCCAAAAGTGGTTGGCCTCTAAATGTAGTTGGTCTCCTTTTGAAAATCAGGAAACAACGGGATGGCCTGTGGCGGTTCTGCTAAATGGAAAGTGGGCTATGCGGGAAGATGAGCTAATAGGCCCTCCAAAAGGGCAAGGGGTTTTGTTTTCTAAACCCCAGTAGTCCTAAAGTCTTTTGAGTCTTTACCGAGGCATATAAAATATGGTAAATATTAGTCCCATAATGATTTTATTAAAATATTTACTCTTCTTGCCCTTTTTGTTCCTGACTTTTCATGCTACTGTTGCTGGTCGTCCACTGATGAGGACGCAAGCTAATACCTTTCAAAGTGGTTTTGCCCCTCCTCCCTCGCTCTCTCAAACAAGCCAAGCAAGTTATTTCAAAAACTTTTCTGCTACTGACCAAGAAAAAAGCACGACTGTGGTGGCTAAAACTAATTACTACAAAAAAGCACAAAAGTATTTTATAGAGCGTGAAAGGCCCCTCCATCATTTTTTAGATTTTGGAATAGGACTTACCCTGATTGAGTCTTTTTACCCTTTTGAGACCACAGCCTACCCTTTTACTGCTTACCTCAATTACCGAAGAGAAAAATGGGGAAGCACTAAAATTCCCATTATTTTTTCTTTTCATTATGAATCTCTCTTTAAACAAAACTATAATAGTAGAATACACACCTTGGCGGGAATCCGATACCCCACCAGCCATGACTTGCGTCTTTTTCATGTTGAGTTTTTGGCGGGGGTTTCTGTTCCTCTTAATTTCTCTTTTAAAATGGAAAAATGGGCATTAGAAGCCCGGCTTTTATTCACGCATATTATTGGGCCTAAAGCAGGCCATCACAGGCTTTATTTCCAATGGGGGGCTAAGGCCCGTTTAAAACAACAATTCCGATCGGGCTTAATAGTGCAATTAGGTCTGGACAATCACCTTTAAATTTTATAATATAATAAATAAAATATAGGACATAATAAAATGGAAACAAGAGAAAAAAAACAAGAGAAAGAGGATGCCTTAAAGTCGTCTTCATCACATCGAACGGACAAAAGCCAGGCACGGGAGTTCACTTTAAAAACTCTTTACGAAAAAGAGTTTAATCATTCTACAGAAAATCTTAATGATCCAGATAAACTTACTGAATTTTCTAAAAAAACAATTAATATTTCCCTCTTAGAAAATTCTAAAAGTAAACCTTATATTTTACACCAAAAGGATATAAATACCCCCTCTATAAACAAGGCCACACAAAACTACGCACACACTTTATTAAATGGGATAAAAACACACCAAAAAAAAATCGATAGCCTTATTAAACAAACCAGCCAGTCTTGGAAAATGGAAAGAATTTCCCTTATAGATTTAAACATTATGCGGATAGCCGTTTATGAAATGCTTTGCTCCACTCCTCCTGTGCCTTTTAAAGTATGTATTAATGAAGCAATGGAAATGGCCAAAATCTACGGCACAGAAAACTCTACAAAATTTATAAATGGAATTTTAGACACCTTATCAAAAAGAATATGAACCCTTTTATGAAAACTATTTCTCCTGCTCAAGCTTTTAAAAGTGGAGCAGACTTATGGATTGTTAGTGATCCTGAGCATAGCTCTTGGAGCTATAAAATAGACTGGCATACGGGTTTTCTTATGCGAAAAATCAAATCCCAAAAAATAAAAAGCATTTCTACGGAGGCGCGCGCGAGTTTAGAAAAAACCTATAAGGAATTAAAAGAGCAATTAAAAAACTTGCCCCCCTATAAAGAAAAAAAGCAAAAAGCCCCTGAGATTTCAAATTGGAAAAGCCTCACAAAGTCCATTTACCCTGATTTCCCTACCTCCCCTAAATCCCATCCTATATTAGTAGAAAGTTCGTTTTACTTTCCCAATCTATGGACTGTGGAGTTGCCCTATACCCCGGAATGGCTGAGTGGGGCCTATCAAATATGGCATTCCCTAAACCGGCCCACACTTCGTATTTTTACACCCCAGCCCATAACTGCAGAAGATATAGAAAGAAAGTGGGCTACCCACGCAAAAAACATTACCATTCAATATGTGTCTAATCAATAATTGCCCATCTGTGATAAATCTTTTGGTCCGCTAAACTGAAAAAACAAATCGTTGGCAAACTAAAAAATCGGTCGTGAAAAAACCTCTTTTAAGTTTAAGCTGTGGTCTGCAAAACCTTAAGCTTGTTCGGGACGATAACGCTTGGACCCTCACCACTTAAGGCTTTGCCGAAAAACAAAATAACATAGTAAAAAACCTCTTGATAAAAAGAACAAAAAAAGAAGGCAACCCATTTACTTCTCTTATCAATCTCCTTATATTGTATCCACTTCCAGAAAGTAAAGCATTCACTCCATCACCCAGCTCACCATGTAAAAAATTCCTCTCCATACGACAATCCCCCTTCAAATGACCTATCACTGCCTCTACACTGTTCCTTCGACGTGCCAAACGGCGATGATAACGACTGGGTGATGGTCTCTGACCGCTTACATTAACCTCCAATCCTTCAGGATGATGCTTCTCCCCCCTATAGCCTTTATCTACAAACACTCGCTTTAAACAAACTCCTGTTAAACTTTGCACATCAGAAAGGGCCGGCTCCCCTGATAGTTTTAAATCTTTCTTTTGAACACTTAAATTATAACCTTTATATGAAATAGTCGCTATCCCGCCGACTATCCCCAGTATGCTAAGGACAATAAGTATTTCCGTTTTGATTACCTGGACCCCCGCCACAGCCACAATCCCAAGTCCAAGATCATTGTTGCATGCTGAAGAGTTTAAAACGATTGAAAAAATATTGGACAATCGTTTGGATTATATAGAAAAACTGGAAAAGCGCATTGAAAAGCTGGAAAGCAAAGCTTAAATCTTATTTTCTATCTACTATTATCAAAACATCTACACTCACTCATATCCGTAATTTCCCAAGGCGAGCAATAAAGACATCTATTTCTTCTCATACACCATCTACCACCATCATTACTACATTTTTGCGCTCTTGTTATACATACCATATTTCCATTAGCATCAAACCTGTTTTGAAATATTTGTCCACTTGGACAACTGGTATTTCCTAAAACTTTCCGTTTTAATTCAGCGGTTGTTCCTGCTTCACCAGGAGGTCCTTGTGGTCCTTGTGGTCCGGCTGGTCCGGCTGGTCCGCGTGGCCCGGCTGGTCCGGGTGTGCCACCACCACCACCAGAGGGGAGATTTCTGCACATCGGCCTATTAGAGCTTGATATTCCATAAAGATATTGATTTCCCCCACAATGACCAGAAAATCTTACTGTATGTAAAGAATGACACATAGGATTGCCGTCATTATCTATCCCTCTAAAGTAATGATTCTCATCACATTTAAGCCCTGCTTTACTTATTTTTAAGCAGTTATTTCCGGTGCTATCGCATATTTGTAAGAAACCTGAACCAGCCTTTATTATGTTACCAATGTTAATCTGGTTACTACCAGTGGCTGAATCAAGCTTTACATGTCTCCCTATAACAATGTTATCGTGCCCTGTTTTATGGGTTAAACCTGCACCAGAACCAATAAAAGTGTTGTGGTAACCAGAATTGTTACTCTCTCCTGCCCTTTCTCCTATAAAAGTATTACCCCCCCCACCCGCATTGTTAAGGCCAGCTTTTTTTCCAACAAAAGTGTTAAAATTTGACGTGTTGTGTCTGCCCGCATCTTGTCCAATAAAGGTGTTATCTGTCCCTGTGACATTGCTTGCCCCGGCCCATGTCCCTACAAAAGTATTATAAGCCCCAGTGAGGTTTTTATGCCCACTGGCAACACCTATAAAAGTGTTTTGTTTCCCTTTGGTGTTAACCTTCCCGGCCACTTCCCCTACAAAAACATTACGGTCCCCACTGGTGTTTCTATATCCCGCATAAGCTCCTAAAAAAGTGTTATTATCGCCCTCGTTAACTTTACCCGCGCCAAAACCTAAAACAGTGACCTTTTCTCCTTTGGCTTTGTGCGCTCCACCACAACCAATAAGGGTTTTAGCTTTATCTGGCCCTGTGTTATCCACTTGATAGCAGTTTGCACCACCGCCCCCTTCTGCCCCGCCTGTGCAATCTAAAAGTGAGCACCTATCACCAGACCCATCACAATCATTATTACTACAGGAAAAATCTATTTTACACTCTACGGAGTAACAATCTGTGGTGTCTGTTTTAGTGCAAACTCCCTTTGTCCCATCTGACTTGGCCAAAGTCTCGTGCCTACCTAAACCCTCTTTGCTGTAATGAATAATAAAATCTTTGCTATTTTTAAATTCAAATTTCTGGATTCTTAAACTATTTTTAAATAGGTTTTGATTTGCTTGACTGTTAATTAAGTTAATCCAATTTGCCCCACTCTTGGCCTGTAAAGAAGTTATAGAAGTTTTTGGGGAAGAGCTGGCCGGCTTCTTTAAGTTATGAACGCAAGCCTCTTTATTACCTAAAGTTTTATAAATAGTGCCTCTTAAATCCTTCTGATCCAAATTACTATTGACTACCTTTGCGGTGTACATAGAAACTTCATTCACTTTAAAAACGCCATAGCTGATGGTTAAGCCTAAAGCACTAACCATCAGGGTTTCCATTAGTCCAATGCCTTTTTTGTTAAACAAGGCCCTCTTAAGAACCCTAAGAATGACGCGGTGCGGGGGGGGGGGGGGGTAAAATGGGTTTTTTCTCACTTTTTCACTCCTTGTTTCTCTTTAGTATGTATTAAGGAACTATACTTTCATACATCACTTATCGGCTTAGTGAGAGAAAACTTTAGAAAATTGATTAAAAAAAAGTAGTTTTTTTGAGGTTGCCCATCTTTATTTTGCAAATAAAGCCCCACAAAAAGGCTTTAAACACACCACGGACAGAAGACGCGCGCGGGACAAAAAACAAATGTCGCATATTGTAACGGTGGTCATTATTTTTTTTGACAGCTCTAACAAACATGGGTTCGTTATAAGAGCATTAAGAGGGCTTGTCCACTACAATGGCCACTACATTTTGTCCTGATTTTAAAAAAATATAACTCAATGGAATGATAAGCTTTTTTTTACTGGACCTTTCTCAAACCATCTCTAAAATGCGGAAGTCAGGAATACCTTATAATCATATAAAATTGAGATTATCATTCCTGTGAAATCGGGAATCTGGTTTATAATTTCTGAATTTGAATCTGAATCTGATTAAAACAAATAGGTTGACAGGGGGGGAAGTAGTGTATTACACATATAAGCATGTCGGAACGCAGAGAATATCCACTTAGCTTAAAAATTAACAACCGACAAATAAAAAGAGTAATTATTGATCAACATTACAAATTAAAACACCCTGAAATCAACGACTGGCTAATTCTTTTGTTAGTTCGACAATTAAACGGAGGACACTTTCCTATAGATAAAGAAAAAGATGGTTTTCAATATCTTGTCATTGAACCAGTTGTCTATAAAGACAAACCTTATCGATTGATTTTGTTGCTGTATATTTATGATGATTTTTTAAGGGTAATAAATGCTTTTAGAATTAAAAGCAAATGATTAAAAGAGCAGATAAGAAAAAAATAGTAATAAACATTTTAAGTTAAGTTAAGTCAAATTAAAATAAAAAAATAAACCTTCAAATAAAGTGAGTTGTGTAATATGCAAAAGTTTCCATCACAAACAGAATTAAAAGCAAATAGAGAGCTTTTAGAAAATAATATTGCCTCTCGTCCTCTTTCAAGATCAGCCAGTGCGATAGATCGAGTAAAATTTCGAATTTGTGAAAAATTTATGATCTATAAAAACACTCATAAGCTAACCCTTAAAGCTCTGGCTCAAAAAGTAAATATAGAACCAGAATTAATGAATAAAATTTTACATTACCATTTTGACGAATTTACTGTTGAAAAACTGGTTCAGTATCTGACCCACATTTACTCTGAAATTGATTTAACATTTGATGTCTCTTGATTTTTTATCTTATTTTGCTATTTTTACTTATTTGAACAATGGCTACTTTTAAAACTTGCCAACATAGTTTAGCAGTATTTTCATCTGGGTTAAAATTTTCAACAGCTTGTTGATATGGATGAATGTAATTCCTAAACTTTCTTAATGAATGACTAAAGTTTTTTACGTCTTCATGTAATAATCCAATTCCTTTAGAAACATCAATAAGATTACCAAGAGTCCATTTATGAAATGGTAAAACTTTCCATTTTTTATCTTTAGCTATGGTTTTAAATTTATCAGCATGATTTTCTGCAACGGAAAGTAGTATCCCCTCAAGAGTGCTTCCACATAAAAAAATTGTTGCCAGTGATGCTTTTAACTTTAAACATTTTTTAATTTCTTCTATTCTCATTTTAATCACTTCTTGCATCTCAATATTTAGATTCAGTTTCTCAATAGCAATGTCTTTAAATTCTTGTTTTAGAAAAATATCCTCCGGTTCCTGTTCTGTGATTTGTTCTCGATTTTCTTTTTGTAATAATCGTGAAACTATTTTCATAGCATTGTCCTTAGCATCAGGGCTAACACTGTCTATATTGCAAGCATATTCAAGCAAGGATTGTAGTACTTGACCAACAGTTTTGTCTGACTCAATTTCCCAAAAAGCCCTAAGCCTCTTCATTTTTGATCTACCGTTAATATGATATTTATTGTCTTCAATGTTTATTCTATGTTCTCTAAAGAACTCAGCAAAAGTTCTATCAGTAAAATTAAGGACATATCCATCACGATTAAATAATTTTTCAAAAATAGTTTTCTCGTGCATTTTTAATGATGACACTTTACCTCCACTTGACGGTTTATTAGTTTTAACAAGATGAACTTATTTGTGTTTTTTTATTTTTAAAAGTTACTCGGACTTGACCGGTTATTAGCTTGGGTAGGAGGGTGTTGCGAAGATCTGCAAGATTTCTGATTTGATTACTGTTAAAAAGTATCTTATCAATCCACGGCTTAACAGTATTCTGAAAATTATTTATTATATCTTTTTGTGGGATAATGATCTTAAGAGACTTCATAGATTTTTGATTTAAGCCCGGTTGGGCGGAATTAGCATTTAGTTTTGATAACTTTTTCTGTTCCAGTGAAAAATAAAGAAAAAATTGATCTGCTTTACTGTTGGTTCTTAAAATAAAAACATGCTCATTGACAGCCATTTTCTTAAAAGGAAATCCGTTGCCAAACATTGCTTTTTTGCCAATATAAGCACCATCTTTATAGATTAGAACATCATAATCTTTTACAACCCCTTTTTTCATATTTTTAAAAAATTCATCTGTTACATATTTTGTTTTTGAAAAGTCAAATCTTCCTATACCATTTATGCTTTCAGCCCCTATATTAGGTATCCCTTGTTTTAACTCTGGATTAATTCCTCCTTTTGGCCGTGAACCAGACTCGATTGTACTTAGCAATTCATCTAAAGGTTTTTGTGGCCAATGGGGGTTGGCGTCCTGGATAAACCACTTGCGGAAAAGGGTTTGAGCTATTTCTTCCAAAGTTTTGTTTTGCTCATGCAATAGTTCAATTTTATCATCCAAACTGGACAAGACCTCTGCAATCGCTTTTTGCTCAAGAAGTGGAGGAAGAGGCACTTCAACTTTATTAAAGGTATCTCTTGTAATTGTATCAAACACCCCACCATGAGAAATATGTTGTAGCTGATTTACGGTATTTTTTAACAAGTAGTAAATATATTCATTAAACGATTCATCTTTAGCCCTTATTCCATAACATGATTGATTAAAGGCCATTTCTTTTCCTGTCATAGAAACAACCCCTACAGTTCCTCTTGCAGAAATAATAATGTCATCTTTATTAAGGATTTTTGTATTGCTTTTTTGTAACCCAAGATTGGTAATATATTTTTCAGTGCTATACACATATTTTCTGCCCGTATTAAAATCTGTCACTGAAAGCCATGGAATATTTCCATTCCAATATTCCGGTATATTAGTCTTAGGTGTACCTCCTCCTATTAAGTTAATTATTTCCTTAAGTTTCACTTTGCGCCAGCCTTTTAACATAGGTTGATCAGTCAATCCAGAGAAAATTTTTTTTTGACTGGATTCCCGCCTTCGCGGGAATGACAAACTTCTTAAAGATGGCTGGCTCCCTGAAGATAACTTACTTCCTGAGGATAACATGTTTCCAGAAGATGACTTGCCTCCTGAAGCGGACTTGCTTTGTGAAGCTTGATTTTTCAAATGTTCTAATAAATCATCAATGGTTTTTATATATGAATATTCTTTTATTTTTTCAGAAGAATCCGCATATACAAAAACATTTCCATCACTATCTATTGTATAGCGCATTATATTAGGATTCTTATTTGGCCTATTATCATCAATATCCATATTAACTTGATTAAAGTTTTTGAAAACTTTTTTAATTCCTGCCTTTAGTAACTCCCAGAATGCACCTGTAACAACTACTTCTGTAAGAAAAATTATAATCTTCATCGGAAGCTCGTCTATTGACTTTCGACAAAAATTAGGCTGGACTTTTACATTCAATACACCAAAACATTTTTCTATATCTCTGGCATAAACTGCATGCTCCCGGCTAATAGAAATTTCAATATTGTTTTCCTGTGAGTCTAATATATCTTCGCTTTTCTGTAAAACTACATATTTTTTTTTGATATTGACTTTAAAGCTTTCAGGTATACTTTCCCAGTCCATTACATCAACAGAAACTAACAAATTGCTTTCCTCTAAAGCCTCCTTAAAATTATATATTTGCCTGGAAGAACAACCAAAAACAGCTAAATCCAAATCAGAGTTTTCTCTTGCTTTCCAAAAAACACGAGAACCATAAGCCCAAACTGTTTTACCGGGAATACAAGTTTTAATGATTGCCTGTAAAAGCTTAAGTTGCTTTCTATCCAGATCTATTAAATTCTCTTTAACCATTTTATTTTTATTCCTAATAGTACTTGAAATTATAAAGAACACATCACTTTGTAAATATCTTTCACATCTTCAATAAAATCACTTATTTTTCTTAAAGCTTGTTCTGCTTTCTCTAAACTGTAGTCGTGAGCTGTTCCTATTCTTAACTCAATATGGGCAAACCAATTATCTAATGTTTCCTGATCTATCAAACCGCTTTCATTAGCTTTACGAAGGATAGCTCTTGGGGCACTTGAGTCCACAGTTAATCCTTCTTTCTGGAGATATTTTTTCAAACTTTTAAAAAAAATGTCATAGCAAACTTCAAACCTATGTATAACAGATTCTTTAATAGCCTCTTTATCAAGATCGGATATATTTTTTTTATCCAATGTGAGAAAATTTTCATATTGTTCTTCCAATTTCTCAAGAGATTTTTTTAGTTTTTCATAATTGATATTGCTCATTTGCTCTTCCTTAATGACTAAAATCAGGTGCTACACGTCGGCACTCATTAAATACACTTGTTACAATTGTTATAGTTGATGGTATATCAAATTTTTTTTGCTGATATAACCAATATTGCCCATGCGCTATCCAATGGCGATAATTTATAAGTTCATAAAATTTGGAAATAGTGGGTTTATGTACACCATGCACCTTCTTTTTCCATATTTCCAATATATCTTCTTTCAAATGAACTCTGCTAAGGGTGGCTTTTTTTTTAAATATTTTTTTAAAACTTTTATTTGGTTCTTGGCTTAGTTTTCGTTTTCTCACCCGTTTATTAAAATCCTGCCTAAAAACTGCTTCCATAGCAGACACAATTTTAAAAACATACGCTGTTTCCAATTCATCTTGTAATTTTTGAAAATACTGTCTGGCTTCATTTTCAGTCATACCTAAAAAGTCCTGTAATTCATTTATATCATCAGGGCGCGTTTTTATTGTTCTCTCAAGCCGGGTTAAAGCTAATCGAGAATGAATATAACAACTATTTATATCATAAAATATATTTATTTTTATCATTCCAACCTATTCCATTTGCTTAAATTAATTATACCGTATTCCTGTTATTATAAAATAAAGTATTGAAATAAAAAGTGACTAAAGGTTGTTAAAACCAGAGTACACTCATCCTAAGCAATCAGTTGTTCAAAAACTTCTGTAAATTCATTTTCAGTAAAGAGACTTACCCCAGTTGTTGGTATTTGCCTTGAGATTTTCCATACCAGATCTTGTGATCTGTGTTTTTTTATCTTTTTGCTTTCGCGCTCTTTGTACTTTTCATATTCAAGTTCTGTATTAAACTCCTGGGTTTTTATAGAGGGTTGCCCATCTTTGCTCAACAGCAAAAGAAGTGCTTTTCGGCTACCACAAATGATGTCCACCCTACCTTTGGCACCTATAATCAATCTTCCTTGAGGAATAAAGTTGATAATATGACCACCTACTGTCCATATCAGCTGATCTATTTGATAAGAACCAATGTGGTTTTCAGAAATTGTTATTTCCCGCTTATCCAATTGTATTTTATTAAACGCACCTGACTTTCTTATCCAGATTTCAACTTGTTTATACAAATGGTGGACATGGCTTTTCCATTCCACTAAAACCCTATCCCAGTCCACTCCGGATTTTTTAGATGTTGCTTCATCAATAAGCTCTTTTAATTTTTTACTGGCTAAAGTCATTACCACCTCTTAATTTTTTTATTGGTTTGCAACCCCTACCTTTTATAGCTTCATCAAACCCAACCAGTTTGAAATTTAGCTGTCTGATTAAGGGATTTCCACTTTATAGCTAATACTCAAAAAAAACAGAAATCCTATTTCTATAACACTGAGAGTCAAAATAAAACAGTAAACATTATATCCTTTTAAGTATAAAAAGTCAAGGGTTTTTTAAACCGAGCGGGACATCATATATCAATGCGAGAGAGGTTTTTTTTAATGCGACTGTTTAATTTTGCCTCCTCCTTCATTTGCTGATCTAAACGGCCCTTTAATTCTGTAAATTTTTCTGCAAAATTAAAGTCATCGTCTTCCTCCGGTAACCCTACATAACGACCCGGACTTAAAATGTAATCTAACTCCCGGATCTTTTGAATAGAAACAGAAGCACAAAAACCTGGTTCATCTGTGTAAAGTAAAGGACTCTCCCCTTCTGCTAACCAGCTACGATATACATGAGCAATTTTATGAATATCCTCATCGTCCAACACGCGGTTTCGGCGGTTGATAAGACGCCCCTTATTTCTGGCGTCAATAAAAAGAATTTGATCTCGACGATAAGTTTTCCCCCTTCTTAAAAACCAAAGAGATGCAGGAATTTGAGTGTTTAAAAAAAGTTTTGCAGGCAAATTTACAATGCAGTCTATAAGATGATCTTCGACCATGTTTTTTCGGATTTTATCTTCGTTTGAAGATTTAGAAGTTAAAGAACCTTTAGCCATCACAAAGCCCGCTTGACCACCTGGTTGATTTTCTGCCGGAGGTTTTAAATGATGAATAAAATGCTGGATCCAGGCAAAATTAGCATTCCCCTCTGGTGGCAAACCATACTTCCACCGTCCATCCTGTTTAAGCAAAGCCTGGCCCCAACTGCTGTCGTTAAAAGGTGGGTTAGCAATAATGTAATCCGCTTTTAAATCCGGGTGAGCGTTTTTCAAAAAAGAACCTTCACTGTTCCATTTTACCTTTGAACTTTCAATCCCACGAATAGCCAAGTTCATCTTAGATAGTCGCCAAGTGGTTTGGTTGCTCTCCTGTCCGTAAATGGAAATATCATTAATGCGCCCCTGATGCTCTTTAATAAATTCTTCCGACTGCACAAACATACCGCCTGTTCCTGCGCAAGGATCAAACACCTTACCCTTGTAAGGCTTAAGCATTTCCACCAAAAGTTTTACAACAGAGCGAGGGGTGTAAAACTGCCCACCCTTTTTACCCTCTGCCAGGCCAAATTGACCTAAAAAATATTCAAACACATGGCCTAAAATATCTGCACTGTGATTTTTAGCAGACTCCATATCAATATTGCTCAGCTCATCAATAAGTTTCCCAAGGCTTATCGGATCTAAGTTACCTTTAGCATATACCTTTGGAAGAACATTTTTTAATGCAGGGTTATCTTTTTCAATGGCAGACATTGCTGAATCAATGTCCCGACCAATTTCTGGCATTTTAGCACGAGAGCGTAAATAAGACCAACGAGCTAAAGGAGGCACAAAAAAAACATTTTCTGCCTTGTATTCGTCCCGATCTTCTAAATCAGCCTTTGCGTATTTACCTCGTGCTTTTTTAAGTTTACTGTAAAGGGCCTCAAAAGAATCAGAAATATATTTTAGGAAAATTAACCCCAGCACAATATGCTTGTATTCAGCGGCATCAATATTTTTTCTCAAGCTATCTGCGGACCGCCACAGTTTTTTTTCTATAGGTTCTTTTTCCAGCTTTGATTTTTTATATTTCTTTTTCATCTTTACCTGCACTTTAATTTAAAGAGATTTTAAAGTGGGGAATAAAATAATGTCTCTAATACTACGTTGATCAGCCAATAAAAGAATGAGACGCTCTACCCCCAAACCCACACCCCCTGTGGGAGGCATACCTGTATCCACTGCACGAGCAAACTCATAATCCATAGCATGGGCCTCTTTATTTAACTTTCTTTTTCTCTCTTGCTCCTCTAATCTGTTTCTTTGATCCACTGGATCGTTTAACTCTGTATAGGCATTACCTAATTCCATACCTGCTACATACGGCTCAAATCGTTCTACCAGATCTTTTTCGCTCCTGTGCTCTTTGGTTAAAGGGGATATGTCTTTCGGAAAATCAGTAATAAACACCGGATGCCAAATATGCTTTTCTACAGTTAACTCAAAAGCCTCCATAATCATAGCTCCCCGGCTGGTTTCTTTTTCCATATCTGACCCCAGGGATTTTATTTTATCAAATAATTCTTTATTACTCATTTTCTCTAAAGAAAAACCAGCGTGTTGTGTAATCCCCTCTAATACATTAATCCTTTTCCAAGGAGGAGTAAAGTCTAAAACCCGGCCTTGATACTCAAACTTTAAACTGCCCCGGACATTTTTAACTACATGGCAAACTAATTCTTCAAACTGCTTCATCTGATCCAAATAATCTGTGTAAGCTTCGTAATATTCTAACATCATAAACTCTGGGTTGTGGGAGCGATCAATGCCCTCGTTTCTAAAGTTTTTTCCTAACTCGTAAACTTTCTCAAACCCACCTATAATCAATCGTTTTAGGTAAAGCTCAGGAGATATTTTTAAATATAAATGAGAGTCCAAAGCGTGATGATGAGTAGAAAAAGGCCGGGCCTCCGCCCCACCATAAAGAGGTTGAAGAACAGGGGTATCCACCTCTAAAAAACCCCGCTTATCCATAAAGGCACGAATTTCCTTTATCACTTTTGATCGAATAAGAAACACTTTTTTAGAATCAGGATTCATAATCAAATCTAAATACCTTCGGCGGTATTTTAGTTCTTTATCTTCTACACCATGATATTTTTCAGGAAGAGGTTCCAGGCTTTTACACAAAATTTGAAATTCCGAACAGCGCAAAGTCAGCTCCCCTCTTTTAGTACGAAACACAGTCCCCTGCATTCCTACAATATCTCCAATATCCACCAAAGAAAAAAACTGAGCGGACTGTTTATCTAACTCTTGAATCTTAAGATAGCACTGCAAATCTCCCTCTTGATCTTGAATATTGAAAAAGGCCACTTTACCCATACTTCTTTTAAGCATTAACCGACCAGCGGTTTTTGTTGGCTCTTCTGCGGACTCACCCGGTTTTAAATGCGCATACTGGGTTTTAATTTGAGAGCTTACCTGGGCGCGCTTAAAATTGTGAGGATAGGGGTTGAGGTTTTTTTCTAAAAGCAGATTTAACTTTCTTTTCTTTTCTTCTTTTAAAATATTTTCTTTTTTTTCTATACTCATTTTTTACTTCCTTTAACTTTAGAATTTAAAATCCTTCTCCTTTAACCTACTACAAGTAAATTAAGAAGATGTCTAATCGAGTAACCTAAAGCTTTAAGTAATGGACTTACAAAGTCTTCTCTCACATCTGTTTCATTTAAAAAATTACTTGTTGACAAAGCACCAATAATATCCATTATATACCTCCCTTAATACTCTTTCCTAAAGAGATGAATTTCCTTGAGATATCTCCACAATGTGAACTGTATCGGCCTTTTTGAAATAGCTATAAAGATCTTGCTTAAAAAAAATCAAAAAAACCTGAATTATATAGTCCTCCGTGATAAACCTCATTCTCCTTCGCTGTCATACCCGCGAAAGCGGGTATCCAGAACCTAAAATGAAAGCCCAACGGACTTTTAGCATTTTTCAAAGGAGAATCCAGTCAAAATAACATACTTTTTCACGTTTCACTATATAGACTACCACGGCTAAAGCCGTGGTTCTTTGTCTGCGATCGCATTAGACTATAGACGGGCAAAACAGAGCACTTTTTTTCTGAAATTAAGTAAAAAGTTTATTTTTTCTACATTTTATATACTATTTATTGATTTTTTGTGATATATTTAAACTATACAAGGATATAACCTATGAAAAGAAAACCGATAAAAAACCGATTGTTTCTGAACTGGCAGGATGAGGCCATCCATACACGCTCTTGGTTTGAATCACATAATATCAGCCCCCAGTCTATCCATCAATATCTAAAAAGCAAACTGATAAAAAAACTGGGAGGAGGGGCCTATATTAAATTTTAAATAAATCAAATGTAAAACAAAACAGTTATGACACGAAAAACAATCTATAAAATTTATAAGCAAAATCAAACTGGTTAGAAATGAGAAAATACATTGCCTTTATTCTTATATGGGTTTCATTTGTGGACGCTGAAACTATAAATATAGGAGGTGGAGGTAATGAGCAATGTGATGTAAAGAACTTAATCACTGATCAGCCAGAGAATTGGCACTATCCTTTATTTCCAATTCCTGTAGTTATTGATTCCAGAATAGGGGAGAAAAAAGCAACAATGTATATTTACGCGACAATGATTTGGAATAAAGTTTACAGAACTTACTTAGAAAAGTATTTAAAAAAACCAGGAGAATATCCTCAAAAATTATTTTCTTATTTTATTGTAACTGGTAATTATTCAGATTATAAGGAATCTTCTTATATAATATGGACATCAGAGAAGTTACTTCCAAATCAAATAAATGGTACTGGGTGTCTGATACAATTAAAGGGGTATATATAAATATGAATACTGATCGAGTATGGCATTTTGAGGAACAAAACCCTTCAAACAACAACTGGAATTGGCCCAAAGAAGTGGATCGTAATAAAATGGACTTTCTAACGATTGCGACGCATGAGTTAGGCCATGCTATTGGTTTAAAGCATACTTGGGATTCAGCTAATATTATGTTTCCTTGTACTAATCGAGGGAAAAGAGTTTATCCATCACACAAAGACATTGAAAGGTTTTTTAATAACCATAACTTTGATATAAGGAGTAACCTTTTGCCCATTTTGATAGGAGTTGATGATTAAAATGAGATGGGTTGTGGTTTTTTTATTGTTTTCTGCTTGTAAAAAAGATTATATTATTGATGAACCTCTTATTTTAACAAGAGAAGAGAAAAATTGTATTATTCAGAATATGGTGCCTGAGACTAAAAATATTGATGAAAAAGAAAAGAAATATAAATACTTTAAAATTAATGGGAAGTATTATAGATCAGATGATCCAAAGCTAAGAAAATGTTTAAAATATCTACTTCCTCAAAAATTAACTCATTAACTGGAGAGATCACTGTTAAAGGTTTTAGGTGGTTTTGTAAATATCCATTATTTCCTTAAGCAGGCTAACTGCTTTATCAAAAGGTCGTTTAAAAGCATTACGCCCTACAATACTGCCGAAAGACCCCCCCTTGGCTAATTCCTTAATCTCTTTAATAAACATTTCTTTTTCTTTAGCTGGACCCCCACTAAAAATCACAATTCTTTTTCCATTAAAAGCGGATTGAACTACATAACGAACGCGATCAGAAAGCGTGGTTATGTTTTTATCTTTCAGTTTATCTTTGGCTTGAGCATTTTCAATATAACTTGAGGGAGGTTTTACTTTAATAATATGCGCCCCTAACTGAGATGCAATATGAGCAGAGTAAGCCACCACATCTAAAGCCGTTTCCCCTTGTTTGCTTACTCCTTTTCCTCTGGGGTAAGACCAAATTACTACCACAAGGCCGTATTTCCTGGCCTGTTCAGATGCGCGAGCTACTTCCTCATACATTTGTTTTCTTTGCTCGCTTCCGGGATAAATAGTCCAACCCACTGCCACACAGCCTAACTCCAAAGCAGACTCCACCGAAGAGGTTAACGCCGGAGCAGGACCAGCGGAATCTTTGTAAAGGCTATCAGAATTGTTGACTTTTAAGATAAGAGGAATTTGTCCGGCAAACTCCCTTGCGCCTGCCCGTAAAAAACCCAACGGGGTGGCATAAGCATTGCAACCGCCAGATATAGATAGCTTAAAATGATAATGAGGATCATAACCAGCTTGGTTTTCTGAAAAACTAAGAACCGGGCCATGCTCAAAACCCTGATCTACAGGCAAAATAACCATTTTACCTGTTCCGCCCAAGTAGCCATGATTTAAAATCCGGCTTAAATTATTTATCACTCCTGGGTTTTCTGACTTGTAAAAATCCAGTATTTTTTTTACCTGTTCAGTCATAATATACCTCACATAAAGGAAATAAGTAGTAATTTACTTGGATTTCAAACTAAAATCAAGCTTTCTATATACAGTCCCCCACGAAAAACCACTGATTAAGTGAGTTATTGATCTATATTTCCGCTTATCACCTTTACCTGATCCCATGACAAACCTTTGATTAAGTGAACCTGTTTATTCTCTCATTTTTACAGACTTTGATGTATTTAAGCCAGAGCAGTTTAAAGTATCTGGTGGCAAAAAATCGTTACTCAAGAACCAAAGAGAAAGAAGGTATTTTATCAATTCTTTTTCTTTGCGGTTGGATGATCCGCCTCATTTTGGATTAAGTGATGATTTACGGATAGTATTTGTGGAGTTAAGCCGATTTCAGAGGGAATATTTATCAGAGCTTAACAATATGTTTGATTTTCGTGACTTATGGTGTTATATTTTAAAGAAATCTGACAGTATAAGTGTGAGGGAATGTGAGATTTTATCAAACAAAGGGGAGGAGATGAAAAGAGCGGTAGAACATTTAAGGGACTTATCACAAGATGAGGTTTTGCGCCGGGAAGAGGAAGCACGGGAGAAGTTTCTTTCAGAAGGCAGAGAAAGCTTACGCCTTTGATGAAGGCTTAGAAAAAGGCAGACAGGAAGGTATGCAAAAAGTAGCTTTAAATATGATGCAGAAAAAATTGGATATTTCCTTTATTTCTGAAATCACTGGGCTTTCTGAAGAAGAGATTAAAAAGCTTAAAAACCGCTTTTGAAAAGTTTTTCATCAAAAAAGCTAGTTAAAAAACCAGTTTTTTGATAAAATCTCCTCTTGGTGTTTTTTTAAAGTGTTATTTTATTTTTTCATGTAATAATAAAATAATGATTTGTTTTTGCACAAAATCATTGTATAAAGATTTGTATGTACACCCGGAAATTGATTTTGGATAAAAAACCCTCCCGCAGTTTTTTTCTATGGGGGGCACGGCAAACAGGAAAAAGCTCCCTTCTTAAGGTTGTTTATCCCCATGCTTTTTTCATTGATCTGCTGAACACAGATAAATTTGTGCGATATAAGAAAACCCCCTCTCTTCTCAGGCAAGAGCTTTCTTCCCCCCAGTTTAAAAAATCTCTTATTATTATTGATGAAATCCAAAAAGTACCGGAACTGCTGAATGAAGTGCATTGGCTTATTGAAAATAAAAAATTAGTGTTTGGGCTTTGTGGTTCCAGTGCGAAACGTCTTAAACAGGGGCACATTAATTTATTGGGAGGTCGCGCTGATCGTTTTGAACTATTTGGCTTTGTTTCTTCAGAATTAAAGTCAGATTTTTCTTTAAATGATAGGTTAAACAACGGCTATCTCCCTGGAATTTTTGCCACTAAAAACCCGAAACGTGCTCTAAAAAGTTACTGTGATGATTATTTACGGGAAGAGATTGCACACGAGGGCTTTATTCAAAATTTTTCTGTCTTTAATGATTTTTTAGAGTTATCAGCTCTATCGGACACAGAGCCGGTGAGTTTTACAAATATTGCCAGAGAATGCGGTATTTCAGCTGTTACAGCAAAAAATTATTTTTACATTCTTAGAGATACTTTAATAGGTTCCTTTCTACCTTGTTACAGGAAAAAGCCTAAAAGAAGAACCAGATCTATACCTAAATTTTATTTTTGTGATGTGGGTATTGTTAATCATCTCGCCAGGAGATTGGATTTACAGCCGGGCAATCCTTTTTTCGGCAAAGCTTTTGAAAACTGGGTTCACCATGAACTAAGAGCTTATCTGAGCTATCAAGAGTTGAATTGTCATTTTTCTTATTGGAGATTGAGTAACGGAATAGAGGTGGATTTTATTATTGGAAATATGGATACTGCTATTGAAGCCAAAGCCAAAAAAAAGATTGTCTCCCATGATTTAAAAGGACTGAAAGAGGTCCAAAAAGAATATCCTTCTTTAAAAAAAAGATTTGTTGTTTGTTTAGAACCTCAGCCTCGACTTTTAAGTGAATCAGAAAGCTTTACCAAGAACGACAAAACACAGGGGATAGAGATTTTGCCTTATTCCCTATTTATGAAAAAACTTTGGAAAAATGAGCTTTTTTAACAAAATGACATCTTGACTTCTAAAAATTAAATAACTGTAAAATTGGATAAAAAAAGATTTTAATCTGAGAACTGGGTAAAAATAGACCTATTTGCTGGAGCAAAAAAATAAGAAGACCAGCACGCGCTCGACCGGGGGGCTATTTCAGAACATCCCTAACTTTTTCTTTTACTTTTAGGATATATAATGTTTTAATGAAAATATGAGCTTATCAGACATATCAGCTTTTTTTGATCAATCTATCCCTATCGGGATTGTGTTTATTATAATTTATCTTGTTAAAATGGGACAAAAAATAAATTATGTAGAAAAACATCTTAATAATCATATTACAGACACAAATAAGAAAATTGATCACCTTACCAATGATATGAATAATCGCTTTAATAAGATAGAAAATGATATGAATAATCGCTTTAATGATATGAATAATCGCTTTAATGATATGAATAATCGCTTTAATGATATGAATAATCGCTTTAATAAGATAGATAGTCGTCTTGATAAGCTATTTGATCATCTAATAAAAAACAAATAACAAAATCGTCTGGCTGATTATTCCGGGAAGATAAATTATAAGGGTTATTCCACAATAAGAAAAACTCCCCCCAGTGGCCACAAGGCCCAAGGGGGAGATAATAATAAAATTGAATTATAAAAAAAACTATAGTTTTATACTGGTTATATTACTTGTGTGGACAACCGGCAGAGCACCACGACCTTAGTCGCAAGAGTCTATAAAAACTTTAATGAAATTTTTATATTTGGCCATTTGCCAATATACTCATAAAAAAGGAGGGGTTGTTATGCAGTTTTTTTCTTTACTTTTGTTTTTCCTTTGTTTTTCTGCCTACACATTGGACTCTATAAGTAGTGCACGGCGGATAGACGCTCAGGTCAAATCTATTACACAAAACCTTATATCCTCTGCGGAAGGGGGCAATGCGGAGTCTGCTTATCAGCTGGCTTTGGCCCATTTCCATGTTGATGACAGGGAAAATGGGGAAAAATATATTAAAATAGCCAGCGAAAAGGGACACGAAAAAGCTATGTATGTTTATGGTGCTTTTTTTGCCAGCCAATCAGAAACTAAGTCAGCTATTAAGTGGTATAATGCATCTGCGGAACAAGAATATGTCCCTGCCCTTCATCAACAATGTCTTATTTACTTATACGGAGGATTACACGATACAGATGGTATCGAAAAAGATCTGACTAAAGCTTTTGAATATTGCCAGCAAGCGGTGTTGAGTGACAAAGGTTCTCTTCGATCTCAAGCCCGGTTGGCTCACTTTTATAAGGAAGGTATTGGTGTGTCTCGCAACACGGATATAGCTTATCACCTTTACTTAGATGCAGGACAAAAAGGGCTTTATCGAGCTTACAGCCGGTTAGCTTTGGATTGGCATGACCGGGGAGGATGGGATCCAGACCCCGATCGATATGACACTTATTGGAGGCTTTTTAAATACAACGAAGATCGGTGTGAAGGAGCTCAAGGGGGCCAGGGGGATTACCAATGTGGAGGTCAACATAAATGGCTTTACGAGGTGTTTTTACATTTTGAGCAATATATGTAGTTCATCATCCTGAATAAATGCTTTTTCCTGCTCTGGTAGATATGCAGGACCGGCTAATTAGTTGGCACAATAAAAAACCAGCAGGAGACACAAAGGGAGCACAAATGAAATTCATCTTCGTACTCTTGTTTTTTATTGGACTGTTTTTTTTAGGATGTTCTTCCTCAGTGCCTGATGATGTGTTGGATAAGTGCAACAAAGAACAAACAGAGTGTAACAGTCAAGCCAATAAATCTTCTTGTGGTGTAGGGGATTCCGCCTGTGTGAAAAAAATGCTTACCGATCCTAATTGGTCTGCAGGAAATTTTAATCAAAAACTCAAGCAATGCGACACAGATTACCAAAAATGCTTGGGCCTTAAGAAGTAAAGTATCAACTCTTTCTCTTCCTTTTGATAGAGGATAGCCGTTTTTTACAGTTTGTTTATTATAAATTAAATATTATACACAATATGATAGGAATACTGGTTGATTAGTTTTTTAATTTCTTTCATGTTTTCTCCCTATTTATTTCTTTTAACTTTTTGTAAAGCAAGTTTTACTTGTCTTACCTGGTATGTTTTTTCTCTTTTTCCATTCCATTCTGATTGCTAAAAGATGAGATAATGAAGAAAAAAGTATAAAAAAAGTGGACTATATTCCAAAAACAGCCGATAATTTAGGAATATGATACAGAGAATGCCTGAACTTAACTCAAATAACAGCTTTTTCCTATTTGGAGCCAGAGGAACTGGAAAATCTACTCTTATAGAAAGCCGGTATCGCTCTCCCAATACTTTGTGGATAGATCTTTTGCTTTATGAGGAAGAGGAAAAGTTTTCTCAAAACCCAGATGAATTACTTTTGATCTTAAATCAAAAACACTATAAAAAGGTGGTTATTGATGAAATTCAAAAAGTGCCTAAGCTGTTGGATATTGTGCAAAAATTAATGCGCGAAAAACCTCATATTCAATTTGTTTTAACAGGTTCCAGCGCGCGTAAATTAAAACGAGGTTCTGGCAATCTGTTGGCTGGTCGAGCTTTTTCCTATTATCTATTCCCTTTTTCCGTTTTTGAATTAAGCGCGAACACAAGCATCCACGATATATTAGAGTTTGGTTCTTTGCCGGAAACTTTGAACAAAAAAACAAAGCAGGATAAAATAGATTTTTTAAAAAGCTATACGCAAACCTATTTAAAAGAAGAAATTGTTTTGGAACAAATTATCAGGAAATTAAATCCTTTTCGAGATTTTCTTAGGGTGGCAAGCCAACAAAACGGAAAAATTGTCAACTATTCCCATATCGCAGGAGATATAAGGGCAGATAGCAAAACCGTTAAAAATTATTTTTCTGTTTTAGAAGACACCCTCTTAGGTTTTTTCCTTCCTGCTTATCATAGATCTTTTCGCAAACAGCATGTTTTATCTCCTAAGTTTTATTTTTTTGATACAGGTGTCAAGAGAGCTTTAGACAAACAAGTCAACATCCCGCTTATGGAAAGGACTCATGCTTATAGAGACGCCTTTGAGCATAGAATGATATTGGAATGCTTTTACTTGAATGAATACTCCAGAAAAGACTTTAATTTTTACCACTTAAGAACTAAAGAGGGGCAAGAGGTGGATCTGATTATGGAAAGACCTGGAAAACCGGATCTTCTGGTGGAAATTAAGTCTACAAACAGTATTCAGGAAAAACATGTTAAAACATTATCTCGTTTAAAAAAAGACTGGCCGGAAAACCACCAAGCTCAAGTGTGGTCACAGGATAAAACCGACAAGAGGATCCAGGGGATAGAGTGTTTATTTTGGAAAACCGCCCTCAAATCTATTTTTTTAGAGTAAAGTAGTGGTTAGTGAAAAACCTTGTTCACCTCCGCACTTCTTTAAATTCCAATGGTTTTGAATAATATGCACAGGAGTTTGCGATACAAAAAAGCTCCAAAGTGCAATGCCCTATACCTGCTCCACAGTAATCCCAACAGGCTCGCCTAATTTCCTCAATACAAACATAATTATATAAATCAGGATGGTATGATTTATTGTGGAAAAACTTTCTTGAGGATAGTCCACGCATGTTGTTTTGTTTTTTGCACTTCTGCTGAGTTCAAACCCGTAAAATTATTTAGTGGACTTAACACACATCCGGGAACAGACAAAGTTTCTTGCGTGCTTAAAAATAGTAACCGACTAATTTTTCCGTCCGAGTTTCCTGCCCGATTGCCTATCAAATACTGAGATAAGCTTTGTCCAAAAATGACAAAACCTTTAGGGAGAATACGAGTGAGAAGGTTATCCAATATAGTGCCATTTTTAGATATAAAACCACTTCTATTTAAAACCTCTATAATTAATTCTCTGGAAGAACCAATAGCTTTTGCGATTTTTTGGATCAATATTTTATCTTCTACAGTTTTTATTTGTTCGCAAAAAAATATAAAATCAGGTTTTTCTATAGAATTATTATGCAGGCGATAGGCTGAACGAACCCCCTCAGGCTGAATAACAGTAGATACCCCCAGCACATTATGAACATAATAAAATTGTCCTGCATTCATTTTGAATAAAACCCTTTATTGTTGTTTTTAGCTGACAGAGGAAAAATCCACTGGTTTAAAATTTTCATTATTGATAATACGCGCGCTGTCCCCTGTTCCCCGTAGCCCAAACAACCCTTTTCTCATAGCATATATGTCTGCGGATTGATAAAGCTTTAAATAGGCCACCGCTCCATAGATTTTTTTACCAAAATAGAGCGAATTTCATCAAAAAACCGACACATCTTCATCAGAATGCTCTACAGAGGCTGTGCCATCTTCTTGAGCAACCATTTGATTCAAGGAAATTAACTTCATGTCTTCAGGATGGTTTTTTAAATGCACCTCTAACCATTTTAACATATCCACACTATGAGTAGCCAATATTACATGTCCTCCCGCTTTTGCCAGCTCAAAAAGGACTCGCATCATTTCCACTTGCCAGGCAGGATGCAGATTAGTTTCAGGTTCATCAATAAAAAGGACAGTCCCTTTATCCAACACTTTTTTCTCTATCAATAAAGCTAATAAGCCAAACTGCACAATGCCTGTAGCTGTTAGAGGAAGGCTGTGTGACTTTCCTGTTTTGCTCTCCCTAAATTGCAGATCACCGGATTCAGTAGCAGAAATTTTACCTTTAATAAGCTCTTTAGTTAGTCTTTCAAATATTTCTGGGAAAGCTATATCACCCGATAACTCCTCCATAAGCATAAAGTTTAAATCATTAAAATATTTTGGAACCAACAAGCTTTTTCTTCTGCTATAAGAAAAAATCCCGGGATGATGCACACGCAACAAAGCATTACGCAATTTCCAATGTGAGGGAGATTCCAGATATATAGTTTTTGATTTATCCTGCAATTTTGCAAATCCAGAAAAAGAAATTTTCGCACTAAATTTAAAGCCACCTGCTACAATTCTTTCTAAGTACCTACGGCTTTTTGCTAAGTGCTTATGGGTCTTTTCCTTAGAATCCTCAGAAAAATTATGTTTTTCAGAGTCAATGTCGCTTGTAGGTATATTTCTATCAATAGTTATTTTACCTATTTCTTCAATATCGATGATGGCTGGTTTTTGTGGATCCCTTATCAATTTTTCCAGGTAAGGAATTTGAAAATTTCCGTTTAGATTGTTATTCAAAATCCTGTTAAAACCATCAGAAAATATTTTTTCTACTGGAGATTGTCTAATTACTTTTAAAGAGGCAATATTTTTTTCCATTTCGCGAAGCATGTTCATGTTACTACTAAGCATTTCACTTTTCTGATCGGAATTTTTAATCAAGTCTTCAAAGGCAGACAATAGAGGCATATATAAATTAATAGCTCTATCTAAAAACTCTATAGCTTTAGGGTAATCTTCCATAGAATGACAAACTGGTTTATTGATAAAAAGTTTGCGTAAACCTTTTATCTGTTTTTTTATTGATTGTATTTGGTTGTCTTCTTTTCCAGGCTCTTTCAATCTGGTCCCTGTACTGATTCTTCTCTCTATACTGGTTCTTCTCTCTATAAAAAATATCATTCTTTCTGATAATTTTTGCAATGGTCTTAAGTGATACTCCATTTCCGCCATTACAGGCTCAGTATTTAGAGAAGAAAAAACAGAGTAAAGGGTTTTGGAGAAAAAGCTTTTTCCGGTATTATTAGGTCCGGCCAACACAGTTAAAGGGCGCACCAAAAGATTAGCTTTGTTCAATTTGCCAATATTATCAATTTTTACTTTAAATTCCATTTGAATTTCTACCTTTTTACTGATTATTCCCCCGTGAACAACCCTTTATTTTTTTATCAGTCCCGCACCTGAAGAGGGAATCTCGTCCGTTTTAGGGCAAAATCAGCCCTGTTTACTTTGTTGCAAGAACCAGTTTCACAGGGAATTAAGGTTACCTACTTTTAACCCTTTAATTTACTCATCGTCAATAATTAAGCTATTTTTAAGATTTTACAGATAAAAGTAATAAAAACCTTTTTTTATACGAGTATTCAGGGCTGACAGTGGTCTCAAGTCAATCCTGTTCCTCGGCGTGTTTTAACCACTGGTGTTTTATCACTTAGGAGATTGTCCTGCAATCAAATACAAATTATTAGGGTCTGTATTAAGGAATAGGCTCTGATAAGAGCTTTGTAGACATTTGAGCAGGGTTTTAAACAACTCACAATCAAAAAGACATAACAAGGCAGTTTTTGTATGGACTGTCAGCCAAGATTTTGATTGGATTCCTACTTGAAAAAGGCTGAAAGCCTTTTAGGCTTTCAGTTTAGGTTCTGGATACCCGCTTTCAAGGGTCTGCAAAGCCAAGTACTTGGCTTTGCAGTTGGCCAAACAACTTGGCTTTTCAGTTTAGAGATGAATGGGGTTTATCACGGAGAAGTAAATAAAGTAATAAGAAAAAATATGACAACACTTTTCATAGCTGTGCTAATGATTTAGGCTTTTGAATCTGATCCACAGGACGCTTTGGCAATGTCTCAAGAGGACGCTTTGGCAATGTCTCAAGTTTTTTAAGCCAAAGCTTAAGTGCTTTACTCCGCTCCTCCGCCTCAACATAAAGCTGGTTGGCATGTTTATATTTACTTACCACCTCCCCAAAATCCTTAAAAGCCAGCCAAAACTTTAAGGTATCAACACCTATTCCAAAAACCAATGTCGACCAGGTTGTAGATTTTCCAACTTCTTCTTCTCCTTCGAAAATAAAATGTAATTTTCCTTTTGGAATAAACACGGCAGAACAAATAGGCCACAAAAGTTGTCCGTAACTTGTGCCTGAATCCTCTAAAAGGACAAGGATAGCCTGTCTATAATGGGAAGACATGAGCTTTTTTAAAAAAGCAATCGCCCCGCTTTTTCCATTATCTAATGTATGAGGTGGATTAATAAAAACATTCCCACAAATCCCCCACTCCTTCTTTAAGGCAGAATCCTCTTTTGTGAAATACCGCTTAGCCTTATTCCCCATATTTTGAGCCTCTTTAGAACTGGCTGGGTCTAAATCAATACTGCCCATAATATGCCTTGCCCTCTCATATACCCACGGAGGCGTATACCATTCCTGTTCACCGGTGCTAAAAACACCCTTCCCATGCTGAATAAAAAACTGACGAGTTAATAAAACTCCCAAATCAAAAGCCTTTTTCTTTAAACTCTGAAGCTCCTCCTCCGATTTATCATAAGCTCGCTTTAAATCATATTTAAGGTTCTGAAGAGCACTAAAGGTAGCTCCTAAAGATTTTGAAAGCTCTGCAAGACTCCGCCCAGGCTGAGAAAGCATTGTAAAAAGCTTGCGATCGGCCTCAACCCACAATTCACTGGCTTTAAAAGCATTTTTAAACTCCCACCGCTTATAGAAAAGATTTTGAAGGGTGGCCAACATGATTTTGGCCTCCATTGCCTGAATGGGATCCTGGATTTTCCTAATAACAATTTGAGCTTTTTCTAGCTCCTTGGTGGCCTCTAAAAGGTCCTTTCTTTTTGCCACATTTACCCCCTCAAAAAAAGATGGAAAGACCAGTATATACTTATTCACAGGCCTTTTTCAAAATATTCCATCAATCTCGATAAACCCCAAAAACAAAGTTTTTACATAGCTTTAGTGGGGTTTTGTGTCGTATATGTCGCTTATATTTTATCACTTAGGAGATAGCCCTACAACCAAAACAGCAAATACATTAAAGTGCAGAAAATTGGAACATTGTATCACTTAGGAGATGGTTCTGCAATCAAAACTTACTAATAGTTTTTAGCATTATGCGTTATTTTATTACAAGATGTGATTTTCTATTTGTGATAAAATTTAGCACTCTGAACAGCAGTTCTCTTCTTTTATTTTTTTTTGCCACCCTTGACTTTTATGGGAGTACTTATTTATAAAGCAAGACAACCAAACCATTAAACAAAAAAATAGGAGGTAGTATGAAAAGAATTGTTGATATTCAAAACAACCAACCAGTCTCTTCATATCATCGTGTTAGACCTAAAATGGATGTTGAACCAAAACCAATGGAGGATAAAAAAGAAACAAAAATGGGTGCTGAATCAAAACTCGTGGTTGAACTAAAACCCGTGGTTAAATCAAAGCTAATGGAGGATAAAAAAGAAACAAAACCCGTAACTGAATCAAAACCCGTAACTGAATCAAAACCCGTAACTGAATCAAAACCCGTAACTGAATCAAAACCCGTATTGAACAAAAAAAAGAAAACTAAAAAAAAGCAACTAACTACGGAGGCAATACTTCATATAATCAGAAATCTTGAGAGACAGGAAAAAAGACACAAATTTTGGAAAAGAAAATATGAGGGTATTTCTAAGAAGTATAATGTAGACTTGGAAGAATTTATCAAAAAAAATGAGGATAGTTTACCAAAAGATGACTGGGGAAAAAAGGTTTTAGCTTTTTATATAAAAACAAGGCAAGCCTCTAAGAAACTGGTTTTTTATAGAAAACTTTTGGAGGTTCGTCTTAAAAAAGAGGATAAAATTAAAGAAGTAGCTACTGCTAAAAAAGAAGCTACTGCTAAAAAAGCTTAATTTTTTTCATGGCTTTGGCAATGTCTTTAATTTTGCTTGCTGATATATTTTAAACCTATTTAGTTGGTCCTGAATAAGTCAGTATAGAGATAGGTTTAGAATGGGGATCATGTTCATTTTTTGATTCAGTCTGTGCCGATATGTATAGATGCTTTATATCACAAAATAACACTTTTTAGGGCACGATTTCATGATTCCACAGTTTTTTCAAAAAGGTCTCCCAGTGCAAACTAACAAGGCCATCAAAGTCAGCTTGTATCCTGTCCCGACTCACCAACAGGCGATTCTTAAAAGTATGTTCCTCAGACAATATTTTTAACATTTTGAAATGAGTTTGGGATATTCTTTTGGAAGATTTGATCTCTATGGCACTATGATCCCCGATAATAAAATCCACTTCGTGCCCATAAGTGGACTGCCAAAAGCACAAAGGGTCCTCTTTTCTGAAGTAACTTAAATAGGCTTTAAGCTCATTGGCAATAAAGTTTTCAAAGCTTCTTCCATAAAGATCAGAGTGCTCATTGAGCACCCGTGTTCCGCACAGCGCGTGCACAAGACCTGTATCAAAAAAATAAAATTTGGACTTACTGATGGCTTTTCTTTTCCTGGATTTTCTCCAGGGTGTAACCATAAAACCTAAAAGAAGATCCTGCAAAACATCATAATAATCCCTGACACTGCTGGCAGAAAGACCATAATCATTTCCTATTTTGGCAAAATTTAAAATTTGTGTGTTGCTTAAAGCAGAACCTTTTAAAAAACTATGAAAGTTTAGAAGTTTTCTGGCCAACCCCTCTGTCTGAACCTCCAGCATTAAGTAATTAGAGACATAAGCTTTTAGTTCTTCCCAAGGTTCCGGACTCAAGTACACATAAGGCAAAGAACCATAAAGTAGTCTTTTCTCAAGGGAAACCCGAGGGGTTTCGATATGAACAAGAGGAAATAGCTCTGCATTCCATGCTCGTCCTGCTAACAGGTTAACATTTTTTCTTTTTAATTTTCTGAAACTGCTTCCTGTTAACAAAAAATGTATTTTTTTTTCTTCAATAAGCAAATGTACCAAATTTAACAGCTCAGGTATTTTTTGGATTTCATCAATAACAACATATTTTTGTTTCTTTGTCTTGTTATTGATTAAAGCTTTCAGGTAAGAAGGTTCCTGTTGAAGTCTGTAGTTCAATTCACTGTCCAACAAATTGATGACAAGGGCTGAGTTTTTTAATTGTTGTTGAATCAAATAGCTTTTCCCTACCTGTCGTGGCCCAAAAAGAAAAAAGGACTTTTTTTTCAATAAAGCTCTCAGATCCAAAATCCGCTTTATGTCCATAAGAGGTTCCTTTAGTAATAGAGACGATACCACTTTTTACCTAAAAACCAGCGGTATTGCCACTAATTTTACCTAAAAACCAGCGGTATTGCCACTAATTTTACCTAAAAACCAGCGGAATTACCACTAATTTTTCGTTTTTTTCTCCTTTTCCTGCTTCCTAATTTTTTCTAACAGGTTTTTGCTATCAAAGGTAGCATGCACTCTTATTCCTGTTTTGAGTTTGTAATATTGGGGAATACGGGATCGAGCCACTTTTATCTTGTTTCCATTATCCTGAACAAGAAGCACTGTTTTTTTGTTATAACTGACAACCACCCCTTAGATTCTTAACTCAAAAACAGCTACAAATAAAAAAGATGAAAAGAATTTTGCTATAAAATCCAATTTTGCTCCTTAACTGAACACAATCTAAATTTAATGCTATCATCGATGGGAGGCACCTCTAAAATCAAATTATGTAACCTGAACTTTAGTATAACTGATTTAAGCAAAATCTCTCCAAAGAGGATCTTGTTTCCAGAAAAAAGCTGTGATACATCAGAACCATTTACCAGAAATCAACAGGCTGTAACGGGGACAAAGTCAAAGTTTTAGTATCTATGAAAAACTTATTTAAGGAAATAAAAAAAATATTTTGGAATCCTATACTCATCGGTTCTTCTTTTCTAATTTCTTTTATCTTGGTTTTCGCAATTACAACTCCAAAGTTCTTTCTTAATTCTTTGTCCTGGGTTCAAAGTATTTTCGTGCTCAATATTTCTTGGTTTTATGTTTTGCTGATTTTTTGTTTTTTTTGCGCTTGTCTTTATTTGGCTTTTGGCCCTTATAGGAAAGTGCGTTTGGGGAAAACAACAACAGCTCGATATAACAACTTTACTTGGATAGCCATGCTTTTTAGTGCAGGAATGGGGACAGGGTTAATATTTTCTGGAGTATACGAACCCCTTTACCATTACTTTTACCCTCATACAGGGAAAGGAGGCACAGCAGAATCTCTTACTTTGTCATTTCAGCTTGTTTTTTTACATTGGGGTTTTTCTGGTTGGACAGTTTATACCATTATGGGTTTAGCCATTGCCTATTTTTTCTTTCATAAAAATCTACCACTGCGGATTTCCTCTATGCTTTACCCTATAAAAGGAGCTGATTCGGAAAATGCGAAGAGTCTGAAACAACAAAAACCTTTATCTTTACAAGAATTGTCTGTGCAAAAAAACGACACAATGCAAAAAAACTCAAATCCGGGACAGATAAAAGAAAAAATAAAAACAATAATAAGCACTTCTGTAGATGTTTTATCTATAACTGTTATTTTATTTGGCGTAGCTACTACTTTGGGCAGAGGTTCTTTGCAAATCAACTCTGGCCTAAAAGAGCTATTTGGCTGGTCTTATTCTCAGTCTGTTCAAAGTGGCATTATTTGTGTTATTACTCTGATGGCGGGTTTATCCTTACTTTCTGGTTTAAATAAAGGTATACGCCGACTTAGTGAATTAAATATTTTTATTTGTATTTTACTCCTTCTGTTTATTCTTTTTACCGGTCCTACAGTGTTTCTACTCAACTCCTTTGTAGAGTATTCTGGAGCTTATCTGCAAAACTTGGTTAGCAGTATGACTTATGTTAACTCTCTGGGGTCGGCAGAGTGGCGCGCTCAATGGACGATCCTCTATTGGGCCTGGTGGATGGCTTGGGCCCCTTTTGTGGGGTTATTTATCGCTCGTATTTCCGAAGGGCGCACTATTCAACAGTTTGTAATAGGTTCTCTTGTTGTGCCTACTGTCCTATCCTGTTTTTGGTTTGTAGTTTTTGGTGGGACAGCTATTCAAGGTCATATTGATGGGACTATGGATCTAAAGCCTCTTTTACAAACAGAATATTCTACGATAATTTTTGAGTTTTTTAAACATCTGCCATTCACAAAAACAACTTCCCTAATCGCACTACTGGCTATAGTGGTGTTTTTTGTCACCTCATCGGATTCCGCCTCTTATGTTGTGCATTGTATTGCTCATACTACTCAGACCCAGTTTAAAAATCCCGATTTTCCAACTCATCATGAAGAATCATCATTGGAAGAAAAGAAGCTATTAAAAATGCCTCCCACGACACACGAGGAAAAACCAATTTGGTTCAAAACTGCCTTATTTAGCAAAATTTATTGGGTTTTATTAGAAGGGGTGTTGGCTATGACAATAATTTACTTCGGCGGAATGAAGTCTTTAGAGTTGTTGGTGATTATTATGGCTTTTCCTTTTTCTATTTTGCTTTGTTTGATCTGTTATTCTTTTTTCAAGGAAATGAGAAAGGATTTTTCAGCTTAAGCCCCTTTTGAACACTACATTTGAAGGTGAAAGGGTTTTTCAAAGGCCACCAATTAGTTCTCCGTGAAAAAGTTTATTTGATTGTATCCGTGCCCTGACTCATACCCACCGCTCGGTCTCAGACATGCATTTTGCCACACCCGCGTCTTCTACGCGACGTGTTCAAGGGCCTAACTCGTCGCGCGGGGGGTATAAGCCAGGGCTTTTTCCCGACCGACTATTTAGGGAAATTGGCTGTGTTGTTTTGCGTAAAATATACTGTTTGATTTGAATTTTTACAGTTTCAAATCTAAAATACTAAAAACGGTTCTCTCTAAAGTAGCATATAAATTCCCGCTTTCAAGGGACTGATAGGTAGATTGCCCGTGTTGTTTAGAAAAAATGAAAAAAACGCAGTTTATTGCCCGTGTTGTTTAGAAAAAATGAAAAAAACGCAGTTTAGAGGGAGTGAAAAAGGGTTTTATGAAACCACTATTATTAAGGACTTCACCCATCACTTTGCACAAATGGAGCGAAAAAGGGTTTTATGAAACCACTATTATTAAGGACTTCACCCATCACTTTGCACAAATGGAGCGAAAAAGGGTTTTATGAAACCACTATTATTAAGGACTTCACCCATCACTTTGCACAAATGGAGTGAAAAAGGATTTTATGAAACCACTATTATTAAGGACAAAAATGAGACGAAAATTGATTTTTATTTTATTTTTTCTATTTATTAGCTGTTCTGAGGAAGAGGAAGAAAAAACGGAAATTTTATATCCATTTCCCCCTTTGTCAAAAGGGCAGTTAATTGATCTTAAAAAAGAATCAGAAAAGATAGAAGGTTTTTTTGTCACAACAGATCTTAGTGACTTGGACAGCTCCTACGCAGAACGAGGGTTTTATCTCTATGTGTGTATTCGCTTTTTGAACGATCAAACAGTAAATAATAAATTAAAAAAATCAGCCATCCCCTTATTGGTGCAGGTCAGCAACCATCAGGATAAACCGGAAGCGGAGTCTCTCTTGCTTTTCCATCCTAAAACAGTCAAACCAGATAAGAATGGGATTTTTTATTACGAAGAAAGGCAGTCCTTTAAGTTTACCGATTCTTCGATGATTATCAAGGATAAAGAATACAATATATTTGATGTGACTATTAACGAAAAAAGCAAAATTACTGAACTATCTTTTATTAAAAAAGGAACCAAGTTAGAAGACTTGAATCGGGCTGTTTCTGGAAAGGACACAGAAAATAGCGAGAACGAAGAAGAAAATAGCGAAGATGATGATTCTACCCATCCAACAGAAGAAAATAATGAGGAGGCAAATAAAAAAGATCTTATTTTAGGGGTAACTGCTTTTGCGAAACAATTTTCCAGCTCCTGTGAAAATTGGGCTTTTTTGAATTACAAACATTCAAAAGATTTGCCAGGTTATTTACAGGTTTCTTATAGCAATGGAAATGGCGAAGATAGCACAGACAATGGATCTAATAAAAAAGGCCAGAAAGGGAGTGAGGCTGATTCCGCTAAAAGTGGAGCTGAAGAAGGTTCTTCCAGCACCTCTAACCCTAACATTCCTACACAAACCCCTATTCCAGAGAACACTCCCCATACACCAGCACCACAAATTTAACAAAATAGGACCATCCCTAAAAAAATAAAAAATTTATTTGGAATAACTGTGAAAAACATGAACCTAAAAATGGAAAAGAATCTGGCAGTGTTGGAATGGGATCAAAACCACCCTCTTATCCTATCTAATGAAGAACGGCAGAAATTTAGATCTTATATACAAAAAATTATCAAAAGCCCTTCTGTTCATATAGCTCTACTTATATTTAAAAACACTCAGAATCCTGAAATGTTTTTCGAATCTACTTTTATAAAAGCGTTAAAAAAAAACCCTGATCGAGAAAAATGGGAAAGATTATTAGATGAAGCGCATGAACTATTTAACCTCATTGAGAGCGCGAATGTATCTTGGATTTCAACCATCCACGGAGCTTGTTTGGGCCACCAGCTGGAGCTAGCACTAACCTGTGATTATCGCATAGCTACTTTTAATAAAGATACTGTTTTTGGTTTCCCTGAAATTCATTTTGGACTCATTCCCGGTTTTGGAGGCTGTATCAGACTACCCAGACTGATAGGTGTTCAAAAAGCTTTGAAAATGATTTTAGAAAGCCAAATTATTTCTGCTCGCTCAGCTTACCATATCCGGCTAATGGATTATATAGTTCACCCTTTAGATGTAGAAAAACAAGCACGCGCTCTGGCGGAACAAATTGCCAGAGGACAGATCCCTCCTAAACCCCCACGAAAATATAAACCTCTTCGTCTCATAGATAAATTTTTTGAAATACCTATGAACCAACAAATTCTCTATCATAGAACAAAAAAAAAGATTCTCACAGAAACAAAAGGTTTCTACCCTGCTCCTTTAAAAGCTTTGGAGGTTATAAAAAAAACCTACCCGGCAAAATTTTTAAAAACGGCTCTCAAAGAGGAAAGCAACAGTTTTTGTGATCTCACTGTTTCTTCGGTAACCAGACATCTCATTTCCTTGGACAATACTCATCGTCAGAAAAAAGACCTACAAGCGATCAAAGTTAACCCCACACCCACAACAAATACACCAATACCCACAACAAATAAAATCTTTCCGCAGAAGAAAATTCAAAAAGTAGCCGTTGTGGGTGCAGGAATTATGGGAGAAGGTATCACCCATTATCTAACAAAGGGCCATATTCCCGTCCTCTTAAAGGATATTCACCCCCCTTCTCTTACTTCTGCTCTTAAATCTATACACTCTATATGGAACAAGCAAACACAAACAAACTGGTTAAGTTCTTTACTCAAAAAATTTTTAAGCGAAAAAACAAATGATGAAAAAAGCACACCCATTAAGAATCACCATCCCTTAACTTTTAAAAATAACTACACTTTTATACCCAATATAAAAACACAACCCAGCAACAAACAAAGTTATAACACACTCATCAGTTCTGTTAATGAAAATAAAATACGATTCCGAAAAATAAGACCTCAGCTGGATTACTCTGGTTTTCAAAATGTGGATCTGGTTATCGAAACTGTAGTAGAAGATCTGGAAATTAAAAAGAAAGTCATTGCAGAAACAGCTCAACATCTCTCCAGCACATGTCTATTTGCTACCAACACTTCTTCTTTCCGTATTACTGAGTTGGCAAAAGCCCATCCTGATCCCACCCGCTTTTTTGGATTGCACTTTTTTTATCCTGCGTATCAAACTTCCTTGGTGGAAATTGTGCGCGGAGAGCAAACCAGCGACTCCACCATTACCTCTGCACTTTACTGGACTACTCGAATAGGAAAAATCCCTTTTATAGTAAAAGATAAACCAGGGTTTTTAATTCACCGGCTTTTTCTACCTTTAATGTCAGAAGCTTTATGGATGTTATATGAAGGAGCCAGCATTCCACAAATTGATCAGATATACAACTCGTATGGGTTTTCTATGGGGCCTTTTCGACTCATGGATGAATTGGGTTTGGATATATGCTTGAAATTGATAAAATCCTTTCCATCCAGCGAACTGGATTTGCATTTTCCAAAACAAGCCTTAAAAATAAGGCCCATATTTTTGGGAAAGAAAAACAAAAACGGATTTTACATTTACAATAATAAGTTAAAAGTGGCTGGTGTTAATAATCTGATTTATCAGGACTTAAACTTAAAACCCTCTTCCAAAAAAATATCTGAACCAGAATCTTTGGAAAGAGGGCTTTACCGCATGATAAACGAATCTGCCCTGGTATTGGAAGATCAAGTGGTGAACACACCTGCTGAATTAGATCTAGCTTTGACTTTGGGAGTTGGTTTTCCTGCTTTCCGAGGAGGCTTGCTTAAGTATGCTGATGAAATTAGTTTAAAAAGTGTGATTGCGGGTTTGAAAAATTTTTCAGAAAGACATGGAAAACGTTTTCACCCCTCATCTGCTTTATTAAAAAAAGCCGAAACAGGTTTTTACACCCTAAAAGGAACCAGTGCATGAGATAAGTAGAAACAAAGAAACAAAGAAACAAAGAAACAAAGAAACAAAGAAAAGTATAAGATCGTTTGACTATGGCTGTCCGAAACTTTTTAAACTAAAGGGATACAGGTATTGTGTATAAAAAAATATTAATTTCCGCAGGTGGAACAGGGGGGCATATTTTGCCAGCCCTTTCCTTAGCAGAAAGTTTGCTTGCTCAAGACAATAAACTGCAAATAGAGTTTGTAAGCGGTTCTTCTTCTTTAGAAAAAAGTATGTATTCTTTAGTGGATCAAAGCGCGAGCCAGGTAGTAAGCAAAAAATCAAAAAAAGACAAATCCAGCCCTTGTGAAAATAGGGATCGAGCACGAAATCGGTATAAAATTCACTATTTACCTGTAGGGCGATTAAGAAAAAATGTGGGCCGAAAAGAAAGGTGGAAAACTATTATCTTTTTGCCTTTTTTGTTGCTAAAGGCTTTAGGGCTGATCCTGCGTGTAAAACCCACTCTGTTAGTGGGCACAGGAGGGGCCGTTAGTGGGCCTTTGTTGTTAGCGGGTTTTTTGCTTTGTAAAAAAACGGTTATTTTTGAGCCTAATGCTCTGCCTGGTTTAACCAATCGCTGGCTTTCTCGTTTTGTAAATGAAGTGATAGTGGTATTTCCCTCAACAAAAAAATATTTATACCAAGCTGGTTTAAGTTCTCAAGCTCTCAAGTCTAAAGAGCTTAAGAGACTCTTCTCAAAAGTAATGCAAAAGTTATACCCTTTGGGTATGAAAAAACAAACTCAATTTCCTTTTCCTGTTCGATCTCAGATATGTAAAGTATCTCCAAAGCCTAAGCCGGACAGTCCCCTTCGGATCTTGGTATTAGGGGGCAGTCAAGGATCATCTCTTATTAACAAAGTGGTGTCTGAGTTTATTACTTCTATGGAAAAAACTGAGATTCATATTGCTAAACAGGTTTGTTCACACAATAAAAGTTTTGCTTTTGTGCACCAAACAGGAGAAAAAGAATTTGAATATTTTAAAAAATTATATACTGAGTGTAAACAGGTCCGAGTATTTCCTTTTTTACAAGAGATTCATAAGTTTTACGAATGGTCTGATATTGTGATAGGAAGAGCGGGAGCGGGGGCTATAGCGGAGCTATCTGTAGTGGGGCGAGCAGGTATTTTAGTGCCCCTATCCAGCTCTGCCGATCAACACCAATTAAGAAACGCGCAAAATTTGAAACAAAAATCAGCTATTATCCTTATTGAGGAAAAAAATTTTAACAAGCATAAACTGGGTGAAATTTTAAATAAACTCCTGAATCAGCCTGAAAAAATAAAACATATCTCCACCTGTATTCATCAGCTGAAGTTGGGAGCAAAGGCCGATAACATGGCTCATTATTTGCGCAAAAATTATATTTGCTTTAACAAATAAGAGATTTATAAAGGGATGATTATGCAGAAACAAACTGAACTTTTTACCTCAGGTGTCCGGGTGCATTTTGTGGGTATTGGTGGAATAGGTATGTGTGGTCTGGCCGAATTGCTACATCACTCTGGCAGTTCTATCACAGGAAGTGACCTGACGGAAAATGAACAAATTAAAAGGCTTAAGGGCTTAGGCATTGCGGTTTCTATTGGTCACAAAAAAGAAAATGTGACTGGGGCAGAGATATTAGTTCAGTCCAGTGCAGTTCCTGAAAACAATATTGAAATTCAAGAGGGAAGAAAATTAAAACTTCCTGTTATTAAAAGATCAGAAGCTTTGGCAGAAATTATGAGGCTTAAGCGAGGGCTTGTAGTAGCAGGCACACATGGCAAGACCACCACTACTCACCTGCTCGCACAAATTTTTATTCATAATAAAAAAGAACCTACTGTGGTAATTGGAGGCCGATCTCATTTGTTTCAATCCACGGCTTTTCCGGGAAAAGGAGAGTGGTTTATTGCAGAATCAGATGAAAGCGATGGAGGTTTTAAAAGCTTATCTCCTGAAATAGCAGTAGTGACCAATATTGATAGAGATCATTTAGATTACTACGGCTCTTTTGAAAAACTAAAGTCTGCCTTTTTAAGCTTTGTTTTAAAAGTTCCGTTTTATGGTTGTGTGGTAGCATGCGGAGATCAAAAGGGGGTACGAGATTTACTGTCAAATATAGATCAGAAAGTGATTTTTTATGGCTTTAACAAAGATAACCATTTTGTATTGGAAAAACCATCCCATCTAAACCAAAACCAAAATCTAACTGGCACAAAATATAAAGTTTTTGTAAATGAAGAGGAAATAGGAACTTTGCACCCTCCTCTTCCTGGTTCTATGAATGCTTTAAATACTTTATCTGCTTGCGCAACCGCTATGACCTTGGGTTTTTCCTTTAAGGAGTGTTGCCAGAGCTTTTATAAATTTAAGGGAGTGGATCGTCGCTTTCATAAGAAGGGAATAGCTAAGGGCATAGAGTTTTACGATGATTATGCCCATCATCCTACAGAGGTTAAGGCCGTGCTTTCTGCTTTTCGTGAGCGATTTGGAAAGGATAAAAAACTGGTTGTGCTTTTTCAACCCCATCGTTTTACCAGAACAGCAGATTGTTGGTCCCCTTTCTTAACCTGCTTTAAAGAGGCAACCCAGGTGTTTTTAACCGATATTTATCCTGCGGGGGAGGAGGCTTTAAAAGGTATCTCTTCTGAAAAATTAGCTAAAGAAATAAAACATTCTTCTTGTGTATATTGCCCAGAGCAAAAAATTATTTCTCTGTTTCCACAAATTTTAAAAACCGGGGATGTGTTTATTACAATGGGCGCAGGTTCTGTATATAAATATGGTGAACAGCTATTGAGCTTTTTGCAAAAAAAAGAAAAGGCTGAATAGAGGGTAAGGAGTTGCACAAACAAGCAAATAGTTTCTTGTGAAAAGAATAAGTGATAGGTGAAAAACAATATGAACATTCATGCACAAAAACTGCAACACTATCACCCCCTTTGCGGGTTGAATAGTTGGAAAGTAGGAGGAAAAGCGGATTTTTTTTGTGAACCTAAAAATCAAGAAGAAGTTTTTTACTATCTGCGATGGGCTAAAGATAAAAACCTCCCGGTTACTTTTTTAAGTGGAGGCACAAATGTTCTTATTAGTGATCAAGGGGTGGAGGGTTTAGTTATGGGTTTGCGAAAACTTAACACCAGCCGTGTGTTTGAGGAAAAGGGACGGATTTGTGTTAGTGCTTTAGCTGGTGTTTCTAAATCGAAGATTATGCAATTTTTTTTGAAACACCAATTAGCACCTGCCTTATTTTTATGTGGTTTGCCAGGAGATGTAGGGGGCGGTGTAGTAATGAATGCTGGTATAGCAAGGGTGAAAAATAATGATCCAAGAGAATTTAAAGACATTGTAGATTGGATAAAGGTTATTAGAGTGGATAAAATTGTTTTTATTCCCAGTAAAGACATAAAATGGGAGTATCGTTTAAGCCAGGGTTGGGCACCGGGTTTAATTTATGAAGTGGGTATGAGTTGGCCTATAGAGCCTTTACTGGATCTGCCTCTGCGCTTAAAAGATATGGCTTTAAGCAGAGCAAAAAGCCAGCCTTTGCAATCTGCAAGCTCAGGTTCTGTTTTTAAAAATCCTTTAACAGGAGAAAAATCAGGTGCGCTTATTGAGCAATGTGGATTAAAAGGGCATGAAATAGGTCAAGCTGTTGTTTCTAAAAAGCATGCTAATTTTATTTTGAATAAGGGAGGGGCAACCGCAATGGATATTCATCTATTGATTAAGCATATTCAAAAAACGGTGCAGGATAAATGTAGCATTTTTTTAGAACAAGAAATTAAGTATATAGGCCGATGGTCTGGCTTATAAAAAAAGTTGTTGGAGGTCAAAAAATGAGCACTATATGCGGTTTTAAAAAATGGGATGGGGTTAAAACTGGACAAAAACAGGCTTTTTAAAATAAAATATTCGATCTATTTTTTTACTATAAATCCATTACTATAAATCCACTTAAACCTTGGGCTTTTAATAACTTTGCTTGTTCAGGACTCACTTTTGCACCTTTCATTTTTGCATGGCTAAAATCTGCTTGTCTCAAATCCGCCCCTCGAAAATCCGCATTCCGTAAATCCGCCCCTTCAAAACGCGCATCATATAAATTTGTCAAGCGGAAGTCTGTTCCTTGTCCAATAGATTGGCGTAAATCTGCTCCTTTAAAATTCCTATAGCGCACATCCGTCTTCCGTAAATTACACGCAAAAATACCTGCTCTATAAATATAATGCAGATAATTATCCTTATTACATCCGACACTGGCCAAAGACCGAGAATTAAGACCATTGGTCATGCAAGACACACTTAAAAGACTAAAGAAAAAAAGAATTATTGCTTTCATACTATCCCCTATCGGCACAATCCTGCCAAACCTTTAAGATTTTTATAAATTTTATTAATTATCCCAAATTCAATCAACCCACAAGTAATAAATGAGTGATTTCCGATACTTATGAGTTTCTGGCGGAACACATTCCTAAGATTTAGTCCAAAATTTGGATACTTTCTTAATAAATTTCTCCTTATCTCAGCTACAGAATCTCCTTATCTCAGCTACAGAAAAAGATTCTGCTTGAGCGTAAAAACTCATAAAAAGCACACCATCATTATCATGGATTATTCTTTCTATCAGTTTAATATATCACAAAAATATGTCAAGTTTTATGCGATTTTAATGTTTCTGATTTATATCGATTAAGCATATTCAAAAAACAGTGCAGGATCAGTGTAATATTTTCATGGAATTAAAAGTTAAGTATATAGATCGATGGCCTGGCTTATAAAGAAGTTGCTTTTAGAAAAAACAATTATTATAACAAGTAACCATCGGAGGTAAAAAAATGAGCATTAAAGCTTTATCCCCTTCTTTTGAGAAAACTCGCGGACTTTTTAAAGTTTGTCTATTATTATCTGTTTTTTCAGTATTTTGTTCGTTAACTATTGCCCAGGAAGCAATAACAACAGCTCTTATCCCAAGAGAGGGCATTGCTTTTATAGATAAGGAAGAGGAAAAATGCCATATAAATTTAGAAAGTTCAGGAACAAGAGAGTGTAACTTAGAAGAGCAAGAAGCTCTTCAGGTTCTTATAACACAGACCGATGCTGTTTTCCAGCTCTCTTTTATTGAATCAGGATCAAAAATAATGTCAACAGTAATAGATTTTATGACAGATATAGCATGTGGAATGTACTCTAGGGACAAAAATTGTCACTCTCTTATAAAATACCTTACCGGAGCATTGCTTGTAGGAGGTATATTAGTCCTGATTCCACCAACAGTTACAATAGGAAAAGTGGTGTTGGTCATAGGAATAGGAGCAATGGTTTTTATTATTAGTCTTTATTAGTTTACTTAATCAGATGGACAAGCAAGCTGGTTCACCATTAACAGAAATAAGCTTGCCATCTTTACCTAATAATATCAATATAAATACCATCGGACAGATAAGCCCATATACATTCTGGTATCTAAGAGATCAAAGTCTTCTAAACCTGAACTGGTGTCGTGCGTGGCCCCTACTCTTAAAACCAAAGCGGCAGATCGAGAGACAAAAGTTTTAACATACATTCCCACGGCAAAACCAACAGCTAAAGACACCTTGCTTTCTTCTGTTCTTATTTCTTCTGATTTTTTTTCGTAATCCTCTACTCTTCTAACATATTCTTCTTCACTCATGTTTTTATATTTATAAGGGTAAGAAGGATATCCCAAATTTTTTCTTTTTTCTACTCCTACTAATAAAGAAATATCTATTCCAGGGATCGTTCGCCCTATTTCTATCAAATCATATCCATATTTAAGATGAAAAAAGATAGGTTTAGATAAATAATTTGAATCAATACCAGCTTCAAAAAAACTGTGCTTTGATATATAATGTCCGTATCTTAAATTTACAGAAGAACCATAGTATGTAAATTCATCCAATGGGGTAAATTCACTTCTTACACCACCAGAAAAAAATCCAGTTTTTCGATTTTGCCAGTTTGGCGAGTTTGATTGCTGTTTTACCTCAGATACGGAAGAAGACTCTGCTTGAGCGTAAAAACTCATAAAAAACACAGCCATCATTATATATATATGTAATTTTTTCATCATAAAACTCCTTTCTTAAATTTATATTGGTTATTACTCCATACAAACTATTTCTCATATATGTCTTGTTTTTACTTTGTCTGAACCTATTTGTAAATACTTCCGTATGAATATTTCTCATATATGTCTCGTTTTTACTTTGTCTGAACCTGTGTTTTATCTGAAGAGCGGGAGGGAAGAGAGCTTTTTGCAAGCAAATCCTCCGCTTGCTTTTTTAGGATGATCGCCTTCTTCTTGCCTACAAGAGAAATAATAAATTGATTTAATTGAACTTCTAAACGGCTTATATCTGTCTTCAATTCCTGAATATCTGTCTTTAATTCCTGAATGTCTTTATCAACAACCTCAAACCGATCTGAAACAGCCTCAAACCGATCTGAAACAGCCTCAAACCTCACATCCATAATCTTTTGTTGTGTGCTTAATCCATACAGAAAAACCCCGCTCAGCAAAATACCTAAGCCAAACAAACCTGCACTGTCCTTAATCCATTTCATTAATTTTCTCCCTCTTAAAAAGGATTATTCTTCTACCAGTTTAGTGTATCACACAAAATAAGTCAAATTTTATGCAGTTTTAAATTTTTACCTCATTTTATTGTGTTCATGCAGAGACCATTTCTTTATTGTGTTTATGCAGAGACCATTTTTCATACATTCATTTTTACTTTGTCTGAACCTGTGTTTTATCTGAAGAGCGGGAGGGAAGAGAGCTTTTTGCAAGCAAATCCTCCGCTTGCTTTTTTAAGATGATCGCCTTCTTCTTGCCTACAAGAGAAATAATGAATTGATTTAACTGAACTTCTAACCGGCCTATATCTGTCTTTAATTCCTGAATATCTGTCTTTAATTCCTGAATGTCTTTATCAACAACCTCAAACCGATCTGAAACAGCCTCAAATCTTACATCCATAATCTTTTGTTGTGTGCTTAATCCATACAGAAAAACCCCACTCAGCAAAATACCTAAGCCAAACAAACCTGCACTGTCCTTAATCCATTTCATTAATTTTCTCCCTCTTAAAAAGGATTATTCTTCTACCAGTTTAGTGTATCACACAAAATAAGTCAAATTTTATGCAGTTTTAAATTTTTACCTCATTTTATTGTGTTCATGCAGAGACCATTTCTTTATTGTGTTTATGCAGAGACCATTTTTCATACATTCATTTTTACTTTGTCTGAACCTGTGTTTTATCTGAAGAGCGGGAGGGAAGAGAGCTTTTTGCAAGCAAATCCTCCGCTTGCTTTTTTAAGATGATCGCCTTCTTCTTGCCTACAAGAGAAATAATGAATTGATTTAACTGAACTTCTAAACGGCCTATATCTGTCTTTAATTCCTGAATATCTGTCTTTAATTCCTGAATGTCTTTATCAACAGCCTCAAATCTTACATCCATAATCTTTTGTTGTGTGCTTAATCCATACAGAAAAACCCCGCTCAGCAAAATACCTAAGCCAAACAAACCTGCACTGTCCTTAATCCATTTCATTAATTTTCTCCCTCTTAAAAAGGATTATTCTGCTACCAGTTTAGTGTATCACACAAAATAAGTCAAATTTTATGTAGTTTTAAATTTTTACCTCATTTTATTGTGATAAAGGAGAGAATGAGGGTGATTCTTTGCGGGCAGTAGCAGAAAACGAGCTGATGTCTTGAGTAAAATTATCTAAAAGGGTTTGGGTATAATTAATCCACTGCCTGGCCGTTTTTATGACTTGCCCTTTTGCCTTAGTATGAATAACTTGTTCAAAAGATTTTATAGCTTTGCTGTAATCTTTTAAATAAGCCTGTGTAGCACCAAGAGAAATGTAAATTTGTTCTGGATGTTTTATCCCGCCTTTTTCAAGTGCTTTTGTCCAGCTTTGCTGAGCTTTTTTCCAGTTCTTATTTTTCATGTAAATGTCTCCTAATTTAGCAAATATTTTTCCGTCTTTTGCAAAAGAAGAAGCATGTTGGTAAGCTGTTAGTGCTTTGTCTGTTTCTTCCGCCGCTATCCAACAATCTCCTAATCCCTCATAGTTTTTTTGAGTGGGGTTTATTTTTTTAAGTTTTATGGATTTCTCAATTAAATGACCCGCTTTAAAAGCAAGTCCTTTGTGTAAAAGGAGGCCAGCCAGATGTAAAATCTCCTGCTCGTTTTCTAAAAACTCCAGTTTATAAGCTAAGTCTAAAGTAGCCAGCGCGCGATCGTTCTTGTCAAGATTTGAGTAAACCTTGGAAAGCCCTTTCCAATATTGTTTTTTGTTTGGCTTAAGTGCAGTAAGTGCTGTCAGAAAACGCACAGCAGGCACATATCTTTCCATTTCTATATTCAAACTACCCGCCATAGCCAGCCAGTGTTCTTTAGGCTTAGAAGTGGATTGAATAGCTTTCATTACCATATCTAATGCCTGCTTTTTTTGTTTTTTCTCTATTAGAATATAGGCTTTTAATATATAGGCAGAAGGAGAAGGGGTATCGGAGAGATAAAATAATTGTTTTATCAGATAAGAGGCTTTTTTTACTTTGTTATTCATCAGGTTTAATGTAGCCATGTGGTATATAACAGACAGATGTTCTTTATAGGGGAGAACTTTTAAATCCATAGCTTTATTGTAATATAAAGTGGCTTTTTTCAAGTCCTCTTTAGAGAGATAAACCTGAGCTTTTAATTTGTAAAGACGCGCTAATTCAAAAGGCCGTTTTTGGACTACATTTTCCAGTTTATTGATCAGCTTTAAAGTTTTGTCTTCGGAATCTTTTTGATCCATCACTCTATAAATTCGCTCCAGTCGCCTTTGAACTATAGGAGAGGTAAGTGCGTTTCTTCGGCTTTTGAGTTCTTTTTTAAAATCAACCCATTGTTTTGGTATTTTTACTTCAGCCGTTTTAGCACTTTGCGCTTGGCTGTTGCCCATAGATTCTGAATCTACCTGTCGCGTATTATTTTCTTTATGTGGAGGTGCTGATTGTGTATGGATAAGTTTTTCCATCCCCGGGCAATAGCTAACAAGCAAAACAAAGAAAAGATAGAGAATTATTTTTATCATTAAAAACACCTTACCTGGATCATATCTCCTTTAAAGTTACTTATTTATAGCAGTATTTTTTTCTAAAAACAACATAAAAGAAGATTTTTTGAGTCAGGTTCTGTTTCATTTTTCTGAATAGTCGAGCGTGATAAACTTTGTTCGCCCTCGCTAAACTGCAAAGCCAAGTACTTGGCTTTGCAGTCCTGCCTTGAGCGAGAATTTCGCCTATTTTATGGCAAAATAAGTCCTGCTTACTTTGTTGCAGTATGGTTTTTCACGGACTATTCTTTATTCAGAATCAACTCAGTAGGAGCAAGAGAACACTTTTACTTTTTGGATAAGCCATTTTTTTTCTTTTATCCAGTGGACAAGGGATTCACAAGATAACTTTTTATCTCCTTCAGAGGCTTTGATAGGAAAAGCCACTTCTGCTGTTTTATTTTCTTTAGATTGAAATATTTTAACATTTAACTCTTTTGCAGAGGGGATAGCAATATTCCAATTTTTATGAGATCTGCTGAAATAAGTGGCTAAAGAGGAGCGTAAATTGGCTAAAGAGCGATCTTTATAAAAGTACTGATCTACCTTGACTTCATACTCCACAGAAAAATGCACATACTTTGTTATTTCATGTATTTTTCTGAATAAAGCCGGTTGCGAAAGAGCAGAGGGGGATATAAGGTTCAGCAGTTTTATTGTGCTCTTTTTTAAATATTTTTCATCATTTTGAAAACAACAGACAAAAAAACCTGCTATTATTAGGAATATGGCTAAAAAAAAGATATGTATTTTTTTCATTTTATTTTTTTACCCTCCATATAAAGAGCAATTAGTATGCTTAAATATATCCTAAAAAAAACTATTCCAGTTTAAAATCCAAATGCACTTTTAGACCTTTTTGTTCAACAGGTTTTCCATATTCTATTTTAGGGCGATACTTCCATTTGCGCAAGGCTTTTACTGCCTCTCGATTAAAGATTCTGGGAGGCTTTGCAGACAGCACTTTTACATCACTCACAGTCCCGGCAGGGGTAATATCAAATTGCAAAAGAACCCAACCCTCTATACCTTGCATAGCTGCTTTTCTGGGGTATTGTGGCTCAATACGCACAAGGGGCATAACACCAGAACCCATAACTGATCCTAACCCTCCTACGGCTGGTCCGCCTGATTTTAAAAGGGATTTGATATCTGGCAAATTCATTTTCGGGTTCATTTTTTGTGGTTTAGGTAAAACGGAGGAAAGTCTTTTCATTTTAGGAGGTTTCATTTCTTTTGGTTTTTTTTTGGGTAGTTTGCGTTTTTTTTCATCCAGGAAATCACGAGGTTTTGATCTTATAAATTCAACTAAACTGGTTACTTCTGTTTGTTTTTTTATGTCAGACGGACGAGAAATAAGAGCAGACATAAAATAAAATAAAACCAGAACTGTTAGAAAAGCCAGCCCTGTGCAAGCACTGAGTTTCACAAATTTATTTTGTGCTATTATCGCATTTTTCATAAAAACCCCGTTTTGTTATCTGGCAAGCAACACTTTACTTTATTATGACTAAGAAGAAAACCTGTGCTTTATTTGTTATTTTTTTGACTTTATATCTTTTAAAAGAAAAAAACAATAATAACTTAATCTATTGTGAAGGAACAGTTTTGCAGTTTTTTAGAGAAAGGCCATTCATTTCCTGTATTAGTGTAGGAGTAAGGAAATAGTCCACATTCTTAATCTCCTCATGGTCTATGTTATCTTGAGTCTCAGATTGGGTTCTTCTCATAATTGCAATTCTTTTTGTCATTTCATCAACCTGGTCATTTGTTGCTTTTTCTATGCTGTAATGGCCTACTGAACATATAGTTTCCTTCCATACAAAAGAGCACAGTACATTAAAGCGAACAGGAACATTGAGGGGTGGTACTGTTTCAATAATAATCACTTCCAGATGTTTAAATTGAGATTCTGTCAGTTTTAGGCAATCTCCCGTTTTTTTGAAGAAAAAAGAATGTTCATCTTCTTTTGTTTTTAATAGAATAGTAGGTAATTCATGTTTTATCGCATCAAACTGTAGAGAAATAATATACTGATCAGGGTCTAATTCCCTCTCGATGGAGGAAGTAGGTTCTGGGGTGATTTCTTCTTCCTCTTTTTCAGCCAGCTTTGCCAAATGATTTGCAATAGCTTTTTGTATTCTTTCAAGTAATTTTATTTGTTCTTCTAATTCTGCTTGCTTTTGTTTGTTCTCCTGTTTTTGTTGTTCTACTTTTTCCTGTGCTTCTTTTAAAGCTTGCTGTTGCTTAGAAAGCTCCGCCTCTTGCATACTCAAACTTTCTGTTTGATTTTGTAGTGCTGTCTCTTTACTGTTTAGCTCTGCTGTTTTTGCCTCTAAAGTTTGCACTTGCTCTACAAACTCAGTTTTTTGCGCACGCAAACCCTCTACCTGACTCCGAAGCTCTGACTCTCGCGTGTCCAAACTCCCTGCCCAACTTTGTAACTCTATTTCTTTTGCCTCTAAATCTGTTTTTTCCTGCTGTAAAGCTTGCTTATGCCTGGCCAGCTCCGTCTCCTGAGTGCTCAATCTCCTTGCCTGACTTTGCAATTCCACCTCTTTTGCCTCTAACTCCCTTTGTCTTTGTTGCAAAATCTCTGACCGGCTATCTAATTCCGCTACTTGTTTAGCAACATTGGCCTGACTCTCTTGTAAAGCTTTTGTTTCTTGATCTAAACTCTCTTGCTCAGCTCGTAAAGCTTGCTTATGCCTGGCCAGCTCCGTCTCCTGAGTGCTCAATCTCCCTACTTGACTTTGCAACTCCACCTCTTTTGCCTCTAACTCTGCTTGCCTTTGTTGCAAAATCTCTGACCGGCTATCTAATTCCGCTACTTGTTTAGCAACATTGGCCTGACTCCCTCGTAAAGCTTTTGTTTCTTGATCTAAACTCTCTTGCTCAGCTCGTAAGGCTTGCTTATGCCTGGCCAGCTCCGTCTCCTGAGTGCTCAATCTCCCTACTTGACTTTGCAATTCCACCTCTTTTGCCTCTAACTCTGCTTGCCTTTGTTGCAAAATCTCTGACCGGCTATCTAATTCCGCTACTTGTTTAGCAACATTGGCCTGACTCTCTTGTAAAGCTTTTGTTTCTTGATCTAAACTCTCTTGCTCAGCTCGTAAAGCTTGCCTCTGTTTGCTAAGCCCTACCTCCTGGGTGCTCAATCTCCCGGCCTGACTTTGCAACTCCACCTCTTTTGCCTCTAACTCCCTTTGTCTTTGTCGCAAAATCTCTGACCGGCTATCTAACTCCGCCGTTTGTTTAATCACATTGGCCTGACTCACTGTTAAAGCTTTTGTTTCTTGATCTAAACTCTCTTGCTCAGATCGTAAGGCCTGTATTTCTTTATCTAAACTTTCTTGTTCCGCTTTTAAAGTTTGCTTATTTCTTTCTAAATTCTCTTGCTCCTGGTTTAAAGCTTCCCTTTGTGTGTCTATCGCGATTTGCTGGTTGGAAAAATCCTCCATTTTGTTTTGTAAATCCTGTTCCCGACTGTGCAAGCTTTTTTCTAAGTTGTTCAGCTCCCGTAGTTTTCTCTCCAAGTTGATTTCTCTCGTGTTTAAAGATCTTGTTTTCTGTTGGCTCTTATTCCTCCGCATTGTTAATTTTTTTTTCTCTGTTTCTGCTGTTGTGCTAAAATATTTAAGAGATTTTTCCCTGTTTTCTTGATTATTTATTTGTTCATCAAGTGGATCTCCACCACAACTGCAAAGAATGAGAAAAAAAACAAGAATAAAAAGTTGTAACATATTCATTTTTTAACCAGCCTAATCTTAAAAGGAAGCCAATTCAAAAGACCTTTCTTGTTGAAAATCATACCCTGAAACATAAAAATCCTACCCTCATGAAAATGGGAATCAAACAAGACCAGCAAACCATAAATGAACATTTTACATACGGTTTAAGGTCTTTTCTTAAACAATTTTCCAAGCAAATTATAAAAAAATCAAATAATCACAACGCGTTGAAGATTTTTTTTCACACCCTAAAAAGTCTGTCTTGAAAAAGCCCTGGCTGATACTTACCGCGAAGCAAAATAAAACCTGCCCTATTTATTAAGGACGACCTAAATAACTTGATATTTAATGACTCTTAATATATATACTCTTTCTATTTTTAAGAGGAAAATTGTTTGGCATTCCTATAGGATACTACGGCTAAAGCTGTGACACTTATGGCTAAAACTGTGACACTCTGCCTATCAGCCTCATACCCATAGAAAAAAATCAGGAGTTTTAACAAGATGTTCCAAGTAAAATTATTATGGTTCCCAGGTCTTTTTATAAAGAGTGCAGTTTTTTTGTGTTTTTGTTTTGTATTGGCAGGGTCGTCTGATGCAACAATTCATTCCTCTAATCCCTGTCAATATGCGTTTAACACTATTTCCCAAACATTTAATTTAAGAAGAGGACGACCGAAAAAAGACGATTATTTAATGCGAGGAGGTAAGAAAAAACTAATAGTTTCCAGAAGACACTATTTAGCTGATACCAGCCATATAAAGCCAGATATTGATTTTGATCAATTAAGCTCTGTGCAGAATTTTACTCCTGTCTTTCATAGTAGACTTTTTTATAATGGTTGGTTTAAAACAGCAGAATGGAATGGCAAAAAAGTTTTTCTGAAAATAATAATAGTTAAAAAACATCTAAGGGAATTAAATAACTTTCGCAGTTTAAAAAGTCGAGGTGTGCCCACTTTGTTTATGGGGATCACAAAATCCTCAGATGGAAAGTTTTACATGGTCAGCCAGTTTCAAGAAGGGGCTTTTTTTAGAATTAAGCCACAACATCTGGGTAGATATTTTTCCGAGGGTCTTGATCTCAATTATAACATCACAAACACTACTTATCGGAAGCTTAGGGAATTAAGAGATTTGTTTATCAAATATGGGGTGGTTCCAAGTGATTTTCAATTTATCGTATCTAAAGAAGGAGAAGTTTATGTGATTGATCTGGAGTATTATCGCATTTTTGGAAGTCAAAATCATCCTTTGTTCTCTTTGTTTTTTATTTATAAAACTTACAGAAAGTTTAAGAATGCTGAGTCAGTTATTAAAAAAGAATTTCAAAAAGTCTTGGATAACGCAACACACCTGGAATAAGCTTATTAAACTGAAGTGGATTCATAAAAAGATTATTTTGCTTTTGCAGAAACAGCAATACTTTTTACCCCTGCCAGTCGCACTTGATCCATCACATCCACTAACAAACCCGTTTCTGCTCTTTTGTCTGCCTGAATGACTACTGTTCCTTCTGGGCTTTCTGCATGCAGTCTTTCAATATTGGCTTGGACAGAACGAATATCTATTTTTCTTTTTTGGATCCATATTTCTCCAGACTGGCTAATAGCCACTAATATTGTGGCTCTTTGTTTTTTTTTAGCCGTCTTAGCAGAAGGACGACTTACATCAATGCCGGACTCTTTTACAAAAGAGGTAGTAACAATAAAAAAAATCAGCATGATAAAAACCACATCCAACATGGGGGTTAAATCAATGCCACTTTCTTCCTCTTTCTTCTTAAAAATTCTTCTCATGTTTCTGCCTTTAAGGAAAAATATAAAATTTATAACCAAAAACCCTCTTCTTAAAAATTCTTCTCATGTTTCTGCCTCAATTAGAAAATGAACCAGTTTTTGTTTTTCCTTGTTTACTCGATTTTCCAATACCCGGCTGATATAAATGCCGGAGAGCGCGCCCACCATACCCGCCATTGTGGGGATAGTGGCCATAGAAACACCACTGGCCATGAGCCGTGCATTACCTGTTCCCACAGCAGACATTATTTCAAATACGGCAATCATCCCTGTAACTGTTCCTAAAAGACCTAAAAGAGGACAAAGAGCCACAAGGGTTTTAATTAAAGAAAGATTTTTATTGAGTAATAAATTTAAGGCAGACAAGTCGGCTTTTCGGATCTTAGAAAGTAAGGTGTTTTTTTTATGGCTTTTCCATTTGTTTAAGATAACCTCTGAGTCTTTTTTAAAATTAAATCGCAAATACCAAAATCTTTCTATAGCTAAAAGCCATAGAACAAAAACAGTAAAAAAAATTAAATACAAAACCCAGCCTCCCCGGCTCATAAAGTTTTGTATTGTTTCAAAAAAATGATAAATTATATTCATATCCCTTTTTACTTCTCTCCCTTTTTTTTATCTAACAGTTTTTTAGCTAACAATCCGGCAATTTGTTCTTCCAATATTTGTGCCACTTTTTGGGATCGGCTGGAAATAAAACTGTGGCTAAGTAGAAGGGGAACAGCGCAAATCAACCCCAGCATGGTGGTAACCAAAGCTTGTGAAATCCCTCCCGCCATAAGCTTAGGATCTCCTGTGCCAAACAGGGTAATAGACTGAAAAGTCAAAATCATCCCTATCACTGTACCTAAAAGCCCCATAAGGGGAGACACCCCTGCAAGTAATTTTATAACACCTATTCTTTTTTCCACCTTAGGTAGGTATTTAATTACTATTTCGTTTAATTTCATTTCCAAAGTTTCCATATCCAAGAGCTTATTTTTTTCATACAGGGAAAGAATTTGCCCCACAGGGTTATCTTCTTTTGGTTCAGCACTTAGGAGTTGTGCCTTAATTTTTTTCTCTTCTTTGCTAATAACGATTGTTCTCTCCACCACTAAACCCAGCCCAAAAAGCAATATAATAATAATCAGCAAGCCCACCACTCCACCTTGTTTAATTCTTTCCAAAAAACCAGGCGCGCTAATAAGAATAGAGATCAAAGATCCTCTGGAAGGATCTACAGCAAACACAGGAAAAGAGTGGGCCTTAGCTTTTTCTACTTTTTTAATGTGACGGGTAAAGTGCCGTTCTGGTTGTTTAGGTAGTTCTACAATTTGAGCTAAGTTCCCTTGGTGGTTTAAATATTTTCCTTGGCTTATGAGGTTAAATACCCCTACACGGGTCACTGCTTGTTTTGATTTTTTTCCATCTAAGGTAATCACTTCTGCCGGAAATTGGGTCACTCTCCCTTGTTCTGTCATTTCTCTTTGCAGTTCAAACCAAAGCCTCTGCAACTCTTTAGTAGTGGGAAGTTTTTTTCGGCTGGCGACAGTCTCTACAAACTTTTCGCGTCCTGGTATTTCTACTGAGACCAAAGAGTTAAGGGTTTGCCCTCGAAAATCTCCAGCGATTTGTTTTACCACTCCAAAAAGCTCTCCTAAAACCCCTACTGTGATATTTAGTTCATTTTCTAATATAGTTAGCTCTTTTTCGTTTTTTTCAAACTCAGAGGTTAAACGTTGGCTGATTTGTTCTTCTTTTTTTAGTTCTTTTTTAGCTTTTATTAAAAGGCTTTTTCGGTTATCTTTGTTTTCTTTGAATAACTGTTCTCTTTTTTGAAATTCTTTTGATTCAAATTGTCTTTCTTCCAAAACTTTTTTTAATAGATCATCTAAAGTGTTGGCTGTAGCAGAAAATAAGATAAGTGGCAAAAACAGGCAAATCATAAAAAAAGACAGATACATCAAAGGGAATAGAAAAGTTCGAATAATAGAGATATATTTTTTCATAATAGTTCCTGTTTGTTATTTATTTATCTTTTGTTATTTAGTCGCCCGTGCAAAACCACATTTGTCCCCGCCGTCATTCCCGCAAAAGCGGGAATCTCGTCTATTTTGGGATAAAATAAATCCTGTTTACTTTATTGCAACACACTTTTTCACACCCAACTATTTATTACCTTTTTTACTTATTACCTTTTTTATTTATTTATTTACCTACCTCTTTCTTTTTTGCTGATTTCTCTTTCTCTCCTACTTCTTGAGCTTGCTCGCTTGACTCTTGCTCTTCTGCTGATTTCTCTTTTGACTCTTGAGCTTGCTCGCTTGACTCTTGCTCTTCTGCTGATTTCTCTTTTGACTCTTGCTCTTCTGCTGATTTCTCTTTTGACTCTTGAGCTTCTGCTGATTGCTCTCTTACTTCTTTCTCTACAGAGGCGATAGCTGTTTTTATAGGGGCAGGAATAGGCACAGTTAATAAAGTGGGGGCTTGTTGCTTTCTGGCTACCTTAAGCCCCTCTTCCACTGAGCGACTGTATCGGGAGGGAAGAACCACCCACTGTTTTTTGTTTTTGTTCCAATAAGCTTGTTTTTTTTTGTCCAAGCTTTGGTAAATAAGGGCGATACGGCCCACACGCAGATAATTGACACTTATTTTTTTTCCATCCACATCCTGAAAACCCTGATAGGCCTCTATAGTTCTGCCGTATTCATTTTCTATCTGATAGGCTGACATAAGTTTGCGGTATTTTTCCGATATAGAAATATTGGCCCGGTCCATGATTTTTTTAATCTCTGCTACCCGCTTTTTTCTTTCCTCTAACAGAAAGGGAATATCCAGGGTTATAAATTTTTCCAGACTTTTAATCATCTTTAGCATAAGGGGAATAATATTTTTACTGGTTTGCTTGACCTCTATGATTTGTGTTCGGATAGAGGTCATTTCTGATTTTTGATCGGCAATCAATTTTTTTAATTGTGTGTTGTAGCTTCGGGTGTTTTCAATTTGGCCCAGGACTATTTCGTACTCGTTTATAATATCTTCTGTTTCCTCTGCTAAAGCAGAAACTTTTTCTTGAGAGCGGGTGGCTTTTTGATGGTTTTTAATTTGCTCTTCGATCACATTTTGGAGCTTTTCTTCATTGCTTGCGATCAGATAATTACTTTGATTTGCTATCCCTTTGGATTCCCACTTTTGCAGGGGCTGATTTGCTATCCCTCTGGATTCCCACTTTTGCAGGGGCTGATTTGCTATCCCTCTGGATTCCCACTTTTGCAGGGCAGGAAGATAACAATTTGCTTTTTCATTTTCCAGAATCAAAGAAGCTCTTTTTTTAAATGAGTCTTTTAATGGCTCTTTTAACAGATAACTCACCTGCTTAATTAGAGGTTTTTCGCAAGCAGTTAATCCACCTGGATTGTGGTTTTTATTGGCTGACAAAAAAAAGGGGCTGACTGCCAAGAGAACAGCCAGCCCAGTTTTAAATACATTCACAAAACACTCTACCTTTTTTTGTTATTTCTTATTGGAAGTTATAGGTCACCCTTGCGTTTAATGTCCTTCCTCTGAGACTGTAAAGATAGGAGTCCACATAACCAGTAGCAGTATTATTCTCATCGTTTTCAGGTCGATCTAATCCCAACACATTTTGAATACCTACTGTCAGACTGGTCTTTTTACCTAAAGCGATTTTTCCTGCCAGGTCTAATTGCCAATAGTCGTCCATCTCTGCTTTAGACTCAGGAAGCTGTTGTTGTCCAGGTATATTATGAACGATTAATTGAAAATTGTGACCCATATCTTTATTCATTACACTAAGAACTGCTCTATTTCTCCAGCGTGGCCTACTAACCCATGCCACTCCTTCGCCATAGTAAGGAATAGGGACTTCAATATCAGAATCTTCAAAAGCTTGATATTCATTATAAATCATATGAGAATGCTCTAATTGAAAACCCAAGTCCCAACCTACCCATATAGGTATAGGAGAGATATCCAATCCCAAATTAAAACCATGCGATAAATCATACGAACTATTAAAGGGTTTTGCTTTTACTTGTGCAATCGCCCCATCTTTATTTCTTTCTATTGTTATATCATAATTCTTTTTAAGAGCTTCCGCTCCGTTCTGTTGTTCATATTTTAAAACATCTCTCAAACTGTCATCCAAAGTTTCATTATAAAACATTATAACATTTTCTCTACTGATTATAAAGTAATCCACATTAAAAGCCAGTTGCTCAACAGGCTGAAGAACAAGCCCCGTGCTAAAAGAATGAAAGTTTTCAGGTTTTAACTCCTTGTTGCCACTTAGTTTTAACACCCTTTGAGATTTTCCACATTTCGGTTCATCTTTGTCATAAGATGACTCAGGACATTGCACATAATCAATTGAAAAAGGATGCGTGGTGGTTTCATTTTGATGAATCGCCACTAAAGAAGGTGCCCTAAAACCCATACCCCAAGAAGCTCTGAGTTTTACTTCATTCACAGGTTGAATAACAAGAGCTAAACGAGGAGATATAGGCATAGACACATCATCCGTGAAAGGAATCGTTTGCTCCGTAAAGCCAGAAGCAGTGTCAGAATCACTATAATGGTAATAGTCTGTGCGCGCCGCTACTTGAAGTTCAAATATATCAAAGGCTAAAAGAGAAAGCTCCCCATAGAGAGAGCTAAACCACCGGTCACCCTCACCATCTACAGCCACATCTCCTCCTAATATTTGGTCCCCTTTTTTCAATATAGCCTGTGATTCCTCATCTCCTTCTTCTAAATACCATTGCCACGCTCCAAGCCCCCCTACAGCAAAAAATAGAGACATATTATCCGTTTCTTCTATCGCACCACTTAACTGAGGCTCAAAGCTGAACAAGTTAGAATGAGTTTCTTTTCCTACCTCATGAGTAGCTGTTGAAAGATCACTTTTTTTATCTTTAGGAAGCGTAGGGTTGAATTTTCCCTGGTTAGTTAGTTCAAATAATTTACTCTGTAATAGAAAACCTCTGGCGGTGGTAAGATAATGGGAACCAGATGCACTTATATTGGCATCCAATTCCAGCGTGTCTGAAAATTCTTTGACAACATTAGCTTGTATTTGATAAGAGTGATTATTTGAGTCAAACTTTCTTTGACCTACACCTTTTTCGTGAACTGGCCGGTAGAAAACTTTCACATTGTCTGAACCTTGAGCATTCAACCCCCATTTTTGAGCTATTTCAACAGGAACTCCCTCTGTAGAGAGTCCCACTAATGGAGCAGGAGCTAAACGAGCGAGAGATTTAGTATAAGAATAAATACCCGTGGCAGAAGCATAAAAGCCAGAATCAATTTCTGTATCTGCTTGCGCAAATACACTGCCTTGAAACATCTGTGGTAGGCTTTGCATATAAGGGGTATAATCCCATTTGCAGTGCCCTTCTTTCACCCGTTCTGAAGGACATCCTGGAAAAGGTTCTTTTTTGTCAATATTCAACCATGAACCGGGGCTTCCATACTCGCTATAATCATCGACTTCGATCTCACTAAACTTTCGGTCTTTCCAATACATAGAAGTATTAAAACGTGCTTGCGCTCCTATTAGGTAATTTGTATCGCCTTTATTTCCTCCATAGCTGACATCAATGCTTAATCTATCCCCTTTTCCGTTCCATATATTATCTTCATCATTCCAGTTCCAGAAATCCACGAAAGAACCTAAAGCTTCTAAACTATTTCCCTCTTCCCTTTGCACAAGAGAACCTTGCACATTTACCTGTCCGCCCACATCTCCTTTTTTAGTAACAATATTAATCACCCCACCTACGGCATCAGAACCATAGATAGCGGATGCACCATCTTGTAAAATTTCAATTTTATCAACAGCAGAAAGGGGAATTATACTTAGATCTACTGAATTTGAACCTCCCAAAGGGGGCAATCGCCTGTAATTCAACAAAACCAGCACATCATGACTTTTCATTCCTCTAAGAGAAGTGCCTGTTTTTGAAGAAGGATATCCCAAAGCAACCTCTTTTTGTCCACCAAAAGAAGCTACTGGCAATTCTCGAAGGACATCGCTAAGGGAGTTATAGCCAGACATTTCAATTTGTTCGCGGTCAATTACTAAAACAGGAGAAGGCCCCTCTGTAGCTATTTTTTTAATGTGCGAACCTAATACTTCCAGTTTTTCTACATCTTCCGCTTTTTCTACATCAGCTACTCCACTTTCCCCTTCATGCTCTTTAGCTTGCAAAGAAAAAGGTAGAACAATGAACAAAGCCAAAAACAGTAAATACCTCATTATAAACCTCCTAAATAAAGTTTTATGGTAAGACTTCACTCTCAAAAAACACACTTTGCGGTTTTTGACAAGTTATAATTTTTTTTTGCCAGATTGTGCAAAATGGCAAAATTCTGTTATTTTTTGCGTAAATAAGGCTTAAAATTAGGTCTGATGAAGAGCCAGAAATGGATAAAAATCTATTTATAACAAGCACTTAAGTGATTTTACCCCCTTCTCTGACACAACAATATATTTTACATACATTTTTTTGACAAGGCGTGTTATAAAATCTCTATCTCTTTGGAAATCTGCGAAGAATTAAACATTTGCTTCACCTATTTTCCCACAGAATCAGAGCACTATATCACACCCTTTTCCTTTTTTAAAAAGGGGTTGCAACTTACTTCTTCTGGATTGTTATTTTAAGTTTTTTGATTTTCTGTTTAGAAAAACCAGTTACATTAGAAATAACAGAAAGTTTAAAATTACTTTTCAGCATATTTAAAGCTACTTTTGCCATACCTTTTGCCATACCTTCTGATCTGCCTTTTGCCATACCTTCTTTTCGGCCTTTTGCCATACCTTTTGCCATACCTTCTTCTAAACCTTGGTCAAAGACATAATCCTCACGGGCCACCTGATCCCGGCGGTTCTTCTCTCTGGCCTCCCTTAAAATTTGCCTTTGCTCTGCTTCTGAAAATTTACGCAAATACGTCATAGCCTCCTCCAACTCAGGCCCTCTACCCGATAGCTCCTTAAACTCTTGTTGGCCCATTTTTCTGGACTCTTTTAAAATGTAACACCATATATCCTGAAAATCAACTAAAGTGCTCATATCTCCCCCTGACTGAAACTTGCTCAGCTCCACTGTTACAAACCGCAAATCCCTATTAAAGTGCCCGTTTTTAGTTAAATTAACCAGAAGGGGGCGGTTTTTTGTGTTTTTTTTATCGCTTTTTATGTTTTTATTTGTGTTTTTCATAATAAACTCCTTTTCCCCCTACAGGGGTTGTTTTTTTAAAATTTTGCTAATCACCTGGCGGACCCACCACGCAGGTTGACCTTTTAATAAGGATGCAAAATTGGATCCAAAATATGTTTTAAGGAGTGGGATTGAGTGTAAAGAGGTGTCTTTTTTGTATCCTGATTCTCGTATTACCTGCTGTGTCAATGTAGTGATTTCAATAACTTACAGGCATTCCATCTTCAGTCTGAATTTTTTTTTAAAAAAATTTTAATTTACAAGGAAGCTTATTAAGGAACTCCACCCTCAGAATGGGATCAAGCCTGAAAAATGAAACAAACCTCCTTGGACAACCTGAATTCAAAACATCCCTCCGTGTGTTTATTTCCAGTCACAAGGGCACGACGGCGCGCCAGCTGTGGGACAAGATGGTCTCTTTAAAAAAACTGGCATATGGTTAGGTGTCCACGGCGACATTTCCTGTCATCTAACACAAAAGGGCTAACAGGGTTTTCTCCGCACCATATTTCATAATTGTTTGGGTTTATGTATGAAACACGCGTAACAATATGAAGGGTTTTTCCTGATACTTCTTTTTTAATATCTAAACAGTAGTATCTATATTTATCATGTGGATTTGGGATGTTTAGGCTATTAGTATTAGTATTAGTGGAGCAAGTTGCATCTGGGGGACAGATAAAATTCAGCTTTGATTTTAATTCTGTGTGGTGTTGGCCATCTGGGACTTTACAAGGTAATAAAGTCGGTTGATCAGACATGGGCTCCCATGAACCCATACTTTGAATACAGATATTTACGGCGGTTGCAAACATTATGCCTGCCTGATATAATGTGAACCGATAAGGATTTGATTCCCCGAACAGGTTTTTTGTTTACATGTGTAACCTTCCCCACTTTTTTTTTATTTTTCCAACGGGGCATTCGCATTGAAAAACAAAGCCAGAGGCTACCCAATTCCCCCCCCCCCGTGCAAGACATACAGGCGTTTTCTAACTCAACCCATTTCTGACCACTGGTGCAAGCTCTACACTCTTCCCCATTCCAATCAGGTTTGTTAGCGGGACACTCACAAAACCTTTTTTTTGAATTTTCTATCAACAAAATTAGGGGTCATAGTGTAGCATATTTTAAAATCTCAGGATTCCACTCAAAAACCGCTTGTATCTCCTTGCTTCTTTTTCCGTCTTTAGGGTTTTTTTGAAACTCTGATGGGTCTCTGGCTTGACAATAATCACTGCAAAACTGGTTTTGGTCGGTTTTGATTTCTATATGGCCATGCACACTTTCTGATTTCATTACAACAATCGCCCCTTTTGGAATACTCTGTGGGTTATTGTGGTAGCCTTCATATTCTGATGGGTCTATTTTTTTAAAAAAAGGCACTTTTTTAGGGGGATTACCGATGGAAAAGGTATATAAATCATTATTGTAACCTGTATTTGCGTTTTTACAGTTTGTCTGTGCATCTTTTCTTTCTTTCACCTTCGTCGTTTCACCAGCGACAATTTCATCAAAATCTTGTTCACTTTGTCCATCTAAGTTTAGAGCACACAAAGCAGAGGGAAACACAAATCTATTTTTACAAATACTTCTATTCGTATACATTTTTTCTGTGCATTGTTTATATTCTGCTTCGCTTGTATTTAAGTCTTTTTTATTGCAATAAATAGCCAAATATTTGTGAATGGTTGTCATAATAGCACCAATAACATGACGCGCACAATCGCCTTCACTTGTTCCTACAGATTTTGTCCCTTTGCAAAGAATTTGCGGGGGATTATCTTCAATTTTATCAGGAAGCAAACAGCCCCTTCTGCAAGGAAGATTCGGGTCTCTATCATCAGAATTATTAAGAACACCATCATTATTAACATCAACTTTGCATCGGCATGATGCATTATCCTGAATAGTGTCTAAAAAATACTGCATCATAGGGGAATTTTTAAGGGTGGCTACTTCTATACTCTCTCCTAGAGCTTTCACAGAAGGCTCTTGTTCAATGGGGCAATCTGATAGGCAGGTTGCCCCTGCTTCTGTTTCTATATCTTTTGGACCTGGATTTGTTGTTTCTATCGCTCTACCGATCAAAGGTGTTTCCGCCTCTGTGCTGGGTAAACTTTTGATTCTGTTTAAAAAGTTTCTACAACCATCATTACCTCTGTTTTGGCCATCACAAAAATTATTAATAGTATTGTCAATCTCAGATTGATACATTTCATAGTCGCGGGGATTAATAGGCTCATTTTCAGAAGCTTTATAACATCGTTCAGAGAGCGACCTAACAGGTTTGATCGGGATACATTTGTTATTAAAGACAAAACCACACTTAAAATTACTTTCTGATCCACCGCAACTGTTTCCACGAACAGGGCAGACATACTTGTTTCTCCTTGAAGAGAAAATTTTATTTCTTATTTTACCACCTATAAGGCAGGTTCTTGTGGATTGAGCGAAGGCTGGTTTAATAAAAAAATTAAGGAAGTTAAACCAAGCTGTTTTTTTTTTTTGTTTTCTTTTATTCCTTATATTCATTTCAAAGTGTAAAAAGGCTTTTTTTATTTTTTTTATGTAGCTTAACCTAAGAGAGGATGACATTTGTTTATATTGTTCTTTAGGAATAAGATAAGAAGATTGTTTTTTAAATAGTATGTTAGCCCCACCTCCATTACCTTTTTTTTCTTCTTTATCACAGGTTTTCCATCTATCTTTAAGTATTCTTAGTTTTTCAGGAGATACAATTTTTTGTGCAATTTTAAAAAATTCTATAGGATTTTTTGATTTTGTAGCTGAATAGTAGTTATAAACACAATACATCAAATGGTGATCGCCGGAAAAATCAAAAGCTTTATCATAAATTTTAACAACCTCTTGTAATATATGTTGTCTTGTTTTTTTGTTGTTTTTTTGTATTGGTTCTATATTTTGTAATGCTCTCATATAAGGGCATACTTTTTGATATACTATTTGCTGATAATTATTGGCATTGATCCTTGTCCTACTTGACATTAAGTCTTCAAGGTAAACTTCCATATCCTTTGTTTTTGCCTCTTTACCAAAAACAAAAGAGCAACAAATGATTAAAAACAAAAATAGCAAGGTGCCGAGTGATCTTTTCATGTTTTTTCCTTTTTTTTATTTTAATCGGCTCTTTTTAAATTAAAGTTTAAAGTATTATTAAATTATCCATTATATGCCCTATTTGCGTTTCAAAATAGCATTATTGCCCCTTCCCTGATCCCTAAAACCCCCGGAAAGTGTGTTAAAACAGATCATATAGACTGTAAAAAACGGGCTTGTGCAAGGGAATATTTAAGTTTTATTTGGGAAGCTTTACGGGTTGATCACGGACTACTAATTACCTTTGAATAAAAAATATCTTGAAAAAAAGGAATACTCATTGAACAATATCTTATTAATGAACCCTTTTTTTACACTACATATTATGTCGGACGGAACAGGAGAAACAGCAAGCGCGGTCGCACAAGCTGTCCTGGTTCAGTATAAGCAAGACCAAGTCCATATTATTCGTCATCAAAATATTCGCACAAAAGACCAAGCTTTATCGGCTATAGAAAAAATACAAAATGAGGGGAAAAGTTTACTGCTTTACACAATGGTCCTGCCAGAAATAAGAAAAGTGGTTCAGGAAGTTTGTTCGAAAAAAAATATTCAAGCGATTGATCTTTTAGGCCCTCTTTTTAAAAGCTTTGATGGAGCTTTACAAAGCAACGAAGAAAAAAAACCAGGACTCTTAAGAAGCGTAGATGAAAATTACTTTAAAAGAATAGAGGCAACTGATTTTTCTCTCCGCCACGATGACGGAAAAGCTGTTGGGAGACTAAAAGACGCAGACATTGTGTTAATAGGGGTGAGCCGAACCAGCAAAACTCCTCTTTCTATTTATCTTAGTTTTAAAGGATGGAAGGTGGCTAATGTGCCTTTGGTTTTAGGGATACCCCTCCCCCCGGAGCTAACAGAGGTGGATTACCGGAAAATTATTGGACTCACCATTGACATAGACAGCCTGATAAGAATCCGAAAAAACAGACTCAAAAAATTTGGATGGAACTTTGATCGAGAATACGCTGACAAAGCTCATATTTTGAAAGAAATGAATTACTCCAGAGAAATTTTTGAAAAGCGTCGATGGCCCGTAGTTAATGTCACAGACAGAGCTTTAGAGGAAACAGCGGGCGAAGTGATTAGAATTATAAAAGCCCGAATGGGGCTTTCAGGGGATCAGTTTTTCTAATATGTTTTGCACGGACGACTCCTTAGTCACCTGTGCAAAAGTATTTTTAAACAACTATTTAATTATATTGCGTTGTGTCAAAGTCGGGAAAAAATAAAATTTGTATGAAGTCTATCCAGATTTTTTAGTTTGTATGAAGTCATCTAAAAATGGGCATATTCTGGAGACAAAGGGACAACATCTTAGCAGAAGGAGATAAACAAGGTTCTTCACAACCGACTACTACTTAGATTTTATGCCAGACCAAGCTCTTTCACAACGAGCACTTGCCGAGCGACTTAAGTCTAAAAACCTTCCGTAAAAATAATGGCTCCAGCTTTCTTCTGGGGTTTTTAAAGCTTGAAAAACTTCTTTCCATTCTTTTAAACTTTCTTTTTGGCGGTTTAAAGGTTCTCTCCAGTTTTTTATGTCCTTCAGATGATCTTTAAGACCTTTTTTATAAGCTAAATAAAATAGGAGATACAGACTGTAGTTAATGCCCGCCCACATAGCAATATTTTTCAAAGTTAAATATTCGCCGGAAAAAGTCATTACCATAAGAATTATAGCTAAATAAGTAGTCAGCACCGCTCCAAACAAACCTGTAACAATAAAGTTACCCACTTGATTGTGCTTATTTGGCAAAGGAGGGTGCTCTGCTAATACCTTCATTAGTACTGATGATGTGTTTTGTATGGTCTTTATATCTTCTGGAAAATGCCATTTTTCTGTCCCTTCCGTCCATCTGAATTTGGAGGAGGGGTGACCATGAATATCTACCATCCGAGTAACACTACCCTTTGGCCCGTAATGAATGTCATACCCTTTTTTTAAAAAACTAAATAGCAATTCATTTGCAGATTGAATATCATGTCCTAAAAGATATTTCCTTAATCCTTTTTTATCGTAAAGTTTTAATACTTCATTTAAAGCAGATTCATATTCTTCTCTCAGCTCTATTATATCTTTGTGTGTGGCCCTAACTACCCGCGATAGTTTAAGTCTTAACTCATCCATCCTCTTTTGATTTTTAGCTAGTTCGTGACCATTAAGCCTAGCTCCTCCTGCAATAATGTCCCAAGGCCATCCAAATATCCATTGCGCGGCAAGGTGAAACAGAAAAAAAGCCAAAGTGGCATCCAAAAGCCCTTGCCCTCCTAAAGCCATACGAAGACCTAAAGTTAAGGATATAGTCATTTGGATAGTGCGGAGTCTTGCAATATAGGATCTCCACATTACTCCACCCAAATTATCTCGCTTTCCTCCGCTGGCCAAATAAGCAAACTGCCTTCCATAATAAGCACCTTCATCTTGTGAGCGAGGTTTTATCTTATAGGTATGTCTTTCTATAGGTTCATAAAAAGGTTCTTGTTTTGAATGTACATCCTGTATAATGGTGGTTTTATCTGTAAAAGTCATGGTCCTTTGCCCACCTGCTATAAAAAAGTGGCCGATCACATTCATCCATATATCGTTTAGATGAGGTTTACTTGACCAAGAAAAATTTTCAGCATTGACAGCCAGCTGTTCTAAATAATCCATGTTAAAATTAGATCGATTTGTCGTTAAAAGAGGCAAAATGGCCACCATCAGGTGGTCTGTTAAAAATTCTGTTATAACCCGATTTGTTACAAAGTCGGTGGGAATATTTTTTAACATTTCATGTTGAGCTTTGTTTACACCAAAAACAGATGGAGCACTCAGACGGTGCCTTACAGTATTAACAAACCCTGTATTAACAAACTCTCGCGTTTTTTTTCTAAAATCCGTATGGGCGCGCGCCTCTTGAGCCAACTCTTTAGCTTTTTCATAATAACGAATTATCATTTCTGGATGTAGTTCCGAAAGCTCTTTTCTGATGTCCATTTCCCCTAACGTTTGAATTTCTTGTTTTAAATGCCTCATCACCCAAAGCATTTCCATTTTTAACTTCCTATCATTATGCACAGTCTCCAGATCTTTTAAATTAACAGAAGAAGTCCCGTATATAATAATTTGTTCAGGACTTACTCCCTCTTTTCCGGCTACAGCCAAGCTGGCCATTAACCAAGCTATGCTTTGTATTCTCTCATTTTTTGCTTGAGTTGCATTTTGCAGTTGTTTTTGTTTGTTAAAAGCCCCGTTATGCCTCCAATGCGGACTATTTAACCCAAAACGAGTAGGCTTTGTTAGTTTAGCAATTTCTCCAATATCCGACCGGGGATTCACCTTTTCAAAAGGATTAAGCCCTTTTTGAATGGCGGAAAAAAAGTGCGGTTGCCCTACTAAATTAGCCATATAGTTCCAAAAGGGATAAATAGCATAAGCTACAAACTTCATTCCCAGACCTACAATTTTTTGAAAAATATCTGTGTTACCCCATTTGTTTATAAAATCCCCTGTCCAACCTTTTGGATGATACACCTGGCCAGCTACAGAAACATTTTTTGGTAAAATTTTCTGCATTCCTTTTGCAAAAGGAATAGAAACAGCGGATAGGGCTATAATAAGACCGGGAAAAAACATCACCATCGCAATAAGATGAGGTAAAGTAGTTATTTCATAAGAAGAAAAACTACCACTGTAAATCATATTATAAAACATAGGAAAAAGCACATTAACCATCTTGATATAAGCTTCTGGAAACACAAAACCCACTAAAGCTCCTGTGCCCAAAACCGCCGAAGACACTTTATATTGTGTTACCACCTTGCCTGTTTTAACAGAACTAACAATACTCGCCATGATTTTTAAAGCGATAGCTCGTATGTTTTTTTGTTTTTCCCTTTCACGCTTAGCTTTTTCTTCTTCTGCTTGATAATATTCGGCAATTTCCTCTGTGGAAAGTTCTTGAAAGTTCTTTCTTTTTTCCTTCTTTTTTTCCTTCTTTTTTGCCTTCTCCTCTTCTATTATTAATAATCCAGAAGACACTTTCTGAAAAGATTCTTGCCATTCGTTAAATAACATGGCGTCTCTTTCAGGAAAATTATCTAACTGCTCCATTCTGAGTTTTACTCCATCCGCCGCTTGCTGAAATTTTTGTAAAGCTTTTTTAGTAAAAAGAGCTGACATTATGCGATCTAACATAGTATTGGGATCTTTTTCTTTTATGTCGTTTATTTCTTTTTCAAAAGTGTTTAAGTCTTCTGCCTGCATAAGATGGGGAGCCACCACTTTTGTCATAATATCCAACACTTCATAATTCAGCTTTACCCAGCCCGCTATTTCTGTTCGCTTTAAAAACTGCGCCATAACTTTGTTGCCATTTTGATCCTGATAAGAAATCATTAAGTCCCCAGCTGTAAACAAGCGATCGGACTTAAAGTTTTCAGCTATGTTATCTATGTATTCAGGAACAACATCCGGGGGACGGACGGCCCGATTAATATACTCTAAAGAAACTTTTTTACTGCCGGAAAAAAGCTCTGGATTTATTTTATCTACAGGTATCACTTGAACAAAAGGAACAGGAGCCAAACCCAGGTAAGATCGGGCAAAAAACATGTCCACTAAAATCAAACCTCTTTTTTTATCTAAAATACTTAGAACCTCGCCATCGTTTACATAATCTATTATGTCCATATTGGGAACATGTTGCCTCAACTGGACGGTGCCTTCTGTGATCCCTTCAAAAATAAGCGTTTTGCTCTCACTATTATATTTAACACGCACATCTTTAAAGACAGTATAAATGGATCTGCTGGTGTAATCATTTAAGTTAACAACATGTTCTACTTTTTCAACAACTTCTCCTTTTTCTTCATCCACATGATATTCTATAATTTCTGCTCTTTGATCTGCTAAAAGAAAATGATCCCTTTTCTCTTTAGCCTGGGGGTTTTGTTTTAAATATTCTGTTTCTGTGCCCTGTTCAATAGCCGTGGCTAAATCTATAATTTCTTGCTGTGTTCGAAGGACTTCTGGGTTATCTATACTTATATTTTTTTTCAACCTCTCTAATAGATCCTGAATCGGACTAGCTGGCTCCGTAGCGGACAGAACTTGCTCAAAAGAACGACTCGGGGGTTGTTCTACCGAAGAGTTCTGGCTTTGTTGTGCTCTGCTATCAGGTAAGTCTCCACCATTATCTTGCGCTGAATAACTATATACAGGAGCTAAACAAAGCTCAATACTAATAATCACCTTTAAAAATACTTTAGAAAAAGGTTTCATACTTTTTTGACTCTCAATCAAAAACCGCAATATCTTTTTATAAATCATCTTCCATTTCCTGTTATACATAGTTCCTCTAAAATTTTTCATAGGTCTAAATCCAAAGTTTAATTCTATTTATGGTTACCCCTCTCATTTTGAGTCCTCCGGTGACGGACGGACACATTGTCGTTTTATGGATTTTTCTACTTGTTTTGAAAAAGAATCTGTTTCCAATAAATAAACTGTTTGATCTTCACAAAAATCTTCACAATCCAAATCCACATCTTCACAACTACTGTCCTTGTGTGCTGGACTTTTTAGGTAAGACTCACATTCTTTATTACAATCTGCTTGGTATCTACCCCAGGGCCTGTCCGCGAACCCTCCAAAGTCTTCCCCTCTTTCTTTTCTTTCTTCCCAGTCTACACATACACTGGTAGGCCAGTTCTCACAAAGCTTCCACCTGGGATCTAAATATTTTTCCTCCACAAGAGATTGAACCGCCGGAAGGGCCTTAGACCAGGGGCCCATTTCTTGAGTAGGAAGAGGGGTATTATTAATCGGTTTGCATTTTTTTAGATCCCGCTCCCAATCTGGTGCGCGATATCTCTCAGGGTGCACTTCGTGACTGTCGGGGCCCCAGTCCGTGTTTTTAGGAAAAAAGAAATGCCACATAGTATCCCCCCAACCATGATGTTTAACAGAAACCCCTTTTATGCGATATTGGCAGACCCAATAACTCCTGTTCTGCATACCTATAGCGTCCATAGCCAAACGCCATTCCCGGATGGTCTTGCCATTGATAGTCAGATCTAAAAGATGTTGCCTTTTCTTTTTTAAAATTTTAGGGTCAGTCTCTGGATCTTGTCTTCGATCATCAGGATTTCCAAAAAACACATACTCATTGATCCAGGAATTATAACAATCCGCACAATCAACACATTCTGCTCTTGTTTTGTATTCTTCCCCTGTCATTTCCTCATACCGGGCCTGATAAGATTGATTACCCATTGTCCCTCTTATAAATTCAGAAGGGCGAAGTTCATGCCAATATTCACAATGCACTAAATCGGAGAGTTCTTCTTTGCATTTTTTCTTCTGAGAGCTTGTCTTCTGATTTGAGCAATCTACAAGGGAGTTAACTGGTTCATTCTCAAACTGATTTTCTCTTAAATCTATGACTGAAAGGGAGCGCATAAGAGCAACCATGACGGGCATATTCATCAACTTATTTCCTCTTAAATTAAGTTTCTCAAGGTCTTTAAGGTAGTAAATGTATTCGTCAATATATTGAATAGAGCTGTAAGACAAATCCAACTCTTTTAACTGGCTTAAACACACAATCGCCAAAGGCATTTCATTTCCCTGGTATGTGTTATGTGCTGATTTTAATATCTCAAGAGTTTGCATTTCGCACATTTCAGGGCCAAAGTTTTTGATCCCAGTGCGGGAAACATCTAATTTTTTAAGTCCAGGAATTTTAGAAACAAAACCTGGTAAAGAGAGCATTTCAGGATTATCAGATAAATCTAACTCTGTTAGAGAACGAAAGTAACCTCCGTATTCTTTCCCCATTAGTGTTACTTCCCCCTGGTTTATACTTTCTATTTTTAGGGTTTTAATTTGAGATAAATCATCAGAAGGAATATCAGAGCAATTTTTATTTAGCTTAGATTCCAGAGCTCTTTTTAAACCTCCTGGAAAAGAACAAATATTTTCAAGAGGAGGGACAATAGAACCAGGTAAAACATCACCGGGCTCTTGCTCTGTCCGGTCTTGTTCAGATTCCTTTGTAGAGGAAGGTTCACCACCAGCCACTACTGGCTGACCAGGCTGAGGGGAAATAGGTTGTTCCCCTGGCTTAACAGACAAAGGATCAGGAGTAGACTCACCACTAACTAACCGTGTAGTCTTTGTATCATCAACCTTAATAGGGGAAACATCTGTAGAAGGAGTGCCCTCTTGCTGAGCAGGGACAGGAGGTTTTTCTACTAAAGGCTCTGGATCAGTAGGACTTAAAGTGGCAGTCCCCTTTTCTCCATCAGCAAGACCTGATGGTTTTGAAGTATCAGATGGAGTTTCTTCTTTTGTGGGTGAAATGCCTTGCTCACCAGCCGGAGGTGATACTTTCTCAGGCCGTAATTGAGGAGGGGAATCAGGATCGTTAGAAGGAGGGGTGCTTTTACTACAACCCACACATATTAAAACAACCAAAGAAAAAGCAATTAGTCGTCCGTGAATAAAGTATTTTGATGACAAAAATGGCTTGATATATTTTCTAAAAACCAGCAAAATTCCTGCCTTTGCGGGAATGACAGAGTTTAAGTTAAATAGATATGTCCCAGTTTTCATACTTTTTAGCTCCTTTTTTATTAGTGTTTTGAATTTAGTGATTGCAGACTGGTTTTTATATTTTTTAGCTCCTTATTTTTAAAGCTTTCTTGTCCTTTGAGAAAGCTTTAAGTGGTTACATCATCCCGGTTTTCATACTTTCCTTATTTTTAAACAGACTGAAAAACCTACTATAAAAAAGAAAAAGTACATAATAAAAAATCAAAAAAGAGACAATATTGACAAAATACTAAAGATTAGTATGAAATAATTACACACTGCAAAGCCCTGCAAAGCCAAGTACTTAGCTTTGCTGGATGCCAAAACAACTTGGCTTTGCTGTTTAGTAGTGGCAAACAAGGGTTGTCACGTCCCAATAATTTAGTGGAATATGAAAAAGTATAAAGTAAAGCAGGTATAACTGTTTATTATCTGTGACGGCGACGAGAAGACGAAGAAGAAGATGAGCGTCTTCTATCCCTGCTTGAAGAGCTTCTATCCCTACTTGAAGAGGAAGATGAGCGTCGACTTCTGTGTCGACTACTCCTTCTGGAAGCAGAATGTTCCCGTTCCCTAACTAACCTTTTTTTCTTCTTACTTTTAAGAACCATATAAATTAAAACAGCTAAAATGAACCCTACTCCACCTAAGACCTCTGGTTTTTTTAACAGATTCAGCAATCCGGCTAAGCCTTGACCACCCCCTGAACCTCCATCATCCATTCCACTTAACTCATCATCCGCATCTATAAGATCCTGAATATGATCTTGTAATCCCCCCATTCCCATTGAACCTCTTTGTTTGGAGGCAAACTCAGGAGATACATTCATTACCCTTAAACTATTTATAGAGGTTGCAAAATCCGAAGCGTATTTCTTATAATGATTTTTATGGGCACTATAAGTCACTAAAATAGCCAAAGTGCCTTTAATCGTCACAAGATAGCGGGTGTAATACGCTGGCACTTCTGACCCCTGATGAAAGCCATCCACCCACATTTGTTGGTTTATTTGCCTTTGTTTCGCGTGAAACACCTTAGAGGTGAAATTTCCCCCTTTAGCTTGTTTGACAGTGCGCGGAGTTTTTAAATGATTGATATATTGAGCCAGGCTGTCGGGTGGGCCTTTTTGCTTGGCCGTCAGAATAATCATGGCTTCAGAGGCTTTTTTCCGATTAAGCTTGTTGGTGCAGATCCATTCCGTCCCTTCTGGATGACAGTGCCAATTATTTAAGAGATCAAAACTGACATAGCTGGTCTCAAATTTCTTAGCAAAGGAAGAAAGGGAAAAAAACAGCAAAAATAATAGGAATAATATGTTTTTCATTACAATTTACTATATCGGAAATATTAGGAATTTGTCCAATTTTTTTATCGTAATTTCAATATTTTTACTTATAATCAGGTATAAAAAAGGTTAAAAAGTTGAATATTCAACAATTAAAAGTTTTTTGTGCAATCGTTGCGGAAGGCAGTATAAGGGGAGTGGCAAATAAACTATCCTACTCCATGAACATCAATGCTTATTACAAGTCCAATCAATCTGAAAAAACACAGAAAATTATTGACACCTTTTTAGTCCTGCTCCAAAAACAACACCACCTCTCGTAAATCATTAAACATTTTACAAAATATTGGCGGCCAGCTCTGCCAGCTCAGATCTTTCCCCCTTTGTCAGGGTAATATGAGCAGAGAGAGAGGCAGATTTAAGTTTTTCCACAGAAAAAGTAAGCCCATTATTAGCGGAATCCACATAAGGATTATCAATCTGGAAACAATCCCCAGTTAAAACCACTTTAGTTCCTTGCCCTGCCCTGGTTAAAACTGTTTTTATTTCGTGAGGGGTTAGATTTTGTGCCTCATCCACGATGAGGTATTGATGAGGAATACTCCGACCCCGGATATAGGCCAGAGGTTCTATATTAATAAGCCCCTGATTCATCAGATCTTGAGCTAAGCGAGAGGCTTTTTTTCCCAACCCCATTAAAAATTCTACACTGTCAAATATGGGTTGCATCCAAGGATTAAGTTTTTGCTCAATATCCCCTGGCAGGTAGCCAATATCTCTTCCTATAGGAAAAACAGGACGAGACACCAATAGTTTTTGAAAAGAGTTTTCTTCCAAGGTTTTATACAAACCCACAGCTAAAGCTAAAAGGGTTTTGCCTGTTCCCGCTTTTCCTAAAAGTGAAACGAACATAATATTGTCATTCATTAAAGCATCTAAAGCAAAACTCTGTGCGCGGTTTCTGGGGTGCACTCCCCATATTGGTTCTGAGGGTGCATAAACTGAAACAATGTGCTTTTTTTTGTCATCATATCGGCCTATCGCGTTTTCTTTCCCACTTTTCAGGACCACATATTGATTGGGGTAAAGCTTTTGGCTTTCTAATAAGGTATTTTTATCATTAGGCCCTGCCAGTTTAGCACTCTGAGAGGGACCTTTCTGGAACTTTTTTACCGGAAGAGTTTTCTTCTCCCGAAAAGTATTAATTTCTTTAGAGTCCACATTTACACTGCAAATTCCCGTGTAAAGCTCCTCAAAATCAGGAGTTTGCTCAGGATCATAGTCCCTGGCGGGAATGCCAAAAACATCCGCTTTTATCCTTAAATTAATATCTTTAGTAACCAGCTCTACACGCTGAGAGGAACTTTGTTTTTTCAAATACAAGGCAGTGGCTAAAATGCGATGATCCACCTTAGATAAATCCAGTCCAGGAATGTCAGCTAAAAGATCCATACAAATAAACAAGCAAGATCCAGACTCCAACAAAACACCTTCTGTTAAAGTCCCTTTATCGCGCAGATTATCCATAAACCGATTAAATTGCCGTGCGTTTCTGCCTTTTTCCCCCATATCCCTCTTAAAGGTATCAATTTCCTCTAAAACAGAAAAAGGGATATAAATATCAGATGAATGAAAGGTTTTAAAAGCCAGGCCGTCATAAAGAAGCGTGCTGGTGTCTAAAACCACTTTCTGATCAAATGTTCCGCGTGAGAAAATATTTTTTTCCATATTAAGATATACTCTTTTTAGTTAAAGAATTATAAGGAGGTACGCACTTTATTACGCCCCGAGGTTTTAGCTTTATATAGTAGTTTGTCTGCTCTGTCATACATACTTTTCCAACGTCTATCCCTCATTGTTTGGCAGGTCACTCCCGCGGAAATGGTTACTTTTATTTCCTGATCTTTATACTTAAATATATGTTTTTCTAATTTTTTGCGCGCAGATTCTATCGCATTTTCCGCTCTATCCACCGAACTTTGCATGATAATACAAAACTCCTCTCCCCCACAGCGGATAAATAAATCGTTGGAGCGAAAACAAGTTTGTGTTTGGCTAACTACTTCTTTCAAAATAAAATCTCCTGCCAAATGCCCATAAGTGTCGTTTACTTTCTTAAAATGATCTATATCAAACAAAATTAAAGACAACGCCACTTTTTTTTCTTTAGACTGTATAAAAAGCTCTTTAGCTCTTCTATCCAACATAAATTTATTTCCCACTCCTGTTAAAGGATCACGAAAAGCTTTTTCAAAATTTTCTTTTATAGCAATAATTTCCGGGTTTCCTCTGTCTAAAAACTTAAAAACAAGCTTACCTAACTTTAATTTGCTGTTGTCTTTTAGCTGAATTTTCTGACCTGATTTTAGAGGTTGGTCATTAATAAATGTTCCATTTGTAGAGTTTTGATCCTCAATAAAAATACCAGAAGTTTGAGAATGGAAATAAAGATGCTTCTTGCTAATAGACAGATCTTGTATGGGAATATCACACTTCCGATTACGCCCAATGCTTATACTTTCTTTACCACTGACAACCCAATGCCTGCCCACCAGCTCATCAGGCCCTAAAAGACACACAATATAAGCAGACATAATATGAGTCCGCTGATCTTGATCCAGCACATACAAAGGGCTATCCACCATTACCGTTTCAGAAGACTCCATAGTCCCCAAGGCAGATAGGCCCGTGTGGCCTGTTTGACTTGTTTGCCCCGTGTGGCCTGCTTGACCTGTTTGAGACAATCTTTTTCGTAAATAGGTTTTTTTTTCTTTGTTTTTAAGCCCCGCTAACTTTGACTCCTTATCCATACCCACACCAGCAGAACCGGCAGATCCAGCAGATCCAGTAGAACCGGCAGATCCAGCAGAACCAACATTCTGATTCGCCTGCTCCCTCTCTTGCGAAGAAACAGATTTTTTCACACTCACTGAGTCCGGTAAAGGAGTGTCCGGTATTTTCCAAATATCTTCTTTCTTTTTTATAGCACTCATAATTATTGAATCCTTATTTATTATGCCGATTTTACTAATTAGTCGGTCGTGATAAACCCTGTTCATCTCCAACTGTAAAGCCAAGTACTTGGCTTTACAGTCCCGCCTTGAGCGGGAATCTCGCCTGTTTTAGGACAAAGTAAGCCCTGTTTACTGTGTTGCAATACACTTTTTCACGGGCAACTAATTAGTCGGCCCTGTTCTCTGGTTTAATCGCCAACCACTTTCTTTTCGCTTTCTTCTTGAGCCTCTTTTTCTTCTTCTGCTTTTACTTGTGTAAACGGCAAAGGATGTTCCTCTTGAGGCGCGTTAGATCCTCTGGCCACATTTAAAACTACTTGCAAACCACGAACCACATTCCTGTTTTGATTTCTATATCCTTCCAACTTATTTGACACTTCGTTGTGCTTACTTTTTTGAGTGTCTGACTCCATTTTCATCCTGTCAATTTGACGCTTTAAATCCAAAATATATTGATCTTTCTCTCTTGCCAAGGTTTGATTATCTAATTTCATAAGCTCTAAACGATTTTCCAGATCTCTCTCCCTTACCCGAATTTGTTGAATATTGCTAAAGAGCCTTTTTTCCAAATCTTTGTTTTTAACATTCATTTTTTCAATCTCCAAAGTTTGACTGTTCAGAGTATCCAATAAAGTCCTTTTTTCATGCTGAAATTCTTGACGGCTTTCCTCATAAGTTTTTTTCAAATTATCATTCTGCACTATAATTTTGTCCAATCGCTCCCGGAAAATATCACCTGTTGCTATTAGATCTTCGTTTTCCAGCCTTAACCTTTCAATTTCTGTTTCCAACGCGACAATACGTTCCTGAGCCACCCTCAGATTTTCAGATTGCTGTAAAGTAATACGCATGGGAATGTTGCCTTGTGTGCCCATACCTTCCCTGTGTCTATTCCAAACCATCCTGTCCCCTGGATCTCCTTGAATATTGTGCTCATTTAAAGCAGGTGAATCTCTTAAAATTGGATGATTTTTAGGTTTTAATTCTTTTTTCCCTTTTACAGATTGTTTTTCACCCCGTGATTTTTTGTTTAATTTAAACACTAAGTTTTTAGCTGGTTTGTCTTCTTGGTCGGCCCTTTTCTGCTCTACATCCTTCTCCTGCTGGTCTGACCCTTTTTGGTTCAGCTCTGCTTTAACTTTAGAGCGTTTTTCACCCCGTGATTTTTTGTTTAATTTAAACACTAAATTTTTAGCTGGTTTGTCTTCTTGGTCGGCCCTTTTCTGCTCTACATCCTTCTCCTGCTGGTCTGACCCTTTTTGGTTCAGCTCTGCTTTAACTTTAGAGCGTTTTTCACCCCGTGATTTTTTGTTTAATTTAAACACTAAGTTTTTAGCTGGTTTGTCTTCTTGGTCGGCCCTTTTCTGCTCTACATCCTTCTCCTGCTGGTCTGACCCTTTTTGGTTCAGCTCTGCTTTAACTTTAGAGCGCGTTTTAACAGCTTTATTTTGAGGTAAGTTAACAGTCTTATCTTGAGGTAAACTCTCTTTCTCACCCTCTTCCTTTTCTTGTTCTTTATAAGGATCAAAGTGAATAAGACTTTCTAAATCCTGATTAGACATTTTTTTTGCCGGCGAGTGCTCTTCTTTAACAAAATCAGAAATAAAAAAATTAGAAGAATCTTTAGAGGAAGAATTTATTTCCTCATTTAATTCATCCATAACATTTTCAATAACTGAAACTTTTTTATTTTTTCCCATAGACTTTATTTCCCATCCCTAAAACGGGCTTATTTTCTGAAAATATACTATTCTTACATACACTTATCGGAATTTTTTTGAATTTCTTAAACATAGAGCTGTGTTTAAGTGGTTAAATTGATAACTCATATAGGTAAAATAAGCCTTTAGTCTAAAAACAGCCTTTAAAGCAGAGCAAATGACCCGCTCACCCTCTACGAACCACATTTTAAGAGAATAAAAGGGACTATTTAGTGGGATGTGAAAAACCCTTATTGTTGCTTTTGTCCCCCGCGCTTGAGTGGCAAAACGCACCATGACCGCATAAGACCGTATAGACTAATTCGTCGTCCGTGAAAAAGTGTATTTCAACACAGTAAACAGGGTTTACTTTGCCCTAAAACAGGCAAGATTTCCGCTCAAGGCGGGACTAAAAAGCCAAGTACTTGGCTTTGCAGTTGGAGATGAACAAGGTTTTTCACGACCGACTAATTCCTGAAAGACGCGAGCGGGGCAAAACGCAGGTCTGAGACCGAGCGGTGGGTATAAATCAGGGCACGGATACAGTCAAATATACTTTTTCAGGACTGACCCCTTAGTTACTGGCGTTTTTTTTCCTGCATTAGAATCTCTAATATTGCCCGAATCACAATAACCTTAGTTACTGGCGTTTTTTTTCCTGCATTAGAAAGTCATACAACTTGTTAAAACGATCGCCTTGTCTATCCAAACGATCGCTTAATTTATCTATACGATCGCTTTGTTTATCTATATGATCACCTAAACCATCAATTTTCTTATTTGTGTCTGTAATATGATTACCTAACTTTTCGTTTATATGCTTAATATCCCGACTCATAATGGCCTGAAAAATGAGTATAGCAACCACCCCTATAGGGACAGATTGCTCAAAAAAACCTGCTATTGCTGACAAATCCATACCAAAACTATATCACAGCCCTTTTCTGTTTGCAAAAAAAAAGGGGCACACGGGGTTTTTGAGTGATTAGGGGGGTAACTGAGCGCGGGGGGGGAGAAAAAAAGTGACACACGGGGTTTTTGAGCCTTTTCTATAAATAGAGGGATTGACAGTGTGCAAATTCATTGATGATATTTAATAATCTATGAAAAACTCTGTCCCCCCTGCTATGTATAATCAAACAAAACAAAGGCAGTCCTGTGGCATATAATGAAGATGAAATTCTGCACAATCCCCTATACCAGAATGTTCTTTACGATCTGGAAAGAGCTGGAAAGCATATTGGCATCAATAGAAATGTGATGGAAAGACTAAAGCTCCCCCGTCGCTCCATTCGCGTCTCTATACCTGTGCGCATGGATAATGATCGAGTGCAGGTTTTTAACGGATACAGAGTCCAGCACAATCACACTCTGGGGCCTTTTAAAGGGGGGATTCGCTATCATCCTGGAGTAAATATTGGGGAAGTGGCTGGTTTAGCGGCTCTAATGACCTATAAAAACTCCCTTTTGAATCTCCCATTAGGGGGAGCTAAAGGAGGGGTTCAGTTAGATCCTTCTGCTCTGTCAAAAGCGGAATTAGAATCCTTAACTCGCAGATTTACTTCTGAATTAAGCCCTTTTATTGGCCCGGACAAAGATATTCCCGCTCCCGATGTGGGCACAGATTCAGAAACTATGGCCTGGATGTTGGACACTTATTCCCTGGAATCTGGCTTTTCGCAAACTGGAGTGGTTACGGGGAAACCTATCGAAATTGGCGGTTCAAAAGGCAGAAGCTCAGCCACCGGTTTAGGGGTGGTCTACATTTTGGAAAAAGCACTGGAAGTCCAAAATAAAAATATTAGTGAAGCCACTATAGCTGTGCAAGGGTTCGGAAAAGTGGGCTTACACGCCTGTGTAGAAGCGCATGCTTTAGGCGCGCGAGTGGTGGCTGTGAGCGATCGCTCAGGAGGTGTTTTTAATCCAAAAGGGCTTAATATAACAGAATTGATACGTTATTTGCGGGAAAATCGCTTTATTAAGGGATACCCTAAAGCGTCTGCTATTTCTAACGAAGAGCTGTTGGCTTTAGAAGTAGACGCGCTTATCCCCTGCGCGTTGGATGGAGTTATCAACGAAAAAAATATGAAGAACATAAAAACCCCAATGATTGTGGAAGGAGCTAATGGTCCCACTACTCCATCAGCCAATGAATATTTGATTAACCATGATGTTCTGATTGCCCCGGATATTTTGGCAAACGGAGGAGGGGTGGTGGTTAGTTATTTTGAATGGGTCCAAGATATTGGCTGGCTTTTTTGGACAGAAAAACAAGTGCGAGATAAATTGAGGGATATTATGTTTATGTCTTTTGACAAAGTATGGAATTTTGCAGAAAAATACCCCACTAAAGACGGGGGTAAATATCGGGATTTGCGTCTTTCCGCAATGGGGGTATCTCTTATGCGTTTAGAAAAAGCTATGAAATTAAGAGGACAAGCTTGGTAAAGTATTTACCAGCCCAGCCCGCTCATAAAGTGGCTGATATTTTGCTTTCTATATATTCTAAAACAGCAGGAAACAAAAAACCTCCTGAATGGCGACCCTTACATTGGAAAAACCTTTATTTTCCAAATCCTTTGGCTCCCGCCGGCGGGATAGATAAATCCGCAAAACATTTAAAGGCCTGGTGGGCTTTAGGTGCAGGCTTTATAGAAGTAGGCACTGTCACGCCTTTACCTCAAAAGAAAAACATAGGCCCTACACTCAAAAGAGATTGGGATAAAAAAATCCTCTGGAACCATTTAGGTTTTCCTAATGAGGGAGCTTTAGCAGTCCAAAAAAGGCTAAAAAGTTTAAAAAATTTCCGCCCTACCCCCATCTTTGCCAATATCGGAAAAAACAGAACCACCCCTAACGACTCAGCACATACAGATTACCTGAAATGTATTTCCATTTTACATCCTTATGTGGATGGGTTTGTAATCAATATTAGTAGCCCCAACACAAAGGACCTAACAGACCTAACTAAACCTCCCCTGCTTAAACATCTTCTGTGTACTATCCGGCAAAAATTAAACTCTTTAGAACAGCCTAAACCCTTTCTAATCAAGTGGATGCCTGATATGGAGGAAGAGGATTTTTTAACATCCCTGGACATAGCTTTAGCAGAAGGGGCTGAAGGGCATATTATAAGCAATACCAGCTCAAAAAGAGAAAAGGACTTAATAGGTATGTTTCCTGAGTACGGCGGAATATCTGGCACTCCTTTAACAGCTATTTCCAAACAGAGGCTGGTTTTGGCGCGAAAACATTTAGGATCAGAGAGAAAAAAACAGCTTATTATTTCTGTAGGAGGCGCGCTTACTCCAGAAGATATTTTTGAAAGGCTGAATTTGGGAGCAGACTTAGTGCAAAGCTATTCCGCTTTGGTCTTTTATGGCCCCTTCTTTTTGCGAAAGGTATTTCAAGCCACAAAAGGTATTCCAGATCACTAAAGGTATTTTGGACTATAAACCCCAGATTATTTGAGCCTAAAAGGTCAAATACGGTCGCGAAAGGTATTTCAGACTATAAATTCCGGGACACTAAAGGTATTTCAGACTATAAATTCCGGGGCACTAAAAATATAAAAAAGTATTTGCCAAAACAGAAAAACTTATGAATAATCGCTACTTATGACTAAAAAAAATCCGCGCCCTAATTTTACAAAGTCCGATTTGATTACAGCCTTATCGGAAAAGCACAAAACCACAAAAGTAATGGCCACCCTCATTGTTAACAGTGTTTTAAGTTCTATTGTCAACACTCTTAAGAAGGGGAATCGGGTTGAAATACGGGGACTGGGAACTTTTGAAGTTCGAAAATACGGTGCTTACCAAGGGCGCAATCCTCAAACAGGAGAGAAAGTCCAGGTAAAACCCAAAAAGCTTCCTTTCTTTAAACCGGGGAAATTCAAAAATAAACTCAACAAAAACAAAATTTAAAATGTACTCATTTTTTTGATAAAATTCCAACACCTCAAGAATTGTAGCTGGATAGGAAATAATGACTCTCAAAAAAATACAATATTACAGTAAACAGTCGTCGTCCGTGAAAAAGTGTATTGCAACAAAGTAAACAGGATTTATTTTATCCTAAAATAGACGAGATTCCCGCTCAAAGCGGGTAGGACAGCAGAGATGAAAGGGGTTACCACGGGCTTCTAAACAGCTCCATTGGAAAATAACAGCTCCATTGGAAAATAACAAAATAAGGAGTTATTGATGATTTCATACTTTTTAAAAATAGCTGTGCTTTTATGTGCTTTATCTCTCCCCTCTTGTTTTAAAAAAAAGCAAAGGGATCAGGATTTATTTCCTTTAAAAGACACTTTCCGATTTTGTATTTCAACAGAGCCTCCCACTTTAGATTGGAGTAAAGCTACTGATAGAACATCCAGCCTTATTGTGGATAATATTATGGATGGTCTTCTGCACTATGATTTTTCTGGAACGGAAGTGGGTTTGAAACCCGCTTTGGCCATCCAGTGGACTTCTACCTCGGACGGAAAAAAATGGACCTTCACTTTAAGAAAAGGGGTGAAGTGGAGTGACGGAAAAGAGTTTAAAGCGGTTCATCTATGGGATGGCTGGGAAAGGCTTTTAAATCCCAAAACCGCCTCTGAATATGCTTATTTTTTGTATCCTGTTAAAAACGCACGAGCTTATAATGAAGGAAAGATAAAAGACTTTTCCCAAGTGGGGGTTTTTGTTAATAAAAAAGGGCAAATAGTAGTGGAGTTAGAAGAGGGAAAAAGTTACTTTCCTTATTTTGTTTCCCACACCAGCACCTACCCCATAAGAAAGGACATTATTCAAAAACATGGGGATCAATGGACAGAACCAGAAAATATTGTCACCTTAGGGGCTTACCGATTAAAACAATGGGAGCACGATAAAAGAATTGTTTTAGAGAAAAATAAAACCTATTACAATCAAACTGCTGAAATAAAAAATGTCCTGATTCATATTATCCCTGAAAGTAGCACAGCTTTAAACTTGTTTGAAAAAGGTCGCTTAGATGCCATAGGCGATCTCCCTTCCAGAGAACTACCCGCCCTAAGACAAAAAAAAGAATATCGCTCCCATCCTATTTTAGCTACTTACTACTATGGTATTAATATAAAACAAAAGCCTTTTGATGATATAAGAGTGAGACAAGCTTTTAGCAAAGCTATTGACAGAAAAAAAATTACCGACTTGCTGAAAGGAGACCAAGTCCCTTTAGCGGGCTGGCTCCCCAAGGGATTGCCAGGTTACGAACCTGATCAAGGGGCCGGATTTGATCCGAAACAAGCCCGTGCCCTTATGGATTCCGCCGGATACCAAGATCGCTCCACTTTTCCTAAAGTCACTATTTCCTATAACACGCATGAAGATCATAAAAGAGTAGCGGAAAAAGTGCAGGCTCAGTTAAAAAAACATTTAAACATTTCTGTAGAGCTTTCCAATGAGGAGTGGAAAACCTATTTGCAAAGTTTAAGGACAGGAAAACAGCAAATCTTTAGACTGGGGTGGCTTGCGGATTACCCTGATCCGGATAATTTTATGACTTTAATGACCTCCTACTCGGAAAACAACCATACAGGCTGGAAGAACCTCCGTTACGACTCTTTAGTGGAAAAAGCAGGGGTAGTAACGGATGAAAAAGAACGGCTTAGGCTTTACAAGTCTGCACAAAAAATTTTAATAGAGGAATCTGCTGTTATCCCTATTTACTCGTCTCAATCTCACTGGCTTATATCAGATCGCATAGCCTTTTTCCCCTTAAATGTCATGGGAAAGCTTCCCTTTAAAGAAGTAAAGCTAAAGAAGAGGTAATGGTCCTTGACCCATAATGTTATCCTGAAGTTAGGAGAATCAGACCTTCTGCTTGTAGCAATGCGTTATTTTATTTTTCTACATAGTTTTTTATGTATTTTAATACTAAAATAATTGTCCGTGATAAAATGTGTTGCAACAAAGTAAACAGGACTTACTTTGTCCTAAAACAGGCGAGATTCCCGCTCAAGGTGGGACTGTAAACCAAGTACTTGGCTTTACAGCTGGAGATGAACAGGCTTTATCACGGGCTATTAATTAGTCCTCCGTGAAAAAGGTCCCTGAGACAAAATAAACAGGACTAATTTTACTTCAAAACAAGCGTGGATACCCGCTTTCGCGGGTATGACAGCGAAGGAGAATGGATTTTATCACGGAGGACTAATTAGCAACCAATGGGAAAACCATTATGAGTAAACAAAAAAATAAATATATTACTGATTTTATATCCAGCCTACAAGTAAAAGCCACTCCAGAAGAGATAGAGGCGGTTCAAATTTTTTCTAAGCAATTAGTTAAAGACTATGGTTATCCAAAAGAGCATATTCAAACAAGGCCACAATTTAGAGTGAAAGTAAGACCTTCGGATACAAAAAAAGAATATCCTGTAGATATTGCCGTCTTTTTAAATAAGAAAAAACAAGAAGAGGATGTTTATATAATTATTGAATGTAAAAAGAAAACCAGAACAGATGGAAAAACGCAACTTCAAGACTATTTAAAGTTATCAAAAGCTTTTTTAGCCGTTTGGTTTAATGGAAATGAAAGACTGTTCCTAAGAAAGAACGAAAAAAAGGGGAAAGTTATATTTGAGGAAATCCCAAATATTCCACGATACAGACAAAGAGTGGAAGATATAGGAAAATTTAAACGAAAAGACCTTAAACCCACTCACAATTTAAAAGCCACTTTTAAAGCTATTAGAAACCATTTAGCGGCTAATACAGTGGGAGCAACAAGAGATGAAGTTTTAGCTCAACAACTTATCAATCTTATTTTTTGTAAAATTTATGATGAAAAATACACAAAACCAAATGATATTATTTCTTTTAGAGCAGGAGTAGATGAAAAAGCTAAGGATGTTCAAGAAAGAATTTTAAATCTTTTTGATAAAGTAAAACAAAATTATAAAGAAGTTTTTGATGACAGTGACATAATTAAATTAGATAGAAACTCTATTACTTATGTTGTAGGTGAACTTCAAAATTATTGTCTTATAGAAGCAGAAAGAGATGTCATTGCTGATGCTTTTGAAATTTTTATTGGACATGCCTTAAAAGGTAGCCAGGGGCAATTTTTTACACCAAGAAATGTCGTCCAGATGATGGTTGATATATTGGATCCAGATGATGAAGATTTAATTATTGATCCTGCCTGTGGCAGTGGTGGATTTCTAATTGAGGCATTAAAATATGTTTGGAATAAAATAGATAAAAAAGGCATAGACTATAATTGGTCGCAGAGGGAGACAGACAAACAAAAACAAAAAATTGCTAATGCAAATTTTAGAGGAATAGATAAAGATTATTTTCTGTCAAAAGTGACAAAAGCCTATATGACTTTAATAGGAGATGGCACAAGTGGAGTCGCTTGTGATGATAGTTTGGAAAATCCAAATACTTGGAAAAAAGTCACCAATCAAAAAATACAACTTGGTCAATTTGATATTCTTCTCACTAATCCACCGTTTGGAGCAAAAATTCCTGTCCGAGGAGAAAATAAGCTAAAACAATTTGACCTTGGTCATCAATGGAGTTTCCATAAAAAAAATAATGAATGGGAAAAGAAAAACCTAAGACAAAAAGGCTCTCCTCAAATTCTTTTTATTGAACGGAGTTTACAATTTTTAAAAGAAGGGGGTAGAATGGCAATAGTTTTACCTGATGGAATCTATGGAAATGAAACTTTAGCCTATATAAGAAATTGGTTGTTAAAACGGGGTAGAATTATAGCTATTATTGATACCCCTCTTGAAACTTTTTTACCTCACACAGGAACAAAAACTTCTATAATAATATTTAAAAAGACAGAAGAAATACCTAAAGATTATCCTATTTTTATGGCTGTTGCTGAGTTTTGCGGGCATGACAGGAGAGGTAAAAAAATAGAAGAGGATGATATAGTAAATGTTGCTACAAAGTTTAAAGAATGGGCAAAAGAAAATAAATTTACTTTTTAAGATCATCATGGCATTAAAAACTATATCAGTATTAAAATCCGAAATAAAAAGCTCTATAGATAAGCGTCTTAATCCTAAGTACTTCTTAGTAAAGAAAGTATTTAATAAGCTTAAAGATAAGAGTGTTTGTGAAGTTAAAACTTTAAATGAGCTAAAAGCCAATATAACAAGTGGTAGCTATATTGATAGGTATATTAAACCAACTGAAGGAATATCTTATATAAGAGTAGGAAATATTAAACCATTTACTATTGATGAACAGAGTAGAAGTTTGGTTTTTGTTTCAAAAAATGTATCAGAGAAAATTAAAACAAAACAAAATGATATTGTGTTAGGTAGAACACAGGCTACAGCCGAAAAATTAGGAGTAGCAAGTCTTATAGATAAAACCAACGAAGGGAGTGTAATAAGTCAACATATCTCAAAAATAACAGTGAATAAAAAAACAATATCACCCTATTATTTAATAGCTTATCTTAATTCAAAATTTTATAAAGCACAAACAGACTTATCAACACATGGCGATACCAGAGTTGAAATGACACATTCTCAATTAAAGGAGATAAAAGTATTTATTCCAGAAAAAGATATTTTAAATTCAATAGAGTTAAAAGTTAAGAAAATTATCTCAAATAATAGAGGTTCTATAAATAATATAAAGTTAGCAAAAGAGGTTTTAAAAAGTAAATTAGATATTCAATGTAAATCTACAGAAAAATATTTTTCAGTAAATCTATCTACTATTCAAACTTTAGGGCTTTGGAATGGGAAATCCTATTTACCAAAATATATGGATGTTGAAAATGAAATAAAGGATAAATTTAAAACTATTAAATTAAATAAAATAGCAGGAATAACAAAAGGTATTGAAGTGGGAAGTAAAAATTATAACCCTGAATTGTTAAAAAAGAAAGGAGATTATGCCTTTATTAGAACTTCTGATATTATAAATAATGAAATTGACATTTTTCCTGATTACTTTATTTCAAATCATTTAGTAGAGCTATTGGACACTGAAATCAATAATATAGATATATTGTTTTCAAAAGATGGAATAATTGGAGAAACAGCAATGGTTTCAAAATATGATAAAATAATAGTAGCAAGTGGTTTTGCAAAAATAAAATTAAATCCTAAAGCTCAGGATTATAATATCACACCTGAATATTTATTTACTGTTCTTTCAGGACAAGAAACAGGATTCTATCCTGCAATAAGAAGAACTGTAACAGCCTCAACTATACCACACCTAAGCATAGAAAGATTAAAGGAAATAGAAATTCCGATTGTAGATAAGCTTTGTATTGATAAAATTACTAAGTTAATAATGAAAGCTCTTAAATTAAGAGATGAGAAAAAGAAGTTAATAATAGAAGTTAAAAATGAGATGGACAGTTATTTTGATTTGGATCAGGGCTTGAAAAACAACACATAATCTTGACTCCCTATAAAATTTAGGTCAAGTTAAAGGGGTTTTGAAAAAAATCTGATTTTTTGAAAATGATATAAAGGTGCGATAATTGAAACACAAGTGGTTTTTCATAGGCCCCCATTTTAACACTTTGATTTTATGAGGCAATTTATATGTCATGGAACAATTTTCCCTTAAAAAGTTTGGCCAGTTTATCTGTTTTTCTGATCTGGTTTTTGACTTTGGTTCTGAGTTTTTTAAATTATGAAATTCCCCCTTGGCTTTGGCTTTCAGATATACTAAGCCTGTTAGGTCTTTTTTCTTACTATACAGTAAAGAAAAAACAGTTGGCTTATGTCTTAAAAAGAATATTAGGCGCGCTTTTTACCCTCTTCATTATTGCAACAGTTACTTTTGTTTTACTAAGAACCTTACCTGGCGGGCCTTTTGATCAAGAAAAAGCTCTGCCTCCTGAGATTAAAGCCAATATCGAAGCCAAGTATGGCATAGATCGCCCCTTACTACACCAATATGGATACTATTTAAGTGGTTTAGTGCGTGGGGATTTTGGAGAATCCTATAAATATATTGGCCGGAATATTTCTGCCATTATAGGAGAAACTTTGCCTATCTCCATCCAATTAGGAGTATATGCTCTGATTTTAGCCTACTTAATAGGAGTGCCTTTTGGTGTGCTTTCTGCTTCCCGCCACAATACTTTGATGGATCGTTTATTAATGATAGGGGCTGTGAGTGGGGTTTCCCTTCCCAGCTTTTTAGTAGCTCCTATATTGATTTTATTTTTTTGCTTTTACCTGGATTGGTTTGAAATCGCGCTTTGGGAAGGACCATCTTATTATGTTTTGCCGATTTTAGTTTTAGGAACCAGGCCCATCTCTTTTATTGCTCGTTTAACCCGCGCCAGTGTTTTAGAAGTCATCCAGTCCGACTATGTCCGAACAGCTAAGGCTAAAGGGCTTAACCACTGGACTGTGCTTTATAAGCATGTTTTAAAAAACTCTTTTCTTCCTGTGCTCACTTTTTCCGGCCCTCTAATAGCGGGTATCCTTACAGGTTCTTTTATTGTAGAGCATATTTTTGCCATTCCCGGAATGGCTAAGCACCTGGTAAATAGCGTAACTAACAGAGATTACCCTCTTATTTTAGGAGTGACCTTAATTTACTCTATTGTGCTGGTTTTTTCTAATTTAGTGGTAGATTTGCTTTACAGCCATTTTGATCCCAGGATTCGGCTATCCTGAGCATTTAAAGTATTTGGCTTTGAAAAAAGCTTTTTTTAACTAAACTCCTGTCCTCTGCCGGCGCAGGACGGACCAAATAATAGGAAGTGAAAAAGCCAGGGCGCGGACACGAGCAAACATATTTTTTCACGGACCGACTAAGTAAGGTGTTGATATATGCAAAAATGGATTCCTATAAAAAACACAGGTAACAGCCTTTGGTATGAGTCCTGGCTGAGGTTTAAAAAAAACCGGTTAGGAATGTTTTGCGCAATCTTTATTGGATTTGTTTGCTTAATGAGTTTGTTTCCGGAAATGCTTTCCCCTTACTCTTTTGAAGAACAATTTGAAGGAAAAGAGTTGCTTTCTCCGGGCCGGACCCATCTTTTAGGCACCGATAACATGGGAAGAGATATACTTTCCCGCCTGATATACGGGGGTCGTGTGTCTATGGCAGTGGGTATTGTAACAGCCCTTATCTCGTTAATTTTAGGAGTGTTATATGGGGCTATTTCAGGATGGCTGGGAGGAAGAACAGATGCCTTTATGATGAGAATGATTGACATTTTATATTCCATTCCCTCCCTGGTGTTGTTAATTTTGGTAAAAGTGATTTTTGACTCTTTGGCTTTAGTCATGCAGGCCGAGTTAAAAGCCCTTATGGGGATTTTGGTGGCTTTAAGCCTGGTGGGTTGGGTGACCTTGGCCCGTGTTGTAAGAGGGCAGGTTTTACAGGAAAAAGAAAAACTGTATGTGGAATCGGCCCGTGCTTTAGGAGACAGAGGTTTTAGGATTGTTTTTCGTCATATCTTGCCCAACATTTTAGGGCCTATTATTGTGCTGTTGACTTTACAAATTCCATCTAACATTTTGTTTGAAAGCTTTTTAAGTTTCTTAGGCTTAGGTCTTCAGCCTCCTTACAGTTCCTGGGGGGTGTTAGCAGAAGAGGGTTGGAAATCCCTTCGCTCTTATCCTCATCTGATGATAGCCCCTGGTGTGGCTATTTTCCTGACTATGATGGCCTTTAATCTTATGGGAGACGGCCTTAGAGATGCCTTTGATCCCAAAAGCACATAGATATTCGGTAACTATTTTTTTCTTACTTTCTTAACAGAAACATCAGCGACCACTTTGTTATTAGACAAAAGTTGAGCCAACTTGATCTGAATGTCTCTCATTTCCGTTTTTATGTCTTTTATTTCTGTTTTTATACCTTTTACCTCTGAGTTTAAATTTTGAATACTGGATTCAATCGGTTTAGTTTTGGCATTCAGAAGGGTATTAAATCCGCCGAAAACAAATCCAGTATATACAAGAACAAATCCGGCTATCGTAAAAAAGTCTTTTTTTTCCATAACAACTCTTCTTTGTTTACTTTATTTAACTGATACTTGAATCATCATATCATATTGTGGAAATGAAAACAAGAAAAAGGAAGAATCCTCGCCGGTTTTAGAGCAAAGTTAGTTCTATTTATTTAAAAATCCCCTATTTTCTGCCGAAAAGATAAAAAAGGGATTTTTATGAAAAAAATTGTTCTATTCATAACTTTATTTTTATTTGTAGGTTGTGGGCTTTCCAATTTTCAAGGAGAGGGGAAAAATAGCTGTAACTTTCGTGTGGATCGAGGCTTTATGGTGAGATGGGAAGAGTTACCTGTGCCTATTTATATCCATGAATCCGTGCCCAGTATTACCCGAAAAAACTTTGTATACGCTATGGATATGTGGAATGAGTCCTGGAACTACTATGCGAAACAAGGGCCTCTTTTTGAACTGGTTGGAGAAGTACAAGTAAATTCTGTTCCTGGCCAGCAAGATTCAGGGGATGGAATTAATATTTTATTTTTGGATAAAAAACACCAAATTTTACTGGCCAAACAACAAGGGAGCACACATATCCGCAACTACTTTGGAGGATCCATTATTGAAGGAGACATTATAATAAATAATGTGCATTATAAGTATTTTTATGAGAAGGAATCTTTTGACTACTCTGTTTGGACAAAAGTGCCTAAGCTTTCCACCAACCGATCTTTTGCCAGCACTTCCCCAAGGTCTTTTTTTCAGCAGTTTTTATATGCTTTTCAAGCTTTTTGGGATTTTATTTCCTTTTGGAAGAAAAAAAGCACGCGTGTTCCCACAGCTATTAGGCCCGAAATTTCCAAAAATGAAGTGGATTTTATCAGCCTGGCTCTGCATGAATTTGGGCATTTAGCTGGTGCGATCCACATAGAAAATAAAAATGGCATTATGAACGCAGGGCTGAAAAAGGGGCAAATTCGAAGAGATATAGGGGATATAGAGCTTGGAAGCCTTGCCTGTGGATACGAAATTACCAAAAGATAACGGTTCCAGTTCGCCGGTCCACGCTGAGTCTTGCCCGTGGATACGAAATTACCAAAAGATAACCCCCCGAAGGTGGGAATCTAATAGATTCTAAAGCTAAAAATATATTTAAGTTTCATTAGACTTTAGCCGAGTATACTTTATACAATGCGAAAAACCCACTACAGACAAAAACATTGGGAGATAAAATATGAGTAAAAAGCTTATTTTTGCTGTATCTACTGCTGAAAAAGAAGATTTTTTTTTTCCTGATCAGCAAGAAGAAAATGCTCTGCCATACAAAAAAAAGGTAGCCACTAAAAAGGCCACCAATGCTCTGCCATACAAAAAAAAGGCCACCAATGTTGTTCCATACAAAAGAAAAGCCACCACAGAAAAAAAAAATCCATCTAAAACCGCCAGTGAAACAGAGAATTTGCGTGCTTTTCTAAACAGTATGTCTCAACTTAAAAAAGAAGTGGATCGTTTAAGCTTTATGATGTCTGAAATTCACCAGGTTTTAGAGACAACCTCTTCTGTTAACCGCCACCTGGCTTAAAACTACCTGGCTTAAACTGAATAGGGCTTAAAAAACGAACCATTTACTATGAAAACCAGATCAAAGAGGGACTTTTATGAATAAAAAAAACATAAAACTGTTTTTTACCCTCCTCTTCTCCAAGCTAAAGTCCATTTTCTTTGGACCTTATTGTGCAAGTAAAGTAAGTCAGATAAAGCAGTTCTACCTCTTTTTCTCCTTATCACTTTATCCTCTGAAGAAACATCTTTTCTTGTCCCAAAAGGGCTTTACTCTATTAGGTACTCTAATAACAGCAGGCTTAGGTTTGACTGTAGGTTTTGGTATACTTAAAATTTCTGATCACTCCTTAGAAACCACTAAAGTTGTATCTACTTTATCAGCACAACAAGATTTACACTACACTGTATCAGAAATTTTAAGCCGAACAGAAGATTGTAGATGGAACTTAAGCCCATCACGTTTGTCGGATTCTTCGAATAAAAAAGGCACTTTACAGTCATTAGTAAAAACTAAAAGAAATAACTATGATACACCACCCGTTACAGAAGATGATGTTACTGTGCTTAAAGTAGGTAACTTTAAGGGCGTATTAGATATTAAAAAAATAGAGCTGGCCAACACAGTTTCGTCCAATACAAAAGAAAGAACCTTTATCGTTTATTACAGCAAAAAAGGATTAGGAAAATACAACACCTTAGGCGGGGGTACTTGTAGCCCCTCAAACACCACTGGATGTTTTACTCATTCTTGTAAAATGGATTATGATTGTAGTAATAATGATTGTAGTGCCCCAGATGATAAGTGTACACTTTTAAATTGCGCAAGTGCCAGAAGCAGTGGATCCAATATTGCAGACATTACCTGCTTAGATAATCAATATTTAAAAGGTTTTGATAGCGATGGCGATCCTTTATGTGTGGACATATCAGAATGCCCCGCTGGGCAGTACTTAAGAGGTTTTAATAGTGATGGAAGTAAAAATTGCGCAGAAGCTGGAGAATGCCCTACCGGAACTTCTTTTACAGGATTCGACGCCACTACCGGGGACAGAGTTTGCGTGGCTCTGGCTGAGTTAGACTCCTCCTGCCCTGCCGGAGAACATGCCTTAGGCTATGACGCCGAGGGGGCAGTGGTTTGTAGTACTTTTTGCACAGGAGGCCAGCAATGGAATGATGAGGACTCAAAATGTAAATGCCCCACCGCCAAGCCCAATTGGGATGGTTCGGCTTGTGTGGCCAGCTGTTCAGGAGGACGCGAGGCAGATTCAGAAAAAAATTGTGTTTGCAAAGGGGGACGAACCTTTGATGGTTCAAATTGTGTGTGCCAGGGAGAGCAAACCTGGAACGAATCCGAATCACAATGCAAATGTCCTACTAACAAACCCAGGTTGGATGGATCAAATTGTGTGGCTTGTCCTGAAAGCTCTCCTTATTGGAATGGCCTAAATTGTGGTCCTTGCCCCACGGACAAACCTAAATGGGATGAATACACCTCAACTTGTGTGGCTTGCCAAGCTGGTGAAAAGTGGAATGGAACAAAATGTGCTAACTCTTGCGCACCACATCGAACCTGGAGCGAAACAAAGAAAAAATGTGTTTGCCCTGAAACCACACCTAAGTGGAATGGATCAACTTGTGTGGCTTGCTCAGGAGGACGGGTGTGGAACGACTCTGCCTCTATGTGTCTTTGCACAGGAGGGAGAGGGTGGAATGGAACCAGATGTGTTTGCCCTCAGTATAGACCGAAGTGGAATAGTGCCACCTCCACTTGTGTGGCCTGCCCCTCTAACAAATCCCGATGGACCGGAACACAGTGCGACTGCCCACGCGGGCAATCATGGAGTATAGCAAAGGCAAAATGTGCTTGTCCCTCCAACAAACCCTTGTGGCTAGGAGCTTGGTGTTCTCATTGCCCTTGGAATAAACCTAAGTGGAATGGATCGAATTGTGTAAAATGCCCCTCTAACAAATCCCGATGGACCGGAACACAGTGCGACTGCCCACGCGGGCAATCATGGAGTGTAGCAAAGGCAAAATGTGCTTGTCCCTCCAACAAACCCAGGTGGAATGGTTCTTGGTGTTCTTCTTGCCCTTGGAATAAACCTAAGTGGAATGGATCGAATTGCGTAAAATGCCCCTCTAACAAACCCAGATGGAATAGTTCCACTTCAAGCTGTGAAGCTTGTCCAAATGATCAGCCTAAGTGGAACGGAAGTTGGTGTTCTCGTTGCCCCTACAACAAACCTAAATGGGACGGCTCAAATTGCGTAAAATGCCCCTCTAACAAACCCAGATGGGATAGTTCCGCCAAAAAATGCCAGTGCCCGTGGGGGCAATCCTGGAATGGATCAAAATGTGTGTGCCCTTCTGACAGACCTAATTGGAATGGATCTTATTGTGTTCGTTGCCCTTGGTACCCTCGGTACTATTGGAGTTCTTACAACAAACCTAAGTGGAATGGATCAAACTGCGTAGCGTGCCCAACCAAACACCAATGGAACGGAACAACCTGCACAAAATGCGAAAGCAATAAACCGCATTGGGACTGGAAAAATAAAATCTGCGTATCTTGCCCTCCCAATAAACCTGAGTGGAACTATTCAAAATCAAAGTGCTGGCCCTGCCACAACAATACCGTACTGAGTTCAAGCGGGCCATATTGCACCTGTTATTATGGCGAGGAGCTTAAAAACAGGGGGACAACAAATCGCAAGTGTGTATGCCCATCCAACAGACGCTATTCTAAAAGGGGACCGCCTGTAAAAGATATAGGGCTCATTAATGGTCGACTACAGAGCCTTGCGTGTTCTAAATGCTCAAGCCCTAACCACTATTGGGCTGGTTCCACTTGCCAGGTGCCTATCGGATCGTTTGCGTGGAGAGGAGAACTATTTTGTTTTGTAACAAGCTTAACATTGGAAACTCGTAAAAACATACCGCTAACTATTTTCCGAAGTGGAGGAGTACCGAAATGGAGATGTGATACACCTCACTCACTGCCCTGTGATGGAAGGCCACGGGCAGCGCAAGAACCATCTGAAAGAACTGGAAGACAGGTTTGTTTTAGTTGTAGTGGAGGAACATGGAGTTCTACTCACTGTAGATAATGAGTTTTATTCCAACAATAAAGTTTGATTTTAGGGCAAAATACTGAAAAAAAACTAATATGAAAAAATTGATTTTAAGACAAAATATTGATATAAAAAACCTCATCTTTTAAGAAGTTCATAATCTTTTTTGACAATATAAGCCGTTCTGTAAGAACAATGCGCTTGCTTCCATAGAGCATAAGCCGAAATATCTGGATAACATTTAAGTAAAGCCCATAAATCCGCCCTGTAAGATGGCCCCATCATAACCCTATAACGATAGGGCAGATGATATTTAGCCACAACAGATTCTGAAAAAATATGATGAGGACGCTCTGAAAAATACCCCTTAGGAACACGAATACAAGTCCCCTTAAACCGTTTATCTTCTCCCTTTATTTCAATCAGAGTTTTTGTTGCCTTTTGTTGCCTGGGCTTTAAGAAACGATCTGCAAAATCCACTCTGCTTCCTCTATATAGTTCAGACAACCTTCTAAAGCGCTGATCTTTAGCTAAAAATCTTTGTGCATTGGCACACCAAAAAATTTTTACAAATTTATATTTCAAACCTTTTAAACCCTGAACAAACTTTGTCAATCTGTCAGCATTAACACGGAGCCGATGAACAGAAAGCCAATCTATCAGCAAACCCCCTAAACGATTATCACTTTTATTGACAGCAGATACTCCTGCCGAAACAACAGCCGATTCAATATTAGGATTCATAGATTGTTGCTCACAAGCTATATTAAAGCCAATAGCCCGGAGATCACTATCCAGATGTTTTCCTGTTTTTATTACAAAAAGATTAGAATCCATAATTTAATCTCCTAAGAAGTTCTTCCACTTTAGAATCAACATGGCCAGGCCAAGCGGGATGAGCTTCCTGAAGTTTAACCCATTCACTAGCTTTGATTAATTCTTCTCGTGAAGGTTTTAATTGAAGAATCACTGCTCTATCTTGTTCCCTTAAATCGCAAAAACCCCACAATTTGTCTTTTAAAAGATCAGATCGCCCTAAAGTGGTAAATGTCAGGGCTTTTCCCTTAAAGAAAAGCTGAGTTCGTTTTGACCAACCCTTTGGAAGATTCAAAAGCAATGCAATGGGACCGTTATTGATCCAGTTTTTAATTAAGTAAATACCCTGTGTTGCCTTTTGCTCTCTAAATTCTTCCGCTAATTCCAGTATTTTATTCGGAATTTTTGGATCCAAAACATCTATATCAACAGTGTGTCTTTGTGTGAACTCCATAATTGTAAGTGCTCCTGAACCAATAACAACAGCTGAAAATTTTATACCTTTTTTATATAAAAATGTATCAAAATCGGATAATATTTCTTTCGGATTAAATGTGTGTTTTTTCATATATATTACTATAAGTAATATATTAACCCATGTCAAATAAAAAATGGCATTCTCTGTGGAGAAAAAACTCTGGTATCCTTAAAGATGTTCCCTAAAACCCTCTTCTTGTGGAGTGATCAGGCTGGCTGTTTTCAAAGGCTGTTTTCAAAGGTTGTTTACATAAAACAGCAAAGAAATGAGTTTTATTCCAACAATAAAGTTTGATTTTAGGGCAAAATACTGAAAAAAAACTAATATGAAAAAATTGATTTTAAGGCAAAATATTGATATAAAACTACTATGAAACCTCTTTCATACACAAACCTCTTATCTAAAAAAGGTGTGGGCCTGTTAGAAGTCTTAGCCTTGGCCGGACTGAGCCTGGTGATTGGCATGGGTTTACTTAACATTTCAAAAAACTCCTTGCAAAATTCTAAGGTGGTTTCAACTGATTTAGCAGAGCAAGACTTAGAACATAGTTTGATCCAAATTTTAAACGACGAGGAAGATTGCAAATGGAACTTAAGCCCTTCTAATTTGTCAGACCCCACAGCAGGAAAAGGTAAGCTAAGAAATAGCACTTTAGTAAAAACTCAGAAAAATAACATAAGCACAACACCTAACACAGACGACGACATAATTTTAGTTAAACTGGGGGATTTTCGTGGAGCACTGAATATTGTCAAGATGGAACTTATTACAGACCCCAATGATACAGAACAAAGATCTTTAAGGGTTTATTACCGTAAAAAAGGACTGGACCAATTTAACACTTATGGAGGGGGGGCTTGTGTGAAAGGAACAGGAGCTAATGATCAAGCAGGCTGTTACTTTAAAGCCTGCAAGGTAGACTACTCTTTTTCTGGCACAACAGTTAATACCTGCACTTTTACAAAGTGCGAAAATCAAGGGGTCAGTCAATCTATAAATTTTTCAGGACGAGAATGTGCAGGCAATAAATATTTAAGAGGTTTTGATAACAATGGAGATGAAATATGCGAAGATATATCTCCTTGCCAGGCTGGTCATGCCTTTAGGGGCTTTAAAGCAGACGGAAGTAAACTCTGTATGGATGTGACAAAGTGTCCCGATGGCCAAGCTTTTAAAGGCTTTAAGAGCGATGGAACTAACAATTGTGAAGATGTTTTAAAGTCAAAATCCTGTCCAACAGGACAATATATAACAGGTCTCGATAACGAAGGAAATGTGACCTGTACGGTGGTGTGCACAGACGGACGCTCCTGGAATAAAAATGAGTCCGCCTGTAAGTGCCCTGAAGGTTCGCAATGGAACGGACTAAAATGTGTTAGCAACAACGGAGGTGAAGAAACATAATAGTTTTGAGCTTCTACTCCCTCTTTTTTAATGGGTGCTTTTTAAACCCGCCAGTACTGTGCTGTCCACAATATGAAAATAGGTCCTAACTAAAAGCTCGAAGTTTTTATGATCCAAAGAGTTAAGATAAGTTTGTTTTTGATGAAAAGATTTTTTTGATAGCAACCCTGTCATTAAAGTTTGGATTCGATGAAGATTTTCTTTATTAAAAAAATCAATGTCTTCTGTAGGGGTTTTTAAAATTTGGGCCACCTCTTTATGGTCAAAAAGAAAATGATGCCCTTTTACAGATTGATTAAGCAACAACTCCATTTCATTTAATTCATTTTGCTTGATTTCCAACATTATAGCTCCTCCATGAACTTTTTTTTATGTATAAATACAAAAGTATTTTTAAAAAACAATCAAGTCCAGACACAAAGTTATGACACAAGACTTCCGACCCGCCCGCAAAGCGGGGTGACTATCCATGTCACTTCTTCTTGCCTTGCAACACACACCGAAAATGCACCCGCTCCCCCCGCTCTACAAACCCGCAAAGCGGGTTGACTATCCATGTCACTTCTTCTTGCCTTGCAACACACACCGAAAATGCACCCGCTCCCCCCGCTCTACAAACCCGCAAAGCGGGTTGACTATCCATGTCACTTCTTCTTGCCTTGCAACACACACCGAAAATGCACCCGCTCCCCCCGCTCCGGACAACCCGCAGAGCGGGGTGACTATCCATGTCACCACTACATAATTTTGCCAGCCACTCCGAAAATGCACCCGCTCCCCCCGCTACACATGTTAAAAATCGGGTAAAAAAGATAGATCTTCCATTAGTTGATCGATAGGATCTGAGTGGGAAGATGATCCCCCCCAAGGAGGAATTTCAAATTCCTCTGGAGAATCTTTACAAAACTCCACTCCCTTTTGATAAAAAAGCTGATCTGCGTCATTGTTATAAGAAATACTTTCAAAAGGATGTAATTTAAAAAGAAGTTGCTCCTGATTGTTCTCGTCTAAATAAGTATGCGGGTTGGCAGGAAAAGGAGGAATAAGCACTTTGGTTGTCTTTATGGGTTTATTTTTTGTATTAAACACAGAGAGAGAAATTCCGTTCCAGCCGTTTATGTCTTTCATCAAAAAACTGTAACTGTTTATTAGCTCTTCAATGGGTATATCTCCTAAATATTCCAAAAGATCATGCCCTAAAGTAGTGATAATGGAGGATTGATCATTATTGGAGTCTTTTATAAGTATCATGCTTATAGGGGTGGGATTAAAAACAGTTCTATTGTTAGATATGGAAAAAGCATGAACTTGAATATAATTTGAAGGAGGATAGGTCCATTCGTCAGGGACGCTATAAAGGTAAAGCCTAACTTTATTCTTGTTAAATGTCCCTTGATCTACATCATAATAAGCCGTTAAAATACCACTAAACCCCTCTTTGTTAAATTTGTTGCAATAGGCCATAGGAATTAACGGGTTGGACCACTCTTCTTTAGAGCTTGCACCCACATCTTCTTCCGAAAAGCCAAAGTAGTCTGTTGTGCAACTAAGAAAAAAAATAAGAAGTGTGCCCCCTAACAAAAAGGCTGGTATATTTGTTTTCATATAGTATCTATTCGGACGAATGATATATTTTTTTTAGAGGGTAAACTTAAAAAGCGGGCTTTAGTCCAGTAAGTTTTATAACAAAACCCTTATGGTGTCAGATCAGGAGAACATCAAAAAAGGAAAATATGAAGTTTCATATTAGATTGATATATTTTATAAATGAATTTTTAAAACGACCTCTGTGGCTTTTTATAGCCTGTTTTGTGGTGGTTTGCGCAAATATGATTTTAGATGGCAGTTTTTTCCGTATTTTGCAGGTTTATAACAGCCAGGAAATTTTAAAAAATCGCATAAAAGATATACGAATGAAAAACCTTTTAGTAGAAGAGCGATTGCAAAAATTAGAATCCGATCCGCGGTTTTTAGAGCAAGAGGTAAGGGAAAGATTTAACTTAGTAGGGGAAAAAGATATTATCTTTATTTTCCCAGACGAAAAAGAACATTTATAAAAAATGAGCCTTTTTTGTTTTCTGTAATATTGTCCAAAAAGTCCTTTAAGGGCCTTTTTTGTCCCAAAAAAGTTGCTTTTATATAATTTTTTTTATGTTATACTAAAGTTTCTGGGTTTTAATGTAAACCATGTGGAGACTTTATGAATTTTGACGCTTTAAAATATGTAGAAACCTTACGAAAAGCCGGTATCCCTGACAAACAGGCAACAGCTCAAGTCCGAGTACTAAACGAGGTTATTGACTCTAACCTGGCCACAAAAAGGGATTTAAAAGAACTGGAACAAAGAATTGTCCTGATGGAACAAAGAATCGTAATTAAACTGGGATCCCTGCTCACAGCTGGCCTGGTGGCTCTTGTGGCTTTGTCTAAACTAAACTTAATTTAACTAAACTTTAGGAAACTTTATGAATTTTGACGCTTTAAAATATGTAGAAACTTTACGAAAAGCTGGTATCCCTGACAAGCAAGCAACAGCTCAAGTCCGAGTACTGAACGAGGTTATTGACTCTAACCTGGCCACAAAAAGGGATATAAAAGAACTGGAACAAAAAATTGTAATGCTGGAACAAAAAATTGTAATGATGGAACAAAGAATCGTAATCAAACTGGGATCCCTGCTCACAGCTGGCCTGGTGGCTCTTGTGGCTTTGTCTAAACTAAACTTAATTTAACCAACTTAAGGAAACTTTATGAATTTTGACGCTTTAAAATATGTAGAAACTTTACGAAAAGCTGGTATCCCTGACAAGCAGGCAACAGCTCAAGTCCGAGTACTGAACGAGGTTATTGACTCTAACCTGGCCACAAAAAGGGATTTAAAAGAACTGGAACAAAGAATCGTAATCAAACTGGGATCCCTGCTCACAGCTGGCCTGGTAGCTCTTGTGGCTTTGTCTAAACTAAACTTAATTTAACCAACTCAAATGGTAGGCACAAAAAAATTGACTTATTTTATATGATATAATATCATTAATCCGCTGAAAAACTGTTAATAAAAGAGGTAAGTATGGAAAATTTAGAAGTATTTAGCCCTATTTTGACTTTGATGGTTACTACCGGTGTTTTTTTACTGGCTTTGTTGGCCTTTCTTTTGTCAGGATTAAAGGCTATGCTAAAACCAATGGAAAGGCGCATGGACGGATTTGACAAGCGCATGGACGGATTTGACAAGCGCATGGATCGCATGGAATCAGATATAAAAGAAATCCAAGAAAATCAAGTGCGCATGAAATCAGATATAAAAGAAATAAAGTCTTTACTGTTATCAATAAAGCCCGCTTTAACTAAATAAGGTGACCACTTGTGCAAAGTTCTCTCAGTTCCAGTTCGTTAGAGCAAAAAAATAACCTAAGTGTGCCAGAGCAAAATAAAAAAACACTTTATTTAATAGATGTAAGCTCTCTTTTTTTTAGAGCTTATTATGCTATATCCAATCATCTGAGCAGTCCTAAAGGACTTCCCACAAACGCTTTGTATGGACTACTTTCCATGACAATAAAGTTCCTGGAGGAAAATAAGCCTCAATACATTGTTTACTGTTTCGATCATGAAAAACCTTCTTTTCGCGTAAAAATATATCCTGAATACAAAGCCAACAGAGGAGAAATGCCAGAAGATCTTAAAGTGCAAATCCCCTATATAAAAAAAATGATTTCCGCCCTGGGTATTCGCATGGTAGAACAGGAAGGTTATGAAGCAGACGACCTAATCGGCTCTCTTACTGCCATGACTCAAAAAGAAAACTTTAAAGTGGTTATTATTAGTGGAGACAAAGATTTTGCTCAATTAGTGTCCCCTTCCGTCTCTCTTTATGATCCTATGAAGTCAGTTCATTACGATCCATCGGGAGTGAAGGAAAAATGGGGAATACACCCTCATCAGGTGAATGATTACCTGGCTATCGTAGGCGATAGCAGTGACAACATCCCAGGGGTGCTGGGCATTGGATCAAAAGGCGCGCAAAAACTGTTGGAAGAATACAATAGTTTAGAAAATATCTACAAAAAAATAGACGAAATCCCTAAAAAGCTGGCAGAAAAATTGATTCAATCCAAAGAAAAAGCTTTTTTGTCTAAAAAGCTGGCCTGTATTAAAACAGATATAGACTTAAAAAAAGCCCTTCCCTCTTTTCAAAAGGGGGCCATTAAAACAAAAGAGCTTAAGCTCTTACTACAAGAATTAGGTTTTAAAACTTTCGAGAAAAAACTTTGCCCTTCTCCTGCTCCTCAAACAGAGCCTCACTTTTCTAAAACAACTTCTTCCGAGCCTATGCCTTCGGGTGTAAAAAAACTACCTTCTAATTTAAAAGTGCATACCCTAAAGTGGGAAGAATTAAAAGCCCTTATTCAGCCTTATAGCCAGGTATGGGTGTGGCCCTTTTTAAGTAGCACAAGCAGAGAAAACACTGAATCCTCACCTGAATCTTCAAACAACAAACTAAAAGAACAATCTATAAAAGCCCAATATTTTCTTTCATATAAAAATAAAGTGATAAGTCTAAAAAATCATAGTTTGCAAAAAGTGGGGGATTTGTTTTCAAAAAGAAGAGTGAAGTGGTGTGGATATGATTTAAAAACAATATGGAAAGAATTTGCTTGTGCTCATCCTGTGCCCTATTGGTGCACAATGATTTCGGCTTATCTTATAGAATCTGGCCCACCAGGGGGAATAGAAAATTTATCCAGCAAATATATAGCCACGGAAATGCCAGACACCCTTACCCCTGGAGAGGTGTATCAAATTCATAAAAGATTGCGAAAAAAGTTAGAAAATAAACTGGAAGAATTAAATATGATAGACTGGTATAAACAAGTGGAGTTACCTCTTATCTCTGTTTTATATGAAATGGAAAACAATGGAGTTATGTTGTCTACTACTGAATTAAAGCACCAGGCTAAAGAAGTTAATCAGAAAATTCAAGCTATAGAAAATGAGATTTTTAATTACACAAAGCATGAGTTTAATCTTTCCAGTCCAAAACAGGTAGCTGATGTGTTATTTATAGAAATGGGCTTAAAACCTATTAGAAAAACCAAAACTGGATACTCTACAGATGGAGATGTTTTAAACAAACTAAAAGCTCAACACCCAATAATCCCTCTAATTTTAGAATACAGAGAGCTTTTTAAACTTAAATCTACTTATATAGAGGCCCTTCCCCCTTTAATAAGAAAAGAAACAGGCCGAGTGCACACTCAGTTTCGTCAAGCTTTAACGGCCACGGGACGACTTTCCAGTATAAATCCCAATTTGCAAAATATTCCCATAAAGACAGACAGAGGCCGAAGAATCCGAAAGGCATTTATAGCTCCAAAAGGCAAAAAAATAATTTCTGCTGATTATTCTCAAATTGAATTAAGAGTATTGGCCCATGTCACAGAAGATCCCGCTCTTTGCTCCGCTTTTAAAAAAGGCTTGGATATTCATAAAGCCACAGGTAGTGAAATTTATTCGATCCCCATTAAAAAAGTAACCCCTGAGATAAGACGTTCTGCTAAAGCCATAAACTTTGGTTTAATATATGGGCAAGGCCCTTATACTCTTTCTGAATCTCTTGGTATTGATGTCCCTTCCGCCCGAAAAGTGATTAACAATTATTTTACCCGCTTTAAAAAAGTGAAGGCATATATGGACTCCACTGTTCAAACAGCGCGTGAGAAAGGATATGTGGAAACCTTATTTGGAAGACGACGGGTTATTAAGGCTATTTCAGGTAATCATTTTCAAGCTAAAAAATGGGGTGAGCGGGCGGCTATTAACACTCCTATACAGGGCACAGTTAGTGACTTAATGAAAATGGCCATGATTCAACTCAGAGACAGCTTATATTCTACTCTCCTTTTACAGCTCCATGACGAAATGCTTTTTGAATGTGAAGAGGATTTGTTAGAAGAGGAAACACGGCAAATTAAAAATATTATGGAGAATGTAGTAAATTGGAAAATACCTTTAAAGGTGAATATTCATGTCGGGCAAAACTGGGAAACAGCCCATTCCTAAACAATCGGGCTTGAAAAAGTATATTTAATTGTATCCACGCCCTAAATAATTTTTTAGGATTTGCAGACTTGACAGACAAATAAAGCTTTTTTATTGTTAATAGGATATGCGGTTTTTTTATTTTTTATTTCTTTCTTTTTTGTTGACTTCCTGTGTTTCCGTCCAGAAAACAGGAGAAAAGGAGGCTGAAAAAGCACAGCCTGGTCCTATTGTTGACGACGAATTTTACAGTAAAATAGCAGGTTTTAAACTGCAAAAACCAAAAAAATGGCATTTTGCAACCTCTCAAGAATATACCCACAATTTAGAGAGAATAGAGCTGGACGATAAAGGGTTAAAGAAAAAAGTTCTTCAGCAAGCTACTTTACCTTTAGTCGTCATTACAAAATATAAAGAACCTTATGATGATGTAAACCCTTCTTTTAAAGTTAATATAAAGCCACTTGGGCCAATGTCTGCCACTAAGCCTCGGAAAATTATTGATATGATGGTCCCTGTTTTGAAAAAAATGTTTTCAGATTTGAAAGTAAAATCTAAAAAGCAAGTTTATGTGGCGGGTTTAAAAGCCGGATATGGCTGGTTTGAATACACAATGAAGGCCGCTAATGGCAAGACATTTTCTATTTCCTCTGAGATATGGGTTGTGCCTAAAGGAAAACATTTTTTTCTGTTAGGATCAGGAACAAAAGTGGGTGATAAAGCCAGCCGAAGAGAAATCAAGAAAATCCTTAAAACAGTAAAGTTTCTTTAAAACTATTCTAATGATTAAGGGTGATAAACACAACGAAAGCCAATTTTAGGTCTAAAATCTGTTCTGTCTTTTTTTAAAGAGGTATCTGCAGAAAAAATCCCAGCCGTTCTCTTATTAGACCCTCCTCTTAAAACCCCTCCTGCAAAACGGTTACCATGTATATACCCCAGACCTGCAAAACCATGTCGTCTTTCTCTGTCATCTAAAATGGAGTAATCCCTGTTGGGTCCAAACAAGTCTTTTAATGATTTAGGCATTTTATAAACATATCCTGTGTAGGAAACAGGAGTGCCATTTATATGATAAGCTGTTGGCAAGCCGGTTATATCATGCCGGACTATTTCTGATAGATTGCCAGATAAATCCCATATATATTCTGTATTTGTCAGCTTATGATACCTTTTATTCTCTCGCCACTTTTTATCGTTAATGTCATCCTCATTGGTTTGTTCTTTGGGGTGTGAAATATTACCTATATTAAGTTTATTACCACTCCCAATACTGAGATCTCCTTTAGACCAATTTACTGGTTCCTCTTCAATATGTCTCGCAATAGTTTGCCATTCATCATTGCTCAGCAAATCATAACCTTGACCATTTTCCTGACAAAACTTAATAGCTTGTGATTCTGTTACTCTTTGTATTAGTTTGCCATTAGCTATACCCTCTGCTTTGATAATTATGTTTTCATATCGGGTAGGTAATTTTGTTCCGGATTTTACTTTTGCTTCATACTTCATCGCGCAAAAGCTTTTAGAGGTAATGCCATCCCACTCAGGCACACCTATATAGCCATCCGGGCAAACAAAATAATTTGTAATACTTTTGCATAACAACCCACGATCCCCTGCTTGCGAAACCGCTATCTGGATCCTCTCTTTTTTATTAACAATGCCTGTAATATCTGCGGACACCTCCCATTTTCCTCTACTGCATATAGGGGATTTATCTAAGGGGTGGCCTGTAATATACACAGTGACTTCTGATTTATCTCTTTTACAAGTACCGGATAGAGTGTAATCATTGGCGTTACTGCTGTCTATCGGATCTAATTCATCAATATTCGCTGTTTTTTCTGTATTGGAGTCATTACATTGTTGAGTATTAAACTGCACTTGTTTTTTACCGCGCGAACCACTCCCGTCCGAACAGGATAAAAAAAGAAACAAAAAACCTATCAAAACATAATACCATTTTGAGATAAGTCTATATAAAATCATTTTCATAAACATCCTCCTTAAAAAATACAGCAATGAGAAGGCAAAATCAGCTTAGACTTAGAAAGTAACACGGGTTATAAGTTAGATTCAAAAATATTAGAAAATACTTTACTTTTGTTTATAGACTAAAGGCGGGAATAGCTACTCATCCGTAAAAAAAACCTTTTACTTTCTCTAAAAAGCCCACCAGGTGGTTGGCTTTTCCGTCCCACGCTGTATTAATCAGAAGAAATTAGATTTTCTGGAATTTGTTTTGAGGTTTTAGCCCCTAATTGTTTTATAGTCTGTAATTTTGAAACAATATTGCCTTTTCCGGTGTGCAGTTTTCGAAAAGCCTCATCATAATTTTCTCTCGCTTTATTTAAGCTGGAGCCTAAATCAGTTAAATCTTTTATGAAAGAAATAAACTTATCGTAAAGGCGACCACTGGCTGAGGCTATCTCCAGCGCGTTGTGGTTTTGTTTTTCCCTTTTCCATATAGATTCTACTGTTTTTAAAGTAGCTAAAAGGGTGGTGGGGCTAACTATTACAACAGAGAGATCCCAGGAAAACTGAAAAAGCGTGGGATCAGACTGCAAAGCCAGAGAAAAAGCCCCCTCTATCGGGAAAAACATCAACACAAAATCAGGAGTGTCTAAACCACCTTGGGCACGAGGATATTGTTTTTCATGAAGTTGGCTAACATGAGCACGCAAAGACTTAACAAACTGCCTTAAATATTTTTGTTTTTCCTCTGTTGCCCCTTGAGGAGACGCAATAAACCTCTCATAATGAGTAAGAGACACCTTAGCATCAATAACAATATGTTTTTTATCAGGAAGTTTAACAATCACATCCGGCTTTTGCCGTTTACCTTCTTCGTCTGTTAAATTAAAACTTTTTCCCTGGGTAAAGTAGTGTTCATTTTCTTTTAAGCCAGAAGCTTCTAAAAGCGTGCTGAGGATAACTTCTCCCCATTGCCCTTGCGCTTTTGAATCTCCTTTTAAAGCTTGTGATAATTGTTGAGTTTCTGTTTTTAGACGATCATGCACATCGGATAGTTCTTTAATTTTGTCTTTTAAAGAAAATCGTTCACGAGATTCTTTGTCATAAGTTTCTTCCACCTTTGTTTGAAAGGCGTGTATTTTATCTTTTAAAGGGTTTAGCAGAGTGGATAAATTTTTTTCCGCCTGTATTTGAAATTGTTTTGATTTACTTTCCAAAATTTCTTGACTTAGATTTTTAAGGCGATCCGCAAATTGATCTTGCCATATCTGTTTGTTTTTGATTTCTGTCGTTAGTTCTGAAAGCTGTTTTTCTGCGTTTAGATGTTTTGTTTGAAGCACGCTTAGCTCGTTTTTTAATTTATCTTTTTCCTCTTTAAATTGATCTTGCCATATCTGTTTGTTTTTGATTTCTGTCGTTAGTTCTGAAAGCTGTTTTTCCACATTTAGATATTTTGTTTGAAGCGCGCTTAGCTCTTCTGCCAATTTACCTTTTTCCTCTTTTTCTTTATTTAAAAGGGTTTGAACTTTGATAAGAGCTGGTTTTTTTTTTAATTCCGAAAAAAGCCAGCCTACCAGCAGGCCCAGTAACCCTGCAATCATCCAAAACATAAAATCACCACTATCTAACTTTGTCGCAAGCTTTTAACTTTTCCGGTTCGTCGTCTACACATTGTGCTCTATGAATATCCTCGTTTTTACAATTTTCTTTTGTTTTTAGGTTAGTGTATTCTGTGCCTTGGAGCCTGCAACCTATATTGCATCCATCTGTCCAGGCAGAGCAATATCCGGGAATGACCTCTTGTCCCCAACCTGTGTTTACAGTAATAGCTTTATGGGGGCCACACCCTCCAAAACAGGATAAAAAAAGGCCCAAGCAAGAGAATGTAATAACTTTTTTCATAGTTGGGGGGATTTTATGAACTGGCTGAATATCTGTCAAGTAATATAAATTGACGGATTTTTAAACGGACGGATAACTTTTACAAGCTAATTGATTTTTTTAGCTTTTTTTCCATAGTTACTTTGATTTAATTTGAAATTTTACGATTTAGAGCCTAATCTATGAATGTTATGAAAATAGCTTTTCTAATTTTTTTGTTTTTAACTCCTTTGATTACTTTCGCTGATTATTTTGACCAATTGCTCGCTCAAGAGGAAGTGGAGGTGGATTGCTCTAATATTTTGGATTTTGTCCAGGAATATATAGAGCTAAATGATAAAAATCAAAGTCTTCTTGTGGTGTCAGCTACTCGTTTTTCTTCAGAAGTAGGTAACATCCCACTTAGTCAGAAAATGGAGCAAGTAAAAACAGACATCAACCAAACTGTTTTTTTGATAGAGGATAATCAGATGGTTTTATCTGATATGTCGAGCCTGATTTTGGAGACCCTTCCAAAATGTTTAAAAACTACCCCCACCGAGGAGTAATCTTCTGAAAACACAAGAGCTTTTTTTTCCGGATTATTTAACACCGCGAGGCAATAGATAAGTAATTTCCTATACTTAGTCGGTCGTGAATAAGCCTGTTCATCTCCAAACTAAAAAGCCAAGTTGTTGGTTCTGCAAAGCTAATGATTTGACTTTGCAGTCCCTTGCAGGCAGGAATCCCGTCAAAAAAAAACTTTATCACGGAGGACTCCTGAGGCGGTCGGGAATAAGCCTGTTTGATCGTATCCACACGCTCTGGCTTATACCCACCGCTCGGTCTCAGACAGGCGTTTTGCCACGCGCGCATCTTTCAGTTTATAGAAAAATCAAGTGATAACAATACTTTAACAGTTTTTTCACGACCAACTACTTACAGTCAGCACTTTAGTTGATTTTCAGGATGTATAGTGTTATGGGCCTCATTATCCGCCTGTTTCCGAAAGTCAGCACTTTAGTTGATTTTCAGGATGTATAGTGTTACATACTAAAGGGGTCCGGGCAGAATGGGTAGTTATTTCCTTAAAGCAAAAAAAAACACAAATACTTAAATACACTATGGCCATCAACCAGAAAGAACATCAAGAAAAAATCAAAGTTTTTTTAAACTGGTTCAAAAACTGTAAAGGTTCTGAAAAAGGAGGAGGCCAAATATTTTTTGACCGGCTTTTTCAAGCTTTTGGTAACCCAGGTGTTTTAGGGGCAGGGGCTGTGTGTGAAAAACCAGTTAAAAAAAGAGAAGGCAAAGGAATAGCCTTTGCAGACCTTGTTTGGAAACCAAGAGTTATTATTGAGTTAAAAAAAAGAGGAACACCTCTTCAAAAGCATTATGATCAAGCTTTTGATTACTGGATTACTCTTGTTCCTGACAGGCCAAAATATATGGTCTTATGTAATTTTGATGAATTTTGGATATATGACTTAAACAATCAATTATATGATCCTGTTCATAAGCTAAATACAAAAAATCTTCAAACAGACTGGGTAGCTCTAAAATTTCTTTTACCAGTAGAAGAAGAACCGTTATTTGACAACCATAATGTAGCCATCACAGAACAGGTTGCAAAAACGGTTGGTGAAATTTACCTGTCTATGGTTAAAAGAGGTATATCTAAAGATAAAGCTCAAAGATTTATTCTGCAATTAGTTATTGCTCTTTTTTCAGAAGATGTTGGGTTAATACCCCAATATACATTAAATGAGATTTTGAAAAAATGCTTGATTGATTTGCCTGCTCAAAAAGAACTATCTTTTTTATTTAAAGCTATGGCCATTAAAAATAAATTTGATAAACCAAAAAAATATCAACATATTGAATACTTTAACGGCGGGATTTTCAAGAAAACTAAAGCAGTGGAACTGTCTTATAAAGAGGTGGAATTATTGCATTCTGCTTCAAAACAAAATTGGGAAAAAGTAAGACCTTCCATATTTGGTTCTCTTTTTGAAGGCAGTATGGAACCAAAAAAAAGACATGGTCATGGTATCCATTATACCCATGAGTTGGACATATATAAAATTGTTGGGCCTTGTATACAGGATCCTTCTCTGCCTCTTGATGATTTAGATAGTAACTTTTTATCTGAAGATGCTTTATTTGCTAAGTGGCCGGAGGTAAATGCTATAATAGGAAATCCTCCCTTTCAGTCAAAAAATAAAATCCAACGGGAAATGGGAGTAGATTATATAAACAAAGTGCGTATAGCTTTCCCTCATGTTCCAAAAAGAGCAGATTACTGTATTTATTGGTTTAAAAAAGCTCATGATCATCTTTCAACAAAGGGCATGGCGGGTTTAGTTGGAACAAATACCATTAGAGAAAATTATTCCAGAGAAGGCGGTTTAGATTATATTGTCCAAAACGAAGGTATTATTGTAGAAGCTGTATCCAGCCAAAAATGGTCTGGCTCAGCGGCTGTTTATGTGTCTATAGTGAATTGGACAAAAGATAAACTTTATAAGAAAAAAATAAAAAAACTGTTTATAAACACAGGAGGTGATCCTGATTTTAAAATTCATAAGTTGAACAAAATAAACCCGGCCTTATCTGTTGGCGTAGATGTTTCTCAAGCTAAAGTGTTAAATACAAATAGAAAATCTAAAACAGCCTATCAAGGACAAACACATGGGCATTCCGCTTTTTTGATGACAAGAGACAAGGCTGAGAAAATAATTTCCAAAAAACCAGCTTTGAAAGAGGTGCTAAAGCCGTTTTTAACGGCTCATAATTTTATAGCAGGAAAAACCCCTTTACCCAAAAGATATGTTATAGATTTTTCAGGTAACACTTTAATACAAGCTCAAAAATATAAAGAGTTATATAAAATTATAGAAAGAACAGTTTTACCAAAAAGAAAAGAAGAAGCAGAAAAAGAAAAGACCAGAAATAAAAAATTACTAAGAGCAAATCCTAAAGCTAAAGTGAACAAGCACCATCAGAATTTTTTAAAAACCTGGTGGCAATTATCTTGGCCAAGAGAAGATTTGATACAAAAGATGAGAAAAACAAAACGATATTGTGTCTGCGGACGAGTGACTCAAAGAGGGATTTTTGAGTTTGTCCATTCAGATATAAATCCAAATGATGCTTTAGTGGTCTTTACTTTTGATGATGATTACTCTTTTGGAATTTTACAGTCCCGTATGCACTGGCTTTGGTTTACCCACCGGTGTTCTACTTTAGGAACAGGCTTTCGCTATACGATTAACACAGTGTATGATACTTTTCCTTGGCCACAGAGACCTACATTGGTTCAAATAAGGAAAGTGGCTAAAAAAGCCAGAGAATTAAGAGCAGAACGGGCAAAAATTCTAAAACAAGAAGAGATAAGCTATCGTGATCTATATCGCTCTATGGAATTGCCTGGAGAACACGAGTTATCAAAATATCATAAAGCTTTAGATGAGGCTGTTTATTCCACTTATGGCTTAAAAAAAAACCAGGATGAGCTGGACTTCCTTGGACAGTTAAATTGGAATTTAGCTCAAAAAGAGGCTCAAGGGGAAAGAATTACAGGGCCAGGATTACTGCAGGCTGTCAAAAACCCAAAAGAATTTATTTCAAAGGACTGTGTTTCTTTATAAATAAGGAATATTTTTTACTTTATAAATTTATAATTTTGTGATTAAAAGACGAAAAGGGGAGTTTTTACTATGATGAAAGAACCTATATTGGAAGTAATAGGAACAACTAAAGGTTCTATCTTACAACTTATGCCAGAGATAGATTTTGGTTCCATTTGGGACAAAAAGAATAAGAGGGAAGTGTATTTTTCTGTTGTGACAGAATTTATAAATACTTCTTATAAAGAACTTAATGAAGGGGATATTGTGGAAGTCTTGGTTGTCAGGACACATAGAGGGTTATTTGCTAAAAAACTTACTTTAAAGGAAGTTCGTTTTCCTAAAGAAATAGAAACCCATCCCAGATTGTAAAAAACCAAATTTAACAGCCTTTTTCACAGGGCAAGGGCAGGGCACCGGTTAAATAAATTGGTTTCTTCTTTCTAAGCGCCATTTCCGGCGCAGTTTGGCTTGTTCAAAATTTTTCTTTTCCTCCTCTGTTTCAAGTAACAAAGAGGGAACAGGAGTGGGTTTTCGGTGCTCATCTAAAGCTACAAAAGTAAGATAAGCAGTTACTGTGTGACGAATGTCTTTTAAGGTTATGTCTTCTGCTGTCACCTTTACCCCTACTTCCATAGAGGTTTTGTGGGTGTAGTTTACTTGAGCAGTTAAAGTAACCACATTCCCTTTATAAACCGGTGCCAGAAAGTGCACATCATCAATGCTGGCCGTAACTACATTTTTAGAACAATGTCTGCCGGCTGAAATAGAAGCTGATATATCAATCCAGGACATAATCACTCCTCCAAATGCCGTGCCGTAAGCATTCATGTGGTTAGGTAAAATTAGCTCTGTCATTTGCACAAAAGAACGAGAGGGAGAAATAGGCTTTTTCATAATATTTTATTTTTTTTGTTTGTCTTTAGAGACATGAGCTACATACTCCGGTAGGAGGTTTCTTGAAAGTTCTCCTTATATAAAGAACACCTTTTATAAGAAGCAAAGCAAAAAACCACAAAGAGTAGTAGTTTTACAGGTTGTCTGCCACCGTAGAGTTTCCAACAGGTATAGAGTTATCATCGTCTTCTATTTGCGGAGAAGGCCCTGATGTATGACCTTGAACTTGTTGCGGTGGATGAACAGGATCTATATCTTTAGCGTGCTCTATAAATTGAGCCATTGGCAAAGTCCATATAATTTGTGATCGGCGGGAAATCTTCATCCGCTTATACACATTGGTTAAATGAAACTTGACTGTCTTTTCTGCTACACACAGCTGATCAGCTACCTGCCTGTTGGTCAGTCCCTGAACAACCAGAATAACGACCTCGGATTCTCGTTTAGAGAGTCCTCGCTCCTGTAAATAAGTTTTCATTTGTTTTACTACTATAGGTGAGGAAAATAAAAAATCCCTTTCATTATTGAGCATCCTTGCCCTCCTTACAAAAGATTATCACTTTATAGAGTTAAGTCTATACAGCCTTGTTCATATACGGCAAGAATTAAAACAGAAACTGGACCTAAAGGAAATATTCTCTTTAATTTCAATATCTTATGTTGTTTGACGCGGTGTTCTATTTTTATAGAAATAGAGGAAAAATAGATGATCAAAGGGCTTTATATGTCTTTATAAGAGAATTTTTTTGGGTTGGCGGAGGCTGAAAGTGAGTGGTGACTTCTTCCTGACCACCTAAAACCTTGCTCTTTAATATACTTTTTCCGACCTGCTCATTCCTTAGTTACTGGTTCTTGGTTCTCTTGTAACCTTTTTATCTTGTTTGGTTCCAGGTAAAAAAGGGACGGAGGTTTAAGTGAGCAGTCTTAAGTTTTTCCAATGAATCCTCCCCTCCTCGATGAATAACACAAATTACATCACTAATTAAAGCTCCTTCTGCTCTCATGGCTTGCGCACTCATTATAACCTGTCCTCCTGTGGTAATAACATCTTCTACCACACAAACTTTCTTGTTTTTAATCAAACAACCTTCTGTGATTTTTTTTGTGCCATACTCCTTTGCTTTTTTCCTAACAAAGACACAAGGAATATGGCTTTCTAAAGATAAAGCGGTGGCTAACGGGATACCTCCCATTTCTAATCCAGCCAATATTTCTGTTCCAGAGGGAATAAGCTCTTTTAAATGACTAACAATTTGTTTTAATAAGGAAGGAGAGGATTCAAAAAGATATTTGTCAAAATATTCAGTCGCCGTTTGCCCAGATCGCAAAATAAAATGGCCTTTTAAAAGAGCTTGGTTTTTAATTTTATTTATTAAAATTTCTTTTTCTGTTTCCATATTTTTTTATAAAATGCTTGGAAAATAATTGCAAGGAAAATCTGCCGACTTATGTTAAGATTAAAAAACACTTTATCACGGGCCACTATTTATAAATGCTGGATCTTTTTTTTACTTGAAAGGCTGTTTTTCGTATATTATTAGTGATTATTTCATTAGATTTGGATTGGGCCTGAAAAACGGGGATCAAGGATTCTATAACTCTGATTGCTTTTTTAAGTTTTTAATCTCTTCTTCAGATAGTCCTGTCACTTCAGAAATAAAGGAAATATCTAAGTTTTTTCTCAAGATATTAAGAGCCACTGCTCTTCTTTCTTCCTGTCTTCCTTTTTCCATGCCCTGCTGTCTTCCTTTTTCCATGCCTTTTTCTAACCCTTCATCAAAGGCGTAGGCTTTTTCGGCTTTCTGGTCCATAAGAAACTTCTCTCGTGCTTCTTCTTCCCGGCGCAAAACCTCATCCTGTGATAAGTCCCTTAAATGTTCTACTGCTCTTTTCATCTCCTCCCCCTTGTTTGATAAAATCTCACATTCCTTCATGCTTATACTATTAGATTTCTTTAAAATATAACACCATAAGTCCCGAAAATCAAACATATTGTTAAGCTCTGATAAATATTCCCTCTGAAATCGGCTTAATTCTACAAATACTATCCGTAAATCATCACTTAACCCAAAATGAGGTGGATCATCCAACCTTAAAGAAAAAGAATTGATAAAATGTCTTCTTTCTCTTTGGTTCTTGAGTAACGATTTTTTGTCATTAGATACTTTAAACTGATCTGGATTAAACACATCAAAGTCTGTAAAAATGAGAGAATAAACAGGACAGATATTTTGGTATTCTCCTGCCTTTTTTAAGTCTTCAGTGTAAAGTCTGGCCCAATAAAATAAGACTCGGCTTAAAAAGCCTTTTTTTGACATAGACTGCATTTCTACATTTACTTTTTCTCCTGTATTAAGCTGAACTCTTAAGTCCATGATAATTTGCTTGTTTGTGTGAATATAGGGATAAAGAGAGCTATCTAAGATGGTTAATTCTTTTTTTCTTGTTCGTTTGCTGTGTATCTTCTTATGTTCTGTGTGTTTTGTATCCTCTTGGTATGGTTGTTGTGTTTCTCCTTCCAAGAAAGACACATCTTGGACTGATTTCCCAGGAGGAAGAGGTAAGAAGGTATTAAGCAAGAACTTAAGAACTTGCTCATCTTTTGAGAAGTAGATTTTAAACATCAGGTCTTGAGTTAGGTTTAAGAAAAGAGAACGATTATTTTTTTTATTCATAATAAACTCCTTTTTTAGTGGACAACTGAAGGCCAAGTTGTTGGTCTTCAGTTGTCCATGTTGTTTTGTTAAAGTTTTCCAGCCCTTCCTGGTGGATCCACCGCGCAGGCTGACCTTTAAAAAGATACATGCAAGATTCGATCCAAAATGTGCTTCAAGAGATTAATTAGATATAAAGAAGTGTCTTTTTTGTGTTCTGATTGCTGTGTTGCCCGTCGTGTCAAGTGAGTGATTTCAACAACTTACAGGTGTTTCCCCTTCAGTTGACTAAAATCTATAAAATCTTGAGAATTATTTATTGCATCGCATCGCATTTTAGCTGAAGGTGGGAAATAGGGCACAATACTAATTTTGTAAATCAGAAAAAATACTTTTTAACATTTCATAATTTGTTAAGCTTTGAATAGATTGCGGATGGGCTGTTATTACTTGTTTATTTTTAAGTTCTTTAAGCGTAACATCTCTTTTCAAATGTTTTATAAATCTAAACTCTATAACCAATACTTTTTGTGTTGTCATTTTCTCAATTTCTAAAAAAGAATAAACAGACCTCTTGCCTATATGAGAAACAACTTTAAGCAATTCATCAGAGCGAAACACTGACTCCACTACACCTATTGAACGAACTGCCTTAATAGGTGAAGAGACATAAAAAAATAACAAATCACCGGTTTTTAACTGTTTTATCGGAGAATGGCAAAGATACACCTTTTTTATTGTCCTTCCAGGAGTTCCTTTCCTACTGGGTAAATCAAGCCCAGCAAAAGGAATTTGATATTCTTCTTTAGAATTGAGTAAATTATGTTCAGGAAAAAGTATCTCATAATATCTTGCTTGTATTGGAATAATATACTTCCTGCTCTTTTTTCTATCATCATAAAACGGAAAGTATTTTATATGAAAATCCAGACCACTCAATGGATAATTTTTTGGTTTGACAAAAACTTTTTGAAAAACCAATTCTGTTTCCCTCGTTTTTTTATCTTTCCGATCTGTGTGCCCTATTTCAACAAAGCCAAAATCTTTTATAAAATCAATCAATACTTTGTATTTAGGAAAAGCTGTCATCCAGCAGGACTTAAATTTATTTTTCACGGCATAAAGAAAAGCTTGTTTCAACATTAATTCACCCAGCTTTTTCCCTCTATGAGATTCAGCCACTTTAAAAGTGGCCAGTTTTAAAGATTTTTTTGGAAGCTTATATTTTATATAATCTTCTTCTTTAGCTTCTTTATAAATACATATAGCTTCCAGTGGAGTGTTGTCTAAAGGAGGGCAAACAGTCCATGCTTTTTCTTGTTCCTGTGAGCATTTTTTAAACCATTTTGCAAAATCTGTGTATTCATCTTTCAAACTATCAAAAATTTGATCTTTGTCATTTATATTGTAAATATACGGATTGTTAATTGTGGGTAAAATAATTTCATTCGGCGGGGGGAATAACCTTTCTAACATATTGTTAGCTTGGTTAACCGTAAAAACTTTATTTTTAAGATCTACTTTTTTAGCTCTTTGATGAATGCGTATATCTTCTGTTACTAAAAAAGCAACAGAATTTTTAAACAAGGCATATAACAGCTGACAATCAATTTCATCATTAGTTTTGTTGATCTTTCCAAACAATTTTTTCAACTGTTGTTCATCTGCCGATGGAGGATTTACAAGTAATGTGTATTTATCAATTTTACTTAAAATACTTTTTTTTCTGTTCTCATCTTTATCTTTTTGTATTTCTTTTTTAGATAAGGGATGTATGTAGATAACAGCAGAGTTTTTATTACATAAATTATAAAACTTTGCAAAAGCATTATTTACAATTTGATTATCTTCCAGTTGTATAAAGATATTTGTATCTATTAAAAAGAAAATTTTATCCATTATATACACTCAATAAAACAGCTCATTTTTATTTGATTTGAATTTTCACAACATTAAATAGTTGTCTATGAAAAACCTCTTTCCTCTTCGTCGTCATTCCCGCATAGGCGGGAATCCAGAATCTAAAAAGTCCAGAGGGCTTTCATTGTTTTTCAGATAGAAATCCAGTTAAAAAATATATTTTTTCACACTCAACTAAATATAGAAAAATCACATTTCTTGGTGTATAAAAAATTAAGCAACCAAGTTATGAGAAATATATCTATAAGATTGCGGAGGCTGATTATTTTCTCCAAAAACGCTCTTTAGGTCAATGGGTTCTTTATATTCTACCGGATTTTTTAGATAAAGGGCAAATCCAAAATTACAATTTTTAAAATATTCCTGAAAAGCAACATAATCTACTCTGGCCAACCTGCTTGTTTCGATCCACAATTTTTTTAAAGGCATTTTTTTTACTTCTTTCAAATCACACCATCCAATAATTTTTGAGACAGGGGAACAGGCGTAAATAAATATCTTTTTTTTGTCTTCTTTTTTAAACATCGGAAATCTCCTTCTAAGTTCTATGGTTTTTCGACCATTTACTATCTGCAAAGCATATTTAGTATGAATACTAAGTAATAAATTTTTTTGATTATGTGACATAAAACACCTCCTTATGTTTTTTTGTGTTATTTTTTATCTGCTTATCAGGTTTGAGGGTTATGTCCCATTACTTGATTTGCAGAAGGGATTACTCCTTCTAAAATACCAGAACCAGCAGGGTAAAATTCATAAAACCCTTTTGTCGCTGGTGACCCAATAGATAATTTGTGCCCTAAAACCCATGAACATTTATGTTGATCTACAGTCACATGAAATCGGCAAGCATAATATTCCTCTTTTTTTATAGGACTATATTTGTATTTATTAAGTTGTTTTTCTGTAAGACCTGCCGGATGGGCTGGAGAAATAATTTTAATAATATAAAATGTAGAATGCAAAACTGTTACTTTTTTTGGAGTATCGTCTTCAATTTTAGCCACTTCTATTTCATATTGTAAATCCTCATCTGGATTGTTTGGATTGATTTTTATGCCAATAATAGGTTTTTCATAATCAAATAAGGCAATTATAAACGGTCGGTAAATCTCATTGATTTTTTTGTATTGTTCACTCTCTGGATATTTATAAATGCTGGATCTTTTTTCTAATTGAAAAGCTGTTTTTTGTATATTATCAGTTATTATTTCATTAGATTTGATTAAGTTTTGTATGTTTTGCTCTGCTTTTTTGATATTATTATCTATTTGGGTATTGGCTTTCATTAAGTTTTTTGTGTTTTGCTCTATATTTTTCTCGATTTTACTGATTTCTGTAATCTTGTTGGAGGTTTGACTATCTATAGTTACATAGACCACAAATACAAAAAATAACGCTAAAAATAAATTAAACCAATCGGAAGGGTATACTGAATGTGTAGGGTATTTTGAAAAAGGATAAATATATTCAAATCCACAAAATAAATGACTCAATATTAAAACAGCCAAGACACTAATACAGCTTGATATGTAAGGATGTTTTTTAAAAATATTTTTTATTGTTTTCATAAAATCCTCAGAGATTTTTCATTTTAAGATTTTTCAATAATTTTAATCTCTTCTGGAGTGAGATCATAAAGCTTATAAACAAGCTGGTCAATTTGTTTTTCGTATTTCTGAACTTTAGCTTGTTTAGCCGGATTTTGTAAATAATCCTTAGCTTTTGTGATATTAAGGATTTTATCAACAAGATTGATAAGAGGTTTTTTAGTCTCAGTATAATCCTGTATTTTAATATAGATATTTCTTAAAAACATTACTTTATATATAAAAAATCCATTAGCTTTTGGAACAGTGGTTTTTTTATAATACCATTCAATCAATTTACTGTTTAGTATTGCTAATAAATATTTTATATCTATTACATATTTAAATTTTTCCTTGACAAGAATCCCGCATACTGTGTCCCCATAAAATATATTTGGAGGACAAATCATAAATTGATTTCTATCTGACAATTCTGGAGTAATAATCTTTTCAGAAAGAAAATATTTAAGATTTCTTTGGTTCCAAAGTTCATACCATCTTTTATTTGAAGAGGTGAAATATTTTCTTTTTTCTATAAGAGATAAATTGTTTTTTAAATATCTGAACATATTAGGACACTGGTTTTTGAAAATAGATTCTTCTATAGATCTAAAAATATCCATAAATTAGAGGATATTTCGCTTTGCTTTTTAATTACAGGTCTTCCTTTAAAACCTCTTCTATATATAAATGTTGACTCTTTATGAGCACCTTTTCTAAAAGAAAATATCCCTGTATAGTTTTTTGCCTTTTCAAATATTTGAGAGTGTTCAAAATCTATTAGTTCGTTTAAAGTAACATTAGGTAATAAAAATTCCTTTAGAGCTCTTCCATATTCTCTTTTTGCAAATGCAGTAGGACAAATAAATATAAAGAATCCTTTATCTTTTAATATATAATAACTTTTCTCTATAAAAGGTATATATAAATCAAATCTTCCTTTCGCTGAAATATATAGTTTAGTTAATAGTTTTTTAATATTGTTCTCTAAATCTCTAAAACCTGCATAAGGGGGATTAGCAATTACTAGCTTAGCGTGAATATTTTCTGAAGGATAGACTTTTATTTCTAACTTTCCGTTTCTCAACCATTCTATAAACTTTATTACTCCTTCCTGAATTTGGAGATTATCTTCAGAAGTGTCCATTTCCTGAATTAGTTTTTTTGAAAAATGCTCTTTGGCTTCTGCATGGGAAAATGGAAATTCAGATTGTTTAGCTTGTTCAATCAAATCCATAGTTTCTTTATTTGTGCTAATACCTATAAGAATACGAACTCTTTTTGTGTTTTCAAGAGACTTATAAAGAGCATGAAACCCGGTTGTGTAAAAGTAACCAACCAGCACATCAAAAAACTCTGTGTCTTTTATTAAAACTTTAAATCTTTCTAAAAGATTTTGGTCTTTTTCATTTGTAATAAAAGTTAAATCAGAGTGCTTTATCATAGTTGCTTTTATATTTGTATTAAGTAGTTGGTTCTGAATAAGTCTGCTTAGTTAAGTCAATATTGAATAAATACCTTTTTCTCTCTAATTTGCAAAACTAAGTTGTTTGGCCAACTGCAAAGCCAAGTACTTGGCTTTGCAGTCCCTTGAAAGCGGGTATCCAGAACCTAAACTAAAAGCCTAAAGGGCTTTTAGCATTTTTTAGGTAGGAAAGGAATCCAGTCAAAAAAAAGACTTTTTCACGCTCTACCAAGTAGTCTTTACTCTTAAAAGAGTGATAAAAAAACTATCTTATAGACTATATTTTGGTCATAAGTCTGGGTAAATTTAAGATATATTTTTTTATCCCTTAAATTCTGTCTTTTAGTCTGATCTCTACAGGGCGGGAGCTTTTTATATCTGCTCCGGGGCTTTGGTCTTGATTATTCATTTTTTGGCTGTAAAGCCTTGTCTTAAAAGATGGGGCGATCGACGGGACTTGAACCCGCGACAGCCAGATCCACAATCTGGCGCTCTACCAAGCTGAGCTACGACCGCCGTATAACACAAGAATTTATACACTAAACATTAAAAAATCAACTTTCTTTACATAAATATAATCTTCAAACAACCTATAAACACCAATTTTTAAGCTTTTTCAGATAATAACACAGCCTTTTTTTATATACTGTTTTCACATTGCTAAAAAAAAGTATTATGATAAAGATGTGGAAAAGTAGCCCGTAGCTACAATGAAGTTTTCACACTGCTAAAAAAAAGTACTATGATAAAGATGGTTTCTACACTCCTCGCGAGGGTTTATAGTTTTCACACTGCTAAAAAAAGTATTATGATAAATATCAGAACAAAGGGATGAAGGGATAAAGGGATGAAACAAAAATCAATTTTTAGACTCAGAAAGTGGGCAGTCATTTTACTGTGTCTATTTTTAAGCGGGCCGACTTTCGCGCTTGTGCCATTTGTGGATAGTGGCAAGCTTTTGCGAGCAGGGAAAAACGAAATAGCCCTTCACACTCTATTTATTTCTGAAAAAAATGGGTTAAACATTAACGGCCTACTTCAATTAGATGAAGGTTTTTCACACCGAAAAGACATAAACATAAGATACTTGTTAGGGGGGGGAGAGTTTGGTGGAATAATAGGCAGTTTTTTAAAATGGGTCCCGTTTCCTGACTACAAATATCAACCAGCCTTAGGAGCTTCTGTCGGTATTTCCTATCATTTATTGAATTTAAAAAACCATTTTATTGCTTTTCATCTTCGTCCCCTTATCAGCAAAGAGTTTGGAACAGCCGTGGGGAAGTTTATTCCTTATATAGCCTTCCCGGGCAGTATTAGAATCAAAAACTTTTCCAAAGTGCAATTTCCGCTAAGGTTCAGTGTTGGTATACGGGGGGAGTTGTTCTTTATCCATTTTCACAAGTTCGAGCTTAATCTGGAGTTTAGCGCGGACATAGCTAAAGTTACCCCATCTTATTTTGTTATTGGGATAATCACCCATTGGATGTAAATAGTCGGACCGTAGCGCAGCCCGGTAGCGCGTCACCTTGGGGTGGTGGAGGTCGCTGGTTCAAATCCAGTCGGTCCGACCATTTAATATTGAGAAACTAATAAATGAATATCCCCCTTCTTATATATTGCTCCCTTACAGAAATGAGGAAAGTAAGACTTTCTAAATTCAAGGAGATAAATAAAAAAACTTTTTATTTGCACTTAAAGGAGTGTGAGTTTAATCTTCAATTACAGAAAAAAATATGTACATTTTGTTGCTGAAAATTATTAGAAATAACCAGCTTAAGTCACCACAAACCTTCTTTAACAGGAGACCTGTCACATGAAAGCTACTGAAACAAAACTACTGAGTTTTCTCAAAAAATCCCCTCAATTCAGTATTCCTATCTATCAAAGAACCTACTCCTGGACTAAATGGGAGTGTAAGCAACTTTGGAATGATATTTTAAGAACAGGGGAAAAAGACGACATTCCTTCACATTTTATTGGATCCATTGTTTATATTGAAGAAGGCATATATCAAGTGTCCCAACAATCACCGCTTCTTGTTATTGACGGGCAACAAAGATTGACAGCTGTTTCACTTGTTATTGAGGCTCTTGCCCGACATTGTGCTGATACAGAACCATTACCTGGTTTTTCAGCTAAAAAGCTACGCAATTATTACTTGCTTAATCCAGAAGAACAAGAAGAACTCCATTATAAGTTATTGCTAACACAGATAGATAAGCAAAGTCTTTTATCTCTTGTCAAACAACAGCCTTGGCCAACTAATTTCTCCATAAAAATAAAAGAAAGCTTTGAGTTTTTTGAAAGAAAAATAAATGAACTTTCAGATTTAAAACCTTTGTGCAAAGGGCTTGAAAAACTCATTATTGTTGATATTGCCCTCAGTCGTGATCAAGATAAGCCACAACTTATCTTTGAAAGTATGAACTCCACGGGACGGGAGCTTAGTCAGGCAGATCTCATCCGAAACTTTATTCTTATGGGTTTGGAAATAAAAAATCAAAAAAATCTTTATGAAAATCACTGGCACCAAATGGAGTTGGCCTTTGGCCAGGAAGCCTATCTTGAGCATTTTGATCAATTTATGCGCCATTATCTTACAATTAAAACAGGGGATATTCCGAATAAAAACAAAGTATATGAAACTTTTAAAGAATATTATCGTAGCAGTGGTAAGAGTGCTAACAATGTTGTGAAAGAAATGCAATCCTTTGCAAATTACTACTGTGCTATGGCTTTAGACAAAGAAAAAGATAAAAATTTAAAAACCGCTTTTAATGATCTAAGAGAGTTAAAAGTTAATGTGTCTTACCCTTTTTTACTTAAGGTATATGATGATTATAAAAAAGAAGATTTGTCCGTAGAGGATTTTGAACATATTGTAAGACTGGTTGAAAGCTATGTTTTCCGCCGAGCTATTTGCGACATTCCAACAAACTCACTTAATAAAACCTTTATGGCATTCAGTAAAACTGTTAGAAAGAATCAATATATGGAAAGTGTTAAGGCTGATTTCTTATTACAGACATCTTATCGCCGTTTTCCGAAAGATGATGAATTTTTTAGAGAGATTCAAAATCATGATCTTTACCGTTTTCGTAGTCGTAGCTATTGGTTAAGAAAATTGGAAAATCATAATCGTAAAGAACCCATAAATGTTAATGAATACACTGTTGAACATATTTTACCACAAAACGAAAACCTATCCAAAAAATGGCAAGAGGCACTTGGTCTTGAATGGAAAAAGATACAAGAACAATATCTCCACACTTTGGGTAATTTGACATTAACCGGTTATAACTCCGAGTATAAAGATAAGTTTTTTCTGGAAAAGCGCAATATGAAAGGTGGATTTAAAGAAAGTCCTTTGCGCCTTAATGAAGATTTGAGAGAACTGGAAACTTGGAACGAAGAGACCATTAAAAACCGCTCTCAAAAATTAGCTAAAAAAGCCTTAAAGGTGTGGTGCCCTCCTTCTCTTTCTTCAAATACCTTGGATAATTACCGCTCTAAAGAAAAAAGAACTGAACCAATTGCTTTTTCTATTGAAAACTATCCACATCTTGTACATGATCCCATGCAAACACTGTTTAAATCTTTCCAAAAAGAGATTTTAGCCCTTGATCCTTGTATAAAGGAATCTTTTAAACATGGTTATATTTCTTACGAAGCGGAAAAAATTTTTGTATACTTACTGCCTCAAAAAAAGAGATTAAAACTGTTCCTTGGGTTAGAAACTCATGAACTGGATGCTTTGCAGAAAAATAGGGTTATAGATGCAAGCAATAAACATTATGGTTCTTGTAATGTGGAATTAAATTTAGATTCTTTGATGGATCTGGCTCATGTCATGGGGCTTGTTCGTCAAGCCTTGGAAAAGCAAATGGTATAAGCAACAACATTAGAAAAAAAGTTAGGCGATGGAGTTTTCTAATTTCATTTCAATGAGTTTTACAGCCTCTACAGAAAACTCTAAAGGAAGTTTTTTAAAAACCTGCTGGCAAAAACCATTTACCAATAAAGAAACAGCAGTCTCTGTATCTAAACCTCGGCTTTTTAAGTAAAAAACCTGTTCTTCATTTATGCGGGAAGTGGTGGCTTCGTGTTCTACCACCGCACTTTTGTTTTTTATCTCAATAAGGGGATAAGTGTTGGCGGAGCTTTTTGTTCCGGCCAGCATAGAGTCACATTGAGAAAAATTTCTGGCCCCTTCCGCTCTTGGGAGAATTTTCACCTGCCCTCCCTGACTTCAGCACAACGCAATGCAATAAATGAGTGATTTCCGATATTTACAAATTTTTGGGGGAACACATTTTTAAGATTTAGTTCAAGAAGTGGAGATAAATTTAGACACTCTTTTAAGACCTAAGGCCTCGTATATGGATCTTATCTCTTGTGTGCTTTTAGAGGGCATACGATAAAGATTTTTGTTTGCGTCCTCTATAAGGCTATATTGATCTCTTTTTAAAATCTCTCTCATCTGCCTTATGCTGAAGTTTAATCCTCTTTGTTCCATCCGATACTTCATAGTATAGGAAAGAGAGTAAGCTAAGAAGCATATAGCTATATGGGACTCTATTCTTTTCCTCTTCCAATGGTAAATGGGTCTCATCTTAAGGTTGTGTTTGCACACACGAAAAGCCTCTTCTATCTTCCAAAGTCTCCTGTATCGGGTCAGTATCTCTTGAGGGGTTTGCTCTGTTCTTATGTTGGTTATTACTCCATGCAGACCATCCCACTGACTATCTTCTTTTATCTTTTGTTCGTTTAATGTAGCTTTTGTCTTTTGAACTGTGACATACTTTTTTGTTCCATAATTAGAGATAAGGCTTTTTATAGGAATTTGGTTTTTCTTTACTTTTTTCATCAGTCTTTCAATGAGTCTTAGTCTATCGGACTTGTTCTTCTTGGCTCTCTTCTTAGAGTAGCTGACAATCAGTCTTCTTTCCTTATGCTCAAACTCCTTTATCCAATGAAACTCATTGGCCACAACAGCGGGTTTAAAGTCTTGGTTTAATATCTCCTCTTTTTTAGTTTTAGAAAGAGTTTTTAGTTTACAGGCCACTACATACTGAATACCCTCTTCTTCCATAAGCTTAAGGTTTTTTTCATTAAACATAGCTCTATCAGCGACTAATACCGCCTTTTTAACAGTGAATCTTTGTTTTAGCTTTTTCACTGTGGAGATAAGGGTAGAACCTTCGCTTGTGCTTCCTGGAAAAAGCTCATAGCTTAGAGGGTGGCCTTCTTGGTTGGTGATAAGGGCTAAGACGACTTGAGTCTCTTTAAACTTTAAGTCTTTGCTAAAGCCGAACTGTCTTAGGTCATCTTCTTCAAAGCTTTCAAAGTAAAGGGTGGTGACATCAAAGAAGAGGACATCTACTTCTTGGTTAAAGAGGCTGAGGGTGTTTTTAGCTACTGTGTCTTTTACTTGGTCTATTCGGGGGTGAAGTCTATCCATCATTCGATACATCTGATCTAAGTGCACCTGTTCGTTAAAGTCTTCTTTTAAAGTCTCTACAGTTTTTCTTTTAGAATCAGGATGAGCTACACGAGAAAGGACGCAGTATTTTAAAATATCGTTCCACTGCTTATCTTTTTTAGTGTTTTGTATGAGAGTGTGGAAGCCTAACTGTTCATAGACAGCCCCACATACTCCTTTAATGCCATGATGAACACGTGCTTTTTCGTATGGTTTTTTAAGAGAGAAAAGGGAAGGAGACTTGGACTTTTTCTTTTGGTTCTGGTTCTTAGTTTTTTTGTTTAAAGGATCTTTGCTGTAGATGATCTCAGCCATACCGGGTAAAGCGGGTTGGCGATCATTGCAGAGCTTTATAATCATTCTTTGTGATATTTTTTCTAAAGAGGAAATGACTTCTGGTTTTGAAGAAGAGCCCACAAAATGTATTGTTTTATGTTTTGTTTTTAAACCTTCTCGGACAGACTCCACAATCCGAAAGGATTTAATTTTACGGTCTTTGTTTTTCCCTGAGATTTTTGTAGTAACTTTTACAAACATATTTTTACAGTGCCAGAAGAGATATAGGGTGTAAAGGTCTGGGAGTGGACTACAAGTGGTGTTTTTAGTATATTTTACCCTTCAAAACTACATGAAAACAGCCTGGCGGTGCATCAAAAACCCTAAAAAACATCAAAATATTTTTTTAACACATAGCGTTGTGCTGAAGTCGGGATAAACATTATGGTTCTTGTAATGTGGAATTAAATTTAGATTCTTTGATGGATCTGGCTCATGTCATGGGGCTTGTTCGTCAAGCCTTGGAAAAGCAAATGGTATAAGCAACAACATTAGAAAAAAAGTTAGGCGATGGAGTTTTCTAATTTCATTTCAATGAGTTTTACAGCCTCTACAGAAAACTCTAAAGGAAGTTTTTTAAAAACCTGCTGGCAAAAACCATTTACCAATAAAGAAACAGCAGTCTCTGTATCTAAACCTCGGCTTTTTAAGTAAAAAACCTGTTCTTCATTTATGCGGGAAGTGGTGGCTTCGTGTTCTACCACCGCACTTTTGTTTTTTATCTCAATAAGGGGATAAGTGTTGGCGGAGCTTTTTGTTCCGGCCAGCATAGAGTCACATTGAGAAAAATTTCTGGCCCCTTCCGCTCTTGGGAGAATTTTCACCTGCCCTCGATAACTATTTACAGAGCTATCTGCAGAAATCCCTTTAGAAATAATAGTGCTCTTAGTGTTTTTTCCAATATGAATCATTTTAGTTCCGGTGTCGGCTTGCATTTTGTCGTGAGTAAGAGCCACAGAATAAAACGCCCCTGAAGAATTATCTCCTTGTAAAATACAGCTTGGGTATTTCCATGTGATAGCTGAGCCTGCTTCTACTTGTGTCCAGGAAATACGCGCTCCCTTTCCCACACACTTTCCCCTCTTGGTTACAAAGTTATAAATCCCTCCTCGGCCTTTTTCATCCCCCGGGTACCAATTTTGCACTGTGGAGTATCGGATTTCTGCCCGATCCAAAGCTACTAATTCCACCACAGCCGCATGCAGTTGGTTGTTGTCTCTCATAGGAGCTGTGCAACCTTCCAGATAGTTTACATAAGAGGATTCTTCGGCCACAATCAATGTTCGCTCAAATTGTCCTGTGTCTTTTTCGTTAATGCGAAAGTAGGTAGAAAGATCCAATGGACAGGTAACACCCTTGGGAATAAAACAAAAAGAACCATCTGTAAAAACTGCCGAATTTAAGCAGGCAAAAAAGTTATCCCTATAAGGCACAACGGAACCAAAATATTTTTTAACCAAATCAGGATATTGTTTTAACGCTTTTGAAATGGAACAAAAAATAACACCGCTTTTTTCCAACACATCTTGGTGGGTCGCCCCCAAGGACACACTGTCAAACACAGGGTCTACTGCCACCCCCGCTAATCGCTTTTGCTCAGTTAAAGGGATGCCCAGACGCTCAAAAGTTTTAAGCAATTCTGGATCTGCGTCCTCTAAACTTTTAAGTTGCTTTTTTTCTTCCGTAACCGGTGCAGAATAATAATGAATACCCTGATAATCAATAGGAGGATACTTTAACCCTGCCCAGTTAGGTTCTTTTAAAGTGAGCCAGTGACGATACGCCTTTAAGCGCAAGTCTCGCATCCAGGTAGGCTCCCCTTTTCGTTCAGAAAGACGACAAACCACTTCTTCGCTAAGACCTTTCGGAAATTTTTCCGAGGCCACCTTTGTCACAAAACCGTATTTATACTTCTTTTGTTTTTCTAACATTTTATTCCCTCAATCTTTTGAAAGCATCAATATTTTCTTATTAAAACCACTAAACACTTACAATTTTATTACATCCCTGAGTTTTATTGTCAAGGCCCAACTCTAACATAATCATCCGGGAAAAAGTATATTGCAAAAAAGTAAAAAGGACTTACTTTATCCCAAAACTGGCAAGATTCCTGTCTGCAAGGGATTGCAAAGCCAACAACTTGGCTTTTAAGTTTAGAGATAAACCCCATTCTCCTTTGCTGTCATACCCGCGAAAGCGGGTATCCAGAACCTAAACGGAAAGCCAAAAAGGCTTTCAGTCTTTTTCAAATGGAAATCCAATCAAAAAAACAACCTTTTTCACGAGCGTCTATTTACTAAAGAGTTAAGAAACTTAAGGTTTTTTACATACTCAATAGGAGTAATATCTTCTGATTTACGAAATTTAAAATATTCGCACCAGGTTTGCTCAAAATTTATCGGGCGAGGGTTGTTTGTAGGAAGTCAAAACAGGTTTAATCTCTCACGACTTACTACATCCCGTATCTATAAGAGCCACTTAAAGGTTGGGTTAATACTAATAAATTAGTTTCAATTTTCCAGCCTGCGAGTAAAAAACCTAAAGACTGGGTTAATTTATAAGTAATGTGAGGGTTTTTAATTTTTTTCACAAGATTTTTACATTTTATCTAAAAACTGCCGATAAGTTTCATATTACAAATACAGCTTATGGTACTAAACTAAAAATTAAAGGAGGATTTTTATGAAAACAAAAAATAGTCGGTCAATGATATTGACTCAAAAACTGGAAGGCATATCAAAGAAGATTTTTGAAAAATATAAAAAAATTATTGTTCAGTATATTGGAAATAAACCAGGAGTATACGCACTTTATGATGAAAAAGAGCTTTACTATGTAGGTCTTGCTTCTGATCTGGCAAAGCGTGTTAATGCTCATTTAAAAGATCAACATTCCGCACTTTGGACTCATTTTTCTGTCTATTTCACAAAAAAAGAACAATATATGAAGGACATAGAAGCTGTTATTATTTCCATAGCACAACCCAAAGGGAACACAGTAAAACCAAAATTAGGGAAAGAAACAAAATTAAAAGATTTTATTAAACAAGCTATAAAAGAAAGTCATCAAGAAGAGTTAATAGAATTGGGTTTTGATGGAAAAAGAAAAAAACAAATGGAGTCAAAGAAAAAAAACAAAAATAGACCTGACCTAAAAAATTATTTTGAAACTGAAAGACCTTTAATAAAAACATATAAAGGCAAAACCTATAAAGCCACACTACTTACATCAGGAAAAATAAAATATGAAGACAAAATATACAGCACCCCCTCAGCCTCTGCAAAAGAGATCGCACAAAGAGAGATGAATGGATGGACTTTTTGGTTTGTAAAAGATAGGGCAAATAACTGGATTAAATTAAGTGAATTAGACTAAGGAAAGGTAGATTATAATTTAATGGGAATGGAAAAAGTTTGTGTTTTTTACCTGGATTCCTTTCCTGCCTAAAAAATACTGAAAGCCCAAAAGGCTTTCAGTTTAGGTTCTGGATTCCCACGGAAGCACGGGAATGACAAACTACGCAAGAATGACAAACTACGCGGGAATGACAAACTACGCAGGAATGACAAACTACACAAGAATGACAAACTTTACTGGGAATAACAATGCAGGAAGTAGAAAAATGAATGAAATAAAAAAATATTATGAGTTGCAAGAAACAGACAACACTCAATATGAAAAGCTTTTAAAAACACTCTCTCAAAAAACCACCAGCCGAGAGTTTTTTTCCACAGCCAATGGTCAACTTGAACCAAAAAGAAAACAACTTCATACAGAAATTATTGATCAATACCTTAAAAAATATTCTTCTCAAAACAAACCCTATATCCACTTTGTTCTTGGTTCTATCGGTTCCGGCAAAACCTCTCTTAAAGATTCTGTTATCCAACAGAAAGAGGTTAAGTCTTTTCTTTATATTAACTTTGATGAAATAAAAAAACAATTTCCAGAATATCAAATATTAAAGAAACTTAATCCCAAAAAAGCAGCTCAATTTGTGCAATCAGAGTCTGCTAAATTAGCAGGAACACTTTATAAAAAAGCCATCCAGAAAAAAATAAATATTATTTATGAAAAAAATTTAAGATTAAACAAAGATAGTAAATTGCATTTAATATCTGAAATAAAAAAAGTTTTCAAAAAAAATTATAATGTGTCCATCCATGTTGTATTTTTAGACAGCTATCAAGAGGCATGGAGGAGAGTCCAGTTAAGATACGAAAAAATTAAAAGATATGTGCCAAAAAAAGAAGTTAAAAATACCTTTGATTGCCTTTTTCCTAATTTGAATATCTTACTTAATGAAAATTTTAAAAAAGATTATATGATAAAATTTTGGTATAATGGAAAGTGGGATAGTAATATATCGCAAAAAGCTTATTTACTGGGTTTTCTGATTTTTTGTCAATCAGAAGATTTGTCCAAACTTTCGTCTGAAGATAATAGAGCATTTATAACTGGTAACGGGGTAGATCATAATAATCATCATTACTACTATGGTTTTATGCCTATAATACTGTTTTTGCCCAAGAAAGTTCAAAAAAAAATGATGAAAATAACACATTCAAATATGCAAAAATAAAGAGTATTACTGAAATTAAGTGGATTTATTGCCGATTAAATATAAAAGAGGCGAAAATTGTAAAATTATATTTAGTCGCTTATGAAAAAGTATGTTATATTAGCCAGACTCCCGCCTTTGCAGGACGGGAAGGCAACAGGCTTCCCGTCCCGTTTAGGTTCTGGATTCCCGCTCAAGGCGGGAATGACAAACTACTTAGCGGGAATGACAAACTACTTAAGAATGACAAGCTATGCGGGCATAACGAGCTACGCGGGAATGACAACTTTACAGAAAATAATGACATACTATAAGCGAGAAAGATAAATCAAAATAGGTTATAAGTTAATATATAAAAACCTAAACAAGAGCAATAGATGATAAAAATGTTAAAGGAGTAGGAGATGAAAAAGAAAAATACTAACCAAAAAGTAAAAAAAGCTTTTTCGGAAGAATTAGCTCTTCGTATGAATAATAAAAAAGCTTTTTCCCGCAGAGAAATTAAAACAGCTTTTTCACCGGCAAATACTCAAAAAACTATAGAATTATGTAAAAAAGTAATTAAAGACAAGCAAGTAAGAGAACAAACCATTGCTTTTATTAAGGCTGTGGATGGAAAGAAAATCAGAAACACCTCCGGGGTGTGAAAACTTTTTTAGCTGGGTTTTAAAAACAGCCATTGTTTGGAGTACAACCCGCAATCAGGTAAACACTTTTTTAGCTGGGTTTTAAAAAAACATAGATTGAAGGAAAAAAGACACTACATTAAAGAGGAGAACAAAATGGTTGAAAAATTAGAACTTTATGTTTATACTATAAAAATATATCAGGAAAAGTTGTTAAAAATAAGTGACTCCTAAAACAACTCTGATTAAATATAAATAGGAAATAAAAAATGACAAACAAAGATATTCAAAAATTAATAGTTCTTCCAAAGAAGATTTATAAAAAATATCCAAAAAAAGGATATCGGAAAGAATATCAACATAAAAGGTGTAATTTAACTTTAAGCGGAGGTAAAAACAATGATATAAATTTTACTGTATTTATTCGTCAAAGTCAAGTCTTTTTAGAAAATTTTTCCATTGGATTAAATTGCAAGATATTGAATAGGGTTAAATTTCTTCCCCTTATTCGTTACAATGGTCCACATGGTTCAAAAAGAAGTAATAAAGATCATTATTCCAAACCGCATATTCATCGTATTAGCTTAGAAGATATACAATTAGGAAATGAAAAACCTCCACTGAGGAATATCCATATAACAAACAAATACAACAGTATTTTTGAAGAAGGACTTAAAGTGTTCTTAATTGATACACAAATCATCAACTGGAAAGATTATTTTCCTGAATTGGAGCAAAAGAGGTTATTCTAATGGACACACAAACGATATTAAACAGATTAAACAACCCGAAAAAAAGTTTTGATCTTTATGAAAAAAGGCCCGGAAAATATCAGCTCATAACTCCTATTCTCCATGAGGATGGGGATATGATGGATATTTATTTGCAAGACAGTCCCAAGGGTAAGAAGTATGTGCGCATAAATGACTTTGGTTTGGCCTTACAAAGACTGTCTTATAGTTATGATCTTAATACACCTTCAAAAAAGAAAATTTTAAACAACATTTTGCTTAATAACGGCGTTCAAAATGATAACGGAAATTTGTATTTAGATATTCCTTTAGATAAGCTTTATGAAAGTATTTTACAATTTGCAGGCTGTGTGCAAAAAGTGTGTAGTATGGATTATTGGAGCAGAGAAATTAGTCACTCCTCTTTTTATGATGATTTGAATCGCTTTATAAACACAAAATTTGAGGCATTTAATCCGGAGCCTGATATCATCCCTCTACCGGACAAGAAAAAAGACAATAATGTTTTTAAAGTAGATTGGCGGTTAAGATGGAATACCCGGTGTTTTTATCTTTTTGGAGTACGTGGTAAAGATAAAGCAAAAGAGTCAGTTATATCTCTCTTGGAATTTAAAAGAGCAAAACTTCATTTTATCAGTTTGATAGTGCATGAGGACATACAAAACATGGGAAATAAAGAGCTTATATATCTTACCAGAAATGCGGACAAACAGTATCCAATTCTTAATGATTTTAATGATACAGGAGCTGAAGATATGAAACGACTGGCTGGTTGAACTAAGCAAAGAGGTTTGTTTTCGATGACAAATAAAGAAAGACCAATATAGCCTTACTAAAGATTATAGTACCAGAAAGCTGTAAATATCAAAAACTACCTGTTTTATTGCGTTGCGTTGTGTGGAAGCCTGATAAAATAATCAAGCTTTTGTATTTATGTAAATATTTGATTAACTCATGGTTAAGAAATGTGGTTTTCTTATTTCTGTTTTTTGTTGGTTGACACCTTAAGTGGACACTGAAACTATAAGATTATGAACTTTGAAATTACAGATAAACAACTTATTATTTTAATTCCTAATAAAAATGTAGGAAAATTTAGATTTAAGAGAAAGGATCATATATATCAATATGGAAAATCATTTGCTTCCGGAACAGAAAAATTTGATAAAAAAGTTTATTTAGAGTGGCAAATAGGCTATGATGCTTATATTAAAGATATTGAAAACCGGAAAAAGACAACAGGGCTGTACGAAAGAGCTTTTAAGTTTAAGGGGGCAAATGGAAAAGAAAAATATCCTTATGAGCTGGCAGAGTTTTTATATACTCTTATTAAAAACAAAGTTTTAAATATTACAGACTTTAATAGGTTAAAAAACGAGGTAGAAAGTTACAAAGAGTATTTAACAGTTACTCCAAAAGTGCAGAAAACACACACTGGAATTGTATTTAATAAGTTATGTTTTAACTCAGCTATTACAGAACTTCCAACATATTATTATAAAAATATAGATAAAACTTATATAGAGGCTATAATCCAAAAACAGCAGTATGCATCAGGTTTTCAACCTATGATTTATTTTTGTATTCCTATAGGTTGCTTTTTTAATGGCCAGTCAGTTCTGGGGTGGACTTCGAAAGAAAAACCAATGGATCTAAAATATATTATAAACAAAAATTGTGCAGATAACATTTTAAACTTATTTAAAGTTCTTGCTATGGCCTCTAAAAGCCATCAATATGATATTATAGAAATTCTTAAAGCTATAAAGCGGGGACTAAAATTATGAGTTTAACAAGCCTCAATGAATTTGAGTCCAGGCATTTGTTAAGCTCTGAGCGAGTTAAGCTTGGTAGTTTTTACACTCCACAAAAACTTGTGGATACAGTCCATAAACTTATTGCTAATTATAAATGTCCTAAGGCTGTTGTTTTTGATAGCTCCGCCGGAGCAGGAGCTTTTATAAAACCAGATAAAATTATTTATAAAGCTGTTGAGTTTGATCCTATTGCTGGAGCTTTTTTAAAAAATAAATTGCCAGAAAAAAATCTTTTAAACATAAGTGATGCAGATCTTTTTGACAGAGATTTAGGTATTTCTTTTTTAAAGTCCTATAACAAGTTGAAAGCAGATGTAGTATGTGTTTTGCACCCTTTGTCTTATTTAATTAAGAGGGCTAATTTCAAGCGACTTGGCCTTTTTAGACAAAACTACAGGCTGAAAAAAGCTTTTTTATTTTCCAGTCAGATGTTTAAACAAGTTAGCTCTACCCCTTTCCCCATAATGATTGGGCTTTATATAAGAGATTGCAAAGGCATGAGCTATAATTATATTCAGAATTTTAAGTTTTTATTTTTAGAAGAGCAATCTTTTTTTAAGTTGAACCAATGTCAAACTGTGGATTGTTTTATTCGGAAATACCCACCTATAAAAACAGCTCCCCAAGTGTCTGATATAGGGCTTTATTATTGGACCTTCCGGGATATTAATTCGCTTTTTCGCAACAAAGGTCTCCATCTTAAAAAAGGCACGCATAGCATTGTGGTGTCTTTAGAAAACTTGTATCAATATGCGTATCTTCAGGCTTTTAAAAAGTTGTTTCAGCCAAAGGACTTGTGGTTATATGGCAACCTTTCCCCTTTAGGGGCTGAAGAAACAGTAAAAAAGCATAAAAAATTGTTTGTGGAGTATGCTCTGTTGTCTGAAAATCAGCTTTTTTCCCAGTTAAATTCGGGAGTGTTGAAAAAAATTATAAAGTTTTACAATCTCAAAGCTCTGAGTAAGAGAGCGAATTTTCAAAAAATAGAGCACAAAGCAATAAAGGTAATTCATAGCTCCCTTTGCCCTTCTTTAAAAAATGAACGAGATTTTTCACAGTCGACGATAATAAATTATTAAACCCATAGACTTTAGAAACCAGCAGGGCACCGACGATTTAGAATATTTGAATAAATTATTAAACATTTTAAATTTTGTGAGATATAGTATAAAAAAATAATTGGGAGTCCAAGAAATGAAAAAAATATTTGTTATTGCTTTTACTTTGTTCTGCTGGATGGCTTTGTTTCACAACAGCACAAACGCCACGACTGGACAAAAGTCAAGTGTATCTACCACTACGCCCGACCAACAATCTACCACCGCAACCACTAAAACAAAACCTGCCACTAAAACCAAGGTAAAATCTGCTATAGCAACAAATAGACCCAACTTAAACTCATACAAAAGGACAGAAAACACTACCACTACGCCCGACCAACAATCTGCTACAGCAACAAATAAACCAACCCCATACAAAGAAACAGAAAACACTATGGCTGGACAAAAGTCGGAGGGGTCTCAAGCTCTCACCCAAACACAGAATCAAGCCCTCGCACAGAATCAAGCCCTTGCTCAGGTCCAGCAAGCTCTCGCCCAGAATCAGGCTCTCACCCAAACCAAAGCCCAAACCAAAATCCACAATCCAAATCCAGCAGAGATAGGGGTTTTAGAGGCTCTTCGCGAGGCCAGCCTGATAGTGCAATTTACTATGATTTTATTGGCTTTTATGTCTGTTTTTTCCTGGGCTATTATCCTAAGCAAGTGGAGCTTGTTTAAAAGCAACAGGGTGAATAATGCCCCTTTTGAAGATATTTTTTTTAAAGCCTCTTCTCTTGACGAAATATTTGATATGTCCAAATCTTACCCTAAAAGCTCTTTAACTGTTGTGTTTCGCGCAGGCTATTCTGAATTAAAAAAAATTATTAGTTCAAAACATTCAACAGGATCCAGCCAATTACTTTCTGGAATAGACAATCTACAAAGAGCTTTAAACAAAGCGGTCAATAATGAAATTTCCTACATGGAAAGACGACTGGCTTTTTTAGCCACCACAGGATCTGTAAGCCCTTTTATTGGCTTGTTTGGCACAGTGTTTGGCATTATGAACTCGTTTCAGCAAATAGGAGCAATGGGTTCTGCTAATCTGGCAGTGGTGGCCCCTGGTATTTCAGAGGCTCTTATCGCCACGGGCTTTGGCTTGTTTGCGGCTATTCCTGCGGCGGTTTTTTACAATCATTTTATAAACGAAATTAAAAAAGCGGAGCTTCAGTTTAATAATTTTGTGACAGATTTTCTAAATATTTCTAAAAGAAACTTTTTTAAGTAGGGAGAGCAAAATGGGTGCTCAAGTAGAAAGCCGAAAAGAACGCAGAGTCTTAAGCGAGATAAATGTTACGCCGTTTGTGGATGTGATGTTAGTCTTACTGATTATTTTTATGGTTACAGCCCCTATGATGCAACAAGGTTTAAATATAGAACTTCCTGAAACAGCCTCTGCTGGTATTAGTGTCCCTGATAAGCCTTTTATATTAGAAATTAGGAAAAATAAAAAAATCTTTGTTGGGACGACTCAAATTCCCTTAGCAGGGTTAGGCCGAAAAACATTAGCTATTTTAAAGGCAAGAAAAAATAAACAAGTGTATATTCAGGCAGATAAAGCGGTTGATTACGGAGTAGTGGCTGAAGCTTTAGCAGAAATTCGCTCAGCCGGGTTGTATCAGGTTAGCTTAATTACCACTTTTAAAACAAAATAAACAACTTATAAAAAAAGGAAAGGGAGCAAAGCAAGAGGAGTGAGTGTGAACAAAAGAGAGTTTTTTGCCCGGTTCCTTTTTTATTCTCTTACTATCCATATCTTTGTTTTTGGATATTTTATATTGGATCCTTTTAATAACTGGTTTCCTAAAAAAGATATTAAAATTAAAAACGCTATTCGAGTGGACACCATTGGTTTGCCAGAATTAAAACAAAAAGTGGAAATATCAAAATCCTCTAAAAAACCAGCAGAAAAAAAAATAGTACCTAAAAAGCCTGTCCCTAAAAAGCCTGTCCCTAAAAAGCAGGTTAAGAAAAAACCAAAAAAACCAACACCTAAAGTAAAAAAAGAACAAAAACAATCGGAAAAAATAAACATAAAAGAGAAACAAAATCAAGCAATGGATAAAATCCAAAAAATGAAAAGTATTCAGGAACAACAAAGCCAGGCAATGGATAAATTAGAGGCAATGGAAAGCCTTAAGCGAATAAAACAAGAAATGGAAGAAAAACAATACACAGGTTCTGCTCTTTCTAAAGGAGATAGCCCAGAAGGAGAGGTAGTAACGGACTTTGAGACAGTTCAGTACTTTACATCTGTAAAAGCGCATATTAATATGTATTGGAGTTTACCTCAAGAGTTGGCGGATAAGAATTTGCGGACAAAAATTCGCACGATTATCAATAACGAAGGAATAGTATTAAGGGGGAACATTGTAGAATCTTCAGGTAACGAGGATTTTGATGCCAGAGCACTGGAAGTCCTTGAACGAGCTTCGCCTTTGCCAAAACCTCCCACAAAAAAAATTGAAAAACTACTTTCAAAAGGAGTTATGCTTAATTTTCCATAATAATTTAAAGGTATTATGCCTGTTTTTTTGTATCTCTTTTTCTGCCAGTGCTGTTGTCTCTATTGACATAGGAAAAGCGCATGTTAGAGAAAGCCAAATGGCTATTCAACCACTTGTATTGTTTGGCCCTGCTTCCCCTCAGGCTTTAAACACCGGAAGCTTGATTTTTCGAACTATAAAAAGCAATTTTTCCACTTCCGATTATTTTAAGCTTATAGATCAGGAGGCTTTTTTAGAAAAACCGGGCGAAAAAAGGTTTGAACCTTATCCAAAAGATCCTAATGGCTTTAGATGGAAAAATTGGCAACTGCTTAACACAGACTACCTTGTTTTAGGAGGCTATACCCTTAAAGCCGGAAAGTTACATTTAGATCTCTATCTTTATCATGTGCCTTTGAGGCGAAAAGTATTTCAAAAAAAATACCAAGCCCATTTAGGGGCAACAAAAAAGCTGGCCCATAAAATCTCTAACGACATTGTGTTTATATTAACAAAAAAACCAGGGGTTTTCTTAACAAAAATTGTAGCTGTTAGAAGTATGAAAGGAAGTAAGAAAGAATTGTTTGTTATGGACTGGAACGGACAAAATAAAAAACAAATTTCTTTTCATAAAAGTACTGTGCTTTCTCCCAGTTGGTCTAAGGATGGCCGTTACATAGCTTATACAGCTTTTCTTTACCGGAAAAGCCAGAAAAAAAGAAGCGGGGCTCTTATTTTATATGATCGTTTTACAAAAACACGGCGTATTGTTTCTAAAAAACAAGGGGCGCATTTGGGATCAAGTTTTCTGCCTGATGGAAAACACATCTTACTTTCTTTATTTTTAGGAAGAGGCTACATGGATATTGCCAAAATGTCTCTTATCAATGGTTCTATAAAGCCTATTACTTATGGCCCCAATAATTCTATTAATGTAGAACCAGTGGCCCACCCTAAAGGAAAAAATATTTTATTTTCTTCAGACAGAGGGGGAAGGGTAATGATTTACTCTATGAGTATGCGTGGCAAAAACATTCGCCCCATTACCTGGCAAGGTTCTTATAACTCCACACCAGATTATTCACCAGACGGAAAAAAGGTGGTATTTTCTGGGTTCTCTAAGGGGCGGTTTGATATTTTTATTATGAACTGGGATGGCTCTCAATTAAAAAGGCTTACCAGTTTTAAAAAAACTAATGGCCGATGGGCTAACCATGAGTCTCCTTCTTTCTCACCGGATGGCCGGTATATCATATTTACCAGCGATAGGACTGGAAATTATCAACTTTATATTATGAATTTATTGAATTTACGCGTAATTAGGATCACTATGGACTTACATAATTATAAAAGTCCTAAGTGGTCTTCTTCTTTAATTAGATAAGGGTCTGCAAAAAAGGGTGTTTGCTTAAAGAAAAAAGGCTGGCTGGCACACTCTTTTAAAAAAAACTGCAAGCTTCTCGTACCTCAGCAAGACTGAAAAGGAGGCAGGCTTAGCTTTTCAGACGAGGATGAAAAAGGTTTTGCACGGGGGCGGGGCCCCATTAGACAAAAATTTAAGGAGGTAATATATTGAACGAGCAAGCTAAAAACCAAGATCAAGAAGAGCTTCTTTACCCGGACGCTGGAGATTTAGATAAAGAAATAACATACACGGGAAATGTATCTATTGCCTCCCTATCTCCTTCGGCTAAACCTCCCTTGGTAGTGGACCTGGATGGTTCATTGATAAAAACAGAATTGCCTTGGGAGTCTTTTCTATCTGTATTGGCAAAGCATCCTGGACAGTTATTAAAAATCATAAAACAAAAAATAAAAGTAAAATCTGAGGGATATTTTAAGATAGAGCTGGAAAAATGGGCAAAACTCTCTTTAAAAGATATGCCCTTTTCTAAGAAGTTTTTAAATTATCTAAAAGAAGAAAAATCCCGTAATCGAAAACTCATTTTATGCACAGGTTCTACCCAAGCTTATGCGGATCAAATAAAAAAACAAGTGGGGCTTTTTGATTTAGCCTACGGTTCCACCTTGGGAAAGAATTTGGCAGGAAAAAAAAAAGCCATGTTCCTTGTAGGAAAATACGGAGAGCAACAATTTGATTATGCCGGAAATTCTGTGGTAGATCTGCAAGTGGCTAAGGTGGCCAGGCGGTTTATATTAGTTAACCCTTCTTTTTGGACAAAGTTTTTTTCTAAAAAAGTGCCTGTTCATCGCTATTTTATGAAGGAAGAATTAGACGCTACCCGCTTTTCGAACACAGTGGGTTTCCATTTATGTTTTTTAAACTGTGTTATTTTTGTTCTACCGATTTTTACCCCTCAATCTTTTGAAAATGTGTTTTTCTCTTTCGCTTTTTCTACAGTGTGTTTTAATTTTTCAGCTATAGCTTTTCATGTTTTTTTTAATATGACTCATGTAGAAAGAGATAGGCGAAGTTTATCTAAATATCCTAACAATTTATTTGCCACGGGCGATTTAAGCCTGCACTTTGGCTTTTTGATTTTTGGAGTGTTTTTCTTCTTAGCTTTTATCTCTTTTATTTATTTAGTTATGTCTAAACCTTTAACTATTATTACCTCTTTGCTTTATGTGCTTTGCGTTTATCTATTGATACATAAAAAAATCAAAAACTTTAAGCTTTCAAAAGTTATTAGATATGCTTTACTGACTATCGTTATTTTGTTACAAGGATTTTTGTTGTTACTTTAGTTATAGTCTGTTTGTGATAAAGTGTATCCCTACGCAGAAGGGAAGATGTTATTTTGACAGGATTCTTATTTGAAAAGTGCTAACAGTCTTTTAGGCTTTTAGTTTAGGTTCTGGATTCCCACCTGCAAGGGACTGCAAAGCCAAGTACTTGGCTTTGCAGTTTGCCAACAACTTAGCTTTTTAGTTTAGAGGAGAATGAGGTTTTTCACGGACTACTAATTACACTATGTTTATAATAATGAAGATAATGATGAAAATATTTTTTTTAATTCAGGCAATTTTTTTCTCCCTCCTTTTCATAAACTTAGCTTTTGCTAAAACAGTAGGGGCGAAGGTTGAAACAGGGCTGATGAACACCAAAACAGCAAATATAAACACAGAACCAGTGCCAGTGAACACCAAAACAGCAAATATAAACACAGAACCAGTGCCAGTGAACACTAAAACAGCAAATGCAAACATGAGAATAGGGCCAACAAACACTAAACCAGCAGAACCCCATCAAGATGATTCTCAAAGGTATAAAAATCTTAAAACATTTTTAAACACACTACACACCATAGAAAAAGCTTATGTGCAGGAAGTTTCTCAAGAACAACTTATTAAGGGAGCTATTGATGGCATGTTAAAAGAATTAGATCCTCACTCTTATTTTTTGCCGTCCGGGCAACTAAAACAATTTGAAAAAGAAGCCAGAGGGCAATTTAGTGGCTTAGGTCTAGAGCTTGCGATAAAAAATAGACATCCGATAGTTATTTCTGTTCTGCCAGATTCTCCAGCCCACAAAGCGGGTATAAAGCCTGGACAGATCATTTTACAGATAAATGGCCAAAAAACCTTAAGCTTAAAAAAAACAACAATATCTAAACTACTTAAAGGACATAGAGGAAAAAAGTTTTATTTAACTGTTAAAGATCCATCTGAAAAAAAAGTTTATCAAATGCAAATAAAATCCCGGTTTATTTCCATTCCATCTGTTTTAAGCCAAAGTTTTAACAAGGGATCTGTTTATATCCGAATCAACAATTTTACAAATCGCACACCTCTGGAAGTTAAAAAAATTATAGATAAACATTTGAACTCAGCAGACTGTAAGAAAGAAAGATATGTAGCTCAAAATATTTTTTATAAAAAAAACTATAAAAAATCTAATAAAAGTGAACACCGGTCCATTTGCAAACATATTGGCGTTATTTTAGATTTAAGAGGTAACCCAGGAGGAGTGTTTGACTCCGCAATAAAAGTAGCGGATTTGTTTATCAAACACGGAATAATTGTGAGTGTAAAAGGCCGGATAAAAAGTTACGAAAAAACATTCAGAGCACGTGCTCAAAATACTTTTTCTGATTTTCCACTCTTGGTTTTAATAGACTCTTACTCTGCCAGCTCAGCTGAGATATTGGCAGGAGCTTTAAAAGAAAACAACAGAGCCATACTTCTCGGAAGAAACAGCTTTGGCAAAGGATCTGTGCAGTCTTTAGCACCTATTGATGAAGAAAATGCCATCGCTTTAACAGTCGCCCGCTATTACACACCAAACGGAAACTCTATCCACGAAAAAGGCATAGAGCCTGATATTAAGTTAGAAAAACCCACTCCAGCAGAATCAGAAAAAATGGTTAAGTTTACCAGCGAGCAGGACACAGATTTCCAACAAGCTTTATTAACACTTGAAATATTTAGATACTTTAAAAACCACCCTTAATAGGGGTGGAGTATAAATTCTTGACATGCAGATATGTCGTGAATTATTATGACAATAAACGAGATATTTGCGGAATATCATAACCTAAAGAAGTAAAAAAAAACATATAGTCATTGATGAAATACAAAGAATCCCTGAACTACTTAACGAAATTCATCATTTAATTAACTATCACCCAATACTGTAAAAGACTATTATCAAATTTTGGAAGACACTTTAATGGGTTTTTTTGTTCTGCCCTGGACAGCTTCAAAAAAAAGAAAAGCTATTCAAACTTTAAAATTCTATTTCTTTGATCCTGGTATTGTAAATATCCTTTGTGAAAACCAAAGTCTTCCTGTTAACAGTGACCTTTTTGGCAGAGCTTTTGAACAATTTATTGCCTGTGAACTAAGGGCTTGCTTATCTTACCAAAACATCCGACAACCATTAAAATATTGGCGATCAAAATCTCAATTTGAAGTGGATTTTATTATCGGAAACCATACAGCCATAGAAGTAAAAGCCGGTAAAAAAATAACCAGAAGAGAACATAAAGGGTTATTGGCTCTCCAGGAAGAATGTAGATGGAAAAATTTGATTATTGTTTCTCTTGATCCGGTAAAAGCTCGATTTAAAAACGGCATTCAACACCTGCCGTTAGAAAACTTTTTAACAAAGTTATGGAAAGGCGATCTTTTTTAAAGAATAGTTATTTGATCTTTAATTTTTTTTATTAGTTGGCTTTCCACTTGTCGTATATATTCCCTGGTAACAGAAAACTTTTGTCCGATTTTTTGCAAAGTCAAAGGGCTTTCTGAAAGCAGGCGATTATCTAATATAAACAATTCTTTATTGTTTAAGGAAGGACGAAGTTTTTTAACAGCCTCTTTTAAAAACGCTTTCTCTTGTAAAAAATTTAAGTCTTCCTCCAGGGAAGATTCATCTGCTCGTGATTTTATATCCACAACATAAGTACCATTATCACTGGGCACGGGTTGATCCAAACTAAAATCCCGGGCTGTAATTCTTTGTTGCATCTCCTGTACTTCTTTTTCTTTAAATCCAGAGTGGGTGAGCAAGTTCATATTTTCCTGATAAGGCAGTTGCATTAATTGTTCTTGTTGTTTTTTGAGCAGATAAAAAAGCTTTTTTTGTTTTGCACTGGTCCCAATACGAACCAAAGAATATTGCCTCATAAGATACTCTTGAATATAACCCCTAATCCACCAAACCGCATAAGTAATGAGCCTGGTCCCTTTGTAGGGGTTAAACTCTTTAATGGCATGCAACAGCCCTATATTGCCTTCTTGAATTAAGTCAATTAACCGGGAGCCAAAGCGAGTGTATTCTACAGCAATTTTAACCACAAATCGCAAGTTAGCCTGAGCCAGAGCCTGGGCTATAAGAGGATCTTTGGTTTTATAAAATTGTTTGCTAAGTTTTGCCTCTTCCTCTTTGCTTAAGATCGGAAACTTTCCAATTTCTCGTAAGTAAGTTTGTGTAGGATCATTTAAAGCAGGTGTGGAGGAAGGAATAACCTCTGCTGAATAAGTTTTCTTTTTTTTCATAGTAGACATACAATACCTCTAATCAAAGCCTCTCTTAAGCCAGGAGGAGGCTCTGCAAATTTTATGGCCATCCGAGGTGGTTCTTTCTCTTTCCAAATGCCGGACCACCTGAGTTTTTTTTACTAAAACAGGTATATCCCTGGCAAAAAAATCAAAGTTAGTGCTTAATTTATCTTCTTTCCATTTCGCCTCTATTAAATGAAATGGCACATTGTCTTTCGTTAATAAAAAATCTATTTCCTTTTTATCTTTGCTCCTCAGGTAATAGAGATTTCTTTTTTCTCCGTAGCAATCTTCTCTAAAGTGATTGTATTTTAATAAAGCACTGGCAATCAGGTTTTCAAACCTGGCTCCTTTATCCTGTATTTGAGCTATATCGTAGAAATAATATTTAGGTTGCTTGCGAATGGATTTTTTCATATTCTTGTAGTAGGGTGAAATAGAAAAAATAAAATAAAAACCTTCTAATAAACTTAACATTTTTTTTATAGTTTTTCCGTCACACTGCAAAACTTTGGAGAAACTTTCATATTGAATAGTCTGGCCCACAGAGGTTTTAAGCAATTCCAATAAAGTTTTTATCTGAGATATTTTATGGTATTTATCCATTTCCAACATATCTTCTTTTAAAATAGCTTCTGTGTGCGTTTTTTCCCATCGATGATAAAACGACCTTGTGCCTTTAAAATAAGGCTCAGGGAAGCCCCCTACTTCTAAAAGACGACTTAAAATGATTTCAGGATTTACTTTTTTGTTTATATGATAAATCTCTTTTAAGTCTAAAGGATGTAGACGGAAAGGGAAAAAACACCCTGCCAGAGAGTCACCAGCTCTTCTATAGGTCTCTAAGCGCGCACTCCCAGTCACTATAATACCTGGTGCTAACCCTGTTTTTTCGTATAAAGCTTTTAGCCATCTTTTCCAGTCCTTTTTAATATGAAGCTCATCAAAAATAAGATATTTACAATCTCGATTCCATTCTTTTTTTTCCAACAAAAGACGATCTTTTGGATCAAAATAATTAAAATAGTCGTAATCAGATGATTTATATAAATGTTTCGAAAGCATGGTTTTTCCAGATTGCCGGGGGCCGGTTAAAATTAGGATTTTTTCTTTTAAATCCTGTTTTAAATATTTTTCAAGGTATCTTTGATGATATATTTTCATGCTGTAAAGAATACTTTAGCTAACTCCATTTGTCCAGACTTTTTCGGAAGATATTCCGAAATAGCCTGAACTTTCTCGGAATACCCTCCGAAATAGCCCTTTCTTAAAGAAGGGTTGGATAATTTTACTTATTGGTAAAGGAAAAAACACCTTACTTATAATTTTTAGTTAAAAATTTTTGGCTTAAAATCTTTTTTATTAACCAGGCTGGCACTGTCTCCTGTTGCTCGGATAATAAATAAACCCTCTTCTTCTGCAAGCAAATGGGCCTGATTCTCACTACTCAAATAGGCTACTACTCCATAGATGGTGTCTGTCTTATATCTTGGAAAATAATTTCTAAAATCTCTTAAGGTTTCTAAAAAAATATTTACATCTTTTGGAGTTAATGTCGTTTTTACTTCTACAACCACAACCTTTGTTCTGTTAGCAACTATAATATCAAACTCCCGACTCTCAATACGGCCATCAGGCTTTCTCCATTCCGAATTAGAACGAGCATGAATTTCGATGATATCTATTCCACGACCCTGGAAAATCTTTACAAGCTCTCCTTTAACTAAAGAGTCCACTAAAGCTCTCCAACTTGAAATTATTGGTTCATCCATATATAATACCGCTTTTTAGTTTATTTACTTATTGGTAGAGGAAAAAGACAGCTCACTTAACAGTTAGAAACTGCCAATTTTCTTTAATCTGTTTCATATCTGCACTATATCACACTTAAAAAAAATAGCAAGAAAATTTATCTGCCACCATTTTCCAGGAGGAAAATTGCATAAAACCTAAAGTTTTAAAGTCCGCGAAACACGATCGAACAGGAGTTTTTCCTTAGAGATTAATTAAGGGATGTGAAAAATCTTTTTCGATCGTGTTCGCGCCCTGGCTTATACCCACCAATTAGTCCTCCGTGCAAAACCCCATTCACCTTCAAACTGCAAAGCCAAGTTGTTAGCTTTTCAGTCCCGCCTTGAGTGGGAATCTAAACTGAAAGCCTAAAAGGTTTTTAGCATTTTTTAAGTGGGAATTTAGTCAAAAACATTACTTTTTCACGGGCCACTAACTAGTAGGAGGAGACAGGTCACAGTCTCTGTAATCACTGCTCCAACCTTTAGGTTTAGATGTCATGCGGTTCATATAATATGTTACTGATTCAGTATCATCTATATCGTTCTCTCTTGTGTCTTCGTGTCCGTCTTTAATGCGACAGTAAAAGTATTCGATACATTTGTCATCATCTGAACTGGAGGCGCAAAGTATTTCCACTAATACTTTGTGGCCTAAGATGACTGAGTTTCTGTTTTCTCTCTCCACGGCCAAAGTAAAATAGTTTTCGCGATCCTCCTCCGCTAAACAGTCTGCACCAAAAGCTTTATATTGCTCCTCCAGATCACTATCTAAAGAGAGACCAGCACTGCCACCAGCTTTTTGAGGATAAAGCCTTCCGTGATAATCAGTATTATTATTGCAACTGCCATCATCTTTCAGATCTTCGTCTCCGTCTGTTAAGTCGTCGTCGTTATCTTGAATTTCATCCTCTACATCATCTCCATCAACATTATTACAGCTACCATCATTATCCTTATCTGGTTCTATTAGGGCCAGATTGCAGGTTTTGTTTTTATTATCGAGGCTTTCTCGATCTCTATCGTTTTTTTGCGGATCGCTTGGGTGTTCGAAAAAGTTTCGTCCACCACCATTAGCCAATACATCTAAAAGGCTTTTCATAATCACATACTCATCGTCTTTATCGTGATCTATTATGAGTTCGGCCAGCCAATCGTTTGTGGCTATCCACTCTAAAGCCGAGGCGGCTCCACTACTCCAATACCCTATCTGCTTGTAGTAGCCCTTAAGCTTGCAATCTTCTCGCTCTGTAGGGTCGTCTTTTCCATCGTTTGGTGTGCAGTCCTCTTTTCTTTCTCTTTCAAAGCCGTAAATAGCATCTTGCCAAAGCTTAGGGCCGAAAGTTAGAAACTTTTTCATTTCGTCTATATCCACGCGAGCCAGTTTTCTGGGGTTTCCGAGGGCTAAAAGGTTATAGGTGTCTCTAAAAGATTGCACTTCTTTTTCTTTATGATCGTAACATTTTTTTTGATCGGAAAATCTTTGTAACATGGAATTGCAAAGCTCTTTGCAATCTTCATTTTTAGAACAGGTGTCAGAGGACTCAAGCCTACCAGAGGGAGAATTAAAAACCCCTGTAGAATCCGCATTAAAGTTTTTGATCGTAGCGGGATTGGGAGAGTTATTAAAATTATAATTGGCCAGCCCACAGGAAAAAAGACTTCCTATTAAAATAACACTTAAGACAAAAATTATTTTTTTATATATCATAGTATATCTCCTTAAAGTCACTTTATGTTCTTCTCTTACCAGCCATAGATTGTTAATAATCTACTCTATAAAAACAACTTTTCAAAAAATCCTGCCCTCATATCAGCTCGGAATATGTTGCTTTTTATTAACAAAATAAAGCACCTTAAATAGCTTACCCCTTTACATAATCACAAGGTTAAAGAGACTCAAAGTGAGTTTCTACCTCTTTTGTTCCATAAGCGCATTCACTATCTAAATTAATGTTCATTCCTGTTTTTTCTTCAAAATCTTCATTCTTGACCATATCCTTAATTTCATCACCATCTACATGGGCGTTTAGCCAGCAGTAAAATACTTTTATACATTGCTCAACAGAGGTGTCATTACTGTCTTCACAAGCTTTTTCTAACACCTTATGTCCTAAAGCAAATGCACTTATTGCAGGGGCGTCAGCCGCTTTATTAAAAAGGACTTCCCCTGCTCCAATTAAAGAAAGAAACAGATCTTTGTTATCATCATCATCTATACTGGCCAATTTTTTGTGATGTAAGGTGGTTGCGGTGGAATGGGTAGAGGGAAGGGGATACAGGTAGCAATAATAAAGACTCCCTGCTTTGTAACTAAGAATAATTCCATTCCTTGCATCACCACCTGTAGAGGGAAACAGCCTGCTGTCTGCACGAACGGTAATTGTAGTACCAGCACTATGGGATATAGGTAGATCAGGAATAGGGTTACCAGCATTGGGATGCCTATTATCATCTGGAGCAATATTAATATAGCAATTCTGTCTCGGTGCTGAAGTAGAAGAATAATAACGAGGCAAAGGGAAATTTTTGTTTATGCTAGTCTGATAGTCATTATAACTATGCTCTTTATTACCGGGGTGGCGGTTTTCCGATCTGGAATTTTGGCATTTGAGCTTTGGTGCTTGATCTGCAACAAAACGACTATCCTGATTAGCTCCTCCCCCTATATCGCAATAACCTCGAACTATCCCCTCTAAAATTTCGCTATCTGAATCCTCTCTTTCTAAAATCGGAACTACATCTTTTTCATCATCCACAATCCACTCTAAAATATTATTAAACCGATCGTACTTTTCTGCTTGCTTTTCGATAACTCTATCCCGCCAGCTATCTAAGCCGATTTTTAGATAGTTTTTTAAATGATCCGCCTCAATATCCTCTAAATCATCTTTATCCGCTTTTAAGATCGCATAATACACTTCTTCTATATCAGACACCTGCTGAATGTTAAGATCATAGCAATCTTTATAACTGCTGGACTCAGGGTATATATCTTTACAAGTTTCTTTACAGCGATCGTTATCACTGCAATCTTCGTCCGCTAATTTTGGATTTTGTTGCAAACGAGGGGCCAGTTTAGGAGCTTCCCCATCCGGGCCGGTGTTTTGACTGGCGATCTGAAAATTACTGCTTCCTCCCCCTGCCACAAAACCACAGGAAGAAAAAAGAAAAGTGATTGTTAATGTTACAACAGATAAGCTGATTGTAGCTCCAATCATAATTGGTTTTTTTCTCATTACTTTTTGTAAAATCATTCTCATTATTCCTTTTCGTTATTCCTTTTCGTTATTCCTTTTCGTTATTCCTTTTCGTTAAAAAAGTATATGTGGATTGTATCTGCGCCCTGACTTATACCCCCCGCGAGGCGAGTTCGGCTTTGAGCACGGCGCGTCTGCAAGACGCGAGCGTGGCAAAACGCATGTCTGAGACCGAGCGGTGGGTATAAGTCAGGGCTTTTTCACATCCCACTTATTAAGTCCAAATAAGGACTTTAAAAGTCAGAGGCCTTTAAAACTTTTTCGGTATATTTTTTGAAAAAATTAAGACTAAAGATAAATTCAAGACTTAAGACCAAATACAAAAACAGAACTGGTCTGTGAAAAAGGTTTTTAAAAGTCAGAGGCCTTTAAAACTTTTTCGGTATATTTTTTGAAAAAAACTGGATTCCAGTACCTCAGAGGGTCAGAAACTGAAAAGCAGGCAGGCTTTGCTTTTCCGTGTTCCTTTGGTTAATATCCCCTCCTCCATGATCAATCTCTCAAACCCCTTGGCTTTCTTAAGAACCATTTTTTAGCTTTTTAATCTCCTCCTCAGAAAGTCCGGTTATCTTAGAAATAACAGGAACCTTAAATTTGCCTCCCAACATGTTTAAAGCAACCTGTTGCATGCCTTTTTGCATACCTTTTTGCATACCCTGTTGCATGCCTTTTTGCATACCCTCTTTTATACCTTCCTGACGACCTTCCCAACGGCCTTTCTCTTTAATGTGTTCTCTTATGTCCATTACTCCTCCTTTGGTTAATATCCCCTCCTCCATGATCAATCTCTCAAACCCCTTGGCTTTCTTAAGAACCATTTTTTAGCTTTTTAATCTCCTCCTCAGAAAGTCCGGTTATCTTAGAAATAACAGGAACCTTAAATTTGCCTCCCAACATGTTTAAAGCAACCTGTTGCATGCCTTTTTGCATACCTTTTTGCATACCCTGTTGCATGCCTTTTTGCATACCTTTTTGCATACCCTCTTTTATACCTTCCTGACGACCTTCCCAACGGCCTTTCTCTTTAATGTGTTCTCTTATGTCCATTACTCCTCCTTTGGTTAATATCCCCTCCTCCATGATCAATCTCTCGGCTTCCTTCCATGTTTTTAAATCTAAATCCGTATTGTCTTGCAAATACTCTAATATCTTTAAAACTGTGTCCTTTTTTGTGGCTCTTTAGCTTTCTTTAAAAGATCCTTAAAGCTTAAAAAAATATCCTTTACTTTTTCCGGACTGGGCCTCTTTATATCCCATATCTCTGAAAGTAATTTTATAGCACCGCAACTCTTAAGCTTTTTACAAGCTTTTTGAATCCGTGGCGACTGAGCGTCCAATAGCTTTATCCCGTAGTTTAACATGAGTTTCCGAAATTCAATAGGAATTTTAGACAAATGTTCCCCAAAATCCTCTTCCTGGAGGGATTTTTTCCACTTTAAGGGCTTTTTCCCGTGATGAAACAAAACAGGGGTTATGGGCATGGCACGGCCTAAAATCTGGATACTATGCTCACGCATGAGCACTTGATATCCTAAAAATTGGCTGGATAAGGTTTTGTCATAATAGGCTTTATGTTCTAAAAGAATAAAAATCCTCATTTGGACTTTAGGGTCAGCTTTTAGTGGGACAGAGAAAATAAGGTCTGCTCTTTTCCCTTTAAAAGTGTCTTTTTCTACTTTGAGTTTGCTCCAGTTACAAGCTTTCATAGTTTGTTTAGAAAAAGTGAGCTGAAAAAGCTCTTTTGCAAGCTTAGGATCAGAATAAAAATGTTTAAAAAAACTATCGTGACTAAAAGTGGGTTTTTTAGGTTGTTGTTTTTGTTGTTTCATAATGGTTATCCTTTTTTTCTCCTTACACAAGGTAAATTATTTATCTATGCTATTGCAGATTGGTTTTTAATTACTTTTATGTTCTCCTTAAAACTCCTTTATATATCCTCGCGCCTCAGAGGGAATGATATACGAACTTAGTTAAAAGAGTTTGGCTTAAAATCTTTTTTATTGACCAAACACACACTATATCACACTTAAAAAAAATAACAAGAAAATTTTAACTTCTACATAGTTTTGCAAATAAACTTGGAAAATAGCCTGCCTCGTTGCTCCACAAAAAGGAGTATTGTGGACAAAATCTTTCTAAAATTTCTGTTGAATTTTAGAAAGTTATGCTAAACTACAGGATACAGATATTAACTTAGTTGGGAGTGATAAAGTATATTTTCTTAAGGGACAAAACCTTACTTTGCTCTAAAACTAAAACAAGTGTGGATTCTCGCGCCTTTGCTGGACTAAAAAGCCAACAACTTGGCTTTTTAGTTTGGGAATAAACAGGGTGTTTCACGAGTGATTAACTTAGAAAGGGCGCGACTTTAAAGATGTTAGGGATGACGATCTATGATATATAGTTTAAGAAAAATACCCCCTTTGTTTGTATTTCTGACCAGCCGGATACTGGTAATATCAAAATATAGATTATTATTTTTTATCCTGCGGACAACATTGCAGGCAATAGGACAAACAACATTTTGGGTAACATTGCAGGCAATAGGACAAACAACATTTTGGGTAACATTGCAGGCAATAGGACAAACAACATTTTGGGTAACATTGCAGATAATATCGATAACAGCTCACGCAGAGGCTCAAACAAACAACTCTCCTATTCCAAGCCACCAAGAACAAACCCACCTGTGCTCTCAAGCTAACGGAGTTTACCTTCCTGAAAGAGGTTGCTTTTGCCCTGCTTTAAATAAATTTATTAGTTTAAATCAGGAATCCGAAAAGCGCGAATGTCAGAATAACTTTGCCGTAGAACAAGTTAACACTCTCTCTACCATTACTATGGAAAGAGAGCCTTTAAGGCAAAATTGTATCGAGGTTTGTCCCAAAAACCAACCACCATTTTTTTGCCCTCGCATTTTAAAATCGTTAATTTTTCAAGATAAAAAAAGCTCTCATTTTGGTATAACCTCCTCACCTGTGGCCCAGTGTAAAACACCTGAAAAGGTAAACCCCTCTCAGTTGGAAATTGATATAAATCAATCTCATTTTATTGAGTCGTTTGTCCCTCCAAGGCGAGTTAGTTCCCCATCCTGTGCTTTAAACACAACAAACCAGACAGGCCAGATGAGTAGAAACCAAAGAGAAGTCACATCTCAGGATAAAGGGCGATTTGTGGCTGATTATTATTATTCTATGAAGAGGTTAGAAAAAGGTATCGAACAAACTTTAACACAATTAACAAGCCTAAATGAAATAAGCGCGGAAAAAGGCCAGGCCTTGTTAGATCATAATGTAGCTTGTGATTTTAAGGAGTTTCCAGCTCTAATTGAAAAATGCAAAAATTTAAAACAGTGTTCAGCTCCTGGGCGCGTTATTGAAACAGCTAAACAAACTATCCAAGCCCTTGATACAAAAAAACTTTTAGAAAAAGAACTTAATACCATTCGTCCCCAGACTATCTTAGAAACAAATCGTTATATTTCAATGAGCCAAACTACTGGTTTCCAAACAGAAAATACAGAACCATCTGAATACTCTAAAGTTTTAGAAGCTCAGAAGGAAAAAATAGAATCTTTAAAAAATCAAGAAGAAAAAACAACAGCAACAATAGGGATGATTGATAAGCTTTACCCCTGGATAACTGGAAATAAATTTGAATCTGGTCTTTCAGATCTTTCAGAAAAAGAACAAAAGTCTCCTCAAAATATAGCAAATTTATTGAAAGATCAAGCTAAGGCCACTAAAACAACCTTATTAGAAAAACTAAAGAAACAAAAACAAGCTCTCCAATGCTTAAACAATCCTGTTTACATGCCTGATCAATGCAAAAATGTTTTTGAGACTCTTTCTGATTCTCCGCTGTTAGATGATTTAGATAGTTATGGTTTAAGCGCGCCTGCTCTGTCTGCTCTAAAAATGGCAAAGTGCCGGGCCCTCCAAAGAGAGAAAAAAGAAAGCACAGATAATTTAATAGAAATCTTGGCTTTAGACACTTTACTAACAGCGATAACATTACCACTCACCGGAATTGCCGCAGGGGGAAGGGCGGCAATGAAGGTAGCAAAGTTACTTTCAGTAGGGAGCAAAAGCAAACCCACATTAGGTATGACAGGAGGGTTGTTAGGGGCAGAAGTTTTGGCCTCAACAGAGCATATAAAACACGCACACAAAGAGTGCAGTCAAAACTGGAATCAGTTAGAAGAGGCTAAGTTTGAAAGCCATAGCATTAATTGCAGTGAAAAAATTAAAGAAACTGCTACCTTAAAGGCAAATTACAAATCCTGCTTAATGAGTACGGCTTTTGCTACCTTGCCCTTTGCTTTTCCTGGGGCTACAGCTACCGTTCGCGCTATTAGAGAGACTTCTAAGAAAGCAAAAGAGTTAAAAAGGTTTAAGACATTAGGGGAACAGAGTTTAGGAAAACCTTTAACTGATAAGCAAGTAAAAGCAATCTATAAAGCGCACTTTGTGGGAAAAATAGGAATTGAAGGAGCCCGCTTGGAAAGCAGTTATACTTGGCATGAACTTAGACAGAAAACTAAAATTCTTAGAGATGCCGGTTTTACACCAGAACAAAGTAGAAAACTAATAGAATCAGGGATAATAGGGAATAAAAAGCCATAAGTTTTAAATAAGTTATGATTTTTCAGAGTGGCCAACCATACAAATCGCGGTGGCATAAAAGAAAGCCATAAGCTTTAAATAAGCTATGATTTAGCGGAAAGCTCTATTTTAATTGGGCAATGATCTGAACCGTGTTGGGAAGATAATATATCCGCTGATTTTAATCTTTTAAGCAACTGAGGGGTTATACAAATGTGGTCAATCCTCCAACCACGATTGTGTTTCCTTGCACCCTCTTTATAAGACCACCAAGTGTAAACCTCTTTTTTTTTAGGATAAAAATGCCGGTAACAATCCGTAAACCCCAAAGCTAAAAAACCCTTTAGCCATTTTCGTTCTTCTGGCAAAAAACCACTTGCGGTTTTTAACTTCTTTGGATCATACACATCGTATTCTAAATAAGCTGTGTTGTAATCTCCTAAGACAATGATCTCTTTTTTCTGACCCATCAACCTTTGTAAATAAAAAGTAAATCTTTTTAAAAACTCTTGCTTAAAAAGATGGCGCGTTTCTGTTTGAGATCCATTTGGAAAATACACATTAAAGAGTAAAAAGTCCTCATGGTCTGTGATCACAAACCGGCCCTCTTGGTCAAATTTTTTAATGCCAATTCCTTGATGAATAACCTCTGCTGGCTGTTTTGTAAAAGTAACTGTGCCAGAGTAGCCTTTGCGATCGGCAACAGACCAATAAGAAATCCGATTAAAAGGATTAACCAACTCTAAATCAAGATCATCGGGGTGAACCTTGCTCTCTTGAAGGCAGAGAATATCTGGGTCTTCTTTTTCTAAAAAATTAAGAAACCCTTTGCGAGCACAAGCCCTTATACCATTAACATTCCAAGAAATAATTTTCATAATGACTAAAATGCTATCTATTCCGAAAAAGTCAAGACTTTTTCGGAATAGCCTGCAAAAAAGTCAGATTAAATACATTTTTTTTAGAAACATTTAAGCCTTCCTGGGATCAAAGGCACTTCGAACTCCGTCTCCTATAAAAATCAAAATCATTAAAGTTGTAAATAAAGCTAAAGAAGGAAATAAAGCCAGCCACCAAGCCACAGTAAAGTGTTTTTCTGCCTGTAGTAATAACTCTCCCCAAGAAGGAGTAGGTGGCATAAGGCCAAAACCTAAATAATCTAAAATAGCCAGAAAGGAAATACCCATCGCCACGGAAAAAGGCGAAAAAGTTAAAACAGGATTTAAAGCATTAGGTAAAATATGTTTAAACATCACTCTTAAAGGGTTCATCCCTTGCGCACGACATACATCCACAAACTCTCGTTTTCTTAATTTTAAAAACTCCGCGCGCATATAATACGATATATTAATCCACCGGAAACAAGCCATAAAAATCACCAAGAGCCAAAAAGGCGCGCCCCCAGCTAAATCTACCAAGGTAATTAATAGCAAAAGAACAGGCACAGTCTCTATAACCTCCACCCCCCGCTGGCCAATGAGGTCTAACCGTCCCCCTACAAAACCCATTAAAGCCCCCAAGCAAGATCCTAAAGTATAAGACAAAAGCCACACCATAAGAGCAAAGCCAATGCTGTAGCGAAATCCGTAAATCAAACGAGAAAGAATATCTCTACCTCTGTCGTCTGTGCCTAACCAGTTATCTTTAGAAGGAGGGGCGGGGTAATGATCTGCCTTAATATTGGATTCAAACGGATGCCATTTAACAGGTGGCCATAAAGCCCAGTTGGGTTTTGAAAAATCAAGACTCTTATAGTCCACCACTTTTAAATTTGTTTTTAAGTTTAAGTCAGAAGGATGATACCGCATGAGCACTGGAAAATACCATTTCCCCTGATAAGACATCATAATAGGTTTGTTATTAGCCCAAAACTCTGCTGTCACACTTAAAAAAAGCAGAAACAAAAAACACCAACCTGCTATAACAGAAAGCCTATTGGATTTTAGCTTTCGCCACCTTTTTAAAGTTTCTGGGTTTTTTATTAAATATTTTTCAATCATAATGGACACCTTACTTAAACAAATAGTGTAACACTAAAAATCTTTTATGAAAAATCAATCCTGGGATCTACCAGCACATAAGCAAAGTCAGAAAGTAATCTGCCAAATAAAGCCAAAACAGACTGAATAAAAATAAGTGCCATTAACAGATGATAATCCCTATTGATAACAGAATTATAAGAAAGCAGACCAATGCCGTCCAGGGTAAAAATTTTTTCTACAATAAGCGAGCCTGCAAAAAATAAACCAAGAAAATTACCCATCCCCGTTACAATGGGAATGAGGGCATTTCTTAAAGCATGCTTATAAATAACCACTTGTTGGCTAAGCCCCTTAGCTTGAGCTGTGCGCACATAATCCAGCCTAACTTCATCTAAAAGAGAATTTTTGGTTAAAAAAGAAAGCACAGTAAAGTGTCCAATCATATAACACACCAGAGGAAGTACGAAGTGATGAATGCGATCGGCCACCTTGCTCCAAAAATCCTTTTCAAAATATTGATCTGAATACAAATCCCCCACCGGAAACCAGTTTAAAAATCCTCCCCCTGTGAGGTAGGTTTTTAACAAAATACCTAAAACCAAAGGAGGAATGGAATACAAAACCAATAAAACCACACTACTTATAAAATCAAATCGGCTACCTTCCTTAAGAGCTTTAGCAATACCTAATGGAATACAAATAAGATAAGTTAAAATAAAAGAGATGATGCCAAACTGCAAAGAAACAGGAAACTTAGACACAATTACATCAATAACTGGTTCTTCATAAATAAAGCTTTCTCCAAAATCTAAAGTGGCAATACTTTTAATCCAAAGCCCGTAACGAACATAAATAGGTTTATCAAAACCATATTGTTTTTTAAGATTTTGAATCACCTCTTCAGAAATAGCAGATCGAGAATGAGTAGAACCGGAAGAAGAAGCCCCACCCGCAAACGCACCTGCAAATTGAAGTTGGGCCAGTTTTTGCTCTACCGGGCCACCAGGAGCCAGGTTAATAATAAAAAAACAAACAATAGTGATGCCTAAAAGAGTGGGAAAAATAGCTAACACCCTTTTTAATAAATAAATCCACATTACTTATCCTAAATTTGCTGTTTTATTAAAAAACAGACTTTTTCAACAGACTATTAATATAGTCGTCCGTGATAAACCCTTTCACTCCTGCTAAACTTAAAAGCCAAGTTGTTGGCTTTGCAGTCCCACAAAAGGGGAATCTCTCCTGTTTTGAAGCAAAGTAAGTCCTGTTTACTTTGCTAAAACAACCTTTTTCACGCCCGACTAATATATAGTATGCGTTTAACTCATTCTTTACTGATCTGCCAATATTTTGTTCCTATTTCATAAGTGTAGGTGTCTTTTTCCTTTTTAACTTTTTTACTGTGAGCGTAAAACCGAATGGGAGAATTAAACAAGAATAAATACGGATAATCTTCGGCAATTAAACCATAAACTTTTTTAAAGATTTTGATTCTTTTTTTACGATTCATTTCCACACGGCCTTTTTCAATTAAACGATCCACTTCCGGGTTAGAGTAGCTTATAAAATTACTCCCCCCTTTACGGGCAGACTCTGAATGCCATATTTGTTTAGGATCCAGTTCCACAGAGCCACCACTCCAACCTAAGTTAACTGCTGAAAATTTTTTTTCCTGAATGAGTTTTAAAAACGCACTCCAGTCCATAAACCGAAGAGACATATCAATACCACTTTTTTTTAAGTCTTGCTGATAAATAGTTAAATATTTCTCAAACTCTTTTCTCGAAAAAATAAGAGTAAACTTAAACTCTGTTTTTTGACCATCAATGGTTTTATCTAAAGTTCCGTTTTTATCTATATCTTTCCAACCTGCAAGGCTTAAAAGCTTACCAGCTTTTGTGGGATCAAACAAAATAGGTTTTATAGAAGGATCTGCGTAATCACTCCATGAATACCAAGGGCCTGTGGCCAGTTTAGATTTTCCATACTGAAATTTTTTGTTCATCATTTCTCGATTCATTAAATAGCTTAAGGCTTTTCGGACTCGTTTGTCTTTAAACAAAGGATCTTTTAAATTCCAACCAATATAATTGTAACCAGAAGGCTGTTTGTTGCTAATTTCTTTTTTTATAATATCTACTCCCCAAGGGGGCTTGTTGGTTTTTTTCATATAGGCTTCTGCTCCCAGACTTAAAAAGTCAAAATCCCCCGCCGCCATACGGATGAGTTCGTCGTTTTCGTCTCGGATAAAGCGAAAAACCACACGAGGAATCCGATAATGATCACTCTTTACAGCACGACCCCACCAGTTTTTATTTTGTTCTAATATAATTTTTTTTCCTCTTTCATATTGTTTTAACACATAAGGGCCTGAACCCATAAGTTTTCGGCTTAGTTTTTTTTCTTTATCTTTATAAATATGTTCCGGGATAATTTGTAAAGTTCCCAACACAGACAAATTACCGAAATATTTTTTATTAGCTTTAAAGCGAACACGTGTTTTATCCAAAACTTGGACAGACTGTATATTTTCCAAATAAGGAAGAAAATGCGCACCTCCAAAAGAAGGGTCTTTATAAGCTTTAAAAGAAAAAGCTACATCCTTAACCGTAAGAGGTTTGCCGTCGTGCCACTGAACAGAGGGGCGAATTGTAAAAGTAAAAGTTTTATGATCGGCAGACACCTCCCATTTTTCCGCCAAATGAGGTTCTAATTTATAAGTGTCTAAGTTGCGGACTAATAAAGTGTCCAACACATAGCCCTGCACTATAGAGGAGTAAAGGTCTGTTGATCGAATAGGGTGCAAGTTTTCTGGTTCTGAACCTAAATTTCTAAAAAAAGTAGGAAGTTTTTTAATATTTTTTTGGCCCGGTTGTAATGCTTTTTTTTTAGTGCAGGCCATTCCTCCTAAAACTAAAAGCCCAGATAACAAAAAATAAGCCAACGGAAAGTATGGTTTTTTTATACTCATTTTTTTTATATTCATTTGACAATAACCTTTATGTGTTTTTTTACATTCATTTGATCAATAACCTTTATGTTCATTCTTTTTACATTCATTTGATCAATAACCTTTATGTTCATTCTTTTTACATTCATTTGACAAAAACCTTTATGTGTTTTTTTACAAACTAAATTTGCAAGTTCATTCCTTTTTTAAGTGCTTTTATTTCTTTTTTTATACGATTTTTTTCTGCATCCGAAAATGAGTTACCATAAAGCAAAAGTGTCTCTAAAGATTGAAGCTTATTAAAAAATCCAACAGTAAAACTGGTTAAATCATTACCAAATAGGGAAAGGGTTTTTAAGGTGGAAAGTCCATTAAAAGTCCCTTCGTATAAAATGATTAACTGATTTTCAAAAAGAGTAAGCATTTCTAAAGATGAAAGTGTATTAAATATTCCTGTAGTTAAAATACTAAGTTTATTTTTATAAAGATGAAGCTGTTTTAAAGAGCTAAGTTTATCAAACACTCCCACCCTTAAGCCTGTGAGAGAATTATCATTAAGGGACAGTATTTCTAAAGACCCCAGCTTGTCAAAAACCCCTAAAAGAAGATCGGTTAACTTATTGTTGGAAAGAGAGAGTATCTTTAAAGCACTCAAATCACTAAAAATACCTTCGGGCAGGTTTGTTAGCTGATTATCAGAAAGATCAAGGGTTTTTAAACCTGTAAACCCTGAAAGATCATCTGAACTAAGCTCTGTAAGCCCTTTTCCATTTAAGTCCAAAGTTAAAATAGTGCTTAGCTCTTCTAACGCAACTTGATTACAGTCTATTTTCTGTAATTGAGCTAAAATAGCTTGCTTAACTTGCTCAGATCGATCGCATACCGATGGCGGAGGGGGAGGAGGGGGAGGAGGTTCTGGCATTTTTTCTCTTTCAGGCTTTAATTCCCGACGCCTTCGTTCTTGTTCTCTTTCTCTTTCCAGCTCTTCTTGTTCGTCTTGTTCCTCTTCTTCATCACCGCCTAAAAAACCACAATGAGAAAGCGAAAAAAAACTAAAAAGCAAACCACACAAAATAATTTTTTTAAACATATATTCCTCTACTTTAAATCCAGAATATCCGCAAAAATCTCAAAAACAAAGCCCCTCTTCTATTCCTGAAATATAATTTTTTGTTTAAGCACGGAGGACAAGGGTCTGCAAGTCACGGGAGACTTCTAAATTACACCTAACACATACTTCCTAATAATATCATCCGTTCCCCATAAGTGTCTATATTTACTTGTTTTATTGAAATTTATCCACAGGAACAGGCGGTAGACGCGATCCATATTTTGTATCACACTACATTTTACTATACCAAAGACCTGGTTTAAATAGTATAACTGACCAGGGGATAGGGTTTGATAGCTCGCCTACACCTTAATTAACCCGGTGGGCTATATTTACGAGTGAGCACCCACAGGGGCTGTGAGTTTGTCTTAACCCCTTAAATCCTATAGGCTGGAGAATAAAACAGTAAACCCAGGGGCTGATAGCTTGTCTCAACCCCTTAAACCCGTAGGCTGGAAAATAGTAAACCCAGGGGCTGTGAGTTTGTCTTAACCCCTTAAATCCTATAGGCTGGAGAATAAAACAGTAAACCCAGGGGCTGATAACTTGTCTCAATCCTTTAAACCCGAAGAGAGTAAATAAACCAATGAAAAACACTAAAAACATAAAAACCCAAAAGTCCAGCACTCAAAAAATTGAATGGTTTTTAAAAGGTTTTACTTTAGGGATAGCCAGCCTCGTTCCAGGAGTATCTGCCGGAACCTTGGCTCTGATAATGGGTATTTATGAAAAATGTATTTTTTCCATAACAAATTTAATAGGGTTTTCAAAAAAAATCAAAGAGGATCTGAGTTTTTTGCTTTCCCTCACAGGTGGTATTTTGACAGCTATCTTTTGCTTAGCGACTGTTATATCCCAGCTATTAACCCGTTTCCCTTTGGAGGTTTATTCTATTTTTACAGGGTTGATAGTCGCCTCTCTTCCTAAACTGTTTAAATTAACTAATAAAAAAAGAGCTGATTTTTTCCTAATCACTTTAACTGCTATTGCTTTTCTTGGGTTTTTTAAAACCGTTCCTGGCTTTTCTCAGCCTGAACACTCCCTATCTCTGTTTTTTATATCTGGTTTTCTTGGTTTTTTTGCCTCTTTACTGCCTGGCCTTTCTGGTTCAATGATTTTGTTACTCCTGGGCACATACCATTTTATTTTAAATGCTTTAGCAAAGTGGCTGATGCAATATGTTTTAGTATTCTTAACAGGTGGCGGGTTGGGGTTAGTTTGTGCTTTTTACTTTACCCGTTTCTTTCTTAAGAAAAGAAAAAATTTGTTTTTTTGTATGGCCATAGGTTTTATTTTAGGAGGTTTGCCGGAAGTTTTGCCTTATGAGCAATGGCAGGTTGCTGAGGATAAAGTTTTTGCTGGCTTTCGCTTTATGGTTTTTAGCAGTATAGGTGCTGGCTTGCTGGTTTTAGCAACAAAAGCCCACCTGCTTAAAAAAAAATGAAACAAGTCTTTCTGCTTAAGTTTATCTCTTGGGTTTTCTGGCTTTTACTATGCGGGCGGGACTTAAAAACCATATGCATATCTCTCCTCTTGGGTTTTCTGGCTTTTACTATGCGGGCGGGACTTAAAAACCATATGCATATCTCTCCTCTTGGGTTTTCTGGCTTTTACTATGCGGGCGGGACTTAAAAACCAAAGAAAAAAGTCTTTCTGTTTAAGATCAAAAAAACCAACCACTAACAATCGTCTATTTCATGTGTATCTAAAATCATAAAGTAATGAAATAAGTAGTCGATCCTGGATAAAGTAGTCTGATGACAAAAATGGCCGGTGATACATTTCCTCAAAACCAGCAAATTCCTGCTTTCGCGGGGGAAAGATAGTAGGTAGATTGGCTTTTTAATTTCCGAGAAACATTTGTTCAAGACGGACTAAGTAAGGTTCTGGTTCAATAACAAAGGATTATTTACTTAAAAGCTTATCCAACTTAGCAGTGACTTCTTTTTGAAAAGCAGTCACTTCTGTCTTAAAAGCAGTAAATTCTCTTTGAAAAGCATTTACTTCTTTTTTAAACTGGTTTAACTCCACACTTAGACCATCAATCTTTTTATCTGTGTCTTTGATATGATTATCCAGGTTTTTTTCTATTGGTTTAACAATTATCTTAACCATTGCTACAAAGAAAGATAATTGAGCAAAAAAAAATATCCCAAAAGTTACAATAATTGTCAAAACTGAAGTATCCATGCTCACACCATACCACAGCTTTTTTCTGCTTGCAAGCTAAAATTTTCTGTGAAAAGCTTAAAATTTAGGGGATTTTCGGGTTTTAGAGCTTTTTAAAGGGTTTTAGCTATTCAACCGATAACATATTTAATTGTCTGTCAAAATAACATACTTTTTCATGGACTACTATTTAATTATGAAATTTTTATATTTAATTTTTATTTTGCTGGTTGTGATAAGCGCGTCAACAAACAACGCGTCAACAAACAGCGCGTCAACAAACAGCGCACTTTCTGCTAAAGAATTTGTGTGGAGATCTATTAAAAGACATAAAAATGATATTACTGTTTATTTTTCCTGCAACAAAAACCAGGAACTAAGCATTGCTCTTACCGATCCTGGCCAGCCGAATTTTATCATCAACCAACCTGACTTTAAAACACAGGAAGAGGGATGGCAAGCAGTAGTGCGAATATGGACAGGCAATGTGCCCTCATCAGGAGAAGGGTATAAGAAGTTTATTTACGCAAGTGCTTTTTTAAAGGATGAAAAAAAACTGTTTATAAAAAAGCGAGAGGTCCAACATTTTATAAAAGAGCTGGAAGTACTTGGTCTTCAAACTTTTACAAATGAGCAAAAAGCCATCGCAGAATATGAGGAAAAAATAAAACATTGCGATCGCATTTCAAAAAGCCAAAGGCAGATGTGCTATGCGTCTTCTTCTGGCTATCAGCCTCAAAAGCCTTATATTGCTTTATATATTTTAGCGGAAGAAACACACAGGCCAAAGTGGCGGTTTGACACCCAATTTGATCCTAAAGAGTTAAAAAATTTAAAAAAACTTTCTTGCTACCAAAATTAGTTTGAGGTTAACAGTATTACAAGTTTGAGCTTGAAAGTTTTTTAAAAAAACAGGAATAATATAATATGTTAATAGACACTCTTAGTCCCCCTTCTTCACTTGTGGAAGAACCTCCATCTTAACTCATATTGAATGTAAAAAGGTAACTCCCTCTTTTTGTTTATCATCTTCTTTTACATATCATTTTTTGTTTGCATACATGAATCAGCTTTAGTTTTAGCTGGTACTTAAAGTTTAGGGTCTAAACTCCTGTTTGGTGATTTTAATTCAGCGACCCATTTTATAATAAGGCACATGAGTAAACAATTGTAGATTGCTGTCTGTAGTGTCATATAAAACATCTACAAGGGGAATTGAGGATTGCTCAAATCCTATTCTAACTAAACCTAGGTGCAAACTCATGGGGCGTACTTTTTCCCAAAGGTGTAGTCTTAATTGGCTTAAAAGTTCCGGATTTCCAGCCAACAAACGACCTAATTCATTATGCACATAATCTGTTAGCTTAATAAATCTCGTGCTAAAAGAAAGTGGGATAGAGTGTTTTTTTAATATATAAAACAATGGATTTGCTACTTTAAAACCTATAGAATACAGTTGATCTGGAGAAGCTTTTAATTCATTATGAACAGCCACAACCAATGTATTAGGGATAATTTGATAATTATTAGATTCAATATTTGGTTTAAAACAATTATATTGAGGGGCTTCCAAATGAAGAACAGGGTAATTTGTTCCATTTTTGAGTTTTTCTGTTTTTACTTTAAATCGAGCATTTGGTCCAATGTTGTCGTCGTGTATATACAATACTTCACTTCCAGAATCTGCTAAAGTGATGGAGCTTTGTGATGCATCTGACTTCTTCGATGTAAAAAATGATTCTCTAAAACCCACAACACACACAGCATGAAGCCCTATGTTTTTATCACCGGTTTTCAGCTGACCTAAAATAATAACTGGATATCCTGATCGGATGTAAGAGGCTATAGAACTAATAAACTGCTCTTTTGTAAACAATCCTTTCTGATTATTTAATACAGAAGAACCGGTTTGAACCAAAGGGGAAAGTCCTAACTGCTTTATAGCTTCATATAATTGAATATAATTTAGACCTTTTGAGGGGAATGTCCTTTCTCCTAAAGAGGCTGTCTTATGTGCCGCTTTAGTAATTTCTGCTGTGGTGGGTATAGCATGAAAATCATCAAATGCGGAAGATTGCAAAGCCGACCACAAGGCGATAGTAGCGCAAGCTCCTACCCCTGCATCCTGCTGTTGCCAAGCTAACCCTTTTATATTTAGTTCAACTCCGGCAACATGGCATTTGTAAGTTCTTTGTACTGTTATTCGATTGCTGTTTTTTTCTCTGTTTTTATACCATTTTAAAACAGTTTTCCCTAACTTAGCTGGTATCGGCCTTAAAACACAAAAACCTAAGTAGTGATCATTTAAAACATTTATAGAGCCTTTATCGCCTCCAGTGGCTTTTATAAAAAGCTTCCGATCTATAGCCTTACTGGAAAAGAAGTGGACTCTCTGACAAATATTTTTATACCCGTATGCACTGGTAGAATAAAATGCTGAAAACTCAGACAAGTAATCCCGATCAAAATAATTTGGTTCTACCAGAATTTTTTTTACTTCCAGGCCTTTTAAATAATTAATCAAATATTGCCCGTGCTGAGAGCTTGTTACAAAATTAGCTGATTCAAAGTCTGAAAACTTTAATGATTGAGGAGTATGCACTTATTCTTCTTCTGTTTTTGGAAAAACAAATTTTTCAGGTTGAGGCCTGAAAAGGTTTGCCAATCTTTCTATTTCCGGATCAGGCTTGTGAATATCAATTTTATTTTCTTTTATATCTTTAAAGACTTGATCTATTTCCTCTTTTGTAAGAGGAAAATCTGTTGTATCTTTAATAGTTGTGTTCCAAAGGGATGTTCCTTTGCGTGTTCCATCATCTTGCCCCATATCTCCTCCTCCATTTATTTACGATACAATTAACAACTTTAGATAGCTATTCATTTTTTGCTGTTTGTCAATTACAAAGTCCTGATCTCAACAAAAAAACCTTATATTTCTCAAAAAAGCTATTTATTTTTGTTGCTATTTGTCAATACTTTAGGCTGTCCGTCATTATATTACGATACTGTTATCGGTAAGGCAATGCGTATAAATTATCAGTTTATTTACGAATATTCAAAATTTTAACATAATATAAAGGCCTGTGAAAAAGATTCCTAACAACAAAGTAAACGGACTTACTTTGCCCCAAAACAAGCAAAATTCCCGCTTTCACAGGACTGAAAAGTAGGTAACTTGGTTTTTCAGGGGAAGTAAAAAAAGTTTTTCATGATCTACTAAATAAATAGGGTAATATAAATGAAAAAATTTTAAAGATTAAAACAGGTTCTGCACAAGGTGGTATTAATTTATCAATTAGAAAAATCAAAATCCCGCTCCCCCCTCTTGAGGAACAAAAAAAAATCATATCCGAGATTGAAAAAGAGCAAGATCATATTGAGTCTTGCAAAAAAAGGATCAAACAAAGTGAGATTAAAATTCAACAAAAAATCTCAGAAGTATGGAAAAAGAGATAAAAAAACCAGAGAAAAAGTAAAGTTTTATAAATGACTTGACAAATTACATATTTTTATGTAGTTTTTGTAAAAACTGAGTTTTTATAATGATTCAAAAAAAGATTGACTATTATGTGGCAAAAAATGGCAGAGCACCTTTTATGGAGTGGATAAACACTTTAGACATAAAAAATCAAATAATTGTGGATCGTTATATTCAAAGAGTAGCACAAGGTGGAGGCAGGAAAGCTGTCAAAAACTTAAAAAACGGATTGTTCGAAATTAAAGTTCCTACTGCTAGAGGATTAAGGGTATATTTTACAGAAAAAGGTCAATATTTAATCCTTCTATTAGCAGGGGGGGATAAAAAAACACAAAACCGGGACATACAAAAAGCCCGTAAATATGGGAGGGAATGTGGCAAACAGAAATAAAAACTATGATGAAGTATTAGCTAAAAAATTTAAAAACCAAGCTTATGCTCAAGGATATTTGATAAATATTATCAAGCAGGAAAAACTATCTGTAGAGGAGGCTCTTCGCGAAACCATAAAAGCTATGGGATTAAAAAACTTTGCAGACAAATCTGGGCTATCTATTCAGGCGGTGTCTGACTTTGTTTCTAAAAGAAGTAAGTGGAGTATGGAAAAACTGGTCACCCATATAAAACAAGTGTTCAAGTTGAAAGTGGAACTGGCTCTTTCAGATCCTAAAGTTAGTAAAAAAACTGCTTAGAGATATTTCTTTTACAGAACTGGCTTAAATGAAGCCTCCCCGTGGCAAGCCACAAGGTATCATCTCCAGCAGTGTTACCAGTATTTGTTATTTTAGTAAGGCTAACGCCTTATAAGGAGTGTGGCAAACCACGAGGAATTAAAGCCGTGAAGATTAAACCTTGCAAAAAAAAGATCAAATAAAATGAAACTAAAATCCAACAAAAAATCTCTGAAGTATGGAAGCAGAGGTAAAAGATGAAAACACAAAGCAAACCAGGTATATTTTTTGACCAAAATATAATGGAAAAAATGTCTAAGAAAAGAAATCTTGCTTTTCAGAATAATGTAGACAATTTAATAAGAGAAATAGGTCAAAACACTATGCAAAGGCTTACTCCTTTCGGGTTGTTGGAATTTGCTGGACTAAACAAGACAGAAATTTTTGATATTGATCATAAAGGCAAAAAGTTAAATGAATATCCTTTTTGCTCTTATCAAGAAATAGAAAGCTTTATATTTGAAAAGAAACAACATCCCGGTGGGAAATTTAAAGCAGAACAGGATACTTTAAGAGAAAAAATTACGCAAAAAATAAGCCGGGAAATTTTAATAGAAAAATTGAAAGAAAAAAAGAATAAGGATCAAAAATACCTTAATCCAAGAGGTCTAAGCCTTTTGCAGGAATATATAAAGGCTCTTAACACAAAACCAGATGCAAATTCAAAAAATAAACATATCTATTATAGTATAATTGATAACTTGTTCTGGGACAGACTATCTCAAATAAATATCTCTAAGCTTTCAGCAGAAGATAAAAAAAAGTTTGTAATAGAATGTATTAGGCTTATTATAGCTATTCTCCATCATAATTTAGCTATGGGAAGTTTTAGGCTGGTGTGTAGAGTTTCTCAGGAAATAAGAAAAGATCCAGAACAAAAACAATTATTAAAAAGCAATCCTCATTGGAGGAACATTATACTAAAAATAGATAAAATTTGTGAAAATTTAAAGCCCTCTGGCGATTTAGTAGACTGTGAACTAATCCACTTGGCTTTTTTTGGCAAGAATAATAGTTGGCTCCATTGCTTTACTACAGATAATGAAAAAGATATAATAGATAGGTTGGATTTTTATTGCTTTTACATTAATTTTTTGATATGGTTGTTCTGGGATTGTCCCCAGTATGAAGGAAATAATATTGCCCAGGAATATAAACAGCCACCAATATGGAGGTGTGGTAAAGTGTTTATTCTAAACAAAGAAACTGGAGAAAAGATTACAAAAATCTCCGTCAAAAAAATATATGAAAAACAGCCAAAATCATTTTAAATTGATATGCTTTATAAAATTAATCTCCCTTTGACAAAAGGGATTTGAAGTTGTAGAAATTGTATTTCAATTCTGGATTCCCATTTGAAAGCCCAGAGGGCTTTCAGTTTAGATCCTGGATTCCCGCCTTCGCGGGAATGACAGCGGGCGAAGGATTACAGCTCAAGGTGGGAAAAACCACGGGTGAGGGAAGAGATGGGTAAAATAAACATTGGGCTTTTAGCTGTGGCTTTTTTATTAAGGCATTCTTCCATGCCAGCTAAAACAGCAAATAAACAAGTAAAAATAACGGAAAATAAAATAGCAATTACTGGTGATAATAAAATAAATAAACAAGAAAAAACAAGGGAAAATAAAATGGAAATAGCTACTTTTGCCGGTGGGTGCTTTTGGTGTGTAGAAGCCGTTTTTGAAAAAGTAAAAGGAGTAAAAGAAGTTGTATCTGGTTTTGCAGGTGGAACACAAAAAAATCCGTCTTATAAAGAAGTCTCCAGTGGACAAACAACCCATGTAGAGGCTATTCAAATCACCTTCCATCCTCAAGAAGTAAGCTACAAAAAACTGCTTGATACTTATTGGAAAAATATTGATCCCACAGACTCTAAAGGGCAGTTTGTGGATAGAGGTCCACAATATCGGCCTGTGATATTCTATCACAATGAAACACAAAAACGGTTAGCAGAACAATCTAAAGAAGAGCTTTCAAATAAAGGGATATTTCAAAAACCTATTACAACAGAAATTATCCCCTACTCTACTTTTTTTAAAGCAGAAGAATATCATCAGGATTATTACAAAAAAAATCCTATAAAATATTGGTTTTATAGCTCCCGATCTGGGCGCGCTGAGTTTTTAAAAAAAACATGTCAAAAAATGTCTAAAACAAAAACCAAGTAAAATCCCGCACCCTAAACTGAATCTACAAGCATTTATAACCAAACGCCTAAAGCGTGACTAAAAAAAGCAATAAAACCGCTTAGGACACTGAACAAGTTGCAGACAACCAATGAATTATCTTAAATTTTTTCTTTAATTTGACTTCAAATTCATAAAGAAAAACCCTCGCTTCATTGATTAGATGATAAGTTATCACAAGAATATTCAAAAAATCTATGATTACTTTTGTTTATTTCCCTTCTGTCTTGTGGAACTGATTTATGGAGATCAGCCAGTCGCACATAACTTTTAGGCCCAAAGTTATCAGGATAAATAGCTAAATTGTAATAGGTTTTATGCTTGATAGATGGGTAAATAATAGCTTCAATTCCAGATGATTTTACATAATAGCCAAACCATTGAGAGTTTGACGGAATATCCAGAAAAGTCACCCACTGCTCGTAGTATATTTCAAATAAAGACCTATATAGCTCTTGTAGCGTTTTTATTGTTCTTAATGGTTCTATTTTACCTTGTCCCCTTACCTTTCGATTCATCTTTTTCCATTTTTTTTGAAATTGATTTGTGGGATTTATCTGTGAAATAATTTTTGTAAAGTGTTTTAAACAATCTGGGGTTCGCACATCAATACATTTAGTTAAGTTAACCTCACACCTTGAAGTTAAAAAAGATTTTTTTGGAGTTAATGATATTTCCTCGGAAGATAATATTTTATGAGATGGGTTTGGAAATTTTTCCAGCTTTGCTCCATCAGGATGATTGGAAACATAGAGACAAGGGAACTCTGGATAATCATAAGCAATATGCCCAAAGTTAAATCTACCTGAATATAAAAGGCTTCCTCTTGTACATAAAGGATCATCCATATATTGCGAAAGAACAACTCGGTAAAAAATACCTTTTGTTCTGTTCCTACCAACTTTTTTCAAACTTTGTAAAATTTCATTTAATAAAAGATTTCTTTGGGTAATCAAATAAGTATGGTAGTCTTTATGAAAAGATCTTATTCGTTTATTAGCTTTCTGCAAGTCACATAACACATATTCAACATATTGTTCAGGACTAAGAGGGTAATCTCTTTTATATGAATCTTTTTTCATCTTTTTTGGCTGGAATAAATAAAACTTTTTACTCTTCTAAAACGACCATTCATAATAATTTTTTTAGGAGTAGAACCACCAAAATGAATATTGGGTAAATTAAACCATTTACGGGTTTTTTCTTCGTTGCCTAAAAAAATATTTGCTACATATTCTATAGCTCCAGCTAATTCTGCTATTACTTCTTTTGTTCTGTTAGCTGTTCTGTCCGGCCTAAGCTGATCTCCAGTAAGGCCGAACGCACCTGCCAGTTCTGCCCTGGAAATATCCATAAAATTTAAAACTTCATCAATTTTCACATTTCCTTGGTTGTCAAACAAACCTATAGAAGTTTTTATGTTAAAATCCGGAGTCACACTTGACATCTTACCTTCCTCCTTTTTTGACTTGTTTTTCACCTAATTTATACCATAGTTTTACCTTCTTGAAAAGTAGAAATAAAGCCAGTGATTTTCAAGACTTACGATAAACAGTCCTCTGTAAAAAAATGTGCTTAGTAAAATAAACCAGCTCAGTTTGTAAAAAAAACATGTCAAAAAATGTCTAAAACAAAAACAAAGTAAAATCAGCGGGTGTCAAAGCAAACTGTTTTCTTTTGGAACAATAAACGGAGGCACACTATGCCATACTATACCACCTTGAAAAGACTAAGAATTGCTGTTTTTTGACAATTATTTTCCAGGGTTTTTATAGGCAATAGGCAATATTTTTCTGAACTTTTTATAAAAAACCCAGTAATAACAGTAAGTTAACAGCTTTTTCATTATGAGATTAATGTTTTTTAAAGTTTTTATAAGAAAAACAACCCCAATTAGTATTTTTCACTAAAGTTTTCGCTAACCCAGCCGATAGGTAATGTATGAAAACCTTAATTCCTTTACATAAAAAAGATTCAGGGAGGGCAAAACTAATGAAAAATCCACTTTTACCCCCCCCCCCCCCGCACCGCGTCATTGCGGTTTTCTTAAGAGGGCCTTGCTTAACAAAAAAGGCTTAGGCTTGATTGAAGTATTGGTTATGTCGACTCTTGGTGTTTTAGTTATTTCCGGTAGTGCTGAATTTTTGAAGGTTGTTTTATCGTCTGCCAAAGTCTCCAATACCATACTAACAGAGAATGATTTTAAACAAACTATAGCTAAAGGGTTAAAAGATGCGGGTTGTTCAAATGATCAAACAAAAGCCAAGCTAAAACCAGCGAGTTTGGTAAATGAGCCGGATAATGGAATAGGTGTTTTTAAGGGGCCAGATGATTTTTCTTTACCGGGGGGTATTAAGGTAGGGGATTTTAAAGGTGTTATTGAAATTGTTAAAATGGAATTAAAAGGAGTGGCCACTGATCCCACAAGAGACTTTGTAGTCTATTATAAAAAAAAGAATTTAGGAAAGTTAAGCGCGCGTGATCCCCAGAAGTGCACCGGGACAGATGTCACCGGATGTTTTTTTCATAGTTGCACAGTAGATTATGACAATGACAATAAGCACTGTACCGGTGCAGAAGTAAATTGTCATAATTTTTCTAAAACTATTATAACAGATATAACTAACAAAGTGAGTGAGAAAATTACAGAAACTATAAAAGAAAAAGATTGTCCCACACCGACAGATGGTGACCCACAGGGATTTATAAAAGGCTTTGATGATGCTGGCAATCCTGATTGTGTTGCTCCAACACAACCAGAACCCGCAAAATTACCAGCGGTAACTTGTCCAACCCCCGGTGAGTTTCTAAGAGGATTTGATGCGGACGGAAACCCTGATTGTCAATCACCTTGTTATGGGGGGCAAATATATTATGAATCCATAGACATTCGGCAGAGTATTGTTGATTTGGATGATCCATTGGTGTCAGACAGGGTGATAACACAAAAATTGCCAGTAAGTATCCTTGGTAATAACCGTGACCCTGTTCCAGATGAGGTTCCAGGTTCAGAAAAAAGGTTTTGTGAGTGTCCTGCTAACAAACCAGATTGGAATGGGACAGAGTGTAAATCTTGCACCAATGGGGCAAGATGGGTAAAATCAGAAAACGCCTGTATGTCTTGTACGGGGGGGATATGGGTAACCCTTGGCGATGGTTTTCGATGTGATTGCCCAAGCGGACATACAAAAAAAAAAGTGGTTTAGTTTACACTTGTAAACAAAAAGTTTGCTCTGGTAATAAAGTCCTTGTTGGTTCACTATGTCTCACCAGGTGCACAGGGGGGAGACGACATAATATATATGGCGTATGCCGATGCCAAGGTAATACTGAATGGGTATGGGCATACAACCAATGTAGGGAAGAGTGCACGGGGGGGAAAGTCCGTAATAGTTCCGGCGAATGCGAATGCCCAGGTAGTTCTGAATGGGTATACAACCAATGCAGGGCAAAGTGCACGGGGGGGAAAGTTCGTAACAGTGCTGGACAATGCGTTTGCCCTGCTAATAAACCTGATTTTGTATTCTATAAATGCCGGCCAAGTTGCACCGGGGGGAAAGTCCATAATAGTTATGGCGTATGCGAATGCCCAAGCAATAAACCGGCATGGGAAGATAATGAATGTAGGACCAGTTGTAAAAGGGGGAAAGTCCGTGTAGGCAACCAATGTCGGGCAAGGTGCACTGGTGGAAGAGTCTATAACACCGCTGGAAACTGCGAATGCCCAAGCAATAAACCGGCATGGGAAGATAATGAATGTAGGACCAGTTGTAAAAGGGGGAAAGTCCGTAATAGTTCCGGCGAATGCGAATGCCCAGGTAATACTGTATGGCAAATCGATAGATGTGTGTCCAATTGCACAGGGGGGACAGTCTATAAAAATAATTCATTCCCTCTTGAATGCGTATGCCCAAGCAGTAAACCGGAATGGTTAAGTAACCAATGTCGCAAAAGTTGCACCGGGGGGAAAGTCCGCGTAGGCACATCTTGCCAATGTCCCGACAATAAACCTGTATGGGCATACGGCGAATGTCGCACCCGTTGCCCCCCCAAGAAGGTCTATAATAGTTCTGGAAACTGCGTATGCGGTACTAATCATCATAATTCCAATGGGATATGTTGCCGGACCTTCGAATATAATTCTAATGGGAAGTGTTGTCGCAATGGTTATTATAATTCTAATGGGAAGTGTTGCGAGGATGGTTATCATAATTCCGAGGGGCAATGTTGCCCGCAGGGCTGGAAAACTTTTAATACAAGTTTCCGGGGGAGAGAAAACAAGCAGTGTTGCCCGAAAAATTATCACCTTTCTCAAGGTAACCAAGTCATAAACTGTTGTCCACCGGGGCACACAGCACAAACACTTGATACCATTATATCATGTTGTCCTGATGGGCAGACTCTTATGGAGGCATATATAGATTTAGGAGGTGGTGCTTTCCAGTTAAGGGTTACCTGCCGATAATAAGGAAGATATGAAAAACAAAAAAGGCTATACACTTACGGAAATACTGATTGTCCTTAGCATACTGGGGATATTGACAGGAATAGCTACTGTTTCATACAGGGGTTATATATTGTCCGTAAATAAAAGAAACCTAAAACAAGCTGGCATAATGTTTGCGACTGCCGTAAATACCTGTATTCAAAACAACGGGGGCTGGATAATACACCGCTACACACAAGGCGCAGAAACTTGCCCGACAGGAAAAACTGAGCCTTGTATAGTAATGACACCTTGTAAAGCAGAACAAAAGCCAACCCAAAACAATACCCACGCTGAATTAAAATCAAAGCTTAGTTTTAACTGTCCACCAGACGCGACTTGCAAACCCTTTGCTCATGGCAACCCGATTAGAGATAGCTGGCGATACTATTGCTTAAGTATTAGTAAAGAAGTATCAGGAAAAAAACTTCAAGTTATTATACGGGTTGCTTGGCATGACCCCAGTGATTATCAAGTACTTTGTAATGAGATAACGGGTAGTTATATAAATTTAAGCAGTCCAACATGTAAAAAAGGCGGTCCAGGTGCATTAAAACCATACGGATTTGCTAAAGAGATAACAAAAGATGATGGGACAAAGGTTAACCAGATTATCCCTTGCCAGTGGTAATAAAAACAAGGGGGGATGTTTTGAAAAAAGGCCCGTGGTCGCGCGTGTGCTGGTTCTATCATTTTTCCGGGGGTTTTCCAGTCGGTAAACCATAAGTCCAGTGATATAAAAGTAAAATAAAAAGCTAAAAAAGAAAAGGCTTTGGCCAAACAAAAAGAGAAGACTAAAAAACAAAAGGCGCGTTTAAAACTTTTGAATAAACCAATAAACACCATAACCGCGCGGGCTTTAGCTGATCAGGAAATACTACCGACAATTAAAACCTTAAGACATGAAAACTACTCCTATGAAAGAATAGCTAAGTCTTTAAATAAACAAGGTTATAAAACCCGGCGGGGTGATAAGGGTTGCCCAAAGGAATGGACTTTAAAGCTTTGGCCTGTGGTCAATAGACTTTAATCTATAGGTTCACAATCTTCATTCCACTTATTTATTGCATACTCAATCCATGTGTCTTCAAGTCGGGAAGTGTTGCCTCTGAGACATATCCCCCAAGGATAATACTCCACAGGTAAGGCAGTATGTGTCTGCCCGTAAAAACCACAAGTGCTACCTATTTGATAACCTGGTCGTTTTATTACAAGCGGTGTATTTGTTTGTGACATTACCTTTCCGGGGAAAAGCCAAATAATCACAAAAGCATAATCCATATAAGCAAAAATTCAGTCTCTTTTTTCCGCCTATGGTGATGACTTCTGGTGTGTTCCTTTGAATCAAGGTGTGGGAATTATACAGGGGTTCTGGTAGTTTTCCCCACTCTATGGGAAATAAACAGAAGGTTTATTTATTTAAAAGCTTGTCCAGCTTTGCATTTAATTCTTTAAGCTCACCATTTACTTCTGTTTTAAATTGATTCAAATCTTTTTCTATCCGGGCTTGATTTTCCTTTAATGGTTGTGTCTTTGCGTCCAGCATGGCATTAACACCTTTTAAAAGGAATGCTTGAAAAGCAAATAAAAAAACACCACCTGTTAAAAGAAGTGAAACTAACCCGGTTAATAAAGTAATTACAGTTATTTCCATTATCTAAAACTCCTTGTTAGTTTAATATTTCCATATCCACACCATATCACAGCCCTTTTCCTTTTTCAAAAATAATCAAGCTTAGTTTTTAAAACTGTGGTTTTGTGCGGTTTTAAAGAGGGGGAATCATATAGATTTTAACCCCTTAGCGACCGCTTAGGGTGGGTCGACATCTTTTTTTTTACTATTTAATGCAATGCGATACGCTGTAAGTTATTGGAATCACAGGACTTTTTTTTTAATTTTCAAAGTCACTTTCCGGGACCTTTTATTTAAAAAGCAAAGCTCCATTTTTTCTGCCTGAAAAAAATGCGCAAAAACGCCGTTTTGAGAACCGGGAAGGTTAAGCCATAGCGGGCTAAAGACTCCCTGAAAAACCCCCTAAAACCAGCCTGGATTTTTTTTGAAACAGAAAAAGGGCTATGATATAGCTATCCGTAAATCATCATTTAACCTAAAATAAGGTGTTTTTTGTGTTGAAATTTCTATTAACTCTGCAATAGAATACAAAACCATAAAACTAAATAGTCCTCCGTGAAAAAGGTCCCTGAGACAAAATAAACAGGACTAATTTTACTTCAAAACAAGCGTGGATACCCGCTTTCGCGGGTATGACAGCGAAGGAGAATAGATTTTATCACGGAGGACTAAATAGTTGGGTGTGAAAAAGGAGAAATAATTATGTGCAGTATGTGTGAATATATATGGATGGACGGAGCTGTGCCTACCCAAAAGCTCAGATCAAAAACCCGTATTTTACAGGGTTTAAAGCCTTTTAACCAGTTAAAGCTGGAGGATTTTCCAGAATGGGGTTTTGATGGTTCTTCCACCTATCAGGCTCCGGGAAATCAATCTGATCTGGTTTTAAAACCAGTGCGGTTTGTCAAAGATCCTTCTCGTGGGGAAAACAATTATCTTATTATGTGCGAAGTGTTTAACCCAGATGGTTCTCCTCATGCTACAAACACAAGAGCTGAGTTAAGAAGGACGCTTTCCGCAGGTGCGGAAAAAGAAGACCCTTGGTTTGGAGTGGAGCAAGAATATACCCTTTTTAGAGATCGCGCTCCATTGGGCTGGCCGGTCAAAGGTTATCCCGCGCCTCAAGGTCCGTTTTATTGTGGAATTGGAGCGGATGAAGTTTTTGGCCGAGAGTTAGTGGAAAAGCACCTACAAAATTGTGTATCTGCTGGGATTATGATTTTTGGGGTGAATGCTGAAGTTATGCCAGGACAATGGGAATTTCAGATTGGCTACAGGCATATAGAAGGAGAGTCTGCTGATCCTCTGACAGTGGCCGATCACACTTGGTTAGCTCGTTATTTTTTGTATCGTTTAGGAGAGGATTTTAAAATAACTGCCACTTTAGACAACAAACCGGTTAAAGGAAACTGGAATGGGGCCGGGCAACACACAAACTTTTCTGTTAAATCTATGAGAGAACCTAAAACCGGAATGGCTTTTATAAAAAAAGCTCTCTCTCTTTTAGGTCAAAAACATCAGGATCACATAAAAGTATATGGGTATGGGTTATCAGAGCGACTTACGGGCTTGCATGAAACTTGCCACATCAACGAATTTAAGCATGGAGTGGCGGACAGGGGGGCCTCTATAAGGATTCCTCTGCATGTGTCTAAAAAAGGATATGGCTACCTGGAGGATCGTCGCCCAGGGGCCAATGCAGATCCTTATCAAGTGGCCAGCAGGATTTTAAAAACAATATGCGAAATAGATTAGTCGTTTGTGAACAACTTCTTTTGTTTCAGCTATAGTGCCTATATGGAAACAGTATATTTATTTAAAGAGAAATTTTTACAGGTAGGTAAAATATTTTACTGCTTAGTTTTGTTTTTCCCATTTTTGAACACGCTTTGCTTCGCTCACTTTACTAATGATGTAATATCTTGGGCTATGTCATCTTATTTACATAGTGTATTTGAACAAGAAAAAGAGCAGTTAGAGCTGAAGTATGAAAAGCATTTTTTAGCATTTCAGAAAACGGAACAAGAAAAAATATTGAGCGCACGCAGAAAAGAAGAAGCAAAAACCCTTGCTGAATTAGAATCTTTACAGAAAAAAGAAGATGATCTGAAAAAAAAGCAGGAGTTTTATGACAAATTGTTAAGCCAACATAAAGAAAAGACACAAGTAGTAGATACAACCCAAAGTTTATTAAATCAGATAATTCAACAGATAAATGAACAAAGAGGGCAAATCGATCCTATAGCTCAGCAGATAAACAAATCTATTGAGTTAGTGAACACGAAACAACATCAACTATCAAATAAAGAAGAAAGAGAAAGAGCTTTATCCTATTTTTACAATAACGAAGAATATCGGCAGGAGAGTACTGTGGTTTTGCTTGAAGAGGATTTTAGAATATGGATCATAGCTCAAAATGCAGAGCTATCTGTTCAGGTTACGGATTACAATAATAAGACCATAGAGTTTAATAATTGGAGTGAAGAGCAAAAAAAATTAATAAACCAACAGATAGCTCAGGTTAATACTCTAAAAGAAGAGTTGGATCATTTTACTGAAGCAACTAATCAGTTAATTACTGTGTATAATAGTTTAGTACAGAAAGAGTGTAAAACAAAAAAATGTGTGAATAGGCTTTTAGCTAAACAAAGTGAAATTAACCAAAGAAGAGTGGAAAAAGAACAAAGGGAATCGGCTATTGAGGATTTAAGTAAAGATATTATGCAAAAAGAAATAGATTATGATATAGAACATAAAACCCATAAGGAAAATCTAAATACATTAGATCAAGAAATAAAAACTTTTTACCAAGAGATATTGACTGAAAAAAACCATAAAGAGCATGAAATAGAAAAGCAAATACAAGAGCACTCAGTACAGGCCCTTGTTAGGTGGGATAGAGCGCGAAAAAAACTTGAGCTATTTCAAACAGAGTTGAATGCAGACTATGGAGGAAACTTTAAACAGTTTGTAGATCACTTTTCTACTTGGGTTGTTATTAGCCAATCTCTGTTTGATGAGGTTCTTTTGATGAGACAATTAGAAATAGATAAGTTAGAGGATTCTTCTTTACAGAAAAAGGGTTTAACAGAAGGGTTTGATCCTCGGTTTTTTTCTCAACAAATAGATCAGGCGCGCGCATTTAAGAGTCAGATTTGTCCAAATGATAAGCTTGCATATTTGGCAGAGCATGAAGCTTTTTTAGCCGACATAAATTTTCGAGTGAGCCCTCATGCAGATACTCAAGCCCGCTCTCAAGAGGATACTCTAGTTAGTTCTCAAACAAACTCTCAAGCAATATGTGTTCTTATGACGGAGGCTCATACTATATTTAATAACATTCTAAGTGCTTATTTTAATTTTAAGGAAAAAGGAAAAATATTGAGCCAGCAAAGAGAAGAAATAAACAAGTTGGTAAATCAAATTCGTGAACAAGCTAAAGAAAATGAGCGATTAACAGCTCAGCTGAATCGTCAAACTGAGCAATATAATCAACAAACCAACAGGTGGCAGGTTCAGTATGATAGGGCCTTTAACAGCTTTAACCGGGAATGGGATTTAAAACTTAAAACACTTAAAACAGCTTATGAATTAAAAGGTAAGCTACTATTAGCAGAATACCATTTATTAACTTCCGTTTTGTTTACAGTGGATGAAGATAAACAACCAGATTTTCTAAACCCACCGGGTTTTGAAAAAATGAACCCAGAAGCTATGGACCAAGTTACGGACCCAGAAGCTATGGACCAAGTTACGGACCCAGAAAATTTAAACCAGACCAGTATCAATAAAAAATGGTCTGATTTTTGGTCTGCGCGAGAGGAGTTTTTATCAAATATTCCTGAAGAGATAAGTGGTTTTCCAGACGGTTTTTCGGACCCCTATAAAATAATTTCTATTGTTTTTCAGGAAGGGGCTTGCTTTTTAGATACAGAGGTTGGTATAGCCTCTAATACAGAGATTGATATACCCTCTAATACAGAGGTTGATATACCCTCTAATACAGAGGTAAAACCTTCTTCCTCTTCCTATATAAACAGCCGGACAAAACTGGTGGAAGGAGAAAGAAAAAAACAAATTGTTTTTTTATGGATGCAAACCGAACTGGTTTCTGATTTTTTGGCAAACAAGACCAATCAGATAAGGGGTATATTTTCTGATTATAAAAGCACTCAAAGTTCAAAAGTGAGGTTGGACAGTCAGGTTCAAAAATTAGATGAATGCTCTGCCAGTTATTCAGCTGATGATAAGAATGTTCAGGCTTTTTTGGAAATTTTATTTTTAGAAAGTGTGTCTCATAAAGTTCCTATTCAGGAAGTTATCCCTCAACCGGATGATTTTTCTACCCCTTATCAGGAGATTCACTTGGGTCAGGGCCAGTTAATGGTAAACCGATATCAAGCTGTTTTTGATAATCGTTGGTTTTGGATCTTACCGGATGGAAAATGGCAACCCCCTAAAGGGTTTTACCAGTAAAGTTTAGGTTAGAGAGGGTTTTATGATATGAGTTCGTTTTTTCCTTTTTTGTCGGAGATTTTACAAGTTGTGCATTCTTCTGCGGTGGCTTGTTTTGATCATATTGGTTCAGGGGATCGCCACTTAGCCGATCAGGTCGCTGTAAACGCCATGAGAAGGGCCTTTCAAAATGTTCCCATTAAAGGAACAGTAGTTATCGGAGAAGGCGAAAGAGACTCAGCCCCCATGCTTTATATTGGGGAAAAAGTAGGTATGTGGAAAGAGCAACAAAAAGAATGGGATATTGCGGTAGATCCTCTGGAAGGCACTAACCTTTGTGCCAAAGCCTTAAGTGGAGCTTTATCTGTTTTAGCTTTATCTGAAAAAGGGGGATTGTTTAACGCTCCTGATGTTTATATGGAAAAAATAGCCTGTGGTCCATTAGCCAAAGGGGTTATATCTTTAGAAAAGACTTTGGAGGAAAATCTGAAGTCAGTAAGTAAGGCTTTAAATAAAAAGCTTTCTGATGTAATGGTGGCTATTTTAGATCGTCCTCGTCATAAATTATTAATTCAATCTGTTTACGATTTAGGTGCGCGTGTGTATCTTATAGAAGATGGGGATTTGTCAGCCTCCATTTTAACCAGCTTTCGAGGGGAGGGGGCAGAAGTAGGGACAGTGGATTTAATGTTGGGAACAGGGGGATCTCCAGAGGGTGTTCTTTCTGCCAGTGCTCTTAAGTGTTTAGGTGGGGATTTTCAAGGGCGATTGGTTTTTCAAAATGAGGATGAGAAAAAAAGAGCTGTTAAAATGGGAATTAAGCAATTAGATAAAATATATACAATAAACGAGCTGGTTAAAGCTCCAGTTTTGTTTTGTGCAACAGGTGTAACCAGCGGACCTCTGTTAAAAGGAGTGGTGAAAAATCAAGGGAAGATGGAAACAGAAAGCCTTTACATGAGTTCTGCACATAAGGAATGTGTTAAAGCGCGGGTTTTCCGATAAACTAAGGAAATGTTGGCCTTGCCGTGGTAGTCTGCTGGGCATTAAATTGTCTATTGTTTTAGAAGCACGATAGGTTGCAAGGAATGAAACCCGAAGAGATTAAAAAAATGAAAGAAATGTCCTGTTATCGTTGTGGAAAATTAGTGAAGTTGGAATATAAAGTAAGCTTTAGGGAAGAATGTCCAGGTTGTGGAGAGGATTTGCATATATGCCGTAATTGCCGATTTTATGATCCATCCGCTTATAATGAGTGTAAAGAGTCTTCTGCGGAAAAGGTTGCGGATAAGGAAAAAAACAATTACTGTGAGTACTTTGAACCTTCTTCAAAAAAAGGTAAAAACTCTCAGGCTTTAGAGAGAGAACAGCTATTAAAATCCGCGGAGGCCCTTTTTAAAAAAGACTTTTAATGGTTTATAAGCCCGTGGTTTTAGGTTTGTGGATTTAAAAGAACTATTATATATTGTAAATGGAAAGAGATAAATTTTAAAGGTCTCTTTTTAAAAGTCAAGAGATTCCCGCTTTCAAGGGACTGCAGAGCCAACAGCTTGACTTTGCAGTTTGATGGGGGAAAGCATTTTTTCAAGATGGGATAATTATGAGTTATAAGTTAGCGAAATATACAGAGCATAAACTGTCACGCTTTATAAAACTTATGTTTAAGTGTGTGATGGGGAATCGGGGGGCCATTCCTCCTCGTGCGGTGGGAGCTGGGCTTTTCTTTTTTATAGTCGTGATTTTTGTAGTCTTTATTTTTTTGCTTTCAAAAAATAAAATCATCTTGGCTTATAACAATAATTATCAACCCGATCAGCCTATTCCTTTTTCTCATGCCATCCATGTAGGAGAGCACGCAATGGATTGTCGGTACTGTCACACGGCGGTGGAAGAAGGGAATCATGCCGGAGTGCCCAGTTTAGATATTTGCATGAATTGTCACTTGACAGTAAAACCCGAAAGCCCTTTAATTCAAAAGCTGGTGGACGCTTATGCAAGTGATCGGCCCATTGTTTGGGAAAAAGTGCACTTACTTCCTGATTTTGTAAAATTTAATCATTCTCTTCATATTAAAGCCTTATCTAACCAGAAGAGACAAACAAAAAAAAATAAACAAGGTAAAACAACCCATTTTGTGGAAGCCTCTTCCCTTCCTCCTTCTAAAGAGCAAATACGAAAAACCTGCACTACTTGTCATGGAGCTGTGGAAAATATGCAAATCATGTATCAAAAGGAATCTTTGTCTATGGGGTGGTGTGTGCAGTGCCACAGAAAAGAGGAAAACCAGGCTCCTATAAATTGTAGTACTTGCCATTATTGATTAGTCACTGAAGAAAAAAGAAATGAGAAAAAGCTTGAATCTTTTTGCCCGCACTTCAGCTTATGATAACTCAGAGCTGGTTTTATTGGCTGTTCCTTGGTCGGTCACCGCTTCTTTTGGAGCGGGGGCGGAAAATGGGCCAGAGATAATATCCCGCGCTAGTTCGCAAATGGATTTTTTTTCAAAGGAATCAGGAGAAGATATAAGAGAAAAATGTATTTACTTTCTTTCTCCACCGGATTTTTTAAAACAACTTAACCAACAAATTAGAAAGAAAGCTCTGCCCGTTATAGCTTTAGAAGAAAAAGCCCCAGGGGATTTTCCTAAAAACCTTATTGATGAGATTAATCAAGCTTGTGCGCAAATGGTGGAGTGGGTATATGAGGAGACAAAAAAAATTAGGAGAGAGGGAAAAAAATTTGGTTTGGTAGGGGGAGATCATTCCACTTCTGAAGGGGCAATTAGGTATTTTAGTGAAGTTTTAAAAGGGGATTTTGGTATTTTACATATTGATGCTCATGCGGATTTACGAAAAAGTTATCAGGGGTTTCAGCATTCCCACGCCAGTGTTATGCGCAATGTGGTTGAACAACCTTATCCGCCTGCGGTGTTAGTTCAGGTGGGGGTTAGGGATTACTGTCAGGAAGAATATGCGTTTATAAAGTCTTCGGGGATAAAAACTTTTTTCGATTCAGATATAAAAACAGCCCTCTTTGAAGGAAAGACATGGAAGTCTATAGTGGACTCCGTTATCCAGCCTTTGCCTGAAAAAGTTTATATTTCCCTGGATGTGGATGGATTAAAACCTGATCTTTTTCCTCATACTGGGACCCCTGTGCCGGGGGGTTTAAGTTTTGCACAAACAGAGTATTTGCTTAATCAATTAAGTAAATCTCATCGTCAAATTATAGGTTTTGATTTGGTAGAAGTAGCTGATCCTTTAGTAGCTGATCCTGTAAAAGGATCAGGCAATCGGGCCGGCAAAAATATTTTATGGGATGCTCAGGTGGGTGCGCGATTGTTGATAAGCCTTGTCCGTGCCCTTTTTAATTGAGCTACTTAATAGCGGGCATATTTTTTGTTTATACTCTCCCGAATTTCTGCTCCTTCAATACTGAGGGAAGTCCAGGGCAGGGCTATTAGTCGTTCTGACTCAATAGGTTCGCCTGTTTCCTCACAGATACCGTAACAGCCTTGTTCAATACGAGCTAAAGCCATTTCTACAGCCATAAGTCTTTGGTTGATTCTTTCGTTTCGATTAAGAAACTCTTTTTCTTCCATAAGCCGAACGGTTTGATCTGCCTCGTCTCCTGTCCCGCCTTCAGAAAATGCCATATCATTTCGGGTTGACCGAACTTGATTTAGCAGGTCTGTTTTTGTTTTTAATAGTTTTTTCTTACATTTAGCGACTATGCTTTTAGAAATTTCTCTTGATACCATAAACCTCTCCTTGGTTAATGTTCTTCATCCTGAAGTGTATTTGACAGGTTATCTATATATAACGATATTATGGCAAGTAAAATTTACAATTTTTTTTTAAAATAGGTCAAAAACGGGTTTTTTCTCTTTTTTTCCTTTATTTTTACTCACTGCGTCAATAAGACTTAGGTCTTGAACAATTTAAAAATCGACTATTTACCAAACTAAGGGTCTAAAAAGTAGTTTTCAAGATTTGCCCTGTTTATTTAAAAATTTCAGAACATTTTTGATATAAAGCTCTCTTTCTATTTTAAGTCCCTTTAAGTGCGCGCTTTTTTTTAGCCGGCAGTAAGTAATATCAGCCTGTTTTACTAATTCAAGAAACTTATTAATATAAACAGGGGTAACCTGCTTATCCTGCTCTGCTTGCAGGCTTAAAATTGGAAAGTCTTTTGGAACAAGAGACAAAAAATGTTTTAACCTCTTTCCAACAAATAAATATTTAAACCTCACACTCATTTTAATCATCAGATATATTTTGAAAAAGACATTGGAAACACCATGATAATGAGTGAAAAGACGCCAACACATTAGAGGAAAATTCACAAAAGGCCCGCCATCGCATATCAATGCCTTTATGTCTTTTCTTTTAGGAATGAGTAAAAACACGCAAGCAGAGGGAAAAGAAAAACTAAAAATAATTTTTAGGCCAGGAAGATTTTTTAAATGTTGCTCCAACTCTTCTGCCCATATTTCTAATACGGCTTTTTTATTTTTTTTGAAGGTGGACAAAAAACCTCTCCAATGGTCTTTCCCATGTAAAAAAGCAGGATAAGTATAAACATCAAAGCCATTTTGTGTTAGAAATTGGACATGATACTTTAACTGCTCTGGTTCGCCCCCTAAGTGATGAACTAAAACAATTATAAGATCATGCTTTTTGTTTTCGGACGAATGGTATTGGCCAGATTTTATATTTTGCATATTCATAAAGTCGTCCCCACAATTATTTTTATCACTTAATATAATACGACTTAGTGTTAAGTTTCTAAAAAAATAAGTAAAAAGCCGGCGTATTCATTATTTCTTAATTCCTACAGTTAACCCTTCTGCTGTGGGAATAAGGGTGGAGGTGTAAAAGCCAGAATCAGCCATTTCCTTATTAAAAGCTAACATAACTTTTAAAGCTTTCTCTTCCGGTGTGTTTTCCTCTTTTATGCTTTCCCCTTCTCCATAGACTGCACCAAAAAGAAAGGTGTTGTCTGCTAACAAAAGACCACCTGGTTTTAAATGTTTATTGCTCCAATGCAAGTAATCTAAATAAGCCCCTTTGTCTGCATCAATAAAAACCATATCAAAAGGGGCTTTGCTTTCCAATTTTTTTAAGCTCTCTAAAGCTGATCCTGAAATAAAATGAATTTTTTTTCCGGCTGGATCAATTTGCGTTAACTCTTGGGCTTTTTCCTGTCTTTTTTTATTTATGTCCAGGGTAAAAACTTTTCCATCTTCAGGTAAAGCACGAGCTATCATTAGAGTGGAATAGCCGTAAAGAGTGCCTATTTCTACTGCTGTTTTTACTTTTAGTGCGCATAGGAGAAATTGCAAAATTCCTCCTTCATAAGCGGAAATTTGCATTTGCTCCACATTTTCCTTTTCAGACCACTCGCGGATCTTTTTAAGAATATGGTCTTCTTTAGAAAACACTTTTTTTAAATAGCGACTTTTATTTGTTTCTTTTGTTCTCATTTAAGATCTACAAACTGATATCAATCAATGGATTTATTTGCTTAAAAGCTTATCCAGCTTGGTAGTAACTTCTGTTTTAAATTGATTCATTTCTGTTTTAAGTTGATTTATCTCTTGTTCTAAAGGTTTTGTTTTTGCATCCAGCATGGCATTAACCCTTTTCAAAAGGTATGCTTGAAAAGCAAATAAAAAAATACCACCTGTTAATAAGAGAGATATTAAACTGGCCCAAGTTACTTCCATATCATAACCTCCTATTTTTTATAGTTACAAGTTTATACTATACCACAGTTATTTTCTGTCAGCAAATAAGATTTTTCCGCGGAAGGCTTAAACAATGGGGTTTTATGTGGTTTTCAAGCTGGACAGTGGAAAATAAAAAATCTATAATTTAGGTCTTGGCAACAAACTGGCTTTTTAGCCCTTTGTCCGTGGAAATTAGCCTGTTTTGGGACACAGTAAGTTTATTTACTTTGTTGCAAGAACCTTTATCACGGGCTACCTAAAATTAGGAGTAGAGGAAAAACTATGTCGTCTTTAATGGAAGTTAAAAATTTATCGGTGGAGTTTAAAACAGACGAAAAAATTGTTAAAGCTGTGCAGGATATTTCCTTTACTATTCCTAAAGGAAAAACAGTGGGTCTGGTAGGAGAATCCGGTTCCGGAAAAAGTGTAACAGGCCTTTCTCTTATTCAGCTTATCCCAGAACCACCAGGCTCCATTACTGCCGGGGAGATTTTTTTAAATACAGAAAATATTTTAAAACTGCCAGAGGCTCGGATGAGGAAAATCCGTGGCAATCGAATATCCATGATATTTCAAGAACCTATGTCCAGTCTTAATCCCGTATTTACAGTCGGCAATCAAATTGCAGAAGCTTTGATTTTGCACAGGAACATGAACAAAAAATCCGCTTGGGAAAAAGCTATTGAACTATTAACTCAGGTGGAAGTGGATAACCCTCAAGAAAGAATAAAGTCCTACCCTCATCAACTCAGTGGCGGGCAAAGGCAAAGAGTAATGATCGCAATGGCTATTGCCTGCAACCCCGACCTTTTAATAGCGGATGAACCTACCACAGCCTTAGATGTCACCATTCAGAAACAAATTATGATCTTGCTTAAAAATCTACAGAAAAAATATTCTATGAGTATTTTATTTATTACCCATGATCTGGGATTAATTGCGGAAATAGCGGATAAAGTATTGGTGATGCACAAAGGGCAAATTGTGGAGCAAAATACTACTTTTAATATTTTTAAAGCTCCCTCTCACCCTTACACTAAAGGGCTGATAGCCTGTCGCCCCACCTTGGATAAAGACAGTAACCGCCTTCCTGTAATGAGTGATTACATGGATGAACAAGGTCAGGCTTTAGAGCCAGGTGATAAATGGGGCAAAAAAATGGTTAAAAATCTTTCTTCAAAAGATGTTTTATTGGAAGTAAAAAATTTAAAAAAACATTTTCCTCTTCAAAAAACTTTGTTTGGAAAAGTAAAATCCTGGGTAAAAGCAGTGGATGATGTGTCGTTCATTGTTAAAAAAGGGGAAACTTTGGGCTTAGTGGGAGAGTCCGGTTGTGGCAAAACCACTTTGGGGAGAGTGATTTTGCGCCTGCTTTCTGCTTCGGCAGGAGAAGTCATTTACCAAGGAAAAAATGTGATGCATCTTCCCTGGAAAGAAATGCAACTTTTAAGGAAAAAAATGCAGGTGATTTTTCAAGATCCTTATTCTTCTCTTAATCCTCGTATGACTATTGGGTCGGCCATTATGGAACCAATGGTGATTCATAAGCTTGGAGAAAATAAAAAAGAAAGAATTAAAAAAACAGAGCAACTTTTAGAAAGAGTGGGCCTTACAAGTGATATGCTGTCCCGCTACCCTCATGAGTTTTCCGGCGGGCAAAGACAAAGAATTTGCATCGCTCGCGCTTTGGCAGTGGAACCAGAGTTTATTATATGTGATGAATCTGTTTCTGCTTTAGATGTGTCTATTCAATCACAAATTATAAACCTGCTTATGGATCTTCAAGAGGAGATGGATTTGACCTATATTTTTATCTCCCATGATTTATCTGTTGTGAAATTTATCTCAGACGAAGTGTGTGTTATGAACAAAGGAAAAGTGGTTGAACGAAATACCTCTTTACAAATTTATAAAAATCCAAAAGAGGATTATACAAAAAAATTATTAAATTCCATTCCCGCTGGTCTACCTAAAGAGGCTCTGCAATAATCCCCCTTTTGCCACAAGAAGAGGTCCGCTTTGCCCTACTTTGTTTTTGAAATTTATTATAAAATCAGACATTCATCAAGAGGCGAATAGGGTCTTCTACACATTCTTTAATTTTAAGTAGAAAGCCCACAGATTCTTTTCCGTCCACCATACGATGATCGTAAGACAAAGCCACATACATCATAGGTTTGATCTGGATTTGCCCATCTAAAGCCACAGGTCTTTGCTCAATTTTGTGCATACCCAGAATACCACTTTGAGGAGGGTTAAGAATAGGAGTAGACATAAGAGATCCAAACACCCCACCATTGCTGATGGTAAAAGTACCTCCTGTTAAATCGTCTGGACTTATTTTCCCGTCCCTGGCTTTTTCTGCATAAAACAAAACCGATCTTTCTAAATCAGGCATTTCCATTTTGTCGGCATGGCGAATCACGGGTACTACTAAACCCCTTTCGGTGCTGACAGCTACTCCAATATGATAGGAGTGATTGTAAACAATGTCGTCATCCTCGATAAAAGCATTTACTCTTGGAAAAGTTTTTAAAGCGTGAATAGTCGCCTTAATAAAAAATCCCATAAAGCCTAATTTAATGTTATGTTTTTTCTGAAAAGTGTCTTTATATTGCGTTCGCAAATTTATTACTTGAGACATATCAATTTCATTAAAAGTAGTGAGTGTGGCTGTGTTTTGTTGAGACTGCACCAACCGCTCAGCAATTCGTTTACGGATGGTGGTTATTTTTTTTCGTGTCGTTTCTGTTGAAGGAGAAGAGGAGGTTATCACCGCAGAGGCGGGTTGAACACCTGATGGCCGAACATCTGATTTTTGATTGTTCTGCTCAGAAAGAAACTGCAATACATCTCCTTTAGTGATTCTCCTGTTTGGCCCTGTGCCCTGTATACGCACTGGGTTTAGGTTGTGTTCTGTTACCCATTTTCTAACCGCAGGGGAAAGAGTTTTGCTCATCGGATGGCTGGGAGATTTGTTTAAAGATTCAGTAAGGGGAGGGGCGGAAGAAGGGGGAGGGGCACTTAAGGAGTCAGATTTTGGAGAAGGTTCAACACTGTCACTGTCTCCTGCTTGGCGAGATAGCAGGTTGGCTATTATTTTGTCGGATGGAAATTGAGGTATGTCTTCTTTAAGGTGGGAAGAAGGCACTGAATTTGAGGTATTAGGTGCTGAATCTGTGGTAGATGCTGGGCTGGTTTTAGTCTGTTGCTTTTTTGGATTTGGAGACCATTCCGTCTTTAGCTTGTTCAGACTGCTTTTGTTTGAAGGCTCCGGTTGAGGGGATTTTGCAGAAGTGTCTACTTCGCCAATGATTTCCCCTATTTTTACATCTTCTCCTTCTAACTTTAAAATGTTAAGTTTTCCGCTGTGCTCTGCCACCAGATCCATAGAGGCTTTGTCTGTTTCCATAACCACTAACACATCGTTTTGCCGAACATAGTCGCCTGTTTTTTTTTGCCATTCGCCAATGGTGGCCTGTGTCACTGATTCCCCTACAGAAGGCACTTTAATTTGCTGTTTCATTTAATATATACTCCTTTTCCGTATCCGACTATCATAGTGTAAAAAAGCAGGGGTTGGCAATCTTTTTTAATTGCTGGGTAACTACATATTGTTTTAAAAAAGTATTCCATTTCAAATACTTGATACCCTCTTTAGAAATATACTCTCCGGGGCATTTTAAGTGAACTTGCACACATTCCGTTTTAGGGAACTTAGATTTAAAATATTTAAGATCGGGAGAAATACTTTTGGCCTTGAGTTTGCATTCTACTGCTAAAACCGGCTGTTTGTTTTTTAAAACAATAAAATCTACCTCTCTTTTGTCTGTGTCTCGAAAATAACAAAGCTCTATGTTTTGCCCCTCATAATCTTGTTGAAAGTGCGTCCATTTTAACAAGTGGCCTGCTATTAGATTTTCAAACCGAGCACCTTCATTTGGGACATCTGCCCAATTATAGTGATAGTGTTTTTGTTCCTTTTTAACTGCTCTTAACTGGTTGGAGTGATAGGGAGACAACCTATAGATCAAATACATTCTTTCAAAAATGTTCAGCCACTTTGCTATGGTTTTATGGGCCATATTTAAGTCCTCTCTTAAAGAATTTATAGAAAGAGGACTGGCCACTAACTCTGGAAGTCTAAGTAGGAGAAGCTCCATTTGTGACAGATGGGTAGAAAGCTCTAATGATCTAATATCTTCATTTACAACCCGGCTGTTGTACTCTCTTCGCCATCGCAATGCTTTTCGTTCAGAACCAGATAAAAAAGGTTCGGGAAAGCCTCCTAAGGTTAGGAGGCTTTTCATTTCTTTGTCTGTTTGAATACCTATCTCTCCTATAGTGAGTGGGTGAAGCCTATAATAATGGTATCTTCCTTGAAGAGAGTCCCCTGAATGCCTGTAGTAGTCCAGTCGGGCACTCCCTGTGACTAATATTTTTTTTTGAGCTTTATGTTTATCATAAAATCCTTTAATATAATTTCGCCACTCTTTAAACTTATGAACCTCGTCAAATATAATGAAGTTTTCTCTGGGGAATTTCTGCCTCAACATAAATTCTCGATCTTCTAAAATATCCCAGGTTAAATATCGAAATTTTTTAGGAGCTATAGATAATGCAAAAGTGGTTTTACCCACTTGTCTCGCACCCCCAATAAAAACCATCTTTTCTTGTAAGTCTTCTAAAACCGACTTTTTTAAATACCTTTCCATACCAACCAATATACTAATTTTTTAGACAGGGGTCAAAAATACTAATGAGTTTTTTAGACAGGGGTCAAAAATACTCACTTTTAGCTTTTCTAACTGGTTCAGACTGAAATTCAAACTCGATTAAAACAAAGTGTTTCGCCATATTGTGGTGGAACGGGCCGGGCCAACCGAAACCACATCCACCGGTACAGTTAATTCTTCCTGAATTAAGGTGATATAGTTTTGAGCTGGAAGGGGCAGATCTTCAAATTTTTTTACTTGGGAAATATCTTTTTCCCAACCCGGAAGAGTTTTGTAAATAGGCACGCACTTATTTAATTTTGAAGAGTGTATTGGATATTCAGAAATGGTTTTTCCGTTTAGCTTGTAGGCTACGCAAACCGGGATCTCCTTTAAATAGGAAAGCACATCTAACTTCATTAAAGCCAGGTGAGTAATGCCGTTAATACGCACAGCATACTTTAAAGCGGGCAAGTCCAACCAGCCACATCTTCTTATTCGGCCCGTAGTGGCACCCCACTCTTCCCCTGCTTTTTGCAAAACTTCCCCTTCTTTTCCAGGGCATTCTGTAGGAAAAGGCCCCTCTCCCACGCGAGTGGTATAGGCTTTGGTAATGGCAATCACTTTTTGTATAAATCCTGGTCCGATTCCAGCTCCAGCTAAAGCGGAACCAGCCACAGTATTAGAGCTGGTGACATAAGGGTAAGTGCCGTGCAACAGATCTAAAAGACTCCCTTGCGCACCTTCAAACAACACTTTTTTATTTTCTTTTAAGGCTTTGTAAATAAGGGCAGAAGTATCCGAGCAACGATAAGGTTTTAGCTCTTCTCTTAAGACCAGAGTTTGATCTAAGATATTTTTCAAGGGAATAGGTTTTTCTTTGTAAAAATGTTCAATAAGGAATTTTTTTTCACTTAAGGATTTTTCTAATTTATTTTTTAAGGTTTCTTTGTCTGTAAATAAATCGCCAAATAATAAGGCTTTTCGGCTGGCTCTGTCCTCATAGGCGGGACCAATGCCTTTTCCGGTTGTGCCTATTTTTACACCGTTAGTAGCTTTTTCACGGGCTTGATCTAAAATTTTATGATAACTAAACAAGACAGTAGCAGAATCAGAAATAAGTAGTTTTAAAGGAGTGTTTAAGTAATCACCGGATTGTTTTATGGCTTGTATTTCTGAAATAAGGGTTTCAATGTCTAAAACCACACCAGAGCTGATAACACAAGTGGTGTTTTTATGAAAAACCCCTGAAGGTATAAGGTGTAAAATGTTTTTTTTTCCTTTAATGTTTAAAGTGTGGCCGGCGTTGGAACCACCTTGATAGCGGACAACATAATCTGCTGTAGCAGAAAAAACATCCACTGCTTTGCCTTTTCCTTCGTCGCCCCATTGGCAACCTATTACAATAATACCTGACACAAAAAGCAATTAAGACATAAGGGCACTTTTTTTGCAAGCTCTATTTATTTTCTGAAAAAAGGTCTTGGATTTTACACAAACTGGACAGATGGTCTTATGGTAGATGAGGAGTCAACTTAGTCTTATGGTCTTAAACCTTCTGGCTAAGGGAGTATAAAATTCAGAGTGAAATAACGGATAGTGAGAAAAAATAGGACAAAAAACTGAGGACTTAAGTCTGTCGGACTTAAGATATTTTAATAATTATGTTATTTTTAGATAATGTTTTTAATTATTTAAACCGATACTAAAAAATGTGTAGGAGAAATATAGAATTTTTTTAGTCTTTTTTAAGGATGGTAGGTAACAATAACAACAACTGGAGTAATGAGATGAAACAGATATTTTGTTTAATTTTGTTTTTCACTTTTTTAACAGCTTGTAGTGGCTTGTCTTTAGATGATGATGCAGATCGAGTAGATGATGATCGGGAAGGTGAGGTGGATTTGCCGGATGATTTAACAGAAAAGCCATCTTTAAGCGGTTTTCTTAAAAATTGTAATCCGGAGCTGTCTGTGCCAGATAATACTATTGATATTGTAACAGATATGGTAGGTGTGAGTCATAAAAACCCGTTTAGAGTAGCCAGAGAGTGTTTAAAAGCCAGGTTAGAAGAAGGACATGATCGTATTTGTGATGCTCGAGATAAATTAGAAATAAAAAGATCAAAAGCGCGTGATGAGCGCACAAAAGCCAGAGTGGATAACTCTCTCGCTAAGTTAGATGAAATTCAATTTAAGTTTAATCAGAACCTGTATGAATTGGCTGTGGATATAGACGATGATATTGCAGTGGAAGACGGGAAAGACCCTAAAAAAACTTGGGTTGGGCGTGTTTTTGCGTGGGGCCGACAAGAAGAAAGTGAAGCTTTAAGGGATATTTTAGATACAGAATCATATAGTGAATGCAATTTTTACAATAGCGAAGACGACGATGACTAAAAACCACCAAGCTTTAAGCCATTATATCGGATATGAAAAAGCCGAAGCTGTAGCATTTTGGCTGTCCAAAGGCCATTTTAGAAAACTCACGGGAAAAAATCTAAAAAAAGTGATATAAAAATTGACTTTAGGGTTTTTTGTCTTCATAATGCAGGCCATGAGGAAATGGTTTTTTATTATCCTCCTTCCTGCTTTAATTGTTGCTTTTTCAGCCATTTATTATTTGGTGTCTTCCACCGAACACTCCTACCTTAATATCAATTTCAACCCATTAAACAAGACAACTTCAGCTACAAAGTCCAAATCCTTTAACAACCCTTTTTCTGTGGAGTCTGAAGGGGAAAATCGAAAAACTTCCACCAGAAAAAGGGTCCAAAATCCTTTATCAAATAAGCCAAAACCTTATTCAAAAGGAGAAGGAGCAGGGCCTAAAAAAGGATGGAGTATGTCATCTACTGCCTTACAAACTTATCAGATGGACAGTGAATCTTCAGGCTCTCCATCTAACTCTGTGGTTTTAAAATTACCTCATATAGGGGGAGCGGGTGATGATTCTGCCAAAGCTGTTTTTATACTGGGCACGCCCCCGATTGTGTCTTTTTCCCTAAAGTTTATAAATGAGCAAGTGGTGCCATACGATTTTCCATTAAAAGATGTGCCTGTAGGTGGTTTGTCTGCTCTTTCTTATGATCCGGAAAAAAATGTTTTTATTGTTTTGTCGGATGATAAAGGCAACACAGGCTATCCACCTCGGTTTTATGAGCTAAAATTAAATGTAAAAAATATAAAAGGAAAAACAAGGCAATACGAATTACAGCTAATAAAACAAACCCCTTTGCGTAACAGAAACGGGCAAATCCTTTCCCAAGTGGATCCAGAGGGAGTGGCTTTTTTTAAACCAGATCGGATATTCATTAGCACAGAGGGCGATCAAAGGCCCGACTTTTCTCCTCATCCACCAGAACTGCTTATGTTTAGCTCAAGAGGTAGGTTGCTCTCTTCTTGGGGGCTTCCAGAAGTATATTGGCCGGGGCCAGAGAATTTAGATCAAGTAGGGAAGTGGGGTGTTAAGGAAAACAAAGGTTTTGAGGCTTTGTCTATAAGCCCCGATAAAAGCAGGCTTTATTTGGCCACTGAGCTTTCTCTTCACCAGGATGATCAAGAGGGAAACAATAAAGAACAATATGTTCGAATTGGCCGGTTTAGTATGGAAACAGGCAAACTGGCTGGTCAGTTTGTGTATCAAATGGATTCAGATATTAATTGGGAGAATTTCAGCGGAACTAACGGCCTAACAGATTTTATCTCTTTAGGAGAGCAGAAGTTAATTACAGTAGAAAGAGTGTATTTAAAAGACAGCTCTGTTTCCAGTGCGAGAAAAACCGATTTAAACATGGTGCGGTTGTTTTTAACTGATTGCTCTTTAGCCAGTGATGTATCACAGCACAAAAAATTACAAGAGGGAAAGTTTGTAACTTGCGGGAAAACCCTTTTAACAGATTTATCTTCCATTTTAGGAAGGGGAGTGGATAATATAGAGGGCATTACAATAGGGCCGGAGGTGGCTAAAGGAACACACTTATTGGTATTAGTAAGCGACAATAATTTTAGTCAGACACAAAAAACACAATTTTTATTTTTTCACTATTCTCCAAATAAGAAAAACCCAAACAACATATTAAGCTCTCTTATAAATATAGAGTAAGATTATAAAAAAGAGTCTGTAATTATGCCTTATCCTTTTGTTTCCGATAAATATAAAAAACCTTCTTTGGTTTCTCCAGAGGCTTTAATGTCTTATGTGGGGGGAATGGAGGCCAACCTTCCTTCTTATGCTATTTTGTGTTTTGCAGATGGCATAGCTCAGTCTCTTAAAACCCATGAGAGTTTTTTAGATACTATTCCATTTCATAAAACGGGTATGAATATTGACCTATATCAATCACCGAACCAGCTTAAAGAGGTAGATGGCAAAAAATCACCAAGTGTTTGTGTGGTTAGTCGGTTTGGTATAGGTGCTCCAGCCAGTGTGGTGTGTCTGGAGAAATTGCGTGCTCTAAAGGTAAAAAAAATTATCAGCTTAGGGCTTACGGGTGCTCTTAACCCAGATCTAAAAACAGGTGCTAAGGTGTTACTGCAAAAATCCTTTCGGGATGAAGGGTGTTCTTATCATTACAAAGCCCCTTCTGATTATGTCCAAATAAGTGATAGTAAAACTCAGGCAAAGCTTATTAAGGATTTTGGATTAAAGCCCGCTATAAGTTGGACCACCTCTGCCCCTTTTAGAGAAACAGCAGAGGAGGTCCGGTATTTTCGATCTCAAGGGGTAGATTGTGTAGAGATGGAGGCGTCTGCCTTAATGGCTGTGGGTGAGCATTATGGTATCTCGGTTTTTTGTCTGTCAGTGGTGTCGGACCATTTATCACCTGAAGGTTGGACACCACGGTTTTTTGATCCGGCTGTTAAAAAAAGTTTGTATGAACTGCTTAATGGGTTATTGTCTTTTCAGATTTAAAAATTAGGAGGTATGGAATGTCTAAATATGATTTTGATTTGTTGACTATTGGAGGAGGATCAGGTGGGGTGCGCGCCAGCCGTTGGTCGGCGAGTCTGGGAGCTAAAGTAGCTATTTGTGAGGAAAGCCGATATGGAGGCACTTGTGTCCTCAGAGGCTGTATCCCTAAAAAACTTATGTTAATGGGTTCTGAACTTCCTGCTCACATAAAATATTTTTCTGCTTATGGTTGGTCTATAGGAGATGGCTCTATAAATTGGCAGGCTCAAAAAACAGCACGCGATAAAGAGTTGGCTCGACTGGAAAATATTTATGAAAATCTGTTATCTAAAAAAGGGGTTACAGTGTTAAAAGGGCATGGTAAGATAGTTGGCCCTCATAAAGTGGAAGTGGATGGCAAGCTCTATACTGCCAAATTTATTTTGATTGCAGTGGGTAGTGAGCCTTCCCTCTTAGATATTCCTGGTCGTAAATGGGCTTTAACATCTGATGATATGTTTGAATTAACAAACCAACCTCAATCTATTTTGATTATGGGAAGTGGTTATATAGGAGTAGAGTTTGCCAGTATTTTTAATGGGTTTGGTTCAAAAGTGAGTTTAGTTTTTAGAAGGGATAAGCTTTTAAGAGGATTTGACAATGAAGTAAGAGCTTTTTTACAAGAGGAAATGATAAAACAAGGGGTGGAGATTATCCCTCAGTGGGTAGTTAAAAAGATTGTCAAAAAAGAAGATGGAAGGTTTAATGTTTTTTTAAGTAGGTTTAATGGGCAAGGTTTGGTTTCTGGTTCTAAGGGAGTAGGAGGGTCCGGTGATAATGCTTTGGTGCAAGATGGGCAAAGCTTTTCTCAATCAGATTTGAAAATGAAGTTGGAAAAAGATATGGTAAAAACAGTGGATAAAGTTTTGTTTGCCACAGGTCGTGTGCCTAAGACAAATAATTTAGGCTTAGAGTTTTTGGGAATTAAAACCAACAAGAGAGGAGAAATTGAAGTAAATAAATATTTTGAAACCTCTGCAAAACATGTATACGCCCTGGGAGATTGCGCCAATACACCCTATCAGCTAACTCCTGTAGCTACTTCAGAGGGGATGATTTTGGCCGAAAATTTGTTTTCCGGTTCAAAACAAACAATGGATTATCAATTTATTCCCACAGCGGTTTTTAGTCGCCCGCCGGTGGCAGGGGTGGGTTTAACAGAGGCGCAAGCACGAGAAAAAGGACATGAGTTGTTGGTTTACACTTCTCGTTTTCGCCCGCTTAAATATACAGTGACCTCTATTGATAAAAAAACTTTTATGAAAATGGTAGTAGATAAAAAAACGGATAAAGTTTTAGGTGTGTTTATGGTCGGAGACGATGCACCAGAAATTATGCAAGGTATGGCTGTGGCTTTAAAAGCTGGTGGGACAAAAGCCAACTTTGATAAAACTGTTGGTATTCACCCTACCAGTGCAGAAGAGCTTGTGACCATGCGATAAACTAATTAGAAGTTCGTGAAAAAGTGTATTGCAACAAAGTAAACAGGGCTTACTTTGTTCTAAAACAGGCAAGATTCCCGCTTTCGCGGGTATGACAGCAAATGAGAAAGGGTTTTATCACGGGCTTCTAAATATTTAAGATGAACTAAATCACCAGCTTTAAAGGGCTTGGAGTGGAAAAAGTATGAAGGAAGTTTTTCAAAAAAAATACAAAGAATTTGGCATTCCGGTGCCTCAAGTTCATTTTGTGTTGGGTTCTTTATTAGGGGCAGAGTTAAACAAAGTTAGTTCTTTGTTTCCTGAGTGGGAAAAACGGGGCCGGATAGTTTTTTCTGAAATTCCGGGTTTAAGTAAGGTCTCTTCTCCTTCTCATTCTGGTTGTTATGAGTATTTTTATCATAAAGAAAAAAACAGAAGTATATGTTTCCAGTCAGGAAGGTTGCATGGTTACGAAGGATTAACAGCCCAGGAAGTGGTGCAAACTGTAATGGGGCCACGCCAGGCTGGAACAAATTATTTTGTGCTTTCTAATATTTCTGGTGGGTTAAAAAAAGAGCTGGTTCCTGGTTCTGTTGTAGCTATCTTGGATCATATTAATTTTACGGGGCAAAGCCCTCTGGTGGGGCTTTCAAAATTGGATCAGGAGAATTTTTATTTTTTAGATATGGAAAAAGCTTATAACCGCGAATTAACTTCTGATATAGTCCAAGAAATTCAGCAGGAAAATCTAAATGTGCGAGAAGGAGTTTATATTGGTGTTTTAGGCCCTCAGTTTGAGACTCCTGCGGAAATTCGTTTGTTTGCTAAGTGGGAGGGGGATGTGGTGGGAATGTCTACTGTGTGGGAAGTCATGGCCCTTCATTACTTTCAAGCTAAGGTGAGTGCTTTTTCTTTAGTAGCCAACCTGGCTTGTGGAGTAGGAAAATCTGTAGATATAGATCCTTTACAGCTTAAACCTGGCTTTGTTCGTTTAATATCTTCTTTTTTTCGTTTTGCCGAAAATCAACAATAATTCGTCCTCCGTGCAAAAGTATATTTGATCGTATCCACGCCCTGGTTCACACCCACCGCTCGGTTTCAAACAGGACTGATTATTTAAAAGGATGATACTTTTTATCCAGATTGTCTGGAGATGTAGCACAGTTAAGATGTTGTTTCTGCTCTTTTAGGTGTTTAAGAAGATTGGGTTTTGTGAAAGTGTAATACGATGACCGTTCCCCCCGTGGGGGTTGGTGTTTGGTAGAGAAGATGATTAAGGCACCCAGGTACGTACACCACGCGAATTTTTTTTTTAAAAATCACACAATCAAATTTTATGCTCTTAAAATGGATTATACCAAGCTATTTTCAAGTGTCGCTAATTGTATGCTTAAAAAAATAAGCTGAATATAAGCCTATTAGAGGGTTAAAAATAGAAAAAAATAGAATTAAAGTTTTTTCTGGACCTTCCGATAGGTGTATTTAAACGATTTTCAATTTTTAAACCTTGTGGTGGTTTTTAGGTGGCTACCGCTTATAATTTACAAAAAGAGGAGTGTTCTTATGATCAAAATTATATTGATAGGGTTGTTATGGCCTTTTTGTGTTTTTGCTGGAGAGATGGAAGATAATAATCGAGCGATGAGAAAATTAGCAGAGGGTAAAAAACAGTATATAAACAACCAGCGTGACCAATATCGTAGAGACTTAGCACGCTATGAAAAAAACCGGAAAACCTATTTAGAGAATCCCACTTTGGAGGAATGGAAAAAGCAATCTGTGGAGTATAAAAGATTAAAGGCAGAACATAAAAAATTATATCCTAAAGCCCGCGTTTATATGGGTAGCAGTGCTGGTCCTGTTATCGGAAAAGGTGATCCTAAGATATGGATCCATAAAAACAGGGTGGTTGTTGATGGCGGTGGAGGTGGTCCTGGTTATGTTTCTGTACCTAAAGACAGGGTGGTTACTGATGTCGGTGGGGGTGGTCTTGCTTTTGATTCTGTCCCCATAACCATAACAACCAAAGCGGGAGTGAAGGCACAAAGGTTTCAAGGTGTTTTGTTTGAGGCCAACCCTTCAGGTGAGGGTATGGGTAGTATTGGTTGTGAAATAGATAAAAAAACAGGAAAAAAAATTTGTAGGGGTGGTTGTTGGTCAAAAATCTATAGACGAATAGACGAAAAAACCGGAAATGTAATAAGTCATTATCATAAACCTAAAAGACACACAGCATCGGGTTCTGTCCGATAGTGAAATAATTTAAAGATTAAAAAAACATACTCTTTGTTTTTTTTACTCCCCTTTTGTCCGTATGGCCACTGGGGGAGTTTTCCTTATTGTGGAATAACCCTTAACTTATCTTTGCGGAATAAAAAGCCAGACTGGTTTGTTATTTGTTTTTTATTAAATGATCAAATATCTTATCAAGACGGCTATCTATCTTATCAAGACGGCTATCTACCTTATTAAAGCGATTATTCATATCATTGGTAAGATGATCAATTTTCTTATTTGTGTCTGTAATATGATTATTAAGATGTTTTTCCACATAATTTATTTTTTGTCCCATTTTAACAAGATAAATTATAATAAACACAATCCCGATCGGGATAGATTGATCAAAAAAAGCTGATATGTCTGATAAGCTCATATTTCCATAAAAACACAGTGTTTTCTAAAAGTAAAGGAAAAAGTTAGGGATGTTTTCCGATCAGGGGGTAGGGTGGCACGGCATAGGAGGCTTCATATATAACTTGTGGTTTTAATGTATTATCAATGGATTTTAATTGATCGTCTGAATTATGTAATAAAACAATTATGCTATGAACCTTATCAGCCACCGCTTTAAAATCAGTTTCATTAGTAAATTCAGACTCATAAGTAAAATTTAGTGTTCCTTATAGACGTTGCCACAAAACCTTTATTTTACTCTTTAAGACTGTATAAAAACAGCCTGGTGGGGTATAAAAAACACTAAAAAACATCAAAATGTTTTTTTAGTGATCATATTGGTTCTGGCTTTTAGACGCATCGGCTAAGCAAAAACCCTTGCAAAAATGAATGTTTTGAGCTTGAAAAAAACAGCTAAAAAATCAGTTTTTTTATAAAACCGCCTCCGTGGGGTGTTTTTTTAATTTTCTGCTAATCTAGCCGATAAGCAATATTTGTTACTTTTTTTTAATCAATTTTATTAACTTTTCGCTAATCCAGCCGATAAGCAATATTTGTTACTTTTTTTTAATCAATTTTCTAAAGTTTTTTCTAAAGTTTTCGCTCACTAAGCCGATAAGTGATGTGTGAAAGCTATAGTTCCTTAATACATACTAAAGGGAAACTTAAGGAGTGAAAAAGTATGTTGCAACAAGGTAAACAGAACTTAATTTTTCCTCAAAACAGGCAAGATTCCCGCACCAGCGCGGGACTGCAAAGCCAACAACTTGGTTTTTTAGTTTGAAGGATGAAAAGGCTTTTCGAAGGCAACTAAAGAGAAACAAGGAGTGAAAAAGTGAGAAAAAACCCATTTTACCCCCCCCCCCCTCGCACCGCGTCATTCTTAGGGTTCTTAAGAGGGCCTTGTTTAACAAAAAAGGCATTGGACTAATGGAAACCCTGATGGTTAGTGCTTTAGGCTTAACCATCAGCTATGGCGTTTTTAAAGTGAATGAAGTTTCTATGTACACCGCAAAGGTCGTCAATAGTGAATTAGATCAGAAGGATTTAAGAGGGACTATTCACAAAGCTTTAGGAGATAGAGAGACTTGTATTCATAATTTAAAGAAGTCGGCCAGCTTTTTACCTAAAACTTCTATAGAATTTTTAGAAACAAAGGGCAAGTCAGATGGGACAAATAAGATTACATTAATAGATAGTAGGTCCAATCAAAACCTATTTAAAAATAGTTTAAGAATCCAGAAATTTGAATTTAAAAATAGCAAAGATTTTATTATTCATTACAGCAAAGAGGGTTTAGGTAGGCACGAGACTTTGGCCAAGTCAGATGGGACAAAGGGAGTTTGCACTAAAACAGACACCACAGATTGTTACTCCGTAGAGTGTAAAATAGATTTTTCCTGTAGTAATAATGATTGTGATGGGTCTGGTGATAGGTGCTCACTTTTAGATTGCACAGGCGGGGCAGAAGGGGGCGGTGGTGCAAACTGCTATCAAGTGGATAACACAGGGCCAGATAAAGCTAAAACCCTTATTGGTTGTGGTGGAGCGCACAAAGCCAAAGGAGAAAAGGTCACTGTTTTAGGTTTTGGCGCGGGTAAAGTTAACGAGGGCGATAATAACACTTTTTTAGGAGCTTATGCGGGATATAGAAACACCAGTGGGGACCGTAATGTTTTTGTAGGGGAAGTGGCCGGGAAGGTTAACACCAAAGGGAAACAAAACACTTTTATAGGTGTTGCCAGTGGGCATAAAAACCTCACTGGGGCTTATAATACTTTTGTAGGGACATGGGCCGGGGCAAGCAATGTCACAGGGACAGATAACACCTTTATTGGACAAGATGCGGGCAGACACAACACGTCAAATTTTAACACTTTTGTTGGAAAAAAAGCTGGCCTTAACAATGCGGGTGGGGGGGGTAATACTTTTATAGGAGAAAGGGCAGGAGAGAGTAACAATTCTGGTTACCACAACACTTTTATTGGTTCTGGTGCAGGTTTAACCCATAAAACAGGGCACGATAACATTGTTATAGGGAGACATGTTAATCTTGAGTCCCCCACTGGTAGTCATCAGATTAACATTGGTAAAATAATCCAAGGCGGATCTGGGTTTATAAAAATATGCGATAGCAACGGAAGTAACTGCTTAAAAATAAGTAAACCAGGGCTTAGTTGTCCTGTGAATCATTATTTTAGAGGGATAAATAATGACGGTACTCCTATTTGTCAGCAAGAAAGATGCACACCACAAACCGGTTTTTTTTTTGGAAACCAGAAAACAGGTGTCACCACTGCCGTCGTAATTATCCAGGAGAACCCCTTAAAGGGCCAAGGCGTACAAATGATGGGAGGTGTGTCCCTTGCCCAGCTACTTCTGTTTACCGGTTACATACAAATACTTGTGAGCTAATCTGTCATCATACCCAAGTTCTTAATAGTTCTGGAAACTGCGTCTGCCCAGGCCATACTGTATGGGCATATAACCAATGTCGCCCAAGTTGCACTGGTGGGAGAGTCCACAATCCTTCTGGAAACTGCGTCTGCCCAGGCCATACTGTATGGGCATATAACCAATGTCGCCCAAGTTGCACTGGTGGGAGAGTCCACAATCCTTCTGGAAACTGCGTCTGCCCAGGCCATACTGTATGGGCATATAACCAATGTCGGACAAAGTGCACCGGGGGGAGAGTCCATAATCCTTCTGGAAACTGCGTCTGCCCCAGCCACAAAGCATACTATTTTGGTGGGGAGTGTCACCACTGCCCACGAGGGACTACCTATCATAAAAATGTTAATGGATGTTGTCCTAACGGGACAACAGTTCTAATTGGTCCAGGTAATAGTTGGTACAATTGTGTTACTCCAGGTTGTATCTGGTCTTCTTCTCTTAGGATATGTACGTTTAACAAACCAACCTGTTTTAACGGCGATACTTATGTAAAAGTTGGTCAGGAGGAACTTTGCTGTCATTCCGTCAGCAGTCAGGGACGGATAGGCTGTAGACCTAATGGATACGGGCATGTCCCTGATGTGAATCAGCCGGGTTCAGGTATAGGCATCCCGTGTATGCAACACGAGATGAGTTATGCCAATGGTAGATGTTGCCCTACCACAGGTTATACAGTTAATAGTAGAGGACAATGTGTTTTGACCCCACCTTAAAGTGTTAAAAAACTTATTCCGATAAGAAATATATGAAAAACAAAAAAAAGTTACACACTTACGGAAACATTTATTGTCCTTAACATACTGGGGATATTGACAGGGATAGCTACTGTTTCCTACCGGGGTTATATATTATCCGTAAATAAAAGAAACTTATATCAGGCAGGTATAATGTTTGCAACCGCCGTAAATACCTGTATTCAAAACAACGGGGGGTGGATAGTACACCGCTACAAACAAAGAACAGAAACTTGCCCGACAGGAAAAACTGAGCCTTGTATAGTTATGACACCTTGTAAAGCAGTCAGGGGCCATCCCCCAGTTGTTATCATCGCCGATTAGCGCGAGGAAAATTGTCTAAAAAATTCATAAATTTGTGGCCTATTTTTTTCCTTAGATAAATACCACTTTATACTTTTATCTCTTTTAAACCAGGACATTTGTTTTTTTGCAAACTGCATTGTGCGGTTAACAATGCGGGTTTTTAACTCCTCTTTAGAAAGGTTACCCTGTAAATATAAAACAGCTTCTTTATAGCCTACGCTGTTCATCACGGGCCAGTTTTTAAGTCCTCTGTCTAATAACACCTTAGTTTCTTCTACCAAACCTTCTGTAATCATTTTCTCTACCCTGTGTTGAATTTTCTTGAACAAGATTTCTCTTGGTAAATGCAGGCCCACTTTTACATAAGGCCAAGGGAGTTTTTGCGCTTTAAAAGAATCTTTAATTAAAGACATGGGTTTTTCTTCAGACAAAATAATACACACTCCTCTAAAAACCCTGTATTTATCTTGGGGGGATATGGTGCGCGCGTATTTTGGATCTAAAAAAACCAGGAGTTTATAAAGGTGTTCACCCCCTTTTTGTTTATATATTTTTTTTACTTCTTCCTTTATTTCTGGTTTTATATTTTTAATGGGATACATGCCTTTTTCTAAAGCTTGAATATAAAAACCACTCCCTCCTACAATCAAAATAGAGTGATGAGGTATCTCTTGTTTTAAGACCGACAAAGCTTTTTTTCTAAAAGCTCCGGCTGTGCCAATAAAGGGTGGTTCCCATTCATCAAATAAAAAACAGGGGATGTGTTTTTTTGAATTTTTACTGGTTTGTGCAAAAAGAGGTATATGCTGATTCCTATTTGCTTTCAAATCTTTGTTAGACTGTGAATGGTCTACACACACGCTTTTATTGGAAATAGATATATCTGGAAAGAGCTTTGGTTTTGCGGAACCAATATCTAATCCTTTATACATGGAAATGCTATCGCTATTTAAAACTCCGGTGGATAATTTTTCAGCCAAGTAAAAAGACAGATCTGTTTTACCTGTCCCTGTTGGACCTAACAAGAACCCACAAAATGTTTTTTTTCTCAATATTTATCTCTCCGTCAATTATCTCTAAAAACAAACCTTACCACTACACCTAAACAGCTTAAATAAACTATTTTATTCCTGTTCTTCAGCTTTCCTTAACACAATAAAAGCTTCTTTTAATTCTTGAGAAACGGCACTGGCAGGTTCACTTAAAACAAGCTTTTGATATTCATCTAAAAATGCCATTCTAATTCTATAAAATAAGTAAAGAAAATGCTTAATAAAACCTATACAATCCAGAATGGTGATCTCAATACCAATAGATGAATAGCTTTTTTTTGCAACTTCCCGAACAATCTCCTTTACAGGTTCTGTAGTAATAAAAATGTAATTATCTAAATGAGATGATTTTTTAATTTTTTCTATTTTCTGGAACACAGTTGGATCAGAAACAGATCGGCTGGTTAAACTATTTTTAGCTTTTTTATATAATTGTTCTAAAATTTCAATACATCGATTGTTAGTGGTCATAAAGTTATACCTAAGTCATTAAAGCTTTTTTGAACCTGCTTATTTTTAGAATAGACACTGGTTTTTATTATTTTTTTTGGATCATAATTAGTCCACAAACTTTCTTCTCTTATATCTTTTGTGGAATGAATAGTTTTTTTTGAAGCTTTAGTCTTAAACCATTTTTTTAAAGGATAAAGCCTGTTCATCAAATCACAATCATAATTGCTGATAGCAACAAGACCCTGAACAGAATTTAAAACCCTGGAAAGCTCCTTGTGATCCTTATCGCTCATTTCATAAGAATAGGCTTTTGCATCCCCTCTGGTTTTATGAATATACGGTGGATCACAATAAAATAAAGTTTGAGGAGAGTCATATAATTTAATAATTTCAATAGCTGGCCTATTTTCTATTTGCACTCTAAGTAATCTGTCAGCAATATCCGGCAAAACTTTAACTCCACCAAACCATCGAGAGATAACTCCTGACATACCTCTTCTTGAAGTATTTTTACAGTTAGCCCAACGACCTACAGTAGCTGTTTGAGCCAAACCAGTTCTTACCTGTCTTGCACGAATGTAAAACCGCCGGGCCCGCTCAAAAGCACTTAAATCAGGATGTATTTCACATGCTTTTGCAAATTCTTCTCTGGAAAAAGGGGTCAAACTAAGGGCTAAAATTAGTTTTTCTTTTTTGCTTCTTAGAACTTTAAAAAAGTTAACAACCTCCCCATCCAGATCATTATATGTTTCAATTTTGGAAGGCTTTCTGTTGAGCAAAACTGCTCCAGATCCAGCAAAAGGTTCACAATAATGATGACATTCAGGCAAGAGCGGAAGCAACCAGTTTAAGTGACTGAATTTTCCTCCATACCAACCAAAAGAGATAAGTTTTTTATTCCGAAGGGTAGTTATAGGAGAAGGCTTATTTTTTCCCACAAAAAAAACTCCTTAAAAAATATAAATATTTACCAATAATATAATAGTTTTATTTTTTAACTTATTTCAATAATTTTCTAATTTCAACACAAAACAATAATCAAAAAACCAGAAAAAATGGACATAAGCTACTCAGAATCCTCTAACAAGGAAGAATTGATTGAATGATTGCCCCAACTGTTGCACAACCTAATGCAATAAATGGGTGATTTCCAATACTTATGAATTTCTGGTGTTATATATTTTAAAAAGAATCAAAGATCCTGAAAATTCAAGCTCTATCCTGATCCGTTTTTCAGGCCCAATCCACACTGAATCTTCCAATCTAAAAAATTAACTCCAGCTAAGCCTATGTTTGCAAATTTTATTAACAACTTAGCATGAAAAATCATCTTATGAAATAAACTCAAAAGTTTTATCTATTTGAGGAATGGTTTGATATATCCTGCTAACAAGCTTTAAATCAAGATGATTTCCATAGTAAAATAAAACATCTTGTGTCAAATCTTCAATAATATTTATTGCAAAAAGAGAATATCTTGTATCTTCCAATGGAGATATAGTTTTACTTGATTGAAAAGAACCATCTGGTTTCGAAAACTGCTTAAGTCTCTTATGAAGCAAGTTTATACCTTCAGCCAATTTAGTTATTTCATTATCTTTTAAATCCACTTTTGGATAAAGAAAATCCAGACTATAAATCAGCTGAAATATTTTATAAGAATTAAGTTTTTGACTTAAAAAAGATAGAAGGTATATGAACCACAGACTGGCGTTAACAGGTGTTTTTTCAAAATGGCTGAGTGTAAAACATATCTTTGCGATATTCCAAATAAGTTCTGGACTTAATATCACTGGATTGAGCATATATGGCTTTTGTGTCTTTTTTCATTTTTTATTAAATAAATAATCGGTTTTGATGGTTTTTTAAACTACTGATAGCTAATGAAGCAATTTCAGGAGCAGTTTCATAACCCACACTGTTTCTTTTTAAATCCGCTGAAACTTTGCAAGTCGTTCCACTTCCTGAAAAAGGATCCAACACAGTTTCCCCTATATAACTAAAAGCTTTAATAATTTTATAAGGCAATTCATAAGGAAAAGGAGCTACATGAGAGCGATTGTCTCCGCTCTTTTCCGGCTTCATTTTCCAAACATCCGTGTTTTTAATGCTTAACCAAAAATCTTTATCTAATTTTGACATTTCTTTTTGTATTTTCGTCAAATGACCATATTTACTGAACCCTTTTTTATCTGGTTTGTTAAACTCCAAAATAAACTCGTGCATATTGTTAATTAAAATACCTCCCGGATAGGGATAAGTGCCAAAATGAGCTTTTACTCCGTTTGTTTTATGCCATATAATATCCCTTTTAAAAATAAATCCTATTTCCTCCATAACCTCTATTGTTCTACCTACCAGGTTTAAGGTCTTAAAGCCTTTTTCTGTTCTAATAGGTAAGTTCATAATATTTATAAAAGCCTTCCTGCCCGGTTGAAGTACTCTAAAAACCTCTTTCCATACCATTGCAATTTTTTCAAACCATTGGTTAAGATCATGAACATTCCCTAAATCCCCTTGGACAAGCTGTTTAGTATACATTTTAGCATTAAAATAAGGAGGGGAGGTCACCATTAAATGGATGGAATCATCTGCTAACTCATTCATATTCATTGCGTTTTTTATATAAATTTTATGTGAAGTGTTGTTGATCTGTAATATTGCTTTTTTTATTGTTCGTTTTTTGGTTCTTTCTTTTTTGGTTTTATGTATTGCTTTTTCATAACTTTGTAAGTCTTGCAGTTTAAATCGTTTTTGGCCACTGGCTGTCATAACTTTTTTAAGCTGATTTTGTTTAACCAAGCTATGTAAATTTTGAACAGTGATCCCCAAATACTTTGCCACCTCTATTGAGGATAAATATTTTCTTTCCTTATAATCGTTCATAAATTATGATTCTCCAACAACAGGCAATACCTCACACTTAACTATTTATCCGGTCCTGAATAAGTCCGTTTAGTTAAGTCAAACTTTGATACATCTCCTGAAAAGTCAAGAGATTCCCGCCTTCGCGGGACTAAAAAGCCAACAACTTGGCTTTTTAGTTTGCCAAAACAACTTGGCTTTTTAGTTTGCCAAAACAACTTGGCTTTTTAGTTTGCCAAAACAACTTGGCTTTTTAGTTTGCCAAAACAACTTGGCTTTTTAGTTTGGGGATGAGCAGGGTTTTTCACGGGCTTCTATTTAGTGAAGTAAATTACTTGGACCAGTTTGTCAATAAGCAAATTGAAAAGTGTGGAGGGCTTTATAGCAAGTACGGAATCATCCATCTTGTTTTTAGATATTTTGCATTTTTTTCAGCCAACAGGCATTATTGGAGTAAAAGGAGAACTTAAGCCTATTCCCTGTGTTTGCACAAAATCCTGCACCATAAAAAGCTTTACTATTGACATTAGGTCCGGCATAGAGTATGCCTTTTTAAATAAGGAGGTGTATATGTACAACCAGATGATCTTACTCACTTTCTTTTTAATGCTCACCACCTGCTCTGGTGACAAAGAGTCCAAAGTTACAACACCTACTGATAGAAAAAACACCTCCGGTTCTGAAACTTCCAGAACAGCAAGGAAGGCGAGGGATAGCAGTAATTCCAATCAGTGGATATTTTCTGTTCCTTTTAAAAGAATTGAAAAAGGAAGCTTTGGAATGGGAAGCCCTATAATCGAGCAGGGCAGAGATGATGATGAAGGCCCAGTGCATGTGGAAATATCAAAGCCGTTTGAGATAATGACAAAAGAACTAACACAAAGTCAGTGGTTTCAGGTAATGGGGAATAATCCTTCCAGATTTAAAGAAGAAAAACACTGCGATGATCATGCAAATGGGATGTGTCCAAATAACCCTGTAGAGCAAGTTTCATGGAATAATGTGCAGGAGTATATAAAAAAACTTAATGAATCTTTAGGACAGACAGGTTGTAATGGAACACCTCAGTCTAAGAAGGGCTGTTATCGTTTACCTACAGAAGCGGAGTGGGAATATGCGACACGCGGAGGAACAAAAACAGCTTATTCCTTTGGTACTGATCCATCACAAATTATAGATTATGCCTGGTATTCTGATCCGTGGTATCGATATGGTACCGGAAGCAAAACCTATCAGGTGGGGCTTAAAGAACCTAATCCCAAGGGGCTTTATGATGTTCATGGGAATGTATGGGAGTGGGTGCAGGATAAATATACCAGTGACTTGCCAGGTGGAAAGGACCCCTTACATATTTCTTCCGGTTCTTCACGCGTTTTTCGTGGAGGTAGTTGGGGTTACTTTCCGCTAACCCTTCGCTCCGCAAATCGCAATCACGATGATCCGGCTGACAGTCGACACGATGTCGGGTTTCGTTTGGTGAGGACACTTTAAACCAGTCAAGAGGACACTTTAAACCAGTCAAGAGGACACTTTAAACCGGTCAAGCAGTCTTTTAATTTCCTCTTCCAATTCCGAAGACACATTTTGATTTTGGCTTTCCTGTAAAAATAAATTGAGAAAAGGCAAGCCGGCCTTCCCCATGTGACCCGCCACAGACACTGCTAATTCCTGTAATTCATGCTCTCCGGTGGCAAAAGCCTGTTCAAGAAAAGGCAAGCCGGCCCTACCCATATTGCCCACCACAGACACCACCCTTTTTTGTAACTCCAGATCTCCAGTATCAAAAGCCCGCTCCACCAAAGGAAAATCAAACTCCCCTATCCAGCCCGCCGCCGTCACCGCCACTTTCTGCAACTCCAGATCTCCGGTGGCAAAAGCCCGCTCCACCAAGGGAAAACCAAACTCCCCTATCCAGCCCGCCGCCGTCACCGCCACTTTCTGCAACTCCAGATCTCCGGTGGCAAAAGCCCGCTCCACCAAAGGAAAACCAAACTCCCCTATCCAGCCCGCCGCCGTCACCGCCACTTTCTGCAACTCCAGATCTCCGGTGGCAAAAGCCCACTCCACCAAGGGAAAACCAAACTCCCCTATCCGACCCGCCGCCGTCACTGCCACTTTTTGCAACTCCAGATCTCCAGTATCAAAAGCCCGCTCCACCAAGGGAAAACCAAACTCCCCTATCCGACCCGCCACCGTCACTGCCACTTTTTGCAACTCCAGATCTCCGGTGGCAAAAGCCCGCTCCAGCAAGGACAAAGCAGACAACAAGCCTATCCCTGAGGTCATCTTAAGTGCCTTAATATTCTCAAAAAGTCTAAACTCTTCCTCAAAGCCCCCCATCCCAAGCATTAAACGAACTATCTCATCCGAAATAGGTTCTGCTTTTTTTGCCAAAGCTCGAACATTTTGCCTTACTTCCTCTCGGGAACCTAAAGCCAAAATAAGCTTATCCAAAACCTCTGCGTTCTGAGAAAACCCTCCCCTTCTGTAAATACAGCTTAAATTCTCTAATAACCCCCTGCTCTCCAATGGGTTTAACAAAATAGCTTGCCGTAATTTTTTAAAAACTTTACCCTTTTCTGCACAGCTTACCGCAGAACTTAAAGCACCCGTAGACTGGGATGTCCTCGCACAAGCCGGAAAAGCTCTGTTCAAATCCCCACTTAAATTTTTATCCAAATCAAAATGATAGTTTTCCTCATTTAAAATCTCTTCTTTAAAACAAGATACATTGCTTACGCATTTTTTCTTTAACCGCTTTCCCACTTCCCCAAGTTTATAAGCATTCACTAAACCCGCACCATTTACTTGAGGCTCCTCGTGAGAGGACAAGGTGGGTATAGCTGTTTTTTCTAAAAGAATTTTGGCCTCTTTACCAGTGGGATGATAGCCAGAAAGCCATTCAAAGCCTGCAAGACTTCCTGTCACCAAAGACACAGCTCCGCTGGTCCCACCAAATTTTGCATACCGCCCATCTTCTTCAGCAGAACTAATCCACCTATCCGAAGGTGCTATAATATGTACCTCTTTATTGGAACTCGAAAAATCGCTAACAAAACCAGTAGGTGCAAAACTACCCACAATAACAGTATTAAAATTCTTAGAAGCTTTACTTTTCTTAGCCATATCAGACCCCTGCTGTGGAAAAAAGTTTCCAGAACTTGTGATAACAACAGCAGGAGGGGAAAGTACTTCAAACACCTCATAAATATCTGCACTGTAAAGCCAACCCATAGAGCTATTAATAAAAGCAGGAGAACTTTCTTCAAAATGATGATCCTGACTGGCATAGTCGCCGGGAAATGAGGTGTTAAATACAGATAAAACCGGTTTATATTCTTCATCTTCTGCAGTGTGAAAAAACAGAGCACCCTCATCTTCTAACTCCGGCAAAACCGCATAAGATCCTTCATCAGAAATAAGATTTTTAACATAAGTATTATGGTTTCCCCTTCTAATGTCAAAAATGGCAATCCAGTTTTTCCTCTTAGGTGGAGACACGGTTTTTAACTCCTGTCTTAGTAAATCAGTGCCTATCAACTCTTGTGCCCAGTAATCGGAGAGCCTTCCTTCCTGCAAGTTTTGTTTATAGGAAAGTAAATTACAGGTCCTGATATTATCGCTTTGTATGGATATTTGTTGTAATAGATTTTCATCTACCGAACAAGAAGCACAATCCACCGAACAAGAAGCACAATCCACCGAACAAGAAACACAACCCACCGAACAAGAAGCACAATCCACCGAACAAGAAACACAACCCACTTTAAAACCCGCTTCTGTATTCCGTACAGACTTTCCAAACCCAGCATAAGCACTATTGACAAAAAAAGAAAACAAGAAAACCACAACAGCACATGGTGGAAATAAAAAAGACAACCCTTTAAAACATCTTCCTTTCACATAACAATTATAAGATTCTGAAATATCAAACCGAAACAAACATTTAAACAAGAACTGTATAAAAAATCTCATAGCCATATATTATACTCAAAACATAAACCTGTTAATGAAATACCTTCCTCGTAAAAAAATAAATACAAAAAATACCCTCTTTTATACTCTTCTACCAAAGTCTTTTTCTAAACGAGAAAGAGGGTAACGAACAAACACCGGACGGCCATGCGGACAAAAACTGGACAGAGAAAACTCATCCATCTGAACTAAAAGAGCTTTCATTTCCTCCTGGCTTAAAGCCTGCCCGGCCCGAATAGCAGAATGGCAAGCCATGCTGGCGCACAAATCAGCAATTTTTTTCTCTACCGCAAAACTGCCCCCTAAAGATTTTATTTCATCAGCAAACTGAACCAAAGCCTTTTGTAAAGCCACATCTTTTAAAATCGCCGGCGCAGAGTGAATAACCAAACCATCTGGACCAGAACGTTCCAGCTCCAAACCCAATTTCAAAAGCTCCTCCCTTACAGACAATAAGGCCGATACCGAAGACTCCTCTAAATCTAAAGCCAAAGGAACAAGACGATTTTGCACATCCCCTTTACCTGTGTTCCAGGACAACATCAATCTTTCATAAAGTACTCTTTCATGGGCCGCATGCTGGTCAATAAAAATAACAGCCATACGACTTTGAGCCAAAATATAAGTCAAATGCGCCTGAGACAAAACATATAAAGAAGACCAATAGTTTTGCCTTTGCTCCTCCTGAGCTTCACCGGAAGAAGGGCCAGTAGCAAAACCCGGTTCTATATTCATATTTTTAATGGCAGAGGATACAGAAGAAGTTTCCCCTTCATTATCTCTCCCTCGCTCCGTAATAAAAGCAGAAGAAGTTTCCCCTTTATCACCTCTCCCCTGCTCCGTAATAACAGCAGAAGAAGTTTCCCCTTTATTACCTCTCCCTCGCTCCGTAATGAAAGCAGAAGAAGGCGAACCTGAGCTACCTGAAGACACACCATCTGAAGACATAGAAGATTTTTTGTTTTGAAAACTTTTTTCATAACCTCCTTCATTAAAATTAAAGTTTTTCTTCTGAAAACGGGTTTGATTAAACTCCACACCTGGAAAACGCATTTCCCGATCAATCCCTACCGAAGATTTTTGATTTTCCGTTTTAATCCAAGGAGCTTTTTCCAAGACTGATCTTAAACTATGATGAACCGCCCGGAATATTATTGACGAATTTTTAAATCTCACTTTAGATTTTGCGGGATGAATGTTCACATCCAGATCTTCTGACGGACAAGAAAGGTTTAAAACTAAAATAGGGTATTCTCCGTGCATGAGCAACCCTCGATATGCCGACAAAACGGCAGAGTGAATAGTGCCATCCTCTACCCAACGTCTTCCTACGAAAAACCACATTTGCTTCTTATTAACAGCGGTTTTATTAGGGGCACAAAGCACAGCCTCTACATTCACACTTCCTGATTTTGTGTTAGTCCAAAAAGTATCTGTTAAAGATAAAACTCCTTCTGCGCGTTTTTGCAAATTTTCCACGGCAGGCCAATAAAATAGCAATTTATTTTTATGCAAAATCCGAAACTCAATTTGAGGGTGAGCAAGGGCTATAGCTTTCACAGTGTTTTTGATTAAAGCCGTTTCACTGGCCGGAGATTTTAAAAACTTTAAACGGGCGGGTGTTTTTTGAAATAGATCTTTTACAATAATAGTAGTCCCTTTTTCTGATCCTGTGTGCTGGATAGATGTTTTTTTTCCAAAATCACTTCTTAATCGCCCAGCCTGCTTTTGATCCGCAGGTTTAGAAACCAAGGTAAGATCACTTACCTCAGAAATACTGGCCAAAGCCTCCCCACGAAAGCCATAGCTGTTGATGAGCCAAATATCTTTTAGAGCAGAGATTTTACTGGTGCTATGGGGAGATAAAGCTAAATGCAATTCAGAGTCTTTAATACCACAACCATTATCCTTAATCTGAACAAACCGACCCCCTTCCGAAAAATGAATTTCAATTTTATCCGCACCTGCATCTATACTGTTTTCCATTAACTCTTTTACCATATTGGCAGGGCGTTCAACTACTTCCCCGGCTGATATTTGATTGATAACTTCTGTTGTTAGGGTTTGAATGGGGTTTAGCATATTTTTTCCTTTCTTGTTTTTATTTTTAAGCCGTAGCAAATAAAAGGTAAAGTCTCTAAAGTCGTGCTTAAATGGTCTCCTCATACTTTCGCATGAATGGTCTCCTCACGCTTTCGCATGATCAAAACCAGTTTAAAAAGCCACCATCAGTCCAGCTAATACAGATGGCACAAACTTTTCTTCCCTTATATCATAATGTGTTTTTCCTTCTATCAAAAAAGATAGGCGATCGTGAATTTTTAAAGTGAGGGAAGCAGAAGCCACCGGACCTGCCCCCACCTTGAAAAGAGAAGGTTTGCCTAAAGCCGGAGCCCCTCCTTTAAGCTTTACCATTACTCCTATTCCAAAATGAAACAAAAAATAAGGAGCAGATAATAAAGGTAGTTTAAATAAAAAATCCCCCATGACAATATATCCTTTATCCATTTTTTTTTTCTCAATAACCGGAGGGGTAAGAGAAAACATTAAACTGGAGTCCGTTATAATATTGCTTATGGGCAAGCCTTGGCCACTCAGTTTTAAACCAAAAAACAAGGAGGGAATCACATTTGAATAAGACTGATAAGCCATCCAGGAATAAGCAACAGTTAAACCAATAAATTTTACTTCTGAAAGAGATTTATCGCCAATTTCCATCATATCTTCAGCATCTCTGTTTAGCTGAAAATCTTTAACATACTTTAATTTCTTTTTTACCTGGTCAAATTCAGGGTTGATTTTAAAACGGGAACCTGATTTAACATAGCGCGGAACTATATCTATTTCAGAAATATAAGCTCTCAATTTTTTTGGTTTGCTGATATAAATTCTGTAAAAAGTGCCAAACCGGTGCTTTGGACGATGAATTTTTTTTGAAACAGTTATCTTTGTTCCTGCTGGTATAGTGGTAATTTGGGTAGAGTCAAAATCCGGGTGCGTGTAAACAATAGCAGATTTTTGCAAAACATACGCTTTTTGCAAATAAGAAGGGAGAATTTTTTTCCTTTTAGAAGACTCTTTAGTTTTAGCAAAAACAGAAAAAGAAAGCATACAGGAAAAAATAAAAATGAAAAAAGAAAAAAAAATACTGCGTAACAAATTACGTTTTTTTAGGTCTTTCCAGTATAAAACTACACAAGAGATTTTATTATTGCAGGAGTTAAAGTTTTTCTGGTCTTTCCAGTATAAAACATATAATTTTTTCATTTTTCAATATCCTATGGAATCACTCTTTTATAATTTCCAGTTTAAAAACTTTAAAACCCGGTGGAACCAAAACCTCCTGAACCTCTTTGAGTAGTGCTTAACTCTTCTGACCATTCCAGCTGAGCCTGAAAAACAGGGCATAAAACCACCTGTGCTATTCTTTGTTGATCTTTAATAACCACATCCTGTTTAGAAAAATTGATAATAATAATTTTTGTCTCTCCTCTATAGTCAGCGTCAATAGTGCCTGGCGAATTGGGTAAGGATAATCCTTTCTTTAAACTCAATCCGCTTCGCGGACGCACCTGTAACTCAAAACCCGCCGGAATCTCAAATATAAGACCGGTGGGAACTAAAACTCTTTCCAAAGATTTAACAGTAAGTGGAGAGCTTAGGCACGATCGAATATCAAACCCACTGGCCAAAGCACTTTGATAGGACGGAAGCGAACCTTTAAAATGAGGCAATTTTTTTACCTTTAATATGATCTTTTGGAGAGAGATTGCACTTTGCTTTAAAATGGCCATTTCTTTAGTTATTGCTCTATCTTTGGTTACTGCTCTATCCTCTGACACCGATTTTTCCAAAAAAACCTCCTGGTTTTAAACAATTAAACCCGTGAAGATTAAAACATATTGCTTGATAAGAGTCGAGCCTGATAAAAAACAAAACCTGTTTAATGGGTTATCAATTTATTTTTTGCAATGTTCCATTTTGGACAGTTTTCCGGCCACTTAAGAAGTTCTTATTTTGTAAAACTCTCCGAAAAGAGGTTTTTTTTAAGATTTATTTACTGCGTTTTGTCCAGTGAATTTCATAATCTCCATAATCCAAAGATTGAGAGGGATCACGCTCCCTGAAAAAGGGTTTTCTTTGAGGTTTTTTATCCAAAACAGTATCAGGTGCTCTTTTAGATTTTGTATCTACAGCAGAACTTGTCACTTTTTCGCCATTCTCCAAATTTTTTACCTCTTCATCCAAGGCAGAGGTGTCTCTTTTAATCACTATCTTTTCTTTGGTGTATACCCTATTTACAACAGGAGCTGACAAAGAAAGTGTATCTTCTTCTTCTGTATCTTTCGCACCATTTTCTTCTGAAATAAATAAATCGTCACTGATTTCCACACCAAAAACAGAAAAAGAAAAAACAAAAAAAATAAAATAACTACATTTTTTCATAAAATAGGGTTCTCTTAGTATGACTCGTAAAAAATGTAGCATGAGAAATTAGAAAATTCAAATGATATAGAAATAAAATAACCTTTAAAAAGAATTTTTTACGGGAAGGATCTATAAAAAACAGCTAAATTATGCGTTTTTATAAATTTATACATAAAAAACGCTCTATTAAACAAACCGTTAGCTGACCATCCGCTAAAGCAAAAGTTTGCGTAAAAGTAAAAAAGAGTTTTTTCACGATCTACTGATTCGCTAACACCTCTCTTGCCCTATCCCGATACTCTGTATCCACTCTGGAATCCTGAACCAGTTTAATAAGAACCGGGCGTGCATATATATCAAGGCTTTCCGGCAAGGTTTGATCGGAAAAAACTTTCCGGGGGTAGAGCTGATCAGAATCTAAAGCTTCTGTTTGAACAAATAAAAACGAAAAAAACTTACTTTTATCCTGGCTTAAAAGCTCTTCTAAAGATAAAAAAGCCCGATCTCGGACCATTTTATCATTTCGATCTCTAATCATCTGATGATATGTCACAAAATCTGACCTCTGTATTCTTTTGTTATCTCGGACAATCTCGTAAAGAGCCTCCGCGGCGGTATCAAAATAGAAACTAAGAGCTTGCAATGTCTCAACTGCTCTAATACGAAAATACACATTCATATCGTATTTCATAGCCATCCCATGCAACTCAGTAACCACAGATGGGTTGTTATGCCTCACGGCTAAACGAACCAAAGACCAGAGAATAGACTGAATTTTACTTTGTCGAAAATCTAACAACTCCATCTGCATTCCATCGGAATCCTGATGAACAAATTCAGAAAAAAAAGAAATAACCTGTTGATCACAGCCTTTCGGCGATTCAGATAAAACAGACACTATGGCTGTTCTGATATGCCAAGTTGTGGGTTGAGAAAAATACTCCAAAAGATGATCCAAAACCTTTTGAGAACATACAACATTGTTTTGATGATGATATAAAAGTACCTTTTCTTTCAAAAACCACTCCAGGTCCGGTTCTAAAGACAACAAAGACACAATATGTTTAAATTCCTCATTTTCTTTGCAAGATATAAACGAAAGTTCCAATACTTCATCACGCACACGCAGATCTATATTTTGGTCGCTCACAACTTTTAAAATAGATTTGACAACAGATGAGGAACAGATATTTTTTCTTAAATGCTCTTGCAGAAATAACACCTGAAAACCCGGAGGTATATCTTTGTCCACTAAAAGACTTTCTATGTGCCATTTCCCTATATTTTTCAAAAAAATATAAGAAGAAAGTTGCTCAAGTGCCAAATTTGTTACAGAGTCCTCAAATTCAAAATCAGCCTTTATTACAGTAGATAAAACATTAATATGCTCCCCTTCGCTTATATCTTGAGCTATTTTCATATCCTCTAAAAAATAAAGCACCTGTTTACGGGATAATTCATTTACTTGGTTTAGAAGGCAAATAGTGGTTTGTGATAAGCTGTTCGCTCTATCTAAAGTGCGAAAAATATCTAACTGATGAAGGTAATCCTCTGTGTTAGTAAACTCTCTAATAAGGGGGGATATAGGATTGTTTTCATTAGGTGGTAAGCAAATATCTAACTGGCCCACTTGATCTGGTTGATGCTGGGCTATAGTTTGTGTCGCCAGCACATAAATGCTATGTATTATTCCAAAAAGCAGAAAAAATATTATTTTCATCAGGAAACATATACTAATATGACACTGATAACTGTCAATTTTTTTTTATTCAGATTATTGTAAAATAGGGTAAAATGTGAAATATTACCTTAATAAAGACACGACTATTGTATAAGATAGGGTAAAATGTGAAATATTACCTTAAAAAAACACCGATTACTAAAAACGCAGGTTTGCGAGAGCGGGTCCCGTAATAACTCAGATTGCTGGAACTATTTTATTCGCAGATAATTAAAGAAAGTGTATTTTTTACATGTCAAAAAAAGAAGAAAAGAATAACACAACTGAAAAAGGTCCTTACTATGTAGATGAAGAGTGCATAGCCTGCGACGCCTGCGTGCTGGTGGCGGAAAAACACTTTAAAATTGATGAAGAAAAAGCTTTAGCTTATGTGTGCCAGCAACCTCAAAACCCGGAAGAGCATGCTCTTTGTCAAGAAGCTATGGAAACCTGCCCAGTAGAGGCTATCCATAATGACGGCCCACAATCTAAGTAAAAGATATGGATGACCAGCCTTTTCTAAGGTTAATTAAGGCACGATATAGTTGACAATATTAAAATAGTATAGCATAAACACAACAGAAAAGGAGGAAAAATGACTACTAAAATAAAAATCTATTCTAAAACCACCTGTCCAGCCTGTGTCACGGCTAAAAGCCTACTGGACAAAAAGGGAGCACAATACGAAGAAATTATCTTAGATAACAAACCAGAAGAAACACAAGAGCTAATAGATAGAACAGGTATGAAAACAGTCCCTCAAATTTTTATCAATGGTGAATTAATAGGAGGTTGCTCCGATTTAATAGATCTGGATGAGCAAAAAAAACTGGATCCTCTATTAAAAGTGTAGATGAAAAATCAACTTTCAAAAATCAGATTAGGCATTTTAGGTGGGGGGCAACTCGCTAAAATGCTGGCCCTCAAAAGCCATGAAATGGGAATCCAGCCCTATATTTTGAGTGCAAATGCTCAAGATCCAGCGGTTGTAGTTTCTCCTTATTTTACCCAGGGGAGGTTAAACTCCAAAAAAGATCTAAAAAGTTTTTTAAAAAAAACAGATCTCGTGATATTTGAAAACGAATTTGTAGACATGGTTTTGCTTTCTTCCCTCTCTGCCCAGCTCAAAGCCCCTGTCCATCCTAAACCTAAAATTATGAACCTCTTGCAAGATCGCCTAAAACAAAAAAAACTTTTTAAAAAATATTCCATACCCACAGCAAATTTTATTGCAGTGGAGTCTCAAAAACAAATCCAGGACTTATCCAACATGTTTCCAGAAAAAGTAGTGTTTAAAAAAAGACTTCAAGGGTATGACGGAGGGGGGATTTTAATTGTCCAGGATGTAACACAAACCCAGAAAATAAAGCAATTTACCAACAAAAAAACAAAATGGATTGCCGAAGAATATATCCGTTTTAAAAAAGAGTTAGCTATTATCCTGGTCAGAAATAGAAAAAAACAAATTGTTGAGCTTCCTTTGGTGGAAACTTATCAAAAAAATGCTTGTTGTCTTTGGGTGAAAGGACCTTGCCAACATGAACAAAAAGACTCTTTAGTTAAAAAATTAAAAACTATGATGGATAAAATAGATTATGAAGGGGTGATGGCTTTTGAGTTATTTGACACAAAAGAGGGTACTTTATTAGTTAATGAATTAGCTCCCAGGGTTCATAATTCCGGCCATTATTCTTTAGACGCTCTTAGTGAAGATCAATTCTCTCTTCATATTAAAGCGGTTTTAAATTTAGATATTAAAACACCTAAAAAATGCTCAGGCGGTTTTGCTATGTTAAATCTCTTGGGAGAAAAAAAGCCCACTAAATGGCTCCCCCCTGCCGGAACCAAACTTTATTGGTATGGCAAAAAAGAAAGCCGTCCGGGGCGAAAAATGGGACACATAAACAACCTGGATAGCTCTCCTAACAAAGCCCTTACAACCCTTGTCGATTTTCTTGACAATATGAAAAACAAGAGGCCCGCATGAAAAAAAAATCTAACAGTAAAAAAAAACCAGTGGTATCGATTATTATGGGGAGCGACTCCGATTGGCCCGCTATGCAATCTGCCATCCCCTTATTAAAAGAATTTAATATTCCTTACGAAACAAAGGTGGTGTCTGCCCACCGCACGCCAAAGCTGATGCAAAAGCATGCGGAAGAATGTGCCCAAAGGGGAATCAAAGTGATTATAGCGGGCGCGGGCGGAGCGGCTCATTTGCCAGGCATGGTGGCTTCTCTCACTCCCTTACCTGTTATTGGTGTGCCTGTGATGACAAAAAAACTTAATGGTTTAGACTCTTTGCTGTCCATAGTGCAAATGCCAAAAGGAACACCTGTTGCTACTGTGGGAGTAGATAATGGCTATAATTCCGCTTTACTGGCTATCAAAATATTAGCTACAGACCAGCCTGCCCTTCTTAAAAAAATCACAAGTTATATGAACAAACAAAAAGAAAAAAGCAAAGCCAAAAAACTTCCTACCACTTAGATTTTAATACATATAGTCGGTCGTGAATAATCAAGACCAATGTAATAGTCTGTTTTAGTTTGAATGACCTTTTTTCAGGATCAACTTTTAGGATCAATTCAATATTCCACAGGAAAAATCCGATAATATATATTATGAAACAAGTATTATTTTTTCTGTTTTCTCTATCTGTTATTGAAATAGCAAAAGCTAATGATCCTGTAATAGCTCAAAAATCAGGTGAGTATCAGCTAACATACAGTCCTTTTTTTGGTAGCTTCCAAAGTAAGGCTATATCAGATTCAACAATTAGTTTATCATTAAAAAACAATGAAGTGGACCTATCTTCTGTTTTTAAAATTATTGATCAATTACGAGAATCTGATTATGCAGGCGATCTACAAAAAATGGAACATGTTATCAGCGATTTGCGCTTTCAAGGTAGAGAAATCGAACGCCTTTGTGAAAAAAGTTCATCTAAAAATAGCTGTATTCAAAACTCTTTTAGAACACTATGAATACCCTGAACGGTGCCTTGATCCGGCCAACCAGAGTCATAGAGTTTGCAAAAGAGTAAAAAAAGAGCTAACTATCAGAACACAAAGATATACTTATCTAACAGAGTTGGTTTATGGTCGGGATATATTACAAACTACCTCCGCTAAAGCCCCTTGTATGGATTGTGTAGAAGGCTCTTTATCCCAAGAGCTGAGGGACTTAAACCATTTATTTTCTCGTTTAAAAGAACATAGTCTTTGTTCTGACCCGGCTCCTGGAGAAGAAAAGCAAGTTACCCACAATCTCCCCGGAAGATTTTACACAGTCCGTAAAGAACTGGATGGATCTTTTTCCATTCCCTTAAACCTGGCCTTTTCAGCAAACGAAGACTATGACGGGGAGGTTCCAAAGGACCAAGTACCAAGTCATTATAAAAACAAAGTGCAAGAATGTTTAAAAAAAGCCAATTCCAAAATGTTAGGGCCTAATGGGGAAAAACTTAATATAGTTATTGGCTCTCCTACTAAGGAAGGTTGCAGAAAAAAACATCCTTTGACTATACAAATTGGTTCTAAAACTCAAAGAGGGCATGCAACTAACTATGGAGCCGATTTCGATTGCCCCACCATTACTCATGAGATATTACATTTATTAGGACTTTGTGATGAGTATAAGGAAACAGCCATAGGATTCCAAGTGTCAGCAGATACAGGAGAAATAAAACCAGCAAATAGATACGAAGGCTCCAATAACGACAATGACCAGTTTGTGCTGGCTTATGACTGTCGGGTAACAGCTAAAAACAGCATTATGTCTGATATGTATGAAAGATGGAATAATGTGTTTAAATTTGGTAAAAATAAGTCTCTATTTAACCCAGAGCAATTTAACAAAATTCTTTATGGTAACTGCCTCTCTAAAAACAAACTTTTTAATGAGTGTTCAGATTTAGCGTATAGAAGCACAGTGAAAGACGGTAATGAAGACTGTTTAAAACAAAAAAGAAAGTGCAGAGAAAGCAATGCAATGGGGCACAACAAAGCCGAAGAATCGTCAAGAATTAGAGAATATATACGGTGGAGAGAAAGTATGAAAAGAGCGACATTACGACAGCTTCAAGAAATGCAGGCAGAAGGGCCTCAAGCAGACCCTTCTAAACTTAAGAAACTAAACGATACAATTCAAAGATTCGATTCTGAACTTCAGGAAGCAAGAGAAGAGTTAGAAATAGTGTTGGCTTGGCCGGATTGATAATTCAACACCGTCAAATATCTCATTTTTTTAGACACACTTATTGTCTATGGTAGAAATTGATACTTGTTAGAATGGGAATCAAAAATAGGTTTAAGAAAAAATTTTGGGTTTAAAGTCTTTCTTATTTTGAATGATAACATCACCTGTCGCCTCAATAACAAAAAAACCTTGTTTCTCAGCTAAACTGTTTGCTTGTCTATTGGCCTTTATTAAAAAAGCCATCGCTCCATAAATAGTCTTATCTTTAAATTCTGGCCACCACACTTTAAAGTTCTTAATATCCTCTGTAAACTCCCTTACATCGGCAGGGTCTAAAGTAGCTTTGACTTCCACAACCACAACTTCTTTCCCATTAACAGCAATAATATCAAACTCTGTTTTATCATTTTTTGCATTGGTAATAACTCTTTCTACTTCTATTCCTCTTTTTTTTAATCGTTGAACCAAACTGCCTTTGACCAGGTTTTCACCCAGTTTGCCCCAACGATTACCAAAATCTCCAATAATAGCATTGATTTTTTTATCAGTTTCTTTCATTTGTTGACTGGTTTCTTTTTGAGTGGCTCTCAGCTCAGCTGAAATATTTTTTAAATACCTACCAGTTTCTTTTTGGCTGGCGCGTATCTCTTGCATTTCCCGCCTCGCTTCTTTATATTCCCGCCTCGCTTCTTTGTGTTCCCGCCTCGCTTCTTTATGGCTAACAGAAACTTCTTTTAAGTTTTTTTGTGTTTCCCGTATTATTCTCCAGATTTCATCTGAAACAGATAGGGTTGACTGGCGACTCATTATGAACTCCTTATAATTATTTGGTTTTATAATACTATAAATATTGTTAAAAATCAACTTCAAAAAAAGAGTTTTAATAAAAAATTCTTTTCTGTTTTTGCAGTAACCCCATTTTTTAGCTAATTTTAGATGAAGACCATAATCCAATAAATGGAGAAAGCGATTTGCGAAATGGTGTCAGCTTACCTGGATGGATTTTCATTAAGAATCTTTTTTTAATCAGTAAGTAACATGATGGGAAAGGGATTCTTCTTTATGAGGATCTTTTAAAGGCACAGGAGAATGTTTTTGTAAAAAAGCCAACACGGAACGAACAAAACATCCTAAGAAAAGCAAAAACAAAGCCAATTCTAAGTAGCCAAAATGAGGAAAGTCCGGATTAAAATGAGGATAAATCAACCAGTAAAGATCTACAAACTGCATAACCAAAGTTAAAATAGCTATGGCAACCATAGTGTCCCACCGCCTTTTTACTTGGCGAGGCAGGAGAACCAAAAAAGGCAGAACAAACTTAAACAAAATAAGAGCAACAGATACAACAGCCCAAAGCCCTTTTGAGCGAGGAATAAAAAAAGTGGTTTCCTCCGGTAGGTTGGCATACCAAATCAGCATATATTGGCTAAAAGCAATATAGGCCCAAAACACTGTGGCGGCAAAAAGAAATTTCCCCATATCGTGCAGGTGATTTTCGTTAATCCACTTTTTATATTTTCCCCCTTCTTGCCGGATAAGCCACGCGCTTAGTAAAATGAGCACGGCAAAAACAGACTGAAACAAACCTGCAAACACATACACACCAAAGATAGTAGAAAACCAGTGCGCGTCTAAACTCATCAGCAAATCCACACTAAAGAAAGAAAGAGAAAAGGTAAAAAACAACAAAAACAACACAGAATATTTCATACTCTTTTGTGTCCACTTTGCGTCTCCATCTTGATCTTGCTTAAGAGAAAAGGCCGTTAAAACTTTTGCGAAAAAAATCCACCCTGTAAAAAACACAATTAATCGAATCAGAAAAAACGGCAGGTTTAAGTAAGGGGCTTTATGCACTAAAAGAGGATCTTTTGCCACTTTGTCTGCATCTAACCAATCATAGAGGGAAAAAGCTCCGTAAATGAGGGGCAAAGTCAATACGAAGGCCCAAGGAAGATAAGCTGTTAAAGCTTCAGAGAGCCTGCGCACACTCACACTCCACCCTGCTTTTGTTATATGTTGAACACTGATAAAAAACAAGCCTCCTAAAGGGAGTAATATAAAATAAAAATAAGAGAGCAGGTAAGCGTGCCAAGCTCTTTCCTGCGAACCCGTGAATAAGGCTATAGCAAAAGCCACTACACCTATAAAAATAAGCACAGTAGAAAAAATTTTTATCGTTTCTTGATTTTTAACTATCATTTTACAATCCTTTCTTCTTTAAGTTCTATAGTCTCATTTCCATTTGCTGGCAAGATATATTGTCGCGCCAAATTTCAAAATCTGTAGAATATTTTGTGAAAATACAATAATCGTCTATAATTTTTATATTTTTCAAAAAAGGCAAGTGGATTAAAGTCTCCTGCCGTGTCATTACAGGAAACTTGTAAAATAGGTTTTGATATTTCATCTCTCCTTTTTTCAAACTAAAATCTCTGATAAATTGAACATGATTTGTCAGTCGTTGCAAGATTTTATCATTCAAAAAATTTAAAGCATTTATGGATTGCTGGATAATCTGTTTCTGAAAAGCAGGGTCTATTTCAAACCCTATGCTATTTCTTCCTGTTGCCATACAGGAAAGAGCAGTAGTTCCTGTGCCAAGAAAAGGATCTAACACTGTGTCTTTGTAGACAGAAAACATACATATTAAGCGATAAGCCAACTCAAACGGAAAAGCCGCACTTCTGTTTCTCGTTCCTGTTTGTTTTATATTTTGGGGCACTCCTTTTAGATCAAACCATATATCAGAAAACCACTTATTTCTCTCTTCCCAAAAGAAAGCACTTTCTTTCCTGAGTTGTTTTTCCTCTTGTGTTTTAAAGACTCTTTTTGATCCTTTTCGAAACACCAAAATATACTCATGCTCCAAAGTGACATAAGCACCAGCGGGCAACATGCCCGACCCCATAAATTTATTGGGTGCATTGGTTTTTTTGTGCCATAAAATCATGGGGAGAACATGAAAGCCTAATTCTTTAAATTTTCTTATTATACGGGAATGATTAGAGTAAAGCTGAAATTGCCCGTTTATAGTGCGTGTTGCATCCCCTATATTTATACAAGTTATACCACCCGGTTTTAAAACTCTAAGTGCCTCCTCCCATGTTTTATCTAACTCTTTGTGCATCCACTCAAAGGCTTTTTCCCCTTGGTTGAACGCAAGGGCTTGACTAATTTTGGGATTAAGATCGTTATATAAAGTATCCCACATTTCAATCATAGGGTAAGCCGGAGAGGTGACTATTAAATTAACAGACTCATTTTTAATTTCAGACATTTTTCTGGAATCCGAAAAAAAAAGCTTGTGATGTGTTTCCATATTATAATTCAACGCCTATTAGCACAATCGGAACTGCTGGGACTCCTCGCCCCTGACGAACCACATTGTATAATTCCCCTTCATAATACGCTACCCCTGAACTCATATTTTTTTCGTGAGGGTTTTTGATTTGGATCATAAACCGGAGTGTGCATCTCCCGGGTTTTTAAAGTGCCTCGCTCAAACTGCTTGATTCTCTCGTAAGCAATCTTAACATACTTTTTATTGATTTCAGCACCCGCTCCTCGCCTCCCCTGTTTAAGTGCCGCTATAACACTACTGCCAGAACCTAAGAAAGGATCCAAAATCCAATCCCCCTTATTAGTCATAGAAAGAACCAGCCGTTCTACCAATTCCACAGGAAATTGACAGGGATGGGTCGTCTTTTCTACATGGTTATGTTTCACATTCGGAATCACCCACACATCCCCAGGGTTTTTTCCTAAAGGATGACAAGAGTATTGCCCTGCTTTTGGCCCTTTAAAATATTTTTTACCCGGATATTTTTGAGGAATCCTAACAGGATCCAAGTTAAACACATAATCGTCTGACTTTGTAAACCACACAATAGTTTCGTATCTTCCTGAAAATCTTTTCGAACAATGCAAGCCATGTTCAAAACGCCATATAATACGGTTTCGCAGGTTTAAATTAAGATCAGAAAAGATAGGGTACAAAATAGTATCTAAAGGAATAATAGTGCCTTTATGAACATAGTTGCCCACTTGCCAACACAAACTGCCTTTTTTAGATAAAACCCTCACACATTCCTTTATGACCAAGGCTTGTTGTTCTTTGTAAATATCTAATTTTAACTTACTTTCATATTCCTTTCCAATATTGTATGGCGGAGAAGTTACTATTAACTGTATCTCCTCATCTGGTATCTGTTTAAGAAGTTTTAAACAGTCGCCAGGATAAAGCACAGCCCTAAAGGGGACACGACTCCAGGAGTTTGCAATAGCAGAAGGTTTAAGTAGATAATCCGTTCCCCTTTTTTTATTGTTTTCTTTAATACCACTGTTTTTCTTCATAAGTTATTTTCCTGTCTGAACTTCACTCTTTGAACTTCACTAAAAAAACCACATTTACCTTTTTTACAATCCAAACTTATCTCTTTTTCTATCTCTTCTTGCAGGGCTTGCTTTTGTAACATCCTAATATAATCTACCAAGGCTTACCTTGCTTTTTCTATCTCTTCTTGCAGAGCTTGCTTTTGTAACATCCTAATATAATCTACCAAGGCTTACCTTGCTTTTTCGATCTCTTCTTGCAGAGCTTGCTTTTGTAACATCCTAATATAATTTACCAATGCCCATCTCTCTTTTTCCCCACGCACCTGTTTGCGATGACTACCCATCACCCCCTGCCCCTCATGGATAATATGATATATTCGCCCGTCTGAGTAATTTATAGCTTTTTCCTCTAATAAAGAAGGTGGTTTGATAATCATTTTTCGAGCCACTGTTCCCTCGCCTTTTCCTGTCCCACCGTGGCAGTAAATACAAGCTCTTTCATATTGCCTTTTACCAATACCAATAAGCTCTGGAGAAAATTGATTTGAAAAAGGGTTTATTAAATTTTGCTCCGCCCCTTCTGGATCCTCTTTATAAGGGTAATATTTATGATTACGGGCGCGGGTGTTTTCAGGAGGGACACGCATAAAAGTTCCCTTCTCGTCCCCTTCTTGTGCTTTAATGTGTTGCTGTTTCAACATATCGTGAAAAAGCTCAAAGTCTGTGCGGTTTTTCCCACCGCTACAGGTGCAACCCACAAGTGCCCCACCTAAAAAAAGCAACAATACCAGACGCGTAAAACTTGCCCGCGCGATAGAAAATGCCCAAAAATATTTAGATTCTTGCCTTTGCAATACTGAAAAACCAAAAACAATTTGTCTCCTCAATTTCTTTTGAACCAGAACGCCGAGAGTGAACGGGAAAAACAGCAAGTGCGGAAAAAACCTTATGAGATTTTTATAAAATCTATTTTTCATAATCTATACCTATTCTTTATTAAGTCCCTTAACTTAAAGCCCCTTTTAAAAATCTGAGTGGAGGACTTGCTCTGCACCCAAAGCTTTCATCTCCTTTTCTAAGTCTGCTGAGGGTTGCTCTTTGTCTTTTAATTTAAAGTAAATGGCAAACTTATGAGAGGTAAGGTCTTTATCCAATACAGGCGGATCCACTAAGGGGATCCGGCAAGCATAAAATAAAGCCCCCACAGAAGAAAGCGCGCCCAACAAAATAGTACATTCAAAAATGACAGGGATAAAAGCCGGAAGAGACCAAAAAGGCTTTCCGCCCACAATCAAAGGCCAATCCACCGCAGAAGTCCACCAGGTAAACCAAAGGCCAATTAAACAACCCACAGAACCAAAAATAAAAGTAACATAAGGTATCCAAGATCTTTTAATTTCTAACAGTTCTTCTAAGCCATGCACAGGACAAGGGGTAATGGCCGACAATTTTGTATAGCCTTTTTGCTTTAAACCCCGGACGGCTGATAAAAAGCTTACCTCATCAGGCCAAATACCTGCCAGCACTGGTTCTGTTTGAGGTCGCAGTTTTTCTTTAAGTGTTAACAATAAGTTTAATAATTTTTTCTTCATAAAACTTTTCCTTTTTAAAGTTAAAATGACCTCACAAAACGACAACTAACATTGCTATCCGCTAAGGGTAAGGTGGTCTTCCTTAAAAAAGGGACAGTTATACAAAAAAGGCTTTCACAATCCCACATTTAGTGCCCCTCGTTAGCGACTGTTTTTACTTCTGCCACAGAAATAGCAGGCAAAGTTCTTATATAAAGCAAAAACAAAGTAAAAAACATTCCAAAACTTCCTATTATCGCGCCAAAGTCAAAAAAAGTTAAATCAAACATTCCCCAGTTAGCTGGCAAAAAGTCCCTATGTAAAGAGGTAACCACAATAACATATCTTTCAAACCACATGCCAATATTTACAAAAATGGAAATAATAAACATGGTGATAATGCTCCTTCGGGCTTTTTTAAACCAGAATATTTGAGGAATAAAAACATTGCAACCCACCATAATCCAATAAGACCACCAGTAAGGCCCCATAGCTCGGTTTAAAAATACATATTGCTCAAAATCAGAACCAGAATACCAGGCAATAAAAAACTCAGAAGCATAAGCGTAACCCACCATCATTCCCGTTAGTAGAATAACTTTATTCATAGCCTCCATGTGGTTAATAGTCACATAATCCTTAAAACGAGGCACAAAAAGCCGAATCAGGCACATAAGCGTTACCACCATACCAAAGCCGGAAAAAATAGCCCCTGCTACAAAATAAGGAGGAAAAATAGTGGTGTGCCAGCCCGGAAGACTTGCAGTTGCAAAGTCAAAAGACACAATACTATGGACAGAAAGCACAAGAGGGGTAGACAAAGCCGCCAACAACATATAAGTCATTTCGTAATGACTCCAATTACGAGCCGTCCCCCGCCAACCCATAGATAAAACCCCATAAATATGACGACGAATACCTTTAGATCTATCTCTTAAGGTGGCCATATCAGGCACCATTCCGATATACCAAAACACAATAGAGACAATAGCATAAGTAGAAACGGCAAACACATCCCACACTAAGGGAGAGCGAAAGTTCACCCACAAAGGCCCCCGCTGATTAGGGTAAGGGAGAAGCCAATAGGAAAGCCAGGGTCTACCTGTGTGAAGTAAAGGAAAAATACCTGCTGTCATAACGGCAAAGACGGTCATGGCCTCTGCGGTGCGGGCAATGGAGGTTCGCCATTTTTGGCGAAACAAAAACAAAATGGCAGAGATTAAAGTTCCTGCATGGCCAATGCCAATCCAAAACACAAAGGTAATAATGTCTGTGCCCCAGCCCACAGGACTATTTACACCCATAAGCCCCATGCCTACAGCCACAATAGCACCCATTATGAAAATGTAAAAAAGAAACAAAGCTTTCGCGCTAAATAAAGCGGAAAAATAGGCTTTGCCCGGCCATTTTTCTGTCAGGGAGCAAATGTCATCCGTAATATTCTTAAAAGTTTTTTTACCAGTCACAAGGGCGGGCCTGCGAACCACCGGCGCAGGAGTGCCCCCACTTTGCTCTTTGTTTGTGATTTTACTCATCCGTTTAGGGTCCTTTCTGCAAATCCACCATATAATTTATTAGTCAGGCATAAAAAAACAAGTATCATTTATTGACTATGTCGTTGTTCAAGACAAAAGTCACTAAATAAAAAACTCTTTTTACCCTAAACCAACATGTGATTTTTTATTGACCGCCCTGCCACAAATTTTAACCCCTTAAGGGCTATACCAATTTTCTTATACAGGTAAAACCCGTGCATAGTAGATTTCTTTAAAATATAACACCATAGCTACACCAGTTGTTTGCAATGCTGTAGGGATATTGCTTATATTTCCTTATTTTTATATTGCTCTTTTAAGCTTTTCAATCTCTGCCTTAGAAAGCCCTGTTACATTAGAAATAACAGACAACTTAAATTTATTCTTCAACATATTTAAAGCTATTTCTTCTATACCTTCTTTCCTACCTTTTGCCACACCTTTTGCCATACCTTCTTCTAAACCTTGGTCAAAGACATAATCCTCACGGGCCACCTGATCCCGGCGGTTCTTCTCCCTGGCCTCCCTTAAAATTTGCCTTTGCTCTGCTTCTGAAAATTTACGCAAATACGTCATAGCCTCCTCCAACTCAGGCCCTCTACCCGATAGCTCCTTAAACTCTTGTTGGCCCATTTTTCTGGACTCTTTTAAAATGTAACACCATATATCCTGAAAATCAACTAAAGTGCTCATATCTCCCCCTGACTGAAACTTGCTCAGCTCCACTGTTACAAACCGCAAATCCCGGTTAAAGCAAAAATGGGGAGCTTTGTCGGTTTTTTTTGTTTTTTTTATCGCTTTTTATGTTTTTATTTGTGTTTTTCATAATAAACTCCTTTTCCCCCTACAGGGGTTGTTTTTTTAAAATTTTGCTAATCACCCTGGCGGACCCACCGCGCAGGTTGACCTTTTAATTAAGGATGCAAAATTGGATCCAAAATATGTTTTAAGGAGTGGGATTGAGTGTAAAGAGGTGTTTTTTTTGTATCCTGACTCTCGTATTACCTGCTGTGTCAATGTAGTGATTTTCAATAACTTACAGGCATTCCATCTTCAGTCTGAGATTTTATTAAAAATTATTAGTTAATGTGCAGTACAGGATACAATCGAGTCACAACACATCCCATTACGCAAGCTTGTCCCGGTCGGGCAACATGTTGCAGTTTCCCCTCTCCGGCAACATTTTACATCAAACTGGTTATAAGCTATCCCATCTTTAACTACCCGCTTTTTTACCTCTATTGCTTCAAAATCACTACCACAACATATTTTCAGACCAAGCCCAGGCGGTGATAGACTACTGATGGTCGTTTGACCATAAAGGCAACATCGCCCTTTATCGTTATACCTATCATGAGAGCAACATACCCCGTTATCATTACGCTGGCCCACATGGCAACATTTTCCATTAGAATTATGTTCCCTTGGCAAACCACCTTCGCCGGAAAGGCAACACTTCCCATTAGAATTATATTCATTGTTATAGCAACACTTCCCATTAGAATTATACCGCCCCAAGCCACAGTTACAGTTTCCAGTACTGGTGTAGACTCCACCTATGCAACTTTGACGACAACCAAGGCTATTATTTACCCATACAGTATCACCTGGGCAAACGCAGTTTTCCCCATCGGAAACTTGGGTATGATGGCAGAGTGACTCACAAGTATTTGTATGTAACCGGTAAACAGAAGTAGCTGGGCAAGGGACACACCTCCCATCATTTGTACGCCTTGGCCCTTCAAGAGATCCTGGCGGATAATTACGACGGCAGTGGTGACACTTCTTTTCTGCTTCCCAAAAAAAAAACCAGTTTGGGGGGTGCACCCTCTCACACATTCAGGCGTTCCATCAGTTTTAATCCCTTTTAAAACTTGACCATCAGGACAAGAAAAGGTTGGTCCTTGAATTTTTAAACAATTCTCTCCGTTGCTATTGCATATTTGTAGAAAACCTGAACCAGCTTTAATTATTTTACCAATATTAATCTGGTGATTACCTGTGGCTGAATCAAGATAAACATGTCTTCCTATAGCAATGTTATCGTTACCTGTAGTATTTGTTAAACCTGCACCTGCACCAATAAAAGTGTTTTGTCCGCCATCGGTGTTACTCTCTCCCGCTCTTTCTCCTATAAAAGTATTCCCCGGACCTCTATTATTAAACCCCGCATTTTTTCCGACAAAAGTGTTAAAATTACTATTATTTTTATTACCAGCACTAACTCCTATAAAGGTATTATCAATGCCCGTTTTATTCTCAAATCCAGACCAAGCTCCTAAAAAAGTGTTATTACTAGCCGTTTCGTTTTTAAAACCACTGCCCCTACCAATAAAAGTATTCTCTTGCCCTGTGGTGTTTTTGTTCCCACTGGCAACACCGATAAAGACATTGTGTGCGCCTCTGGTGTTGCTAAATCCAGCCACTTCACCTACAAAAACATTACGGTCACCGGCGGTGTTTTTAGCTCCCGTATATGCTCCTAAAAAAGTGTTATTATCACCTCTGTTTATTTTACCCGCGCCAAAGCCTAAAGCTGTGGTTTTTTTCCCCTCCGCTTTGTCTGTGCCACCACAACCAATAAGGGTTTTTGTATTTCCATCTGTTTCCACCATATAGCAGTTTGCTCCCCCTCCCCCTTCTGCCCCGCCTGTGCAATCTAAAAGTGAGCACCTATCACCAGAACCATCACAATTATTATTACTACAGGAAAAATCTACTTTACACTCTAAAGAGTAACAATCAGCGGTGTTTGTATTTGTGCAAACACCTTTTGTCCCGTCTGACTTTACCAAAGTCTCGTGTCGACCTAAGCCTTCTTTACTGTAATAGATAGAAAAATCTTTGCTATTTTTAAATTCAAATTTCTGGATTCTTAAACTATTTTTAAATAGGTTTTGATTTGCTTGACTGTTAATTAAGTTAATCCAATTTGCCCCACTCTTGGCCTGTAAAGAAGTTATAGAAGTTTTTGGGGAAGAGCTGGCCGGCTTCTTTAAGTTATGAACGCAAGCCTCTTTATTACCTAAAGTTTTATAAATAGTGCCTCTTAAATCCTTCTGATCCAAATTACTATTGACTACCTTTGCGGTGTACATAGAAACTTCATTCACTTTAAAAACGCCATAGCTGATGGTTAAGCCTAAAGCACTAACCATCAGGGTTTCCATTAGTCCAATGCCTTTTTTGTTAAACAAGGCCCTCTTAAGAACCCTAAGAATGACGCGGTGCGAGGGGGGGGGGTAAAATGGGTTTTTTCTCACTTTTTCACTCCTTGTTTCTCTTTAGTTGCCTTTGAAAAGCCTTTTCATCCTTCAAACTAAAAAACCAAGTTGTTGGCTTTGCAGTCCCGCGCTGGTGCGGGAATCTTGCCTGTTTTGAGGAAAAATTAAGTTCTGTTTACCTTGTTGCAACATACTTTTTCACTCCTTAAGTTTCCCTTTAGTATGTATTAAGGAACTATAGCTTTCACACATCACTTATCGGCTTAGTGAGCGAAAACTTTAGAAAAAACTTTAGAAAATTGATTAAAAAAAAGTAACAAATATTGCTTATCGGCTGGATTAGCGAAAAGTTAATAAAATTGATTAAAAAAAAGTAACAAATATTGCTTATCGGCTAGATTAGCAGAAAATTAAAAAAACACCCCACGGAGGCGGTTTTATAAAAAAACTGATTTTTTAGCTGTTTTTTTCAAGCTCAAAACATTCATTTTTGCAAGGGTTTTTGCTTAGCCAATGCGTCTAAAAGCCAGAACAAACTATCAGAGTTGAAGATATTTTAAAAGCCCATATTGCTACTGCTCTTAAACTATCAAATAAAAAACATATTGAGTTACCAGACTATCCTATGACAGCTTTAGGTCAGCTGGGCTATATGTGGGGATGGAGCGATAGGAGCACATTATACGGCTGTTCAAGCTTGTTACACTGATTTTGAGAAATTGACAAAAAACATTATTTCTGCTATTGACGAAATAATAACCTGAGGGGTAAAAATATGTGGTTTTTAATGGGTGTCGCCTTATTTTTTGGTTTAGTCTTTTTTCTTTCCATGCGTAGCTACGATAAACAAGAAAAAGAAAGAGAAGAAAGAGAAAAAAAATGGCAAAAAGAAAGAGAAGAAAGAGAAAAAAAATGGCAAAAAGAAAGAGAAGAAAGCAAAGAAGCACAATCAGGAAAAAAACCAGATGAAAATGAACAATAATAAAGAGGAAGCAACACCAGAAAAACAACCAGGAAAAAAAGAAAAATGAATAATGAATTGCTAAAATATATAACTTGTTTTGCCCTTTGTTTCGTCCCTGGTTTTTCTTGGGCAAAGTCCAAAACAAATGTTCCTGCTGATACATCCCAGGTAAGCCCCACCCATACACACGAAAAACAAAATCACAAAGAATCCCAGAGCGTAAAGCATCAACATATAACTTCAAAACCTGCAACTCAGCCTAAAACCACAAAAAATAATAAAGCTTTGCCTAAACGGACAAAAAAAACCACAACCGTGCCCGTAATCAAAAAAAACTCTGTAACTTACCGTTTAACAGTAGATTATAAAACTGTAAACTTTACAGGCAAAAACAAAAAAGCCATGCTTATAAACGACTCTCTTCCTGCACCTACTTTGTTCTTTAAAGAAGGGAAAAAAGCTATTGTATATGTCACCAATAAAATGGATGTAGAGACCTCTATTCACTGGCATGGCATTTTACTTCCTAACTTTCAAGATGGAGTCCCCTATCTTACCACACCCCCTATTTTGCCAGGGAAGACCCATAAGTTTGAGTTTATATTAAAGCAATCAGGCACTTATTGGTATCACTCCCACACCAGCTTACAAGAGCAAAGGGGCCTATATGGAGCCATTGTAGTTGAACCGAAAAGAAAACAATATACATATAACCATGATCTTGTGCTGGTTCTTTCAGACTGGACAAATGAAAATCCCAACGAAGTTTTACGCACTTTAAAAAGAGGGAGCGAATGGTATGCTATAAAAAAAGGATCGGCTTTAAGCTTAAGCCAGGTGATTGCAGGAGGAGCACTAAGTGCGCAATTAAAACTGTGGCAACAAAAAATGCCCGGAATGGATATATCTGATGTCTACTATGACGCTTTTTTAATAAATGGGGAAAAAGAAAAGCACTACCCTGATTTTAAACCTGGTGATAAAATCCGGCTCCGAGTAATCAATGCCTCCGCCTCTACTTATTTTTGGCTCAGCTTTGGAGGCAAATCACCTACACTTATTTCAGCGGATGGAATAAATGTCAAACCCCTTCCTACAAATAAAATTTTACAAGCTATTGCGGAAACTTATGACTTTCTTATCACTCTGCCCAAAGGAAAAGCTATCGAGGTTATGGCTATGGCACAAGATGGTTCTGGGGTCACCACAGCTATTATAGGAAAAGGGGAATTACTTAAAGCCCCCCTAATTCCTAAACCAGATCCTATTCAAGAAATGAAAAAAATGGCAGACATGCACAGCGGAGATGGTCATCATCACCACCACAGTGCCCCTTCTTCGCACAACTCACATAGCAAACACAACACACATAGCAAACACAACTCACATAGCAAACACAACTCACACAGCAAACACAAACAGCACAGCAAACACAGCAAACACAAACAACACAAACGCACTCTGCAAAGCATAACCTCACACAAAAAAATTAGCGAACAAGAAAAACAAAACTCCCCTCAAAAACAACACAGCAAACACAAACAGCACAAACAACACAGCAAACATAGCCAACACAAACAGCAACAGCACAACTCACACAGCAAACACAGTAAACACAAACAACACCGCTCGCATACAAGCTGGAGCTATAAAAACTTAAGAGCTAAACGAAAAACCTCTTTTCCCAATACAAATACCTTAAAAAATATTCATTTTAATTTAACAGGTAATATGTGGAGATATGTATGGAGTATGAATGGCACGGTTCTATCTAAAGCAGACATCATCAAAATAAAAAAAGGGGAGACTATCCGTATTCATCTTCACAATACAACAATGATGCATCACCCGATGCACCTTCATGGGCATTTTTTTAGAGTGCTGAACAAACAAGGGGAATACTCTCCTCTTAAACACACAGTAGATGTGCCACCCATGCAAACAGTAACCATTGAATTTGCTCCAGATGAAAAAGGCGACTGGATATTCCACTGTCATGTCCTGTATCACATGAAATCCGGCATGTCCCGGGTATTTAGGAACGGCGAAAAAAGAGATAGCCGATTAAAAAATTATCCCGCTGACCACGCCCTAAACATGGACAACCACTGGCATCAGTGGGGAGAAATAAAAATTATGAGTAATCGAGGGGATTTAGAGGCTATCGCCTCCAACACAAAAAACAAAATAACATTAGAGGGCACTTTCTCTTGGATGGACGACTATTACAATTTTCATAAAAACACAGAGTGGGAACTTTCTTATGAACGATTTACAAATGACTTTTTCCGGTTTTATGCAGGAGCGGAAGCAGAAAACACCAAAGAGGGAGTTATAGAAGATATAGAAGATTTAGAAATAATTGGAAAAGCAGGGGTTAGATATTTACTACCCTATTTTTTTGAAGGAGATGTAAATATAGATCACAAAGCCCGCTTTCAGATAGCTCTGGAGTATGAATTGCTCATTTTCCCCAGAACAGAACTTTTTGCCGAATGGGAATGGACTGTAGATTTGGGACTTATAACCCCTCTTCCTGAAGATAAAATATGGGATCAAAAACACGAATGGTCTGTTGGGTTAAGCTACATGATTAGTAAAAGTTTTTCTTTTATAGGTAGTTACAGCAATCACTTTAGTTATGGTGCTGGGCTTAAAATAAAACTATAAATAACTTATTTATTTCCCTGACTTCAGCACAACGCAATGCAATAAATGAGTGATTTCCGATATTTACAAATTTTTGGGGGAACACATTTTTAAGATTTAGTTCAAGAAGTGGAGATAAATTTAGACACTCTTTTAAGACCTAAGGCCTCGTATATGGATCTTATCTCTTGTGTGCTTTTAGAGGGCATACGATAAAGATTTTTGTTTGCGTCCTCTATAAGGCTATATTGATCTCTTTTTAAAATCTCTCTCATCTGCCTTATGCTGAAGTTTAATCCTCTTTGTTCCATCCGATACTTCATAGTATAGGAAAGAGAGTAAGCTAAGAAGCATATAGCTATATGGGACTCTATTCTTTTCCTCTTCCAATGGTAAATGGGTCTCATCTTAAGGTTGTGTTTGCACACACGAAAAGCCTCTTCTATCTTCCAAAGTCTCCTGTATCGGGTCAGTATCTCTTGAGGGGTTTGCTCTGTTCTTATGTTGGTTATTACTCCATGCAGACCATCCCACTGACTATCTTCTTTTATCTTTTGTTCGTTTAATGTAGCTTTTGTCTTTTGAACTGTGACATACTTTTTTGTTCCATAATTAGAGATAAGGCTTTTTATAGGAATTTGGTTGTTCTTTACTTTTTTCATCAGTCTTTCAATGAGTCTTAGTCTATCGGACTTGTTCTTCTTGGCTCTCTTCTTAGAGTAGCTGACAATCAGTCTTCTTTCCTTATGCTCAAACTCCTTTATCCAATGAAACTCATTGGCCACAACAGCGGGTTTAAAGTCTTGGTTTAATATCTCCTCTTTTTTAGTTTTAGAAAGAGTTTTTAGTTTACAGGCCACTACATACTGAATACCCTCTTCTTCCATAAGCTTAAGGTTTTTTTCATTAAACATAGCTCTATCAGCGACTAATACCGCCTTTTTAACAGTGAATCTTTGTTTTAGCTTTTTCACTGTGGAGATAAGGGTAGAACCTTCGCTTGTGCTTCCTGGAAAAAGCTCATAGCTTAGAGGGTGGCCTTCTTGGTTGGTGATAAGGGCTAAGACGACTTGAGTCTCTTTAAACTTTAAGTCTTTGCTAAAGCCGAACTGTCTTAGGTCATCTTCTTCAAAGCTTTCAAAGTAAAGGGTGGTGACATCAAAGAAGAGGACATCTACTTCTTGGTTAAAGAGGCTGAGGGTGTTTTTAGCTACTGTGTCTTTTACTTGGTCTATTCGGGGGTGAAGTCTATCCATCATTCGATACATCTGATCTAAGTGCACCTGTTCGTTAAAGTCTTCTTTTAAAGTCTCTACAGTTTTTCTTTTAGAATCAGGATGAGCTACACGAGAAAGGACGCAGTATTTTAAAATATCGTTCCACTGCTTATCTTTTTTAGTGTTTTGTATGAGAGTGTGGAAGCCTAACTGTTCATAGACAGCCCCACATACTCCTTTAATGCCATGATGAACACGTGCTTTTTCGTATGGTTTTTTAAGAGAGAAAAGGGAAGGAGACTTGGACTTTTTCTTTTGGTTCTGGTTCTTAGTTTTTTTGTTTAAAGGATCTTTGCTGTAGATGATCTCAGCCATACCGGGTAAAGCGGGTTGGCGATCATTGCAGAGCTTTATAATCATTCTTTGTGATATTTTTTCTAAAGAGGAAATGACTTCTGGTTTTGAAGAAGAGCCCACAAAATGTATTGTTTTATGTTTTGTTTTTAAACCTTCTCGGACAGACTCCACAATCCGAAAGGATTTAATTTTACGGTCTTTGTTTTTCCCTGAGATTTTTGTAGTAACTTTTACAAACATATTTTTACAGTGCCAGAAGAGATATAGGGTGTAAAGGTCTGGGAGTGGACTACAAGTGGTGTTTTTAGTATATTTTACCCTTCAAAACTACATGAAAACAGCCTGGCGGTGCATCAAAAACCCTAAAAAACATCAAAATATTTTTTTAACACATAGCGTTGTGCTGAAGTCGGGAAAAACACGAATGGTCTGTTGGGTTAAGCTACATGATTAGTAAAAGTTTTTCTTTTATAGGTAGTTACAGCAATCACTTTAGTTATGGTGCTGGGCTTAAAATAAAACTATAAATAACTTATTTATTTCCGTATCGTTTTCTACCACCTGTTTTTCCGCGCCACCCACTCTTATTACCACCGCGCTTTGGTCTTTGATTCTTATGATACCCTCCCTTGTGATAAGCCCTCTTCTTCCGATACTTCTCTTTCTTATCTGTTTGATAAAAATCGTCTCCCGCAGGAGGAGCAGACTCTTCCCCTTCAGAAACAGAAACTTTACTCATTTCCTGATCCTGCTCAACTAAAATACCCCCTATAGAAGTGCTCTCCTCTGAGCTGTCTTTAGCAATCTGTTTCAAGAATTGTTTTTTTATAATTCCACCTTGTTTTTCCCGTTCCACTTGCTCCGATAAATCAATGGTCACATCTCCAAAACAAAACAACTGGCAAGAAAGTCTTCTGTTATCAATAAAATGTCCTCCTCCAATTAATTCCACTTCTTTTGCCGAAGGAGGCAAAATATGAGCCTCCCCTTCTACTATATGAACACGGCATTCCGCACAAGAGCACATTCCATTACAGGAAGAGCTTATAGGGATCTTATTTTCCCGCGCCAATTCCATTACACTCTTCCCCGATTGTATATCCACGGATATATTTTGAGGCAAAAATTTAACTTTCATATTTTCCTTCCTAAAGTTTTTCTTATGTTTGAACTTTTATCTTAATGAATCTCCTCTTTCCCACTTTTAGCAATTCTTATGTTTGAACTTTTATCTTAATGAATCTCCTCTTTCCCACTTTTAGCATAAACTCCTCTCCCGCCTTCATATTTATTTTTAAATTACTATCTTTTATCTTTTCTCCGTTTATTTCCACAGCTCCTCCCTCAATCAACCGGCGCGCCGCACTGGTAGAAGAAGAAAAACCCACCTCACGAATTAAATAACACACCCAAACATCTTTAGCAGGGGAGACTTTTCGCTCCTGCATATCTTCCGGTGCTTTACGAAGGGAAAACACATTTTTAAAATTATTTTTTGCTTTCTCTGCGGACTGAGAACTATAAAAACTCTCTACAAAAAAATAAGCTAAATCCATTTTCACTTTCATCGGATGCACCTGGCCCGACTTTAAATCTTTTTTAATCCTCTTTATTTCTTGACTGGTTTTGTTCGTAAGTAATTCGTAATAATGAATCATTAATTCATCATTTAGTTTCATGGTTTTTCCAAAAATTTCTTCAGCCGTATCCTCAACGGCAATATAATTATCATAACTTTTAGACATTTTTTTAACCCCATCCAACCCCTCCAACAACGGAACAGTTAAAACACATTGGGGCTGTTGGCCCTCTTTTTTTTGTAGTTCACGCCCTACTAAAAGGTTAAATAGCTGATCAGTCCCACCCAGTTCCACATCCGCTTTTAAAACAATAGAGTCATAACCTTGAACAAGAGGATACAAAAATTCATGAATACATATAGCCTGTTTGTTTTTAAACCTCTTTGAAAAATCATCTCTTTCCAGCATACGAGCTACTGTATACTTTCCTGTAAGGTGAATCATATCTTCAGCTAACATCTTACCCATCCAATGAGAGTTAAAACACACTTTTGTTTTTTCCTTATTAAGAACTTTAAATACTTGTCTACGATAAGTTTTAACATTTTCTTTTACTTCATATTCGCTTAAAATCGGTCGGGTTTTGTCTAAACCAGAAGGGTCGCCTATTCGCGCCGTAAAATCTCCTATCAAAAAAATCACCTGATGGCCAAAATCCTGAAAAGTTTTTAACTTATTTAACAAGACAACATGACCTAAATGCAGATCAGGTCGGTTAGGATCAAAGCCGGCTTTAATATTTAAAGGTTTTTTTTCTTTAAAGCTTTTCTCAAGTTTTTTTAAAAGCTCTTCTTTTGAAACAAAATCAACCAAACCGCGACCAATTTCTTCTATCTGCTTTTCCGGGTTTTTCATACCACTTACTCCCTCTAATTAATCCGTCCTGAATAAGTCTGTTTAGCTAAATAAATCGCTTGGTACATCTCCTTAAAAGTCCAGAGATTCCCGCCTACAAGGGACTGCAAAGCCAAGTACTTGGCTTTGCAGTTAGCCAAACAACTTGGCTTTTTAGTTTAGCGGGGAAAAAGTATTTATTCAGGGCCGACTAATTAATTCCATCCCCCGTCATTATCTGGCTTGCTCAACCATTCTGCATTCCCTCACCACACTTACCGTTAGCTGACCAGACTCTTTTATTTCTTGATTAATTTTTTCTGCTATATCACGACTTAACATAAAAGCCTGCTCATCGGTTACTTTTCCGCTATCCACCAACACCCGGATTTCTTTTCCCGTTCTGATTGCAAAACTTCTAATCACTCCGTCAAAACTGTTGGCAACGGATTCCATTTCTCTCATTCTGCTAATATAATTTTCTATCACTTCCCGCCGCGCCCCCGGACGCTCACGAAAAAGATTATGAGCAGATTGCACAACATGATCTAAAACAGATCGGGCAGGAACTTCTCCTCTGTGGCACCGGATAGCTTGACAAATTATTTCTGATTCTCCGTGCTTTCTCACATACTCCGCACCCACTTGAGAATAACTGCCTTCTATACGATGATCCACACCCAAACCAATAGCATGAAATAGGCTAGCTCTTTTCGCCAACTTCTCTTCAGCTCCTATGGCCCCTGCAATTAAACCCGATAGATGAGCCACTTCAACACTGCTTTTCAAAACATTGTTTCCCTGTATAAAACGATATTTTAAAGAACCTAAAGTCTCCACAAGAGCGGGTTTTACATCATGAACACCTAAGTCAAAACAAATTTGTTTACCCTCTTCCGCCATAGAAATAAATATGTCTCTCTTAATTTTACTCACCACTTCCTCAATACGGGCCGGATGCACTCTCCCTTCTGCCAATAAATGGTTAATAGATCTTAAGGCCACCTCTCTTCGCACAGAATCAAAACAAGAAATAAGAATTATCTCCTGACTTTCATCAATAATAATATCCACTCCACAAGCAGATTCTAAGGCTTTAATGTTGCGCCCTTCTCGTCCAATAATTTTTCCTGTTGTTTCCTCACCTGTAATAGGAATAGAAGCCGTTGTTCTTTCTGTAGAAACTTCAGAAGAAAAACGAGCAATCACTTGAGATAAAGTTAATTTCGCTTTTTGCTCTGCTTCTTTTTTTAGTTCTTCTGATAGGCGCAAAAGCTGAGGGGCTATTTCTTTTTTTATTTCCTCCTCCATGTTTTTCTTTATTTCCTCGCGCGCCTGTTCCTTTGTCAAACCTGTTGCTTTTTCCATTATCACATTCAACTCTTCCATTTTTTCGTTAGCCTTCTTGGTGGCTTTTTCTAATTTTTTTTCCATTATTTTAGCTGTTTCTTTTTCTCTTTCCACATCCCTGATTTGAGCTTCCAGATCCTCTTTTTTTCTTCTAAACTCTCTCTCTAAACGGGCTTTATTCTTTTCCGCCTGATACTTTATATCCTCTGCTTGTTTTTTTTCTTTACGAGCAAATGTCTCCCACTTGCTCTTCATTTTACGCTCCATATCTCGGGCTTTAGATAGAGCATTTTTCTCTATACGCATAGCCTGAGATTTGGCTTGGTTAATAATAAAGTTCATTTCTTTTTTAATATTCCTTTTTCTACGCCCCTGAGAGATACGCAAATAAAAAAGAAACACCAAAGAACCTACACAAAAACCGGATAAAGCACTTATTAAAATCCAAAATGAATCAGCTATTTCAATCACTTTCCCATTCTCCTTTTATATTCCAAAACTCTGTCTGCTTAAGTTTAACAAAGACAACAGTTTCACTGGTCTCCTTTTATATTCCAAAACTGAGTATGTTTAAGGGGAACCAGTAAAAAACTTTCAGTCAGGACAGCAGACATTCTGACATCATGGTTCTCTTTTGGTAAAATCTCATTTGATATTTGGTGTGCACCCGCTACTCCTATCTTAAAACCCTTTGCCTGATATAAGGTTCTGTCGTAAAAGCCTCTGCCTCTTCCTAATCTATTTCCAACCCTATCAAAAGCCACCCCAGGAACTAAAAAAACATCTATCTTCTCTAAAGACACGGACTCCTCACCTGAAGGCTGAATCCCTTTTGGCCAGGGAGCTTTTTCCCAGTTTTTTTGATCTTTTAAATCACCAAAAACAAATCTCATTGTATTAGAATTTTCTCTTATTTGAGGAAAAGCAAACCGGAGCTTGTGTTGATGACTCTTCTGAAAATCTTCTGTGGAAAGCTCATCAGGTAAAGCGTGATAAACGGCTACAGTTAAACCCTGTTCCCAAATATTTAATTGAGAGAGCATATTAGATAAAGCTTTAGAGGCTTTTTTAATTTCAAACTTTTTTTTTCTTTTATTTTTATCTCTAAACAGTTTTCTTTTTTCTCTTTTAGTTAGAGCCAGGGTAATAGAACTACCTGTTGAGGGAGGGGGAAAGTCTTGTTTTTTTTCACGATGGGTTAAACTGATAGCTTTAGACACAATATTCCTCCTCTTATTTACCTTTCGGCTGAAATGGATGGCGATTATTTTACCCCTAAAAAGAGGAAAACTTTTTTAATCGCTTAAAGCATTTCTGCAAACCGATCTGGGTTTAAAAGCCATCAAAACAACAGTTTTTAGCTTAGACTGTTATTTTGACAAACTTCCTGAGGAAGATTTTAATTCAGAAAAAATGGATTGAACGGAAGACTCCATAAGGTTCATCCGCTGTCGCAAAGCCTGTTTAAGGCAAACAAGCTCCTCGGCCATATTCAGGCAAGACAAAACAAATGTTTTTTGCATGGATAAGTTCCGATTATGTTTTTTTGAATAAAGAATCTGTTGTTCCACCACTTGAACAATCTCGTTCAAAGTATCTGAGTTATGCTGAGATTTCAGCTTTAAAGAACAATCTCCGATACAAACTTCGTATGTTTTTAACAAACTTTTTGAATCATTTGCCATTTTATTTCCAAATATTAAAATTTCCTCTCATGCCTATATTAAATAAAAATATTGGGGAGGTCAATTTTTGATATTCAAAATCTATTTAAGGCTATTTAAGGCCATTTAAGGCTATTTAAAGCCATTTAAAGCCATTTTTACAGTAAAAATATTAAAAAATTGACACGATCTTACGGAGAAGAAATATTCAGGATTTACGCTTTTTTTGAAGATAATTGATGAAAATGACCAAAGGGGTGGCCACATAAATAGAAGAATAGGTGCCAATTATCACCCCTACACCCAAAGTGAAAGCAAAGTCCTTAATTACCCCATTTGTATAATACCACATCATTCCTACCGCCACCATAGTAGTAAGGGAAGTCAGCAAGGTCCTGGAAAGTACATCGTTAATGGAACGATTGCATAGTTTAGAAAAAGATTCCTTCTTTCCAAAATACTCCCCATTTTCCCGAATGCGATCAAAAGTCACAATAGTGTCGTTTAGAGAATAGCCAATAATGGCCAAAAGGGCCGCCAAAGTTTGAACATTCACCACTAAGTCAAAGAGAGCGAAAATCCACATTGTTAGTGCCGCGTCATGGAAGAGGCAAATCACCGCCGGTGGAGCAAATTTATAATCAAAGCGAATGGCAAGATAAATTAAAATCATAATTAAACTGTAAAAAACAGCCAATATTCCTTTTTTTCTTAATTCCGATCCAATTTGAGGGCCCACAGAATCTACTTTTCGTATCTCCACCCCTTGTTCAGAAAAATCCTGCTTAAAGGATTTTATAAGGTTCTCTATAGCAGTTGCGTTCGCAGATACAGGGGCGTCCGAATCTGCACTTGCAGGGGTGTTCGAATCCACATCCGAACCCACACCTGAATCTACATCCGCACTTGCAGGGGCTGATTCCTTTTTTTCAGGCTGTTTTTTTAGCTTTACACTCTCAGTATCCGTTATGTTTTCTATAAAAATCAAAAATTCATTTTCCTCATCACCAAAAGTTTGCACAGAGGGGCTGGCAAAGCCTTTTTCAGAAATATACTTTCTTAATTTCTCCACAGTGGGAGCTTGCTGAAAACGAATTTGAATTTCATTTCCACCTGCAAAATCAATTCCGTAATTTAACCCATTAGTGATAATCCACACCACGGCCACCACGGACAAAGTTAAGGATAAGGAAGTCACAAAACGGGAATAAGATAAAAAATCAAATCGAGGTTGTTTCATATTCTTTTCTCTTCTCTCAAAAATCTTAAAAATTAAATAAAGTCTATAAAATTTTTAATGAAAACCGGCGAACCAAAGTATTTAACATAGTGCGAGACACAAACACAGCAGTAAAAATAGAAGTAATAATGCCACAAAAAAGTGTTACGGCAAAGCCTCTAATAGGCCCAGTTCCAAAGGACATCAATACCGCACAAACAATGGCCGTGGTGATATTAGCATCCAATATGGCCGAAAGTGCGTAACGATACCCATCTCTAATGGCCATCGTTATAGCAGATCCTTTTCTTAACTCCTCCCTTAGTCGCTCATAAATAATCACATTGGCGTCCACAGCCATACCAATAGTTAAAATAATACCAGCCACACCGGGCAAGGTAAGGGTGGCCCCAAGAGAAGTCAACAAAGCCAGTAAGCAAAGCATATTCATACACAAAGCCGCATTAGCCACTAATCCCAAAGCACGATAATAAAGAAACATAAAAATAATAACCAAAACCCCGGCCAGCAAGCCCGCTGTTTTTCCTTTTTCAATAGAGTCCCTTCCTAAAGTAGGTCCTACTGTTCGCTCTTCCATTTTTACTAAACGGGCTGGCAAAGCCCCCGCGCGCAAAACTGTAGAAATGTTTTCTGCTTCCTCACGGATATTTTGACCGCTCCCTCGCCCCATACTGATACTTCCTCTGTCTGATATACGAGATTTAATAACAGGCATAGACTTTAACTCCTTATCTAAAATAATAGCCAGGGGCTTGCCTATATTATTTCCTGTTAATTCAGAAAAAACCTTTCTGCCAGTTACATTGATATGAAAAGCCACTTCAGGATTGCCAAATTCATCAGAGGCCACAAAAGCTGTTTGTAAAATTTCACCCCCTGCACCACTATCCGTGCGCACTAAAACAGGGACCTTTCCGGCCTGCAAGCTGTTGCTGGACTCTGCTCTTTGAAATACCAAAATATGATTTTCAGGAATTTGATCTTTAAGATCTTTATTAACTTTCTTTACATAGTCTATATAAGGTGTTTGAAAGCTAAGGGAGTATCCCCCTTTTTGCTCTGCTGAGCTAACCCATTTTATAATCTCCTCTGTTGAGATTTCTTGATTAACTAAACGAAACTCTAACTTAGCTGTTCTTTGAATAATATCCCTGGCCCGCGCGGAATCTTGCACTCCAGGTAACTGAACCAACACACGATCTTCCCCCTGAACAGTGATAACAGGCTCGCTGACACCAAATTCATCAATCCGCCGGCGAATCACCTCCACCACCTGACTGGCTATACTTTTTCGAAGACGAATTAGCTCCACTTCATTATAACCCAGAACTATAGCTTTTTCTTCTGAATCATTTAATATTCTTAGGCGCGCTCCCCCTAATATTGAACCAGCATATTCTTTTATCACCTCTTTTGCTTTTTCTTGATCACTGGACTTCTTTAAAGATATTTGTATTTGTCCCGCTTTCCCTTCCACAAGAGCGATATGAGACACTGATATTTTTTCCGTTTCTAAGTTATTTTTCAAATCCGCCATCAAACTGGTAATTTTTTCCTGAATGGCCTCGTCTGTCTGGACACCCATAACAAGATGCAAGCCCCCCTGAATATCCAAGCCATAAATTAGTTTTTCTTTGGAAATCCACCACTGGCTTTCTTTAAAATTATAGAAGTTAGGAAGCATCCAGGCCCCTGCCAACAAAAGAGAAAAAAGCACAATCACCCAGCGAATTTTATTATTTTCAATCATGTTTAAAATCACCTCATTTGTAAAGTTTGCCCTATTTTTTATCTGTATCCGGATCAACAAGAGAAGAAATCTGAGACCTCAAAACCCGAATGCGCACATTATCCGCCACCTCCAATGTGACAAATCTATCTGTTACCCCATAAATAATACCTAAAATACCGCTGGAAGTAATCACACTATCCCCTTTTTTTAATTGAGTAACAAGCTCTTGATGTTTTTTTTGCCTTTTTTGCGCCGGACGAATCAAAAGAAAATAAAACAAAATAAAAATAAACACAAACGGCATCATCTGCTCAATAAAATGAGGTTTAGCCGGAGGGGCTTTTTCAGCCATAGCCACAACAGAAAATAAAATTAGTAATATTGATATAAACATATTAAAAACCTTTTTTACACACTTAATTTAAAATTGATATAACTACTGCTGGTTTATATAGTGTGTCAATATATTCTTTACAAGGGGATAAAATGAGGCTTTATAAGGGGATAAAGTGAGGCTTTATAAGGGGATAAAGTGAGGATACGCAAACAGGTTGCTTATTCCTCTCTTTTAATTCCACGGCTATTTTATTGGATAAAGTGAGGATACGCAGGCGGTTTGTTTATTCCCTTTCCTTTTCAGCCCCTTCAAGCTAAAAAAAGGAGAGCACTAAGGGGGTTGTGCTTATTTATGCCTTTTTGTATTATTAGTCAGTTATTCGTGAAATAAGTTTTATTTTCAGTCTTTTTTTTGTTTGTCCTATCACAAGCGCCCGTGCTGGAATTGGTAGACAGGCCAGGTTGAGGGCCTGGTATTCGCGAGGATGTGAGCGTTCAAGTCGCTCCGGGCGCACCACAGATTTTTTCACTTTGCCTCTCCAAAAGTCCCCACTTTGTTCAAGTCGCTCCGGGCGCACCACAGACTTTTTCATAGTCAAAACCGCTTAAATCTCTGAAAAATATAGTTAGCTATCCTAAATAATCTAAAAAAAGCCGTTTTTAAAGATTGCTGAACTCAATAAAAGGCTCTATAATTAAATTAGAATTTTGATGGTTTATGGCGAAATAATGAACATCAACAGTTTTATATTTTATGTTCCATCTGGTTCAGCCCTAATATTTTTAAATGGACAGGCTGAAAAGGAAGACAAAATAAGGAAATAACTACTATGAAATTAAAATTATTATTGCTGTTATCTCTTTTTTTAACACTTGCAACAAGTTGTGGAGGAGAGGACTTTTCATCTAATGACGAAAATACAGAAACTGAAGAGCAAGAAGAGCAAGAAGAGCAAAAAGAAAATAAGGGTAATGAAGGTAGTAATGGGAGTGGTATAATGGAACCACCTGCCGGGATGTCAAACAAAGAAAACTCTCTCGATCGGGTGTTACCTACAGCTCCACCCTCTACTCCTGCTGGGCCTTGTTCCGCCTACATAGGGCCTTGCGCAAATGATAACGAGTGTTCAGAAAAATACTTTAATTGTCTAAAACCTAAAGCAGGATCTCCCGCATTAACAGAGCAAACAACTTGTGTCCAAGCAGGACAACCTGATATTATACTCACACTTTCTGAGTGGAACGGTTCCCCTGGGCAAAATAAACTGTTATGTGATTTTATAGAGGATAATAAATATCTTATTCAGTTTGCTACCAATACAAAAAACACATGCAGAATTTTTAGAGAACAAAGAAAAACAGAATTAACTAATACAGGGTATGAGTGCTCCAACCAATAAGGACCTTGGTAATAAAGAAGAAAAAGTATCCATGTTCTAATTTATAAAAAAATTAATAACTAAGGAGGTTATTATGAAAACTCTACTTTTATTGCTTATTTTTTCTTTTGCTATTTCCAAAAGTTACGGACAAGCTGACAGTGAAACGAAACAGGCTGACAGAGGGGCTGAACAAGCTGATGACCCTTGCAGTCCATATCAAAAACCTTGTGCCAATGATCAAGAGTGCGGGGAAAAATATTTTAACTGTTTAGAACCAAGTGCAGGCCCCCCTGCTGTTGAAAAGAAGTTTTTATGTAAAAAAGAAAAGGAAGAAGACATATATCTTATAGTGGCTGAGTGGAAGGGCCTATCTGGAAAAAATCAGCTACTATGTAGTTTTTTCGAAGATGACTACTTAATGCAGTTTGCGACCATTATAAAAAATGAGTGCCAAACCAGCTTAATGAGTAGAAAAGAAGAGCTTACAAAAGCCGGCTTTGCCTGTGAAAACACTGCTCCCCCTACGGGCAAAGCAGACAAAAAAAATGATTAGGAATTTTTGTGTCTCTTAATAAAGACAAAGTGATTATCCTAAAACAAAGCCGTTTTAGTGAATCTGATCTTATTTTGCGTGCTTTAAACAACAGGGGCGCGCTTATTTCTTTTATTGCCAAAGGAGCGGTTAAAAGCAAAAAAAGATTCACCGGTGGCGTGCTGGAACCAGGGCATTTTATTGGTGTGGAATATAAAAAATCTCGCAGTTCCTCTTTGCATTTTCTTTCTCAGGCTTGGTTTTTAAAACGATTTGAAGGCTTAAGAAAAGACTATGATCGTTTAAAATTAGCTCTTCATTTTCTTTATCTTGTGGAAAAAATAAGCCAGGAAGGGGTGGAAGATAGCTCCGATTTATTCAACCTCTTAGGTAATGGACTAACTGCCCTGGAAACCTCAAATAATTTAACAGCCCTGCGGTTTGTGTTTGAGTTTCGCCTGTTACTAAACCAAGGGGTGTTGCCGAAAGCAGGACAAAGCCAAAAACATCTGTTTAATATCACAATAAAAGAACATGAAAGTTTGCGCCTGCGGGAAATGACAGAATTATCCCCAACAATTCAAACAGCCGTAGACAATTATATTTGTGAAAAATAACCCCCATTTAAAAGTGGTTCGGAAATTTTTCCCGAACCCTCCTCTTAAGGCATTTCCTAAAAACAATCACACTCATACCGCACCTCCCAATGTTTGGAAAATAATTGCACTAAAAGTCCTAAGTATAGGACTTTTAGTTTTCCATAAATCTCTTATTTTCTTGCAAAATAAGGAAAGGAAAAAGCACCATGATTCCAAGGAATAATCCGCCCAGCGGGCAATATGATCTATTTAAAAAAAGAACAGACGAGGTAGCCCACAAAAGTCACCCTTTGGTTATTTTATCAAGAGCTTTTAATTGGGATATGTTTGATAAGTCCTTTGGGGAGAAGTTTCATCCTAAAGACGGACGCCCCGGTCTTGCCACTCGTTTAATGGTAGGTCTTCATTATATGTTACTGCTTTTTATACTTTCGGACAAGATATTAACAAATATATGTTGTATGTAAAAAATTACTATAACAGTTATGCTCTTAACAGAAAAAAAGAGACTGAAAAACTGCTTAGGACACTGGATCAGATTATGGCAAGCCTTAATAATTTATCTCAAAACCTAAAGGACTTAATAAAACTTAGGTAAAACAGGGAGATTATATCTGTTCTCTCTTAAGATTGGCCTTTGCTTCTCTTCTGAAAACTTACGCAAATAAGCCATAGCCTTCTCCATTTCAGACCCTCTGCCTGATAACTCCTTAAACCCCTGCTATCTCTTAAGAACTATTTTTAAGTTTTTTGATTTCCTCTTTAGAAAGCCCTGTTACATTGGAAATAACAGAGGGCTTAAAATTGCTTTTCAACATATTTAAAGCTACTTTTTCCATGCCTTCTGCTCTTCCCTCTTCTTTGCCTTGCAGTCTACCTTTTTCCATACCTTTTTCCATGCCTTTTTCCATACCTTTTTCCATGCCTTCATCAAAGGCGTAAGCTTTTTCGGCTCTTTGGTCTCGTATAAATTTTTCTCTTGCTTCTTCCCACCTTCTTACCTCTTCATCTTGAGACAAATCCTGTAAATGTTCCATTGCTCTTTTCATCTCCTCCCCCTTGTTTGATAAAATTTCATATTCCTTCTTACTTATATTTTTAGACCTCTTTAAAATATAACACCATAGCTTTTGAAAATCAAATAAATTAGGTAAATTTATATCATCCGAACTGGTGTTAAATTTACTCAACTCCACAAATACAATCTTTAACTGATTATTGAGCATAAAATGAGGTTTTTTATCCGATCGTAAAGAAAAAGAAGTAATAATGTTGGAAATATCTGTAGTTTTATACTGGTCTGCTTTAGGTGTGCATGCCTTTAAATTCTGGTGACCAAAAGGACGCTTTTCAGAAATGACGGATAAAGTTTGTTGTTCTTCAGAGTGAGTTTCGTCTTCAGAACCTATTTTATCTTTATGTTTAAATACGGCAAAGTTTGTAAAGATCAAAGAATAAGCTGGGCACAGGTGATGATAGTCTTCTGCTTTTCTTAGGTTTTCTGTATACAGTCTGGCCCAATAAAAAAGAACTCTTTGTAAGAAACCTTTTTTTGACATAGATTGCATTTCCACCCGCAAAGCGGGTTACTTATCCATGTTACTTTTCCCTAGTTGGGCAATTAAATCTTAAAAGATGTGCCAGCCCTTATCGCTTCATATCTTTTTTTCTCCTGTATTAAGCTGAACTCTTAAGTCCATGACAATTTGTTTGTTTGTGGCAATATTAGGGTAAAGAGAGCTATCTGTGATGGTTAACCGTTGTTCTTTTTGTTTTGTATGTTCTGTGTGCTCTAAGTTTTGTGCTCGGCTTGAGTGTTTTAAGTTTTCCGGTTGTTTTGTGTGTACGGTGTCTTCTTTATATGTTTTTTGTTTTTTCATTTCCAAAAAAGACACATCCTTTATAGTTTTTCCGGAAGGCAGAGGGAGGAAGGTTTTTAACAAGGAGAGCAAGACTTTTTTATCTTTTGAGAAGTAGATTTTAAACATCAGGTCTTGAGTTAAGTTTAAGAATTGGTTTTGTGTTTTTCTTGTGTTCATGTTTGTTTTCCTTTCTTTAAGTTGTTTGTCTGTTGTTTGTTTATTTATGGCGGTTGTGTAGTATCTGTGTATTGAGGTCATTCATTTTTATATACATGCAAGATTGGGATCGTTTTAAAAAGGGCTTTTTGTAAGGTTTTGGAGTATAAAAATTCGGATTCCGAATTTTTTATTCGAAAATGGAATTTTTAAACCAAAAAGTTTAGTTAAAAAACAGTGCAATCATTAAAAAGAAACAATGCCTTCAGAAGTATAGGATTTCAGTTTTCCCATAAACGCTTTGTTTTATTGTAAAATAACAGGCTAGGAAGATTATTTTTTAATCAAAAACACTCTAAAATGTGTTTACAAAGCTTTAGCCAGTTTTTTGGCCTGGGGTTCAGAGGTTTTTCTTTCTCCATTTTCATATTTTGAAATAGTAGTTATGGGAATTTGGCACTTTTTACTTAACTCTTTTTGAGAAAGATTTTTTTTCCGGCGAGCTGATCGTAAACACAAAGCCCACTCTGGCACATTGCCAAAATTTTCTTTATAAACAACAGACCAGTTCGAGTTATCTTTATTAGAAGAATAAGATTTTTCCATAATTTTTACCAAAGACAAGAGAGTTTTTACTTCCTTTGAATGCAACTTAAATTTCTCATCCTCTACCATCACTTTAGTAAGGTGCTTTTTCATGTGTGCCGACATAATAAACCTCCACAGTTTTTAATTGTTTACTTGTCACTCTCCAGCAAACAACATAAGTTGGATGTCCTTTTTTTAAGTGACAATGATGTTTTAAAATACTGTATATTTTCCCGTGTAGCTCATCCAAATATGTCATGTTCTTTATTTATATAACAATACTTCTTTTTGGAAAAATCATTATTTCTTTGCCCACTTTTGAATAATGAGCATCATGTTGAATTTTAAATCCTTTTATTGGCATTTTTTTATATAAACCCTTAATCTGAAGAACATCATTATAAGTCATAATCCATTTTTTAAGAACTGACTGAGCAAGAAACTTTGCAAGCTTTTTATGATCATCATTTTTATAGTTGTTTAAATATAAAGATTTTCCTTTTTGGAAATACGGTGGATCAAGAAAAATAAAGTATTGATTCACTTCTTTTTTTTTCTCTATATTTTCAAGAAGCTTTATTCCATCTAAGTTATGAATTTCCATTTTATTCCGGAATATATATATTTTTTTTAATCTTTCGATAATGGTTTTTTTTGTAAATCGCTCATTGATTTTCCATTTGCTTAACTGTTTCATTCCTCCAATAGGTCCTCCTCTTATAATTCCAGATCGATTTGTTCTATTCAAAAATAGAGTTGCAAAGGCAAGTTTTTTTTCATTTTTTAAAGGTTTGTGTTGTAATAAAGTATAAATCTTCTTTTGTTTTTTCCATTCCTGAATAGTGATTTTTGTTTGTTTTATTTTTCTGATTAGATAATCAGTGTTTTGAATAGCTATTTTCCAAAATGTATAAATGGCACTATCTAAATCATTGATAATAATTTTATCGACTTTCCTAGAACAGAGTAGAGAAAGTGATGCTCCTGCTCCACCAGCATAAGGTTCTATAAAAGTAATTTTTTCATTATCAGAAAATGTTTTTTTTATTACCTTTTCTAATTTTGGAACAAGACAAGTTTTGCCTCCTGGATACCGCAAAGGACTGACAAAGATAGATTTGCTTTTTGATTTTTTTATTCCCATAGCTTCTCAATAAACTTTTGCATATTATTCCAAGATTTCTTTAAATCTCTTTCTAAAGGGATATGAGATAAATTATGAACATAAGAATTAAATGTTTGGATAGAAGATATATCGTATTGATTGTCAATCGCTATACGGGTATATCGCAACTCATTTTTTGTTAATATCTTTTTTTCTATCATGTAGTTGTAAGAAGCCTTCATCTTTTGACGAAGAGTTATATTGTTTTCATTTGAATTTTTCCCTTTCTTTTTTAATTTCTCTTTTAAGTCTTTCAATAAATCTGTTCCCTCTTTCTTTTTTTTCTCAATAAAGTGGATAATGCTAAGCTCTAAAAATACGCGAAATAAAACGGCTATAGCATTACTATACTTGTCAACCTTCAGTTCTTTAAGTTCTTCATAAATTGCTTGAACTTTGCTTTGCTCAATGTTGATTATAAAATCTTTTGGAATGAGTGTTGTTCTATCAATTACAGATATTTTCTTTTCCCCTTGGCCAGCCCTCTTTCTAATAATAGGTTGCTGTTTTGGTTCTGGTTTTAAAACTGTATTTATCCATTTTTTTCTATCTTTTACAAGCTCAAGCTTTCTAACATTAAAATCAGATTTTTTCATTGCAGAAGAGATCCGTTTTAAGCTATCAATAGCAGTTTGTGTATTGCTACATTTCAAATCTCCATCTTCAAAATCTATCCCTATTTTTTCTCTAACATACGGAGTACTAATCAAGCGCTGTAATGTTGTGCTGTGATGATCTGGAAATAATATCGCATGTTTTTGCATAAAATTTTGAACTTGAATATGTTTCTTAGGTTTTGAATCAGTAATATAAGCTTCAAAGCGACCTTGTTGTCTATTATTCCAAGGGACTACTCCAACACCTTTATTTTCCCCTGTATGTTTCAATCGAGTCCAGTGGTAGGTGTCTTTTTCTTGATCAAATATTGTGCACTCTATTTTAGATGGCAATTTATGACCATAATCTGTTTTCAATTTTTGAAAAAAGGCTTTGGTTTTCTCATCAAGGAGAATTATTCTTGGGTTATCAATCAACTTAATAGCTGTCAGCCTTCGATTTCCTTCATGCACAATGTATTTTCTTCCTCTATATGCTTTTGTAACAGATAAAGATTCTGTAGGGTTTAGGCCATTCTGGGCTATATCTTCAGCTTGTTTTTTAAGCTTTGATTTCATTTTATTTATCATGGTATTGATAGCTTCCTTTTGACTTGTAACAGGATCAAATCTAAAATTGTTAGGGTTTACTAATAGATCTTCTACTTGAATAAGTTGCTTTTTATAGGACATGATTAACACCTGTTTTTATAAATGAATTAACCTTGGAGTGTTCCTGAAAAATGAACAATATCACTTTTAAAGTGGATTTATTTATATCCCTGTAGGCTTTTGTTGTCAATATTAAAAAATCAATATCTATTAAAATAAAACTGCGATTTTTTTTCAAATTTTACATGGTTTTTATAGCCTAAATATATATGGCTTAGATTACAAATCGCTGAAATATCTAACTTATTTAGTCGATCGTGAAAAAGCAATTAACGCGTTGTTATCACTTGATTTTTTTATAAAATGTTTGGAAAATAATTGCAAGGAAATTAAAGTATTTGCCATGTGATTCTGCATTCATCAGTGCTATATATTCGTCTTTTGGCACATCAAAATATTGATAAACATCACCATTTTGAAATTCTATTTCTAAAACCTGCTTTTCATATCCTATTGATTTTAAGTTTGAAGAATCTACTTGTTGTCTTTGCATCTTTATACCTCCTTATTTTTGTGCATAAAAGAAATTTTTGCTGGATTCCTACTTTTGGGGAAATGGCAAAAACAGGAAGTGTACAAACCTCTTTTTAGTAAAGATAAAGCTAATATGTTCATATCCTATATTTTTTGTCAATAAAATTCTGTAAAAACTCCTGAGTGAATATAACAATTTATACTTTTTCAATCTTTGCTTTTTTTACTTTTTTTCTTCTCTCATATAGTTCTTAAATAAATCCTTAAACAAGGTTTGCTGAAACTGTTTGGGCTTGTGGATAATTCTCCAATAGCCTCTTTTTTTCTCTCTCTTCATAAAGCCTGTTTTTTCCCAATTCTGAAATATTTGTGATAATTGTACTATCTCCGATTGGCTATCAGACAGACCAAAAAGTCGTCTTGCTTCTTTATTGGTAACATATCCTTGACGATTATCCTGATAGGAATAATCTCGCAAAACTTCTTTAAATGTATGCTCTTCAGTAGCAGAAAACACCCTTGATTCTTGTCCTTCTAACTGTACCCGTACCCATCGTTTTAAAAGAATTTTAGCTGATGACTGCCTTTTAGTAGATCTTTTTGAATAGTCAAATTTTAACAAAAATGGAGAGTTTTCGTTGGATAAAATCTCACCTGTGAGTTTTTTATGATATTCATCCATATAGTGTAAAATTTCTTCCAAAGTTTTATCTTTCCACAATACTAAGGCGGCTGATATTTTATATTTGTCAGGATTACTCTTGTATATATTTTTGAATTTTTTAAGAAGTTTTAAAAAGTTTTTATTTGGTTGTTCGTTGTATAAAGTGACCGACCATACTCCATAATCATCTGAAAGCTTTTGATATTCAAATAAAGGTTCTCTTTTACCACTTTCAATCAAGGTTTTAAAGATTTTGCTTTTACCCGTGCCCAGCTCTTCTGAAAATTGTGCTTTTCTCAAAATATTTATTAAAAGCGGATTATGAGAAAAATGCTCCTCAGAAAATCGCTTGTTTATAAAAGCTACCGCTTCTGCCGAACAAGGGTTTGAAACCACTATTCTATTTTTATACAGTCGGACTTCCACACCTCTTCCTTGTTTCTCAAAAGTGGAATGAGCTACGGCATTAACTAATATTTCTCTTAATACTAAGTCAGGATATGGCTTTTCTTCCATAGCAGATAATGAACCGGGTTTTAAGACAAGAGGTGTATCTCTGGTCCAGGATTGAATATGTTGGATACAGCCTTCTTGTAATAACTTGTATAAGTGTCGTACCTCTTTTTGGTCTAAAATTTCAGAATTTTCATTATAGTGAATAAGGCGAAAAGTAAATTCTCCAAATAAAATACCGGAAACATTTTTATTTTTTATATTTAACTTGGATAAAACATTACTTGCAGTTAACTTAGTCCAATGAACATTATCGTTTTTTAAAAATTGCGCAAAGTCCAGAACTAAACCAGAGTTTATACTTTTATTGTAGCTGAAGCTTGAAAAATCAAGCCCCGGCCGTTTTAAATCCATAGCTTTTTTTTGCCCAGGAGACATTTTTGTAGTTCGCGATCCAATACGATAATATGATTCTTTATTCCAAGAAACACGTTCGTTAGGGTTTATTATTTCAATTAGTAAGCAGGGTTTATTATTTACAAACTCTATGGAAATAGACTGAACAGTAGTATGTGGGTCAAGATATTGATCGATATGTCCTTCAATTTGTTGTTGTTGTTTTTTTATCCATTCACGAGGTTTGCCAACCAACAATCCATTGTCGTTCACACCAACAATTAACCATCCCCCTGTATCGTTATTTCCAATGGCGGAAACACCATGTCCATGATCTCTGTGCCATTTTTCTTTAAATTCCACAGATTCACTTTCACTTAACTGCCCAGCTGAAAGCTTTTTCAATAAAGTAACTTTTGTGTCCATGTTTCTACTTTAAAATATAGGTCTTAATGCGTCTATAGTCTTAGGTAAAAATACTCTCACAGAGAAGAGACTGCAGAGAGACGACAAGGAGACGACAAAGGGGCTAAAAACGCATAATATAGCCGTTTTAAACCAGATCGTGTATGAAATATGCCTCAAATTGCCTCTTACAACTGAGACTGCAGAGAGACGACAAGGAGACTGCAAGGAGACGACAAAGGGGCTAAAAACGCATAATATAGCCGTTTTAAACCAGATCGTGTATGGAATATGCCTCAAATTGCCTCTTACAACTGAGACTGCATAGAGACGACAAGGAGACTGCAAGGAGACGACAAAGAGGCTAAAAACGCATAATATAGCCGTTTTAAACCAGATCGTGTATGGAATATGCCTCAAATTGCCTCTTACAACTGAGACTGCATAGAGACTGAAAGGAGACGACAAAGGGGCTAAAAGTGCATAATATAGCCGTTTTGAACCAGATCGTGTATGGAATATGACTCAAATTGCCTCTTACAACTGAGACTGCATAGAGACGACAAAGAGACGACAAAGAGACGACAAGGAGACTGCAAGGAGACGACAAAGGGGCTAAAAGTGCATAATATAGCCGTTTTGAACCAGATCGTGTATGAAATATAGATCAAATTACAAACTTCTGTAGATTCATTTCAGACCTTTAAAAAAGCTGATTATATTTTCTCCACCTTTGTTTATTCTACAGGTTCTTTTTTAACAATTTTTTCCAGATCCATATCCATAAACTGTATCTCTGTCCACCAATTAATAAACCTATGGATCCATTTTTGATCAGCCTTTATGTCTCGGCTGTATTGTTGCTCTCCATCTCTATAAGGAGAATAAATACCTGGAGTGTTGCCTGTGAGATGAAACATTTTTGGAGTGTAAAACCCGTGTTTTAAACTTGTTGCAAACTCAATATTCTGGCTAAATAAATATTCATATTCCCCTCTGGGATCTCTACATTCCAGATTGTCTCTTAACTGTGATTTATTTTGTGTAGCATAACAACTTAGGTTATGGATAAGTTTCTTATAAGCCCCCCGCCCTCTCAAACTAATAACAAAGGGTTTGTTGCGATGACCACTGGGATCAATCGTAATTCCGTTAATAGTGTAGTTAGGATATATGTAGTAGTAATCCTCTTTAATAATTTGGTTTGATTTTTTACCTTCCGTGCAAAGTAGTATTCCTATTTTTTTATATACAGAAAGCATAGCCTTGTTGTCAGCACTCCAGATATGAGCATACTTTTTTGTTTGTGACTCAAACGCACTAAAACGAGGACGAATCACCAAACACTCATGGTATTTTTTTAAAGGGATTGTAATGGGCACATGTTCTGAAAAAAGCTCTACTCCCTCACCGACCCGGACACTAAGCCATCTTCTTTTTCCAGTACCTTCGTAAGTTCGATAGCTATAATTGATACCGCTCACCAATCCGGAAAGCCCAATAAAGCTAAAAGCAATAGGCATACTGGCCGAAAGAGCACTTGAGTACCTGGTTCCTGCAGTTGCATTTTTTCTAAGTAGCCTTTTAAAGAAAGGCAGGAATCCCCCCCATCCACTTAGGCTTGTAGCACCTGCTACTCGCGCGCCGGCCAAGGCAGCACCTGTCATACCTGCTCCAATTCCTAAAAGAGGTAAGGCTAATAAAGTTAATCCTGTTCCCAGATTAGTGTCAAAACCCTGATTGGACCCCTGATCTCTTTGAGTGTTCATTAGAAAATCTTCGCTGATGTTTAAAGTAGTTGTTTCTCCTCCTGTGCCATCCACAGAACCATAGAGCAAGCCCTTGTCTATTTTTCCCACAATTACCTTTTTTTCAAATCCAAAAAAATGCGAGGGATTGTTAAGGCACTTTCTTACAGGGTGATAGTCTTCTGCTTTTCGCCGGATGAGTCCGTGTCTCCCTGGTTGTTGAACAGCTAAAAGGGCCTCGTTTAAATAATAGGCCAGCTTAAAAGTGCTGTCACTTTCAATATTTTCTTCTGTTCGACCAGTTATCCTTTTAACCCAGGAGGAGGTTTCCCAAGACGGTTCTTCATTTTTTAATGGGCTAATTTGAGAGATAGTATCCAATTTATTGCGTAAGTTTTGATGAAAAACAGAATCAAATCCATAGCCTTCTTGATTGTTCACCCATTTGTGAAGATCATCTATTTGCCCTCTTATTTTTTGCTCTGTTAGATATTTTTGATAAACCCCTTCCAGCTCATCCATTCCTGTTCTAAGGGTTTTCATAATTTCGTTGCTATCATCTTCAGGAATAGGGGAAAGCCCTCTCATTCTATAGTAAAAGGTTTTCTTTACTGCCAACCTTAAGCCATTTAATAAAAGCTCTGCATTGGTGTATTTGCTCGATAAAAATTTATCAAACCAAAATCCGCAAAGCGCGTGCAAAAACGCTGTTGTCTTTTTATCATTAACAGTATATTTTGTTATATCTGATTGAATAATATTTTCTAGATCACTTTCATCTAATACAGGTAAATCAGGAAGGGCCTCTAATTTTCTTGCAAAGACTAAAGAATTATCATGGTTGGCTTGATAAGAATTTCGCATAGTAAGATGATCTTCATTAATATCTGCGTTGTTAGACTCTTCAGATCGTCCGGGATCAGAACCAGTAGGCAAAACAATATCTCTATCTCGCCTTATTTGTTGGTAAGTGGTTTTAACTGCTTTGGTTTTTCCGTTAATAATTTCAATTTGTTGGTTTAAGTCATCTAAAAAAGACTGCCCGGTGTGTGCAGAAGTTCTAAAGTGCCCACAGTTACTTTTAGGTAAGAAGGGTAAGTCAGGAGAGTTAATATTTATAGTGCAAAGCGCGTTTGTGGAGGCAAAATGTTTTATATGTCTTTCCGACAAATCTTTCGTGTTTTCTTGTTTGTGATCTTCTGGGCAAAAATTTTCTCTTGTTTCCTGTGCTGGGTTTTCTGGAGAGTCATCTATCCCCATACAAGTTTTAGTTTGATAGATGTTATTATTGCTTGGGCGGTTTGATGCACCTGCACCTGCTTTTCCTTTACCAGAAGGGGATTGTATGATGAGTGTAGACTCTCCATTTTCTCTTCCCGAAAGATTAGAAAATGGATGCAAAGAAAGTTCTATAGGATTTGTGGAGGAGGCCCCTTCAACCTCTTCAACTGAAAGAGGGGTTGGATGAGGACTTACTAAAGAACTTAAATTTTGGTTTTGTATTTCCCCTATCATGTAATCCACTTTTTGCAAGATCTCTTGCTGTTCTCTATCTGTTATCTGGTTATTTTGTTCTATACTGGTACGATACTGTGTCAGTCTTTCTATAGTTTGATTTGCAAGAAGTTCTAATTTTTCCAGATCCTTAGATCTCATATCTTTGTCTATTTGTTCTTCTGTTGCAAACTCTCTGTTTTTTGCTGACTCTTGCAAAGCAGTTAATTGCCCTACATATTCAGCAAACTTGGTTTCTCCTTCTTGACTCAAGTTAAATTGCTCACTACTTTTTCGTATCTGTATAGAAAGAGCGACAATTTGCTCATTAAAAGTTTTATTGTCTTTTATTAACTGATATTGGCGCGCCAGATCTTCAAAAGATATATCCAACTCATGTGTAATATTCCAGTTAGCCCATAAAGAGGGAACAAAAGGGGTTTTATAGGTATAAAAAAACATATCGTAATCGCTGGTTTTAGCTGGTTTAATGTTTTTGATAGTTTTTTTCCAATCAAATCCTTTTTCATAAGTTTGTTTAGTTTCAGGATCATCCATTGTGCATTCTTTTCCCCTTTGTTTACATACAATACTTGCTGGATCAGAAGGCAAAAGCCTAAATACTAAAATATTTTTAGAGTTAGCAAACAACATGTATTCTCTTTTTATGCGAACACGAATATCAGTTTTCATCATTCCTTCACGAATCACAATAGGTATGTTAGTGGGTGGAACAATATAATCATCTTCTTTAACACAGTTTGGATGATGAACAGAGCAGGAAAAAAGACGAGCTGTGCCTGGTGTTTTTACTTTTGCATATGATGAAAAATCCTCTTTATGCTGAACCATCACCTGATTGCCATCAAACCGACCTTGGTCATTTTTGAGTATAGCCATTTGAAAGACATAAACCCCATCTCTTAAAGGGCCTTTGTTTTGTTGTCCTATAGCAATATCATCATGTCGCACTACACGAGGCGAAAGTTTAAAGCGCACATTGTAATAAAGCTCTCGAGTTAGAGAATTATCAATTAAATAAGTAGGAAACTTGTTAATAGACCGAAAAAGATGCACTTGAGCCGATGGTCTTTTTACTTTTTTTGAGCTGGTGAACTTAGGGTAAAAATCCTCGTCAGGGTTAATAACTTCTTTTCTGAGTATGGTTTTAAGTGTTGTTTTAAAAATGTTAAAAATATTTGTCCAATGAGGTTTATTAAGGTTATCCTGGTCTGGTTCTGTGCTCTGCTGTTCGTTAGGGATACGGGCGCAAAACATATTATAAATGGTCTTTATTTGTGTGTCGCTTAAGGTTTTTATATGTTCCGAACTGGCAAAAAGAGAAAACACATTCTCTTTTTCTGTTTCTAATTCTTCTGGATTATTTGATCCTTCAAGGCAGGTGGTTCTGATTGTATCTGGGTGGTTGACTTCAAAACCATGAGTAAAACCATAGTCCCAAGGGTTTATGGCCACTATTTTTTCAAGCTTTAGTTCTTTTGTTTTTGTGAAAAAGCGAATAATTTTTAAGAAATATCTTTGTCGCTTATACCAGTTTTGCGGGGTGGATATATTAAAACTAATGTTACCATTTAGCTCAGAGATTTTTCCGATCTCTTTTGTTACTCCAGTACTGAGATCAGTGACTTCAATATTAATATCGTGGTAACTGACTTTTTGGTTTTGCATAGGATCGTAAACAGAAGTTTCCACAATGGTGCTAATTTTTCTGGAAAGCCAGTTTTCGCTTTGCATTTGGAAAAACCTAAGACTCATTTTTTCTACTGCCCACCCGGCACTTCCAAAACCATTTAAGTAGGGTCCTGTTTTCTGATTGGATATACAACTTTCAACAGATTGACGGCCAATTTGAATGGCTTTCAAACACTCTGTGGGATTATTATAGTTACTATCTACCGACAAAGGCACGACAGATGGGGAAAGAGAAGGGTTCGGGTTATTAGTGGTTCCAATTCTTTCTCTATATTTTTTTTCCAGGATGGAGTTTAAACTAAGTAATTGCTTATTCCCAGAGACCATAGCGCGAAAATTTTCCCCAATAAAATAAATTCCTTCAAAAGCGTTAATTCTTTTCGCTGTTTCCCCTTGAGGCACAATTTTCAGATAAAGGGCCATTTTAGAATTATAGTTTTCATAAGGGATAACCCAGTCAAAAGGAAGGCTTGTTAATATATTGTTTTGGAATCGAGTTTGAATAAAAGCTTTACCCCCATTCTCATTCATTTTTATATATTTTGTTTTTATTTGTCCATCAGGGAGGCTTTCTTTTATCATGGTTAACAAATGAGCCTGAATTTGAAACTCACCAGCTCTTATTTGACTATCATCTATATTGCCATGAATATCCTTAATACTGTATTTTAATTTTGCTTTAATAATATTCCCTTCCAAGATCCTTTTGTTGTCTTTTGAGTCCGAACCATCTCTATGCAAAACTAACTCATCCACAATGACATCCACTTTATGACTTTCCTCTTTGGCCTTTAACTGATTCAAAACATCAAACCCATCTTCTGAGTCTTTTACTCTTTCGGTTAAAGTATGGTGCTCTTTGTGGAAGTCTTTTCTGTAGTCAGCCACTTGAATATCAACATGCTCTTTCCGTTTCAGCCAGGGGTTGATGGCTAAAGGGATTTCACATATTCCCGTGTAAGCCTTGGAAAGCCCTTTTATGTATCTGGTAATGACAATCCATTCGGATTTCTTAGAGTGCGCGTAATCAAATTTTTCTGTCCAAAGCAGATTGCCGTTTCCATCCGTGCTCCACCTGACAGCTTTGTTGTTCTTGTGATCTAATTTATTTGTTTCTGTAATATTATCTATGGGTTTTTCGATGTTCACTGCCTCTTTGCTGTAGCCAATAGCCCACCAGGTTCTGGGAAGGGTAGTCTCTATTTTTGCGTTAGAACGCACACGGGCAGTCAGGGTAAGAGTGAACTCTTTAGGCAAAGCTGTTTCATCTGAAATAGAAAGAGAACCTTTTACTTCATCCACGATAAAGTTGGCATTACAGCCACTTTTTTGAATATCATCGTCCACTATATCTTTAATAGGGCAACCCGTAGTAAAGAGAAGAATCCACAAAAAGAAAAATATTGAAAAAGCATTAAATTTTAGCATAACCGGTCCTCAAAAAAAGAAGATAATACACTTGTTTTTGTTTAGGCCCACCCGTGCGGACTGCTCGACTGTTTAGGTGACGAAACCCCACTTCTGTATTTCTATTGTAAAAACTTAAAATTAACTCTCCCACAAACCCTGTTCTGTTGCTATGTCCATATCTTTCACTGTTATAGGCGGCCACCGAAGCATCAGGCTGGGTGACAAAGTATTCAAAAACCGGGGTGATCCGGATATTTTCTGTTATATCAAAAGGAGCAGAAAAACCGTAAAGTATTCCTTGGTTAAGGTGTTTTGCATCTATGTCTCTTAAATTGTTAATATAGTGTACTTTTAGATTAAGACCTAAGTTTGGAAAAATTTGAAAAGAAGGCTCTAATCCAAAATAAAACCCAGAATAGTTATATTTAAAACTGGAGGGATTTTCATGGATAGAGTTTCCATTAGCCCAGCTGTTTAAAGCTATATCACTTGGCAAAGCACTATAATGAAAAAAGGTGCTGTTAAACTTTATTTTATAAAAGCTTTTAGGATCATAGTTCCAGAAAAAAGATTTTGTCAGTAAAAAAGGAACTTTTGCCAGAGATTGAATATAAATAGAATGATCATCTGAAAAAGTAGTCGGAACAGCTTGTTGAAAACTTAAAAAAAGCTCGTGCCGATCCCCTCTAAATAATTCTATATTTTCCACCACAGAGGGAAAAGGTATTTTAGCCAATAATAAAGGAGCTTGAAGAAATCTTTGGTTAATAGCACCAAACTGAACAGTAAGCCAATTAGTAGTTTTTAATAAAAGCAAAAGCTCCCTTTGGGATATTCCACTGGTGTCGCCGGGCCTTTGATCGATAGTTTGAATAGAACCAATTCCAGTCAACAGCTCAAACTCCGCTTGAGCAAAAAAGAAATCGTTTAATTGAGTCAAAACTTTAGCATTGACTCTGGTCCGCATAAGAGCTCTGTGATCCAAACGATCTTCTTGTAAAAAACCATCTAAATCCATTTTCCAATAGAACTCAAATGCGCCGGCTTGTGCACCCACAATTTGTTTTCTTTTTTCTTTAATTTCTGGATTGCTTAGCCAAATAAGAGAAGGGTGGCCCAGAACTTTTGTATTCTTATCAAATAAAGTGGAATTAAAAACTTCTATAATTTTAGGATTGGCAGTTTGTTTATCAATAACTTCTTTTAAAGGGGATATGTTCTGAGGTTCAGTATCTTCTTCTATAGAGGTTTTTATTTTAAAGGAATCTTTGTTAGAATAGGTGTTTAAAGAAAAAGTGAGCGTAAACAGCAAAAAAGCTGGAAAACAGATAGTTTTCCAAATCTTTTTCCAGGTCTTTTTTGGAGCCATTTTTCGCATATATTTTTCCTTTTATGGTATTTATTACATTTAAAATTTTCCATAACTTTCTAAGCCTGGTCCTTTTACAAGCTTTGTCCTTTTGGAAAATTTGTTTATTTTTCGTCTTCATAGCTTTATCAGCTCCGTCCTCTGAACCGCACAGCTTGAAATAAGGAAATTCAAACACGATTGAGTTTAAAATTTTAAAAACAACAATTTTTATTTGTTTCAACTTTTTTACCTATTTTTGGCTATTAGCATATCATATAGGGAGAAATTATAATTCCTCCAGAAGACAATATATATATAAACAATATATCAAAAAAATAAAACCTTTTTGTTTAGTTTTGTGTTAATTTTTTTACAAAAGTATGAAAAAACTTCATTTTTGTCTAAAAAATAAGCTTTTACTTACATTTTAGCTGTTTTTTTTTAATTTTTTATAAAAAAAGCCGAATAGCTTAAAATATGAAACTTAAAATCAAAATTTTTTTTAAACGAATGTTCTTTTGTTTTTGCTCCTTTTTGGTGCTATTGACACTTCTTTCTGTTTTGATGTCGGTTCTTATACCGAAGGAAGTTTTGGAACAAATACAAAAAGAACAATCAGATTACAATCTTTTAATGACTTTCTTGATTTATATTAGTTTTTTAGTGTCTTACTTTGTTATTATTTGGTTTGAAGGGTTTCTGAAAAATCATAAAAAACTGATTTAAAAAGGTATTTTTATGTTAAAAAATTTAAACCCTTTAGTTTCTTTATGTAAAAGACGCGGATATATTTTTCCGAGCAGTGAAATTTATGGTGGCCTTAGTGCTTGTTGGGACTATGGCCCTTTAGGTGTGCAGTTTAAAATGAATGTCAAGAGGTGCTGGTGGCAAGAAATGACTTATCGGCAGGACATAGTGGGGTTAGATTCCTCCATATTAATGCAGGCCAAAGTTTGGAAAGCCTCCGGCCATGTAGATGGATTTTCTGATCCCTTGGTGGATTGCAAAGACTGCCGTTTTCGATTTCGTTTAGAAAAAAAAAGCCACTCCACTCCCGTGAAAGAAGCAGAAGGTTCTAAACCAAACCAGACGGGAGCTATCTGCCCTCATTGTGGTTCTAAAAATACAACAGCTCCCAGAGACTTTAATCTTATGTTTAAAACTCATGCTGGTCCGGTGGAGGAAGAATCTTCTTTAGTATATCTTCGACCGGAAACCGCTCAGGGCATTTATGTGAACTTTATAAATATTCAATCCTCTATGAGAAAAAAAATTCCTTTTGGGGTGGCGCAAATTGGAAAAGCTTTTAGGAATGAGATCACTTTGGGAAACTTTATTTTTCGTTCAAGAGAATTTGGACAAATGGAGATGCAGTATTTTGTTCACGCAAAAGAGGCTGACAAATATTTTGATTACTGGTTAGAGGAAAGAAAAAAATTTTTATTAAGTTTAGGGCTTTCAGAAAAAAGGCTTCGTGTTCACAAGCACGGAAAAGAAGAACTGGCTCATTATGCGCGAAAGGCAGTAGATCTGGAGTTTCTTTTTCCTATGGGCTGGAAAGAGTTAGAGGGCATTCACAATAGAGGAGACTTTGATCTTCAGCAACATCAAAAATTTAGTGGAAAAAAGATGAGCTATTTTGATACAGAAAAAAAATCTTCTTATATTCCCTATATAATTGAAACCTCTATTGGTTTGGATCGCCTTATTTTATCTCTTCTTTGTTCTGCGTATAAAGAGGAAAAAGTAAAAGAAGAAAATAGAGTGGTTTTAGCCCTCTCCCCTATACTTTCTCCTATTCAAGTAGCTATTTTGCCTTTAAGCAAAAAAGAGTCTTTGATGGAGCTTGCGAATCGGGTTAGCCATTCTTTACAAAAAAAGTGGCGTATAGAACAGGATGAAACCGGAAGTATTGGTAAAAGATATCGGCGACAAGATGAAATAGGTACTCCACTTTGTATAACTGTAGATTTTGACTCACTTCAAGACCATCAGGTTACGATTCGCCATCGGGACACTATGAAGCAAGATCGTTTATCTGTGGATCGCATAGAGCAATATTTAACCGATAAACTTAAATAAACAATATTGCGATCTTACTACTTTTTTACGAACAATTATCTTTTTAGGTTTTCGAAAGCACGAACCGATTGGAGGTTAAAAAGAGTATTTGTGTTTTCTATCTTGGAAGGGAGCTGGTTCGCCATTGCTAACCAATTTTCTTTGTCTTCCATACATAAAAAAAGATTCCAGTTAGAAGAGTGCTTTTTAAATTGAGAGAAAATAAAACGAAACATTTTTTGTCTTAATTCGCTGTCATATCTTAGTTTTCCATCCCGGCTTTTAAAATACTCCCCTTTTGTGACAAGAGACTTCATTCCAAATCTTTCTCTCATTAAGTGTCTTTGTTCTAACTGAAAACGCAAAGCCCCCAGAGAAATATGAAAAACCTCTTCTGGTTGAAATAAAGAGATAATTTGACAAACCAGGTTAGAATAATTTTTTTTCCACTCCTTATGGTAAATAATAGGATCTATATGAAAAGCTACAGGAAAACCCTGGTCCCTGCAAAGTCGACCTGCCTTCAGCCGATCATTTAAACAAGCTGTGCCATGCTCTTCTTGTGTAATAATGTATTGAGGGTTTAAGGACCAGCTGACAATAACATTTCCGCTATGCTTTTGATAGATAAAGTTTTTTACATTAGCAGACTTGGTTTTAAATTCCAAAGTCCAGTTAGGATATTGTTTAAAAAAGCTCACCAACTGTTTAGAATACAAAGTAATGTCATCTAAACTAAGGCTATCTGTTAATTCTCCTGTGCCCACGCGAAGTTTGTGGTTTTTTAGAGCCTTAGCTGTTTCTGAAAGCTCTTTTAAGGCAGAATCAATATTGGTGTAAATAGTTACAAAGGGAAAATTAATGAGGTCTTGAAGATAGCAGTAAGAGCAATCCATTTCACAGTGTTGTCCTAAATTGAGGACAAAATAGTTACAGCAAATAAGCCCTGGACGGGCCCCCGGACATCTTTTAAAAAACTTCCCCTTAAAAGCGCAAAGCAAAAGATTTTTTTTACTCTGGTTAAATTGATCCGCATTCATCCTTGAAATATTTTTCAGCTCAGATTTGTCGCGGATAATGTGAATGCAGTTTTTAGGGAACATTTGTCTCACTCTCTGAGCACTCTGAGAAAAAAGAGAGTCTTTTTCAATATAAATATTTTTAAAGGGTTTTAGTTCAAGTTTTTTTTGGTTCAAGTTTTTAAGCTTTGTCTTCATCTGCATTTTATTCCATTTTTAGTTCAAATTTTTAAGCCCTTGGTTTCGTATTTGTGCCAAATATTGGTAAAAGCCTGATTTTTTCTGTTTTTTCTTTCAGCTCTTTTTGGTTTTGACACCATATTCTAATTTCTACGCCTGTTTTATCTCCTTTTCTTTGCCAACCAGCAGTGACTTGAGCAGGCCATGATATCTTTTTTAAATTTTCTTTTTTTATTTGATCTTGAGCAAAAGAAAGGGGTTTTCGTTTTTGTTCCATAGTTTGTAAGGCAGATTCTGGAGGGAGATTTCGGACATTTTGAGAAAGAATTTCATCAGCAGGCCAACCCATAAGCAATAACTCCACAGCTAATTCCAAAGCTCTAAGGCCCAGGGAATGAGAAAGGCCACTCTGGGCTATCCACTCTAACAAAAAATGTATTTGTTGTGTGTTTTTCAAGGAATTAAGAACGCGCAACTCGTTTAGGTGAATAGACCTGCTATTACTCCAGTTTTGAAAAATAGGGGGAGTGGAAATAAATATTTTCAGGAGGTGTATTAAAAAATCCGGGTCCTGATGAAAGCCATATAGAGGAAAAAACTCTTTCCATGAAAACACTGGCTTTTTCTCTTGTTTTCTGAATTGTGCGATAATGCGTCCTAACTCTGATAAGTTGAGTCGGGGGTGGCAAGTGTAAAATAAGTGTAAAAACTTCACTCTTTCCCCTAAAAAATTTAAAACGGCTGTATTTATATGCGTCCAACCAGCAATAATTGTTTTTTCCCACGCGAAAGCGGGCCAGCTTTTAGGCCAGGATTTTTCAGGCTGAAAATCCAGCGTTTTTTGACATTCCTGATAGGGGATTAAATTCATCAGAAAAATTTAACGGTTTTGTCTTCTTAAGTAAAATAAAAAAAGCTTTGCCTTGCCTTAAATTAGTTTTTTTGTTATTTTTTTTTAAGAAGGAGCTTAGATGAAAGCGTATATATTTTTTTTCCTGTTTTTTTTCCTGCCTTTTCATTCGGTGTCAGGGGCCACTTTAGAAGATTCTTCTGATGATGATTTGGTGCTTATTTACAAATATGATTCTGACAAAGAAGATTGTGATCAACCTGTTATAGAACTTTGGGACGCACAAAAAATTCTGGAAGCTCAAGGGTTGACGGTCTTTTCTGCTGGCATAGGATATGATGGTCTTATGTATTCTATAGAGGATTGGGGTTGCGACAGTGATCCCACCCGTATTCATCTTTTTTCTGTCCGGAAAAAAGATGGTGTATTGGCTCAGGAGTGGGGTTTCGAGTTTTGTTCAGATTTGGAAAAAAAAGGGGGGAAGTGCCATCCTATATCCTATTCCGATCTTAATCCAAAAAATAGAGGACGAGTGTATGTAAGTATTTATAAATCAGCTGGGGAAAAAGTGTGTGAACCTAATTCAGGAAAAAGTGTTAACGATATGGAACAAGAATTGGCTAAGGACAAGATTGTTGTTTACCAAAGGTATTCAGCTGTTGATGGGCTTTCTTATCCTTTAGTGTGTGGTGGAAACACAGAGTATATTAATGTGTATGTTATAGAAAAGCAGGGTTTAGAACGGAGTCACGCTTTGGGGTTTCGTGAATGCGCTTGGTTAAGCAAACAGGGTGGTGGATGTTTCTTGGCCCCATCTTCAAGGAGTAGTTATTAAATAGGGGAGTATAAATGCGACTGGTGTTTTTTAGTCTGTTTTTGGTTTTTATTTGTTGTGTGGTGGGTTGTGGCCCAAAGCCTTCCGGCGGTAAAAAACCTAACAATTCGGGAGGAACAACTTCCGGTTCTACTTCTGGAGGAACAACAGGGACTTCTTCCACAGTAACACCAACTACCTCGCGCTCACATGGTCATAGTCACGCAGATAAAAAAGAAGAACGTGTATATGTGTTTAAGTACACAGGAAGAAGAGCTTGCAGGAGCTATGAAGTGGATTTAGATGATATGGTTGAGGAACTGATAAGCTTAGGTATTCCTGTGCATGAGCGACACAGAGTAAAAGACGGTAAATCCTATCCTGAAGAATGCGATTCCAGGACAGATAATATCAATATATATCTGATTGACCGATCTCATTTACAGATGAGTGAGAGTTTAGGAGGATTTTGCGAATGTACTTTTAACGCCTCCGCGGAGATATGTGTTCCTTATGAGTATGCAGGACAACCAGAGTGTATGTAAAAAATTATACCAGCTTAAAGACAGACGGATTTGTTTATTCAATATTGCCAGTATGTATGTAAAAAATTATACCAAGCTTAAAGAGGATTTTCAAAAACAGTTTAAAAAAAACTATCCTTATTGTTTTTTTCTTATCTCTTTTTTTTTAACTATTTCTCCCGCTGTTTCTCCCGCTGTTTCTAAACAAAATCAGCTGATAGTCCCTTATATGGATCAAGTGGTTAAAAGAAAAAAAAACATTATTGCTAAAAAATGTTTAAAGCACACCTCTCAGGAAACCGGTTTTATGATGGTGGAGCTTAAGGTGTCTCAGAAAGGAAAAACAACTGCCCGGCTGGTGGCGACAGAACTAAAAAATAAGACATTTCTAACTTGTGTTTTATCTGTTCTAAATAGAACTCAATTTAAAAAATGGGGCGAAACATCTGTTACACGCATTTACCGCTTTTTTATTTTATAATTGGTTCATAGTGACATTTGTGTTTGCTATTTGACTTTATTTTCTAAGAAAAAAAAGGGGATTGATAAGCGTTTTTTAGCTCCTCTAAAGGCAACACATCCTGATTAAAAGACAATACGGGGCTTTCGGTTATAATCCCCAGTTTTTCCATCTTAGACGAACTTAATTTTGATTTCTCTGGTTCTTCCGCAGAAGAAAAATATTTTTCCCATACAGAAACATCAGATTCTTTTAATATCAAAATCAATTCATAAAGCCTTTCCTGAAAAGGATCATAATGTGTCTTGACTTCTATGCCTAATTTGTTGGTAGATCCGTTGTGGGTTCGGGTTGCCTCCAGGTCAGCATAGGCCATAACATTTGTTTCCTTGTCCAGGTTATTCTTTTTATTCCCTTTTGGCATAGCAGATACTGCGGAACAAAAAGAAAGCTCCAACAGGATTCGAGCTAAACTATAGGCCAAACCAAACTTTCCCACCAACCTAACAAAACAAGGAGGAGCCTCAGTGCTTGCTTTTAAAACCTGATGAATAAAATCCGCACACACTTTAGGATTTAAAGAACCATAAAAGGCTGGGGGCTGTTTATAAACTTCCCCAATTAAGCCTTTGCAAAAGATCTGATGAGCACGGACAAGATATAAAAACTTTTTTTCACTATAGAGGGAGAGACCTTTACTAAAAGATTTTTTAGCCAATTCCTTACACTTTGCCCCCTCTTTCCCACTATTATGGTCTGTTTGCCGTTTTTTTTCTCTAACACCAATAAGGGCTGTAATGGGTGTGGGGCTGATGCTCTTCCCTTTTGTCTCATTATAAAAACTCACATTACCACTTACCACAGGGATTTTTAAAGAGCGACTACTTAAGGCTATTCCCTCTACACAAGCTACAAACGCGCTCATCACATTTTCTTTTTCAGGAGAACCAAAGTTAAGCCCATCTGTTAAAGCCAAAGGGGTAAAACCTTGGGCAGAAAGTTGCAAAGCAGGTTCATAAACAGAGTCTTTTCCTCCTTCCAGGCTGTCCATTCTCATAATATGGGGTCGCCCCCCCATGCACAAAGAGAGCGCGCGACCGGACTCTGGTAGGCGAACCACACCTAAAGGAAAAGAGCAATCTTTTATTGTCCTGCCTCCTACTCTTTGGTCGTATTGCCTGTATATAAATTTTCTACTGGAACCTCTGGCGTCTTTTAACAAAGAACGCAAAATAGTTGAAAAGCTTTTCCCTTTGGGAAAAACGCATTTTGTTTGATCTGTTTTGTTGGTTTTATGTTTTGATTTCCACACACGATATGGGCGATTATAACGCGGAGCTTTTTCTAACAGCCTGGGATCGATCTTAAGCAAAAGCTTTTCTTTCCAAAGTAGTTTTACTTCCCGCTCTTTTGTTAATTGACCTATCACAGAAACAGGCAAACCCCATTTAACAAATACCTTTTTTAATTCATTGTATTTTTCAGGTTGAACGACTAATAATACTCTTTCCTGGCTTTCTGAAAGCAAAATCTCTTCTGCCGTCATATTAAAATCTCTTAAGGGAACTTGATCTAACTGTAGGTACATCCCTAACTTTCCTTTAGAGATCATCTCAAAAGAGGAGCTGGTTAAGCCCGCCGCCCCCATATCCTGAGCAGAAATAATTAATTTTTTTCTCATTACCTCTAAACAGGCTTCCATTAAGAGCTTTCCGTAAAAAGGATCTCCTATTTGAACACAAGTTTTTTTGTCTTCTTGTTTCTCGCTTTTAAAAGACTCACTGGCCATAGAAGCCCCATGAATGCCATCTTTTCCTGTGCGCGCGCCCACATACACCAGCAAGTTACCAGGGCCTTTAGCTTGAGAGCTTATTATGTTATCCTTCATACCAAAGTAGCCAAGGGCCAAAGCGTTTACCACAATATTTTCGTTATAAGAAGAATCAAACTCCGTTTGACCTGTTATAGTGGGGATGCCTATAGAGTTTCCGTATCCTCCAATCCCTTGAACTACTCCATCTAATAGTGTCTCTGTTAGTTTAATAGAGGGTGTGCCAAAGCATAGGTAGTTGGCCAGAGCTATGGGCCGGGCATTCATCACAAAAACATCTCTTAGGATGCCTCCCACTCCTGTGGCGGCTCCGTGGTAAGGGGTGATTCGGGAAGGGTGATTGTGACTTTCCACTTTAAAGGCCACCTTTTCCTCTCTTCCTATGTCCACTACTCCCGCATTTTCGCCTTGCGCACTTAACACTTTAGGAGAGTCAAAAAACAGTTTTTTTAAATGAACAGCTGAGCTTTTATAAGAACAATGTTCACTCCATAAAGCGGAAAACAAAGCTAATTCTAAACGAGATGGAATATGGCCAAGAGATTTTTCAATAAGCAAATACTCTTCTTGGGTTAAGCGATAATGTTTTAAAATTTCTTGTTTGTTCATACTTTTTTAAGAGGATATGATCTGTAAAAAAAACAAACAGTATAAACTGTTTAATTATATGTCAAACAGGAAAGATATAAGAACTGACAAAGGAATAAACATTTAGGCTATTGCCACTGGCCCGCGTGGCCCACATGCTCCTGTAAGTCCCCTTAACCCTCTGGGAGCACTACAGCATATCACCGTATTAGAGCTTGAGATTCCATAAAGATATTGATTGTTTCCGCAAAAGCCAGAAAAGTTTACTCTTTGTGTTCCGCTTTATCGGTTTTTACTAAAATAGGGCCTTTTTTTGAGGTGGCTCCTCCGTATTTTTCAAATGAACCCTCAAAAAATGAGTTTTATATTGACTATTTAGAAAAAACCCCATAATATTTAAAATAAAGGAAAACGCGCATAACACAATCATCCTCTTCTTTTGATGAAATTCGTTCCATTTTGAAAGAGACATATATTATAAGAAAAGGATTGTTTGTGATATGGGCTACCGGGGACAGTGCACGCATTGTTAACAATGAGAATTTTAAACCAGCGGATTTTTCCTCAGTCAGTTGAAAAAAACATAATTATCACAGGTTAAAAAATGAGCTTGATATACAAAAAACTAAAAAACAAAAAACTAAAAAACAAGCAAGGCGTTACCATGCTGGAAGTCCTGATCACTATCACATTGTTGGCTATTATTACTGGTATTGCCATTCCCTCTTACACAAATCATACTCGATCAGCTAAAACCACAGAAGCTAAGTCCTCTTTGAGTCAGGTTTATATGGCTGAAAAATCGTTTTTTATGAATTGGCAATTTTATACAGCTCACCTCATAGTGGCTGGAGTTCAGTTAGAAGGAGATATGTTATATAATGTGGGTTTTTCCGATGGGGCGCATTATAACCCCTCCGGCAAACACATGCCAAGTGAACTTAAAACAAGCATTATATACGATGCCAAAGCCAATAGATCTTTTAAAGCCATTTGTGGCGCGGGATTTGGCCAGGGCTTAGCTAAAGGATGTGCTTTTAAAAAAGCAGGGGCTCCTCCTGAGATTATAGGAGACCTTCTTGCGGAAGAAAATAAATTTAGAGTTATGGCAATAGGTGATGTAATAAATAAGACTCAAAATTTAAGTCCAGTGGATAAAGATGTATGGTGCATTAACCAATATAAACAAATTGAAAGAGTAAATGACGGAACTAAAAAAAACAATAGAGTTATAACCCCTGCTATGTTAGATAGTGCTTGTCCACCATAACAAACACAAGAATGGGGTAAAAAGCAGACAACTAACTAAAAAACTATAACCTTAAATGGGAGGAATTATAAAATGAAAAATATATCTTTATGGAGCAAAAGACTGTTCTTTTTTTTCTTCACCAACTTTTTGATAGTCTCTACGCTTTTTTTTGTGATGACTGTTCTAATGCACTATTTTCAAATAGAATTAGAAGGTTGGACTTTTTACTTAGTAGCTTACACTATTATAGGGATGGGGGGGGCTCTTATTCAGCTATGGATGTCTAAATGGCTGGCTATTCAATTTATGCGGGTCCGCTTATTAGAAAAAAATAGCTCTAATAACCAAGAAAAAGAGCTGATTCGAAAAGTGCATAATCTATCAATAAAAGCAGGGCTACCCGCCCACCCAGCAGTGGGTATTTACGAAAGCCCTGAAGTAAACGCATTTGCCACTGGCCCAAGTAAGAAAAAATCTCTTGTAGCCGTTTCCACTGGTCTACTTAATAAAATGAATGAGCAGGAAGTAGAGGGAGTGTTAGCCCATGAAGTGTCCCATATTGCCAATGGAGATATGGTCACTATGTGTCTTATACAGGGAGTGGTTAATGTGCTGGTTTTTTTAATAGCCCACCTTCTGGCTAAAATGGCGGTTAATGCCCTGTTCAGAGGGCGAGAAAATTGGTTTGTAGAATATATTATTCGTCAAATATTTGCTATGATTTTATTCATTCCTGGATCTATGCTGGTGTGTTTTTTCTCCCGATGGAGAGAATACCGAGCAGATAGCGGAGGAGCTAACCTGGCTGGTCGAGATAAAATGGTATCAGCCCTTCAAGCTTTATCTCAAATAACCCAGCCCCCTCAATCGCAGGAGAAACAACAATATAATTATTTGATGATAAACAACAAGAGCACGACCTCTCTTATGACCAGGCTTTTTAGCACACATCCTCCTCTTCCAGATCGCATCAAAAAACTGCAAGGTTTTTAAAAGTAAAAGAGAGTGCCTGAAAAGTGAAGTTTTACCTCACCCTATATCCTAAGTTTATCTATTTTAACAATAGTTAATCTATTATACTTTTGAGATAAAAATCATTATGAAATACTGTTATTGTCTCTTCCTTTATTTCTGCTTGTTTTTATTATGTGGATTTTCCTTGTTTAAAAAAACACATGAGGGGCCAAGCCTTCCGGCCTCTTTTATTCAAGAACCTGTTAATTTTTCTACAAATGAACCAGAAAAACTTCAGAAACAACTGGCTTTAATTTCCAAAAAATATCCCTCTCAGGCTATAGAGTGGTGGATTATGTATAAAAAAGCCCTGTTATTTAAAAAAAAAGACCCTGATTTATTTTGTCATAATATGCGCTTTTTATCTAAAATAACATCCTTTCCCTTAAGACCTTACGCGCGCTTGAATCTCTACTCCTACTGTGAAAAAGAGTTAGAAATATCTCTAACTGATTTTCCCGAATGGCTGAAAAAAAAAGTGGGAAAAGCTTGGCGAAAAAAGGCCAAAAAATTAAAAAACGAATCAGCTCTTAAAGAGGCCTCTTATTTCCTGTTCCAGCTTTCTAAAGAAAAGTATTTAAAAGAAAAATACCTTGTGTCTGCCATCGAGCTGGCTAAAAAAACAAAAGATACGCGCCTTAAGGAATGGAGAAAAGCTTTGCATGCCCTTTCTCCTCGATACATTTCTAATCCCTCTCATGAGCAAAAACTAAAAGTCGCAGAGGATTTAAGAAAGAACCGGCAATTTAAAAAAGCTACTTTCTATTATCGCCAGCTTTTAAATAGCTCTCGCTCCACTTTTTATGAAAAAAATGAAGCATTTAAGCGGATCAGATGGATCTATAAAATAACAAAAAATAAAAAAAAATACCTGCTGGCTACAATGCAATGGAAAAATTGGCTCAAAAGAAAACTCAAGACAGAAAAAAAAGCTGGAAAAATTTATCACAACATTTTTTATTTGCTGGCGCGCACACAATGGACACTGAATCAGAGCGGGAAAGCTTTAAACACCTTAAACCAGATGGAAAAAGAACTAAAGGGACGCTTTTCTCTCTTTAAAGTTTATCGCATGAAAGCCCTTATTTTTGATGAAAAAGAAGAAAAAGACCAGTCGATTTTCTTTTTTCAAAAAGCTTTAAAGGAAAAGCGTCCTGATGTGGAAATGTATGAAAAAACAAAGTGGGGTTACGGTTGGGTTTTGAACAAAGCGGGAAAACAAGAGGAAAGCCTATCTGTATTAAATGATCTGGTGGAAACCTCAGAAAGTGAATACCTACCCTCGAGAGCACTGTTTTGGATGGGACGCTTGTACGAAGACAGAAAAAATAAAAAAAAAGCAGACGAAACATATAAAGAGTTAATAGACATTGACCCACTTTCTTATTATGGCTTGCTGGCTCACTACAAATTGAACCAAAAAATCCGCATCCAGAAAAAACAAAATTTCTCTCAAGACGAAGACAATAAAAATTATATTGTGGCTCAATGGCTACTTTCCTTAGATGAATACGACCTGGCTTTGGACTTTTTAAAACACAAAGCAGAACAATATCAAAAAGATAAAAACAAAGCTGTAAAATCCTGGTCCACTTTGTTTTATTATATGGCCCAGGCACGATCTTATTTTCCTCTTTTTAAGATGGTTGGAAAATTGCCTTTAGAAGAAAGAACCGTTTTTTTTCAATCTTATACTGACTTAATGTTCCCTCTTATTTACACAAAAGAGGTGGAGCATTCCGCAAAGCTTTTTAATATAGAAAAAGAGTTTATTTACGCCCTTATAAGGCAGGAATCGGCTTGGGATCCTAAAGCCAGAAGCCCGGCAGATGCTTTTGGATTGATGCAAATTCGTCCCTTTGTGGCCAGACAAGTAGCGAAACAAAACGGCATTTCCTATAAAAATATGTATGATTTATACAATCCTAAAAAAAATATTTTGTTAGGGACGGCTTTTTTAAAAAAGCTCTTTAGAAAATACAATTATCAATTTGTGCTTACAATGGCCGTTTACAATGCAGGAAGAACCCCTGCTTTAAATTGGACAAAAAAAACTCCTTTAACAGATCCACTGTTTTTTATTGAGGAGATTCCTTATGAAGAAACACGCACTTATGTGCGACTTTTAATCCGTAATTTTATTTTTTATAAACTTTTAACCAGTCCTAAAAGAGAAATCCTATTCCCCGAATGGCTTTTGCACACCAAACCCTCTCCCTCCCTAATAACCCCGAATAAATAAAAAATATGGATGTCATTTTAGTTTTTCGCTTTTACCGAACTACGGACAAAATTCCCGCTTTCGCACAGGTGTTAGATAGCTCACGAAGTTTCCGGTCAAAAGCACAAGTATTTTTTCACAAATTCTGGTTGTGCAAAGGCTGACTTATGAATATCCGCATTGTAATAAGATAACTGGCCTCTTAATTTTTCTGCCTGCACAGGCTGAAAATGTTTTATAGGATGATATTTTTTAGAGGCAAAAGCAAAAGACCAAAGCCCCCCTGGATAAACTGTATTGCTGTAATGATACAAGGCGGTTAAAGGAAAAGCCGATTTTAAAGCTTGTAAAATAAATTTTTGTGTGGGCAATTCAAAAAAAGGTGATTCGGCCTGAACCACCAACACCCCTTTATCAGAAAGAAGCTGGAATATATTTGTGTAAAAACCCTTACTAAACAGAGCTTTTGCTGGGCCAAAAGGATCTGTGGAATCCACCAATATTACATCAAATTTTTGTTTTGCTTCCTGCACAAACTGCGATCCATCCTGAATTTTTAACTGCAATTTTGGGTTTTCGAACGAACAGGATATTTTTGGAAAATATTTTTTAGCCACCTCCACAACCATTTTGTCAATTTCCACCAACACACATTGAGCTACACTGTTATGACGAAGCACCTCTCGCGCCACTCCCCCATCCCCTCCTCCAATAATCAACACTTTTTCAGGATGAGGGTGCACACATAAGGGAACATGAGCCATCATCTCATGGTAGACAAATTCATCTTTTTCACTCAACATAACAATACCATCGTTAAGCAATATACGCCCATGCCCTTTTGTTTCTACTACATCAATATATTGATATGTGCTTTTATCGGAAAACAATACTTTTTTACATCGAAAACGCGTGCCGTAGTAATTTCTATGACGTTCTTCCACCCACAAATCCATAGTAGAGCTTTTTTCTTCCCAATCTGGTTTTTTATTTTCATCTGCCATGTTAAAATCTCCATTTAAAAACATTTATAAGAAATTTGTTACAGCTCAAAAGCAGGACGAGGCTCTGTATAAGGTGCCGAAAAGCTGGAAAAACTAACATAGTATCCACAGTCCAATCTTTTGGTAAAATAAGAAGATTGAGCAAAAGTTCCTCTTAATTCTGGTTTTTTTTCTCCTTCAGAATGAGAAGAAAACACTATAACATCAAAGCTAAAAGGTTTAAACAAGGATATTACCCTTTCTGTAATTTCATCAACAGATTGTTCGGTGATATTTGTTTCAAAACTAACATAAAACCCCGGTTCTTGAGGGGTCACATGAATAGTGTAATACTGCCTCTTCCCCACTAAGCCATTTAAAGAATACCCGGCCGGCTTAAAAAGGTAGTCATCTACTTGTGCGTTTTCAAACAACCGCTCCAATCCCATGCGATTTTTGATGTCTCTCGTGGATTCAGCTGTAAAAAACAATTTTTTTATGTGATCATCTAAATCATACATTAGTATTTCAATAGTGCGATCGGATGGATCAGGGCGACACGGCCCTTCTGAATGAAATAAATAAAAATGATGCTCATCCGGGAGCCCAAAACAATAAGCCTTCCCTTGAATTTTTTTTCGAATTTTTTCCAGATCCTCTCGAAAAGAAGTTTTTTGATTATAAGGAAAAAACTCATTTTTTCTTTGATAGAATAATAAATCCACATCAGCTTTTTTAAAACTTTTTAGCAAGCTCAACATAGCGTTAACCAAAGAGCTTTTGCCACAGGTTAACATAAGCAAACGATGATCCCATACAAACAGGCTGGACTCAGACAACACATAAGAATCACAAAAAGAATTGGAAAAATGGGATAAAATATTGGCATTTGACTTTTCACACAATTTTTTCCAAAAAGCCTCTGGCTTATTTCTCAAAGGCTCTTTAATGGGAGAAAAAATGACTTCCAATTTTTTTTCAGAACCTTCAAATAGAAGTTTTTTCATTTACCTAAGGTCCTTATTTAAACATTAAAGGAAAAGCCACACCCACAGGTTTTGGAAGCATTTGGATTAGAAAAGGTAAAGCCTTTACCGTTTAACCCCCCGTCAAAATTAAGAGTCATACCCATTAAATAGAGCAAGCTTTTAGAGTCTACAATTAACTCTACTCCTTTGCATTCAAAAACTTTATCGTTTTCTTTTTTTCCTTTATCAAAATCCAATTTATAAGAAAAGCCCGAACAACCACCTTCTTTGACGGAAACCCGCAAAAAATCGGCTGGGCCTAATTTGTCTCTTTCTTTTAAAAGCTGGATCTGCCTAACCGCAGAATCAGAAACCTGTATCATTTTTTATTCCTTGTTTATTTCTTTTTATTTTATACTCAATATTTAGTAAGAGGAACATGGCCAAGGGCTTCTTAGCTTACCTGGCTACAATAGTGGCTAAAAGCTTATCTGGCTAAAAGCTTATCCAGCTTAATTTTAACCTCTTTTATCTCTGATTCCATGCGGGTTTGATTGTCTTTTAAAAGCTCAACCTTAGTATTAAAATTGTTCTCAGTTGATTTTAGCATGGCACTAACTCCCTTCAAAAGAAATGCCAAAACTGCTACTAAAAAAACACCACCCGTGAGTAGCAAAGCCACTAAGGCCGTTAATAAAGTAACATTTAAAGTTATTTCCATGTTTTAGCTCCTATTTTAGACTTTATTTCAGCTTAATAGTGTAGTCCATCACACAAAATAAGTCAAATTTTACTGGATTTTAGTCCTCTGCCAATATTTTTTCCTTTTTTAACCTAATTTTTTGCAAAAAGACAGATAAGCCCGTAATTTAGTCGGTCGTGATAAACCTTTTCACTACTTCTGTCATTCCCGCCTTGAGCGGGAATCTCGCCTGTTTTAGGACAAAGTAAGCCCTGTTTACTGTGTTGCAACATACTTTTTCACGGGCAACTAATTTAGAGCCTGTAAAAATGGAGTTTCCCCTGCCTCTGAACATTTTTTATCCGTTTTTGGACAAAGGATTACTGGAAATTTAAAAAGATTTGTCTATAATATTGCCCAAGCTGACAAAGAAAATTTTGCAGTTTGAGAGAGGTTGTTCTGAATTTCTCTATTAGAAACCAACACATAAAAAGGAGAGTGTTCTATGTCGGAACAGTGGAAAAAATATGACTTGTTTCAACCCACAGAGGATCACAAAATGCTCCGGCAAACTGTGGCCTTATTTGTCCAAGATAAAGTAGAAAAACAAGCATTAGAATACGACCGGAAAGAGCTATTTAACCTTAAACTATTTAAAAAAATGGGAGAGCTGGGCCTTTTAGGTATTACAGTAGATCCTGCTTTTGGAGGGGCTGGGATGGATACCTTATCCACAGTTATAGCACATGAGGAGCTAAGCAGTTCTGATCCAGGTTTTTGTCTTGCTTACCTGGCCCACGCTATGCTTTGCGCTCATAATATATCCATCAATGCCAACGAAGAACAAAAAAAGAAATGGTTACCAAAACTTTGTTCAGGAGAATGGATCGGAGCAATGGCCATGTCTGAGTCCTCTGCGGGCACGGATGTATTTGGTATGAAATCTAAATTTAAAAAAGAAGGCGATCACTTTATTTTGAACGGGAGAAAAATGTGGATTACCAATGGAGCTTTAGATGATTACAAAACCCCTGCTGATTGTGTATTACTTTACGCCCAGTCCAATAAAAAAGAAATTTCCAGCTTTTTGATACAAAAAGATTTTGCAGGATACGAAGTGGGACAAAAAATAAAAGATAAAACAGGAATGCGCGCCTCTAATACAGCAGAGTTGGTTTTTAATGATTGTAAAATTCCAAAAGAAAACTTAATTGGAAAAGAAGGAGAGTCCCTTGTTCACATGATGAGAAACTTAGAAATTGAAAGGTTAAGTCTTTCAGCCATGAGCTTGGGGATTGCTAAAAGGTGTATTAGGGACATGAATAAATACGCCAGTGAACGGCAAGCTTTTGGACAAAATATCAGAGATTTTGGACAAATTCAAAAACACCTATCTGAAAGCTATGCAGAGTACATGACGTGCCGGACTTATGTTTACAATATCGCCAGAAGAATGGACCTAAGTGAGGCTGGGCAAAGATTACAAGCAGATACAGCAAAGTTAATTTGCGCGCAAATGGGAAAACGGGTGGCGGACCGGGCCATTCAAGTTTTAGGCGGTTATGGCTATGTGGGGGAATACCATGTAGAGCGGTTATGGAGAGATGCCAAACTTTTGGAAATTGGAGGAGGCACTAACGAAGCGTTGCAAAAAAACATCACAAAAGAAATGGAGGCTTTTCTTTAAAAAAACAAGGTTAAAACTTGTAAAATTTTCATTGAAGTATAGAAAAAGCCCTGATTTACACTCACCGCAAGGCGAAGCAGAACCTGCCCTGAGGTTAGGCCCTTGAGCACCACGTCGGTCGCATCTAATTTTTCAAACCACGCTTGGTTATGCTCATTAATGAGATTATGAGACAAAAAAATCAGCTATTGGTCGGTGGGCAAAGATAAAGCCATATCCTGCAACTTAGGATTAAATTTGATTTTAGCAGAAGAGCGAACCAAGCGCATCCATGATAAAAAAGCGGTTCGAGAAGCCATCCTATTTTTAAAAAAATCCCCATCAAAAGGAAAAGGAGGTTTTACCTCTTCCTCTTTTTGGGTGGAAAACTTATCCACTCTTAAAATATAAGATTTATCTCCTGTGCTCACAATTTTTTTTACCAAACCCATTTCTGGCAGATGATTTAATATCGATTTAAAAAGTATTTTTTGAGATTCTAAACCTGGCAAAGAAACACGGTCTAAATTAAAGCTTTTTGTTTTTTCCCACTGCCATTTTTTTTCTTTAATAATCTGATTTAAAAGCTCTTTATCCCCTTCTTGCACAAAAGTTTTAAGACTATTAAATTCCTCTGCCCCCATTTCAAGAGAGGAAAAGGAAATGTAACTAACCTGTATTTTAAAAGAACTAAGTATGTTATTTTTTTCTTTCTCCATTACAGAAGACCGAACAGTGAAGTTAAACATATTTTGAAAACGAGAGGTTTCTATTTCTTTTCTAATTCCTGTTTCAAAGTAACCAGCAGACATCCGGCTGGCCGTCAAAAAAGAGTGATACTTAGAGCGTGTAAACCTCCCCTCTTCTTGGAAGAAAGGAATATCCAAAATATTATCCCGCACCTGGCTTTCAGAAACCACTAAACCGGATTTTTTAGATTCTTGCGTTATCAGCTCCCGACTTAGCAAAGCAGAAAGAGCCTCATGTCTTAATCGTTCCTGACGCTTAGCTTCTAAACCTTCTCCTAATCCAGCGGGAGATTGCCTTCTGTCCAATATTTCTAAATACCGGCGGTATTCAGACCAAGAAATCACCTTATTATTGACTATTATAGCCACCCCGCCCATATTAGACATCTGGCTGACGGGCACACCAATAAACACAAACACCAGGCAAATCAACCCAAAAACAACATAATAAGCAATATTTTTTGCCCGCTTGGGCTTTCTAAGTTTTTCAAACATAATATCGTTATACCTAAAGGGCAGGGGGAATGTTTATTGGGATAAAGAACCACCTTGCCATTTCCTATAGAAAATAGGAAGTTTCTTAAAAGATTTAGTATATATATAATTGTATAATAATCAAGAAGAATAAGGGGGTTGGTGTTGTATTTCTTTAATTTTGACATTAAAAAAGCACTTTTAATTATTTTTCTTGTTATCACTCCTATATTTTTAATAACTCTCAGTCGCTCAAAAACTGAGAATAACCCTATTTTTAAAAGTTTTGTTTGGATGAACAGCAAAGCACAGGCTGTTTATCACTCTTTTACTTCCTCTCTTTATAACACAGTGGACACCTACCTGAATTTGATTCATATCAAGAAAAACAATCGGCAATTAAAAATGCAAAACCACCTAATGAAGTCTCGTTTAAATATTATGAAAGAAATAGAACAGGAAAATAAAAGATTAAAGGCTATTTTAAAATTTAAAGAAACCCGCCAATTTCAATTTATTGTGGCTCAGGTTATTGGTCGTGATCCCATTTCCGAATACCAGCTGATCACCATTAACCGGGGCCAGGCTCATGGTTTAAAAAAGAAGATGATTGTGATTAATGAAACTGGTGTAGTGGGCTATATATTTCGTGTGCTCACTCGTTTTTCACAAGTGATTTTACTGACTGATCCTCACGCTATTATTCCTGCTGTTATTCAACGATCCAGGGTATATGGATTAGTAGAAGGCTCAAATAAAAACAACTGTAAGCTGAAATATCTTAAACGGCGAGACGATGTAAAAAAAGGGGATGTTATTGTTACTTCCAGTATAAATTTGTCTGTAGGAGGGTTTCCTATTGGAACTGTTACGGATATAAAAAAACAAAAATATGACCTCACACAAGAAGTCACCATCACACCTTTTATTAACTCTTCACGATTAGAAGAAGTATTTATCGTGAAAAAAAAAACTGAACCTTAAAACATAGCTTGGTCTGCCAACGTAGTAAACTGTATTTATTGTGAAAAAAACTAAACCTTAAAACGGAAACCTGAAAAAGAGAATAACTTTTATGTTTATTAACTATAAAATGGCTTTTTTAAACTATATCGTAATGGGGATGATTATTCTTCTGATCACTTTATTTCAAAATACAGGCCCTGGCTTATTTGGTTTTGATATTCCTCTTTATTTGTGGATACCTTGTCTTGTGTATTGGGGACTTTATCGCAACACCGGGGAAACTATATTTATGGTATACTTTATCACTCTAAGCATAGCCTCTACATCCTCGTTGTTAGCGGGTTATCTACTTACCTTTAATGGGTTGGTTTTATTAACCATTTTACTATTCAAGAGAATTTATTACACCAGTCTAATGTTTTTTAGTATAGCCTCAGCACTGGCCTTATTTTTTTTTCCAGTGGTGCTATGGGTACTTTCTCAATTTATGGAAAGCAAAGCTTACTTACACGCAATCCCTACATGGATGGCGGGGATGGGAATAACCTGGGCACTTTCTTTTCTGTTATTAGGGCTTTTTAAAGGGATCGATAGCTTTACCCTTACCAAAACGGAGGGGGAAAAAAGATCGGAGAAATTATTATGAAAAATTATGAGAGATTAGGGAAATTATCTTATGGACAAAAATATAATACCTAAAGGTGGAGCACATAGCGGGATTCAGCGGGAAATAGCCGGAATTTTAAGAAAACAGGGCTGGAAACTAAAAAGAGATAGAAAAAACCGCCTGTGGATTCCGTTGACGCATAATGACGCATCGGCTGATCCTGGTGACGCATAAAAAGACTCTTATACTTATTGTCGACGCATAGTGACGCATGGGACGCATAAATTACCAGTGGACACATTTCAAAAAAAAACTTTATATCGATCAAAACAAGCGACATATACGACATAATGCGGTTTTGTGCGTCACCTGAATTACACCCCCCCCAGAACCGCTGTTTTAAATTTTATAGACTTAATTAAACTTAGGTGATTGGCAGTTTTTTTCCTGACTTCAGCACAACGCAGTGCAATAAATGAGTGATTTCCAATACTTACAAATTTTTGGGGGAACACATTTTTAAGATTTAGTTCAAGAAGTGGAGATAAATTTAGACACTCTTTTAAGACCTAAGGCCTCGTATATGGATCTTATCTCTTGTGTGCTTTTAGAGGGCATACGATAAAGATTTTTGTTTGCGTCCTCTATAAGGCTATATTGGTCTCTTGTTAAAATCTCTCTCATCTGCCTTATTTGGTCTATGCTGTCTGAAACCGGCAAAAACCCCCAGGTTTTAAGATTTTTTCCAGACTTTACTATTTTTATAATGACAACCAGTAAAGTTTAGTGAGAATAATTAAACTAAAAACAAGGAGTTATAATATGAAACTTTTTAAAATTTTATTGATAAGTCTTTTTTTAGCTTATCCGTTTTTATCGATGGCTGATATTACTATAGTTGCGTGTAATCAAAATATTAAAATTGATTCAAAAATAGGTATATGTCTACCATCAACAGTTTCTGGCCGTTTTTCTACCGATTTAAGTTTATGGAACAGTTTTATTTATGGTAAAGGAAACAGTTTTTCAGAGGCTTGGGATGATGCACAAGTGGCTTGTAAAAGTATGATAACTATTATTGATCAAAATGATAAGTACGTTTTAGAGCAACAAGCAGAAAAAAGTATTTGTGATTTACAAGAATGCATAGTTTTAGAAGAGATTAGGATGGACACTATAGCTGGAGACTGTTTTTGTCATCAAACAGGATATAGTAGTAAAGTGCAAAAAGCGGATTTTGACTGTAATGAGAAAGCAAGCGGGCCTGTGTCTGTGCTTGGCAAAGTTAATTTTAAAGAATTATACGATTCTGGTCAGGAGATTTGTAGACAAGAGGCGATAACGCAAAAAAAATCTTTTTCAACATATTGTTTATGGCATCCCTTTAAATAGGTACTCTTTAATGTAAATTGGATTTTAACAATGAAAAACTTACTCATTTATTTTTTATTTTTGTTCCTTTTATCTTGTAGTGGTGGTGACAAAAAAGAAGACTCAAAACCAGATAATGATAATCCTAAACCTTCTGCCGTAACGGGGGTGGTTTACCTGTGTTTGTGATAAGGACGGCACTAAAGAAGATATTGGCGCGGATAATCCTAAAGAGGCTGAAATCCAATGCACTGCTAAAGGTGAAGGTTATAAAATAATAAGCTGTAAAAAGTCCTAATTTTTTTTATTTAAAGGTTTTAAAGTTAAACCACCGGTTAAATGAGTTTTTACCCACTTTTTTTATTTCCATAAAAAAAGAAATCACAACACCCACGATAAAACCCCAGTATAAGGGTTATTTTTCTGGGGTATACAATCAGGCACAGTCTCCCACTCAGCCCGTCCAAGGCACAACCAGCGGGCTTATATGTTACCCGCAATCTTCTCTGAACACTCATAACCCCGTATTGACCTTTTTCCCTTGGTCCGCGTGGCCACCGGGGAAGCTAAGTTTTAAAATAAAGGTCCCGGAAAGTGACTTTGAAAATCAAAAAAAAAGTCCGGTGATTCCAATAACTTACAGCGTGTTGCATTGCATTAAATAGTAAAAAAAAAGATGTTAACCCATCCTAAGCGGTTGCCACGGGGTTAAAATCTATATGATTCTCCCTTGTTTTTTTATAGTAATGACGCGGTGCTGGTTGTTTTAAACAAATATCAATATTTAAAATCAATCTTATAAATTATCACCAGGAGTAAATAATTATGAATCAAAAAGAATATAGAGAGTTTTCCCAGGCCCGCGCGCTTATAGAAATAAACCTATGCAGAAAAAACGCGGGTTTAAGTCCATTATCGGAGTTACCCGCATCGACAAACACCGCAGAGAATAACAAAGCAGAACAAAAAAAGGTAAAACCAGTAAAAAGACTTTCTATAATGGAAATAATGCAAAGAGACAAAAGAAAAAGTATTTTTAAAAGAATCTAAAACTAAACCTTATTTTATGCGGTGTTTTTATCTTCTTAAAAAAATAACCCTTTTATAAACGCAAAAACCCTCTTTTTATAGAGGGCCAGGATTGGAATAATCAGAGAATAAAATAAAATGCCGAACAGTAACACTCTATTTACACCTTGCGTCTTGTATTTTAATCCCACAAGCAGGATACTTTTAATCGGTAATCAAAAGCGAGTCCAGTATAGCTTGCTGTTTTTGCTTTCGTCAAATCAAAGTGATTGAGGAAAACAGTATGAAAAAAAATATAACAAATTTAAAACAACCCCAAAGCCCTTTTTCACAAATAGAAAAGCTGGAATTGACTTTTATACTTCAAATGCTCATCGAGCAAAAACAAGATAAAGCTTTGCATGTCCGCCTTGCTGAAAAGTTTGAGTTTACTCAAAACAGGCCACAGATTATTTGGAAAGCTATTTCAAATTTAGCCATTCATGGAAAAAAAATTGATCATACCACAGTAGCCAGGGCAATGGGAAATAATATTGAGCTTATAGGTGGTGCGCTGTTTTTAGCTGAAATAACAGAAGATTTTATCAATACCGCAACCAGTTTATCACCTGAAGTTTTACTTGATTTTATTAAAACCGAGTTAAAACAACCTAAACCGGTGGTCACTGGCAAGACTGAAAAAACTACTTATATCCCGTCCATTAATATTGAAACAGATATAAAAAATCGTTTAGACGCTTTAAGTATAAAAGTCCGCTTTAATATCCGTGATCAAATAGAGGAATTTAAAAAGGAAACTTAGAAAAGGTTAGGAAACTTAAAAAAGAAAAATTATCCCCCGGAAAATAAGGAAACATTATGAGAGAAAAACTATCCCGTGTAGAAGAAGAGCTAAAAGAGATCCTTCAAAGATGGAAGTGGGTAAGCTGGATTATGTTTGGAGCCGGGCTTATCTTAATTGGACGATTATGGTATTTACAAATTATTCATGGAGATAAACTTAGACAGTATTCTGAAATAAATCGTCTTAAGGAAACAAAAATCCAAGCCCCCAGAGGTTTGATTTTTGATCGTTATGGCCATATTTTAGTGGATAATCTTTTGGACTTAGAGCTAACTATTACACCTCAATACATAAGCAATCTAAAACAAGCCGCAAAAGAAATTTCTCCTATTGTTAAGATACCTTTTAAACAAATTATGGAAAAAGTTTGGACAGGAGAAAAAAACCACGGGCCTTTTCGTCCAGTTGTTATTAAAAAACATCTTACTTTAACTCAAACCACCCTCTTAAAACTTTTACAATGGGATTACACGGGGGTGGATATACAACCAGCCATTATCAGACACTACCCTTTAAAGAAAAACGGAGCGCATTTATTTGGCTACTTAAGCGAAATCACGAAAAATCAGGTAAATGAATTTAACAAAAAATATGGTCGCCGCTTTCAGTTTCAACCCGGAGACTGGATTGGTAGAAGTGGACTGGAGTCTGTATGGGAGTATGAATTAAGGGGCCATGATGGCTTTTCTTTTGTAGAGGTGGATGCGCGAAATCGCAAGTCTACTTCCAATATCGCAGGACTTTGGAGTTTTAAACCTAAGCCCGCTATCCCAGGGAGAAATCTTATTTTGACTATTGATAAAAAACTACAAGAGAAAGCTTACTCCAGTTTTTTAAGAAACGACAAAATAGGCACACGCCACGGTTCAGCTTTAGTGATGAAAAACAATGGAGAAATATTGGCCTGGGTGTCTTATCCTTCTTACGATCCTAACCGTTTTTCAAGAGAGCTTTCCCCTATAGAATGGATAAAGCTTGCGCGTAATCCCTCTCGGCCTTTCAGAAATAAACCGGTGCAAGATCACTATGCTCCCGGCTCCATTTTTAAACCCTTTGTGGCTTTAGCCGGCTTGCAAGAAGGAATCATCACCCCCGACACTCTTGTTGATTCTCCTAAAGAAATCACTTTTGGAAGAAGAACATACCATGATTATAGAAAAACAGGACATGGCCTTATCAATTTATCCACTGCCTTAGAAAGATCGGCCAATGTGTTTTTTTATAAATTAGGGATAGAGATGGGTATCGATCTTATAGCAAAATACGCAAGGCTTTTTTACTTGGGAAATAAAACCAATATTAAAATGGAAGAAGAAATTCCAGGGCTTATCCCGGACTCTAAATGGAAGGTAAAAAACTTAAACGAGGCTTGGCAACCTGGGGAAAACCTGGTGCATGCCATTGGCCAGGGTTTTATTTTAGTCACCCCTTTACAGATGGCAGTGGCTTACAATGCGATTGCCACTTCTGGAAAAATTGTTCAGCCATTTTTAGTCCAAAAAATTACAGATATTAACAGCAAAGAGATTAAAAGCTTTTCGCCTAAAATTATTCGCACCTTGGATAAACAAATTGCAGGCCAACATTTTAAAACTATCCGCAAAGCTTTGCGACAAGTGGTGCATGGCTCGCAAGGCACTGCCAGGTGGTGGAAAATAAAAGAAGTAGAAATAGCAGGCAAAACAGGAACAGCTCAAGTGATGTCTTTTTCTAAAGAGAGTATCCATGAAAAGTGTCACAAAAAACCCAGAGAGCAAAGGCATCATGGTTGGTTTGTAGCTATGGCTCCGGCGGAAGAACCAGAAATAACAGTGACGGTGCTTACAGAGCATTCCTGTTCTGGATCTGGCGGATCTGCTCCTATCGCACGAGATATTATTCAATTTTATTTTAAAAACAAGAAGGATATTATAGCGGACCACAAAACTGCCGAACAGAAAATAGCAGAACAGAAAATAGCAGAACAACATTAAACTATGAAACAAAACACAAATAAACAACACCACAAAAATCACAAAACGGCGGAGCACCCATAAACTATGAAAACACAAACTCCAAAAAAACTTAGCAGAATAAAAAAGCTCAACTGGAGCTTAATCGTCACCATAGCCACCCTTCTTATTATCGGCTTAATTAATCTTTATAGCATTTCTCACCGCGCCCACTCCACCACCACGCATTTATTCTACCTTCAAACAATATGGATCTTATTAGGGAGCGCGCTCTTTTTTTGTATTTCTTTTGTCAATTATCATTTTCTCATAAGGGCAGGATACATTTTATATACAATCAATCTTATATTTCTAATAATGGTATATTTTTTTGGAAGTACTTTTGGAGGATCTAAAAGATGGTTAGATTTAGGATTATTTAATTATCAACCTTCTGAAACCTTAAAAATAATTCTTATTTTTGTTTTAGCCCGTATTTTATCGGCCAAGCGCAGTTGGAGGGCTATGAATATTATAGAGTTAATAAAACCTCTTTTATTGATTTTTGTTCCGGTACTATTTATTATTGTTCAACCCGACTTAGGAACAGCTTTAATTATACTAATTATTACAAGCTCTTTAATTATATTTGCGAAAGTGCATAAAAGTATTTTACTTGTTTCCTTGTTGTTTGCTTTATCTGCATCTCCTTTAGCCTGGCAGTTTGTTTTAAAGGAATACCAAAAAAACAGAATTTTAACTTTTATTTCTCCTGGGCGGGATCCGCGCGGAACAGGTTACAACACTATTCAATCAAAGATCGCTATTGGAAGCGGGCAGTTTTTGGGAAAGGGGTTTCGAAAAGGAACACAATCCCAGTTAGAGTTTTTACCTGAGCGACACACGGATTTTATTTTCAGTGTCTTAAGCGAAGAGCATGGTTTTGTGGGGAGTGTGGTTACCATTTTACTTTTTTTATTTTTAATTATTCTTGGGTTTTACACGGCCTTTCAGTCAAAAGACAAAGAGGGGGTGTTTTTATGTGTAGGAATGTCTTTTTATATGTTTTGGCATGCGTTTATTAATATTGGAATGACAATGGGGCTTTTACCTGTTGTGGGTATTCCCTTGCCTTTACTTTCTTATGGAGGATCGGGGTTACTTACCACTATGGTGGCTTTAGGGGTTATTTCTTCTGTCTCCTACCGCCGCTACTTATTTTAGATTTATCTTAGAAATTGTAAACCAGACTAATTCAGGACCGACTGCTAAAATTTATCTTTGTTCCTCTTCTGAAAATTTATATAAACACCCCATAGCTTCTTCATCTCAAGCCCGATTCAGAGTTTATCTATAAGGATGTTTATAAGTCTGCATTCTCAATAGAAGTGCAAACCTTATAATTAACTCCGATGCTTTTAAAATGTGCTTTCCCACACTGATTTTTTTTACTTTCCAAACTTCGTAAGCCCAATTTATCTAAAGAGGCTTTTGTTTCCCGTATCATATAAACAATATCTCCATTTTGTTTGAGAATAGCCCAATCAGGATTGTATTTTCCTACTGGAGTCGGAACTGTAAACCAGTTCGGCAATTTAACAAAATACTTTATATTTTTCATTCTCTCTAAAGCTTCTGCAAACTTTTTTTCTACTCCTTTTGATTCATAATAAATATAGTCATAGACCGACTTTTTAGTAGGTATAATTTTATCATCTATAAATTCCATTTTATGTTCTTCCTCTTCGAATCGAGACATTTCATAAAATGCTTTGTCCAGTTTTTCGTATTTAATACCCTCAATAATTAATTGGTTTAAAACAGTTTGTATTTCCTTAATAACTAAATCCATAAATTTTTGCGGATTAGCAGTAAAGTCACTCAATCTCCCAGACCCATCTAAAATTTCAAAAATTGTTCTTCTGGTTATAGGGATTTTATCTTGAATGTAAGATAAAATATCAGGAATCTTATTTCTCTCCGGCAGATAATAATGATCCGGTGTTTTTGTTATATGAGCTGTTACACCTTTAGTTTTAAATTCAATATCCACATCAGAAACAGAAATTTTAATTGGCTTAATAACCTCCATTTTACGAATAGCTTTTGTAGCTTTTTCTATCAAATCCTTAGAATCATAACGGACATTATAAAATGTTTTTTTAGATATAGCTTCCCAAAACTTTTTAAATTCAGGATCTAACAAGGTTTTTTTATTTAATCCTGCTCGTTTTTTTGTTTTATATTTCTGAATATAATGTTCTGATTGATATTCCTCTACAGTGCAAATAATTTTATTAACAATATTTTTAAAATTCTCAGAGATTGAAAATTGATTATTTTGGACAGCTTGTGTAAATTCTTCCTTAATCATACCCTCATCAGATAGATAAGATAATTCTTTAAGCTCCTTATATATTGCTTTAGATTCTTCTAAATTGATTTGATGTTCTTTTCCTTGCTTTTCAAAAGTAATTCCAACAAATGCACTAATAGGCAAAACTCCAAAAGTAAATCCACAATCCTCTTTAAATTCTTTTTGCAAACTATTTACAAAATTATCATAACTTTCGTTAGCGACAACAACTAAATTGTTGATCAAATTATCTTGCACTCTTTCACCTTTTTGATTGACAGGAAGTCTTAAACCTCTACCAATTTCCTGTCTTTTTTTAAGAGCAGAACCTGTTTCATTTAAAGTGCAGATTTGAAAAATATTAGGGTTATCCCAACCTTCTCTTAAAGCAGAATGAGTAAAAATAAATTTTAAAGGATTGTTAATATCTAAAAGAGTTTCTTTTTCTTTCATAATCAGGTTATAGGTATTTATATCTTCTTTAGTGTTGCCTCTGGTATTTTTAAAATAGCCTTTTTTATCTTTGGAAAAATATCCATTATGAACTATGGAAACAGATACAATATCCAACTCTTTTTTATATTTTTCGGATAATTCTTTATAAATCTCCTCAAACCATTTTCCATAAATTCCTAAAGAAACACCTCCTGGATTATAAACCCTGTAATTTTCTACTCGATCCAAAAAAAAGAGAGACAACACTTTTATTCCTGTTTTTTTTAATTGTATTTCCTTTTTAAAATGGGTTTCTATGGTTTTCCTGATCTGAGCTTTTATAACCTCTTCTTTAAAACCTCCTTGTTCTTGTTTTTCTGCAATTTCTAAGCCATTAGAAAACCTAACAAATTCATTACCCGGCTTACAGCTAATTACATTTACTTTAAATCCATTCTTGTAAATAGGATTTTCTTCCGAATGAACAAATAAATCATCATCTTTCTTACAAACTTTTTTCACTAACTTTCGTCCTTTTTTTGTATTTTTAAAAAACTGGATTTGGCTTGTGATTTTGTTATTTTTGTTTGTGATCTTTAAAACTTTTACATAAGCCGATGTAGGATCATTTTCCTCTACTAAAGAAGCAACAGAGATTTTTTTGACCAATTTTTTTTGAAATGCCTGAACAGGGTCTAAGCGATACACCGGATTATATAAATTTCTATGGGTAGCAGAATATCGCAAAGTACAAAGGGGATTGAGGGATTTTATAGCTGAATGGGATTTTTCACTTTCCATATTCTGAGGTTCATCAATAATTACAATGGGCTTTATATTTTTTATAAACTCAATAGGTTTTATTCCTCCTGTTTGATCTCTCGCCTCATGAATGATATTTTTATCCTTGTTAAAAGCGTCTATATTGATAATCATAATCTGTAAATCATTCCCTCTGGCAAAATTTCTTAATAAACCAGGTTTTTTAGACTGATAAATGAAAGGAACAAAAACAGGATTGTTATATAGCTCTTTAAAATGAGACTTCATTATATCCAGGGATTTTAAAACCCCTTCCCGAATAGCTATAGAGGGGACAACAATAATAAACTTACTGAATCCGTATTGCCTGTTTAATTCAAATATTGTTCTTAAATAGACATAAGTTTTTCCTGTTCCTGTTTCCATTTCCACAGTAAAGTTTTTTCCTTTAGTGTTTACACTCTCTTTGGAAAAAATTTGATTTTTGCTCTGTACTGCTTTTAAGTTTTTATTTATTTGTTCACTACTTAAAGTCAGCTTGTTTCCATAAAGTGATTCCAATCCCTTTTTGGAGAGGGATAATTCCTGTAAGCTTCCAATTTTTCCTCCTGTGACCCCAAAAACATTGTCCAAAATAGTTTGTCCTTTAAACAAATCCTTTACAGCAGAAATAGCATCTAATTGATATTGCTGGTTGGGGTTAAATTGAAACTTCATTTTGATTTGCCTTTCTTCTTTTCATTTTTTTCTTCAGCATGATTGCATTTTCTCTTTATTACATTGTTTTAAAGTCTACTATACCATGAGATTTAAAAGTTTCAAAAGCATTGGTTTTTAGTTGATCATTGTTTTCAAATCCTATATCTAAACAAACCACCCGGGCGGGTTTGAGTTTTGCTATTTCCTTAATTAGCTCTTTTGTAATTTGTTTTTCAAGGCAAATTAAGAGAGCATTGTTTTCTATTGAATAAACTGTTTTACCAGAGAGTCTTAGTATTTTTATTTTAGTTGTCAGCGGATAGCCCGTTTTGATAAGAATCTCATAAAGCAGATCTTCATTGGTAGATTTTTTATCAATTAACTCTTCAAGGTGCATTTTGATTTGCTTTGAACTATCTTTATCTTTTGAGATTTGTTCATCCCATATTTTGAAATTAGATTTACTTAGTTTAAACACTTTAAAACCTAAGTCTAAATTATTTTTCTTTTGATCCAATAGACTTTGTTGTTCATTTTCTTCCTTGATTTTTTTAACAGCTCGGCGAATCCTCTCTTTTCCTATATCAGCGACGGTTTTTAACCATTTTAGATCTTTAGTATTATAATACTTAATTGTATCTGAATCTTGAATCACTTCAGGTAATTGAACTGATATAGTTTTCAAACTACTTCGATGTTCTTTGTTATACTCCATAGTCGCATGTGCTGTAGAACCAGAACCTGAAAAAAAATCCATGACAATGTCACCGTCTTTAAGCCCTATTAAGTTTATCATTCTTTTTATTAACAAGATTGGTTTCTTGCCATTAGGGTATTGAATATTCCCTTCTTTTGAGATATTATTCCAGTTTAAATCACTCCACAAAGTTCCAATTTTATCTTTCTTGATAATTGTATTATTCCTTTTTAAAGAAACATCTTTCAACCATGCTATTAAATCCTTATTTCTTCCTTTATAGTATAAGGTCGTAATTTTTCCTTTATTTTTTCCAGATTCAGGAGTATATTCAATGCTTAAAAAATCATCTTCAGACTCTGTTGCATCAATCACTCTTTTTCTAATTGAGCTTTGTGCATTTGTATCCCGAAAAATTTTATCAAAATATTGTAAATATATATCTTCTTCTAATAAATTTTTTTTCTCTTTTGAAAAGTTTTTTTTATTTAACTTAGCAAGTCTTTTTTCTATCAAGCTATCTATTGTATTAAGTCTCACGTTTATATGCTTAAATATTTTAATTTCTTTTCCTGTTCCATCTTTAATCTTTTTATAAAATTTTCTGTCACCAAAAGAATCAATTACCTTTGTATATTTCCAACTTTTCCCTTTTTCTCTATATTCTTTAATATAGGAAAAAAGATTTTTTTCTTCGTAAATATCATTAAACTCAGTAATTTTAGAGCTATCTTTACAATAAAAGAGAACATGTTCAATATTTTTTTGAAGACTTTGACCTAAATAACTTCCGCTAACACCTGCAATTTTTGTTTTTACATTGATACAATTTATAAAATTCTCTTCTCCAAAAATTTCATCACATATTTTTCTCAAGTTAGTCACCTCATTATCATCAATGCTGATAAAAATCACTCCGTCATCTCTTAATAAATTCCTTGCCAGAAAAAGGCGAGGATACATCATGTTAATCCATTTAGAATGAAAACGACCATCCGTTTCTTGATTAGTAGAAAATCTTTTGCCTTCAGCATCTTTTTGCCCTGTGTATTGCAAATAAGTGTCCAAAGTTTCTGAATATTTGTCCGGGTAAATAAAGTCCTTTCCTGTATTGTAAGGAGGGTCAATATAAATCATTTTGATTTGTTTATCGTATGACCGTTGCAGAAGCTTCAATACCTCCAGGTTATCACCCTCTATAAAAAGATTTTGTGTTTTATCCCAGTCCAAGCTTTCCTTTTTGCAAGGTTTTAAAGTCCCTAAGCTTGGTTTTTGAATAATACGAAAACAATCGGCTTTTCCGGGCCAATTCATATTATATCTTTCCGGGCTATTATCTAAATCTTCCCCCAATGTGGTTTTTAATTTTTCCCAGTCAATTTTATTTTCATTAAACACTTCAGGAAAAAGTTGTCTTAACTTTCTTTTCTGTTCCTCAGTGATACTCATAGACTGTAAATTTAATTTTTCTGGTTTTTGTTTTGTATTTTTCATTCTAACCTTATTTTTTATTTTCAAAAAAAGCTATCATATCGTCATATACTATTTTCTTACTCTTAGTCAATTTTGAATATATTTTTTTCCTAAAACTGAAAACCCTATAAGAGTTTTTAATCCTGCATCCAGGGGAGGCAGGAATCTATTTTATTTTGAGGCAAAAAATATCAAGCTTTTTTAATATATCACTTACTTAAAGGATATAAACTGGTTTTTCCGCAACTACATTGCCAACAATCCGTTTTTTTCTTTTGAGGCAACCCTCCACATTTAGAACATATAAGCATTTTTCCAAATTTAATTGTATTTTCCAAAACCGCTCTAACTTCCTTATCTGAAATATCCATTCCTGATTCATTCCAATGAGCACCCACTGTATTTCTAACAGGCTCCATTGTTTGAAAAAGATCATTCATTATAGTTGATAGTGATTTTATATTACTATCATTATTTTTGATTTTTAATGTTTTCATAAAATTGTTTAAAAAACTATTCTTCAATTCTCCTAAAGTGTATTTAGGTTCAGGGCGTCTGGGAACACGAAGACCATAAATTAAGGCAATATGATCAAGCATGCTTTCTAAAAAAATACCTGTTTTAGAACCTGCATTTTGACGATTGAAAGGGATTTCCTTTGTAAGGGCCTCCAATTCTTCAATAGGAAGATGGGTTTGACCGCTTTTGATCCCTTGATCCAGAGACCAAAAAGCAGATAATTCAATCAGGTTAATATTTGCATTAGCTTGACGATAATATTTATATTTTTCCCGCCAAGGGCGATAATGAGTGGTTACAATAATTTGATTAAAATACTGGTTTTCATTACTTAATATCTCAATAAATCGACCCAAGTGTTGTTGATCTAAAGAAGTCACAACATCATCTAAAACAATTATATTATCTTTAAAAAATTTTGCCATTGCTATAAAAATACATATCCCAAGAGTATCTAAATGAGAGTCACTAAAATAGGCTTGTGGTGGTACATCATTTTTATTTTGAAAACTGCTTTTAATTTCAAGAGAACCTTGGGCCTTAGGTTTTAAATGTAGCCGGATATTGTCTAACCCCTCATGAGGGTGAAGTTTTGAATACAATTTTTGAACATCATTAGATATTTTACTTAATAAACCTTCAACATAAGTTTTTCTCTCATTTTCAATAATTTTCAAAATTTTAGCTAAATATTCCTTTTTATTACTCAGTTTTTGTATTTTTTGTGCTGTTTTATGTAAACTGCTTAAAGAAGTTTTTATTAAGTTTAATTGATTTCGTGTTTTTGTATCATTTTCAGAATCACTTTTTAATTCCGATAAAACAGAATCAATATCTTTAAAAAAAAGCTCTGCTTTTTCTAAATTAATTAAATTATTAACTAAAAAATTACTTTTATTAAAAATGTCTATAACATTTTTTAACTCACTGAGATTTTTTTCTTTTTTTAAAAATTCGATCATATTTGTTATTAATTCTTTCAATTCTGCTGTTTTTTTAACAAACTGGTTTGTATTAAGGTCATGTGTTTTTTTTGCTTTTTGGTTTTGTGTATTGGCTTCAACTAATGCTCTCATATTTTTTAAACGAGCTGTAATTCTTTTTTGTAGATCTTCAGGAACAATAGCCTGCTCACAAGCTGGGCATTCTTTAGCTGTTTTTTCTTTTTGTAAAAAAGATTGAGTTTTTTGTAATATATCAATAATTTCTTCTGGCTGATTTTGAGAGCTGATTTCTTGTAATATTTTTTTAGCCTCATTTAATTTTTTTTCTGAATCAGACAATTCTTTATTTAATTCTTTGTATTTTTTATAACAGTCTATAGATTGATTAATGTTGAAGATAATTTTATTATATTTGTTAATTTTTTCCTCTAATTCTTTATTTTCTTTTTTACTTATTTCTTCAGCCCAACTAAGAAAGCTCTCTCCACTTTTACCTTCTTTTTCCCATGATTCCCGGAGATTGTTTTCTTTGTCTGTTTTAGTAGATACGCTATGATCTAAATCAGTTTTTATACTCTTTATAAGATCTCTAAGAGAGTTTTCAGAAGAACGAATAGTCGGTAATTCAATAAAATTTTTTAAAGCATCATATCGCTTTTTAGGCTCTGCGTTTATCAATTTAAGGATTTTATCTCTTCTTAAAACTGCCACTGAAAGATAGTCATCACTGCCGGTGATTTCCGGGGTTTCTCCATTTAATTTACCCTTCCATGTTTTTTGATTTTGACTGGTAATAGCTATTTCAATATCTTGCGACTTAGCTCCAAGGGCTGGCAAGTGGCGTTTGATATTTATTGAGCTTTTTTCCTTTAAAGATCCAGCTTGCTTATTGAAAATAAAATCTATAGCATCAATAAGAGTAGATTTTCCTGTTCCATTTTCTCCAAAAATCATCACCATTGATTTTTTTGGATCAAATTTTATCTGCAATGGCTTTGTGGCCCCACGAAAATTATTTAAGTCTATAGATTTAATTTTATCTTTATTCATTTATTTTTACCTTGTTTTTAATATAAAAATCTGCAAGTAAATTCCAATCTTCAGAAGATACTCCTTCTTTTGATAATTTTTTAATCCATTTTTCTTTCTCATCTTCAAAAAAAAGTTGCTGTGTTATAAGCTGATCTAGAGCTTTTTCAGCTACAATATGCTCTGGTTTTTTTATTTTATTCATAACTACCCTTTTTATTTAGTTTTTATGTTGTATTTTATTTGAATCTTCATAGCATAACTTCATTAATAGAAACAATCGGTAAAGGCATGCCCTTTTCAAAATAGTTTAATTTAAACAATCCTCCATTCTATTTCAAACACAATATTTTCTATAATGTTTTGTTTAAGTCGAGCCTCAATATCATCAATTAACTGTTCTTTTTTGTTTTCAATTCCCTTTTTAGCCATTTCATATTCTTTCCACTCCTTATCTCTTTTATATTCCATATCATTAACCTGTTTTTGCAGTCTGATTTTTTCAGGAAGGGAATTAGCCCTTCGGGCTGATCTTTTAAGTTCCTTGATATTTTTATCCATTTCTTTTAATTTTTGCTCCAATGTTTTTTTTCTATCCTCTGCCCAGAAATCCAATTTATCCATTTCTGTGTCAAAATTTTTCGAGTTTCTTTCTGAAATTTTGTCAATAATTTTTAGTTTATCTTGTTCATACAAACTGTTTAATTTCTCATTTGTAATTTGACCTTTCAAATCAGATATTTTAGCAGGAATAAAAAAAAGCCTTGAGCATTGTTCTGCGTCTAAAGCTTTTCCTGCATTAGTGACAGCAGAAAAAATCAAATAATCCTCTTTTTCAAAACTACATATAGTCATTTTTGTCAACCTTAATAAACCAGATTGGCCAATAAACTCTTCCAATATACTGATTTTTGGAGCTTCATTGTGATTAAAAATCAATCGTTTTCTATCTGTTTTGTTATTGATAACTTGATCTATAATCTTTTCCGCCAAAGGATGATTGGGGCGATAGATATGAGAGTCTTGTATATTTTTTCCCATTTTATAAGGACCTAAAGGAATGTTATTTAAACCAAAAGGTTTTGTTCTTAAATGAAAAGTATAATCTTTTGGCTCAAAAACAGCATCCTCTGACAATACTTGTTTTGTTATTTCCCACAACCATGTTTCGTGTTTGTTTAAATATTCAGAGCTTTGTTTGCTACATATTTTTAATTTTTCATGCACTTCTTTATCAAAATTTTCAAGTAGTTTTTGTCTTGTGTTTTTCATTTTCTCATCAATAGGTTGGGACATTTCTTCTTGTAAATCATCAAAAGCTTTTTTAATTTCTTCTGAAGTGCGACATTTTTGGTAAATGTTTAAAATTCTTTTTTCAAAATCAACCCCAGATTCAATACTACCTAAAACCTCATCACTGGCTCCAAAAACTCCTTCAAAAAGTTTAAATTTTTGAGAAAGCAACTGGAACACTCTTTTATCTGCTTCATTCTTTGTATTAAGAAAGTTGATTACAACCACATCATGTTTTTGTCCGTATCGGTGACATCGCCCAATTCTTTGTTCAATTCTTTGGGGGTTCCAAGGAAGATCATAATTAACTATCAAAGAACAAAACTGAAGGTTAATTCCTTCAGCGGCGGCCTCTGTAGCAATCATTATTTGAGCAGTATCTTTAAAATAATCCACCAAAGCTGAACGCATATCCGCCGTTCTTGATCCTGTAATACGATCTGAATCTTTATTTTCTATTTTCCATTTCTCGTAAACTTTTTTTGATTGTAGATCGTTATTAGAACCATTAAACAGGACTATGCTTTCCGCATATTGCGTTTTGCCCAACAGATCTAAAAGGTAATTTTGTGTTCTTCTGGATTCAGTAAAAACAATCACTTTCTCTTTTGCTTTAAGCTCTTTTGCTTTTTTAAAACCGACTTTTAAAGCTTTTAAAAGAGACTCCCCCTTAGCGTTTTCAGTAATGGAAACTGCTAACTGATGAAATTCTTTTAATTCAGCCATTTCTTTTTCTATAGAAGTTTTATCTGATTCAGATAGTAATACATTATCTCCTTCTCCATCTTCCCACTCTTCTTTTGTATTGTCAAAGGATTCAAAATCTTCTGAAATTTCAACTTCTAATTTTTTTTGTTGTTCAATATTTTTTTTCAATGTGGATTGTAACCTGTTAATCATTTTTGTTAAAGCCCCATGAATGGCAAATGTAGAAGATGCCAAGAGCTTTCTTAAAACCAATGTAATTAACTGTCTTTGGCTGGAAGGAAGAGCCTTAAGGTTTTCTCTTTGTAGATAAGCTGAGATTTTTTCATATAAAATTTGCTCCTCTCTTTTAGGAGTAAATGCCTCTGTAATGGGGATCCGTTTTGTGTATCGAACATATTCCTGAACTTGTCTTCTTAAGGTGCGCTGACAAACCAGAGATAGTCTATTTTTAAGCTCTTTATAAATATCCTCATCTGATCCAATTTGTGAGGAATATTGAGATTTAAAACTAATTTCATCTCCAAAGATATGTTTGTCCACAAAGCTGGTAAGACCATAAAGCTCCATAAGAGAATTTTGTAGAGGTGTCGCCGTTAACAATGCTTTTGGTACATCTTTAAATGTTTCCCTAAGATTTCTGGCAATTTTATTTGTCGGCTTATAAACATTTCTTAATCTGTGAGCTTCATCAATAATTATTAAGTTCCATTTGATTCGACTGGCATATTCTGATTTGTTTCTTGCAAATTGATACGAGCAAATAACCAGCTCATCATTTCTTTGAAATGGGTTTTCCATACCTTGTTTAAGATTGCTATTAAAAGACCTAGTCTCTAAAATGACAGAAGGGAGAAAAAACTTTTCCAAGAGTTCCTGATTCCACTGTTTTCTCAAACTGGAAGGAACTATAATCAAAAGCTTTCTTTGTCTTTCAGCCCATTTTTGAGACAGTAAAATCCCAGCTTCAATAGTTTTTCCAAGACCTACCTCATCAGCTAAAAGAGCCCCTTTTGACAGAGGGGACTTAAAAGCAAACAAAGCGGCGTCCACCTGATGAGGGTTCAAATCCACCTGAGCAGACATAAGAGTAGGAATAAGACCTTCAATATCCCCAGATGGACGGCGTTTCATCAGCTCATGGGCATAATACTTGGCGTGATAATCTGTAATTTTCATAGTTTAAACCATTTCCTAAAACAGAATATTGAAACATATTCTTTCTTTTAAAGCCTGCTCATTCATGTTGTGATTGCTAAAATATAAGGGGTAATGTTGATATGTTGTTTTTTTGCATAAAGAGGATTTTCTTTAATTTTTTATTTATGATTTTATCCATAGAATGATTTTAATATAAAAACCCAGTAAAGTCCAGTGGGTTTTTTTAGAAAAACCCCATGTTAAAACAAAAAAATAGCCATTTTTAGCCCTAATTCTCCAATTAAAAATAGCTTTTTTATCTTCTTTTAAAACTTCCGGTCAACTCTCAAAGCAGAGTGTTGCGTTGAATACTTAAAGTCTAAATGACAGTAAATAAAACTTGCGGAAAGACCAGGGCAATCTGTGTTTTACATATCAATCAAACAAATTTTTAATTGAAAAATCTAATGATTTTGGTTTTCGTTTCACTTTCCAAGCTCTTCTTTTTTCCCCTTTTTCTATAAAACCGTTTTTTTCCCATTGTTGAAATAATTTTGATAACTGCACTATTTCCGACTGACTGTTGGATAAACCAAAAAGTTGTCTCGCCTCTTTATTCGTTATATAACCACCTCGATTTTCTTTATAAGCGTAATTCTGTAATATCTCTTTAAATGTATTTTCTTCTGCTTTTGAAAACACTTTTGACTCCTGACCCTCTAATTGAACTTTCACCCATCGCTTTAAAAGAATTTTTGCCACTGGTTTTTTCTTGTTTTTTTGTGAATATTCAGGTGTTAATAAGAAAGGAGAATCATTATTTGAAAAAATCTCACCAATAAGTTTTTTATGATACTCGTCTATATAGCTAAAAATTTCTTTTAGAGTTTTGTCTCTCCACAATACTAAAGCCGCTGAAATTTTATATTTATCTGTATTGTTTTCATATAATTGTTTAAACTTTTTAAGAAGTCTTAAAAAGTTCTTGTTTGGTTGCTCATTATATATAGTCGCTGACCATATACCATAATCAGCTGAAATTTTTTGATACTCAAAAAGAGGCTCCCCTCTTCCACTCTCAATCATATATTTAAAAATTTTATTTTTTCCTGTTCCAAATTCATCAGAAAATTTAGCTTTCCGTAAAATTTTCATCAAGAAAGGATTATAAGAAAAATGACCTTGAGAGAATTTTTTATCTATAAAAGCTGTAGCTTTAGCTGAACAGTAATTTGAAACTTTAATTCTATTTCGATATAATTCCACTGTTATTTCTCCCTTTTTTTTCTCAAAAGCAGAATGAGCCACAGCATTAACAAGGACTTCTCTTAAAACCGAATCAGGATAGGGTTTTTCTTCTGCAATAGATAAAGAACCAGGTATTAAACTGATTCCTTTAGTTCTAGTCCATGACTGAATATGTTGGATAAAATCTTCTTTTAACAAAGAGTATAGACCTGCTTTTTCATACTGATCTGTAAGTTCAGATTCCTTGTTATAATGTGCAACTCTAAAAGAAAAATCTCCAAATAAAATCCCAGAAACATTTTTATCTTTTATATTCAGTTTAGATAAAACATTGTCTGCTGATAGCTGTATCCAATCCTTATTTCCATTTTTCAAGAACTTGGCAAAATCCAAAACTAAAGAAGAATTTATTTTCCCTTTATAATCAAAGCTTGAAAAATCAAGGCCAGGGCGTTTTATTTCTAGTTCTTGTTTTCCCCCTGGGGTCATTTCTTCTGTTCTTGCTCCTATTCTTTTATAAAATTTTCCATTCCAAGAAACCACTGCCCTGGGATTTCTAATTTCAATAAGTATAAATTTTTTATTATTCAAAACTTCAACAGAAATAGATTGCACTGCAGAATTAGGATCAAGAAACTGGCTTATATGATTTTCTATATAAGCTTCTTGTTTTTTTATCCAACCTAAGTTCTTGCCCAGTAAAAAACCTTTATCGTTAATACCGACAACCATCCAGCCACCCTCTTCCTTATTACCAATGGCAGAGATACTTTTTCCAAAGTCTTGGTCCCATTGGGACTTAAACTCCAAGTTTTCTTTTTCAGTTAATTGCTGAGAAGATAACTGTTCCAATAAGATTGTTTTTGTATAAGAACCCATTTTTTTAACCCTTGTTTATTTAGATGCCAGTAAACACCCCAGATACGACATACCTTTAAGGCCCTATTATTTGCTTTTTTGCTCCTTTTTGTCCATTAAAAACAATAAACGAAATAGACGACACACTGACGATAAGAGGCTAAAAACAGCTTTTATACAGCTTTTACAAGTGACTGAAGCCACAATCAGCCCTTTTAGAACAGACGACTGGCAGACGACACATAGACGACACACTGACCATAAATCCCTGATTTTACACAACTTTTTTAAATCCCTAAAACCCATATCAGCTAAATTATGGCAAACAACTGGCAGACGACACACAGACGACACACTGACCATAAATCCCTGATTTTATACAGCTTTTTTAAATCCCTAAAACCTCTATCAGCTAAATTATGGCAGACGACACATAGACGACATGCTATGCACAAACCCCTGATTTTACACAACTTTTTTAAATACCGGAAACCTTTATCAGCTAAATTATGGCAAACAACTGGCAGACGACACATAGACGACACACTGACCATAAATCCCTGATTTTACACAGCTTTTTCAAATACCAGAAGCCACTATCAAATGAATTATGGCAGACAACTCCCAGACGACACATAGACGACACACAGACGACACACAGACCATAAATCCATGATTTTACATAGCTTTTTCAAATTCCGAAAACCCCTAACAACTGAATTAACGCAGACGACACACAGACGACACATAGACGACACACAGACGACACACAGACGACACACTGACCATAAATCCATGATTTTATACAGCTTTTTCAAATTCCGAAAACCCGCATCAACCCTTTTAGAGCAGACGACATACAGATAAATCCTGGATTTTTTAAAGGTTTTGTTCTTGATTTTTGTGAAAAAGCACTTATACTAAGCAATAACATCCCCATCTGTTTCGGTGGATGGGTGCGAGCAGGCGAAAGCCTGCTTTCGCGTTTTTTAGAGAAAGTATGAAAACTATTATTTATATTGACGGTTTTAATCTTTATTATCGTTTGAAATATACCCTTTATAAATGGTTAAATCTTCAAAATTTATCTGACTTTTATTTTAAACCTCCACAACATAATATACAAAAGATTAAATACTTTACTGCCAGAGTGCAAAGTTCAAGAGAAGATACCTTACAAGATACACGACAAGACATTTATCTAAGGGCTGTTAATACAATCAAAAATATAGAGATTATTTTTGGTCAATTTAAAAAGAGACAAGTAACAGGTCTTAAATGCCATTACGAAAACGGGCAGTATGTAGAAGGCAATGAGCTTGTCACTATAAGTAAATGGGAGGAAAAAGAATCCGATGTGAATATAGCAACACATATTATTGCAGATGCCTCTCAATACGATTGTGCTGTTCTAATTTCTAACGATACAGATTTAAAAACACCTCTAAGATATGTTAAAGAAAATTTCAAAAAGCGGGTAGGGATTGTAAGCCCTCGAAGGAATATTCATATAGAGTTGAAAGAAGTCAGTCACTTTCAAAAAAGAATTTCCAATAAAGTTTTAGAACAATGTCAATTTCCTGAAAGAATGAAAGATGCTAAAGGAGAAATTTTCTGCCCTCCAAAATGGAGATAAATAAAAATATCTAAATGGAACTGACGACATACTGAGTATAAACCATTGATTTTACACAGCTTTTTTAAATCCCTAAAACCTCTATCGGCTAAATTAACACGGACGACTCACGGACGACTCACGGACGACTCACGGACGACTCACGGACGATACAAACAACAAGGGTTAGTTGGCTTTTTTAAAAAAGCTTTTCCATGTTTTTTTCTTTTTCTGAGATAAAGAATAAAGTTCCACCCTGGCCACTGTAAGTGTGTTATCTAAATCAACAGCTTTTTTAAAAAGACTAAAAGCCATTTCTTTTTCCTTCTTCGCTTTCATAAATAAACCTTTTACAAAGTAAAAAATAGCACTTTGTCTATTTTTCAAACTCACTTTGTCAAAAAGCATTTTGATTTCTTTGCTTTCCTCCGCGGTCAGTTTACCATCTTTATTTTTTATAATAGCCCAAATATAATATAAAAAAGTTTCATTGGGGGCGAGTTTGTGATTAAGAATCTCTTTAAAACTCTCTAAAGCTGAGGCGAAAGAGGACTGTTCTACATTTTTCTTTCCTTTTATGTAGATATTTTTAATAGCCATTTGATGGAAATCATTTTTTTCCTGTAAACTGCTCATATATTCTTTTTTCTTCTCTGGGTTTGATAAAGTTTGGTATATCTTTGTTATCAATAAAAAACAATCATTACATATTTTTCTTAATTCCTCAGGAGTAGATTGATTTAAGCGATCGGGGTGAAAAGTTTTTACCATACTTTTATAAACTAAATCCACTTTGTTTTGAGAAGCATTTACAGGCAAACTCAGTAATTCAAAATAGCTTTTCGTTTTGGCGGATTCCAGAAAAGTCTTATACTTTTTTTGTAAAAAATCATATCTTCCTCTACTATCTACGGAAACTTTTGATCTGCTTTTCAGGTAATGGTCCCCTACCACAAGCCTATAATATATTTCACACGCTATATCTTTTTCTGTCGCCTCTGTATTTTCAAAAATATCACCAAGACGACGCGGTTCTCGCAAACCATCCAATTTGACAAACTTAAAACTGGACTCTTTCAGTCTTTTTACTCGGGAACCAGAAGAGGAAGCTGGATGGATATACATATCCCAATTTTTTTTAAAAAATTCCTTCAACCAATCCATATTCACCAAGGAGTTCATCCAGTTATCTACCAAATTAAAAATATGATGTTCCTCCAGCTTAGTTACTTGGCTAAATGCCTGAGAAGGTATAAAATTCACACTATGCACTGTAACTGAAGGTAGTTCCATAATTGTAAACAATCTGATAGCTAATTGCTCTCTGAGTATTTTATGTAACTGATGGGGACTGATATAACACTCTGACACCAGGTAATCCCCTAATGGAACATCCTTTTTTTCCACTAGAATTTTTTTCATATCCTCTTTTGAAATCAAATTATTTTTAACAAGTAAAACCCCAAGATAAGAGTGCTTATCCGGGTGCGTAATAGCTGTAATACAACCATCTACGAACAAAATCTCATTTGTTGTTTTTAACTTCTGATTAGCAATGTGCAACATTCCACTAAACTGAATGGAGTAAAGATAAAACACTATAAACATCAGCTCATGGCCATTAATAACATATTGCTTATTTTCCAGAATATTTTTCTTATTGTCTGAAGTATCTAAATAGAAAAAATTAATGTTTTCAACAATTTGTTTTTGTGGAGCAAATAAAGTGCTTATCCGTTTCTCAATAAGCTCTTTACTGAGAGGTTTTTTCAAAAACTCATCAATATGACAAAGCACATCCGCAGATATAACCTTTTTGTTTAAAACCCCAGATATAACCCATATTTGGCAGTTGGTTAATAAACCTTTGGAAATAACTTCCCTCAAAAAAACAATCCCATTTACATTTGGAAGAACAATATCCACTACTAAAAGGTCATAGCATTCAAAAGACATCATTTGTTCCGCCTGGTGGGTGGAAGCACTGACTTTTACATCCAAATCTTTTTCAACAAAAATGTTTTTTAAGGTTTCCGCAAAATTTTTGTCATCTTCAACAATTAAAACTTTTTTACTCATAACTAATCCTACAACACTTGATTTTTCGGTTTATTTCATCCTAATATTGAAAATAATTTGTTAATTTACTATTAAAAACCACAGGGGGGCTGGTTTGAGTATTTACTGGCCCAGAAAAAGCATATTTATCTAAGGAAAATCAAGTATCGATTTCCTTAAAATCAGAAGGATTAAAATACGACATGAAAACAATTTTTTTATTTTTGAACAGTGTTTTTTCTGGATTTTTACAGAGGTTATTTTGCCCTGCTGTGGCTTTTTACCTTCTATTTTCTCCTTTTCTTGCTGAGGCCAGAGAAGATAGCCTGGTCCCTCCCCTTCCCCGTGGAGGGCATATATTTTTTATGGAACTCCATACAGGATATTATTACACGGAAAGCAATTACATAAAAAACTTTAAATCCCAAAATTTACGCCAGGTTCTGGGACCTTCTTCTATCCCCAATAACAATGTTTCACCCTTCTTTCATTATATGAATATGGACTTTAGTCTGGGATATAACTGGATAGACTATTTTGAGATAGAGGCTTTTTCCAGCGGTTTTTGGTTCGCACAAAGTGGAAACGGGCAAAATCTTACTTCAGGGTTTAAAATCCAACGGGCCGGAGGGGCTGTTCGTAGTCAACAAGCCATAGCAGGGGTTTTTGGACTCACACCTGAATTTAGTTTTTCCATCCCGCTATTTTCTATAAACAGACAAAGCCTTCAACCTATTACAGATGATGATAGCCTACATTTCACGCCTTCCCTGTGGATGTATGGGATTATTGGTGAAATATTTTATCCTTTTGTCCAGGTGGGCTTTAAATGGAGATCCCCTTTATCCTCTCTGCTGAATTGGCGAGCAGGAGTTATGCTACAGGGGGAACTGGCAGAATTAGGGGTCAGCACTTATGGTTTTTGGTCCGTTATCCGAGACAGCTCCTCTTCTGTTTTAGGAGATCGCGTTAATTTGCTCAAAAAAAACAACGCGGGCAGTTTGAAATTCTTTTCTGCAAATCCTAATGTTATTGGATTTATGGGGTGGATAGCCTGGCATATTCCTTATGTCACTTTAAGGCTTTACGGTGATTTTGATATAAATGGTTCTCAATACTCTAAAGGCTATTCCTTTTTAGCCAGCCTGATTATAGAAACGGGATCAAAAGACAAAGAAAAGGTAAAAGAGATTTTTAATGAAAAAGTGGATTTTGAGCCTCAAGTCACGGAGTTAGAAAAAGCTTTAAAAGAGGCAGAACAAATAGAAGAAAGCAAAATGGAAAAATCACCGGAATCAATAGAATCAACAGAAGAAAACTAGCTTTTAACTAATAAATGATTTTTATAAGCTAAACTTTAAATTTCCGTCATTCCACATAGACTTAAGTCTTGTGCAGGCCAGATCTTCCCATTGGTCTGCTCTTCTATTGATTCCTAATCCTCCATTCCTATAAGGAGTTTCTATAAAGTTTTCTATCTCTTTATAAACATCTAATTCCCCCAGTTCCCAAGCCAGGTCTTTTCTTAAGGCTGAACCTCCTTTATGAGCCACATACCCCTCAGCGGAAAAAGAACCAGTGAGATCACAATAAACAGCTAAAATACAGGCAGAATAATTCCGATTACTATTGTAAACCATCCAACCTACTGGTTTAGGACGATTTATAATATAATCACATAGCTCTCCTGCCACCACTTGATTATGCACAAGAGTCATTAATTGTATATCGTCTCTGCGGTTGGCTACCTCAAAAAAATGTCGCCTATCCACAATAGGCTCTTTAAGCCCGGATAAAAGCGCGTTATCATCTAAGAGCGAAGACCTGGCATTTTGCCTAAATAAAGCTGTTAACAACAACCGAGCTGGCTCCTCACTTTGGCGATAGGAAAACACATCCCCACCCTGGCCTGCCATCCAAGATAAAACAGCCCGCGCATGGGTTTTATGATACTTGTTAATTCTAAACAACAAGGCTTTTTCAGAAATACCAAGCACATCATGCAGAACACCTAAGTCCACATTAACAAGATTATCCTCCTTTGGTTTTTTAAAAACCTTTGTCATAAGCTGGAACATGCTTTGGACGCGATCAATAGAAAAATGATTAAAACATTCTTGTTCGCTTTCTTGTTCTAAGAATATGTCTTTACATTTTTGTCTACAATCTTGGCTCTGATTGCAACAATTTTCCCCTGGGCAAGACCCTTCTTCTGCTATGCTCGCGTTGTCCTCTAAGGGTAAAGGTTGAAAGGATGATCCTTGCTCTTCTGAACTACGTTCTTCTGAACTACGTTCTTCTAAGTTGCAATGCAAAAGAAAAAACATTACTAAAATAAATATAACAGTTTTCATTTTCTTTTCGTTATTTCACAGTAAAACTATTTCACAGTAAAGTTTTAAAGACGATCCTGTATCAGTCTAAAGCAATAGTCTTAACAGTTTCACTCTTATAAACCGATATTTAAGTTTCCATTATCCCAAAAATAAAGCAAGTTTTCGCAAGCTTTATCCGGCCATCTTTGCACATCACTAACAGGTATAGCTCGATTGGTTGCTCCGTTCAAGCCTCCTTGACTTACTTCCGTTTTTATAAAATTAATAATATTGTTATTATTTGCAATTCGCGCTACATCTTTTCTAAAATCGCTGTTTGGTGTGCCTGTTCCTGCTGGGGCCATTTTACAATAGACCGCCAAAACACAAGCTTGTTTTTTAAAGTCATTGGCACGCGCGCCATCAGGATATCGAACAGGCCGGGGGTGGTTATTTTGAGAACACACTCCTTCGTCACTCACAATGATTTGCTGATGAACATACCGGATAAAACCTATATTATTCTCCTTATTAGCTGTCCAAAGGACACCTTGACCTCCTTCTACTTCAACCCCTAAACCGGCTAAAATTCCCCCATCCCCACTACCAGCAGAGGCTTTTTGCAATAACTTTTTAAGCATTTCAATATCTTGCCCATCCCCTGTAGCGTTTTCAAATATTTCTATCGTGACCGGGGTTTTAACCATCCAGGTCAAAAACTCTTTTGCCTGAGCAGTAGAATAATTATCCACTCGGGATTTTAATACATCCGTGCCCCACTCTTTAACCACTCCGCATATCAACCCCATGTCCTCTTCATCCAAGTTGTTTAGATCCTCCTTAATAGGGTTTTTTAAAGTATCTGTAAATATATTTACTATGTTTTCTACTGTGGTTTTTCCTAAGGCTAAGCATTTTGTTCCTAAATCTCCGCTTAAGCGAAGGTGATCGCCCCCTGTACACCAATTATCGCAGGAGGTATCTTCTTGACTGCAACAGTCATCCCCTTCACAAGTAGGTAAAGTGCAATCCAATGTCCCTTGTTTTTCGCTGTCGCCAGCGTCATCTGCCTTACCCCCAGTGGAAGAAGTAGTACTTCCTGAAGAGGTTGTCGAACCCTCATCCTCTTTTTTAGAATCACAACCCACCACTAATAATGTCGCTAAAAAACAGAATATAAAAACCTGGCTTAAGTTTAAAGCTGACGAAAACAGCCTGTTTTCTCGCTTTTTATATATGCTCCATTCTTTATATGTGCTCAATTTAAAGTCCTCCTTTTTTAGTGCCTGTAAAAAATCTCTACTACCTTCAAGACGATCAACCTATTGCCTGCCTGTCCTTTGGAAAATGGGAATCCAGTCAAAACAAGACTTTTTCACAAGTTGATTATGTGATTTTAACACAGACGAAAAAAAAAGCAACCTCATGGTCTGGTAAAAACCTAAATAGAAGCCCCTGAACAAGGTTATAGGAAGCTCTTTTTTGACCCTCATTTGTTGGCTACCTTATTTTAATGGCTCTTTAAGGGGATTAAGGGGATTAAGTTAATGAGAGTTAAAAAAGAGGTTTAAAGAGAATGTGTTAAATTTTCGCCCCAGAGTATTGAATATCCAGGCCTTGGATATAGATAAGGCCAAGGGCTTGACAACGCGTCCTATTTTGTATATTTTAAAGCATATATGGAACTTAAACGATAAAAAGATAAAGGGACTTTTTACAATAGGCCGTGGTCTTAGCCAAAGTGAGCGAGAGGCTTTGATTGTGCGGGCAGTGGATTATGTTCGGCAATATGATCCTAATTTTACTTGGAAAATAGTAAGAGAGATTGAACAAACCACAGTCAAAAAGGAGGAAAGAGTTATGGCACCATTATTACAGTATTCATTAGATGAAGCCAGAGAAGAAGGCTTGCAAAAAGGCTTGCAAAAAGGCATGCAGGCAGTGGCCCTAAACATGTTGAAAGCAAAAGCTGACCTATCTTTTATCTCCAAAATGACAGGTCTTTCTGAGGTAGAGATCGAAAAACTTAAAAACAGCTCTTAAGAAGTATATTTGATCGTATGATCCAAAGGTTGGTTAAGTGCTCAAAAATAAAGAGCTTTTTTCAAAGAAAATCGGTGAACGAAGTCAAAATAATTAGGACTTAATGACCAGTTATGGTATAGATAAACCCGCCTGCAAGAGGCTGAAAAGTATATTGGAGAAATAAAAATTAAAAATCAAATTGCCATATTAAGAACCTTGCATAGAACTATAAACCACTTACATGAAGAATGCACACAAGAAGGGTTTGACATCTTTTCCAAAACAGCCAGAGAAAACGCTATGCAAATTTTAAATGCGGTTTATGCAAAATTTCCAGACTATGATTATGACATATACCCTACAGAAGATCGAGAAATTGCCATTGACTTAACCCCTCAACCCGGAAGAGGCCTACTTATACTTTGTGACTCCAAAGGCAGTGTGGCGTATTTTTCTACTTTAGATGGCAAAAATAGCCATTTTCGTTGTGACAGTATTAAGGATTTTCCTTATAACCTATTATGGAAAGTATTAAACAACTGGGATAAAAAAAGTAAAGAAAGGTTGACATATATCTAATTTATCGGGTAAATTAGATAGTATGATCCAAAGATTACTTAAATGCTCAAAAACAAAGAGCTTTTTCCTGTTCGGAGGAAGGGCAACAGGTAAATCTGTTTACTTACAAAAACAATGGTCCCTCAAATTCAAAAAAAATGAAATACTCTACATAGATCTATTAACGCCGGAAATAGAAAGAGATCTAAGTTTAAGACCCTCCCAGCTGATAGAACATATTGAAAGTCTTAAAACCCCACCTAAATTCATTGTTATTGATGAAATACAAAAAGTTCCTAAACTTTTAAATGTAGCCCATCAACTTATACAAAAAAAGAATCTGAAATTTGCCCTTACGGGATCCAGTGTGCGCAAGTTAAAACAAGGTTCAGCTAACCTGCTGGCCGGAAGAGCTTTTTTATATAAACTGTTTCCTCTTACTTTTTTGGAGCTTAAAAGTAAATTTGACCTGGGTCATACACTACAGTTTGGCAGTTTACCTGAAATATTTAATTTAAAATCAAAAAAAGATAAAATTCGTTATCTAAATACTTATGTTCACACCTACCTTAAGGAAGAAATTATCTCAGAGCAGATCATCAGAAACATAGAGCCTTTTCGTTATTTTTTAGAAGTAGCGGGACAATGCAACGGCACCATTTTAAATCATTCTAAAATAGCGCGCGAGGCGGGGATTGATTATAAAACCAGCCAAAGATATTTCGAAATTTTAGAAGACACTTTATTAGGTTTTCACCTGCCTTCTTTTTCGCTATCTATCAGAAAGCAACAAAACAAAGCTTCTAAATTTTATCTGTTTGACTTAGGGGTGGCCAGAGCATTAGCGGGCCTGCTTAATGTGAAGGTAGAACCAACTACTTATTCTTTTGGCCATTGTTTTGAACATCTTGTTATTGCAGAAATCTATCGCTTGAATGAATATTTTGAAACTTATTATAAGTTGTCTTATTTTCGCTCTAAGGATGGAGTGGAAGTGGACCTTATCTTGAAAAGAGGACAGGAAAAAATACTTATTGAAATTAAATCCAAAAAGCAAATCCTGCCGGATGACTTAAAACACTTAAAATCCATCCAAAAGGATATGCCGGGAGCCAAAGGGTTTGTGCTTTCCTTAGATAAAACAAAACGAAAGCAAGATGGTATTCTTATTGTTCACTGGCAAGAAGGTTTAAAAACCATTTTTAGAAAATAAGCTAAAAAAATCAGGTTGATACAGGTGTCATTTTTGCACTTTGAATACCACTTTCTGATAATGGGAAAGTCATCGTAAGATAATATTTGAATTGAGCGTGTGCTACTTATCATTTTTTTAATCAAAAAAATAAGCCTGTTTTTATCCAGTTTTCAAATTAAAAGCCCGTTTTTATTCAATTTTACAAACATCCAATTTTTTCTAAAACTATAGAAAAACCCAGTTTCCATTAAAGCACGATCAACACGAATGATTTATTTTGAAAAAGGAAAAAGGCTATGATATAGTGTGATTATGGAATCTTTAGTAAATCTTTTTAGCTCTTTAGAGAAAAAAATCCCAGTTACCTGGATTTTACTTATTTTTATGGTTTTATTATTTATTGAATTTAAAGGTATGGCTAAAGATATAAGTCACATTCAAAAGGATATGGCTAAAGATATAAGTCACATTCAAAAGGATTTAGAGAATCATATAGGCGACACAAACAAGAAAATTGATCGTTTAAGTGATCGTTTTGACAGATTGTACGAAGTGCTTTTGAATAAAAAAAAGCAAGCCAGAGGTTAATAAAACAGCACTGTTTAGTGGATTGGATGCAACATGAGAGGCCATTATAAAACTTTCAATAATGTTTAAAATGAACTACTTATAAATCCAGATAAAGCTCAGTAGAACCCTCTTTCCGTCTCCAATACCAATTTAAGTTATGGCAAGCCCTATCAGACCATTCTTCGGCCTGGTCATTCGTTAATCTACAAGGTGTTTTTGCGTCGGTTTCATCGCGTAGATCTGTAGCAGTACAATCCGTTATACTATCAGCAGGGGTCAACCCTCCCTCATCATCCCCATCATCATCCTTAACAGCCGTTTTTATAAAGCTTATCACATCACTACTATCTACTGTGTCTGCCATAGCCTTTCTAAATTTATTTCCATCAATGGCTGAAAGATTATCATCCATTGTGCAGTAAACCGCCAGGATACAAGCCTCTTCTCTAAAGTTGCTGTTGGCAGTCTCTGCTGCCTCGGTGGTATATTTATGAGGGTCATAAGCTACATGTGCCTCTGCCTCAGGTCGACGGCTTTCTTTCCCGCATATTCCCTCATCTTCATCTAAAATAAGATACTCATGGATATACCTTATTAAATCTTCATTTCCATCTTTATCCGCTAAAGCCATAAGAGGCTTTCGATCTTCTGAATCATCGCCTGTATTAATCTCTGCTCTAAGTCCTGACAAAATGTCAGCATACTCATTTGATTTACTGCCCACTTTTCTCAAAAGATCTTTAAACATATCAAGGCCGTCATCATCTTCTGCATTTTCAAACACCTCTAAAACCTCTTCTTTACCAGCAATCCATTCTAAAACACTCTTGGCGCGAGAGGAATTATATTTTTTAATGCGATCACTCCATACACTGGAATCCAAATCTTTTACTCCAGCACACATTAGTTCTATATCGTCCTCTTCTAAATCTTCTAATTTTCCTATAGAAGGTTTATCCAAGGTCTTATCAAATAGTTTTTTCAGATCTTCGACAACATCTTTGTCCAGAGATAGGCATTTTTTGGCGGCCGTTCCACTTAAGTCTAAAAACTTGTTTCCTGTACACCAATCATCACAGTCATCATCGTCTTTTGAACAGCAATCACTACCACTACAAGAGGGCAAAGAACAACTAAGCTTATCGTCGTCATCATCATCGTCCTTGTCCTTCTTACTACCCTTAGTCTCATCACCTCCACTGGAAGAGCTGGAAGAAGAGGTTGTGCGCTTTGTTCCTGAATCAGAACAACTTAAAACAATAGCTCCCGTCAACAGGCAAGCAAAAAACAAAAAAAGCCACACTCTGAGTTTTAAAAATAGTTTCATCTTTTACCCTCCTAATTAATTTTTATGGGTTTTGTATTTTTTCACACAGTCAATATAAAAATAGTATCTCTTTTATTTACTGTTTCAAGGTTTTTTTATTCTCTAACCCTTTTTAAGCGGTTTTTTTTAGCCCTATAGACCAGTTTTTACCAGTTTTTGCCTGTTTCCAACCCATCAACCGATTTGCACTTTGAATACCATTTTCTGATAGTGGGACAGTCATTGTAAGATAATATTTGAATTGAGCGTGTGCTACTTCTCGGTTTTTTAATCAAAAAAATAAGTCTGTTTTTATCCAGTTTTCAAATTAAAAAGCCGTTTTTATTCAATTTTACAAACATCCAATTTTTTTTAAAACTATAGAAAAACCCAGTTTCCATTAAAGCACGATCAGCGCGACTAATTTATTTTAAAAAAAGGAAAAAGGCTATGATATAGTGTTGATTATGGAATCTTTAGTAAATCTTTTTAGCTCTTTAGAGAAAAAAATCCCAGTTACAAAAAGCAACCCAGAGGTTAATAAAATAGCCCCGTTTAGTGGTGGATTAGATGCAACATGAGAGGCTATTATAAAACTTTCAATATATTTTTAAAATGAACTACTTAAATGTCCAGACCAGTAAGACCATCTTTCCAAAAATGTTTTAAATTTTTACAAGCATTATCAGACCATTCGTCAGCATCATCATCATCTATGGCAACAGCATTGGCACCAGGACTAGTAGGATCTAAACCTCCATCAATTTGATCTGTGCTTATAAAACTGGTTACATCACCGCTATCCACTGTGTCGGCTATATTCTTTCTAAACTTATTTTGATCAGATGATACAATATGCTTATCTATTGTGCAGTAAACCGCCAAGATACAAGCTTCTTCTTTAAAGTTCTTGTCAGCCTCCGTAACTTCTCCAGATAAGTATGAGGAAGCCCCGTCCGCAACAGGTCGGTTGCTACTTTGCCCACATATTCCCTCATCTTCATCTACAATCAGCTCTTCATGGATGTATCGGACTAAACGATCACGTCCGTCTTTTGCGGCTAAAGCTATAAGAGGTCTTCTATCATCTGCGTCAGCACTTGTATTGACCACTGTTTCAAGCCCTTTCAAAATTTTTGCATATCCGTCTTCTGCTCCACCAGCTGCTTTTTTCAAAAGATCTTTAAACATTTCAATACCGTCATCGTCTTCTGCATTTTCAAACACTTCTACAATTGCTTCGTTATTAGACATCCAATTTAACACCCTTTTAGCTTTAGAAGCAGAATAATCATCAATAAGATCACCCCATAAACCAGCATCTAATTCTTTTACCCCAGCACATATTAACTCTATATCATCATCATCTAAACCGTCTAATTTGTCAGCCGTAGCTTTTTTTAATATTGCAAATATCTCCGCCAAATCTTTAACAACATCTTCTTCCAAAGATAGACATTTTGTTGCGGCTTTTCCACTTAAATCTAAATGCTTTTTATCTGTACACCAACCATCACAGTCATCATCGTCTTTTGAACAGCAATCACTGCCACTGCAATCGGGCAAAGAACAACTAAGCAAGGGCTCATCATCGTCCTTAGCATCCTCATTTGTGTCGCTGGAAGTGCCACCAGAACTACTGGAGGAAGAAGAAGAGGTCTCTTGTCCAGAATCGGTGCAACTTACCACAATAGCCCCCGCTAAAAGACAAGTAAAAAACAAAAAAAGCCACACTCTGTATTTTAAAAACAATTTCATCTTTAATCCCCTCCTTCAAATTTTATGGGTTTTGTATTTTTTTCACACAGCTAATATAAAAATAGTATCTCTTTTATTTACTGTTTCAAGGTTTTTTTATTCTCTAACCCTTTTTAAGCGGTTTTTTTTAGCCCTATAGACCAGTTTTTGCCTGTTTTTACTTGTTTTTGCCTGTTTCCAGCCCATCAACCGAAGTGTGCTCAAAGAAATAGCCTAAATTTCTCTCGGACTGTTTTGACACCTCTCTTTAAAATAGCCTAAATTTCTCTTTTACAAATTTGGCCCCCACAATCGGGATCGGAGCAGGTTCTACACGCTTTGTCACATTTTTCTTCATTCATTTTAACAGACTTAAGTTGGCTTTTAATTTTTTCCTCAGACTTTAACCTGGTCCAGTAACTCCAAACATCAGGCCCATGCAGATAGCAATGCCTTGCCTTGCTAAACCTTCGATCACTGGAATAACGGCATTGCCCCCGGCGCACATTTCTTTCAAATTCCTCTCTCACACAATAAAACCTAAGTATACAAAATAACTTTTCAGCACCTTCTTTGCCAGAACACTCACTTTCCACCATTTTGTGAGCTACATCAAATGCCGAAGGATTTTTTTCTTGAGTGGCAATAACCCAAAAAGTTTTTCCTCCGCCTTGTAAATCTTCTCCCACTCCATACTCTACACTGGAACTTCCGCTCCCCTGACCCTTTCCTACCTTTCTAAAAGCGGACTTAAGGATTCTATTCTCTTGATCGTGATATTTTAAAGCCAAAGATATAGGGGAGTTTGTGGCCGTCCATATTAAAAATTCTTTTATCTCTCTTTCTGACCAATCCCTAAGAAGTCTTATAACGGGTTCTACAGAAACATCAATCATCACACCAAAATTAAACCCGTCCACTCGCCGATTAAGCTGGTTTTCATTAGCTCGGATACGAATCATAGAAGTAAAAAGTTCGTCTAACTCAGATATGAGATCTATAGGCAGTTTTTCACAATCGCTTGCGTCTTTATGATATAATCTATCACATATATCTTCGCACTTTTTATAATCATCTTCTTTGTCTTCATCCTTTCTTAGATCTTTACATTTAGACCCATCGTAATCCGAAGCCACATATTCCCCATAATATTCCTCAGAACCTGTTGTGCGAATAGGGTCGTTGTCTTTATCGCGAATACGATTGGCTCTTTCTTCTAAAGTTTCTTCTGTGTCTTGGCAATAGAGCAAAAGGAATACGGCAGGCAATAACAAAAGAAGTATTTTTAGTTGTTTTATCCAAATATTTTTAGTTATCATAGTGCCACAATCCTTATGGTCCTAATAATAAGGTTATTCACAACCTTTTTTACTGTCATTACAAACTATAAAACACACCTGATTGTTTAAAATAGGTTCTGGAAAACGGACACCTAATCCTGCACGCAAAACCTTTTTTTCCACATAGTTAAAAAATTCCTTATCCTTTATGTTTCTGGCTATTGCGTTTCTTAAGTCCTCTGAATGCACATATTCCCCATCTCGATCCGGTCTTTCTTTACAATAAATCCTTAACATACAAAGCTCTATTTGGTTTTCTCCGCCATATTGCACAGCGCAGAGGTTTTCTTTCATCATCTCATGGGTGACCTGCAAAAGATCATAATTGGAATGATAAATAAGGAGTTGAAAAAAACTCTGATCAAAAGAGACTTTTCCGGCCAGGCCTTCTTCCACCGATCCAGGACGGGTGCGATCCCCCGCAGAAGATAAAGCCTCATAAAGAATCTCAGACCTAACTTCCGATTTTAATTTTAATAGTTCCACCACAGACTCATTATCTTTGGCCATCCAAATCAACAACTCCCTGGCCTCATCCACTGTGTGGTTTTTAATAATGCTCAACCAGATATGATAGTCTAAAGCCAACAAAAGCCGAAACTCCTGGCTAAGGTCCAGTCGTTCTAAATCTTCTACTAAAGAACTTCGTAACACCAGAATCAACTCCTCTAAACGGGTCACAACATCCTTAGGTAAAGATCGACAGCTATTTCTGACTTTTTTATTTTTTGATTGATAAAAAATTTGATCACATTTACGGACACAGTCTTTGTTTTCCGAACAACAGTCTTCCTCTTTACAGGTGTAAGAAACACGACCATCCTCTTTAACAGTGTCTGCTATACCTTTAGCATCACGAAGCTTGCCATCAGGGGGTTGAGAGCATTGAGCAAAAACAAAAAAAGACGCAAAACAGATAAAAAATAATAATTTCACTTTTTATTACTCTCCACAAGTCAATTAAAAATAATGGCTTTATTTTTCCACAACCTTTAAAGATAGTCAAAGGCATTTGTCCAATTTTTAGACAAGCCTTTAGTCAAGAAGAAATCTTATATTGTTAATTGTTACACTCATCCTGGTGCAAACTACCTCCATCCGCATCTGCATCTCCCCCCAACCCTAAACGATTTAGCTTTCCAAATACCACTGTTTGATCGATCTCACAATACACCTTTTTGACACAGCTTTTTTGCTCTTTACATTCTTCTTTTAAAAGTGCGTGGACGGCTTTAAAACCGTTGTCGTTTTTTTTATGAGCACTCACTTCAAAAAAAGTTTGCTTGTTCTCCAGATCTACATCTTTTCTCAGACCTTTTAAAACCAATTTGTCTTCCGCACCCGGAGCACCTAAAACCTGGAAAGCGTTTTTTAAAACTTTTTGATCTCCTACCAAAAACTCAGCTACTTCTGATTCCTCGGCTATCCATAAAAGCATGGTCTGCGCCAAGGCCCTGTTCTTAACACTGGCATATTTAGGCCAAAGATCATCATCAAACTTAATGACTGTGCTTAAATGCTCAGGTTTAATGCTTTTCCAGTTCCCCTTTTCCATAGCAGAAAGAACAGAATGCAGATGAGACACATCATCTGTTGTCTGGCTTAAGCACTTATTTAAAATCTGTTCTGTTAAAAATAAATTACCACACCATGTTTTACATCGCTGGCTGTTTTGACAGGTTGTGGAAACACTGCCAGTAAATTTCGAGTTTTCCTGATCTGCTGGGTTGGATTTTGAATCTTCTCTGGAAAATAGGCCACAGGAAACAAAAAACATACAGTAGATAAAAATTAAAAAAAAGCTAAGTAGCCTCTTGGTAAAACGGAAAGTAAAATTGAAAAACAAAATTCCTCCTTCATATTCACCCTATCACACAGCAAGATAAAGTCAATTTTTATAATTACGACTTAAGAAATTCTTTAGATTCCACAGCCCGACTTAAGGACTTATTCACTTGTTTTTCTATAGTAGAGGCAGGAGTTTCTGATTGAAATTGGGAAGGGAGAAGAGAATGAATAGGGTCCTGATCCAATAAATCCTGATGAGACTGCAAAACGGATTTTAAAGTGTTCTTTAACTGAATATGAATCCTCTTTAGATCAGATAAATCTTGATAAGCGGTTTTAAGGGAATCTCTTGCGTCTTGAACAATAATGTCCGCTTTTTGCCTGGCGTCCTCTAAAATAAAACGAGCTTCTTTTTCTGCGTCCTGCCTGATTTGGACAGCCATTTTCTGCGCAGAGGCAATAGTGTCCCTTAAAATCTCCTCCCGATCTCTATACTCCTGAAGAAAAGCCTCCTTTTCACGAAGTTTATCGGAGAGGGATTTTTTTTCCTGATTTTGTACTTCTAACTCTTCTGCGATGGACTTAAGAAAATCCTCCACTTCAGAAGCACTATACCCTCCTAAAAATTTACGAGTAAAAGTTTTGGTCACAATGTCATCTATGTTGAGCTTCATTTTTAGTAGACACCTACTAAGTAGGTCCTTACATGGACTTAAAAGCTCAATCCGTTGAGCAGGTTAATATATAAAAGGGAGAACATCCTTGTTCCCAGAGGGATTTGCCGAACAGTAACAAACCACCCCAAAGCTTCCTGCTTTCTTATATAAAACCTTAAAAAACTTTTTTTTGCAAATCCAATACTTATTCCTTGCGTTAGATTTTTTTTTATACAGACTTAAGCCCACCCGCTCCGTAGCAAAGCAAGCTGTTTATCCAAACAACACCCCTTTTTGCTTGTCGCTCAGCATAAAGACCACCCGCCCCACAGCAAAGCGGGCTATTTATCCAATTTTTACTTATGTCACACAGCTTAAGTGCCGATATTTTATTATGTGAGTAGCTGGTAAAAAACTCATCTCATCGTTTGTATATGATTCTTATGGGATTAAAAAAAGAAAAAAGGGTTAAATTATGGATTTTGATACTATTTTTTTATTCTCTGGGCTGGCTTTAGGTGCTTTGTCCGTTTATTTATTTTGTTCTGTCATTTTTATGAAAAAAAATGACGCTGAATCCCTGGCCTGGGCCGAAGGCAACGAGCCTATACCCTCTAAAATGCCTCTAATTTCAATATCCAGACCTTTAGTCCATAACCTGGCTTTAAAACATGCTCAAAATATAAAATCTCAAAAATATCGAGAGGTAGTGGAGCATAAACTTATTACAGCCGGACTTCAGAAAGAGTTAAACACAGACGAGTTTATCGGACTGCAAATTTTATGGGGTGTCATGTTTCCCTTGTTTTTTATCGTTATAAACTTTGCCCTTCAGCTCAATTATTCTTATGGACTAAGCGTGGTTATAGCCGGTTTTGGGATTATTTTTCCTCATTTTTATTGCAATGGTCATAAAAAAAGAAGACTGCTGTCCGTTACCACAGAGCTTCCTTTTTTTATAGATCTACTGGCCCTTAGCACAGAAGCAGGCTTAGATTTTTTTGGGGCTATACAAAAAATTACAGAAAAGGCTAAAAACTCTGTTTTAGCCGATGAGTTTTTAGTGGTGCAAAAAGACATCAAATTAGGAAGTTCCCGAAACGAAGCTTTGTCCAATATGGCTAAAAGAATGGATATAGACGAAATTACCAGCGTTTGCACAATGATTATTGATTCAGATGAAACAGGCGCGAGCATTGCTAAAACCCTGAAAGCCAAATCAGAGCAAATGAGATACGAGCGATTTGCCCGGGCAGAAAAAGAGGGAGCTAAAGCTTCTCAAAAAATGCTTCTACCTATGATTATGCTGATTCTGCCAGCCGTCATGCTAACTATTTTTGCACCCATTGGTTTGCAGTTTTTTTATGGACAAGGAGGGGGATAATGGCTGGTCTGATTAACCAAAAAACAAATGAGGTGTTGGCACACAATGTAATTACGGCCCGCCGTTTCCTTTCCCGTGCAAAGGGGCTTATGGGGAAAAAAGATTTTCCTATCTCCTGCGCTTTTTGGATTGTCCCCTGCAAAGGAGGTATTCACACTTTTTTTATGAAGTTTCCGATTGATGTTATTTTTGTCAATCGCTCTCTTCATATTATCCGTGTATTTAAAAACATAAGGCCCTGGAAACTGGTTTACCCTCCTTTTTTCTCTAAAAGCTATTCTGTGTTTGAGTTTAAAACCCCCGCTTTAAAACCCTATCATTTAACACAAGGAGACAAACTTTATGTGGACCATTAGATTTTTAAACGGCCAGCTTGCGGGCCAAAAAATTCCTCTTCAAGAGGGGAAATACATCCTGGGCCGAAGTGAGGACTGCCAAATTACCCTGTTAGACGCAGGTATATCTAAAAGGCATGCAGAATTAGAAGTGGACGAACACGGGGTGTTTATCCATGATCTAAATTCCAGCAACGGCACTTTTTTAAACGGAATAAAAATCCAAGAAGGAGAAATTCATAAAAAAGACAAGGTGTCTCTTAGTCAAACTACTTTTGATATTGTGTGGACCAGCGAACAACAGTTAATGGCCAGCCAACCTGCGTCACACCAACAACCGGCTGTAGCTCCGCAATACAACATAGCAGGTGCAGGACAAAACCCTCCTGCTAACCACTATGGCTACCCTCCTCAAAACCATCCCCCTCAACAACCCTACTCCACTGGCACTCCCCCCGAAGGAGCAGAACCAGTAAAAGAACCTGCCCAAAAACTCACCCTTAAAAATTGGTTTTTAAATTATTTAGATAAAGTGGTTTTGCCGGGCGTGTATAAAGTTCCTGTTATCATGGAGTTTAAGTGGGTGATTGCCTCTTTTCTCATTTTTTTCGTTGTAACCATGACCGCTCTTTCTGCGTTCCCGCTGATTGAAATTCTTAACTCCAGTGTAGCCCAGGAAAGTATGAACCACGCAGAAAGCATTGCCACCACCCTCGCACGGATGAACCATGAACCCATTAAAAATCAAATACATTCTGCCACCAGTGTAGATTACGCCTTAAGACGACCAGGAGTAAAAAAAGCTTTTATTATTGACTCCAATACAGGCAAAATTATTGCCCCTTCTGAACAAGCACACACTTATACCAAGTATCCTTTTGTTAACAAAGGACGAAAAAAAGATAACACAACCTCTGTCCAAAAAATAGACTCTAACACTGTGGGTGCTATGGTTCCCATTCAGTTTTTTAATAACAACACCAACTCCCACAGCGCAGTAGCTTACGCAGTGGTTATTTATGACACAGGAACACTTACTTTTGGAAATAAAAGAACCATTAGCCTGCTGGTGCAAAACTGTTTTATTGCTCTTGTTTTAGGATTATTGGTTTTTTTCTTTCTTTATAAAATGATTGAGTTTCCTATTGCCTCTTTAAACAAACAGTTGAGTAACGCTTTACAAGATGATTCTGTATCTGTGCAAACGGATTATGATTTTGCCCCTTTGCAAAATCTCACATCTAATATTAACTCAGCCCTATCCCGCATTTCCTCTGCACAAGAGTCCCAGCAGAAAGTAGGAGAATACGATCGCCTGACCGAAATGAATGACATGATTGAAATGATAGGCTACCCCACTTTAGGAATTGAGATGGAGAGCATGAAAATCCAAGGGGCCAGTGCCAGTTTTGAAGAAGAAATAGGAATCAGCTCAGAAAGAATTTTAAATTATAGTGTCCAAGATATTGATGACCAATCCTTAAAACTAAACCTCACCACTTTGTTAGAACGGGTGCAAAAACATCCACAAGAAATTGCTTCAGACTCTTTGGAGTTTAGTGGGATTGAGTTTCAGCTTTCCGCCAAGGGCATTTACGGAAAAGAGGGGCTGGCTTACACTTTAATTTCCTTTATTCCGATGAATCAGGAACAAGAAGAGGCAGGATAAAATGAAAAACTCTCTTCCGGCACACGGTTTAGCTGTCGCCCCTTTAACTACCACCCGATTAAAAGTCATCAAAGGGCCCCATAAAGGAATGTCTTATAAAATAGTAGCGGGAAAAATCACTATTGGCCGAAGTTCGGAAAATGATATTTCTCTTGCAAAAGATGACAAGTGCTCCAGAAAACAAGCTGTTTTGAGCAAAGGAACTGACAACAGCTACACCATTAAAGATTTAAGTGGGCGGGCTTCCCTTAAAGTGAATAACTTAGCTAAAATCCAATCGGATTTGCAGGACGGGGATTTAATTCAGTTTGGTTGCACAGTTTTACAGTTCGAACATAGTGGTGGTCCTTCTGCTGACGCCCCTGCGGAAAGTCCTACTCCCCCTGCTGGCCCTGGAATTACCCCTTTACCCCCTGCTGGCCCTGGAATTACCCCTTTGCCCTCAGTAAAACACTCTCATTTGCAACCCCTACCCACACCAGTAGATGGGGAATCTTCTGAAGAGTCAACAAATGAGCTTCCTAACTTAGCACCAGAACAGGCCTTACCTACTGCCCCCCCCTTAAACCCGGGATTTCCTCCTTCTCCTAATTATTCTCCTCCTCCGCCTCTTTCCTCTTCCCAAAAACCAAGACAAAAAAAACCTCTTCTGCCTAAAATAATATTGCTACTCTTAGTAGTAGGTGGGGGATGGCTTTTTTTAAGCGATGACTCCGTGGACAAGAAAGAAAAGGCGGACAAACTAAAAACTATTTTAGAAAGAGAAGAAGATGTAAAAACCCTAACTGAGTTAAAAGAAAAGGAGCAAGAGAAAAGACAAAAAAACTCTCTTAGCAGTTATAAAAATGCCCAATTTGCTTATGTTAAAGGAGTGAGAGACTATAGAAAAGGGGTTTATAGCCGAGCTATTGAGTCTTTTCGGGTGTGTAAAACCCTTTACCCCCAACATGAGTTATGCGCCACCTATTTAAAGAAAGCACAGGTGAAAAACCAACAGCTTATACAGGCCTGGATGGTAGCAGGAAAAGATTACAGGGAAAAAAGACGATTTGTGCCCTGTATGTCTTCTTTTAAAAATGTTATGATGGCTATAAAAGATAAACAAAATATTACCTACAAAGAGGCGCGGGAAAATTATAAAATTTGTCTAATACAACACGAGGATCGTTACTAATGAGTCGCTTAAACTTACTAAATAGTAGGACTTGCAAAACCCTCTTCGTCTTAGCTGTCATTCCCGCGAAAGCGGGAATCTCGCCTGCTTTGGAGCAAAGTAAACTCTGTTTGCTGTGTGGCAACAACTTTTTTCATGGATTACTAACTAACAAAACTAAGGATCGTTACTAATGACAAAACTAATTATCAAACTAAAAGGAAAAACTATTAAAGAAGTTCAACTAACGGAGGACAAAGAGTATATTATTGGCCGAGGAAAAGAAAGCCATATCATTTTGCCAGAACAAACAGGCATTTCCCGAAAGCATCTTTCTCTTTCCAAAGGAGAGCAAGACCAATGGATGATTAAAAATCTTTCTCAAATAAGCGCGCCTATTGTGGAAGGAGAACCAATGGATGAAGGAACTATCCCCTTAGGAGGAGCTTTTCAGGTCCAGGATTTTGAGTTTCTTTTACAAGCGGAAGGTCAACAAAAATCCAAGCTCCCGGAAATAAAACAAACACCGGAAACATCATCTGCTAAGTCCCTTTATGGAAATGAGTCCCCACTCCATCAAGGAACTGGAACCCCACCTATTCATAAAACGGCAAACTCATCTCTTTATAGATCTGAATCTTCGTCCCTGCACGGAGAAAACCCTCCCTCTCCAGAATCAGACTTAGGGGAAGAAGATCAATTAAAAAAGCCAGATGAGGATTTGCCAGAGGTGGTTTCTACAGATGGTAAAACCCGTATTGTAAGTATGGAATCCCATAAGCAAAAACTATCAGCTTATTTAAAAGTCTCTTATGATGATAACACTCCCATAGATATATTTAAACTGGAAGATCAAGAAGAATGGATTTTCGGACGAGACGAAATCGCTGACATTATGGTAGATAGCCCCAATATCAGTCGAGAGCATTTTAAAATTAGTTCCTCTAAAGAAGGAACATACTACATAAAAGATCTAAAAAGCTCCAACGGAACAATACTAAATGACAAAGAGCTAAGCCCAGGAAAAAAATACCCAATCCAAAGTGGTGATGTGATTTATATTTTAGACATTGAAATTGTATTTGAAATTAAGAACCTCTCTTTAGAAAAGGAGTTGGCAAAACTGACTGCCCCTCCTCAGCCTACAAGCCGTGTTCCAGTAGCGGGTGCCCCTTCTTCTAATGTCGCACCTCCTCCTGCAGGGGGTGTTCCTGGAGGCTACATGCCTCCCCCTCTACCTGCTCATGTTCCTGGTGTTATTGTGGAAACATCTGAAGAGGATGAACCATCTTTTCTTAAAAAAAACAAAAAACGACTTATAATATATGGCGTGTTAGGGGTTTTTGTGGGGGCTATCTTTTTAAACACAAATAAAAAAAAGGAAGTGGCAGAAGATAGTTCCCCCAGTATACTTAAAACTGGAGAAGGGGCTGGACTCAACCCTCAACAACTGGAACTTGTAAAAGTCCACTATCAGACTGCGCAACAATTATACTCTCAAGGAAAATTTGAAACCTGCCAAAGTGAAGTGGTTAAAATTTATGAATACATAGACACTTACCGAGACTCTAAGAGATTAGAAATTGCTTGTGCTCAGGCGGCAGAAAATCAAAGAGTGCAGTATGATTTAGATCAAAAAAAACGAAAAGCCGAAGAAACAGAAAAACGGATTCAAAAAGTCACAGACAAATGTCGGGAAAAGTTTGACACATTTACATTTAAACACGAGCTGGTGTCCTGTTTGAACCAGGCTATAGAGCTTTCTCCCGCAGATAGCCGGATCCATAGTCTTACAGAAAAATTTGACGCGATTGAAATGGAAAAAGAGGAAAAAAAGCAAAGAATAGCTGAGAGAAAAACTTTTATCAGCTCCATTGCTAATAAATACACTTATGCTAAAAAGCTTTACAAAAGCGGTAAAGTTTTAAAAGCTATGGCCGCTTACCAGCGATTTATCAATATAAGTAACCACAATGAGCTAAGAGAAACAAGGGCAAAAGCCCAAAGGGAACTGGCTAATATTAAGAAGAGCTTTAACGACAAAAACAATCGCCTGATGAGTGAATGTTCCGGTAAATTTAACGCCCGTCAGTTTAAAAACGCTTACTACGCTTGCGAAAACGCATATCAAAAAATTCCCTCTCCCCATAATCGACCCGCAAAAGAGTTTATGCAAAAAGCCAAACAAACCTTAGAACTGAAAATGAAACCCATTTATGAGGAGGCAAACCTTAACGAAAGTGTAGGAAATGTAAGCCATGCCCAAGAACACTGGAAAAAAATTTTAAGCCAGGATGTAAAGGCGGGCTTATATTACCAAAGAGCTAAAACAAAAATGAATAAATATTAGGTGGTCAGCCCTAAGCAAATGCTTTTTAGAAACTGAAAAGCTAAGTTGTTGGCTCTGCAAAGCCAAGTTGTTGGTTTTGCAGTCCCGCGAAAGCAGGAATCTTGGTGATTTAAAAACTATAAAGGACTATATAAATGAAAATTCAAGAACGATCTTTTGCAGGAAAAACTTTTCGTCCAAAACCTGCGCATTACATATCCTCTAATAAAAAACTAATAGCGGTTATCACTCCCTGGGGGCAAGAAGCCACAAACTCCCAAGCCGTGTTTGAAAATTTAGAAACACAATACAATTTATTTGCAGGAGATAAGGAAAGCACTCATCCTTTTCCTAAAAAGCTAAGCCTTACCCCTACAGAAAATGATATGAGAACCGCTGTTATCCAAACTAACGAAAAAATTTTTAACGACATTAACCAAGATGAATATTCTATGGGGTTTGAACTGTTTTTTGCAGTGTTAGTAGAAAACATATTAACAGTTATTCAAATTGGCCAGCCTTTTATTTTGATTGATAGCCCGTGCCAAAGCCTCCGCCCCATTGGCCAAACTATAGCACCCACTTTAGAAACCCCTACTAAAACCTCTTTAGAAATTCCTACAAACACCCCCTTAGAAACCTCTGCTAACCCTGCTAATCCTGCTAATCCTGCTAATCCTGCTAACCTTGCTACAGAAACCTCTGCTAATCCTGCTAACCCTGCTAACCCTGCTAACCCTGCTAACCTTGCTAACCCTGCTAACCTTGCTACAGAAACCTCTGCTAATCCTGCTAATCCACCACCTACAGAAACCTCTGCTAATCCTGTTACAAAAAACCTCCAGAAAAAAAATAAATCGTCTGCCCCTTTGCCTTATCAATTATTAGGTATCCACGAAGACATTTCTTTTCATCCGTTTTTCTTTCGTTTAGATCCTTTAGATCGTTTAATTTTCTTAAGTCGCTCTACTATTCCTGCAAAATGGTTTACTCTTTCAAGAGAAGAACGCACCTTAAACAACTTAAGTAAGCATTCAGCAGAAGAAAACCCCCACACCCCTTTCTGGCTTGCCCTCTTAGATCCCAAACCCGAATAAATTTTCAGACTCTAAAATATAAAATTCATACCAAATTGACTTGCTGTGTTATTTAACATTAAGTAGGAATTTTTTCCTTGACGGAATAAGAATTTTTTCTCAAAATTTAATCCGAAATAAAAAAAAGGAAAGTAATGTCTGAAAGAGATCTAATAAAATTATATAAAATGGCGCATAACTATATGAGAAGTATAGATGGCCTTCAACCACAAGAAGCTCTTGATGAGCTAATGAAATACTTGTTTGTTAAACAAACATACGAAGAACAACAGAACGACACAACAGAATTATCACTAGAAAATTTAAAGTTTTATTTTAAAAAATTCTTAAAAAACTCAAAAGCCGTTTCAGGAATTATATGGCGAGATTATAAAATTCATTTAAGTGACCATTGTTTAGAAAAAGTACATAATTTATTTTGTCACTTTAAATTTACACAGATTAATTTTGATGTAAGAAGTAGCGCATTAGCAGAGTTTATGACTCCAGATATCAGAAAAGGTTTAGGAATATTTTTAACCCCCAGTCCTGTTGTTCGGATGATAGTAAATTATACTAATCCAAACTTAAACTGTAAAGTTCTTGATCCAGCCTGTGGTTCTGGGACATTTTTAATAGAGGTACTTAAATATTTTAAGTCTGCCGGGAGTAGTAAAAAAAAATCATCTGTTCATATCTTTGGATTTGATAAAAATCCTAAAATGCTTTTATTAGCAAAATTAAATTTATCTCATATAAAAAATGTACAGTTCATCAGCCAGCTAACAGACTCCATTAAATATCCAACAAGAAATGATTTTGATCTGATTACCACTAACCCTCCTTTTGGTGTTAGCTTGGATTCCAGACATTATAATTTCCATCTGTATAAAACCTGCCAAGATGAATATGGATATAACTTAAAAACTCAAACTAGTGAAATCGTATTTATGGAAAAATGTTTACAACTCTTAAAGCCTAATGGGGTTTTAGCAATAGTGGTACCAAGAAGTATCATCACAAATAATAACCTTCAAAGAGCCAGAACCATTTTAGCCTCTTATGGTTATATCGAAGCTATTATTAATTTACCTCCTGAAACATTCATATTTTCAGGAACACAAACCGCCACTACTGTTTTATTTATAAGAAAATATAGTAGAAATAGCGAGTTACTGGAATTTTCAGATGTTGTTATTGGTAATATTTTAAATACAGGGTATGATTCCACAGGGAGGATGAAAAAAGGCGAGCAATTATCTTCTTTACCTTTCTTAATGAAGGAGTGTCTAAAGTATAAAAAATCAAAAGGAAATGTTTTTATTAAAAGAAATATTAAAAAAAAAGATACTTTTAAAAAAGTTTCAGCATTCTTTGCAAATCCCCAGTTCTCCAGAAATAAAGGAACACAGCTAAGCTCTTTATGCCATAATATTTGCACAGGAAAAACCCCGCCACGCAACTCCTATACTGATACAGGAACTTTTATACTTAAAGTGGGCAACTTAACCGGTTCAGGCATTAATTGGTCAGCCAGAGAACGTAACTATATATCAGAGCATGAAATGGAGAAAAGAAAAAGTTCTAAAAAAGTTTTAATAGTAAAAAAATACGATATCCTGCTAACAACAGCGGCCCATAATCTTTCTTATATTGCAAAAAAAAGTGATATGTTTTTAAATTCTCCAGCATTTATAGAAAATGATATCACTTTTGTTGGAGAAATTATGTTGTTAAGACCAAATGTAGAAAAAATTAACCCTTTTTTGTTATTGGTTTTTTTAAAACACCCAGACACTATTAAAAAAATTCAGGAAATGGTTCGTGGGCAAACTGCCCATTTATATCCAAATGACTTAGAAAAACTGGTAATCCCAGATAAAATTTTAAAACATAAAAACAGGTATCAGGAAATTGTCAAACTAACTGAAAAAGAACTAAATGTAAGCAACACACTAAACACTGTTTCCTTTAAAAGAAACCAACTACTAAATGATTTGTCTCTATAAGTTAACTATCTTTCTTAATTTTTTGGGGATTTTGCCCATATGCTTTTTTATATCTTTATAATATAAGTTTTTAGCCAACTGGATGATCCTTTGCTCATTAACTCCCCCACTGTGTGTCATAAAATCATCGATTTGAAGCATTAATTCTTTTTTACTAAGAGAAGATAAAATTTTCTTTTTAAAACCAATGGTTTTTGCAAAATCAATTACTTTTTCTTTTGTTAAATTGCTTGAAGCGGAATACTGACAGAATGAGTGTGGTATATCTAAAATATGATCTTTTTTATAAAAAATTTCTGTTTTTATATCATCATTAAATATGTGAGAGCGGTATATCAATGTTGGTAGCATTAAGTAAAATTTAAGCTGGAAAGGCCATAAGTTAAAAGGAGCTTTTGATTGTGACCTCATTCTAATATTCAAATAATAATCTATCATACAATACGAAAAACCAATGGTTTTAGGATCAACCCTCCATATAGATGCTCTAATTTTCTTTGGATTATTAACATCTTGAAAATCAAATAAAACAAAGTAATAAAATTGTGGATCTAATATCTTAGAAAATTCATCTTCATTTCTGATAGAAAGCAACCATTTTGAATCCTGATTTCTTTTTATATTTGTAGAGTTACAATAAGAACATTTTATTTCAATACTGGCAACAACAGACTGACAATCCAAACATTTACCAAGTTGATCAACTCTATAACAGGTTTTAATTTCACCATATTTATTTCCATTTAAAATTAAGTCTTTTCCACGCGCACCAGATTTTCCACCATAGTGACCGGTAACAACACTTACTAAATGTTGTCCCACATAACCCATACGAGCTTGAGCAGTTTGTCTGGTATGACTTGCCCAGTAATTTACTTTTTTTCTAAGGTTAATGTATAATTCACGAATAAGCCTCTCAGATGACTTTAAGTCACCAAGCTTATTTTTAGGGGAATTTATAAGAGTATTTTTTGTCACTAACAATAATCCTTACCATTCATTAGCCACTGATAGTGGTTGATTTATCTAATTCTTGTTGTAAACGGGCGCATACCCCCGCGGGATCGGGTGATTCATAAATGGGTCGGCCTATTACTAAACTGTTAGCCCCTGCCTCAAGGGCCTTTAGAGGTGTAAACACTCTTTTTTGATCTTCTGTGCCTGGTTTATTATCACCTGGTGTATTGTCTCTCGGTTTATGATCATCCAGTCTATGGCTATCCAGTTTATTGTCATCTGATATATAACCCCCCGGTTTATGATCGCCTGCGCTTTTATCAAATCTAATGCCAGGGGTTAGCAAATACGCCGTGGGGTATTTTTTTCGAATCAAAGAAACTTCATGGCCCGCACACACTAAACCACTTAAGCCACTTTCTATAACCAGATCAGATAAGCTTTCCACAAGAGATGGCAAGGGCTTTCCACACAAAGGAGGGGGAAGGGTTTTGTCTGAAAAACTGGTAAGAACAGTAACTGCCAGGATCTTAAAATCTCTTTTAATCTTGTTTGAATTTTCATATTTAATATCTTGGTTAATAAAGGAAGAAGCTTCAGGAGCCTGACTCATTTTAAAACCCGTTTGGTTTAACTTTGATTCTAAGTCGGCCAGTTTCTTTAAGCTTTCTGCCCCAGATAGAGCATGAACAGTAAGCATATCCACCCCCTGGTTAAAAGCAGACTGAACAGCAGAGCACATAGTAGAGGGAATATCAAAAAACTTAAAATCTAAAAACACTTTTCCATAAGGTTTTAATTTTAAAATAATAGAAGGGCCAGATTTAAAATAAAGCCTTGGGCCAATTTTAAACCCCTCCACATAAGGAGCTGTTTTGCGCGCTACAGAAAGAGCTTTTTCCTCCTCATCCAGATCCAAAGCCACATATAAGGGAAGTTTTTTCATACTTCTTACTCTGCTTGGTTTAATATTCGATCCTGAACTGAATCAGGTGAAAGCTTTTCTCGCTTTCTCGTTCCACGCTCTAAAAGCTCTATCAAACCTTTTTTTCTATCTCTTTCACCCACATTAATTCTTAAAGGAAAACCTAAAAGGTCGGCATCTTTAAACTTAACACCTGCACTTTCTTTTCGATCGTCTAAAAAAACATCCAGTTTTTTTTCTTGAAAAATCTTATATAAATCATAAGCCACTTGCTGAGTTTTTTTATCCTCAGGATCCAACAAACATATATGCACCGTAAAAGGTGCTACGGCCTTAGGCCATATTAGGCCATTTTGATCATAGTTTTGCTCCACCACCGCCTGAACCACGCGAGAAATGCCAATGCCGTAACAGCCCATTTGTACATTTTGTTTTTTCCCCTGTCGATCTAAATAACCCACCTCCATCTTTTTAGAATACTTATCTCCTAAATAAAAAATATGCCCTACTTCAATTCCTCGGCTGGATTTTAAAGTTTGCCCATCCGGAGCTTTATCCCCTGCTTTAAGGTCTGGACATATCTCCTTATTAACTGCAAAAGAATCTGTAAACAATAGTTCGTCTTCTCCGTGTTCTGCTAAAATATGAAACTCCTCGGATTGATCTCCCCCTATTTCTCCACTGTCTGCTTTTACTACCCGAAAGGGCACGTTTAAGCGAGAAAAAATACGGGTATACACTTCTCGCATTTTTTTGTAACTTTCCTTGGCCTGTTGTTCATTTTCATCAAAACTGTAAGCATCTTTCATAATAAACTCTCTGGCTCTTAGAAGACCAAAGCGAGGGCGAATTTCATCCCGAAACTTGGTTTGAATTTGATAGAGGCAAAAAGGAAGATCTTTATAGCTTTTGATATGGTTTTTTACATAATCCGAAATAACCTCCTCATGGGTAGGGCCAAGGCAAAACTCCTGACCTTGGCGGTTTTTCATTCTTTGTAAAATGTCGCCATACAAACTCCACCTGCCACTTTGATCCCAAACCTCCCTGGGCTGAACCATAGGCATAAGAATTTCTACACAATTTTTTCTGTTTAATTCTTCCCTAACGATATTTTCAAACTTTTGAATCGAGCGCACTAAAAAAGGCCCATAAGTAAAAAGCCCAGCGGAAAGCTTTTTTATAAACCCCCCACGCACTAATAAAGCATGACCCGGCAAAGACACATCCGCTGGTGCCTCCCTTAAAGTTTTAATTCCTGTTTCAGACCATTTCATGGTTTTATATTTTCCTCCATTAAAGTAACCCTTAACTTAAGCATTTTGAGAGCCGTTTGCACAGAAGAACGAGCAATATGCCCCTTTTCTCCTCCTGAGCGAGCAAGAGCCTGATCTTTACTATCCGTCATCAACACCCCAAAAATTAAAGGTCGGCTATGTTTTAGCTGAACCTGCATAGAACCTTGCTGAACCATCTGGCAACAGGAAAAATAGTGAGAAGTTTCCCCGCGAATAACAGTGCCCAGGGCAATAACTACCTGAAAACCTTTTTGGAAAAGCCAATCCGCTGTTAAGGGAATTTCTATTACTCCTGGAACCTCCACCATTTTAAAGTTTTTTATGCCTTGGATTTTTAGCTCATCTAAAGCCCCTTCCTTAAGCCGATCAGAAACATCCCTGTTAAATACAGATAAAACCACGGCTATTTTGTTGTCTTTTAAAAACTCTTTTGCCATACCAAAATCTCATAATATTTAGTAGCCAGTGAAAAAGCCTTGCTCATCTCCAACTGAAAAGCCAAGTACTTGGCTTTTTAGTCCCTCGAAAGCGGGAATCCAATCAAAAAAACAAACTTTTTCACGACCGACTATATATTATAGTAGCTTTAGAAAAAAATTACTACAACAAAGTAAATACCTGCTTGACATAAGAAATACATGTAATAGCCTAAAATGGAGTTTCTGGCGGAGAAAACTTTAAGTAGTAGGTTGTTTTTGCTATATGTGGCCGATAGGCAAAGCACCACGGCTTTAGCCGTGAGAGTGCATATTGTTAAAAAAACACCTGCTGGCTCAGAAAGCTCTTTAGCTTGTTTACTCTAAACTAACTAATAAAACCAACAACTAACTAATAAAACCAACAACTAACTAATAAAACCAACAAAATTATGGAGGTAAAATTATGAAAAAAATAATCGTAAGTGTGGCTTTAATGTTTTTGCTCACCAGCCCTTATGCCTTGTCTATGGAACATGAAAGCTCAAAAATGGGGGGGGCGTCAATTTATCAGATTCAGTTAGTCACACAAAAACTATGACAAATGCTCAATATATTGCAGGTGGTGTAGTATCTATATTTATTCCTTATGGAATAGGCCAGGCCATCCAAGGCAGATGGTCTGAATCCGGCTGGATTTTTACGGTTGGCGGGGCTATCGTAGTAGGAGGAATTGTTACTACGAGTGTTATTCTGGTGGATAGTATTACTTCTAAAAAATTCTCTACAGGGGCTTTAGTTGGTTACGGGCTGTTTGGTCTGGCTGGCTTTGCTTTATATATATGGGAATTAGTAGACACATGGAGCCTCCCCTCCCATTATAAAATTGTTCAAGAACCTAAGTTTCAGGTAAGCCCGATATACACAGCCCATTACCGAGATATGAACACAGGGGGCTTAGGACTTTCTTTTAAATACAATTTCTAATACTTAAATTATTATCTACAATATAACTAAAAAGCCCACTTTTAAGAGTGGGTTTTTTAGTCCGGCAAAAGTGTAAAAAGCAAGCTATGGCTTAAGTTTATTCCTGTAATGATTGCAATACCAAAACAATCGGCAAAAGTGTAAAAAGCAAGCTATGGCTTAAGTACTAAAGGCCACAATTTGTAACAGTGACAGATTTTAGCTTTTTATAAGAAGGTAAGAGAGAGACTCCTTGATACTCATCTGCATAATCACTTGGCACACGATCCTTTTCATCTTGCAAGCAGGGGTTAGCTTTGTGTTCTAATAAAAATTTAACTAATTTTTTATTGTATCCCCACTGGACAGCCCGATGCAAAGGGGTTCTTTTTTGTTTATCTCTGATATTTACATCTGCGCCTGCCTGGATAAGCAAAGAGGCTAATCGTGCATCCTTGTTAAAGGCTGACGCCCAGTGAAGAGGACTTTCTTTGTTTTGATTTTGCACATTTACCTTAATGCCTTTTGCCAGCAGTAACCGGAGAGCTTTTATATTAGAACTGGAAACCGCATAATGCAGAGGACTTTCTTTGTTTTGATTTATTATGTTAGGGTTGGCCCCTAACAAGAGTAATTTTTCCACCACCGCGGGGTTTTTATTTTGCTTAGCTGATAAGTGTAAAGCCGTATTTCCATAGTGATCCGTCTTATTTACATCGGCCCCCAGCCGAACTATTTGCTCTAACACTTTGACATTAGTGTTCTCTCCCCCTGCGTAGTGAAGGGCGGTGTTCCCGTCTTCATCAATTAAGTCTATACTCCAACCCTGTTGAACTAAAAAGCGAATCATAGCGGGATCTTTATTTTCTGCTGCGGCTTTATGAAGGGCAGAGCTACCTCCTCGCCCGTTTAAAGAGGCAGAAAACTTTTTAGAAAAAATAATCTCTTTTAAGACCTCCGGGTTTTTGCTCAAGGTCGCCCCATAAAGTAAAGGAGTGTCTTTGTATTTATTGCGCGCGTTTACATTCACCCCCCCTTTAATAAGAGCTGTAGCAATGCCCGGATGAGGGTTAAACCCTAAGGCCCAATGAAGGGCATTACTGCCTTCTATATCCTTGGCCGATACATTAGCCCCTTTTTCTAAAAGCAATTCTATTACCTTGGGATTCCGGGTCCGGGATCCTGCTTTTAAGAGCAAAGTAAGCCCATTGTTGTTTTGAACATCTACTGTTTTAATCCGCTTTAAGAACCACTTAAGTAATGTAGTGTCGGGGTTTTCTGCCACTGCCGTATGTAGGACTGTATCGCCTTTATGATTGCGAGCGTTTTGATTTGCCCCTTTTTTTATTAGATCTTCCAATATTTCCACATCAGATGAAACCGACATCACATAATGTAAAAGGGTGTTACCTTTTTTAAGCTTTAAATTTACATCAGCTCCAGCTTGCAAAAGAATTTTAAATTTTTGTTTGTAGTTTTTAACAGTGGGTTGGATAGCGTAATAAAGAGGACTCCGGCCATATCGGTCGAGAGCGTTTACCTCAGCTTTTTGCTCTATAAGCCAGCTTAACATTTTATAATTAGAATTATAAATAACTGCATAATGAAGAGGCCCTCCCAGGTCTTTTCCTCTGTGAGATATCAGAGAGGGTTTAAAAAACGGAGAGACCCATTTTGGATCTGGTGCATAAGCTAAGGCCCAATGAAAAGGATGGTTAAACGCAGGATGCGACTGATAAATATAATAGGCTATACCAGCCACTAAAAAGAGCACTAACAACACAGAAGGAAAAACTTTACCCTCAGCCCCCAACCATTTTTTGCTACCTACCTGCTTGGTTTTTAAAATTTGCCGGACAAAAAAAACTTGATTCTTAACACTTAACAGCTTCTTCTTTCCTTTCTTTCCCATAGATTGCCCTTTCTGAACCCAAAAACTATCATACACTGTTTTTTGTAAAAAATTAAAGAGGTTTTAGCTGTGTGGCCCTTTTCCGTTCTATTTTTTGGCCCTATGCAAAAAAATAGTGCATATATTGATCTCCATTAGTAAACGTACTTTTTAGAGGTGGAATCAAAAATAGATTTAAGAAAAAATTTGGGGTTTAAAATCCTGCTCATTTTGAATGATAACATCACCTGTTGCCTCAATAACAAAAAAACCCTGCTTCTTAGCTAAACTATTTACTTGTCTATTAGACTTTATTAAAAAAGCCATCGCTCCATAAATAGTTTTGTTTTTAAACTCAGGCCACCACTCTTTAAAATTCTGAATGTTTCTTGTAAATTTCTTCACATCGGCAGGATCTAAAGTAGCCTTGACTTCTACCACCACAACCTCTTTCCCATTAACAGCAATAATATCAAACTCTGTTTCAGTATTTTTTGCATTGGTAATAACTCTTTCCACCTCGATCCCTCTTTCTTTTAACCGTTGAACCAGACTGCCTTTGACCAGGTTTTCACCTAATTTGCCCCAACGATTTCCAAAGTCTCCAATAACTGCATTAAGTTTTTTATCAGTTTCTTTCATTTGCTCAGAAGTCTCTTTTTGGCTGATTCTCAGCTCTTTTATTTGCTCAGAAGTCCCGACTTTGACAGTTAATTTTGGAAAAAGGCCGAAAAAGCTCTAATGGGGGCTGTTTTGTGAGGTTTTAAGCTATTTTTGTCCTCTGGTTCTCCAAAATGTAGTATAAAAATATACTCGACTTTAGTGTTAACGCATCCTGTATAAGTGTTGTTTTTTTTAATGGTAGTGGTAAAATAAAACCATGTTCATTAAAAAAATCAAATCCCTTAAGGGAGACACTTACTTACAACTCACTAAATCTTACCGAGATAAAGGCAAAGTTCGTCATAAACCCCTCCTCTCTTTAGGTAAACAAGGAGATGGCACCATAGAAAGCCTGGTCCAAGCTGTTTCACGTTACTCAGGAGCTATGACTATTGAAAAACTGTCTGAAAACTTAAACATTGAAAAAACTTTTATTCTTGGTCCTCTTATTATTTTACAAAAACTATTTGAAAAATTAGGAATCAATCAAGCCCTTGAGGAATTACCTAAAGGTTCAAAAACAAAGTGGGATATTCAAAAAATTCTCTTTACCCTTGTAGCTGGCCGTTTTGTGGAGCCTAGTTCAAAGCTGGCGGTTTTTGAAAGAGGACAACAGGCTTTTTATCCTGGATTAGTGGTGCCGGATATAAAGCTTCATCAGATTTATAGAGCTTTAGACTTTTTGGCTCTACATAAAGATAATATAGAAAAATCCTTATATTGGCATAAACGAAACTTATTTAATTTACAAGTAGATGTAGTTTTGTATGACTTAACTACTTTGCGCTTTGAAAGCCAGAGAACAGACTTAGGAGAACTTAGACAGTTTGGTTACAGCAAAGAGAGACGAGGGGATTTAGTCCAAGTGGTCTTAGGTCTTTTGGTAGATAAAGAGGGGCTTCCTTTGGGTTTTGAAGTGTATCCTGGTAACACTTTTGAGGGCAAAACAGTAGCTGATATAGAAAAAAAATTAAGAGAAAAATTTAATGTTGGACGATTTATTTTTGTTGGTGATCGGGGGATTTTTTCCAAAAAGAACTTAGAGAGCTTAGAGAGAGGTCAAGGGGAGTTTATTGTAGGTATGAAGTTAGGAGCAATAAAGAATCGCCATAAGGATTTTTATAATAAGAGTCTTTTTCAAGAAGTCCAGCCGGGGGTTTTTGTGTATGAGACAAAGTATGAGGGTAAGAGACTTATCATCACTTGGTCAGCTAAAAGAGCTAAGAGAGATCAGAAGGTTCGTGAGGAGATTTTATCTAAAATTGAGAAAAAGTTAAAGTCTCATAGTGTCTCTATTCAAAGTTTTGTGACCCACGAAGCTTATAAAAAATATGTTTGTTTAAAGAAGGGAGCTAAAAAACCTGTGTTAAATCAACAAGCTATAGAAAGAGAGGCTATAAAGGATGGTTTTTTTGGAGTGATTACGAATGTTCAAAATAAAAGCGCGAAAGATTTGGTTAGTTATTATAAGGACCTCTGGAAGGTAGAAGATGCCTTTGGGGAGCTAAAAGGTACTTTAAAAGCCCGTCCTGTATTTCATTGGACAGATAAGCGTATAATGGGACATTTGGTGATGTGTTTTATTGCGTATTTATGTGAGGCTCATTTAACAAAAGAGCTAAGAAGAAGAGGTTTTTTGTTTCAAAGTCCCGCTACAGAGACAGCCAGCATAGCTCATCGTCCTTTAACAGTGGTTCAGGGGATGAAGGCTTTATTGGAAGTTCGGGCTGTGCCCGTTAAAGTGAGAGGGGCTATAATATGGATCAGAACAGAGATAACCGGTGTTTCAGCAAAGATGTTTCAGGTGGCGAAGGTTCAAATACCTAAGAAGTTGCTTAAATTTTGTCCGCCAGCAGAGGAAAAAAAAAGCAATTAAAAGCTATTTTTAAACCTTAAGTCGGGCTTTTTTATACTACAATTTTTGGAGAAAATCCAAAAAAACCCTGAATAGAGGCTATTTTACAGGGTTTTGAGCCTTTTTTCTCAAATTAACTGTCAAACTCCAGACTGCATTAAGTTTTTTATCAGTTTCTTTCATTTGCTCAGAAGTCTCTTTTTGGCTGATTCTCAGCTCTTTTATTTGCTCAGAAGTCTCTTTCTGGCTGATTCTCAGCTCTTTTATTTGCTCAGAAGTCTCTTTCTGGCTGGCCTGAAACTCTTTTTGGCTGGTTCTCAGCTCTCTTATTTGCTTAGAAGTCTCTTTCTGGCTGGTTCTCAGCTCTCTTATTTGCTTAGAAGTCTCTTTCTGGCTGGCCTGAAACTCTTTCTGGCTGGCCTGAAACTCTTTCTGGCTGGTTCTCAGCTCTCTTATTTGCTTAGAAGTCTCTTTCTGGCTGGCCTGAAACTCTTTTTGGTTTTTCTGCGTTTCCTTTAATATTCCCCAGATTTCATCTGAAACAGGTAGGGCTGATGGACTACTCATTATATACTCCTTAATGATTACTGATTTTATAATACTATAAATGTTTAAAAAAAACCACTAAAAACGAGAATTTTAATAAAAATTTCTTTTTTGTCTCTTAAGTGGCCCTACTTATGGTAGCTGACCTTAAAATTTGTTGATTTTTTAAAGTAAATTCATTATTATTTTTATGGCTTACCAGGCTCGCTTAAAGGATATATTTTCATTTTATCCAACAGCTCCCATAAGCTTTTTAAAGCTTCTTCTTCGTTTCTGTTAAACGCACTTTCTTTTAGTCTCCAAAATGTCCAACCACATCTTTCCAGTTGCCCTTGTCTGTCTAAGTCTTCCATTTCTTTTTCTACCCCTTCGTGCCAATAATCTCCGTCACACTCTAAAGCTAATCTCCCTTCGGCACCAACAATAACCATATCTATTCGATAGTTAGACACCTTATGTTGAGGGAGCACTTGGTAACCTTTAAGAGCTATTTTATAAAATACCCTGGCTTCAAACCAACTGCCAAAACTCTCTCCTGGTCGATTCAAAAGCTCTGGAGCATTATCTGGATTTTTATTTCGCGTTTCTTTAATTCTTCTATATAAATTTTCTAACTCATCTGGTGGCCAGGTTGTTATTTTTTCAGAATCACTCATACAATGGGAAAGTAATTGTCGGCGATAATCAGACTGTGAAAGATCGTTTAACTCTACAGAATGAAAAAGCCACATTTGGTCTTTTGCCCGACTGCCTGCTACATTATACATTTTTTTATGATTTTCTCTGGTAAGAGAAGCGATATTCCAATCTTTAGCAACAGCCATGCTCAAAAAAATAACATCTCTTTCATCCCCTTGAAAGCTATAAGCCGTGCCGACATGTATATTTCTTTCTTCTATGTCTTTCTTATCTATTTCTGAAAGCACAGACTCAATAACTTGTATTTGCGCTTTCCCTTGCAAGACAATTACTCCAAAGGTTTTTCCATCGTAAGCAGGATTACTAATACATTTTTTAATTTGAGCCACAAGAGCTTTTGCTTCTTGTTCGTTTTGCGGATCTTTGCCACTGCCAATCTTGCTTATAGCAGATGCAACATAAGTAGCTTTAAGAGGATCAAGCCTGGAACTTCCAAATTGGCGAAGAGGGATTAAAGGAGTGCCAGAGTAAGAAATTCTATTGGAAAATTGGATAATTTCTGGCATACATCTAAAATGTTCTTTTAATTGAACATGACTGCCGGTAAATAAAGTTTCACAGTAATCATAATAACTGTATTCTCTCCCAATATAATCAGAAAAATTAATGCCAGAAAGATATTTTTTCTTATGAATTTCGACATCATCATCTGTTAACCCTATATTTTCTGGACTGATTTGCTCTTTATCTCCCACCACAATAATTTTTTTTGCCAAGTAGTTTAACAAAAACCCATCCGGACCGGTTTGGCTGGCTTCATCAATAATAGCAATATCAAAAGGTTCGTTAGCGGGATTAATATTTTCCACCACTCTATAAAGAGGCATAATCCAAGCGGGAATGGTTGTTTTGCATTCCTCCATTCGTTTTTTTGCAGTTTTCCTGTGTTTTCCGGCTGTTATCCCTTTGCCTTTACCCATTTTGCTTATAGATTGTATCCAGCCCTTTAAACTGGATAGCTCTGCATTTGTTAAGTTGGATAAACAAAAATCCCATGCTTTTTCAGAAACTAATCTCTCCATATTATTTTTTTGTTGTTGTAGCAAATCTTTTTTTTCTTGATTCAGATTTTTAACAAACTCTTCGCTGGTTTGTTCTTTTAACCACTGGTCTGCCCTTTGCCAAGCCCAAGCTGATTTAAAAGAACTTAATCTTTTTTCCCATACAGGATTTTCAATATCCATCCTTAATTTTTTATAGAAGTTCTTATTGTTTAGCTTATCTTTGATTCTACACAACCTGGAAAATTCCTGCTTTTTGATTTTAAAATTGTTTGCTTTATTAAGAATATCTTTATAAAACACCCCATCTCTGTTTTTGTATGCAACTATTATATTTTTAGCAAATTCATTTTTTTGATTTTCATAAGGAGTTAAAGAGAGGATAGCTCTTTCAAAATCCAATTTCGTTTTTTTGAGATTATTATTAGCTTTTATATATTGAACTATTTTCATTGATTCTTTAATAAAATCTATAGTCCACTGGGGTTTAGGGATATTACTCTGAGATAAAATCTTGTTCACCTCCTCTATCCTTTTATGAATGGAAAGACACTCTTCTAAAGGTTCGAGAAAGTCTTTAAAAATATGAAAATTTTTTATAAAAGGTGGTTTATGGGTATTGGTTTCTATTCCATAGTTTTTCCATAAATTATTTAGTTCCCCTAAAGAGTGTTTGGCTTTTACATAATTTTGAAATTTTTTAACATCTTCATAAGAGGCAATATTTTGACCATCCATTTTTATCTTTTTTAGCTCTCGAACTACCTTTGGTTTTAGCTGATACCAGCTCCACGGCACTTGATTATTAAATTGATATTTATCAAAAAAATCTTTTAGGAGATTAACAATGCTTAATTCGTCTCTTAGGTAATCTGGAATTGTTATTTTTTTAATTTTATCTGCTAAGTGAAATATATTTTTATTTTCACTCAAAATTGTATTTGTGGAGTCAAATAAATGCCTCCATTCCCTGTCTTTATCTGCAAAGCAATTATTTAGAGCGCGCTTACTCCACTCTTCATTTCTATTTAAGAGACTTTCCACTTTAGAACACAAAGAGGATATTGTATTATATAACTGATTAAAATCCGGGTCATTTAATTGTTCATAATAAGATGTATTTTGCATTTTTTCGAAAGCTTTATATTTTTCAATGGTTTTGGTTTCTTCTTTTTCTGTTTTTATTTTTTGTTCCAGCTGTTGAGGAGTAAAAATATTATTTAAAAACTCTATAGGTTCTTTTAAAACAGAATCTTCAATAGTCTTTAAACTTCTAATAATATTAAAAAATTCTTTGGCCTCCTGATTAGAAATAGGACATTCAACAGAGCTTTTAGTGTTAAAAAAATCTTTTATCCAAAGGTGGGTTTGCTCTTGTTCTTTTACACCCCTGGCTATAACTGCTGGTGTTCCTGTCCAAAAGCCAAACAGCTTTTCATATTTTTTAGTTTCATGCTGTTTTAAATTAATTAATTTATTTTTAATATCTGCTAAACTCGCTTTTAATTGGTTATCTTTATCCTCTAATTTATGGATAATAGCTTGGATATTTATCTGGTCGTCAGATCTCTCTTGATACTTCGTGTTGATGGCCTCAAAGGATTTTTTTAATTCCTGAAAAGATTGTTGATCTTTTCCTAATATCTCAATACAAAGTAATTTTATCTTTTCTGGAAGTTTATTTCTTAATACTCGTAAAGCGCGATCTGTTTGGCTGGTTACAAGAATTTTTTTACCTTCAGCTAAAAAATGACATATTAAATTAGCAATAGAGTGTGTTTTACCTGTCCCTGGTGGCCCCTGCACAATCACTTGATCATGATATAAAATTTTATTTATTATATTTTCCTGCTCCTTATTTGTGGGTAAAGGAAAATAATGTTTTTCAGAAAGAGCCTGCTTGATCTCTTTTTTGCCTTCTGAATCAGCTACTTTCTGATGATGGCCCGGGATTTTGTTAATAAGATAATTAAAGCAAGGGCTTAAACTGGTTTTGCTTTCTATACCATTAATAATTGAATCATAAAATTTAATAAAAGCTCTCTCATTTCTTTTTCTAAGGATTATTGCGGGAGACACAGTTAATGTTGTAAAAGATTCAGATAAAGAAGGTTTGTCAAGTATCTCTCTAAACTGTCCATTAGAATCATAACTATTGAGCCAGGATTTTAAGCAGTTATAAAATGGATCTGTTTTCCAAAAATCATTGTTTAGTTCTGATAATTTAATATTAAGTTTATCACAAATATCTGGTTTTTCATTTTCCCGAAACATATCCATCTCTAAAGAAAGCTCTACATCTTGATCGGCAGGTTTTACTGTGATTGTTCCCGTAGCGGGATGAAAATCAATAGTGACCGGGGCTGTAACAATATGCCTTTTAATATCTTGCCCTTTTTGATTTTTAGCACATAAAAATCCAAGACCCAGAACAATTTGATATACCTCTCCCTGATTTTTATTGTTTTGATACATTTCGTAAAAACGATTATACACTTTTAAAACTGCTTCCAGTCGCTTTTCTTCTTGAGACCAAGGGTGCCATTTTTCTTTTATATAATCTTCAAAAGTGTTTTTAACTTCAGGACAATCTTTTAAAAAAACCTTCTCTTTTTCTTCTTCTGCTTGTTCAAAGTTTTTATGTTCTATAAAACCCTCTTTTGGTTCTGGAATAATATAAGAGAAAAGCTGAGGCTCTTTTGTATATTGATTTAAAACCCTCTCTTCTAACCAGGGCTTTATTTCTTTAGGAGGGATGGGGTAAGGGTTTCTTTTAGGTTTTTTAATTTCTATCCATTTATTATAATGGTTATTTTCTGCTTGAATAGAGCGAGTTACTACATAACATTCTTTTTCTTTTGGAACTTCATCAAACCATAGCACCTGTTTATATGAGCTTATATTTAATTGAGGCCTGGTCTTTGAAAGATTAAATTCTCTTAAAAACTGAAACAATTTTTTTATGGTGCTTTTGCTTTCATCCATAATATTTTTTCTTTCATCCATAGTGCTTTTGCTTTCATCCATAAAAATACCTCCTTTTTATTATATTTTATCCTGTTTGAAATTCATTGGCCCCGTGACCAGCTTATAAAATGTAAATCCCTTAAAGATCCGCCATTTTAAAAACCACTTTAGGCTTGAAAGAGTTAAATTGGCCACTGAAAAACAAACAGTTTACTTAGAATTAGAATAAGTTTATTCATATATCAGCAGTTTTTTGTTGTCAAGGCTGAAACAGTTAAGAAACAGATAAATAATATTTCATTTGATTTTTGAATTGTTATAGGCTTTTTTTGATCCATAATACATTAAGTGTTTAACGAATAGCTAAGTCTGTCTCCAAAGCCGTACTTAAAAGTTCAAAGTCGTATGTTTTTGTTTTAAACTCATTTTCATTTCTTTCTATCCTCATATATTGAAAATCATCTTTTAATTCAGAAGGAATACCCTCCTTCGCCCCACTTATCAGTTCTCTGCTGTGTGTAGTGGCTATTATCTGCGTATTGTTGATTTTAGCGTGAATGGCTATTACCTCCCATATACGAGGCAAAATAGAATAATGAAAACCGTTTTCCATCTCGTCAATTAAGGCAACGCCGTCTGATGCATCAGAAATACTCAATAAAATCGAAACCAAATGATCTATCCCATGACCCATTAATGCCAATGGTATTTTTTTGCCAATACCTATATCCCCATGTAAAACTGGCAGGTTTTTCAATTCAATTAAACTTAAAGATTTAAGATTAGGTTCTAAAATTTGCAGGGCTTGTATAATACCAGTGGTGTTGTTTATTCTATCTAATTTACTATATATACGCTCGTAATTTTTGTGTGTACTGGACATACTTGAACTTACAAAAGCTATTTTCGTATCTTCATTGTGTTTTATTAATTCTTGCTGTGTTCCTTCTTCTAACAGTAACCCTGTGGATGTATGTTTTAAAACAGTTTGATGAGTTTTTTTCCCTTCTGACCAACAAGAAATTTTTACTCTACCCAGCTCTCCATACAGCTCTTTAGGGAGTCTAATATCATTTCCTTTGTCGTGAACAGTAAAAAGAGTGTTTATTGGTAAAAATTTATATTCCAATTTTTTTTGTGATTTATTAATAGTATATTCAAACACCATAGGCTGATTGAGGTCAAAATTATGATATGCTGGTGCAAAGAATGATTCTGCGTTATTTGAAAAAATAATATTGAATCCTCTCCAAAGGAAGTGACCCATAAAAATCTCTGGGTTAGCACAGTCTAAAGACAAAAATACTGACTCTAAGACACTGGTTTTCCCACAGTTGTTTTTGCCTCCGATCAATAATATCCGGGGTAGCTTTTTAAGGGTAAAATCCTTAAAAAGCTTATAATTTTTAATTCTGATACTTTTTAGCATTTTGACTTTTTCTCCACAAAGCAAGTATGTTTCAAATAAAATTTACTCAGTCATTCGTGAAAAAGGCTAAAAGCCTTTTAGGCTTTCAATTTAGGGGCTGGATTCAGCTCCTTTGCAGGAATGACAAAGTAGGCAGGCTTTCCTTTTCAGTTTGACTAAGATGATAAAGGTTTTTCACGTACTATTACCCAGTAAAATATGAATAATCCAGTAAAAAAAATACAAAACACATAATTTATTGGTAAAAAGAGTGATTTTGAGAAGCAAATTTGCTGTTTTTGCTAAAAGCCACGGCAAAAACCTTGGCTATAGAAATACAAAAAGAAGTGGGAGCACCTTGCACCTTTTTAGACTTATACTTCCCTACTGCCTGAATAGGGAAACAGAATCAGGTCAAAGGCGGAGTTAAAAATACTCATGAGTATTTTTAAGTTGACTTTAATTTACTCACAATCCATAATACAGAAAATTCCAGCTAAAAAAAGGGTCTTCTATTAGAGATTGTGAAATAGGGGATGAATTATGAAAATGCCAAGATACTTATCTATTATGAGATTGTGAAATAGGGGATGAATTATGAAAATGCCAAGATACTTATCTGGGACTATAAAAAAAGATTTAGTCCAAAAAATGGTTTTTATAGGTGGCCCTCGGCAAGTGGGTAAAACCACCTTGGGGTTGAGCTTTTTAAAGCCTGTTAGTGAAAAACATCCTGCTTATCTGAATTGGGATATTCCCCGTCATCGCAAAATGATTCTTCAAAATCGCTTGCCTCTTAAATATAAAATGTTGGTGTTGGATGAAATCCACAAATACAAAAAATGGCGGGCTTTAATGAAAGGGCTTTATGATGAAAATCACTCCAGCCATTCTTTTTTAGTCACGGGGTCTGCTCACTTAGGGCATTTTTCCAAAGGAGGGGATTCCCTTGTGGGCCGGTATTTTTATCATCGCTTGCATCCATTTTCTCTTATGGAAATGGATAAAAATCCTAATAAAACAGATTTATTTGCTCTTTTAAAATTTGGAGGATTTCCGGAACCTTTATTTAAACAATCAGAGTCTGCTTGGAGAAGGTGGCAAAACAGCAGAAATCAACAAGTGATCTACGATGATTTAAGAAATTTAGAAAGAGTAAAGGAGTTATCTTTGATTGACTTATTGCTGGAATCTTTGCCAGAGAGGGTGGGTTCTCCTTTATCCATCAATGCTTTAAGTGAGGATCTGGAAGTAAGTCACCAAACAGTAAGTCGTTGGATTGGTCTTTTGGAAGTTCTTTATTTAGTGTTTCGTATTCCTCCTTATGGCCGAGCTACCATTCGGGCTGTTAAAAAAGAACAAAAACTTTATTTTTGGGATTGGTCACAAGTGGATCGAGAGAGTTTTCGATTTGAAAACCTCGTTGGTTGTCATTTACTTAAATATTGTCATTATCATCAAGATACAAAAGGGATTAAAATGGAATTAAGGTATTTAAGAGACACAGATAAAAGAGAGGTGGATTTTCTGGTTCTAAAAAACAAAAAACCGTTTTTTGCAGTGGAATGCAAAACAAAAGGAAGTGTTTTATCTCCTCACTTAAAGTATTTTCAACAAAGGCTTTCTATTCCTAAGTGTTTTCAGGTGCATCTTTCTAACACAGATTTTGGCAATAGTAAAAAAGGGGGGCGGTCTCTGCCTTTCATCACCTTTTGTAAAGAGATATTAAAACTTTAGGTTCATAAGACCCACTAAAAAAACTATCAGGAAAAAGGTTCGTAATCTAAACTTAGATCTCGGGCCACCGGTTCATAAGTAATTTTTCCCTTATACACATTTAATCCGCAGGCCAAAGCAGGCGACTCCCTAACAGCCCGTTCAAGCCCTTGATTTGCAATATCTAAGGCATACTGAAAAGTCACATTGGTTAAAGCATAAGTAGAGGTGCGCGATACAATCCCTGGAATATTGGGAACAGCGTAATGGATCACTCCTTCATATAAAAAAGTAGGATCCTTGTGGGAAGTGGGGTGAGTGGTTTCTACACAACCTCCCTGATCCACCGACACATCCACCACCACAGAACCTTCCGACATACTACTTACCATTTCTTTTGTGATAAGCTTTGGTGCTTTACTGCCTGTAAGTAAAACAGCCCCTATAAGCAAATCTGCTGAGCACACCGCCCGTTCTATATTTTCCTTATTGGAATAAAGTGTCTCCACTCTTCCTTGGTAGTGGTGGTTGATATACTCTAACCGAGAAGGGTTAAGATCTAAAATCGTCACTTTTGATCCCAGGCCAATAGCAATAAAGGCGGAGTTAATACCCACTGTTCCCCCTCCTATAATCACTGTATGACCTTGAAAAACCCCTGGCACCCCTCCTAACAAAATGCCTTTTCCTCCGTGATCTTTTTGTAAATAAATAGCTCCAATCTGTGTGGCCAGTCTTCCTGCTACCTCACTCATAGGCTTTAAAAGGGGAAGAGAACCATCTTTTTCCTGAATAGTCTCGTAAGCCACTGCTTTTACTTTTTGCCTCATTAGGGCATGGGTCAATTCTGGTTCAGGGGCTAAATGCAAAAAAGTATAAAGAATTTGATCTTCCTTTAAAAGATTATATTCTTCAGGCAAAGGTTCTTTTACTTTTACAATCATTTCTGCCTGGCTAAATACTTGGGTTTTATCTTTAACGATTTTCGCTCCGGCAGATTTATAGTGCTCATCAGAGATTAAACTTCCCCTGCCCGCGCCTGTCTCTACCAACACCTTATGACCATTTTCCACCAGTTGACGAACATTGCTTTCTGTTAAAGCCACTCGGTTTTCTGCTTGCTTAATTTCTTTTGGTAAACCTATAATCATTTTTTCCTCCTACTTTTAGTTCGTTGTGCACTCACAACTAAAAACTCCCAGCTTGAATCTACAATCATTTTTTTATCCCTACTGTTTTATTTTGATTCTATCAGCATAAGCCAATATTGAAACTTTATAATCCCCCTCCAGCGGTGTAGTTTTATTTTGATTCTATCAGCATAAGCCAATATTGAAACCATTAAAACAAAAGCTATTATTATCTGCTTCATAATTCACCTATTGAACGGCTGAATCTTGGGACTTTAAGACTTATTGCTGGATTTTCCGCAGAATGCTTTATAATGCACCTTACATTATAAAATCAATAAAAAAATAAAAGAGGCCCCTATAGAATGTTTTTAGACATTGATCGGCAGAGACTTTATAAGTTAGAAGAAAAGCCCTGAAAATGGGAAACCTCTCTTAAAAGTCTAAAATGTAGTATATCTTTCTTTGAACTCAAAAAGTCAATTATTTTAATAACTTACATACTTTAAACCTTCTCAAAGGACGAACTCAAGATGCGGATTTACGCGAGGCAAAATTTACAGACGCAGTTTTGACTGGTGTTAAAGTCACCAAAACCCAATTAGAATCACAAGGCTTAAGTGGCTTCGTTATTGTTATTGCGGACTTGAGAGGCTCGGAAGTGATTAAGGGCGAGGTGGACTTGAGAGGCTCAGAAGTAGTGATGAAGGTAAGTAAAATAAACCCTGTTTAAGTCTTCATTACTCTGGCGGGGGGATTTTTTCTCCAGCTCAAGCGCGGGACTGAAAGCCTTAGAGGACTTTCCGTCCCTTGCAGGTGACAATCCAGAACCTAAACGGAAAACCTAAAAGGCTTTCAGCCTTTTTCAAGTGGAAATCCAGTCAACAACAACCTTTTTTATAATAAAACTTTTATAAAACACTTTATTGATTCCGATAAGTCTCTTATGAGATATTTAGATACAAAACATCAGCAGTTAATTAAACACTTTGAATCTTTATGGAAAGGTTTAAAAAAACTCAGTAAATTCGGAAATCAATATGGTATTGATGATATTTTACAGGATAATGGTGCTAAAGTCTTACAACAGCTGGTCTTATTGAATTTTACCAATCTAAAAAACAGAGAAGGAAATGATGCTGTTGATTCACTTGGTGTTGAATGGGAAATGAAAAGTGCTAATATTGAAAAAGTGACTGGATTTTCCACCCATCACCATTTAAACCATACAATTTTAAAAAAATATCGTTCTGTCCCTTGGAGTTTTGCAACATATAAACATATAGAATTACAGGAAATTTACGTAATGCATCCACAGCAATTAGAACCCCTGTTTCAAAAGTGGGAAACTCAACTTAAGGGCATAAAAGAAAAACCAAAGATGAAGTCTATTAACAACCCTAAAATCCCAATTAAATTTATTCATACCAATGGACACTTAGTGTACCCATTTACAAGAGAGTCTATTAATCCTCTGGAAATTTCCAAAAAATTATAAGGGCAGTTTCATTTGACTATTGGTGTTTTGCCGGCTTTTTGATTTTGGTTTATACAATTTTTTATGAGAGCGCGGAGATTTAAACCTCAACATGGAGTTTTTTATATACTGTTCATTAATCTCAAAAGCAATCCATTTACGCTTTAATCTTTCTGCCGTTTCTCCTGTTGTATTCGAACCGGCAAATATATCTAAAACTAAATCCCCTTTATTAGTTAAAAACTTAATAAAAAATTCAGGAAGTTTAGAAGGAAACCGTGCCGGATGCGCTTTTTGATTAAACTTTCTGCATAAAGACAGATATTCAGAATTGCTTTCAGAATTTGGAAAAATTAATAAATTTGCAGGAATGGCACCTCCGTTATCTTTCCTAAAAGCAGAGGAAATGTCGTGGCCTGATGGCCTTTTTTGAGGATTATAGTATCTCTCAGGATTTTTAAGGAGTTTTTTCATTCTGTCTGAATATGGCACTAACACTTTGGAAACATCTGCCTTTGGAAAAGGGGTTTTACTGAACCACCATACTGTATTTACAGAATCTTTAACTCTGATTTTCTTTTTGTTTACCCACTCAATAGGAGATGGAAGTTTTGAGGGGTTATGCCAGAAAAACTCTTCAGCAAGATAAAAACCTAATTCATCACAAAACTTAATAAGCACTCTATAATTATAAAGCGACCGCACTGGTTTATTTTTTACATAAGCTCCCCCTATATCTAAAACAAAAGACCCAGTTTTTTTTAAAACTCTATGAATATCTTTTGCAAATTCAGCCAACCAGTTTACATATTCCTGTTGATTCTTGTTTCCATATTCTTTTTCTCTCAGCAAAGCAAATGGAGGGGAAGTAATAACTAAGTCAATAGAGTTATCTTTTATTTTTTTTAAAAGAAGCAAAGAATCTCCTAAAAAAGCGTTACCAAATGAAGTTTTATAATAAGGTTTCATATACACTCCAAAAAAATAGAGGCCCCCAATTTTTTAGTAATTAGTCATTTGTGAACAATCCTATAACAAAAGATAGGGAAAGCCAAAATACAATTAAAAGCATACCAGCTAAGGCTGAACATAGTCCAGTCTGTAAGTAAAAAAATAAGAGCAATTTTGGCTATGGCTCTTTTCGGTTCTGTTGTTTGGCACTGTACGAAAAAACAATGCCTATATTGACATATTTCCTGGACTGAAATATTTGTGTAATATCAAAAATTGACGCCTACATACAATTTAATAGACTACTTTTTTAGTATTTCCGGAGCAATTTTTTGCTCTTTAGGGGCAATAATTTTGATAATTTTAATTACCTTGCTTAATATATTAGATTCATTTATTTGAATACGAAACTCTACTCTTCTATTCAGAAAGCGACATTTAACAGTGTCTTCTCGACACACTGGCCGGCTGGAAGATAAACCATTGGCTGTTAACTGGCCTATTGCCCACTGATTAATATTTTTATCTATACTCTTAATTGTTGTGCAATGGCGCAATACAGCTCTTGTCCTTTCTTGTGATAGTCGCATATTCTGAAAATAAGCCTCCTTACTCTTTACCCCTTCCCATTCATCTGATGTATGACCGTCTATTCTGATTTCTTCTATGCCGTTTTTTAGTTCGTATAATATGTTAAAATACCTTGGACAAAAATCATTTAGAATTTTTTTAAAATCTTTCTTTATAACACTGCTTCCGGCAGAAAACATAATATCAGGAGATAAAAATCTTATTGTCAAAGTTTTTTCTATAATTTCAGCTTTCCATTTTTCTAAATCCTCTTGAAAAACGGTTTTAAGTTTTTTAAGAATTAATTTTTTATAATTTATATGCTGGATGGTAAGCTTTTCAATTTTTTTGTTTTTTTCTTGGACTTGATGCATATAAAGAATAGCAATAAACAAAAAAACCATCATCAGCCCTGTCATCATATCAGAGATGCTGATCCATTCTTTTATAGATTTCATGGTCTATACTCCTTTTTTAATTTCTTCAGGGTTTAGGGCAACCACTGTTTAAAAACTCTCTATATTGAGGGTTGTTTCTGATATGCGCATGATCTGGTTCTTTAGAGTGGCAAGCTATACAAAGGGCTTTTAAATTTCCCTGGATATTGTTTTTTTTATCTCCATCAATATGATGAGTATGCAAAAATTTTTTGCATTCCGGTTTAGAAAAGTCATCCAAACAATTAGAGCAAATATAATTTGCTTGTTCTTTTACAACACTGGATATTTTAGACCAGCTTTTTGTATAATCATTGGGAATAGTGCAATAATCTTCTGGCACATCTAAAAACTCTAAATGATTTATAGATGCTTCTATATATTCTTTCACTAAAAAACTTTGTTTTGTCTTTTTAGTTTTAAATTGCTTGTTATACAATGTAAGGCAAAAAGAGCATATATCAAGAGATTCCTCCCACTCTTTATTTTTTTTAACTAATAAAAAAGAGTCGTCTTTTCGACTGGATGCTTTATATCTATGTTTTTTTCCTTTTTCCTGCATTTCTTCTATTTTCTTACAACGGTAAATATGAAATCTGGGATGCCCCCATGTTTCTGGCCAGGTGGATATATCCACAATATGAATTATAGCTTTTCTAATAGAGCCATCTTTTAATATAATAAACAGCTCTCCACTATTAGCTGAAAGCACATCTGATAAACCTTCTCTGTCTAAACCCTTGGTTTCAAACTCTATTATTTCAATTACTGATGAGAAGTTTTTAATACCAAATTTTTTTACAGCGTCTTTAAGTTCATCAAATTGAGTTAATTTTATAGCCATTTTGCTATTTCCTTTTTATTAGCTACGAAAAAGTATATTTTAAATCAAATAGTGAATATTGTCAAGAGCATTCCCATGCTAAACAAAGTCATTCACGCTTGATTAATTAATAGCCCATGATTAAAGGTTATGTTTTGACTGGATTCTTATCTGAAAAAAAGTTGAAAGCCTTTTAGGCTTTCATTTTAGGTGCTGGATTCCCGCATACGCGGGAATGACATACATACGCGGGGATGACATACCTACGAGGGGATGCAAAGCCAACCACTTGGCTTTGCAGTAGAAGTAAAACAGGTTTTGCATGCTCGATTAATTATTATTGTTTTTTTTGATAAAATTCCTCTAAAAGTTTTTTAAAATGATCCAAATAACTTTCATATTCTTGTCTAAATTTATTAGTTAAGCTGGTTAACACTTTATTAAGGTTTTCTAAAGATTTTTTAAGCTCTGTATTCAGCTCCTTATTTAAACGGTTTAAGGCTGTGGATTGTTCAGATAAGGATTTTTGTATTTCCCCTGAAAAGTCATTTAAGGAAGCTGTTATTAACTCTGCTTCTTTTCCTATTTTCTCTAAACTGCTTAAGCCTGTTTCCATATTGCGGACCTGGTTGTGATTCACTTCAAGAATGGTTTGTAAATCCGTGCTGATCGTGGATATTTTTTCATAATGTGTTGTAAATTGTTCTGTGTAATTAGCCGTCTTTTCAATACTCAATGTTGCTTTATTTAATGTCATCTCTATTTGCTCTATTGCTGTTTTGTAATTTTCCTGCCATTTAATCATATTTTTTATTGATTCATTTAATTGTTTAAAATTTTCTCCAAATTGCTCTGTTAAATTTTTGTTAAAATCAGAAATTACTAACTGTAATGCGTTAATAATCTCCTGTGTCGCACCCTTAGATAAATGTTCTAAAGCTTTGTTTAAAGATGTAGTTACTGTTTTAAAATGATTATTAATATTCTCCTTTGAATTATTGATAATTTGTATGATCTGATTTGATTTTTCATTTGCTTGTTGTTGTTCAAGTAAAATTTTTTCTAAAATCTTAGGCTGTGTATTTGCACCAAGTTTTTTATTTATCTCTCTTTGTTCAAGTAAAATTTTTTCTAAAATCTTAGGCTGTGTATTTGCACCAAGTTTTTTATTTATCTCTCTTTGTTCAAGTAAAATGTTTCTTAAAAGATCTGTTGTGTCTGTGGAGTCTTTTTTGATAAAGTTTTCAATAACAGCCAACACTATAGCAAAAAACATACCCAAAACAGATGTCGCAAAGGCCAGCTTTAATCCTTCCAACAGCTTGGGCACACTACCAGTTATGTCTTTTGTATCAAAATTCCAAAGCCCTAAAAATATCCCTACAAAAGTCCCCAATATTCCAACACTAATAATAAGAGATTTATAATCTTTGAAGGTGTTTTTTTTAAAACTGGCTAATTCTAAAACACAAAAGACAAGCATAATGGCCAATATAATATAAACAATATAGGAAGGGTTATTGTTTAATGTTTTTACGATTTCGGATATTTTTATAGTTTCAGGTATCATATATGTTTTATTTCTTTAGGAGAGGAAGAGAGGTTTAAGTGTTTGCAGGCTCTATCAGTTAAGATGCGACCACGGGCCGTCTTTCTTAAAAAACCTTGTTGAATTAAAAAAGGCTCGTAAAAATCCTCTACTGTATCTGTTTCCTCCCCTAATACCGCAGACAAAGTATCTACCCCCACAGGGCCACCCTGAAAATGCTCTTTCATTAGTTTTAAAATTTTTAAGTCCATAAAATCCAAACCGCACTCATCCACCCCTAAATATTCTAAAGCCTGCACGGCCTGCGCCTGATCCACCACCCCTTTACCATAAACTTGTGCAAAATCCCGGACCCGTTTCAACAGACGATTAGCTACACGAGGTGTGCCACGGCTCCGGCGAGCAATCTCTTCCGTTCCCCCTTTTGTAATGGAAACATTAAGCAAACGAGCAGAGCGAGAAACAATAACTTCTAAGGCAGATAGATCATAAAAAGATAACCTTTCTACAATACCAAATCGATCCCGAAAAGGAGACTTTAAAAGGCCAATACGGGTTGTGGCCCCAATAAGGGTAAAAGGAGGTAGATTAAAGCGCACACTTCTTGCACCAAAGCCCTCCCCTGTAACAATATCAATATGAAAATCCTCCATCGCACTATAAAGATACTCCTCTACATCCTTAGTCAGCCGGTGTATTTCATCAATAAACAAAACTGTTCCCGCCGGCATGGTGGTTAAAATGGCGGCTATATCTCCTTTTCTTCGAATAGCCGGGCCAGAGGTGGATTTTATATCTGCCTTTAAATTATGAGCAATAATATGAGCCAAAGTGGTTTTTCCAAGACCAGGTGGGCCACTTAAAAGAGTGTGATCCAAAGGCTCGCCTCTTTTTAAACAAGCAGACACAAAAACCTTTAGCTTGTCTTTTACTTTATCTTGCCCCGGAAATTCTGCAAAATCAGAAGGACGAAGAGCTTGCGCTATGGAGTGCTCTATAAAAGGTGACTGAGGTTCTTTTGTTTCTTTTGTTTCTTTTAATGTTTCCAATATAGTTTTTCTCCTTATTTATGATTTTGCCTTTTAAATAAATATACAACTTAAATATGTTAACAACCCGTAAATTATATTAACAACCCATAAAATAGGGAAAAGGCATTTATTTAAGGCTGACTAAAATAATAATTCAGTTTATCTCAAAATCTATAAAAGTATTTACACAAAAATAGCGCACGCCTTACCTACCTATCTGTAAATTATGACGCATGCTCCAACAGCTCCTATATCAAAAAATAGTGCGCGCCTTACCTTCCTGGCTGTAAATAGGAAAGGGCTTTTTTTAAATCCTCTTCCTGGTTTTGTCCTACTTTTACCTGATCCAGAACCGACCGGATTTCCCCTGCCCGAAAACCCAAATTCAAAAGCGTTGTGGTTAAAAACTTACGGGCGGAGATTTGCTCTTCCCCACGCTCCACCCATCCCTCTTTTAACTGGCCTTTTAAAGCTAAAACAATCTGTTGAGCACTTTTCTTACCAACACGGGGTAGTTGCGTTAAACCACCAATATCTTCTTCCTCAATCATTTCCAACAATTTTTTTAAGGAAGGAGCTGAAGAAATAAGCGATAAAGCCATCTTAGGGCCTATGCCGTTTATTCCGATAAAGGCCAAAAAAATCTTTTTTTCGAGTTTATGGGAAAAGCCAAAAAGTTTAAAAGAATCCTCCTTAACATGAGTGTAAATCCAAAGCTCTACCTCTTTAGATATAAAAAGATCTTTTCGAGTTTTAGAAGAGGAGTAAACCTCATAACCCACGCCGTTTACATTTAGGATAACTATATCTTCATCAAGATCCTGGATCCGGCCTTTTAAAAATGCAATCATTATGTTCCACCTTTTACATTCATTGAAACAGATAAAGAACGAGATTGTAAATTCGGATTTTGTTTTTGATAAAAATGACACAAAGCAACTGCTAAAGCATCAGTGGCATCGGTTGCTGGAGGAGCTGGACTAACGGCTGAGGAGGAGGGTGTTATTCCAAAAATATTCAAGACATATATTTGCACCGCTTTTTTATCTGCTCCTCCTGAGCCAGTGACTGCCTTTTTAATATAACGGGCCGCGTAAGGAAAAACAGTGGAACCAGCACGCTGAGCCTGGTAAGCACAAAGTCCAAAAACCTGACCTAACTTAAACGCGCTATTGGGGTTTTTGCCAAAAAATACCTGTTCAATAGCTGTATCTGAAACAGAATATTGCTGGTAAATTTTTTCCAACTCCTGGCCAATGAGTAACAATCTTTGCTCTAAAGGATCACGCACCGAGGCCAAGAGTACCCCAAACTGCAAAAGAGAAAAATTGCTCTTTTTCACTTCTAAAACCGCAAAACCAGTTCTCACTGTCCCTGGATCCAAACCCAGCACAATCACTTGTTTTCCTTTCGTTTGACATTATAAAAAATCATCCTGCATAAAAATCATCTCTATTAACAAGGGCCAGCCCTTAAAAACCAAGAAAAAGCCTTTTTACCCCCATACCCAACCCCATTCATATCCATACCATACAAAACCACAGAGCTTAATGAAATAAAAAAAACAAGTCTTATTGAATAGAACAAAATTACTGGAAATAAAAATCAAAGTATGCCACAATTAAAACCTATGAAACCTATTAACCAAGCCATAATGAAGCGATACCTGATGATTTACAAAAAAAATCCCAGGTCCAAAGTCTTTGCCCTCTTAGCAGATATTTACCGAAAGAAAGGGGAAACAGACAAAGCTTTCCGCCTTTGCCAACAAGGCCTTAAGGAGCACCCGCAGTTTGCTTTAGGACATATAGCAATGGCCCTTATTTTAATGGACATAAACAAATTAGAAATGGCTGTGTCCGCTTTAGAAAAAGCAACAGATCTTGCACCAGAAAATATTTTTGCTTACAAAACTCTTGGACAAGTCTGTCTCCAGCTTAAAAACCCAGAAAAGACTCTTAAAGCCTATAAGATGGTTTTGTTTTTAGATCCTGAAAATAAAACCGCACAAAACATTGTGAAAAAATTAGAACCTATGACAGCCACCCAGTATGATAAAACGGGCTTTGCCTTTAAAAGCTTAAAAGAGGTGGCAAAATACATTTCTGCTGAGCCAAAAGACCAAAAAAACCCAGTCCCCCCTACTTTACACCCTGTGCCAAAAACCTATTCTCAAAAAGAAAAACAGCGATTCTCCTCCTACAGTGCAATGATAGAAGCTTTAATCTATAGAAAAGAGTTTTCTAAAGCCAAACAATTTCTCCTGGAGATGAAAAATATTTACGATCACCCTCAATGGAAAGATAAAATTCAATCTTTAGAGAAAAAACTACCCCCATCCTCTAAGTCCTCTCTCTCTCCAATCCCTTTCTCTCACAAAAAAGAAAGATACAGCAAAACAGATCCAGGACCTTCCAGCCTCTCTCTCAAAAGCTCAGTCCCGCACCAGGAGGTTACCAGCACAAAAACACATATAGTAACATGGGACATAAAACAGAGGAAAATCAAAAAACTGCGCCAGCTTTTAACCCGTATTGAGCAATTTCAAGCTCACAAATAAATAAGGAAAAACACTATGGTCAACACCAGCCATTTTAAAAAAGGCTTAAAAATACTTGTAAAAGGGCAACCTTATGCCATTCAGGATTTTCAACATGTAAAACCAGGGAAAGGCAACCAGTTTACCCGAACCAAGTTAAAGCATCTTGTAACAGGTAGTTTATTAGATCTCACTATTCGATCGGGAGAAAAATTTGCCATCCCGGATGTTACTTATAAAGAAATGAATTTTTTATATAAAACAGCTAATGATTTTTATTTCATGGATAACTCCTCTTACGAGCAAATTACCATTAATGAAAAATCTATAGGATCAAGCGCGCGATTTTTAATAGAAAATATTACAGTAAAAATTTGTGTGTTAAATGGAGAGGCCGTAGGAGTAGAGCTTCCTAAAACGGTTTATCTAAAAATTACTGATACCGATCCGGGACTTAAAGGAAACACAGCCGCTAATGTAACAAAGCCAGCTACCTTAGAGACTGGACTTTTACTGCAAGTCCCGCTTCACTTAAATAAAGGGGACACTATTAAAGTTAATACCAGCGATGGCTCCTATATTGAGAGAGTAAAAATAGATAAATAGCCGGTTAATAAATAGTGCTTTAAAATAAAAAAACTATGAGGGGAATATGAATCTTGCAGTTGAAAAAGAAATTCAAAAACTACTATCCTCTGGGCAAAGCTCCACTTCTATTGCTAAACATTTGCTAAAAAAAAAAAGACTTTGCAAAAATACAGAGAGCTTTTTATCTATATGCCGGTTTATGTATCAATCCGGTGTACATACATTATTATTAGAAACAGCTATCTCTCGTCTGAAAAAAAAAGAAGTAGCCCCTTGGACATTTATTATTAAAATTTTAACAGACCACAATATCCCTATTCCAAAAGAAAAAATACCTTTTTTCTTAAAAGGAATCCTGGAACAAAAACAAATTCCAGCTATAATAACCAACCACAGCTGGGATCAACACCATCCTGAATTAAAAAAACTAAAACAAAAAGCTATAAAAAAAATTATCAAAGAAAAAAACCAAACCTTTGTCAAGCTTATGGAAGATCTAGAATTTATTCAGTCCCAAGGGGTTTTAAAAAAAGAAGAGGAAATACTTAAAAAATTAAAAAAAGAAGACCCAGAAAACCCAGAGATACAGGAAAAGTGGATTGAATTTCGCGAAAGATGGGGCCGACATATTATCCAACAAAAAAAAGCCCGCCTGCTAAGCAAACATAGCATAACCCCTTTGCCTTCAAAAAAAGAAAAAACTCAGGCGGAAAAAATATCAAAAGCTATAAAAAAAATATTAAAAGAAAATCCAGAAAAAAGCTACAACATGGCTTTGCTTTTTTCCTTTGTGGGTTATCCTGGCCTGGCTCTGCAAATTATAAAGGATCATTTAAACAGTGTGTCTGCTGAGTGGCTTTATTTAGATTTACTTTTGCAAAGCGCGCTTTATGTAGACTGCTTAAGCTTTTTAGATACAATGGAGTTAAGACATGGTAAAGACCCTGAAACTGTTTTCGCCTTAACATACATACGGGCAAAAGCCTATTACGGTCTTGGAAAAAAACAAAAAGCAAAAGACATTTTATCCCACTTGCTGGCCGTTCGTCCCCATTACCGTCTTACCCATCATTTATTAAAACAATGGGAAACAGGAGTAGATAACCTTGATTAAAAAAAACCAAAAAAAAATATTTTTTTATACTGCACTGGCTTTATTAATTGCTTTTTTACTGTTTACCCTTAATGTTTTGACCAAAAAAGCACAGACTTTTGCCGTCCAATACATTTCTAAAACCATTCAGTCTGAAATAAAAAAAGCAGATAAAACGGGATACTTTAATTGGGAAAAAATATCCGTCTCCTTCATTCCCTTAAAAGCCTCAATAGAAAAAGCAACCATAAATATTCCTAAAAACAATATTCTGCCGGAACCTATTACAATAAACCAGCTTATTATAGAACCAGATTACAAATCCCTTTTATTAACTGGATCACTTTCCGCAAAAATTACTCTTTCAAAATCTGACTTAAAAATTAAATGGCCAAAAACCATCAACAAAAAAAATCAAAAACCTTTTTCCATACCCCCTATAAAACAAGTTCCTGTAAGTAGCCTGGTATTAGAGGATACAAATTTGATTTTCAAAAAACAAAAGCGCGAAGTGTCCGTAAAACACTTAAATGCTCACATCCGTTTACATCCCTCTAAAGTCACCCTAAACATCCAAACCCATTTTATGAAAATGGATCCTTTACCTGTTTTTTCCCTCTCCACTCGTATTACAATACAACCAAAAAAAATCCTTATAAACCAGTTTTATATAAAAAATAAAAACTCCTGGTTAGAGGTTTCCGCAACCACCCAAGGAGATATTAGTTCGCGAAAAATTAAAAGCAACCAAACAAAAGCGGAAGGCTCTTTCTTTTTAGAAGATTTAACAGAGGTTACACAATTCTTTATTCCTGATTTTAAAATTCCATTAAGAGGAAAAATCACTTTAAAAAGTGCTTTAAAATATAATCCTTCTTCTCTTTTAAGTGGCCATTTAAGCCTATCTGCCGAAAAGTTTTTTATCCAAAATGTTTTGTTCTCCCGAGTGCAAATTAAAGCCCGCCTTAAAAATCAAGTTCTTTCTTTTTCTCAATTTCATATAGATCATGCAGGCTATGGGCAAATTGACCTCAAACAATCCACAGCGCGGTTAAAAAAACCTTATCCATTTCAGGCAAAAGCCAGGGTTAAGAACAGTCCATTAAAAGATCTACTTAAAATATTTAATTTAAACAATATCCCTCTCTCTTCTACAGTAAACGGCCAAGGGGAATGCAAGGGTGCGATTTTAAATCTAAAAAGTCTTAAATGTACAATAAACACTCAACTTTATAAAGTTCTTATCTATGGAGGGCGAAAGGAGATTATTTTAGATATACCAAAAATAAAAATCCAAAGCCAAATCGCCTTTAACGATAATGTGTGGAAAGCTGATTCCACAGCAGAGTTAGGAGAGCAATCTAAAATCACTATAAAAAGCGAATTAAATGAAAAAGAACAATTTTCCTCCCGATACAACGGAGCTGTCCATTTTTCTGATATTAAAAATTTAGTTAATCTAAAACCAGAAGGAGTAGTAAACATTAAAAAAGGGCAGATAACAGCGGATAAAAACACTTTGCAAATTCAATCCCAATTAGATATTAAGAACCTGATTTTAAGTCAGTTCCTCTTAGGAAATATTACCACTCAATTAAATTACACAGAAAAAGGTATCCTTCATTTTAGGAAAATTAATGGGCAAATTAAAAACTCTCATTATAAAGGAAAACTTAGCATTAACATTTTTAAAAACACTATAAATCTTTGGACACATTTTCCTCATGTTACCTTGCAAAACTTAAAATATGCTCTGGCAAACCGAGTGCATTTCCCTTTTGAAATAACTGGAACGGGCACGCTTAACAGCTACTTAACCGGCCCTTTAAAGGTAAACGCCTTAAGCTATAACTTACAAGCTCAGTTCTTCAAAGTAAGATGGGAAAAGGAGTTTTTTAACAATGCCACTATTCAGTTAGAGTCAAAAAACGGATATGTAAAAACAAAAAAGGTAGAGCTATTAAAAAAGAGAGGAAAAGTTCTCTTTCAAGGAGAAGTAGATCCCACAGGAGAGATAACTGCAAACATGAAAGGGGAAGGGCTAAAATTACAGGAATCTTGGAATATCTCACAAATCACAGGCCCTAAAACAACAGGCCTTATTGACTTTAATATGGACCTCAAAGGTTATTTCTTAAACCCAATAACTACAGCCAAAGTGCAAATAAAAAACGGCTTTTATAAGGGATACCCTTTCGGAGACTCTGAAATTAATCTAAGACTCAGAAGGCACCAATTAGAGGCCAATGGAAACGTATCTAACAAATTAAAAATTCAAAATCTTATTTTTCCATTTCAAAACACCGGCTTAGTAGAATTAAAGGCCACTGCAAATAACCTAAATATAAAAGAAATATTTTCTTTTAAAGAAGGGGAGTACTCTCCTTTATACAGCCAATTTCAGTGTCATATCACCGGAGAGACACAAATTTCTTATCAAAAAAACCGGTTTTTACAATCTGCCACAGGAAACATTAAAATAAATCAATTAACAGCTCGAGCAAACTCTCATACACTAACCAACCAGGTCCCTTTTTCTGTTCACCTAAAAAAAGGGCATATTCAAACAGATCCCATATCCTTTAAATCAGGAACAGATTTTTTAAACATTATCCAACAAGATTCTAAGCGCATTCAGGTCAGTGGTAGTGCTAAATTAGATTTTTTAATATTTCTATTTCCTTTTATGAGAACATGGGAAGGAAATATAAATGCCCATCTCTTTTTAAACGCTCAGCTATTCTCCCTTTTACCAAACGGGAATTTAAAAATAAAAAACGGGTTTATTCAGATACACCCTAACATAGAAAGTTTTGAAGAATTATCCTCAGATATAGTAGTGGACAATAAGACCCTTAGATTTCAGTCTATCCAAACAAAAATAGGAGGAGGGGGTTTACGCGCCACAGGAGATCTAAATTTTTTAACTCCAACAAAAATACCCGTTAACATAAAAGGTACTTTTAAAAAGACGCGATTTGAGTCTTTGCCCGGAATCTACACAATGGGGTCAGGCCAGATGTTTCTAACAGGAAAAACTATTCCCTATACTTTGGGAATAACAGCCGATCTGGAAGACTCCAGAATAGAAAAAGAGTTTATAGGTAGTCGGCCAGACAAAGCCCCCGTAAGTCCTCTGCTTTTACTTTTAGAAGAAAACAAAGAAAGCTTTTCGCCTGTTAATATGAGATTTAATTTGTATTTTAAAGATCCGTTGTTAATAGAAAACTCCACCATGAAGTCCTCTTTTAGCGGAAAAATGAAAGTAACAGGTTCTCCTCTTCGACCTGCGCTTTCTGGGACTTTAAAAAGCTTACAGGGAGGAAAGATCACCTTTAGAGATCATGAGTTTGATATTTTGTCTTCCCGGATTATTTATTCTCAGGATAAGCCTTCTAATCCGCGTATTAATTTAAGAGCGCGAACTCTTTTGCGGGAAAACAGTGAAACAGCTAATTTCCCAGAGGAATATAATATTTTACTTAGAGTAAAGGGGCGAGGAGAGTCTCCGGTGTTTACACTAACCAGCACGCCCAGTATGACAGAAAACGAAATTGTATCTCTTTTAACTTTTGGAGCCCGTTCTGCACGATTTGAACCAGGAAACCCTTTAAACAACATAGCAAAATATTCCTATTACCACTTAGGACCTGTTCTATTTCAAAAAGCCATTGGTCAGGAATTAACAGACACTTTAGGGTTGGTAGATCAGTTTTTAATTGTTCCACATATTAGCTCAAAAACCAATACCACAGCCACAAAACTTATTTTAAGAAAAAAAATGTTTAATAGGCTAGATCTTTCATCCAGTCACACTCTTTTAGATGAAACCAGGGAAAGTGATGTAAAGGCAAAATACAAAATAAACAAAAACATATCCCTCATTGGGCTTTGGCAAAATGAAACTCCTGAAAAGGATAAGAAAGATAAAAATCCTAACACTGTAGGATTGGATCTGGAGTATCAACTTGATTTTTAAAAAAGTATCCGTTTTTCTTATTTTATTAATTTGTTTTTTTATCTCTTTTTCTGCACTCGCAAAAAGCCTAAAAAAACCAACTACAATTATATTTAATATTGACATTAAAACGAAAAACAAAAAATTAAAAACAGATGTTGTCCAAAAACTGGCTAAATATAAAAATAAAAAATTTTCCAAAGATTTGTCTCATAAAATATATACAGAAATGCTAAATATTTTAAAAACAAAAAAGATTCTTCTACCAAAAATAACAGGCCCTTCTTTTTTCTTAAACAACAACAAAGTAAACATTACCTATACCATAAACAACCCCTATAAATACGGTTTTATTTTAAAAGGGAATAAAGTTTTAGACAGACATCAGCTTTTACTTAAAAGAAATTATGAAAAGTATTTTAATAACCATCAGATGATAAGAAAAATATTATACTATATCAAAAGCTCTTACTTAGAAAAAGGCTACATGGGTGTTAATATAAATCATCAAACTCAAATTGATAACAAAAACTTCTTAAACACAGTTTTGATTTCCATTAAGGAGGGGGTGCAAACCAAAATAGAAGAGATAAAAATATTTGGCTCATTTTCCAGAAAAGAAAAACATTATATTAAACTCCTAAAAAATTACAGTAGCTCCCTTATTCAAAAAAAACTGTTTTACAATGTTGACTTTCAAGTAGGATTAAAAAATCTTGTTAATTCTTTAAAAAACGAAGGATACTTAAACGCCCGTGCACATGCCAGAATCACCAACTCCTCTCCCAATAAAGTTATTATTGAGGTGATTTTAAACGAAGGTCCTTTGACTTTAGTCCAAGCTTTGCAATTTGACGGAAACAAGCACTTTTCCCATCAAAAACTTACCAGTTTAATAAAAACAAAGGTTAAAGCAGGTTTAAATATTAGTTATTTAGAAAAGGATATTCAAGCCCTTAAAGCTTTTTACAGAGAGCAAGGGTTTATTGAAATGACTTTAAACAAACCAGAAAAAATTATCAAGCTCAACAGAAAAGACTCCACTGCCACTTTACATTTCAATATTACAGAAGGATTTAAGATCAAAGCCGGAGAGATTGTAGTTAGAGGAAATAAACGGGTAAAGAGAGATTTCATACTAAAGAACCTGTATCTAAAAAAGGGGGAAGTGGTAACACCTAAAAAGATAGAACTATCCATTAACAAATTAAGAAATTCTGGACTTTTTTCTACCATTAATATACTAACCAGAAATGACAAAAAAGCAGTAGACGAAAGAGCACTCATCATCCAGGTAGAAGAAAACAAACCTCGCTCCCTCCGTTTCGGTTTAGGAATAAACACAGAGAGAACCCTAACAGCCAGAGGGTTTGCAGAATTTTCTCACAAAAACATAGCAGGCACTGGGAGGCGATTTTCCTCTCGATTAAAATTACAATCCAGTATAGCTAAGCACATCCAAATTAATCTTTCTGAACCAGAATATTTAGAGCATCAGATTTCCGTAGGCTATACAGAACCTTTTTTGTTAGGAACTGGGTTTAATGGCCAGCTAAATATATCTAATGAATCCCAAATATTTACACATAACAAAAACACTAATGAATCAGATATTGTTAATTCCACAGAAATTAATCTTTTATTACACAAAAAATTTTATGATTTCTTAGATTTTAGCTGGAAAATATTAAGCTGGGAAGGTAGAACAGATTTTTTAAAAACAAAAGATTGCCCTACAAGTAGTGCGGGTAGATCTTCTGCTGTATGTAAAAGTGACACCTTAAATATTGCCACAACAGGGGTTTCACTTAAAATCGACAAAAGAGATAATATATTATTTGCCTCTGATGGTTTTTTATCACAACTTACTATGGAATATTCTGGGCCTTTTTATATCATTAACTCATCAAAGGAAATTAAATTTTTTAAAATGGAAGTAAAGCATTTTGATTTTCGTCCTATTTTTAACAGGTGGGTCTTAACCAATAGTATCTACGGGGGATTTATAACTAATATGAACAGTGCAGAAACAGGTGGCTTTCCTGTAAGCAGAGCTTTTATACTGGGGGGGGTTAGTTCTTTAAGGGGATTTGATGGTTTAATTGATGGGGAAAGAGTGCCTGACAAAGAGGAACTTCCTATAGAAAGTGCTAACGAGCTTATTTACAGCCGATCTTCTTTTTATGTTCTTTTTAAAACAGAGCTTAGGTTTTCTATCAGCAAAAATTTTACCGGGTCCTTATTTTATGATGGGGGAATTGTTACTATTTCTGGAAAAAGTTTTTCCAAGCCTTACCGGCACTCAGCGGGCTTAGGTGTCCGATATAAAACCCCTTTAGGACCTATTGCAGGGTATGTTGCTTTTAAAATTTCTCCTAAAGCGGGTGAGTCTGCTATCGTGCCTCATCTTTCCTTCGGCTCTTTTTAATTCTTTTGTGAAAAAACAATTTGATCGTGCTTGTGCCCTGACTCATACCCATTGTTCGATCTCAAACATGCGTTTTGCCATGCCCGCATCTTCTGTCTGTGGCGTGTTCAAGAGTCTAACTCGCCTCGCAGGGGATATAAGCCAGGGCTTTTTCATATCCCACTAACTAGTCGTCCGTGAAAAAGTGTATTTCAACACAGTAAACAGGGTTTACTTTGCCCTAAAACAGGCAAGATTCCCGCTCAAGGCGGGACTGCAAAGCCAAGTACTTGGCTTTGCAGTTGGAGATGAACAGGGTTTTTCACGACCGACTAACTATATGTCAAAGATGAAAATTTTACACATATCATTGATTGTTTTATTCCGATTTTTCAAATATTGTTTTAAGTATCAGTAAAGAACAATGTTAAAATAGTTTGTCCTGAAAAAAGCTGGCCGGTTTTGAAAGGTAACTTGCAAATCTATCAGAAGCAACATAGATAAGTAACCTGCTTTATGAAAGTTTAAGCTGAGGGCAGGTACTTCTTCATCTCGTAGTAGATATGATCCAGGATAACTTAGTTTTAAGGAGATTTAAAGATGATAATCCAAAATTTATCGAGTAAAGCTACTGTTCCCATCTTGAATATTCTTAGAAGTTTGTTTTTTGTGGCAATAGTGCTTTACGCTCCCTATATTTATTCAGCAGTAAATGAAAAATGTCTGACTGCTTTTTTCGATCCAAAAGCAACTCATAATATGTTTTACCGGAATTTTAGACATGGAAAACTAAATGGAGACAAAGCTTATTTTGTAATAGATTGGGGGTTTGAAGAACTTAAACAATCTAATGAAATCTCTCTCATAGCAAGAATTATAGAATTCTCTGGTCCTTATCGCATGCGGGTAGAAAGAATAAATCTTTTCGGTAGTGAATTAAAAGAGGTTGAAATGCAGTTAGAAATATACCCTCGTTATGATAACTCTCCATACGATGTTTTTGTTTTTAAATGGGAGATAGAAATAAGAGGAATGAGGACTTTAATAGATATAATGGATATGAAAGCTCTCTCTAAGAGAGATAGAAGTTTTTTATTCAGCAGGAAAAGATTCCCTCTCTTAGTTCATCAAGGTCATCCTCAACTATCTAATGTGTTTAAGGCAAGAAGATCCAAACGAAAAAGACTTTCCATAAGTGAGATGGATCTGCCTCCACTAAAACAGGAGGAAGAAAAACTTAAAACATATCCTTCTTACCTTAAAAAAGGGCTTGATTTAGCCCCTATATTAATTGCCCTTAAGGAACAATTTATAAAAAAAGAAGTAAACCCTTATGTTACTCATATCGATTACTTTGCAGAAAAAATTCCGGAGCATATCGCGTATATCAAACAAGGTATAATCTCTAACAAGGACAAAGTTTCCAGTCGCCTAATGATATTGAGGGGGTTGGAAGAACAAGCTCGAGAGGCAGTGGAAAAACACCAGGTAACTTATGAGTGGTGGGTTAAGTTTAACCTGGCTTTATCTAAAGTAGTTTCATCTAATTATGAGGAAATTTATTCTAAAAGACTGGTGGAAATAGGTAATCCCAGATTAAAAAGAGTGGTGGAAATAAATGATCCCAACTTAAACAAACTGATTAGTCTTTTTCCAGCAGAGATTATAACACCAACCCTACCAGGTTCAGTGGGTTTTATGTTGTTTAATAGGACTTTGCCTTTGGGTATTCATATTGTAGGATTGGTAAACAAACCAGAAAAAGTGCATAAAAACGAACTCGATCCTTGGATGTTTTTTAAACACGATATTACTCATGCACAAAATGTTAAAAACATATATTACTCTTCTCCAGCGGAAATTCAATTTCATAACGCACTTATGGAAAAAATAAAAGACCTACCAAAGCAAAAAAGAAAAAATGTAGAAATAATTTATTTTTTATTCACACATGAGATGCCTTTTCGGTTTGGAGATCAATCGCTGAAAAATATAAAGGACATTAAACCTTTGAACTATCCCCAGTCCAGCGAGGTTATTGATCCTTTTGATAAACTGAATAAGGGGCAAAAAGAAAAGCGAGTGGAGCAAGCTTTTTCGGATTTTATAGAGGTGGTTTCCGAAATAAAAAACGAGTAACAATGGGATTAAGAAATCCTCATCCGCTTTAACATTGATTAAAATACCCATTTAATGTGGTTAAAAAGATGAAAAAACTTAATTGAAGTCTATTTTGTCCAATAATATTAATCACTTATAAATTTTTAGAGGGTATTGTTATAGTCTTTGGTTCATCTGTGCAAGAAGTCTGGATTAAGTTAATGCCAAATTGTTATTTTAATTTTTTAATCTCACCCTCAGATAAACCATAGCCTCCTCCAACTCAGGCCCCCTGCCCGATAGCTCTGTAAACTTTATCTCCTCTTAAAAATCATTTTTAAGGTTTTTGATTTCCTCTGTAGATAAGCCTGTAATTTCAGAAATAACAGAAAATTTAAAATTACTTTTCAGCATATTTAAAGCTACTTCTTCTATACCTTCTGATCTGCCTTCTTTCCTGCCTTCTGATCTGCCTTCTACTCTGCCTTCTGATCTGCCTTTTTCCATACCTTTTGCCATACCTTCTGATCTGCCTTCTTTCCTGCCTTCTTCTAAACCTTGGTCAAAGACATAATCCTCACGGGCCACCTGATCCCGGCGGTTCTTCTCTCTGGCCTCCCTTAAAATTTGCCTTTGCTCTTCTTCTGAAAATTTACGCAAATACGTCATAGCCTCCTCCAACTCAGGCCCCCTGCCCGATAGTTTTTTAAATTCTTGTTGTCCCATTTTCCTGGACTCTTTTAAAATATAACACCATATATCTTGAAAATCAACTAAAGTGCTCATATCTCCCCCTGACTGAAACTTGCTCAGCTCCACTGTTACAAACCGCAAATCCCGGTTAAAGCAAAAATGAGGGGCTTTGTCTGAGCGGATAGAAAAAGAATTACAAGCCCTCCCAGATCGCACACCTGAAAAGCCTCTTGCTTGGTGGGGAAACTGAGCTTCTTTAGCTGGCACACCTGAAAAGCTGTTTGCAGAACCGGATCTACAGGGAAATAAGTCAAATTTGCTAAATATCAAAGAATAAGAGGGACAAAGCTTTGTGTAATCTTCTCCTTCTTTTAGCCGGGATATGTAGTTCTTAGCCCAGTAAAAAAGGATTCTTTCGCTAAAACCCTTATGGGGGAAGGCTTGCATTTCCACATTAACTAATTCTCCGGTATTAAGCTGAAGTCTTAGGTCCATAATGGAGTTTTTTTCTTCTCTTGTAAGATTAGGTAGAAGTGAATCTAATAGAGTGACTTCTTGAATGGAGCTTTTATCTGGGAGAGGGAGAAAAGCTTTAAGCAAGGATTTTAGGGCTGGTTTACAAGTTTTAAAGTAATTTTTAAAGTGCCCGTTTTTAGTTAAATTAACCAGAAGGGGGCGGTTTTTTGTGGTTTTTTTATCGCTTTTTATGTTGTTATTTGCGTTTTTCATATATATACTCCTTAGTTTGAAAATGTTTTTTTAGTGTTCAAAAAAGGTTATGCAAGATTCGATCCAAAATCCGGTGATTGAGTATTTATTTAACAAATAAACTAAAAAAACAGCTTTAAGAGGACTAGTTCTGATTTTAGTTTTTATTCCCCATTTTGGAATGAGGAAAAAAGCTAAACCTGCCTTTTATGAGTAGCTTGTGAGAGGACTCTAAAAAGTCGTAAAAATTCAGATAAAAAGGGCTTTTTTATTGATTTTTGGCTTTCTTGCTTGTTTTTTGATTGCCTCTGAATGAATGACCAAGATAAGCTGAAAGCATTTAATGGCGGTTAAATCAAGGAGGCTGTTTATGTCTAATGAGAAAAAATCTAAAACACAATCCTCGCAAGAAGTCAGGGAAGAGAAAAAAAGAAAAACTGGTTATATTAGCTGGTGGTTGTTTCGAAAAAAAGGAACGGTCGCAGAAGACTGGCCTACTGCGGAAGAATTACGGGATGATCCAGATGTGCAAAATGAAATAAAAACAGTAAGAGAGGCATTTGCTCATACAAACAAAGAAAAGAATAGCTAAATGTTGGATTTACATAGTATCCTCTGGATTATTCCTGGAGTGATTTTTATTCATCTATATAACAGAAGAAGACCAGCTAAACATGAAATAGCCATTAATTTATCTGATTGGTCATTAATTTCTGCTCTTGCTATTATAGCCTCTCTTACTTGGCTTCCAGCTGAATTAACATACCAAACAATATTTGCATTACTTAAAAAATGTGATTGGATTGAAGCATTATTCATATGGTTTAGTAAAACGGCACCTAATGTGGAAACAGAAGCAGTACAGCACATACAAATACTACTAACTTCTATAGTCTTTACTTTTATTCTTTTGCTATTCGTGCAATTTGGATCAATAGCCAGAATAATATTTCCACCAGTACATGATAATTTTTATAGAAAATGTGTGGAATGGGAAAATAAAGCTATAATATTAACACTTAAAAACGACAAGGCGTATATTGGCATTTTATGGAAGTACCCGGAAAGTCCAAAATCAAGATATGAATCTCAAACTATCTCTATAATACCACTTCAAAGTGGATATAGAGAAATAGAAAGAAAAAGAGTACAATGGACAACCTACTATCCGTCCAATCAATCTGATCCTTATAACACGGAAACTATCATCCCAAGACATGAAATACTTACTTTTGGAAAATTTAATACTAAAACACATGAGTACTTTGAAGAACTAAAAACTAAAAAGAAAAGCTAATTTTGATCTATGCCAAAGATATATGACAATCAAGAGGTTTCTTTTTTATCCGGCTTAAAAGACGCTTTAGAGCGATGAGCCTTATAGATTCGGATACAATAATGATTCAAACTTTGGATTTAGGCTATTTTTTTATACTCATCAGGATCTGATTTTCGTAAAAAAAGGATATTGTTTTTAGAATTTATTATGTACTTAACAGATTGAATTTCTGCTCTACACCTCACATTAAAGTCAGGAAAGGCTGATTTCTTTAACTGCCATGATTGTCTTATCCCTTTTCTTCTTAGTTTGATAGTTTCGTTTTTATTAAATTTGCTTTTAACCAATTCTAAAATCTTCTGATTTAATATGCTTTCATAAGAGCTTTGTTGATTTTCAAAAAAAGATAATTGCTCTTCTTGCTCTGATAGCCGGCTGTTCATTTCTGCAAAAGATTTATACATAGCAAAACATACTTCTGTTTTTAAAAGAATAATATCCAAAAGTAAAGAGCTTTTATAATCTGTTATATCTCGTGCATAATATTCCAGACGATCTACAATCTGTTTAGTTTCTCCTTCCGAACCAAACATAGAAGTACGCTTTAAATATTTTAAATTATCTAAGTTATCTTGTAAATTTTTTTGCAAATGCAAAAGGTTAGTTAAGTTTTTAATTCTTATATGTTTTATTATATCAATACGATTTAAGACCTCTTTTATATTTCCTGATTTGTTAAACTCAAAGATACCTTTAGATATATGGGATAATTCTTTAAAATAACCACTTATTTGAGCTGATCTTTTATCTCTTTGAAATCCATGAATATTATCCAATTTTTTTTGAATCGATTTTAGAGATTTATTAATTTTTTGTAATTGATGAGCACCAAAAACAATGACTCCTATTTGATAAAGAAAAATAGCAGAAGTAAAAACCATTGGATTGACACTAACCCCGTGAGCTACAATCTGCCCTGACTGATTTCTAGCCACACCACCTGTGACATTAAAAGTGCCCATTGCTATCCGAGATTGAATTTCCGGAGAGAATTTTATTTGATAAACACCACTTTTTAATACGCTAATATGAGGTAAAATATGAATAGGAATCTGTGAGGTATCAATAAAGCATCCTTTTTTTATTTTTTCTGGAGGGATTGGCTTGAATGCTAAGCCCGCTTTTTCCAGATCTTTTAAGGAAGTAAAGCTGTTATCTTGTCTACTGAATTGTGTTTCAGATTTATAGATTTTATTCAACTTTTTTTTAAAGAACTGCTGTAATATATTCAAAAATTGTTTCATATTTTTTCCTTATAACTCCGTGTAGAAGACACTGGGTTTATTAAGTTAAGATATGTTTTCGGCTTTCGTTATATTTTTCTCTATAATATTGGTCATCTTTTTTGAGGTTTTTTATTATTATATTTCCAAAAAAAAATAGCAATAAAAGGTTTAATTATAAAACTTATAAGGTACACGCACATAAAAGCAATAATAAGAATTATAAAAATTATAAGTGATCAAAGCCAGGTAAAAATAACCAATTTAAACATATAACCATTATCGGCTATTCCTGAAAAAACTAAAGAAAAATCGTGAGGAACAAAAAACTAAAGCCGGTTAATTATCTTAAAAATAGCCCTGCCAGGGTTTATTCCCCATTTTGAAATGAAGAAAAAAGCTAACCTTGCCTTTTATGAGTAGCTTGTGAGAGGACTCTAAAAAGTCATAAAAATCAGGTGAAAAGGGTTATTTTATTGATTTTTGACTTTCTTGCTGGTTTTTTTGATTGCCTCTGAATGAATGACCAAGATAAGCTGGAAGCATTTAATGGCGGTTAAATTAAGGAGGCTGTTTATGTCTAATGAGAAAAAATCTAAAACACAATCCTCGCAAGAAGTCAGGGAAGAGAAAAAAAGAAAAACTGGTTATATTAGCTGGTGGTTGTTTCGAAAAAAAGGAACGGTTGCAGAAAACTGGCCTACTGCGGAAGAATTACGGGATGATCCAGATGTGCAAAATGAAATAAAAACAGTAAGAGAGGCATTTGCTCATACAAACAAAGAAAAGAATAGCTAAATGTTGGATTTACAGAATATTCTTTAGGTTATACCTGGCCTTTCACTTTGACAGTTACGGGCTAATCAGTTAGGACTTTGATTAAATAAACTAAACAGGAGGCATTTTATGTCCAATCAAAATAAAGAGGAAGACACAAAAAACAATCCAGAGGAACAAAACAAGAAACCAACATATTGGGAAAAAGTGCTCAAAGGAAAAGGAACAGTAGCTGAACCCTGGCCCACAGCAGAAGAGCTATGGAAGGATCCTGAAGTGCAAAAATCCATTCAAGCCCATAATCAATCAGTCAAAAAAAGAAACGGATCATAAGAGTATATGTGGGAACTACAGAATATTCTTTGGGTTATTCCCGGAGTGATTTTTATTCATTTGTATAATAAAAGAAGGCCTGACGATACAATCAGCTTGTCCGGCTGGCCATATTTGTTTTTTCTTGTGGTTGTAGCATCTCTGAAAGAGGAGTAAGGCACCATTCATTATCACGACTAAGGCCGTAGCTCCTTATGTTTGTTTTTTTAAAAAATATAAAAAAAATCCTAAAGTTTAGCTTTCGGCACGCCGTTAAAAAGCAAATGAATGCTTTAAATATACCACAATTAAGAGAGCAGATTAAAAACTTTAATTTTACCGACCTATTTGTGACTTTAGGCTGGAGTCATCCAGAACACACTAACAAAAAACAACTGAAAGTGAATGATAATCCAGTTTTTTATTCCCAGGTGGCAGAAATAAACCGTGTTCCAGTTTTGAAATTTGACCACAACGCTTTTAGTAAATTTAATAGCAACCTGGAAAGAAAAAAACTTCATAAAGTTATAAAAGACAAAGTCAGTCACCAGCATCTGGCTTTGTTTTCTGATGACGAAACTTTTTTTAAAATATCTTATCTTTCAAAAGAAGGCCAGGTAAGAGATTCCAGTTATTTTAAAGAGCAAAGCGGGGATTATTTTATCAACAAACTGGCCAGTATTCATTTTGGAATAGACTTTGATGAACCAAAAATAACAGAGATAAAAGAAAAATTAGAACAAGCTTTTGATACACAAGAAGTTACTAAAAAGTTTTTTAATCACTTTAAAAAAAATCACGAGCAGTTTCAACAATACATTTCTGGTATAGATTCCCCAGAGGAAAAGAAATGGTATGCTTCTATTGTGTTAAACCGCTTGATGTTTATATGGTTTTTACAGAAAAAAGGCTTTGTAAATAACAAGGATTTTGACTATCTACAAACCAAACTTACAGAGAGCAAACAGAGAGGAAAAGATCGTTATTATTCAGAATTTTTGACACTACTGTTTTTTGAAGGGTTTGCTAAAAAACCTATAGAGAGAAGCCAAAGAGCAAAAGAGCTTCTTGGAAAAATAAAATACCTTAATGGAGGGTTGTTTGTTCCTCATCAGATTGAGGAAAAATATAAAACCCGTATAAAAATTCAGGATAAGGCTTTTGAGAAAACTTTTAATATTTTTAAACGCTACGATTGGTGTCTTGAGGGAAAGAAAGGGAAATCTGATAAAGAAATTAGCCCTGATGTTTTAGGTTACATTTTTGAAAAATATATTAACGAACTACAACAAAAAAGCCTTGGTGCTTATTATACAAAGGATGAAATTACAAGTTATTTAAGCCGAAATACTATTCAAAAATGTATTCTGGAAAAGGTAAATAAAAAAGGTTATAACTTCCAGAATGTAGAGGAGCTTTTTCATAAATTAGATACTTCTTTATGTAAATCACTTTTAACGGATGAGGATAGCATTTTAAATACTTTAACAGTTTTAGATCCAGCTGTTGGTTCTGGTGCGTTTTTAGTTTCTGCCATGAAGGAGTTAATTAATATTTACAGTCCCATTATAGGGAAAATAAAAACTATGGGAGATAGAGACCTTACAGATTGGCTTAAGGATTTTGAAGAAAAAAATAAGAGTGTCCCTTACGGAATAAAAAAGAATATTATTCTTAAAAATCTTTATGGTGTGGACATTATGAAAGAGGGGACAGAAGTTTGCAAATTAAGGCTTTTTCTTTCTCTTGTTAGTTCTGCTCTTGAGATAGAGGAATTAGAGCCTTTGCCTAATATAGATTTTAATATTATGTGTGGCAATTCTCTTATAGGATTTTTGCGAGAAAGCGAAACAGCCCCCACCTCACATACAGCCCCTTATTCTCTTGAAACTTGTCATTCCCGCGAAAGCGGGAATCCTTTAGAAAAAGTACAGACACACAAATAGTATGGTCTGAGATTTTAGGCGAAGACTACAGCCAAATTAAAGATAGATACAACCAACTGGTAAGCCGATACAAAAATCAGCCCTTGTCTTTTGCAAAATTAAAAGAACTAAAAGGTAAGACCAATCAGTTTCTTGAAGACTATAACCAAAAGCTTAACCTGGCTTTAGCTAAAAAGTGTAGCCAGGCGGGCGTTAAATATCCTGAGGTCAAAGATATTCAGGGGAAGAAAAACACGAAAAAACGCACTGTTCGGCCAGAGGATTTTAATTCTACAGAGGGGGAAAGAAACTTAAACCCTTTTCACTGGGATTTTGCTTTTAATGAGATTATGAGCAAGGGAGGTTTTGATGTGATTATCACCAACCCGCCTTGGGAAAGAGTCCAAATAGAAGAAAAAGAGTTTTTTTCAAAATATGATCCAACTATCCAAAAAAAGAAAACTAAAAAATCAATCTTAGATATAAAAAAAGAAATATTGTTACAAAACAAAGCTATTAAAACAAATTTTTTAAATCAAAAAAATTCCTATGATTTCCAATCTATTTATTTTTATAATTTTTATCAATACCAATCTAGCAAAGTAGAACGATCCGGACAACTTGTAAAAGATTCATCAACTATAGATACATATAGATTATTTATTGAAAGATGCTACTGTCTTTTAGATACAGGAAGTTTTTTAGGAATGGTTTTGCCTGGGGGGTTTCATAAAGATGATGGAGCTATTAGTTTGAGAAAAAACTTGTTATTTCAAAAAACACAATTAGAAGGATTGATTGATTTTCAAAACCAGATGGAAAAAGGTAAAGGGAAAATTTTTGAAGGAGTGCATCCGTCGTTTAAATTCCTGCTTTTGAATTTACAAAAAACTAAGCCAAAGCTGGAGGATGAATTTCCCTGCTACTTTCATGTGCGAGATTTAAAAGCTCTGGAGCATTTTTCAAATAGCAAGTACATATCTGACAAAATTAAGCATAAGTCATTCCCGCGAAAGCGGGAATCCAACCAAAAAAACAACAGACAGTCATATAACACTTCTGACAACAAGAGAATAAGCACAAATATTATACCCTGCGGGAGTGAGGTAGTGTGGCAGTCCATAAGGGAAATAAAAAAGCTTTCCCCAAGAGATTGCTCTATTATTGAATTTAAAAATCCGCAAGACAAAGAGATATTTAAAAAAGCAGATCAATTTCTAAATCTTAATGAAAAATCAGAGGCTTGGAATCTGTTAATTTGTCAGGGAGAGTTTCGTGAAACCATCAATCCTCATTTATTTAAAAATGAAAGAAAAAACTCAAAACACTTACCTCTCTACAAAGGTGGAGCAATATGGCAATATAATGCTTACTTTAATCACAATAAATCCAATCGTTATATTGATATATGTTCTCCTGAAATTCAGAAACAAAAACTTTATAAAGACAAACGCTATAAAAAATATAGACTGGTTATTAGGGCTATTTCAGGGAATACAAACGAAAGAACTTTAGTTTCAGCAATTATTCCAAAATATAGTTTTATCACAAATACTTTAAACGAGATTCGCATAAACGAAGGTGATAAATATAAATTATTGATGTTAAGCTTTTTCAACAGTTTTGTAGTTGATTATTTTCTAAGACTTAGAATTTCAGCAAGCGTTAATCCAAAATACTTAATACCTCTTCGCATCCCAAGGCTGACAGAAAAAGATCCTTACTTTAAAGAACTTGTCGAACGATCAGCAAAATTAACCTGTATCGGAAAAGAGTTTAACGAGCTGGCAGATGAGATCGGCATACCAAGGGGCGGAGTTACAGACCAACAAGAGCGATGGAAAATCCAAGGGGAAATAGACGCTATAGTAGCTTATATTTATGGCCTGACTTTAGAAGAGTTTACTTATATCCTTTCCACCTTTACAACAGGCAAAAATCAAGAGCGTCTTAATACCCTTAAAAATTATGCCCTTGAGGCTTTTAAGCAAAATGACTTCTCTAAAAAAGCTTCTTAATCGAACACTCTTTAAACTCCTCTGCCTCTTAAAAATCATTTTTAAGTTTTTTGATTTCCTCTGTAGATAAGCCTGTAATTTCAGAAATAACAGAAGGCTTAAAATTACTTTTCAGCATATTTAAAGCTACTTCTTCTATACCTTCTGATCTGCCTTCTTCTCTGCCTTCTTTCCTACCTTTTGCTATACCTTCTGATCTGCCTTTTTGCATGCCTTCTTCTAAACCTTGGTCAAAGACATAATCTTCGCGGGCCACCTGATCTCGGCGGTTCTTCTCCCTGGCCTCCCTTAAAATTTGCCTTTGCTCTTCTTCTGAAAATTTACGCAAATACGTCATAGCCTCCTCCAACTCAGGCCCTCTGCCCGATAGCTCTTTAAACTCCTGCTGGCCCACTCTCCTGGACTCTTTTAAAATATAACACCATATATCCTGAAAATCAACTAAGGAGCGAACATTTCCCTCTGCTTGAAACTTGCTTAGCTCCACTGTTACAAACCGCAAATCCCGGTTAAAGCAAAAATGGGGAGCTTTGTCCGATCGGATAGAAAAAGAATTACAAGCCCTCCCAGATCGCACACCTGAAAAGCCTCTTGCTTGGTGGGAAAACTGAGCTTCTTTAGCTGGCACACCTGAAAAGCCGTTTGCAGAACCGGATCTACAGGGAAATAAGTCAAATTTGCTAAATATCAAAGAATAAGAAGGACGAAGCGTTTTATATTTTTCTCCTTCTTTTAGCTGGGATATGTAGTTCTTAGCCCAGTAAAAAAGGATTCTTTCGCTAAAACCTTTATGGGGGAAGGCTTGCATTTCCACATTAACCAATTCTCCGGTATTAAGCTGAAGTCTTAAGTCCATAATAGAGTTTTTTTCTTCTCTTGTAAGATTAGGTAGAAGTGAATCTAATAGGGTGACTTCTTGAATGGAGCTTTTATCCGGGAGAGGGAGAAAAGCTTTAAGCAAGGATTTTAGGGCTGGTTTACAAGTTTTAAAATAATTTTTAAAGTGCCCGTTTTTAGTTAAATTAACCAGAAGAGGGCGGTTTTTTGTGTTTTCTTTGTTTCTGCTTCTTCTGTTTTGATTTGCTTTTTTCATATATATACTCCTTTTTTGAAAATGTTTTTTAGTGTTCAAAAAAGGTTATGCAAAATTCGATCCAAAATCCGGTGATTGAGTATTTATTTAACAAATAGACTAAAAAACAGTTTTAAGAGGACTGGATCTGATTTTAGTTTTTATTCCCCATTTTGAGAGGAAAAAAGCTAATCCTGCCTTTTATGAGTAACTTGTGAGAGGACTCTAAAAAGTCGTAAAAATTCAGATAAAAAGGGCTTTTTTATTGATTTTTAGCTTTCTTGCTTGTTTTTTGATTGCCTCTGAATGAATGACCAAGATAAGCTGGAAGCATTTAATGGCGGTTAAATCAAGGTAATTGGTTAATGCAAATATTAATGAGGTTTATAAAATGAGTGCTAATTTACATTTTGAACCGGGTTATTATAAAATCACTAAATTTGTAGGTGCAAATGTTTTGGAAATAGAAGACACTTGGTTTATTAAGTTAAAAGGAGTTGATGATAACACACCGGAAGATGAAATAAAAAAATGGCTAAAAGAAGGCAATATTGTGAGAGTGATCCCTTATAGCCGTAGTAAAGACGCCAGGATTATTTCCGATGTCTGGCTGGGTAACACTCAAATTAACAAACAATTTTCCAATTATAATAATCCTCCGAAACATAAGGAATAGATATGAATGAGGAATTAAAAAGGCTCTTACAATGAACGCTGTTCTAAATTTTAAGCCGGATTGGTATAGAATCACCAAACTTATAGGGGCAAATGTTCTGGAAGTAGAAGATACTTGGTTTATTAAGTTAAAAGGAGTTGATGACAACACCCCAGAAGATGAAATAAAAAAATGGTTGAAAGAGGGTAATATTGTGAGGGTGATTCCTTACAGCCGAAGCAACGATGCCAGAATCATCTCTGATGTCTGGTTGGGCAATATCCATGTCAACCGGCAGTTTGCCAACTATAAACCGAGTAAAAACCATGAATGAACAGTTAAAATCACTTATTGAGAATTATAAAAAAACCAACTGGTCTGCACTTTTGCGGGAGGACTTAGGTAAGCATAACTTAAAAGAGATTAAGCCGTATTTGGATTTTGCTAAAAACTTTATTGATCCTCTTGTGGAAAACCCTGATAAGCTATCTGGGAATTTACAAAATCATTTAATACAATTACTCGGTCAATTTATACAATGGAGAGAAACAATCAAAGCCCATGCAGACACGAGACAAAATCAAGAGGTAGTAAATAATATTTCTGGATTTAAAGATTGGATTTTAGATAATTTTTCAAATTTGCGTATAGCCTTGGATATTCAGGATAGATATAGCTCTGATCAGGTTGTTACAAAGCCTGAAGTGGATATAAAACAATATATATCAGCCAGAGAGACAATAGAACAAGAATTAAAAAAAATCAAACAAACCCAGAGCCAGTTGTCAGAGCAAATGGTGAAATCAGAAGCTAAGTTTTATGGTGATTTTTTTAATAAAGAAGCTAATAAAAATAAAAAATTATCTAAAATTTTCGGTGGGGTGTTCCTTTTATTCTCTATTGCATCTTGTTGGCTTGCTTATAAATTTCTAACATTTGATCAAAACATTACGGCAAACAATTTTATTGAACTGCTTATAAAAGGTGATGTTATAAACAAGGTTTTTATATTTTCTGTTATCCTTATTGTAATATCTTTAATCAAAAAAGAATATTTGGCTCTTAGGCATCAATTTGCTTTGAATACGCACAGGCAAAATGCTTTAAATTCTCATAAAGAGATTTTAAATTCTATATTAAGGACGGAAAATGAATCTGATAAAGAAATATCAAATGCGGTTTTGTTGGAATTAACAAGATCTATGTTCAGCCCTCAAGACACAGGTTTAGTAAAAGATCAAAAAAATACTGCATCTGATAGTAAAATAGTAGAAATATCAAAGTCTCTCTTTAGTAATTCAAAAAATTAAGGATAGCTGTGTATAATGCCAAAGATATATGACAATCAAGAGGTTTCTTTTTTATCCGGCTTAAAAGACGCTTTAGAGCGATCTCATAAGTCTGATATCTGCACAGCTTATTTTAACCTGCGGGGGTGGAAAAAAATAGCCTCCCTCATTGATATATATAAAGGAGAAGAGGACAACCAATGTCGCCTGCTCTTAGGTATGTATGGCCCTGACTATCAGTTAAGACAAGAACTGTTACAGGATGAATCAATATGGAAAACAGATAATAAAAAAGCCAGACAGTTAAAAACAGATCTGCTTAAAAAATTTAAGAATCAATTAATGACCGGTATCCCTTCTAATGAAGATGAAAAGGGTTTAAGAAAATTGGTTCACCAGTTGAAAGAAAAAAAAGTTATTGTAAAATGCTTCGCCCGCCATCCCCTTCATGCCAAACTTTATCTTACTTTTAATCAAAAAGAATTTGCAAGCATTATCGGCTTTTTAGGAAGTAGTAACTTAACTTATGCCGGACTTAAAAAAAATGGCGAGCTTAACATAGATGTTTTAGATCAACCCGCTTGCAAGAATTTAAGTAAGTGGTTTGAAGAGAAATGGCAAGATCAATTTAGCCTGGACATTTCAGAGCAAGTTATTAGTCTTATCGAAGAGAGCTGGGCCGGTGAAACTCTTCTGCCTCCTTGGCATATTTATATGAAAATGGCCTGGCATCTTTCAGAGGACGCCAGGAAAGGACTAACGGATTTTTATATACCAAAAGAGTTAAAAAATATTCTTTTTGATTTTCAATCTGCCGCCGTCCGCATAGCCACCCGTCATGTCTATTATAAAAACGGAGTTTTAATTGGTGATGTGGTGGGATTAGGTAAAACTCTTATGGCCATAGCTACAGCTAAAATACTGGAAGAAGAACATGGTTGGCAAAGCCTTATTTTGTGTCCTAAGAATTTAGAATCTATGTGGGATGAGCATATTCAAAAGTGGAGTATCAGGGGAAGAGTGATTCCCATAAGTCAAGTGCAACAAAAACTCCCTTCATTAAAAAGACACCATATTGTTATTATAGATGAAAGCCATAATTTAAGAAACCCCCTTGGAAAAAGATATCAAATTATTAAGGATTATATTGTCCAAAATGATAGTAAATGTATTTTGCTTTCAGCCACCCCTTACAATAAAACTTATAAGGATTTATCCAGCCAATTAGGGCTTTTTATTGATTCTGATACAGATTTAGGAGTCCGTCCTCATCGGTTTTTAAAAGAGTGTGGAGATGATTTTGAAGGGCTTACCTCTTCTTTAAAAGCCTTTGAGAAATCCCCCTATCCTGAAGATTGGCAACAACTTATGGCTCAATTTTTAGTGCGAAGGACAAGAAGCTTTATTAAGGAAAACTATGGGAAAAAAAGTAAAAGTGGCAGATACTATATAGAAGCAACTGCTGAGGGGAAAAAATTTTTTCCTAAAAGAATAGCCAAAACTGTTTCCTATCAAGTGGATGAACAATATAAAAGACTTTTTTCTGGAGAGGTTTTAGACATAATTAACAACTTAAAACTTGCCAGATACGATTTAAACCAATATAAAAAGAAAGATTTAACAAGACTTACAGTAGAAGAAAAAAATCTTTTTAAAGACTTAGAGCGATCTCGTGCTCACCCAAAAGGCTTTTGCCGGATTAACCTGTTTAAAAGGCTTGAAAGTAGTGGTTTTTCTTTTCTGCAATCCATCCAAAGACATATTTTACGGAACTGCATTTTTATTTACGCTATTGAAACCGGACAAGACCTTATAGTAGGTGAAAAAAGCAGTGAAGTTATTGCTGATGCCTTTGATGATAGAGAAGGAGGTATGACTGGTTTTTTAAGCGAGAATGAAGAAGCAAGCTGGTTTTTTACAGATTTTAATTCCTTCTATAAAAAAGCAGAGGAGGCTTATAAAAAATACAAAGATAAAAACAGTAAAAGCCTGCGTTGGATTTCTTCTTCTTATTTTACAGATAAATTAAAAGAGGATTTAAAAAAAGATACAGAGCAGTTTATCTCCCTCCTAAAAAAATCAACGAACTGGAATCCTGAAAAAGACTTAAAATTACTAAAACTTGAAGAATTACTAAAACAGAGAAAAGAAAACAAGGTTTTGATTTTTACTCAGTCCAGAGAAACAGCAAAGTATTTAGCAGATCAGCTTCAGGACAGGGGTTTGAAGAGAACAGCACTTATAACAGGAGGGATGGATAATATCCAAACCATTATAAAAAGATTTAGCCCTATCAGTAATGATTTTGATATAACTCAGTCCCCAGCTTCTGAAATTGATGTTTTAATAACAACGGATGTTTTAAGTGAAGGGCAGAACCTTCAGGATTGTAATACTGTGGTAAATTATGATCTTCCTTGGGCTATTATCAAGCTTATTCAAAGGATTGGACGAATTGACCGAATTGGACAGGAATCAGATAAAATTTTCTGTCATTCCTTTATGCCAGATGAGGGTTTGGAAAATCTAATACAACTAAGGAGCCGTATTCAAAATCGACTCAGAGAAAATGCAGAAGTAGTAGGAACGGACGAGCAGTTTTTTGAAGGGGAGAGGCAAACTTTAATAGATTTGTATCACGAAAAGTCAGCAATTTTAGAAAAAGAAAGATTAGATGATGTTGATCTTTCTTCTTTTGCTTTAGAGATATGGAATAAAGGTATAAAAAAAGATCCCACTTTAGAGGAAAAAATTAAAAGTATGCCGGATGTCGTTCATTCCTCAAAAGCGATTGAAAATAAAACCCAAGTAGCAGGGGTTTTGCTTTTTGCAAAATCCCATATAAATAATTATTTACTTTATCTTAATAAGGAAGGCAAAAGCATTAAAGAGGATCAGATGAGCATTTTAAAGCTGGCGAAATGCCAACCAGATACGAAACCCTTAAAAAGAACAGAAAAACATTATGAAATAGTTAAGTCCGGTTTAGATACTATCCCGACTTCGACACAACGCTATGAATCAAAAAAATATTTTGATGTTTTTTAGTGTTTTTTATGCACCGCCAGGCTGTTTTTATACAGTCTTGAAGAGTAAAATAAAGGTTGTGTGGCAACGCCCCTATTTACTTCTTATTTCTTATCTGACACAGTTAAATCTAAGTATTACAGTTTTAAAATTAACACAGGTAAAGACATGTTTATAAAAGTTACAGAAAAA